>NZ_JAPVLQ010000002.1 GCF_027158005.1 Rhodococcus sp. H36-A4 | reverse complement strand
GCAACGTCAAAGGCACCGGCAAATACAACGACTGGGACGTCCAAGCGGTCTACCGCGCCGTCGGATACCTCTCCAAAAACATCGCCCAACTCCCCTTCGACGACCAAGCCGGCACCATCCCCAACGAGGCAGGCCGCGTCCTCGACACTGTCAACGGTCATTCCGCAGGCTCCACTCCTGCAAATTCGCACACCGCGGTACCCGCGACCTACGTCACCGGCTGGATCAAACGCGGACCCGTCGGCCTCATCGGCCACACCAAAGGCGACGCCAACGAAACCGTCGCCAACCTCCTCGAAGACGCACCGAACTTCACCGCCGCACCAGAACCCACCGAACAGGCCGTCACCGACTTCCTCGAGAGCAAGAAAGTCCCCTTCACCACCTGGGACGGCTGGTACCGCCTCGACGCCCACGAACGCAGCCTCGGCGAAACCGAAGGCCGCGAACGCGTCAAGGTCGTCGAACGTGACCAGATGGTGGCGGCGTCGAAAGAATAGCAAAATGCTGCGCTGACCTGTTCGACGAACAGTACGAATCCGACACCGACCATGAAGATTATTCCTGCGTATGATTAGTACCGTATTTGATACAGTCGAGTGCATAAATGGCCACAGGCCTAAGGCTCGACGGGGAAGGAGCGTTGTCATGATTTACCAGTCCCCTTTCCCCATAATGACTTTCGGCTGCAAAACACCGGGTCGATCTGCTGACCCAGTTGGCTTTTACCGCGATATTTCGTCAGCATGCTTATCGAATTTCCAAGGAGGCAGTACATGACGAGCACAACCGTCATCTCGACCGTCGTGACCGATCGCGCGTTTCTCGAGTGCCCTCGCTGGCACGACGGACGGATCTGGGTATCGGATCTTTATGCGCACGAGGTACTTTCGATCGGCGATGCCGGCGATGTGCGGGTGGAGGCGACCACGGAGGGCCAGCCCTCGGGACTGGGGTGGTTGCCCGACGGCCGACTGCTGATCGTGTCGATGGTCGACGGCCTGGTTCTTCGCCGGGAAGCCGACGGCACCTTGATCACCCATGCCGACGTGTCACACCTGGCCACGGGCAAGCTCAACGACATGACCGTCGACGACCGAGGTCACGCCTACATCAGTACTTTCGGGTTCGACTTCCGAAGTCGGTCCTACGTCGAATCCGCCGTCCTGATCCATGTGGCGCCGAACGGTGACGCCGACGTCGCGGCGGGAGAGCTGTTGTTCCCCAACGGTTCGGTCATCACACAGGACCGTTCGTTGGTTATCGCGGAGTCCATGGGCAACCGAATGACCGCCTTCGACATCGCCGACGACGGTGCGTTGAGCAACCGTCGAACGTGGGCCTCGTTCGGACCCGAGGTTCCCCGCACCACGGTCAAGGACGCGATGGGCGCAGCACAGGTAGCCCCGGACGGTATCGGTCTCGACTCCGAAGGTGCAATCTGGGTCGCCGACGCACTGCACCAGCGACTGATCCGGGTCGTCGAGGGCGGGAAGATCATCGACGAAAAGGTCTTTCCGACAGGGGTTTTCGCCTGCATGCTCGGAGGCCAGGACGGTCGAACTCTCTTCGCTTGTGCTGCCCCGTCATCGTCGGAGCATGCACGGCGAGACACTCGCGATGCAAGCCTGCTATCGGTGCGCGTCGATATTCCGGCATAACCCGGACCACGAAGAAGGGGCCCCATTGGGGCCCCTTCTTCGTTTGCAGAGCTAGTTCGCGAACTGAATCAGCTTCGTCTCGAGGAAGGTACTGAGGCCCTCCACATTGCCTTCACGGCCGAGCCCGGATTGCTTGTAACCGCCGAATGGTTGGGTGACGCACATATCCCAGCTGTTCACCGAGATCTGACCCGTGCGAATGCGTCGCGCGATGGTCTCGGCCAACGCGGAGTCCTCAGCGTAGACGGCTCCGGACAGGCCGTAGTCGGAGTCGTTGGCAATCGCGACGGCCTCGTCGATGTCGTCGAACGGGATGACCACGACGACGGGTCCGAAGATTTCTTCCTGGGCGATCCGCATGTCATTGGTGACATCGGCGAACAGCGTCGGTTCGACGTACCAGCCCTTGTCGAGACCGGCCGGGCGTCCACCACCGGTGACCAACCGGGCACCTTCAGCTTTTCCTATCTCGATGTAGTCGAGAACCCTGGTGCGCTGCCGCTCCGCGGCGAGTGGTCCGATGACGGTGCCCTCCTCGCGCGGATCGCCGACGGGCACCGACTCGAAGATGGTCTTGATGGTCTCGACCACTTCGTCCTGTCGGTGGCGCGGAACGACAATGCGGGTGATCGCGGCACACACCTGACCGCTGTGCCCGATGCCCGCGAATGCCAATGCCGGAAACACTTTGTCCAGGTCGATGTCGTCGGCGATGATGCCGGCAGACTTTCCGCCCAGTTCGAGAGTGACGCGCGCGATTCGCTCGCCACAGATGCTCATAATTCGGCGGCCTGCCAGAGTGGATCCAGTGAAGGAGACCTTGTCGACGTCCTTGTGACGCACCAGGTATTCACCGGTCTCACGCCCACCGGGTAGCAAGCTGATGACGCCTTCCGGCAGACCTGCTGCCTCCAAGGCCTCAGCGAGGATCATGGTGCTGACGGGGCCTTCCGGTGCCGGCTTGAGAACGACGGTGCAACCTGCAGCGAGTGCGGGTGCGATCTTCAGCGAGGCGGTGGCGACCGGCCCGTTCCACGGGATGATCGTCGCGACGACGCCTACCGGCTCACGTACCAGCTTTCCGTGTCCTTCGGCCCATGTGCGCTCTTCTTCGAACTCGAAGCGCTCGTGCAGCGTCGACGCATCTCCCCACATCTTGAGTGCATTGTTGTGGAACGCGACGCTTGCTCCCGCCGGGGCACCGATCTCTGCTGTGAATGCCGCTGCCATGGCGTCGAACCGCTTTTCCACCTCTTCCTGAATGCGAATCAGGTACGGAGCTCGTTCGGCTGCCGTCATCCGAGGCCAGGGGCCCTCGTCGAATGCCTTGCGAGCGGCAGCAACTGCTTTGTCGATGTCCGCCGGCTGAGCCTCGGGGACGGTTGCGAGAAGCTCTTCGGTAATCGGCGAGACCACGTCGATCATCTTGTCGGAGGACGGCTGCACCCACTTCCCGCCGATGAACAATTTGTCGTAGCTCTTCAGTGTCGTCTGGTTGGGAACTGTAGCGGTCATCGGTACATCTCCTGGTGATAGGGGTTCGAGCTAGGTGAGCGATCGATCGATGTCGCGAAGGCTTCCTGGGTCGGGCCGGGCGCCCGCAGCGATCGCGGCACGGGCCGCGATCATGAGCCTGGGTGAATCGATACTGAGATGAGCTGTGAGCGTGCCGTTGTCATCGATCCACGCGACGGCCCACTTGCTGTCGGGACCGCTGCGTACGACGACTGTGTCCGACGCCTCGTGGTGGCCCACGTATTGGATTTTGTGGCCGAACTGATCACTCCAGAAATACGGGATTGGATCGTGGATCATGCTGTCACCGAGTAATGTTCGTGCTATCGCATCGGGACCTGTTCTGGCTTCGTCCCAATGTTCGACGTGTAGCTTCTTCTTCGACCGTGGAGACCACCGCACTGCAACGTCGCCGACTGCGTACACATGCGGATCGGACGTGCGGAGGTACTCGTCGACAACGATGCCGCGATCGATCTCGAGTCCCGATCCGGAAAGCCAGTCGGTGTCCGGTCGGACACCGACTCCCGCGACGACGACGTCGGCCGCAATCTCCTCGCCGTTGTCGAGGGTGACTCCGCTGTCGGTCACTTCGTGGACGCCGACACCGAGGCGAAGATCCACCGACGTCCACCACTCGACGAATCTCTTGCCGATCTCTTCCCCCAGAGCGTTGCTCAGCGGCGCTGGTCCGAATTCGATGCACGTCACCTGCGCTCCGGCGGCAAGAGCTGCCGTCGCAACTTCGGCTCCGATCCAACTGGCCCCGACAAGAACGACTTTCGCGTCTGCACGTAGGTGCTCACGGAGGGCACGGGCGTCCTCGACCGTCCGTACTGCAAGCTGCCGTGCCGAACCCGGAAGCATGATGGGTACCGAACCGGTAGCTATGATCAGCGCGTCGTAATCGACCGGACCTGCAGCTGTACGAACCTTTTTGGCCTTCGCGTCCAAACCGAGTGCAGGACTGCCGATTCGAACGTCGACCTTCAAAGCTTCGTAGTCGGTTCGCAATTGCGTGTCGACGTCGGCTTTCAGCGCTCCCTTGGTCAGCGGCGGCCGGTCGTACGGCAGATGATCCTCTGCGGCCAGCAGCACGATTTCTCCGACGAAGCCATGGGCACGCAAGGATTCACATGCTCGTGCGCCGGAAAGTCCGCCGCCGACTATGACAATTCTGTTCATCAGTACATGGGTGTCGCGGGTGCGGTGGACGCGGCAAGCGCCTCGCCGTCGGCGAGAATGCGCTTTCCTGGGGTGAAGTGCGCAGGAATGCGCTGCCAACCCATGTTGGTGCCCTGGTGTGGGTAACGCTCGAGTTTGTCGCGTTCGATCGTGTAGTCGGGCATGCGTTCGAGAATTTGCGTGAGTAGGGTCTTCGCCATCAGTCGGCCGAGGTGAGAACCCGAGCATCGATGCATTCCGATGCCGAACGCGGTGTGCCGATTGGGCCACCGGTCGATATCGATCTCGTCCGGATTTTCGAAGAGTGCTTCGTCACGATTGGCGGAAGCCCACGACAGCAGGACGCGATCTCCCTTCTGCATCGGGCATCCCTTGAACTCCACATCCTCGGTGACGGTCCGCGCAAGCGCCTGCGTCGGCGAGAAGTATCGGAGGAATTCCTCCACGGCGTGGTCCATCAACGATGGGTCGTCGATGAGACGTTGCCGCACATCGGTGTGATCAGCGAGCCACACGAGGGTTTGACTGACGAGCGATGCCGTCGTGCCGGTACCACCTGCGACGAGAAGCTCGACCATAGCGAACACCTCGAAATCATCGAGGACTCTACCGTCGACCTCTTGCTGGACCAGGTAGCTGATGACGTCGTCGGCCGGGTTCACCCGGCGATCGGAGATGACCGAACGCATCTTTTCCGACAGGTACGGAAAGTCCACCTTCATGGCGTGTTCGTAGTGCGGCGACCCCGGCACGCCTGCGAGCGCCTCGTGGTGCGCTGCGGCATAGGTCTTCCAGTCCTCGATCCCAAGGCCGAGCCAGTCGACCGTGACGATGGCCGGCACACCGATGACGGAGGTGAAGTCGCATTCCCCCGCTTCGATGACGCTGTCGATGAACGCGGTGGTGTGGTGCTCGACCAAGTCCTTCATCTTCTCGACCGCAGCGGGCGAGGTGATCGGATTGACGATTTTTCGATATTTCCGAAATTCTGGAGGATCGAGCTCGATCGGAATATGAAAGTGCATCGGCGTCTTGGGAATGACGACCGCCAGTCCCTCACCGCCGTATTCGTTGCGTGCCGACGAGAAGGTGTCGTCGTCACGCGAGGCGTCGAACACCGCTTCGTAGTCCGACAGGACCCAGTAACCCCCGTGCGCCTCCGACCAACCGCGCTTCTCTGCGTTTCTGAGCTTCCGGTAGGACCCGACGGGGTCAGCCGAGTGATCCTGTGAGTTGTGGTCGAAGTGAATGACCGGGCAACGGCCGCTTTCCGTCATGTGTGTCCTCCTGCAAGCGAATCTGGTGCAACCATTACGAACGTTGCGCTGATAATGGTTATACTAGATTACGATGTTGTCAACATCACAATGCCGACATCGTATAGTCGCGCTCACTGGAGTGGCTATAAACAAAGAGCGTCCCGCGTCGCTCAGAAGGAGGAGTCGTGAACGTATCGGTAGACGAGCATCAGTGCCAGGGCCATGGCCTGTGCCACATGACATCACCGCAGGTCTTCGCCCTACGCGACGAGGACGGGCATGCTTATGTACTGCCCGAAGGGCAGGAGCCGGCGCACAAGGCCGAGGCACAGGCCGGCGCAGACAGCTGCCCGGAACGGGCGATCAGCGTCGAATAGTGCAAGTCCGCAGGTGAGTTGACATCCGTCCCCAAGAACGCATCTCAACTCGCCTGCGCTGAGCGCCTAGAGGGCCCGATCCCACTGGATGACGGAGGTCATGACGTCGGGGAACTTCCGCTCGGCGTAGCGGACGTACTCGTTGATATGCGCCGCCATCCGCTCCTGCGAGAGCTCGGGGTCATGCACCAGAAGAGAGTCGTAGATCGATTGATGAGCTTTCAGGATCGCTGCGCGACGCGGCGCCGGGTAGTCGATGCCGATAATCGTGCCGTCCATGATTCCCAGCAGCGAGTCGACGAGGTAGCCGAACAGTGGATTACCCGAGGACCAGGCAATGATGTCGTGGAACTGCTTGTTCGCTTCGAGGAAGATGTACTGGTCGTCGAGCGAATCGCGCATCGCTTCGATGGTGCCGTTGAGTTGGACGAGGGACTCGTCGGAGATTCGCTGAGCAGCAAGCCTGCTGATCATCGGTTCCATCGCTACGCGTGCTTCCGCGATCGCCTTGAAGGGGGCGTTCTTGAGCTGCATCAGCAGGATGACAGTGCTGGCCAGGTGGGAAGAATCAGGATCGAGAAGGACGGGTCCGCCTTTGGGGCCCGGCTTGAGTGCGATGACGCCTTGAAATTCGAGCAGACGGAGCGCTTCTCTCAGGGTGCCGCGCCCGATTTGGTACTTCTCGAGCATCGCCTTTTCCGGAGGGAGAAGGTTTCCGATGGTGAGGCCTTGCCGCAAGGTGTCGCGGATGATCTGCTGCGCGATCACCATCGCAGCTTTCGGTGCGCGATTGGCCACGGTCATGAATAGGTCCTCCCAGCTTCTCGCAGACGAGAAAAAGTCCGCGAACGCCCCGAATATCAAGGCGATTGATTATAACAATAGAGCCTGAACTGCCCCAGGCCCTCGACAAGCGAAGTATCCCCGTACCGAAGGACAGGAAACACATGCCCGACGTAATCATCGAAAGTACACCGGCCACGTTGTGGATCCGGCTCAACAGGCCCGAACGACGCAATGCGTTCGACCCGGAGATGTCCGCGGCGATCGCGGACGCACTCGACGACGCCTCGGGCTACCGCTCGGTGGTCATCACCGGATCGGGGGGCAGTTTCTGCGCGGGCGGATCCTTGGCCAAGCTCAGCGAACCGACCCAGAAAGAGATGCGTCGGCTCTATCGAGGCTCTCTCCGGCTGTTCGACGCCATCCGCAACTGCCCGAGGCCGGTCATCGCAGCCGTCAACGGCGCGGCGGCCGGCGGCGGCAACGAACTTGTCGTCGCCTGCGACCTCGCTGTCGCCGCCCGCTCGGCGACGTTCGGACAGACAGGCCCTCGCGTCGGGAGTGCCCCGGTCACCGGGGCTACGAACGTAATGGGAGTTCAGATCGGCGAGAAGCGCGCCAAGGAGATGGCAATGCTGTGCCGGCGGTATTCGGCCGAGCAGGCGCTCGATCTGGGTTTGATCAACGAGGTCGTCGACGACGACAAGCTCGAGGACACGGTTCGGTCGTGGTGCGATGAGATCTCAGCGCTGAGCCCCCGCTATCTGGAAATCACCAAGACAAGTTCGAATCTGTGGTGGAACGCGGCCCGTGACTCGTTCTCGTCGGGCTTGGGAATGCTCAACCAGGCGGTGGGCAGCCCGGACATGATCGAGGGCGCGACGGCCTTCCTCGAAAAGAGGAAGGCCGTCTTCCCCGATCCTCAGTGAGCTACTTCTCGCTCAGCAGGACTTCCTCGGTGCCGTTCCATTGCACGAGCGCGCCTTTGACTCGCATGTCATTGCCTTCGAAGGTGACGTCACCTTCCGCACCGGTGAAGCCCTCGGTTACAACCTGTTGCAGACCGTTCTGAATGTCCTCACGTGACGCCCCACCGGAGTAGTCGATGGCATGGGCGATCATCCATGCAGCGTCGTAACCTTCCGCGGCGTAGTTGTTCGGATTCTCACCGTTGAACTTCGCGCGGTAGGCCTCCACGAATTCCTGCGTTGCGGGGTTCGTACCGTGGTAGGTGAAATCGGTGGGCCATGTCATACCGGCCCCCGCCGGACCTGCGGGGGTGAGGTTTCCGGCACCGGAGCCGGTGTGCGTCACGAGAGTTCCATCGAAGCCGGCCTGACGGAGTTGCGATACCGCAGTGGCATTCTGAGCCCCGTTCATCATGATCGCGATTCCATCAGGGTTGTCGGCAAGGAGCTTCGCGATCGGTGCCGTGAAGTCCTGCGTCGTGTTCTGCACTGCGGACGTCGAGCTGACCGTGTAGCCGAATTTCTCTGCCATTCCGGGGATGGTCTGCTCGGCCAGCTGACTCAAGGTGGGGTTCGCACTGTTGTAGAGAACCCCGAGAGTCTTCACCCCCTCGCCTTGGACATATTCCCCAGCCAGGTCGTAGTAGGTGGCCATGGGAGCTGTTGCACGGTAGGTATATTCACCCACGAGTGTGCCGTCACTACCGGATTGAGTGAAGACGATCGGCACCTTGGCTGCTTGCGCAAGCGGCGCCACAGCGACAGTCTGAGCGCTCGTCACGGTGCCCAGAATCGCCGCCACGTCGGGGTTGGCCGTCGCCTCGGTGACCATGCTCGCCGCCGTCTGAGCTTCTCCTTCGGTGTCGCGACTCTCGAGGACTATCTTCGATTCACCAAGGTAGTTCTGCTCGTTGATCTCGGAGATCGCGAGTTCGATCCCTTTGAGCTGATTCGTCCCTGCAAACGAGACGGCACCGGTCTTGTCGGTGACCGAGAACAACGATATTTCTGCGGGCATCTCACCGGACGCGGTAGCACCACCACCGCTCCCCCCACTACAACTCGCCACCGCCAGAGCAACACCCGCAGCGAGTGCCGGAACCACGAACCTGTTCATCAATACTCCCATTTCATATTAATCATGCGCATATACTTGGCACTGCATATCCTGAAGCCTCGGCACGCGTCCTGTCTCGTGAACGTATGAAAAAGGAAGGGAATATATGCCTGCCCTCGACATCGAAGAACGCCTCGACCGAATTGAATCGCGTTCTGCCATAACAGAGCTCCCGATCCTGTACTGCCTGGTCATGGACGAACGACACGTGGAGGGAATCCGTTCACTCTTCACCGAGGATGCGACGATGCGATCAGCGGACGGCATGTTCTCGGCCCACGGCGTCGACGAGATCGTCGAGGTATTCGAGAGCAGATTCGACGCCCTCGGACCGACCAATCACGTGGCCCATGGCCATATCGTGAGATTCGACGAAGATCCACACCGCGCGTTCGGAATCGCCTTCGGCCACGCAGAACTCGTCCGCAACGGGGTGCCCATGGTGACCGCGCTGCGTTATCGAGACACTTACCGGCGCATCGGCGGCATCTGGAAGATCCACGACCGGCTGATGTCCTATATGTATTACTTGCCGATCTCGGAGTACCAGCAGGGACTGGGTGATCCGAAGAGCATGCGCGCGTACGGCGATCATCGGCCCGCGGACTGGCCGGATGCCCTGCATTCCGGTGACCGCGCATGGCTTCAGAAGTTCTTACTCTGAGGCTTCACGCCGTCACGGGGCTGCTCCACCGACCGTGGCCTAGTACTGCAACGACCGAACACAACAGGACGAATACCGCTCCCGCAACGGCCATGCCGACTGCGCTCCCCCACGCAGTCGACACCGCACCGGTCGTCAGCGCCAGCACGGCGGTAAGTCCGTAGCTGAACGATGCGAATCGTGATGCGATGCGGCCCTGCTCCACGGCAGACGCCCCGCGGGTGAGAATTCGGAGCCCGCAGGCATAAGCGAAGCCCTGCCCGAACCCCCAGCAAACACAGCCGGCGAGGACAAGAACGAGATTCGATAGCGCAACTCCCTTTGCGCACAACACCGCTCCGGCTGCAATCAGACCCAGCGACTGGACCGGGCGCAGAGCGACCCCCAGTGCGGTGAACACGAACGGTGAGGTCCACGCAACGAACAGGAGAACGACCGGTGCGAGTGCCCCGACGATCAGCGAAGTACTCCCCGTCTGCTCGCGCACCGCAGTAGGCAGAATGCCGACAGCGATGCCGCCGATAGCCCAGCCCGCGAGGCCGATACCGTAGCCAGCCGCGCGAGCCCGACCGGACAGATCGAGGTGAACACTGGGTACGTGAGAGAGGACCGGTTCGACCAGCGCCTCGCGAAGAATGACGCGCGTGGAGTACAGAGAGAAGACAAGAAGGACGATGACCGCAACGAGCAAGGCCATGTGAACGAAGTACACAGTGGTCGTCGGGCCGGGGAGATACTCTGCCACAACAGCTCCCAGGATCAGACCGACGAACGAACCGAAGATCGCGCCCGATGCCGCGATGGTCCGGCCCTTCTCGCCGCGTGCGGTGACCGCCAAGGTCGCGGTCGCACCCGTCGCGACGCCGACACACGTACCGGTGAGAAGTCTTCCCACGAACAGGAATCCCACGTTGTCGCCGCCGGCGATCAACGCCAGGTCCGCCAGCAACCCTCCCAGCAGCGACGCCGGAAGCAATGCCCAAGCGAAACGAGTGAGCCTGGTACGGGCCATGACGGTGAACGTCAGAACCAAGGCGACGAGGTAGGCCGCGAACAATGCCGACACCGTGAAGGTAGTCAGAGACATAAGATCGGCGTACATCGGCAGCAGTGAACCGGGCACATTCGATCCGACGACAAGCGCGGCAAACGCAGCCGACGCCGTGGCACCGAGCAAGCGCCGACGACCGAGCCCAGACCGATTTTCTACCGCCGTCGTCACCGACTGTCGAGCGAGACGAGTGCCGCGCGCAGAACATCGGGAATCGACGCTTTGAGTCCGTCCGGACCACGCACGGCGTATTTGATCTTCCCGTACGCGACGCGTTCTTCACCTCGTGTGAAAGCAAATCCGATGATGTACGAAGAGGTGCCGATGTGATTCAACTCCATCCCGCACGTGACCTCGTCGAACACTCGGCACATCGCGAGGTAGCTGCATTCGGAACCGAATCCGACGGTGCCGACGCCGATGGTGTCCATCATGGTGTGGCTGTCGAGGCCGTGGGAGTGCAGCCACACGCTGTAGGTGCGTTCCATCCACGGATAGTTCATCGCGAAGTAGGAGATTCCGATCGCATCGCAGTCTCCGTAGGCGAGTGTGAACGTTTGACTGGTGGGATGACCGACCATTGCAGCACCTCTTTCGTTGCTCGATTTCTACCATCTCACTCTTTACACTAATCATTATCATGGATAGGGTGACTGCTGTCACATCAATTTATGCGCATCATTCCAACCTCGCACGTGGACAGCGCCGTTCGTCGTATCGAAGGAGTAGAAGTGAAAACTATCGGAGCCTTGATCTGGGAACCCGGCACACGCTCGGGCTGGAGTGTCGAAGAAATCGAGATCGATCCGCCCAAGAGCAGAGAGGTTCGAATCAAGCTCGCTGCATCGGGCATCTGCCACAGCGACGATCACGTGGACACCGGTGATATCCCGCTGGATTGGGCCCCCATCATCGGCGGACACGAGGGCGCAGGCGTCATCGAGGAACTCGGTCCGGATGTCACCGGATTCGACATCGGCGACCACGTAGTCCTCTCCTTCCTCCCATCGTGCGGACACTGTGCGATGTGCACGATCGGCAGGTCCAACATGTGCGAAATGGGCGCCGGAGTGCTGGCCGGGTTCGCACCCGACGGCACCCACCGCGTACATGCTCGCGGCCAGGGAGTCGGTCCGTTCTCGTTCCTCGGGACGTTCTCGCCCTACGTCGTCGTCAATATCGACTCATGCGTCAAGATCGGCAAGGACATCCCGCTGGACAAGGCAGCGCTGATCGGTTGTGGCGTGCCGACCGGCTGGGGGTCCTCGGTCTATGCAGCCGAGGTGACACTCGGCGACCTCGTCGTGGTCATCGGCACCGGCGGTGTCGGCATGAATGCCGTCCAGGGCGCCCGACACAAGGGCGCAAAGTACATCGTCGCTGTGGACCCGGTCGAGTACAAGCGCGATCAGGCCAAGCTGTTCGGTGCGACCCATACCGTCGAAAACCTGGAGCAGGCAAAAGAACTCGTCGATTCTCTGTCGAACGGTCAGGGGGCAGACAAGGTGCTCATCACCGTCGACATCGCATACGGCCACCTGCTCAACCCAGCTCAGGAGATGACGCGGCGCGGTGGCACGTTGGTGTTGACCTCGGCCGCCCCCGTCACACAGCGGGACGTACCGTTCGACCTCTTCACTTTCGCCATGTCCGGCAAGCGGCTGCAGGGAACCCTGTACGGCACCACCACCGCCCGCCGCGACATACCGCTCATCGCCGACATGTATCGGCGCGGCGAGTTCATGCTCGACGAGCTGATCACCAAGACCTACAAGCTCGAGCAGATCAACGAGGCAATTCAGGACATGCGCGACGGTAAGAACATTCGCGGCGTCATCGTGTACGACGACTAGGAGAGCAGCATGAGTATCAACGACATCATCACCGCCACGCACACCTATGCCCTCGGCCTGGACAAGTTCGACCCGAAGTTGGCGCTGAGCGCGTTCGCGTCGGATGCCGTCTGGGACGCGACCCCCGTCGGGCTCGCTCGATACGAGGGTCACGAGGCTATCGGAGATTTCTTCGAACGTGACGCGGCACAGGTGCAGGACCAGTTTCACATCATCACCAACCATCTCGTGCACTTCGATTCCGAGTCCACTGCGCACGGAACCAATTACGTGTTCTCCGAGGGCCACACCAAAGGCGGTGCTGCGTTCAAGGCAATTGCATTGAACGAAGACACCTACGTTCGTACCGACGACGGCTGGAAAATCTCTTCCCGAGTTATTTCACCACTGACGCCGCCGCAGATGGACGGCTTCGAGGCCTGATGACAAGCAAACGTACGTGCGTGTGTGCCAGTATCCGGTACACACGCACGTACGTTTTTTGCTGGAACGGAACACCATGGACCCGCTGGACACCCTGATCGCCAAGGATGCGATCCGCGAGCTCGCCGGCGCCTATTCGATGGCCGTCGACGATCACGACATCGAGTCGGTGCTCGAGATGTACACGCCCGATGCATCGTTCACCGTCGCGGGAAAGACCCTCACGGGCCGTGACGAACTGCGCGCGTTCTACGTCGACAGTATGGATCGCTACACCACGATGCTGCACACTCCCGAGATTCACCTGATCACCGTCGACGATCCCCGGCACGCGACGGGACGCATGACCGGACACGCCGAGCTGGCTGTTCGCGACACGCTGATGATGAGCGCTTTTCGCTATACAGACCGCTACACGATGACCGATCGTTGGCGCTTCCAGCACCGCACGGTGACATTCATGTATGCCGTGCCGTTCGAAGCCATGAGCGCGAGCTTTCGCACCGACCAGCGCATCCGCTGGCCCCAGACCAGGTATGCCGGCGCAGATTATCCGGAATCCGCGCCGACCTGGTCCACCTACCGAGACTGACCGCCGAACCCACCTCGCCCGTCACCGGGCATCTTGGTCGAATCATGGCTCACCGCAACGCGAACGGCCTCTACTTCGATGACGACGCGGTTCGGACTGTTCAGAAGTGCCGCAAACGAGTCCGGGTCTCCGGGTGCGAGGTGACGCGCGAATTCCGGGTAGAACCAGGACTTCACCGCCTCCTCGGTATGGACAGTGGCGGTGCCGCGGATGGACAGCATCTGCCGTCCGGGGAGCGGGGTGCCTGCGTTGGAGATCACCAAGCTCACCCGCGGGTCACGGACCGCTCCCCGTACATGGGCTCGCCCGGCTGCCGCAGTCACCCAGAAACGATCGCGGGTGAACAGATAGCTCATGACGACGCCCGCCGGCCATCCTGCCTCGGTGGTGAACGCGAAGGTGCACTCGGTCTGCGTCGCAATCAATGTCGAGCGGCCCTCGGCCGTCGCGCGGACCGACTCGAGATTCTCGTTGTCGTCGATCCCGACCCGATTCACGGGCGCGATGCGTACGGTACGTAGGCGCTCGTGGCGGCAGGTAGTTCCATTATTCTGTCCACGAGAATACGTTTGTGGACCAGCTTCATGGAGCCGTCCACGTCTGCCATGGAGTCTGCGTACCTACCGAAGATGCGGGACGTACTGTCAGCGCTGAACAAGGTGGCTTCGAAGTAGGCGTCGACGCGCACTCCATTGCTATCTTCCTGCGATGCCAACACGTTGGTCACGATGTGACGTGAGACCTCGACGTCGGACGCTGCAAACGCCCGGTAGATGTCGAGAAACGGTTCCATTCCGTGCTTGGTTTCCCCAGCCTGGGTGACGACGACGTCCTCGACCGCGAGACTTCGCAAAGTGTCGAGATCTCCGGCATCGGCCGCCAACGCGTAGGCGTACAGCGCCGCCTGCGCGCGGTAGGCGAGATCATGGGTCACGAGGGCACTGGTCATGATGGTTCCTTTCATTTGACGTAGGCGCCCGCATCGACGGGCAGGGTGACTCCGGTGATGTAGCGGCCCTCGTCACTCGAGAGGTACAGCACTGCGTTGCTGATGTCGACAGACTCGATCCACGGCACCGGAAGTACGTTGAGCGAGGCGAACCCGGCCATTGCCTTCTCCTGCGTCGGCTCCGGATCACCCGGCGCGAACATGGAATAGGTGCCGGGGTTCTGGATCATGATGGTGTCGACGTTGGTCGGGTGAACGGTGTTGACGCGAATCTTGTACTGGCCCAGCTCGTTCGCCATTGTGCGCATGAGGCCGACAATGCCGTGTTTGGCGGCCACATAATGGCCGACCTGCTGAATGCCCTTGAGTCCACCGATCGAGCTGGTGAACACGATGGACCCACCGCGGCATGCTTCGATCAACGCCGGAATAGCCACCTTCGCGGTGTGGAAGACGCCGGTGAGGTTGACGTCGATCATGTCCTTCCACTGCTCGCTCGTCAGTTCCCAGGAGCGCCCGTACGTGGCGATTCCGGCGTTCGCGACGACGATGTCGACGCGGCCGAGCTCAGCGACACCCTCGTCGAACACGGACTGCAACTGATCGAGGTCGCGCACGTCCGCACGGCGAGCGAAGATCCGACGATCGAGGGCTTCGACCTGCTTCACGGTCTCCGCCAGCTCGTCCTCGGTGCCGAGAGGATAGAACGGGGTGACCGTGTCGATGTTCTCGCAGATGTCGACGGCGATGATGTCCGCCCCCTCCTGCGCCAATCTGATTGCATGGCTGCGTCCCTGGCCGCGAGCGGCTCCAGTGATGAAGGCAACTTTTCCTTCGAGGCGACCTGTCATGTTCACTCCTTCTCAACGAGTACGGTTCCGACGCCTGCGAGAACTTCGCTTGCGCCGATCACGGTCAATGCCAGCGTGCATTCGACTTCGAATGCACTCGGCGTGTCGTTCACTTTCGTCACTGTCCCCGTCGCTTCGAGTCGATCACCTTCGAAGACGTTTCCGAGGAAGCGGAAGCGGTAGTGCGTTATTCGATCGACGCCGCCGGCCCACGCCCCCAGCATCGACAGCACATAGGCCATGTTCGACGGCCCCTGGTTGACGGTCTTGTCCCCCATGCCGAGTGCGGCGACCGCAGTACGGTCGAAGTGAATCGGATTGGGATCACGCATCAACGCCGAGAGCAGTTTCATCTTCTCCGGATCGACATGATCGATGATGCGCGACGGAAGCACCTGTCCTACTTCGATGCTCATGCGGCCTGCTCTCGACGCGGGAACACGATCGAGTTGGTGGTGGACGCCACGAGCTTTTCTGCGGAATCGTGAATATCCAACCGATATCCGACGATGTCGAACACCCCCGTCTTCTTTCCTGTCTTACGGGCGGCGGAGACGATCTCACCGGTCACCGCGTAGGTGGTGCCGGTCTGCAATGGGACGCGGACGACGGTGTCGGTCTCCCCGAACATCGGGCCGTCAGCGTCGGTCGCGGCGAACACAGCAAACAGCTCGTCCCACGTCCACCCCATCGACCCGGTGGCGACCAGGAATACGAAGGTCGGGTGAGATGCACCGTCCTGGGGCGAGCACTCCATCGCGTCGAGAACTAGGCTGACCCACCATTTTTCCAGCGTTCGGATACCTCCCGGCATGCGCGTTCCCACCAGCGCATGCAGTTCTTCCTCGGTCATACAGTTCTACCTGCGGCTTCCCAGTAGGGCGTCCGCAGATCACGTTTCATGATCTTGCCCGTGGGCGCCTTGGGCAGTGCTGTGACGAAATCGACCGATCGTGGCTTCTGGTACGACGCAAGGTTCTTCTTCGCGACGTCGATGATCTCCTGCTCGGTGGCTTCCGTTCCGGGTTTCAGTACGACGACGGCTTTCACGGCCTCGCCCCATTCGTCGTCAGGGATGCCGATGACGGCGCATTCCAACACCGCTGGGTGCGCGCCGATGGCTTCCTCGACCTGAACGCTGAAGATGTTCTCGCCACCGGAGATGATCATGTCCTTCGCGCGGTCGACGATGTAGACGTAGCGATCCTCGTCCCAGGTTGCGATGTCACCGGTCCACATCCAGCCGTCGCGAAGAGTGTCCTTGGTCAGTTCTGGCCTGTTGAGGTAGCCGATCATGTTCGCCTCGGAACGCACGACGATTTCGCCAGGAGTCTTCCCGTCCCGCGGAACTTCTTCGCCGAACGCGTCGACGATCCGGATGGTGGTGACGAACCCCTCGCGGCCACAGGATTTCAACCGCTGTACATTTTTTCCTTTGACCGCGTCGAGGTGATCCTCCTGCGACAAGAACGACATCGTCGTCCCCTCCGTCTGGCCGTATCCCTGAATGAGCGTGCACGGGAACGATTCCAAGGCCGCCCGAACGATGGTCGACGGCATCGGCCCGCCTCCGTACTGGATGTTGCGAAGGCTCGCGAGATCGTACGAGGCAAAGTCGGGAACTGCCATCATCCAGTTGAGCATCGTCGTGATGCCCAGGAATGCGGATACCTTTTCGGCTTCGATGATCTCCAAGGCTTGCTTCGCCTCGAAGTTCACCAACACGACTGGACACCCATGCTTCATGTAGTTCATCGAGAGGACTACGGGAATGTGGTACATCTGCCCGGTCAGCATGTAGACGTCGTTGGGGACTATGCGTTCGGCCACCGTCTGATTGAGCATGCCATTGGCGGCGCTGGTGTGGGTGTGGACGGCGCCCTTGGATTCACCGGTGGTACCTCCGGTGTACAGGATGAAGAACGGGTCGTCTCCGCCGATCGACGGTGTCCAGATCGGCTCGGAAGCACTCGATCGGGCCAACAGTTCGTCGTAGCTGCCGTCGGAATCGGCACCGAATTCGAGCCAGTGATCCACATCCACCGAACGCTGCAGTTCCTGCTTCGTCTCCGACCATTCGGAGGCTGTGATGATCACCTTCGGGGATGCGTCCGCTATGAGACCGATGAGCGCTTTGATGCCGAGCCGCCAGTTGAGCGGCTGGAGAACAAGACCGGCTCTACCTGCCGCGAAGTACAGTTCCTGGAACTCGACGCTGTTTCGAGTAAGTACGGCGATGCGGTCGCCCTTGTCGAGCCCCAAACCACGCAGGCCGTTCGCGAGCCGACGGACCCGTTCGTCGAGCTCGTAGAACGTGACGCGCCGGTCGTTCGGTACGTCGAACACTGCCTGCCGGTTGGGGGTCAGCGCGGCCCACTTCGCGGGTATCAATCCTTGATTAAGCATGAGAGTGCCCCTCGGCTCAGTACGGAAGGTCGAGGGCGATGTGCCGCTTGGAGATCAACCAGGTTCCGTCGACCTCGGTGAACTCGTCCTCGTACTTCCCGCTGGACAGCACGGTCAATTTGCCGTCTTCGACAGAGAGGATGACCAGGTACGCAATCACTTTCGCGTGGGTTGCATCGATGTCGTCGATCAAGATGTTGGTGGTCAGGTGCCGACGCTGGTCCGACTGCGAATGTGCGGAACCGTTCATCAATTCCATGATGGCGTCGATGCCGTCGAACGGGCCGATCAGATCGCCGTCGGCGATTTTCATGGTGAGGACAGCGTCCTCGGTGAACGACGCGACGATCATCTCCGGATGATGGTCGTCGTATCCGAGGCCGTAGCGGCTGAGGGTGTTCTCGATTCCGGGGCGTGACGACATGAAGTTCTCCTCGAGGCAGTCGTGATGGTAATCACATCAAGGACAATCATAATCATGAATCATGTTGCGTCAAGGGCAATTTCGACGCGAACCAATGTCGTGCGGCCACGACTGATCCCGCCCGGTGTCACGCTTTCCCGGGCGGGATCGAGTCGAGCAAGTACTACAGAGTTCCGTCCTTGACGAGTTGCTTGGCGAGCGAATCGAGAATGACCTCGGTGGAACCTTCGTAGATTCGCATCGGTCGCGCCTCTCGGTACAGCCGTTCGATGACACTTCCGCGCGTGATCCCGTACCGACCCATGACCTGTACCGCGCGGTCGACGACGCGTCCCGCAACTTCCGTCGCTGCAACCTTTGCCATCGAAGACAGATGCAGGTTGGCCCGCGCATCTCGCGCCGACGCTGCCGCCGCTCGATAGGTCAACGATCGAGCCATCTCGATATCGGTCCAACACATAGCCAGATGCTCGGGCACCGACCCGAGTCGCGACAGCGGGACGCCGAACTGCTCTCGGTTCTGCGCGTGATGCACAGCCTCTTTCAGTGCAGCCTCGGCGAGCCCCACCGCTGCGCCCGCTACCGATACCCGGAATGTGGCGAGAGTTGCCAAAACCAGCGAGAATCCCTTGCCAGGCTGACCGATTCGGTGGTCCAACGGAACCCGGACATCCTTCAGAATCACATCACTGAGCACATGGGGGGCAATGATCTGGTGCGGTCGTTCCGTCGTGACGCCCGGCGTATCCGCAGGTATCAACACCAGCGAGTAGCCGTCACCCTCACGGCCGAGAATGCTGTAGAAGTCTGCGTCTCCACCATTGGTGATGAACGACTTGTGACCGTTGATCACCAATTGTCCGTCGATCTCCTCGATGGACGTCGTCAGCGCCTTCAGATCCGAGCCGACATCGGGTTCGGTGAGACCGAGAGCGGCGATGGCGTCGAGATTCGCCACTCGCGGCAGCCAGTACTCCTGCATCGCGGGACTTCCACCCACTGCGAGAGAGTAACCTCCGATACCCTGCATGGCGAACAACGAATCGAGATGTCCGCATTCGGCTGCGAGTCGCTCACGCACGACGGTGACAGCGAGGGAATCCACCTTCTCGAATCTGCCCCCGAACTGCGACGGGACCGCCACACCGGCGAGACCCGACGCCTGCAGACGCTTGCGCACGTCGACGTCGATACCGCTCGATTCATCGGCCCGTTCGGCAATGTCGCGTACCGATTCTGCAAGCGCACGTGCCTCACTCTGCAGTTCTACATATCTAGCGGGGAGCTCGAAGAGTCCCTGTTCCGATTCCGGCACCATGTCTCCATTCCTCAATCTATGATTACCATACTAAGGAATTATTGATCGCGGTGCAGATCCAGGAGAAAACGATGAGCCAGTTCGACGCCCCCCGTCAGTTCGACCTCAGTGGTCGCGTAGCGCTGATCACGGGAGGAAGCCGTGGCCTCGGGAAGGCCATGGCTTTCGGTCTCGCCCAAGCGGGCGCAGATGTGATCATCGCAAGTCGCGACTTCGAGTCCTGCCGAGCCACGGCAACCGAGATCGAGGCCGCGACCGGCCGTCGGGCACTACCCATCGCCGCGCACGTCGGAAAGTGGGATGCCCTCGACGCACTGGTAGACGCCTCCTACGACCACTTCGGCAAGGTCGACATACTGATCAACAACGCCGGAATGTCACCGCTGTACGACTCCGTGGACACCATCTCCGAGGCACTGTTCGACAAGGTATTGGGAGTGAACCTGAAAGGGCCGTTCCGCCTCGCCGCACTGATCGGCACCCGGATGGCCCAGGGCGACGGTGGCTCGATCATCAATATCTCCAGCGCTGCGTCGACCAAGCCACGCCCGGACGTGCTGCCCTACGCCGCCGCGAAAGCCGGACTCAACGCCATCACCGTGGGACTGGCCAAGGCATTCGGTCCGACGGTTCGCACCAACGCAATCATGGCGGGCACGTTCCTGACCGACGTCTCCAATGCATGGGACATGGACGCCTTCGGTAAGCGTGCCGAGACTTTCGCCGCCAAGCGTGGAGGCGACCCCAACGAGATCGTGGGGGCTGCGTTGTATCTCGCAAGCGACGCATCGAGCTACACCACCGGATCCATCATCACCGTCGACGGCGGGATGTAGGCCCGGACCAATTCGCTTTACGAGAGTGCGGGCGCACTGTCGAGGAGTACGCCCGCACTGTGGTCGATCATCTCTCGCGAACTACATGCTGATCACACCGCGACCGGACA
The DNA here is from genome assembly GCF_027158005.1 of Rhodococcus sp. H36-A4. Taxonomy (GTDB): domain Bacteria; phylum Actinomycetota; class Actinomycetes; order Mycobacteriales; family Mycobacteriaceae; genus Rhodococcoides. The sequence continues at coordinate 846,529 of NZ_JAPVLQ010000002.1, read as the reverse complement.
GCTCCGCCAAGTGCTCCGGCGTCAGTGACAGCTCGGTCGACAGGATTTCGGCCGTATGTTCGCCGATGCCCGGCACTCCGTCGTACACCGGGCCGTCGTAGCTCTTCATGTGCAGAACGGGCCCGGGCATCAGCACCTTTCCGAGGACGTCGTTGCCGGTGATCTCGACCAGGGTCCGCTCGAGGAAGTGCGGATCTTGTACCACGTCCGAGGCATCGTTCACCGCTGCGCTGACCACTTCGAACTTGCCGAGCGTCGCGAGAACCTCGGCACGGGGCATGGACCCGCACCAGTCGATCACCATCTTCTGCACTTCGTCGTTGTTGCGTAACCGATCCGCGTTGGTTGCGTAGCGCGGATCTTGTATGACATCGGCTTTTCCCATGGCGGCAAACAACCGTGTGGCGATCGTTTGATTGGACGCCGCAATGGAGAGGAACTTGCCGTCAGCAGTCTCGTAGATGCCGCGAGGTGAGGCCGCACCGGTCGCATTGCCGATACGCTGCTGAATTTCCCCTGTCGCGGTGTACTTGAGGAACATGTCGCCGATGATGAACATCAAGGGTTCATACAGCGCGACATCGACTTCTTCACCGACACCGGTCTTCTCGCGCTTGTACAGGGCCATCGACACGCCCATGGCAGCAGACAAGCCGGCGATGGAGTCTGCGAAACCGAACGGAGGGGATGTCGGCGGCGATTCTGGCCATCCGTTGATGTTCGCGAAACCACTCGCGGTCTCGGCGACCGTGCCGAAGCCCGGGAGCAACCGATTGGGGCCGGTTTGACCGAAGCCCGAGACTCGCGCGAGCACGAGCCCAGGATTACCCTTGGACAGCTCCTCGAACCCGAGACCCCACTCCTCCAGGCGACCGGGCCGGAACGATTCGATGACGACGTCGGCGCCGGCTACCAGTCGCTTGACCAGTTCACGCCCTTCGGCGTTGCGTAGGTCGATTCCGACGGATCTCTTGCCGGCGTTGAGCCGCGAGAAACCCAGTGACAGGCCATCTTTCTGCGGAATCCACTGACGCGCATAATCACCCGAGGTCGGATCCTCGACCTTGATGACCTCGGCGCCGAAATCACGGAGCATCCGTCCCGCTGTCGGTGCCGCATACATCGTGCCGAGTTCGATGACTTTGACCCCAGCCAGTGGACCAGTGGTACCCATCAGACCCTCCACTGAATGTGCTTGACCTCGAGGTATTCCTTCATACCCCATTCGCCGAGTTCACGGCCGATACCGGATTTACCGTAGCCACCGAAAGGGGCGTCGGGACGCATAGCGCCGCCACCGTTGATCCATACCGTGCCCGCTCGTACCTGCTCGGCAACTCGCCGGGCTTCGATCGGATCGTCGCACCACACGTTGGCTGCGAGGCCGTAGTCGGTGTCGTTGGCCAACCGGATTGCTTCTTCGGTGTCCTTGAACGGCACGATCACAGCGACCGGGCCGAAGATTTCCTGCTGAACGGCACGCGCGTCATGCGGAAGATTTCCCAGCAGAACCGGATTGACGAACCAACCCTTCTTCGGCAGCGGCTTGGTGGACTCGAGGAGCTTCTTGCCGCCCTCCGCCACCGCGCCATCGATGAAGCCGTTGACGCGCGCCCGGTGATCGGGCCGGATCATCGGGCCGATGTTGGTGGCCGGATCCCAGGGATCGCCGACGACCATCTGGTCGAACGCTGATGCCCCTGCTTCGAGAAACTCGTCGTACACGCTGTCGTGTACCAGCAGTCGCGCCAAAGCTGCACATCCCTGACCACCGTTGCGCGCCCAACGGAGATGCATCTCGACGGCGATCTTCTTGACGTCGACGCCTTCGAGGACGATGTTGGGCGACTTACCACCCAGTTCCAGTGTCACGCCGGTGAGGTTCGCCGCCGCCTGTTCCATGATCTTGGCACCGACGCCGTCGGAGCCGGTGAAGGAGACACGGTCGACGCCCCGGTGAGACGACAACTGCTGTCCCACATCGGCACCACCGACAATGACGTTCATGACACCGGGCGGAAGACCCGCTTCCTTGATCAAGTCACCGAGGAACAGAGTGGTCAAAGGTGTACGGGGAGAGGGCAGCAACACAACGGTGCAACCGGCGGCCAGTGCGGCGCCGAACTTGAAGATCGCGAGATTGAGCGGGTAGTTGTACCCGGTGATCGCAGCGACCACACCGACGGGCTGATGTACGACGTCGCTCATCGTCGGATGTGGCTTGTCGTAGCCGCCGAGGTGGATCGTGCGGTCGGTCTTCGCGGCCTCCGCAGCCCACCGAAGATGCTCGTCGACAGCCATCTTCACCTGCAGGTACGACGCCAGCGACACGGGGCAACCAACCTCGTTGACGATCGAGGGCAGCAGTCTGTTGGCGGCCTTCTCCAGTACGTCGGCGAAGCGGTGAATGTGCTTGGACCGCTCCTCACCGCTGAGGGCGGCCCAGGCCGGAAATGCCTTCCGCGCCGCGGCGACAGCGTCGTCGACCTGACTACTCGATGCTCCCCCTACCGTTCCGATGACCTCTTCGGTGGCCGGGTTGTATACGTCCCACGTCTCGCCCTGAGGCTGGGCGTCGGTATCTCCGATCAGCAATGTTCGCGTGTCGGGAACCCAATCCTGCTGTACTTCAGCCACTGCGGTCATCTCATACACCTTCTTCCTGGAGTCCGCCCGCGGGGAGTTTGGCCATCAGGCCCACACGCTCGAGAAGGCAGACGAGTTCGTTTCGCTGGTTGAAGCCCTTGTGTTCGAACCACACGATCCCCGAGTCGTCACGACTCTTGGACTCGCGCTTCTTCATGATCGTGGTCTCGGCGCGCAACGTATCGCCGTGGAAAACCGGATTCGGGAACTTGACGTTGTCGTAACCGAGATTTCCGAGCGTGGTCCCCATCGTCAGCTCGGGTACGTGGAATGCACCGATGAGGGCAACGGTGAAGAGGCTGTTGAACACTCGTTGTCCGTGGATGGTTCCCTTACAGAACTCCGCGTCCAGGTGCAACGGCTGGATGTTCATCGTCAGCGAGGTGAACATGACGTTGTCCATCTCCGTCACCGTACGAGTCATCGCATGCTTGTAGTGCTTGCCGACCTCGAACTCCTCGAAATACAGACCTCTCACTGCTCGCCTCTCTTCATGATTGTTTCCGCACGCTCGAGCCATCGAAGTGCTTTGTCGTAGTGCGCCCTGTCGATATGTAGGCCGCGATATCGGAGCGCACCCGTGCCCTGCGCCTCAGCTTTCTCGTAGGCCTCGGCAAGGCCTCGATAGAACTCGATGTCCTCCGCTGACGGGCTGAAGACGTCGTTTACCGTCTGGACGTGAGAGGGATGAATCGCAATCATGCCCCGGAAGCCGAGCTTGCGGCCGGCCGTCGCGAATTCTCTCAATCCGTCCAGGTTTTCGAGATCCTCCCACAGCCCGGTGAGCGCGTGAATCTTCGCTTCCCTGCACGCAAGGAGCACGCGACTACGAAGATACAGAGTCTCGAGTCCCTCGGGTGTCCACTCGTAACCGACCTCGCGTGCGATATCGGCATGTTCGGCCGAGGGTCCGATCATCGCACCGACGCGCGGTGACGCCGTCGCCACTTCGAGGCAATTGTGAATGGCCTTCACTGTTTCGATGGGCACGATGTATTCGAGACCCTCGACCTTGTTGCGCGCCTCGAAGTGATCGAGCAACGCGTCGTATTGCAGGACGTCGACGGCCTTCTCGATTTTCGGCGCGAACACGCCTGTCAGTCCAGGAACGACGACGGCCTCGAGGTCGGCGCCGGTGAGCCGCGTCGCGAGCGGATTGACTCGAACGAACAGTCCCACTTCGGAATTGGTTTCCCGCACACGTGCGATGGACTCCGCCACCGTTGCGCGGGCGGACTCCTTCTCCGTGGCCGGGACCGAATCTTCGAGATCGAGCACGACGCAATCCGCGCCGGACGCCACGGCCTTGTCGACCCAACGCGGGCGGTGACCGGGCACGAAGAGGATCGAACGGTACGGCTGCATGTCACTCCCCTTTCAGTAGCTACGTGGCAGGCCGAGGACATGCTCGGCGGTGTAATTGAGAACCATTTCCTGGCTGATCGGTGCGATACGCATCAGGCGTGATTCGCGGAAGTAACGCTCGACGTGGAATTCCTTGCCGAACCCGAAGCCACCATGGACCTGTAGGGCCGCATCGGCAGCGAAGAAGCCGGCTTCCGCACAGAGGTATTTGGCGGCGTTGGCTTCTCGGCCACAGGGCAAGCCGGCGTCGACCATCCACGCGGCCTTGTCGACGACGGCTGTGGCGGCGTCGAGTCTGATGCGCGACTCGGCGAGCTGGAACGCAATCCCCTGGTTCTTGCCGATGGGCCGGCCGAACACCTCACGCTCCTTGGCATATTGGGTGCCGCGGCGCAATGCTGCTTCGCCGATACCGAGGGCGGCATTGGCTGAGATGACTCGCTCGGCGTTGAGCCCGCCGAGGATGGTCCGGAACCCGTGCCCTACCTCTCCGACGACGTCCTCGTCGGAGACGAAGAGTTCGTCGATGAACAGTTCGTTGGTGTCGACGGCGTTGCGGCCCATCTTCGGAATCGGACGGATCTGGACTTTGCTACGGTCCATGTCGGCGAACAGCAACGTCATTCCTGCCGTGCGCTTCTCACCCTCGACGCGGGGACTGGTGCGCACCAGCAGCAGCATCTTCTCTGCTTCCTGTGCCTTGGTGATCCAGACCTTCTTGCCTGAAACGAGAAATCCGCCGTCGACCTTCTTGGCGAAGGTCTTGATGTTGGTGGTGTCGGTACCTGCATCGGGTTCGGTCACGGCAAAGGATGTGTGCAGCTCACCAGTGACGACTCGAGGAAGATACTTCTTCTTCATTGCTTCGCTGCCGTGGTTGATGATCGGTTCGAAACCGAAGATTCCGATGTGCACGGCACTGCACCCGCCCATGCCTGCGCCCGACGCCGAGATCTCACGTTCGACGATGGCTGCTTCAGTGACACCGAGACCACCGCCGCCATACTCTTCCGGAACCGTCAGCCCAAGCCAACCACCCTCTGCGACAGCGTTGTAGAAATCCCACGGGAATTCATGACTGTCGTCGTGCTCCATCCAGTAGTCGTCGGGAAACGCTTTGCACAGCGTCTTGACGGCCTGCCGAATGTCTTCGTGCGTCGGGTCGCTCGAGTAGTCCATTTCTTTTGCCTCCAGCTCTAAGCGACCGGCACCGCAGTGCGATCGAATGTGTCAGCGGTGATGCCCTCATCGCGAAGAACTGCCTTGCGCACCTTCTCGGAGGGCGTTTTCGGGAGTGCATCGAGGAACCGCACGTAGCGCGGGGTCGCGAAAGCAGGAATTTTCCCGGCGCACCAGTCGAGAATCTCCGCAGCGTCAGCCTTTTCGCTCACCACAACGGCGGCGAGCACCTCGTCCTCACCAGCTTCGACGTCGGCAGGCACACCGATGACTGCGCACTCCACCACGGCTGGATGTCCGAGCACTGCCTGCTCGACCTCGTACGAGCTGATGTTCTCGCCACGTCTACGCAGTGCGTCCTTGTATCGGTCGACGAAGTAGAACCAGCCGTCCTCGTCCTTGCGCAGTGCATCACCGGTGTGGAACCACAGGTTCCGCCACGCTTCGAGGGTCTTCTCCGGCATGCCGTAGTAGCCCATGCTGCAGGTCCAGGGCTGAACTGGGCGGACGACGAGTTCGCCGACTTCACCGACGGGTACTTCGCGATCCGTCTCGGGGTCGACGAGCCTGATGTCGAACCAGTCCGACGCGGCCTTTCCTGCTGCGCCCGGCGGGATCGTTTCACCGTACGGGGTGAGAATCGGGGCGCAAGTCTCGGTCAGCCCGAAGGCATTGACGAAAGCCTCTATGCCGTAACGCTTCTTGAACTCATCGACAACCGTGTCCGCGATGGGCGCGGCGTACACGGCCCGTAATTTGTTGTCTGTGTCGTTCGAGCGAGGGGCTTGCTTCCACGCAAAATCCATCATGACGCCGACGAAGTTGGTGACGGTGACGCCGGAGTCACGAACCATGTCGATCCAACGGCTGGCACTGAACTTCGAATGCACCACCGCGCTCGCCCCGGCCACGAGCGCCGGATACACGGCCATGAACTGTGCGTTGCCGTGAAACAGCGGCGTCGTCGTCATGTATCTGTCTGCGGACGTCAGCCTTGTCAGCGAAACGACTTCCTGGGCAAAGAAATACAGCTGGGAGTGCGGCATCGCAACACCCTTGGACGGCCCCGTGGTGCCCGAAGTGAAGAAGATTGCGCCGAGGTCATGCGCGCGGGGCGCAGGCACGGTGACGGGAGATCCCTTCTCCAATTGGTCCCAGATCTCTGCCTGCCAGCCATTGTCGCGGAGCACGGCGATCGCCTCGTCGGCCGTTCCGGTATCGATGACCCAGAACTTCTCGATACCGCGCGCGTGCTCGGCGATGGCCACGAACCGCTCGGCGAAGGTATCGTCGACAACCGCCCAGCGAGCTCCGACCGTCACGATTTGGTGCCTGAGAAATTCGCCCTCGTAGTTCGTGTTGATCGGCACCTCGACAGTGCCTCCGACTGCCGCAGCAAACCAGCTACGCACCAGTCGTGAGGAATTCACTGCCATTATCACTACGCGATCACCTTGCTGGGCACCTGCGGTGTGCCAGGAACCTGCGATACGTTCCGAAGATTCGAGGATCTCGCCGTACGTGAACTCGAGACCCTCCTCTGGGGTCAGCAGGAACAGTGCATCCGGCGTAGCCGCAGCATGTGTGCGTAGAACGTTGCTGAGCGTCCACCCCTCCGGATCTTCGAAGTTCGGGTGGAGATCGTTGTATGTCTGTGTCACTTGAAGTCCTGGAATGGTTCGAGAGCCAGCATCGACGGAACGACATCCTTGCCCAACCGTTGGATGGCCGCGATCGTTTCGTCGCCATCCATCGTCGGCCATTGTGGTCGTAAGAGCAGTGGGTCGACAGGAAGAGTCATCACGAGATCGGTGAGCTTGGCGACGACATCGTCGGGGGTTCCGACGATGACGTGATCGGAGACCGACTCGGCGAATTGATTGGCGAGGTCACGGCCTGCCATGACCTCGAGACCCTTTGCGGCGTAGGTGAGATAGCGACCCTGTGCGACTCGGGCGTACTCGACCATCGCTTCCTCTTTGCTGTCCGCAACGAGTACGTTGCGGCGCAGCGGCTGCGGCCCGAATTCCTTGCCACGTTCCTCGAACAGATCCTTCACGACGCGATAGCGCTCTTCGACCTCGTGCTTCGGGGTCTCCGGCGGAACCGCATAGGCATCGCCGTATTTACCTGCCCGGCGAACGCCGCCCATGGCGTGCGCACCGATCCAGATCGGCACGTGGGGCTGCTGGACCGGGTGAAGGTGAGGCTTGACGCCGTCGAGCTTGAAGTACTTGCCCTCGAAAGTGACCTCGTCCTGCGTCCACAGCTGCTTCATGACCTGCAACGACTCGTCGAACCGGCCTGCTCGCTCCTTGTACGGAACCTGCAGATAGTCGAATTCCTCTGGCCGATAACCTAATCCAGCACCGAAGATCAGACGCCCCTCGGTGACGACATCGAGCGTCGCGATCTCCTCGGCGAGCATCACCGGGTGATAGAGCGGGGCGATCATGATCTGCGTGACGAGCTTCGTGGTCGGAGCTACGTGCGCGGCCAACCGAGCCAGCAGCGGCACCGGCTGGAGCCAGCGAAGGTCACCGTAGAGGAAGTGCTGACCGATCGCGATGTAGTTGAACCCGTTTTCCTCAGCGGCTTCGACTATGCGGAGGATGTCCTTGAACTGCTGCGCCGGCGTCACCGACTTCGGCACGTCGCTGAGCAGTAAGCCGACCTGAACCATGTCAATCCCTTCGAGAAATGTGTGGAGTGCTTGCTTACTGAGCGGTGAGGCCGCCATCGACGGGGATGGTGACGCCCGTGATGTAGCTGGCATCGTCGCTGTTGAGGAAGGCGATGACCGACGCGATCTCCTCGGGCTCGGCACCGCGGCCCAGGGGAATCGTCGCGACGAAATCCGCCGCCAAGGCAGAGACGTCGGAGCCCGGCTCGCGTCCGAAGAACTGCGCGAGCATCGGAGTCTTGACCTGACCGGGGCAGATGACGTTGACGCGGATGCCGTCCTTGGCTCCGTTGAGTGCCAGCGCGCGGCCGAACGGAACCAAGGCGCCCTTCGTCATCGAGTAGATCGGACTGAACGGGGAACCGATGAGTGCCGATGTCGATGACGTCAACGTCACCGAACCCTTGCCGCCTGCCTTCTTCAGCAGTTCGAAACCGAGGGTGGTCGAGTAGTACGCACTCTTGACGTTGACGTCGATGTTCTTCTGCCACGCCGCATCGTCCACGTCGAGACCACCGGGTCCGGGCATTCCAACCTGTGCGTGCAGGGCGTGTAGGACGCCTTTCTCCTCGTCGATCTTGGCGAAGAGTGCGCGGAGATCGTCGTTGTCGGTGGCGTCGACGGTCACTGCGGTCGCCTTGCCGCCTTCGGCCTCGATCTCCGCGGCGACCTTGGCCGCGGACTCTTCGCTGAGGTCGGTGACGTAGACGAACGCGCCTTCCGAGGCGAGGCGGTGACTGATGGCGCGGCCCATGCCGGATCCCCCGCCGATAACGGCGGCGATGCGGCCTTCGTAACGCTGCATTTCTATACTCCTTCTCAAGTTACTTCGCTACATTCAAGCGCGTTGGTCGAACGAACGTCCCAGCAATTCGGAAACTATCCGGGTTCGCTGCATGGTCGGGGTTCCACCTGCGAGCGCCCAGCCGTGGGCATCGCGGTGCATACGTTCGATTCCGAACTCCTCGGTATAACCGTTGCCGCCGTGCAGCTGCATCGCCAGATCGGTTACCTTCTTTGCCATCTCGTTCGCAGTGCACTTGGCGAGCGAGACATGTAAAGAGTTGGGGAGATCGTCACCGTCGACGACGGATCCCGCTGCCCGCTGCAGCAGCAGTCTCGCTGCATCGACTTGGAGTGCCATGTCCGCGATGGTCATCTGGACTGCCTGGAACTCGATGAGTGGCTTGCCGAACTGCGTACGCTCCTGCACGTATCGGATGGACAGATCGAGAGCAGCCTGGCCGAGCGCAAGACTCATCGTCGAATTACCGAGGCGTTCGATCGAGAAAGCTGTGAAGAGTGTCCGGAAGCCGCCGGGAAGAACGACGATGTTCTCGGCCGGCACCACGACGTCGTCGAAATAGATGTCGGCGGAGGGGATACCCCGGAAGCCCATGAGCTTCTCGCGCGCTCCGTAACTGACGCCGTCGCGATTCGCTTCGACGAGGACTGCGCCGATGCCCTTTGCACCCGGGGCGTCGTTCATGCGGGCGTAGACCAAGTAGACGTCGGCCTCGGATCCATTGGAGATCCAGCGCTTGTTGCCACTGACCCGGACGGTGTCTCCGTCGATCACGGCTTTCGTCGCCATATCCGTCGCAGCGGATCCGGCGTCGGGCTCCGAAATCGCGACGGCCATCGTGAGATCACCGGCGATGATGCCGGGCAGGAAGCGTTCCCGCTGCTCCTCGGTACCGATGCGTGCGATGACCTGGGCCGGACCGGTATTGGCCTCGAAGATCTGAAACGCAGCTGGGCGGCAGTGGTACGCGAACTCCTCGATGACGTTCAACGCTTGCTGCAGCGGCGCGCCTCCGCCTCCGAATCGCTCGGGCAACGCAATACCCAGGAAGCCCAGGGACCCGAGGAACTGCCGTTCCTCGAGAGGAAACGCTGTTCTGTCGGCGTCCCATTGGGCTGCCTTCGGCGCATACCGTTCAGTGGCGACCTTCGCGGCCACCTCTTTGATGGCACGCTCGTCGTCGGTCAATGTACTGGCAGACATGGCCACCCTCTTTCATGCTCATGATTATACTAATACGATGTGACCTACGGTACAAGAATCGAAGTCACCGGCGCTAGTACCATGCTAAACATAATCATGAATATAGCGAGGACTTTCGAAAGACTGCCTTCAGGAGGCCTGTTATGACACACGCAGTGATCGTCGACGCCATCCGATCCCCCATGGGAAAAGGGAAACCAGGAGGCGGACTGTCCCACCTCCACCCGGCCGACCTACTGGGTGAGGTACTGGCACATCTAGTCGAGCGCTCCGGGCTCGACGCGGGCCTGGTCGACGACGTCATCATCGGCTGTGTCGGAGGGAACGGTGAACAGTCCTCGACGCCCGGGCGACAGGCCCTTCTGGCTGCGGGATTCCCCGTGCACGTCCCTTCGGTGACCGTCGAGCGCAAATGCGGATCCGGCCAGCAAGCACTCGACTTTGCCGTTCAGGGTGTGGTCGCGGGCGCATACGACATCGTCATCGCCGGTGGCGTCGAATCCATGAGTCGAGTTCCCATGGGAAGTGCCCGAGGTGACGCAGATCCATTCGGGGCAGGAGTCCGTAAGCGCTTTCCGGTTTTGGTCCCTCAGGGCGTATCCGCCGAGCTCATCACCCAGAAATGGAACCTCAGCCGTACCGAATTGGACGACTACTCCGCACGCTCGCACGAACGCGCGTCGATCGCTCGTGACTCCGGGTCGTTCGATTCGGAAATAGTGCCGGTCGGTGGGCTGAGCGTCGACGAGACCATCAGAACCGGAACGACAGCAGAGAAACTCGCTGGATTGAAAGCAGTATTCGGGACAGATGAGCGACGTGCACAGTTCCCAGACCTCGACTGGTCCGTCACCGCAGGCAACGCGTCCCAGATCACGGACGGCGCATCGGCCCTGCTCGTCATGAGTGAGGAACGTGCAACCCAACTGGGACTGCGCCCGCGGGCCCGGATCGTCGCATCGGCGGTGATCGGCGACGATCCTTTGCTCATGCTGACGGGTCCCATCCCGGCCACCGAGAAGGTACTGAAGAAGGCCGGAATGACTCTCTCCGACATCTCCGCATTCGAAGTCAACGAAGCCTTCGCGTCGGTCCCACTGGCCTGGGCCAAGGAACTCGGCGTCGATCAAGAACTACTCAATCCCGCTGGAGGGGCAATCGCGCTCGGGCACCCGCTCGGCGCCTCGGGAGCTCGCTTGATGACGACCATGTTGAACCACCTCGAACGCACTGGGGGCCGCTACGGCCTGCAGACGATGTGTGAGGCCGGCGGAATGGCCAACGCGACAATCATCGAAATACTGAAGTGAAGGAAGCGTAGTTTCATGGATATCACCAACTCCTCCGCCGTCGTGACCGGCGGTGCATCAGGCCTTGGACTCGCCACAGTCAAGAGGTTCGTCGCTGCAGGCGTACCGACGGTCATCATCGATCTACCACAGTCGGCCGGCAACGATGTCGCGCAGGAACTCGGCGACCTCGTGCAGTTCGGACCGGCCGATGTCGCCGATCCCGACGCCGTCGACGCCGCGCTCGATCTCGCCGAATCGCGTGCTCCCCTGCGCTCGGTGGTGCACTGTGCGGGCCGCGGTGGGACGGTTCGAGTGGTCGAAAAAGACGGTACGCCCGGGTCGCTGGAGCTCTACACCTCGTTGATCCAGACCAACCTGATCGGCAGTTTCAATGTACTGCGACTCGGAGCTGCCCGAATGGTCCGCAACGAACCGATCGACGGTGAACGCGGCGTCGTCATCATGACCGCCTCCGTCGCTGCTTGGGAGGGCCAGATCGGTCAGATTCCCTACGCCTCGGCCAAGGCCGGTGTCGTGGGCATGACCCTCGTCGCCGCCCGCGACCTTTCTCGAAAACTGGTTCGCGTCAACAGCATTGCGCCTGGAATCTTCGACACCCCCATCCTTTCCCGCTTCTCCCAGGAAATTCGCGACGGACTCGCCGCGCAGATCCCGCATCCCGCTCGCCTCGGTGACGCCGATGAGTACGCCAAACTTGCCCTGCACATGATCGACAACGCGATGATCAACGGTGAGGTCATTCGTCTCGACGGCGCGATCCGAATGGCACCGCGATGAGCGCCGCGCTGGACGCGCCGGTTCGCGTGGAGCAGATCGACGGTGTCCAGGTTGTCACCATCACTCGCCCCGAGGTGCGCAACGCGATCAACACTGCCACGGCCCAGGCAATCGCCGACGCCATGGACGAACTCGATGCCCGCGACGACCTGGTTGCCGGGGTCATCACCGGTGAAGGTAAAAGTTTCTGCACCGGAATGGATTTGAAAGCATTTCTTGCCGGCGAAAAGCCGTCGATTCCTGGTCGCGGATTTGCGGGTGTCGCCGAGACTCCTCCGGAAAAACCGCTCATCGCGGCCGTCGAGGGCCACGCCATCGCGGGCGGTTTCGAGATCGTGCTTGCGTGCGATCTCGTGGTCGCATCAGAAACTGCGGTATTCGGCCTTCCCGAAGTCAAGCGAGGCCTCCTCGCCGGCGGCGGCGGATTGTTGCGTCTTCCGTTGAGAGTTCCGCACGCCCTTGCCGTCGAGTGGTCTCTGACGGGTGATTTCATCAACGCGCAGGAAGCCAAGGACGCCGGGTTGATCAACAGGCTCACCGCTCCCGGCGAGGCCTTGGCCACCGCGCTGGAACTGGCGAAGAAGATCGCGAAGAACGGCCCATTGGCAGTCCGTGCGACGAAAGAGATCATCACCAAGGCGCGGGACTGGTCCAACGAGGAGCAATTCGCGGAGATGTGGAAGATCTACGAGCCTGTCCGGTCGTCCGAGGATGCGCGCGAGGGTGCCTCGGCATTCAAAGAGAAAAGGGCACCGGTCTGGAAGGGCCGCTGACGCACGCTGTTCACCGATCTACTCCACAAGCAGCACCTGATACGCACTCTCCGACAACGGATTCGATCCGCCACTGGCTGGACGATTCGACATCGGCCAACCCGTCACTGCACTGCAGTGGCGGGTTTCTTGCGCAGAAATACATTGACATCATTCGAATGATAACTATAGTTATCAGTGATTTGAATCACGTTCTCTCAGTCGGCATCTTCGCCGGAGCGGAACGCCGCGTTTGATGCCTGCCTGCACCGACTCTGCTCGATTCGACAATCAGGAGATTCCAGAGTGACTGCCTTAGATCCCCATGCCGCCGCCCCTGACATCCTCTCCCCCGAGTTCCTCGACAACCCGTACCCGCTCTATCGCGAACTGAGAGAACACTATCCGGCCCTGTACCACGAAGCGACCGAAAGCTACCTGATCAGTCGGTACGAAGACTGTTCCGAGGCGTTCCGTAGCCCCAAGTTCTCCAGCCGCAATTACGAATGGCAACTCGAACCAATCCACGGTCGCACTATTCTGCAGATGGAAGGACGCGAGCACTCGACGCACCGTGCGCTGCTCAATCCGTTCTTCCGCGGCAACGGACTCGAAAAGTTCATGCCTGCCATCACTCACAACGCCGCCGAATTGATCGGAAGCATCGTCTCGAACACCGCCGAGGAACTGATCGGTGAGGTCGCCCAGGATGGTGAGGCTGAACTTGTCTCCCAATTCACCAGCCGATTTCCCATCAACGTGATGGTCGACATGCTCGGACTGCCCAAGAGCGATCACGAGCGATTCAGAAGCTGGTACTTCTCGATCATGGCCTACCTGAACAACTTGGCCGGCGACCCCGAGATCAACGCCGCCGCCGAACGCACCCATATCGAACTGCAGGAGTACATCCTTCCGATAGTTCGCGAACGCCGCTCAGGCGACGGCGACGATCTGCTCTCACGGCTGTGCCGCGCGGAGGTCGACGGCGAGCAGATGTCCGACGAGGAGATCAAGGCATTCGTCAGCCTGCTTCTCGTCGCCGGAGGCGAAACGACCGACAAGGCAATCGCCAGCATGATTCGCAATCTGATCGACCATCCCGATCAGATGCGGGCCGTTCGAGAAGACCGCAGCCTCACCGACCGTGTCATCGCCGAGACTCTTCGGCACTCCGGACCGGTCCACATGATCATGCGCCAGACCGAGGAGGAGGTACAGATCGAGGACACAACCATCCCAGCAGGGTCGACATGCATCATGATGCTCGCGGCTGCCAACCGCGACGAGCGCCACTTCTCGAATCCGGATGACTTCGACATCTTCAGAACCGACCTGAACGTCGACCGTGCATTCAGCGGCGCGGCAAATCATGTGCAGTTCATCCTCGGCCGCCACTTCTGCGTAGGTTCGATACTCGCGAAGACAGAAATGACCATCGCGCTCGATCTCGTGCTGGACACCATGGACTCGATCGAATACCAGGAGGGCTTCGTGCCACACGAGAGTGGCCTGTACTCCCGCGGTATCCCCGAACTACGCGTGAAGTTCCAACCGACCGAAAAGTTCGGCTGACAACAACAAAATATTCTCGCTGTAGTGGACCCAAGGCCCCGGCTCCGAGCTTCAGGGCACTGAACCCAAGGCTCGGTGGGAATCCATACCCCTGGAGATTCCCACCGAGAAGGGTCACTACTTGATCAGGACACCGGCATCCACCGGAACCGAAATCCCTGTGACGTAACGGGACTCGTCCCCCGCCAAAAAGAGCACTGCGTTGCTGACGTCGTCGACCTGCACATAGGGAATATCCAGCACATGCATGTCGTGGCGCAACGGAACCACTTGATCACGGGTCGGCGCATCCTCGTCGGGCAGGAACAGTCGGTAGATCGCGTCGTTCAACAACATTCGAGTATCGACATTGGTGGGGTTCACCGTATTGACGCGAATCTTCTGCGGACCGAGCTCGTTCGCGAGACTCTTCATCAGCCCCACCACACCATGCTTGGCTGCGGTGTAGTGCGCGTTGTACGGCAGTCCTTTCATACCGGCGACCGAGCTGATCAACACCATCGAGCCACCCCTGCCCCCCGCCAGAATGTGCGGCGTCGCCGCGGTGGTGGTGTTCCACACTCCGGTCAGATTGGTCTCGATCATGTTGTGCCAGTTCTGCGCAGACAATTCGTGTGTCGCGCCGCTACCAGCGATACCTGCGTTCGCCACGACGATATCCAGCCTGCCCAGTTCCTCGACGCCTGCGTCGACCACCCTCTTCATAGCTTCTAGATCACGCACATCGGTTTTCGACGACACAATGCGCCGATCCAACTGCTCGACGAGTCGAACCGTCTCGGCCAGATCATCCTCGGTTGCCAGGTCGTAGCCGACTGTCTCGACGTCGGTGCAGGCGTCCACGGCGATGATGTCTGCACCCTCCGCCGCAAATCTCAGTGCGTGGTTACGACCTTGACCACGCGCAGCACCGGTTATCAGAACTACTCGATCTTCGAACCTACTCATGCGCCCAACGCCGCTTCTCCCAGAAATGCCATGACTACCGAGGAATGGGATTTGGCATCCTCGGCACTGCCGGAATACACCGATTCGCCTCGGTTGACGACCACGACGTCGTCGGCGACTCGAAGGCCTGCATCAGCGTTCTGCTCGACCATCAGCACACCGAGTCCCCGGTCCGCGATCTGGCGAACACTCTCCATGACGGTGTCCACGATCGCGGGCGCGAGACCCATCGAGGGCTCGTCCATCATGATGTACTTCGGATCGGACATCAATCCGCGCCCGAACGCGAGCATCTGTTGCTCACCACCACTCAGGAGCCCGGCAGGTCCGTCCTTGCGCTCGCGAAGAATTGGGAAGAGCTCGTAGGCAAGTTCGGTGTTCTTCTCCCGTTTCTCGCGCGTCGAGGTATATCCGCCGATACGGAGATTCTCGGCGACGCTGAGCGATGCGAATACTTGGCGACCTTCGGGTACCAAAGAAATACCGCGACGGACCACCTGATGTGCTTTGAGCCCCAGAAGTGACCGGTCGTCGAGATCGATGGTCCCCGATATCGACTTTACGACGCCTGCGATTGTGCGCAACGTAGTACTCTTGCCTGCACCGTTGGCTCCGAGAATTAGGGTGATTCGCCCTGGTTGGACGGTCAACCCAATGTTGTTCACCGCGCTGACCTTCCCGTACCGGACGTGGAGATTACTGACTTCGAGCATCCTTGGCACCTCGCTTTCCGAGATAGGCTTCCTGCACGCTGGGTTCACGGACGACGTCGTGCGGCGCCCCTTGCGCGATGAGCGCACCGAAGTTCATCGCTATGAGCGTGTCGCACGTATCGACCATCATTGCCACGTCATGCTCGACCAGTAGCTGCGTCAGCCCCTCTGCACGAAGCTTGTGCAGCAACTGTGAAACATCCTGGCGTTCGGACTTGTTCATACCTGCGGTCGGCTCGTCCAGCAGCAATAATCGAGGCGACATGGCAATGGCGCGGGCGATCTCTACACGCCGTTGCAACCCGTAGGACAACTCCCCGGGCCTGATGTCCTCGAACCCGCCCAGTCCTGTCCGCTCGAGCGATTCCGCAACGGCGTCACGAGAGCGCTTCTGCAGCGCCCGACGCCCGAGCGTCAGCTCGCGGATCCCGCCATGCGCAGCTCCCAGATCTGCTCCGAGTGCGACATTTTCACGGACAGTGAGGTCAGGAAGCAATCGGACTGTCTGAAATGTCCGGGCAATTCCGAGGCGGGCTACCTTCTGCGGTGATACTCCGTCGAACGGATTCCCCTCGAACGTCAGCGTGCCCCTGGTCAACGGCGTGAGGCGGGTGATCGCGCCGAGAAGAGTGCTCTTGCCCGAACCGTTGGGACCGAGTATGCCGAAGATCTTGCCTCGGGTGATGTCGAACGTAACACCATCCACTGCTTTGATGCCGCCGAAGTGCACCGCTACGTCGTCGACTCCCAACACGACGTCGGCTACTGCTTCGGTCGGCGCGGATCGGCGCGCCGCTGCGTCCGTTGTCATGGCTTCTCCCCTGGTGCACTCGTCGAATCCACTTTCTCGGTGTGGATCGAATCTTCTTCTTCCCGTTGAACCGCAGCTTTTTTGGACTTCGATTTTCGTATCAGGTCGAGGACAGTGCCGTAGATGCCGCCGGGGACGTAGACGGCCGCGACAGCGACGATGAAGCCGTAGACGATTGCTTGATATTGGCCGACGATCTCGAGGTAATACGGCAGCCAGGTGAAGATGACTGCCCCGATGACGATCCCGAGCCACGATCTACCACCGCCGACGATGATGATTGTCAGACCGAGCACAACCAGCGGAAATCCGATGCTCTCCGGAGCGACCGTCGTCCGAAGAAGAACGTTGATTGCGCCGCCGAGAGCACCGATGAAACCACTGACGACGAAGGACGCTATTCGATAGCGAGAAACATTGACCCCCATGGACGAGGCCAACTCGGGGTCTTCCCGAACTGCATCGATCCGCCGACCGAGCCGCCCGCGTTCGGTCAATGCCAGCAGTGCGATGACGAGAACAGAGATTGCGATGATGTGGCCGATTGTCAACTGTGGGAACGCGAGTGCGCCGTAGAGACCGACCGACGCACCCGTCAGCGATCCACCGTTGTGCGCGATCACCGTGATGATGAGGTCGAAGGATACCGTCGCCATCGCCAGATACAGGCCGTTGAGACGCTGCACCAGTAGCGCCAGCAGGAATCCGATTGCTCCGCAGACGATCATGATGGCCGCGATGGCGGCGAACGAGGAGAACCCGTACCGAATAACGAAGATCGCTGCTCCATACGATCCGAGTCCGTAGAAGCCGGCGCCGGCGAACGAGAAGACGCCCATGCGCAACTGAACCTGAATGCTCAGGGCCAAGAACAGCACCGTGAACGTGCTCTGGAACAGCACGATGTGTGAGTAGTAGAACGTACTCATACCCTTCGCACCTCCTTACGACCGAACAGCCCTTGCGGACGGATCAACAGGACCAGGAAGATCATTCCGAAGCAGACTGCGTCGACCCACCCGCCGCCGGTGAAGCGCAACACGAGTGTTTCGGACAACGCGAGGATGTACGCACCCGCCGCGACACCGGCGGTACTGCCGACACCTCCGAGGATGATCACCGCAAAGGCCTTGATGAGCAACGTTTCCCCACTCTCAGGAGTAATAGCCCCAAGGTTGAACGTCAACAGCGCACCGGCCAAACCCGCAAGACCGCCGGCAAATGCCATCGTCGCAACCGAAAGCTTGCGACGATCGACCCCCATCAGCGACGCCGTTTCCGCATCCACACCGATAGCCCTCAACGCGAGACCCGTCATCGACTTACGAAGCCACATTGCCATTCCCACGGTGAGAACCACCGCGGACACGACGATGATCACTCCGGTGTTCGATATCCGCAGACCGAGAAACGAAAACACCTGCACTGCATACGAACTGTTCGAAAACCCGAACGGCTCACTCTTGGTGACGTACTGCGCGATGGCCAGCGGTATCGCAGCAACTCCGATACCGCCGATCAGTATCTGCAATTCAGCTATTCGGTGTGTCCTTGCCCTTCTTAGAATCGGCTGAAATGCAAGAACTTCCATCGCCGTCGACAGCAATGCACCGACGACGACCGAGACTGCAATCACTCCGATCATCGGTAGCTGCTGGTCTTTGACGACCAGATAGCCAACGAAACCGGAGAACATGAATATTGCGCCATGCGCGAAATTGAGGATCCCGACAGTTCCCCATACGAGGCTCATACCCAGACAGAACAATACGTAGATGGACCCGAGAATCGCAGCGTCGACCAGAGTCTGTCCCATGGCGTCAGATCATCCCTTCCATGAGGTCGATGTCGAATGTCATTCGGCCAGCAGTCCTTCTGCGGTGCCATCCCATTCGACGACGACTCCATCCACTCGTTGGTCGTTACCCTCGAACGTCACCGGGCCGACTGCCCCGTCGAAACCGGCGGCCGCAACGGCGTCGAGACCGTTCTTGATGTCCTCGCGAGAAGAACCTCCCGCTTCCTTGATAGCTCGCGCGATCATCCACGTCGCGTCGTATCCTTCGGCCGCGTAGTTCAGCGGATCCTTGCCGTACTTGGAGTTGTACGCCTCGACAAATGCCACCGAGGAGGGCGCCGTTTGCAGGTAATTGAAGTCGGTGGCCCAGAACATCCCTGCGCCCGCGGCACCCGCCGGGGCAAGGTTCCCCGCACCGGCCGCTGGATTTCCGACAGCGGGACCGTCGAAACCTGCCTGTCGTAGCTGCGACATCGCTGTCGAGTTCTGCGCGCCGACGAGCAGGAACACAACGGCGTCCGGCTTCTCCCCGACGATTTTGGTGATAGTCGACGCGAAGTCCTGGGTCGTCGATTGCACGCTGGTACTGCTGAGAATTTCGAGGCCCTCGCTCTCCTGCATGGCAGGAAGCTGTGTTTCGGCGATCTCGGCAAGCGTCGGCTGGCCGGCGTTGTAGAGAACACTGATTCGCTTGGCTCCCAGCGTCTTCAGATGATCGATCGCCTTGGGAAAGTATGTTTGCTGCGGCGCGGTCGATCGGAACGTGTAGTCACCGATGACGACGCCTTCGCTCCCCGACTGGGTGAATACCACCGGCGTCTTGGAAGATTCGGCAATCGGCGCGACTGCCACGCTTTGCGGGCCCGACACCGTACCGAGGATTGCCGCTACATCGGGGTTCGCAATACCCTGGGTGACCTGACTCGCTGCGGTCTGCGCATCACCAGCGGTGTCGCGACTGTCGAGTTCGATTGTGGAGTCCCCCAGAAACTTCTGCTCGTTGATCTCCTGGACTGCCAGTTCGATCCCCTCCAGTTGGGAGCCGCCGACGTAGGCGATGGTGCCGGTCTTGTCGGTGGTCGACAACAGGGTAATTTTCGGCGCCATCTCACCCGACGCGGTACCGCCGGATGCCCCACCTCCACTGCATGCAGCGACCGAGATCATCGCTCCTGTCACGCCGAGCAGGACCAGTCTGTTTCGACCGATGGTGAACTTCATTGCTCCTCCTATTTCATGGCAATGATGCGCATGAACTCGTGATCGGTGTCACACTAAGGGTCAGCGAGCCTCTTGTCCAGGTCTCCCGCTGCCGTGAGGCGCACCAGTTGCGGCGAATCATTATCATTGTTTAGAGTGAGGTGCGTCACCTGATCGCAAACCGATTGCAATCCGAACACACAGGGAGTTGTGCAATGGCACTCGACGAAGCCACCGCCGCGTTTCTCACCCAAGCCGCCGAAGGAGGCGGCAAGGCACTGCACGAGATGACACCTGTCGAGGCCCGCTCGATGAACGACACCTTCATCGACCTCTACGGCCCCGGACCGGACATGCACAACGTCGAGAATTTGACGGTGACAGCAACGGAAGGTCATACGATTCCGGTGCGCATCCTGACGCCGACTACGAACCCTCGTGGCGTATTCGTCTACTACCACGGCGGCGGATGGGTGGTCGGCAACCCTGACCAGTTCGACCACCTGGCCCGACGCATCGCTATCGAAACCAATTGCATCGTAATACTTCCGGACTATCGCCTGGCTCCCGAGAACGTCTACCCCGCAGCCGCGGACGACGCCTGGGACGTGCTGCAGTGGAGCGAAATGCACCGTGCACACCTCGACTCGGCACTACCGCTCATTGTGGGTGGTGACAGTTCGGGAGGCAATCTCGCCGCTGTCGTCGCACAGCGTGCAGTACGTGAGAACGGACCTGCGGTAGCTCTGCAAGTACTCGTCTACCCGGTGACCGATCACGACTTCGACACCAGCTCGTACCAAGATCCGGCCAATCAGCTCATGCTCGACAAGACCGCAATGGTCTGGTTCTGGGACCTTTACACCCCGGACACAGGCGTCCGCAACAACTGGGACGTATCACCGCTACATGGTGACGTCGCCGGAGTCGCACCTGCCGTCGTACTACTCGCCGAACACGATGTTCTGCGTGCGGAAGGGATGAAGTACGCCGACAAGCTTTCTGCCGCAGGCGTTTCCGTGGAATCGAAAGTCTTCGATGGTCAGATGCACGGATTCTTCCAGTTCGTGAACATCCTGCCCGGCGCCGATGCCGGTATCAACTACGTCGGCGAAGCAGTCCGAGCGCGACTCGACGCCGCCGTCGGCGCATGAAGGGAACACCCATGAGAACAAACTATTTCGACTCGATCGTAATCGGCGCCGGCTTTTCCGGCGTCTACATGACCCATAAGCTCGAAACCCTCGGACTTTCTGTCCGCGGTTTCGAAGCTGCGGAAACCGTTGGTGGAACCTGGTTCTGGAACACCTACCCCGGCGCCCGATGCGATGTCCTCAGCATGGAATACGCGTTCACGTTCTCGCAGGAGCTCATCGACGAATGGGAATGGACAGAACGCTATCCTGCACAGCCTGAGATCCTCCGCTACATCGACTTCGTCGCCGACAGGCTGGATGTCAAGAAACACTTCCAGTTCAACGTGCGAGTCGAATCCGCAGTGTGGGACGAGGACACCTCACTGTGGACGGTGGGCACCGACTCGGGTGAATACGTGACGGCGAAGTACTTGATCACCGCCGCGGGATGCCTGTCGACCTCGTCCACCCCGGACTTCGCCGGCCTCGACGCATTCGAAGGTGAGACGATCCATACCGCCTCCTGGCCAACCGGCGGCGTCGACTTCGCCGGCAAGCGCGTCGGCGTGATAGGCACGGGATCCTCTGGTGTGCAGGTAATTCCGAAAATCGCCGAACAGGCGGCGCACCTTACGGTGTTCCAGCGATCGCCCGCCTTCAGTCTCGACTGCGGTAATAGACTGTTGACCGAGGACGAGAAGCTTTCGTTCAAAGCACTTCTCGAGGACTACAAGGTCGCGTCCAAGGCATCCGGCGGTGGCCAACCCGTCGACACCCTCGAGATCGGTACGTTCGATCATTCCGAGGAAGAACGTGCTGCGGTGTTCGAGGAACGGTGGAGTCGCCATCGCGCGATCGACATCATCGCGGCCTACCCCGACCTACTCAGCAATCGCGCGGCCAATGACACCATCGCAGAGTTCTTTCGCGGGAAGATCCGCTCGGTCGTCGAAGATCCTGATCTGGCCGAAGCGCTCTCGCCCCGAGAGCATCCGCTGGGGGCCAAGCGAATCACTCTCGACACCGACTACTTTCAAACCTACAACCGCGAGAACGTCTCGCTCGTCAGCGTCAAGAATGCACCGATCGAGGGACTCACTCCGACAGGACTGAAGACAGCCGACGCCGAGTACCCGCTCGACGTCGTCGTCTTCGCCACCGGGTTCGATGCCATCACCGGACCACTGTTGAACATCGACATCCGTGGGCGCAATGGAAAGGCACTGCAGGATAAGTGGGCCGACGGACCGGTCACCTATCTCGGAATCGCGGTCGACGAGTTCCCGAACCTGTTCACCCTCACCGGACCGGGAAGCCCGAATGTGTTGACCAACATGGTCTGCGCAATCGAGCAGCACGTCGAATGGACCGCCGACGCCCTCGCACATATCGAATCGATCGGCGCCAAGACGTTCGAGGCCGACGAGACTGCCGCCAAGGAATGGACGCTGCAAGCAGTCGAGTTGGCCGACATGACCCTCTACCCGGAGGGCAACTCCTGGTACACCGGTGCCAACATCCCCGGAAAACCTCGCGTGATCATGTCCTACGTCGGCGGACTCAACGTTTACCGGGAAACCTGCGACAGCGTCGCTGCCGACAACTACACCGGTTTCACCACCACAATCTAGGAGTCACGCAATGTTCCGCATCACCATCGCGTACAACCACCCCGAGAATCCCGACGCTTTTCTCGCTCACTACCGAGACGTGCACGCACCGTTGACTGCAACGATGCCCGGGATGACGTCCTTCGAGTGGGGCCTGTCGGAGACGCTGGACGGATCGAAACCGGCGCACTTCGTCGTCGGCAATCTCAACTTTCCGTCCAAGAAGGAGGCCGTAGAGGGACTCGGTTCAGCTGAGGGCAAAGCCGGTGTAGACGATTTGCCCAACTTCGCGGGCGCCGGTTTCGTGATGGACATGCACGAGGTCTCGGTCGCATAGTGGCTCAGTCCATGTGAGGGTATTACGAGCGTAAGAGGACGTATTTCCCTCACATGGGCCCAAGGCCCACATCAGCCAAACCCAGGAGCGAGCGGTATTCGAGCCCCTCGGCGGCAATGACGTCGTCCGCACCAGTTGCCCTGTCCACGACGGTGGCAACTCCGACGACCGTCGCACCCGCCTCCCGCAGCGCAGCGACGGCGGTCAGCGGCGAATTGCCGGTGGTTGTGGTGTCTTCGACAACCAACACGCGCTTGCCGACAATGTCGGGTCCCTCGATCTGGCGCTGCATTCCGTGCGCCTTCGCTGCCTTCCGCACGACGAACGCATCGATCGGGCGACCCGGCGCATGCATGACAGCGAACGCAACGGGATCGGCGCCCATCGTCAATCCGCCGACCGAGTCGAAATCCCAGTCCGCGACGAGTTCTCGCATCAACGAACCGATCAGCGCGCTCGCTCGATGATGGAGCGTCGCACGGCGTAGGTCGACGTAGTAGTCGGCCTCTTTCCCCGAAGACAACGTCACCTTGCCGTGGACGATGGCAAGTTCGCGTACGAGGCCGGCCAATTCGGCCCGCTCGGCATTGTCGGCGCTGATGGCCATGAAGAAATCCCTTCGGTCGTCTCCGGAGAATCTACCGACTCCTCTTTCGGTCGACCGACAGAGGATCAGGCAAGCTGCGCGGGCATGTTGTCAGATTGTTCGCCGGCCGACGCGGCATGCTCGACGAACGGCTCTGGATCCGGCACCTTCAATGCCTTCGCTACCAACTTCGACGGAAACGTCGTACGCGCCAGCGAGAGTCGATATGCGTTGTCGTTATACACCCGCACTGCGCCTGCGATCCGTTTCTCGGTCGTCTCCAGATCCCCGGCCGGACCTTGGAAGGCCCAAGTGGTCTTGAGCTTGGGATGCATGTCCGACTCCGCGAGCACCGAGTGCACGGCGGCGGACAGCGCATTCTCCGCTGCAGCCTGTGTGTTGAGACCCAGTTCGCGTTCGCGGACTGCTTTGGACCACGAACGAGCACCGACCAGGGACCGGACCGTTTTCGGATCGAGGCCCGAGGACTCGACGGCAGCGATGAACGGCTCCAGCTGAACGTGACGGCGATCGAGTTCGACGGTCACGAGATGTCGACTCGCAGCGGTGCGCGAGGAATAGCGTCGGACCCGTCGTCCGAGGCTCACTACGTAAGCAAGAAGAACGAGTACGAGGATCGCAAGAACCACGAAAACAGTCACGAGGTATGAATTTATCGGTGTTCGGCCCGACACGCCCGCAGGCTCGCCCGCGTCGCACGAATCAGGTCCGTCCGCGTCCTCGTCCGACAAGGTTGGTCAGCTTCCGGACCACACTTTTCGGCACCTTGCTGCCGACGGCCGTCAGTACTTTGTACTGTGCGCCCGGAATGCTGATGACCTTGCCCTTGTCCAGATCCTTCATAGAGGTCTGCACGACCTGCTCGACGTTCAACCACATGAAGCTCGGGATCGATGACATTTCGATACCTGCCCGCTGATGGAACTCGGTCTTGATGAAACCAGGGCACAGGGCTTGGATCTGAACGCCGGTGCCGGCGAGACCACCGGACAATCCTTCGGAGAACGAGATGACGTATGCCTTCGACGCCGAGTAGGTGGAGCCTCGTCCGGCCAACAAGCCGGCAACACTCGCAACGTTGATCACTGTGCCCTTGGCCGCGGCAACCATCGACGGAAGCGCTGCTCGGGTGAAGTGCATGACGGCAGTGACATTGACGTCCAACTGCGACTGCAGCAGTTCGGGGTCCGCGGTCCAGAATTCACCCGAGGTACCGAAGCCCGCGTTGTTGACCAAATACTCGACTCCCAGTTCCAAACGCGCGATCACCGTCTCGCGCCCGGCCGAGGTTGCCAGATCCGCGGCAATGATCTCCGAGTTCGCACCGAATCCGACGCGCAGATCGTCGGCGAGGGCTCGCAGCTTCAACTCGTTGCGAGCGACGAGCACGAGGTCGTAGCCACGCGATGCCAGATGACGTGCAAATTCGCCGCCGAGTCCCGAAGTGGGACCGGTGACGAGCGCTACGGGGCGCGATGCGGGTGCGGACACAGGTTCGATCGACTCAGCAGTCATAGACGTGAAGGCTATCTTCTCGCAGCCACTTGTTGGCGTCTTGAAAGAACCCGATGTCGCTCCGATCGATCGATTGCTCTCAGGACTCGCGTCGGCGCCGTTCCGCGTCGCGATTGATCGGAGTTGGGCCGCTCGGGCGTCGCGGCGGGTCCGCGGGCGGGGATAGGGGCGGGCGCGGAGCCTGCCGGGGTGCGGGTGCGGGTGGGGGTGGGTTCGGCGCATGCCCGCCCCCGCCCCCGTCGGCGTCGGAGTCGGGGCGGCGACGCGGCAAGTCGGCTCGGGGATCGGCAGGGCGGTTCCGGACGGGTGGCAGTACGTGAAGAAGTCCCGACAGTCTGGCCACCGCGTCGATAGCGGCATCCCAATCTCTACCCGTGCTGCCCAGCGGCACCGACCCCAGTGCCCATTCACTTTCGCTCCACAGTAACGACACGTGCGCCGGGACGGACTCGGTGAAGGCCGCCATACGCTGATCGCAGACCCGGCGAGCGATTTCGATATCTGTGGCGAACACGACGCGCGGGCCGATCGACCCGAGCAATTCCATGTCCTTTTCACGCGGGGGCGGAGTCGATTTGAGACGAAGATCGATATCGACGTCGGACCCGACGGGACGCTTGACCGCCACGATGGTCGAAGTCTCCTCGACGTCGAAGAGCACGAACTTCTCGCCCCTACGGACACCGCGGACGACGTCGAGAGCAATCGCATCGTCGAGCTTGGCCAGCGCTGCCCGATGAAAATGAGAGATCAGTTGATCATCCGTCGGGGCATACGTATAGCCCTGGGCCTTCGCCCACATCTGTCGAACTCGCCCGAGCTGATCGCGGCGCGACCGATCGACATAGAGAAGGGCGACCGCGCCCGCAAGCGCGATCACTGCTAGTCCGAACCACATAACCGTCATCGGTGATCACCTTATAGCGTGCTGGGTGGGGTGCCTGCGTCGATGGAGCCGGGAGGGTTCAGCCACCGAATTTGGGCACTTCGATGATGACCTCGGCCGTGATGGATCCGCCTTCGACAGGTGCACCATTGACGACGACCAAGGATCCGACCTTCAGATCGGAGAGGTCGAATCCCGACAGGGAGATAACCTCGGTCTGCGGGGTCGTAGTGACCGTTACCGGAGCGCCGTCGACACCATTGATCGAGATAGTGGCGCCGTCGATCGCAGTGATGGTTCCGACCGCAGCACCCGCCCCACCGAGTATCTCCGGAATTCCACCGGGCACGAGTCCACCAGGCGCCGACGGAACGACGGGCGCGCGACCCGGTGTAGTGGGCAGCGGCGCCGAACTCTGGGGCAGCGTCCTGGTTATCCCGGGCGACGCAGTGCCCTCCGAATCCGAGGATCGATTGGTGAGAAAGAGAATCCCCGCGAGTACTACGACGACAAGGACTGCCAGGGCAAGGAGCGCAACGAGCCACTTGTTGGACGAACCACCACCGGACCCGCCGCCCGAAGCCTCGACCGGCGTCTCCCCCGTATAACCGGGAGGCTGACCATACTGCCCCGGGTTTTCCGCGTACTGCTGGTTCGGCGCGTACTGCTGGTTGGCTGCGTACTGCTGGTTGGGGTCGTACGGGGGCATGGCCTGAGTAGGGTTCGGCTGCTGTGGATACGGCTGCCCGTACTCATGAACCGGTGACTGCGGATAACCGAACTGCTGAGTGGACTGGTCCGGATACGGCTGGCCAGTTGGGTAGGGCTGTGTACCGGGGTAGGGCTGGCCAGTCGGATAAGTCTGCCCAGCGGGATAAGTCTGGGAGTCCGGGTACTGCTGATACTGCTGGCCACCCGGGTGCTGCTGGGGTTGCCAGACCTCGGTGGGCTGATCGTTCTCGGATCCCTCGGGCAACGGGTTCGCGGTGCCATCTGCCCAGGTCCGATCGCTGCCACGAGGCCGATCACGCGGCTCGTCCGGATTCGTCATGTTCACGAGGGTACGTCCGAAGTAGGGCCCACCGGAAAGTATCCGGTGGGCCCTACTTCTATCAGCGAAGCGTTCGTCAGCTCAGGATCAGCTGATCCCCGTCGGGATTCACGTCCACCGAGACGGCGTCACCGTCGCGAACCTTGCCCGCCAACAGCAGCTTGGCAAGCTGATCGCCGATTGCCTGCTGGGTCAGCCTGCGCAGTGGACGAGCCCCGTACATGGGGTCGTAACCGCGCGACGCCAACCACATCTTCGCCGCCGGGGACACCTCCAGCGTCAGCCGTCGAGCAGCAAGACGCTTGGCCAATTGGCCGAGCTGGATGTCGACGATCGACTCGAGCTGCTCCTCGGACAAAGCGTCGAAAACGACGACGTCGTCGAGGCGGTTGACGAACTCCGGCTTGAAGGCCCGACGGACCGCATCCATGACCTGATCCTTGTCACCGCCTGCCCCGAGGTTCGAGGTGAGGATCAAGATGGTGTTGCGGAAGTCGACGGTGCGGCCCTGGCCGTCGGTCAACCTGCCCTCGTCGAGCACGGCGAGCAGGATGTCGAAGACGTCCGGGTGTGCCTTCTCGACCTCGTCGAACAGTACGACGGTGTACGGACGCCTGCGGACGGCTTCGGTGAGCTGCCCGCCTGCTTCGTACCCGACGTAGCCGGGAGGTGCACCGACCAATCGCGCTACTGCGTGCTTCTCGCTGTACTCGCTCATGTCGATCCGAACCATTGCGCGTTCGTCGTCGAACAGGAAGTCCGCGAGCGCTTTCGCGAGCTCGGTCTTGCCGACGCCGGTCGGACCGAGGAACAGGAACGATCCTGTCGGACGGTTCGGATCGGCGACCCCGGCGCGTGCTCGGCGGACCGCGTCGGACACCGCTTGGACGGCATCTTTCTGGCCGACGACGCGCTTACCCAACTCGTCTTCCATGCGCAGCAACTTCGCCGTCTCACCCTCGAGCATCCGGCCGGCGGGAATTCCGGTCCAGACCGCGACGACATCGGCGACGTCGTCCGGGCCGACCTCTTCCTTGAGCATGAGCCCTTCCTGCGCGGGCGTCGACTCGGTCTTCGCTGCAAGCTCCTTCTCGAGAGTCGGGATCCGGCCGTAACGCAGTTCCGCGGCCTTGCCGAGATCGCCATCGCGCTCGGCGCGTTCGGATTCACCGCGCAGGTTCTCGAGCTCTTCTTTGAGAACACGCACGGAGTCGATGGCCGTTTTTTCGTTCTGCCAGCGGGTGCTCAACTGGTTGAGCTTCTCCTGGGAGTCCGCCAACTCCGCACGTAGCTTCTCGAGCCGAGCTTTCGACGCGTCGTCGGTCTCCTTCTCGAGTGCCATCTCTTCGATCTCGAGCCGACGAACCGACCGTTCCACCTCGTCGATTTCGACGGGCCGTGAGTCGATTTCCATGCGCAGCCTCGACGCAGCCTCGTCGACCAGGTCGATCGCCTTGTCCGGTAGGAACCGTGCGGTGATGTAGCGGTCGCTCAATGTGGCGGCAGCAACGAGAGCCGAGTCGGTGATGCGAACGCCATGGTGCACCTCGTAACGCTCCTTGAGGCCACGCAGAATTCCGACGGTGTCCTCGACCGAGGGTTCGCCGACGTAGACCTGCTGGAATCGCCGTTCGAGGGCGGCATCTTTCTCGATGTACTTGCGGTACTCCTCGAGTGTCGTGGCTCCCACGAGTCGCAGTTCACCGCGGGCGAGCATCGGCTTGATCATGTTGCCTGCGTCCATTGCGGACTCACCGCTCGCGCCTGCGCCGACGATGGTGTGCAGCTCGTCGATGAAGGTGATGATCTGCCCGGCGGAGTTCTTGATGTCGTCGAGTACGGCCTTGAGCCGTTCCTCGAACTCACCGCGGAACTTGGCGCCCGCGACCATCGAGCCGAGGTCGAGCGACACCACGGTCTTGCCCTTCAGGCTTTCCGGCACGTCGCCGGCGATGATCCGCTGCGCAAGTCCTTCCACGATGGCCGTCTTGCCGACACCGGGCTCGCCGATGAGGACGGGATTGTTCTTGGTACGGCGTGAGAGGACCTGGACGACGCGCCTGATCTCGGTGTCGCGGCCGATGACCGGATCGAGCTTGCCTTCGCGAGCCTGAGCAGTCAGATCGGTGCTGTACTTTTCGAGGGCCTGGTAGGTGCTCTCGGGATCTGCGCTGGTGACGCGCGCACTCCCCCGGACGGCCTGGAATGCGTCACGTAGCTCGTTGGCGCCCGCACCGTGGCCGGTGAGGAGGTTGGCGACATCGGAACCACCGGTCGCGAGCCCTACCATCAAGTGTTCGGTGGAGACGTACTCGTCGTCCAGTTCGGTCGCCAGTGCCTGTGCTGCGGTGATGGCCGCAAGCGCCTCACGTCCGAGCTGCGGAGTGGTTGTCGAGCCTGTAGCGGAGGGCAGGCGGTCGACCAATTTTTGTGCTTCGGTACGCACTGCAATCGGGTCGACACCGACGGCCTTCAGCAGGGGCGCGGCGATGCCGTCCGTCTGGTCCAGCAACGCCACCAACAAATGCGACGGGCGAATATCCGGGTTTCCCGCTGCGGACGCGGCTTGCAGAGCGGCACTGAGCGCGGCCTGCGTTTTCGTTGTGGGGGTGAAGCTGTCCACTGGTCACCTACTTTCTCGACTGAGCGTTTCGTGTGTCGCTGGATGTAACACTACTCAAGTTGAGTCTGTTCCGCTCAAGTTCGCTGATGCGGCTCTTTCAGCGACGCATCAGCCCGCGAGAAGTCGCGGCGGCAACCGCCGAGGTCCGCGAATCCACGCTCAACTTGGTGTAGATGTGCGCGAGGTGAGACTTGACGGTGGCTTGACTCAAGAACAATTTCTGACTGATCTGCAGGTTGGAGAGGCCGTCTGCCACCAACCCCAGTACCTCGATCTCCCGCAGAGTCAGCGCGTTGTCCGGCGTCCTCATCCGGTCCATCAGTCGTGAGGCGATCGAGGGTGCGAGCGCGGACTTGCCCGATGCCGCGGTGCGAACTGCAGCCGCGAGCTCCTCGGGGGGCGCATCCTTCAGCAGATAGCCCGCTGCCCCTGCCTCGATCGCGGCAAGGATGTCTGCGTCGGTGTCATAGGTCGTCAGCACCAACACATGCGGCCCGTCCGGGCGAGCACTGATCACGGCGATAGCTTCGGCACCGTGCATTCCGGGTCCGAACTGCAGGTCCATCAGCACGACGTCGACGTCGAGTTCGGCGGACACTTCGATCGCTTCCTCGGCGGTCCGTGCCTCGGCGATCACCTGAAAGTCGGGTTCGGTCTCCAATACGGCCCGCAATCCGGCGCGCACAACCGGGTGATCGTCTGCAAGCAGGAGGCGAATCATGCTCGCACCTCCAACGGCAAAGTGACGGCGATAGCGGTGCCCTCGCCAGGAGCGGTCTCCACCACCATCGTCCCGTGCAACGAGCGAGCCCGCGCGCGCATCCCCGGTAGCCCGAATCCTCGATCTGTGCGAGGAGGAAGCGCATCAGGATCGAAACCCGTTCCGTCGTCGACGACATCGAGGGCGACTTCGGTGTCCATGTAGCTCAGTGTCACCGCCACTCGGTCGGCATTACTGTGTTGAACGGCGTTGGCGAGGGCAGATTGCGCGATCCGAAGCAATGCGACCTCGTGCGCGATCGGCAGCGGAACCGGTGTGCCGGACAGCGTCCAATCGACCACCGGTCCACCTGTATGAAAGGCATTGGCGCACAAGCGTTCCAAGGCTGCCGACAACGAACTGTTCTCGAGGTCGGGTGGGGTGAGGGCGCGAACGAAACGCCGCGCTTCCTCCAGATTGCTCACTGCCGTCTCCCGCGCATGGACGACGTGTTCTCGCGCTTCGTCCGGCCGCTCGGGGAGCATTCGTTCCGACGCACGCAGCAGTAACTGGATACTCGACAGACCCTGTGCCAAGGTGTCGTGGATTTCACGGGCGAGACGCTCGCGCTCTGCGAGGGCCCCTGCCGCATGCTCGGCCGCTGCGAGTTCTCCGCGGGTCGCAGTGAGCTCCTCGATGAGTCTGCGCCGCTGTTCACTCTCCCGGTACAGAGCGTCGTAGCCGAATACCACCGCGACGGCGACCGTCGCTCCGAGCGCCGGTCCGATGACGACTCCCACTGTGAGTGCACCTTGATGCCAGGAGAAACCACCGATCGCCGCGATCGTCGTCGCCACAACTGTGGTCAACCCCCATTTTGGGGAGAGCAGGTGTAGTTGCAGGAAGTAGAGCGGAAACGCGACGTAGACGGCCTCCGGACTCAACACGAGCAACACGATCCACAGGACACCTACCGCTACCAACCACTGCGCGGCCGCCGAACGAGAGGTCCGCGCCCTCGGCCACAACGCACCTGCCGTGTACACCGCGCCGAGAAGCACCGCGATGACGACTATCGCGACCATGTCCGGCGCATCGTCCAGAACTGCCCGCACGATCGAAAGCGCAACCAATGCGACGAACATCAGATGGAGGCAGCCGCGCAGTACGCGAACGAGTGGGGTGTTCGAAGACGGATCCATAGATACCGCAGCTTATCGAGTTCGACCCCGCAACTGCATCGTCCGAAAGGTGTAGCGGGCACTCCCCCTAACGGCTCTTCCCATGCAGCCTGCCGGTCGATGCCGAACACGCAGGTTCCGACCAGAGTTGAGGTCAGTCACCGAGACCCGATTCGGTGGCATGCAAGGAGAGGCAAAAGCCGTGTTCGTCGCCTGGAGAGATCTACTGTTCGCCAAGGGACGGTTCGCCCTGATGGGCACCGTCATCATCCTGATCACCATGTTGGTCGGCCTGCTGTCCGGACTCACCGCAGGGCTCGGGAAGGAAAGCACATCCGCCATTACCGGCCTGTCCGCGGACCGGCTCACGTTTTCCGAGCCTGCCGCGGGTAAGTCGGTGTCGTTCACCGACTCCACTGTCACCGAATCCATGTGGCAACAGTGGTCGAGTGTCGACGGCGTCGACCGAGCCGACCCACTCGGCATCACCACCACCAAGGCCGAAGCCGGTGAGCACAGTGCTGCAATTTCTGCCTTCGGCGTGCAGCAAGGTTCGGCCCTGGCACCGGAATCGGATCTCATAGTTCCCGGAACTGCCGTGTTGTCGACTTCCGCAGCCGACGAGCTCGACGTGAGCACCGGCGACGACTTCCTACTCGGTGGGCAACGTCTGACCGTCGCAGCGATCGACGGCGACGCCTCCTACAGCCACACCCCGGTGATCTTCATGGACCTGGCCGCCTGGCAGACCCTCACTGGTGGCTCGTCGACCGGTCCGTTGTCGGCCACCGTGATCGGTTTGACCACCAGCGGCGACACTGCCGACCTGGCCGCGGCCGACACGCAGATCGGTACCGACACCGTGACCACGTCCGGTGCCAAATCTGCAATCGGTTCCTACACTTCGGAAAATGGTTCGCTCCAGCTGATGCGCGCTTTCATGTTCGCAATCTCAGCTCTGGTCATCGGTGCATTTTTCACCGTGTGGACCATCCAGCGCACCGGTGACGTCGCCGTACTCAAAGCCCTCGGCGCGTCCACCGGCTACCTGTTGCGAGATGCGCTCGGCCAAGCAGTCGTACTTCTGACCGCAGGCACGGCGATCGGAACCGCACTCGCTGCCGGCGTCGGAGCATTGGTCGGCGGGGCCGTCCCATTCGTACTCGATGTCGGCACAGTGACACTGCCAGCACTGATCATCATCATCCTCGGCGCGATGGGCGCCGGACTGTCCATCAACCGCATCACCTCGGTTGATCCCCTTACTGCACTCGGGAGCGCACGATGAGCTTGAACCTGACCGACATCACTCTCACCTACCCTGACGGTGCCGGCCGCCTGACCGCGTTGGACAGCGTCGACTTGACCGTCGAAAAGGGGACGATGACAGCGATCATCGGACCTTCCGGCTCCGGGAAGTCCAGTCTGCTGGCCGTTGCCGCAACCTTGATCACGCCCGATCATGGGCAGGTTGTCATCGATGGAGTATCGACCGAATCGCTTTCCCGCGGCGCCTTGACCACTCTGCGCCGCAACAAGGTCGGCATGGTTTTCCAGCAACCGAACCTGCTTGCCTCGTTGACCGCAGTCGAGCAGCTACAGGTCATCGCACACATCAACGGTGACTCGCCGCGGGCTGCGAAAGAAAAAGCGTTGGCGATGCTCGATTCTGTCGGGCTGAGCAAGGAAGCCGACAAGCGACCGAACCAATTGTCCGGTGGTCAACGTCAGCGGGTCAACATCGTCAGAGCCATGATGAACGACCCCGCTGTGTTGCTCGTCGACGAGCCCACCAGCGCGCTCGACCAAGAACGCGGTGCGGCGATCTTGGACCTCATCACCACCCTGACGCACCGCAACGCGACCGCTACAGTGGTCGTCACGCACGACCACTCACATCTATCCGCCATGGACAATGTCGTCGAAATCGTCGATGGAGTTCTGCGGACCGCGGTGAAGAGCGGCGCCTGATCGAGGAGAGGTCGACTACGTCACCTCCGTTCGTCTAGTTTGGTAGGCGGCTACTGGGACGGAGGTTGATTCATGCAAAACCAGCGAGCAATTGCCCTGATCCGGGCCGGTTTCAAATCGGTGCAGGCCGCCGAGGATGGTCCGGATCGGTTGGCTCGCTCCTTTTTTGCACACCTCTTCGCACAAAATCCAGACTTCCGAACGCTCTTTCCTGCGTCGATGAATCAACTTCGCCGCCATTTCGTTCTGGCTCTGGGCTACATCTTCGACAATCTCGACAAGACGGACCGGATCGAACCGTTTCTGAAGCAGCTCGGACGGGATCATCGAAAGCACGCAATTACCGGCGCGCACTTTCGCGCAGGACAGTCCGCGCTCATTGCAGCCTTCCGTGGTTTCGTCGGCAACGAGGTGTGGACCGAAGAAGTCGAAGCAGCCTGGACCCACACGCTCGATGCAGTGAGCCGCAGCATGGCGGTAGCAGCAGACAACGACGAGTTGCCGCCGTATTGGGGTGCAACCGTCGTCGAGCACCACCGGGTACTCGACGATCTGGCGATCATTCGACTGAAGGTCGACGCCTCGATTCCCTACTACCCGGGCCAATACGTCAGCGTTCGGATTCCACAACGCCCCAATCTGTGGCGATACCTCTCGCCTGCGATTCCGAGTAATCCGCAGGGGGAGATCGAATTTCACGTTCGCCGCGTCTCGGGAGGATGGGTCAGTCCCGCGATGGTCTCCGAGGTGTCGGTCGGCGACAGGTGGGCAATAAGCCCTCCTCTCGGCGGCATGTCCATCGATCGAAACAGTCCAGAAGACGTGCTGATGATTGCCGGTGGAACCGGGATCGCGCCGCTACGAGCGCAAATCATGGACATGGCAATGCGCAGCACCAACCCCCGCGTCCACCTGTTCGTCAGCGGCGTATACCCGCGCGATCTGTACGACATCGAAACGCTGTGGCAGATTTCGCTGTCGAATCCATGGCTGACGGTGATTCCGGTGACCGAGGATTACGAGGACCCTTGGTGGCACTCCGGTCCGACGCGTGAACTGCCATGGGGAATGCACCGTCAACTCTATGGTCGGATCAGCACTGTCGTAACACAATTCGGCTCCTGGGCGGATCGGCAGATTCAGATATCCGGATCCCCCTCGATGGTGCGTACGACCATGTACGCGCTGCGCAGAAACGGTACGCCGATGGAGCACGTGCAGCACGATCCACTCTAGATGTTGCTGCCCCTTTCAGTGCGGATCCCACCGATCCATCAGCATCACCTTGTGCCCCAGTTCAATCGAGCTAGCTACGAAGTTCAGAACAGCTGATAGAACGGCGACCCGCAGATAAGTCTGCGCACTGGTATCGACGGTCATAGCTCCCAATCTAGAACGCGTTCTACCTCATGAGCAAGGCTCCGAGTTCATGTACTCGATCTGGAGTATCCGCGGACACCAGAAGCATCGTGACGCCCGCATCCTCCCACCTCTTCACCTCTTCGCGGACGTAATCGGCATTTCCGATGATCATCGTTTCGGCAACCATCTCATCGGGCACCATCGCGGCGGCCTCGGCCTTACGCCCGGACTGATAGAGCTTGCCGATTTCGGCGACTTCGTGGTCGTAACCCATTCGGTTGTACACCTGGGCGTGAAAGTTCAATTCGGGCGCGCCCATGCCCCCCACGTACAGCGCGATGGTGGGTTTGAGCCGCGCGATGGTGGCAGCTCGATCGTCGGTGAGCACTACCTGGCAGGTGGCAGCAACCTCGAAATCAGCCCGGCTGCGTCGCGCGCCCGGGCGCGCGAACCCCTCGTCTAGCCACCCGTTGTACATCGGTGCAAGCCGCGGCGAATAGTAGATTGCCAGCCAGCCGTCGGCGATCTCGGCGGCAAGGGCAACATTCTTGGGGCCCTCCGCGCCCAGCCAGATCGGCAGATCCGCGCGCAGCGGATGCGTGATCGGCTTGAGCGGCTTGCCCATTCCCGTTCCGTCGACCGGCAGCGGATAATGCGGGCCGGCACTGGTCACCGGCGCTTCGCGGGCGAGAACCTGCCGCACGATGTCGACGTATTCCCGAGTCCGAGCCAGGGGCTTGGCGAACGGTTGCCCATACCAACCCTCGACGACCTGGGGGCCCGAGACGCCCAGGCCCAGGATCGCTCGCCCTCCACTCAAGTGGTCCAGCGTCAAGGCGTGCATGGCGCAATTCGTCGGTGTACGAGCGGACAACTGCGCAACCGAAGTGCCGAGCTGCACCGATTCCGTCCGTGCGCCCCACCAAGCCAACGGAGTGAACGCGTCCGAACCCCAGGATTCGGCGGCGAAGATGGCGTCGAAGCCGGCGGCCTCGGCCGCGTCGACCAGTTCTCCTGTACCGGCAGGAGGCTGTGCACCCCAGTATCCGAGCTGCAATCCGAGCTTCATTCGCGAGCCTTCCTGTAGCGCGGCCTTGCCACCATAATGAGAACCTGTTCTACTGAAAAATGTGACTATGGTGAGTACACCACTCAGCGCGCCCTTGAACAACGCCTTCGACTACACCCGCTCTGTCGGGCCTACCATCGGGGCATTTTTTACGGGCCTGCGCCGCAAGCAAATAATCGGCGGACGAGGAAGCGACGGGCGGGTATACGTGCCCCCACCCGAATACGACTCCGTCACAAAAGAACCCGTCACCGACTTCGTCGACGTCGGTTCCACAGGCACCGTAACCTCTTGGTCCTGGGTAGAGACTCCCTACGACGACCACCCCCTCGATCGACCTTTCGCCTTCGCACTGATCCAACTCGACGGCGCCGACACCTCGCTCCTTCATGCCGTCGACGCCGAGTCCGCGGACCGGATGTCCACCGGAATGCGCGTACAACCGCGATGGGCGCAGGACCGTACCGGCGACATTCACGACATCGTGTGCTTCGAACCTGCTGAGCTAACGAAAGAGTCCGAACCTGAACCTGAAGGTGCGTCCGGGGAACCCGTCGAGATGATCACCACCCCCGTCCGCCTCGAGTACACCCACACTGCCTCGGCCGAGGAAAGCTACTACCTTCGCGGTCTCGCCGAAGGGCGCTTCCTCGGAGGCCGGACAGATTCCGAGGGCAAGGTCTACGTCCCGCCGCGCGGCGCAAGCCCAACGGACGGGCGGCCGACGACGGAGAAGGTCGAACTACCCGATCACGGCATCATGACGACCTACTGCATCGTCAATGTTCCGTTCAAGGGCCAGAAGATCAAGCCTCCGTACATTGCGGCATATGTGCTGCTCGACGGCGCCGACATTCCGTTCCAGCATCTGATTCTCGAATGCGATCCGGCGGACGTCCGGATGGGAATGCGCGTCGAGGCCAAGTGGAAGCCGCGCGAGGAATGGGGTTACACGCTCGAGAACATCGAGTACTTCCGGCCGACGGGTGAACCCGACGCCGAGTACGACACCTACAAGCACCACCTCTGAGGGGCGAGAGCATGACCGATATCGCAGTGGTGGGCTTCGCACAGGCACCGAATGTCGCACAGACGGCGGGTACCACCAACGGCGTCGAGATGCTGGTTCCATGTTTCCAGCAGCTGTATGCCGAGTTGGGAATCACGAAGTCCGACATCGGATTCTGGTGCTCGGGTTCTTCCGACTACCTGGCCGGACGGGCTTTCTCTTTCATTTCCGCCATCGACGCCATCGGTGCGGTCCCACCGATCAACGAGTCTCACGTCGAGATGGATGCGGCATGGGCACTGTACGAAGCCTGGATCAAACTGATGACGGGCGAGGTCGAGACAGCGCTGGTGTACGGCTTCGGAAAGTCTTCGGCGGGGACTCTGGCGAAAATTCTTGCGATGCAACTCGATCCCTACCTCGTCGCTCCACTGTGGCCGGATTCGCTATCCATCGCCGGACTCCAGGCACGGGCCGGAATCGACGCCGGGAAGTGGGACGCGCGAGCAATGGCCGAGGTCGCCGTCCGCAACCGTGCCAACGCTCATCCTTTGGCACAGTTGTCCGGCAACCTCGACATCGAGAAGTTGCTACAGGCGGACTACATCGCAGACCCCCTGCGCGCACATGATTGCGCACCGGTGACCGATGGTGCGTCGGCGATCGTCCTCGCTGCGGGTGACCGTGCGCGCTCTCTTCGCGAAAACCCCGCGTGGATAAGCGGGATCGAGCATTTGATCGATTCGCCGAACTTCGGCGCACGGGATCTGACGACGGCGCCGTCGGCATACAACGCCGCAGTGAAAGCGTCGGGCGGTGATCTTGCCGGCATCGAGCTGGCCGAACTGCACGCACCGTTCACCCATCAGGAACTGATTCTGTCCGACTGGCTCCCCGAGACCGCGACGATCAATCCCTCCGGTGGCACGCTGGTGGGAAACCCGATGTTCTCCGCCGGACTCGAGCGAATCGGCCATGCGGCGTCGAGGATCTTCGACGGCAGTGCCGGTCGGGTTCTCGCGCATGCAACGAGCGGCCCACTGCTACAACAAAACTTGGTAGCCGTCATGGAGGGAAGATAAGTGAGCAAGCAACCCGCTGCGGTACTGGGTACCGGCCAGACTCACTATGTCGCCAAGCGACACGACGTCTCGATGTCCGGACTAGTGCGCGAGGCGATCGACCGCGCGATGATCGACGCCGAGGTGTCGTGGGACGACATCGATGCGGTCGTCATCGGCAAGGCACCTGATCTGTTCGAGGGCGTCATGATGCCCGAGTTGTTCATGGCCGACGCCATCGGCGCCACTGGCAAGCCGCTCCTGCGCGTCCACACTGCCGGTTCGGTGGGTGGCTCGACGGCTATCGTGGCGTCGTCGTTGGTGCAGTCCGGGGTGCACAAACGTGTTCTCGCCGTCGCTTGGGAGAAGCAATCGGAGAGCAATGCCATGTGGGCCTTGTCGATTCCGGTGCCGTTCAACATGCCTGTCGGTGCTGGTGCCGGCGGATACTTTGCCCCGCATATCCGCTCGTATATTCGCCGATCGAATGCACCCGAGCACATCGGCGCGATGGTGGCGGTCAAGGACCGGCTCAACGGTAGCCGGAATCCCTATGCGCACCTGAAGCATCCGGACATCACGCTGGAGTC
The DNA here is from genome assembly GCF_027158005.1 of Rhodococcus sp. H36-A4. Lineage (GTDB taxonomy): Bacteria > Actinomycetota > Actinomycetes > Mycobacteriales > Mycobacteriaceae > Rhodococcoides. The sequence goes on along the minus strand of NZ_JAPVLQ010000002.1, from coordinate 808,053 downwards.
GGTTCAGGCGTCACAGATGCTGTGGGACCCCATCCGATACGACGAGACGTGCCCGTCGTCCGACGGGGCCTGCGCGGTGGTGATCGGTGACGAGGCCACGGCCCACGCTCGTGAGGCGGACGGCAAGAAGGTTGCGTGGATCCACGCTACTTCGATGCGCACCGAGCCGACGACGTTCGCCGGACGCGACCAGGTCAGTCCCCAGGCGGGCCGCGATGCGGCTGCGGCACTGTGGAAGGCAGCGGGAATCACCGATCCTCTCGAAGAGATCGATGTTGCTGAAATTTATGTTCCGTTCTCGTGGTTCGAACCGATGTGGCTCGAGAACCTCGGATTCGTGCCCGAGGGCCAGGGATGGAAACTGACCGAGGCAGGCGACACCGCCATGGGCGGTAGGCTCCCGGTCAACTGCTCCGGCGGCGTTCTGTCGTCCAACCCCATCGGGGCGTCGGGAATGATCAGGTTTGCCGAGGCGGCAATGCAGGTTATGCACCGCGCGGGCGACCACCAGGTGGACAATGCCAAGAAAGCCTTCGGCCACGCCTACGGCGGAGGGTCCCAATATTTCTCCATGTGGGTCGTAGGGAGCGAACAGCCATGAAGTACACGGTCGGTATTGCAATGACACCGCTACACGAACTGCCGGTGCTGGCGAAGACAGCCGAGGAGTGCGGTTTCTCCTCGATCGCACTACCGGATTCGTTGTTCTACATGGAAACACAGACGACGGATTATCCGTACACACCCGATGGCTCACGAATGTGGAATGCCGAAACTCCATGGGTCGATCCGCTCATCGCGGCAGCTGCAATGGGTGCGGTGACCTCGACCATCGAGTTCTATACCCAGGTCCTCAAGCTCGGGTCTCGCAATCCGGTTCTACTTGCCCGCCAAGTAGGTTCGGTTGCCGCACTGACCGACAATCGATTCGGATTCGGTGTCGGGATCGGCTGGGCTCCAGAGGAATTCGAATGGTGTGGGGCACCTTACGCCAAGCGTGGCAAGCGAGTCGACGAGATGATCGAGGTCCTCAAGGCGATCCTCGGCGGCGGCATGGTGGAGTACCACGGCGAGTTCTTCGATTTCGACAAGCTTCAGATGAGTCCGGCACCTACGAAGCCGGTTCCTTTCTACGTCGGCGGTCACACCGATGTGGCGCTACGACGCGCTGCTCGAGTAGGTGACGGGTGGACGTCGGCGATGATCAAGTTCGACGATCTGGTCACCGTCATCACCCGCCTGCGAGAACTCCGAGAAGAGTACGGCACGGCCGACAAGCCGTTCGAGATCCAGACCGTGTGCATCGACCGCTTCGGTAAGGACGGTTACGCCGAACTGGAAGACGCCGGTGTCACCGACATCATCTCGGTACCGTGGATATTCGACGGCATCGCATTCGACGGTCCGCTGGAAGCGAAGCAGGACTCGCTTCGGAAGTTCGCGGAGAAGTTCATCTAGACGCCATACGAATACGAGAGCGGCAGTACGTCTTACGAAGACGTACTGCCGCTCTCGTGTTTACTACCAGGTTTAGTGCGGGACTGGGCAGCCGCCCTTGTAGTCGACCTGGAATTCCTTGACTCCGTTGAGCCAACCCGAGCGTAGACGCCGGGGATCGCCGAGCTTGGAGATGTCGGGGATGTGGTCGGCGATCGCGTTGAACATCAGATTGATCTCCATCCGCGCGAGATTCGCCCCGATGCAGTAGTGAGCGCCGTGGCCACCGAAGCCGAGGTGCGGGTTCGGGTCTCGTAGGATGTCGAACTTGTACGGATCCTCGAAGACGTCTTCGTCGAAGTTCGCGGAGCCGTAGAACATCACGACTCGTTCACCGGCCTTGATCATGGTGCCGTTCAGGTCGAAATCCTGATTCGCGGTGCGCTGGAAGGAGGTGACCGGGGTGGCATAACGGACGACTTCGTCCGCCGTGGTGTCCGGGCGCTCCTTCTTGTACAACTCCCACTGCTCAGGGTTGTCGATGAACGCACCCATCCCATGGGTGAGCGCGTTGCGGGTGGTCTCGTTGCCCGCGACGGCAAGGATGATCACGAAGAAGCCGAATTCCTCGGGTGCGAGGTGATCACCGTCGATGTCGGCGTTGATCAGGGTGGTGATGATGTCGTCCTTGGGGCACTTTCGACGCTCGTCCGCGATGCCGTACGCGTACCCGAGGATCTGGGTCGACGCCTCGACCGGGTCGATGTCGAACTCCGGGTCGTCGTATGCGGTCATCTCGTTGGACCAATCGAAGATCTTCTTGCGATCCTCCTGCGGGATCCCGAGCAGATCGGCGATGGCCTGCAACGGCAACTCCGAAGCGATTTCGGTGACGAAGTCACCGGTCGGATTCTCTGCCGCCTTCTTGACGATCTCCTGCGCACGACGCTCCAACTCATCGTGCAGGCCACCGATCGCCCTAGGGGTGAATCCCTTGGCGACGATCTTGCGGGTCTTGGTGTGCTGGGGAGCGTCCTGGTTGATCATCACGAACCGCTGCAGTTCGACCTGCTCGCGTGTGATGTCGTCGTTGAATCGCGGCATCGCGGTGTTCTCGAAGCTCGAGAAGACGTCGCTGCGCTTGGAGATCTCTTTGATCTCGGCATGCTTGGTGACGACCCAGTATCCGTCGTCGTCGAATCCACCGACGTTGCGCGGCTGCGGGCACCACCAGACCGGAGCTGTTTTGCGAAGCTCGGCGAACTCTTCTACCGGTATCCTCTGTTCGTAGATACTGGGGTCGGTCGGGTCGAAGCCCTCCGGCAAATCGGGACGAATGAGGTCCTGATGTAGGTCTGTCACTTGCTCTCCTGACAGTTTCTTGGGTCGATACACAGGCTGCGGTCCTGTTCGGGGCCTCCGAGCAGGCTGCGCTGCTGCTCGGAGCCACTTTCACGGGCCGCGCTCTTTTGGAACACGTTCTAGCTTTATTCAAACACAAGGGGTCGAGATAGGGAAGAAGATACGGTCAACGCCCATTAACAGTAAGATGGAACCTGTTCTACTTTTGATTGAAGAGAGAGGAGCCCGCAGTGGGCAATCCCGTTATCGTCGAGGCCGTCCGTACACCGATCGGCAAGCGAGGTGGATGGCTGTCGGGTCTGCACGCTGCCGAATTGCTCGGCCTTGCCCAGACCGGTGCAATCGAGCGACTCGGCGTCGCCCCCGAGTTGGTCCAGCAAGTCATCGGCGGATGTGTCACCCAGGCCGGTGAACAGTCGAACAACATCACCAGGACTGCATGGCTTCACGCGGGCCTGCCGTGGCAGAGCGGTGCAATGACGATCGACGCTCAGTGCGGCTCGGCGCAACAGGCCAACCACCTGATCGCCGGTTTGATTTCGATCGGAGCCATCGATACCGGAATGGCCTGCGGTGTCGAAGCCATGAGCCGCGTTCCTCTCGGAGCCAATGTCGGCGAGAACGCCGGACCGAGACGGCCGGATTCGTGGAGCATCGACATGCCGAATCAGTTCGAAGCCGCAGAGCGGATAGCACGACGCCGCGGCATCACCCGAACTGACCTCGAAGCCCTCGGCGTTCGGTCGCAGGCCCTCGCCAAGGCGGCATGGGAGGAGGGGCGCTTCGACCGTGAAGTTATGTCGGTGCAGGTCGGAGACGAGACCGTGAGCCGGGATCAGGGCTTGCGTGACACGACAGCGGAATCGCTGGCGAAGCTCAAGCCCGTGATGGACGGCGGAATGCACACTGCAGGTACCTCGTCTCAGATTTCCGACGGCGCCGCCGCGGTCATCCTGATGGATGAGGATCGAGCCAGAGAGCTCGGTTTCACCCCTCGTGCACGCATCGTCTCGCAGTGCTTGGTCGGAGCGGAGCCCGAGTTCCACCTCGACGGCCCGGTGCAGGCCACCACGCGTGTCCTCGAGCAGAGCGGGATGAAGATCGGCGACCTGGACCTGTTCGAGGTCAACGAGGCGTTCGCTTCGGTTCTACTGTCCTGGGCTTCGGTGCACAAGCCCGACATGGACAAGGTAAATGTCAACGGTGGAGCCTTGGCAATCGGTCACCCGGTCGGCAGCACCGGTTCTCGACTGATCACGACGGCGCTACACGAGCTCGAACGCCGCAACGGTTCGACAGCATTGATCACGATGTGCGCAGGTGGGGCATTGTCCACCGGCACAATCATCGAACGGATCTGAACCTCTCGACTAGAGGTCACAGTTGATTCGGGGGCTTTTTCGTGTCGGGCAGCGTTACATCATCGCTGCTCGGCGCGAGCCATGGAATCCACGTTTCGGTGATCAAGCGCCCGTCTCCGGTGAGAATCGCGTCGGGGTCGGGATCTACGAGTACCGGAAATGCAGCGACTGCGTCGAGTTCGATGTTCTTTACCAGCTTGCCGTTCTCGAGCGTGTAGCGGACCGGTACTCGGCAGGACTCGGCGTCGAACGCCCACGGCGCGCCGAGGTAGATCATGCCTCTGCCCATCTCGTCGAGTGCTGTCACCGATCCGTCGACCTCCACCCTCAGCGCCCAGTAGGCGGGTAGCTCGACGTCGAATTCGAATCGGGTGGGCGCATCCGGTCCGGTCAACTGAATCATCAGCAGCGCACCCTGACCCGGGTTTCGTGACGGGACGATGATGTCGAAGGAGCCGAACGGATAGAACACTGAGTCGAACGGTCCACTGATGGCGTTGTCGATTCCGGTTGCGCACGCCATCCGTAGTCGTACCGCTGCAGCGCCGTCTTCGGAGTGCAGTGTTACCCACTCGGACGGGTGCGGAGCAGGTCGGCCGTTCGGGGTATAGGACAACACCGCGCGCAGGAGTGGCTGCTCGATGGCAATTCCACCGTCGCGTGCATCGAACGTTTCCCTGCGATCGTCAGTCACTGTGGTACTGCCCTCCAACGCCTGCCAGCACTGTCGACGGCGAACCAGCGACTCGACCATCCTGTATTGAGGATTCAACCGCATCAGCTACTTTTCAGCAACCCTCGAGTTTCCTGAACAGCTGGCCTCGGCCATGCCTATCTACAATTCTGCGCGCGAATGCCGTGCAAGACGCGCCCTATCCGGTGCCGTCCGGCGGAACCTCCGGGAGACCTTCACTGGCTCGCAACTTCTCAGCCATCGAACTCAACAGGTTTTGCGATTCCTCGGACAGGTCGAAAGCCCTGATCGACAGCCTACGAAGGCCGTAGCCCTTCAGTTGCGCTAGAAGTTCGAGATCGTGATCGACTTTGGCGGCGTAGATGTCGTTGAAGAAGTAGTCCGGTTCGACCTTGAAGAAGCGAGCCAGTGCGGCCACCGTTTCGTTCGACGGGTTATTGCGCTGACCGGACCGGAGTTGCGAAATGTACGGCTTGGAAATCTGATGTCCGTTGCCGGCGAGCGCGTCGGCAACTTCGGCATTGGTGTGGGGCCTGCGGCCAGGGGGATGCACGACACTGAATAGCTTGTTCAGACGTGCCGCGAAGTCGATGGACATCGGGATATTTCATCCTTCCGAAACGGAGAGGCACCGCCCGCATGAGGCGCCGTAACGATAACGAAATGATAACCCTATACCCGGTAGCCGACCGTTTTCTCCTGATCGACGGACATGTTGATCTTGTAATTCGAGGCAAACCGTCAAAACGAGGCTTTCGGGCAGGACCCCGAACCCTCGAGAAGACCGATATCTCTGTCTTCGTGTTAACCTACCAAGCACTTGCTTGTTTTTCAGCTTACGTGAGGATCCTTGATCAATGGCAATCACTTCGAGCACCACCGACGGAATCACCGTCGTCACGGTCGACTACCCACCCGTCAATGCGTATCCGACGCAGGGATGGTTCGACTTCGCTGACATAGTCACCGCAGCAAGCCGCGACGAGAACACACGCGTCGTGGTCGTGCGAGCCGAGAACCGCGGGTTCTGTGCGGGCGTCGATATCAAGGAGTTCGCGCGCGACTCCGGGCACGGTCGCCTCATCGACGCCAACCGGGGATGTGCCGCCGCATTCGCGGCGGTCTACGACTGCGCAGTACCGGTCATCAGCGCCGTGCAGGGCTTCTGCCTCGGCGGGGGCATCGGGATCGTCGGCAACTCCGACATCATCGTGGCTTCCGACGACGCAACCTTCGGACTCCCCGAGGTCGACCGTGGCGCCCTGGGCGCGGCGACGCACCTGTCCCGACTCGTACCACAGCACCTGATGCGCGCGCTGTTCTTCACCGCGTCCACCATCACCGCGCAGCAGTTGGAGCACCACGGCTCGGTCTACAAAGTGGTTCCGCGAGCGGAACTGGACGATACGGCGTTGGAAATCGCACGCGATATCGCCGCCAAGGACCCGCGGGTGATCCGAGCCGCGAAGGAAGCACTCAACGGTATCGATCTGCAGCCGGTACACAGAAGCTACCGCTACGAGCAAGGCTTCACCTTCGAACTGAACCTGTCGGGAGCAGCCGACGAGATCCGCGCATCGTTCGAGGACGATCTCGCACGCGCCAAAGGAGCAGCAGGAAAATGACAGCAATGCGCAACAAAGTGCTTACCGCCGACGACGTCGCGGGCCGGCTGAAGAGCGGCATGACGATCGGCATCGGGGGCTGGGGATCGCGTCGTAAGCCGATGGCCCTCATCCAGGCGATCCTTCGCTCGGACGTGACGGATCTGACTGTCGTCAGCTTCGGCGGACCCGACGTCGGCTTGCTTTGTGCCGCAGGGAAATTGAAGAAGCTCTACTTCGGCTTCGTCTCCCTCGACTCGATTCCGTACGACCCCTACTTCTCCGCAGCCCGGACAGCCGGAGCGATCGAGATACGCGAGCTCGACGAGGGCATGGTCAACACCGGCCTCCAGGCTGCCGCACAGCGACTGCCGTTCCTGCCGATGCGTGCAGGTCTCGGTTCCGATGTGCCGAAGTACTTCCCCGAGTTGAAGACCGTTGTCTCGCCGTACGACGACGGCAGCGAACTCATCGCGATGCCTGCTCTCGAACTCGACGCCGCGCTGGTTCACCTGAACCTCGCCGACGCCCACGGCAACGCCGCATACCTCGGCCCTGACCCGTACTTCGACGACTTGTTCTGCCTCGCTGCCGAACAGCGTTTCGTCTCCGTCGAACGCATCGTCGATACCGCAGACCTCGTTGCTAGCGCTCCCCCGCAGGCTCTCCTGCTGAACCGAATGATGGTCGACGGCGTCGTGGAGGCACCGGGCGGTGCCGGATTCACCTCGTGCGTACCTGATTACGGTCGCGACGAAGAACTCCAGAAACAGTATGCGGAGGCAGCGTCCGAACCCGACGGGTGGAAGCGCTTCGCTCAGCTGACAAATCAGGAAGGGGCGTCCGCATGAGCGGCATCGACATCACCCGGGCGGACATCTGCGCAGTTGCATGCGCGGACATGTTCGCAGGCGCAGGCGAGATCATGGCAAGTCCGATGGGCCTCATGCCCAGCATCGGCGCCCGCCTGGCCAAACTCACCACCGAGCCCGACCTACTCCTCTCCGACGGAGAGGCGTATCTCATGGCCGACACACCGGCACTCGGTGCCACCGGCGCGATCGAGGGATGGATCCCGTACCGGAAGGTATTCGACGTTGTCGCCAGCGGTCGACGTCATGTAGTGATGGGCGCCAACCAGATCGACCGGTTCGGCAACCAGAATATTTCGCACTTCGGCCCGCACGACAAGCCGACGCGACAGATGTTCGGGTCCCGCGGCGCCCCCGGCAACACGATCAATCACCGCACCAGCTACTGGATTGCGCGGCACTCGGCACGCGTCTTCACCGAGACCGTCGATCTGGTGTCCGGTGTCGGTTACGACCGCATCACCGACAACGCAGGGTTCGCCCACCACGATCTGCACCGGGTTGTCACCAACCTGGGCGTATTCGATTTCTCCGGCGAGAACCACGCGATGCGCTTGCTCTCGGTGCATCCCGGAGTCACCGTCGACGAGGTGCTCGAGAACACCGGATTCGAACTCGACACTGCCGATGTCACAGACTCCAGGCTCCCCACCGACGAAGAGATGACCCTGCTCGGCGTCATCGATCCCAAGGGGTCGCGTAGCCGCGAGGTCAAGGGATGAGCGGCCTTCGCACGCCGCTGACCGAACTGGTCGGCATCGAACATCCCGTCGTTCAGACCGGCATGGGCTGGGTTGCCGGGCCGCGCCTGGTCGCAGCCACCGCCAATGCGGGCGGCCTAGGCATCCTGGCATCGGCGACGATGACCTACGCCGAGCTCGAAGCGGCAGTGGCGAAGACGAAGACGTTGACCGACAAGCCCTTCGGCGTCAACATCCGTGCAGATGCCACCGACGCTCGTCAACGCATCGATCTCCTGATTCGGGAGAACGTGCGTGTCGCTTCCTTCGCACTGGCACCCAAGGAAGAACTCATCGCGCTGCTCAAAAAGGCAGGCGTAGTAGTAATTCCATCGATCGGTGCTGCCAAGCACGCCAAGAAAGTTGCAGCCTGGGGCGCCGACGCAGTCATCGTCCAGGGCGGCGAGGGCGGCGGTCACACCGGACCGGTCGCGACGACGCTTCTGCTCCCGTCCGTGCTCGACGCCGTCGACATCCCTGTGGTGGCGGCAGGTGGTTTCTACGATGGCCGCGGCCTCGCTGCGGCACTGGCCTACGGTGCGGCGGGCGTTGCGATGGGTACCCGATTCCTGTTGACGCAAGAGAGCACGGTTCCGGATTCGGTCAAGCAGGAGTACCTCAAACGGGGCCTGCAGGACACGACCGTCTCGCGACGCGTCGACGGTATGCCGCACCGGGTGCTCAACACCGAGCTGGTGACGAGTCTCGAACAGTCGAACCCCGCTCGTGGCCTGTTCGCCGCTGTCGGCAATGCTCGCAAGTTCAAGTCGATGACCGGTATGACGTGGTCGAATCTCGCCCGCGACGGAATTGCGATGCGCCGCAGCAGCGATCGGACGTGGCAGCAGATCATCATGGCTGCGAACACCCCGATGCTGCTCAAAGCAGGCCTGGTCGACGGCGATACGCGTGCTGGTGTGTTGGCTTCGGGTCAGGTTGTCGGAATGATCGAAGACCTGCCGACGTGCGCCGAGCTGATCTCCGCGATCGTCGAGGACGCAGTGCGTCGTATCGACGACATCCAGAAGTTCACGACCGTGAGCTGATCAACCTTCTGTCACCGCCCTCCACCGATATCGCCACCTGCCGGACCAGCCGAGAGCTAGGAAGCGGAAGCCTTCGCGGCAATCCGCGCCTGGACCTCGGGCCTGCGCAGTGGCGGGACGGTGGGGGGCGGTCGACGTCTATCGGGCAGCGCGTCGAGCAGCCGGTGCGTCGTGGCAGTTACCTCCGCGACGGCCTGCTCGAATGCCTCCCGGGTGGCGTCGGATGTCTTCTGGACGCCACTGATCTTGCGGACGTACTGTCTTGCCGCGGCCTCGATCTCATCGTCCGTGGCGTGCGGTTCGAGCCCGCGCAGCGTCGTGATGTTTCGGCACATGGACGCCACGATAGTCCTGGTCGTGCGATCCTTCTAGAGCCTGAGAAGTCCTTCGAGCGCTCGTAGGCACAGTCCGCGCAGATCTTCTTCGGAGATGGTCCGGCGGTCCATCCAGTCGAGGCATACAGCCCGCACGAACGACACCCAACCCCGTAGCGCCGTTCTGAGAACCTCGTCCTCTCGGACCTCCGGGGGAAGGGCGGCAAGGATGCGATCCTGCTGCACCCCTAGTTCGGCCGTCACCATCGCCTGAATCTCGGTGTCTCCGGACATCGCCCCTCGGTTGACCGCGCGGACCCCGTGTTCGTGGGCGAGCACGTAACCGATATATGCATCGAGCCCCGCTGCAACCTGCTCGGTGATCGGGAGCGAGGTATCGGGGGCTGTCATCTCGAGAATCCGTGCCGACTCGACGCGAATGATCTCGGCGAAGAAGTCACGCTTCGAGGAAAAGTAGTGGTACATCAAGCCGCGTGAGACCCCTGCGAGGTCGGCGACTTCCTCGATCCACACGTCTTCGTACGGCCGCTCGGCAAACAGGCGGGACCCGATGTCGAGCAATTGTGCGCGTCGCAGATCAGGTGACAGGCGTTTACGTGGGCTGGACATCGTGTGTGCGATGTTACTCGGCAGCACTTCGAGACGAAGATGGACGTGGACTCCGCCGAATGCTCGGAGAGTCCACGCCCATTGTCGGGTCAGTGTGCGGCGTGCGCCGCAACATCCTTCGACGTCTTCTTGGGCCGGTGGGTGAAGACCAGCAGTGCCACGGTGAGGACGAGCCATCCGCCCAGGATGAACAGTCCCTTGTCGACGCCAGTACTACCGAAGTAAACGATGGAACGGGCCGCATCCATCGCCCCTGAGCCGATCCAGAAGTTGCTGACGCCCGACCAGAATCCGGGGAGGAAGTCGACCGGGATAGCCGCACCTGCGCTGGGGAAGTTCAGGAAGATCATGAGGAGCATCACCACCATGATCGCGGCGTGGCCGAATACCTTGTTGGCCAGGATACTGACCAGTCCGACGGTGAAGGTATAGGTGAAGATCACCGCGAGCATCGCCAGGTTCTCCACGAACGAAGCTGCGTAGAACCCCACGAATATCGACGACACGAGGTACGACAACGCGATACCGATGACGGACATCGCAGCGAGAATTCCAAGCTTGGGTCGCATCCGCATGGCCGGGGCAACCTGTGCGAGGACGGTGATCGTCAGATAGCCGATGATCGTGGACACGACGAGCAGGTAGAACAACGCTTGGCCGGTGGGGTCATCTGGTGCGAGCGGCGCGTGATCGACGATGTTCGCCGGCTGTCCCTGGGCGGCGGCGAGTGGTTGGGTCAACCCCTCGACGGCTTGCACGAGCACCGGACCCTCGGCGGACGCGACGTGCACGGTCATAGGTGAACCCAGTTCGATGACGCCGGCAATCTCGCGGCCTTGCAGGCGTTCGATCGCTGCAGCGGTGTCTGTCGACGTCTGGAGGTCGAACTTGCCCTCGACTTTGCTCGCGAGTCGATCGACGAGTGCGGTGGTGGAGGACTCCGGACCGGTGACCACTATTTCCACATTCCGGGGCGTCGGATTGTGAAAGGCGCTCACATAACAGAGCGCGAACATCACGGCGAAGAAGATCGGAAACACCATCGCTTCGACGACGGAGCGCCACGCGGTCCGACTTTCCCCGGCGGCGGGCGCCGATGCTTGGGAATGCTCCAAAATATGAGCGGGTGCGATGGCTTCGGTGTCGGCCCCGAAGGCCTGATCCCAGTCGGGATGCCGGTGGTCACTGGAGTGTGGCATGCGCAACAGACCTTTCAGTTCAAGTGTCAACGATGATGACAAATGACAGTCAACAGTGTTGACGGCGCACTTGTCAACACTGTTGACTACGATGGTTTCCCGAGGAGCGTTACATCGATCAAAGGACGCAGCAATGTCGGCAGAAATCTCGGACGAGGGTGCCCGGTCGGGTACCGCCCACAACCGCCAAGCCGTACAGGCCGCCGCGACGCAACTGTTCGCCGAACAAGGCTTTGCCGCCACCGGGGTCCGCGATATCGCCAGACATGCGGGCGTGGATCCAGCTCTCGTCATTCGATATTTCGGGTCCAAGGAAAAACTCTTCATTCGCACGATGACGATGTCCGACGCGTTCGTAGAGGTCATGCAGGGACCACTCGACGAATTGGGTAGCGCCTTGGTCGATTTCGTCGTCCGCAGAACACGTCAGCGACAGGTGGGCACTTCGGCTGCCGTCTACGCAGCACTCGTTCGCGCATCCGACCGCCCAGTGGTCCGCGAACACCTGCAGGAGGCGATCGAGCAGATGATCATTGCGCCACTCGCTCCGCGACTGTCGGGGGGCGACGCCGAGTTACGGTCTCATCTGCTCGCAGCGCAGCTGTCCGGGTTGATGACCGCCCTGTACGTCGTCGAGAGTCCGTGGCTGCTCGCAGCCTCGACCGATGACATCGTCGAACGCTACGGCGACGCACTACAAACCGTCATCGATGGCGAGCCGCGTCACCGAGGATAGACGCTCGGGAGGGAGCCGATCGTGAAGATCGACATTGCTTCGCCGAGTGACAGTTGACACTGATTCAGTAGCGAGTAGGTTCACTGTTGTATTCGAGTTCAGTAGTGAATCGAGAGGGTCAGCATGGTCACCGACGTCGACGTGGCGACGCACGCACTTCCGCACCCGAGCAGGCGCCTCCCATTCCTCGGCGATGTCCTCGGAGTACACGCATCGACGCCCGTTCAGGATTCGATAGCCCTCGCCGAGAAACTGGGCCCGATCTTCGAACGAGTGGTCATGGGGCGCCAATACGTGATGGTTTCAGGCGCCGACCTGGCCGGGGAGTTGTGCGACGAACATCGGTTCGTCAAACACGTATCCCCCGCTATCGTGGGCTTGCGCTCGATCGGAGGCGACGCTCTGTTCACTGCACATTCGGACGAGCCGAACTGGCAGAAGGCACACGATCTACTCCGACCGGCCTTCACCCAGCCCGCAATGCGCAGCTACCACCACATCATGGTCGACGTCGCAGCCGATCTCACGGCACACTGGCGCTCGCACACCAAGGTCGATGTGTCCGCCGACATGACCAAGCTGACCCTCGACACCATCGGCAGAACCGGATTCAGCTATGGGTTCGACTCGTTCAACCGCGACAAGCCGCACCCTTTCGTCGACGCGATGGTCGGGGTCCTTTCACACAATCAGCGACGCGAAATCGTGCCGATCCCATGGTTGGCCGACATCGTTTTTCGCAGAGCCGACCGTAGGAACGAACGCGACAAGCACTACATCGCAACCCTTCTCGACGACATCGTGCGTACTCGCCGCGACGCCGGCACGTCCGGTCGAGGCGATCTTCTCGACATCATGCTCGATGCTGCGCGCGACGCCGACAATCCCAATGCCCTGAGCGAAATCAACATTCGCCAGCAAATAGTGACGTTCCTGATCGCCGGCCACGAAACCACTTCGGGCGCTCTATCTTTCGCTCTGTACTACCTCTCGCAGCACCCCGACATTCTCGAGGCCGCGCGCGCCGAGGTCGACGAGGTATGGGGTTCACAGACCCCGGAGTTCGAACAGGTCCCCAAGCTCCGACTGGTTCGACGCATCCTCGACGAGAGCTTGCGACTCTGGCCGACTGCGCCTGCATTCGCCCGCGAGGCGCGCGAGGACACCTCGATCGGCGGCATCCATTCGATGAAAAAGGGCGATTGGGCGTTCGTTCTCATCCCCGGTTTGCACCGAGACCCGGTCTGGGGCGACAACCCCGACGCATTCGATCCCGATCGGTTTCTGTCCGCCAATGTCCGGTCACGGCCGGGGCACGTCTACAAGCCGTGGGGTACGGGTGAACGAGCGTGCATCGGCCGGCAGTTCGCCATCCATGAGGCTGTACTTGTCCTCGGAACCATATTGCAGCAGTTCGATATTCGGGCCGACCCCGACTACCGACTGAAGATCGAGGAGCGGCTGACTCTGATGCCGAAGAACTTCGAACTGACGGTGTCAGTCCGGGAGTAGTGGAACCGACAGCCCGGAGTTGCGGCCCAACAGAACTCCCCTGGTGAGAGCACTCTTCCCGAATTTGGTGTGAACGCCGTCGAGAGCAGCATCGAGCGCAGAAGCACTCGGAGCGTCCTGGGGTCGGTCGAACTGCAACTCGAGTTGCTCGGCACCCGTGCGTTCGATATTCGAGACCGTGATGCCCACCAGAGTGATCCCACGCTCGGCGATCAGAGACGCCGCGTCCTGCAGAAGCGTCAGGGACGCGTCGAGAATGGCCTGGGTGTCGGCTGTCGCACGGCCCAGCGTGTGTGAACGTGTGATGCGGGTGAAGTCAGCGAACCGGACGCTCAAAACCACTGTGCGGCCAGTGCGCTCAGCGGCGCGCATCCGCTGTGTCACTCGATCCACCAGGGCAATGAGGGAGACCTTCACCTCCGCCGACGACGTCGGGCCGCTCCCGAGTGCGTGCTGCGCACCGATGGAACTGCGTCCCCGATACGTCTGAACCTGTCGGGGATCGCGATTGTTGGCGAGCGAATACAGATGATGCCCTGCGCCTTTACCGAGAATCGACACGATGGAGGCTTCACTGTGGGCGGCGATGTCACCGATCGTCACGATGTCGAATGCATGAAGCTTGTCCGCGGTGACCTTCCCGACGCCCCATAGCCGCTCGATCTTCAGCGGATGGAGAAACTCGAGCTCACGGCCGGGCGGAACCAACAACAATCCGTCGGGCTTTCCGACCGCACTGGCCACTTTCGCCAGAAACTTGGTGCATGCGATACCGACAGTGATGGGCAGGCCAACCTGCTCCTTGACCTCACGCCGCAGTCTTTCGGCGATCCGAACCGGAGTGCCTCGAATTTTGCTTAACCCACCGACCTCGAGGAACGCCTCGTCGACGGAAATGCCCTCCACGAGCGGAGTGGTGTTACGAAAGATCTCGAATACGGCCCGGCTCGCCTCGATGTATGCATCCATGCGTGGGGCAACGAAAATTGCGTGCGGACACAATGCTCGGGCCTGAGCGCCACTCATTGGCGTCCGGACCCCGAATGCTTTGGCCTCGTAGCTGGCGGCGAGCACGACCCCACCGCCGACCAATACCGGTTTGCCTCGAAGGCGTGGGTCGTATCGCTGCTCTACCGACGCATAGAACGAGTCCAGATCGGCATGCATGATGCTGGCCCCAGCACTGCTCACCGGGGCATCGGGGGCGAACTCGGTCACGACCACAGGGTCGCACACAGGTCCGACATTCGCCCCGACGCCAGCGTGCTACGCGAGAATCAGAGCCGTTCGATGATCGTGACGTTGGCGGTACCGCCGCCTTCACAGACGGTCTGCAGGCCGTAACGGCCTCCGGTGCGTTCGAGTTCGCACAGCATGGTGGCAAAGAGCTTTGCCCCCGTCGCGCCGAGTGGGTGCCCTAGAGCGATCGCACCACCGTTGATGTTGACCCGGGCCGGATCAGCGCCGGTCTCCTTCAACCACGCTAAGACAACGGGAGCGAACGCCTCGTTGATCTCCACGACGTCGATGTCGTCGATCGTCAGGCCGGCCTTCTCGAGTGCGTGCTTGGTGGCCGTGATCGGCGCACTCAGCATGAAGATCGGGTCGGCACCGCGGGCACTCAAGTGATGTATCCGGGCGCGCGGAGTGAGTCCATGTGCCTCGACTGCTGCTGCGGAGGCCACGAGCGTCGCGCTCGCTCCGTCGCAGATCTGGCTGGCGAGGGCTGCAGTGAGCCGTCCACCCTCGGTGAGTGGCTTGAGCGAAGCCATCTTTTCGAGAGTCGTCTCACGCGGGCACTCGTCGACCATGAAGTCGCCGACGCCGACGATCTCGCGATCGAATCGCCCTTCGGCTATGGCGTGCCGAGCACGCTGATGGCTGGCCAGAGCGAACTGCTCCATGTCTTCACGCGTGACGTCCCACTTCTCGGCGATGAGCTCGGCGCCGCGGAACTGCGAGACTTCCTGCTTGCCATAGCGGTGTTCCCACCCCTTCGATCCACTGAACGGGGTCTCGAAACCGTACTGCTGTCCCACGACCATCGCTGCCGCGATCGGGATCTGTGTCATGTTCTGTACGCCACCGGCGACGATCAGATCCGATGTCCCGCTCATGACGGCCTGGGCGGCGAAGTGAATGGCCTGCTGGCTCGAGCCGCACTGACGATCGACGGTGACCCCTGGTACTTCCTCCGGGAATCCAGCCGCCAACCAGGCTGTGCGCGCTATGTTTCCAGCTTGCCCACCGATGGCGTCGACGCAACCGAAAATGACGTCGTCGATCTGGGGCGGATCGATCGAGGACCGATCCATCAAAGAACGCAGGACGCTCGCACCGAGATCGGCGGGGTGCGTCTCGGCGAGGGAACCGCCGCGCTTACCGACCGGAGTTCGAACAGCGTCGATTATGTAGGCCTCGGGCATGGGAAGACTCTCCTAGGTTGACGCCGTGCGGGATCGTGTGACGGACTTGGGAGTGCTCGACAATCCGTCGAGCACGATGGCGAGATACTGCTGCGCGACGGCTTCTGCGGTGAGCTTGCCGCCCGGGCGATACCACCGGACGGCCACCCACACTGTGTCGCGCATGAATCGGTAGACGAGTTCGACGTCGACATCCGGCCGGAAACTGCCGTCTGCGATACCGCGCTCGACGACACCGTTCCAGAGTTCACGAAACTCACCATTACGCTCGGTGATGTACTCGAAGCGTTCGGTGCCGACGAGATGCTTGGCCTCGTCCTGATAGATCGCGACGGCCGAGTGCGAGCGGTCGATCGCGTCGAACGACGCCACTACGAGACCTTCCAGTGTTTCCCGCGGACCCAATCCCTCTGCCACGATCTTGTGGTAGCTGTCGAAGAGTTCGTCGAGGAATCCCCGCAGAATCTCGTCGACCATGGACTCTTTGGAGTCGAAGTGGTGATAGAGACTCCCGGAGAGGATCCCTGCTGCGTCGGCAATGTCACGGACCGTCGTTGCACGCATGCCACGTTCGGCAAAGAGCGTCGCGGCGAGCTCGAGCAGCTCTTCGCGTCGTCCTACGGCTTTGGGGGTTCGGGGCACCGGGACATCATACCAACCAAGCACTTGCTTTGCATACGTGCGTGGGTCAGGCCGTCAGGTGATGCACGAAGCACCACCGCCAGTTCTCCCCCGGCTCGGCGGATTCCATGACGGGGTGGCCGGTCTCGTGGAAGTGCGCCGTGGCGTGCTGGCGCGCCGAGGAGTCGCAACACCCGATGTGGCCACACTCCAGGCAGGCGCGCAGCGCAACCCATTCAGTCCCGTCGCGGACGCACTCGTGGCAAGTTCCGTCGGAGTGCGTTTGCGCTTCCGGGTAACGGTCGAGATCGGCGCACGCGACTGAAGGATGGCCACGCAGTTCGTTCGACGCTCGAATGTCGCGACGCGACTCGCTCGCTGCGTCGATCATCGATTCCTCGACGTCGAGCATCCCCAACACTTCGCCGACGACCTCGGACGGCACGGTTCCGGAGCTGCGGATCTCGAGAATTCGATCGCGTTCGGCCTTGATCATGGTCAGCCGGACGCGTGCATACAGCTCGCTGGGCGTCTCCTGATCCGCAGTGGTGCCGAGTCGTTCCCATGCAGCGTAATTGCGTTGCTCCACGCGTTGACGAACGAGCGTGCCGATGTCGTGGGGGTCCTCGAATTCGAGCTTGTCGAGCGCGGCGTATCCCGCTTTCGACGCCTGTTGCAGCAGGGTGGCACGGGCCAACGCGTCACCCATCGGATCAGGTGACGGGACCTTCAGGCGCCGGGCGAGCAGTGGAAGCGAGAGCCCTTGCAGGAACAGGGTCCCGGCCACGACCGTGAAAGCAATGAGAAGCAGAACTTCTCGATCTTGGGTTCCCAACGGAATGATGAAGGCAGCAGCGAGCGTGACGACCCCGCGCATTCCGGCCCAGCCGATGAGCAGCGTGTAGCGCCACGACGGGACCGTCCCTGTCGTGAGATCGGCACCCGGGCGTACCAGGGCGTAGCGGGAGACGAATACCCAGAAGATCCGGATCACGATGACGCCTACGAGCGTGGCCGTGCACACCGAGGCGATGGTCAGGGGTGAGAGCGAACTCTTGGCGACATCGCGCACGATCCACGACGCCTGTAGGCCGATCAGCAGGAAGACTGCATTCTCGAGAATGAAGGCGATGGTTCGCCAGTTGATACGCTCCGCGATCCGGGATTGCGCCGACTGCAGAATCGGGGCTTCGTGACCGAGCAACAGCCCGGCGACGACGACCGCCAGAACACCGGAGGCATGAATCTCCTCGGCCAAGAGATACGCAGCAAACGGCACGACGAACGAAATTGCGGTGTCCAGCACCGGATTGGTCAGTCTGCGCCGAACCTTGGCGACTACGTAGAACGTCACCAGCCCGACTGCGACGCCGCCGCCTGCCGCGATGACGAAGTCGAGTCCGATCCGGCCGGCATTCACCGAGTTGCTCAGCGCATAGATTGCCGTGCTCAGCGCGACGAGGGCGGTCGCGTCGTTGAGCAGCGACTCACCTTCGAGGATCGTCACTATTTGACGAGGCAGGCCGATTCTGCGACCGATGGCAGAGGCAGCGACCGCATCCGGTGGTGCGACGACAGCGCCGATCGCGAGCGCTGCAGGCCAGGAGATATCCGGCAGGATGGTGTGCACGATTGCGCCGACGCCGATTGCCGTGACGGCGACCAGCACGACCGACAGTAGAAGGATCGATCGGCGATTGGCATTGATATCGACCAGTGAGGATTGGATCGCCGTCGCATAGAGCAGGGGCGGAAGCAGTCCGAGCAATACCACCTCGGGTTCGAGGTGAATCTCCGGCATTCCCGGCGCGTAGGACGCCGCGACCCCTACCGCGATCAGCAGTAGGGGCGGCGGAACGCCCAGTCGCTCGGCCAGGCCCGCGACGGTGAGTACACCGACCGCGAGGGCCACGAGAAAGACAGCGATCTCCATAGCCAGTCATTGTCCCCGCACTCTCGCCGGCGGCGAAGTGAGGGACCCGTCTCAGGCCCGCTGGCTGGAGACGGACACCACCTCGCCCGTCAGGTAGCTCGAGTAGTCGCTGGCCAGCATCGCGATGGTTGCTGCGATTTCCCACGGTTCCGCAGCGCGGCCGAAGGCTTCGTCCGCAGACAGTTGGTCGAGAAGATCCTCGGAGGTCACCTTGGCGAGGAACGCGTGCTTTGCGATGCTCGGTGCGACGGCATTGATCCGCACTCCGAATTCGGCCGCTTCGACGGCGGAGCAGCGGGTCAGCGCCATGACGCCGGCTTTCGCGGCGGCGTAGTGAGCCTGTCCCTTCTGCGCGCGCCAGCCGAGGACGCTTGCATTGTTGACGATGACGCCACCGTGACCGGCAGTACGGAAATACCGCAATGCCTCTCGCGTGCAGCGGAATGTGCCGTTCAGCGTGATGTCGAGGACCCGATCCCACTGCTCGTCGGTCATGTCCACGACGGGAACTTCGCCGCCGAGACCTGCATTGTTGACGAGGATGTCGATGCGGCCCATCCGCTCGGCGGCCGTGTCGATGAGGTTGCGTACTTGTTCGGTGCTCGATACATCGCACACCGCGGACTCGACTCGGGCGTCGGGGAACTGCTCCGCCAAGCTCTCGCGGGTGGCGTCGAGCCTGCGCTCGTGCCAGTCGGAGACGAGGACGTCGCCACCTTCGGCAAGTATCCGACGTGCCGTCGCCGAGCCGATGCCGGTTCCCGCTGCGGCGGTCACGACGGCTACCCGGCCGACGAGTAGTCCATGGCCGGAGATCTCGGCCGGTGGGGTGGACAGTGGTCCGGTCATGGACGCGCCTCTCGGGGTAGGCCGAGCACTCGCTCGGAGATGATGTTGCGCTGCACTTCGTTCGATCCGCCGTAGATGGTGTCGGCGCGAGTGAAGAGGTACAGGCGTTGCAGGTTGGTCAGTTCTTCTTCGTAAGTCAGTGAATTCGCACCGAGCACATCCATCGCGAGTTCACCGAGTCCTCGATGCCAGTTGGCCCACAGGAGCTTCGAGACCGATGCCTCGCCGCCGCCCGTGCCGGCGTCGACGGTTGCCAGTGTGCGCAAGGCGTGCGCTCGCATCACCGACAGTCCGATCCTCGCCCGTGCCAGCCTGTCGCTCAGAATCGGGTCCGCAGCCGAACCGTTGCGCTGGGCAATTTCCTCGATACCGTCGAGTTCGCGGGCGAAGCCGACCTGCTGCCCGAGCGTGGATACTCCGCGCTCGAAGGTCAGCGTTCCCATGGCAATCCGCCAACCATCTCCGGGTTCGCCGACGACGAGATCCGCTTCGGTCCGGGCGTCCTCGAAGAACACTTCGTTGAACTCGGACGTTCCGGTCAACTGGTTGATGGGTCGAACGGTCACACCGGGTTGGTCCATGGGAACGAGCAGATACGACAATCCTGCGTGCCGTTTGGATCCTGGCTCGGTCCGAGTAAGGACGAAACACCAGTCGGCGACGTGTGCCAGCGAAGTCCAGATCTTCTGGCCGTTGATCACCCAGCCCTCGTCGTCGAGGCGCGCCGTCGTGGAGACGTTTGCGAGATCCGAGCCTGCACCGGGCTCCGAGTAGCCCTGGCACCAGAGTTCGGAGACCGTATTGATGCCGGGAAGAAAGCGCTTTTTCTGCTCCTCGGTGCCGAACGCGATGAGCGTCGGGCCCAGCAGTTCCTCGCCGACGTGGCTTACGCGCGCGGGCGCATCGGCCTTGGCGTACTCCTCGTGGAAGATCAACTGCTGATCGAGCGTCGCCGCCCGTCCGCCGTGTTCCTCCGGCCAGCCGAGGCACGTCCATCCGGAAGCCGCAAGGTGGCGATCCCACGCAAGCCGCTCTTCGAAGGCCTCATGCTCCCGCCCGGGTCCACCCAGCCCACGTAAGGCTGCGTACTCCCCGTTCAGATTCTCTGCCAACCATTGTCGAACCTCGGCGGCGAACTCCACATCGGACGCACCCGAGATACCTTGCCGAACCTGCCCCTGGCTTCCATCCACTTCAGTAGGATAACCTACCAAGCACTTGCTTGTTAACGAACCGCTCGAGGAGATCATGACTACGGAACCGAGCATCGGCCCGGACCCACTCCGACGTGCGGCCGGGCCGACCCCGATCAACACTCGTTACAAGTATTACGAGGCCCCCGGCAAGGCCTCCCGGATCGAACTAGGTAAGGAAATCCGATGAGCGAACCCGTGACATACGAAGTTGTGGACAAGATCGCGACGGTGACGTTGAACAGGCCCGAGTACCGCAATGCGCAGAACTCGGCAATGACGTACGCACTCGACGCCGCGTTCACCCGCGCGACCGAGGACCCCGATGTCGCGGTGATCATTCTGGCGGGCAACGGCAAACACTTCAGCGCCGGACACGACATCGGTACGCCCGAACGCGACGTGGACGTTCACTTCGAGAACAAGGCCGTCATGTGGTGGGACCACATCGATCGAGTCGGCGGTGACCAGCGTTTCGCTCGCGAGATGGAGGTCTATCTCGGAATGTGCCGCCGTTGGCGCGAAATCCCGAAGCCGATCATCGCTTCGGTGCAGGGCGCCTGCATCGCCGGCGGACTGATGCTCGCGTGGGTGTGCGATCTGATCGTGGCCTCCGACGATGCATTCTTCTCCGACCCCGTTGTGCGCATGGGCATCCCGGGAGTGGAGTACTTCGCGCATCCGTGGGTACTCGGCACCCGTGCCGCCAAGGAAATCCTGTACACCGGCGACCGGTTCTCGGCACAGCGCGCCTACGAGTGGGGCATGGTTTCGCGCGTCGTACCGCGAGATGATCTGGAGTCGGAGACCCGCGCTCTCGCCGGACGTATCTCGGCAATGCCGCAGTTCGGACTTGCGTTGACCAAGAAGGCCGTCAACCAGTGCGAGGACCAGATGGGAATGCGCGCAGGCATGGACTCGGTATTCGGTCTCCACCACTTTGCGCATGCACACAATGCCGAGGTCGACACCGACTCCCTCGGCGGCATGAACGCCAAGACGATGAAGGAGAAGGGCAAGTAAATGGATCTCGATCTCGATGACTCCACAATTGCGTTCCGCGACAGCGTGCGCGAGTTCCTCGCCGAAAACATCCCCGCGGAGCCGCTCGCCTCGATGGACACGGCAGAGGGCTTCGAGCAGCACCGGCAGTGGGAGAACACCCTCGCCGACGCCCGCCTCTCCGTCGTCTCATGGCCGAGCGCACTCGGTGGCCGTGACGCTTCGTTGCTGGAATGGGTAATTTTCGAGGAGGAGTACTACGCCGCCGGTGCCCCGGGACGCGTCGCGCAGAACGGAATCTTCCTGCTCGCTCCGACGCTGTTCGAGTACGGAACCGACGAACAGCGCGAGCGGTTCCTTCCGCGTATGGGACGCGGCGACGACATTTGGGCACAGGCTTGGTCCGAGCCCGAGGCCGGCAGTGACCTTGCCGGTATCCGGTCGAGCGCCAAGCAGGTCGAGGGCGGCTGGGTCCTGAACGGTCAGAAGACCTGGAGTTCACGCGCGAGCTTCGCGGACTGGGGCTTCGGTCTGTTCCGCAGCGATCCCGAAGCGCAACGCCACCGCGGCCTGACATACGTGATGTTCCCGCTGACCGCCGAAGGCGTCACGGTGCGTCCGATCCCGCAACTCGACGGTGAGGCCGGTTTCGCCGAGATCTTCTTCGAAGATGTCTTCGTTCCGGACGCCGACGTCATCGGGCAACCGAACGACGGATGGCGCGTTGCCATGAGCACCTCGAGCAACGAACGCGGACTCTCCCTGCGCAGCCCCGGAAGGTTCACTGCCGCAGCGGATCGCTTGATCGAGCATTGGAAAAAGAATTCCGATGCGGTGGCGAACTCGAACACGGCCGATCGCGTCGTCGACGCATGGATCGGGGCGCGGGCCTACCGGTTGCACACCTTCGGCACGGTGACACGCCTGCAGGAAGGCGGAGCACTCGGTGCAGAGTCCTCGGTCAACAAGATCTTCTGGTCCGAACTCGACGTCGCACTGCACGAGACCGCGCTCGACCTACTCGGCGACGACGGCGAGCTCGACGGCTCATGGCAGGACGGCTACCTCTTCTCTCTCTCCGGCCCGATCTACGCGGGTACCAACGAGATTCAACGCAACATCGTTGCCGAGCGTCTGCTCGGCCTTCCTAAGGCGGACCGATGAGATTCGCACTGTCCACTGAACAACAAGACTTCGCATCCAGTCTGCGTGAACAGCTCGCCGGTTCGGCCGGGGCAGTTCGAGCTTGGAGCCGCGACGAACTCGAACCAGGCCGCAAGCTCCTGCGCGGACTCGCCGACACCGGCGTCACCGGATTGACCATCGAGGAGAACCACGGCGGTCTCGGCGCACATCCGGTCGACCTCGTCGTCGGATTCATCGAGATCGGACGCGCAGCAGCACCCGGGCCCCTGATCGAATCCGTTGCGGTGGCCCCGACACTGCTCGCGCCGTTCGGCGATCTCGCCGAGAAATGGCTTCCCGGGATTGCCGACGGATCTGCATTGGCATCCGTGGCAAGTCCTCGCGCACTGGACGCAGACGTCTGCGACCTCGTGCTGCGCGTGAACGGATCACGACTCGAGCAGGTGCAGCCGGGGACTCGTCGCAATTCCGTCGACACTGCCCGCAGGCTGTTCGAGGTTGCCGACGGCTCGACGTTGGTCGAGGACCCCGCCGTCGCACAGGCCTGGGATCGCGCGTTCGATCTGGCAGCGTTGGCCTGTTCGGCGCAGCTTCTCGGACTCGGTCGCCATCTGGTGGATACGACCACCGAATACGCCAAGGGCCGTGTGCAGTTCGGCAAGCCCATCGGCTCCTTCCAGGCGATCAAGCACCAGTTGGCCGACGCACTCATCGGTCTCGAAATGGCGATGCCGCTCGTCTACGGCGCTGCTATTTCCATCGCCGACGGCAGCGAGGACGCATCCCGTGACGTCTCGGCCGCGAAGGTCGCCAGTTCCGAGGCTGCCTACCGCGCGTCGCGCGTCGCACTCCAGGTGCACGGCGCGATCGGCTACACCGCCGAGTTCGACCTGTCGTTGTGGCTGACGAAGACACGGGCCCTGTACACCGCATGGGGAACCGTCGCGGCTCACCGCGCACGGATCGCACGCGCTCTGGCCGCGGTATGAACGGGGTAGGAGTGTTCACCGAAGAGCAGAACGATCTGCGGGTCATGATCAGATCGCTGCTCGACAAGCGCTCGGACATGCGCGCCGCGATCGACACCGACCGCGGCTACCAGGAATCGCTGTGGCAGCAATTGTGCGAGGTCGGCATTGCTTCACTGGCAATTCCGGAGGAGTTCGGCGGCGCCGGATTCGGGGCCATCGAATCGCATGTGGTGCTCGAGGAACTGGGTAGATCCCTGACGCCGTCGCCGATGCTCGGTTCGGTCGTACTCGCAGGCCAGGCACTGCTCGTGTCCGGCGACCGCGAGGCCTGTGAGCGTTTGCTCCCAGGCATCGCCGAGGGCAGTTCCATTGCAGCGCTGTGCTGGGCCGGTTCGGTATGGAGTGACGACGACGTCCCGGTGACCGTCACCGACGGAACTCTCACCGGTGTTGCGGAGTACGTCCTCGACGGTCTGTACGCCGATGTCCTCGTCGTCGCTGCCTCGGACGACGGCACGGTATCGCTGTACGAGGTGGACCCGTCCGCCGCAGGCGTCACCCGTCGCGACACTCCGACGATGGACCCCACGCGTCGACTGAGCACCGTGGAGTTCGCCGGCGTCACCGGGCGCAAGATCGACACCGCACCCGATACGCTCGCAAAAGTTCGCGATATCGCTTGTACCGCACTGTCTGCCGATCAAATCGGTGCTGCTGCGGCAAGCCTTGATATGACCGTGGAATACAGTCGCACCCGGGTACAGTTCGGTCGCCCGATCGGAAGTTTCCAGGCACTCAAGCACCGCATGGCGGATATGTACGTGCTGCTCGAGAGCGCAAAATCGGTGTCGTACGCCGCAGCGCGGTCACTCGCCGAGCAGCTTCCGTCAGCCCACGACGACGCGGGTGTGGCCAAAGTGCACTGCTCCGAAGCACTCTCGCACATCGCCGCAGATTCGATACAAATTCACGGTGGCATCGCGATCACCTGGGAGCACGACACACACCTGTACTTCAAACGGGCACACGGTTCCGCACAGCTGTTCGGGCGACCGAGCGAGTACGTGAGCCGATACGCGCCTGCGGCTGTGTAGTCGGACGCGTCACCTGCTGTACAACCACCGGCGGAGAAGCGAACCGGCATGGACTCGCCACCATATGTCAGAAGCGAGTCCATGTCGGATGCCGGAACCTACGTGTCCAAAACTCATTCGGCAATGATCTCTGTTTCCTACGATGGAGCAGACATTCCGGGTGAGAGGTAACCATGACCGAATTCGAACGTAAGTCGATACCTCCAACCTGCCACGGTCTGCCCGGAGTGGTTCGATGACCTCTTACATCGTGCTCGGCAGAGAAGTCGAGATGCCGGTGCAGGTCCGCCGATCCCGCGCCGCAATGGGAGTGTTCTCCGTCGACGCTGCTGCTGCGCAACGCACCATCGACTACTCGGGTCACGCAATTCGGAAATATCGACCCAACCGCGGGCTATGCGCGTTGACCTTCATCCGATACGAAGACGGTGATCTCGGGCCCTACAACGAGTTCGGTGTCGTATTTCCGGTATCCGGGGGTGTCCTCATCCATCGGCTTCCGGTGGACGGTGAATTCACCATGATGGCCGGCAGACAGATCTGGGGATTTCCGAAAGAGCTGGCCGACTTCGACGTCAGTTACGGTTCGAAGTTCACCGGCCGGTTGAGCCAGCACGGCCAGGAGATTCTGAGGCTGGACATCGCCCCGGGCATACGTGCACCCGGGGCGATCTTTGCCCGACCCCTCGACGCCTTCTCGTGCCTCAACGAGGTATCCCGCACCACCAGCTGGACCATGACCCCGGGAGCCGTGCGCACGAGGCCCGGCGGCGCGAGATTGTCGCTCGGTGATCACCCGCTTGCGCACGAGTTGCGCGGGTTGGGCCTGGGCCGTCGCGCACTGCTCACGACGCACATGCCCAGGCTCCGTATGGAATTCGGCGATGCAGTTCGGACTCCGTGAAACGATCTACAACCAGGTATCCGGCGACGTCGCAGTCAGGAATGCTTCGAGGTCGTCCCGCCATGGCGCTGGAACGGTCTTGTCCGGTTCGATACCGGTGTACTGGCCGCGATAAAAGAGCAACGGACGCTCACCGGTGATCTCGCCGAGCGAGTGAACCCGACCGATGGCAATGTAGTGATCGCCACCGTCGAGAACCGTCTCCACCGTGCAATCTATGTGCGCTAGCGAACCTGCCAGAATGGGCGAACCCAGTTCCGACGTGCTCCACTCGATACCAGCGAACTTGTCCGGCTCACGAGATCCGAAACGCGCACAGGTGTCCTGCTGCTCTTCACCCAGAACATTGACTGCAAATTTTCCGCTTCGTTCGATTGCAGCCCATGACCTGGAACCCTTTGTGGGGCAGAATAATACGAGAGGTGGATCGAGCGACAGCGCGGCGAACGACTGGCAGGCGAAGCCCACCGGGACGTCCTCGTCGACCGTAGTGATGATCGTGATCCCGGTACAGAACTGCCCGAGAACCGTCCGGAACGTCCGCGGTTCGAAGTTCGCCACAGCTTCACTCACCTATCTGACTCCCACCGAGAAATCGTGTCCCCACAAGCTCACGGCCGTACTTTCGCGGGCAACCCACTTCTCGTCTTCGACCTGTCTTCCTTCGCAACCGAATTCTATGTCGAATCCGCCAGGAGTCTTCATGTAGAAGGACAGCATCAAATCGTTGACGTGACGTCCAAGCGTAGCGGACATCGGAACCTTCTTGCGCAAAGCGCGGTCGAGTCCGAGTCCGACGTCATCGGAGTTTTCGACCTCGATCATCAGATGCACGATTCCACTGGGGGTCGGCATCGGAAGGAACGCCAAGCTATGGTGCCGCGGATTGCACCCGAAGAACCGCAACCATCCGGGATCGCCGTCGGCAGGTCGACCCATCATCTGCGGAGGCAGACGCATCGAATCACGAAGCCGGAAGCCGAGGACATCGCGGTAGAACCGCAGTGAAGCGTCGTCGTCGTCGGTGGAGAGCACGACGTGACCCAGCCCCTGTTCGCCGGTGACGAAGGTATGGCCGTACGGGCTGACCACGCGCCGGTGCTCGAGAGCCGCCCCGTGGAACGCCTCGAGGGTGTTGCCCGACGGGTCCTCGAACACGATCAACTCGTCTACTCGACGGTCCTGAATCTGCTCGGCAGTGCCTTCCTTGTACGAAACACCGGCACTGTCCAAGGAACTTCGAATACTCTGCAGCTCAGCAGCATTCGCAGTTTCCCAACCGGATACGAGCAGTCGGTCCTTCTCACCCGGAACGATGACGAGCCGGGCCGGGAAGTCGTCCATACGTAGGTAGAGCGCACCCGGCGTGACGCCTTTGCCCTCGACCATGCCGAGCACCTTGAGCCCGTACTCGCGCCACGCGTTCATGTCGGTGGCCTCGATACGCATGTATGCCAGAGATCGGATACCCATCTCTCAGCTCCCCTCGGTAAGAAATGCAGCGGTCAAACGATTGAATTCCTCGGCCATTTCAACCTGAGCCCAGTGTCCGCATCGACCGAACACGTGCAACTGCGCACGCGGAATCGTCTTGAGTGCCACCAGTGCACCGTCGATCGGATTGACGCGGTCCTCGCGGCCCCAGATCAGCAGCACAGGCTGACGTAGCTTGTATGCCTCACGCCAGAGCATGCCCTTCTCGAAATCGGCGCCGGCGAACGACTTCCCCATGGCACGCATCGCGGCGATGGACTCCGGCGTCGATGCGGCGGCGAAGCGCTGCTCGAGCAACTCTTCGGTGATCAGCGACTGGTCGAACACCATCACTTTGAGGAACGCCTCGAGCTTTTCCTTCGACGGCCCCGGCGGAGCACTGAAGTTGCCGAGATGTTTGACGCCCTCGGTCGGGTCTGGGGCAAACAGGTTGATGCTCAACCCTCCGGGTCCCATGAGCACCAACCTGCCTGCGCTGGAGGGGAAATCGAGCGCGAATCGCACCGCGGTGCCGCCCCCGAGGGAATTTCCGAGCAAGTGGGCTCTCGCGACTCCGAGATGATCCAGCAAATCCTTGAGCGCAGACGACGAGTGCACGAAGTACTGCGGATGGTCGATCGGCTTGTCGGACAACCCAAATCCAGGCTGGTCGACGCACAGTACGTGGAACTGTTCCGCGAGCACCGGGATGTTGGCCGCGAAGTTCGACCATCCCGACGCGCCAGGTCCACCGCCGTGCAGCAGCACGATCGTCGTATCGTTCCCGACGCCCGCCTCGTGGTAGTGAAGTTTCATGTCCGGACGAATCTGCGCGAACTTCGACGTAGATTCGTAGGTGATCTCCTGCGTGGCCGCGGTCATACCATCGTATCCTTGAGCGGGAGGCCGAACTCGCCTCCACCGAACATCTGGTACGCACGTTCCGGATCGTTGGCAGCATGCACTCGGCCCGCATGAGCGTCTCGCCAGAAGCGTTGCAGCGGAGCATCGTTCTGCAGCGCCGTCGCACCTGCGCTCTCGAACAGAAGGTCGATCGAGGCGACGGATCGGCCGGTCGCACGCACCTGATCGCGGCGAGCTCGGAGCCGTAGCTCGATCGGCACTTCCTCGCCTGCCTTCAGCAGTGCGTACTCCTCGGCGACATTGCCCGACAACTGACGCCACGCGGCATCGATGTCACTGCTGGCCTCGGCGATACGCACCTTCGCGAAGGGATCGTCCTTACCGGTCTCGCCGACGAATGCCTTGCGCACACGCTTGCCCTGATGCTCGACGTGCGCAGCGTATGCACCTTCCGCCATTCCGACGATCGGGGCAGAAATGGTGGTCGGGTGAATCGTGCCCCACGGCATCTTGTACACCGGAGCTGTGTTGCGCTCGAGCCCTTCGGCGGTGTGATCGTTCATCTTTCTGAAACTCAACACACGGTGCGCCGGAACGAACTGCTCCTCGACCACCACGGTGTTGCTACCGGTTCCACGCAGCCCGACGACGTTCCAGACGTCGTCGATGCGGTAGTCCTCGCGCGGAATGAGGAACGTCACGAAGTCGACGGGCCGACCATCCTTGATTACGGGACCGCCGAGCATCGCCCATGTCGCGTGATCGCAGCCCGAAGACCACTGCCACGCACCCGACACCCGGTATCCGCCGTCTACGACGGCGCCTGCGCCCATCGGTGCGTACGAAGAGGAGATTCGAACATCGGTGTCCTGTCCCCATACATCTTCCTGCGCCTGCTGCGGGAAGAGCGCGAGGTGCCAGTTGTGCACTCCGATGATGGAGGAGACCCAACCGGTGGATCCGCAGGCACTCGCGATCTTTTTCACTGCGGTGTAGAACAACTCCGGGTCTGCTTCGTAGCCGCCCCACTGCGCCGGCTGCAACAAACGGAAGAAGCCCGTCTCCTGTAGGGCCTTCACCGACTCGTCGGGTAGGCGTCGCAGATCTTCGGTCTCCTGCGCGCGTTCGCGCAGAGTGGGCAGCAAGGCGTCGATTCGGTCTAACACCTCGTGGCTGGCGATCGGCTCCTGCGTCACGATTGACTCCTACCTTCTCAGTGGTTTCCTAGCAAGACTAGAACACGTTCTCTCATGTGTCGAGAACTCTATTCCGCGCTTTCACTAGCCATTTCTACCGCAATTCTATAACGTGTTCTAGTAGCAACAGCTCGAGTAGACCGTGAGGGGTTCACATGGCAAAGATCCGAGAGATCGACGTCGGCAGTACACCGACCCGCTACGCACGTGGTTGGCATTGCCTCGGCCTCACCACAACGTTCACCGACGGCAAACCGCACTCCATCGAGGCTTTCGGCACCAAACTTGTCGTCTTCGCCGATTCGGCCGGAAAAATCGTCGTCCTCGACGGCTACTGCCGCCATATGGGCGGCGACCTGACCCAGGGAACAGTCAAGGGTGACGAGATCGCCTGCCCGTTCCACGACTGGCGATGGGGCGCGAGCGGCAAATGCACCCAGATTCCGTATGCGAGGCGTGTCCCACCGCTGGCGCGTACGAGAACCTGGACGACGTTGGATCAGAACGGCCAGTTGTTCGTGTGGAACGACGCCGAAGGCAATCCGCCCCCGGAAGACATCACGATCCCGCGGATCGAGGGCGCATACAGCGACGACTGGACCGACTGGACCTGGAACTCGATGGTCATCCAGGGGGCCAACTGCCGCGAGATCGTCGACAACGTCGTCGATATGGCGCATTTCTTCTACATCCACTACGCCTTCCCGACGTACTTCAAGAATGTGTTCGAGGGCCACATCGCCTCGCAGTACCTCAACACCAAGGGCCGTCCGGATATCGGAATGGCCTCGCAGTACGGCGGCGACACCCTGCTGAAGTCCGAAGCCTCGTACTACGGCCCCTCGTACATGGTCAACCCACTGATGAACAGTTACGGCGGGTACGAGGTCGAGAGCGTACTGATCAACTGCCACTACCCGATCGATCAGGATTCGTTCGTGCTGCAGTGGGGAATCACGGTCAAGAAGCCGGACGGCATCGACGACAAGACTGCAACCAAGCTGGCGAACAAGTTCACCGAGGGCATCAGCGCAGGTTTCCTGCAGGACGTCGAGATCTGGAAGAACAAGACCAAGATCGACAACCCGCTGCTCTGTGAGGAGGACGGGCCGGTCTATCAGTTGCGTCGTTGGTACGACCAGTTCTATGTCGACGTCGCCGATGTCGAAGACAAGATGACCGGCCGGTTCGAGTTCGAAGTCGATACCAGCAAGGCCAATGAGGTGTGGCAGATAGAGGTCGACGAGAACCTCGCAAAGCAGAAGGCCGACAAGACCGAGAACGCCGACGTGTCATGAGCCTGAGCTGGGCCAAGGCACCGGACTTCGCGCAGAATCCGGAGCGAATCGACGAGATTCACGCGCAGACCTTGCGCGACAAGGAAAATTATCTCGATTCGTCTCTCGCGCCCGTGGAATGCCGAGCATGTGGAACGAGTGTTCTGGTGCGCAAGAACAGTTCCAAGCAGACCTCGGTGCAGTGGACCACCAGGCCGGCCGATACCTGCCCGGTGTTTCGCGATGCTGGGAACTCTGCCACGCAGGATTCGTGCCCCCGCATGCAGGACAGCATCGACCATGCTGTGATGGAAGGGATTCTGTCGGTCCCTTCCGACTAGACAGTTCTACGTGTAGGGGCCCAGCGTTGCTGGGCCCCTACACCTCTCTCACAACGCTTACAGGTCGACCTCGCGGTCATCGCTTGCCGATACCAGCGCGTGCGCACCTGCTCGGCGGCCCGAGAAGACACAGTCCGCAAGCGAGAGTCCGCTGACGTACGAATTCGAACACAGTCCGACGGCAGTGCGGCCGGCGGCAAACAATCCAGGAATGACCACCCCAACAGAATCTTTCACTCCTCCGGTGCGCTCGTCGACCACGAGTCCACCCAGGGTGATCATCGGGCACGGATTCATCATCTTCGCGATCGTCGAGCCGCCAGGAATGCCCGCGTCGAAGAGAGTGAACGGCGCCACGACGACGGGTCGTCGGAAGTCGTCGTGCTTGCCCATCGGATCTACGGTTCCCGACGCGATGGCCTCGTTGTGTCGGTCTACTGTTTCCCGCAGTCCCGCGGGGTCCAGACCGGCAGCGCGCGCCGCTTCTTCGATCGTGTCTCCACGCACAGCGGTGCGCATCAGCCCGGCGTTCTGGACTCGTTGGAACCACATCGCCTGTTTCGGCAGTTGAGCTTTGGCGTCCCGCACCAGATCCGCATCGGCGAGCAACCAGCCACGACCACCGCCCTTTTCGACGATGGCGTGACCGAGAGCTGCACCGTAACGAGATTCGTCGACCATGCGCTCACCTGCCCGATCGACGAGCAGGGAGCCGAGGAACGGAACCGGTGGGACGATGAATCGCCAGGCCGAGATGTTGGCCAGCTTTGCCGTCCCGGCGCCGACGTCGGTGGCCAAGCCGATGCCACTACCGTCGTCGCCGGCCGTTCCGAGTGCAATTCCACCGGTGTACTTCGGTGCGTGCGTCTTCATCATCGTGCGGTTCGCGGCGAATCCACCTGCGCTGAGAATGACACCTCCACGCGCTTGGATGCGGACGAGGCGGCCATACTTTTTCTCGATCCGAGCGAGTCTGCGCTCGAGCAGGTACCGAAGCTGCGGGGCGTAGATGCCCGGCTTCGCCGAGAGTAGTCCGATTCTTTTGTGAGCCAGCCGGATTCGAGCGGGGGCATCCTTCAGCGTCCGACACTCGATGCCTACGACTCGGCCGTCCTCGACGACGAGCGAGACCGCGCGAGTTTGCGGTATCAACTGCACCCCCGCGTTCAGCGCAGATTTCGCCATCGGACCGTACAACATCTTCCCCGAGGTGCCCTTGCCCTTGGCACGATGTCCACGCGGTGCAGGCGTAGCCACCTCTCGGAATTCCCCCGCAGCCTCGCTGCCCGAGTAGTACAGATAGTGACGATTGGTCGGATACGAAGTCTTGTACGGACACAGTGAAGCTTCGAACGGAACACCGTGATGGGAGAGCCACTCGATCATCTCGGGGCTCTGATCGCAGAACTCCCGCAGGGTGGCCGGGCTGACGGCGTCGCCGACCTCCTTGGCAAGATAGGCGAACATCTGTTCGGGGCTGTCCTCGACTTCCGCCTGCCCCTGAACGGACGTACCACCGCCGGCGTAGACGACTCCCCCCGAGATCGTACTGGCCCCGCCCCCGGCGTACCGATCGACTGCGATGACGGCACTGCCCGCGGCGACAGCCTCGAGCGCAGCCGCTGCACCTGCCACACCGAACCCGACGACTACGACGTCTGCGTGTAGATCCCAGCTCACTTCAAACCTCCCGAACACGAACTGAAACGTGTTTTCGTTCTCGAATCGATTTTTTGCAATTCTTCCTGGCAGAAAGCATGGACTGACACCCACATCATTCTATAACGTGTTCTACATGAACAAGCAGGAATACGACATCGTCGTGGTCGGTAGCGGCGCGGGCGGAATGACGGCTGCGCTTACCGCGGCACATCGAGGACTCAGCGTCGTCCTCATCGAAAAGGCAGCAAAATTCGGCGGATCCACCGCCCGGTCGGGTGGCGGTGTGTGGATCCCGAACAACGAGGTACTCGAACGAGACGGCGTAGACGACACCCCTGAGGCCGCGCGCGACTACCTGCACGCGATCATCGGCGACGTCGTGTCGAAGGAACGCATCGACACCTATCTCGAGCGCGGGCCCGAAATGCTGAGCTTCGTGTTGAAGAATTCGCCCCTGAAAATGCAGTGGGTCCCGGGATACTCGGACTACTACCCGGAGGCACCGGGCGGACGGGTCGGCGGACGATCGGTGGAACCGACTCCGTTCGACTCCTCCTGCTTGGGCCCCGAGGCAGACAATCTCGAACCCGACTACGGCAAGGCACCGCTCAACGTGGTGATCACTCAGGCGGACTACCGGACGATCAACCTTTTGCGACGCCACCCGAGCGGACTGGCCCGCGTGATGCGCGTCGGGATGCGCTGGATGGGCGCCAAGCTCACCGGCAAGCACCTACTGGGCCGGGGCCAGGCACTGTCCGCCGGACTGCGTGCAGGCCTCCTCGACGCCAACGTGCCAGTGCTCCTCGAGACTCCGATGACGGACTTCCATGTCGAGGACGGCCGCGTCGTGGGCGTCGTCGTGGCCGGTTCCGGCTCGGTCATCAGGGCCAAACTGGGCGTAGTGCTGGCGTCGGGCGGTTTCGAGCACAACGCGGAGATGCGTAAGAAGTACCAGCGTCAGCCGATCGGGACCGAATGGACGGTCGGCGCCGCGGCGAACACCGGCGACGGCATCATGGCAGGGCAAAAGCTGGGTGCGGCAGTAGATCTGATGGACGACGCCTGGTGGGGGCCGTCCATTCCACTCACCGGCGGCCCGTGGTTCTGTATCGCCGAGCGCACACTGCCCGGCGGCATCATGGTCAATACCGCAGGAAAGCGGTTCCTCAACGAGGCTGCACCGTACGTCGAGGCCGTGCACATGATGTACGGAGGCGAATACGGCATCGGTGAGGGTCCCGGCGAGAACGTTCCGACCTGGATGATCATCGACCAGCGCTATCGCGATCGTTACATTTTCGCCGGGCTGACCCCGAAGAAGCGTTTCCCCTCTCGTTGGTTGGAGTCCGGTGTGGTGGTCAAAGCGGACACCGTCGCCGAACTGGCCGAGAAGACGGGAATGCCGGTCGAGCAGCTCAGCGCAACGGTGGAGCGATTCAACGGATTTGCACGCAGTGGAATCGACGAGGACTTCCGTCGTGGCGAGAGCGGCTATGACAAGTACTACGGAGACCGGACCAACAAGCCGAACCCGAGTCTCGGCGTGATCGACAAGCCGCCCTACTACGCCGTGAAAATGGTGCCCGGTGATCTGGGCACCAAGGGCGGGCTCGTCACCGACGCCGACGCACGGGTTCTACGCGAGGACGGAAGCGTCATCGACGGCTTGTATGCAATCGGCAACGCCAGCGCGCCGGTGATGGGCCACACCTACGCAGGTCCTGGCGCAACCATCGGACCCGCGATGACGTTCGGCTACCTGGCCGTTCTCGACATGGCGAGCAGGGCGTCACAGTGAGCATCGATCCCGACCTCGCGATCGGCGCCGAGCTACCGGCGGAAGAGTTTTCGTGGACTGCGAACGACGTGCAGACCTTTCATCTGGCGATCGGGGCCGGTGGGTCCCCCACCGACCCTCGCGAACTCCGCTACCTGGACGACGCAAAACCACAAGTGCTCCCGACCTTCGCGACAGTGGCAGCCACGTTCCACGAGGTCGAAGCACCCCGGGTGCAGTTTCCCGGCGTCGACATCGACCTCGCCAAGGTGGTGCACGGCAGCCAGGGGGTGACAGTTTCCGGTCCCATTCCTGCTGTCGGACAGGCTCGGACGATCACTCGCATCACCGACATCTGGGACAAAGGCAGCGCAGCGGTCATAGTCCAGGAGAAGATCACCACCTCGCTCGACGGCACCGAGCTGTGGCGGGCGCGGTCATCGATCTTCGCCCGCGGTGAAGGCGGCTTCGGTGGCCAGCGAGGACCGACCAACAAGACCGTACTACCCGAACGGGCGCCGGACGCCGAAACTGCGATAGCGATTCTGCCGCAACAGGCATTGATGTACCGCATGTGCGGCGATCGCAATCCACTGCACTCGGATCCCGAGTTCGCCTCCGCTGCAGGGTTTCCCAACCCAATTCTGCACGGACTGTGCACATACTCGATGGTGTGCAAGGCCGTCACCGACACTGTCCTAGACGGGGATGCCGACGCAATAGGCAGTTTCGACGCCAGATTCGCAGGCGTCGTCTACCCTGGCGAGACCCTGGCCTGCCGTATCTGGCTCGAAGGCGGTAGATATTTGATCAGCGTCACCGTTCCCGCACGAGAGAACGCGCCGGCCCTCGCCGATGTCGTATTGACAACCCTCTAGCCCCCCTTGTTCGTAGCTTCGAGACGACGGAGTACCCAGCATTATGTCCAGTCTTAATCGCCGAAAGTTCATCGCCGCAGGCGCGGGCGCACTTGCGGTGGCATCCGTGATGCGCGCTGCCCCTGCGGGTGCCGTGCCTTTCGGAAGCCCTGAAAGCACCATCCCACCACCCCCGAACTTTCCGTCGGGAATTCCCCTCTACCAGCAGCGCTATCAGAACTGGTCGAAGGAGATCATTCTCGACGCCATCTGGACCTGTTCCCCGGCCACACCGGACGATGTAGTCCGACTGGCGAATTGGGCACATGAGAACTCGTATCGCATCAGACCGCGTGGTGCTATGCATGGGTGGACGCCGTTGACTATCGTCAACGGTGAGAACCTCGACCGGGTCGTACTGGTCGACACCATGGTTCATCTGAACGGGATTTCCGTCGACACCGCCGGGGGTGCAACCCCAGGGGCTCCGGCCACCGTGACAGCCGGTTGTGGCGCAACCCTCGAAGCCATCCTTACGCAGCTTCAGGCCAGCGGTCTCGGCTGGGTAAGCGTGCCGGCTCCGGGGGTACTGACCATCGCAGGGGCGCTGGCCGTCGATGCGCACGGTGCTGCGGTCCCGGCGGCCGGTGAAGTTCCAGTGCCCGGAACCACGTACGGCTCGCTGAGCAATCTGGTGACCGCACTGACTGCCGTCGTCTGGGACGGCAATGCCTACGCTCTGCGTTCCTTCGATCGATCCGACCCGGAGATCACCCCGCTACTGACGCATCTGGGGCGCGCATTCCTGACCTCGGTCACGCTTATGGCGGGCGCCAATCCACGTATGCGCTGCCAGAGCTACACCGACATCGACTGGCGTGAGTTGTTCGGCGCAGCAGGGGCACAGGGACGTACGTTCGAGAGCTTCCTGCAACAGACAGGCCGCGTCGAGGCCATCTGGTATCCGTTCACCGAAAAGCCGTGGCTCAAGGTGTGGTCGATCTGCCCTGAAAGGCCACTGACGGCACGTGAAGTCACCGGACCGTACAACTACATCTTCTCCGACAACTTGCCCGAAGTGGTTTCCGACCTGATCGGCCAATTGACGGCTGGAAACACCTTCATCGCACCGGCTTTCGGTCAGGTCTTCTATGGGACCACCGTCGCAGGGCTGGCGGCAACTGCGTCGAATGATCTGTGGGGTTGGTCGAAGGATGTTCAGTTCTACATCAAGCCGAGTACGCTCCTGCTGACCGAGGGCGGTGGAGCGGTCATCACAAGCCGCGACAACGTCGCGCAAGTGATCCACGACTTCACCGTCTGGTTCGAACAACGGGTGTCGTACTACCAATCGATCGGACAGTTTCCGATCAACGGTCCAGTGGAAATCCGCTGCTGCGGCATGGACGCAGAGTCGGACCTACTCGTCGAGTCCGCCGGGCCGCCGACGATCTCGGCGATGCGGCCGCGTCCGGATCATCCGGAGTGGGACACCGCTATTTGGCTCAACGTGCTCGGAGTCCCCGGCACACCGGGCATGTTCGCCTTCTATCGCGAGATGGAACAGTGGATGCGCTCGCACTACACCGGCGGATGGGCGACATTCCGCCCCGAGTGGTCCAAAGGATGGGCGTTCAGCACCGAACTTCCGTACAAGGACGCGGACGTGATCGAGAACATCCTGCCCGACACTTATCGTGAAGGGGTACCCGTCAGCGAGAACTGGGACACCGCTCGGGCCACCTACAACGATCTCGATCCACATCGGATCTACTCGAATTCCTTCATCGATCAACTGCTTCCCTGAGTCGCATATCTCATCACCCAGGCTTCCCACATTCTGCGTTCGAAGTGATTCGAAATGCGAAGTGTGGGAAGTTTGGCAGTGATGAGAAACCGACGACACGACGCAAAGGAAGGATGCACCGGGTGAAATGGTGGTTGTATCCGATAGTGGCATCGGCCGCATGTATCGGCTACATCTTCACCCCGGATGGCACCCTGTCCAATGTCCTCTACGTCGGTATCGGCCTGTCCGCGGTGATCGCAGTACTCGTCGGGATCGCGGTGAATCGTCCCGTCTCCCGCGCAGCCTGGTGGGTGATCGCACTCGGCACCTCGATGTGGCTGGCAGGGGACATCGCGTTCTTCTGGATCGAACACGTCGACGGCGAACTGCCTGTCCCATCGTATGCCGACGCCATCTACCTACTCGGCTACCCACTGTTCGCGGTCGGACTCTTCCTTCTGGTGCGACAGGGTTGGCGACGAGACGAGTTCGGGCACGTCGCCAACAGCATCATCGTCATGATCGCGTTCGGTCTCGTCCTATGGGTATTCGTCATCCCAGTCGACGGTGTGAACGTATCGACCATCCCGGGCATGGCTGCCATCGCCTATCCGGCTATGGACGTGCTCTTGCTCGGGCTTGTGGTTCATTTCCTCGGCACGTTTCAGTGGCAGAACATGTCTTTTCGACTTCTGGCTGCATCGGCTGCGGTAACCCTGGCTACCGATACCACCATGCGCGTGGGTTCCGCCGAGGTGCCGACCATGGCCCCGAATGTCACCGTCGGCGGGTACGTCGTCTGCTATGTCCTCCTCGGAACCGCTGCACTCCATCCGTCGATGAGCTACCTGACTGTCCCGCGTATTCGGCGCGGCTCACCGGGCACTCTCGCTGCCTCGTTCAGTACACCCACCACGATCGTCTTGACATTGGCGGTGTTGACCCCGGGCGCGATCATGGCAACCTTCCTCGTCCGTGGGACACCTGCCGACGAGTGGGGATGGGGCATCGTGCTGTGTGCTTCGGTGCTCGTGGCCCTGGCATTCGTCAGAATCACCGAACTGCTCCGACTGCTTCGTAGACAAACGGCCACCCTACGACTGGCTGCTCAGACCGACCATCTGACCGGGACTCGCAATCGTCGAGGATTGGAAGAGTGGATCGACACGAACGATGGTCCCCTCGCGCTGTTGTTACTCGACGTGGATCGGTTCAAGGAAGTCAACGACACTTTCGGGCACGCGGTCGGCGACGACGTGCTTCGCGCCGTCGCCGACCGACTTGCCTGCGTTGTCGGCACCGGTGGAGTACTCGCCCGACTCGGAGCGGACGAGTTCGCCGTTGCGCTCGCTGTGGAAGACACCCATTCCGAGGCTGTGGTCGCAGCACACGGGATGCATGCATCGCTGTCCTGCCCCATCAGTGTCGGAAGCGCGACGTTGCTCGTGGAGGCGAGCATCGGTATCGCGCTGAGCGACCCGATCTCCGAGAGGAACGGCGCACGTACTTCCTCGGGCAACGAACTGTCCGGTGCACGCTCCGACGACTTGGTCCACCGGTCCAATCTGGCGATGCAATCGGCCAAGATGGTGCAACCACGTATCGCATGCTACGACCCGTCGATGGCCCGCGACAGCAGCCGTCAGTTGCATCTGCTCAGTGAGCTCACCACTGCGATCGACGCCCGCGAACTCGAGCTGTACTACCAACTTCAAGTAGATCTCGACTCGATGGAGGCCACCGGGGTCGAAGCGCTGCTCCGATGGAACCACCCCCTCGAAGGCATCATCGAACCCGACCAGTTCCTCCCGATGGCCGAACACACCGGACTGATCAGGCCCCTGGCGAATTTCGTCCTGAGCGAGGCACTGGCCCACCGGAAAGGATGGAGCGATGCAGGGGTCGAGTTGAACGTCTCGGTCAACATCTCCACGCGCAACCTGCTCGACAGCACACTCGTCGAGCAGGTTCGACGCGCGCTCGCCGACGTCGGAACCGCTCCCGAACAACTGACCATCGAAATCACCGAAACCTCGACGATGGCTGATCCACCCGTCGCCATCGAGTCGTTGTTGGGCCTGCGCAAGCTCGGCGTCACGCTGGCGATCGACGACTACGGCACCGGGTACAGCGCACTCGCCTATCTACAGAGGCTTCCCGTGCAGCAATTGAAGATCGACAAGACCTTCGTCAGCGACATGGCACGCGATCAGGCTCACGGCATCATCGTCAGATCGACGATCGATCTTGCCCGAACACTCGGGCTGACCATCACGGCCGAGGGAGTGGAAGACGCCGCCACCTTGCTCGAATTACGTAGGCTCTCCTGTACTACCGCTCAGGGATACTTTGTGGGACGACCAGTTCCCGCACATCGAGTTCCGGATTCGGTCGCGGAGTCGAACGCCAAACTGAAGGAATACACGAAGACTTATGAACGATGACGACAATCCGATGTCGGTGTATACGGCAATCGCGATGCGGCGCGACGTGCGCGCAGAGTTCGACGGCAATTCGGTCGACGACGAGGTACTGCAGCGCATCCTGAGTGCCGCGCACAAGGCGCCGAGCGTCGGCAACACCCAACCGTGGGACTTCGTCGTCATCCAGAACCCCGACACGCTCGCCACCTTCGCCGCACACGTGGCGCAGAAACGACGCGCGTTCGCAGACTCGCTCCCACCCGACCGCAGAGCTACTTTCGACCCCATTCGCATCGAAGGAATCGAAACGAGCTGCACCGGCGTCGTGGTCACCTACGACCCGACTCGAGGAGGACAACATATTCTCGGACGCGCGAGCGTCGAGGACACCGGCTTGTTCTCAGCCGTCCTCGCCATTCAGAACCTGTGGCTGGCTGCGATCTCCGAACGCATCGGAGTCGGATGGGTGTCCTTCTACGAAGAGGACTACCTGAAAGACCTGCTGGGTATCCCGGACCCGATCCGGCCGATCGCCTGGTTGTGTGTCGGCCCGGTCACCGAGTTCGCCGAGACTCCCGACCTCGAACGGTTCGGGTGGCGCCATCGCCGCCCGCTGGCCGAGGCAGTGCACTACGAGAAGTTCGGTGGCGCGTGAAGCATCTACTTGTTGCTGTTGCCGTACTCGCACTGGTGACGGGGTGTGCCGCTGAGACCAGCGACAAGCCTGCAGCGCAGACTCCCGCAGCGGAGCCGGCCGAAGCGCCCTCGGCACAGGCACCGGTAGGAGTGGTGAGCCCGCTCGCGGGCGCGCCGGAGGGAATCGTCGTCACCACTTCGGGTATTGCCGCAGTCGGCGTTCGAGAACCCGACGGCATTCGATTGGTCGACGCGACCACCGGCGTCGAGCGTTCGTTCGTACCGACAATCGGTGCACCCAGACACCTGTCCCTCGCGGGACCGGATGGACCGGTACTCGCACCGCTAGAAGCGAGCGACGAGCTACTCGTAGTCGATCCAGCGAACGGTGATGTTCTCACCACTGTGCAGGGAGTCGGAAGACAACCGCACGATGCTGTCACCACCTCTGACGGGACCACCGTCGTAACCAATGAGATGGGCGGTGGCGTCGTCTTCGTTCGTGACGGCGCGGTGACCGCCTCGCTCCCAGCAGGACCGGTTCAACCCGGTGGTCTTGCCGCTGTCGGCGAATACGCTGCGGTCGCCGATGTCCAGGGCAACGGCGTATGGATCTACAGCGGACCCGATCAGGAGCTCGTGGCACAGGCACCACTCGGAACCAAATTGACCCACGCCACCGCACTCGGTCGAGACCTTGCCGCGTTCGCCGACACCGACGGTGGTGCGGTGTTCATCGAGAGAGTCGGTCCGCAGGTGAGCGAAGTATCTCGCATCGAAGCACCTGGCAATCCCTATGGGCTCGCGTACGACCCGCAGCGACAGTTGCTGCTGATCACGTTGACCGAATCGAACATTTTGCGCGTCGTCGACGTCGCAGACCCGGCGGCACCGCGACCGGTCGTCGACCTCCCGACGGTGCGCCAAGCCAATTCGGTTGCAGTCGATTCACGTTCGGGCGACGTGCTGGTGACGGGCAGCAATCCCGGTAACGAATCCAGCTTGCAGATCATCCCCGCCAGCGCTCTGACACCCTGAAAATCACCAACCCCAGCTACCAGGGATCCCTTTGAACGGACCCACAACCTCGCTCGTGATCCAGCCTTCGTAGAAGCCGCCCTCCTGAGGCGTCACACGTTCACCGTCGACCTCGCATTCCAACCGCGAAGGCGAAAACGCCAGATGCCCGGTTATCGGCAGGAACGACGCCGTCGGCTCCTCGTAACTCCACGCGGCGCCGTCGCTCACCGAGTTGGCACCGTGCACGGTCCAGTACGTCGCTGCGCCCTTCCACTCACAGTGCGTCGAGCGAACTGCGGAGGGTGACAACGCTCCGGCGGCAACATCATCACGCGGGATGTACCAGGTCGGTGGGTGCGAAGTCTCCAGAACCCGCCACGCATCACGAGTCTCGGCGATCAGCGTCCCACCGAAGCGCACCGTGATCAAACGATCCGAATGCTCCAACCGAGGTGGTCTCGGATAATCCCACACTGATTCTTGCCCTTGCCCGGGAACCTGCGGTATCACCTTGCTCATCCCTCGATAGTGCCACTGCACCACCGCGAGGTCACTTCCGTACTGCACAGCCGTGCGGAATCCAGGGCCTCTCGGTCATGGGGCATCTCGGTCATGGGGCATCGACCGGGTAGAGGTCCTCGATGCGTTCATCGTCGAGGATCCACCTGTCGACACTGTCCAGAGGCTCTGCACTGCCAAGATCTTCGATGCCGTCCGACAGCTCGACACCTTGTAGATCGGCATCTTGTAGATCGACACTGCGCTGCAATTCGGCACTACGATTCGGTTCGGTTGTCGGGTCGGAATTTTCTGCCGTGGCGTGGACGACGGTAACCGGAGGAGATTGCGGCGAGTCCGGACCGACCGACTCGACGTCTCGTTCAACCGTCACTTCGGGTCGCACGGTCACTTCGGGTTGCACGGTTTTTTCGGTTTGCACGACGGCGGCCGGTCCGGGTTGCGTCGACGGAATTCGCACGAGTATGCCGAGCCCGTGGGTGGCAGCGAGCAAGCTGACCGGTGCGACGGTGGCAATTGCAGCGGACAGCGCGGGATGCAGCGTTCCGGTGTTGGAGGTGAAGGCGTGCAATGCATTTGCCCCGATACTGACCAAGGCTGCAATGACGAGCACCCACCAGAAGAAGCGCCTGCCGCTACGCTGATCTGCGAATTGGGCAAGTGCGATGACCGAAATAGTGGCCTGCAGGATTGTGCCGTCGACGATGACCGGCCACAACCACGACAGATTTCGTGGAACTCCGGCCATGGTCGCCAAATCCCACAGTGCGGCGAAACTCAATACGAACGACGCGATGCCGATGACGGTGGTGATGACGACAGCGCTGACGAGTGTCGCACGCAGGACCTTGTTCATGAGTGCACATGATGCAGTACGCCTCCGACATATGTGGGCTGATGCTGCTGCAGGTGCGGTTGTTCGGACTCCTACGGATCAGAAGGAGGCGTGAGCAGATCGCCCGGCCGACTCTGCTTCTCTCAGTCGGTCCGGCGAATGTCGAGTTCGGCGATGATGCGAGCGGCGATCTCCTCAGCAGGTGGACCGATGTCGAAGAGGAGTGCGTTCTCATCCGGTCCGATCGGCTCCAGCGTCGAGAGTTGGGAGCCGAGAAGCCCGCGCGGCATGAAATGGTCCGTCCGATCGTTCAACCGGTCGCCGAGCTGAGTCATCGTTCCGAACAGATGAACGAAGATGACCTGGCTTTCGGATCCGTGCGCAAGCACGTCCCGGTAGCTCCGTTTCAGTGCGGAGCAGGTGACGATTCCAGGTTCGCCGCGGCGAGTGTGAGATCTGATCCAGTCTGCGATCGTGTCGAGCCACGGCAGCCGGTCCTCGTCGGTCAGCGGGACTCCGGACGCCATCTTCGCGACATTCGACGCCGGATGCAGGTCGTCACCTTCCTGGAAGTCCCATGAAAGCGCCCGTGCGAGAACCCCGGCGACTGTGGACTTGCCCGATCCCGACACGCCCATTATCACCAGGATTGGACGTGCGGCGCGCGTGCAGTCCGTCAAGACGGATCACCACCCTCTCCACAGGCGCTGTGGGTTCGAGGGTGGTGATCTGTCTTGCCATCACGATCCATGTAGTCGAGTTTTCCACACATCGGTACCCGACTACTTGCGCTACCGACTTCCGGAGAGGATGAGCCCAGAAGTAGGAACACCGGTCCCCGCAGTGACGAGCACGTTCTCCACGTCCGGAACCTGGTTGACCGAAGTCCCGCGAATCTGCCTGACGCCCTCGGCAATTCCGTTCATCCCGTGGATGTACGCCTCGCCGAGCTGACCACCGTGAGTGTTCAGCGGCAACCGTCCACCGAGTTCGATCGCGCCGTCGGCGATGAAGTCACGTGCCTCGCCGCGCCCACAGAACCCGAGTTCTTCGAGCTGCATCAATACGAACGGCGTGAAGTGGTCGTACAACACCGCAGTCTGCATGTCCTTCGGGGTGAGACCGGACTGCGCCCACAATTGATCTCCGACCAGACCCATCTCCGGGAGACCTGTCATCGCGTCGCGGTAGTAGCTGGTCATGATGTATTGGTCCGGGCCACTTCCCTGCGCTGCCGCGGTGATGACGGCGGCCGGATTGGGTAGGTCCTTCGCCCGCTCCGGCGAAGTCACGACAATCGCAATTCCGCCGTCGGACTCCTGGCAGCAATCGAGAAGGTGCAGCGGTTCGGCTATCCAGCGTGAATTCTGGTGATCCTCCAACGTGATCGGCTTGCCGTAGAAGAACGCAGCCGGATTGTTCGCCGCGTGCTTACGGTCGGCGACGGCAACTCGGCCGAAGTCCTCGCTTGTGGCGCCGTAGACATGCATGTACCGGCGCGCCACCATCGCCACGAACGAGGCGGGCGTACCGAGCCCCTGCGGGTATGCCCATCCTGCGTCGACACCCGAGGATGTCGGTGCCGCAGCGAGATGCGGAGCAACCTGGCCGAATCGTGAGCCGGAGCGCTCGTTGAATGCCCGATACGCGACGACGACATCAGCGACTCCGGTGGCAACTGCCATCGCTGCCTGCTGAACGGTGGCACACGCTGCGCCACCGCCGTAGTGAATTCGGCTGAAGAACTTCAGGTTCGGGATTCCGACGGCCCGCGCAACCGCGGTCTCGGTGTTGGTGTCCATCGTGAACGACGTCAGACCGTCGACGTCGGCGGGCGTCAAACCCGCATCCGTCAGTGCGGCCTGCACAGCCTCGGCGGCCAGGCGAAGTTCGCTTCGCCCCGAGTTCTTGGAGAAATCCGTGGCGCCGATTCCGACGATCGCCGCCTTGCCCGACAATCCGCTCATGCCGACCTCTCCCCTGTCAGCTCTGACGATGCCAGCTTTACTTTTGCCACGATGTGATCACCGAGAGAATCGGAGCCGGTCACGTCGACCGTCACTTCACCGTCGGTGACGGCAGATACCTTCCCGCGCAGCGTCAACGTGTCGTAGGCGTACCAGGGAACCCCCAGCCGCAGACCGATCGAGCGGAACACCGCAGTCGGGCCGGCCCAGTCGGTCACGAAACGCTGCACCAAGCC
Source organism: Rhodococcus sp. H36-A4 (assembly GCF_027158005.1). Classification (GTDB taxonomy): domain Bacteria; phylum Actinomycetota; class Actinomycetes; order Mycobacteriales; family Mycobacteriaceae; genus Rhodococcoides. The sequence continues at coordinate 763,532 of NZ_JAPVLQ010000002.1, read as the reverse complement.
AGTGTCGGTAAGAATATTGACGAAGATATCTTTGGAACCGCGCTCGATCGCCTTGTCACGGTCATGGTGAACATCTTGAAAGTCTCTGGTGGCCAACGCCGTCGAGACTACGAATGTCGGATCGGCGAAAATTTCGAGCTCGGGCAGTTCGTCACCTACCTGCGCTGCAATCATCGAATCGCCTTCCATGCGGGGAGTGTGAAGTTCTCGTCGATGCGGAGGAATTCGACCTCGACAGGCAATCCGACCTCGACCTCGGACGGTTCGATTCCGCGTAGCTCACCCAGTACGCGAACTCCCTCGTCCAGTTCGACGAGAGCAACCACGAAAGGGAGTGTCCGCCCAGGCACTTTGGGTGCGTGGTGGACGACGAAGCTGAACACCGTGCCCGTACCGTGGGCGACCACGTAGTCGATCGGCGCAGCCTTGTCCTGCCAGATCGCCGGAATCGGTGGATGCCTCAGCGAGCCGTCCTCGACCCGCTGAATCCTCAATTCACCTACTCGCGCTCCCTCCCAGAAGAACTCGGTCTCCTGGGATACGACCGGGCGAATCGCCTCCGACGCATCGTCCGCCGCAGGCTTGGCTTCCGGCGCGAACTTGAGCACCCTGAACACCATCTCGGCGACGGCCTCGTCGCCGACGTACCAGATGTTGCGCGTGGTGACGAACCAGCCGAGGCCGAGACCGGTCTTCTTCGGACCGACGACGTTGTCGAGTTTCGTTGTGACCGTGACTTCTTCACCGAGCTCGAGATAACGGTGATAGGTCTGGTCACAATTGGTCGCCACGACGGAGGTGAATCCGGCGTCGTCGAGTATGCCCATCATCAGCCCGAGAGGGTCGTCGGACGACCGCGTGTAATGCAATCCGCCCATCGTCCACACCTGTGCCATGGCAGGAGGCGCGACGACGCCCTTGTGCCCCGCCGCTCGAGCAGCGCCGGCATCGACGTAGATGGGGTTCGCGTCGCCGATCGCTTCGACCCAGTTGTTGATCATCGGTTGATTGATCGGGTCCCGCCCCGCGCGAGGCGCGCATTCCCCCGCTGCCGCAATACGATCCGCTGCTTCGCTGACCGATTCGCTCATCGCACGACCCTGGGCAGTCCGAGACCGGATGTTGCGATCAGTTCCCGCATCACTTCGTTCACTCCTCCACCGAACGTGATGACCACATTGCGCTTGACCTGCTTGTCCAACCAGGCCATGAGCTTGGCAGTGTCGGGATCGAGAGGGTTTCCGTGTCGACCGAGCAGTTCCTCGGCAAGCCGTCCGACGCGTTGAATCCGTTCGGTGGCAAAAACTTTGGTAGCCGAGGCATCGGCGACGTCGACCGCATCCGCAGTGGACGAAGCGATCTGCCAATTCAGCAGCTCGTTGATCCGGAACGTGGCATGGATCTCGCCGAGAGCGCGTCGCACATCGGGCTCGTCGAGTACCCCGTGCTTCTGCGCCCACCCACGCAAGTGCACGTACAGTCCGTCGATCTTACCGGCCGGTCCGAGCATGACGCGCTCATGGTTGAGCTGAGTGGTGATCAGGCGCCAGCCGGCGTTCTCCTCCCCCACCAGCATGTCGACGGGAACTCGAACATCGTTGTAGTACGTCGCATTGACGTGGTGTGCGCCGTCGAGAGTGATGATCGGCGTCCACGAGTATCCGGGGTCGGTGGTGTCGACGATCAGCATGGAGATGCCACGGTGACGCGAATCCGCCGGCCCCGTGCGCACAGCGAGCCATACGTAGTCCGCGTCGTGCCCGCCCGTGGTGAAAATCTTCTGTCCGTTGACGATGTACTCGTCACCGTCGCGCACGGCCGTGGTGCGCAGCGAGGCGAGGTCGGTTCCCGCCTCGGGCTCGGTGTAACCGATCGCGAAATGCACCTCACCAGCGAGGATCGACTTGAGGAACTTGTCCTTCTGGACCTCGGTTCCGTACTTCTGCAAGGTCGGGCCGACAGTTTGCAAGGTCACCGCAGGCAGCGGAATATCTGCGCGCGCAGCCTCGTTCACGAAGATCGACTGCTCGACGTCACCGAACCCGTGACCACCGAACTCCTTGGGCCAACCGACTCCTAGCCACCCGTCGGTGCCCATCCGTTCGATGATCGCGCGGTACGTCTTGCCGTGCCGCTCGGTCATCATGATCTCGGCGTCCTCGTCACTGACAAGATCGGCGAAATACGTTCGCAGTGTGTGCTGCAGCTTCTGCTGCTCTTCGGTCAATTCGACGAAGGGTGACTCGCCGGTTGCCTCGGAGGAGAGCGCGACCGATTCGAGTACGTCCTCGCGCTGAATCGAGGCGCCCACCAGATCGAGCCGGTAGGAGGCACCACCGACGAGCCGCGCGAGATCCTTTGCAGCCGAATAGTATCGGTGCATCGGATACGTGACGTCTACTCCGATGCCGCCGTGCAGATGATGACACGCCTGCATGGCTGCAGGCAGCTCGGCGGCGATCCAATACGCGAGTACATCGGCATCGCCCGGCCGGCTCGGCTTCTCCTGCGAGGCCTGCCACACCGCCGACACGGCAGCGACATGAATGGTCCGAGCCGTCACATATACATCGGCGATCTCGCCTGCAACGGCCTGAAACGTTGCCAGCGGCTTGCCGAACTGATGACGGCTTGCCAGGTGCGACGCGGTGAGCGCCGCTGCTCCCGCAGCCAGTCCGTCAGCGACTGCTCCGATGGCCGCGATCGCGATCCGATAGAGCTCGGCAATGTTCTCGGTAACGAATTGTCCCGGTGCCGAATCGAATTCGATCGCGTACTCAGGATCGCCACTCGAAGACGGGGTCGGCACGAGCCGAACACCCTCCGCGGAGGGGTCGACCAATACGACACCTTTGGAAGTCGGCACCAGGATGCGGTACGCCTGCTCGGCATACGGGACCGCGATCTTGGTCCCGCTCACACGCATGAGATCGCCGTCGGGAACGGCTTTCGTCTTCGGTTCCGCGGGGAACGGCGCCCCGGGCTCCATGAGCGCCGCCGTCAGAATGCGGCCCGAGCCGACGGTGTCACGGATCAGAGCCGGTTCCGCGAGTCGCGTGAGCGGGATGATGCCGAACCCGAGGGTCGCAAGTGCCGGTCCGACTGCCGCGGCCTTACCGAGCTCGGTCAGAACCGTCGCCGCTTCCGGCAATCCGAGTCCGTCGCCGCCGAGATCCTCGGGCAGCACCATCTGGAACAGCCCTGCCTCGGACAGCGCCGCCCACAATGCTTCGGGCTCGGAGTCGCGAGCGAGCAATCCGGAGATCATCTCCGCGACCGTCGATTGATCGGAGTTTCTGGTGAAGTCCACGCCTTGATCCTGCCTACGGAAGATGAACCGAAGAGTTCTTCGGTAGAACCTGTTCTATTTTTAACACCATCGGTACGGATATACCAGCAGTCAGCGAGGCAGACCGAGAATCCTCTCGGCAGCGACGGTCAGCAGGATCTGTGAGGTGCCGCCCGCAATCGACAAGCAGCGAGTCAGCAACATCTCTTTCGCCAAGGGTCCCTCGATGACCCCGGCCTGCCCCGAGACCTCCAACGCGAATTCCGCGAGGTCCTGCCGATGACGCACGCCGACGAGCTTGCGAACGGAGGATTCTGCTCCGGGATCCTGCCCACCGAGTCGCCGAAGCGTCGAGCGGAACTCGAGCAGTGAACCCACCAGTCCGTTCGCGACAAGCCCGCCCAGCGCATCCGAGACACCGGGATCGGTGCTGGACGACGTCGCCTCGACAACGTCCTCGAGCGCAGAACCGAGCGTCGAGCCGCTGCTCATCGCAACCCGCTCGTTTGCGAGGGTGGTCCTGGCAAGCTTCCAGCCGCTGTTCAGATCTCCGACGAGGCAATCGTCCGGGACGAAGACATCGTCGAGGAACACCTCGTTGAACACGGCGTCACCGGTGATTTCCCGCAGCGGCTCGATACGAATTCCGGGCGAGGTCATATCGAGAACGAAGTAGCTGATTCCCCTGTGCTTCGGGGCGTCACGGTCGGTGCGGGCAAGGCAGATTCCCCAGTCGGCCTGCTGAGCGAGCGAAGTCCAAATCTTGTGGCCCTTGAGCTTCCATCCTCCATCGACCTTCGTCGCCGTGGTCCGCAACGCCGCCAGATCGGAGCCCGCCTCCGGCTCGCTGAACAGTTGGCACCAGCGAATGTCCCCATGCAGTGACGGACCCGCGAAACGCTCGATCTGCTCGGCGGTTCCGTGTTCGAGAATCGTCGGAACGGCCCACCAGCCGATGACCAGATCGGGAATCTCGAGACCGGCCGCAGCCATCTCCTCCGCGTAGAGCAGCTGCTCCGCTGCACTGGCGTCCCGGCCGTGAGGTTGCGGCCAATGCGCGGCAGCGAGCCCCGACTCGGCCAGCGTGCGACGAGGATCCTCCGCCTCTGCCACCGCGCGAACCTCCGCGCGAACATCCTCACGTCGATTCTCGGCCTCGCCGAGGTCGACGCTCAGGTGGCGTCGCACACCGGCACGGGTCAGATCCGTCACGCGCATCCGCCAATGCGACGTACCGCCGAGCAACTGCCGGATGGACAGGGCACGTCGCAGATAGAAATGCGCGTCGTGCTCCCATGTGAATCCGATACCGCCGAGGATCTGGATCGCGTCCTTGGCGTTGTCCACTGCGGCATCGAGAGCGATCGCGGCAGCGACAGCGGCAGCCAGTGGGTGTTCCTCTGCCGCGGAGTCCACTGCCACCGCAGCGTCCCATGCGGCGGCGCGAGCCTTCTCCACCCGGCACAGCATTTCGGCGCACAGATGCTTGATCGCCTGGAAGCTACCGATCGGTGCACCGAACTGCTCACGCATCTTGGCGTGCTCGACAGCGGTACGCAGCGCCCACCCGGCGACGCCTGCCGCATCCGCAGCAGCGAGGGTGGCCGCCAAATCGAGAACGTACGACGTCGAGACGTCGGACAGGACCGAATCCGGATCCACCGCGACATCCTGCAGAGTCAGCCGGGCTACCGGGACACTGCGATCGACGCCGAGCAACGACTCGATCTTCAGACCCGGCGTCTCGATTCCGAGCATGCACCAGACCGTCTCGCCGTCGACCGTTGCAGGCAACAGCACGCCGACGCCATCTGCCGCACCGAAGGCAATATCCGCAGTGCCGTCGAGGAACAATGTGTCACCGTCGCGGCGGGCTGCGACCGGCGCGTCGGACAGCACTACGGCGCAGGGAAGTCTGCCTTCGCAAAGGTCGGTACCCCAGCGGGTCGCTGCAGGTCCACCGGTTCGGCCGACTACGAGTGCGGCCAGTGCGGTCGAGAGCACCGGACCGCCGACGAGGGCGGCCGAGGTCTCCTCGAGCATCGCCGCGAGATCCGCGACCGTGCCACCGACGCCGCCCACCGACTCGGGAACGGCAACGGAGAAGACGCCCAGTTCAGCGAGTCCGCGCCAGTGCGAGCGCCAACCCGACTGCTCGTCGGCGCGTAAAGTCCGCATTGGATCGGCAGTGGAAGCCCACGACCGAATCGACTGTTGGACGTCGCGCTGATCGTCGGTGGTGGCAATTGTCACAATGCTCTTCCCTACTCCTCATAATGACTTTTTTGTCTAGAACGTGTTCTAATACGGTAGCTGGTTCAGAGTCAAGGTGCGAAGGACAACGTCGATGACCACATCTTCTCGGTCGCGATCGGTGAACAATGCCGACAAGAACACAGGAGCCGACAAGAACAGGGGAACGGCCGTGAACGAAACCAACACGGCTACACCGTTGCGTTCGGTCGGCGTCCTCACCGACGACGACCTGAGTTCCAACGCTCAGCGCGAGCGCCGTAAGCGAATTCTTGATTCGACCCTCGCTCTCGCGTCCAAAGGCGGTTACGAAGCCGTTCAGATGCGCGCCGTCGCCGAGCGTGCCGACGTCGCGGTCGGAACGCTGTACCGATACTTTCCGTCCAAGGTGCACTTGCTGGTTTCAGCACTCTCCCGGGAGTTCGAAAAGATCGACTCCCGTCGTAAGCTCCCGCCCGGCCAGACGCCGCAGGAGCGCATGCACCTGATTCTGGGGCAGATCACACGTGCGATGCAACGTGATCCTTTACTCACCGAGGCCATGACTCGCGCCTTCATGTTCGCGGACGCGTCCGCTGCCGCAGAGGTGGATCAGGTCGGCCGATTGATGGACCGACTGTTCGCCAAAGCGATGAGCGACGGTGAGCCAACGGAATTGCAGCTCAGCATTGCTCGCGTCATCAGCGATGTCTGGCTGTCCAATCTCGTCGCATGGCTGACCCGTCGTTCCTCGGCCACCGACGTCGCCGCTCGACTCGAGCTGACTGTCGACCTGCTACTCGGAGACTCCGAGCCACTCGACTGAGCGTTTGCGTCCGAATGAGCCGTATCGGCTCGCATCGCCTAGATTCGTTCCGTGACTGCTCTGAATTTACCGGTTGAACTTCGCCGCGCCCTCATAGCCGTGGCCCGGACGCCTCGCCTTCTCGTCGCCTCCGACTACGACGGGACGATGGCACCCATCGTCTCCGATCCGTCGAAGGCATTTCCGCATGATGAGTCCGTGACCGCTATGCGCGGGTTGGCAAGTCTCGCCGCAACGAAGGCCGCGGTCATCTCGGGTCGCGCTCTCCGCGATCTGGCCACACTGTCCAGGCTCCCTGCCGAGGTTCAACTCGTCGGCAGCCATGGCAGCGAATTCGACGTCGGATTCATCAATGCAATCGACGACGAGGCCAAGCGACTTCTGCAGGATATCGCCGTGGAGATGTCCTCGATCGCCGCCCGATTCCCCGGTGTGGCCGTCGAAACCAAGCCCGCGAGTGCAGCCCTCCACGTCCGCAATGCCGACCCGGCCGATGCGGAAGCCGCTCTCGTCGCCGTGCGCGACGGCGTGGCGCTGCGCGAAGGCGTGCAGGTGACCGAGGGTAAGTCCGTCATCGAACTCGCTGTCATCGTTACCGACAAGGGCGACGCCCTCGATATCCTCCGGCATCAGGAAGGCGCGACGGCTGCAGTGTTCTTCGGCGACGATGTCACCGACGAAAAGGCCTTCACCCGCCTGCACGGCCCCGACGTCGGCGTCAAGATCGGCCCCGGTGACAGTCTCGCCGAATTCCACATCGACAGCACCGAGCAGGTCTCACTTGCGCTGGCTTTCCTGCTCGGAGAGCGTCGCCGGTGGCTCTCCGGTGCCGATGCTCCACGCATCGAGCGGCTCACGATGCTCGCCAGCCCCAATGCCGTCGCACTGGTGACTCCGGATGCGAACCTGACATGGCTCTGCCACCCCGAACCGGACTCGGCAGCGATTTTCGCGCACCTCCTCGGTGGCAACGAGGCCGGGCACTTCAGCATCGGCCCCAAGCGCACTGCCTTGCCGCTGAGCCAGCAATACGTCGACGGCACCATGACCGTCCAGACCAAGTGGGCGAGCCTTCAGGTCACCGACTACCTCCCGCACGACGTCCCCGTCGGGCAGACCTCGCTCACGCGCGTCGTCACCGGCAAGGCCACGGCGATCGTGACGTTCGCACCCCGACCCGAATTCGGCAAAGTGTGGGTTCAGCTCGAACCCGAAGAGGACGGGCTTCGGATCTCCGGCACCGCAGAGCCGATGGTCTTGCGCAGTCCCGGCGTGAAATGGAACGTCGTATCCGACGGCGCGCAACAGACCGCGCACGCCGAAATCGACCCGACCGGTGGACCTGTCGTTCTCGAATTACGTTTGGGCAGCGAGGATCTCGGTTCGTCTGCGCTACCGGAACCGGAACGCCGGGCACAGGCCGAGGCCTATTGGAAGGACTGGGTCGATGCCCTGAACCTGCCGCCACTCAAACCGGATCTGATGAAACGATCAGCCCTGACGCTACGTGGGCTCGTTCACGCCGACTCCGGTTCGATCATGGCAGCCGCGACGACCTCACTACCCGAAGAGATCGGCGGCGTGCGCAACTGGGACTATCGTTACTGCTGGTTGCGCGATGCGGCCCTCACCGCGTCGGCGCTGGTCAACCTCGGCTCGACGGCCGAAGCCGAGGGATACCTCGGATGGATCCACGAGGTTCTGAAGTCTGTAACTGGCCCAGAACGACTGCATCCGCTGTACACGATCCGAGGTCTCGGTCTGCCGTCCGAGGCCGTCATCGACGAGCTTCCTGGATACGCCGGCTCGCGTCCGGTCCGCGTCGGAAACGCAGCCAATCAGCAAGTCCAGCTCGACGTGTTCGGGCCGATCGTCGACCTCGTCTCCTCCCTCGCACATGCCCGGCAGTCGCAGGGCCTGGCAGGGAAAGAGGCCTTGTCCGACGACGATTGGAGTCTGGTCCGCTCGATGGTCGAGGCTGTAGAACGCCGATGGGACGAACCCGACCACGGCATCTGGGAGATCCGCGGGACACCCCGCCACCACGTGTACTCCAAGGTCATGGGCTGGATGACCATCGATCGGGCGATAACCCTCGCCGCCGCATTCGAGCGGGATACCGAACCGAGCTGGGCCGGTCTTCGCGAACAGATCTATGCCGAGGTCATCGACAAGGGTTGGAACGAAGAAGTCCGATCCTTCACCGCCGCCTACGATGGCACCGACCTCGACGCTGCGACTCTGCACATCGGGCTCTCCGGGCTCATCGATCCGTCCGACCCTCGCTTTGCAGCGACCGTGACGGCAACCGAGGCCGAATTGCGCAGCGGATCGACCGTGTATCGCTACCATCACGACGACGGATTGCCCGGCGGCGAGGGTGGATTCCACCTCTGCGCGGCGTGGCTGGTCGAGGCATACCTACTCATCGGGCAGCGATCCGAAGCAGAGGCCTTGTTCGCGCAACTCGTCAGTGCAGCCGGTCCGACCGGCCTGCTCAGTGAGGAATACGATCCCGTCGCCGAACGCTCACTGGGCAACCATCCTCAGGCCTACAGCCACCTCGGCTTGCTCAGGTGTGCGAGTTTGCTCAGCGCGTGAGCGGGCCCGCAATCGCTTGAATGGTCCACTCATACGATCTGTCAGCATCAGGTGGCCATTCAAGCGGTCTAGCCGGGGTCTAGGCGGGCGGCGGAGCCGCCGTACGACCTTTGACCAATTCGGTCGGCAAGAACTCGGCCGCCATGATGCCCGACTGCGAGGTGGAGAGCAGGAGCGCACCTGCGCGTCGCCCCTTCTCCTCGGCATCCTGACGAACGGTGGTGACGTTCTCGCGGATTGCATCTTCCACGCCGTCGAAGCCGGTAATGGTGAGCTGACCCGGAACGTCGATGCCGGCGACCTTCGCGAAGTTGAGTGCGCCGAGTGCGAGGACATCGGTGGTGCAGAGCAGGGCGGTGGCGTCGCGGTTGGCTTGCAACGCCTGAGCTGCAGCGGAGTGGCCGGAGCGGGTGGTGTGTTCGAACCGCTCTACGACGGTGAGCGATTCCGGATCGAGGCCGCTGTCTTTCATAGCGTCCTTCACCCCTGCTATCCGCTCCCGTTGGACATGGAAGTGGCTTCCAGCGAGCCGGGCGGGCGGTACGACGCCGTCACGACGGTCGCGTCCGAGTCTCATACAGAGAACGGCGATGTGGCGGTGTCCGAGGGCGATGATCTGCTCGGCGATCATTTTCATCGCGGCACGATCGTCGATGGCGACGAGTGCAGCCTCCGGCACCCCGCGTGGTTGGTCACAGATGACAATCGGTAGGTGCCGCTCGCGGACGGCCATCAGGTAGGGGTCGTCGTCGGCGACGGAATAGACGACGAAGCCGTCGACCCCGGCTTGTTGCACGACGGCGGCGGCCGCAGTGTCATCTCGGTCGGGCCCTGCTGGAATCAGAAGCAGGCCCTGGCCTGCAGCTTCGCAAGATTCGGCGAGCCCGGCCAGGAATGCCATGGCGGCGGGGTCGCGGAAGGAATAGCTGAGCGCTTCGGTGAGAACGAGGCCGACCGCGCCCGCCTTACGAGTGCGAAGCGAGCGAGCGAGCGGGTCGGGGCCTGCGTATCCGCGGCGTTTGGCTGCCATGAGAACTCGCTCGCGAAGTTCGGGTGAGAGCTGGTCGGGCCGGTTGTAGGCGTTCGACACTGTGGTGCGCGACACCTTCAGGTCGGCAGCGATGGAAGCCAATGTGGCTGGGCGGCGCGGCTCGCTCGACCTGGACATACGGGGACGTTAGCCGGAAAAGGGTGTTGCAGTGAAATTCGGCGCCCGGGTACCCGATTCGGTCGAGAGCCATCGAATCGCTAGAGTACAACGGTAACCATTTCCAACTAGGCGAATATTTCGTTTTCGCAAGCTTCGACTCAAGGGGTCCCCAGTGCGACAACTCGCCCGCTCGACTACCGCTCTCGTAGGGCTCACATGCGCCGCCGCACTGGCCATGACCGCATGTAGTTCGGATACGAGCACATCCAATTCCTCGGCGCCCGTCACTGCCATCGACGGCCCGATCACCATCGTGGCCTCGACCAACGTGTGGGGCAGCGTCGCGCAAGCCGTCGCGGGAGACCTCGCTTCGGTGGAATCCATCATCGCCGACCCGTCGGCGGATCCGCACTCCTACGAGGCCAGCGCCGGCGACGCCGCGAAAGTGGCCGAGGCGTCGCTCGTCGTATACAACGGTGGCGGATACGACGAGTTCATCGACGACATCCTCGGCTCGGAGGGAAAGAACGTGCCGTCGGTCAACGCGTACGACCTCGTCGGTTCGGACCATACGCACGACGCCGAAGAAGCAGCCCCGAACGACTCCACCGACTCCACCGACTCCACCGACGGTCACGGCCATAGCCACGGCGACGCCAACGAACATGTCTGGTTCGACGCCGAGGTCGCCGCATCCACCGCGGAGTCGATCGCCGAGAAGCTCGGTCAGCTCGACCCCGACAACGCCGCCCAGTACACCGCGAACGCCGACACGTTCCACGATCAGGTCCACCGCATCACCGACGTGACGAACAAGATCGCCGTCGATCATGCCAATGCTCCTGTCGCACAGACGGAACCGATCGCGCACTACCTGATCGAAGAGTCCGACCTCGACGATCGGACACCCGAGGACTTCAAGAATGCCCTCGAATCGGGCAACGACCCGTCGCCCGCATCCATCGCGGCTACTCGTGACCTGTTGACCTCGAAGTCCGTTCGAGTCCTCGTCTACAACATCCAGACGCAGGACGCTGTCACCCAGGACATCCGCTCCACCGCCGAGGCTGCCGGAATCCCCGTCGTCGAGGTGACAGAGACGCTGCCCGAGGGCAAGACCTACATCGAGTGGCAGACGCAGGCAGCGGAGGATCTCGAATCTGCGCTGGCGCCGGCATCCTGAGCATGACGACCCTGGAAACCGGGAGTGGAACCCGCGGAACGACGCTCGGGTCAGGGCTGGAAAGCTGTAGTTCATGCCTGCTGTAGAACTGCGCGATGCCGGACTGGCGTTCGGGGAGCGCACGTTGTGGCGGAACCTCGATCTCGCGGTGGAGAGCGGTGAGTTCGTAGCTGTCCTCGGACCTAACGGTTCGGGTAAGACGTCACTTTTGAAGGTGCTGCTCGGCCAGAACCATTTGACGGCGGGGACTGCGGCGATCGCGGGAGAGCCTGTCCGCAAGGGCCAGTCCGGTGTCGGTTACATCCCACAGCAGCGAAGTATCGACGACGGTCTGCCACTGCGTGGGCGTGATCTCGTCGGTCTCGGCTGGGACGGCCATCGTTGGGGGCTGGGTCTTCGCGGAATGCGTGAGCGCACACGTGTCGTGCAGCATGCAATCGACCAGGTCGACGCCAATGCCTTCGCGGGTGCACCGGTCGGGACGATGTCGGGGGGCGAGCAGCAGCGCCTACGCATCGCCCAGGCGCTGGTTGGCAATCCGACAGTGTTGCTGTGCGACGAACCTCTGCTCAGCCTCGATCTGGCCAACCAAAGTCTGGTGTCCGGTCTCATCGATCGGCGACGGCGAGAGCACGACACGGCAGTGCTGTTCGTGACGCACGAGATCAATCCGATTCTGCCGCTGGTCGACCGCATCGTCTACATCGTCGACGGCAAGTTCCGTATCGGCACACCTGCTGATGTGATGACGACCGAAGTGCTCTCGGAGTTGTACGGAACCGAGGTAGAAGTTCTGAAGGTGCGTGGGCGACTCGTCGTTGTCGGCACCGGCGATTCCATCGACGCTCTCGGCTCTGCGGGTGCGCACCATCCACCGACCGAGGATCTCTGAATGAACGAGAAAGTGGTCGACGCCCTCTCCAAGATCTTCGACTTCAGCACGACGGCGAACTTGTTGAGCTACGACTTCGTGCAGCAGGCACTCCTCGCGGCGGCCATTCTCGGTCTCCTCTCCGGTGCGCTCGGGCCGCTGATCGTCAGTAGGCAGTGGGCGTTCGCGGTCCACGGTTCGAGTGAATTGTCGTTGACCGGCGCGTCAGCAGCTTTGCTTGTCGGAATCACCGTAGGTCTCGGAGCTATCGTCGGCTCGGTCGTCGCTGCGGTGATGTTCGCCCTGCTCGGCTCCAAGGCTCGTGATCGCGACTCGGTGATCGGTGTCATCATGTCGTTCGGGCTGGGCCTGTCGGTGTTGTTCATCTGGTTGTATCCGGGCAGAACCGGCACGAGCTTCTCGCTTCTGATCGGTCAGATCGTCGGCGTCGGGCAGAGCGGTATTCAGCTTCTGCTCGTGTGTGCAGTCTTGGTCCTCATCGTGCTCGCGATCGTCTACCGTCCACTGTTGTTCGCCAGCACCGACCCTGAGGTTGCGCTGGCGCGCGGTGTCCCCGTCCGTGGGCTCGCCGTCGTGTTCGCAGTTCTGGTCGGAGTCGCGTGTGCGCTCGGCGTTCAGATCGTCGGTGCGTTGCTCGTGTTGTCGTTGCTGATCACGCCCGCAGCCGCTGCCGCGCGTGTGACTGCAAGCCCACTCAAGGCGACGCTGTTGTCCATTCTGTTCGCCGAGATCGCCGCTGTGGGTGGCATTCTGCTCTCGCTCGCACCCGGCGTTCCCGTCTCGACATTCGTCACGACCATCTCGTTCGTCATCTACCTCCTCTGCCGCGCAGTGGGGTCTCGCCGAAAGGCCGACTCCGGTCGCATCGTTGTCGCCTAGACTCGAAGACGATGACGTCCATCGATATCAATTCAGACCTCGGCGAGAGCTTCGGAACGTGGAAGCTCGGTAACGACGACGCAATGCTGGCGGTGGTGACCAGCGCCAATATCGCATGCGGATTCCATGCTGGTGACCCACAGACGATCCTGGCGACCTGTCGTGCCGCGGCCGGCAAGGCCGTCCGTATCGGCGCTCAGGTCGGCTATCGCGACCTCGCAGGTTTCGGACGACGCTTCATCGACATCGAGCCTGCTGATCTGACTGCCGACGTGCTGTATCAGATGGGGGCCCTCGACGGACTCAGTCAGGCAGCCGGTTCGGCCATCGCCTACGTCAAACCGCACGGCGCGCTGTACAACGCCATCGTGACGCATCGTGATCAGGCGAAAGCTGTCGTCGAAGCCGTCCGAATCTACGATCCGACGCTCCCCGTCCTCGGCCTGGCAGGCTCGGTGTTCCTCGAGGAAGCCGAGGCCGCCGGTTTGCGAACTGTGGTGGAGGCTTTTGCCGACCGTGCGTACACACCCGCGGGTGAGTTGGTGTCTCGGCGTGAGGCCGGCGCCATCCTGTCCGATCCGGCCTTGGTCGCAGCGCGTATCCTTCAGCTCGTTCAGGAAGGAACGGTCGAGGCAATCGACGGCACCAGCGTCGCAGTCTCCGCGGAATCGGTGTGTGTGCACGGAGACTCCCCAGGTGCGGTCGACATGGCCTTCGCAGTCCGGAAGATACTGTCCGACAACGGTATCGCGATCTCACCCTTCGTCTGATGATCGTCCGAGATGCAGGTGAACATGCCGTACTGATCGAGTACGGCGACCTCCGCGAGACGATGGCCTTCTTTCGTTCACTGCACGCGACGGCCCCCGTCGACGTCGAGGATCTGGTGCCGGCCGCACGGACGGTCCTGGTGCGATTCCGGGGCGAGCGAGAACGGATCGTGACGTGGATCCGTTCGGTAAAACCAGTGGCAGATGACAGTGAGGCGAAGGCCGACGCGGTGACGATTGCGGTCAGCTACGACGGTCCCGATCTCGAAGATGTCGCCAGACACACCGGACTGTCGACGTCGGAAGTCGTGGCAGCGCACACGGGGCGGATCTGGACCGTCGCATTCGGCGGGTTCGCACCCGGGTTCGGCTACCTCGTCGGCCCCGACGACCGTCTGCATGTTCCTCGCCGATCCGAACCTCGCACTTCGGTCCCGGCAGGTTCGGTCGGACTTGCCGGCGAGTTCTCCGGGGTCTATCCACGCAGTTCCCCCGGGGGATGGCAGCTCATCGGGACTACCGACGCAGTCCTGTGGGACGAGGGCGGCTCGCCCCCCGCACGGCTACAGCCCGGCACGAAGGTCAGGTTCCAGCAGACGTGAAAGCTGTCGAGATACTGCGCCCCGGGCCGCTGTGCACCGTGCAGGATCGAGGCCGCCCCGGTCACGCGTCGATCGGTGTCGGGAGATCCGGCGCCGCAGACCTTCGCTCGCACGACGCTGCCAACAGGTTGGTAGGCAACACCGTCGACGCTGCAACGCTCGAGGCGACGATGGGCGGCGTGCAGGTTCGCATGCGGGGATCGGTCGTGGTGGCGGTCACTGGCGGTTCGGGCCAGATCACCGTCAACGGCATCGCGGGTGCGATGTACAACACGCTGTATCTCGCAGACGGAGACGAATTAACAGTCGCCACACCTGTTTCCGGGCTGCGTAGCTACATTGCTGCGCGCGGCGGATTCGACGTCGCACAATTCCTCGGGAGCAGGTCCACCGACACTCTGTCGGGACTGGGTCCGCTGCCACTGGCGGAAGGTGACGTCCTCGAGGTCGGCGATGAGCAGTCGGAGTGGCCGGCAACCGAACTAGCGCCGCCACCGGCCAGAACCGGGCACATCGAAGTGTCGGTGAACCTCGGTCCGCGACAGGACTGGTTCACCTCCGAGGCACACCGCATCCTGGCAAGCGAGGTATGGAAGGCAACCAGCGAATCGAATCGTGTCGGGGTCAAGCTCGACGGTACGACTCCGCTGCAACGAGCACGAACCGAGGAGCTACTCAGCGAGGGCATGGTTCCCGGCGCCCTGCAGGTTCCACCGAGCGGTAAGCCCGTCCTCTTCCTCGCCGATCACCCGGTGACAGGCGGATATCCCGTCATCGCCGTCGTTCGAGACGCCGACCTGCCAACGATCGGCCAACTGCGTCCCGGGGACTCGATACGGTTCAGAGTGCACTAGCCCACGACGGGCGTGCCGAGCCTATCGACGACGCTGACGCGCGATATCGGCCAACACGACGCCCGCGGCTACCGAAGCGTTGAGCGATTCGACCGGACCTGCCATCGGGATGGACAGAATCGAATCGCACGTCTCGCGAACCAGACGCGAGAGGCCCTTACCTTCGGATCCGACCACCACAGCCACTGGGCCGGTGCCGTCGAACTCGTCGAGCGTGGTGTCGCCCTCGGCGTCGAGACCGATGATGGTGACACCCTTGGACTGCCAATCCTTCAACGTCCGGGTCAGGTTGGTAGCGCGGGCAACCTGGAGTCGGGCCGCGGCACCTGCGCTGGTGCGCCACGCAACTGCCGAGACGCTGGCGCTGCGACGCTGCGGGATGACGACGCCGTGTCCACCGAACGCCGCCACCGAACGCACGACAGCGCCGAGGTTACGAGGGTCGGTGATGTTGTCGAGAGCGACCAGAAGTGCCGGTTCCTGATGCGAGCGAGCCGTGCTGATCAAGTCGTCCGGGTGAGCGTATCGATACGGCGGAACCTGCAAAGCGAGACCTTGATGCAGACCGTTCGCGCTCAGCTTGTCGAGATCCGAACGTGGAACCTCGAGAATGGAGATGCCGGCGTCGGCTGCGCGCTGGACGCTCTCTTTCAGCCGCTCGTCACTGTCGGTGCCGACGGCAACCCACAGGGCCGTCGCCGGAACTCCCGCGCGGAGGCACTCAACGACGGGGTTGCGACCCAGCACGACCTCGGGACCGTCGTCGTTCTTCCGAGTCGGGACCCGAGTGCTGCGACCACGGCTGTCGCCACGGTTCTGAGCGGACTTCTCCGCCATCTTGGCGCGACGTGACGCTGGATGCTTGGTGCGCTCCTCAGCGGGCGGCGTGGCGCCGCGGCCTTCGAGTCCTCTGCGCCGATTTCCGCCGGAGCCCGCGACCTGACCCTTCTTGGTGCCGGTCTTGCGTATCGCGCCGCGCCTACTTGAATTGCCTGCCATCACTGCCCTGCTTCGTCGTTACTGCGTGTTGCCCCAACGGACCATTCCGGCCCGTTGGGGGTATCTGTCACGTCTATGCCTGCCTTGGCGAGGCGATCTCGAATCGCGTCCGCGGCCGGCCAGTCCTTGTCCACCTTGGCTTGTGCTCGCCGCTGCAACTCTGCGTCGACCAACACTCCGAGCGCTCCCTCGAGGGCGTCCGTGTCGCCGGAGCCACTCGCCCAGTGCGGATCCAGCGGATCCACACCCAGAATCGACAGCATCGCACGCACCTGCCCGGCATGCTCGACGGCGGATTCGAGCTCCCCGCCTTCCAGCGCGCTGTTGCCTGCCCGCACCGTCGCGTGAAGCTCGGCGAGCGCCTTGGGAACTCCCAGATCGTCGTCCAGCGCAGCGGCGAAGCCGTCGGTCCAGGTGCCGAGTGGTACTTCTCCCGCTCGCTCGACCGTCCGTTTGACGAATCCTTCTATTCCTCGATAGGTCACCGCTGCCGTCTGCAATGCGTTATCCGAATACTCGAGCATCGAACGGTAGTGCGCACCACCGAGGTAGTACCTCAGTTCCTGCGGTCGCACGTGCTGGAGAACATTGGGGACCGACAGGACGTTGCCGAGCGATTTCGACATTTTCTCGCCGCCCATCGTGACCCAGCCGTTGTGCAACCAGTATCGACTGAATCCGTCGCCGGCTGCCTGGCTCTGCGCGCGCTCGTTCTCGTGATGCGGGAACACCAGATCGAGACCACCGCAGTGAATATCGAAATCGGGCCCAAGGTAGGTCTCGGCCATCGCCGAGCACTCGAGATGCCAGCCGGGCCGTCCACGACCCCAAGGTGTCGGCCACGACGGCTCGCCGGGCTTCGCTGCTTTCCACAGCGTGAAGTCCCGGGGATCACGCTTACCCTCGGCGGCGCTTTCGCCCTGATGTACGTCGTCGAGTTTGTGCCCGGACAGTGCTCCGTAACTCGGGAAGCTCATCACGTCGAAGTACACGTCACCGGCGGAGGCGTACGCGTGCCCGGACTCGATCAATCTGTCGATCAACTCCACCATCTGGGTGATGTGTCCGGTTGCTCGCGGCTCGACCGACGGGGGCAGCACCCCGAGCTGGTCGTAGGCCCAGGCGAAGGATCGCTCGAAGGTCGCGGCCCACTCCCACCACGGCCGTCCAGCATCGCGCGCCTTGTTCAGAATCTTGTCGTCGATGTCGGTGACGTTGCGGACGAAAGCGACGTCGACCTCGTGGGCGAGTAGCCACCTGCGAAGGACGTCGAATGCGACACCGCTACGAACGTGGCCGATATGAGGCTCACCCTGGACCGTCGCCCCACACAGGTACACCGACGCATGGCCAGGGACCAAGGGGGTGAATTCCCGCAAGGCCCTCGTCTCGGTGTCGTAAAGGTGAAGGGTCACGACTCGCCATGCTACCGGGGGTTTTACTCGCTCATGACAAGTGCCGTCGCAACGGCGGCAATTCCTTCGCCTCGACCCGTCAATCCCAATCCGTCGGTGGTGGTCGCAGACACCGAGACGCGGGCCCCGAGAATCGCCGACAACGTCTCCTGCGCCTCCACACGACGCGGACCGATCTTCGGTCGATTTCCGATGATCTGAACTGCGGCGTTGCCGATACCGAACCCGTGCTCGGCAAGCAGGCGACGCACTTCGGTCAACATTGCGGCACCGCTGACACCGTCCCACTCGGGTCGCCCGGTCCCGAAAACCGAGCCGAGGTCACCGAGACCTGCCGCGGACAGCAGCGCATCGCACAGCGCGTGGGCGGCGACGTCACCGTCCGAGTGACCTTCGAGACCGTCACCGTCCTCGAACAACAGGCCGGCGAGCCAACACGGCCGCCCGACCTGAATCGGGTGCACATCTGTTCCGATGCCGACTCTCATGCATTCTCCTGTGCGGTGATCGCCTCTGCGAGCAAAAGGTCGTGTGGAGTGGTGATCTTGAATGCGAGCAATTCACCGGTGATCGTGTGCACCGTCTCACCGAGGCGCTCCACCAGTCCTGCGTCGTCGGTCGCGGAGTCCGCGGATTCGGCGTAGGCGCGAATCAACAGATCCGCGCGAAATCCCTGTGGGGTCTGAATTGCTCGGAGTGAGCTCCGGTCGGGAGTTCCGACCACGGCGCCCATGAGATCGACCGACTTGACGGTGTCCGTTACCGGAACTGCGGGTACGACGGCACCGCGTCCAGCGCGCACCTCGGCGACCACCCGTGCAACCAGAGTGGGCGGAGTGAGCGCGCGCGCAGCGTCGTGAACCAGCACGATGGCTGCGTCTCCTGCCACCGCGAGACCGCAACGCACCGAATCGGTGCGTTCGCGAGCCCCTTCGACCACCGTGACAGCAGGCCCGAGGAGGTCACGCGTGTGCTCGACCAGATCGGCCGGCACAATCACAACGATTCGGTCGACGGCGCCTGATGCTGTCAGACCATCGACCGAATGTTGCAGAAGGGTTCTGCCCTTCAAAGTCACATACGCCTTCGGCATTCCTTGCTGGAGCCGAAGGCCCTGGCCCGCCGCCGGTACGAGCGCGACGACTGGGCCAGCATGCACGCTGGTCACACCTAGGAGGCTGCGGCCAGTACTTCGTCGAGAATGATGTCGGCCTTGGCCTCATCCGTTCCCTCGGCGAGCGCAAGCTCTCCGACCAGAATCTGACGCGCCTTGGCCAGCATGCGCTTCTCGCCTGCGGACAGGCCGCGATCCTGCTCACGACGCCAGAGGTCACGAACGACCTCGGCAACCTTGTTCACGTCGCCGGAAGCGAGCTTCTCGAGGTTTGCCTTGTAGCGTCGCGACCAGTTGGTGGGCTCTTCCGTGTGCGGTGCCCGAAGCACCTGGAAAACTTTGTCCAGACCTTCTTGGCCTACGACGTCACGAACACCGACGTACTCGGCGTTGTCCGCAGGAACTCGAACAGTGAGATCACCTTGCGCAACTTTGAGAACCAGGTACTCTCTCGGTTCACCCTTGATGGTGCGGGTTTCTATCGCTTCGATTAACGCCGCTCCGTGATGGGGGTAAACGACGGTCTCTCCGACCTTGAAAATCATGTGTCCCGTGCCCCTTTCGATTTTGCCAGTTTACCACGCGCTCAGATCAACGGCGCAGGTCAGGGGCATAACGCAGTCTTTTCAGGGGTTGACAGCCGCCGGTTAACGTGTATCCGCGGCCCCCCAGGCGGGCAACTCGGCACCCTCCGCCAAGGTGGTCCACGTAACAGTAATCACCGGTCAACACGCCGGTCGGAGCCCGATACCGCACGTTCCGGACGCCCCAGAGGTCTACCCTCGAAAGCTGACTACTACTCTGCCTAGTGGACCTGGAGCTACCGGCCTAGGCTCGGAAAAGGCACTGGCCCGGAACCGCATCGGCACCCCCGGACACACCGGCACAACTGGAGGACGACCCGTGACTGCGTTCAACGCTGCGACCACGCACCGAAAGACCCGCCTGTGGGCAACCGCTCTCGCGGCAGGCGCAGCACTGACTCTGACTGCCTGCGGCTCCGGCCAAATTTCTCAGACCGCCCAGCAGGTCTCGGCCGTCAACGGAAACTTCGCCAATGTCGGCGACATCTCACTGCGCAATGTGCATGTGGTGTACCCGCAGAGCGAGGAGTACTCGATCGAGCCGGGTGGCAAGGTCGAGCTCGGCTTCGTCGCCGTCAACAACAGCGCGACGACTTCCGATCGCCTCACACGGATCTCCACGACAGCGGCGTCCTCGGTGACGGTCGGCACGGAGCCTGGCGGAAGCGAGATTGCACCGTTGACCGCCCTCGGGGCCGGAGCGCCCGTGGACACCGAGGTCGATGACGAGCTGATCCCCTTGCAGATGATCGTTGTCGAACTCAACAGCATCAGCGAGGACGTTCGCCCAGGCCTCACGGTTCCTGTCACGTTCACATTCGAGGAAGCCGGTGACGTCGAGGTTCTCGTCCCTGTCGATGCAGGCCAGGTTCTCCCGCGCGACGTCTCGACGAAGTCGCCCATCGAAGCCGAGGCGCACAGCGCCGAGAACAGCGTCGTGGAGACTCAGGTCGAGGAAGGCGCCGACGGGAACAACTGACGTTCCTGTCGGAACCGTCGTCTAACGTTTTCCGCGTGGCCAAACTGAAGACCAATTACCGATGTTCGGCCTGCAAACACACCGTAGCCAAATGGGTAGGTCGATGCCCGGACTGCGGTAGCTGGGGATCGATGGACGAGGCGCCCGTACTCACCCCCGTTGCGAGCAGGCCGGGCGCGTCCGGTCTCGGCGCCGGCAACACACGCTCGGCGACCACCGCAATGATCCCGACGTCGCCGGCGACGGCCCTCACCCAGGTCAGCAGCAGCACTGCACAGGCCAATTCGACCGGTATCCCGGAGTTCGACCGCGTACTCGGTGGCGGGCTCGTCCCCGGGTCCGTAGTACTCCTCGCGGGCGAGCCTGGGGTGGGCAAGTCGACGCTCCTTCTCGAGGTGGTACATCGCTGGGCCCGTACCGGCGAAGACCGGCGTGCGCTCTATATCACCGGCGAGGAATCCGCTGGTCAGGTTCGGTTGCGGGCAGACCGGACAGGCGCGGTCCACGAACGCGTCTTCCTCGCCGCAGAATCCGATCTTGCGACGGTGTTCGGCCACGTGGAACAGGTCGCGCCGAGTCTGCTGATCGTCGATTCGGTCCAAACGATGCTTGCCGCGGACGTCGACGGAGTCATCGGCGGTGTCACCCAAGTCCGCGCGATCACCAGTGCGCTCACGTCGCTGGCGAAGACGACCGGCGTCGCGGTCCTCCTGATCGGTCACGTCACCAAGGACGGAGCCGTCGCGGGTCCGCGGTCGCTCGAGCATCTGGTCGACGTAGTTCTCCACTTCGAAGGCGACAAGCACTCCACTCTCCGCATGATCCGCGGGGTCAAGAATCGCTTCGGTGCTTCCGACGAAGTGGGGTGCTTCGAACTGCGGGATACCGGCATCGAGGGCATCACCGATCCGTCGGGTCTGTTCCTGCATCACCGCACCGACGCGGTACCCGGGACGGCCGTGACGGTCACCATGGACGGTAAGCGTCCGTTGCTCGCCGAAGTGCAGGCACTCGTCGTCGATACACACATGCCTTCCCCGCGTCGAGCCGTGAGCGGCCTCGACCATGCGCGAGTGGCCATGATTCTGGCCGTCCTGGAGCGACGCTGTGGGGTGAAAGTGGCACGAAGCGAGGTCTATGCGGCAACGATCGGCGGAATGCGTACCAGCGAACCTGCTGTGGACCTGGCACTCGCGGTGGCAGTGGCGTCGGCCGTAACGGACCGTCCGATACCGACAGGGCTCGTCATCCTCGGCGAGGTCGGACTGGCGGGAGAAGTCCGTCGGGTGTCGGGGCTTGGTCGACGCTTGGCCGAGGCCGCGCGTCTCGGCTTCACTCACGCCATCACCCCCGAACACGACGACACCGTGACGAAGGGAATCGAAGTCCGCACCGTCACCAATCTCGGCGAGGCACTCGATTACGCACATATGCGGACGGTTTGATCAACTCCAGTAGCCTCTAGCTGCGAGACTGTGAGACACCACTGTTGTTGAAGTAGTGCCGATGCAGCCGACAAGCCGTTGTGGAAGTAAATGCTGGGACGAGGGGACGAACGTGGACGAGAACGCACGCGATGCCAGTGCATCCCCGGCGCTACGTGAAACCATCGCTCGGTTAGCACCGGGCACAGCCCTGCGCGACGGGCTGGAACGAATACTTCGAGGCCGTACCGGCGGCCTCATAGTCCTCGGCTACGACGACGAGGTCGAGAAGATCTGCGATGGCGGATTCGAACTCGATGTCGAGTTCGCGCCTACCCGGCTGCGTGAACTCTCCAAGATGGACGGCGCCGTCGTCCTGTCCACGGACGGCAAACGAATCGTCCGCTCCAACGTGCAGCTTGTGCCGGATCACAAGATTCCTACAGTCGAATCAGGAACGCGGCACCGCGCCGCCGAACGTACCGCCATGGAGACCGGATACCCGGTCGTCTCGGTCAGCCAGTCGATGAGCATCGTCAGCGTCTACGTGGCCGGAGTTCGACATGTCATCGAAGGCTCGGCAACCATTCTCTCGCGTGCGAACCAGGCCGTAGCCACGCTCGAGCGCTACAAGCAGCGTCTCGACGACAACACCCGTCAGCTCTCGGTCGTGGAAATCGAGGACTTCGTAACCCTGCGTGACGCACTCACGGTCGCTCAGCGTTTGGAGATGGTTCGCCGAGTCTCGGTCGAAATCGAGCAGAACGTCCTCGAACTCGGCACCGACGGCAGGCAGTTGGCGCTGCAGCTCGAGGAACTACTCGGCGACAACGATGTCGACCGTCAACTCGTCGTCCGCGACTACCTTGCCGGTCCGGAGCCGTCGAGTACGGCGGCCGTGGAGAAGGCCTTGGCTGCTCTCGACAAACTGACCGATGTCGATCTACTCGACCTCACGACGCTCGCACGCGCATTCGGCTACCCGGCGACCATCGAAGCGCTCGACACACCGATGAGTCCACGTGGATACCGCGTCCTCACCCGGGTTCCGCGGCTGCAGTTCAGCCAGATCCATCGACTTGTCGGATCATTCGGCACCCTGCAGGGGCTTCTCGCAGCAACAGCGGCAGACCTACAGTCGGTCGACGGCATCGGCGGACTGTGGGCTCGCCATATTCGTGAGGGGCTTTCACGTCTGGCCGAGTCGTCCATCGCGGGCCCGTTCGACTGACTGGACCCGCACACCGGCCGGCTCAGGTCATGTTGAACGGCTCGGGAGAGCTACGCAGCTCACCGAGTTGAGCGATCACCTTGTACGAGCCGACGCCGACAGGTATCCGCTCCTCACCACAGCCGGGAACCGAATTGGTACCGGACCACTTGACCGTGAACCCAGCCTGCTCGCCGGGCTTGAACGTCCGCAGATCGGATTGCGCGTCGGGGAAGCAATCAGTGTTCGACCAGATACGCAGATCGTCGAGCGTGTACACGAGGGCCTGCTGCAGACCTGCACCCACGTCGCGCTGGCACTCCGTGGAACTGATGTTGGTGATGACGACGGTGAAGCCGGGCTCTTCGCCGACCTTGTACGACGCTTTGTCCGGCGTCGCCTTGATGGCAAGGCTTTGATCCGAGCACTGGTTGCTCGGGACGGCAGCTGCCCCGGCGGGCTTGGAGGCCGTCGTGGACGCTCCAGTGCTCGCCGAAGTGCCACTTCCGGAACCACCGGAAGCGGAACCACCCGATGCCGATGCGCCGGATCCAGCACCCGCCTCCTTGGCTGCGGCGGAGGCACTCGGCGTTGCGGCCGGACTCGGAGACGTGACGACACCTGCCGGTTCCGCCTGCGGCGGATCCTCGTTGCCACCACTGAGCGAGGAGATGAACCACACGATCAAACCGAGCACCACGACAGCCGCACCGATGGCGAGTGCGCGACGACGCCAATAGATTTCGGGAGGCAACGGCCCGCTTGGTTCCAACACAGACCAACCGTAGGCGTTACGCAGCTACGATTCCCTGAAGCGCCTGCGGCGTGTCGCCTTGTAGGTCACGAAGAATCCGTCTGATCGACGAACAACCTCAGGGAAGCTCGCCGATATCGCCGATTACTCCGCGCAAGCGAGCGTTCCCTTCGGACAACTGATAGGTCAGGCCGACGATGGCCACTTCCCCGGCGTCTACCTTCTCCGCGATGATCCGCGACCGCTGCATCAACAGATTGCCGGTCTCCTCGACGTGCCGTGCCTCGAAATCGTCGACGTTGGAGTAACCGTCACGGCGGGCGGACAGCACGGACGGGGTGACGCGTTCGACGAGGTCACGAATGTAGCCGCCGGGGATGTCACCGGTGTCCAACGCGTCGAGAGTGGCTTTGACGGCGCCGCACCCATCGTGGCCGAGCACGACGATGAGCGGCACATCGAGAATCGCCACACCGTATTCGATCGAGCCGAGGACTGAGGAATCGATGACGTGGCCTGCGGTCCGGACGACGAACATGTCGCCGAGGCCCTGGTCGAAGATGATCTCGGCGGCGACGCGGGAGTCCGCGCAACCGAAGAGCACGGCGCGTGGGTGCTGCTCCTCGGTGAGACGGGCACGGTCCTCGATACCCTGGCTCGGGTGCAGAGATTCACCTGCGATGAACCGCTGGTTACCCTCTCGAAGAGATTTCCAGGCGGTTATCGGATTCGTCGAAGGCATAGCGATCATTGTGCACCGATCCTGCTATTACCGGCGAGTCGGATACCGAAGAAGTCGAGGAGACAAGCGTGCCGATCAGTCCAGTTGCACTTCTCGGGTGGTTCGACACCGAGGAGCGGGACCTGCCGTGGAGACGGCCAGGTGTCAGCGCTTGGCAGATTCTGATGAGCGAGATCATGCTGCAGCAGACGCCTGTGTCCCGCGTTGCTCCGATCTGGGAAGAGTGGGTCGCACGGTGGCCCGTCCCGTCGAAGATGGCTGCGTCCTCACAAGCCGATGTGCTGCGCGCATGGGGCAAGTTGGGCTATCCGCGTCGGGCGTTGCGTTTGCATCAGTGCGCGGGAATTCTGGCCGCCGAGCACGGCGACGCCGTGCCGCAGGACGTCGAGACGCTGCTGTCGTTGCCCGGCATCGGCGCTTACACCGCGCGCGCTGTCGCATGCTTCGCGTACGGCCGGCGAGTTCCCGTCGTCGACACCAATGTTCGACGCGTCGTCGCTCGGGCAGTGCACGGCGCCGCGGAACCGGGTAACCCGTCGACGACACGAGATCTCGCCGACGTCGAGGCGTTGCTTCCCGTGGGGGACGCGCGCGCATCAAGGTATTCGGCAGCACTGATGGAATTGGGCGCGCTGATCTGCACCGCGAAGAACCCTGCCTGTTTGCTGTGCCCGCTACCGGAGTGCTCCTGGATCGAAGCGGGCCGCCCTGCATACAGCGGACCCGCCAAGAAGGTGCAGAAGTTCGCGGGCACCGACCGGCAGGTCCGCGGGAAACTGATGTCGGTTCTACGTGAAACCGACGGTCCGGTGGATCGGTCACGATTGGACGTCGTGTGGCTCAGCGACCCCGGGCAACGCGATCGCGCCTTGGATTCCCTGCTCGTGGACGGTCTGATCGAGCAGACGGCGGCAGGGCTTTTCGGGCTGGCCGGTGATGCGGGGTCCCCGACCGGTCTCGGATAGTCGGTGACCCCGAGTGTCAGCGCAAGAAATCGATGAGCACTTCGTTGACCTTCTCTGGCCGCTCGAGGTAACCGAAGTGTCCGGTGTCCGGGATCTCCTCGTATCGAGCACCCGGAATCGCCTGCGCGACTTCGCGACTCAGATGGACGGGGATGAGCCGATCGTCGGCGAATCCCACCACGAGGGTCTTGGCTGCAATCGTGCGATAGGCGGTGAGTCGTTCGGAACCGGCACGCATTTCGAGGCCGATCTGAGCACGCTTACCCGCCGATCTGGTGCCACCGGAGAACTCCATGACGGCGAGCCAGTCACCGATTACCGCCTCGTCGCGCTGCGTTTTCGGTGCGAAATTGTTCATTGCGGTGATTGCCGCGCGGTAGGTCGCCGGGAGTGTGATGCTCGCGTCGTACAGATCTCTTTCGCCCTGGGCCATGGCCTTCTGCATCGGCGACGAACGGCCGTACGTCGCCATCATCACTGCGTGCGACACGAGATCCGGCCGCGCCAACGCCAACTCTTGGGTGACACGTGAGCCCATCGACGTTCCGACGACTCGTGCCGGCGCTGCGCCCACGTGCTCGATCAACGCGGCGGTGTCGGCCACCAGATCGTCGAGCACCATGCCGCCGCCGCACTCGGACGACGGCGCTATCCCTCGGTTGTCGAACGTGAGGACCTGGAAGCCCGCCTTCACCAGTGCCGGCACCTGGTGTGTCTGCCACACCCGCCCCGGGCTCCCCGATCCCATCACCAACACGACGAGAGGGCCGGTACCTTTGACGTCGAAGTTGATATCGATTCCGTTGAGCTTCACCAGGGACATTCGCGTCATGGTAGTTGTCGGAGGAACGCTTCCACAGCTGCGCGGTAGAGCTCGGGTTGCTCATCGTGCACGAGGTGCGCCGCCTCTGGAATCAGTACGTAGCTCGACTTGGCGTTCCTCTCGTGCATACGACGCATCTGTCCCGGTGGTGTGATTCCGGACGCACCCTCGATCAGCAACGACGGAGCGGCGACGGATTCCCACTCGTTCCAGAAGTGCCTCGTACCCCACTCCTGCGAGATCGCCTCGAACGTCGATACCTCACCGTGCAGATACCAGCCGTCGTTTCGACGCTCGAAGGAATCCAGAAAGTAGTGCCCTGCGACGTCGCCGAAGAACTCCCGTACCGCCGATTCGGTCACGAACGGCTGTGGCCACCGACGAATGAGTGCAGCCCAGTCATCGGCCGTACGCCCGCGGAAGTCCGGTGCAATGTCCTCGACGACCAACCCTGCCACCAGATCGGGTCTCGCCGCGGCGAGACACCAGCCGTGCAGCGAACCCATCGAATGCCCGATGACGACACATTCCCCGAGTTGCTCCGCATGAGCAGTCAGGTCCTCGACGAAGGCCTCGGTACCGATCCCGCGCGGAGCGGGCCTGCCGTGCCCCGGCGCGTCGTAGGTGTAGACATGGCCGAACGCACGCAGCCATGGCACCTGGCGGCGCCACGTTCGCGCGCTACCCATCAACCCGTGCAACAGCAAGATCGGTCGCCCGTCCCCACCCTCGTCGTACAGCATCGTCACGACTGTAGCTCTCCGCACGACCGAGTAGCCTCTCGGTCATGGCTGTCGTGAAGATAAATGCAATCGAAGTTCCCGAGGGTGCAGGCGCGGAATTGGAGAAGCGATTCGCCGCCCGCGCCGGCGCTGTGGAAGGTTCGCCGGGTTTCATCGGATTCCAACTCCTGCGCCCGGTCAAGGGTGAAACCCGCTACTTCGTGGTGACCCAATGGGAGACCGAGGAAGCATTCCAGGCCTGGTCGGCGGGCCCAGCCAGGGCAGCGCATTCGGGCGAGCGCGCCAAGCCCGTCGCCTCCGGAGCATCGCTACTCGAATTCGAAGTAGTCCTGGACGTCGCAGCCAAGGCCTGATGCCCCGCCGGGGAGTTGGCCGTCGGCAATCGTTCCTGCAACGCTGCGACGGAGAGCTCGCGTTCGATGCGGGTGATCGACTCCTCCAGCTCTTCGGCCGGCACCGGACGTCCGATATAGAAGCCCTGCGCGCCATCACACCCGAGTGCGCGAAGTCGATTCAACGTGTCCCCGTCCTCGACCCCCTCCGACACCACGTTCATTCCGAGACTGCGTGCAAGGTCGATCGTCGACCGCACGATCGAGGCATTGATGGGCTGAGAAACCATCGCCGTCACGAACGACTTGTCGATCTTCAGAGTCTGAACGGGCAGCGAACGTAAATATGCCAGCGAGCTGTATCCGGTCCCATAGTCGTCGATCGCAATGGTCACACCCAGATCGCGTAGCGCGACAAGGGAATCGACCGACCGACGAGTATCGGTCATTGCCGAGGTCTCGGTCACTTCGAATTCCACAGCCGCCGGAGGCAGATTGTGACGCTGGAGTGCCCGATCAACCTGCCCGACGAGCGTGGGGTCGATCAGATTCCGGACCGAAAGATTGATCGCGACCCGAATGTTCGATCCATTGCGGCGCAGCGCGCTGCAGCACGCCAGCGCATCCTCGAGAACGTAGGCGGTGATCGCGGGAAGCATGCCGGTGCGCTCGGCATCGGGAAGAAACGCCGAGGGGGCGATCAGGCCCTCTCGCGGATGCTGCCAACGAATGAGCGCTTCGACGCCGGTGACCGATCCAGATCCGAGATCGAGACAGGGTTGAAAGAATACCGTGAGCTGGCGTTCGTTCAGCGCTGTCTTCAATTCCCCCAGCAAACGCATCTGCTCGTGGCGATCGCAGTCCATGGAGGGTGCGTACACCGATAGTCGAGTGTGCTCGTGCTTGGCCGACGTCAGGGCCACATGCGCATGTTGCAACAATCCTTGCGGATCGACACAGGGCTGATCTGCCGACAAGGCCATTCCGACTGTGGCCTCGAGCGCGACGTTGATATCGGTGACGAACATGGTGCGATTCACCGCACGCTGCAAGTGCTCGGCCCACCGAGACGGCGACAGCTCCATCGAGTCTGCGGGGACGGACACGACGAACTGATCGCCACCCAATCTTCCGACTACTGCATCTACGACGGCTGCCGAGACCAACCGGTCCCCAATCTCCCGCAGCACCCGATCGCCGACGGCATAACCGAACGTCTCGTTGACGTGGGCGAACCTGTCGATGTCCACGACCATCACCACAATCCCGGCCTCGCCTGCGGACTGGATCGACCGGTCGAGGAGCTCCACGAGGTGGGTGCGATTCGCAAGCCCGGTAACGGGGTCGGATATGGCCGCATGGGTCAGCGCCGCAGCCTGCCTGCGTAGCACCAGCAGGAAACACGCTATCCGGGCCGCCGCAAGCGCAATGATCACCATCGTGGAGCCGAGCACCACCCATCCCCACTCGGCTGCTGGAAGCCCGCGCGCCAGCTGCACTGCCATCACCGTGGGTGCCATCAGTATTGCCAACCCCAACCCGACCAGGCGGGTGCGATCGAGCACGAAGTGCGACTTCGGACCCCGACGGGGTTTCCAGGCACGAGAAGGCGGATACAAGGCCACCGAGCCGGCGAGGACGAAACCAGTGAGCCAGCAGGCCTGGACGAGGGCCGAGTCGCGCACTTCGACGCTGACGGCGACACGCGAAATCCAGGTACCAGCGAAAAAGAACAGAAATGCACAAGCAGCCAGTGCGAACGGCGCCTTCCGTGCCCTTTTCGACAGCAACAGAATCACCATCAGCGATACGAGAAAACCGCCGGCTCCGGCGTAGACGATGGCCTGCCAGTGATGAATGAAGGACGTCATGTCCAGCGTTGATTCGACCCGCGCCTGTGTGACAACCATCCATGTCGCCAGTGCGACACCGATGGCGACGATCGCTCCCTCGAGGATGTCCTCAACCCGGAACGCTCGCGTGTTTCCCACCCTGAACAGAAGTAACCCGACGATGAGGGCCAGATGGCCGCCGACCCAAAGAACATCTGCCCAGGACATCATCATCCTGTGACTCGGGTTGCCGACGAGATTGCCCAAACCCCACGCGAGCAGGCCTACAACCCACAGCGTCCAGCTGACGCCGTTCACCGACCGATTCATCCGGGCGCCGAAGACCACGAAGCCAAGCGCCGCCGCCATCAGTACGCCATTGGCGAGCGAGCGCGGCAGGCCTGCGGGCAATACAAGGTACAACCCCGTGCCCGACAAGCCCAACAGCAGAAACCTCGACCAGCGCATCCTTTTCAGAGCGTCCCCTTGTCCACCGACTACAGCCGTGCCCGACACCGAGTAGAAACGGTCCAACAGTGGACATTCGGAGCGAGAACGTCAGCGGATTGGTCAGATTTCACTCTGAGCAGAGCCCGATGAAAATCAGGATTCGAGTGCAGCATCCAAAGTGATGTCGACCCCGGTCAGCGCTTTGCTCACCGGACAGGTTTCCTTCGCGGCCTGCGCAGCCTTCGCGAAACCGTCGGCGTCGAGACCGTCGACTTCGGCTCGGACGGTCAGCTTGATCCCGGTGAGCTTGAAGCCCGGCGTATCCGGTCCGAGCGAGACCTCAGCAGTCACGTCGAGGATCTGCGGAGTGCCGCCCGCCTCCGCGATCACGGCCGACAGTTGCATCGCATAACAAGCCGAATGCGCTGCAGCGATGAGCTCCTCCGGACTCGTCGTGCCATCGGCGTTTTCAGCCGCGCGCTTGGGGAAGGACACGTCGAACGTCGCAGCACCCGAACTGGTCAACTCGACCTGACCCGACCCCTTCTCCAAGGTTCCGTTCCAGGCCGTGCGTGAAGTGCGTGTAGGCATCGCTTTTCGACTCCTCGTTCGATACAGGCTCGGATGAGCCCGGAGAATCCCAGGCTAACCGGGTTAGTCGATCGGCGTTGCAGATCGAACAGCGTCGATCGAATGATATTGAGCGAGAAGCTTTTTCTCCTCCTCACGACCCGGAAAAGCGAAGAAGACCAGTACAGTACCGACCAGAACCACGATTATCGCCGCGGCATAAGACATTTGATCGCCGTCGAGAAAAGCTTGTTTGGCTGCACCGATGATCTGATCGGCGTACTGCGGGTAGCTGCTCGCCAAATCGGTTGCCGACGAGAACGACTTGGTGAGAATCGACTGGGTCTCCGCGCTGATGCTGCTCGCATCCGGCGAACTCGAAATCTGCGAGGCCAACGATGCCGCATACCCAGCGGTGAGCAGCGCACCCAATGTCGATTGCATGATTGCTCCGCCAAGATCGCGCTGGAGATCCGCTGTTCCCGAGGCCATGCCGGCGCGAGCGACCGGCACCGAGCCGGTCAACGAACGCGAGGCCGGTGTGCCTGCAAGCCCGACTCCGATGCCGAGCAGCACGTAACTGATCGCCACCACTGCATAGGAGACGTCTTCCTTCCATGTCAGCCAGGCCATCACCAATCCGAGAAGGATGAAGAGGTAGCCGAGCAGCAAGGTGAATCGCGACCCCCGGCGCTCCACCAACTTCGCCGACTGCGGAGCCACCAGCACCATCGCAGCAGCCGCGGGTAGCGTCGACGCGCCGGCGGCAAGCGTCGAGTAACCGAGAACGTTCTGCAGAAACTGTTGGCCGACGAAGATGACACCCATCAACGAACCGAACACGATGATCCCGGCCAGAGCCGCGACCCAAAATATCCTACGACGTGCGATCTTCAGATCGAACAGCGGAAACGACGTGCGACTCTGCCGGAGGAGAAATACCGCCCCCGCTGCAAGCGCAATCACACCCAGACCGAGGGCGACGGCTCCCATACCGTCCACCGGCGCAAAATTAATGCTGAGCACCAGCGCCGCGATGAACACGACCGAGACGATTCCGCCGAGATTGTCCACCGGATCCGTTGTTTCGTTCACATGCCCAGGCACGAAGGCAGCTGCCAGAACCAGGGCGAGTAACGCCAGCGGCGACGTCACCAGGAAGACCGATCCCCATTCGAACTTCTCCAGCAACGCCCCGGACAACAGTGGTCCCAGCGCCGACATGGCGCCGCCGAGAGCCGACCACAGCGCGATTGCTTTCGTGCGCGAAGCACCGGCCCACAACGCAGTGATCAGTGCCAGGGTCGTCGGGTAGGCCATGCCCGCGGCCACACCACCGAGCAACCTCGCACCGAACAGGATCTCGAAATTGGGAGCGAAACCGGCGATGACACAGGCTGGTATCGACAGTCCCATTCCTAGAACCAACAACAGTTTGCGCCCATAACGGTCCCCGAGAGCACCGAGATAGAGGACCGAACCAGCGAGGCCGAGCGAATACGCGACCGCGATCAGATTGAGCTGCGTCTGACTGGCGTCGAAGTCTCGACCGATTTCAGGCAGGGCGACGTTGGCGACCGCCAAATTCAGGTTTGCCACGGAAGCAACAAGGATGAGGACGAACAGAACCAATCCGGCCCGCGCGGGTGCTGTGTGCCTGTCGAGAGTAGTCACGCACTCAGTAGAACCCAGCGTTGCGTTCTCCGCCTCACCTTCTGAGTGCGAATCCGTCGGATCCGCCGCCGCTTGAATGTGACATCGAAGCCATCAAATCGTATGAGTGGACCATTGAAGCGGTGGGGAGTCAGGAGCGGACGGAGCGGGCGAACCACCCAGCCCGCGGACGACAAAGCGGGCCGCACCCCTTTCGGAGCACGGCCCGCTGAGCGGAAACTACTGAACCAAAACTACTGACTAGTCGTGTCACTGTCGCCGGTGGCCTTGGCCAGGTCAACGGGCAGTTCGTCAGGAACGCTGATCGGCTTCTTCTCACCGCGGAACGTGAACTTGGCGTCCTCGCCCGAGCCTTCGCCGTCCCAGTTCTCGACGTCGACGAGGATGATCTGGCCGGCTTCGACCTCGCCGAACAGGATCTTCTCCGACAACGCGTCCTCGATCTCGCGCTGAATGGTGCGACGCAGTGGCCGCGCACCCAGTACCGGGTCGAATCCACGCTTGGCCAGCAGGGACTTGGCCTTCTCGGTGACCTCGATCGACATGTCCTTGTTCTTGAGCGCACCTTCGACTCGGTTGAGCATGAGGTCGACCATCTGGACGATCTCGTCCTTGGTGAGCTGGTGGAACACGACGATGTCGTCGATACGGTTGAGGAACTCGGGGCGGAAGTGCTTCTTCAGCTCGTCGTTGACCTTGAGCTTCATCCGCTCGTAGTTCGATCCGGTGCCTTCACCCGAGGAGAAGCCGAGACCGACTGCCTTCGAAATGTCCGCGGTACCGAGGTTCGAGGTGAAGATCAACACGGTGTTCTTGAAGTCGACCGTGCGTCCCTGGCCGTCGGTGAGACGGCCATCTTCGAGCACCTGCAGGAGGGTGTTGTAGATCTCCTGGTGTGCCTTCTCGATCTCGTCGAACAGAACGACGGAGAACGGCTTGCGGCGGACCTTCTCGGTGAGCTGACCGCCCTCTTCGTACCCGACGTAACCGGGAGGAGCACCGAACAACCGCGAAGCGGTGAAGCGATCGTGGAACTCGCCCATGTCGATCTGAATGAGGGCGTCGTCCTCGCCGAACAGGAAGTTCGCGAGTGCCTTCGACAGCTCGGTCTTACCGACACCGGACGGGCCGGCGAAGATGAACGAGCCCGACGGGCGCTTCGGATCTTTCAGGCCCGCACGGGTACGACGGATTGCCTTCGAGACGGCCTTGACTGCCTCGACCTGGCCGATGATCCGCTTGTGCAGTTCATCTTCCATGCGGAGCAGACGAGTGGTCTCTTCCTCGGTGAGCTTGAACACGGGGATACCGGTCCAGTTTCCGAGGACCTCGGCGATCTCGTTGTCGTCGACCTCGGCGACCACGTCGAGGTCACCGCTCCGCCACTGCTTCTCACGCTCGGCGCGCTGGGAGACGAGCTGCTTCTCCTTGTCGCGCAGATTCGCGGCCTTCTCGAAGTCCTGCGCGTCGATCGCGGACTCCTTCTCCCGACGTGCGTCGGCGATCTTGTCGTCGAACTCACGCAGATCTGGTGGCGCGGTCATCCGACGAATACGCATCCGTGCGCCGGCCTCATCGATGAGGTCGATCGCCTTGTCCGGCAGGAACCGGTCGTTGATGTAGCGATCGGCCAATGTGGCAGCTGCGACGAGTGCGCCGTCGGTGATCGAAACGCGGTGGTGAGCCTCGTACCGATCACGAAGACCCTTCAGGATCTCGATGGTGTGCTCGACGTTCGGCTCGCCGACCTGGACCGGCTGAAAACGACGCTCGAGAGCGGCATCCTTCTCGATGTACTTTCGGTACTCGTCGAGAGTGGTGGCACCGATGGTCTGCAGCTCACCGCGAGCGAGCTTCGGCTTGAGGATCGAAGCCGCGTCGATAGCACCCTCGGCCGCACCGGCACCCACCAAAGTGTGCAGTTCGTCGATGAACAGGATGATGTCGCCGCGGGTGTTGATCTCCTTGAGGACCTTCTTGAGGCGCTCTTCGAAGTCACCGCGGTACCGGCTACCGGCAACCAACGACCCGAGGTCGAGGGAGTAGAGCTGCTTGTCCTTGAGAGTCTCGGGGACCTCGCCGTTGACGATCGCCTGCGCCAGGCCCTCGACGACTGCAGTCTTACCGACACCGGGCTCACCGATGAGCACGGGGTTGTTTTTTGTGCGGCGCGAGAGCACCTGCATGACGCGCTCGATTTCTTTCGCGCGACCGATGACCGGATCGAGCTTGCCTTCGAGTGCAGCCTGAGTCAGGTTGCGTCCGAACTGGTCGAGAACCAGCGACGTCGACGGCGTACCTGCATCGCCGCGTCCGCTCCCGCTCTCGGACGGCTCCTTGCCTTGGTAACCGGAGAGCAGCTGGATAACCTGCTGACGCACCCGGTTGAGGTCGGCTCCGAGCTTGACCAGTACCTGAGCCGCGACGCCTTCGCCTTCGCGAATCAGACCCAGCAGGATGTGCTCGGTGCCGATGTAGTTGTGGCCGAGCTGCAGTGCTTCACGCAGACTGAGCTCGAGTACTTTCTTGGCGCGCGGGGTGAACGGGATATGACCGGACGGAGCCTGCTGGCCCTGACCGATGATCTCCTCGACCTGGCTGCGGACTCCTTCGAGGGAGATACCCAGCGACTCCAGAGACTTCGCTGCGACGCCCTCACCCTCGTGGATGAGACCGAGCAGGATGTGTTCCGTGCCGATGTAGTTGTGGTTGAGCATCCGGGCTTCTTCTTGAGCCAGGACGACAACACGCCGCGCGCGATCGGTGAACCTCTCGAACATCGCTCTCCCTCACTTCTCGGTGGGTGGTAGCACTCCGCCCACCAGGTCTTCTAGCACCACGGTATTTGGTAAATCGGGTTCGCCGGCATTTGAAGGTAAGTCTCACGCAGATGCCGAAAGGTATCCACGCCTCCAGCCTTACTCTAGTTGGCCGAAGGTTCACTTGCCGACCCTCGACCCCCTCTATAGATCATCTCTGATCTGTAGTGACGGACCTATGTGCCTGCTTACTGTTCATAACGCGCCGTCGGGGCAATTCGTTTCCCCTCGGGTGTCCGCTGTTGGCGAACAATAAACTTTGCTGGCAAGTCAGCCCTGAGACGGCTTCACGATCGGAAACAGAATCGTCTCTCGGATACCTAGTCCTGTCAGCGCCATGAGGAGCCTGTCGATTCCCATGCCCGTGCCCGTGGTCGGAGGCATGCCCTGCTCCATCGCGGCCAGGAAGTCCTCGTCGAGAACCATAGCCTCGTCGTCGCCGGCCGCGGCCTGACGTGCTTGATCTTCGAAACGCTCCCGCTGGATGACCGGGTCGACCAGTTCGGAATAGCCCGTCGCCAATTCGAACCCGCGAATGTAGAGATCCCACTTCTCGGTAACGCCCGGCTTGC
Source organism: Rhodococcus sp. H36-A4 (assembly GCF_027158005.1). GTDB lineage: Bacteria > Actinomycetota > Actinomycetes > Mycobacteriales > Mycobacteriaceae > Rhodococcoides. The sequence continues at coordinate 728,253 of NZ_JAPVLQ010000002.1, read as the reverse complement.
TGCGGTGCTGACGAGTCAGCGGAGACGTCTCGACGGGGAAGTCACGAACGAAGGTCGGCGCGAACAAATCGTTACCGATCTGGTTTTCCCACAGCTCTTCGACGAGCTTGCCGTGACCGTAGATCGGCTTGCCGTCCTTGAGCGGCACGTCGACCCCGATCTTCTCCGCCAGGGCCAAAAGTTCCTCGACCGTGGTATCGGGCGTCACGACGATTCCGAGCGCATCCGACAAGGACGGGTACATCTCGAGCGTCGTCCACTCCCCGCTCATGTCGTAGGTCGTGCCGTCGGGCAGCAGGATCACCTGAGTGCCGAGCGCAGCCTCGGCAACCTCTTGGATGAGCTCACGAGTCATCTTCGCCGAGTCGTCGTAGGTTCCGTACGCCTCGTAGGTTTCGAGCATCGCGAATTCGGGAGAGTGCGAGGAGTCGGCGCCTTCGTTGCGGAAGTTGCGGTTGATCTCGAAAACCTTCTCGATGCCGCCCACGACGCAACGCTTGAGAAACAGTTCGGGTGCGATACGAAGAAACAGGTCCGTATCGAGTGCATTGGAATGGGTGACGAAGGGGCGAGCGGCAGCTCCGCCATGCAAGGTCTGCAGCATCGGCGTCTCGACTTCGAGAAAGCCCCTTCGCTCCAGTGCGTTGCGTAGTTCACGTACGACGGCGATGCGCTTGCGGGCGACCGCGCGCGCTTCCGGGCGCGTGATCAGATCCAAGTATCGCTGCCGGATACGCGTCTCTTCGTTCAGTTCCTTGTGTGCCACCGGGAGCGGCCGGAGAGCCTTCGACGCGATCTCCCACGAATCGGCCATCACGCTGAGCTCGCCGCGACGGGAGCTGATGACCTCGCCGTGTACGAAGACGAAGTCACCGAGATCGACGTCCGACTTCCACGCCGCCAGGGCATCCTCACCGACACCCGCGAGGCTGATCATTGCCTGGAGTTGAGTTCCGTCGCCTTCCTGGAGCGTGGCGAAACATAACTTGCCGGTATTACGGACGAAAATTACGCGACCGGCAAGTCCGACGAGCACGCCAGTCTTCGCATCCGCTTCGAGGTTGGAGTACCGGTCACGAATCTCGAGCAACCTGTGCGTCCGCGCTACGGACACGGGGTACGCCTCACGTCCCTGTTCGAGCAACCGGTCCCGCTTGGCGCGACGGATCCGAATCTGTTCCGGAGTGTCGTCGGCGGTGGAGGAAGCTGAATCAGTCACAGGCGCACACTTTATCTGTCGAACCCCACAACAGGAGAATCAGTGCGCACTGACGGCCTTTGCTTCACGGACGGTGTGCTTGGCCTTGGTCAGCACGCCGAGCAGCCCGGCCGACTTCAGTGCCTGATACCCGCCGACGAGGTCGGTGGCCTTCGTAAGCCCCAGATCCTGCAACGAGGCCGCAGCGAGGCTGGAGGTGTAACCCTCGGAGCAGATGACGATCCACTCGACATCGTGATCGACTGCGACAGCGAGCCGGGCGTCACTCGTCGGATCCAGGCGCCACTCCAGCACGTTGCGCTCGATGGCAAGCGCGCCGGGCAACGTGCCCTCGACGGCACGTTGCGCTTGAGGCCGAATGTCGACGACGACGGCACCACGCGCAATCGCGTCGCGAAGCTCGAAGACGGTGGTGCGCTCGATGCGGCTGCGCGCCTGATCCAACATTTCGACGATCGTCATTTCGATGCACCTTCGGGTTCGTCGGTCAGCTCGGTACGGGTTCGCCGGAGCGAGGAGTGCTCGGTCACTTCGTAGTAGGACATTGCTGTCAGCGGTGGCGAGTAAGCGTGAACGCTGAGCGTCGGACCGGGCGCGGTGGTGTCCGGTGCATGTATGACGTCGTGCACCCACCCGAGCGGGAACGATGCTTGATCCCCGGCATCGAGGTGCCGGCTCTTCAGTTCATTTCCAGCCCAACGAGATTCGATGAGGGAGCCACTGAGGACGGTCAAAGCGCCGATCGAACCCGCGTGATCATGAAGCTCGGTGGACTTGTCCGGTACCCAGCTGATGAGCCAGACGTCCAGGTCGTCGTCGGCGTGCAAACGGGCTGACCAGCGTTCTTCGGTCGGCCAGAGACCGCTCTCGGGCAGGATGTCGTCGAATCGGCCGTCGAGAACGTCCGAGGCGCCCTGGTCGGTGATGCGCAGTAGGTCATGTGGTCTGAGCCGAGTAGGTAGCGATAGCTGAGGTGCGGAACGGGCGCGGTGGGAAGCAGAGCGCACCGGTGAAGAAATAAAGACAGGTGTGGAAAGCACGGGAGGTACTCCAGAGTCGATGTTCGAACGAGGCAGCGATCAGCCTCGACAACACTCCTGGGGTCCCATGCACGTCATCACGAGAAAGATTGTTACACACGCCGCCTGCAAGCGCTAGCGCACGCGTCGTTTCGCAAGATTGCGCTCGTAGACCAAGCGCAGGCCCTCTAGCGTCAGGTCTGGCTCGTGGTGCTCGATCGCGCTGCTCTCCCCCATGATGAGCGGGGCACTGGCGCCGGTACCGATCACTGCCACGTCCGTCCCGGAGAAGTCGGCGAGTTCGCGACGGATGCGACCGATCAATCCGTCGACCAACCCGGCGAATCCGAACACGGCACCGGACTGCATGCATTCGACGGTATTCTTTCCGACCACCGAGCGGGGTCGCATCAACTCGATCTCCCGCAATGCTGCTGATCTGGAAGACATTGCAGCGGTGGAGATTTCCAAACCAGGCGCAATAGCCCCGCCGAGGAATTCGCCTTTGGCGGAGACGACGTCGACACAGGTCGTGGTGCCGAAGTCGACGACGATGCAGGCGCTCCCGTACAAATCGTGCGCCGCAAGGGTGTTGACGATCCGATCGGCGCCGACCTCCTTGGGGTTATCGACCAACAGCGGAACACCCGTTCGCACACCAGGTTCGACGACCACGTGCGGAATGTGCTCCCAGTAGCGGGTCAACATCGTCCGCATTTCTCGCAGCACCGAAGGCACGGTCGACAGGGCGCTCACACCGGTGATCTGATCGACGTCGTCGCCGAGAAGGCCGCGGAGCATCAATGCCAGCTCGTCCGCCGTTATTCGCGAATCCGTTCGCATCCGCCAATCACGCAACAACTTTGCGTGATCACCACTGCCACTGAAGAGGCCGAGTGTCATCGATGTGTTGCGAATGTCGATCGCAAGCAGCATTTTTACACCAGTACGGAATCGGCACGGAGCGTGCGAGGTGTGATCAGGCCCGAACCCTCGGGTGCATATGCAGGGTCACTACCGAGTTCGACGGGATTGTTCTTCTCGTCGACGAACACCACGCGGGGTGCGTAGTCCTTGCATTCCTGCTCGTTCATCACGCCGTAGGCAATGAGAATGACCAGATCACCAGGATCGACCAGATGTGCTGCGGCACCGTTGATACCGATCACCCCACTGCCACGCTCGCCGGTGATGACATAGGTTTCCAACCGTGCGCCGTTGTCGATGTCGACGATGGTCACCTGCTCACCTTCGAGCAGATCGGCCGCCTCCATCAGGTCCTGGTCCACGGTCACCGAACCTACGTAGTGCAGGTCCGCGTGGGTTACGGTCGCGCGATGAATCTTGGACTTCATCATTGTGCGAAACATGTTTTATCCCTTCAATTCTTCGGGTCGTCGGGGTATTCCAGAAAGCCGGTCCCGACAGCGACACCGACGTTGTCGATGAGTCGGGTGGTGCCCAGCGTGGCGGCCACGAGAAGTCGACCGTCACCACGCTCGGGAGCAGGTCCGAGATCGACACCTCGAAGTTCGAGATAGTCGACCTTCACCTCTGGTACCGCCGAGAGCACTTCGCCCGCAGTAGCCAGAATCACTTCGGCTCCGCCCGCTGCGGCGTGAGCCCCGGCTACCAGCGCCGCCGACAATGCCATGGCTGCCGAACGCTGGGCGTCGTCGAGATAGCGATTGCGAGAAGACAATGCGAGCCCGTCCTGCTCGCGCACGGTGGGGACACCGAAGATCTTCACGTCGAAGTTCAGATCTCGCACCAGCTGTCGGATCAATGTCAGCTGCTGGTAATCCTTCTCACCGAAGAACGCTGCATGCGGGGAGGTGATCTGCAACAGCTTGGTCACCACGGTGAGCATCCCGGCGAAATGCGTCGGCCGGCTTGCACCCTCCATCTCGCTGCCGAGTGGACCGGGGAGCACGGTCGTGCGTGGTCCGGCCGGGTACATATCCGACGCCGAAGGCGCGAAGACGATCTCGACGCCCTCGCTTGCCAGCAACTCCACGTCCGCGTCGAGAGTGCGTGGATAGGCCTCGAGGTCTTCCCCGTCGCCGAACTGCAGGGGATTGACGAAGATCGACACGAACACCACTGCGCCGGTGCGTTTGGCCTGCCGAACCAGATGGATGTGCCCGGCGTGCAGCGCGCCCATGGTCGGTACCAGCGCTATCTGCCTGCCGACACCGCGCAGTGCCTTCGACACCGCGGAGACGACAGTCGGATCGTGATGAACTGTCAACTCCCCCGCCTTGTGGCTACCTGCCAGGGTCATAACTCGCCTTCCAGAATCTCGATGAGTTCGGGCTTCGATCCCATGCGTTGTGCGGATCTGAGCGAGAGCGCGCGGTATCCCGCTGCAATCGCGGGATCGACGTCGCTGAGCACGTCCAGATGCTTCTGAACTGCGGCAACGTCGCCTCGCGCCACAGGCCCGGTAAGTGCGCTCTGCCCGTGCCGCAATGCGTTGTCCAACGCTGCTCGCACGAGCGGACCGAGAACACGCTGCGCTGCTTCGGGTTCGGAATCGATTCCGGGAAAACCTGGGCCGTCGAGTGCGACTCGCAACGCGTCGACGGCATCGGCTACGAGAGTGACGAGGTGGTTGGACCCGTGAGCCAACGCTGCGTGATAGAGCGCGCGATTCTCTTCGGCGACATGAACCGGTTCACCGCCGAGTTCCAGAACCAATGCTTGCGCGACGGCATAGCCGATCTCGTCGGCTGCCGTAATCCCGAAGCATGCAGCGGCCAGCCGATCGGTGTCCTCGGGACCGCCGGTGAACGTCATGGCCGGGTGAATCGCCAACGGGATCGCACCTTGCGCGGCCAATGGGGCGAGGATGCCGATGCCATTCGCGCCGGAGGTGTGCACGACGAGCTTTCCCCGGGCAACGACACCGGTTGCCGCCAACCCAGCAGCGATGGATGCCAACTCGTTGTCCGGAACGGCGAGGATCAGCAACTCGGCACGCCTGGCAACCTCGTCGACAGGCAGGATCTGCGAATCCGGCAGGCGAGTGTGTACGCGCTCCTTGGATTCTTCCGATACTGCAGCACAACCGAACACAACATGCCCGACGCGCTCCAGAGCCTCGCCGAGGGCGGTACCAACCCGTCCTGCGGAGACGATACCTACGGTCAAACGTGCAGGTGCCGGGTCGGCAGACATTGGGGGTATTCCGCGGGCACCACTCCTGAACTCAGGTGAGGTCACCGAAACTTCCTCTCGTTCGTTCCAGTCCCGCGCGGCGGGTACCAGACGTCCTGCACGAAGGATAGCGGCAACGGGATCCTCGGGCCACGGCCTGAGCAGTGATCTATTTCACCCTTCGGTACCTCGTCCAGCGTTCGGACGAGATGTCAGCAGGTCAGTCGGCGCGGCGTCGATGACGACGTGCACTCGGCTCGGTGTCGCTGGATTTCATTCCTGCCATGATCTCGGCCACCGAACGGCCATTGGAGTGTGCACCCGCGCCATCACCATCCGGCTCGGCTCGACGCCGTCGCCTCGGAGGGTCGGGAGCGGGCTCCGAAATGTCGTGACTTTCCACGTCCTCGGTGTTCGAGTCGGGTGCAGGTGCCACAGCTCCCTCGGGAACCGGTGCAGGTTGTTCCGTCGACTCCGCAACAACCTCAGGCTCGGACACCCGGCTCGCGTACGGCTGCGGGCTCGAAGAAGGCTGGCCCGAATATGGTTGCGAACTCGCGCCCGACCGCTGGGCTGCCGCGAGCGGTTCTTCGGCTTCGACGGCCGTCGACCGATCGGACGAATAGCCGACGGGCTCACTCACCAGCGGTGGTGTCGGAGCCGGGGCCTGCGGCGGTGTGGGTACGCGTCGACCGCTGGCCGGGGATTGTGATTCTGCGCGACGGGCCGGCTCGCTCGGCACATAACCCCCGCTGGGCACAGAACCCGCGCCGGGCATGTCCTCGCTACCGATGGGGACGTCGGGATAGAGCACCGACGTCTCGGCTGTGACGGGCTCGTCGTACGGCGTTCCAAGTCCGGGCACAGGGGCGTTCGGGCCCTCCGTGCCAGAGGAAGAGGACTGCGAAGATTTGCCGGGAACGAACAAGCCCGAAGGCGCCGGCTGGTAGCTGGCGTAGCTGCGACCGCCGAGCTCCTGCACACGCGTCGCATCGGCCCGCAGCGCCACCCGTTCGGTGGGCAGATTGCCGTCGAACAATAGTTGCAGGTTGTTGCGTAGGTGAGCCAGTTCTGCTCGAAGTGCCGCGATCTCGCTGGTCTCGACAGCTACCTCGCTCCGTACGCGAGATTCCACGCCGAGTTCGTACTCCCGCCGTGCCGAGATCTCACGGGCGAGCTGCAGCTCGTACACAGTCTGAAGATCTTTGGCCCTGGTTTGGTCGGCCACTGCTTCGCGGCGGTACTTCGTCATCGCGAACGCACCGATGATCGCGGCCCACAACGCTGAGACCAAGCCCACACGTAGCCACTGAACGTTTTCGCTGAACAACATCAACATGCTGGCGATGATGCCGAATACGACCAGCGCTGCAATGAAAAGCTGGCTCGCACTCCGCCGCTGACGGCGTGACGCTTTCGCGCGAGTCGGTTCGGTCATGACGTCCAGGGTAGCTGGCGAACCGTCGACAAACGGGGAAGCGGGACTATGCTCGTCCGCTTCGGCGGTAACGATCCGGCGCCGGGAACGGTAAATCCCTTCACCGTTCGGGCCTGTCACCGGAGTCGGTCGGGGTCCTGCAGCAACGCTCGAGCCACAGCGCCGCACCCACCAGGGCCACTGCAGCAACGAGTCCGACGATGACACCCGCCCGGTCCGAGGACGCGGCACGCACCGAGGACGCGAGCGGGACGATGTGGAGCAAGAATCCGAACCACACACCGGCAGCTGCTGCGCCTACCAGAGCAGATGCCTTGGCCAGGGCCAACGCTCGGGCCGCGGTGATCGGATGGAGCTGGTTCGGCCCGTCGCCGACCCGCAGTTTCTCGATACGCGATCGGATCACGAAGCCGAGCACCGTCTCGGCGATCGCGACGACGTAGAGCGACGCGCCAGCGAACGCGTGAATCGGTGGTAGCGATCCATAGAACGATCGCACGAGCAGCCACGTTGCGAGAGCCGCGAAGACTGCGAGGCCGAGCAGATCTCTCATTTTCGTGGCCGTCATGGAGCCGCATTCGGTGTGGGCAGTGTCATGTCCGTGCGGTGGACGCCCGCCCGTTCTTCCTCGCTCAGAGATTCGATCCATTCGCACACCGACCGAACCTCCCCGGCCACTTCGAGCGACGCACTCTGATCGACCTCGAGCCATGGCACCAGGACGAATGCTCGCTGGTGTGCTCGAGGATGTGGAAGAAGCAGTTGTGGATCACTACTCGAAATGTCGTCACACGCAATGATGTCGACGTCGAGACTTCGCGGTCCCCAACGCTCGACTCGCACTCGGTCGGCTGCCTTTTCCAGTTCTCGAGCAAGCTCGAGCCAGTCGTACGGGCCCCGCTGTTCGTCGTCCGCTACGACGATCGCATTCACAAAGTCCTGTTGCTCGACGCCTCCCCACGGCACCGACGAGTACACCGACGACACCGCAACGACGCGGTCGCCGAGCGCGGACGTCACCGAACGCAGATGCGCATACGAGTCGCCGACATTGCTGCCGATCGACAGCACCGCGCGCGTCACCGACGACTCCGCGAAGCAACTACCGCCACGTCGTCGAAAGCGAGCGGGATCGGCGCCGACGGTTTGTGCAACACCACCTCGACTGCATCGACGCGCGTGTCCTCCATGACTCCGTCGGCGATTTCGGCTGCGACGGTTTCGATGAGGTCCCGCGATGGACCTGCGATGATCGCCGCTGCCGCTTCCGCAAGCTCGCCGTAGTGCAGTGTGTTCGCCAGATCGTCGGTCGCGGCAGCAGGCCGCAAATCCATCCAGACGGTGATGTCCACGACGAAGTCCTGACCGTCACGTTTCTCGAAATCGAACACTCCGTGGTTGCCACGAATTTTCAACCCGCGCAACTCGATTCGGTCACTCATCTTGTCAGCCCCTGCCATGCTTTCACCACTGCCACCGCGTCCAGTGAGGCCTGGGCGTCGTGGACGCGAACACCCCACGCTCCTCCAGCGACCGCAAGCGCGGATACGACCGCTGTTGCGACTTCACGACCGTCGGGAGGTCTCGGTTCACCGTCGGATTCGAGAAGTGCGCCGAGAAAACGTTTACGCGACGCGCCGATCAGAATCGGCATGCCGAGCTCGACGAACTTCGGTAGCGCTCGCAGCAGTTCCCAGTTGTGCGCGGCGTTCTTCGCGAAACCGAGACCCGGATCGAGAATGATGGCCGCCGGATCCACCCCAGCCGCTACCGCACGGTCGACTTGCTCGAGCAGTTCGCGCCGAACATCGGCGACGACGTCGTCGTAATGCGCGGCTGCGCCACTGTCGTAATGCGCGACTGCGCCACCGGCGTAACGAGCGGCTGCGCCACCGGCGTAATGGGAACCAGCCCCCTTGGGGACGTAATCGGCGGCCGAGCGCCAATGCATGAGAATCCACGGCAGACCGGCATCGGCGACCACCGACGCCATCGCAGGATCTGCGCGGCCACCGGAGACGTCGTTGATGATCGACACCCCTGCTTCGACAGCCGCCGCCGCTACCGATGCCCGCATGGTGTCGACGCTGGTGGCGATGCCACGCGCCGACAGTTCTGCAATGACGGGCACCACTCGGCGCGCCTCGACCGCAGGGTCGATCCGATCGGCACCCGGACGCGTCGATTCACCGCCGACGTCGACGATGTCGACGCCGGTCCGGTGAAGTTTCGTTCCGTGTGCAACTGCTGCGTCCACGTCCAAGTACCGCCCGCCGTCGGAGAACGAGTCGGCAGTCACGTTGAGGACACCCATGACGACGGGTGCGACGGGCAAAGTCATTTGCGTCATTTGCGCAGGATGAGATCCAACGCTTCGGACCGAGAGGCGGCAGAAGATTGGAACAAGCCCCGCACAGCCGATGTCGTCGTACTCGCTCCGGGCTTGCGGATGCCACGCATAGCCATGCACAGGTGCTCTGCCTCGATGACGACGATAGCTCCGCGTGGGCTCAGCTTGCGCATCACCGCGTCGGCAACCTGACTGGTCAGACGCTCCTGAACCTGTGGCCGCTTGGCATAGAGGTCCACCACTCGCGCCAGCTTCGAAAGGCCGGTCACCTTCCCGCTGCTACCCGGGATGTACCCGACATGTGCAACTCCATGAAACGAGACGAGGTGATGCTCGCACGTGGAGAACATGGGAATGTCGCGGACGAGAACCAATTCTTGGTGGCCTTCGTCGAACGTCGTGTTCAGGACATCGTCCGGGTCGGTGTAGAGGCCTCCGAAGATCTCCTTGTATGCGCGTGCAACGCGGGCGGGAGTCTCGAGCAGTCCCGGTCGATCCGGGTCTTCTCCGACTGCAATGAGCAGTTCGCGCACTGCAGCCTCCGCGCGCGGTTGATCGAACGCGTTTCCGGTCGCCACTGCGACGAACTGGTCGCCGGGTATTACTCCGTCTTGGTCGATCTGCCTGACTGACACTGAGCTTTGTACCTCCGGTTGCGGGGCTCCGATGCCCCGAGGTTTGACAGTCAGCCTATCCGGCGGCGCCTCGGGCCTACCGAGCTAGTGCTGTCCGTTCGGACCTTCCCAGCGTTGCGTGCGGGGGCCATCGTTCTGGTCGCCGTCCGGATTCGGGGTCTCCCAGGGTGGATTCGACTCCTCGTTCCCACTGCCGCGAACGGCGTCATCCGGCAGGGCTCCGCTCAAAGGATCCCATCGAGGGGCTTCCTGCCCCTGGGACTCTTGTTCCCGGCTTTCAGGCTGGCGGTTGTCAGGCTGGGGGTACTCGGGGGGCTGATATTGCGGGGGCTGGTAGGAGGGGTCGGTGTAGCGATTGCCCTCCGAATAGCCCGTTGGGGGTCCGCCCTGAACGGGACCGAGCGGATCGCGTGGAGGCCAGCCGGGCGCGGACCATCCAGCCGGGGCGCCGTAGTCGGGACGCGAGCTCTTCGGTGGCTCCGGCTTGCGATACGAGCCACCGTTGTAGGGCGCGCCGTCATTGTGTGCTCCGGTGGAAGGTGCACCACCGTTGTATGCGCCCCCGTTGTATGCGCCCCCGTTGTAAGGACCGCCGTTGTACGGGCTGCTGTTCTGGGCGCCACCGTTGTAAGGGCCGCCACCGTTGTACGGACTACCGCCGTTGTACGGACTACCGCCGTTGTACGGGCCACCACCGTTGTTGCCGGCTGGGTTGTTGCCCACTGTGGGCGCACCGTTGGCGTAACCACCGCTGGAGTTGCCCGGACCACCCTTGGAAAGCTGGGGCGAACCTGCGTACGTCGGCTGCGGGAACTGTTGTGGTGGAACAACCTTCGGGGCGATGGGCTCTGGGGGCCAGGGCTCCCCGCGCTCGGCAGCGAGTTCACGTGGTGTTTTCACTGGTGGCTTGTCGGATGGGATCCGTGCGCCGAAATCGTTGAACGCGGTGATTCGAGGGCGTTTGCTGACACTCGTGAAGATCTTTTCGAGATCCTTGCGGGTGAGGGTCTCGCGCTCGAGCAGTTCGGTGGCGAGGATGTCCAGGATGTCGCGGTACTCGTTGAGGATCGCCCAGGCCTCGGTGTGCGCGGCTTCGATCAGATTGCGCACCTCCTCGTCGATCTCCCGTGCGACCTCGTGCGAGAAGTCGGACTGCATACCCATCGAGCGACCGAGGAACGGATCGCCCTGCTCCTGCCCGTAACGGACTGCGCCTAGCTTGCTGCTCATGCCGTATTCGGTGACCATTGCCCGCGCGATCTTGGTGGCCTGGTCGATATCAGAGGAAGCACCGGTGGTCGGCTCGTGGAAGACGAGTTCTTCGGCTGCACGACCACCCATTGCCATGACCAGACGAGCGATCATCTCGGAGCGCGTCATCAGGCCCTTGTCGTCCTCGGGCACCGTCATCGCGTGGCCACCGGTTCTACCGCGAGCGAGAATCGTCACTTTGTACACGGGCTCGATATCGGGCATCGCCCACGCCGCCAGCGTGTGCCCGCCCTCGTGGTAGGCAGTGATCTTCTTCTCGTGCTCACTGATGATCCGACTCTTACGACGGGGGCCACCGACGACGCGATCCACCGATTCCTCGAGAGCTGCTTCGGTGATGACGGTGCCGTTCTCGCGTGCCGTCAGCAGAGCTGCTTCGTTGATGACGTTCGCGAGATCTGCACCGGACATGCCGACCGTGCGTTTCGCGAGGCCTTCGAGATCGGCGTCGTGGGCCACCGGCTTGCCCGCCGAGTGGACGGCCAGGATCGCGCGTCGACCAGCGAGGTCGGGAACCCCGACGGGGATCTGTCGGTCGAATCGACCGGGACGTAGAAGAGCTGGATCGAGGATGTCGGGGCGGTTGGTGGCGGCGATGAGGATGACGCCGGTGCGCTCACCGAAGCCGTCCATTTCGACCAGAAGTTGATTGAGGGTCTGCTCGCGCTCGTCATGGCCGCCGCCCATGCCCGCACCACGCTGGCGTCCGACGGCGTCGATCTCGTCCACGAAAATGATGCAGGGACTGTTCTGCTTGGCTTGTTCGAACAGGTCGCGCACACGAGAGGCACCTACGCCGACGAACATTTCGACGAAGTCCGAGCCGGAGATGGTGAAGAACGGCACTCCGGCTTCACCGGCGACTGCTCGCGCAAGGAGCGTCTTGCCTGTTCCGGGAGGGCCGTACAGCAGCACGCCACGCGGAATCTTCGCACCGAGGGCCTGGTAACGAGCCGGATTCTGGAGGAAGTCCTTGATCTCGTACAGCTCTTCGACGGCCTCGTCGGCACCGGCGACGTCCTGGAACGTCGTCTTGGGCATGTCCTTGGTGAGCTGCTTGGCTTTCGACTTGCCGAAGCCCATCACGCCACCACGACCGCCGCCCTGCATACGGCTCATGAAGAACACGAAGATGCCGAGCAGAATGATCATCGGAAGAAGGAAGAGCAGCAGTGAACTGAACCAGCTGTCCTGGGACACCACGGTGTTGTAGCTCTTCAGCCCGTCCTGGCCGACCTTGTCGAAGATCTGCTCCGACGCAGAGGTCGGGTACTTGGCGAGGATCTTCGTCTCGCCGTCGGTTGCGTCGCTGCCGGACTTGAGGTCGAGGCGTATCTGCTGCTCACGATCATCGATCTGAGCTGTGTCGACGTTCTTGGAATCGAGCTGTGCTATCGCCACTGACGTGTCGACAGTCTTCCACCCGCGTGTGTCGTTTCCGAAGTAGCTGAAGGCAGCGATCACCATCAGGACGCCGAAAACGATGGCCAGGTTCCGTATAACTGTCTTCCGATTCATACAGCTTCAGCCGAGACGGCCTCGTCCTTTCCAGTCTTCTCCAGTACGCAGACTCCGGCCGCGCACCGGATGATCCAGGTTACCGCGAACGGCAACCGACTGCCCCAGGTGCATCACGTGCACAAACGGGCCGGCAACACTGCTGCGTTGCACAACGCATCTCCCCCTTCAACGTCTCCCCTGCCCCACAGGTTCCCCACCACAGTCTTCTTGTCCGACCTACTGCTTTCGGCAGAGGACAGCGACGCTGGAGGGTCTATTCTGTCAAAGTGCAGCCAGGCTCGGACAGAGTCACCGTAAATTCGGAGGGTGTCACAACCCATCCGGACGGCATGGCAGTGCCGGATCACGCCGATGCAGCAGCTGAGCTGCTGAGATCCGCCTGGCGGACGAGTACCTCGACGGCTGATCCCTGGGTGCCCGACCTTGCCGAATTCCTGCCTGATTCGACGACTCTGCGGCATCGGTGGCTCGCGGCACTCATTTCGGTCGACCTCCAGGAGCGCTGGTTGCGTGCACGCTTACCGAAGCGACTGCGGGAGTACTGCGCGGAGTTCGACCTCGCCGAGGCTCAGCTCCCGGCCGGATTGATCTACGACGAATTCTGTGTGCGACGTCAGAGCGGGGACTCGGTATCACCGTCCCACTACGTCGCGGAGTATCCGGTGCAGGCAGCAGCGTTGGCCGAGTTGCTCAACGTCGTACCAGGTGAAACCACCGAGCTTTCCCCGACCGAGCCGGAGTCGGAGCTCGATGCCACCCAGCTGGAACCCACGGCCGCCGGCACGACGGGAACCGCCTCCGCCGGACTGGAATGGACCCGCCCCGGATCCCAGGACGAGCTCGAGGACCTCGACGTCGGCGATCGGTTGGATGATTTCGACTTGTTGATGGGACTCGGCCGGGGCGCTTTCGCACGGGTGTTCCTGTCCAGGCAGCGCTCGATGCAACGAATCGTGGCGGTGAAGATTTCCGAGGACCGCGGCACCGAACCGCAGACTTTGGCGCAGCTCGATCACGACTACATCGTTCGGGTATTCGATCAACGTGTTCTCCGGAACCGCGGGCTGCGGCTGCTGTACATGCAGTACGTGCCTGGAGGCACCCTGCTCAATGTGCTCGGAAGAGTCAGGGCGAATCGAGAAGCCGACCGCTGCGGACGGCTACTTCTCGACAGCGTCGACGCCTCACTCGCCGAAAAGGGCGGCCTTCGACCCACCGACTCGACTGTGCGAGAACAGATTTCGAATCTGTCATGGCCGGAGACGGTGGCGTGGATCGGACGCCGACTGGCGGATGCATTGGACTACGCGGGCGAACGCGGTGTGTTGCATCGCGATATCAAGCCGGCGAATGTGTTGTTGACTGCCGAGGGCGTCCCCAAATTGGCCGACTTCAACATCAGCTTCAGCGGCGCCGTGGCAGGAGACAGCCCGGTCGCTTATTTCGGCGGGTCACTGAGCTATATGTCGCCGGAACAATTGGAGGCCTGCCATCCCGGTCGGCCGGGGCGCGCCGAAGATCTCGACACGCGCAGCGATCTGTACTCGCTCGCGGTGGTGCTGTGGGAACTACTGACCGGCCACAAGCCGTTCCCCGACCCCGACGATTCCGCTGCCGGTGACCGTACGGCCATCGACGGCTTGCTCGGTGCACGCCGGGGGGGAGTCGGCGCACAGGCACTGTCCGAACTGCCGGAAGACTGTCCGGCGACGCTGCGACGCATTCTCGTCAAATGCCTCTCGCCCGACAGGGAGGATCGCTGGGCCACCGGCCAGGAAATGGCTCAGCAATTCGACCTGTGCCTCGACGCACGCGCCCGCAACCTGGTCGACCCACCGCCCACCAGCCCGCGCGTGAGAATTCGGCCGTACACGGTCCCCGTCATGACCCTCGCGATCGGCGTTCCCAATGCCGTCGCTGCGGTCTACAACTACCAGCACAACAAGGCACTGATCATCAGCGACCTCGCCCCCGAGGCGCAGGAAAGATTCGGGTTCGTCGCGACGGCCATCAACGGCATGGTCTGGCCCCTGGGACTGGCGTTGATTCTCTGGTTCAGCCGCCGAGTTCTCGCAGTTCCGCGAGCATTGCGGACCGGAAGAATTGTTCCGGAAGAACGATTGGCGCAAGCAAGGGCAGACACGCTCATGATTGCGGGCCGAGTGGTCGCGGTATGCCTCGGACTGTGGGTCGTCGCCGGTATCGCGTTTCCCGTGTCCCTGCAATTCGCCGCCGGTTCGGTGCCGACCGAAGCGTACGTGCACTTCATCGCATCGCTGGTCGTCTGCGGCGCGATGGCAACCGCGTATCCGTTCTTTCTGGTCTCGCTGTTCACCGTTCGATGTCTGTACCCGTCGCTTCTTCCATACGGCCGCGCAGGGAGCGGGGACGCCTCACGACTGCGCACGTTGCAGCGCCGCAGCGTCGGCTTTCTGACCGTCGCCGCATCGATTCCGCTGATCGCCGTAGGTGGCCTGACTTTCGTTCCTACCGCGGACATCCCCAACATCATCGACGTCGTACGGGTTGTCTGCGTGGGCGGAATTTTGGCATTCGTCGCGTCGTACTCGATTTTCCGGTTGATCGAGGGCGATCTGAATGCCTTGCTGCGAGCCGTCTCTCGCAGGTCCCGCTAGCGTTGGCCAAGCCCGGTATCGCACGGTTCGATGCCAGTGACTCGACACCGCCGCGTCCATTGCAGTCGTGTAGACAGAGGTGCCTGAACCGAATTTTTCGGTCAGGCACCTCTGCAGCGTCGGTAGCTAGCCCAGCAGGCTGGCCGGGGGGTTCGAAGCGCTCGCTGTACTCGACGGCGAGCTCCTTCGGCGAGCCGACGTGGACGTGGACGTGATCATCACCGAGGACAAGGTCAGCGCAGGGACTGCTCGCGGGGCAGCCCCAGGATCAGCTCGGCGATCTGATTGCGCAGGACCTCCGAGGTACCCCCGGCGAGGGTGCTGTAGCGCGCGTACAGGAAGCTGCGCTGCAGCTCGTTCAGCGCCTTCGCCTCCAGCGCGCCGGCCTCGCCGGCCACCGCGAGGCTCACGGTCGCCAGGCGCTGTGTATGTTCGCTGCCGACCAGCTTGAGCACCGCACCCTCGGGCCCGGACGCACCGCCGCGCACGGCCTGCTCAGCGATGCGGCGGGTGAGCGCCGCCAGCGCGAGATCCTCCGCGACGAGGTCCGCGATCGACTGGTCCAGCCCGGCGTCGACGCGCACTGCGGCGTACAGCGCGAAAAGGTCGTAGGACAGGTCGAGGCCGAGTCGGTCGCGCCCGATGGTTACGCGCTCGTTGCCCAGGGCCGAGCGCGCCACGCCCCAGCCGCCGTCGACCGCTCCCAGGACATCCTCGTCGGCGACGAAGACGTCGTCGAAGAACACCTCGGCGAACAGTTCGACGCCCCGACTGTCCTGGATCGGCCGGACGGTGAGCCCCGGCGCGGCCATGTCGATCAGCATCATGGAGATGCCCTTGTGCTTGGCCGCGTCCGGGTTGGTCCGAATGGTCGCCATACCATGCGTCGACGTGTGCCCGCCGCTGGTCCAGGTCTTCTGGCCGTTGACGATCCAGCCGCCCTCCGCCCGCTTGGCCTTGGTGGTCACACCCGCGGCGTCCGAGCCCGCGCCGGGCTCGCTGAACAGCTGGCACCACGTGATCTTGCCCAGCAGGCTGGCGTGCACATAGCGGTCGAGCTGCTCCTGCGTGCCATGGTCTACAACCGTGCGCAGCACCCACTCGCCGATGCCGTACTCCGGCCGCTCCTGCCCACGCAGCTCCTCATCGAGCACCAACTGCTCGACGGCGCCGGCGCCCCGGCCCCAGGGCCGAGGCCAGTGCGCGATGGCGTAACCGGAGTCCACGAACAGCTCGCGCCGCTCGGGCCCGGCCGCCGAGCCCAACTGCGCGACGAACTCCCGCGCTTGGGCGCGGTAACCCTCCGCCTCGGGCGGCAGGTCGATGCCGGACTCACGGCGCACGCCCGCGGCGGTCGCGGCGGCGATCTCGCGGCGCGCGGCGACGACGCTGAACATCATGCTCAGCACTCCGGCGCGACGCATGTACAGGTGCGCGTCGTGCTCGCGGGTATAGCCGATGGCACCGTGCACCTGGACGTTCTGTTCGGCGGCACTCACCGCGGCGGGCAGCGCGGTCACGACCGCGGCCGCGGCGGCGAGGCTCCGCTGCTCCGGGGCGCCTGCCAGGATGCCAGCCGCGTCCCAAGCCTGAGCCATGCTCAGCTGCTGATCGACGAGGACGTTCGCCAGGATGTGCTTGATCGCCTGGAAAGACCCGATCGCCCGGCCGAATGCCTGTCGCTGCTTTGCATAGTCCACAGCCATGTTCTGGCACGCGCGTGTCACGCCCGTCGCCTCCGCGGCCGCCAAGACACGGCCGATGGCCTGGGCCAGCTCTGCGGCGCCCGGCAGCTCCATCCGCGGCTGCACGGGGCCGTCCGCACTGATCAACGCGACGCTGCGCGTCGGGTCCATGCTCTCCGCGTCCACGCTGACCAGCTGCACGCGGTCGAAGGCCAGCACGTCCGCGCCGACCGTCAGCAGGATCAGATCGGCCTCCATGCCGCCCAGCACCTGGACCGGGCCCGAGAGTCGGAACGCCCCGTCCGCGTCGCGCGAGGCGAGCCCCTCCGGCACGGTACCAACCGCGCCGACGACGGTGCCCTCGGCGAGCCCCGGCAGCGACAGCTGCTGCTCGGGGGTACCGCTCGCGGCGAGCAGCGCCGAGGCCCAGACTGTCGGTAGGACCGGGCCAGGGGCCAGCACTGCCGCGAGCTCCTCGACGACCACCGCGGCCTCGCCCATACCCATGCCCGCCCCGCCGACGTCCTCAGGGAGGTGGATGCCGAGCCACCCGAGCTCCGCATACTTCGTCCAGTCGCCAGGCAGGCCCACAGTCGGACTCTCCAGCCGGGCACGGGTCTGCCCGAGGGCGTCCGTGCGGCGGTAGTAGTCATTGATTGATTCAGCCAGCGAACGCTGGTCGTCGGTAAGCGCAATAGCCATATTGCGGACATTACTGTAAGGCTGGGGTGAGGTTGGCCACGTCCTAGGCGTAGGCGTAGGCCGGCACCGTCAGTAGGCAAAATCCGCGGCCGGCCGGATGAAAGACCAACATGCTCGTCTGCTCGAGGCCGTCCCACTCGCCGTCGATCCGGCGTCCCGTCCATCACACAACAGCAATATCCGTAATTCTTCCTTCGCGATGTACGCCGACAGTATCTGCGCCCTGGGATCTCGAGCATCGACGCCGTCTCCACCCAGTGAAACCGTTGTCCGACATACGTTCCCGCGCTCGGAGCAGTCGGCGCCGGTTCGGCCAGAAGGTGCTCCTCGCGAACCGGCATGAAGCACGAGACCAGGTCAGGCCAAAACTAGGCCGGTTTCAGCCGCCGTAGACCTTCGGGTGAAGAGTTCCGATGTACGGCAGATCGCGATAGCGCTCGTTGTAGTCGAGTCCGTATCCGACGACGAATTCGTTGGGAATGTCGAAACCCACGTTCGCGACCTCGATGTCCACTTTGATCGCGTCGGGCTTGCGAAGCAGTGTCACCACCGACAACGAGGCAGGGTTACGAGTGGCAAGGTTGCGCTTGAGCCAGGACAGCGTCAGTCCCGAATCGATGATGTCCTCGACGATGAGTACGTGACGGCCGCTGATGTCGCGGTCGAGGTCCTTGAGAATTCGAACCACGCCGGAAGACGACGTCGACGAGCCGTACGAGCTGACCGCCATGAACTCGAGTTGCGTCGGAATCGGGAGCGCGCGAGCAAAATCCGTCATGAACATGACGGCACCCTTGAGGACACCGACCAGGAGAAGATCACCCTCCGGCGCGCCCTGCGGATAACGCTCGGCAATCTCGTTGGCAAGCTCGATCGTACGAGTCTTGATCTGCTCCTCGGAGATGAGAATCGATTCGATATCGCCCTCGTACACGGCGCTTCCCTTCAATTGTTTCTCGTACCTTCACAACTCTCGCAGATTCAAGCACCGCCATGTCGCAGGCTCCACTCTTGCTCGAGCATCAGCCTGCCACGTCGACGCGCGACCACCAACCTGGCGTCGGACGCCCCTGAACGGACAGCTACGCCCCCCTGCCCGTGCCAATCTCCGACGAGATCGTCTATCAGCCGTAACTGCTTGTCCGACAGCGCCTTCACGCCACTCCGCAGCAACCACAAACGCAATGCCCGACGACGCAACGCAGCGGGGACCGACGTGAGGGTCGTCACGTCCACTTCTGGTTCGGCGAAGTTCTCCCTTATCAAGGTCTCGGCCATGGCGTCGAGAACCGTGAGGTCTTCACGAAGTTGCGTCGCCGTGCGAGCAAGAGCCGCCGCGACACCACCACCGAGCGCATCTTCGAGCAGCGGCAGAATCTCGTGCCGAAGCCGGACTCGAGTGAAATCGGTGTCCGTGTTGTGCGGATCCTCGAACGGCGTCAACCCCAACTCGGCACACGTTTGCCTTGTCACTGCTCGCCGAACCCCCAGCAGTGGTCGGCCCCACGGCTGATCCACCGGGGACATACCCGCGATCGATCGCGGCCCGGAGCCCCGCGAGAGTCCGAGCAGAACGGTCTCCGCTTGATCGTCGAGAGTGTGCGCGAGGAGGACCGTGGCGTCGCCGCGGTGGCGGTTCAATGCCTCGTACCGCGCGCGACGAGCCGCGGCCTCCATTCCCCCCGAGCCACCGACGGTCACCGTCAGCACCGACGCGTCGATGCACCCCAGCTCCAGTGCCGTCGCTGCAGCAGTCTTTGCCACCGTGTCCGATCCCTGCTGTAGCCCGTGGTCGACAACTAGTGCTCGGACGTCCGGGGCCTCCGCGGCCACTGCAGCGGTCAGAGCGAGTGAATCGGCACCGCCGGACAGTGCGAGCACCACTGGGCCCGGGCTCGATGCGATCCACCGACGAACTGCCTGGCGCAGCTCGAGAATCGCAGGCTTCTCCGGCAGCGCCACCCCGGTACGCCGCATCATCGAAGTACGCGGGCGATCCACCGGTCGGGGTCCTCGATCTCGTCGAGAAGCGGCAGCGTGGCGGCGTCGGTCCAGATGGTGTTGAACTGTTCCATGCCGACCCTGCCGACGACGTGGTCGACGAACGCTTTGCCTCGCACGTACTGCGCCATCTTCGCGTCCATCCCGAGAAGGGCCCTGATGAGGCGTTGGAGTGGGTTGGTCTTTCGTCGACGCCTGCTGTCGAAAGCCTGGCGGATTTGCTGGACCGAGGGCACCACTGCGGGCCCGACCGCGTCCATGACGTGATCGGCGTGACCTTCGAGGAGCGTCCCGAGCACGAGAAGTCGATCGATCGCGTCCCGCTGGGCCGGGGCTTGCGTTGCGCGCAGCAACCCGACGATGCCCGCGTCCTCGGCTTTGCCGGATTGCTTCCGGTTCTTCAACGCGCTCGTCAATCTCGCCGCGAATTCACCGATCGGTTCGTCGACACCGCCGGACAACAGTGCGACGGAACTGCGCATGTACTCGCCCAACCACGGCGCCGAGGAGAACTGAACTCGATGTGTCACCTCGTGCAGGCATACCCACAGCCGGAAGTCGCTCGGCGGCACTCGCAACGCCCGCTCTACGGCGACGACGTTCGGTGCGACGAGCAGAAGCGTCCCGTGCTCACCGGTGAACGGGTCGTACTGACCGAGAATCGCGCTGGACAGGAACGCGAGCATCGCGCCTGCTTGCACACCCGCGGGTTTACCGCCGAGCAGACCGGAAGGAGGCTCTGCATCGGCATCGCCTGTCAGGTGTTTCATCGATGCCGATGCTGCGTGGATCCACCCTGCCCGATCGACGACGAGTGCCCGCGGTACCGGAAGTCCGTCGGCGAGACCTGTCGTTTCACGTACCGGTCCTTCCGCACGCACCGACGCCTCCGACAACTCGGCGACGACAGCTTCAGCGGTGTATCGGGAGATCGACGGTTCTTTCGGAGCCAATTTGGCACCGGTCTTCGCGGCCAACGCCCAATCCACGGACCCGCTGAAGCCTTCTGTGTCCGCTGCTTCGTTCGTCATCGGCAACCACACAGTCTGAGAGTAGCCGCCACGGCGTCGAGCGCCGGTCTGCTGACTTCGGGTGGACGGTCGTTGGACATCAACGCGAACGTCAACGTCCGGCCGTCCACATCCACTACGTATCCAGCGAGAGCACTTGCGGTCGACAAGGTGCCGGTCTTGGCCCTCACCCAGCCTGCACCGACGCGTTCGGCGCTGGCGTATCGATCCGACAGCGTGCCGGTGGACCCGGCGACGGGAAGGTAGTCGAGCATCGGGCGGAGTTCGGGCTTGCCCGATCCTGCGGCCGAAGTCAATATCTGATCGAGCAGTCTTGCCGGGATCACCCCGTCGACCGACAGTCCGCTCGAATCGTGCAACTCGAGGCCGGACATGGCGAAACCGGCAGCGAAGAGTGTCTGTTCGATCGAGTCCACCGCACCGGTGAAGGAAGGCTGCGTGTTGGTCTCGATGGCGATCTCGCGCCCGATGGCTTCTGCGAGGACGTTGTCCGAGCGGCCCATCATCTGACCCAGACGATCACGAAGGGGTGCGGATTGAACACTCGCCACCTGATCGGCACCGGGTGGTGCCGATCCGGTGGACACCCGAGCCGGGTCGATCCCCAGGCCCCGGGCCAGCGCGCGACCAGCATCGAGGGCGGGCTCGACGCTTCGTGGGGACTCGTCTTCCAACGGATCGGATCGGCCGCCGTCGATCATGATCGGTTCGATCGGCGTGATGTAACCGGCTGCGATGTCAGGAGCGAACCATCCCTGTGCCATCGTCGGGCCGCTGTAGATGGATGTGTCCACGACGATTCTGTCGACCGGCGTACCGGATTTGGATATCTGCTCCACCAGATCGTCTATACGCGCCGAGCCTGAGTAGAAGCTCTCGCTACCCAGGGGCCGAGCGGTGATCGTCGGATCGCCGGCGGCCACGATGACGATCTCACCAGCGGATTGCCCCTTCACCACTCTGGTGGTGACGCGATGTTCCGGTGACAGCGCGAGCATCGCCGCGCCTGCCGTCAAGACCTTCGTCGTCGATGCGGGAGTCATCGGGGTGTCCGGCCCCGAGGACCACAGCACCTCCCCCGTGACGGCGTCGGCCACAGATCCGGTGAATGCGCCGAGATCCGGCGATGCGACCACCGGCGCGAGCGCGGCAGCGATACCTTCGACGGAGGGTGCAGGTGCAATGTCCGATATCGGCGCGATGGTCGGCACGAGCGTTACCGGGTCCGGCTCGGGCGCGAGAAGCACCTCGGAGTTCGTATCGGCTCCGTGCGGGACGATGGCCGCAATTGCTGTTCCGCCCGCAGCAAGGACCGATACCGCAACGAGAATCAGAAGGATGCGGGTTCTCCGTCGCCGCCTCCCAGCGGTGGGACCGAGATTTCGCTTGGTCAACCTGGCCAACATTCCTCCATCGGTGTCTTCTTCTTCCCGTTGCCAGTTTCTCCAACAGTATCCTCGGGTCCGGTACGCTGACCCCGCCACCATCGTGCGTCATTCGAGACGCAAGACGAGAACAAAGAAGAGCGAGGGCAGCGCGTGTCGTTCGACGTCACCATCGAGATCCCCAAGGGTCAGCGAAACAAGTACGAAATCGACCACGTTTCCGGTCGAATTCGCCTCGACCGCTACCTGTACACGGCGATGGGTTACCCGGCCGACTACGGCTTCATCGAGAACACCCTCGGCGAGGACGGCGATCCGCTCGATGCTTTCGTCCTTCTCCCGGAATCCGTTTTCCCCGGAGTCGTCGTCGAGGCCCGCCCAGTGGGAATGTTCAAGATGGTGGACGAGGCCGGCGGCGACGACAAGGTCCTGTGTGTACCCGCAGGCGACTCACGCTGGGACCACATCCAGGACCTCAGCGATGTCTCGACATTCGAACTGGACGCGATCAAGCACTTCTTCGTCCACTACAAGGACCTCGAGCCCAACAAGCACGTCACGGCCGCGGACTGGGTAGGCCGGGCCGAGGCAGAAGCCGAAATCGCTGCATCGTTCAAGCGTTTGGCAGACAATCCAGAGCACTGAAAACCTTTCGACACCTGCAGTTCCGTACTTGAATGTTCCCGGCAGGGGAAGTGTTTGCGCTTCCCCTGCGGTACGCAGCACAGCATGGTTCGATCGACGCACTAGTGGGGAGATTTATGAGCGAAAGCAATTCCGTCGATTCGTCCGCAGATTCGGGCGAGCGTCGTAAGAACAGACAAGTCAGCTTCGTCTCCGATGCAGGACAATTTCCGGAGCTGCCGGTGACGGTTGTTCTCGACCGCATCCCCGTGCCGATTCTCGCGGTCGATCCCAGTGGCGCAATCGTGTTCGCGAACGAAGCCTTCGACGATTTGTTCGGCACCGAGGAATCCGCTCGTGCAGACTTTCATTTGCACGACATCTTTCCCGATCAGGCCCCCGAGGGCGTCAACGTCGCCGACATGTTCTTGACGACGGTTGCCACGCGAGCTGATTCGCTGTGGCGCATGACCGACAAGACCGGCGATGTGGTCCAGGTTCGGGCCAGTAAATCGATCCTTCGTCGAGCCGAGGACACGGTCGTACTCGTCGCGCTGGAGGACTTCACCGATCAACTCTGGAACGACCCCAAAAGCGCCCTACGCTGACTCCGGGTCGTCATGCCTCGACCCGGGTAGCCCGGAGACGAGACATGACCGACCTGGATTCGGTCCTCACGAACCTCTGGACGCATCCACTCTGGATCGCTCGTAATCGGTCAGAAATCTGTCCAACAGTTCGACCAATGACGCACGGTCGTCGTTCGACCAGTCCTCGATGATCTTGCCGATGTGCGCGGTCCGGCGCAGCTGGATTCGATGAACTACTTCCTTGCCCGACTCGGTGACGGCCAGGGCAAACGCTCTGCCGTCGCTCTCGTCGCGAACACGTTCGACATGCCCACGGTCGACGAGCTGGGCGACCTGCCTGCTCACCGTCGACGGGTCCGAGTTGACCAGTGCCGCCAGCTCACTCGACCTCATCGGGCCGTCGCGAAGCAATCGAAACAAGCACACGAAAGCTGCCCCGTCGACGCCACCGGACTCTTCGGTCAGCTGCGCGATCTTGCGGTCCCGTGCGCGCTGCAGACGCACCAGCTGGGTACCGATTTCTTCGGCGTAATCCACGGTGGGTCAGCTTCCGGAGAACTCTGCCGGGCGCTTCTCGAACACTGCGGTGATCGCCTCGGTCAAATCATTCGAGGCGAGGAAAGCCGCGTTCCAAGCAGCTACGAATCGAAGGCCGGCGTCGACGTCGGCTGCACGTGAGTTGTCCAGGACCTCCTTGACGCCCTGCACGACGAGAGGCGGGTTGGCGGCAATCTCTGCTGCCGTAGCCCGAGCACCGGCGATCAGCGCGTCGTGGCCCTCGAACACGTCGTTGATCAGTCCGATCTTCTCGGCACGAGCGGCGTCGATGTCCTTGCCCGTCAATGCGAGTTCGCGAAGGTGACCGTCGCCGATGATCGCGGGCAGTCGCGCGAGCGAACCCATGTCGGCGACGATGGCGACCCGCACTTCGCGAACACTGAATTTGGCATCGGAGCTGGCGTACCTGATGTCGGCGGCACTGATGAGATCGAGGCCGCCGCCGATGCACCAGCCGTGCACGGCTGCAACGACGGGCTTGCGGCAGTCGGCAACGGCGTTGGTAGCCAACTGCATCCGCTTGATCGTGTTGTGGAATGCGGTGCGCGGACCCGCAAGGGCCTTGTCTGCCATCAGCGGTGCGAACTCGCCTGCCATCGCTGCCAGGTCGAGACCGAAAGTGAAGTGTTTGCCCGAGCCGACGAGGAGTATTGCGCGTACGTCGGGATCAGCGTCGAGCTGCGCGAAAACCAGTGGACACTCGTTCCAGAAGTCCGGGCCCATCGCGTTACCCTTGCCAGGACCGATCAGGGTAACTACCGCCACATGGTCGGCGATTTCGACGGAAAATGCGTTCCAGATTTGTTCCTTCATGCCGCTGAGCCTAGCGGCATGCCTGCGGTCACCTATTAGTAGAGACCGAAGATTCGACCGATCAGCCCAGCTGCGACGATGATCACAACTAGCCCGATAAGACAGAGAAACACGATCGGCAATGCCAACCCTCGCTGCGGCGGTTCGTGATGTGGCCCGCCGACGCCAGTTTCTGCCGGTGGCGTATCTCCGGGCTGAACACCGCCGCCTTTTTCCAAACCTGCGGTTTCGTTCGGATCCGGGTTCTGAGCGCTCATATCGGGTCGGATACCCGATGAGATCCGCTTCAATCTTGCTCGGTCGCCCGGGCGATTGCCCCTGCGAAGAGTTCGGTGATCGCGGCCCCGATGGTTCGTTCGTCGATCTCGTCCGGATCGACGGAATGCTCGACGGACAGTCCGGAGATCAGGGCCAGCAGTGACGTCGCGACTTCCCGCGCATCGAGGGTGTCCGCTACGTCCCACGCCTCGGCTCTGGCGGAGATCAGGTTGGCGAGTTCTTCGCGAAGGAGTCGACGCTCGCGTCGGTAGCTCTCCGCCAACTTCGGGTCTCGACCTGCATGTATGCCGAACTCGGTCACCAACAGTGGCCACCGGGGCTCGGCGACGATCCACGACGCGATGGCGCTACCACCTGCTCCGGCAGCGTCGCCGGGCCCGAGGTCGGACACGTCGTCGACGACTCGCGCGGCGAGTTCCAGCGAACGGCGCGAGAGCAGCTCGGCGAACAGCGCCTGCTTGGACTGGAAATTCGAGTAGACGGCGCCCTTGGTGAATCCGGCTCGTCTTGCGATGTCCTGGAGTTTGGCTGCCGCGAATCCGTGTTCGGTGAACTCGTCGGCTGCGGCGTCGAGCAGCCGTTCACGCACGTTCTCGCGTCCGGGCCTGGCCGTCGGCATTTGTGTCGACAACCACTCTTCTTGACCATCTACTATCACGATACCTAGAGTATTCAATACCTTAGGTATTTACAATTTTTCGAGAGGGAGTTCGACCCATGCGCAAGGTTGTCTGGCTAGCGGCCGGAGTGCTGATACTCCAACTCGGCTTCATCCTCAGCTATGTCGCGGCTTTCCATCAGCCCACGCCTCGTGAGATTCCGATCGTGGTCGTAGCCGAGCAAGGACTCCCTGCCGGAGTGGACTCCGACACAGCCGACAAGCTCAACGCCATCGACGGCACTCCCCTCGATGCCCGAACTGCTGCCAGCACGGGTGATGCACGTGCAATGATCCGCAACCGAGAGGTCCTGGGCGCCTATGTTCTGAGCCCGACGGGCACCGATACACTCATCACCGCCAGCGCTGCAGGCAGTTCCATTGCCAGCTCGCTCGAGGCAATCTTCACCGAAGTCGACCAGAGCCAGAACCGCACCTTCGTCGTCCGCGACGATATTCCCGTGAGTATCCACGACAACCGCGGATTGTCCGGCTTCTATCTCTCCGTCGGTTGGGTCGTCGGCGGGTACCTACTCGCGGCAGCAATCGGGCTCCTCATCGGCGCACCGAAGTCGCTACGCGAAGCGTCGGCTCAATCCGGGGTGCTCATCGGCTATTCGATCCTGTCCGGAATCCTCGGTGCGTTCATCACCACGCATGTCCTCGGCACGTTCGCCGGCCACTGGTTCCCTCTCGCACTGCTGGGGACAGCCGTGGTTCTGGCCACAGCACTGTTCACGCTGGGGCTACGCGCTGCGGTGGGTGTTGCCGCTGTGCCGATCGCGATCATCGTATTCGTCATTCTCGGAAACCCCAGCGCCGGAGGCGCATTCGGTCCGAACGTGCTTCCCGAGTTCTATTCGGCAGTCGGTCGCTGGATCACCCCAGGTGTCGGCACCGAAGGCGTTCGGAGCATCGTCTACTTCTCCGGCACCGGCCTGGGACAACCGGCCCTGGCACTCGCCCTGTACACAGTGATCGGACTCGCCCTGTTCTTCGGCTTCACCTACCGCAGACAACAGAAATCTTCGAACCTCCCAGTCGACGCCTAGTACGAGGCACGGACTGCCGTTTGGCAATACGCTTGCCCTATGCACCGGCTTCTTCACCCGAACGCAGCCCACGTCGCGGACGTCCTGATCTCGCGTGGACATCACGGGGTGGTCGTCACCGCGCCCGTGCCGACAGTGACCGCCGACGCCGCCGCCGAATCTCTCGGCGTCGACGTCGGCGCGATCGTGAAGTCGCTGGTGTTTCTGCTCGACGACGACCCAGTGCTACTGCTCGTCTCCGGTGCGCACCGCGTGAACCTCGATCGGACAGGTCGGCGCTTGGAGGGCACGTTGTCGCAAGCTTCACTCGACCTGGTCAAGCACTGCACCGGTCAACCGATCGGAGGCATCGCACCGGTGGGTCACCCGACGAATCTGCCCACATACGTCGACGAGCAACTGGCCGAGTACCCCGAATTATGGGCTGCTGCAGGACATCCGAACACGATCTTCCGGACGACCTATTCGGAACTGCTGCGCATCACCGCCGGACTCGCTCTGTCTATGACATGAAAGCAAAGGCTGCGGGGACATGAAGGCAGATGCGGAACGAGTAATAGTGCGAGCTACGAGGCGAGCACGTGCGAGGCAGGTCGAACTCCGGTGGCTCCCTCCACCTTCGACGCCGAGAACGCAACGCCACGATCTTCCAGCCACGGCACGACGCCGTAGGCGACCTTGCCGAAATTCGCTTCCTGGGGACCCACTGCGATCAGGGTGACGCCATCGGCGACGTCAGCAGCTTTCACATCGGCTATGAGGCCTGCCAGCCCGACGGGTGTACCGATATAGCGAATCGAGGCCGGAACTACCGGGGCGTCGAGGCCTGAAAACTCTCGACGGGCAGTGCGTGCATCGTCCGCAATATGTATCTCGATATCGAGATACACGGCCACGTCGTCGGCGTTCTTGCCCGACTCGACGGCCTCGGCGCGTAGCCGCGTGCGCAGATTCTGCGCTTCCCGTAGGTCCTCGGCCTGAATTCTCACCATCTCCGAAGACGGAGTCGAGTCGGTGAGTTCGGTCCACTGACCCAACACGTCGAGGGCCAGCCGGATGGGGCGAGCGTGGGCGATATCGGAACTGTGCGACATGCGATCGTGTCCTTCGTACAAGGCAAGGGATGCGGCTTCTGTAAGGGTCTAACCCGAGCGCCTACAAGATCCGGACGCGGTCCGGCACAAATCGACGTACCTGTCGCACCAGCGACGGTTGCGCCACAAGACAATTGCTGTCATATTCCGATGCTAACCGCTTCAGCCGGCGATGGGGCTTCGTTCCACTCAGCGGCACCTGGCTCCCCGAGGGCACTCACCGGCACCGCGGCAGGAACACAGGCCGATCCGACTCCTGCCTTCCCGTCCACCAGATCGGGGAAGGGACGCGGATCGGGCACCGGATTCCACCATCCGTCCTCCTCCGCGTACGTCCACGAAGCACCCTCGTGCACGAGCTGCGTTATGGCTCCGAGCAGGCGATCGACGTCGGCGCCCGAGCTTCCCAGACCGAGGCTCGCCCGCACTGCCCCGTCGGGACGGCCTAGGCGCGCAAGAAGTGGATGCGCACAGAATTTGCCGTCTCGAACACCGATGCCATGCTCGGCCGACAGGTAGGCAGCAATTTCACCGGGCCCGAAGCCGTCGATCGTGAATGTGACGATCCCCACAGTATCCGGAGCGTCGGTCCACACTTCGAGCAAGCGCACGCCGGGGGTTGCCGTCAGTCCGGCACGCAATCGGTCCGACAGAGCACGCTCGTGTTCGACGGATCCCGATCTCTCGTGCCCGGCGAGCGCCTCGCACGCCGCAGCCACTGCGGCGACACCGAGGAGATTGGGCGTGCCTGCTTCGTGACGCGCGGGCGAGCGCGCCCATGCAGTGGATTCCACGCTCACACTATGGACGGCACCGCCCCCTGCCAGGTACGGCTGAGCCGCATCGAGCCAGTCGCGACGACCCACTAGCACTCCTGCACCGTGCGGGGCGTACAGCTTGTGGCCGGAGAAGGCGAGGTAGTCGATGCCGAGGTCGCTGATGTCGACTCGCCGATGCGGTACCAACTGGGCGCCGTCGACGAGTATGCGGGCACCGTACCGATGAGCCAGCTCTGCGAGTTCACGAATGGGCAACACCTCACCGGTGACATTCGAGGCGCCCGTGACAGCAAGCAACGCAGCAGGTTTCGTGGCGAGCTCGACCTCGATACGCGCCACTGTCTCAGCGAGGGTGTCGGCAGCAACGACGACACGGCGGTCCCGCCACGGCAAGAGGTTTGCGTGGTGCTCGATGTCGAGTACGACGGTCTCACCGGGCACGCACCGTGCCAGCAGGTTGAGCGAGTCGGTGGTGTTCCTGGTAAAAATTGTCACCGAGTCGCTGTGTGCAACAACAAAATCCGAGACAGTCGCACGAGCCTTTTCGTACGCCGCCGTCGACACGCGCGAGGTATAGCCTGCACCGCGATGCACACTCGAGTAAAAGGGCAGGAGCTCGACGATCCGATCGGTCACCGCTGCGAGAGCGGGAGCACTGGCAGCGTAATCGAAGTTCGCATAAGTGCAGTTACTGCCGTCGACCAGCGGGACCTGGAGGTCCGCCCCACTGACCACGGCGAACGGTGCGCACGAGCTTTCGAGAACAGCAGTCATGACAAATATCCCCTTGTAGATCAAGGGACTCGAAATATCGAAGAAGGATGATCGAGTCCGCGCTTGCCGCGCCGGTATTCCGGCGTCAGCCAGGTCGTCACCCGGAGCACCCCACCGCGGAGGAGGGTTGCCGACCAGCAAGCCGGGGCTCGATGCTGGTACTCATGACCTGTGAAGAGGATGGCAAACGGTCTACGAGGTTGTCAACCCTTCCGGTAGGAAATCGCGTCTCCAGCCGAGCCGAAGCCGTATCCCGAGTAGAATTCGCGCGGTGTCGAGCCTCACCGATCCATCCGTCCGTTCACCTTCCGGCCACCCGAACATGAGATAACGACCGTCGAGGTTCACTCGCAATTCGGAACCAACGAGAAGAAGGACACCCGGTTTTCTGTGCAACCACAAGCGGATTCGGCCCCCGAGCTGCCTTCGGCCGACGTACCCACCGACTTCTTGCGCTCCGAGCACGCGCCCGAGCAGCGCACGCTCATCGATATCCTCCGCGCCACCGCAGAGCAATACCCTGACGCACCCGCAATCGACGACGGCACTGTCGCGGTGTCCTACAGCGAATTGCTCGTAGACATCGACGAGGGATCACAGTGGCTGTCTCGGGCCGGTGTTCGCCGCGGCGATCGCGTCGGAATCCGCATGCCGTCGGGATCCTTCGCCCTGTACGTCGCCATTCTGTCGATTCTGAACGCCGGGGCGGCCTACGTGCCCGTCGACGCGGACGACCCGGACGAGCGCGCCGAACTCGTATTCGGGGAGGCCCGAGTCACCGCGGTGGTGACCGCTAGCGGAATCGTTGCAGGCACTGCCGAAAAAGACACTGCACCCGCCTCGGACGTCGGCGCCCCGACACCCGAGGACGACGCCTGGGTCATCTTCACCTCCGGGTCGACCGGGACCCCGAAGGGGGTGGCCGTGAGCCACCGCAGTGCAGCGGCTTTCGTCGATGCAGAAGCGCGCATGTTCATGCAGGACGATCCACTCGGCCCCGGCGATCGTGTGCTGGCAGGCCTGTCCGTGGCATTCGACGCATCGTGCGAAGAGATGTGGCTCGCCTGGCGTCACGGCGCCGCATTGGTGCCCGCACCCCGTTCGCTCGTGCGCAGTGGCCTGGACCTGGGTCCGTGGCTCGTCTCGCGCGACATCACCGTCGTGTCGACGGTTCCCACTCTGGCGGCCCTGTGGCCTGCCGTCGCCCTCGAAGCAGTCAGGTTGCTCATCTTCGGCGGCGAGGCATGCCCACCCGAGTTGGCCGAGCGTCTCGCCGTGGACGGGCGCGAAGTGTGGAACACCTACGGTCCGACCGAGGCGACCGTCGTCGCCTGCGCATCGATCATGGACGGCAAGGGTCCGGTGCGTATCGGGCTACCTCTCGACGGCTGGGATCTCGCGGTCGTCGATGCTGCGGGCAAGCCCGTAGCCGTCGGAGAAGTCGGTGAACTGGTGATCGGCGGTGTCGGACTCGCCCGCTATCTCGACCCCGAGAAGGATGCCGAAAAGTATGCGCCCATGCCCACGCTCGGCTGGGAGCGCGCATACCGCAGCGGAGACCTCGTCAAACTAGAGCTCGAAGGTCTGCTTTTCCAGGGTCGCGCCGACGATCAGATCAAGCTCGGCGGGCGACGCATCGAACTCGGCGAGATCGACAACGCACTACAGGCCCTCCCCGGTGTTGCCGGCGCTGCCGCTGCAATTCGCACCACCGGCGCGGGCAACTCGGTGCTCATTGGTTATCTGTCCAGCACCGACCCGAACTTCGATCTCGACGCCGCGCGCACCCTGCTCGCCCAGCAACTTCCATCGGCGCTCGTTCCGCGGCTCACCCTCGTCGATGAGCTGCCGACACGGACGTCGGGCAAGGTGGATCGAAACGCGCTCCCGTGGCCACTCCCCGGCATGGGCGAACAGTCCGGGCTCGGCGGAACCGCAGGATGGGTTGCCGAACTGTGGACCGAAATTCTCGGCGCTCAGGTCTCCGACGACAACGCCGACTTCTTCCAGAACGGTGGCGGATCGTTGTCCGCCGCGCAGTTGGTAACAGCGCTGCGTCAGCGTTTTCCCGAGGTCACCGTCGCGCAGTTGTACGACCATCCGCGGCTCGGCTCACTCGCCCGCATGCTCGACGACCTCGCACCGCCGGTCGACGTCGTTCCGCGTGAGGTCATCCCGACACCGCGTCGGGCGCAGTGGATCCAGATCGCCGCAACGGTGCCGCTGACCACGCTGACCGGTCTGCAGTGGGTCACCTGGCTCGGCATACTCGCCAACGTCATGTCGTGGTTCGCCGACGTCCCATGGGCGCCGACGGTGTCCTGGTGGTGGCTCCTGGTCGCATTCTTGCTGTTCATAACGCCGGTCGGCCGGATGGCAATCTCGGTCGTCGGCTCACGCCTGCTGCTGACCGGAGTCAAGCCCGGCGCCTACGACCGCGGCGGCAGCGTGCATCTGCGCCTGTGGACGGCAACGCGCCTCACCGACGCCAGCGGCGCATCCAACCTGTCCGGCGCGCCGTGGATGGTCTACTACGCCCGAGCACTCGGCGCGAAGATCGGCAAGGGCGTCGATCTGCACACCATGCCTCCCGTTACGGGAATGCTCGAACTCGGCGACGGCTGCTCCGTCGAACCCGAGGTCGACCTAACCGGTCACTGGATCGACGGTGACATCGTCTACGTCGGCGGCATCAGGATCGGTGCAGGGGCAACTGTCGGCGCACGATCGACGCTCCTTCCCGGCACCTCGGTCGGCAAGAACGCCGTCGTCACTGCAGGTTCCGCGGTTGTCGGACGCGTCAAAGCCGGTCAGATGTGGGCGGGCTCCCCCGCCACGAAGATCGGCAAGGCCGAGCACCCGTGGCCCGAGGAAACACCACCTCGCGCGACCCGGTGGATCGTGGCGTACGGCGTCGCGTCGCTGTTCCTGTCGGGTATGGCGATCTTCTCGATCGGCGTCTCGTTGGTACTGATGGGTTGGTGGCTGCACACTGCGACGACGCTGCTCGGTGCACTCGGCCGCGGCGTGCTGCTGCTACCTGTCGCCACGATGGTCTCGCTCGCGACGTTCGCGCTCATCACGGTGGCCGCGGTGCGTCTGTGCAGCATCGGCCTGACCGAGGGCTATCACCCGGTTCGCAGCCGAATCGGCTTTCAGGTGTGGGCAACGGAACGAATCATGGACTCCGCGCGGACCTTCCTGTTCCCGCTCTACGCCAGCTTGTTGACGCCGGGATGGCTGCGACTTCTCGGCGCCAAGATCGGCAAGGACGTCGAGGCCTCGACAGTGCTGATGATTCCGAAATTCACCACCGTCGCCGACGGTGCATTCCTCGCCGACGACACGATGATCGCAAGCTACGAGCTAGGCGGCGGCTGGATGCGCCTCGGGGATGCCAAGGTCGGCAAGCGCGCATTCCTCGGCAACTCGGGCATGACGGGTCCAGGACGCACAGTCCCGAAGAACGGCCTCGTCGCAGTGCTGTCGGCTACCCCGGACAAGGCGAAATCGGGATCGTCCTGGCTCGGCAGCCCACCCGTGCGGTTGCGTCGTGCCTCCGGGAGAGCAGACTCCTCGCGCACGTTCGATCCGCCGACGAAGCTCAAGATCGCCCGGGCATTCGTCGAGACCTGCCGACTGATCCCCGTGGTTGTGACGTTCGCGATCGGCCTTGGTGTGTTGTTCGGACTCTTCGCACTGGCCGACAGTCATGGGTACTGGCTTGCCGCTCTACTCAGCGGAGTCGTACTGCTGATTGCCGGTGCCGTCGCCGCCGCCATATCCGCGCTGGCGAAGTGGGCCTGGGTCGGCCGCATCGACAAGGTGGAGCACCCGCTGTGGAGCTCGTTCGTGTGGCGCAACGAAGTGTCCGACACGTTCGTCGAAACCGTCGCGGCCCCGTGGTTCGCGCGGGCAGCAGAAGGCACGGCGGTGCTCAACATGTGGCTTCGTTGGCTCGGCGCGGACATCGGCCACGGAGTCTGGTGTGAAACATACTGGCTGCCGGAAGCCGATCTTGTGACACTTGCCGACGGCGCGACAGTCAACCGTGGGTGCGTTGTGCAGACGCACCTGTTCCATGATCGGATCATGTCCATGGACAGCGTCACCCTCGGACGAGGAGCCACACTGGGGCAGCATTGCGTCGCACTGCCTGCCGCGGGAATCGGCGACGGTGCGACCGTCGGGCCGGCATCTCTGGTCATGCGCGGTGACACCGTGCCTGCGCACACGCGTTGGCAGGGTAACCCGATCGCGCCGTGGGCAAAGGGCGATCCGTACCGCCGGATCACTGCAGCGGCCGAGGTGACCCTGTGAAACCTGGCCCGAAAACGGTGACTCCGATGTTCGACCTCGACGCCAACGATGCGCCGATCGACCCGTACCTGCCCGAGAGCGGCAACCGCGGATATCGGGTCTCGCGGTACGAGCTGGATCTCGAATACAAGGTCGACAGCAATCGACTGACCGGAACGGCACAGATAACCGCCGTCACCACCGCGACCATTGCGAAGTTCGCGCTCGATCTCGGGCCTGCACTGCGGGTGTCCAAGGTGTCGGTTAACGGGTCTCGCTCGGTGAAGTTCTCGCAGCAGCGCGGCAAGTTGAAGATCACCATGGCCAAACCGATCCTCTCGGGTGGGGCGCTCGTCGTCACCGTGCATTACGGCGGAATTCCCAAGCCCATCAACAGTTTCTGGGGTGAAGTCGGCTGGGACGAACTCGCCGAAGGGGCCATCGTCGCGAGCCAACCCAACGGTGCCGCGTCCTGGTTTCCCTGCGACGACCATCCCGTATCCAACGCGAGCTACGGCATCACGATCACCACGGACTCGCCCTACTATGCGGTGGCCAATGGAACGTTGGTGCGCAAGCAGACTCGGGCGAGCCGCACGACGTGGGTATACGAGCAGCCCGAACCCATGGCGACGTACCTTGCCACCATCCAGATCGGGCACTACGAGCACCGCGTCACCAGCACCGAGCCCGTACCGATAGAGGCGATCATCCCTCCACGGCTGCGTCGGCACTACGATCACGATTTCGGCCGTCAAGCCCAGATGATGGAGACCTTCGTCCGCCTGTACGGCCCGTACCCGTTCGCGGCCTACACCGTTGTCGTCACCGATGACGAACTGGAAATTCCGATCGAGGCGCAAGGCATTTCGATCTTCGGCGCCAATCATTGTTCGGGTGATCGCCGCTTCGAACGCCTTGTCGCACATGAGCTTGCGCACCAGTGGTTCGGCAACAGCCTCACCCTCGGAACCTGGGCGGACATCTGGCTACACGAAGGCTTCGCGTGCTACTCCGAATGGATCTGGGTCGAAAACTCCGGTGGCGCAAGCGCTCACGACAAGGCGCAGCGCGCATACGCCATCCAGCAGACCTTGCCGAAGGATCTGATACTCGGCGATCCAGGCAAGGCCAAGCTGTTCGATGACCGGGTCTACAAACGTGGCGCGCTGGCATTGCATTCACTGCGGAGGACCGTGGGTGACGAGCGGTTCTTCGCACTGATTCAGCTGTGGACCAAAGAATATCGCTATTCGACGGTATCGAGCCAGGACTTCATCGACCTGGCATCACGCTTCGGTTGCCCGCGAACACTCTGGGACAGCTGGCTCTATCAGGCGGAGCTACCGGCGCTTCCTTAGGCTCCGGCACGCTTCCGTAGGCTCCGCCGCCGACGCACATTTACTCCGCTATTCGGAATTCGTACCCTCTGCAGGGGGTACGAATTCCGAATGGGGGAGTAAATTGCCGCCCCGCACGACTCAGGGAAGGTGCGCTCTCGACCGAGTCCGAACGAACACCCAGCAGAGCGCAGCGAGAACCGATCCGAAGACGAAGATGGCGGGATAGGTCACGACCCCCGGCCACTGCTCGGTGAGCGCGGACAGAATCGCCGGTATCGCGAACCCCAGGTACGTGAGTGAATAGAACACAGCGGTCAGTCCGGCCAAGTCATCGGGGCCGGCGATACGTTGCACCTCGTGCAATCCGGATACCAACGCCATGCCGTAACCGCAACCGAGCACTGCCGCCGCGATGAGAGCGGCGGCGATCGTCAATACCGATGCGGCCCACGCTGCGAGCAACATCCCGACGACCAGAATGGCGAGGGCAACGAGCGCCCCTCTGGCGTGAGTCGGAGTGTCGATCTTGCGCCCGATCGCCTGGATGGCGAAACCGGAGCCGAGCGCGATCACCGACATCAGTGCCGACAGTGCGATGGGGTAACCCCCACTGTTGTCTGCCATCAACGATGGCAATACCGCGTACGCGACACTTGCGGCACCGAACACCCACGGCGCCAAGGGAACTACGACCAAAAGGAATCTTCGGTGCGACGCCGCGGGGATCAACAGATCTTTGCGAAGCGGTTCACGATCCAACGGCGGCACGGCAGCCCGCGTCTCCGGTACCGACGCCATGCCGATCCCTGCGAGGACGCAGATGCCCACATGAACGAGGTACGCGAAATGCGTCGGCCACGGCGCCCACTGTGCCAAGATGCCGGCGACGCCTGCACCGAGCGCGAAACCTGCAGTCAAACTCATCGCCGCGCGACGTGCTCCCGCGCCGGCTGCGGCCGAAGAGTCCAGGGCGGTCAGCTCTTTCACCCAACTGCCGCCGACGGCCATCCCGATACCGAGAGCGACTCCGCTGAAAACCCGGCCGCTGAACAGCACGCCTGCGCTGTCGGCGCCGAACGAGATGAGAATCGATCCGGCAGCGGCCACTGCCGTCGCGGGCAACATCACCGGCCGTCGCCCCAGCCGGTCGGACAGCGGCCCGCAGATGAGCAGCGCGGGCACTATCCCGATGACATACGCGAACAGAAACAAATCGACCGTGACGGCAGAGAAGCCGTGCTCGAGCCGGTACATCACCAGAAGCGGGGTGAATTCGTTTCCGCCCCATGCGACCGCGAACATGCCTGCGGCGACGAGTAGCCAGCGAGCAGTACCGACCTTGGTGACGTTCGACTCGGTGGAGAGTGCGGTCATTTCCGACCCCCCTCGGTCAATCCATGCACCCGGTTCATGTGTCGCTCTACCGCATCAGCGAAACCGTCGACGTCGCCTGCTTCGATCAAGTCGGAGAGCTCGGCGTGATCGTCGACGATCCGCGAGATCTGCCCGGGATCGCGGATGAGTGAATGCGCCGTCATCCGTCGCTGACGCTCGCGAAGACCGGTGTAGAACTCGTCGAGAAGTGGGTTTCCGCCAGCACGCACTATCAACCGGTGAAAGTCTGCGTCGGCAGCGCTGAATTCGGCTGCCGTCCCTGTCTCGACGAGGCTGCGTTGGTGCTCGAGGTTGCTGCGGAGATCAGCGAGAAGTTCGGTTCGGGCCCGTTCGTCACGGACGACAGTGCGAACGCTGGCAGTCTCGACGATCCAGCGCGCCGAGACGATATGTTCGGCCTCGCCGGGCGCGATCGGCACGACGAGTGCTCCTCGCTTGGGATAGAGGCGCATCCATCCTTCGACCTGAAGTCGGAGGAACGCCTCGCGAACCGGAGTCCGGCTCACGTCCATGCGTCCGGCGATGTCACCTTCGCTGACCAGCTCTCCGCCGGGAAGTTCACCGGTGACGATGAGTTCCTTGACGGTCAGGTAAGCCTGCTCCGATGCCGATGTCGAGTTCGATGCGGGGATAGACACAACATAGATACTAGATGTCGATGCTTCCCCGCCTCATCTTGGACTTCGTCACACAGGCCCATACAGCGAACCGCTCATTCGTCCTCACCCTTCTTGAACACGCGCCGAGCAGTCGGAATGAGCACCACAAGTGCCCCTATGAGAACCACAACCGAGAACACTTCGAGCCACATGCGCTTACTCCTTCGGGAAGACCAAGAGCGGACAACTATGACGCCGGCGCGAGCCAACTGCCGGCTGGAATGTTGCGCAGAATCGTGAACGCCACCACGACGGCGACACTCGCGACGAACAGCCACGTCGGCGGACGCCTGATGCCGAAGGCCCTGCCGCGCGCACGGG
Organism: Rhodococcus sp. H36-A4; assembly: GCF_027158005.1. Lineage (GTDB taxonomy): Bacteria > Actinomycetota > Actinomycetes > Mycobacteriales > Mycobacteriaceae > Rhodococcoides. The sequence continues at coordinate 690,962 of NZ_JAPVLQ010000002.1, read as the reverse complement.
CGCGTAGCCACACGCCCCACACCACAACCCCCACGACAACGAGTACGACGGCCAGCGCGTTCGTGGTCAGGGCGGACTGTGGGTCACCGCGCACCAGGTCACCGAGGGCCCGCGTCGTGCCACACCCTGGACACCACAACCCGGTGACGGCATGGATCGGGCACGGAAGATACGTCGACGTCCGAGGATCCCGGACGTACAACAATGCCCCGGCTGCGACGGCGAGAACTCCGACAGCCAGCGGCGCTCCTGTCCCCCTACGCAGGTCGAGTGAGATCACCTGTTCCACGATATCGGTGATGCGAGCCCAGGACGTCCGACCAGCTACTACAACTCAGCCCTGAACAAGAACGGTTCCCGTCATGTCCGGGTGCGGGGTGCAGTGATACGTGTACGTTCCCGGTTCGGTGAACGTGTGGGTGAACGTATTCGAGGTCATCAGCGGGCTACGGAAGGACTTGTCATCGGCGACGACGTCGTGCGTGATGCCTCCGTCGTCGAACACCCAGGTCACCGTGTCGCCGACGTCGACGGTGATGCTCGCGGGCGTGTAGCTGCGGTCTTTCACCGTCACCTGGTTCGCCACCGGCGCCGGAGCTTGTTCGGGTTCCGGCGAGGAACAGCCGATCAGAGACGCGAGGACGAATGCCGATGCGATACACCCTGAGAAGGCCCTCGAAGTTTTCACTTCACCGAGGCTACCGGCAGGCGGGTGGTCCTGAGCTCGGGTAACATCATCGCGGAAGTTCACCCCTGCGAGAGGCACCACCCATGACCGAGCGACACGGTCGCAGCAGCGCAGCTGCCCTGTTCTCCCTCCTGTTCGTCCTCGTCGCTTCGCTGATGGGGTCGGCGACCGCCCAAGCAGCGCCTGCACGCTTCGTGCCCGCGGGGGAAATCAGCCCAACCGTCGGCTTCGATCCTGCAGGCGTTCTCCAATGGCGACTCGATCAGGTGTTCATCAACCAACCGATCTTCGTCCGGGTCGATCCCGCGCTCCCAGGCTTGAGCGACTTCTCCCTCAACAACTGGTGCAACTGCGCCATCAACTGGTTCAACAACACCACCCAGGTCGGTGGCGTCGCATACCCCGGACCGCTGGACACCGGGCCCATCCGCACCGGGTCGGGTGACGTCTCGGCGTGGACCGACATCCCGGGCGGCTGGACGATCGTCCGCGGTAACGGTCACTGGTGGGTTCCCTGAGTTCTCGCAGCTATCGGAACACCTGCTCGCCCAGATAGCCTCCTTCCTCGACCCCCGGCGGAATCGCGAAGACCGCAGACCCAATGGGGGTTGTCCACTCGTTGAGCGCATCATGGGCGTCCAGTCGTTGTTGCACCGGAAGAAATTGACTGTCGATATCGCGTTGGAAAGCGGCGAAGATCAGGCCGGAGTTGCTGGTCGTGCCATCCGACGGTGGATCGTCGTAGTTGTAGGCGCGGCGGAAGAATCGCTCACCGTCATGGGTGTGATGCGCACGGGCGATGTGCGAAGCCGGTGAGATCACCGATATACCGAAGCGGTCGGTAGCCTCGAAGTCCGCGACGTCACGCTCGAGCTTCCCGGTCAGCGGCGCCCCGGTGTCGAGTCGCCGCCCCAGCACGAACTCTCTTCCTCCACGGTCCAACTCGTCCCACGTATCGAGTTCGACGGCAATTCTGCGCAACACCAGTGAAGTTCCGCCGGTACTGTCCCACACCAGAGCATCGAAATCCGTTGCTGGATCGGGATTCTCGGTACCGTCGACCTGCCCCATCAGATTCCGCATCGTGGCGCCAGAGGGCTGCGCTCCGTGTGCTGCTCGAAAACCACGTTGAACCCAGCGGATCGACGCCGTCGAGCGCACATTCTTGGCCAACACGCGGACTGCGTGCGCGAGGGAAACGGGGTCGTCGGCGCACAGCTGTAGCAGTAGATCACCTCCGCTCCAACGCAATTCGAGTCGGTCGATACCGAACTCGGGCAATGGACCCAACCACCCCGGCTTGGTTATACCGGAGGCGCCATATGCGCCGGGGCCGAATCCGACAGTGACGGTGAGCCTTGCTGGGTCCAGTGCCAGTTCGGGCTCGGTATCGGCCAAAGCCGGCAATCCTTGCGTCAATCGCGCAGCATCGGCTGTCCACATCTTCATGATGCCGACGACATCGGCCCTCGTCGCGCCCGCTCGCAAGTCGAAGGCTACGAACATTCCGTGGGCTTGCGCTGGGGTGGCGATCCCGGACTGATGCTCACCGTAGTAGGGAACCGTCAGGCCTCCGAAGTCGGATTCAGCAGGCTCCCTGGCGATTCCATAGGTCATTCCGGCAGCGCCGAGTGCGGCGACACCTCCGCCGAGGAGGTGTCGCCGACTGATTCTCGTGCGATGCGGAGGTGTCCGCTCAGCCACCGTAGTTTTCCTGCGCGCCCGCGAACTCGCGGACCTGCGCCGTGAACGTCGAAGTCGACCCATCCTCGAAGGTCAGCGTGAACTCGGTGTCACTACCCGGGTCCAACGGCGCACTCACCCCCATCAGCATGATGTGGTCGTCGCCTGCCTGAAGCACTTTGGTTTCGCCACCAGCGACAGTGAAGCCACCATCCTTGGGCTTCATGACCATGGAACCATCTGCGCTGGAGACGATCTCGTGCAATTCCACCATCGGAGACGAAGGCGACTGCGCGGATACGACGCGCACCTGCCCCTCCCCGGTGTTCTGGATTTCAGCGAATGCCGAGGTCATGCCGTCGTCTGCCGCCTTGACCCATGCTTCCCTGACGGTGACGGAGTCCGCCTCGGGCGTCGGGGCGTCGTTCGAGGAACAGCCGACGAGCAGCGTCCCGGCAGCCAGTGCCACAAGCAATGTTCTTCCGAATGTCATGACGCCTCCATAGTGTTGGTTCGATGCCGGACTCCGAGTGCGGCATCGATGATGAGAAATACAAGAAGGCTGATTCCGAGCAGTGGCACGAACCACCCGAGGGCGGCGAACCCGATCACGAAAGCCACCTTCTTCACGAGGGATCGACGTGCGAACCCGCCGCGAGCAGCCGGGCTACCCACCACTGCGCCCACAGGACGCCGTTGCCACCACATCAGGTACCCGCGCACGATGACGGTGACCAGTGCGGCCACGAGCAGAGCCAGCGCGATCTGATTGACCAGGCCGAACAGAATGCCCATGTGCAACGCGATGCCCCACGTCGAGAGCTTCGCCGCGAGGGGCCACTCGCTGAACCAGTTGGTGTCCACCACATCGTTCGTGGCTCCGTCGATGGCGATCGAGCTGGGCGAGAATACGAACGGTTGCCGGGTCTGTGTAACGACGAACGCGGAACTCGGATCGGTGGGAATGGTGACCTCGACCTTGCCGTCGATACCCTGCGATCGAGCAGTTCCGAGCACGGCATCGACCCGGCCGACGCTGGAACCGAACGAGTCCGGGGCGATGGGTGTCATCGCCGGCATGTCGTGCCCTGCATGTTCGCCCGCCGACGTGCTCAATGCCGGAGTGGTCCATTTCAACGCCGTTCGGAGCTCGGTGATGTTCTCGCCCGCAGAGGCCGACCAGGTCAGGCCGGTAGCGGATAAGAAGATCAGTCCGACCGCGGTCCAGATACCCACTCCTCCATGCCAATTCCTGGTACGGACGCGACCTTCGACAGAACGGTCGACGGTGAGCAGGCGTCCACCGCGGCGGTAGCGTCGCACCCATAGGACAACGCCGCCGAGCGCGACGACCCACAGCCAGGAGGCAGCGAGTTCGCTGTAGATGCGTCCCGGTTCACCGAGATGCAGGTTTCGGTGTAGCTGACCGATCCAGGTGCGAATCGGAAGAGCATTGCTACTGCCGTAGACGACGGACTCACCGACGGAGCGACCGGTCACCGGATCGACGAACACCGCCATCTGCTCGGATTGGCCGAGAGAGGTGTCGGTGAACATGACCCGGGTGGTGTCGCCCACCTCGGTCGAAGGCCTCACTGCCGACACCGTCAGGTCGGGTCGAACCTGTTGCGCTGCAGTGACTTGTTCGGCGACGGAGACAGTCGGGCCAGAAGAATTCGTCTGCAGCAGATCGCTGTAGACGATGTTCTCTGCGGTGGGAGCAAGCGCGTAGAGCCCGCCGCTGATGGCGGCGACGAGAATGAACGGGGCGATGAGAATGCCTGCGTAGAAGTGCAATCGCATCACCAGGGACGGGCGGGGTCGGGAACCTGTCGACCCCGATGCATCGGTCGAGGGCAGAACTGTGCCGCCTTCGACCGTGCCGGTTTCAGGCATGGGTGTGCTCGATTCGTTCGGATGTGGATGTGCCGAAGCGAGACTCCGCCATCAATTGGCGCGCCGCTTCGGAAAAGGGTGAGGTCAGGCGGGGCGGGGAGGCCCGCGTGTACCGACCCCGGAACACACCAACAGCCGAAGAACGACATCGGGACGATATTCGGGTGCACCGGAGCGGGGAAACTCCTGCACCGGAATCGACAGGTTCAGCACCGGGAGAATACGACGGAGGATGGACAGTGCATGCCCATACCCCAGAATGGCGGCGCGAATCAGCAACGCACACAATACCGTTGCGAATGCGTGAGCACAGGCCATCGTGGGTGTCAAGAAAGACCCGTGATCATGTTCGGCGGCAATCGTCAAGATCGTGTGGCCGAGCAACTGTCCGAAGATCAGGGTCGCCGGCGTCGAAGCCCATCCCCCACGCTCCCCGAGAGCTGCGACCGCTCCACCCACCGCGGCACTGATTGCGAGGAGCAGAATCAGCGCCGCTTCGCTCGGCATCATGGCTCCCCCACCGACACCGTGCGCGGCGACACTCAGCGCACCGGATGCGGCACCGACGAATGCACCGCGCACGCGTGCGCGACCGTCGGGCCGGGAAGTCATGGGCACACCATACCGTCTACTACAGCCCCTAGTAGCGAGCAGCTGCTTCGAGTCCACGCCGACGATCCGCAGGCGTTCGCCGAGGGCAGCTGGTGCACTTGTCGGCTCCTGAGGTCTCGTATAGAAGGCAACACGAACAACGCTGGGTGAACCGGCGGCCCCCGACGTCGACAAATCTCGGGGACGGCATCGTTGCCTGCATATTCGCGATCAGCGACGTGGCGAAGCGACTGCCGACGGTCCTGTCGCCGAGCACGGCCCCCACGTCGAGGCTGCGGTTGGCGATGGAGTCCGTCGCGATTGCCCACAACGCCTGTCGACGGGCTCCCGAGGCCTCGGCGAGTACGTCGATGATGCCCCCGAATGTTGCGTCCAGTCCGGGTGCCAGTTGCTCGGTCGAGATGGTCAGCTCGGTGCTCACCCCACCCAGATAGCCGTTGGGCCGCAGGAAGCAGCGTGCGGTGTCGAGCGTTGGATCCGCGGCCTCACCGGTCACCATCGCGGTGGCGACAGCAACGAAAGCTAGCGTCGAGCTGGCCGAATACCACCACAGGGTGCCGTTGACCCGATCGTCGACGCAGTTCCACCGCACTCCGGTGTCGACGACGCGAGCCCGTATCCAGTCGGCGTCGAGCATCACCGACGCAGGAAGATCGAACGGGCCTTCGAGGTATTCACCGAGGCCCGGTACTCGCGCCGCGGCACGCGCATAGACGCTCATGCCAGCCCGTGAACGTCGATGACGGGCCTCGGGTGGGTACGCACCGTCGCGCGAATTCCGAACACCTCCGCCAGCAACGAGTCGGTCAGAACCTCGGCAGTCGGGCCCGACGCGACGACGGATCCACCGTCGAGAACCGCCAGCGAGGAGCAGTACTCGACGGCCAGACGCAGATCGTGCACAGTGATGACGATAGCGAGCCCGTCGGCAGCCAGGTCGGCAATGGCGCTCATGACTATCAGTTGGTGGCGCAGATCGAGATGGTTGGTCGGCTCGTCGAGCAGCAGAATTCGCGGCTGTTGAGCCAGTGCGCGGGCAATGGAGACGCGTTGCCGCTCACCGCCGGACAATGCCCCGACGTCACGGTCGGCCAGACCGAACAACTCCAACCGGCGCAGGCAGGATGTCACTACCTCGTCGTCGGATGCGGTCGGGGGAGAGAACCAGCCGCGGTGCGGCACCCTCCCGAGCGCGACCGATTCTCGGACCGTCAGCCCGACGGATGCCTCGGGTTCCTGCGATGCGACGCCGACGGTCCGCGCCAGTTCCGCGCGCTTCATCGACCGTGCGTCGATATGGTCGACAAGGACGGACCCGGATGCTGGTGTCAACGCCCGGTAGCAGCAGCGCAGCGCCGTGGTCTTACCTGATCCGTTGGGTCCGACGAGTCCCAGAATTTCCCCGGGGCGGACACTGAAATCGATGCCGTGCAAAACTTCTCGCGATCCGAGCCGGGCAGTGACCTCGTGTATCGACAGGGTCATCGCTGGGCCCTTCCGTACTGGCGGGAGAGCATGAACACGAAGATCGGTGCGCCAACCAATGCGGTGACCACTCCGACCGGCACCTCGGTGCTGCTGGAAACCGATCGCGCGAGTGTGTCTGCCCCTACCAACGCGATCGCCCCGAGCAGGGCCGCCACGGGAAGCAGCCTGATGGCCCTGGTACCGACGATGTATCCCGCGAGATGAGGTACGAGCAAACCCACGAAACCGATTCCGCCACCGACGGATACGGCGGCACCGGCAAGCATCGAGACGGCCAGGAGCTGAAGCACACGGAATCGCTGCACATTCAATCCCAGAGCGGCGGCGCCGTCGTCACCTGTTTTGAGCAGGTCCATGCGCGGTGCACTGAGCAACAGCACAGTGCCGACCACCAGGAGAGCGATCGTGGGGAAAGCCAACGTCGACCAACGCGCGTCGCCGAATCCTCCCGCAAGCCAATGCAATACGCCACTGAGGCTGCGCTCGTCAGCGAAAACCAGGAGCGTGAACGTGATGAGCGCCGAGAATATGGCTCCCATCGCGACGCCGACAAGAATGATCGCCGTCGACTGTGGGTGTCTGCCGCCGATCAGCAATGCCAGGAACAACGGGATCATCGCCCCGACGAAGGCCGCCGCTGGAATGGTGAAGACCCCGATCGCACCCGCTCCGATACCGAGCGCCATCACCACCACGACACCGAAGCCCGCTCCCGAGGACACTCCCAGCAGATACGGATCAGCAAGCGGGTTACGTGTGACGGCCTGTGCGACACCACCCGAGATCGCAAGCGAGGCACCGACGACCGCGGCAGTCAACGACCGCGGAAGACGGGAGTCGAGGACGATCACTGCGCGCGCCTCGGTCCACCAGGATTCGAATGCTCCCGGCATCACCTTGTGTATGACGATCGCCCAGACGTCGCCGACGGGAATCTGTACGGAGCCGAACGACGCTGCCGCTGCGATCGCAGCCAGAAGGCCGAGGATCAGCAGTGCAAGAACCACTCCGAGCGGAAAGCGCGAACGCCGAGTCGATGTAGATTCGACAGGTATAGTTCGGGTTTCGACGGCGGTGGCCATCAGTCCTGGAACCGGTCCGGATGCAGTGCGCGTGCGATGGTGTCCACGCTCGTCACCAGTCGTGGGCTCTCGAAGAAGTCATCGAGCGGTACGACGATGAAGTTGTCGCGTTGGACGGCAGGGGTCGTCGCCATGATCGGTTGACTTTTCAGGAAGTCGATCTTGCCCTGCGCGGAGGTATCGCCGTAGTCGAGGACGACGATCGCCTGCGGTGCGCGTTCACCGATGATCTCCCACGTCGTGTCCAGGTAGGGCCGCTCGCCTTCGGGGAAGATGTTCTCCGCCCCTGCGTAGTCCGCGATGATTTGCCCTACACCGATGCCCCCGATGGTCATGGGGACGTCTTCACCGGAGTCGTAGAAAAACGTCGGGGTCGGAGCAACACCGGTCAATTTCTCACCCACTACATCCAGGCCTGCCACGACACCGTCGGCGACGTCCTTCGCGGCATCCTCGGCTCCCAGAATCTCACCGAGTTGGGAATAATCGTTTTCGAGCATCCCGATGTCGGGGAATCCCGATCCGCAGTACTCGGAGAACAGGAACGTTGCGACGCCGACCTCGGTGAACGATTCGCGGGAGCGGCCCTCCTTGTCGTTGAAGGCGCTGCGCATGCCTCCCACGACGAGGTCAGGGTCGAGATCGAGGATCTGTTCTTTGGTCGGGTATTCATCGGCGAGGCCCTGAATCTTCGAAAATTCCTCGGCCAACTCCGCAGTGGGCGAGGCGTTCTGATAACCCATCCCAACGATCCGATCCGCGACACCCATCTCGATGAGCACCTCAGTGACGTGGTCGTTCATGGAAATGATGCGTTGCGGAGGGGAATCGAACTGCTGGGCGAGGTCGCAATTGGAGATGGTGACCGGCTCGTCGAACGCGGCCCCGGCCGAGGTGGCCTCTGTCGAGTCGCCACGCGAACAGCCCGCGAAGAGCAGCGCCGCCGCGGAACCGACCGCGACAATTCGGACGATAGAGGGAGTAGATGGTGACATATGAACCTCACTTGGAGCTCAGAGCCACGAAATTGAGAGTCGACGCGCAGCAAAATCAACCACGCGCAGGACTGCCGATTCGTAGACCACGACGAATAGGTGTCGCACACACAGCCGCTGGGTAATCGGACTTGCCATCTCCACGAGAGGAGACAGCCCACCGTTGCGGGTCAGCGCCGGATTTCGACCGGCTTCCCCCTACGACTGGCTTGCTAAGTGCTTCGTCCAGCAGTATGCACGAGAGGTTTCGGCAGCGGTCGAGCGCGCCCACCGATACCCACACATGTAGTCAGCGGACACGTCGTGCCCGAACCGCAGGTGCCGAAGAATGCGGCAGCAGTCTGCTGATGTCCTCGGGCATCGAAATTTCGACGGTTGCCGACGCGTCGAACCGGTATGGCTGGGTCATGACCACACCGGACAGCTGCTTGCGTAGGCGAGACATTTCGGCCCTGACGGTGATCGCCCTTCCGCCGTCTCCGAAGAGATCCGCCGCCATCTGTGCCGCGGTCCGCCCCTCCCGATGGACTGCCAGCAGGTAGAGGATCTCTGCGTGGCGTGGCGTCGGCTCGTGTATCCACTCCCCGACCTCGCTACGGATCTCTAGCCGAGTGTGCTGCGGATGGCGTAGATCGATGCAGATAGTAGTGGCACCGGCCGTCTCGGAGACCGATGCACTCTCCGCCACCCCGGTCGGCCGGACGAGCCAACCACCGGGCAACGGCTCGACTTCACACACACCGAGCGTCGGCATCCAGAATCGTCCCGTGGCCAGATCCTCGGGCAGCAGAACTCGAGTGCGCAACGCGACGGACGAGGTGGCCGCTACCCACCCGTTGGCGTCGACCGCCAATGCGGGGGAATGCAACCGGGCGAGCATGGGGGCCGCGACAGAGCGCAGCAGATCCAAATTCTGCCGATGATGCTCGCGCAGTTGGGATTCAGCAAGACGGGCAATGGCATCCACGAGCGCGAGCGTGGTCGGATGCACGCTACTCGCAGGCCCACTGACATCGACCGCACCGATCACCTGACCGGTCCGCGGGTCCTTGATCGGCGCACCCGCACACGTCCATGGATGATGGCTTCGCACATAGTGTTCCGCCGAAAAAATCTGCACTGCTCGGCGCGAAACCAACGCAGTCCCGATCGCATTGGTACCCACCGAGTCCTCGGCCCAGCTGGCACCCTCGACGAATCCGAGTCCGTCGGCGCGATCGAGCACTGCCGTAGATCCACTGCGCCACAACACCCGCCCGTGACGGTCGGCCACAACGAGAATGTTGTTTCCGTCCTGAACGACCGATTCCAGCCCGCGAGCCAGATCGTCGAGGACGTCGAACAGACCCGAATCACGACGGCTCAGCTCGAGATCGGAAATATCTACAAGTGAGGGTGAGATGGATTTTTGTTCGGGATCGATACCGAGGGTCTGCAACCGCCGCCACGAATCACCGATCACCTCGCGTGGCCGGGCTGGCCCCCTACCGCCCGCCATCGTCGCGTCGTAGACGGCCGTCAGTATCTGCGCGTAGCGGCGCGGATCCTCGCCTGCCGCCAGCGCAGGCTCGGGACCTGTCGACTGAGTCATTGCCGACAATTGTGCGCCAGCTCACATAGCGATGTAGAGGTGGGGTCAGTTCGCTCGCGTCGACAGCGCCTTGCGGGCACTGCGGGGCGCTCCGCGTTTGGGGAACAGAGCGCGCGACACCTCACGAGCGGCGTCCACGACCAAAGGTGCTACTCGCTCGAGTTGCGCATTCCGCGTCTCTCCACACAGCGCGATACCACCGGCCGGGCCTTCGTAACCACGAATCGCCGACCCCACGCATGAGATCCCACGGACCGCCTCTTCGAGACCGAACGCCAGCCCCTGGCGCTGACGAATGCGGTTCAACTCCAGATGTAGGACCGCCCGCTCGGTGATGGTCTTGTCGGTGAAGCGAGGAAGGGTCGCGCCGAACAAGGTGTCTACATGCTCGGGATCCAGCCACGCCAACATCGCCTTCCCACCGGCCGTCGCGTGTGACGCGGCCCGGCCACCGACGCGGGACGGCAGTGCGGCAGCGAACCGTCCACCGACCTTGTCGAGGCAGACGCTTTTGGATCCGTCGAGAACAGATAGATGAACGACCATCCCGGTCTGCATGTGCAGCTCGTGCAGAATCGGCGCAGCAACCTCACGAATCTGGCTGCGTCCGCCGTCACCGCCCCCGAGCCCGAGCGCACGTGCACCGAGGCCATATCCGACCGAAGCGTGATCCACCCAGTCGAGCCTTACGAGTTGATCGAGAATGCGGTGAACTGTGGACCTCGGGAGCTGAGTGCAGACCGAAATCTCTTCGAGGGTCAGCCGGGCTGCTTTACCCCCGAACGCGTCGAGAATCAGAGTCATCCGTTCGACCATCGACGGCGGCAGGTCTGCCTTGGACTGCGAGGCGATTGCCCGGCCGGCGAACATTGTGTCGTTCGAGTCAACGATGGTCATGACATTCCCCCAGATCAGTTTCGAGTCGACTCAGCAGCTTGGAGTGTCTCGGTCGGGATGTTCGAGTGTACCCAGAGGGACATGGAAAATTCCGCTTGGGAAGACTCACCGGCAAACGAAAGGAGAGGTCCGGGGGCACCACCTTCGGTCTGCAAACCGACTCGACCCGTCGAGATGAATCACTGAGTGATACTTGGTATCTCATACATGCCAAAGAGTAAGAGAGATTCAGATCACCGTCAAGCGGGTCCGCGTCGCCGGCGCGGACCCGCTTGACGTCACTCCTGACGGGCAGCGAGCGCGGTGAGTTCGAACCCCTTGTACCCCGCCGCTGCGGCCTCTGCGATCTTCTTGCCGTAGTTGCCGAAACCACCCGCATACATCATGAAGACGCGCGGCTTACCCTCGATATTGGCACCCATGTACCAGGAGTCGGCCTGAGGGAACAACGTCTTCGCGGCGACGGCGGCACACTCCGCCATCCAGTCCGCAGCAGCTTGCTCGCCTGCCTCGATGATCGCGTAATCGTTACTGTCGACGTACGCGATCGCGTCGGCGATCCAGTTCACGTGCTGCTCGGAGCCCAGCACCATGTTTGCCAGCACACCGGGGCTGCCGGGGCCGGTGATCAGGAACAGGTTGGGGAAGCCGGCCGCGGCGATGCCATGCAGTGTCTGCGGTCCTGCCGCCCATTTCTCACGCAGCAGTACCCCGTCGCGTCCACGGATGTCGATGCGGTCCAGTGAACCGGTGATCGCGTCGAAGCCCGTGGCGAACACGATCATGTCCAGGTCGTAGTGCGCGCCTGCAGTCGCGATGCCCGTCTCGTCGATGGCGGTGATCGGCGCCTCGCGGAGGTTCACCAACGTGACGTTGTCGCGGTTGTACGTCGCGAAGTAGCCGGAGTCGGTGACGATTCGCTTGGACCCGATCGGGTGGTCCGTCGGGATCAGTGCGTCGGCGACAGCCTGATCTTCGATGACGGCGCGAATCTTGCGCTCGGCGAAGCCTCGGGCCAGGTTGTTGGCCTCGATGTCGCTCATCTGGTCCGCGAAAGTCTTGGCGAACAACACCCCGCCGAGCTCCCAGTACTGCTCGAACTCCGCTTCCCGCTCATCCGCCGGGACCTCGAGCGCACTCTTCGGATTCGAGACGAAGGGGGAACCACCACCGCTGGCCCAACTCTTGCGTCGGCGCTCGGCGTAGGTCGCCTTCTGCTCACGGCGAGTCTCTTCGTCCAGCGGGCGGTTGCTCGCGGGCACGGAGAAGTTCGGGGTGCGCTGGAAGACGTGCAGCGTCGCTGCCTGCTCGGCGATCAACGGGATGGACTGGATGCCCGAGGATCCGGTGCCGATGACACCGACCCGCTTTCCGGCGAAATCGACACCGGTGCGCGGCCAGTCGCCGGTATGCAGGATCTCGCCGCCGAAGCTGTCGCGGCCCGGGATGTTCGGCAGGTTCGTCGTGGACAGCGCGCCGGTGGCCAACACACAGAATCTCGCCGTCACCTTCTCACCCTTGTCGGTGACGATGTTCCACCGCGCGGCCTGTTCGTCGAACGTCGCGGACACCACTCGGGTGTCGAACTCGAAGCCGCTACGCAGGTCGAATCGGTCCGCGACGTGTTCGAGGTATGCCAGGATTTCTGGCTGCGTGGCATAGCGCTCGGACCAGTCCCACTCCTGCTGCAGTTCATCGTCGAAGGAATACGAGTAGTCGACGCTTTCCACGTCGCAGCGAGCACCCGGGTAGCGGTTGAAGTACCACGTGCCACCGACGTCGGAAGCTGCTTCGAAGCCCTGGACGTCGAGTCCCTGCCCGCGGAACTTGTGCATCGCGTACAGGCCGGCCAGGCCTGCTCCGACAACCACCACGTCCACATTGGTTCGCGTCATGATCGATTCCTTCTTTCTGGAGAGTGTGTTGGTTCGACAGGCACGCTGGTCACCGGGCTCTCACGCGTAGGCCATGTCGAGAGGCATCGTGATCCCGGTGATGGAGCGGGCCTCGTCGGAGGCCAGGAACAGGCTCACGTCGGCGATGTCCTGGCTCGCCCTTCCGTCCGTGCTCATGGAAGGGTTCACGATGTTGATTCGGATGTTGTGCGGCTCGAGCTCTTTTGCCAGCGACCGCATCAGCCCGACCAGCCCGTGCTCGGCAGCAGCGACGTGGCCCATCCCGTTCAGACCCCGGACACCGGCCGTGGAGCTGACCAGGACGAGCGAACCACCGCGCCCGCCCTCGATCAGGTGTGGAATAGCGGCCTTGCAGGTCTTCCACATCCCCGTGAGGTTCACATCCAGCATCGTCTGCCAGACCTGAGCCGAGAGCTCCATGGTCTTGCCGGTGGAACTGATGCCTGCGCCGGCGCAGACGATGTCGAGCCGACCGAGTGCGCCGACGCCGCGGGCCAACGCCGCATCGAGCGCGCTCTGCTCGCGGACATCGGCCTCGATGGCGACGATCCGTCGCCCGAGCATTTCGACCTGTCGGACAGTCTCCGCCAGATCCTCACTGCTCGCGGCAGGGGTCGTCGAGTGCGTTACCGCGGTGCAGCAGTCCACCACGATCAGATCGGCACCCTCCTGAGCGAATCGCACCGCCTGCGCGCGTCCGATCCCCCGGGCTCCGCCGGTGATCAATGCCGTCTTGCCCGCCAATCGCCCACTCATGACATCGCTTTCTGTGTAAGTCCGGCGTCGACCACCAGTTGCGTGCCGGTGATGTACCGCGCCTCGTCCGAGGCCAAGAACACCACCGCGTTGCTCACATCCACCGACTCCACCCACGGCACCGGCAACAGGTGCCGCGCGGCGAGCACATCGACGACGTCCTCGGCAGTTGGATCCGCAAGGTCCGGGCGCAGCCGGGCGAACGTGGCCGGGTTGAGTGTCATCGCCGTGTCCACCGCGCCTGGATGGACGGTATTGACGCGAATCGACTGTGGGCCGAGCTCGTTGGCCAGCGTCCTGGCCAGTCCGACCACCGCATGTTTGGCTGCGCTGTAGTGCGAGGCGCCGGGAGCCGCGCTGATGCCGGCCGTCGAGCTGATGATGATCACCGAACCGCCGGCGACCTCCAGCGCCGCGACACCCGCCAGCACGGTGTGCCAGACCCCGGTGAGGTTGACGGCCATCGACCGCTCCCACAGGGCCTCGTCGATCGTCCACGACGGGCCGACGTTCTCGGTCACTCCGGCATTGGCGACCACCGTGTCCAACCTGCCGAGCTCGGCCACGCCGAGTGCGACTGCATCCTTCGTCGCCGCCATGTCTCGCACGTCCGCAACACCGGTGACGATTCGACGGCCCTCGGCCCGAACGAGCGCCGCGGTCTCGGCAAGGCCTGCCTCGACGAGATCGAGCGCGATGATGTCCGCGCCCTCCTGGGCCAACCGCACCGCGTGGGTGCGGCCCATTCCTCCGCCTGCGCCGGTGATCAACGCGACCTTGCCGTCCATCCGTGACATCTGTGATTCCTCTCGTCAGTCTCGGTCGGCGGCTGGGCGATAACGCAGGAGCGTGATGTCGCGGTCGGGATAGTCGCAGAACACCGGCTCGACGCGCATGCCGATTTCCAGGTCTGCCGGGTCGACCTCCACCATCTCGGTGCTCAGCCGCGGGCCGACGTCCCACTGGACGACGGCCAGGATCTGCGGGAGCGAGTCCGCCCACGGCGGCGCGGTGGGGCGATCGGCCACGGTGTAGGTGTACAGCGTCCCCAGCCCGGTGATTTCGCGCCATTCGAGGTCGTCGGCAAGCGTGCGCGGCGCCAGCACTCGCGGGTAGAACACGTACTCGTCCGAGGACGGTGAGTACTGGATCTCGATCCGATGCTCGCGGAGGCTGTCCCAGAACGGCTTGGTGACCGGGGTGGGCTCGGGAAACGGCTTGTCTGCGGTGCTCATACTCACTCTCCTTGCAGGATCAAAGCGACCTGCTCGCTCATGATTCCGCCGTTGCCGGTGACGAACGCCGTGTTGCAATCCTCGACCTGCGCCTCGCCTGCTCGTCCCATCAGTTGCCGGACGCCGTCGACCACATGGTGCATGCCGCCTGCCATGCCTGCCTGCCCGAAGGAGAGCTGGCCACCCGCAGTGTTCAGCGGGAAGTCGCCGCGGAAGGTGAGGTCGCGCTGCTTGACCCACTCCATGCCGGTGCCCTTCTCACAGAACCCTGCATCTTCCAGGCTCATCAGCACGGTGATCGTGTAGCAGTCGTAGATCGACGCCACGTCGATGTCGGAGCGCTCGACGCCCGCCATCGCGAAGGCTCTGTCCGCGGCCGCCTTGATGGGCGTGCGGACCATGTCCTCGGCGTAGGTGGGAGTCTTGAACGAGATCCGCTCACCGAAGCCCTTCACCCACACGGGACGGTTCTTCGATTTGCGCGCCACGTCGGCGTTACCGACGATCACACCCGCGCCGCCCTGCACCCGCATGACGACCTCGAGCATCCGGATGGGGTCCGCGATCATCGGGCTGGCGAGCACGTCGTCGAGAGTGATCGGCTTACCGTGGAACACCGCACCGGGGGTAGCACACGCGTTCGTCCGCTGATCGACAGCGATCTTCGCTGTCGCCTCCGGGTCGTAGCCGAACTCGGCTGCGTAGCGCCGGGCGATCTGCGCGTACGGCGCGTTCTGCCCGAGGTTGCCGTAGGGGATCTCGAACTCCGCCTGAGGCGAGCCGAAGTTGTTGCTCGACGCACCGAAGTAACCGGGGTCCTTCGCCGGGCGTTGCTGCGAGCGCGGCAACATGTACGAACCTGGGACCACCACCAGGACGGCTTCACACAGGCCCAGCTCCACGGCAGCAGCCGCACGCCACACCATGCCGGCTGCCGTGGCGCCGCCGAGGTCCACCCGCTCACCGAAGTTCAACGGCAATCCCAGGTATTCCGAGAGTGTGGCCGGGACGAACATGTCCGACTCCGCCAGGCCGTGCGCGACGATGCCGTCGACCTGCGAGGCATCGATGCCCGCGTCGTCGATCGCCATCTTCGACAGCGTCGCCCACTGCTCGATGGTGAACTGCTCCGGCCGGGTCTGCTTGCGCTGGGAGGGCAGTTCGCAGAAGCCGAGGATGGCCGCTTCGCCGCGTAGTCCGCTCATCACACGGCCTCGGTCCGGTGTGGCAGGGTGACGGTGGCAGTGCCTGGCATCAACAGCTCACCGTCGCGCTCACCGCGAATCTCCAAGTCCACCAGCGCGCGTCCGTCTTCCTCGCGCTTGGCCGTCACCGTTCCCACGAAGTCCAGTTCCTGGCCGGCGAAGGCGACGGCGCGGTTCTGGGCCGAGTACGTGACCAAGGTGCCGGCGCCGCCGATCCAATCGGTCACCGCCCTCGCCAGTAATGCGGCCTGCAGCGGCCCCTGTACCAGTGGCCCCGAGTAACCCTCGACATCGACTGCCCAGGACTTGTCGTAATGGATGCGGTGCGCGTTGTACGTCGCAGCACTGAACAAGAACATCTGGATCTCGTCCACGCTCGTGCGCAGGGTGGTGATCTGGTCCCCTACCGTGACGTCTTCGAAGTGCAGCTGGCCTGCCATCGCGTTCTCCCTCAACTCTTTTCCTTCTCTCATGGCCGCGCGATCATCGACGTCGTAGCTGCAGCGACCAGTTCGCGGCGCTGATTGGTGTACGCGGTCTTCCACGTCACCAGCACGAAACGCCCTGAGCGGCCTTGCTTCTCCACGATCGAATCCACTGTGCGGACCGAGGTGATGACATCGCCGTCGTAGGAGGGGCGCAGGAACGTGGTGCTCTCGCCGCCCGCCATCCGCTTGGGGCACTTGGGAAACGTCAGATTGCCGGATGCGGCACCGGAGGAGCCGTCGACCCGCAGGGTATCGATCGGGGTGACGCCGAGGATCGCGTACTGCACGTAGAGCGGTGGACAGATGACGTCGGCGTAGCCGTGTTCGCGTGCGTAGTCCCCGTCGAAGTACAGCGGGTTGTCCTCGCGGACGGACACGGCCCACCGCTGCCAATCACGCTGAACGACAGCACCTGTCGCGGTCGCCACGACCGTTCCGATCCTGGCGGCGACCTCGTCCGGGATCAACGACTCTGCTGTTTCTGGCATCGGTTGCCCGCCTAACTGTGTTGTGTTCGAATGCATTTGTCTGTCAAGCAATCTGGTGGTCGGTGATCAAGCCACGAGCCACCTGGTCGGCGTACTGCTCGGCGGAGTATCCGAGCAGCTCCTTGTAGAGGTACTCGTTGTCCTCACCGAAACCTGGAACCGCCCGGCCGAATGCCAGGTCGAAACCCTCTGCTCGCCAGGGGTGGCCGGGGTAACGGTGCGTACCCACCGATGGGTGGCTGCGCTCCTGGAACCAGCCGCGCGCGGCCAGGTGCGGATCCTCGAGCAACCGCATTTCGCTCATGACCTCACCGGCCGGCACGCCGACGTCCTGCAGTTCCTGGACGGCCTGCTCAGCTGGCCGCTGACGGCACCAACCCGCCAGCACTGCACGGATTGCGTCGGAGTTCTCCGCGCGCAACGCAGCAGTCTCGCCCATTCCCGCCAGTCCTTCGGGGTCGACGAGTGCTGCCATCGCGACCCAATCTCGATCGTCGCGCACCGACACCGCGAGCCAGCGGTCCTCGTCGGCCGAGAGGAAAACGTCCTGAAGCATGCGCAGGTCGGTGTTGCCGAGCACCTCCGGGTTGCGACCGTTCATCTGGCAGTCGAGCACGAACTCGCCGATGTCGGCCATGACCGCTTCCGCCTGCGGGAACTCGACCAAACCGCCGAGCCCGGTGCGTTCGCGATCCCACAGCGCTGCCATCACCGCGAACGCGACGCCTGCGGGGGCCGCCTCGTCCATGTGGTAATTCTCGCCGGCCGAATCGGGCTCTTCGCCCTCGTACCCGTCCATTGCTGCGATACCGACGAGCGAGTTGAAGTTCGGCCCGTAACCGAGGTAGTCGCTCATGGGTCCGCTCATTCCCATCGGCGGCATCCGTACCACGATCAGGCGCGGGTTGATCGCCAGCAGCGCCTCGTGGCCCAGTCCCAGCTTCTCCAGCGTGCCGTTGGAGTTGTTCTCCACCAGCACATCACTGATCTCGAGCAACGCGATTGCGGCGGCATGCCCCTCAGGGGTCTCCAAGTTCGCGCACGCGGCCAGCTTGTTCCGTGAGTGCCAATTGAAGAGCGCGGTGCGCTCGTACGGCCGCTCGCCCGGATCTTTGTCCGGGTACGTGCCGCCGTGGTAGCCGGTGGAAGCGATAAGCTCCTTCGTCGTCTTCGCGGACACTTGCCTGCTGGCGCGGTTGTTGCCCTCGAGCCGAATGACCTCGGCGCCGAGATCACCCAGCAGCGCTGTCGCACCCGGACCGGACCACACGACCGTCAGATCGACAACGCGGATACCTTCGAGTGGATAGCTCATGCCTGGCTCACCTTCTGCTCGTTCTGCTCCCGAATCCGTGCACCGTGCTGATCGAGCAGCGGCGCGGCTGTTGTGATCGCATGACCGCCGCGCATCCGCCACGGCGCGGCCGTGTAGGACAACGTGCCTGCGACGGGATGGTCGACCTCGACGAAGGCGCCGCGCCCACGAAAGTGCTCGGCCTCCAACAACTCCGAGACCTCCATGAAAGCGGTGACCGGGATACGAGCCGCTTCGCAGCGCTCCATCAGGTCGATCTTCGAGTGCGCCAGGCACCAGTCGCTGATATAGGCGATAAAGTCCTCACGATCCTGGCCGGTCACTGTTTGGCGGCCGTGAAAGCATTCGTGGAAGGAAGGATCATCTTTTCCGGCGAGGTCGATCAACCGGTTCCAGAATGCCTGATTCGTCACGTAGATCATCACGAAGCCGTCGTTGGTGCGGAACGGCCCGGTAAAGGTCGCCCCATGTCGGTGCGGGCTACGGACGCCTCGCGGCGCCACCATTCCCGAGTAGGCCGCCGAGAGCAAGTACGACGCGCGGCGGTCTGCCCCAGCGAGCAATACTTCCTGCCCGGACACATCGATCACCGAACCCGAACCTGTACGCCGGGCATGGAAGATGCCGGCCATCGTGGCCTCACCCGCCGAGCGCCCAATCGTGTAGTGCTCGAGCAGACCCGGCTTACGCAGCGGAGCGCGGTCGGCCGCGCCCGTCGCGTTCATCGGGCCGCCGGCTGCCTGCAAAGTGATGCCAGTGGCCTCCCGGTCCCGGTTGGGCCCGGTCTGGCCGAAGGCACTGATGCGGGTCACCACCAGCCGTGGGTTCCGCGCGCGCAGCACGTCGGGACCGATACCGAGGCTCTCGAGATGTCCGGGACGGAACGACTCGACCACCGCGTCGGCGGTCTCGATCAAGGTGAGCAGGACCTCCACATCGGCGGGGTCGTGTAGATCGAGTGCAACGGACTGCTTGTTGGTGTTCAGGTGCAGGAACAGCGCACTGGCCTCGGGGTCCGGAACATCACCGGGGAAAGGTCCCCATCGACGCGTCAGGCTGCCTTCGCCGGGCCGTTCGATCTTGATGACCTCTGCGCCGAAGTCTGCGAACAGCTTCGTCGCGTACTCACCCGCCACCCACCGAGACAGGTCGATGACACGGAGTCCTGAAAGTGCCTGCGGCTCAATGGACAAGGCCGATCTCCTCCTCTAGCCAGCGTGCGGCCACATCTGCCGTACCGCCGCGGATCTCCGATACTTTGGCCCGCTCGGACCACAGATGCAGGTCCGTCTCTCGGACGTACCCCATTCCGCCGTGGACCTGGTGTGCGTTGAGCGTTGCCCACTTGTAGGCCTCGCTGGCGTGCATCTTGGCAATCGCCACGTTGCGGCCGGCCTGCTCGCCGCGTGCGAGCCACCAGACTGCCGAATCTGCGGACAGTCGCGACGCCTCGAGTGCGATGTGAATGTCGGCCACGATGTGCTGGACCGCCTGGAAGATGCCGATCGGGCGTCCGAACTGCTCGCGGGTACGCACGTAATCCACGGTCCGCTCCAGCACGGCAGCGCCGCCGCCGGACATTTCCACGCACTGCAAAGCGGTGACCACGTCTGCCACCCACCGCACCTCGACGAGCGCCAGCCCGGCATTGCCGGCAAGAACCCGCTCGTCCGGCACGAAGAGCTCGTCGAGCTCGACGCGGTACTGGTGCTCACCTGCGATGGTCGGCTGCCACGTACTCGTCCATCCCTGCCCGCCTGGCTCGACGAGCAAGCCGAGCACTCGGTTCGGCTCCGCGAACACGGTCGCGGTGGCAGTCACGAGCAGGAGTTCGGCCAGCTCTGCGTTCTCCACGAACGGCAGGAGTCCGCTGAGCGCCCAGCCTCCGTCTGCGCGCGTCGCCGTCAGGGTGGGACTCACATTGTGGGCGTCGGCGGCGTCCCAGAGTGCAACCCCGGCCCGCAGTTCGCCCGCCGCAAGACGCGGAAGGTACTGCTCGCGCATCTCCTGACCGGCCAGTCGGTCCAGCGCGATGCCGAACGCCAGCGTGCTGTAGACGATGGACGGGCACAGTGCCCGTCCGGCCTCGGAGTAGAAGATGCCGAGCTCGTTGAGCGTGGCACCGGCGCCGCCGAGCTCTTCTTCGAGCGCCAAACCGAACACGCCCATCTCGGTCAGTGCGCGCCAGAGCGAGTCCGGGAACACTGTCCCGGACGATTCGGAACCGGCAGCTTTCCACTTACGCACCAGATCGGGCGTGCACTCCTTGACGAACAGCGAACGGAGAACCGCTCGCAATTCCGACTGCTCCTCCGTGGGAACGAGTCTCATGACTTTCTCCTCTTGATCTCGTCTACGCAGCTCATGGTCATCGTCCGCCGCGCGGCAAGCCGTGCCCACGCTGGGCGATGACGTCTCTGAGCACTTCGTTGGCACCTGCACCGAACCGCAGCAGCGGTGCGGCGCGGTAGAGCCGTTCGAACTTTCCATCGAGCGGGGCACCCTCGGTACCGATCGCAAGAACACCCGCCATGCCGAGTACCTGGGTACCGACGTCGGCGATGCGCTGGCGCAGCTCACTCGAGTAGATCTTCTCGGCGCTGACCAGTACCGACGGAATGATGCCGTCCTCGAGCAGTGACGAGGCCTCGAAGCCCATCAGCCGGGCCGCCTCCACCTCGGCGTCGAGCTGTGCGATCTTGCGACGTAGCGCCGGGTCGTCGATCGGCCGAAGACCGTCCGCACGCTCGTCCTTGGCCAGGCCGATGAGCTCGTCCACCGATCGACGCAGGTCGCCGACGTTGGTCAGGGCACCGCGTTCGAGGTCCAGTGCGCCGATGATGTAGCGCCAGCCCTGGTTGACCTCACCGATCAGGTTGGTCACCGGCACCCGGACGTTGTCGAAGAACGTCTCGTTGGTGCGGTAATCCGACCACGCCATGATCGGACGGATGGTGATGCCGGGTGCGTCGATGGGCACGATGATCACCGAGATGCCCTTGTGCTTGGGCACGTCCTTGTCAGTGCGCACACACAGCCACTCGTGGGTGACGCGCTGCGCCATGCTGTTCCAGATCTTGGATCCGTTGATCACCCACTCGTCACCGTCGAGCACCGCGGTGGTCCGCAGGCTTGCGAGGTCGGTACCGGCATCGGGCTCGGAATAGCCGACCGCACAGGTCATCTCACCGCGCGCGATCGGCGGCAAGAACTCTTCCCGGTTGCGAGCGGTGCCATTTCTCATGATCATCGGTGCTACCGAGGTGACAGTGAGGTCCGGCCCGGGGACGCCCCAGTACTCGAACTCACTGACCAGAAGATGCTGATAGACCGCACCCAGCCCCAGTCCACCGAACTCCTTGGGCCAGTTCAGCCCGAACCAGCCCTTGTCACCGATCTTCTTACGGAACGCGGTGACCTCGCCACCGAGGAACTCGATGTCGTGCTCTGCCATTTCGGCGCGCAGTGCGGGGGTGACATTCTCCCCGAGGAACGCGCGTACCTCCTCGAGCCAGCGCTTCTGGTCTGCGTCCAACTGGAAATCCATGCCTCACAGCTTTCGATAGGGTGAAAATCAAAATAAGAAATCAACTGGTTTCGACGGTCCTGGCCAGTCGAGGGATCGGGACGGGGATCGCGTCGAGCAGCGTGCGGGTGTATTGCTCCTGAGGATTCGCGAAGACGTCCGCCACTACGCCCGACTCCACGATTTTGCCTGCGGCCATCACCAGCACCCGGTCTGCGATCACTTCGATCAGTGCGAGGTCGTGGCCGATGAACAGGTAGGCCAAACCCAGCTCGTCCTGCAGGTCACGAAGCAGGTTGAGCACCTGCGCGCGCACCGAGACGTCCAATGCAGCCACCGGCTCGTCGCAGACGATCATCTTCGGGCTCAATGTCAACGCCCTGGCGATCGCGACACGCTGGAGTTGCCCGCCGGACAGCTCCGATGGGTAGCGGTCCAGGTAGCGAGAGCCGATGTGCACCTTGCTCAACAGCTCGCGCACGGCCTTCGCACGCGCGGTCCGATCGAGATCGGTGTGCACGACCAACGGCTCGGCCACAGCTTCCCCGATGGTCATCCGCGGGTTCAGGCAGCTGTGGGGATCCTGGAAGATCATCTGCATTCCACGTCGCATCTGACGCAGTGCTGCTGGTTTGGCAGCACGTACGTCTTCACCGTCGAACGTGATCGTGCCGGTGTCGGGCTCGATCAACCGCAGCACGATGCGCCCGACCGTCGACTTTCCCGCGCCGGATTCCCCGACGACGGCCAGACATTCACCGGCCTCGAGCGTGAAACTGACGCCACTGACCGAGGGGGCGCCCGGTTTCGGCCGGCCCCACCAGTTTCGGCCCGAGTCGAAGGTCTTGGACACGTTCGATACTTCGAGAAGGCTCATCAGATCCTCACCCCGGCAAGTGTCAGTTCGGAGGCGCGCACGCAGCGCGCATGGCTGGTGCCGTCCACCTGAGTCATCGACGGATGCACCGCATCGCACAGGCCCGGCTTCGCGTACTCACAGCGATCGAAGAACCGGCAACCGGACGGCCAGTCCGCGGCGGCGGGAATGCCACCTGGAATTGCGGAGAGTCGACGCCGTGTACCGGAGTTCGGCTGCGGGATAGAGGCAAGCAGGCCCGAGGTGTACGGGTGAGCCGGACGGAAGAATACGTCGTCGATCTTGCCCTCTTCGGCGCTCTCTCCGGCGTACATGACGATGACCTTCTGGCAGAGTTCGGCGACGACGGCGAGGTCGTGGCTGACGAACAGCATCGCCACGCCCGTCTGTTCCTGCAGATCCCGAAGCAAGGACAGGATTGTCGCCTGCACCGTCACATCCAGGGCGGTGGTCGGCTCGTCGGCGATGAGCATTCTTGGATTGCTGGCCATCACCATCGCGATCATGACCCGCTGGCACATGCCGCCACTGAATGCATGGGGATACTCGTCGACTCTGTCTGCGGCCCTGGGGATCTGGACCAATTCCAACATTTCGACGGCTTTCGTCATCGCGGCCTTACGGCCCAGTCCGAGGTGTCGGCGGACCGACTCGGCGATCTGGTCACCGACGGTGAACGCCGGATTGAGGCTACGAATCGGCTGCTGGAAGATCATTCCCATTCCACCGCCGCGAAGGTCCCGCCAGACGCGGTCGGGCGCGGCGGTCAAATCCTGGCCGTCGAACACCACCTGGGAGCCCGGCGCGAGTCGGCCCCCGGTTCTGCCGGTCAACCCCATAAGTGCCAGCGAGGTCACGGTCTTGCCCGAACCGGATTCACCGACCAGAGCGACGGATTCACCGGCTGCGAGGTCGAACGAGACTCCGTCCACTGCGGTCAGCCACTTGCCGCGACCCGCGGGGAATTGCACCGTCAGGTCCTTGACCTGCAGGAGCGGTGAGTCTTTCCGGGCAGAGTTTTCCATCGAGTTCTTGTCAAGCATCTTCGCTACCACTTCGGCTCCTCACCATCGCTCGTCGCACACCGTCACCGAGGTAGGTGAAAGCAAGTACTGCCAGAAAGATCATGACTCCGGGTGGCCACACGAGATACGGGGCGAGCTGCATATTCGATGCTGCCGTGCTGAGCATGGAGCCCCAGCTCGCGGCCGGCGCCTTGGCACCGAGACCCAAGAAGCTCAACGAAGCCTCCGCGGCCACAGCCGAACCGAGAGATACCGAGATCACCAGCACCACGGGCGGCATCACATTCGGCAGGACGTGCCGCACGATCACGCGGATCGGCCGACATCCCAGTGCCACAGCGGATTCGATGTACGTCTCGTGACGCACGTCCATCGTAGAGGCCCTCGCGACACGGAAGAACCGCGGCGTCATCACCAATCCGACGGCTATCATCGCGTTGGTGATTCCGGAACCGAGCACCGCCACGATGGTGATGGCCAGTACCAGTGCGGGGGCACTCATCAGCGCATCCATGATTCTGGTCAGCACGGTGTTGATCCATCCGCCGACGTAACCGGCGATCACCCCCAACGGCAGGCCCAGCACCAACGCTAGACCCACCGCCTGTAGTGCGGCAGTCAACGAGATTCGTGCTCCGAAGATCAACCGGCTCAACGCATCCCGGCCGTAGTCATCGGTACCCAGCCAATGCTCGGCGCTCGGCGGCGAGAGCCTGTCGAGCAGGTCTTGCGCGTACGGGTCGTACGGGGCGATCCATGGGGCGAAGATGGCCATCAAGGCCAGCGCAACCACGAACACCAGAGCTATCAGTGCAGCCGGCCGTCGACGCAGCCCGCTGAGCACACCACCTGATTTGCGTGGCGCGGTCTTCGGCTCTTCGTCTGACTGCGTTGTCATGAGCGAACTTTCGGGTTGAAGTAGCCGTAGGAGATGTCCACCAGAAGGTTCACCAACACCACTACGATCGTGGTGAACAGGACGAATCCCAAGAGCACCGGTATGTCGTGGTTCTGCACGCTGTCGACAGCGAGGCTGCCCAGTCCCGGCATGCCGTAGATGATCTCGATGGTCACTGCACCGCCGAGCACCTCGGAGACTCGGAAGCCCAAAACGGTGACCACGGGGATGCATGCGTTCTTGAGTGCATGCTTGAACATGACACTCGACTTGGACAACCCGCGTGCCTCGGCGTTGAGAATGTAGTCGCTCTCGAGCACCTTGCCGAGCGCTGATCGCAACTGCAGCGTCACCTCGGCGGCGGGCAGAAGCGCCAACGCTATGCCCGGCAACACCAGGTGTTGCAGCCACGGGACCACGCCCTCGGACAACGGTACGTAGCCGAACGCGGGAAAAATCTGGTTGCTCACTGCGAACAGCGAGACGAGAACCAGTCCGAACCAGAACGCGGGGATTGCAATGGCGATGGATGCCACCACGTTGACCGCTCGATCGATCACCCCGCCCGGCCGGATGGCCGCCACGATGCCGAGAAGACCGCCGACCAGCACCGCGATGACCATCGCGAACAGAACCAACGACATCGTGGTCGCCATCCGGCGGCTGATCAGCTCGGTGACCGACTGATTCGACAGGAACGACATGCCCAGGTCTCCGTGGAGTACCCCACCGACCCAGTCCACGTAGCGAACGAACACATTGTCGTCGAGTCGCAGATTCTCGCGAATCGCCGCCAACCGCTCGGGAGTGGGGTTCTCACCGGCGAGCACGACGGCGGGATCTCCCGGAGTGAGGTCGATCAGCACGAAAATCAGAAACGGCACTATCAGCAGCAGCGGCACTGCGGCCAACAGTCGCTGGCCTCCGTATCGCAACATGGCTTGCCTCTCGGGTCGAAAAACTCGGGCTGGGTACGAGGCGGGTGTTACTCGACCATTGCCACCGTGCGGATATCAAAGGTGCCGGTGTTCGCCCATGGCATGTTCTCCGCGTCGACGACCTTGTCGGAGTAAATGGTCGCGTTCGTCTGGTGGCAGATCGGAACGAACAGTGCTTCCTCCAACACCATTGCCCAGATCTCCTTGTACAGCGCAGCGCGATCATCCTGTGCCAGTGTGGGATCGGCAGCCTGCTTTGCCTTCGCGGCAATCTCGGCGTTGCCGTTACCGAATCCGTAGGCGCCGGTGATGTAGGTTTCCACCGTCTCCTCGGGGTCGATCTTCGGGCTGAAGCTGTTGGTGACCATCGCCTCGAAATCACCGGCGATGAAGCGCGGCTCCGTCTGGGTGATCGGCGCCGGGTTCAGCGTCGCGTTGAATCCCACCTGCGAGAGCTGCGACTGGATCACGTTGGCGGGCTTCTCGGTGTTCGTGCCCGCAGCAAAAGTGAGGGCAATCGTCGGCGATCCGCCGGCGAGCTTCTTGGCCTCGGCCTCGTCGTAGGTGTAGGGGTACTCGTAGGAGCCGTCCGCGGCCCAGCTGCTCTCGGGGTACATCTGCTGGTACGGGGTGCAGGTATCGGAGAACAGCGCACTGATGGCCGCCGGATCGATCGCCCGCGCTGCAGCCTGTCGAACGGCCGGGTCGGTCATGTCACCCTGCGCGCGCATCATCAGGCCGAGGACATTTCGGAACTCGACTTCCTCGACACCGAGTGCACTCTGCTTGGCGAGGCTCTGGGCTTCGACGATCTCGTTCGCCGAGCTGACCCAGGTCAGATCGGTCGCACCGGTACGCACACCGTTGAGCCGTGTAGAGGCGTCGGGCATTCCGACGATCTCGATACCCTTCAAACGACCGGCTTTCTCGTCCCAGTAGTCGTCGTCCGCGCGTGCCAGAGTCAGCGACTCCTGAGGAATGTAGGCAGTGACGACGTACGGGCCGGAACCCGATTTGCCGGGATCGTTCTGAATGTCGGTGGCGGCTTCGATCGTTTTGGGACTGATCATCATTCCCACATTGGTGCCGAACACGCTCGGCAGTTCCACGCCGGAGCCGGGAGCAAGCTGGAGGCGCACCGTGGTGGGATCGACGACGTCGACCGCGGTGATGTCACTGAGCGGCTTCACTACCGTGCTGCCGGGCAAGGTCTTGCCGCGCTGGATATTCGCGGCCACAGCCGCCGCGTCGAACGGCGTGCCGTCGTTGAACGTGACGTCATCGCGCAGCGCGAGTTCCAGGTAGGAACCATCCGGAGCGAATTCCCACGATGAGGCAAGGCCGGGCACCACATTGTCGTCACCGTCGATCATCGTCAGGCGGTCGAAAATTGGCGTCATGTAGCTGACCCCGCTGTAGCTGGCCTGCAGATGTGGGTCGAGGTTTCGGGAAGGAGCTGCGGTGGTCACCCGCAGGACCGCGTCCCGGTCGATCTCGCCCGACGAGTTGGATGTACTGCCCCCGGTAGCCCCACCACCACATGCCGACAACAACATGAGTGCGGCGGCGGACGCCCCCAGAACCTTTGCCGTACCTTGCTTTCGAACCTTCACGGCATACCTCTCATCGTAATTCCTACAGATTTCGTCGAAGTTGCGAATTCACTGACATTTCGAACGATGGCGTCCCAGCAGCGGGTGACAGTGTCATCGGTTATGGCCGCACTGTGCGGTGTGATCACCACGCCCGGAGCGGTCCAGAGCGGATGCCCGGACGGCAGTGGTTCCGGGTCGGTGACGTCGAGGATGGCGTGGATCCGTTGTTCCTCAAGCGCGGCGAGCAGAGCGTCGGTGTCGACGAGCGGTCCTCGACCTGCGTTGACCAACACACTCCCGGGGCGCATTGCCGTCAGGAACGGCGCGTCGACCATGTGTTGGGTGTCCGCTGTGAGTGGGAGCGCCAGGACGACGACATCCTGCTCGTGCAGCATCGCCCGCGCTTGCACGAGATCGACCACGCCCTCTCGTGCGGTACGAGCAGCCAAGGTCACGTCTGCGCCGAAGGGCACAGTTCTCTGTTGGACGTTCGAGCCGATGTCGCCGGCTCCGAGTACGAGTACTCGTTTACCGGCAAGTGTGCCGGTGGGGTGCCGTTCCCACGACTGCGCACTCTGCTTCGCGCGGTAGCCCACCAGGTCCCGATAGTGGTTGAGCAGTTGCGCCACAACCCATTCCGCGACCGGACCACCATGTGCCCGATCGGCTCCGGAAATCACCACACCCGCCGGGACGATGCCGGTCCAACCATCTCGTCCGGCGCTGAACAGCTGAACCATGCGTAGGTTCGGCAGTTCGGTGTGCATCTGCGCTGCGATCTCCGGTGCGACTCCGCGGCTCACCAGGACCTGGGCCCGGTCGGCCCCGGCCGGGCGCGGGCTCGACAGGTCCCAGAGAATCGGTTCTATTCCGGGCAGTCCATCGAAGGCTTCGATCCCCCGCTGATCCGGCACCAGTACTACGACTGCGCTCGGGGGCGCAGGTGTCACTCCGACACCGAAGCAATTTTTTCGAGCAACTCTGGCTCGGTCCGCAACGCCGCACGAACTGCTGCCTCCCAGAAACCGTGGTAGCCGTTTCCGTCGCTACGAGACTGGTTGCTGAGCCACCAGTCGGGCAGCGAGGTCTTCGCGGGTCCACCCGCGACGCGTGTCAGCCAAGCATTCTTGCAGCGAATCTCGAGACTCACCGCGCGCAGGTAGATCGCACGGGCGGTGCTGCCGAGGACAAATACGCCGTGGCCACCGAGGAGTGCGACATCCGCATCGCCGACGCCCTGGATTGCAGCCGCGGCTGCGGTCATATTGTCCACTCCGCCGTCGTATTCGTCGACGAGGACGAGCTCGCCTCCGCCCAGGCTCGAACTCTGATCGTGCATCGGCGGAATCTCTTTGAGATCGGCCCAGACGGTCCCGTACTCCGAGTGATTGTGCAGCGCGAACGTGACGTCCGGGCGCGCCTTGTGCAGGGCGAGGTGCAACGGGATTCCCAGCGGCACCGGCCACTTGCCCTCGATCAGATTTCCGTCGAGGTCGATGCGGAGTACATCCTCGGGACCGAATTCTTCCCAGGTCAGCAGCCATGGGTTGCAGAGAAGAGTGCCGTCGCCGACCGCGTAGGTGATGTGTCCCGCGAGATGGTCACAGTAGCCTTCGGCCCACAGGGTGCGGGCAAGCATGACGATCTCTTCTGCGGGGGTCAGTTCGGGCATCAGGCGATCTGCGGTCGGGATGAATCCCATCGATGGCTCCTTTTCGATTCACGTCGAATGTCCATCGACCCGGCCATGGCCGACCCCGGAGGGCCGTTCACGATCCGACGGCTCGAATGGCCGACGCTATGACTGGCAACACTGTGGTATCGTAGGGTGATACCGTGTATCACTTTCAATTGAAGGATAGGTGGGATTCAAATCACAGTCAAGACGATCCGCAGCCTGACCCGCGGCCTCGAGATTCTCGAGGCGATCGCTGCCCACCAACCGATCGGTCTCACCGCACTGTGCACGGCCACAGGCGAAGACAAGAGCGCACTTCAGCGGACACTTGCCACGCTGCATGAGGCCGGCTGGATCCAACCGGCCCCTGGTTCTTCACCGCAATGGGAACTCGGCGCCAAGCCGATCATCGCCTCCGGGCGGGCCCGTCAGTCTTCATCCCTGCAAGGCCGGGCACGCCAACTCCTCGGCCCACTGCGTGATGCGACCGGTGAGACCGTCCATCTCGCCCTGCTCACCACCACCAACCTCGTCGTGGCCGACGTCGCAGAGGGCATGCAGGTGGTTCGGACCGCACTGCCGGTCGGGCAGCTGCACCCATTCGAAACGAGCTCCGCCGGCCGAGCGATCTTCGCCCACTTGAATCCTGCGCAGCGGACGGCGCGAGCCCAGGCACCCGAAAAGTTGATGACCTCGGCCGACTACGAGCAGATTCGCCAACGGGGTTGGGCCTCGAGCGCAGGTGCCGTTCTCGAGGGGTCGAACAGCATCGGTGCAGCGATACTCGATGCCGCGGGAACGCCGATGGGTGCGATAGTGATCAGCGGCCCAGCATCCCGTCTTACGCCGAACAGATGCGAGGAGTTGGGCGTGGCACTGACCGAGACGATTCACGCACTGTCCCACCACCACTGAACTCGCTCTCACCGAATTCCCTACTCGACCCGCCGAGAAGTACACCCCGAGAAACGGAGCACCATGCGTCTCACCGACGAGGTCCAAACCCTGCTCGATACTCTGAACGCCGGATTTCCGCGCGTGGAGGAGATGACGGGTGCCGACGCGCGTGCCGCGGTACTGGCCCGCAAGCAGATTGCTCCGAACCCGAAACCCGTTGGCTCGGTAACCGATACAGTCATCGAAGGCCCCGGTGGCCCGCTCCCGCTACGCATCTACCAACCGCTCTCGAGTACCACGCACGCAGCAACGACGTGGCCCGTCATCGTCTTCGCACACGGCGGCGGTTTCGTGTTCTGTGACCTGGACACTCACGATGAGTTGTGCCGAGCAATGACACATGCCGTTGACGCAGTGGTCGTCTCGGTCGACTACAGACTGGCTCCCGAGCATCCCGCGCCTGCTGCGGCCATGGACGTGCACGCGGCGCTCGAATGGACTCGAGTACACGCCGGCGAACTGGGGGCCGATCTCGATCGGGTCGTCGTCGCCGGAGACAGTGCAGGCGGAAACTTGGCGGCAGTGACCGCCCTGCTGGACCGCGACAGCGCGTGGCCCCCGATCGCCGGCCAGGTCCTGATCTACCCGGTGATCGACGACGACTTCGACACCCCCTCGTACCTGGAATACGGCGAGGGCTACTTCAACACCCGGAACGCGATGCAGTGGTACTGGGAGCAATACGCACCCGGGGGCGTCCGCAATTCCGAGCACCCCCATCACATCTCCCCCACCCGGGCCGACACGCTCGCAGGCCTACCGCCTGCCATCGTCATTACGGCCGGGTGCGATCCACTCGACCACGAGGGAACTGCCTACGCAGAACAACTCAGTGCCGCCGGAGTGCCCACCACCCACCGCCGCTACGACGGCATCTTCCACGGCTTCCTGACCATTCCCTCCCTCACGATCACCGCCGAAGCCCGAACCCAACTGTGGGCCGACCTCACCGAGCTGCTCGCCTGAGTCACTTTCCCGGCCGCACAACCAGTTTCACTGAGGTAACGGTCGGGGATCAGGCGTCGTTGGCGCAGCGGAAACCCAGGTTGGCCGAGGCCGAGTCCGGGGTGTTCGACGCGCGCGCGGCCACCCGGTAGCGGTTGCAGTACGAGTCGTGGCACAGGAACGATCCACCGCGCATGACCCGATTCTCGCCGGCGTCCGGGCCGGCGGGGTTCTGCACGGGTGAGCGCTGGTAGTAAGCGGAGTCGAAGAAGTCGGCACACCACTCCCACACGTTGCCGGCCATGTTGTAGAGCCCGAACCCGTTGGGTCGATACGTCTTCACGGGAGCGGTGGTGAGGAACCCGTCCTCCTCGGTGTTCACGTCCGGGAACTGGCCTTGCCAGATGTTGCAACGCCACTGCCCGCGCGGGGTCAGTTCGTCGCCCCAGGCGTACCGCTTGCCTGCCAGTCCACCCCGGGCTGCGTATTCCCACTCTGCTTCCGTGGGTAGGCGCTTGCCCGCCCACGCGGCGTAGGCCTGCGCGTCGTGCCAGGACACGTGCGTCACGGGATGATTGGGTACGTTGCCGATGCCGGAGAGTCGGCCCTCGGGATGGCGCCAATCTGCGCCGCGCACCGTGAGCCACCAGGGCGTGGTGTCGAGCCGGTGGAGCACGTCCGCACGATCCGCGGACATGGAGAGGTGGAAGACGGCAGAGCTGCCATGGATTTCGGACTCGGTGACGTACCCGGTGGTTTTGACGAACTTTGCGAAAGCGCTGTTGGTGACGGCGGTGGCATCGAGATAGAAAGTCGCGAGTTCGACAGAATGCACCGGGACCTCGCCATCAGCGAGGTAGCCCTCGCCGAGCGCGTCGCCCATCTCGAAGGCTCCGCCGGGGATCAAAATCTGCCCCTTGGTGCTACGAGCCGAGCGGGGAGCGGCAGCCTCCGGGGCGAGTGAACCTGCGCGAGCTGCGCCTGCGCAGCAGGGGGAGGTGCTCATGCTGATTCCGATGGTTCGGTGACAATGTGGGCCAGCAGTTCGGCGAGGCGGCGCTCGATGTCCTCTCGGCCGGAAGGCTCGATATCGAACGCGGACAACATCTCCTGGCTGAAGATCGACCAGCCGAAAATCACGGTGAGCGCGGCCATCAGGCGTAGATCATGGTCCGGCTTCTGGGGCGACATGGCACGCACCTGACCGATAACCCGCTGCTGAGCGCTCGCAAGTGGGCCAGGCGAGTCCCCGTCGCCCTCGAGCGCCAGCCAGGCGAGCATGCGCACGAAATCGGTGTTACCAGTGGAGCCGAGAAACATTTGCTGGATCGCTTCCGGGGCGCTCGTGCTCGAATCCAGACGTTTGACGCCCTGTTCGAGGGTGTCGGCGATAACCTCTTGCACCAGTTCGTCTTTGCGGCCGAAGTGGCGGTGAATCAGCCCGACGTTGACCCGGGCGGCCGCTGCAATGTCGCGCAACGATCCGCGGGTGCCCTCTCTGGCGAAACGCACACGCGCAGCCCGCAGGATCGAGCTGCGCACGGCGTCGCGGCCCTGCGGACGCTCGTCTGCCGAAGACTGGTCTCGTTCTTTTTCGGAGTCCACTGTACGAACTGTAGTCGATCGGCTACATTCGATCGATGTAGTCGCCCGACTACAGTTGAGGAAGCGGGAGTTCAGCAGTGGTGAACCGGTATTCGATTCCCATCCAGCAGAAGCCGTCGAAGGTCTCTGCGGCCTACGACTATCGGACGCAGAACCCTCAGTTCAGCCGTCCGGAGAAGATCCGCCCGCCGGCGGGCGCGCCGAACGTGCTGCTCGTGATGGTCGACGACGTCGGCTTCGGCGCCGCCTCGGCCTTCGGCGGCCCGTGCCGCACGCCCACCGCCGAGCGGCTGGCCGACGGCGGCATCAAGTACTCGCGTTTTCACACCACCGCGCTGTGCTCGCCTACGCGCTCCGCGACACTGACCGGCCGCAACCACCACAGCGTCGGCTTCGGCGTCATCGCCGAGCAGGCGGGAACCTCGCCCGGCTACAACGGCACCCGGCCCGACTCCGCCGCTACTGTCGCGCGAGTGCTGCAGGGTAACGGCTACGCGACCGGTGCATTCGGCAAAATGCATCAGACCCCGCCGTGGGAGATCACGCCCGCAGGCCCCTTCGACCGCTGGCCGCTGCGCGAGGGTTTCGAGAAGTTCTACGGCTTCCTCGGCGCGGAGTCGGACCAGTTCGAGCCGGTGCTGGTCGACGGCTTCACGGTCATCGACCCGCCGAAGACGCCCGAAGAGGGCTACCACATGACCGAGGACCTGGTCGACCAGACGCTGAACTGGGTAGAGGGCGTCAAGACGATGGACCCGGACAAGCCGTGGTTCGCGTACGTTCCGTTCGGCGCCTGCCACGCCCCGCTCCAGATCCCGGACAGCTACCTGGACAAGTACCGCGGCGAGTTCGATCACGGCTGGGACCGCCAGCGTGAGCTCACCCTCGACAAGCAGATCGAGCTGGGCGTCGTCGGGCCGGACACCGTCCTCGCACCGTGGGCACCGGGCCTGCCGCACTGGGGCGAACTGGACGAGGACCAGAAGAAAGTCTCCGCCCGGCTGATGGAGATCTACGCGGCGTTCCTGGAGCACACCGACGACGAGGTGGGCCGCCTGGTCGACACCCTCGAGTCACGCGGCGAGCTCGAGAACACGCTGATCATCTACATGCTCGGCGACAACGGGGCCTCCGCCGAGGGCGGCATGGAGGGTTCGTTCAACTATCTGGCCGGGCTCAACGGCTTCAAGAGCACCACGGCCGAGGTGCTCGGGCGCCTCGACGAGTTGGGCCAGCCCTCGAGCTACCCGCACTATCCGGCCTCATGGGCGATAGCCCTCGACACCCCGTACCAGTGGGCCAAGCAGGTGGCCTCGCACTACGGCGGCACCCGCAACGGCCTGATCATGCACTGGCCCAAAGGGATTGCCGAGACCGGCCAGGTCCGGCACCAGTGGCACCACTGCATCGACATCACGCCGACGATCCTCGAGGCTGCCGGCATCCCCGCGCCGCACATGGTCGACGGCACCCCGCAGACTCCGATGGAGGGCGTCGCGATGAACTACACGTTCACCGACCCCGACGCGGAGGACCGCCACACCACCCAGTACTTCGAGATCTTCGGCAACCGCGGCCTCTACGACCACGGCTGGACCGCGGTCACTGCGCACCGCCCCCCGTGGCTGATGGCGACGCGCGGGGTGAAGCTGCCGACGATGGACGAGGACCGCTGGGAGCTCTACGACACCACCAAGGACTGGTCGCAGGCGGCGGACCTGGCCGAGGTGTATCCGGAGAAGCTGGCCGAGCTGAAGCAGAAGTTCGTCATGGAGGCCTCGAAGTTCCAGGTCTTCCCGCTCGACGACCGCACCGTCAGCCGTTTCCCCACCGAGAAGTCGCGGCCTCCGCATCCGATGCGCGGGCGCACACGGATGAAGCTCTACCCGCACATGGACGGCCTCGACGAGAAGGCCGCGCCGAACTTCTTCAACCGCTCCTTCTCGATGACCGCGCGGATCGACGGTGATTGCAGCGCGGCCAGCGGCGTGCTGGCGAGCATCGGCGGGCGCTTCGGTGGACTGTCCCTCTACGTGCTCGAGGGCAAGCCGGTGTACTGCTACAACTACAGCGGCGGCGGCGTCACCCACGTCCGCGCCGAGCAGGCGATCGCCGCGGACGCGAAGGTTCTCACCGTCGACTTCGACTACGACGGCAACGGCTTCGGGATGGGCGGCGACGTGACGATCTCGGTCGACGGCGTGATCGTGGCTCAGGGCCGGATCGAGGCCACCGCGCGCGGCATCTTCAGCATGAACGAGCAGTTCGACATCGGCCGTAACCGTGGCAGCGCGGTCTCGCCGGATTACCAACGCAAGGGCGCCTTCGCGTTTACCGGCACGCTCACCTACCTCGAGGTGGATCTTCCTGCGGCGGAGGACATCTCTGCGGCGGAGCGTGCGCGGATCGAGATGGCGACACACTAGCGGCCACGCTCCACCCAGCCATCACCCCATCCCGCGGTAGTCGATCGCGGTTCGATCTCCACAATTCGAAGGAACTCAATGACTGTTCTCAGGCAACGACGACTGCGCACTATGGCGGTCGCCGTCATGGCGAGCGGCCTGCTCCTGGCCGGCTGCGCGAGCAACAACGGTGGCGGGTCGGGACCGGAGACCGAACCGGGCGCTGTCGGCATCATCGGCGACCAGGCCGAGGGGGGCACCCCCGTGGACGGCGGCACCCTCAGCTTCGCCGGCTATTCCCCGGTCGCCGGCCTGGACCCGACCAGAACCCAGCCGGCCGGCTCCACCGGCGGCACCGAGATGGCCGCTGTATACGACCTCCTCGTGCGCTACGACGCCGAATCCCAGTCCTACAAGCCACAGCTGGCGGAATCGCTCACTTCGAGCGAGGACTACACAACGTGGACCATCACGCTGCGCGACGGCGTCACCTTCAGCGACGGCACCCCCCTCGACGCCGCCGCCGTGGTCGCCAGCACCAACCGATTCAACGAAAAACGCGGCGCCAACACCCAGGCATTCCAGGCCGGCGTCAAGTCTGTCGAGGCCACCGATGCATCCACGGTCGTTTACACGATGAACCAGCCGTGGAGCGAGTTCCCGTCGATACTCGTCTTCGGCCACGGCATGATCGTCGCGGCCGGCTCGGACCAGCCGGATGGCACGTTCACGCCGATCGGCGCCGGTCCGTTCACCTTCGAGTCCATGGCCCCGGGCAGTGAACTCGTGCTCACCGCTCGCGAGGACTACTGGAACGGCAAGCCACATCTGGACACCCTGAAGTTCGTCGACATCAAGGATGACCGGCCCAAGATCGAAGCCCTCAACACCGGCGGCATTCAGATGGGGTTCCTGCTCAACGCCGCATCCATCGACGAAGCCAAGGCCACCCTGCCGGGGTTCTACGAGACCCTAGGCCTGTCCAACCCCGTCGTGCAGATCAACCAACGTGAGGGCCGCCCCGGCGCCGACTCGAGGGTACGCAAAGCCATGCAGCTGGCGATCGACCCCGAGGTGATAGACATGCGGGCCAAAGACGGCAAGGGCATGCCCGGCCCGGAAATCTTCCAATCCTGGTCCAAATGGCACAACGACGTCCCGCC
Source organism: Rhodococcus sp. H36-A4 (assembly GCF_027158005.1). Taxonomy (GTDB): domain Bacteria; phylum Actinomycetota; class Actinomycetes; order Mycobacteriales; family Mycobacteriaceae; genus Rhodococcoides. The sequence goes on along the minus strand of NZ_JAPVLQ010000002.1, from coordinate 655,015 downwards.
CGTGTCGCTGAACACCGGCGAGGCCACCAAGCTCGTCGACGCCGCCAAGGCAGACGGCTTCGACGGCACGATCACGTACTTCACTTCGCAGACGCAGGCCGGGCAGGCCGCAGCCCTGGCCATCCAGGCGATGCTGGCGCCGGTCGGCATCGATGTGAATATCGAGTACGGTGCCTCGATCACCGACATCGTCAAACGTATCTATGTCGACAAGGACTTCGACATAGCCACCGGCGCCTACAGCATCTCGGACGCCGCGCCGTTCCTGCGCTTGTTCAACTCGCTGCACAGCACGTCCACCAATAACATCCTCGGCGTCGACGACCCGAAGATGGACCAGCTTCTCAGTGACGTCCAGACCGCGAAGGACGACGACACCAAGCGTGCGGCCATGGCCAGCTTGCAGGCCGAGGTCAACGAAACGGCCCCCTATCTGGCGCTTTCTGCGGGCGCGAATTTCGTGCCGTGGACCGAAAACGTGCACGGAGCGGTCCCGAGCCTGGACAGCATCATCTTGCTCGATCAGGCGTGGATCCAATAATCCAGACCCCACGCTTTGCCCCCACGTTCCCCAGCCTTCAAAAGGAGCTTGTACCAGTGAGTAATAACGACACAGTTGCTACGGCGGCACAGGCAACCCCAGCCAGACGGAGCCCCTTGTCCGCGGTATATGTGCGGCCTCTGCACCGGACCGCCGACGACAGCGCGCAGGCCCCCTACACACTCTTCGATGTAGTCCCGTACTCCCGGACGATCGGCGCAGAAATCCGCGGAGTGGATCTGTCTGCGGAGATCGATCCGCAACTGCAGGCCGAACTGCACCGATGCCTACTCGAGTGGAAGGTCATTTTCTTCCGTGACCAGAGGCTCGACTCGCGCGCCCACCGCGATATGGCCTCGCTGTGGGGGAAACCAGAGATCCACCCCTTCCTTCCCAAGGCCGATCACCCCGAGGTGGTCCTGCTCCAACGTGGCGAACACGATATCCCGGTAGAAAATGTGTGGCACAGCGACGTCTCGTTCATGAAGGCACCTGCGATGGGATCCATTCTCAAAGCCGTCCAGGTACCACGAACCGGCGGTGACACCCTCTGGGCCGACATGGCGGTGGCTTACGACGGGCTGTCTGATGCTGTGAAGGAGCGAGTCGAGGGCAAGATGGCCGTCCACAGACATCAGTTCGGACGAGGTCTGGCACCGGAGGAGAAGGCGAAGAAGGATCGGGAGAACCCGCCTCAGGAGCACCCTGTTGTTCGCACACATCCAGAGACCGGACAGAAGCTGATCTACGTCAACAAGGTGTTCACTTCACACATCGTGGGGATGGACCGTGACGAAAGCGACGAGTTGCTGGAGATCTTGATGCGCGAGGCGACCCACCCCGAGTACCAGTGCCGCTTTCACTGGGAGCCCGGCTCCGTCGCATTCTGGGACAACCGTGCGACACAGCACTATGCGTGCGGTGACTACTACCCCGATCCCCGCACGATGCAGCGTGTGACGATTACCGGTGACGTCCCGTTCTAGCCCCCCATCGTGTGACTCGACACAGGGCAGCGGCCCGAAGGTGAGACGAACATCGTGGTGGTGCTCATCGAAGACTCGCGAAAGCTGTTTCCCCTCGGCTTGCGCGAGCCGAAGGCTGTGCAACACCGTCGAATCCGCCCAAACCCGCAACGAGTCGGAGATCCTTGTGAAAATACGGCTTCGATACTCCGACGCGTAGGGGTCAGCGGAAAACGAGACCGCCGTCGATGATGCCGGCCTGCCCTGTCATGTAGTCCGAATCGGGGCCGGACAGGTAGGACACGAATGCTGCGACGTCTTCGGGTGTCTGCGCGCGTCCGAGCGCGATGCCGCCGACGAATTTGTCGTAGGTCTCCCCTTCGGCCGCACCCGTCAGTTCGGCGAATCGCTTGTCGATGGTCACCCACATGTCGGTTCCGACAACTCCTGGGCAATACGCGTTGACGGTGATGCCTTGTGCCGCATACTCCTTCGCGGCGGCCTGGGTAAGCGCGCGGACCGCAAACTTGGTGGCGCTGTAGACCCCGAGCATCGCGAAACCGTCATGCCCTGCGATGGATGACGCGTTGACGATCTTGCCCTTCTGCTGCAACGACCTGAATTTTGCTGCGGCAGACTGGATTCCCCACAGCACGCCGTCGACGTTGACCGCCCAGATCTTCTTCGTGTCCTCCGGACGAACATCATCGAGAGGGGCGACCTGCGCAATTCCAGCGTTGTTTATCATTACGTCGAACCCACCGAGCGCCTCGTGCGCATGATCCACCGCCGCGAACACCTGGTCCCGATCGCTGACATCGGCGACGAATGTGGTTGCCTTCCGACCGATCTCGCGGACCTCGCCGGCGACGCCGACGATCTTGGCCTCGTCCAGGTCGACCAGCGCGATGTCGTGCCCGTCGCGGGCGAGTCGAAGTGCGATCCCGCGACCGATGCCTTGGCCCGCGCCGGTGATCAGTGCAACGCTCATGCCGCACCCTCGTTCGGATCGACGAGAACCTTCATCTTCGTGCCCGCGTGCAGCGCTTCGAATCCGTCGTCGATAACGGATTCGAGTGCGATCTTGTCCACCCAGCCGGTGGTGTCGTACTTACCCTGCGACATGAGATCGATGACCGCGTCGTAGTCCGCCGAGGTGTAGCACAGCGAGCCCTGAATGCGAGACTCGTTCATCACGATCTTCTGAAGTGGTGTCATCAAAGGCTTTTCGTAGATCGCGACGCTGATCAGCGGTTTGCGGGCACCGATGCACCCCAGGGCCGTCTCGACGGCGGGTTGCACGCCTGCCGCATCGTAGATCGCATCGGCGCCTCGGCCGTCGGTGTTATCGGCGATGAAGGCCGGCACGTCGACGGCCAAAGGGTCGAGCGTTTTGGCGCCCAGAGCCTCGATCGATGCGCGACGGGTGGGCGAGGGCTCCACCACGTAGACGTCTTCGAGTCCCTTGCCCCGGAGAGCGAACCAGAGACCGATTCCGATCGGTCCGGCGCCGAAAACCATGGCGGTATCGTCGGGTTTCGGTTCACCGAGAGTTGCAGCGTGATAGGCGACGGACATCGGTTCGACGAGCGCCCCCAACTCCATCGAGACGTTCTCGGGGAGTGCGTGAATCATGTTCGTGGGCACTACCGTGTACTCGGCCATTCCGCCGTCGGACATCAGTCCATGGAAGCCGATCTGCTGGCAGATGTTGTAGTTGCCCGCCCGGCATGGACCGCAGTGGCCGCATCGATAGAGGGGTTCGATGGCGACGCGATCACCGACCTTCGTCCCGGTGACGCCTTTGCCTACCTCGGTGACCGTGCCCGAGAATTCATGACCGAGGACGAGCGGGAGCTGCTGACCGGTGAGGGGATGCGGCTCCGTCGGGATGAAAATCGGTCCTGCGTAGTACTCGTGCAGATCGGTTCCGCAGATGCCGTTGTATCCGACCTTCACTTGGACCTGCCCCTCACCGGGTGAGGGTTCGGGTACGTCGGTGATCTCCACTTTGTTCGGGCCGTAGTACACAGCTGCGCGCATCGGGTTCTCCTGAGTTGACGAGGGTCGATGCACGTATGTCTATGTGACCTGAGGCGCAGGCGACAGGGTTGCAGCGCGTTGCATTTCTAACGATCGTCAGCGCAAGTACCGCTTCGCCGCCCCGCGCATCCTGAAGAAACTCGGCTCGCAAACACCGCCGCATGCAACCCATTGCAACTCTCGACCAACGCGCGCCTGCGGTGTGTGCTGGGTCACAGAGCACTTACACGAGCAACAAGGGAGTTGGCATGACCCAGACCATCGAGCCGGTAGAAGCAACACGGTTTCAGAGCCCCCAGGAACGCGTCGACGCATGGTTGGCCGACTTCGAGGCCGCACTGACGGCCCGGGATATAGAGCGGGTCACTGCCAAGTTCACCGTAGACAGCTTCTGGCGAGATCTGGTCACGTTCACGTGGAACCTGAAGACCGTCGAGGGCCGTGAGGGAATCGCAGCCATGTTGGAGGACCGTCTCGACGACACCGACCCGTCGAATTTTCGGACGATCGAAGCCCCCGACGAGGCCGACGGTGTCACTTCGGCGTGGATCGAGTTCGAGACCGCGACCAGCCGCGGCAAGGGGCATCTGCGTTTGAAGAACGACCCGGAAACCGGGGAGGACACGGCCTGGACGCTGCTCACCACGATGCAGGAACTCAAAGGCTACGAGGAGCGCCAGGGCCACACCCGCATCAAGGGCGCGGTGCACGGCTCCAACGCCGACACCCAGAACTGGGCGGAGAAGAAGGAGATCGAGGAGAAGGAACTCGGCTACACGGTCCAGCCGTACGCATTGATCGTCGGCGGTGGCCAGGGCGGAATTGCTCTCGGCGCACGATTCCGCCAAATGGGTGTGCCCGCGATCGTCGTCGATCGCGCGAACCGGCCCGGGGATCAGTGGCGCGGACGCTACAAGTCCCTGTGCCTGCACGATCCGGTCTGGTACGACCACCTGCCGTACTTGCCGTTCCCAGCCAACTGGCCGGTCTTCGCCCCGAAGGACAAGATCGGCGATTGGCTCGAGATGTACACCAAGGTCATGGAGGTTCCGTACTGGAGCCGGACCACCGCGAAGTCCGCAACATACGACGAGGCCGCCGAGGAATGGACCGTCATCCTCGACCGCGACGGCGAGGAAGTGATCCTGCGACCCAAGCAATTGGTGATGGCCACCGGAATGTCCGGTAAGAAGAGCGTTCCGAACTTCCCAGGAATGGACGAATTCGAAGGCGAGCAGCACCATTCGAGCGAACATCCCGGTCCCGACGCGTACGTCGGCAAGAAGGTCGTCGTCGTCGGATCGAACAATTCAGCGCACGACATCTGCAAGGCACTGTACGAAACAGGCGTCGACGTGACGATGCTGCAGCGATCGTCCACGCACATCGTCAAGTCCGATTCTTTGTGCGAGATCGCCCTCGGTGACTTGTATTCCGAGCGTGCCGTCGAATCCGGAATGACGACGCAGAAGGCCGACCTGACGTTCGCCTCGCTGCCGTACCGGATAATGCACGAGTTCCAGATCCCGGTGTACCAGCAGATCGCGGAGAAGGACAAGGATTTCTACGATCGACTGGAGAAGGCCGGCTTTCAGCATGATTTCGGCGACGACGGTTCGGGGTTGTTCATGAAGTACCTGCGCCGGGGTTCGGGATATTACATCGATGTCGGCGCCTCGGAACTCGTCGCCGAAGGAAAGATCAAACTTGTTGCTGGACAAGTAGATCGGATCAGCAAGACCGGTGTCGTCCTGGCCGACGGCAAAGAACTGCCCGCGGACCTCATCGTCTACGCCACCGGTTACGGGTCGATGAACGGCTGGGTCACCGACCTGATCGATCAGGAGACTGCGGACAAGGTCGGCAAGTGCTGGGGCCTCGGCTCGGACACCACCAAGGATCCGGGCCCGTGGGAGGGAGAGCAGCGCAACATGTGGAAGCCGACGCAGCAGAAGAACCTGTGGTTCCATGGCGGCAATCTCCACCAGTCACGACACTATTCGCTGTACCTGGCCCTGCAGATCAAGGCACGCTACGAGGGAATCGACACCCCGACCTTCGGCCTGCAGGAAGTGCATCACCTGAAGTAACCCTTTCAGCGGTCTTGTGCGCACCTTCGGGTGCGCACAAGACCGTTCGAGCTACTGCCCCTGCGCTTTCGCGATCAGTGCGTCCTCGGCGCGCACTTGGTCCAGATTGACCACCCGAGTCGGCAGGATCGTCGAGTAGAGCCAATCGGTGGCAACTCGAACTCTCGCCGCGGCGGTCGGCAGCGCATACAGGTGATAGCTGCGGGCAACGAACTTCGCGACCGGCCCCTTCAGCGGTATCCCCAAAGGCTTTGCAACACCGTCGAATCCGCCCAAATCCGCAACGAGCCCTAGATCCTTGTGGAAATACGGCTTCGATTCTCCGACGCCGAGGCTTGCCGCCACATTCTTCGCAACCTGCACCCCCTGCCGCTGCGCATGTTGAGCGGTCGGCGGTGTGGGTTTCGACGCGTCCAGCGCGAGATCGGGCACCGCAGCCGCATCGCCGATGGCCCAGACGTTCGGCACTCCCGGCACTGTCATGTCGGGTTCCACGACGAGGCGACCCTTCTCCGTCGGCAAGTCCAGCTTGGCGATCAGCGGACTCGGCGCAACCCCGGCACCCCACACGAGAGTCCTCGACGGCACGACGGTTCCGTCGGTCAACGTCACCGAGGTTGCGGTGGCCGACGCTACCGACACCTCGAGCCGAATCTCGACCCCACGTGCGGTCAACACGTCCATCGCTTCCTTGCCGAGCTTCTCCCCGAGCTCCGGTAGAACCGCAGGCGCCAGGTCGACGAGAAGCCATCGGACATCACTCGGGTCGATGCTTGCCCAGCGGGTCGCTATTCCTTTGACCCAGTTCTGCATCTGTGCAACGAATTCCGTACCCGTGTACCCCGCACCGACAGCCACGACAGTGAGCCGCTCGATCCGCTCTGCGCGGCCGGCTGGAGTATCGGGCAACGAATCGGCGGCATCGAGTTGCGCGAGGACATGGTTTCGGATGAACGTTGCCTCGCTCAGTGTCTTGAGCCCGTGCGCGTTCTCGGCGACACCGGGTATGTCGAACTGTCTGGTGACCGATCCGGGCGCGAGAATCAGCTTGTCCCACTCGACTTCGGTGATCCCGTCCCTGCCCTCGACTCTCAGCGTGCGTTCACCGAAGTCGATCGAGGAGACATGACCGAGCACGGTACGAGTGCGTCGCAACGTCTGCCTGATGGAGACGGCGATGTCACGCGGGTCCAGCACGCCCGTCGCGACCTCGGGAAGAAGTGGGCTGTACAGGAGATAATCGGTCGGCGCGACCAGCGTCAGGCTCACTCGTTCGGGTTCGAGAAGTTTCTGCAGACGCCTCAATGCGTGAAATCCACCGAACCCGCCTCCAACGACGACAATCCTCGCGGGAGCCAGGGGCAGCGGCGTCTTCGTTCGGGAGCCGCGACCGAATGTGCGCATGAACGTCACCTTACTGCGGGTCAGAGGCGGGCGTCGGGAGACCGCGTCAGTTTCGGATCGGTGACAATGGATCCGGCAAGGGCGTCGTCGATCTTCCCCAGCACCTCCGCGTCCAGGACGACTTCGGAGGCTTTGACGTTCTCCGCGATCTGTTCCGGCCGCGAGGCGCCGACCAATGCCGCAGCCACGTTGTCGTTCGCCAATACCCAGGCGACGGCGAGCTGAGCCATGGTGATGCCGAGGTCTGCGGCGATGGGCGCGAGTTTTTGCACCCGGGTGAGCGTCTCGTCTTCGAGGTAGCGGGAGATCATCTTGTCTCCGCCCTTGTCGTCGGTCGCACGGGAGCCTTCCGGCAGCGGCTGCCCGGGCAGGTACTTGCCGGTGAGCACGCCCTGCGCGATGGGTGACCAAACGATCTGAGAGATACCTAGCTTCTTCGACGTCGGGACCACGTCTTTCTCGATGACCCGCCACAGTGCCGAGTACTGAGGCTGATTGGAGACGATGGAAAATCCGTTTTCCCTGGCCAGCGACTGGCCTCGCCGCAGCTGGTCGGCGTCCCACTCCGAGACGCCGATGTACAGCGCCTTGCCCTGACGCACGATGTCGCCGAACGCGGCGATGGTCTCCTCGAGCGGGGTCTCGACGTCGTACCGATGTGCTTGATAGAGGTCGACGTAGTCGGTGCCCAGCCTGCGCAACGACGCGTCGATGCCTTCGAAGATGTGCTTGCGTGACAATCCGGTGTCGTTGGGGCCTTTCGGTCCGACCGGGAAGTAGACCTTGGTGAAGATCTCGAGCGATTCCCGACGTACCCTCTTCAGCGCCTCCCCGAGTACTGATTCTGCAGCGCCGTTGGCGTAGACGTCGGCGGTATCGAAGGTGGTGATGCCCGCGTCGAGAGCCGCGTGCACGCACTTGGTGGCGACGTCGTTCTCCACTTGCGAACCGTGTGTCAGCCAGTTTCCATAGGTGATCTCGGAAACTTTGAATCCGCTGTTGCCCAGAAATCTGTATGCCATGAGAAAAACGCTACCCGCGAACCCGGTTGGTTACAGGAAGAACCGAGTTTGCGCAGAAGCCCCCGGAGCTCGTATGCCTTCGATACCGTCAGGTGAGGGTGCACCGAGTGGAGAACACCGTGGAACTGGTTCGTGAACAGATCGCACAGTCGTGGAACCGAGCCCGGCTCAGCGGCCTCGACCCGTCGGACACGTTGGAGAACTTCAGCGTCTCCGAAGTGGACCGACGCTCACGCTTGCTCTCCGCTGCCGACCCGGTCCTCGACCGCATGGACAGCGTCCTGCGCGGCAGCCGCTATTGCGTCATCCTCGCCGACCGAGAAGCCAAGCTCGTCGACATCAGATTCGGTACCGACGCCGTCCGCACTCTAGTGGAGTCGACGGGCACGGTGGTGGGTCGGACTTTCACCGAGAACACCTCCGGCACCAATTCGATCGCGACGGTGTACGAGCTCAGAAAGCCGGTATCGGTTCGTGGCGAAGAGCATTTCATGGAATCGATGAAGATGTTCAGCTGCTACGGATATCCGATCTTCCACCCCATCACCCGCCGAATCGAGGGCGTACTCGACATCACTTTCCTCGAACCGGACGACAATCCGCTGCTCGAGCCGATGCTCGGCAATGCGGTCTCGGACATCCAGGACCGGCTCTTCGAGGAAACCCGGTGGAGCGAACAACTCCTCTTCGGAGCGTTCCAGCGCGCATCGGCACGCAGGCGCGGAGCACCGGCCGTCGCGATAGCCGACGAAATGTTTTTGGAGAACACCAGCGCGGGCACACTTCTCGATGCTGTCGATCACGCCGCCTTGCGGGCACTGACCGACGATCCCATGCACCGCCAAGGGGTCGTCCGATCGATGACGTTGAGTTCGGGGGTGCGTGCCACCGTGCGATGGGAACGTCCGGCTTCCGGTGCGGGCATCGTGATCGAGATCGATCCGCTACGCGAAGGGTCGTGCAGCAGACCCGCTGCACCGTTGATCCGCGCCGAAAAGAAGCGTGGAGCCACCGTCAGCGTCAGCGGCGAACCCGGCTCCGGGCGAACTACGGTGTTGTCCGATCTGGCCGCTGATGCGAAGTTCTTCGACGCCGTCGATCTGGTGACACGTGATACGACCGAGTGGATGACTCTTGTGGGTGCCGCACTCGCCGACCCTGACGGCGCAGTGGTGATCGAGCATGTCCATCTGCTCACGCCGATCATCGCGCGAAGTCTTTATGTACAGCTCGAGAGCGCGGCTGCGTGGTTTGCCCTGTCTTCGAGTCCCACGTCTGCAGCGTCAGCTGAGCACCGTCAACTCCTCACCGCATGTAGTTCGACGATCGAACTGTCCCCACTCCGAACGCGTAGACACGAGATCCCCGGTCTGGTGCGCACTTTCCTGGCGCAGGTACCGGGCGGACCCGACCGTCGCATCACCGCAGCTGCGATGACTGGGCTTATGGGCTACGACTGGCCTGGCAATCTGACCGAGTTGAGGAGCGAGGTGACCGAGGTTGCCGCCACACGTTCGGTCGGTGACATCACGCCGCGGGATCTGATCAGGCCGACATCGGGAGCACCCTCCACATGTCTGGGAACCCTCGACGCCGCTATGCGTGAAGCGATCGTTCGCGAACTCGAACGCCACGGAGGTAACAAACGAACCACCGCGGAGAAGCTGGGCATCAGTCGAACGACGCTCTACAAGCGAATGAAAGACCTCGGGATCGTGGGCTGAGACAAGGTTGTTCAATATCTGAACACTCGCCGCGTGTGATCCAGGTCACGATGGTAAAGCGCCACCTACCGGTAGGAGACTTTTGTGAAAATCAAAGCAGCTGTTTTGTTCGAGGCCCATAAGCCGTTCGAGATCATCGAACTCGACATGGACGGCCCAGGCCCCGGTGAGGTACTCATCAAGTACGTCGCCGCTGGTCTGTGCCATTCGGATCTGCACCTCCTCGACGGCGACCTTCCCCCGCGCTTTCCGATCGTCGGCGGCCACGAAGGCTCAGGAATCATCGAAGAAGTGGGCCCCGGCGTCACCAAGGTCAAGCCCGGCGATCATGTCGTGTGCTCGTTCATCCCGAACTGCGGCACCTGCCGCTACTGTTCGACCGGCCGACAGAGCCTGTGCGATATGGGCGCCACCATCCTCGAAGGCAGCATGACCGACGGCAGCTTCCGCCGTCGTGACAGCAAGGGCACCGAGTTCGGCGCCATGTGCATGCTCGGCACCTTCGCCGATCGAGCAACCATTTCCCAGCACTCGGTCGTGAAGGTCGACGACTGGCTGCCATTGGAAATCGCAGTGCTCGTCGGCTGCGGCGTCCCTTCAGGCTGGGGAACCGCTGTCTACGCAGGTGGGGTCCGAGCGGGCGATTCGGTCATCATCTACGGCATCGGCGGCCTCGGCATCAACGCCGTGCAAGGCGCTGTTCACTCCGGCGCCAAGCACGTCATCGTCGTCGACCCACTCGAATTCAAACGAAACCAAGCACTGAAATTCGGTGCCACGCACGCTTTTGCGGACTACGCATCAGCACAGGAGAAGCTCACCGAGCTCACCTGGGGACAGGGTGCCGATCAAGCGCTGATCCTCGTCGGGACCGTCGACGAAGAAGTCGTCCAGGCTGCGACCGCCGCGATCGGCAAAGGCGGAACCGTCGTCATCACCGGTCTTGCCGATCCTGCGGCCCTGACCGTGCACGTCTCGGGCACCGATCTCACGCTCAACCAGAAGACGATCAAGGGCACTCTGTTCGGGTCGGCGAACCCGCAGTACGACATCGTTCGACTACTGCGCCTCTACGACGCCGGGCAGCTGAAGCTGGACGAGTTGATCACCACGACGTACAGCCTCGAGCAGGTCAACGAGGGATACCAGGACCTACGCGACGGCAAGAACATGCGAGGTGTCATCCACTTCTAGGCGCCTGAGGCACGTGAGCGGAAATACGTCCCCCAGGACGTATTTCCGCTCATGTGCGTCATCACTCGGATGCGGTTCACATGTATTGGCGCAACTCCATCTTCGCGATGGACATCTTGTGGACCTCGTCGGGACCGTCGGCGAGTCGCAGGGCACGAATGTGGGCGTACATCATGGCGAGTGGGAAGTCGTCGCTGACGCCGCCCCCACCGTGGACCTGGATGGCGCGGTCGATGATCTTCAGAGCCATCTCGGGCGCAGCAACCTTGATGGCTGCGATCTCGGTTCGCGCTTGCTTGTTGCCGACCGTGTCCATCAGATATGCGGCCTTCAAAGTCAATAGGCGCGTCATCTCGATATCGATGCGAGCCTCCGCGATCCAGTCCTGAATGTTGGCCCGCGTCGCAATCGGCTTTCCGAACGTGACTCTCGATACCGCACGACGACAAAGCAATTCGAGAGCACGCTCGGCCACACCGATGGTCCGCATCGCATGGTGGATGCGACCAGGCCCGAGACGCGCCTGGCTGATGGCGAAGCCTTCACCCGGGCCTTTCAACACGTCCTTCGACGGCACTCGAACATTCTCGAAGAGCACTTCGGCGTGACCTTCTCGGTCGACGTAGCCGAAGACCGGCAGATTGCGGACAACCGTGACGCCGGGAGCATCGATCGGGACGACCAACATCGACTGCTGACGGTGGGTGTCCGCGCCTGGATCGGTCTTGCCCATGACGATGAGCACCTTGCAATTCTTGTGCAACGCGTTGGACGTCCACCACTTGCGGCCGTTCAGGATGTAGTCGTCACCGTCGAGCACCATGCTCATCTCGATGTTGGTGGCATCGGAACTTGCAACTGCAGGTTCGGTCATGGCGAATGCAGACCGAATTGTGCCGTCCAGCAGTGGCTTCAGATACTTTTCCTGGTGCTCCTCGGTCCCGAAAAGCGTGAGGACCTCCATGTTGCCGGTATCAGGGGCGTTGCAGTTGCATGCCTCCGGTGCGAGCAGGCTTCGACCCATGATCTCGGCGAGCGGTGCATATTCGAGGTTGGTGAGCCCTGGCCCCCATTCAGGGTGCGGGTGAAAGAGATTCCAGAGTCCCCGTGACCGGGCTTCCTTCTTGAGGTCCTCGATGATCTGAGGCTGACCGTGTGGATCGCCGAGTTCTCGCATCTGTTCGCTGTACACGGCCTCCGCCGGGTAGATGTGCGAGTCCATGAACTCGAGCAAGTCGGTTTCGTACTTCTTGGCCCGGTCGGTAGTTTCGAAGAACGACACGTGTTTCCCCTCAGTTGTTTTCGCCCATGAGGGCGGTTTGGTAGCGGCGCATTCCGCGAAGCCACCGGTCGTAATCGGATCCTTTGTTGCGGTACATGTCCAACACGTTGGTGTGCGGGAGAATCAGGAACTGTTCTGCATCCATCGCGGCGAGCACGATCTCGGCGACATCGGCCGGCTCGAGGACGTCACCGGCAGCCAACACTGCCTTGGTCGCAGCAGCACCCAGGGCACTCCCGGACTCTTGCCCCTCGTACAGCAACTTGGTGTTGACGCCCATCGGGCACAGGCAGCTGACTCTGATACCACGATCGCCGTAGGTGACATTGAGCCACTCCGAAAAGCCAACGGCTGCATGTTTAGTGACCGAGTATGTGGCAGAACCGATTTGAGTGAGCAGCCCTGCAGCAGAAGCAGTACTGACGAAGTATCCCTCACCACGTTCGATCCACGCGGGAACCAGTAGCTGCGCAGCTCTGATGTGCGCACGAAGATTGACGTCGATGGATAGATCCCAGTCGGCCTCGCTGGCGTCCAATCCCGGCGCGCCGCCGATCCCGGCGTTGGCAAAATAAAGGTCTACCGGTCCGAAAGTATCCTCGGCGAGCGCAATGAGTGCAGTGATGTCCTCGACGACGGATGCGTCCCCGCCGAGGGATACCGCCGCGCCCGGACTTGTCTGCTCGATACGAGAGACAACCTCCGAAGCAGCCGTTGCGTTCAGATCGGACACGACCACGTGGGCACCTTCGGTGACCAGTCGCTCGGCGAGCGCTCCGCCGATTCCTCCGCCGCCACCGGTGACGATCGCGACCTTGCCTGTAACCTTCATCACCCAGGTATAGCACGCGCCCCGTCGCACATTGACTCGAAGGAATAGCGGCCACGCGCTATCAGTTGGACCGCTACGTGACCCAACCCGCAGTGAGCAACCTCGACCTCGACGCAGACGGACTCTTCACCCCCATCGAGGTGAAGTCCTTGAAGTTGCGCAATCGTTTCGCGATGGCACCGATGACACGCGCGTTCTCTCCAGGTGGAGTGCCCCGCGAAAACGTCGCCGAGTACTACCGCAGGCGAGCCGCAGGTGGGACCTCGCTGATCATCACCGAGGGCACGCTGATTCCCGACCCGGCCGCAGGCCCGGACTCCCGAGTCCCCCACATCCACGGCGACGAAAGCCTCGAGGGCTGGAAGGGCGTCGTCGACGCAGTACACGCCGAGGGCAGCGCGATCATCCCTCAGCTATGGCATCTCGGTGTCGAACGAGGCGCGACGCCGAGGTTCAACCCCGACGTCGTCACCGTCAGCCCGTCGGGACTCGCTCTCGACGGCTCGCCGGTCGGCCGAGCGTTCACCGCCGCTGATCTGGAAGAACAGAAGCAATTCTGGGTCGATGCCGCGGTGAACGCCAAGAAGACCGGATTCGACGGCGTCGAACTGCACGGTGCGCACGGGTACCTTCTCGATGAGTTCCTGTGGGAGCAGACCAACACTCGCGAGGACGGATACGGCGGTTCGCTGGAGGCCCGTACCCGATTCCCTGCCGAGGTGGTCGCAGCCATTCGCGCCGCCGTCGGGCCGGAGTTCGCGATCGTGTACCGATTCTCGCAGTGGAAATCGGGCCACTACGACGCCCGACTGGCCCAGACTCCGCAGCAACTCGAAGGCATCCTCGCTCCGCTGGTCGACGCGGGTGTCGATGTTCTGCACCCCTCGACGCGACGCCACTGGGAGCCCGCCTTCCCTGAGCTGTCCGGGGTGGAAGGCGAACGCGGACTTGCCGGTTGGACGAAGTCGATCACCGGATTGCCTACCATCACAGTCGGTTCGGTCGGCCTCGACCAGGTATTCACCGGCGCATGGGTCAAGGATTCCACCGCAGGTACAACCAGTCTCGACCCGCTGCTCGCGCAATTCGAGCGTGGAGAGTTCGACATCGTCGCCGTCGGCCGGGCATTGCTGGCCGACCCGGAATGGGTGAACAAGGTTCAGCAGGGACGTCTCGACGACCGCATCCCGTTCGCCCGCGAGCACATCACCTCGCTGAACTGAGTCAGGCTCGCGGCGCAACATCAGCTAAGCAAAGCGTCTTCGCATGCCCGCGAGAAGTTCCTTCACTGCGGCACTCGGCCTGTCCGACCACACCAGAGCGAGAACTGCGTCGATGGTGACACCGGATATCGGCACCGCAATCAACTGATCGCTGAAAGCGGTTGCCATCGATCGACTGAGTATTCCGACGCCCATGCCGCGCGCGGCCAAGTCCGCGACTGCGGCGGGGGCGCTCGCGGCGAAGGCAATGTCGGCGACGATGCCTTGTTCTGCGCAGGCGTCGTCGAAGACCGCTCTGATTCCGGTGCCCGGGGGCAGGCAGACGATTCGATACGCGCATACCTGGCTCAGGCTCACAGTGCTCTCGGACGCGAGTGGGAGTTGTGCGGGAACGCACGCTGCGAGTCCTTCGGCGATGATGACCATCGAATCAAGCCCCTCGGGTGGCGCCGAGGCGGTGCCGACGAGGGCCAGGTCGAGTGCACCCGATCGTATTCTTGCGATCAGATCGTCCGAATTGCCCTCGGCCAATGAGATATCGACACCGGGATACTCGAAGTGGAAGTCGGCCAACGCGTCGAACATCGGGGTGACGGTGCATGCGGTGACCATGCCGACGCTGACGCGACCCCGCACGAGCGAATGGACTTCGTCGACGGAAACCTGAAGGTCTGCAGCAGACCTCAGGGCAGTCCGGGCATGTTCGATCGCTGCCTTACCGGCGACCGTCAGCGTCGCGACACGGCTGCTGCGATCGATCAGTTGTGCGCCGACCTCGCGCTCGAGTGCACGAATTTGGGCACTGATGCCGGATTGACTGACCTTCACCCGTTCCGCAGCACGGGTGAAGTTCGCCTCTTCCGCTACTGCCACGAAGTATTCCAGTTGACGCAGCTCCATAAGCCGAGATTCTAGTTTCGATCGCTACAATCTGTTGGACTTCTGGTTCGTGCACTTGCAATCTGGAGACATGACACGAGAGAAAGCACTCACCCCAGAAGACATCACCCGACTTTTCGTCGAGCGGTCCAACACAGGCGATGCGGAAGGCGTCGCCGCGCTGTACGCCGAGGATGCAGTCATGGCCTATCCCACAGGAAAAACAACTGTCGGACGCGTCGCGATCGAAGAACTGTGGGCATCGGTTCTTGCACACGGTCCACGCTTCGAAGCGGAGGAAGGCCTCCCGACGCTCCTCCACGGTGACATTGCGCTGACGTCCACGGCGCCGAAGGACGACGCAGGCGCACGTGCGCAGGTCGTGCAGCGTCAGCCCGACGGGTCGTGGTTGCGCATCATCGATCAGCCCGAGTTCAACCCGACGACCTGAGCAAGACCAGCACGCGCATGCCATCTGGATGCGGCAGATCGTGCGGGACTCTGACAGAATCTCGTGCGTGATGACGCAGCGGGCACGCCGCATGATCGACGTGGTGGCGAAGCGACTCGGACGCAGCATCACCGCCCTTGACGACGAGGTTCGAGATTTCGATTCGGCCCATCCGTGGTTCCTGAGCGCCGAGGAACGCGACAATCCCGACACCCGGATCGCAGCGTGGACCGAGGGCAATCGCGTCACGCCGCTGGTGCACGGGAAGAAGTACTTCGCGCGGCTCGCAGAGGCCTTGTCCGAAGCTGGTCGTGACGACCTGGTCTTCTTCACCGATTGGCGCGGCGATCCGGATCAGCTCCTCACCGACGACGGCGAGACAGTCGACGACGCACTGTCCGGCGTCGCCGAGCGCGGCGGGATCGTCAAAGGCATGGTGTGGCGCTCGCACATCGAGACTCTCGGGTTCGCGGGCCGGAAGAACCGCAAGCTCGCCGAGCGACTGGAAGAGTCGGGCGGCGAGGTCGTCCTCGACCAACGAGTACTGATGCTGGGAAGCCATCATCAAAAATTCGTGGTCATTCGCTACGTCGGCAAAGACCTTCAGGACGTCGCGTTCGTCGGGGGCATCGATCTAGCACGCGCCCGCCGGGACGATGCCGATCACTTCGGCGACCCCATCAGTAGGCCCTTCCCCCCGGAGTACGGCGAGACTCCCGCGTGGCACGACATGCAGGTGCAGCTCGAGGGCCCCGCAGTCCGCGACGTCGAGGATGTGTTTCGAGAACGGTGGGAGGACCCGGCTGCCTTGTCGCGGCTGCCCTGGCACGCTCTTCCGGACATTCTCCGGGGAGTGACGCGCGAGCCTTCGGAACTCCCGGAGTCACCTGCCGGCCCCGAGCCGCTGGGATCGTGCTCGGTGCAGCTACTCCGGACGTACCCCCGCCGTCGACCGGCGTATCCGTTCGCCACCAAGGGTGAGCGCAGTGCCGCTCGCGCGTATGCGAAAGCCCTTCGTCGCGCTCGCCAGCTGGTGTATGTGGAAGATCAGTACCTGTGGTCCGTCGACGTCGCACGTGTCTTCGCCGCTGCACTACGACGTTCACCCGACCTTCGGCTCGTCATCGTCGTCCCGAAGCATCTCGACGACGACAGCGCGATCACCATCCCGTCGGCGCTGCTCGGTCACTCCGCGGCGCTCGATGTCATTCGAGAGGCCGGTGGCGACCGAGTGTTGGTGCTGGATATCGAAAACGACCGCGGCATACCGGTGTACGTGCATTCGAAGGTCTGCATCATCGACGACGTCTGGGCGGCCGTGGGCTCGGACAACTTCAATCGCCGCTCGTGGACACACGATTCGGAGTTGACGGCCGCGATCATCGACGAAGAGATCGATCGCCGTGAGCCGGTCGACCCGGGCGGTCATGGCGACCGTGCCCGGGTATTCGCACGATCTCTACGCCTCGAGCTGATGCGCGAGCACCTCGATCGCGCGCCGGGGGACGACGCGGATCTTCTCGATCCAGGCTCGTTCTTCGACGTCGTCGGTGCGAGTGCAGATCGTCTCGACGCTTGGCACCGTGCGCCGGGGGCGACGCCACGGCCTGCGGGTAGGTTGCGCGCACACAACATCGAGGTGCCAGCGGAGTGGCAGCAACGGCTCGCATCGTTGGCATACAGGTTGTTCGTCGATCCGGACGGTCGCCCTTTCGGGATGCGGTTGCGCAAGCACTTCTGACTGGGTGTCAGTGCGACCCACTGGAAGCATGAGATCGTGGGGCATGACGAGTGTGTGGCAGCAGACTTTACGAAAAACAACCTGATCGTGAAGGTGACACTGACGTACCTTTCGGCCCTGACGGTGCTCTGCACAATGTTGGTGTTGCTGTACTGCGTCCCTCAACTGGTGGTCTCCGGTGTGATCGAACCGGGGCCGCTGTTCGAGCTGATGGTGGTATTTCCGACGGTGGTCGGTGTGATTGCTTCCCTAATCGGAGCGGTCACGGGGGCTATCGCCCTTCCGCGCGTGCTGCGCGCCGGACAATACGCAAGCGCAGCCATGACTGCCGGGCAGATCATCACCTGGACAATCGCTTTCGCGATTGTTCTCTGGGCGGGATACTTCGCCACGACAGGGTGGGAGCTGTTGATGCTGCCTCTCGCGCTGTTCATCGGCCAAGTCGTCGTCGCCGGGGGGCTTGTGGCGCGATTCAGACAGACACGTCGTGCCGCTTAGCGCGAAAACTCCACTCGATACCTGCCGGTATTTCTGTTTCGAACATATGCACTAACAGGGTGTGGATGAAACTGTGGATAACTCGAGGACCAAGGCCTTCAGGCTGTGGATGGCTTGTGGATAGATCTAACGGCTATCACCATATTCGCAGGTAGAACAGCCTGTAACTGAATTACAAGGCTGTGAGTAACTTTTGGTTGAAGCTAGAACCTAAGCTGTGTATGTTGGGGCGTGCAGCCAACTTTTGCCGGACTTTGAGGAAGAAGACGCATATGAAGAACATCGGGTTCTTGTCCTTCGGCCATTGGACGCCAAATCCCCAGTCGCAGACTCGATCAGCCTCCGACGTCCTCCTACAATCCATCGATCTCGCAGTTGCTGCCGAGGAATTGGGTGCCGACGGCGCCTACTTTCGCGTCCACCATTTCGCCAACCAACTTTCCTCACCGTTCCCGCTCCTCGCCGCAGTCGGTGCCAAAACGAGCAAGATCGAGATCGGAACCGGCGTCATCGACATGCGGTACGAGAACCCGTTCTACATGACCGAGGACGCCGGTTCCGCGGATCTCATCTCGGGCGGCCGGCTTCAGCTCGGGATCAGTCGGGGATCGCCCGAGCAGGTCATCGAGGGATACCGCTATTTCGGGCACACACCGCCGGAGGGGTCGGACCACGCAGCGATGGCCCGCGAGCACACCCGACAGTTCCTCGAGCTACTGGAAGGCAAGGGATTCGCCGAGCCGAACCCGTCGCCGATGTTCCCCAATCCCCCCGGACTCTTGCGCCTCGAGCCGTACTCCGAGGGACTGCGCAACCGAATCTGGTGGGGTGCAGGCACCCGGCAGACCGCCGAATGGGCTGCCGAGCAGGGTATGAACCTGATGAGCTCGACCCTCCTCAGCGAAGACACCGGTGTGCCGTTCCATCAGCTCCAGGCCGAGCAGATCGTTCGATTCCGTAAAGCTTGGTCCGACGCAGGCCACTCGCACGAGCCCCGAGTCTCGGTCAGTCGCAGCATCTTTCCCATCGTCAGCGATCTCGACCGCGCCTACTTCGGCCGCGAAGGCACAGGCCGAGACCAGGTGGGGAACCTCGACGGAGGCAAAGCCCGCTTCGGCAAAACCTATGCCGGAGAGCCTGATCAGCTCATCGCGGACCTGGCAGAGGACGAGGCCATCGCCGCCGCCGATACCCTGCTACTGACCATCCCCAATCAACTGGGTGTCGACTACTGTGCCCACGTCCTCGACGCGCTACTCACCGAAGTTGCCCCAGCACTCGGGTGGCGGTAGCGCGCCGATTCGCAGAGGTTCTCTGCGGCGACTTGGTCGTCAGGCGCGCAAGGGGCGGTATCGGTCTGCAGGATCGATGCGGACCGGTATCTGGCACACCACCGCTTCGGTGTGTTTGCGTAGTACACCGGCGATTTCGTCGGTACGTTGACTGGGCAGGAACTTGTGCCATCTGGTGGCCGGGTCGATCGTGGCGACCACCGCGAATGTTTCCTGATGTGGGAAGTGTGTCCGGATATACCGGGCAAGGGACAGCCCAACCGAGTTTTCGGTGTCTTCGATGACGATCAGATGCGAATCGGGATAGCGGGTTTCCCAGCGATGCGTGAAGTCGGCCGTCGACTCCTCGCCCATGCACACGTGAATCGCGATCGGCTCCGATGACATAGCAGTCGCTGCAGCCATCGCCCGCACGGACAGTGCCGTGAGTTCCGCTACCGGAACCAGCACAGCCGGTTCGACTCGGACGCCGCGGGAGAACTCGACACCGTCGACGGTAGTGAGTCGTGTGCCGATGTGCGTGTACGCACCTCGAATGCGTTCCATCCCGAGGATCAGTGCCGGCAGGGCAAACGCGATCAGCCACGCTCCCTCGGTGAACTTCATTGCGGTGGTCACCACAGCAGCCACGGCCGTCAACAACGCGCCGAAACCGTTGAGCGCCAAGCGCCACTTCCAGCCAGGAGTGCGCTCCGCCAGCCAATGCCGCACCATGCCGAACTGAGCGAGGGTGAATCCGATGAACACTCCGATGGCGAACAGCGGGACCAACGTGTTCATGTGTCCGCCGGAGGCGAGGAGCAGCAGTGCCGCTACGCCACCGAGGGACAGAACGCCGTAGGTGAAGACTTCTCGTCGCGACTTCCGACTGAAGCGATGCGGAAGCACATTGTCCTCGGCGAGAAGCCGCATCAGGTTGGGAAGTCCGCCGTACGACGTGTTCGCGGCCAGTGCAAGCAGTATCACCGTGGAGAATTGCACGACGTAGTAGCCCACACCATTTCCGAGTGATGCGGAGGTGAGCTGCGATAGGACCGTCGTACCGTGCACCGGCGTCAAGGAGAACTTCTCGATCAGCACCGCGAGCCCGATCAGCATGGTGCCCAACAGAATTCCAAGGACGACCTCGGCGCGCTGAGCATTGCGCACCCGAGGCGTCTTGAAGCTCGGTACCGCATTCGCGATCGCTTCGACACCTGTCAGTGCAGCACAGCCACTCGAAAATGCCTTGAGGAGAAGAAGAATACCGATCGAATGTGCATTGTCGGCGAGAAACGGAGTCGCGACCGCGGCGGGCTGATCACGAAACAGTCCCGCAATGATGACGGTGAAGATACTCACGACGAAGATCGCAGTCGGGAGCATGAACACCCGCGCCGACTCCGCGATTCCACGTAGGTTCAACGCAGTGATCCCACCGAGTATCGCCAGCGCAATCCAGACCGTATAAGGAAGCAGTGCGGGGAAAGCCGAGGTCAAAGCCGCCACACCAGCGGCGATCGACACCGCGACGTTGAGGGTGTAATCCACGATCAACGACGCGGCGGCCGCCAAGCTTGCACGAGGACTCAGATGCTTCTTCGCGACGGCGTAGGCACCACCACCTTGGGGAAACGCAGCGATCACCTGACGGTACGACGCCACCAGAACCGCAAGCAACACCGCGATCGCGATGGTCACCGGCAAAGTGAACCCGATACCGGCATGACCGGCGAGGGCGAGAACGAGCACGATGGCCTCGGGGCCATACGACACCGAGGCCATCGCGTCGAGCGACAACCCCGCCAATCCTGTTGCAACGGAAAGCTTGTGCTTTTCGGTGTTTCGCGCCGGCCGTGGGGTTGCCGATACGGCCCCACGGTGCCCGAGTATCACTGAATGTCTCATCGCTCGAGACTCGCACGGACCATCGGCGTCGAATCGTTTCCTGTCGAAATATTGACGGGATAGCCGCCAATATCGACGACATTGATCCGATAGCGCCCCGATCAGGCTGGGTGGCCGCTGGTGGCGATGTACCTCCTATCGTGGGAACGAATGTGGAACTGGCCTACCGAACTCATCGAGTCCGGCGAATTGATTGAGTTCTTGTTTAAGGGAGCTGGACCTCGGACTGAAGTTCTTGAGCCTTCCAATTTTCCGAGGCTTCGGCGGCCTGCTGGAGCCGAGGCGACTCGTAACTGAGCTGTCGGCGCAGATCGCTAGGCTCTGAGGAGATACCCGACGGCACGACAGATGGGGCAGGGCATGGGACTTAGCGAAGTTGAAGTCATGAAGCAGCTCGGTATCGAGTCTTGGAGGAATCTCTCCAAGGACAAGATTCTGCGGTTCGCCGCGATCATGCCCGACATGGACACCGAAGTAACCCTCAAGATCATCGAACAGTTCCCAGCTTTCAAGGAGTTCGCCCTTGACGCCGTGAAGGAGATAGAAAAAGCCCACGAGTCCACGCTCAAGTCAAATGACAAGAGCCAAGATCAGGTCTACAAGGCTCTCCAAGATATCCGCGAGATACTCAAGGGTGAACTCGACAAGGACGACCTCAACTGGGACCAACGTAAGTTCATCATCGAGCAGATCCAGGAAACTGGGAAGCTCGCATCCCAGAAGGACAGCGAAAATAAGCAGTTCTTGAGCACCGTCCTCGGAAAGGTCGCGTTCTTCGGGGGCAGCGTGGTCGCTTTGGGAGTGGTCTTCGTGGGCGGGAAGATCATGCTCGAACAGGACAACGACCGAATCGACGCTTGAGTTCTAAAATGGAGGTGTGTGCGTCTTCGAACGGTTGCGGTCGAGGGCCTACTGCCGCAGATTGCCGCATCAGCCCCAATC
This sequence comes from Rhodococcus sp. H36-A4, assembly GCF_027158005.1. Classification (GTDB taxonomy): domain Bacteria; phylum Actinomycetota; class Actinomycetes; order Mycobacteriales; family Mycobacteriaceae; genus Rhodococcoides. Next base: position 633,005 of record NZ_JAPVLQ010000002.1, on the reverse strand, counting down.
ATTGCGGTAGGCCACGTGCCCGCTACCTGGACACCCGCCTCAAGTCCACTTCTGCACTCAAAATGTCAGAATACGGCTGCAATCGAAGGTGAAACCCCCGACATTCATGACGCCCACTTCTGAAACTGACTCCGAGTGCATGGGGCGATACCGTTCCGGCGACACAGGCCGACCTGACCGTCGCCCGGATCGTCACACGAAAAACCCCCTCCCCGAGAACGGACGCACCTCGATGTCCGGGGGTCACGTTCCTTGCCTTATCGGCGCTTGCTCGGGTGACCGTTGCCACCGAACGCCACCGACGCTGTAGGTGACCACTGTCCCCAAATGTGCATCTCTCGCCTGAGGATCAATGTTAAATTTTCCGCGCCATCCCTGCGAATTTGATTGCAGCGCAAGAGATTTCGATTCGAACCAACCTTGGTTCGTCATTGCCGCGTGACCAAAACGAACGGACTCAACCTCGACCAGTTTGTCAGTAAGATTATCGACCGAGATCGAGACTGTTGTCTCGACACCTGCTGATTTCGCTTTGCTCTCGCCCACGACCACGCGTTTCGCTAGCTCCTCTTCATCACCTCGGCGTTTCTGCTCGGCAGCAGCGTCCGTGGAAACCTCATGAGAAAATGTTCGAATTGCCCACAGGATCGCAGCGATGGTTCCGAGTGCCCCGACCCAGGTACCGCCGGCTGAAACCCAGGCGGCAGTCATGTTCCCGTCAACCATCCATCCGACCATCGCGCCCAAGATGAAGATAAAAACAGCCACGACTCCGACCAGCAAGTTACGTACACTCATGCGCGGATCGTAGCGGGAACCCGTCTAAGCTCGGACCCTGACGTACACCTCTCGAACCAGCTACACCGGCGGACCGCCAGGAAAGGGTGCCGTACCGGATTGAGCCCTGAACGGACTTCAGCTCCCTGCAGCAGCAACCACGGTCTTGAACGTTGTGGTTGAGGCAATGCCAACGTCGACATCCGTGGCTGGCGGAATGATATTGTCAGTCGCCAGCGAGCTCGAACCAAGGCCGCGTGGCTCATTCACATCAACGACCTCGATGTCTGGATCATGGGAAGGTAGGTGCGATTGCGTCCGCTGCCCTCGCCACTCCGACCGTCGATCTGTGCTTCCCGCCGTCACTGTCCGTTTCACTCGGTTCTTCGCCGTCTTCGTCGGAATCAAGCTGCCATCGATCCGTCACGTCGTGCTTCAATCCGATGAGGGGCAAGTCAACTAACCGAGTGAGATCGTCGAGAAGTGGTCGAATATAGTCCACCGCATATTTCAGGCCGAAAACCTGCGCGAACTCCATTGCAAGCTGCTCAGGCTTCTCGTAGGTCAGCGGTTCCGTCCATGCAAACTGGAAACCAACCTCGACAGTGACTTCGACATCCGATCGGTGAACGTGGATTTCGAGCCTGATCTCTTGGAAGTCGTTCGACCCGCGTATCTGGATGCTTGGGGTCACGACGGCGTCCTGGGGTTGCGGAGGGTTGTCGTCGTCGGTCCGAGTGCAGTGCAATTGGAAGACGCGCGTGTGCACCCCGGCGAGGCGGCTCAACAGCTCACTTACGTCAGTCACTACAGGTCGCACATCGTCCGTCATGCCATGCACTCTGGAGTGATGTCGACCGCCGCTGTTCCGAATCGATCTACGTCGACAACCCGGTACGACCGCTCGATCGCAGGGGCTGAGGTCCAGTCGCTCAATGAGCCTGTGGAGAAATGTCCGGTTCGAACGTGGTACGAAACCCAAGCTCCCTTCTCGGTCAACCGATTCGCGGGGTCGTCGATGTCCTCGATCACGTGTCGAACCTTGGCGCCCACAGCTGCCGCGTAACGGCGAATGGTCGAGAGGTGAGGGTCAGCACCCAAGCGTTCAAAGTTCGATACGGCGGACCTGTGACGACCAAGGCAGTCCGCAACCGCAGACTGGGTGATGTTTTTCTTGATCCTCAGGCTGATTAGGGCCTCGATCATGTCTCTGTCTGCAGCCACGAGTTCCGACGCCAACTGCAGGCTGACGTCCGCTGGGTCTATCCCCAGCTCCGCCTCGATCTCGTCGAACATACTCATGTGTTGAGGTTAACCGCAACAAACTGTCTTGTCACACGTGGGCTATAGGCCGAGGCGCTGAACTGCGCGATCGCTTCGCCACTCTTGGTAGTAGCTGTGAGCATCGTCTATGTGACCGTTCTGAACTGTTTTCCAGTCAGGATCATCGGCGTGTTTGAGGCCGTACATCAACGCAAGGAGGTAGCTTTCGAACCCCTCTTCTAAGGGTGCGGTGAAGTAAACCCGATGTTGCTCGTTACCGACGTCCATCTTGAGATGTCCGAGGTCGTCGCGGCACCGTTCCATCGGCCACTTGAACCCCTTGCCGTCTGGCCCCTTGCCCTCGGGCAAACCCTCTCGAGCTGCGCGGGTCATCAGATCCTTGATTTCGGCCCAGAGGACCGTATCCATGTTTGCAGCGTTCTTCAACGATGCGCCGAACTGCTTAACTCGATCCCATTCGACACGACCTTCAAAAAGTGCGTACCACTCGGCCGATTCGGGCCGCTCCAGGCTAGACATTGTGCACCACCGAAGCGCGGTCAACGGACCCTGCTCCACAACGGTCGTAACCTGAGCAAACCATTCGCTCTTTCTACCAGCTTCCCTGGACAAGCCATGCGCAAAGCTGCAGGGTCGCCAGTCTGCAGCCGAGAGGGATCCGAGACGGGGATACGGACAGACCCGACCATATGGCGTAGCCCCAAGTATGTGGCAGTGGGGATCTTGACGGACATAAGAACGAGCCTATAGTCGAGCTTTCGTGGTCCATGGCAGGTCGGACCATTTTAATGATGCCGACAACATAGCCCCACTGTCCCTAGCCGTGGGATTCGACGAAGCCCGCAGCACCGTTCCACCGATGTCTGCGGGCTCGTCGTTTCGGCGCTGAAAGGTGCAGGTAGCAGTACCTACCCCGCTCATGCATTCCGCTCACCGGTCAATTCACCTTCACCCCGGTGGGCGGCGAGTTCTTGGTGGGTCAGATCAACTCGCCGCGGTCACCCGTCGTCACTGGCGGGTTGCCATGCTCGGCGACCACAGTGTCGAATGCGGTGGTTGCAGTGATCCCGCGGCGGCAGGCGTCGATCAGCCGGTAGCGCAAAGCATTCGCGGCGGCGTTGTCTGTTGTTGCCTGGGTCGACGAGAGCTGCAGAACGTCGGCGTCGTCGGTCCAGAGCAGGCCGAGGTCATCAAGCGTTGCCCATCGTCCTGCCCCGACCCGCTCGCCTCCGTAGAAGCGCTGGTCGCCGATCGGTGTGGCACCGACGTCCGAGGGGTCCGAAAGACTTCCCATTTACCTGACCTCCGTGAGTGTGCGTCCTGGCCGATAAGACGAGCGAGCAGTATCCGGCGACTATCTTCGCCGATCTGCGAGCCATAGATTTCGTATTCGATTCCGCGGCCGACGATGAGCTCGTTCTCCTCGGGACCGTACGTGGTGAGTCCGCGCTCGTTGAGCCTCGTCACTTGCTCGACGACACGTACAGGGCTTCGGTGTTTGCCGGCAGATCGAGCCGCAATTCGATCAGATGCCGATCGAGCGGTAACGTCAGCTCTGATTGCAACGCCGTCGACAGATGAGCGTTGTCGCGGAAGCGACGACCCACCAGTGACTCGACGTCTGTCGATCCACCTCCGAGACCGTAGACAGTCGCATCGACGTCGCGAGCTACGGTCATCGCGGTCGGCGTTCGTGGTGCGTTCTCGATCGCAGTGTCGAGGCCCCGGATCGCGTCGGTCGCACGGAGAGTGCCGACTGTGGTGTCGCCGAACTCGATGCCGTTGCGTAGGCCGGCGTTCGTGGTCTGGAAGCCCTAGACGGTGTAGACGCGGACAGGTTCGGCGGTGGCCTTGTCGAGTGAGCGCGCGTAGTCGTGCCACACGTTGTAGCCGAGCTCGCGTCCGTCGTCCTCGGTGAGTCGTTGAAACGTTGCAGTCGGCGCTGGCGGAACATAGGCATCCTCGGCAGCCAGCCAGCCGGGCGTCGTCGTTGTAATTGGCTTCGGCTGCGAGCCACCCTGCAGTGTTGTCGGATTCGTCCCCGGCCGCGGCCTTCGCAGTAGTTGCGTGCTCGAGCTCGTCCATCTTCGCCAGGACCGCATTGAGGTTGATCGGGCCACCGTCGGACGTCGCACGGACGGCCTCGTTGTACTGCTCGTCCCACTCGTGGGCGAACTCCTCGCGCTCTGGATCGCAACACCACCACCGAGGGGTACGCGCTCACCGCAGACCCTCGCCGGCTACCAGCGCTGCATCGACAAAGTCATCGCGCCAGAATTGAGCAAGGTCCGATTACACGAGGCCACCACCGGCCGAATCGAGACGTTTCTTCAGGCTGTGCGGACCGTGTCGGGGAAGCGAGACGCACGCGGGATTCTCAGCCAGGCGTTCGCCCTCGCGGCCCGACTCGATGCGGTCGACTACAACCCGGCAGCCGATACCAGCCGTGCACCGACCTCGAGTAACTCCGCGCGGGCGCTCACTGTCGCGGACGTGCACGAGCTGCGCCGCAGAGTGCTCGCATGGCAGGACCGAGACTTGGGTGACGGCACGAAGCGATTCGGCCCGGACCGTGCGCACGACCTCGCCGAGATCGTCGACGTAATGATCGGCAGCGGGACTCGGATTGGCGAATGCCTTGCGCTGAGATGGCAGGACATCGACGGCCTGGACGGTGATGGCCCGGTCGCCGTTACCATCTCGGGAACACTCGTCGAGCTTGCCGGCACCGGAGTGTTCCGCCAGGACCATCCGAAGACAAAGAGCGGACATCGGACAGTGACGATCCCCAGCTTTTCAGCCGATGCACTGAGGCAGCGGGACCGCGGTATCCCCTCACCCGAGGGTCTGGTGTTCCCGTCGCGGCTTGGCACCCCTCGGTGGCCGGGGAATGTGCGGACGTCGTGGCGTCAGGTGCGCGGCGACGATTACACGTGGGTGAAGCCGCACTCGTTCCGCAAGACGGTCGGCGCGATGGTCGAGCGAGAGCTTGGCCTGTCGGCCCCGTCAGCACAGTTAGGTCACTCGGGTAGTGCGGTGACGGAAAAGCACTACATTCAGCGCGCGAGCATGGCACCGGACGTCAGTAGCGTGCTGGAAAAGCTGGCGCCGATTCAATCCGTGCCATAAACGTGCGCTGGGTACGAAAAAGGGCAGGACCGAGGTTGTGAAAACTACCTCTGACCTGCCCTCTTGTGAGCCGCCTAAGAGAATCGAACTCTTGACCTTTTCATTACGAGTGAAATGCTCTACCGACTGAGCTAAGGCGGCGTGCCTTTCGGCGTTCGTGAGTCTAACGGAGCATCCCGCTCAAATGAAAATCGCCTGCTTGAACGGCCACTTCACGCTATCTGTCAGCCTGAATGAACCGTTGAAGCGATGGGGGCGGTTTCAAGTGGTTGTTGCAACGACTAACTCGTTGATCACTTTTGCTGGTGATTTCCAGCCTAGTGTTTTTCGGGGGCGGTCGTTGAGTTCAGCGGCGACCGCTTGGAGTCGTTCGGCGGTATGTACGGACAGGTCGGTGCCTTTTTTGAAGTATTGCCGCAGGAGTCCGTTGGTGTTTTCGTTTGTTCCGCGCTGCCAGGGACTGTGGGGGTCGCAGAAGTAGATTGCCATGTCGGTAGCCATGGTGATTTCTGCATGCCGACGCATTTCGAGTCCTTGATCCCAGGTCACCGACTGTTTGAGTACCGCAGGCATCGACTGGATTGCCTCGATCATCGCGTCTCGGACGGCGTTGAGATTGTGTGAGTGCGGTAGGTGCAGCAGCATAGTGAACCGTGACGTGCGCTCGACGAGGGTGCCGATCGCCGATTTGTTGCCGGCACCGAGGATCAGGTCGCCTTCCCAATGGCCGGGTACTTTGCGGTCTTCGACATCGTCGGGTCGTTCGGAGATCAGCGTTTTGTCGGGGATGTGATGAGCGTTGCTGGGTACTCGGCCGTGTTTGCGGCGATGCGCCCGGCCGGTCCGTAGTGCATCGGCGACTTCGGCTTTGAGTTCGCCTTTGGCTTGGACGTAGATGGCGTTGTAGATCGTTTCGTGCGACACGTGCATCTCCGGTCGATCGGGGTAGTCGATCTTCAGTGTCGCCGAGATCTGTTGTGGTGACCACTTTTTGCGGAGTCGGCGGACGACTTCCGTTCGGAGCTCACTGTTGCGGTCGGCGAGTTTCGCGGCCTTGGGTCGGCGGGCGCGTGTGTCCGCTCGCTGGTGTGCGGACACTGATCGGTAGGTGCCGCCGAGGTTGGTGTTGCGTTTGAGTTCGCGGGAGACGACGGATTTGTGACGTCCGATCAGGTCGGCGATGTCGGTTTGGGTTAGTCCCATCGCGGTGCCGATCGCGATTTCCTCTCGTTCGGCTTGCGAGAGGAATCGTCCGCTGGGTTCGGGCCGGGCCCGTTTGGCCCCGCGGACGATTCCGGCCTTCTGATCTATCCACCGCTTGCCGGTGGTGCGGCTGACGCCGGCAGCGGCCGATGCCTGGATCACTGAAGCACCCGAATCTCGCATGGCATGGAACTTAGCGAGTGCTTCTGCACGATTGGGGACGACACGTCGTGGCATCTGCTCCACATCTCCTCAGGTCAGGAGCTGTGTTGCAACGACCACTTGAGATTGCCGGGGCAGCCTGAAAGAACCATTCAAGCGATGGGGTCAGCTCAGCGCCGAACCCAACGACGCCACCATGGCGTACACCGCAAACTTCGGTTTGGCGTTGAGGGCCAGAGACTCACGGCAGAGCAGAATGGCCTCGATACTCTTCAGCAGCGCCTCGGGCGAGGCACCTTTGGCCATTCGTTCGATCTGCTCGGCCATGTCGGGGTGATTGAGCACGGCCGTCGACCCGTACGAGCGGGCCAACGCATCGCGATACAGGCCGGCGAGATCGATCAGTGCTCGGTCGTACGAGTCGCGCACGTTGCGGGTGCGGCGCGACTTCTGCCGCGCTTCGAGTTCTTTGATGACCCCTGCAGACCCACGTAGCGCGCCCGCGGCGCCCTTGCCGGTACCGCCGGCGCCCAATGCGGTGCGAAGCTCCTCCATCTCGGTCCCGTCGAGCGCAGCGCTGATCTCCGCCGCTTCTGTTTCGGCGGCCTTCACCATCTCTTCGGCTGCGAGATAAGCCTGTGTGGGGCGAGCGGCGGCCGATGCGAGCCCCAGCGCACGCGTCCGCCGAGCACGGGCGTCCTCGTCTTTGGCGAGACGGCGAGCGCGCCCGACATGACCGCCACTGATCGACGCGGCCCACTCCGCCGTCTTCTGGTCCAGCTTGTCGCGGGTCTGCAGCACTCCTGCGATAGCCGACGCAGTAGGCGTCACCAAGGGGATGTGCCGGCAGCGTGACCGCAGGGTCACCGACATGTCCTCCGGATCGGTCGACGGCGCACATAGCAGCATCACGGTCCGCGTCGGCGGTTCCTCGACAACCTTGAGCAGCGCGTTGGCGGCGGCCTCGCTGAGCCGGTCCGCGTCCTCGATCACGACGATCTGCCACCGGCCGGTGCTCGGACGTCTCGACGCTATCGAGACGATGTCACGCATCTCCTTGACGCTGATGCTCAACCCTTGCGGGATGATGCGCCGAACATCGCCGTGGGTTCCTGCCATCGTCGTCGAACAGGCATGGCACTCGCCGCAGCCCGGTGAGCCTTCCGACGTGCATTGGAGCGCGGCGGCGAAACACAGCGCGGCCACCGAACGTCCTGAGCCGGGAGGCCCGGTGAAAAGCCAGGCGTGAGTCATGGCGGACCCGGTATCGCCATTGCGTGCACCGACGGCTGCAGTGGTCAGCTGCAACTCGACGTCCTCTTGGCCGATCAGCCGATCGAATACTCCTGCCATGGGTGGTGATCCTAGTCGCCGACTACGACGCCGTAGACGGTCGCGGTACTGCCGGATGGACGGATCACCCGACCTAGATGTCCTCCAGAAGCATTCTCGTCGCCACCCTCAATCTGATGCAGAACGAGCTGAAGTCCTTCTCCATCATCGTCAGCTGAAGTGCTCCGCCGTCGATATCGACCAAGGCCACACAGGAGTCGCCCTCGAACACGAAGATCTGAACTGTTCGCGCGCCTACGTCGATGGAAGTCAAATCGGTGATGCCGGATGTCGTCTCGATCGAATCCAGCGGGAGGCCTGCCGTGACAGTGGCAGTGAACGCAACATCCTCACCCGTCCAGACGCACCCGCCCGACATCGGCACGACCGTCTCCGGATCCACACCTACCGCTACCGTCAGCGTGATTTCATCGAAATCGCATGGGTCGAACTCCGCAGAAGTTACAGACTCGGTCGACGGCGGCATCGCCGAACTCGATTGGCCTTGCCCATGCCACGGGTCCTCGACGACAGCTTTGCCCTCGGCCGATCGAGCGCACCCCGACAACGCGAGCAGACAGCATGCAACTACGGCTAGTTTCGTCCTCACAACCACTTGGACGTAGCGAACGCCCCGCTGGTTCCAGCGTTACCCAGTCGTGCTCGGCCAGCACCCATCCGCTTGAATGGTCCATTCAAGATGGCAGATAGCTTGAATTGCCCATTCACGTTGGCAGAGAACGTGAATGGACCATTCAAGCAAAAAGGGTCGAGCGGCTAACCCTCAGCCGGCGGCGTCTTCTTCGCGACGGTCTTCTTCGCGGCAACCTTCTTCGCCGCGGCTTTCTTCGCAGGCGCCTTCTTGGCTGCAGCCTTCTTTGCCGGTGCCTTCTTGGCCGCAGTCTTTGTTGCGGTGGCCTTCTTGGTCGTCGCCTTCTTGGTGGCCTTCTTCTTCACCGGGCCACGAGCACGCCTGTCCGCCAGCAACTCCGACGCACGATCATCGGTGATGTCTGCGACATCGTCGTCCTTACGCAGGCTGGCGTTGGTTTCACCGTCAGTCACGTACGGCCCGAATCGGCCGTCCTTGATGACCATCGGCGCTTCGCTGACCGGGTCGACCCCGAGCTCGCGGAGGGGCGGCTTCGCTTCACCCTGACGTCCGCGACGCTTCGGTTCGGCGTAGATCTCGAGCGCATCCTCCAACGTGACGGTGAACAGTTGTTCCTCGTCGGTGAGCGAACGAGAGTCGGTGCCCTTCTTCAGATATGGGCCGTAACGGCCGTTCTGAGCGGTGATCTCCTCTTTCGACTCGGGGTCCACGCCGACCACTCGCGGCAGCGACAGCAACTTGAGCGCGTCGTCGAGCGTGATGGTCGCGAGGTCCATCGACTTGAGTAGGGAGCCTGTACGCGGCTTCGGGCCGGTGGCCTTCTTCGCGGCCTTCTTGGCGGGCGCCTTTTTCGCAGCAGCCTTCTTGACTGCAGTTTTGGTGCCGCCGCCACCGTCCTCACCCTGCGGGATGGGAACGATGTCTGGCTCGGGAGGCGTCGGTTCGGCAGGCGGCTCGGGCAGTATCTCCGTCACATAAGGACCGAAGCGGCCTTCTTTCGCGACGATGTCGTTGCCGGTGAGCGGGTCGGCGCCGAGCTTGCGGCCCTCCTGCGGGGTCGCGAACAGCTTTTCCGCGAACTCGAGCGTGAGTTCGTCAGGGGGAAGGTCGTCGGGCAGGTTGGCGCGCTGAGAAATCGGATCCCCATCGGGATCGTCGTCGTTGCGGACCAGCCGCTCGAGATATGGACCGTAGCGTCCGACGCGTACATGAACTTCGCGTCCCTCGCTGTCGTCGAACAGCCTGATCGAGTTGATTTCGCGAGCGTCGATGTCCTCGAGGTTGGTGCCGACCATCTTCTTCAGTCCGCCCGAACGTGCGACAGAACCTTCGGCACCGGTGTCGCCACCGAAGTAGAAGCTGTTGAGCCAATCACCCCGACGTTCGCGACCACCGGCGATGGCGTCGAGATCGTCTTCCATCCCGGCAGTGAAGTCGAAGTCCACGAGTCGACCGAAGTGCGTCTCGAGGAGTGCGACGACCGAGAACGCCACCCACGCCGGCACCAACGCGCTGCCACGTTTGTAGACGTATCCGCGGTCGAGAATGGTCTTGATGATCGAGGCGTACGTCGACGGTCGACCGATCCCCAACTCTTCGAGGGTCTTGATCAGTGAGGCCTCGGTGTACCGAGCGGGTGGGTTGGTCGTGTGCCCATCAGGATCGAGCGCGGTAGCGGTCACCGCATGCCCGGCCTTCAGCGCAGGGAGTCTGGATTCTGCGTCGTCGGACTGTCCGCCTGCCTCGTCGTCGACACTCTCGACATAGGCCTTCAAGAAGCCTGCGAAAGTGATGGTGCGACCCGCCGCGGAGAACGTGCACTCTTCGCCGGTGCCTGCTGTTCCGGTGATGCGCAAAGTAAGAGTCGTGCCGCGAAGGTCCGCCATCTGCGATGCGACCGTGCGCTGCCAGATCAGCTCGTACAAACGGAACTCGTCGGTCTGCAGCGCCGAATGAAGCTGGCCGGGCGTTTGGAATACGTCACCCGCAGGCCTGATGGCCTCGTGTGCCTCCTGCGCGTTCTTGACCTTGCGCGTGTACTGCCTCGGCGACGGATGGACGTATTCTGCGCCGTACAGATCGGTTGCCTGGGCCCGTGCGGCTGTAATCGCGGACTCCGACAGGTTCGTGGAGTCGGTACGCATGTAGGTGATGTAGCCGTTTTCGTACAACCGCTGCGCAACACGCATGGTTCGTTCCGAGCTGAAACGCAGTTTTCGGCCGGCTTCCTGCTGCAGCGTCGAGGTCATGAACGGTGGGTACGGCTTGCGGGTGTACGGCTTGTCCTCGGCAGACGCGACGGTCAGGTCGACGCCTTGAAGTGCGTCGGCGAGCCTGCGCGCACGTGGTTCGTCGAGAACGGTCACGGCGTCGGTCTTGAGCTTGCCGTCGGCTCCGAAGTCTCGACCCGACGCGACACGATTGCCATCGACGTTGACCAGACGGGCACCGAAACTGCGCGGTGCCGCATCGGCTCCGGCGTCGAGTGTCGCCGAGATGTCCCAGTACTCGGCTGTGCGGAACGCCATCCGGTCACGCTCACGCTGCACGATGATGCGAGTAGCGACGGACTGGACACGGCCAGCCGAGAGCTTCGGCATGACCTTCTTCCACAGGACCGGACTGACCTCGTAGCCGTATAGACGATCGAGGATTCGGCGGGTTTCCTGCGCGTCGACAAGATCTTGGTCTAGTTCGCGGGTGTCGGCGGCCGCTGCCAGAATGGCCGGTTTGGTGATCTCGTTGAACACCATGCGTCGAACTGGGATCTTCGGGTTCAGGGTCTCGAGGAGGTGCCATGCAATGGCTTCACCCTCGCGGTCAGGGTCAGTGGCCAGGTAGAGTTCGTCGGCGTCCTTGAGCAGACTCTTGAGCTCGGCGACCTTGCTCCGCTTCTCCGGCGACACTACGTACAGAGCTTCGAAGTCGTGATCGACATTGACGCCGAGCCTGGCCCACGGTTCACCCTTGTATTTGGCAGGCACGTCGGCTGCTCCACGTGGGAGGTCTCTGATGTGCCCGACGGATGCCTCGACCACGTAGTTCGGACCGAGGTACGGGGCAATCTTCTTCGCCTTGGTCGGGGACTCGACGATGACAAGACGGCGCGGCTCAACAGAGCTGCCGGTGGACCCGTCCCCCGTGCCGTTATTCCGTGTTGCCACCTTGTTGCCGAACCTTTCCTATTGCGTTGACTCGAGACACTCCATGTGCATTTTTACCGGTCGAATCCGACATTTTCTTTCGGTCCGCCTGGTAACAGAGTGACATACGCCGTCGAAATTCTCGCAGATCGGCTTCTGAACGCCCTAGTCGGCGTGCGGCCAGCCGGCACGAGCCTCCGCGTTCTCCGGAGGGGGTCCGACGTTCTCCACCAGCCTCATCATGCGCCTACGTCCGGTAATTCTCAGGCCTGGCATCGGACCGCGAGTGCCGATCTGGGTCGGCGCGATTCCGGCACGCATCAACGCCTGCGCGAGCGGTGCATGCGTTTCCGGAGCGTGCGGATCGAGGCCGAGGACGTAACGTTCGCCCTCTGCCTCCGGCCTGCCAGAGGCCAGAACCCAGGCCCTTAACTCACGGGATCCAGGAACCCAGCCGGGTGGCATCGCCTTCACCGCACCCTTCGTCCACAGCGAGGCCAGCGGTGCCAGGTCCGCGACCGAGGCCGTTCGAACCAGCGGGCGATTTTCTTCCGACCGGCCCAATTCGGAGACCAACCCACATTCGGCGATCAGATCTGCGATCGCCTCGGCCCGCCATTCACTGTCGACGACGACAGAGATACGCGCCCCCGCCGCTGACACGACGACCTGTCCGGTCGACGCCAGCAGCCCGCTCAAGTCGGTCACCGATGGAGGCAACGACTCGGCGGAGAAGAAGGACAGCTGGTTCACAGTGTGGACAGTAGGACATAGTCGGTCGAACCGACGCCTCATGTGCGCGTTTCGCCCGACCGGATGACACGCCACCCTCGAAAACAACTCATCCCCCTCTTGTCGTTCGCAAAAAGCGCGAACGTAAGAGGGGGATGACGATTGTCGATTCGAACCCGCGGTGCGGGCGATTGTCGATCAGACCGCGTGGACTCCGGTTGCCTGGGGCCCCTTGGTGCCCTGGCCGACCTCGAACTCGACGCGCTGGTTCTCCTCGAGGGTACGGAATCCGTTGCCCTGAATCTCGGAGTAGTGAACGAAGACGTCAGCGGACCCGTCTTCTGGTGCGATGAATCCAAAGCCTTTTTCGGCGTTGAACCACTTCACAGTTCCCTGTGCCATGCTGTTCCTTCTCTTTCTAACACCGGATGCGGCGGACAGCGCATACAGTCCACCGGGCCGGTTCCGACCGTTGTACTTCCTGAATTCCCCCTCGCGAGGAACCCCTGAAACAACAGAGTTCCCTTCAGGAAACGCTCTGAAAAGCACACCGTCCGCAACATTAGTTCCTGCGAACGTGAACGAACACAGAAGCTGCGACCAAGGCAAGTGAACCACGTTCCCAGCAATCGCAACAGTCGGAATCCGCACTTTCCGAACATTTTGTCGATCTTGATGACCACGGAGCTGACCGACGACACCGTCGCGCGCCTTCACCAGGGGCGACACCGTCCCACTGCAGGTGACCAACCGGCTGACCGATAGCATGAAAACCGCAGGTCGTGACCCTCGCCGCTGTATGCACTTCGTTCGATTTTCAAGTATGGAGAGTACGTGACCCAACCGGTTCCACAGCAGAGCTACGGTCGCGCACTACTGGACCGAGTGCTCGCCGGCACCCCCTCCGGGGAGGATCCGTTGACCCACATCGCGGAGTTGCCGGGGCGGGCATCACAATTCGTCGACTGGCCGTCATGGCTGAAGCCTGAAGTGAGCCGCACGCTGATTTCCCGAGGAATCACCCGACCGTGGAGTCATCAGGCTCACGCCGCGACACTCGCCATCGAGGGTCGGCACGTCGTCTTGTCCACCGGTACGGCGTCGGGAAAGTCACTGGCATACCAGATGCCGATCTTGTCGACGCTTCTCGACGAACCCCGCGCGACGGCATTGTATCTCTCACCGACGAAGGCACTGGGCGCAGACCAACTCCGCAACACCATCTCCCTCACCGACGAGTTACGCACCGAAGCACCGGAATTGGGCGAAGTCTTCCCGAGCTCGTACGACGGTGACACCCCCATCGAGACCCGCCAATGGGCCCGCGCCAATGCACGCTGGATTTTCACGAATCCGGACATGGTGCACATCGGGATTCTCGGCGCGCACGAGCGGTGGGCAAGATTCTTGCGAAACCTGAAATTCGTCGTCGTCGACGAATGCCACTACTACCGTGGCGTGTTCGGTTCCAATGTGGCCCTCATACTTCGGCGCCTTCGACGCATCTGCGCGCGTTACGGTGCCTCACCCACCTTCGTTCTGGCGAGTGCCACGACGGCTGATCCCGGAGCGGCGGCAACCCGTCTCGTCGGCGCTCCCTGCGCGCAGGTCACCGAGGACGGATCACCGCACGGCCCCCGCACAGTGGCACTGTGGGAACCGCCGCTGCTGAAAGCAATCACGGGCGAGAACGGGGCGCCGGTTCGCCGGTCGGCAGGCGCCGAAGCGTCGCGCATCATGGCCGACCTCCTGATAGAAGGCGCTCGCACACTGACATTCGTCCGATCCAGACGAGGAGCCGAGGTCACCGCTCTCGGCACTCGACGACTGCTCGCCGACGTCGATCGAGACCTACCCGCTCGGGTTGCCGCGTATCGTGCTGGATATCTCGCGGACGATCGACGGAAATTGGAGTCGGATCTTTCCGACGGCACTTTGCTCGGGGTCGCCACCACCAACGCTCTCGAATTGGGCGTCGACATCGCCGGTCTCGACGCTGTCATCGTCGCAGGATTTCCCGGGACCGTCGCCTCGTTCTGGCAGCAGGCCGGCCGCTCGGGAAGGCGAGGAGAGGGATCTCTCGTCGTCCTCGTCGGCCGCGACGATCCACTCGACACGTACCTGGTTCACCATCCCGCAGCATTGCTGGACAAGCCCATCGAGGCGACGGTCACCGATCCGACCAACCCGTACATTCTCCTCCCGCAATTACTTTGCGCCGCAGCTGAATTACCGATCACCGCCGAAGAGGCGGTGGAACTGCACGCCGAGTCGGTGCTCACCGCCCTGGCTGCCGACGGGCTGGTTCGCAAACGCCCACACGGATGGTTCATCACACCCGAGGGCCAGCAGATGACTCCGCATGCCGCCGTGAACATACGCGGCGGCATCGGCATTCAGGTCGCCATCGTCGACGGCGGCTCGGGTCGCATGCTCGGAACCGTCGATGGTGGCCGAGCCCCTGCCACAGCACATCCCGGCGCCGTCCACATTCACCAGGGTGAATCGTTCGTCGTCGACGAGCTGGATCTCGAGGACGGAATCGCACTCGTCCATCCGGAACAACCCGACTGGAGTACCTCTGCCCGCGAGAGAACCGACATCGCGGTCACCGCGGTGCACTCGCAGCAGGATTTCGGCGAGGTGACCACCGCACTCGTCCAGGTGAACGTCACCCATCAGGTCGTCGGCTATCTTCGACGTCTGCACTCCGGCGAGGTCCTCGATTCCATCGACCTCGACATGCCCGAACAGACACTGGACACCCGCGCGGTGATGTACACGATCACACCGGAGCTACTCGAGGCCAGAGGGATACCGGCGGAACGATTCCCGGGATCACTCCATGCCGCGGAACACGCTGCCATCGGCCTACTTCCGCTCATCGCAACCTGCGATCGCTGGGACATCGGCGGCGTGTCGACGGCCCTGCACCCGGACACCGGGCTACCCACGATCTTCGTCTACGACGGTTACGACGGCGGTGCAGGATTCGCCGACCGGGGACACAGCGCGCTCCGAGAATGGCTGGCCGCGACGAAAGATGCCATCGAATCATGTGAGTGTCCGACCGGCTGTCCCTCCTGCATTCAGTCACCGAAATGTGGCAACGGTAACGATCCGCTGGACAAGCCTGGCGCGGTCGTGGTGTTGGAAACGGTACTCGGTGCCCTACGGGCGGGCCCCCGCTGAGGTAACTCCTGCCGCGGGTCCCACAGACGACTGGGCAAGCGCTGCAGTGTCAACGCGCGCCAGTTCAGTTGGCTGGTGGACTCGATACGTTCAGTCCTCGTTCACCTCGCAGACTCGATAACTATCTTGGCTATACAACTTGTGCCCGCAAAGTCTGATTCGCGTGGTTGCCACATGGCAACGAATGCGAACTCAGATTGGAGTCCATCGTGCGTAGTACAACGATTCGAACAGCGGGAATGATCTTTTTGGCAGGCACGGTGGCCCTCACCGCAACTGCCTGCACCAAGAAGAGTGATGCTCCCGCTACTGCTACAGCGTCGGCGACGTCGGCTGCCAATCTCGGCGGGATGGACGCCCTGATCGCCGCCGCACAGGAGGAGGGCTCGCTGAACCTTATCGGCCTGCCCCGCGATTGGGCCGGCTACGGCAACCTGATGGACAACTTCAGCGCCAAGTACGGCATCGCGGTCACGGTCGATAACCCGGAGGCCAGCAGCGCCGACTTGGTCAACGCGATCAAGTCCCTCGCCGGCCAGGACCGCGCGCCAGAGGCAGTGGACGTCGGTACTGCGTTCGCCATCAGCGGAGCTGAAGAGGGTCTGTACGCCCCGTACAAAGTAGAGACCTGGGACAGCATTCCCGAGTCGCAGAAAGCCGCCAACGGCGACTGGTACGCGGACTACGGGGGCTACATCTCGATCGGCTGCGACGCGGACAAGGTCGAGGTGTGCCCGGAGTCGTTCGCGGACCTCGCCAAGCCCGAGTACAAGGGCAAGGTCGCACTGACCGGCGACCCCCTCAAGAGCAATTCAGCCCTGATGGCCGTCTGGTCCGCCGCCCTGGCCAACGGTGGCTCCGTCGATGACATTGCGCCCGGCATCGAATACTTCGGCAAACTCAAGGCCGCCGGAAACTACGTCCCGGTCAAGGCCACCGCCGCGACGATCGAATCCGGCGAGACCCCCATCGTCGTCGACTGGGACTACCTGAACGCCGCGAAGACCGAGGATCTGGCGAGCTCCGGTGTGCAGTGGACCGTCGCAGTCTCGGGTGACGCGACCATCGGTTCGTACTACGCGCAGGCCGTCAACGCGACAGCCCCGCACCCCGCCGCAGCGCGCCTGTGGCAGGAATACCTCTACAGCGACGAGGGCCAGAACGGCTACCTCGCCGGATACGCACGCCCGTCGCGTCTCCCGGCTATGGAAGAAGCCGGAACCGTCGACCCGGCACTCGCCGGCAACCTGCCCGCCGTCACTGTGAAAGCCGAATTCCCCACGGACGCACAGTCTACCGCTGCGAAGAACACGATGACGCAGACCTGGGCCGGCGCGGTCGAGTAATGAGAACTACGAGCCCACCGTCGACCCGGATCAAGACGAAGAGCAGTTCGACTCAACTGTGGAGTCGACTGGGACTGGTGCCGTTCTTCTGCTACGTCGCGGTCTTCTTCATCCTTCCCACCGCAGTGATTGCCTACTCTGCCTTCCGAGCCAAGGACGACGGCGGCGTCAGCGCCTTTGGCGTCGCGAATATGACTGCGGCGCTTAGCGGTCCGTATCTGGACGCTCTGTGGAACAGTACGAAGATGTCGCTGATCAGCGCTGTAATCGCGGCAGCGCTCGGCCTCGTCCTCGCGTACGCGGTAGTCACCAGTCGCGGCGGCGTGTTGCAGCGGATGGTCTCCACCAGTGCTGCTGTCCTCGCCAACTTCGGCGGACTGCCCCTGGCTTTCCTCTTCGTCGCGGCGATAGGCAACGCCGGCGTACTCACCTCCTTCGTCCGCGAGCACCTGGGGTTGTCGCTGCGCGAGGACCTAGGACTGGACCTGTACTCGCAGAGCGGCGTGCAGTTCGTATACCTGTACTTCCTGATCCCGCTGATGGTCCTGACCATCACCCCGGCTCTCGAGGGCCTGCGCCCCGAGTGGCGAGAGGCGGCTGAGGGCCTCGGCGCGAAGGGCTGGCACTACTGGCGCTACGTCGCCGGCCCGGCCCTGCTGCCCCACTTCCTCGGCAGCCTCGCACTGCTGTTCTGCACCGCATTCTCCTCGTTCGCAACGGCGGAGGCGCTCACGAACGGCACCTTGTCGATCACGCCGCTGCGCATCGACAGTGCCCTGTCCGGGAATGTTCTTGCCGGACAAGAGAATCTGGGCTCCGCCCTGGCACTGTCGATGATCATAGTCGTAGTTCCCCTGACCCTGCTCTACCAGCTGATGCAGCGAAGGAGTTCACGATGGTTGCAGTGATCGACGCACCCAAGACCAACATCGCCGATGGTGCCGTCGCACCGGGAAAAGGCCGTCGCACAAGCACAAACAGCCCACCCGTGCGCTGTTGGCGCGGCATCGTCCTCGCCATCGCAGCTATCTACTTCCTCGGTCCGGCGCTGGTTGCCTTCTGGTTCACGGTGGATGGCGCCGACGGCCTCAACCTGGCGACATACACCCGAATCTTCTCCGCACCCGGCTTCACCGACTCGATGACGAGTTCCCTGCTGCTCGGTATGATCGCGGTGACGATCACGCTGGGGATTATGGTGCCCACGATGCTGATCGTGCACCTCAGGCTGCCGAAGATGCGCAGCTACGTCGAGGCGTTCTCCTTGCTGCCGCTGGTGATCCCTCCGGTGGCCCTGGTGGTCGGCGTGCGCAGCGTACTCGGCTGGGGCAACGGCAGCGAGTACGTCGAAATCTTGGCGTTCTTCACTGCGCTGCAAGACAAGTCGCTTCCACTGGTGCTCGCACTGATGTATGTCGTCGTCGCCCTGCCGTTCACCTTCCGCAGCCTCGATGCGGGACTTCGAGGCTCGAAGGTGACAGTCCTGGTGGAAGCCGCCCAGAACCTCGGTGCGCGGTGGCCGACGGTGCTCTGGCGAGTAGTACTACCAGCGCTGCGCACGTCGATCCTCAACGTCGCTTTCCTCGCCTTCGCTCTGGTCATGGGCGAGTACACGATCGCGAAAATCCTGATCTTCCCGACCTTCCCGGTCTGGCTCGCCCAGTCCGGCGCAACCGACGGCCAACTGCAAGTCGCACTGTCCCTGCTCAGCTTGGTCTTCACGTGGGCACTGCTGCTTATTGCGGTGGCGGTTGCCGGCAGAACATCAAAAACACGTCTACGAAAGGAATGATGATGACGAACCCCCACGCTCTCCTCGCGACCGAGGGCACAGCCGTCAGCTTCGTCGGCGTGCGCCGCACCTTCGGCAGCGTCAATGCGCTCGACGGACTCGATCTCAACCTCGAGCCGGGCGAACTGGTGGCGCTGCTCGGGCCGTCGGGCTGCGGCAAGACGACCGCGCTGCGGATCCTTGCCGGCTTCGACCGACCCGACGGCGGACAGGTCCGCGTCGACGGCGTCGACGCGTCGGCTCTCCCGGTCAATCGTCGGGACATGGGCATGGTCTTCCAGTCCTACAGCCTCTTTCCCACCATGACCGCCCAGGCCAATGTCGCATTCGGGCTCAGCCTGCGCGGGCGCAGCGAACGCGGAAAAGGCCGCTTGGCCCGCGCCCGCGAGCTCCTCGACCTGGTAGGTCTCGCCGACCACATGCACAAGTATCCGCACCAGATGTCGGGCGGGCAGCAGCAGCGAGTCGCGCTGGCGCGCGCCCTGGCGATCTCACCGCGGGTCCTCCTGCTCGACGAGCCGCTGTCCGCGCTCGACGCCAAGGTCCGCTACCAACTGCGCGAGGAGATCCGCCGCATCCAGCTGGACCTGGGCGTGACCACTCTCCTGGTCACCCACGATCAGGAGGAAGCTCTGGCAATCGCCGACCGCGTCGCGGTCATGCGTGCCGGCAAGCTCGAGCAGTGCGCGCCGCCCAACGAGGTCTACCAGCGCCCGTCGACGCCGTTCGTAGCCGAGTTCGTCGGCACGATGAATCACATCCCCGGCGTTGCCGTCGAACGAGGCACGGTGCAGGTGGGTGAACAAATCCTGACCTGTGACGGCGAATGGCCTGGCATAGGCCCCGTCACCGTGCTGACGCGTCCAGAGGCTGTATTGGTCGACGAGGCTCCCGGCGGCGACACGATCATCACGACAGCAACCTTCTACGGCGCGACGACGCGACTGCGGTTGACTCAGCCGACCGGAAAGGTGCTACTCGCTGACGTCGCAAGCCATCGCGCGGCAATGTTGACGCCCGGATCACGGGTCCGAGTGTCGCTGCTCAACCGCCCGGTACTACTGGCGCCAGCCGAATGATCGGTACGGTGTGACGATGACCAAGGGCGAGGACAGCCTGCCGCTCTACCGCTCGATTGCCACGGACATCCAGACTGCAATCGAACGCGGGGACTTCGCCGACGGATCGACAATGCCCTCGGAGAACGAATTGACGGTGACGTACGGAGTGTCGCGTGGCACGATCCGGCAGGCCTTCGCATTCTTGCGATCCACCGGTGTCGTGTCGTCGCGCCGCGGTGCGCGCAGACAAATCCGGAGCGGCCCGCGCGTACAGTCGATGAGCGAGCTGGTCAGCTTCTCCCTCTGGGCGCGCAGCCTCGGTGAGACACCGAGTAGCCGAACACTGAGCGTCGGAGCAGTGCCGGCGTCCGGCGTTGTTGCGGACAAGCTCGGAGTTCCCGAGGGCGCGAACGTTTTTCACACCCATCGCCTTCGGCTGTTGAGTGACGTGCCGACTATGCTCGAGAGCACCTACTACCCGGAGTCCCTCGCGCCGTTGATCGCAGCGATCGACCTCGACACCCAGTCGATCACCGATCGCCTGGGTGATCACGGCATCGTGTTCGCCGACGCGGAACATGCAATCGCCGCGGTCGCAGCAACTTCCGGGGAGGCTGAATTGCTCGGCCTTGCGCCCGGAGCGCCGCTGCTGCGCACGATCAGGCGGACGACGAACCCGCTCGGCGAGGTCCTCGAGTGCTCGATCGACCTGTACGCCGCTGAATCCGTTGCGTTCGTGGTCCGTAATTCACTGGCCGCCGGAGGGACCAGTCGGGTCGGTTCGCGGCGCGACACCTAGCCTGATAATCGACTGACACAAGGATCCGTTGCCCGAGTTCGACTCGGGTAACGGATCCTTCGTGCTGTGGAGATTGCCGTCACTACTCATGAAGGGTGCAGTCCAGCGCGTCGATGTCAGCCCGGAAGTCGGCTAGCGTGACCACGGGTGCGTCCGGATCCTTGCCGAGGTCGTCGAACTTGCGCAGTTGGCAAGCAGCCTCCGCGAACGGTTCGGCTGCGAACGCCGCCACCTCCTCGTCAGTCATCGATCCGCCTTGTACGGACATGGTGAATTTCGAAGCGTCGGAGAGCTTGTCGTAGTAGGCCGGATCAGTGGCACACAGGTAGCGTTTGGCGGCGACGTGGAGACGAACCGGCTCGGTCACCTCAGGAGCGAACCATGTCGACAGCCACTCGGAGGCGACTGCGTCGTGATGGTTATCGTTGCCCGACATGAGGTCTCGCCCGCTGATCGCACCGGAGAAGTGGCCGACGTCGTGCAGTACCGCCGCCACTACAAGTACGACGGGAGCGCCGGATTCGCGGGCAGCTCGTCCGGTCTGGAGCATGTGCTGCGCCATCGACACTTGCTCACCGAGGTACTCTTGCCCGCCTTCACCGTCGAACAGTTTGGTCAGGGTGTCGTACGCGTGCGTCATCAGTTCTCCTCGAAGGCTTGCAGGGTGCTGAGCAGCCCGTCCAGGTCTGCGTAGGTTCCCTGGAGATGGCGTCCGCCGGTCGCGGCAAATGCACTACGGGCGTGCAGAAGTCGCGTGTTGTCGAAGATCAGGCAATCTCCGGCGTCGAGCTGGAAGTTGAGCTGAGCCTCCGGGTGGTACAGCAGTTCGGCGAAAGATCGGTAGGCGCTGTAGAATTCACGGGCCGTTCCGGACTCCAAGCGCGGCGATACCATCGAGCGGTTGTTGAATCGAATCTCGCGAATTCGGCCGGTCTGGTCGAGGCCGATCATCGGCATCGTCGCGCTCAGGTGCGCGTCGGCGCTGTCGAAGCGGAAGGTCACCGCGGTATTGGTGAGGATGTCGAACGCACGAGGGTTCCTCTCACGCAACATCTTCGCAGCGGCGAAGCCGTCAACGAGGCCGGATTCGCCACCGGTGGCTGCATTGTGGATGCAATGCAGCAACTGGAGCGTCGGCACCGGATCCCGGTACGGATTGTCGGTGTGCGGACTGATCGCAAGTCCGGTGAAGGCGAGGTTGACCGGATTCTCCTCGACTCGGACGTCGAAGATACTCCCGTAGTTGGTCTTCCGAACAAAACCGAAGGTCTCGGCGACAACGAGAACCTGACCTGAATCGGGTGGCACACCGCGCAACAAAGCAAAACCGTCATCAATCACCGCACGCAACGCCGGTGCCGGGTCGACGAGGTACTCGGACCAGTCGTTCCACGCCATCGGAGATGCTTCTTCAGCCAAGCGCCACAAGCGCTTTGCATCCTCGTTGCGCGCATCGGCCAATTGCGGGGGTGTATCGGCCGCGATCAGAGCCTCGACATCGAACACCCCCCGGTGACCGTCCGGAGCGAACTCGACCTCGATACTGCGGCCCACGACCCGGGCACGCTCCACCCGAGTATCCGCAGGCAGGTCGACGATGTTGAACAACTTCTGTCCGTTGACGGCGCGGCTTTCCGGGCACGGGCAACTGTCCCGCAGCCAGATTGCCGCGATCTCGACCTGGGTGTCCCCCACCCTCAGGTACAGGTCTCCGCCCTCGACCAATGCGGATATGCCTAGACTTTCACCAACGTGGCTATACATGTTGGATATCGTGCACGGCTTTCGCCACCAATCGACAAAGCTGCGGTGAACGTCGAGTGTCCGGCACGTGCCTATTTCGAAGTGCCGATCGACCACTGGGAAGTTCGCGCGGGGGACGGCGGTCAGAATCTTCAGCGCCACCGGAACTACTTCGATCATGACGGGCAGGGGGCCGACCCGATCACCATCGGGGTGCACCCAACCCAGGCGGACGCATCAGCAGTAAGAAGGATCGAGGCCATAGGCGTCCTCCTCCAGCCTCTACAACCGCCCCGCCGGGTCGGTGTCCGCGATCCAGGGAGTGGTGCTATCGACTTCCGAAAGCCTTCGTCTCAGTGACAGAGACTGTGGTCTTATTACCGTGATTCAAGTCATATGGTGGTTCGCCTATGGCGAGCGCGACATGTTCCACCGAGACCGTTCGTCTCGACACAATCCAGGAGGTTCTTAGGTGACACTTTCAAGGCAACGCCGGCGCGGTGCGGTGGCTTTTGCCGTCTTGACCAGCGGCCTACTGTTGGCGGGCTGTGCGAGCGGTGGTGGTGGTAGCAGTTCCAGCCCACAGACCGACCCTGGCGCTGTCGGCGTGATCGGGGATCAGGCCGAGGGCGGCACCCCCGTGGAGGGTGGCACGTTGAGCTTTGCCGGTTATTCACCGGTGGCGAGCCTCGACCCGACCAAGACCCAGCCCACTGGCTCAACCGGTGGCACCGAGATGGCAGCGGTCTACGATCTCCTCGTACGCTACGATTCCGCCTCCGATTCCTACGAGCCGCAACTGGCGAAAGCGCTCACCTCGAGCGACGACTTCAAGACGTGGACCCTGGAGTTGCGCGACGGCGTCACCTTCAGTGACGGCACACCACTCGACGCCAAGGCCGTTGTCGCCAGTACCAATCGCTTCAACGAACGCAAGGGCGGCGGCAGTCAAGCATTCACCGCCGGCGTGAAGTCCGTGGAGGCCACTAACGACTCCACCGTGGTCTACACCATGAATCAGTCGTGGTCCGAGTTCCCCTCGCTTCTCGTCTACGGCCACGGCATGGTCGTCGCACCTAGCTCGGATCAGCCCGACGGCACCTTCAAGCCGATCGGCGCAGGTGCTTTCACATTGGAGAGCCTGACCCCCGGCGCAGACGTTGTAATGAAGGCCCGGCCGGACTACTTCAACGGCAAGCCGAACCTGGACACACTGAAGTTCGTCACGATCAGCGACGAACAGCCCAAGGTCGACGCCCTCAACTCGGGCGGCCTCAATATGGCATACCTACGCGACGCCGCAGTCGTCGACGAGGCGTCAGCCAACCTTCCGGGTTACTACGAGACGAGCAGTCTCTCCGCGGTGGTCAGTATCAACCAGCGTGAAGGCCGTCCCGCCGCCGACGTGCGGGTACGGAAGGCGATGCAGCTGGCCGTCGACCCCGTGGCAATCGATCAGCGTGCACGTGGCGGCAAGGGCATGCCCGGCACCGAGATTTTCCAGCCTTGGTCCAAGTGGCACAACGATATTGCACCCGTGGAGATGAATACGGAAGAGGCCAAGGCCCTCGTCGAGGCCGCGAAGGCAGACGGCTTCAGCGGCAACATGACCTACTTCACCCCCCAGACGCAGGCGGCCCAGGCCACCGCACTGACAATCCAGGCGATGCTGGCACCTATCGGTATCAACGTCGACATCGAGTACGCGGCATCGGTCACGGACATCGTCAAGCGCCTGTACATCGACAAGGACTTCGACATCGCCACCGGCGCGCTCAGCATTCAGGACACGGCGCCGTTCCAGCGCCTGTACGGGGCGTTGAACTCCACATCGACGAACAACATCGGCGGCGTCAACGACCCGAAGATGGACGAGATCGTCGCCAGTGTCCAAACCGCAACCACTGACGAGGCGAAGCTCGAGGCTTTGAGCAACCTACAGGTGGAGGTCAACGAGAACGTGCCGTTCCTGGCCCTTGCCTCCGGTGCCAACTTCTTGGCGTGGACCGACAACGTGCACGGCGCAGTGCCGAGCCTGGACGCGATGGTGCTTCTGGACAAGGCCTGGATCGAGTAGTCACCGCTCGACCGTGTCACCTGAACAGTAAGGTGGCATGACCTAGAAAACTGCATGTAGAAGGCCGCCTGCCCGGTACGTCAACGCCAGTTGTCGTACCGGGCAGTCTGCTGTCCCCGCTGTTTGCAGATGGGCGCGCGGGTTCACTTTTCAAGACCGCTTCCAGCGTTGTGAAACCATGGCCGCATGACAGTTCGACCGTGCACCGATGCTTCGCCCGCTCAGTGGCTACTGACTGCGGACCGCGACTGGTCGGACCTAGCTGTCCGCGGGCCGCTCGGATTCGAGGCATACGCGCGCCTGCGTTTCATCCCCGACCCGACCCACCCAAGCCAAGCCAACGCGCGCAGGAATCTGACACGAGGCGTCGACATTCGGGACAGGGCGCACCGATCTGCGCTCAGCGGAGAACGGTGGTTCGATTCCTGTAAGAGTCCGCCAACTGATGGACAACTGCCAGCAACAATGCCAGTACCGTCCCGGGGAGACTCCCCAGCGTTGACAATAATGATGGCGTCGACGCGCCCGCTGAGCAGAAGCCCACTGTCGTGAGGGTCAGCATGCTCCCGGCCACTGTCCAAGACATCCAGGGTCTACCCACGACTGCGGCGGTTGAGAAGAGGGCAACGGTATCGACAACGTCAAGACGAGCGGGAAGTCGAAATGGTCGAGTAGCGGCTGCTCGCAGCTTGCCGAACTCATCGACAAGCCCAATTCGCAGTTTGTAATCTGGTATCGGCCACTTCGCGGCCGACATACCCAGTGCTACGGCGATGATTGCAGGTGCGGTCCACCCGACCCGGATACCTGACATCGCGCAATCGTGTCACGACGTGGTCGGCAGAGCGCCGACGTTCGAACGTGCCTCGCCGCGAATTTCGCACGTTTCCATTACTGCATTCCGCCGGTAGAGGTGGCACTCTTCGAATCGAATACCCACCGGACTGCGGAGTGCCACGGAGGCTTCGCTGGTGCAGGTCTGGTCGGTCCCGACAACTCCAGTGTGTGGGTGATCCATTTCTGCACGGTGGTCCTGGAGGGCACGACTCATTTCCAGCCGATGCGGTGCTGAAACAGCCGATTGCGCGCAGCCGGCGCCACCACCGCAGCAAGGCGGGCGCGTAACGTCGCACGGATTCGTCACTGTCGTCCAGTACAACGAAGTCGGTGAGGTCCAGTCGACAGATCGACTATGACCGAGACGAGTGCCACTCCCTTCGGGGAGAACAAGGCATCAGCGATAAGCAACGAGGGCCTCTCGTTCATCGGGGTACGTAGTACGCACACCGGAACCGGAGGCCCTCGTCATCCACAACCATCCCGGGAGCTACACCTCGTTGGCGCGCTTACCTCTCCCCGGATTTTCGAACTGTCTGTGCGCGCTCAGGACTCGATCCACGCTTTGTCGAACAGCATGATGCCAGTCGCACTGGGCACGACTTCGTGCACGTCCGTCTGCCACGCCCAGAATGCGGCAAGCCCGCTGATGGGCACCGATGGCACAGTGTCGTTCCAGAGGGTCTGAACCTGTGCGATCACATCGCGCGCAGCATCGTCGTCGGGGGCCGCCTGCAGCTCCTTCAACAAGCTATCCATCTCCGGATTCGCATACCCGGCTGTGTTCCTCAACGATGTGCTGGAGAGGACGGACTGCAAACCCGCATCTGGAATCGACTCGTACAGACCGATCCCGGCATGGGCCAGATCGAACTCATGTTTGACATAGACGCTGTTCAGTAGATCCCCAGCATTGTTTGCAAAGGCAATGTCCACAGTGAAACCGACGGCCTGCAACAACGACTGAACGGCTAGGCCGATCGCTTGATCCTTGGGTTCGTTGAGAACGGTGTACTTCAGACGCCCGTCATAGCCGTCGGCCTTTGCCTCGTTCAGCAACTCGGTGGCCTTGTCCGGATCGTAGACAGGGCCGGCAACATCGGTATGCCATTGCGACGTCTCTCCGAACAACTCGGATCCGGGAAGGCCCTGACCCTCTTCGGCTCGCTGGTCTATGAGGTCAGGGTCGATGGCCTGCGCAATCGCTTGTCGTACCCGCACGTCTGCGCCTGGAGAACCCTCGCGGTTGTTGATCAGCTCGGCTCCACCGGCGTTGAGGACATCGACGAATCCGGGGTAGCCGGCTTCTTTCGCCGAGTTGATTGCTGATCCCAGACCACGGATGTAGGCAACGTCGAGTTGACCGGCTTCCAGCGACTCGAAGTTTGCTTGCGGGCCGTTCAACGCCACCATGCGCAAAGTGTCCAGATGAGGGCGCCCGCCGTAATATTCAGGGTTCGCCGTGAACGTGCGCTCCTCCCCGGGGAGAAATCCTGCCTCGACGAAGGGTCCGGCCCCGACAGCGGTGAACTTCTCGCCTTGCTGTGCACCTGGGGCGACGATCATCCCGTGGCCAAACGCCAGCATCGACGGAAACCTAGGCCATGAATTTGCGAGACGGAAGACTACGGTCGAACTATCCTGCGCCTCCATCGATTTCACCGACTGCATCCATAGATCTGCACCATTGCCGCCGCCGGAGTTGTAGCGCTCGATACTCGCGACTACCGCTGCAGCATCCAACGGCGTGCCGTCGCTGAAGCGCACACCATCACGTAGACGCAGAGTCCATGTCATGTTGTCTTCGCTTTGCAGTGATTCGGCGAGCTGCGGTGCGAACTCCCCGGAGTCGGTGTCGTACTTCATGAGCACGTCGTATACGGCGGCGAGTGCCTCGCCGCCCTGGCCGCCGCGGGCTGTGGCTCGGAGAGGGTCCAGCGTCGTGGTGAGAAGTTGTACACCGTAGGTGAGGGTGCCACCGTCCACCGGATCGCCGGCTTCGGATTGGACGTTCACCAGGCCGGTCTCGTACGTGCCACTACCGGAACCGCCCCCCTCACCGTCGGCCCCGCCCGAGCACGCTGCGAGTACAACGCTGGCTCCGACCAGAGCGACCGCGAAGCGGCCGGGTCGTCTGATGGCCCGCTGTCGATAATTCACTGAGATCATATGGGTTCCTTATATGTGCGGGCGGTTCGACGTTTGAGAACGCCAGACAACGACCCTCTGGGACAGTTCGCCGCGAGGGTGCCGGTGAAAGCTGGGGTTACACGTTGTGACAGGCCACGAAGTGGTCTTTGCCAATCTCCCGCAACAGTGGTTCTTCAGCTGCGCACTGATCGGTCGCGAGTGGACACCGGGTCCGAAAACGGCAACCCGACGGTGGGTTCAGGGGGGAGGGCAGGTCGCCTTCGATGATCTCGATCTCGTCCTCCCCATCCCGCGATCGGTTCGGATCCGGAATCGAGTCGAGCAGCAACCGGGTGTACGGATGTTTGGCGGTGTCTTGGACATTTTCGGTGGGCGCGACCTCGCACACCTTGCCCAGGTACATCACCATTATCCGGTCGCTGATGTTCTTCACCACGGCCATGTTGTGGGCGATGAAGATCATCGAGAACTCGAATTCCTTCTTGGTTTTCTCCAGAAGGTTCAAGATCTGTGCCTGCACCGACACGTCGAGGCTCGAGACCGGCTCGTCACAGATCAGTAGCTTCGGCCGGAGCATCAATGCGCGTGCGATACACACACGTTGGCATTGGCCGCCCGACAGTTCGCCCGCCGTCTTCTCCATCACCGCATCTGGATCCAGGCCCACTGCGGTCAACAGATCACGGGTCATGGCTTCGAGCTTGGCCTTGTTCTTGGTCCCCCAGATGCGAGGTCCCTCGGTGACAAGATGTTTGACCTTGCGCCGCGGGTTCAGCGATGAGATCGGGTCCTGCATGATCATCTGCATCTGGTTGCGGGTGATCCGCAGACTCGATGCGGACATGTCCCCGAGGACCATGTCATCGAGCGTCACCTTGCCGGACGTGGGCTTGGGCAACTGTAGGACCGCGCGCCCGGCGGTGGACTTCCCGCAGCCCGACTCCCCGACGATGCCCAGTGTCTCCCCTGGGACGAGGTCGAAGCTGATGCCGGAGACCGCGTGCACGGTCTGCTTGCCTGCAGGGAATTCCACCAGCAGGTTCTCGACGGTCAAGACCCGCTTCTCGTCTTCGCGCATGTGTGCGGTTCCGCTGCCAGCCATTACACAGTCTCCAAGTCCAGCTTGCGTCCGGCCGCGGTGCGCCCGGCCTTCTCGTTGGCGGCCAACGCCGCTGCACCCTCGGCTGTGCCGACGGGGAAGTGACATGCGGCCTCGTGCGGATGCACCGCCGCGGCGGAGTCTTCAGTGGCGACCAGTTCCGGCGGCACCGTAAGACACTTATCCTGTGCGTACCGGCACCGAGTCGCGAATGAACAACCCTCAGCTGGCTTCGTCATATCCGGCAACCCGCCTTCGATGGCCTCGAGGACCGTGTGCGGCGCATCCTCGATTCGCGGGATCGCCGACAGCAGCGCCTCGGTGTACGGATGACGCGGCTGCGCGAACAACTGCCGTGTTGGCGCGGTCTCCACTATTCGGCCCGCGTACATTACGGCGACGCGATCCGTCTGGCCGGCGACGACGCCCAGGTCGTGGCTGATCAAGATCCCCGCCATCCCCGTCTCCTTGCGGAGCGAGTCGAGCAGCTCGAGAATTTGCTTTTGCACTGTCACATCGAGCGCAGTCGTCGGCTCGTCCGCGATGGTCAGGATGGGGTCGCATGCCAGCGCCATCGCGATGACTACACGCTGGCGCATACCTCCCGAGAGCTCGTGTGGGTATTGGTCCACCCGTCGGGTCGGCTCGGGAATCCGCACCTTCCGCAGCAACTCGATCGCCCGCTCTCGGGCCTGCTTCTTGTTCAGGCCCAGATGGGCTCGGATCGACTCGGTAAGGTGCGTGCCGATGTGCTTGAACGGGTTGAGAGCCGTCATCGGGTCCTGGAACACCATCGCGATGTCCTTGCCCCACAGACCCTGCTGCTCCTTGCGGGTAAGTGTCTGCATATCGCGGCCCTGGAACCGAATCTCGCCGGCTACCGTGGTCGCGCCACCGTTCGAGACCAGACCCATGATGGTCTGCCCGAGCACCGATTTTCCGGAACCGGACTCGCCGACCAGGCCCAGGGTCTCGCCCGCGGCGAGGGTCAAGCTCACACGGTCGACGGCGCGCAACTGGCCCCGCTTGGTGCGAAAGTGCGTGGACACATTCTCCACGGTCAACAGCGGTCCCTCCGCCGCATGGTCTGGCGTTCCGGCAGCTGCCGTCGTAGCGCCCATGCCAGGCGTTTCGTGCTTATTCATCGGTGAACTCCCGCTTTGCCATGTAGGGCCAGGACTGAGGCGATACGGACACTGCCCGCTCTCGCCGTCACAGCTTTGCCTGGCGTGAGCCGCCAGTGACCTTCTGCGCCTTCTCGCCGACGATGTTGAACGAAAACACGGTCAAGAACAGGAACATGCCCGGGACCAGTACGACGAATGCATGCTTCTCGAACACCCCGCCCTGGCCCTCGGCGATCATGTTTCCCCACGTCGGGATCGGCGGCTGGATGCCGAGGCCCAAGAAGCTCAGCGATGCTTCCGCGACAATCATCACCGAGATCATCACCATGCCGAGCGAGGCCAGCGGCAGCGCCACGTTCGGCGCAAGCTCGCGCACCATCACCCGCCACCGACTCGCGCCCATCGCGCGGGCAGCGAGGACGAATTCGCGTTGGGAGAACGTCAACGTGTTCGCCCTCGCTATTCGAATCATCGATGGCACCGCAAGCACCGCCAGTGCCAACGCGATGTTGCGCAGGTTCGGTTGGAGCACCGACGCCAACGCGATCAGCAGGATCAACGCGGGGACTGCGAGCAGCGAGTTCGTCAAAATCCCAACGATCGCGTCGACTTTCCCGCCGAAGTAACCGGCGAGGATGCCGATCGCGCCACCGATAATGACGCCGATCAGCACAGCGCCCACCGCGACCACAAGCGAGGACCGTGCACCGTAGATGGACCTCGCAAACAGGTCCAGGCCGAAGTTGTTCGTCCCCAGCGGGTGGCTGGAGAACAGATCCGGCGGGGCGTACCCCTTGGATCCGAGAGTCTTGGAGGTGTCCACGTACTCAGCAAACGGCAACAGCGGCGCGATGATCGCTACGCCGATGATCAACGCCAGCCAGACGCACGAGATCACGAACGTCAGATCGAAATCCGGCCCGAATCGGGCGAGTCCGATCCGACGCGCACCCATGTAGATGCCGGCTAGCCCGATGAGACCGACTACGAGGCGCACGGCCATCACGACGGGTCCAGCGCCGAGCGCGAAGCCGAACGCGATCACACCGATCGCCAGCAGAATACCGCCGCGGACGTACAGCTTTCGGCGTCCGCTCTTGTCTCCGTCGGCAAACGTGACTGCGGAGTCCTTCACGACCGGATCGGCGACGACCACCGCAGCGCCCTGCGCCATCGCGGGTAAGACCTGTTCGGGGTCGTTGAGGTCAGGGTGGGAGAGATTAGACATGGGCTCGTCGGCTCCTCGGGTCGAGATATCCATAGGAGATATCGATGATGCCGTTAGCCACCACGTAGATGAGCGCGATCACCAATACAGCTCCCTGCACCATCGGCATATCGCCCTGCTGAGCGGCCCGCACGATCAGCGAGCCCATTCCCGGCAGTGAGAACAACGTCTCGATGATGACGGTGGAGCCGATCATCGAACCCAGCACCAGGCCGAGCATCGTGATCAGGGAAAACGAGGATGGACGGAACGCATCGGAGATCAGCAGCCTCAGGTTCGAGGTGCCCTTCGCCTTCGATACCAGGATGAAGTTCTCCTGCAGGGTCGTGATCAGGTCGCTACGCAAGATACGCAGGAACATCGCCATTTCCAGCAGGCTGATCGTGACGGCCGGCAGGATCGCGTGGTACAGGTTGTCGGCAAGTCCCCCCTCGGACACCCGTACCCACTGCGAGCGCGGAAACCAGCCGAGGTTGTTGACGAACAGCATGATCAGCAGCAAGCCGGACAGGAAGGTTGGGATCGACAAGACGCCGAATGTAGTGGCACTGATGATCCGGTCGATCAGGCCACCGCTATGACGCGCGGACCACATCGCCAACGGGATCGACACCGCCAGTGCAATGATCAGCCCCATGGCCGCCAACTGCACACTTACCGGCAGTGCTGCGACGATGCGCTCCGTCACGTCCGACTGCGGCGGCACCAGTGAACGGCCCAGATCGCCTTGCAAAGCGGACGAGAGCCAATCCCAGTAGCGGCTGAGGAACGAATTGTCCAAGCCCATTTCGGAGCGTGCCTGGGCGTACTCCTCAGGGGTACGGCCTTCGCCCAGTGCCGCCACCGACGGGTCACCGGGAATCAGCGACACAAGTCCGAACGTGCCGAGACTGACGACGAACAGCACAACAATCAGCTCGCCAATTTTTTTGAACACAGTCTTGGTCATTGCTGGCGTTGCCTCCTTCCTCTGTTCATCCGTGCATCCTCACTTCAATACGATTACTCAGCTGGCCGCGCTTGCGGCAACAAAGTCTTGGGTGGGTATTCGACGGCACCGAGTTGGTACAGCGCCGAACCGTGGAACGACAGCATTCACTGTTCCGTGCGTCTCATTATGACTGCTGTCACACATCACGAAGGCTCAGTCTCACTGTTCGGGACTGCCCACGATCGGTTAGGTCACTAAGGGAACCGAGTCAAGCCAGGCGTCGTCACCGGGCACACCCTCTACGTGATTGCGCCCCCCCATCGACACCTTCACGGACACCTTCACGCCGGCCCAGCTCGTGCCGACGCGACCGCGTCGGCGATCCCGAATCGCCCGAGCGGGAGGGTGATCGTCACGGTGACCACGACGTCCCAGCCTTCTACGACGCAATCCGTCACCTCACCCTTCGAGCGGCCTACGATCTCCCGCGCCGTCGCACACGCACCCCCGACGCCTCGGTTCAACTCCCCGGCTGCCGCGAGAGCAGACAGGTCCGCAGCCGACTGGGCCTGATGCCGGGCGCCGACCGCCGAGCCGACGTGAACGATCGCCACGACGACTACCAGCAATGCGGCCAGTGCACCTGCAGCTAGAACCGTTACTCCGCCTTCCTCGCAGGACCCCGTCATTCCACAGCGTCCGGTTCGATCGCGGCGACCGCTTCGGCACTGACCGTCAAACCCGGCAGCGGAGTATCGGACTGCACGCGGACTGTCACGTACCCGTCGTGCTCGGTGACGGTGATCTGCGCCCCGCCCGGCGCCACCGACTGGGCAACCGATACCGCATCACCCCTGGCCGCCAATCGCGCCGCCTCCCGCGCCGCATCCACACACTGGACATGCATCGACACAGCAAGTATCGCGCCGATACAGGTCACGACGACCGCGACGATGGACGCGACGGCGATAGCCGCCTCCACCGTCACGGCACCGTCGTCGGCTACACAGCTGTATTGAGTGCTCGGTCGATGATTCCGGTCAACGAACCTACGATCGAATCTTCGATCGTCAACCTATGACGTAGACCTACATTCGCGGGTCGGCCCTGGTGCGGGCTTCCCTCCCGCTACCAGAGCCTCAGCGCAACAACGGAAGTAGCCGTCGTGAGCCGTCACCGAAGCATATCCACACCCACCGACAGAACCGCCGCGACCCGCGCCTACGTCCTCGGACTACTCGCCTGCGCCAGCATCTACCCCGCCGTCATCGGCATCTGCCACGCCGCCCTAGCCCTCGGCTGGACCGCATGAAAACCGAACGCGTCAACCTCCACTGCGCCACCTGCCGCGCCTACTTAGTGACCGTGACCGCCCCGGCACCACCCGTTCGCGTCCTCTGCGCCACCTGCAAGCCCCACTGAACACACCCCGCCGACAGGCAATCCGAATAGAGAAGGAACACCCGTGTCCAACTGCACCAACCATTTCTCCGAAACCATCACACAGCCGGAAGGCCAGCCCATCGTTGTCGAGGTCAGCACATGGCACGACGCCGCCAACGTTTCCCGCTTGTACGTGGACGCTGGACGCGAAGAGCTGACGGTGACGACCGCCCGCGCCTTGCTGCACAGTCTCGCCCGTGCCGTGACCGTCCTCGAATCCCTTGAAGGCGAACTTGATCCACGACTGAACGGCCTTCTAAGCATTTAGCCGGATAGCTGGACTCGATCCTTCTGTTTGTCGCTTCACGTCGTTCTCAGGGCACGCCCGACGTAAACCAGCCGCCTCCTGTTGCTTGTGCTGACAATCCCGTGTTCCAGGGCATGGGAGCTTCACCGCCGACTGATCCCCGGTAGTGAGGTCACCTGACAGCCGCTCACACCTTCACGTGTGGGCGGCTAGAAGGCGTGGGTTGCATCGGTCAGCGGGAAAACTGGGAGCGGTCACTGGGAGCATCAGTGACAAGGCGCGTAGCTCCGCTCGGTCGGGGTGAGTCCCGTAGGGTCCGTCTCGACCCGCCAACCCAGACCTACGGAACTGATCGCATGGCCAAGAGAACCCGGTGCACACGGAAGAAACCCCGCCCGTACCCGAAGCCCCGCTGGATGAGCAACGCTCACTACTGGTGGTTGTACAAGCATGACGAGCCGGAACTTTCGAGACTCTGCCTGCCCAATCACCAGCCCGAGCATGATCCGCTCAACGACTACCGAGCGGCCATGGACCGCGATTGATTCAGTCCTAAAGAACTGTGTCGCACGCCGTCACTAGTCTTGCCTCTATGACCTTCGAAAAGATCAACTCAGATAACCTGACTCACGAGCACGTTGGGAAGTATGTAGCGTTTCAGACCCGCTACGAGCTTCCGAACGGGGCGGACGGAACAACGCTTCTGATCGGCGTACTCGACTCCATCACGCACGCGCTGCATGCCACGTCTGCGACGGTGACTCGTGTCAGCATCAGCATTTCCGAAGACGAAACCTTCAGTCGCGATCTGCGCAACACTTCGCTGAAAATAGGCAATTCATTAACCGAGGTTTTTTTGGCTCTCGCAGAACAGGCCAAAGCAGAGACTGCCTGACACCGACCGGCCCGCGCGTTTCACCTGGCGGACCGACACTCTCGTGCTGAGGGTTCGGGCCACCAACCCTGCTTCACGTGTCTTGACCGCGAAGTACGCTTGCGCCGCTGCAACCTCAGGCTTGCGTGGGTCGCCGTTCATCGCCACCAGGTACGCAGCGAACCGCGTTAACGCGAAATCCTCGAACGGACGGCCACCTGTCTTGTTAGTGGATCGACTAAAAAGCTGGTCAACCTCTGCCGCCTGATTGAGCGCACTCTTGCGTGCCCGATCAATAGGGACTTTGAACTGTTGCCAGTTGGCATAGCCCATGTACGGCATCAAGTCCCGCGCCGACCAGAACTCTGTACCATCCGCCCGAACTCGCCGCATCCCATCGAACAGCCCTGAGCGTCACGCAGAGGGCTTTGCTGACACGCGATGGGGTATGCCCCCATCGCCTAGGCGGGCCTTTACCCTACTGACCTGCTCCAACCCGCAGTCGAGGACGGCGTCCGCGTCTACGAACTCCGCATCATTGCCACTGCAATAAAGCCAGTTCGTCCGACCAGCATTGTTCGCTGAACCCTCTGAGAGAGGGTAAGTCTCACCCTCTCTCAGAGGGCTTGACTAGCGCAGGATTCCGACGCAACGTTCAGTCGTGGCCACTGCCCCTGTGGTTAGGTCGGCTTGCACGTCGGCTGCGTCAATGATGGTGAGCGCCATTGCGATACCTTCGAGGCTGGTTGCTGTCTTGTTGACTGCCTGCGTTGCTGTGCTTGGTGGGAGTCCTGTTGGATTTTCGGGTTCTTCCGTTTCGCCGGGTTCAGGCTTGGCCGTTTCGCCGGGTTCAGGCTTGGCCGGTTCAGCGGGTTCAGGCTTGGCCGGTTCAGCGGGTTTGGGCTTGGCCGGTTCAGCGGGTTTGGGTTCCGGCCTGGTGTAGGTTTTCCCGTCTGATCCGGTTACAGGGGTCGCAGTTGCGACCCCTGATGCTTCGAGGTCGCGTCGTACAGTGTCCTGTCCAACCCCGATGGCCCTAGCTATCGATTTGTTGCTCATTGGTGCGGCATGCTTCCCCGTTGCCAGTTCCGCGACAACCTCAGGCCACTCCGTCTTAGACGGCAACCGGAAACCATCCAACTCCCTATCGCAATACTCCTGCCATGACCCATACCCCAACACCAACCAGATACGGCCCGTATACGCCCGCGCCACGTCCCCAGTCGGGTACCGCACGCACCCACAACCGAATCTGCGACGTGCGGATTTCTCTAAACCCTCTGGGAAGGGGTAAGTCTCAGGCTCTCACAGCGTTTGACGTCCCCGCCGTATCAGCGCAACGTTCACAGGGTGACCATCTGGCTTACGACACGAGACGCCGCACAACACGCCCGCTGCCACACTCAAACAGTCCTGTGCGCGGCCCGATCCGGCGAGTTGACCGGCCACCAACGTAGAGCACCAAACGGTTCCTGGCGGTTCAAACTTTCGGACGTGGACGACTGGCCACAAGGCGCTTGAAAAGAC
The DNA here is from genome assembly GCF_027158005.1 of Rhodococcus sp. H36-A4. Classification (GTDB taxonomy): domain Bacteria; phylum Actinomycetota; class Actinomycetes; order Mycobacteriales; family Mycobacteriaceae; genus Rhodococcoides. Next base: position 597,156 of record NZ_JAPVLQ010000002.1, on the reverse strand, counting down.
AAAAATCGCCCCCACTCTCGGCATGTGAGTGGGGGCGATTCTTAACTGAGCCTTGCTACACGCAATATGACGGACCGTACCTGTAAGATACCAACTACCTGCTTCTTAGGGGTCCAGTCGGAAGAAAGCCCCCGACGTGGAGCCCGGATAGGAGGTGATGGTCCCGTGCAGGAGTCTGATCAAAAAGAGAAGACCCCGGTCAACCTGGCTGAAGTCGTTCAAGCAGCTGCCAGTGTGGCCGGGGTGATACTCCAAGCGGTTCAGTTGTTCGTTAACTGATTACCATCGGGCGGGGCGCTGGTTGCACAGCGTCTCGCCCTTGTAACTGTCGCAGCCTGCGGTGGCTACTGACCTGCACATTACCCGCAGTGCGAGTACCCGCGCAACAGGGTGCGCACATTGCGTAACGGTTGCGCACCGTGTTACTGGGTCGCGTTCCGCTACCGCCTGTTCAACAAGGCGCTCGACTTCGCACGCCGATTCATCTGCATCTGCTTGAGCATCAACTCAAGCTGCTTAGGATCAGCAACCGTCACGTTCTCCAAGTTGATCGAGAAATCACGGCTACCACCATCGCCCTCAGGCGGAAGCTGCAAACCGCCAGCGAAATTCGCCAGCTGGTCAGGACTGTTGAAAATCGGTTCCGGCTTGTCGGACAGGTTAATTGCTGTGCCGCCAGACTCAAGCCAGCCGCCCGTCCCGAACTTCTTCGGTGCCCGCCTGCCGCAGTTCCTCAACCCAAGCGGGCATCGACTCCTCAGCACCGGGAGTGAACCCAAGCTACGCCTACGCCGCCCCAAAGAATGTTGACCACGGGACATAGCCGAAACTGCCGAATCCCATCAGAAGGGGACACACGCTGTCCGACCAGCGTTGTTCCCTGAATCCTCTGAGAGAGACTGAGTTTCAACCACTCTCAGGATTTGACCTGAACACGTTTCCCCGCATCGTCCGCCTGCGACTATCCGGCTGACGACGGTCGACGTCGCAGAGAATGCCCGCCGCCACATTCAAACAATTCTGATTGCCGCGCGGACGGGTGACCTCATCGGCCCAACGCACGACGCCGAACGGTTCGTGGCGGTTCAAGCCTGACGACCGTTGGAAGGGCCTTCGGAGCGAGGACTGGACCGGCGCCTCCTGGTGCGGAAACCTGCCTCAGCGCGTCGCGCGCTACTCGACTAATTGGCAAATTGCCTGCAACGTGGCATCTTCGTGTGATGCCACGCCGAAGTCGCGAACAGCTGCTCGAAGCGCTAGACGAGCAGATGCAGTTTCTTAAACGGTCCGCCAGGGACTACGACACCGGCCACCTAGTTGAGGCCAAGCGAATGGCCGTCACGCTTCGCGTCTTATTCCACAACTCATCGATGTCACACTCGCTCATCAACCAACTCGACCTCCATAGAACACTAACGTGGGTTGACTCAGCGGGCACTCATGACCGCCGAAACTTGATCAGCAGTTCAACTCTCTCCCACATCCAGATGCGAACTCTTGGCGACGGTGCACTTCAGGTTGAGCACGTGGCTGGCCTAGGCGACCGGCCGCCCGGAGACATACTCGTGGACGGCAAGAAGGTACCCCGCAACGCTCGCATTGCGTTCGAAGTTTGGTGGGACGAGAAGGTTGTCCGCGATACGGACGGGTCCGGTTTCAGTCGACGCGGACTAGTCTTGGCTCTCTCAAATCACGAGGGCGGCGCACACGTCGACCCCAAAGTAAAAGTGGCTTACGCCCGACTAGCCAACAGCGAAGCATTCGGATGGTCCGTTTCCGACCTGAGCGGTGAACGCCCGATGGACAGCAATCCCGTCTTCCCCGCAATTCGGCAGATCACATGGGAGGTGCTCACGTCTCTCCATCAACAGGAGCACTTGCTGATCTAACAGCAACGCCCGAGGGCATTGGATCAGCCCGAGCAATCGGAGAACTAAATAGTCAGCTGTGCGTACGCGTCTCTAGTCCGCTTCAAACACATCAGAATCGTTAAAACCAAATGGGACCCTGCGGTAACAACCAGAGCCGACCACCATGGATTTATAGAGCCGTCAGAGTCAGCCGAAGCACTCGCCGACACCGCCAGCACCGTTGCGCCCAAACCAATTATCACAGCGTAAATTAGATTCGCAAACAGCTGATCGAGCAGAGTCATCAATACCCCACCACGAACAATTCTTGGGTCTGCCGCGACTTGAAGTCGGAGTTGAAAAACATAGATTATTAGTCCGAATAGCAGCGCTGTAAGGATTGACACGCCCGCGATGATATCGCCTACAGATTTAAGATTCACAGGGATCCATGCCACCAATATTCCACCTGCAATCGGCATTAGGTAGAGCAGAAAGTAATCCCAGAAGTGACGCTTTCCAGTTGCGTCGTCAATAAGCGTATCGAAGTGCTCGACTATGGCATCTCGAACACTAATTTTACTACTCATTGGTCCGCCTTCCTTAGATGCTAAAGTCGATGTGTAAGATCGGCTGGTGACCACACACCTGCTGAGTGTGAATATTCCCATTCTACTCCGACATTTTTGAAAAGAGAAGTCGCCTCGTCCAGGCAAAACCTCAAAACCGCCCTCGAATTTTTCGGCGCCTGGTTACTGTCGCTAAGCAGATAGCTGATGCTAGGCGTCTTCTCTCGGCCCAGCACAAAGGTCTTGCGAGTGCTACCAGAGGACAAGGCTACAACAACCTCGTCTGGGTCGTGACCGTCCGGAAACGCCAATAACTTGCCGCGGTTAATATTTTTGTTTCGCAAAGCTTTCCAGAGTGCGTTCGGTAGGTGCTCCCCCTTCGGCGGAGTGAGAACATGCTGCAAGTCGCCGACCACTTTGCCAACCGTCTTATTTGTCACATCGGCAGAGTGCCCGTGCAAAGTTGCACTTACTCGCTCTAGTTGTGCATGCTCAAGCCATGCTTCTTTTTCCACTAAGCTAGTGAGTTGCATAGTATAATCGGGGTAGGTCGTTTGAAAATCTTCTTTAAAGAGCTTTACTAAATCCGACGACCCGCCCATTCCGCCTGATCGCTCAATAAATAGCAGCGCCGAAGTGCCCATTTTGGGAACCAAAAGAACGCCGTGAGTCAAAACTGCATTAGCATTTTTCTTCACGAACCGTTGAATTACGCGATGGGTGTCAATGTCGCGAGTTTCACCCTCTTCTCCAAATTTCCCAGACAACGTTTGAATTCCTAAAGTGCGCCCAACCGGCTCAAGCTTCGAAATTGCTGCATACTTTTCGGCGGAGCGGTCGACCAGGCGTGTTGAGTCCAGCCCCTTCGCGAACCCGTGAAAAAGAAAGAGCATGTCGCGCCGATCCGGGAGCTCAGCAACGTTCAAAAACTTATTTCTAGAATTGCGTTTCTGATATGTAATTTTTGTAACAGTCAAGGTGCGGCGCGGCACAATTCTCCGATCACGAAGGGCATAGTCTTTTGAAGACTACAGCCCAGAACAGATTCAACGTCCCATTAGCCATCAAAGCGCAGGACGCAGATTCATTCGATCGAATGAACGATGGAGCTATCCTGGCTGACAGCCCGTGCACCGAACGATTCGGGGCACCAAGCTGGACAACTTCCTTGGCGGAAAAAGCCGACGGAGGGAAATAGAACGCATTGCCTGAGGGACGACCACGACTCGACAAGGGGGGCCTCCCCCACCCTATTGATTGCTGGGGCTGAGAGCCACGCTGAGGGCTTTCCTCCTCCCCCTGCGTGTTACCAGTCCCGTAGGTGCTTAGAATCGCTCTTGAGGGCACGGTTGCCCCTACTGCTGTTGCATCCGTAGTGGGCTGGTTGTAGTGGTCCTAGGTTGTGTCCGCCTTTGGACACTGGGGTTATATGGTCTGCCGTGAATGAGCCTGGGTCTGGGAAGGCTAGGTCTGGGTCTATCCATCCCCCACAGAGTGCGCATATGTCGTTGGTTCTTTTGAGCCGTGCCCGTCTAGCCCTGTAGGTTCGATGCCCAGTTCTTCCTGCCATGCCTGGTATCGCCTCCCTTGTGGGTTGTTGTATGGCTACGGCTTGGCCCGTGGGTTACCCGCACTGTTGGTTACCCTGTTGGTTGGGCTGGTGTTGCGGCTGGTATGTCGTAGAACAACGTGAGTCTTCCGGCGCTGAATGCGTGGTGCCTATTGTCTGGCTTGCCTGCCGCTTCGAGTCTTTCGGTGCCTCTTGTCAGGGAACGTGCAAGGCTTGCGTTGCTTCCGTTGCGCACATAGTTGAGTAGTCCATGCTTGGACAGTTTCTCTGCCAACTGCCATAGGCGTTCCGTCATTGGTGGTACTCGCTTCCGTTGGTGCCCCATTGGTGTTACCGCCCTACTCGTGTTGCCTCATCGGTGGCTTGGGCTAGGTGGCGTTGAATGGTGGTTGCCCATGCTTTGATTGCTGGTTGTTCGCGGCGGTCGCTTTGGTCTGCCGTTTGCGGGTTACTGTTCTCGACACGTTCGAGTTGGTTAACCGTTGTGGTTGTGTCTGGTGGTGGGGTCGCTGCGTGCCCGGTGCCCGCCATGCCTACTACCGCTAGTGCCCCTACTAGCCATGCCCTCTGGTTCATGCCTACCCCCCTTGTGTGTGGGTGCCCCTCTGGTTGTTTGACCTGGCGATCTTGTGTAATTTGGCCGGCCGAAATCCGTAGGTCACGCCCGGTGAATTCGGTAGGCACGCTCAAGCACGACGCGCCAGCGTTCGTCCAGCGTCCAACGCTGGTAGGACTCAACCCGCATGCGTTTACCGTGGGTACGTGCCAAGCCTTGAGCTATGCGTATTGCGTCCTCGGAACCCACGCGACCGCTTCCCTTGGCCTAGCTGACGCCATGCAACGCAAGTCATCCCTCAAGCCTGAGTCCGGTGAGTCAATGTCCAACGCAAACAAGGTGTTCAGTCCTGGTCAGTCGATAAACCGCCCTGCGGTCAGCGGTCACGCGCGCTGTGTCGCGTTACGGCTGGTGGTCTGCCCGATCGGAGCGCCCGTCACCGCGACGTGGCTTGATCCGTGGCACTGATGTGTCCCTACCTGCACGCCGGTCGGCTAACTCGTCCAACCCTGTCTTGGTCTGCCTCACGGGCGGTTTGCGCCCCTCAAGTTCCCCAAGCACGTCCACGAATTGACGACTGAGCGATGCGATTTCGCGGGCGCTTTTCGTGTCCACGATTGTTTGGGCGAGCAGATCACGCAGGGCTGTGAGTGTTGCGGTTGTGTCCCCGCTTGCGGCTGCCGTTACTAGGTCGAGTGGTTTGGTGCGGGCCATTGCGGCGCCTCCCTTCTGTCCCGTGCGCGGGTCATCGCAGGGTCGCTGCTTCCCGCGCCTTTGCTGCTGCCGCTCGAATCTTGTAGGTGTCTACTGCGCCATCGCGGCTGACGAATTGGGTTGGTGCTCGTACTCCGAAGAACATGTTGTGTTGTAGGCCGCTGGTGGGTGGGATGGCGCGGTGGGCTGCCAGCTTCTTTGCGGTGCCGGGGGCTGCCCGTTCCACGTCGGTGAGTACGTCGTCCCAGTTCTTGTGCGCTGCCCGCAGGGTGATTGCTCGGATCATGGACTCATCGTTGGAGAATCGTGCACGGTCGAGTGCGGTGGTCGCTGCTTCTGGGTTGTCGAGTTGGTCGGCGCGTTGGAGGGCGTCCCGGTGGCTCATGATGGTTGCTGGGTCGGCGGCTGTGGGTCCGAACAGTCGGCGTGCGGACGTTGTGCGTCCGGTGTCTACGGCTGCCTGGTAGGTGGCTTCATGCTTGGCCATCTGTTGCTGTGCTTCGAGGTAGAGGGTTGCCGCTTCTATGTCGCGGCCTTCCTTGGTCAGTGATGTGGACGCGTCGATTTCGGAGAGCCGCGCCTGGTAGTCGTCACGGATGCCTGCCACCGCTTGCACGTTGATGTATGGCGCCCGTTCTGCCGCGCTGGTCGTGTCGATTGTGGGGTCGGTATTTGTCATGGTGGTTGTCCCTTGTTCTGTGGTGGTTGTCGTTAGAAGGTGCCGCGTACTGCCTCGGCTGCGCCCTCTCGCGCGGACTGCCCAGATGGCACGCTGAAACCTGCAAGTCCGCTGCGTGCTTGCCGTCCGATGTATCCCGCCGTCCTGCGCTGTGTTTGTGCCCATGCCTTCATGGAGTCGGCGTGCGCTTCGAGTTCTGCGCGGGTATTGCCTTTGAGGAGTTCGGAGTTGACGCCGGTTTCGCGTGCCACCGCATCCCTGAGGAGTGTGTGCTGTGCGCCTGCTAGGTCGGCTTCGCGGGCAGTGAGTGTGCCGCGTGTGGTGTCGAGGTCTGCCTTGACGGCTTCGAGTTCACGCCTGAGCCCTTCAACCTCGGGGTCTACTTCCGTGGTTACCTCTTCGGTCTGGATCGGTGTGCTCATTCGTTGTCACCTTCTTCGAGAATGTCGGCGAACCCAGCCAGGCGTTCGTTGATGTTTTCGGCTATCCCGTGTGCGCCGTCAACGTCTTCGGCCAGTTCGCGGTAGCAATCCATCAATAGTTCGGTGCGTGCGTACAGTGTCCGCACAAGTGAGGTCAATTCCTCATTACTAAAATCATTACGGTCGGTGCTGTTAATCTCAGTGATGTGCATTGTGTTTGATTCCCTTTTCTTCGGCACCGGCATTATTGACGGTGGTTTGCGTTTCTGTTCGGTATAGTTTTTGGCCGTTGATGACGATTGCCCCACCGTATTTGCGTGGACGCGTCTGTCGTGGCATTGCAGCGGGTGTGGGCATCAGTCGTCCAATAGGTTGTCGATTTCGCGGATTAGCCGGATGAACTCTGTTCGGGGTGCGGATATCCGTATTTTTGGGCTATCTACGATGAGTGCGTCGTCGCCTGTCACGCTTGCCCTGGTGCACCATTCGTGGGTATATCCGTAAGTGCCGTCCAGCGCGTCCTGTAGTGCGTCTCCCAGCCGCCTGAGGCCTGCGCCACGGAGGGTTTTATAGCAGCGTTCGGTTCCCCAGCGGTCAGCTAGAGCTACGTTGAATCGCCGCCCGCTGGTACCGATACCACTTCCCAGCTGCCGTACTGACCATCGCGTGTTCACTGTTCCGCCCCGGCGAGTTCGGCCAGCGCGTAGGTGAAGCGGATGATTCCGCCGTCCTTGATTACGGTATTCAGTTCCGCATTGAATGCTTTGTTGTCGCCGCGTTTGACTGCGGTTATTGCTGCGGTGGCGCGCTGTCGATCTTTCTCACTGATTCTCATCACAGTCCCAAATCATCATGGATGGTCAATTTTATTTCGGTCTTTTTGTCGAGCGGCATCAGTAATCCCACGAAGTGATTGCCGATGGTTATTCGCATTGGTCCGTCTTTTGTGTCCGAGAATTGGACTAGCATTGCATCGGACTTCGACCGTGCCGGTTTTCGGAAGTCCGCTAGGTACGAGGCGTTGGTTCGTGCCTGCGTTTGTGTGTTGCCGTACTTGAACCGTTGGAATAGTCCGCGCCAGTCCGGCCAGCCTTCGAGCGTTTGCAGCGTGAGGGTGGTTGTCGATGCCGGTAGCTCCACGACCATTCCAGTGCCGACTAGATCGAGTTCGACTGTTGCGGTCGTTCGCTCTGTGCGCGGTAGGGCTTGCCGTGCTGTCTTGACTGAGGCCCGTAGCGATTGGAGTTCGGAGTGCGCGAGTACGAACGGTGGGTGGTCGGCCTCTGGGGTGTATTCGGCTTCTATTCGCGTTACGCAGAGCCGGAAGCGGTCTGTTGATACCGCTAGAAGGTGGTTGCCGCTGCGTTCGATTAGGACGCCGCTGATCGGTAGCGTTTTGTCTCGGGCTGTGAAGGTCGCTGCTTCTTCGATCAGTGTTTCGAGGTCGGATAGTTGAACGGTTATCATGCGGGTGCTCCGGCTCTGAATAGTGAAATGATTCGGCTACGGCGTTCTTCGGTGAGTGGCGGGGCGGATTCAACAAGGTTTCGGACGTAGGCGCTCAGTTCGTCGCTGAGCGTCTTTTCTGCGGTTGCTGACATTCATCCTCATGTGGGCATAAAAAATGCCCCCAGTGGTCAGCTAGGGGCTTGCAATCAATATGTTCAGTAGTCAGGAGGGAGGGCGTCCCACATTCTCATGCAATCGCATTGCCTGAGTCGCTGCACATTCCCGCAACGAATGCGTGTCGTAAAGTACCAATCCTCTGATGCCTGCCTGCCGGTACGCGGTCACCTCGCCGCGCGTACGCCATTTGCGTAGCGTGCGTGGGCTTCGATCTATCAGTTCCGCCGCCTGCTGTTCGGTGATCCATTTGATTAAATCCATGTCCACCTCCTGAGGCGGTCTTGATTGAGGCCAGCTTGGCCCCGATTTCTGGGCAAATAAAGTGGGTGAAGGTGGAGCGCACGGACTGGGAAATGGTCGGCGCGCGCTCAACACCTTCATACCAATTACATTACTTACCTGAACGGCAGAGACGTTTCTCAGAACAACGTCCAATCCTCCACCGGATCACTCGCGACTCTGCCACGACCAGGACCGGCCACGACGGCACGATTCCGATACCGCGCCGCCGCCGTCCGCTTCGCTACCCGCAAGGAAGACCTGTCATAGACCACGCGACCATCCCGCCGCCTGCCGGTACGGACAAGGCCCTGCCTGGACCATTCACGGAGCGTCCGCTGCGACCGCCCCACATACCGTTCAGCATCAAACCTATCGAGCCACACCGTCATCAGTCGGCCTGGTACAGGCCACGTGCAACCATGCTGGCGTTGTGGGGTGACTGCTCTCTGATCCACGCACGCAGTACGGCTGTTTTGCTGTTGACGTCTGGGTTGCGTTCTAGCTGCGCAGCCTTTCGGGTCAGTTTCCATGTTGGAATTTTCTTTTGGTTTGCGGCTTCTCGATCTTGTGCGCTCACCCATTCCGGTACGGGGTGTTCCGCATCGAATGCAACATGCGGGGAGTTCCTTTTTGTCACCCACCGATCCGGCATCACTTGAAGTTTCAAACCTGCGTCACCCAATGTTTGTAGGTCTGCTTTCGAAAGTTCCGCGGCTGGCAGCTTGCGTAGGTATTCGATGTGAATAGCATCGGTCCCCGTGTCGGTGTTGGCAGAATCTCCGTTCTCGTCCTCAGCCGCCGCGCCAGCGGCAGTAGCCTCTTCGATTACGGCTGACTGATCATGGAGAGGGGAAGAATCCTCACTCGGCACGTCACGCTCTCTTACTGTGGGTAGTGGGGTGTTATTCTCTTGTTCTTCTAAGTGTTCTTCTATGTTGCTCAATTTTTGAACACCTACCTGCTCAATTTTTGAACAAGTACTGCTCAATTTTTGAACACCTCCCGCAACAACGATTGGCTGAGAAAGCGCAATCTTGTCGGCATCGGAGAACGGGGAGGACTGAACCCGGTAGTTGGTGTTCACCAAAACGCCATCCTCATTGTTGACCGGCTGTCGGATCAAGTATCCGGCAGCCTCAGCGCCGTTCAGCGCCTGGTCCACCGTGCCCCTTGCCATCCCGGCGTCGCGGGCAATCACCGACTTATTGAGCAACCCGTAGCCCTCAGCGTGGGTCAGTAAGTGACACATGACGCGAAACGGTCCAGGCTTCAATGTCGAGGCCTTGCGTAGAAAATCCCAGCTGAGTTGTGTGAACTCGTCTGTCAGTTTCTTATCGTGGTGCTTAATCTCGAATCTGTATTCAGGGCTCGTGCGGTCCGTCATCGTTGCGGATTTCCTTCTCATGAGTAGTGAGGGCGTCGTTGATCTGGTCTGCCAGTTCGCGCAGAGCTTTCGGTGACAGGTCGATCCGCACGTAGCGGCCACTGTCTTGCAGTCGGGTTATATGGAACTTGTAGGCGGTTCGGCGTCCAGGGCGGACCTGAGCCTTACGCGTGACCGACACATCGGACATCAGCGGTTCACCAGCCGCTCGACAACTTTGCGCCGTTCGAGCTGGAACCTGAACTCGGTTATTGTCAGTCGGCTGTAGTTCCGTACGGCCCACTCGGGAACGGGCAGACCGTCCCATTCGTCTGCTGTTGCGTCCTGTGCCTGCGTCCACGCCGCTGGGTCTATGTAGCCCGGTTCGTGGACCCATCTTCCGAACGCCGGGTTGTAGCGGAACCCGCTGTTTTTCAGTTCTTGTAGTTCCATGCCGGTGAGCGAGGTAATGGGGCGCTGACGGAGTTGTTCGAGCCTGTCTGTGGACACCTGTGTGTTTCCTGTCGTACGACAAGTGGCCCCGGCGAGGGTCACACCGGGGTGGAGCTTGCAGATTGGGGAGTTTGCCGATCTGAAGGCTATCGAACACACGTTCACACAGTCAAGCAAAGTGTCAACATTGACACTGTGCCACAACGGCTTTCACACCCGCTCGGGTGTTTAGTTCATCGGGAGCATGGAGTCACCTAGGGGGGGGCACAGACAAGTTCCCGCGCCTCAGACCAGCCACTCGATGCTAATGAACTCAGAACTGAACGGCTTATTGCGTGAGCCAAGAGGAATCGGCTCAACCACGACACTCATCAACTCAGCAACGACCTTCCCGCGCAGATCAGGCCCTAACTCGGGCCACCGCTCAGCTACATTCTCACCAGAGAGAACCAACTCAGACAGCGGTGAACTAGTCCTAGCCGAAGCCAACTCGCGATCCACGGCGCCCATCTTCTCGTGAATCAACTCATTCGCCGCACGCATCTGCCCCCGATCCATGTCACCCTCAGCAAACGCAACCCCGACCGCTTGAAGCCGCGAACGGTACCCATCTCGCAAAGCTTGAAGGGCTGGCACGTCCACACCGTCACTTGGCCTGTCAACGATCAATCGCGCATCGGGACGCGACAAGCGTCCAACCACAAGCGCGGACACCACACCATCGAGCATTTCAGCGTTCCTGCTCAAATGCGCCTGTTTACTGCACTTATAAACGGATATGGCAGGCCTGCCCTTGTAACCTGGGCTCCTACCTATCGTCATTGGCGCCCCGCACTTCCCGCACGTGTAGACGCCCGACCCCTGCCAGCGCCGCTCATAGGACACCCCTCGAAACTTGCTCGATTCTGCGAGTACCGCAACCATCGCCCGCCAGTCCTCGGCATCAACGATCGGTTCCCATTTCCCAGTCCCGACAATCTCACCGCGATACTCAGCCAGACCAGCCAACGCAGGACGGTGCAGGGTTCGCCGAACCGTCGTAGTGATCCACGGCTTCCCCGAAGTCCCAGTAAGCCCACGCCCGTTCCAATCGCGGGTCACCGAACCAATGGACGCACCACCAAGCAACCGCGAAACGGCATCGCGGATAGCATCCGCCTCTTCTACCTGGTGAGTCATTCCGTCGCTCTCAAAGCCGAACCGTCTGCGTCCGCCCCTGAAAGTGCCTTCCGCCGCGCGCCGCGAGTGCGAAGCGGTCTGTCTTTCGATCATGTGCCCGACTTCGTGTCTGGCAGCAACGGCCAACATTCCTGCAACCATCTGTCCCGCTGAGGTAGATAGGTCGATGGTGCCTGATCGAACCGTCTCGATCCTGACCTTGTGTGTCGTGCAGATTTCCACGAACCGCTCTAGGTCGGAGAGACTTCTGTGCAGCCTGTCCGTGTGCCAGGCCACCACTGCGTCAGCCTTACCGGCAATCAAGTATTCGAGCATCGCTTCATAGCCAGGACGGCGTTTGCCTGAGTAGGCCGAAATGTCGTTGTCGCTGAATGTCTCGACAACAGTCCAGTCCAGGCGCTCAGCTAGCGCCAGGCACTCAGCATGTTGCTGTGCAACACCGTGGCCGTCGCCAGCAACGTCGGCTGAAATCCGCGTATATAGAATTGCCCTCACAGGCGGCACTCTACGTCATCACTTGACAAACGAATCGCCCGTCACCACGGTGTAGAGAATCGCTCCGAACGCGGCAGCGGCGATCGTGCCGATTGCGTACTCTGCCGTCGACATTCCATCGTCCTCGGCCGCGGCCAAGATCAATCTCATCTGAAACTCTCGAACCATCCTGTGCACCATGCCAATTCCTTCCCTCGACCTCCGCGACGGCGGTTCCGCCTCGGAATCCTCTGTGTCTCGTCACAGCGATCCTCGTGTGCTCACAGCAGTCCCCCACCCAGTACGTTCCCGGCGAGTCCGATGACGACGGGGACGATCCCGAGGCACACGAACGCCGGCAGAAAGCACAGGCCGAGCGGCCCACTGATCAACACCCCTGCACGTTCGGCCGCGGCTGCCGACGAATCCTCGGCCTGTGCACGCCGCGCCTCTGCGAGCTCGGAAATCCCCTGCGCCAAAGAGGCTCCCGATCTCGCGGATCTCCGCGCCATTCGCGCCAGCGACTCGATGTCGGGCCTAGCGGCCACGGGCTCCCACGCTGCAACCGGATCCGCGCCCAGCGCGAGCAGGTCTGCGGTGGTCCGCAATGCCCGCGCGAAGGGCTCCTTCGTCGAGTCGGAAACCGCAGCAGCTGCGACGCCCACCGGAAGTCCACCGCGCAAACATGCCGCCAACAGATCGAACGTGGTCGCAACCGAATGGGGGTCGGCAATGTCGGCGTCGTCTCCGCTCGTCTCGTCGTGAGGCTCTTTGGACGCAATACGAAAGACGTAGGAGGGTGCTGCCGGAATCACGACGAGAGACGCCGCCGCGCACGCCGCCGCCACCCACATCACCGGCATACCTTTTCGGTGATCGCATCGGTCCACATCAGCCCGGCGCACGCCAACATCGAGCCGAGTACCAAGAGAACTCCGCCCAGGCCCCCACCGAACAGCACACCGATCGGCGACGCCCCCATGAATTGACCAAGGATGACCCCGAGGACCGGCAGACCCGACAACACCGTTCCCGTCGCACGCGCACCCGCCAAGCTCGCCTCGGTTCGATCGCGAAACCGACTCCTGCCCAACAGGTCCTGCCGCGCTGCGCCGAGCAGGTCGGCAAGCCCCAATCCACGGGTGTCCGCAATGTGCCAGGCTGCGGACAATCGCGAGAGTTCCACGCGCACCGGCGAATCCTCGACGAGCAAGCCCGCACACGCATCACCGCCGAGACGCGCACGCCCGGCCGCGGTTCCGAAGGCGAGAGCCACGCTTCCGGTGCAATCGGCGGCAGCACTCGCACAGGCCAGCGCAGGATGCGACCCGACTCGGAGCTCACCGATGACGACGTCGAGTCCAGCGACGAGCGAGTCGAGTTCTCTGCGATGCGATCTACGCCGCTGAGCCTTCTTCCTCCGACGGACCACCGTTGCGCCGACGACAATGGCGGCGCAGAGCGCATGTAGGCCACCCGCCAACACGGCAAGGGCGAGCCCCACCGCTACCGTCGACGCGAGAACCATTGCCCGAGAGCGCGTTCGATCTACACGGTCGGTTTTTCCGACCAGCAACGAAGGCACTCGGACTCGTGGGCGCGGTAGCACCAGAAGTGCTGCCGCACAGGCGAGAGCACCCAGCGCGGTCACAATCGCGCCAACCGTTGCTCGAGGAGTGCGTCCAGCCGTTCTCGGCCGCGGTGCACACTGCCGTCCACACTCCACGCGGACACCATCTGCACGCGACCGGAATCATCGGGAACGACGACGGCGATCTCCCGCAACCGACGCCGGCCATCGAACGAGCGATGCACATGCAGGACCACTTGTACCGCGGCCGCGAGTTGACTGTGCAGAGCTGCACGATCCAAACCACCCAGTGCAGCAAGAGCTTCCAGGCGTGCGGGCACCTCGGCGGGAGAGTTGGCGTGAATCGTGCCCGCTCCGCCGTCGTGACCGGTGTTGAGCGCGGTGAGCAGGTCGACGACTTCTGCGCCGCGGACCTCTCCGACAACGAGCCTGTCCGGCCGCATGCGCAGCGCTTGACGGACAAGCTGCCGAACGGTGACCTCACCGACGCCCTCGACGTTGGGCGCCCGAGCAACCATGCGTACGACATGCGGATGCGACGGCGCCAACTCGGCAGCATCCTCGACGCACACGATGCGTTCGCTGCGCGCGACCTCGCCCAGCATGGCAGCCAACAACGTGGTCTTTCCCGCGCCGGTGCCGCCGATGACCAGAAATGCCAAGCGCGCCTCGATGATCCGCTTCACCAGATCGAGAGCACTCGGTTCGAGTGCTCCACGGTTTGCCAAAGCTCCGAGCCCCTGGGTGGTCGGACGCAACACGCGCAGCGACAGACAGGTACCGCCTCGCGCGACGGGCGACAGCACCGCGTGCAGTCGGACACCGAAGGTGCCGTCGCCCACTCCGGGTAGCTGCCCGTCGACCCACGGTTGAGCGTCGTCGAGCCGTCGGCCCGCGGACAGTGCCAGCCGCTGCGCGAGACGTCGTACCGCGGCCTCGTCGGCGAAACGGATGTCGGTGCGCTCGAGTCCCGCGCCGCGGTCGACCCACACTTCGTCCGGTGCCGTGACCAGGACGTCGGCGACACTGGCGTCGAGTAGCAGCGTCTCCAGCGGCCCGGCACCGGTCAACTCGGTCTGCAGGACTCGCAGCGCCGCCAAGAGATCGGTATCGCTCAGTACCCCGCCCGCTTCGATTCTGATGGCTGCAGCGACCAACGCGGGCGTCGGTTCACCTGCTGTGTGGACGAGACGGTCGCGAACACGGTCCAACAACTCCGGCGTGACGACGGCGCTCATGCCGCCCACCTCCTCGGCGCCGGCTTGCGAGCGAACGTCGCGAGGATCGACTCCGCGGCATCGGTGAGAGGCGATCGACGTCCTAGCCCCAGCCCTCCACGTTCGATCCGCTGCGCCAATCCCGGTTCGGGTCGCATAGTGGCCAGCAGCGGCAACCGGAGGGCGTCGGCGATGTCGGTGCCGCGCAATCCCCCGGGCGCGGGCCCTCGCACGACGAGTCCGACATTCGAATTACGGCCGCGGAGGTAGCCGAGAAGGTTCTCGGCACCCGCGATTGCGCTGATCTCGGCGGGGACGACCAACACCACCAGGTCTGCGGCGTCATGGAAGACGTCGGTGTGCGGACCGGGGTGCCGTGGAACGTCGCACACGACCAGATCTCCGGATCGGCGTCCGGCGTCGACCACTGCGGCACATGCTGTCGCATCCAGGCCCGAAGATCCCGAGTCCGCCCGGCCGGCCGACAGGACGGCCAGCGAATCGCTCGACGGCAACGCACTGTGTAAGGCGTCGCCGGAAATTCGGCCTGCCTCGACGACAAGTCCGGACCATCGCAAGCCAGCCCGATCCTCCCAGCCGAGCAGAAGATCGAGTCCTGGGCCGTAGCTGTCACCGTCCACCAACAGCGTTCGAGATCCGGCCGCGGACGCCGACAGTGCCAACGCCACGGCGAGCGTCGACGTTCCAGCACCGCCTCTGCCACCGACGACAGTGATGACTCCGCCGTCGCCCTCGGTCCGGTCGTGTTCTGTTCCGAGGAGCCCGATCAACGTTGCTTCGTCGTGCGGAAGTCCCAGGACGTGTGATGCTCCGACGGCAGTGGCAGCACGCCATTGCTCGACGCCCGGTTCTCCCCGGCCCAACACAAAAATCGCGTCGCGGCGGGGCAGTCTTCGGGACGAGGCCTCGCGAGCGTGGTCGACGTCGAGGAGTATCGCGTCGGCTTCATCCCACTCGATCCTGCTCGGCGGAGTCCCCGAACCAGCGTTACCGACTGGTAAGTTCCTTTCCAGCACAGCGCATTCGGCGGCCGCTGCGATCCTGAGTACTTCGTCGCGCAGTACCGGGTCGCCGGTGGACAACACGATCGGGCGCCGAGCCGGCGACTTGTCCTGGAATTCCATGGGTGCGAGCCTGCAGCGAATTGTGCTCGGAGAACACAGCGTTCATGCCGAATGGGGATAACTCGCAAGGTGTGGATGCAATTCTGCACACCCGTACCAATTCGCGACTTTCTCCTACAACGAGGACGACCCTCGCCAGGGGGGAGGAGGCGAGGGTCGTCGAGTTCAGCCCCGGGGGGTCGGGCTGAACTTGCCCGAACGAATCCGGACAGGTCGATACTACACCTGGCGAAGACGGTGTTTGCAAGTTCAACATTCGTTCTTACTCAGTGAGACAAACCGGGAAATCGCCGAAAAGTCGGACGCTCTATTCTTGAGACCGTGACCACCAGCGCCGGCATCGACAACGCCGAAACCCATCGCCCAGTTGGAATAATCGCCGCGTTCTTCGACCTGGACAAGACGATCATCGCCAAGTCGAGCACGCTCGCCTTCAGTAAACCGTTTTTCGATCAGGGACTGATAAACAGGCGAGCCGTACTCAAAAGCAGCTATGCGCAATTCTTGTTCCTGTTATCCGGTGCCGATCACGACCAAATGGAGCGAATGCGCGCCCATATCGCCGCAATGTCCGCCGGATGGGATGTCGAACAAATTCGATCGATCGTTGCAGAAACATTGCACGACATAGTGGATCCGTTGGTATTCGCCGAAGCGGCCGACTTGATCGCAGACCACAAACTCCGCGGACACGACATCGTGGTCGTCTCCGCATCCGGTGAGGAGATCGTCGGTCCGATCGCCGAAGCACTCGGTGCAGACTTCAGCACCGCCACGCAGATGGAGGTCGAGAACGGCCGATACAACGGAACCGTCGCGTTCTACTGCTACGGTGAGGGCAAGGTCGAAGCGATGAACGCACTCGCGGAGTCCCGAAATTACGACCTGTCAAGGTGTTTCGCGTATTCGGACTCGATCACAGACCTCCCCATGCTGCATGCCGTGGGCAATCCGACTGCCGTCAATCCCGATCGTGCGCTTCGCAAGGAGGCCGCGTCGCTCGGCTGGCCGATTCTGACTTTTTCCAATCCGGTCTCACTTCGATCACGTATCCAAGCACCATCGGGCACAACCGTGGCGGCAAGTGCCGCAGTCTTTTTCAGTGCACTGCTGGCCGGGACGGTTACTTACGGATTGTTGAAAAGAAAACGGTGACGCACCCCTTGCTGTGAGCGCCGTCACGGGGTACAAATGACTTACGGAAGAACGGAAGGCCAAGATCGAACCGGAAGAGAAGGTTCCCTCTCCCAACCGCGATTCCCAGCACGGACACCAGGCACCCACGCTGAGCTCGCCGCTGACATGGCAAAAGCGCTGTGGGTCTGCGAGATTCGGGAAGTAGCAGCAAGAACCCTGCACCGGTTGCAGGGATGACCTCCTACCTCACCGGACCATCGCCGAGGCCATGCGATCCTCGTGATCGTGACAGCCCACCAATGCACGCTTGGTTACCCGGCAGTCCGTGCTAACGGGCGGCGAAGTCGACTCAGGTCGGCGGCGCCGCCCTTTTGACTGCGCCGACACAGTCCTCCGTACGCCGGGCAAGGTGTTACTTGTTGGAGACTGCAGCCTCAGCGATCGACGTCGCTTCCATCGCCCCGGCCTCGAGTGCACCGCAGCAGAGAATGACCCAGCTGCCGACACCGGTGGCAGTACCGGAAGCGAACCCCGCCGCTCCGTCTCGGTAGGCCTGAGATCGGCGGAGCCAACTCACTTCGGGTACTCCGAGATTGTGCGGGTCCAAACCCGAAGACGCGGCCACGAGCCGAGACGCTGCCCGGGCGACGACACCATCGGCCGACTCGAAGGGCTTCAACGTCAACAGCTCACCGTGCACGATCGCCGCGATGACCGGCGCCGGGGCGGAAGATCCACCGGTGACCAGCTGGGCCAGGAAGTCCAGACGCTCACCGATCCCGCCGTCCGAACGTGGTCGCCCGAGTGCGGACTGGTCCTCGACCAGGTCTGCCGCGGCAAGCAGATGGAGTCGAGCGAGCGCCTGAAGCGGCGCGCTCTTCCACGTCGTCAGCATGATCGACAGCGCATCCCCGTCGAGCGCCGCACCTACCCGCAAAGCACCTGCCAGAATCGGGTCGCCGTCCTCACCTTCGCGCGGGAAGTCCATCGATCCGCCTTCGAGGGCGGACGACGATCGAGCAGCGCGCACTGCGGCTTCTGCGGCCGTGGCAGGCCAGCCCCGGCGGTTCGTCTTGTGCCGATGTACTGCTCCGAGTGCGTCGCGGGCTCGCTCGGCGGCGTCGATGACACCGGGGAGTTCGAGCAGCGGGGCGAGAGGGTCCGTCACGATAGGCGACGGTACCCCCTCGCAGGCAGGAGCGGACTCGCCGGACTGCCCCAGCCGACCGTCATACGCCGAGCTGGACCGAACCGCCGGGGATGGCGGCGAGCAGGCGCTGCGTGTACTCCTGCTGCGGGTTGTCGAACACCTCGTCGGTCGTGGCCGCCTCGACGATCTCTCCCGATCGCATGACGAGCACGTCATCGGCGATCTGTCGCACCACGGCAAGGTCGTGCGTGATGAAGAGATATGTCAGACCGAGCTCGGCCTGCAGATCGTTCAACAAGGAGAGAATCTGCGCCTGAACGAGAACGTCGAGAGCCGACACGGCCTCATCGCAGATCACCATCTCCGGCGAGAGAGCCAGCGCGCGCGCAATAGCTACGCGTTGGCGCTGGCCACCGGAAAGCTCGTTCGGGAATCGGCGCATGACCGAAGTCGGCAACGCCACCTTGTCCAACAGGTCACGGACCCGAGCTTCGCGCTCTTTCTTGCTGCCGACCTTGTGAGTCCGCAGCGGCTCCTCGATAGTGCGGTAGATCGAGTACATCGGATCCAGCGACCCATAGGGGTTCTGGAAGATCGGCTGTACACGACGTCGGAACGCGAAGGCATCCTTGTTGTTCAAGCCCGCGACGTCACGTCCGTCGAACTCGACGGACCCGGCCGTCGGCTCCAAGAGACCCAGGACCATCTGTGCCACAGTCGATTTACCGGATCCTGATTCACCGACGATGGCGGTCGTCGTGCCTCTTGCAACGGTGAACGAGACGTCCTTGACGGCAGTGAACACCGTCGACTTGAATGGACTGCCACCACGAAGCTTGAACTCCTTCGTCAGCTTGTCGACCACGAGAACAGTATCTTTTGCCGGTTCGAAATCGCCTTCACCGTGGACAGTTTTCTCGGCGGCGACCTCCTCGGCAGCTTGCTTCGCATGCGCGACGATGTCCCCACGCACCACCGAGGACTTCAGCCGTTGCGACGCAAGCGATGGCGCCGCAGCGACCAACTTCTGGGTGTACGGATGCTGCGGATTCTGCAGAATCTCGAGCGCCGGGCCGGATTCCACGATTCGACCCTTGCTCATGACGACCAGATGAGACGCCCGCTCGGCAGCGAGGCCGAGGTCGTGGGTGATGAGTAGAACCGCTGTGCCCAGTTCCTTCGTCAGCCCTTCGAGGTGATCGAGAATCTGACGCTGGACCGTGACATCGAGAGCGGAGGTGGGCTCGTCGGCAATCAGCAGTTTGGGTCGCGCGGACAATCCGATTGCGATCAACGCCCGCTGGCGCATACCACCGGAGAATTCGTGCGGGTACTGATTGACACGCTTCTCCGAGTCAGTCAGCCCAGCCTCGTCGAGGAGTTCGACGGCACGGGCTCGTGCCGCTTTTCCCTTGGCGATTCCGTTGGCCGCCAACGCTTCTTCGATCTGGTAGCCAATTTTCCACACCGGGTTCAGGTTCGACATCGGATCCTGCGGAACCAACCCGATCTGGCTTCCGCGGATCGCGACGAAGTCCTTCTCCTTCGCATTCGTCAAATTCTTTCCGTCGAACCAGATCTCGCCCGCGGTCACCTTGCCGGTGCCCGGTAGGAGATTGATGATCGCGTGTGCGGTCGTGGATTTGCCACTGCCGGACTCGCCCACGATCGCTACAGTCTGGCCGGGATAGACCGTCAGGCTGACGCCGCGAACAGCTGGTACCGCACCGGAATTGGACTGAAACGACACCTCGAGATCCTTGATGTCGAGCAACGGCTGCTCACTCATCGCAACTTCTCCTTCGTGTTCGCTCATCGCTTCCGGGCCTTGGGATCGAGGGCGTCGCGCAACGCATCGCCCATCATGATGAAGCCCAACACTGTGATCGCCAGTGCGGCAGCGGGATAGAACAGAATTGTCGATCCCTGACGAAGGGTGACCTGGGCTGCGCTGATATCGCCACCCCAGGACACTTCGGTGGGCGGCAAACCGATTCCGAGGAACGACAGGGTGGCCTCGGCGACGATGAAGGTGCCGAGCGAAATCGTCGTGATGACGATGATCGGCGCCATCGAGTTCGGCAGGACATGCCGAATCAAGGTGCGCACCTTCGATACTCCAAGAGCGCGAGATGCCATGACGTAGTCGTTGCTCTTAGCCGACAACACCGCTCCACGCGTGATGCGGGCCATCTGCGGCCAGCCGAACAACGCCAGCACCACGATGACGGTGAAGATCGTCCGGTCGGTGAACAACTGCATGAGCACGATCGCGGCGAGGATGAGCGGGACACCGAAGAAGATGTCCGTCAACCGTGACAGCAGAGAGTCGGCCCAGCCGCCGTAGAAACCCGCGAAGGCACCGAAGAGAACTCCGACCATGACTACCAGGAACGTAACGCCTACACCGGTGACCACCGACGCCCGCGCTCCGAAGATGACACGGGAGTAGATGTCGCAACCTTGACGGTCGAACCCGAAAATGTGACCGGTTCCGGGGCCCTGCATGCTGAACGCCAGGTCGCAGTACCGCGGATCGGTATTCGTGAACAGGCTCGGAAACGCTGCGACCAAGATGACCACGAAGATGATGATGGCCGAGATGATGAAGAGCGGGCGCTTGCGCAGACTGTGCCAAGCATCCTTCCAGATACTCGTGGGAGCCTCGTCGATGTTCACGACGTCGGTCTGGCTGACGTCGACAACTTCGTCGGATTCCACGAAGCGTGCTTGACGGACCTCACGTCCGCCTTCGGGAGTCGTGTTAGGCATAGCGGATCCTTGGGTCGAGCGCGGCGTACAGGAGGTCGACGACGAGATTCGCGATGAGGTAGACCACGATCAGGACCGTCACGAACGAGACGACCGTGGGCGCCTCGCCCCTGATCACAGCCTGGTAGATGGTGCCACCGACGCCGTTGATGTTGAAGATGCCCTCGGTGATGATCGCGCCACCCATGAGTGCAGCAAGATCGGCACCGAGAAACGTGACGACGGGGATCAACGAGTTGCGTAGCACGTGGACGTTGACGACCCGAGCGCGTGAAAGACCCTTGGCTGTCGCTGTTCTGACGAAGTCGGCGCTGAGATTCTCTGCCACCGAGGTACGGGTCAGCCGGACCACGTAGGCGAACGACACCGAACCGAGCACGAACGCCGGCAGCAGCAGGTTCTTGAAACTCGTGTTTCCACCGACGGTGGGAGGCACTATGCCCCACTTGATCCCGATGAAGAACTGTGCAAGGAAGCCGATGACGAAGATCGGGACGGCGATGATGACGAGGCTGACGAGGAGGACCGAGCTGTCGAACAGCTTGCCCTTACGGAGACCGGCGATGAGACCGAAGCCGACACCGAAGACACCTTCGATCACGAGTGCCATGGCAGCAAGTTTCGCGGTGATCGGGAACGCTTGCAGCAGAACCTCACTGACCGGGCGACCCGAGAACGACATACCGAAGTCGAAGGTGAAGATGCCCTTGAGATAAAGCAGATACTGCACGATGAACGGCTGGTCGAGGTTGTAGCGAGCGCGCAGCTGGTCGGCCACCGCGGGGCTGATCGCCTTGTCTCCGGCGAGCGCAGCAATCGGGTCCCCTGGGAGCAGGAAGACCATTGCGTAGATCAGGAATGTGGCCCCGATGAAAACGGGAACCATCTGAAGTATTCGGCGTCCGATGTACCAGAGCACCGGATCACCTCCTTAGGAGGAAGGAGGACGTCACAGCGGTATTCAGCGTGGGCGTCGTACGAGGCAAGCGAGGCAAGCAGCCGAGCAGGGCAGTAGGCAACAGGCCTACTGCCCTGCTCGGCTGAATCAAGAGCCGTGAGAGAAGATCAGTTCTTCTCGATCTGGCTGTAGATCGGGACTCCGTCCCAACCGATCTTGACGTTGGTGACATTCTCCGACCATCCACTGGCTGCGTTGCGGTACCAGGTCGGTACTGCAGGCAGATCGTTCAGAAGGATCTCCTGTGCCTGGTTGATCAGGTCCTGCGCCTTGTCCTTGTCGGTCTCGCCTGCAGACTCACGCAGCAGACGATCGAACTCGGGGTTGGAGTACTCGCCGTCGTTGGAGCTGCCACCGGTCTGGTAGTTCTGAGCAAGGAAACCGTACTGCTGCGGGTAGTCACCCTGCCAGCCCGATCGGAACGCCGTCGGGATGGTGCGGTTGGTGGCTTCGGTCCGCAACTGCGCGAACGTCGGGTAGGGAGCGCCCTGTGCCTCGATACCGAGGGTGTTGCGGATGCTGTTGCTGACTGCGTCGACCCATTCCTGGTGTCCGCCATCGGAGTTGTAGGCGATGGCGAAGCTGCCGGACCACGGCGCAATGGCGTCGGCCTGCGCCCACAGCGCCTTGGCGCCGTCCTTGTCGTAGTCGACGTTGTCGACGTCACTGAGATCCCCGGTCCAGCCTGCGATGGCGGGGCTGGTGAAATCCTGTGCAGGCGTGCGGGTGTTGTTGAAGATCTGCTTGGTGATCTGATCGCGATCGATCGCCTTGGAGATCGCCTGACGACGCAGCACACCCTCTTCGCCACCGAAGTGCGGCAGACGGCCCGGGATGGTGAAGGTTTCGATGCTCGCGGACGGCTGATTGACCGTACGGCCGGGCAGATCCGACTCGAACGTCGTCACTGCACTGGACGGGACCTGATCGAGGACGTCGACGTTGTTCGACAAAAGATCCGTGTACGCGGTGTCGAGGTTGCTGTAGAGCATGAAGTTTATGCCGCCGTTGGCGGGCTTGCGATTGCCGTCGTAGTCCGGATTGGTCACCAGATCGATGCGGACGTTGTGCTGCCACGCACCTTCCTGCGCAAACTTGTACGGTCCGTTGCCGATCGGGTTCTCCCCGAACGCTGCTATGTCGGCGTATGCGACCTCGGGCAGCGGGTAGTACGCGGCGAAGCCGAGGCGATCGGGGAACGCTGCCTCGGGCTGCTCGAGCTCGATGGTGAACGTCTTGTCGTCGACGACCTTCAGGCCTGACATCGTCTGGACCGTCGGGTTCTCGGCAGCGACCTCGTCGTAGCCGAGAATCGGGTCGAAGAACGAGCCTTGCAGCTGCGCATTGGTGGACAGCGCGCCGTAGTTCCAGGCGTCGACGAAGGATTTCGCTGTCACCGGCGTGCCGTTGGTGAACTCCCAGCCGTCCTTCAACGTCACGGTGTAGTTCTGGCCGTCGGCGGAGTCGATCGAGTCGGCGACCTCGTTCTCGATACCGCCCTCGGGGGTGTACGAAACCAGTCCGGCGAAGACCGAGTCCACGACTCGCCCACCGGTGTTTTCACTCGTATTGGTGGGAACCAGCGGATTCTGCGGCTCACCACTCCACGCGTTGATGATTGCAGCGCCGTCACCGGATCCACCGCCGCTGGTCGAATCACTCGATGAGCACGCCGTCACCAGCGCCGCTCCCACGACAACTGCTACCGCAGCTGTCGCGATGCGTGTTTTGCGCAAGACAAATCCTCCATCTTTGGTTTGACCACAGTGTCAGCCATGGTCGACCCCGGGGCGTCACGCCCACGGGGTATGTGGGGCGACCGCCGGCCACAGCTCGATGAGCCGAAGCAACGATCCAATGGTTGAAACTTTAGACACACCCTGAAACGAACCTGTGAACTCCCCCAGAAACACGAGACCCCCACACGGGCCCGCAACATGTTCGAAACGATTCGGCAACCGAATTCCCACGAGGTGAGAGCCATCTCCCCGCCAGCCCCTCCGATCGTGCAGTGTGGAGTACCGCCCACCGCTCGAAACCTACCGATCACCGCAGATCAGAGGGTTGCAGGCGGATGCAACGATGCGACAGCCCTCACATGTGACTACCCTCACAAGGGCTCGCGCGGAGGCTGCAGAGCAACTGTTCAGCTCGTTCGTGACGGCACGGACAACTGCCCGAGCGCGAAGAGAACCACGACGAAAGAGAGCCATTCGAGATGACGACCAGTACCTCCGGTGACCACGACATTGCCGCCGAGGAGACCTACCCGCCGTCTGCAGAATTCGCCGCGCAGGCGAACGCCACAGCGGATCTCTACGACGTCGCCGCCAAGGACCGCCTCGCCTTCTGGGCCGAGCAGGCACGCCGACTGCACTGGCATACCCCGTTCACCGAAGTGCTCGACTGGTCCGATGCCCCCGTCGCCAAATGGTTCGCCGACGGAAAGCTCAACGTCGCCTACAACTGCGTCGATCGCCACGTCCTCGACGGCCACGGTGAGCAGGTTGCCATTCACTGGGAAGGCGAACCCGGTGACAGCCGCGACCTCACCTACGCCGACCTGCTCGCAGAGGTCAGTCAAGCGGCCAATACCCTGACCGACCTCGGACTGGTCTCCGGCGACCGCGTCGCCATCTACATGCCGATGGTCCCCGAAGCCATCATCTCGATCCTCGCCTGCGCCCGCCTGGGCCTGATGCATTCCGTCGTCTTCGCCGGCTACTCCGCCACGGCACTGCGTTCACGCATCGACGACGCCGAAGCCAAACTCGTCATCACCACGGACGGGCAGTGGCGCCGCGGTAAGCCCGCGCCGATCAAGGACACCGTCGACACCGCCGTCGACGGCGCACAAGGCAGTGCCTTCGAGAACGCTGCCGCGTCGGTCGAACACGTGCTGGTCGTCAAGCGGACCGACTCCGAGGTCGCCTGGACCGAAGGCCGCGACATCTGGTGGCACGAGAGCGTCGCTCAGGCTTCGAAAGAGCATGAGGCTCAGCCGTTCCCGGCCGAGCACCCACTGTTCATTCTCTACACCTCCGGCACTACGGGTAAGCCGAAGGGCATCGTGCACACTTCCGGTGGCTACCTGACTCAGACCTCGTACACGCACCACAATGTGTTCGACCACAAGCCAGGCAAGGATGTCTACTGGTGCACCGCCGACGTCGGTTGGGTTACCGGCCACTCGTACATCGTCTACGGTCCGCTCTCGAACCGCGCGACGCAGGTCGTCTACGAGGGCACCCCGAATTCCCCTGACGAGCACCGGCATTGGAATGTCATCGAGAAGTACAAGGTCTCGATCTACTACACCTCCCCCACTCTCGTGCGTACATTCATGAAGTGGGGCAAAGAGATTCCCGAGGCACACGACCTGACGTCGATCCGGCTGCTCGGCTCCGTCGGTGAACCGATCAACCCGGAGGCGTGGCGTTGGTTCCGCGACGTCGTAGGCGGCGGTACCGCACCCATCGTCGACACCTGGTGGCAGACCGAAACAGGTGCGATCATGATTTCACCGCTTCCCGGCGTGACATCCACCAAGCCCGGCTCCGCGATGGCCCCGCTTCCGGGGATCTCCGCCAAGATCGTCGACGACGACGCAAAGCCACTGGGCAATGGCGGCAACGGATATCTGATCCTCGACGAGCCGTGGCCGGCGATGCTCCGCGGCATCTGGGGTGACATGGAGCGATACAAGGACACGTACTGGTCCCGCTATGCCGAAGAAGGCTGGTACTTCGCGGGCGACGGCGCCAAGTTCGACGAGGACGGCGCATTGTGGGTTCTCGGACGCGTCGACGATGTCATGAACGTCTCGGGCCACCGGATCTCCACCTCCGAGGTGGAATCAGCGCTCGTGAGCCATCACGGCGTCGCCGAGGCGGCAGTTGTCGGTGCTGCCGACGAGACCACCGGTCAGGGCATCGTCGCGTTCGTGATCCTGCGCGCAGGCATCGAGAACACCGGTGACGACCTGATCGCGGAGCTCAAAGCTCAGGTATCGAAGGAGATTTCGCCGATTGCTCGCCCCCGCGAGATCTCGATCGTTCCCGAACTCCCCAAGACTCGCTCCGGCAAGATCATGCGACGCTTGCTGCGCGATGTCGCCGAAGGCCGCGAACTGGGTGACGTCTCGACTCTCGTCGATCCGAAGGTCTTCGATTCGAT
The DNA here is from genome assembly GCF_027158005.1 of Rhodococcus sp. H36-A4. Taxonomy (GTDB): domain Bacteria; phylum Actinomycetota; class Actinomycetes; order Mycobacteriales; family Mycobacteriaceae; genus Rhodococcoides. The sequence continues at coordinate 571,273 of NZ_JAPVLQ010000002.1, read as the reverse complement.
CAAGAAGGGTCGCTAGCGACCGGTGAATGGGCATACTTCCTTCGAGGGATGTATGCCCATTCACGGCTAGTCCGTCAGTGACTGATCGCGGGTTTCCTTCATCAGGATCAACGCGATCAACGTCAGCACCGCGGCGACCGCAAGGTAGACCCCGACCCATCCGACGCCATAGCTGCTCACCAGCCAGGTCGCGATGAACGGCGCCACTGCCGCACCGAGGATCGACGCGGTGTTGTACGAGATTCCCGAGCCCGTGTAGCGCACGTTGGTCGGGAAGAGTTCGGGCAGCACGGCACTCATCGGACCGAAGGTCAGACCCATCAATCCGAGTCCGATGCACATGAACACGAGCATCCGACCGGCTGTCGCGCTTTCCGGTGCGGCGAACCAGTGGAACGACAGACCGAACGCAATGATCGCAATCGTGACGATGATGAGGGTCGGGCGCCGACCGTATTTGTCGGCGAGCAAACCTGCCACCGGAATCAGTGCCGCGAAGAAGAGCACTGCGATCAGCTGAAGTTCGAGGAAATCGGTGTACGCGATGGTGATCTTCGGGCCACCTGCGTCGGAGACTTTGCCGGTGCCGTAACTGACCACCCAGGTCGTCATGATGTAGAAGAGCGTGTAAGTGGCGAGCATGATGAACGTGCCGAGGATCAGCTGGCGCCAGCTCGTACGGAAGACCTGGGCGAGTGGAGTCTTCACCTTCTGCCCACGCGCGACGGCCAACTTGAACACCGGCGTCTCTTCCAGTTTGAGTCGCACGTACAGACCGATGATGACGATGACGGCGCTCAGCAGGAACGGCACACGCCATCCCCACGTGAGGAATGCGTGGTCCGTTGCGGAGTTTGCGGAGTCGTAGCCGGTGATGACGACCAACAGCAGAAAGATCCCGTTGGCGAAGAAGAAACCGATCGGCGCACCCAATTGCGGATACATCGCGGCCCAGGCTCGCTTGCCGGGCTTGGCTGTTTCGGTCGCGAGCAATGCTGCGCCGCTCCACTCGCCGCCGAGTCCCACACCCTGCGTGAACCGCATGATCGCGAGCAGTGCGGGCGCCCACAGGCCTGCCGCTGCATAGGTGGGCAGCAATCCGATCGCGAAGGTCGCCGCGCCCATCGTCAGCAGTGAACCCACGAGCGTCGCTTTACGCCCGATGCGATCGCCGAAATGGCCGAACAGAACCGATCCGACGGGGCGTGCGACGAAAGCGAGTCCGAACGTCGCGAACGATGCCAGCAGCGCGGTCGTCTCGTTGCCCGCGGGGAAGAACAGCTTGGGGAAGACCAATACTGCGGCAGTCGCGTAGATGTAGAAGTCGAAGAATTCGATCGACGTGCCGACCATGGATGCGACGACGATACGAGACCGTGGTACCTCCGGGGCAGCAGCGGTGCCGTCGCTTGGGACGGCCGAGGTAGTGCTCACGGTTAGGACTCCTGAAGAGGGGGGTATGTAGAACGCAAATTACCTGATGAAAACCTGAGAATTACAGTCGATGCCCGAATACACCGACGAAGCATTCACCGTTAATCTGAGAGCGCCATCACAGGGCGAGCTCCGACTGTGAGGCAGAGTGCGTCGGGTCGGCACTAGTGTTAACCGAAGAATGCAGTCGAGACGGCGTCGCAAGGCGACATCTCGGAATCAATCAGCACCAGCAAGTGGAGGGGTCGAGAAGTTGAGCGTGACCAATCGCGGTAATGGCAGTGCTTATCCGGACGGGGTGCCGAACACGATTTCGTCCATTCCACTGACGGAAGTAGACCACCGCGCACCAGGTACCGGCAGCATCGGGAACCTTGTCAAGGATGCGACGACGCAGGTGTCGACGCTGGTCCGCGCCGAGGTCGCACTGGCCAAGGCCGAGGTCACGGGCGAGATCAAGAAGGGCCTACAGGGCAGCCTCTTCTTCATCCTTGCTCTGGCAGTCGTCGTCTTCAGCGCATTTTTCTTCTTCTTCTTCTTGGCCGAGACACTCGATATCTGGTTGCCGCGGTGGGCCGCCTTCCTCATCGTGTTCGTTTTCATGCTGCTCGTGGCTGCCCTGCTCGGGTTCCTCGGCTACCGGCGCGTCAAGAAGCTCCGTAAGCCGGAGAAGACGATCGAATCGCTCAAGCAGGCCTCGACTGTCCTGCCGCACCAGCACGGGTCGACACCGGCAATTCCCGGGTACAAGCAATAGCGACGTCGGTAGCGGGGCAAGAAAGAATGACTCGGCCTGATCCGTCCACTGTTCGGTTCGCCGGTCCGTGGACACACCGCGACATTCATGCCAACGGCATCCGGTTCCACGTCGTCGAGACCGACGACGCGCCTGCCGATGCCCCGCTCGTAGTTCTACTGCACGGCTTCGCAGATTTCTGGTGGTCGTGGCGTCACCAATTGACCTCGCTGACCGAGGCAGGGTTCCGCGCTGTGGCTGTCGACCTCCGTGGATACGGAGACACCGACAAGCCACCGCGTGGATACGACGGGTGGACGCTGGCCGGCGATGTCGTCGGCTTGATCCGAGCGCTGGGATACGGCGAGGCGACTCTCGTCGGGCACGCCGATGGCGGTCTGGTGTGCTGGGCTACTGCCGCGCTGCATCCCCGAATGGTCCGGTCGATCGGGTTGGTCGGGTCCCCGCATCCCATCGCGTTGCGCCGGGCAGTCCTGCGCAACAAGGCCCAACGAGCTGCACTGCTCCCGCAGTTCTTGCGATACCAGGTGCCGCTGGTGCCCGAACGCACGCTGACCAAACACAACGGCGCCGCCGTCGAGCAACTCCTCCGAGCGCGGTCGGGAGCCGGCTGGCAGGACTCGGACGAGTTCGTCGAGGCAGCGACGCAGATGCGCTCGGCGATGTGTATTCCAGGAGCGGCACACAGCGCCTTGGAGTACCAACGATGGGCATTTCGAAGTCAATTTCGTTCCGACGGACGGAAGTTCATGCAAGCCATGGACACCCGGTTGCGTATTCCGGTATTCCAGATCAGAGGCGAACTCGATCCGTACGTGCTACCTCGATCGGTAGCCACCGAGACCCGCTGGGCTCCTGATCAGCGCTTACACACCGTGCTCGGGGCCGGTCATTACGCGCATCAGGAAGCTCCTGCCGAAGTCACCGCACAGTTGTTGGCCTTGTTGGCGCTCTAGGTTCGACGCGTACCCCGCATCCGACCTAGAGAATGCAGTTGCCTGTTCCGACTGCGACCGGGCTCTCGAGGCTCTGCTCGAGCTCGTCGGATACTTCGGGTGCGGTGAGCACGAATCCGGTGTCGGGATCGTCGACGGCAGCACCGAAGACCAGCCCGAGGACCTGTCCGTCTTCCGCGACGAGTGGACCACCCGAATTGCCCTGCCGCACGCTGCCTCGCACGGTGTAGACCTGGCGTTGAACCGTTCCGGTTCGGTAGATATCCGGGCCCTTCAAGTTCAAAGTTTCTCTGATGCGGGCGGCGCTTGCCGTGTACGGCCCGCCGCCCGGGTATCCCAGGACCAGTGCACTGTCTCCGGCGACGGCCGGGTCGGGCGCGAAGTTCAACACCGGAGCGCGAAGACCCGGTACCCGCAGGATCGCCACATCTTCCTGGGGATCGAAGAGCACGACGTCGGCGTCGAACACCGTGCCCACCGAGTCGACGGTGACGCCTTCGGTGCCGGCGACGACATGCGCGTTGGTCATCACAAGCTCGGGGGCTACGACGAATCCGGAGCCCTCCAACGCCTTCTGACAGCTCGGAGCCAGGCCGCTGACCTTGAGGACGCTGGCGCGCAACTGATCCACCAGGGGGTTCGCCTGCAGCGCCGGGTCCGGGTCGGCTACTTCCGCTACCGGGGTTTTGCCGAACGGTCCGATGACGTCGGGAAGACCCGAGGTGTCGAGCAGCGCCGAGAATTCCTTGGGTACTTCACGAAGCCACTGTGGGGCCACTTCGTCGACCTTGCCCAACACCTTGGAGCCACGAACCGCGCCGGCAACTTCGGGCTGCGAGGAGGACGTCAACGGGATAGCGAGCAACCATGCGGCAGCGAGAACGGCCATGGCTTGCAGGCCGGCGCCGACGACGCTGTCGACCGAGCGAGCGCCGCGCGAATGAATTCCACTGCGCAACGCACGGCCGAGCACCATTCCCGATACCTCACCGACGATCACCAACACCACGATCAGCGCGATTCCGACGAATACTCGCATGCGAGCGCCGTCGACGTGCAACAGAACATGCGGCGCGATCAGAATCCCCGCGACGGCACCGAGCACGACACCGAGAAATGCCAACGCCGACGCCACTGCACCTTGTCGCCATCCCGACATCGCTGCCAGCAGCGCCACCGCGAGGACGACGAGATCTACCCATCCGGACCCGCTCACTGATCGAGCCCCGCTCCTACAGCCGCCAAGCTGGCCTCCAGATCACGAATGTCGCCGGTGTCCCACTCCGTCTCCCAGCCGGACACTGCGAGCAGGCCCGCCAGAATACCGCCGGTGAATCCCCACACCAGCATTCCGTCGACGGCGAATGCCGGACCCTGATAGCCCGCCGGGTGGCGGACCTGGAAACGGTTGTCGGGATCGAGTAGTGCGCGGATCGGTACCCGAACCACTCGGGCGGACTCGCCGGTGTCGACAACGCGGACTTCGCTCGGCCTTCGCCAGTAAGCAAGCACTGGGACGACGTCGAATCGTGACGGCGGGACGTAGATGCCCGGCATCGTCGCGAGCGGTTGCACACCTGCAGGATCCAAACCGGTTTCTTCTTCGGCTTCACGCAGAGCTGTTGCGACCGGTGACATGTCGCCGGGGTCCGTGGCGCCACCGGGGAACGCGATCTGTCCGCTGTGCTGGCGCAGCGTCGACGCGCGCTGGGTCAGCAGCACATCCGCGTCGGCGGGGAGTCCGCCCCGCGAGGTGTGGTCCGGCTCGGGCGAGCCACCGAACAGTACGAGGACCGATGCCGGACGCGTCGACTCACCGGCCGCGGCAGTGCGCTGCAATACCGGGTTGATGCCTGTCGTGTCCAGCAATCCGCGTTCACCGCCGACCGCCTCGACGACACCGCGAAGCCACTCCGGGGCGCTCATCGCGCGAGTCCGAGATCGTTCTCGACTGCATCTGCTATCTCTTCGACACTTCGAAACGGTTGCGGCAGCACCTTGGCGACATTGCCATCCGCGTCGATCAGAATCGATACCGGGAGGACGGGGGGAGCGCCGACGGCTGCTGCTATGCGGCCGGCTTCGTCCTGGACACCGGGCAGCGATACGCCGTAGTCGGCGAGCTTGGCGAGGCCGTTGCCTTCGTTGCGGTCCTGGTGCACGGTCAGCACGGTCAGGCGGTCGGCCACACTGTCGGCGTACTGCTGAAGATAAGGGAGTTCCTCAGCGCACGGCCCACACCAGTACGCCCACAGATTGATCAAGGCGGGCTTACCTGCCAGTGCTTGGCCGACGTCGATGCTGCTGCCGTCCGAGACACACTCGAGCACGATCCCCGTCAACGGGCCTGCCGGTGCGGGTGATCCTGGATCGGGAGTCGGGCAGGGCTCCAACTGTGCCCGTTCGCGAAGCGAGGCGAGGCCTTCGATGGAATCGACGGAACCACCAGATGAGCCCGCGGTGGGCCCTTGGCCCGTAGCGAGGCCACCGATCGGCGGTTGCAAACCCGGGTTCGTATCGCGCGGCCACAGGGCATAGATCATCCCGACGACGACGATCAGTGCCAGCAGCGACCAGCGCAGTGCAGATTTGTTCACGGTGTGATTCCGGCGAGCGCGAGGAGATGTTCGGTCTCCGGACCCTTGACCAGAGCCGCGGCCTGCGTCTTGTCCACCGGACCGATTCCGTAGGACGGGCAGTCCTTGGCCAGAATGCACACCCCGCAGGCCGGCTTCCGGGCGTGGCAAACGCGGCGTCCATGAAAGATCACCCGGTGCGAGAGCAAAGTCCATTCCTTGCGCTCGATGAGTTCACCGACGGCGTGTTCGATCTTGACCGGGTCTTCCAAGTCAGTCCATTGCCAGCGTCGAACGAGTCGAGCGAAGTGGGTATCGACGGTGATGCCGGGGACGTCGAATGCGTTTCCGAGGACCACATTGGCCGTCTTACGACCGATGCCGGGAAGGGTCACCAGGTCCTTCAGATTGGCAGGCACTTCCCCGTCGAATCGCTCGAGCAGTGCGGCTCCGAGGCCGATCAGTGAGTTCGTCTTGTTGCGGTAGAAGCCGGTAGTGCGGATGTACTCCTCCAATTCCGTTCTGTCCGCTTCGGCGTAGTCGCGCGCAGTGCGATATCTCACGAATAAAGCAGGCGTGACGAGATTTACGCGCTTGTCGGTGCACTGGGCCGACAGGATCGTAGCCACGGCAAGTTCGAGGGGGGTCGTGAAGTCGAGTTCGCAGTACACATGCGGAAACGCCCTCCCCAGCTCCCGATTCATCCGGCGGGCGCGCCTGACGAGCCCAAGTCTTGTCTCTTCGCGTTTACGCACGTCGAAGGCCTTCGAGGCTGTCGAATCCACTCCACAACTGTACGGACAAGAATCGGCATCTAATTCGCCCTGTGTTCTTATCGAGACTTTTTCGGTGTTAACTTCCCCGTATGCATGGACTCGCCGTAGTGCTTTTTCCAGTACTCCTAATGCTCTTCTCGCTCGCTATGGAGCGCGTCGAAGGCAAGCTGAGCAAGCTGGCGGTTCGTGAGCACGACGTCGAGGAGTTTCTCGATCAGGCCAGTAGTTCCGAGGTGGCAACGCTCGCAAACGACGGCTTCCCCAACGCTCTCGCCAAACTCAACAACCGCAAGAGCCGCCCCCATGTGGTGAAGGATGCCGGCGCATTGGTGGACCAGCGCGCAAGCTGAGCGGTACGTAACGTCCGGCATGCCCGTTTCGAGATGAAGATCCGGTGAACTACCCCTGGTCCGTTCATTCTCTTCGAGGGTTCCGTGGCGCCGATCACTCGATATCGGACTCGGCGAAGTAGACTTCACCGAGATTCTTGTCATGTTCAATTATTGGTGTGGCGTTGCTGGCCTTCGGGTACGCAACCTGCGCCGTGTAAAAACGCCTTGTCGATCCGGAAACCTGTATCGACGACATCCCAAAAGGAGCGCAAGTGGACGACGTCCTGGCACGGGCCGGCATCTTCCAAGGAGTCGAACCCTCTGCGGTAGCAGCGCTGACCAAGCAGTTGCAGCCAGTCGATTTCCCCCGAGGACACGTGGTCTTCAACGAGGGCGAGCCTGGTGATCGGCTGTACATCATCGTTTCCGGCAAGATCAAGCTCGGCCGCCGCTCCCCGGACGGCCGCGAGAACCTGCTGACCATCATGGGTCCGTCGGACATGTTCGGTGAGCTCTCGATCTTCGACCCTGGCCCGCGTACGTCCACGGCGACGACGGTCACCGAAGTCCGTGCCGTCAGCATGGACCGCGACGCTCTGAAAGCGTGGATCGATCAGCGTCCGGAGATTGCCGAGCAGCTTCTTCGCGTGCTGGCCCGTCGACTCCGTCGCACCAACAACAACCTCGCGGACCTCATCTTCACCGATGTGCCCGGACGCGTCGCCAAAGCGCTACTTCAGCTCGCTCAGCGATTCGGAACCCAGGAAGCCGGGTCTCTTCGTGTCACCCATGACCTGACGCAGGAAGAGATCGCCCAGCTCGTCGGCGCCTCACGTGAGACCGTCAACAAGGCATTGGCCGATTTCGCGCACCGCGGATGGCTGCGCCTCGAAGGCAAGAGCGTGCTGATCTCGGACTCCGAGCGCCTCGCTCGCCGAGCACGCTAGAACCGCACAGCTCGCTGGAAAATCTGCTAGCTATCGCGTAGGTACGCCAGCTGTGTTTTGACGGACATGCGGGCGGCAGGCCACAGCTTCTTGTCCACGTCCGAGTAGACATGCTTGACCACCTGCATCGGCTTCGCATCGGCACCAAGTTCGTGCAGTGCTGCACGAACTTGGTCCAGCCGTTCGAGTCTGTGCTTTCGGTAGAACCTCACTGCCTCGGGGAAGTCGGCGATCTCGGCGCCGTGCCCAGGCAGGGCTACCTTGCCCTCACCCACTTCTTCGAGACGGTCGAGCGAGGCCAGGTAGTCGGCGAGGGTGCCGTCTTTCGGATCGAGCACCGTAGTTCCGCGTCCCAGAATGGTGTCACCGGTCAGGACCGCGTCATCGAGGACGAAGCACAACGAATCGGCTGTGTGCCCCGGTGTCGCCAGCACCGAGATGGACAGGCCGGCCGCGACGATCACCTCTCCGTCGGTCAACGGAGAGGTGTCGCCATGGACGTACTTGGACTCGAAGGCTCGGATCGGCGCGCCACTCTTCCGGTGAAACCTCTTCAGCCCTGCCGTGTGGTCCCGATGCCGGTGCGTGACAAGCGCGAGAACCACGTTGCCCGCCCCGGCAACCGCGTCGAGATGCTCGGAGTCCTTCGGACCGGGGTCGACGACGACGCAGTCCCGGCTGCCAGGCGCGCGGAGAATCCACGTATTGGTGCCATCGAGCGTCATCTTGCCCGGATTGTCGGCGAGCAACACAGCAGCTGTGTCGGTCACCTGTCGTAGCTTTCCGTAGGCGGGGTGAGCAAGGGTCATAGACGTACCTTAGGACGAAGAGATGAAGTGGCACGAGGATCTTTGCCTCGCGGCGTCTAGGCCTCGGGTGTGAGCTCGACGATGAGCTCGACCTCGACTGCTGCACCCAGAGGCAACTCGGCTACACCGACCGCAGAGCGCGCATGCACGCCTGCATCCCCGAAGATTTCACCGAGCAGGTTCGACGCCCCGTTCATTACCGGAGGTTGGCCGGTGAAGCCCGCCGCCGACGCAACGAAGCCGACAACTTTGACTACGCGCGCGATGCGATCGATCCCGACGAGCGAGTGGATCGCTGCCAGCGCGTTGAGTGCGCACGTCCGCGCTGCTGCTGTGGCGTCCTCCGGAGAGACCTCCGCACCGACCTTGCCGATGCAGGTCAGCTTGCCGTCTACCATCGGGAGCTGACCGGAGGTGTAGACGTACATTCCCGTCCGAACCGCCGGCACGTACGCGGCCAACGGCGGGACGACGGCGGGCAGTTCGATGCCCAGTTCGGCCAGTCTCGCGGACCAGTCGGCCATACCGATCAGGCCTTCGGGCGCTTGAAGTACGCCACGAGCGAGTCCCCGCCATTGGGACCCGACATGATGGTCACGAGCTCCCAGCCCTCGGAACCGTAGTTGTCCAGAATCTGCTTCGTGGCGTGAATCAGAACCGGTGCGGTGAAGTATTCCCAGATAATCTTTTCGCTCATACCGACGAGCCTAGTCGGCATCGAGGATGCGGTGGTGCCCCATCCGGCATAGGTGACGGACCACGTCACAGCCGGAGACGGTGGGCTCGGCCGTGTTCTCGGGAGCCAATGAGTGATTCCTCTATATGGTCGTGCTGTGGGAACTTCCAGTTTGTCAGCTTGGCCGGACAAGGCCGCGGCCGCTCGCTTGCACTTCGTGTCCGGCAAAGGCGGCACCGGTAAGTCGACGGTGGCCGCCGCTCTTGCACTGTCACTCGCAGCGGGCGGTCGACGCGTACTGCTGGTGGAGGTCGAGGGTAGGCAGGGCATCGCACAACTCTTCGACGTGCCCCCGCTACCGCCCGTCGAAACCCGCGTCGCTTCGGCTGAAGGAGGCGGTGAGGTCTTCGCCCTCGCCATCGACATCGAGACGGCATTTCTCGAATATCTCGACATGTTCTACAACCTCGGCTTCGCCGGCCGAGCGATGCGCAAGATCGGCGCCATAGAGTTCGCGACGACCATCGCACCCGGTCTACGTGACGTTCTCCTCACCGGCAAGGTGAAGGAGTGCGTAGTCAGAACGGACAGGGCCGGAAACCGCGCGTACGACGAGGTCGTCGTCGATTCACCGCCGACCGGGCGCATCGGCAATTTTCTCGACGTGACCAAAGCGATGGCAGATTTGGCCAAGGGCGGCCCGGTCCGATCGCAGAGCGAAGGCGTTGTCCGCCTGCTGCATTCGGCAGAGACCGTCGTCCATCTCGTGACACTGCTCGAGGCTCTTCCGGTGCAGGAAACTGCCGATGCCGTCCGGGAACTCGAGGCCGCAGATCTGAGACTGGGAACCGTCATCGTCAACCGAACGGAGCCGACCTTCCTTCCGCCGGAAGCACTCGCGGACGCAGCCGATGGCGTCATCGACGCCGAGCTGATCCAGCAGGGACTGAAGCGATCTGGAATAGCATTGTCCGACAGTGACTTTGCCGGGCTTCTCACGGAAACGATCGAACATGCTTCGACCCTTGCGGCGCAGGTGGAGAGCGGAAGCCAACTCGACGAGCTGGACACGGCACGAATGCATCTGCCGATGCTCGGCGGGGGAATCGACCTCGGCGGACTGTACGAACTAGCAGCCAAGCTCACAGAACAGGGTGTCAAATGAGCTCTCCCGCAACGGATGTCCTCGACGTCTCCAGAATCCTCCTCGAGAACTCCTCACGCATCGTGGTGGTGTGTGGCGCCGGCGGAGTCGGCAAGACGACCACGGCAGCAGCGATGGCCCTTCGCGCGGCCGAGCAGGGCAGGAAGGTCGTGGTGCTCACCATCGATCCAGCCAAACGACTCGCGCAGGCCCTCGGTGTCGGCGAACTCGACAACACTCCGCAGCCGGTAACACTCGCGGCGGGCGCCACGGGCGAACTGCACGCAATGATGCTGAATATGCGTCGAACATTCGACGAGATGGTCATCGAGCACTCGACGCCGGAAAAAGCGGAACAGGTGTTGGCCAACCCTTTCTACCAAACTGTCGCATCCTCGTTCTCCGGCACGCAGGAATACATGGCGATGGAGAAACTAGGGCAGCTCGCGGCCGATTCGACGTGGGATCTCATCGTCGTCGACACTCCGCCGTCGCGCAACGCTCTCGACTTCCTCGACGCCCCGCAGCGCCTCGGATCGTTCCTGGACGGTCGATTCATCCGCCTACTGATGGCGCCCGGTCGAGGATTGACGAGGATCGTCACCAGCGCGATGGGTTTGGCGTTGAGAGGAGTCTCGACGGTCATCGGGAGCCAGATGCTCAACGATGCGTCGGCGTTCGTTCAATCACTGGATTCGATGTTCGGCGGATTCAGGGAACGCGCGACACTCACCTACCAATTGCTGCGTGAGAGCGGGACAAGCTTCGTGGTCGTCGCTGTGGCCGAGCCCGACGCGTTGCGTGAGGCTGCGTTCTTCGTGGATCGCCTCAGCAGCGAGGGAATGCCGTTGGCGGGGCTGATCCTCAATCGAACCCATCCGACCCTGTCGGCGTTGCCCGCCGATCATGCCGCCACGGCCGCCGACCAGCTGGACGATGACGACGACGCCTCAGCTGTTCTGACCGCTGCAGTGCTGCGAATCCACGCGGCTCGCGCGGTGACCGCCACGCGCGAGCTCCGACTGCTCCGCCGCTTCACAGCGGCTCATCCCCGGGTCCCCATCGTCGGGGTCCCGTCCCTGCCCTTCGAAGTCTCGGACCTTCATGCCCTACGCGCTGTGGCCGACCAACTCACCGGAACCACGTAGCGCACAACACGACGAGAGAGCCGCCTCAGATGGCTGCTTGTGTCTGTCGTTGACTTTCGAAGAACTCGGACCACGAGTCGACCTCGGGATGCTGCTTGAGCAGCGCGCGTCGCTGACGCTCCGTCATCCCGCCCCACACCCCGAACTCGACGCGATTGTCCAGCGCATCTGCGCCGCACTGCATCAACACTGGGCAGTGCCTGCATATCGTTGCGGCCTTGCGCTGCGCTGCCCCCCTCACGAATAGCTGGTCCGGGTCCATGCCCGAGCACCTTGCCTGCGCCACCCACGCAATACGCGCTTCGGCTTCTTCCACATCGAGCCGCGTCGGCGCTGCTGTCATGTTCATGTGCGGATCCCCTTTGCAGTTCGAACATCCTCGCTGGACGTTCCACAAGCTCTTTCGACCTCGAACTTCACCTCGAAGCACATCGACCTAGGAGCTGCCCCACATTCATATACAAGTGTTATGTGAATCACACCGTGCTCACAATTTAGGTAAAATGCGCCACGAACGCAAGACGGGCGGGGGAACTTTCTGGTACGCCCGTCTCTACCTGCGGCTCAGCGAAAACCCGAAGAGCCGCGGCGCAGATCGAAGCCCGCGAACGGGCACAAGTCGAGCCCGCAGATCCGTGTCCACTGGGAGAGCCGGCGTCGTCCACGTACGCTGTGCCTGTGTCAGTTGGAAAAACCGTGGCGAAGCTCGCCGGATGTTCAGCCCTTGCGGGTGCGTTGTTGGCCGGCGTCATGTTTCCGCTGGCAGGCGGGTTCGGATACGCATCCAACCGTGCGGCCGATACCGTCGACAATGTTTCGGCCGAATTGGTCGAGGGGTCCGTCCCTGCGGTCTCGACGATGGTCGACAGTGCAGGCAACCCCATTGCGTGGTTGTACGAGCAGCGCAGATTCGAAGTGCCGAGCGAGAAGATCTCGAACGAGATGAAACTCGCTATCGTCTCGATCGAGGACAAACGGTTCGCCGAACACAAGGGCGTCGACTGGCAGGGAACGCTGCGCGCGTTTCTGACCAACACGAGCAGCGGTCAGGTCGAGCAGGGCGCGTCGACTCTGGATCAGCAGTACGTCAAGAACTATCACCTGCTCGTCGTGGCCAAGACCGACGCCGAGCGTCGGGCAGCTATCGAGACGACGCCCGCTCGCAAGATCCGCGAGATCCGGATGGCGCTCACCCTCGACAAAGAGCTGACGAAGGACGAGATCCTCACCCGCTATCTGAACCTCGTCCCGTTCGGTAACTCGTCGTTCGGGATTCAGGACGCCGCACAGACCTATTTCGGCATCGACGCCAGCGAGCTCGACGCCAGGCAGTCGGCCATGCTCGCGGGCATGGTGCAGTCGAGTTCGGCGCTCAATCCGTATACCAACGAGCAGGGCGTCCTCGATCGGCGCAACACCGTCCTGGACACGATGATCCAGAACATCCCAGAACGCGCCACGGAGTTCCAGGCCGCGAGGACCGAGCCGCTCGGTGTGCTCCCCGAACCGCAAATCCTCCCCCGCGGGTGCATTGCTGCCGGCGACCGCGGGTTCTTCTGCGACTACGCGCTGCAATATCTTGCCAATGCAGGTATCAGCCGAGAGCAGATCGACCAGGGTGGATATTTGATCAAGACCACCCTCGATCCCGTCGTGCAGAACTCGACCAAAGCCTCGCTGGTGGCCAATACCAGACCGACCCTCGACGGTGTCGCGACCGTCATGAATGTCATCGCACCCGGCCAGGATGCCCATCGCATCCTGGCAATGGGCAGCAGCCGAACGTACGGTCTCGATTCCGGCGCAGACGAAACGGTGCAGCCGCAGCCGTATTCGCTCGTCGGACACGGCGCAGGATCCATCTTCAAGGTGTTCACGACAGCCGCCGCCATGGAGCGCGGCCTCGGCACCAGCGCAACCCTGCAGGTTCCCAGACGCGCCGAGGTCCGAGGCATGGGCGACGGCGGCGCAAAGGGTTGCCCCGCAAACACGTATTGCGTCGAGAACGTCGGTGACTACCCTGCGTCACTCTCGGTTACCGATGCACTGGCGAAGTCTCCGAACACGGCGTTCGTCAAGTTGATCGAGTCCGTCGGAGTGACGCCGACGGTCGACATGGCGGTGCGCCTGGGCCTACGGTCCTACGCTGCACCGAGCACATCCGGCTTCGACGAGCGGAGTATGGCCGACTTCCAGAAAAACCAGAATCTCGGCTCCTTCACGCTCGGACCCACCTGGGTCAATCCACTCGAGTTGTCGAATGTGGCGGCAACCCTCGCGTCTTCGGGCAAGTGGTGCCCACCGACACCGATCGATTCGGTGTTCGACCGTAAGGGCAAGCAAGTACCTGTGACGCAGCAGGCATGTGAGCAGGTCGTCGAGCCCGGCTTGGCCAACACCCTGTCCAATGCGATGAGCAAGGACGACCAGCCCGGTGGCACATCCGCATCCGCTGCAGGATCGGTGGGTTGGACCTTGCCGATGTCCGGGAAGACGGGCACAACCGAGTCGCACATGTCCTCGGGCTTCATCGGTTACACCAACAATTACGCCGCCGCGGTATACACCTACGGAGACTCCCCGAGCCCCGGTGAAATCTGCTCGTTCCCGTTGCGCCCGTGTGGCGACGGAAACCTGTTCGGCGGCAACGAGCCGGCTCGTACCTGGTACGAGGCCGTCAACCCGGTCGCCAACAATTTCGGACCGGTCTCGCTGCCTGCCGTCGACCAGAAATACGTTCGTGGATCCGCCAACGGTCAGGTTCCCGACGTGACCGGCTCGACCCAGTCGTCCGCGACCGCGACCCTGCAGGCCGCAGGTTTTCAGGTAACCGTTGTAAGCACGTCCGACACTGCGGCACGAGGAACGGTCACCGGAATGTCTCCTTCGGGGTCGGCTGTACCGGGTGCGATGATCACGATCTACGTGAGCGACGGATCCGTTCGACAGGCGCCACCGGCTCCTGCCGTTCCGTCGCTTCCCAACATCGAGATACCCCCGATCCCGCCCATCGAGATTCCGGCCATACCCGGGATCACGGTCCCACGCTAGGTCGGAATCCATCGCACGAAGTACGCCCACGGCGTGGGTGTACTTCGTGCGGCTTCCCAGCGATCGAGATTACAAGCGGTCCTTGACCGCCTTGGAGATCCGAGTTCCGTCGGCCTTCCCCTTGGCGAGTTCGGTCGCGACTTTCATGACCTGACCCATCTGCCGAATCCCGGGACGCTCGCCCAATTGCTCGGCGACCTGAGCAAGAGCGGTGTCCGCAATATCGGCCAGTTCGGCGTCGGTCAATGGCGTCGGCAGGTATTCGTCGATGATCTGCGCCTCGGCATGTTCGGTCGCCGCTAACTCACCTCGGCCGTTCTGGGTGTAGATCTCTGCGGATTCACCGCGCTTCTTCGATTCCTTGGCAAGAATCTTGATTACCTGGTCGTCGGTGAGATCGTGGGCTTGTTTGCCGGATACTTCCTCGGTTTGAATCGCGGCAAGGAGCATGCGGATGGTCGCGGTTCGAAGTTTGTCTCTGGCCTTCATGGAGGTGGTCAGGTCGGTTCGCAGCTGGGACTTCAGTTCGGACATGTATCAGAACGCTACGCGGGCACTGCCGTGGCCCGCACGTCGATTGCACCACCTGACGTATCGTGGAAGACGTGTCCGTGAAAATCACTACATCGGCCCGACTCCTCGCAGCAGCAGAACGTACTCGCGCCGCTGCCTCGGAGGCCCCCATCAGAAGCGCAGCGATTGCGACAGCCGGCGCGGCGGCACTGGGTATCGGTTATGCGACTCTCGTCGAACGTAATGCCTTCACATTGCGGGAGACGTCGATGGCAGTGCTGGAACCTGGTTCGTCTTCGCTTCGGGTGCTGCACATCAGCGATCTGCACATGATGCCCGGCCAGCGTTCGAAGCAGAATTGGCTCCGCGAACTCGACAGCCTGGAACCGGATCTGGTGGTCAACACCGGGGACAACCTGTCGCATCAACGCTCGGTGCCTGCCGTCGTTCAAGCTCTCGGTCCCTTGTTGTCCCGGCCCGGGCTGTTCGTCTTCGGCAGCAACGACTACTTTGCGCCCAAGCCGAAGAATCCACTGCTGTACTTCAAGAAAGAGCACAAGAAGGTACTCGGTGAAGCATTGCCGTGGCGTGATCTGCGGGCAGCCTTCTCCGAACGCGGTTGGCACGACGTGACGCATGTGCGCAGAGAACTCGAAGTCGCGGGCGTACGCATCGCCTCGGCCGGGGTCGACGACCCTCATCTGAAGCGCGACAGGTACGACACCATCGCCGGCCAACCGAATCCCCTCGCTGACCTTCGGCTGGGAATCACGCACTCCCCCGAGCCACGCGTGCTGGATCGTTTCGCCGACGACGGGTACGACTTGGTCCTTGCCGGACACACGCACGGCGGGCAGATCTGCCTACCGTTCTACGGTGCCCTCGTCACCAACTGCGAGCTCGATCGGTCTCGGGTGAAGGGTCCGTCGAAATGGGGCGCACATACCCAGCTGCACGTCTCGGCGGGTGTCGGCACGTCTCCCTATGCCCCGGCCCGGTTCTGCTGCAGGCCCGAGGCGACACTGCTGACGCTGACCCCTGCCCCGCGTCAAGGACCTCGCGAAGGGTCGAACGAGGGCGTTTCGCGTTCAGAGGCAGTCGTAAGCTAGACTCTCCGAGGCGGTACACGGGGTGTGGCGCAGCTTGGTAGCGCGCTTCGTTCGGGACGAAGAGGTCGTGGGTTCGAATCCCGCCACCCCGACAAAGTATCGGCGAATCACAAAAGTCCTGGCCTTTCCACAAGGCCAGGACTTTTGCGTTCTCGACTCAGTTCGCAGCAGCGCGCAGCTTCTCCAACAGCGGACCTGCGGCCTCGGCGAGGAATCGTTCCTGGGTTTCGTCGCCTACCTGCACCAGTGCGATGTCGGTGAAACCCGCCTCCCAGTACGGTTTGACGGACTCGACGATCGCATCGAGGTCCGGTCCGCAAGGAATTGTTTCGGCCACATCTTCTTTGCGAACGAATTGCGTCGCTCCAGCGAACCCGGCCGTTGTCGGGAGGTCCGCATTGACCGCCCAGCCGCCGGCGAACCAGCGAAAGCGGTCGTGCGCGCGGTCGATTGCCGCATCCTTGTCCGGATCCCAGGAGATCGGAATCTGACCGATGGTGCGTGAGCGTCCCGAGTGCTTCTCGGTCCATTGCTTCACCAGGCCGCCATTGGGTTCGACGGCGATCAAATGGTCACCGTAGGGAGCGAATCTCTCGATGGACTTTTCTCCCGAAACGGCGATTCCGATCGGTATGCCGCCGTCGGGCATATCCCAGATCTTGGCGGAGTCGACTCGAAAGTGCTTACCCTCGTAGGTGATCAACTTGCCTGTGTGAAGTTGCGCGATGATCTCCAACGCTTCGACGAACATGTCCTGACGCTTGTCGATCGATGGCCATCCCTGACCGACGACGTGCTCGTTGAGATTCTCCCCGCTGCCGAGTCCGAGCGTGAATCTGCCGTCGGCGAGTATTTGCATGGTCGCGGCTTTCTGTGCGACGACGGCAGGGTGGTAGCGAATGATCGGACACGTCACGTAGGTCATGATCTCGACGCGCTGGGTCGCGTGCGCGACGGCGCCGAGTGTGGTCCAGACATAAGGCGCGTGGCCCATCGAGGACAGCCAGGGCGAGTAGTGGTCGCTGGCGACCTCGAAGTCGAAGCCGACTTTCTCGGCGCCGACCGCATACTTCACAAGTTCTTTGGGACCGCTCTGCTCGGTCATCAATGTGTAGCCGAAGTTGGTCATCGGTTTCTCCTAGATGGTTGCGCAGTCGTGACTCCGGAAGACTGACCCAGAATTTCTATATCGCCCAGCACTTTTCATCGCTCCCCTATCGTTTCGTGGTGGCATCGAGCGAGCGTGCGATGGTCAGTGCCGCGTTCACGAGCGCCAGATGACTCAATCCCTGCGGGAAGTTACCCAGGAAGGAGCCATCCGATGCGTCGATCATTTCGCTGTACTGGCCGACGTCGTTGGACATGGAAACCAGCTCGTCCATCAGGTCCATCGCTTCGTCGTCACGGCCGACGCGGGAGAGTGCGGACACTCTCCAGAAGGCGCAGGCAACGAACGTTGCTTCTTCTGCGTCGACCCCGGTGTAGCGGTAGAGCAGTGGTCCGGCGCCGAGTTCGGCACCGAGTGCATCGATGGTCGAGGACATGCGTTCTCCGCGATCGAAGTTCATCTCCGCCGCCAGCAGTACCGACGCATCGAGCCCTTCTGCGCCTGGATAAGCCATGTAGGACTGCCGCTCGTCCGACCAGCATTTCTCTTCGATGTACGCCCTGATTCGCTCTCGCTCGGCTCTCCACCTGTCGGGGATGCCGGGGATCTGGCCGTCCTCGGCGAGGTAGACAGCGCAGTCGAGTGCCTGCCAGCATCCGAGCTTCGAGCTCGTGAAATGCTGCTCGTCCTCGAGTTCCCAGATTCCCGCATCTCGCTGCTGCCAGGAATCGCACGTTTGGTCTGCGATCGTCGCGAGGAGTCGACCAGTGGAAGCATCGAGCACATTGCCTGCATCGACGTACAACCGAATAATCGAGAAGAGATCTCCGAAGATGCTCAGCTGCAGTTGATCTGCTGCCCGATTACCGTTCACGACGGGCCCGATGCCACGCCAACCCGGCACGTCGGGTTGTTCGGTTCCGCCAGGTAATTCACCACCGAGGGTGTAGAAGACATTGACCAGGGGACCGTTTGCCCGGATGACTTTCAGTAGCCACGCAACGGCGGCGTGTACTTCTTCGCGCAGCCCGAACCGAATCAAAGCTCTGAGTGTGTATGCGGTGTCACGAACCCACGCGTAGCGGTAGTCCCAGTTCTTACCTCCCGCAGGATTCTCCGGCAACGACGTGGTTGCTGCGGCAGCAATGGCACCGGAAGGGCTATGAATCAACAACTTCAGCGCGAGTGCACTCCGAGCCACGTGTGCCGCCCATGGGCCGTCGAACTGGAATTTTTCGGTCCACGCACGCCAGTTCGCGATGGTTCTGTCGACACCTTCGTCGACCTCCCGTGGGTCCGGGATGTGCAGTGGTTCGTTTTCGGTGCCGGCCAGTCCTACGAGGTGCCGCGATCCAGCACTCGTGGTGAAGACGCCGTGGATGTTCTGTTCTTCGACGGTCACGTCGTCGGCCTCGAGGGTTCGTACGGCCAGCGTCACTCCGTCGACACGAAGAACGGTCCCGTGGGAAGTGTCGTAGGCCCATGGCGATGCTTTGCCCATCATCGTTCCCGGCGCGACCCGCCACTCCATGTCGACCACACCTTCGACACCGTCTATTCGACGGGCCAGTTCCAGCCACGGCAATCGACCCGCCACTCCGGTGTTGAGTGAATCGGTTTCTCGCACCGACCCGGTTGCGGTTCGGTAGGTGGAGGTCGAAACGTTTGTGCCTTCGACGAATTCACGTTCGACTGTAAACGGCTCAGCCGGTGACAGTTCGAATCTTCCGCCATGCTCGGCATCGAGAAGTGCCGCAAACGTCGGCGGCGAATCGAGATTGGGAATGGGCAACCAATCGATCCGGCCGTCCATTGCGATCAGGGCTACCGTTCGCCCGTCGCCGATGGCGGCATAGTTCTCGATTGCGGTGTATCCGTGCTCACGACTCATGGTGCGGTCAGCCTTGCCTCGAAGAACGCCTTGGACCAGGCGTCGACGTGGATGTAGTTCGAGTCGACGAGTGTGCCGTCGATGTCGAACAGCACCGCAGTTGAACCTTGGCCACTCGAAGGTTCGCTCATGCCACCGTCGTACCCGACGCCTACGGCCACGAAACACGGAAGAGGGCCCCTCGGCATGCGAGGGGCCCTCTTTCGTAGCGTTGGGGCGTTTAGCCGACCTGTGCCTGCCACATCCAGTGGAGCTGCTCGAGTCGTGCGGTGATCGCGATCAGCAGATCCTGGGTGACCGGGTCGGCCGCCTCGGTGTCGGCGATGCGACCGCGCAGGCGATCGATCACAGCGGTGAGGTTATCCACCACTGCGGCGATGACCTGCTCGTCCTTGGTCCAGCCGTCACCGATTCCTTTGGTCCCCGCCGTCGCCGAAACCGTGGCAGAGCGGCCGTCCGGGCTGACCCCGATCGCGGTGGCGCGCTCGGCCGACGAATCGGTGAACTCGCGCGCTGCGGCCACGAGTTCGTCCAGAGCGAGGTGGACCGAACGGAAGTTCTTTCCGATGACGTTCCAGTGGGCCTGCTTGGCGATCAAGGACAAGTCGATCAGGTCCACGACGGTGCCCTGTAGCGCGTCGCCTGCGATCTTCTGCTGTCCGGCGTCGAGTGAACTGGTAATGGGGTTGCTCATGATGTGCCTCCTTTATGAGATTCGGCGGGAAAGAACGACCGTTGGGACGCTCGAACGTTCAGTCGGGTGACTAGACCTTTGCGGCCTCGTCGCCAGGAGCGGTCGGTGACTGGCTCGTCGTCGGCTCGGTGTCGGACTGACCTGCACGGACGCCTTCTTCGACCTTCTTGCCGAGTTCTGGGTCCACGTTCGACCAGTACTGGAAGACTCGAACCAGGACTTCCTCGGTCACGCCGTTGAGCGCATGTCCGACGATGTTTCCTACCAAGCGCTCCCGCGCCGCATCATCCATGACCTCGCGGTACAGCGTCCCTGGCTGAACGAAGTCACCGTCCTCGGGATGCTCGATATAACCGGTGCGCACGAACCGTGGCTCGAAGTCCCACGATCCGTCGTCGCCGTACGTATTCGTGTCTGCCTTCGGTCCGCCGTACGAGTTCGGTGCGTACACAGGTGTGTCGGCGGAATTGAACGAGTACCGCATCGACCCGTCCTTGGAGTACGAATTGACCGGAACCTTCGGTGCATTGACGGGCAGCTGCGCGTAGTTGGCGCCGATCCGGTAGCGGTGTGCATCGGCGTAGGAGAAGACCCGGCCGAGCAGCATCTTGTCCGGGCTGAACCCGATGCCGGGAACGATGTTCGACGGCTCGAAGGAGCTCTGCTCGATCTGAGCGTGGAAGTTCTCCGGGTTGCGATCGAGAGTCATCTTGCCGACCTCGATCAGCGGGTAATCCTTCTGCGACCAGATCTTGGTGAGGTCGAACGGGTTGAACTTGTAGTCTTCTGCCTCGTTGTACGGCATGATCTGCACCTTGAGCGTCCAGCTGGGGAAGTCACCCTTCTTGATGGAGCCGAACAGATCCTGACGGTGATGATCGGGCGAGGTTCCGGCAAGTTCGTCAGCCTTGGCCTGCGTCAAGAATTCGATGCCCTGGTCGGTCTTGAAGTGGAACTTCACCCAGTTGCGCTCACCGGCCTCGTTGATCAGCTGATAGGTGTGCGAACCGAATCCGTCCATGTGGCGGAAAGACTTCGGGATACCGCGGTCTCCCATGAGCCACGTAACCTGATGCGCGGTCTCGGGAGAGAGTGTCCAGAAATCCCACTGCATATTGTTGTCGCGCAATCCGGAGTCCGGCATGCGCTTCTGGCTCCGAATGAAGTCCTGGAACTTCATCGGGTCCCTCATGAAGAAGACCGGGGTGTTGTTGCCCACGAGGTCCCAGTTGCCTTCCTCGGTATAGAACTTGAGCGAGAATCCCCGCGGATCGCGCCAGGTGTCAGGGCTACCCTGCTCGCCCGCCACCGTGGAGAAGCGTGCCAACATTTCGGTCTTGGCGCCGGGCTGGAGAACCTTGGCCTTCGTGAATTTGCTTATGTCACCGGTGATTTCGAGTTCACCGAATGCACCTGCTCCCTTGGCGTGGACGACACGCTCCGGGACACGTTCGCGGTTGAACTGCGCCATCTTCTCGATGAGGTAATGGTCATGTAGCAGGATCGGACCCTGCGTGCCTGCAGTGAGCGAATGCTCGTCGCTGGCTACCGGAATTCCAGCGTTACTGGTGGTCGGCTTGGTCATATGCGCAGCCTCCTAAGTTGATGGGTGGTCGCCTGCCGAGGGGCTGACTCGGAAGGCTTGGTTCGACGCCGCCTGCGTTGGGATGGCGTTTCGAGCGGATGCAGCCGAAGGTTGCGTGTTCGAAACCACATGCGAATCGTGTGTCGATGCGCAGTCGGAGCAGAGCCCCCAGAACACGATTTCGGCTTCCTCGACGACGAATCCATGAGACTCCGACGGCTCGAGGCATGGCGGTCGACCGACGACGCAATCGACGTCGACCACTGTTGTGCATACGCGGCAGACCAGGTGATGGTGATTGTCGCCGGTTCTGCTTTCGTACAGCGCAGACGAACCTGCGGGTTCGATCCGCCGGAGAAGTCCGGCACCCACGCAGGCACGAAGAACGTCGTACACCGCCTGCGTGGACACCGAGCCGATGCGGGATCGCACCACTGCTGCTACCTCATCTGCATCCGAATGCGGTTGGGCTGCAACCGCATTCAGAACCGCCACTCGTGGCGCCGTGACTCGCAGACCCACCGAGCGCAATTGCGCGGTGGGTTCGAGAGTTGCGTCGTTCAGTGGCATGCATTCGAGTATGCCCCTTTTCTGGAATTAGTCAAGAAAAGGGAGGCTAACTACACCTGAACACCGCTGAGCAGGGACGACGGCCCGGTCTCCATACGGCCGGAGACGATCTGCAACCCAAAATGGGTGCCGGGGGAAACCCACTCGCCCAAACTCGGACCCGACGCATCGACCTGGACCCGCGCCAGCCGAGCCTTACCCGTCAACCGCGCAGTCGCCAGAAGCGAACCCTCCTCCGACGGCTGTGCGAACCCGAGCGCGCCCTTGATGGGGAAGCTCGGACCGATACCTTTCGCCGATGTGCGCACAGACCAACCGTCTCCCGACGACCCTTCACCTGACACCCCTGCACCCGATACCGAAGCGTCGGCAAGTACGTCGCCGCCGAAGTCCGCGAGAACTTTGGGTAGATGCCAATGGGTACGGCCACCGTGCACCGACGTCTCGGAGTCCACGGCGATGAACGGAACCGATATTCGTGGCATCGGACCCATTCCACGGCCCGGGCGCCGCAACACCGGACTGGCGAGAACCTCGCGGTACGGCCCGACCGGTGAGTTCAGGTAGTCGATGGCCATCACCACCGTGATCGGAATCGTCCGACTACTCAGTAGCGCACGCCCGGCGGGCCGAGCCCGATGCCACCAGATGGTGGCTTTCACTTCGGCGGGCCACGGCGGCGGCGGACTTTCCGGCCACTCGGTTCTCGCCGATTGGGATTCGGTCACGCTCCACATGTCGTACCTCCGAGAGCTTCGACCGAAACGACGGTCAACGGCAATCGCAGTGCGCCAGGAGCAGCGGCAGGTACAACCGGGTTTCTCGGTGACGTCGGGAGGACCTCGCGGTATCCGCTTCCCAGTTCTGGACGTCGGTCCGGCTCGCCTTTGTTCGGCCACAACGCCATAGCTCGTTCGGCCTGGGCAGTAATGGTGAGCGACGGGTTGACACCGAGGTTCGCGCTGACGGCCGACCCGTCCACGACGTGGAGACCAACGTGTCCGTAGACACGGTGATAGGCGTCGACGACGCCCGTGTCGGCCGAGTCTCCGATAGCGCATCCGCCGAGAAAGTGGGCAGTCATCGGGATGTTGACGATCTCGGCCATCGACCCGCCCGGGTCGCCGCCGATCTTGTCTGCAAGCAGCCTGATTGCCTCGTGCCCCTGCGGGATCCACTGCGGTGGCGGATCGCCGGCGCCGGGCCTGCTCGTGAGCCGTCTGCCGAAGAAACCCTTCGCCGATCCCAGCTCGAGCGAGTTGTCGTCGGTCTGCATCACCAGCGCGATCACCGTCCGCTCCGACCAGTGGCGGACCGAAAGGCTGCGGAACGCCGCTCCCGGATGGCGTAGCGCCACGCCGAGCGTTTTCAGAATACGAGGCGTTCTACCTCCGCCGTCGCTGAGCACGGTCTGCAACAGCCCGATCGCGTTGCTGCCCTTGCCATATCGAACAGGTTCGATATGCGTGTGGTCATCGGGATGGAACGAGGAGGTGATCGCGACGCCTTCGGTGTAGTCGACCTCGCGGCCACGTGCGGTCGCGGCAAGCACGGCCTCGGAATTGGTCCGCACCAGTGAGCCGATCCTGTTCGACAGATTCGGCAGTCCAGCAGTGTCCTTCATCGCCAACATCAGCTTTTGGGTCCCGTAGGTACCGGCTGCGAAGACCACTTGGTCGGCCGTCAGCACGGTGACGGTTCGGCGAAGCTTGCCACCGGTCCTGCGTGTGGAAACCTCGTATCCGCCGCCTGCCGCGGGCCGCACGGCCGTGACCGTCGTCAGCGGAAGTACCTGTGCACCAGCTTTTTCTGCTAGGTACAGGTAGTTCTTGACAAGAGTGTTCTTGGCCCCGACCCGGCAACCCGTCATGCACGATCCGCACTCGGTACATCCGGTGCGCGTTGGCCCGACGCCACCGAAGAACGGATCCTCCGACTCCTGCCCTGGCGCTCCGAAGAAGACACCGACCGGCGTGCTGGTGAAGGTGTCACCGACTCCCATGTCCTCGGCCACTTCCTTCATGACTTTGTCGGAGGGAGTGATGGTCGGGTTCGTCTCCACGCCCAACATCCGTTTGGCCTGGTCGTAGTACGGCGCGAGTTCCCGATGCCAGTCGGTGATGTGCCCCCATTGCGGATCCTCGAAGAATCGGCGCGGGGGTTGGTACAGAGTGTTGGCATAGTTGAGTGAGCCGCCGCCCACACCTGCGCCCGCCATCACGAGGACATCGGGAAGTAAATGGATTCTTTGCACGCCGTAGCAACCTATAGCGGGCGCCCACAAGTACTTTCGAAGCCGCCAACTGGTCTTCGGTAGTTCGTCGTCGGTGAAGCGTCGGCCGGATTCGAGTACTCCGACGCGGTATCCCTTCTCCACTGCGCGCAAGGCCGCCACGCTACCGCCGAACCCTGATCCGATGACGAGGACGTCGAAATCACTCATACCCGAACACCTTTCCGTGCTGCCGTACTCACATAGTCCGCAGTGTCGAAGGTCCGAGTCGAGTTTCGGAAGGTGAAGGTGTAGGTCGGCCACATCACCGGATTGCGGCCTTCCGCATCCAGATACCAACTCGAGCATCCACCCGAATTCCACACCGTTCCTGCCAACGAGTCGTGAATCCACGAATTATATTGCCGCTGAACTGCTTCGGTGACCTCGACGCTGGCGATCCCGCCCTCACGCATCTGTTCGAGTGCGGAGGCGAGGTAGTTCGCCTGCGACTCGAGCATGTACACGATCGAACTGTGACCGAGGTTCGTATTGGGCCCGTACATGAGGAACAGGTTGGGGAACCCATGCACCGTGGTGCCGCGGAATGCGTTGGGGCTGCCGTCCCA
This sequence comes from Rhodococcus sp. H36-A4, assembly GCF_027158005.1. Lineage (GTDB taxonomy): Bacteria > Actinomycetota > Actinomycetes > Mycobacteriales > Mycobacteriaceae > Rhodococcoides. The sequence continues at coordinate 546,356 of NZ_JAPVLQ010000002.1, read as the reverse complement.
ATGCTCGGCGAGGGTGCGCCCGTCGAGGCCTGTCAGAGCGTGCGATACCGGAGGCTCCGTCGGGGTGAACCCCGTGGCGAAGATGATCGTGTCCACCGGGTAATGATTTCCCGACGCGTCGAGCACGGAATCGGCGGTGATTTCGGTCAGGCCGCTGGTCACGAGGTCGACGTCGGGCCGATCGAGAGTGGAGAGCCAATCGTTGGAGAGAAGCATTCTCTTGCAGCCGATCGTGAAGTCCGGAGTCAGCGCAGCTCGGGTCAGAGGGTTCTTCACCTGCCTGCGCAGATGAGCCTTGGCCACCACCGACACCGCCGGTAGCACCCAGGGGTTGTGCGCCAGCGCGGTGACGTAGAGCTCGCGGTAACTGTATATCGTTCCACGTACTGCCTTTTGGACAGCCGGGAACTTCCGATACAGCATGCGTTCGGCTTTACCGAGGGTGCGGTCCAGCCTGGGAACTACCCACGCGGGCGTTCGCTGAAATACCGTCAGCCGTTCGACGCGGTCGACGATCTCGGGAACGAACTGGACAGCGGACGCGCCGGTACCGATGACCGCTACGCGGCGACCAGTCAGATCCTGCCCGTGATCCCACGTCGCCGAGTGGAATACCGTGCCAGTGAACTTCTCCAGACCGGGTACGTCAGGAAACTTCGGGGTCGATAATGCACCGGTGGCGGCAACGAGGACGTCGGCGTGCACGATGCCCTTGCTCGTCTCTACGATCCAGATGTTCTGCGCCGCATCCCATCGTGCCGCATCGAGCGAACAGTCGGTGATGATCCTGCGACCCAGACCCGACTTGTCGACGACGCCGCGCAGGTAGCGGTAGATCTCAGGTTGACGCGCGAAGGTGTGCGACCACTCGGGGCTCGGTGCGAAGGAAAAGGAGTACAGCGAGGTCGGGACGTCGCAGGCGCATCCCGGATAGGTATTGTCACGCCAAGTTCCGCCGATGTCGTGTGCTCGTTCGATGACGAGAACGTCGGCGTCGGGGTCGTCCTGCAGGATGCGGGAGACCGCGGCGATACCGGCGAACCCGGCTCCCACAACAAGTACGTGCACCGATTTCGGCAACGCAGATTTTTCAAGAGGAGTGGATTCCTCGGCGAGGACCGATTCGGCTTTCGTCATGACTGGATCACCTTTGCCTCCCATACCGGGAGAAGTCGGGCCCGCAACTGGGCGTCGGCGTCGGAAGTACGAAATATCGACGACACCGCCAGTCCGCGAGCGAGTTCTACGCTCAGTTCGATGGATTCGGGCGACATCGTCTTACCCATGATTGCGGTGGCCCCGCCGGCAATGGCGTCGGCGACCTTGCGTTCCAGCGGGACCATTGCCTCGTGCAATATCGGGTCGGTTCGCGCAGCCACCCACAGTTCGAGGGCGGCGTAGAACAGCGGTCCGGAGAACGCTTCGCTGAGAAGTTCGACGCCCCGGGTGCCATCGGTATTCGCCGCGAGAATTTCGGCCAGCCGCTTGTCCACCAGATGTTCGACGGCGGCGATGAACAGCGATTCTTTGGTCGGGAAGTGGTGCAATTGCGCTCCGCGGGACACGCCTGCGCGACGGGCTATCTCTTGTGTGCTGGTCTTTGCGAAACCCTTTTCGACCAGGCAGTCGATTGCCGCGTCGAGCAATTTCGTCTGTGTACCGGCAGTGCGTTGTGCCTGCGTGCGCCGCTCTTGCGGCTGAGTGCTCTGGGTCACATGAGCGACTGTAGCTTGAAATCAAGAAACAGTCCAGACTGATTTTAAGTGTGGTGAGATCGCAGCCACGCACCTGCTCGCCGAGGCGGGTGCCCACACTCACCGCTACGTCGGCATTTTTACGTGGCGCACAGAGAGCGCTTCGCGGACACTTCTCGTGAGTCTCGTCGAATCGTGGACAGAATGTGAACTGGCTCATATAGTCAGCCGGTAGTACCGAGCGATCGCTCGGTCGCTTAGGAGGAAGTATGACGCCATTCGTGGAAGGTTCTGGCGATATCCGGGTGCTCGTATTGCACGGGTGGGCGCTTGATAGTGCTGTGTGGGCCGCGGCCCGATTGGAGACGAATCTCGACCGGTTCACTTACGCTTTTGTCGACTTCCCTGGCTATGGCCCGAACCGTTCCGACGCTGACTCGCCTGCAGACGGCATCGATGGCATGGCGGCGGCGGCTCTAGCTGCGGCCGACGACCTTGGCTGGGACAAGTTCGCGATCCTTGGCCACTCGATGGGCGGCGCGACCGCCCTCCGAATCGCAACTGTGGCTTCGGATCGTGTGAGCTCAGTGGTCGCGCTCACTCCCGTCTCGCCTTTCGGCACCCCGTTCGACAAGGCAACGTATGAGGGATTCGCCTCTGCGTACTCCGATCCAGGCCCGACGTTGGGCGGACTGGCTCCGCACCTCAGTGACGCTCAGCTTCAAAACCTGGTGGCGCGTTCGCAAACGGTTCTGGACCGGGAAATGTGGGAGGCCTACTTGGCGAACTGGAGCAACGCGAGTTTTGGCAGCGAACTCCCCGGATACCACGGCCGAGTCATATTGGCCTATGGGGAAAGCGATCCATTCGTCAGCAAGGAGTACCTGCAAGAAACCGCCGACTCGCTCCCCAACGCTTCGATGGTCGCCATTGAGCACGCCGGCCACTACCCCATGGTCGAGGCGCCGGTCCAGACCGTGCGGCTCTGGGAAGACGCATTCACCGACAAGGAATGAGATCCATCATGACCAAGGTTCCGTATCGGGGCATGCCCCCCACCGTGTGGGCACCCGAAGCTCCCCAACTCATCCGCGATGCACGCATGGTGATCGTGGGCTATCAAGCCGACCGCGAAGCGCTACAGGAAATGCTTCCCCCGGGCCTGGTTCCGCACGAAAACAACACAGTTCAGATGAATATGTACGACATCGAAGCCGACCAGAGCAGCGGGTTTGGGGGGTTCTCCCTGACGTACCTGACGGTTGAAATCGACGGGCACGACAGTCTCGCAGCCGACGGCGCCATGGCGATTCCGGGCCGATACTTCGCGTATTACTGGAACAGCTCCCAGCGAGTCATCTCGTACGCGCGAGAATCCTCCGGCATCCCGGCAATGCTTGGCACACGAACCGCGGAACTGGAGGGAAGCAAGCTCACCTCCACCCTGAGCATCGACAACAGCGCAGCCATCACGGTGTCGGCAAGCGTCACCGACACGCCCGTCGGCAACCTTGGCGGGCATCTGAATTACTACAGTCACCGCCAGATCCCAGAACCGTCTGGCGGGTACGCAGCGCTGAGTCAACTTATCGAGCTTCCTCTCCCGTTCACCGTCAAACTCTTCGACGCGTCGGTCGACGACATCACGTTTACGATGCCCGACGGGCATCCCGCGGCGAAGCTCGCTCCGACCACCCCGTTGAACGTCACCTCACTCCTATACGGCGACGTGACATTCACATATTCAATGGGCCGAGTCATCCATGACTACCTAGAGGACCCTGATCCCGGAAATCTCTAGTAGAGCCTCTCGCTCCTGCTGACAGCAGACCACTTTTTTGCCCGCGTGCGTCGGCCCCAGCCCGATTGAATCCCCTCCTCACTCGAACCCAGAAGGACCTCGATGACTACGAAAACTATCGATATCCCCCACCTTGGCGGATCCACCATCGGCTACAAGTTCGGACGCGAATACGATGCGTCGCTGCCAACCATGGTCATGGCCAACTCGTTCACCACGTCCGTGGAGCTGTACCGCCCTCAATTCGCCAACGCAGAGCTCAATGCAGCTATGAACATGCTGGCCATCGAGCCCTATGGTCACGGTGCAACCCGCGCCAACTACCGTCAGTTCACCTACTGGGACAGCGCAGTCGCGAACCTGCAGGTCCTCGAGGCACTCGGCATCGAAAAATCATTCGCGCTCGGAACCTCCCAAGGAGGATGGATCGCCACGCGGATGGCGATGCTTACTCCTGATGTCATCCAGGGAATCGTTATCTTTGGCACCTCCATGGACTTCGAGAGCCAAGCGAGCATGGACAGAGGTTGCTGGAACGGGTCAGAATTCTGCAGCCCATCCATTGATGCACTATCGACGCCTGTCAGTGACGACTGGGTGGTAGGAGACGATTTCGTAAATGCCGTCCTTGGCGCCGGCTTGGGCGAAGCAGTCTCCGAGGAAGAACGCAATTTTTGGCTGCAAACCTACCGATCCAACTACACCGGGGACGAGGGCCGCCGCCGACTCCGGACGAGCACGGTCAATCTCCGCGATCGGGATGGCCTCGAGGCACGCCTCGACGAAGTGAAGTGCCCAGTGCTGTGGGTACAAGGCACTGCCGATCAGGTTTACTCCGTCGCCAACGCCGAGCATGGAATCTCACAGTTCACGCAATCTCCTTCAGCCGAACTCCAGATCGTCGACGGGGGACAACACTTCCTGACTGCATCACACCCCGATACCGCGAACACCGCCGTGGGTGCGTTCGTCGAACGGTGGACGTGAAGCCTGCATGCGGTCCCGCCGTCGACCTTCCAAAAGCAAAGCGATCCTTCCAAATCCGGAGTCGTAGCGCAGGTTGACTGGAGGTGTCGCTTGCCAGGGTGATGGGACCACCTGATTGCCAGAGGGTAGGGACCACCGTGGCGCGTTATTGAGGATGCTCGTTGTCGGTGGTGGCGCCAACTGTTCCGGGTCGGGTGCGTTGTCGGTAGGACGGGCCTTCGATGATCAGGGTGTGTGCGGTGGAGGTCAGTCGGTCAATCGCTGATTGCGCGAGGAGGGTGTCGGCGGTCATGGTCAGCCATTCGGACGGCTCGCGGTTCGAGGCCACGATAGTGGTCTTCTTCCGATGACGTTCGACGATCAGTTCGTAGAAGTCGCTGGTCTCGGTTGCATCGAGTGGCCGCAGAGCGAAGTCGTCGATGATCAGTACCTCGATGGCGGTCAGTCGTCGGATTTCGGCGTCGACGGTATTGTCGAGGCGGGCTGCGCGCAGCCGGGTGAACAGTTTGTCCGATCGCGCGAACAGGACAGTGTGCCTTCGCCGGATTGCCATGTGCCCCAATGCTGTTGCCAGATGCGTCTTACCGACACCAACCGGTCCGAGGATGATCGCGGACTGGTTCGCGTCGAGGAACCGCAGTGAGGTCAGATCCCCGAGCAGGGTCCGGTCGTACCGGAGATCGTCGTGGGTGTTCCACGCCTGGAACATCATCGCCGGATCCAAGCCGGCTTTCGTCGATCGTAATGTCGCAGAGCGCGAATCGCGGCGGTTGACTTCGTCGGCGAGGAGTACTTCGAGGAATCCGATGTGGCTGAGCTTGTGTTGTCGGGCCAGGGCTGCTCGGTCGGGCAGGGTCTCGGCGAGCGCACCGAGTTTGAGTGCTTTGAGTAGTCGGACGAGGTCTGTGCCGACCGGTTCGGTGGTGACTGTTGCAGTGCGGGTGGTGGTCATGAGTTGCCTTCCGAGGATACGGCAGCACCGTCGACGATCGACAGTGATGATGTTGTGGTGGAACGGAATTCGGATGGATCACGTGAGAAGCGGGTCGATGCCTGGCCGACGGCTTTCGGTAGCGCAGGTGCTGCTTTCTCGGTGGCTCGCTCCAACATGGACGCGATCTTGGTGACCGAGACGACGTCGAGATCCAACGAGAGCGAGCAGGCCTGTTCGACCCGCTCGGCTCCGTAACGACGCACCAGCATCTGGAGTCGGTAGACGCTGCGGATCCGAGTCCAGGGCAGGGCGTCGTCGAGGATTCGTTCGGCGTAGATCCCGATGCAGCGACCGTGCCCGGCGCAGGTTTTGATCAAGGAAGTGACATCGCGCAGGGCGTAGTCGGTCTTGTGTTCGGGCAGGTCTGAGCGGTCGGTGCTCCGCCCACCCGCGGGCTGTCGGGGGTGGATTTTCACCAGGGTGCCGCGGTGGTAGAACTTGACCAGCTCGGTGTCCGCGCGCACCGACAAGCTCGATCCGATCCATTGCTGCGGCAACGAATACAGAGATCGACCGACTTCGGCGTGGAAGTCGCGGTGGACTTTCACATCATTGAAGACCGGGATGTCGTAGACGGCCGGCACCGTCAACAACGCTGACAGTTCCGAGTCCTCGAATACTTCGCGTGGCCGTGCGCAGGTGGTGCCGTGGATGCGCATACCCGCTGTGGCGCTGCACCAACGGACGACTGCCCCTTGGGTTTCGGTGATCCTGCTGAATCATTCACCGGCCCAGAAGTTTCCGCGCACGTACTGCACTGCCCGTTCGACCCTCGGTTTATCTTTCGGTGACCGCACCCGGGCGGGATCGGTGATGAAACCGACATGAGCGCTGTAGTCGAGCCATCCATCGCTCAACCGCGGGCTGATCGGGTTCGCGGCGGTGACCACAGGTTTGAGGTTGTCGGGGATCAACACCGCGAAGACGCCGCCGAAGAACTTCCACGCGGCTTCGCATCCGGCGATCACCGCCACCAACGTCTGTGAATAGCTCAGCCACACGAACATGTGTCGGCTGTAGACCGCGGTGAAGATCAGAGCGTGCACCTTGCGGGCCCGCCCGTCGTCGGGGTCGGTCAGCATCCCCAGATATCCGAAGTCGATCTGACATTCGATCCCGGGATCTCCGTCGACAACTCGGACGGTGAGGTCTTTGCGGCCGAAAGCGCAACGCTCAGTGACGAACCGGTGCAACGTCCGATACGGCACCACGCACCCTTTACGGGTAAGGAGGACTTCGATTTTCGCGATCGTGAGAGGTTTCTGTTCACCATCACCGGCCACCCACTTGGTGATCTGGTCTTGGTGGGGAACGAGCTGTTCCCATGCCGCGCCGTGACCGTGCGGCCGGTCCGGTCTCACCACCTCGACGACCGTTCCGATCAACGTGTCGTCGATCGCGGAGGCGTCGTCCGTTCTCTCAAGCCCCGCACCTCGAGCCGCCTCGACATATCGGCGGACCGTTTTACGGTCCACACCGGCGTGCTCGGCGATCGTCCGCAGCCCCGGAGCGGGCAACCCCGCCGTCCCGAGCCACAGCCGTAACACTTCTCTGATTTCGTTCACACTGATCTCCCGAAAAGCCGTGCCGTCCGACCTCCGTGACCTCGCTGAGCTGTCACAAACGATCGAACGAGCAAACGACGAGACCACCGACACGGCGCGCCGGTGGTCCCATAACTGGCAATCCAGGTGGTCCCATCACCCTGGCAAAATCAGCTCACAGTGGTCCCATGCTCATGGCAGACGACATACGAAGTTGGAAGATATAGGCGAATGCAGTGCGGGTGTAAACGATTCCACGACCGTTGTCGCGGATCTTCTGGGCATCTGCTGCGGCCGGTGACTTGGGGATGAGGTACTCGCTGATGTCCTGTTCGTCGATGCGGTATTCGCTGTCTCGATGATGAACCGCTGCAATGGGGGTGAGGTCCGGGTCAAGAGCGGCGATACTGGCATCTCCGTGACTGGAGTTGGCAAGCAGGAGTCCGCCGGGCCGCAGATACTTGCGGCAGTGGTCCCATACGGGGCCGGCGTAGAGGGAGATGAGGAGATCGAAACTGTCGTCCTCCAATGGCAGAGCGCTGGTGTAATCGGCCGAGAGGAACGCGACCTCGTTGATACCGGCGGGCGTTGTCTTGTTGTTCAGGTCTCTCCGTATGAGGTCGGGTTCGGCGAAGAACTTTGCTGCGCGCCGGTCGGTGTCGAGGTAGGTCACCGAGGAAATCGCTGTGGAAGGCGATAGGTCGAGGTAGGACCCCGGGTAAAGCGCCCGTTCGATGGGCCATCTTTCACGGATTGTGGAGAACAAGTCGGACCTGTCGCCGATGGACTGTTGGTATGTCGTCCATGTCGGGATCGGACGTCGAGATCGCGTAGGCATCAGGCTCCAAAGCGAGGGGTCTATAGGTGATCCAGCTTCCGAGTTTATCGTTCTGGAGTCACTGGCTCGACCTTTCGTGAGTTCATTCCGCTTTCACGACTAGGCACATAGTCGGTAACGCAGCATCATCTCGTGATCCTCATGATCGAGCATGTGACAGTGCCACATGTAACCCTGCAGCTCGGTCGAGCTCGCCTGCCCACCGCCAGCCTCGTGACCTGCATGGCCGCCATCGAGCACAGGCGCAGGACCGGCAAAAGTTGCATCGGGATCGAATCCGAGCTCGTCGGCCGTGGGGAATCGCACCAGAATTCGCGTGACGGTCCCCGGATAGGTGTTGACGGTGTCCTTCGCGCCCGACTCCCATGCGGCCGGCGGAGACAGCGGCCCGGTCACATATCGCTCGACGTCGGGTGCCCACTTGACGCCGACGTCCGGACGCGGGCTGTCTCGCATGTACGCCGTCAGATCCACCGGCGCTCGGCCGAGCGTGCGAAAGTGCACCAGATGCAGGTGAATCGGGTGGGGTTCGAGGGTGGTGTTGACGATGTTCCACTGTTCGACGACGCCCTGCGTCGGCATCTCGATATCCGGGTCGCTGTAGCGAAGATTGTTGAGCGTCATCATCGGCGGTGCCAACGACAACCCTGCCGAAGGCTGATTGACGGTCACCGTCCGCTGAACCTGGGCCGTAGGAACCATCGGGAGCAATGGTGGCTGACCCTTGCCTCCGCGATACATCGTCATGACGTCACCGACATATCCTCGGCCCGATGCCACCCTGAACTGGCAGAACAACGGCATCGGCACCGCTCCCAACGATGCAGCCTGGGCGGGTGGCGGCTCGTCGTTGCGGAGCTCGACCAGTTCGCCGGGTGCCAGCGAGCCGAAATCGACCAACACATCGACCCGTTCGGCCGGCGCCAGTCGAATACTGTCGGTCTGCACCGGCGCATCGAGAAGCCCGCCGTCGTTCCCGATCACCCAGAACCGCATCCTGTTGCCGAAGAACAGATTCCACACACTGTAGGAGCCGGCATTGACGATGCGGAAGCGGTACAGCCCCCGTGCCACTTCCATCGTCGGCCAGATCTTCCCGTTGACGACGCCGACGTCTCCGGTCGCGCCACCTTCCCATTTTTCCTGGGGGACAGTGATATTGGATCTGATGCTCATACTGCCGTCAGGATTCATGATCTTTTCCTGCAGCACCAACGGCACTTCGAACTCACCGGACGGCAAACCCAGAGAGTTGTCGGCGAGGCCCGAATCGAATTGATCCCGAACCAGATTCACTCCAACCAGACCCGCATAGACATTGATGCGCGTCATCGACATCGCGTGATCGTGGTACCACAACCCGGCAGCTTCGTTGAGCCCCGGAAACCTATGAGTGAGAGATTCACCCGGACGGACGAGCATCTCGGAGTTGCCGTCACTGTCGGGTGGAGTGATACTCCCATGCAGATGCAGCGACGTCGGAGTCATGTGCCGGTCCTGCTCGCTCATCCCGTGCAGCGAAGTATCCACATCGGCCGCAAGCGGATTGCCTTCGGTGCGATTGGTGTAGTACAACGTCCACGGCTGACCCTGCACGGACTCGATGGTCGGGCCCAGATAATCCAGTTCGCCGTATCCGAAGGTCGGACCGGCCGGGAGATCAGCATGGAAAGAATGCATCGCACTCCGCGCATCGAGCGACACCTGCGAACCCCCGACAACCGGCAGCCTCGGCAACTCGTCACGAAACGGTGCAAGCGTGGGCGAATGGAACAGCAATGGGCTATGGCCGCCGAAGATATCGTCGGCAAAAGCCCGCCGAGCTACCGAACTCGACGGCAGCGCTGCACCCCCGGCAACGGCAGCAACCAGAGCGAGACTCCGAAGGACCGACCTGCGCGAAATACCGTCCACATCCACACCCTTCGCCCGTGCCGTGTCATGCCGCGGGCTACCCTCCCGCCCACCAGTGTGACCGCGCCCATACTATGTTCCTTCGTCGGCACCCGTCGATACCCCACACTCGGATCGTCCGGCACGTTCCTGCCGGTGGAGGGATTTCACAGAACATGGCATCGATTACGTTCGATCGCGCGAGCAGGCTTTTCCCGGGCTCGGATGCGCCTGCGGTGGACGCACTGGACCTCGAGATAGAGGACGGCGAGTTCCTCGTCCTCGTCGGCCCATCCGGTTGCGGCAAGTCCACCTCGCTCCGCATGCTTGCTGGTCTCGAAGAAGTGAACAGCGGACGGATCCTCATCGGAGGCAAGGACGTCACCAACGCCGAGCCGAAGGATCGTGACATCGCGATGGTGTTCCAGAACTACGCGCTCTATCCGCACATGAGCGTCGCCGAGAACATGGGCTTCGCGCTCAAGCTTGCGAAGGCGAGCAAGGAAGAGATCAACACGCGAGTGCTCGAGGCTGCGAGGCTGCTCGACCTGGAGGACTACCTCGACCGGAAGCCGAAGGCACTCTCCGGTGGTCAACGGCAGCGAGTTGCCATGGGGCGCGCCATCGTGCGTCAACCACAGGTATTTCTCATGGACGAACCCCTGTCCAACCTCGACGCGAAGTTGCGGGTACAGACACGTACCCAGATCGCACAACTGCAACGGCGGTTGGCCACCACCACGGTCTATGTGACGCACGATCAGGTGGAAGCGATGACGATGGGAGACCGCGTCGCAGTCTTGAAGGGTGGAGTGCTGCAGCAGTGCGCTTCACCGCGCGAGCTGTACCGGACCCCGGTCAACGTGTTCGTCGCGGGTTTCATGGGTTCGCCGTCGATGAATCTGTTCACGCTGCCGATTACCTACGGCGGGGTGCAGATCGGTGATCAAGTCATTCCGGTTCAGCGCGAGGCCCTTGCGGCGTCATCCGGGGCGGAGGTCGTGTTCGGGATCAGGCCCGAACACGTGCAGATCGCAGACTCGGGAGTGAAGCTCGAGATCGACATCGTCGAGGAACTCGGCTCGGAAGCGTTCGTGTTCGGTCGCGCTGATATCAATGGCCGGACGCAGACGATTGTCGCGCGCGCCGACTGGCGTGATCCACCACAGAAGGGCCAGGTCGTGCACGTCCGGTTCGACGAGGCTCATGCGCATCTGTTCGACGCATCTGGCGACGGCCACCGCCTGGGCTGAGCCCATTGCGATCCGCTTCCCGGTTGTGCTCGATCGCACAACCGGGAGGCAGATCGGGTAGATCTAGACCAGCAGCTCCGCAATCTGAATGGTGTTGAGCGCAGCACCCTTACGAAGATTATCGCTCGACACGAACAGCGCGAGTCCACGGCCTTCGGGAGCGCCCGGGTCCTGCCGGATACGCCCGACGAGGGAATCGTCCTTGCCTGCAGCCTGCAACGGCGTCGGCACATCCACCAACGTCACACCCGGTGCCGCTGAGAGAAGCTCACGAGCACGTTCCACCGAGAGCGGGTTCGCGAACTCTGCGTTGATCGACAGTGAGTGCCCAGTGAACACAGGGACGCGCACGCAGGTGCCACTGACCAGCAGGTCCGGGAGTCCGAGGATCTTCCGCGATTCGTTACGCAGCTTCTGGTCCTCGTCGGTCTCGCCTGATCCGTCGTCCACCAGCGCTCCGGCCAGCGGAAGAACATTGAACGCGATCGGCGCTACGTAGTTGTTCGGAGCCGGGAAGTCCACCGAAGATCCGTCGTGCACCAGCTTCTCGACGTCACCGATGACGGCGCGTGCCTGCGTGGCGAGTTCTTCGACGCCTGCAAGCCCACTGCCCGACACTGCCTGGTAGCTGCTGACGATGAGGCGTCGAAGGCCCGCTTCGTCGTGCAGAACCTTCAGGACGGGCATCGCGGCCATGGTGGTGCAGTTCGGGTTGGCGATGATGCCCTTCGGAGGGTTCTTCGCTTCCTCTGGGTTGACTTCGCTGACGACGAGCGGCACCTCGGGGTCCTTACGGAATGCCGAAGAGTTGTCGATGACGACTGCACCTGCTGCGGCGAACCGTGGTGCCTGCGCACGTGAGAGCGTGGCGCCGGCAGAGAACAGTGCGATGTCGATACCTGCGAGATCGGCCGTCGACGCGTCCTCCACGACGATCTCCTCCCCACGGAACGGCAGCTTCTTGCCCGCGGATCGCGCCGAGGCGAAGAACCGCACCGTGTCTGCGGGAAAGTTGCGTTCCTCCAACAAGGTTCGAATGACAGCACCGACCTGACCGGTCGCGCCCACTACTGCGACTGTTGTCATCTTTTCTACCGTCCTGTTCCGCCGTGCACGACAGCTTCTTCGTCGCTGCCAAGCTCGAAGGCAGCGTGTAGTACGCGTACAGCCTCGTCGAGTTGGGTGTCACTGACCAATACCGAGATACGGATCTCCGAGGTGCTGATCAAATCGATATTGATGCCGGCGTCGGCGAGCGCTTCACAGAACGTCGCAGTAACACCGGGGTGGGTCTTCATGCCTGCGCCGACGAGCGAGACCTTGCCGATGAGATCGTCGTAGAGCACCTGAGCGAAGCCGATCTCACCCTGCAGCTTGGTCAACATCTCCACTGCCCGCGGGCCGTCGGACTTCGGGCAGGTGAAGGTGATGTCGGTCTTGCCGGTGTCGATCTTGGATACGTTCTGCAACACCATGTCGATGTTGATCTCGGCATCGGCGACGGCGCGAAAGACCTTGGCTGCGTAGCCAGGTGCATCGGACAGACCGACGACGGTGACCTTCGCTTCACTGCGATCGTGTGCGACGCCGGTGAGAATGGCTTCTTCCACTGGAATGTCCTCCATAGATCCGGAGACGATTGTTCCGGGTTTCGTGGTGTACGACGACCGAACATGTACGGGAACGTTGTATCGACGGGCATATTCGACGCATCGCAGCATGAGCACCTTGGCGCCGCATGCCGCCATTTCGAGCATCTCTTCGAACGAGACTGCGCTCAGGTGGCGGGCGTTGGGAACGATGCGCGGATCGGCGGTGAAGATGCCGTCGACGTCGGTGTAGATCTCGCAGACGTCGGCATTCAGCGCTGCGGCGAGTGCGACGGCAGTGGTGTCGGAACCACCTCGGCCGAGTGTCGTGACGTCCTTGCTGTCCTGGCTGACGCCTTGGAATCCGGCGACGAGCACGATCGCACCTTCGTCGAGTGCGTCGCGGACACGACCTGGTGTCACGTCGATGATCTTGGCGTTGCCGTGCACGCTGGTAGTCACGACGCCCGCCTGCGATCCGGTGAAGGAACGAGCCTCGGCGCCGAGGGAGTGGATAGCCATCGCGACCAGTGCGTTGGAAATTCGCTCACCCGAGGTGAGCAGCATGTCCATTTCACGGGCGGGTGGGGCCGGGCACACCTGCTTGGCGAGGTCGAGCAGTTCGTCGGTTGTGTCGCCCATGGCGGAGACCACGACGACGACGTCGTTGCCGGCTTTCTTGGTCTCGACGATTCGTTCAGCGACGCGTCGGATACGTTCGGCGGATCCCACCGACGATCCACCGTACTTCTGGACGATGAGAGCCACGCGTGTGTACCTCCGGTGCATTTCAGTGTGTGTTTGTGGTGCATCTGGCCCCGCCACCTTACCGAGGTATGCCGTCGCCAGCAGCCTTGGGTGTTCCGGGGAGGGCCCGTCGGAGCCCTCCACCTGCGGCGACGTGGTGCGGGTGGGCTGGTCACCGGACAAGTCGTGACATTCGCGACAAATGGGGCACACACACCATTTCGACCAAGAAGACCGCACGGCGGCAAATTCCGCTTTTATCATTCGACGTATTCAGTACCGCTACCCACAAAAAGACACGCCACACCCACAAAAGGCCTAGAACATACCGGTTAGTACCGAATATCGCTTTTCATCGCACAAGAACACGTCGAGTGCAATATTATCGACGCGTCCAGCAAACCTCCGTGTGGCCTTTTCGTCGGGAGACGGTCGTATATGAATACGCTGCATTGCGCCGCACCGAGAGTGCGAAGCCGAAAACCACAGAGATCCGGCGCCACGATTCGGAGACAGCGCCTGCTGACCATGCTCGAACCGACGGGTGACCGCAGCCCCATCGCAGTGATCACGGCGCCCGCCGGTTCAGGCAAAACGACCCTGCTCGTCGATTGGGTCCATACGATCGACGCCGAAGACGACACCCTCCTAGCGTGGATCACCATCGACGAATCCGACAACGACGTGGCCGTGCTCAGAGCGTGCGTAGTCTCGGCACTCGCCCAGTGCGGATCGCCCCACCTCGCTTCTGCTGTCGGATCCCTTCCGTCCGTAACCGATCCGTCCTACTCGGAGTTCAGTGCACTGCGGGTCGAGGCCATCGAAAGCGTCGACGCACAGATCTGCCTGATATTCGACGACGCCCACCTCTTGCACAACCGTGAAGTCCTGGCACTTCTGGGAACATTTCTGCATTGGCCGCCGTGCAATCTCCGAATCATCCTCGCTGGACGATTCGAACCCCCACTCGCACTGCAGAAACCGCGACTCGACGGACTCGTCCACGATATCTCCGCAGCAGACTTGGCATTCACCACCGATGAAGCGTCGGAGATGTTCGAGCGATCCGGAATCGCCCTTGCCCGAGATGATCTGACAAAGCTCATGAAGCGAACCGAGGGGTGGGCAGCGGGCCTGAGGCTGGCTGCGATGACGCTGAGCGGTGGCGCAAATTCACCCGAACTCATCGACGGTTTCACCGGAACACAGCACACGGTCGCCGACTACCTCGTGAACGAGATCTTGGCCGGATTACCCGATGATGCTCGTACATTCCTGATCGAAACCTCCGTACCCGAATGGTTCACAACCGATCTCGCCGAGAAGTTGACCGGCGTCGGGAGTGCGCAGGCCACTATCGATCACCTGCTGGCGAAGAACTTTCTCATCGATCAGATCCCCGGATCCGAACCCACCTACCGATATCACCCGCTGATGCGTGCTTATCTTCGTGCCGAAATTTGTCGTCTCGGCGCCGGGCAGATCAGAAGCCTCGAGCGCGTCGCATCCTCGTGGTTCAACGACTATCGACAGCCACTGCAGGCTTTGCAGCACAGCGTGCACGCTGGTGATTCGAGATCGATTCTCGACATCCTCGGCACATCCGGTCTCGGACTCGTGCTTCGCGGCAATGCTTCGGAAATTCTGATCGCCATCGACGACAGCCCGTCTTCGGTACGTAAGCACGAGATCGTTCAGTTGATCAGCGCAGCAGCACTACTGGCCGCCGGGAGTGTCGCACCGGCAATCTCGACGCTGACGGCGCTACGGCGCAGGCCAGTCGACGAGCTTGCGCGCTTCGATCTCGAAATCCTGCGTCGAACTCTAGAGGTTCACGCGGCAGTGCAAGTCGGCAAGGACATCGAGGACACTTTGGGGCGCTTGCGAGAGGTGGAGCTCGGCGAATCCGGTTCGCCCGAACTCGATTCCTACGCGCTGCTGATCGCCGGACTCGCCGAGTTGCATCTCGGTCGAAACACCGAGGCGCAGCGTTGCCTCGAGGACGCAGTTGCGAACGGTCGAGCTGGAAATCTCCCGACGGTTGCCACGACCTGCCTGGTGACCTCGGCCGGGATCTGCTTTCTCACCGGAAGATTGACCGAGGCCATTGCCCGTGGCCAGCGCGCCGTCACTTACGCACGCCTGCACGCACTGACCAATACTCCGCTCTTCTCGGTCGCCGAATCGCTCGAACTTCTCGTTGCCCATATCCGGATGACTCCGACGCCCGTGGCACCGGAGGATGTGTGGTCGAGCATCGGTCGATCCGCTGATTCCGCCGTCGCGCAGTACGGCAAGCGCGCGGCTCTCGTGATGAACGGAACTGTCGAGGAGGTGTGCGCCGCTGGCCGTGAGTGGATCGAGTCGGTTCACCCGGTCATTCCTGCCTACGAGGCACTGCTGGCGCCGATGGTCCAGCGTCGATATCTGACGGCGGGCGAGACCCTCTGGGCCACCGAGCTGGTAACCGTCACGAGGCGACGGCTCGGCAAGGTCGGCGAGGTTGCCCTGTTGTCCGCCGAGATCCACCGCGTGCACGGACGCTTCGAGGCCGCAGACACCGAACTGTCGGCAATTCTCGGCGGTCAGCTTCGATGCGCCAGCTTCACGACCACCATCCGCGCCACGATCGCTGCCGCAAACGTCGCACTGGCACGACGCAATCCAGCACGCGCATTCGAGCTCGTGTGCCGCGCTCTTGCCGAGGCCGAACCCGAGGCGATACTGCTGCCGTTCGCCGAGGGTGGCGCCACCGTGCGGGATATTCTCACCCACAATCGCGGACGGTTCGGTCTTCTCGAACCATTTGCAGATCGTGCCCGCGAAGTCGTGCCGAGGCATCCTGCTGCGGCCGAGTCGAAGATGTCGGGGGCACTGACCCGCCGCGAACTGGAATTGCTCCGCGAGCTGCCGTCCTGGCGTACTGCCGAGCAAATCGCGTCCGACCACTTCGTGTCCGTCAACACCGTCAAGACGCATTTACGCGGCATCTACCGCAAGCTCGAGGTCAGATCGCGCCGCGACGCGATTGCCGCAGCGCACGAGCTCGGTCTGCTGTGATTCGCCGCTCGAAGACATGGCGCGGGTTCACCATCTGCGGGTGATGCCGCGACGGCCGGGGGCGCGGAACCTGGTAATAACGCCAGCAGCGGACCTCGAAGGAGCAGCACCATGGCTCAGCCCGCCGATACCAACACCCGCAGAGTTCGGTACGAATTCCTCGTCGAGGGTGAGCTGTCCGAACGTGCGCAGGCTGCCTTCCCGGATCTCGCCACCACCGAAGTCCCGATGCCGTTCACACGGCTGTTCGGCCCGGTGGACGACGAGACCGCCTTGCGCGGGATGCTTGCGCGTTTCGACGCGTTGGGACTGACCGTCGTCGAGTTGCGAAGACTTCCCGATTGAACTTTCCTTGCTGACCCCGGCACGAGGATTGCGCTCGCGGTAGTACACTCCTATTCATGCAGCGTGCGCTCCTCCTCGATCGCCGCGACGGGGTCTGAATCAGACTGGCTTCCCGTCGCGGGGTTTTTCGCGCCGGTCGATAACCATTTCAGCCAGTAACTTCGGAGATTGAGCCAATGTCACCAGCCGACGCATTCACCTCGAGAACGATTACCCCTCCTTCGCGGCCCGCTCCCAGCGACCAGCCGGCGTGGAACACCCAGAAGAATTCCTCGATGCCGACGTACCGGTATCTGCCGTTCGCCGAGGAGGTCGAGCCGATTACCCTCCCCGACCGCACGTGGCCGGACAAGGTGACGGACCGGACCCCGCAGTGGTGCGCGGTCGACCTGCGGGATGGCAATCAAGCGCTCATCGACCCGATGAGTCCGGCACGCAAGCGACGTATGTTCGACCTGCTGGTCCGTATGGGCTACAAGCAGATCGAGGTCGGATTCCCCTCGGCGAGCCAGACCGATTTCGACTTCGTTCGCGAGATCATCGAAGACGGTGCCATTCCCGACGATGTGACGATTCAAGTTCTGACGCAGTGCCGACCGGAGCTCATCGAGCGCACATTTCTCGCGTGCGAAGGTGCACAGAACGTCATCGTGCATTTCTACAATTCGACGTCGATTCTGCAACGTCGTGTGGTGTTTCGTGCGGAGCGCGACACGATCAAGAAGATCGCCACCGACGGTGCACGTAAATGCCTCGAGGAATCCAAGAAGTACCCGGACACCGACTGGCGATTCGAGTACTCCCCGGAGTCCTACACCGGTACCGAGCTCGCCTACGCCAAAGAGGTCTGTGACGCCGTAGTCGACGTCATCGATCCTTCACCAGCCAAGCCCATCATTCTGAATCTGCCTGCCACGGTGGAGATGGCCACGCCGAACGTGTACGCGGACTCGATCGAGTGGATGAGCCGAAATCTCGATCGCCGTGACAGCGTGATTCTGTCACTGCACCCGCACAACGATCGCGGGACCGGCGTGGCCGCTGCCGAGCTCGGCTACCAGGCAGGCGCGGACCGTATCGAAGGATGTCTCTTCGGCAACGGTGAGCGAACCGGCAACGTATGCCTGGTGACGCTGGGTCTGAACCTGTTCACCCGCGGCGTCGATCCGCAGATCGACTTCTCGAACATCGACGAGGTGCGTCGAACAGTCGAGTACTGCAACCAACTCCCCGTCCACGAGCGTCACCCGTACGGTGGAGACCTGGTGTACACGGCATTTTCAGGAAGCCACCAGGACGCCATCAACAAGGGCCTGGACGCGATGAAAGTGTCCGCTGACGAACAGGACTCGGATGTCGGCGAGATCACCTGGCAGGTCCCCTACCTGCCGATCGATCCGAAAGACGTAGGCCGCACCTACGAAGCCGTCATTCGCGTGAACTCGCAGTCCGGCAAGGGCGGCGTCGCCTACATCATGAAGTCCGATCACGGTCTCGCGCTGCCACGGCGGCTGCAGATCGAGTTCTCGCAGGCTGTTCAACGCATTACCGACGGCGAGGGCGGCGAGGTGTCCCCGAAGGAAATGTGGGATGTCTTCGCCGAGGAATACCTGAGTCCGGTGCGTCCGCTCGAGCGCATCAAGCAGCGCGTCATCGCGGCCGAGACGGACGGCGGGACCGACAACATCGTCGCGACGATTCTGCTCGACGGCGTCGAGCAGGACATCACCGGCTCCGGCAACGGGCCCCTTGCCGCATTCGTCGACGCGCTGTCGACGATCGATTACGACATCAGCGTCCTGGACTACTCCGAGCACGCGATGTCGGCTGGTGACGATGCCCAGGCGGCTGCCTACGTCGAGGCCTCGGTCACCGGTCCCTCCGGTACTGCTGTGACAGTGTGGGGTGCTGGTATCGCGACGTCGATTACAACTGCATCGTTGCGAGCGCTCGTTTCCGCGGTCAATCGCGCTCTGAAGTAACTCGCTAGAAGATCACTCGGGCCCTTCTCCGCCAACGCGGAGAGGGGCCCGTGTGGTTCCACCACCCCCGGGGATCAGGCGAGGAGCTTTGCTTTCGCTGCCGCGAACTCGTTCTCGTCGAGCACCCCTGCATCGCGCAGCGCGGCCAACTTCTGGATCTGGCCGACGAGGTCGTCCTCGGCTGGAGGTGCAGATGCGGGTGCAGCTATGGGTGGCGGTGGTGGCGGTGGTGCCTGTTGTTGCTCCTCGCGCGATTGTCTGCGGCGATTCATCGCGTTGGACGTCGCGTTCGCCGTCCCCGCGACGACAGCGGTGCGGGCTACCGTTCCGAGTAGTCCCGGTCTGCCGACGCGTCCTCGTCCGAATACCATGTATTTCTCCTATACCAGCGCTGCAGCGAGCGCGATCTCGACTGTTTCCCGTGGAATTTGAACGTGCAGTGCGACTTCGCCACCTGCCGCGCGCGATGCGTTAGCGAAGGTTCGGGCCCAGGTCTGCTCGTAGACGAGAACTGCGGCGGAAGTCCCCGGTTCGAGGGACTCACGCACGACGTCGAGATCCTCATCGCTGATCAATGCCTTGGCTTCGAGCGAGAGGATCTCGAGACCCACGTCTTCGAGCTTCTCGTCGACATCGACCTGACGGTAAGTTCCGTCCGGTCTTCGTCCGATGAACACCAGATCGAGAAGCGACACCGAGCCTTGGGCGATCGCGCTTTGTAGCGCCTCGACCACCTTGGGATTTGCCCGATCACCGGGAAATGTCATGACCAACAGGCCAACCGGCCCTATATCGAACACCGTCTCACTCATCGAAACGATATTTCCTTGCATTCATCGACGACGGCATCATCCGACACGGGTGAATTCACCTGTTTCGGATGATGATCTTGCTCGAAGGCAAGTGCGACACTGAGTCGCAAGACCCGCACCAATTTCTGTCGTCAGGAATTGCTCTTACTCGAAATGGAGTATCGAATCGTGGATTCGTTCTGGGATTTCCTCTGGCTGATCATCGTCAGCTTCGCATTCATCGCCTATCTCATGGTGCTGTTCTCGATCATCGGAGACTTGTTCAGGGATCACAAGAGCTCTGGATGGGTGAAGGCCATTTGGGTCTTCTTCCTGATCGTGGCACCGTTCATCACGGCGCTGATCTACCTGATCGCCAAGGGTGGCGATATGACCAAGCGTCAGGTGTCGGCCATGCAGCACGCGAGGGACGAACAAGAGCAGTACATCAAGCAGGTCGCTGGGCGCACCTCCGCCGAGGAGATTGCACACGCCAAGGCACTTCTCGACAGTGGAACCATCACCGATGAGGAATTCTCGCAGCTGAAGGCCAAGGCACTACAGTAGGCAGATTTCTTCGCATCTGAGCGGAAATGTATGGCACGTCATGCATTTCCGCTCACCTGCGAAGCCTCCGCACGAAAAGCCTCGATGACCGCGGCGACGGCCGGAAGCCTGTGTGCTCCCGGCCTCGTTGCGAGTTCGTAGATCCGCCCGGCCTTCACACCCTTCAACGGCAGTCGAACAAGCAGCGGATGCACCACCGCAAAACGTGGCATCAGCGCGACGCCGTGACCACGAGCTACGAGCTCCTCTGTCACCCGAAAATCATTGATGCGCTGCACGACTCGCGGTTGCACTCCGGTAGCCGCCGCGACCGACAGCAATACGTCGTCAACCGGGAAGCCACCGCGCACGCTTATCCAGCGCTCTTCCGCCAGCTGGCGCAGATCTACCGAATCCTGCCCTGCCAGTGCATGATCCGGCGGCAAAACCAGATCGATCGGTTCACGCATCAGCGGCACGACTTCGATGCGCATTGCCGCAGTCGCCGGGGCAACGTCATCACGATGAGTCAAGACGACGTCATAGTCCGCAAGAAGCGTCGGCACGGAAGATGCGGGGAGGTCCTCGTCGCTGGCGTCGACGCGGGTCCCGCTCTCGCTCAATCTGTCCAGCACACCAGGAAGCAGTAGCGCCGCGCCCGAAGGAAACAGCGCGACACGCACGCGTCCACGCGGGGAGTTGCCGTACGAGGCCATCTCTGCGGCGGCCCTGTCCAACGCTGACACGACCTCGTCAGCGCGCAGCACGAGCGCATGCCCGGCGTCGGTCAATCGCAGCCTTCGGCCGTCGGGTTCCAACAACGTCACGCCGGCTTCTTTGGCAAGCAACTTGAGCTGCTGGGACACCGCCGACGGCGTCAAGGACAGCGCCGAAGCCGCTGCCGCGACCGTCCCGCGGTCGGCCAGCTCCCGCAGGATCCGCAAGCGCTCGACATTCATGAAGCAAAGCTTAATCATTCATGTGGATTTATTAGATTGTGCTGATGTTTGCTAACGGTAACGATAGTGACCGTGAACAACCGCGATCGACTCCTCGGGCTCACCGTCGCGGTGCTCTGGGGACTCAACTTTCTTGCCATTCGGGTCGGCCTCGATCACTTCCCGCCGTTCTTCTTCGCCGGTCTTCGGTTTCTCGTGATCGCGATCCCGGTACTGCTGTTCGTTCGTCCGCCGAAGGTGCCGATCGCCTGGCTTCTGCTCTACGGGTTCGGCTTCGGATTTCTACAGTTCGCTTTTCTCTTCGCAGCGATGAATGCCGGGATGCCCACCGGGCTCGCATCACTCGTGCTGCAATCTTCGGCACCATTTACCATCGTCCTAGGTGCGCTGCTACTTCGTGAGCACGTCGGTCGCCGCCGAATAGTCGGTATCACCGTCGCCGTCGTGGGGATGGCCCTCATCGGTTGGGACCGAGCACAGGCCGCGTCGTTGCTGCCCGTCGTACTGACGTTGCTCGCCGGCCTCGGTTGGGCATTCGGCAACCTCGGCAACAGGCTTGCCAGGTCGACCGAACCGATGCGGCTGATGCTGTGGATGTGCGTGATCCCGCCGCTTCCGATGCTTGCACTCTCGGCTGCGGTAGAGGGACCATCCACGGGGTGGCGTGCCCTCGGTGACTCGTTCAGCTCGTCGGGTTGGCCGGCGCTCGCCGGTCTCACCTACATCGTGCTGCTGGGGACCATCGCCGGATCGGGCCTTTGGACGGTACTGATCAGCCGCCACCCCGCGGGTGTCATCGCACCGTTCTCCCTGCTCGTCCCCGTCGTCGGTATCGCCGGAGCGTGGATATTCCTCGACGAGGCCCCGAGCGCCTTGTCACTGGTCGGAGCAGCCGTCGTCATCGGTGGCTGCCTCGGCGGAATGACCGGAACTCGGGGAACGACCGGGGCTCGGGGAACGACCGGGGCTGTGAGCCCCGGGCGTGATCGACCTCGACTCAGGGAATCTGAACCATGTCTTCCTGACCCCAGATTGCGCGCATCGAAGTGATCTTGCCCTCGTCGTCGAACTCCATCACATCGATCGGCGAGATCTCGAGCATCTTGTCGCCGAACTTGGTTGTCAGCTTGAAGTGGAACGCAGCGGTGCTCGCCGCGATTCGAACCGTCAGTACCTCTCCGGTCTGCTCCATCGGTTCGACCACGGCATAGAACTCCCTGATCGATGCTTCGGTGGTCTTGACCTCGGTGCCGACCGGATCTTCCACCGTGGCGCCCTCGGCGTACAAAGCCAAGATGTCGTCGACAGTGCCGTGCGCGACGGCCTGAACGTATGCGTCGACCGTCTTGCGGATGACATCGGCAGTTGGAGCCATGAAAAGTAGTCCCTTCGTAGTTTTGGAACATGTTCTAGAAACCAAGATAGCGGTCCGGGGTGACTTCCGAGGAGAGTTCGTCGGCCAGTCTGTGCCAGACTCGGCGCATGGTTCGAGCGGGTGAGCGCAGAGCGGCGATAGGTGCACGCGGAAGGCTGGCACTACGAGCAGCCGACGCTGCAACGTGGGCGTCACGCAAGGCAGGCCGGGGCAAGGGATCGATGATCGGCGGCCTCGTCGCTCTCAAGATCGACCCGGACATACTGACCGGTCTCGGCTCCGGCCGTCGCACGGTCGTAGTGACGGGTACCAATGGAAAATCGACGACGACGCGAATGACGGCGGCAGCACTCGCTCCCCTCGGAGAAGTAGCCACCCAGGCCGACGGTGCCAACATGGATGCCGGAATCGTTGCGGCCCTGTTCGCCCACCTCGATGCTCCGATCGCTGCGCTGGAAGTGGACGAACTACACGTCCCCCACGTGTGCGACGCGGTATCCCCCGATGCTGTCGTACTACTGAACCTCAGCCGCGATCAGCTCGATCGCGTCGGCGAGATCAACATGATCGAGCGCAAGCTGCGCGCCGGTCTGGCACGGCACCCCGAGACCGTCGTCATCGCCAACTGTGACGACGTCCTCGTCACGTCAGCCGCGTTCGATGCCCCCAACGTCGTATGGGTGGCGGCAGGAGGCGGCTGGGCGGGAGACTCCGTCAGCTGCCCGAGGACCGGAGAACCGATCGTCTGGGACGGCGACCACTGGTACAGCACCGGCGGCGACGTCGGAAACGGCGTAGCCTTCGAGCGCCCGACACCCGACTGGTGGCTCGACGACGAAAATCTGTACGGGCCGAACAGTCTCAAGATTCCGATGACCCTGGCTCTGCCCGGTAGAGCCAACCGCGGTAACGCGGCTCAAGCCGTCGCCGCTGCCGTGACTCTCGGTGCGAGCGCGGTCGACGCCGTTGCCGCTGCGTCGGGAGTGGACGAGGTCGCCGGCCGCTACTCGACAGTCCAGTACGGACCTCATTCCGTGCGTCTGCTTCTCGCCAAGAATCCCGCGGGATGGCAGGAAGCCATGTCGATGATCGACCCCACCGTGGAGGGTCTGGTCATCGCCGTCAACGGTCAGGTTCCCGACGGGGAAGACCTCTCCTGGCTGTGGGACGTACGCTTCGAACATTTCGAGAACGTCGCCGTCGTCGCTTCCGGAGAACGCGCTACCGATCTGGGTGTGCGCCTGCTCTACGCCGGTTCCCCGCACACGACCGTGACAGATCCACTGAAGGCCATAGCATCCTGTCCGCCCGGACGCGTGGAAGTGCTGGCCAATTACACCGCGTTCCGCGACCTCGGCCGCGCGCTCGCACGCGAGGTGCACGATGTCTGAGTCCACCGTTCGGATCGGCCTCGTCCTGCCCGACGTCATGGGAACCTACGGCGACAACGGCAATGCGCTTATTCTCCGCCAGCGTCTTCGCATGCGCGGTATCGATGCCGAAGTAGTTCACATCACCCTGCAGGACCCTGTCCCCTCCTCGCTCGACGTCTACACCTTGGGCGGGGCCGAGGACTCGGCGCAACGATTGGCGACGCGTCACCTCGCCCGATATCCCGGACTGCAGAATGCGGCCGCGCGCGGCGTTCCCGTCCTCGCGATCTGCGCGGCTATTCAGGTCCTCGGGCACTGGTACGAAACGTCTTCCGGCGAGCGAGTCGACGGCGTGTCACTGTTCGACGTCACCACCAAGCCACAGGCGACGCGGTCGATCGGTGAGGTCGTCACCGAACCTTTGCTCTCCGGGCTCACTTCACATTTGACCGGCTTCGAAAACCACCGTGGTGGAACGACACTCGGCGCAGACGCGTCTGCGCTCGGGAAAGTTACGCACGGTGTCGGCAACGGCGTCGGCGATGGACGCGAAGGCGTCGTACAAGGTTCGGTGATCGGGACGTACATGCACGGACCGGTACTCGCGCGTAATCCCGAGTTGGCGGACCATCTCCTCGAACGTGCGCTCGGATCGCCGCTGGCGCCGCTCGATCTCCACGAGGTCACCCAACTGCGGAAGGAGCGGCTCAGCCGCTAGGGTGTCTCGCTCGTCCTTGCCGAGGCCTTCGGGAGCGAACGCGCTGATCAGGTCAGAGCACCCGACGTCCCGTCAACGCCCGACCCAGGGTGAGCTCGTCCGCGAACTCGAGATCCCCACCCATCGGTAGCCCCGAGGCCAAACGGGTGATCGACAGACCTGGGAAGTCACGCATCGTCCTGGCAAGATACGTCGATGTCGCTTCGCCCTCGGTGTTCGGATCCGTGGCGATGATCACCTCGGATACGTCGACGCCGTCGTCCTGGTTTCCTATTCGCACCAACAACTCTCGAATGCGAAGCTGGTCGGGGCCGATGCCGTTCAAGGGATCGAGGGCGCCCCCCAGCACATGGTAACGGCCTTTGAACTCCCGCGTTCTTTCCACTGCCTGCACATCTTTGGGCTCTTCGACAACGCAGATGATGCTGCGATCCCGTCTCGGGTCGGCACAGATTCGACACAGTTCCTTGTCGGAGACGGTGCCACACACCGTGCAGAACTGGACGCCGTCGCGGACGCGTTGGAGTGCTTTCAAGAGCCGGTCGATGTCGGGTGGTTCCACGCTCAGCAGATGAAACGCAATGCGCTGAGCACTTTTGGGTCCGACACCTGGAAGTTTTCCGAGTTCGTCGATCAGATCCTGAACAGGACCTTCGTACACGTGTCGGCCCTAGAAGCCGGGAAGGCCGAGCGAACCGCCGCCGAGGCCACCAGTGAGCGGACCGAGCTTGTCTGCCGCTACGGTCTGGGCGGATTTCGACGCGTCGGCGATCGCACCGATGATCAGATCCTGCAGTGTTTCGACGTCGTCCGGGTCGACGACCTTCGGGTCGATCGTCAGGCCGACGAGTTCGCCGGTGCCCTTCACCGTTGCCGTGACCAATCCTCCGCCCGCCTGCCCGTTCACCTCGATCTCCGCGATCTGGGCTTGTGCGGCCATCAGTTGCTGCTGCATTTGCTGCGCCTGCTGCATGATCGACGCGATGTCGGGCTGCTCACCGGGTTGCACTGTGGAGGTCCTCTCGGTTCGGTTACACATCCCAGCCTAGCCGCGCCCCACTAAGGTGGCGCGGCCCAGCATCCATACACGTGCGTGTCGCCATACGGCGTTCTATCGAACTTCGCGCTCCAGGTTTGCCAATGTCTGCGCCTGGATCTTCTTCAGTCCGAGCGGCGCGAAAGTTTTTTCGAAGAATCCGCCGATGCCGCCTGCACCTTTCCACTCGGTCGTCGTCGTTACCTCGGATCCCGTACCGGACGGGGCGATCGTCCAGGTCGTGACCATCGTGGAGTTGGCGTCCCGCTCGGTGATCTTCGATCCCGCGACCGTCACGGTGGCCAGGACGTTGCGCGAGCGCTTCGAGGTGGCCTGCAGTGTCCACTTGGCCACTGTGCCGTCACCTTGACCGCCCTCGACAACCACGTAGTCGAGATACTGCTCGGGAAGAATGCGCGGGCGCACCGTTTCGTAGTCGGAGAGCGCAGCCAATACCTTCTCGGCCCCCTGAGCGATGGTGATGGAGCTGCGTGCACTTACCTGAGCCATGTTCTGTCTCCTCCGATGAATCCATTCAGGACCGAAGCACCATTCTGCCCACCCTTGGCGCTGCGCCGGCCCAGCGGTATGCGGCGGTGTGACAGGGTTCACCAACTTTTATTTAGCCGTGCAAAAGACATGCAAGACGCATCCATTTGACCGATTAGTCCGTTTCAGACGCTGCTTTCGCGCAACGTTTACGTGAAATTTTGCGTACGAGGCCGCATTCTCGGTGGCCCTCGACCTGCAGTAGAGATAGCGTCAGTCCGTGGCTTCCGCGAACGTGCTGACGAGACGACGACCCGAACCTCGAGAGATCGGATTCGCCGCGTATCGCGCCGGAGTCTGCGCACTACTTGCAAGCTACCGAGCAATCCCCGAGGACGCGACGGTACGACTGGAGAAGAAGACCTCGAATCTCTTCCGAGCGCGAGCAGGCTCGACCGCCCCCGGACTCGACGTATCGGGGCTGACCAGTGTCATCACGGTGAACCCGATGGACCGGACAGCCGATGTGGCCGGAATGTGCACCTACGAGGATTTGGTCGACGCGACGCTGCCGTACGGCCTGGCTCCGCTCGTCGTCCCGCAGCTCAAGACCATCACACTCGGCGGTGCTGTCACCGGCCTCGGAATCGAGAGCACCTCTTTCCGCAACGGACTTCCACATGAATCCGTTCTCGAGATCGACGTCCTCACCGGAAACGGCGAGATCATCACCGCCACACCGGACGGCGAGAACGCCGAACTGTTCCGGGGTTTCCCCAACTCGTACGGCACCCTCGGATACTCGACCCGACTGAAGATTCAACTCGAACCGGTAAAGCCGTTCGTCGCTCTCCGTCACGTGCGCTTCCACGATCTCGACGTGATGCAGTCGACGATGGATACCATCGTTTCCGAGCGTGCGTACGAGGGCATCGAAGTCCACTACCTCGACGGCGTCGTGTTCTCCGCCGACGAAAGCTACCTGACGCTGGGTACCCAAACGGCCGAGCCCGGCCCGGTCAGCGAGTACCACGCCGGGCCCGACATCTTCTACCGCTCGATCCAGCACGACGGCCGCGAGCCGAAGACCGATCGAGTGACGATTCATGACTACCTGTGGCGTTGGGATACCGACTGGTTCTGGTGCTCACGTGCTTTCGGCACCCAGAACCCGAAAATACGACGTCTCTGGCCGAAGAAGTATCGACGCTCCAGCTTCTACTGGAAGCTCATCGGCCTCGACCGCAAATACGATATCGCCGATCGCCTCGAGGCCCGCAAGGGAAGACCACCGCGAGAGCGCGTCGTTCAGGACGTCGAGGTTCCCATCGAGAACACCGCCCCGTTTCTGCGCTGGTTCCTCGACGAAATCCCCATCGAGCCATTGTGGTTGTGCCCGTTGCGCCTTCGCGGTCCGGCACCTGACGGCGCCGAAGGTGCGCGACCATGGCCGTTGTATCCGCTCCAGCCCGAGAAGACCTACGTCAACATCGGCTTCTGGTCTTCGGTCCCCATCGTCCCCGGCCAACCGGAAGGCGCCACCAACCGTGCCATCGAACACAAGGTCACCGACTTCGATGGGCATAAATCGCTCTACTCGGATGCTTACTACTCCGAGGCAGAGTTTGCCGCGCTGTACGGCGGCGAGAAATTCGAAGAACTGAAGAAAAAGTACGATCCGAAGTCACGTCTGTTGGACATGTACTCGAAAGCGGTGCAAGGAAAATGACAACGTTGAAAGAATCCACCAGTAGCGACGCGAGCCGCACCCACAAGCTCACCATCTCGGAGATTCTCGAGCTGCTTTCCGACGGAAACATCCCCCTCCGTTTCAGCGCTTACGACGGCAGCGCCGCCGGACCCGAGGATGCCAGACTCGGACTCAAGCTCAAGAGTCCGCGCGGCACCACCTACTTGGCGACCGCTCCGGGTGACCTCGGTATGGCCCGCGCCTACGTATCCGGCGACCTCGAGGCGCAGGGCGTACATCCGGGAGACCCCTACGAGTTGTTGCGCGTGATGGGAGACGAGCTGCACTTCCGCAGGCCCTCCGCCCTCACACTCGCCACGATCACCCGCTCTCTGGGCTGGGACCTGTTGCGTCCCATCGCGCCGCCGCCACAGGAGGCGATTCCGCGGTGGCGTCGCATCGCGGAGGGCTTGCGGCACTCAAAGACTCGTGACGCCGAGTCGATCTCGCACCACTACGACGTGTCGAATACGTTCTACGAGTACGTACTCGGAGAATCGATGACCTACACCTGTGCCGCATACACCTCACCGGAGCAGTCCCTCGAGGATGCACAGGAGAACAAGTACCGGCTGGTGTTCGAGAAGCTCGGATTGAAGGAAGGCGACCGACTGCTCGATATCGGTTGCGGCTGGGGCTCGATGGTCCGCTATGCCGCACGACGTGGCGTCAAGGTCATCGGCGCGACTCTTTCACGCGAGCAAGCAGACTGGGCGCAGAAGGCCATCGCCGACGAAGGGCTCTCCGAACTCGCCGAGGTTCGCTTCTCCGACTACCGCGACATCGCCGAGACCGGTTTCGATGCGGTGTCTTCGATCGGCCTCACCGAGCACATCGGGGTGAGCAACTATCCAGCGTATTTCGGCTTCATCCAGTCGAAGTTGCGCGACGGTGGTCGAGTGCTCAATCACAGCATCACCCGCCCCGACAATCGAAGCCACGCCAAAGCCGGATCGTTCATCGACAGGTACGTCTTTCCGGATGGCGAGCTGACCGGCTCGGGGCGCATCATCAGCGAGATGCAGGATGTCGGCCTCGAGGTGCGGCACGAGGAGAGCCTCCGCGAGCACTATGCCCTAACGCTGGCCGCGTGGTGCCGCAATCTTGTCGACAACTGGGACGCGTGCGTCGCCGAAGCCGGTGAAGGAACCGCCCGCATCTGGGGCCTCTACATGGCCGGCTCCCGTCTTGGATTCGAACGCAATGTCGTTCAGCTGCACCAGGTCCTGGGCGTCAAGCTCGGGCCCAAGGGTGAAGCAGGGCTGCCACTGCGACCCTGGTGGGATGCCTAGGCAGCTTCCGTAGACAGGTGAGTGGAACCTCTAGACCCGAGGACTGTAGTGCTTCGGATCGTTCCGCTCACCGATCGGCGGAAGATTGCGTGCCGGGGTTTGGGGTAGTGCCGCGTCGACCGGAATACGTCCGGCCGCGCGGTCCAGGCCGGCTCGCCCTCGCGGGTGCATACGGTATCGCCGAGGTATCACGGCGAACGCCTTGTCGACCAGCTTTCCCACGACGGAGAAAATTCGTTCGTCACGCTCGGTCCAGTTGTAGCCCAGAAGATCTCGTATCGATTGGTCGTAGAGTCCGACGGTAAGCCACACGAAACCTCGCGCGACCGGTCGCCGGAGAACGCCCCAGATCGGCGCTGGAATCCACGACGCGTACGGCGGTGGCCCCAGCCCCGACAGATCCAGGACGTCGCGAGTGGCCTTGTTGTCTTCCAATACCTCGCGGCACATATACCTCCAGTACACCTGGAAGTCTTCCCATGTCTCGGGCACCGGGCGCATGCTCATCCCGTACAAGCGGTACCACTGAACATGCTCGGTGAACAGTTGGCGCTTCTGTTCTTCGTCGAGGCCACCCATGAAGTGGTCCGCCGTCAGAACGGTCCCCATGAAGAACGTTGCGTGTGCCCAGTAGAAGGTATCCGGGTCGAGCGCGTGATAGCGCCTGCCTTTGGCGTCGATACCTTTGATGTTGTCGTGATATCCGCGGATGGCCAGCGCAGTTCGTTCGGCCCGGTCGCCGTCGAAGACCACGCCGCCGATCGGATACAACGATCGGTACAAGCGCTGCCAGCGTTCGTCGAAGAAAGTCGAATGCTCCTCGACGCCCGCTCCGAGTCCGGGATGCATGTTCTGCATGGATCCGGCCCATACCCCCTGCAACATTCCGCGCCAATCGCCGAAGTACTTCCACGTCAACGATTCGGACCCCAGCGGAATCGGCCGATCCACCCCAGACTGACTACACATGTTGTCAGACTAGGATTCGACAACATCCGTGGTCAAGAGGGCAAGGAGACCGGTGAACATCGACGAACGCCGAAAACACCGATACGCGACGCTACTCGACGCCGGTGTTGCACTCCTCGGATCCCCGGGCGGACCCGCAATCAGCGTCCGTGCGGCCTGCCGGAGCGCCTCCCTGACCGAGCGATACTTCTACGAGAGCTTCACCGACCGCGACGAGTACGTCCGAGCCGTCTACGCACACGTCGGCGTTCAGGCCCATGGTGCCATCGAAACCGCCGTCGCGACCTCCACCGAGGAGGACAGGGCCGCCGCACCGGTTCGCGCCTTCGTCGAACTGGTCCTCGACAATCCCGCCGTAGGTCGAGTATTGCTGCTGGCACCACTGTCCGAGCCTGCCATCAGCCGAAGCGGAACTGCCCTCGTCCCTACCTTCGTCGACCTGGTTCGTGCGGAATTGACCGACCTCGACGCCGAAGATCAACACCTGGTCGCCATCGGTGTCGTGGGAGCGCTCACCTCGTTGTTCGTCGGATACCTCGACGGAACAGTCACCACGACACGGGAGAAGTTTCTCGCTCACTGCGTCCGCCTCGTCGCCGATGCCGGACGAACAGCCCGTCAGCACTCCGCTCGCGTGCCATGATCGGATGAGAGCAGATCACCAGAGCACCGCGTCGCACAACAAGGGAGCCGAAAGTGTCCGATCTCGAGCAGTCGTTTCAGCAGGCCCAGATCGACGTGAAGACGCTGACCTCCAAGCCCAGCAACGACGACCTTCTCAGCCTGTATTCGTTGTTCAAGCAAGGTTCGAAAGGCGATGCCGAGGGTAAGCGGCCCGGAAGACTCGACATGGTCAATCGCGCCAAATTCGACGCATGGGCGAAGCTCGAAGGAACGAGCCAGGATTCGGCGAAACAGTCTTACGTGGACCTGGTTGCCAGGATGCTCGGCAAGTAGCAGCTTCGCCCGACCCGAAAGGACCCAGCATGGAGCGTCACGAAACAGAGCTCGACATCGGCACACCGAAGACTCATGCTGCGGGCCTGACCGCCGTCGCAGTGTCGATGAAGCGCGCGCTCGGCCATATGGGCCCGGTTCGGACGGCGAAGACGCTTCTCGACCTCAATCAGGCCGAGGGCTTCGACTGCATGAGTTGCGCATGGCCGGATCCCGACCCCGGTCATCGGCACGTCGCCGAGTTCTGCGAAAACGGCGCCAAGGCGGTGGCCGAAGAAGCAACGACGACGCGTGCGACCCCTGAGTTCTTCGCCGCTCACACCATTGACGACCTGGACGGCCACACCGAACACTGGCTCGGGCAGCAGGGGCGAATCACCCATCCAATGGTGAAGTGGCCAGGCAGCCGGCATTACGAATCGATCGAGTGGGATGACGCGTTCCGGCTCATCGGCGAGGAACTTCGATCGCTCCCCGATCCCAATGAGGCAATTTTCTACACTTCGGGTCGAGCATCGAACGAATCGGCTTTCACTTACCAACTTTTCGCGCGGGCATTCGGTACCAACAATCTGCCCGACTGTTCCAACATGTGCCACGAGTCCACCTCGATCGCGTTGCAGGAGACCATCGGCATCGGTAAGGCCAGCGTGACGCTCGACGACGTATACGACGCCGAACTGATCATCCTCGCCGGCCAGAATCCGGGCACCAACCATCCCCGCATGCTGTCGGCGCTGGAGAAGGCGAAGCAGAACGGCGCGAAGATCCTTTCGATCAACCCACTGCGTGAAGCCGGTTTGGTGAACTTCAAGAACCCGCAGACCGTCCGCGGAATGGTCGGTAACGGTACGGACCTTTCCGACATGCATCTGCCGATCAAAATCAACGGAGATCTGGCGCTGTTCCAGGCGTTCGGATCGTTGCTCGTCGAATGGGATGCACTCGACCACGAATTCGTCGAGGCCCACACCGCGGGCTTCGATGCATGGCGCGAGAACGTGCGTGCTCTCGACTGGGACGTCGTCACCGAATCCACCGGATTGACAAGGGAAGTCATCACCGAGGCGGCACGTATGCTTCGTGATTCGAAGGCCACCGTCTTCTGCTGGGCCATGGGTTTGACCCAACACCGCAACGCCGTCGCCACCATCAAAGAACTCACCAATCTGGCTCTGGCACAGGGTAATATCGGCAAGGCTGGCGCCGGCCTGCTGCCCGTACGCGGACACTCCAATGTGCAGGGTGATCGCACCATGGGGATCTGGGAGCGAGTCCCGCAGCACTTCCTCGACTCCATCGAGGCAGAGTTCGGTTTCGATCCACCGCGCGAGAACGGTCTCGACACAGTCGACTCGATCCGCGCGATGCGTGACGGTAAAGCCCATTTCTTCCTCGGACTCGGCGGCAATTTCGTCCAGGCGACGCCGGACAGCGACGTCACCTTCGAGGCCATGCGCGGTATGCGCATGACCGTGCACATCTCGACGAAAATCAACCGTTCACACCTCGTCTGTGGCGAGACTGCGCTCATCCTCCCGACACTCGGCCGCACCGAGCAGGACGTGCAAGCCTCGGGCCCACAGTGGATTTCCGTCGAGGACTCCACCTGCTCGGTGCACTCTTCCCGCGGCCCGCTGAAGCCTGCCAGTGCGCACCTTCGATCCGAGGTGGCCATCCTCACCGGCATCGCCGAGGCCACCTTGGGCGACCGCCATGGCATCGACTGGAAGAGCATGCGCGAGGACTACCGAAACATCCGCACGCACATCTCTCGCGTCGTACCGGGGTGTGAAGGGTACGAGGTCAACGTTCGCAGGCCAGGCGGATTCGTTCTCCCACATCCACCGCGAGATTCGCGAACCTTCGAAACCGACTCCGGGCGAGGCGAATTCACTGCCTTGCCGATCGACGTTCTACAGGTCCCGGACGGCCACCTACTGCTCCAGACGCTACGAAGCCACGATCAGTTCAACACGACGATCTACGGCCTGAGCGATCGCTACCGAGGAATCGAAGGCGGCCGACGCGTCGTGTTCGTCCACCGCGAGGACATCGCCGCACTCGGCTGTCGGGACGGCGAGTACGTCGACCTCGTCACCAAATGGGACGACGACGACATCGAGCGGAGTGCGCCGCACTTCCGGATCGTCGAATACGACACCCCTCGCGGGTGCGCCGCGGCGTACTACCCGGAGACCAATCCGTTGGTTCCCCTGGACTCGACGGCGGTGGGAAGCAACTGTCCGACATCGAAATCGGTCGTCATCAAGCTCGTTCCTGCCGGGACTGCCGGCACCGAAGGCCACGGTCGCCAGGACGGCATGGGGTCCGACGAGGCGCACAAGTCCCATCCGCAACCGCATCATCTGAGCTAGGCGCCCGTCCTTACCTCGCCACGGTGTTCGGAGAGGCCCACAGGCCTACCCGTTCGAGATGTGCTGTCAACCGCTCGGCCCCGTCCACGAACTGGCGACACATCTGCTCACCGACCGCATCGAGGTCACCTCGCCTCAGTGCATCGATGAGGATCTCGTGGCTCAGGACGGACTCGGTGCCCCATGCCGGGTCGGACGCATAAAGTCTGGCCGGCGTGTAACGGATCGCGCCGAAGAGAAACCACGCGAGCTTCGAACCACCCGCGACTCGGTTGATGAAACGATGGAATTCGAATTCGCACGACTCGATTGCCTCGGGGTTCGCCTGCTCCACTGCCTCGCGTAGCCCAGCATTGAGGTGGGTCAGCTGTTCGATCTGAACCGCGGTGATCACTCGGGCCGCTCGACGTGCCAACTTGGTTGCGATCGTGCCCTGCAGCCAGAAGATGTCGTCGATGTCCTCCCTGGAAAGATCTCCGACGCGGTAGCCACGGTGCGGCACTTGCTCGACGAGGCCTTCTCCACGAAGGGAGACGAGCGCTTCCCGCACCGGAGTCGCGCTCACCCCGAGCTCCATCGCCGTCTCGTCGATTCGGACGAACTGTCCCGGCCGTAGGGCCCCGGACATGATCTGCCCTCGAATGTGTCCGGCAACTTCCTCCGACAGCTGTGGTCTGCGGCGGAGTTTGGATGCGACCATCAGAGTCCGTAGGTCTTGCCGATGATGTCGCGCTGCACACGAGTGCCCGCCTCGTGCCTACAGAAGGCCGCTACGGCCTGGGCGAACGACGATTGCTCCTGGGTGAAATCCGTACTCATCGCGGTGCTCCTGATCTCGATTCGTGAGGAACAGGCCCATCCGAATCACAAGGGGTTGTCGCTACCGATTGCGGCGCATAGTGTGAGCCAAACAACAGTAAATCACATCAAATATATGTGATGTGATGATGAGAGCGGGAGGATTTCGGCCGATGACGGACCAGGTCACGCAGATGAAAGTTCCAACGTTCGACAGTCTCGATCCGAGGACAGGCGATGTGTTGGCCAGCTATCCGATCGCCGACGACGCCGCAGTCCAGGCGGCCGTCGACCGCGCTCGGGCCGCTTCTCGATGGTGGGATACTCAGGGTTTCAGCGGACGTAAGAATTGGTTGCTCGAATTCAAGAACGCGATCGCCAAGGATGCGCAGAGCCTTGCCGCGGTCATCTCCGCCGAGAGCGGCAAGCCGGACGAGGATGCGATTCTCGAGGTCATGATGGCCGTCGAACACATCGATTGGGCTGCACGGAACGCCGAGAAGACGCTCGAGCAGCGCAAGGTGTCCTCGGGACTGATCAGCGCCAATCAGAAGGCCTATGTGGGCTACCGGCCGTTCGGTGTCGTCGGAGTCATCGGGCCGTGGAACTACCCGCTGTACACCCCGATGGGTTCCATCGCGTACTCACTCGCGGCCGGCAACGCGGTAGTGTTCAAACCCAGCGAGCTCACCCCGGGTGTCGGTGTGTGGCTGGCAAAGAAGTGGGAGTCCCTCGCACCGGCACAACTGGTATTTCAGACCGTCACCGGTGACGGATCGACCGGCGCAGCACTGTGTACTGCGGGAGTCGACAAGATCGCCTTCACCGGGTCCACGGCCACCGCCAAGAAGGTCATGGCCACGTGCGCACAGTCGCTGACCCCACTCGTCGCCGAATGCGGCGGCAAGGATGCAATGCTCGTCGACGTTGACGCCGATCTCGATGCAGCCGTGGAGTTTGCAGCATTCGGTGCGATGGGCAATGCAGGTCAGACGTGCGCGGGTGTCGAGCGGATCTATGTCGCAGCTCCGGTGTACGAGGACTTCGTCGACAAACTTGCTGCGGCAGTATCAGCGTTGAAGCCCGGCGGTACCGGATCCTCCTCGTACGGTCCGATGACCCTCGGTAAGCAGAGCGACATCGTCCGAGGCCAGATCGAAGATGCTCTGGCCAAAGGCGCGCGTGCTGTCGTCGGTGGCCTCGAATCGCTGCACGGCCCGTACATCGACCCTGTCATTCTCACCGACGTTCCCGAGAATTCTACTGCGATCACGGAGGAGACCTTCGGCCCTACGGTGGTCGTGAACAAGGTTCGTGATCTCGACGAGGGTATCGAACGCGCCAACGCATCGGTGTACGGACTCGGCGCCTCGGTCTTCACCAAGGACACCGAGGTCGGACGACGAGCAGCGGAAAGACTCGATTGCGGCGTCGTGACGGTCAATTCCGTCCTCGGGTTCGCCGGCATTCCTGCTTTGCCGTTCGGTGGTACCGGCGATTCCGGTTTCGGTCGCATCCATGGCGCCGACGGACTCCGCGAGTTCAGCACCGTCAAATCCCTTGCCGTACAGCAATTTGCGATACCACTGAAGCTACTCACGATGAACCGCAAGGCACGTGACATGAAGATCTCGAAACTGATGCTCAAACTGCGGCACGGGAGAGGCTGACATGGATGTCACTCCCAAGCGTGGCCGGTACGGGTGGTTGCGGCGAATAGAGGAACTCGATCCGAAAGTGGACAACCACGAGATCCATCTCATCACCGCAGGCTGCGAATTTCCATGGGACTACCAACGCGCTCTCGAATTTGCCCTGTTCCGGACATACTGTGTCCCGACCATCTCCGAACTGCTGGAGAAGACAGGCGAATTCGAGAATCGACCACAGAAGCGCTATGACGACACATCGCTCCTGATGGCGGAGATGCTCGAGCACGGCTACGACTCCGAGAGGGGACGCGAGTCACTGCGGACGATCAATCGAATGCACGGCAAGTACGACATCGACAACGACGATTTGCTCTATGTCCTGACCACATTCATCTACGAGCCGATCGATTGGATCGACCGATACGGCTGGCGTCGGCTGCACCCGAAGGAACGCCTGGCCACGTTCCACTTCTACCGCGAAGTCGGAATTCGTATGGGTATCAAGAACATTCCGGAGTCCTACACCGAATTCGCGCGATTCAAGCTCGACTACGAAGAGCGCACGTTCCGGTACACCGAGGACAACAACCGCGTCGGGAAGTACACCCTCGACTTGTTCTGCTCATGGTTTCCGACGGCACTGCATCCGGCGGTACGACAAGGTGTCTATGCGCTGATGGACGACAAGATGGCGCACGCGTTCGGCTTCCCGGCCGGCTCACCGACTCTGCGTCGCATCGCGGTAGCGAGTTTGCGCGCCAAAGCGCGCGGGGAACGATTCATGCCCAAGCGTAGGCATTCGAGAACCACCGACGATTCGAAGAACAAGACGTACCCCGGCTACCCGCGGGGCTACCGTCCGAGCCAGCTCGGCGCGCTCGCCGACCCACCGACGTGTCCGTACACACCCGAATGCAGTGTCGGTCCACGAGCGGAGCAACCCACGACACTCTGACCGGTGAAGATCGCCAGTAGCCGCCGAGTGCGGTTCGACCCCTGACAGCCGGCAGCGCGCGAAAGAGGAACCAGCAATGGACTCATCCGATCACAGCCAGGAGCCGCAACGTTCGGTTCGAAACAACTGGAACAACCAGATTCGTCGCCACGCCCTGATGAATCCGGACGGGCTCGCGCTGAGATTCCTCGGCGAATCCATTACCTGGCAAAAGCTTTCCGACCGGGTCGCGAGATTCGCCGGCGTCCTGAGTCGACGAGGTGTCGGCGCCGGGGATCGCGTCATGATCCTTATGCTCAACCGCCCCGAATACCTCGAATCGGTGCTGGCAATCAATGCGCTCGGCGCGCTGGCAGTACCCGTGAACTTCAGGATGACCGCCCCTGAGGTCGCGTTCCTGGCCGACAACAGCAGTGCGACGCTACTCGTCACCGACGAGCCACTCTCTCGACTTGCCGAAGCAGTTGTAGCACAATCGGATTCCGTGACAGCAACGATCACGGCCGGTGAGGAGTACGAGAGACTGCTCGTCGACGCCGATCACGCTGCACCCGTCGACGTCCCCGATGATGCACCGGCATTGATCATGTACACCTCCGGCACCACCGGCCGACCGAAAGGCGCTGTGCTGACCCACGCCAACATGCAGGCGCAAGCACTGACGTGCATTCGCGCACTGCAGATGCACGGAGTGGACGAAATCGGCTTCTGCGCGTCACCGATGTTTCACATCGCTGCCCTCGGCAGCTTGGCCCCGAGTCTGCTGCTAGGGGTCCCGACAGTCATCTACCCAGTCGGCGCATTCGATCCTGCAGCGCTGCTGGATGTCCTGGAATACGAGGAAGTCACCACACTGTTCCTCGTGCCCGTGCAGTGGCAAGCGATATGTGCCGAGCAATCGCGAGCGCCACGCGCGGTGAAGCTTCGCGTCATATCCTGGGGCGCTGCCCCGGCGTCGGACACCATCCTGAAGTCCATGTCGGCAACGTTCCCCGATGCACTCAACGTCGCGGTCTTCGGCCAGACCGAGATGTCACCCATCACCTGCGTTCTCGACGGAGCGGATGCACTGCGCAAGCTCGGTTCCGTCGGACGCGTCATCGCCACTGTTTCGGCCCGTGTGGTCGACGACGACATGCACGACGTCGCTCGCGGAGAGATCGGTGAGATCGTCTACCGGGGCCCTACTCTCATGCGCGAGTACTGGCAGAACCCCGACGCCACAGCCGACGCGTTCGGCGGTGGCTGGTTCCACTCCGGCGACCTGGTCCGTCAAGACGACGAAGGTTTCGTCTTCGTCGTCGACCGCAAGAAGGACATGATCATCTCCGGCGGTGAGAACATCTACTGCGCCGAGGTGGAAAACGTCCTATTCTCACATCCACGGATCCGCGAAGCTGCAGTCATCGGGCGAACCGACGAGGCCTGGGGAGAAGTACCCGTGGCCGTAGTTGCATCGACCGACGCGGTCGGGGCCCCGGATCTGACTCTGGAGGAACTCGTGGACTGGCTGGGCGAGCACCTCGCACGGTACAAACATCCGAAGGAGCTCGTGGTTGTCGACGCTCTCCCTCGCAACGCCAGCGGCAAGGTCGTCAAAGTCGCTCTCCGAAGCTCGTACTCACCCGCCGATGTGAACTGACCGGACGATGAGCCTGAGCGGCTTTACGCGCTACCGACACCGCTCGCTACTGGCGTCAGCTGGCCCGAAGTGACACAGTTGCCGAGATCCGGATCCACCCAACTGCTGGTCGGGGCGTACCCCGAAAGCGAAAGGACGTAGCCTGGCGGTGAAGGATCGGTGGCTCACTTCGAATGACACGTGTGTCGTTCGAAAAGATTGTCCGAGCCACCAGGCACGATGCAAGAGGGTCCCGACCATGTCATTGAGCGACGGGTCACCACTATCGAGGAGATAAGGCCATGGCTTTACCAGTATTGACTCCGGAACAGCGCACCGCGGCGTTGGCCAAGGCGGCCGAGGCACGTACCGCCAGGTCGAAGCTGCTGGCCGCCGTCAAGTCCGGCGAGCTGAGCGTTGCTGACGTTCTCGCAAAGGCCGAGGGCGACGAGATCGTCAAGAAGACCAAGGTCTCCGCACTGATCAAGGCACTTCCAGGTGTCGGTTCGGTGCGCGCCGCACAGCTGCTCGAGCAGCTGTCGATCGCAGACACCCGCCGTATCGGTGGACTCGGCGCCAACCAGCGTGAAGCACTGCTGGCCGCTGTCGCGTCCTGATCGAGGGGCTCTAGGCGGTACGGGTCATACCGACTGGGGTTAGCATTCCCCTATGAATGTCGAAGTGACCCTGCTGCCCGGGATCGGGGTGCGGAAGGACTTCGCCCTCGCATCTGGGCGTCGTATCGGAGTCATCACCCGCAAGGACGGCGTGAACGAGCTGATCGTTTCGCGCATGGATGATCCCGACGCGACACAGGCGTCCATCACACTGAGCAATGAGGAAGCGGCGGCGCTGGGCAATTTGCTCGGCACGCCGCAACTCATTGCTCAGCTCGGGGAAGAACACCGTGAACTTCCCGGCATCAACACACGGCAGCTCCGCATCAAAGAGGGCTCGCGATTCGACGGCCGAACTCTCGGCGACACCACGATGCGCACCAAGACAGGTGTATCCATCGTCGCGGTCATGCGCGCAGGTCAGGTCCAACCGTCACCCAATCCTGACTTCCTGATCGTCTCCGGCGATTTACTCGTTGCGGTCGGTACGGCAGAGGGACTGGATGCAGCCGCCAAGCTGCTCGGCAATGTGTGAGAACAACAATGCATAAGAACAAACAGGGCTGATTCCCTGTGGCCGAGAGCGCACTTGCGCTGACCGAACTCGGGGCAGTGTTCTTCGCACTCGGCCTCCTCGCCAGACTCGCCGGACGCATCGGCGTCTCACCGATTCCCTTCTATCTCCTCGGCGGCCTTTGCTTCGGCAACGGCGGCTTCATCACGCTCGACGGCATCGACGAGTTCAGCGAACTGGCCAGCGAGATCGGCGTAATTCTCCTGCTCTTACTGCTCGGGCTCGAGTACACCGCCACCGAGCTCGTCACCGGGCTTCGCAGGTCATGGATGGCGGGGGTCGTCGACATCGTCCTCAACTTCGCGCCGGGAGCCGTGGTCGCGCTCATGCTCGGCTGGGGTGGCGTGGGCGCCCTCGTTCTCGGCGGCGTCACATACATCTCGTCCTCGGGCATCATCGCCAAAGTTCTCACCGATCTGGGCCGTCTCGGTAACCGCGAAACACCCGTCGTCCTCTCCATTCTCGTGTTCGAGGACCTCGCAATGGCGATCTACCTTCCGATACTGACAACAGTCCTAGCCGGAGTCGGAATCTTGGGCGGCTTCGGGGCAGTTGGAATCTCACTGCTCGTCATCACCGTCGTGCTTGTGATCGCGCTCAGATACGGACGCTTCGTCTCTGCCGTCGTCGACAGCCCTGACCGCGAGGTGGTCCTACTCACGGTCCTCGGCTCCGCCTTGGTCGTAGCCGGCATAGCCTCCGAGTTACAGGTATCGGCAGCAGTCGGCGCCTTTTTGCTCGGCATCGCCATCTCCGGTTCGACCGCGGACAACGCGACCCGCATCCTCGAACCGCTACGCGACCTCTTCGCCGCCATGTTCTTCGTCGTGTTCGGCCTGAATACGGACCCCTCGACCATTCCGCCCGTCCTCGGCTGGGCCGTCGTCCTGGCCGTGGCGACCACGATCACCAAGGTCATGACGGGTGCCTGGGCCGCTGGTCGGCAAGGCATCGGTAGGCCTGGGCAGCTCCGCGCGGGTGCAGCTCTGGTCGCGCGCGGCGAGTTCTCGATAGTCATCGCGGGACTCGCTGTTGCGGCCGGCGCCGTCGACGGCGAACTGGCTGCTCTCGCGACCGCGTACGTGCTGTTGATGGCGGTACTCGGACCGGTCGCTGCACGCGTGGTCGAGCCCCTTACGAAAATGTTGATCCGGCCCCGGAGTTGAGTGCAGACCTACACACTGTGATTGGCTGATCGTCATGGCAGGTAGAGCGCGCACAACTACCGCAGCATCAGCTCTGCGTCGGCGGCCACAGCTGTCCGAGGACGTTGCGGGCCATGTGCGGCATCTCGTCATGTCCGGAGAAGTCAGCCCCGGCGACTACATCCGATTGGACGAGACGGCGGCCGAACTCGGTGTCAGCGTCACGCCGGTTCGAGAGGCTTTGCTGACGCTTCGAGGCGAGGGAATGGTCGAGCTCGTACCGCATCGCGGATACGTGGTCTCGGAACTGACTCCAGCCGACATCGTGGACATCTTTTGGCTGCAGGGCCGGATTGCCGTCGAGTTGGTTCGGCGCGCGGCACCGAAAATCGGCGAGTCGGAGATCGCCGAGCTGAGACAGTTCAATGCGTCTTTAGCCGCCGCCGTGGCAAACGGGAAGGCCGAGGAAGTCGAAATCAACGAGTTCGAGTTCCACCGAGTAATCAACAGACTGGCCGAGGCGAGCAAGTTGGCGTGGTTTCTCAACAACGCGACTCGCTACACCCCCACCCGACTCTATGCGTCGGACCCCGAATGGGGCCGCGCGGCCGTGCGCAACCACGAGCAGCTGATCGAGGCCCTGGACGCCGGCGACGTCGACGCGGCCTGCACTTTGATGCGCAAGCAATTCACCGACGGCGCCGAGCGTTTGATCGCGTACCGCGACATGTGAGTGGGGATACGTCGTGTAAGACGTGTCCCCACTCGCACGTTTGTCCTACTAGGAGCGGAGCGAGTCCGGCGCTGTGAACCGCTCGCCGTACTTGGCCGCGAGCTCGTCGGCGCGCGCAACGAAGCCCGCCTGACCACCCTTGTAGCCGACGATGTACTGGTGTACGCCGCCGGTCCAGGCTGGGTACCCGATGCCGAAGATGGACCCGATGTTGGCGTCGGCCGTGGAAGTCAGCACGCCTTCGTCGAAGCACTTCTGCGTCTCGAGTGCCTCGATGAAGAGCATGCGCTCGATGAGATCCTCGAACGGAGCTTCCGAGGTACCCGACTTGAACGCATCACGCAGTCCGGGCCACAGGCCGGTGCGCTTGCCGTCGGCGTACTCGTAGAAGCCTGCACCCTTGAGCTTGCTGGGACGCTCGAACTCGTCGACCATCTTGTTGATGACCGCACCAGCCGGATCCTCAGCAGGAGTGCCGCCTGCGGCGATCACCGAGTCCGCGGTTTCCTTGCGGATCTTCTGCATCAGCGTCAGCGTCAGCTCATCCGAGAGCTGCAGCGGCGCTGCAGGGTAGCCCGCTTGTAGACCTGCCTGCTCGATGGATGCCGGCTCGACGCCCTCGCCGAGCATCGCGATTGCCTCGTTGATGAAGGTGCCGATGACGCGCGAGGTGAAGAATCCACGGCTGTCGTTGACAACGATCGGGGTCTTCTTGATGAGCTGGACCAGGTCGAATGCCTTTGCCAGAGCAGCGTCCGACGTCTTCTCACCGCGAATGATCTCCACTAGCGGCATCTTGTCGACCGGGCTGAAGAAGTGGATCCCGATGAAGTCTTCCTGGCGCTTGATTCCCTTCGCCAGGCTCGTGATCGGCAGCGTCGAGGTGTTCGAGCCGAGCAACGACGTCGGATCGACGAGGTCCTCGATCTCCTGGAACACCTTCTGCTTGAGCTCCTCGGACTCGAAGACTGCCTCGATGACGAGATCGGCGCCTTCGACATCCTTGGCATCGGCGGTCGGGTGGATCCGAGCCAGCAGTGCGTCGGACTTCTCCTGGGTGGTCTT
This sequence comes from Rhodococcus sp. H36-A4, assembly GCF_027158005.1. Lineage (GTDB taxonomy): Bacteria > Actinomycetota > Actinomycetes > Mycobacteriales > Mycobacteriaceae > Rhodococcoides. The sequence goes on along the minus strand of NZ_JAPVLQ010000002.1, from coordinate 503,836 downwards.
CCCACGCGAGAGTGCCTTGGCCTCGATGGCCTCGGAGTACGCCTTGCCCTTCTGCGCAGACTCGATGGCTATGTCCTTGAGCACGACGTCGATGCCGGCCTTTGCGCACACGTAGGCAATTCCGGCGCCCATCATGCCTGCACCGAGGACTGCGACCTTGGTGAACTTCGTCTTCTCGATACCGTCCGGACGCGACTTGCCTGCGTTGATCGCCTGAATGTCGAAGAAGAACGCCTGAATCATGTTCTTCGAGATCTGCCCGGTGACCAACTCGGTGAAGTACCGCGACTCGATGGTCGACGCGTTGTCGAAGTCGACCTGGGCCCCTTCGACTGCAGCGGCGAGGATTGCACGCGGCGCGGGCATCGGTGCACCCTTGAGCTGCTTGCGCAGGTTCGAGGGGAAGGCAGGCAGAACCGCGGCCATCGCTGGACTCGACGGTGTTCCACCTGGAATCTTGTAGCCCTTGACGTCCCAAGGAGCGACGCCGCCCTCTGGATTGGCCTTGATCCACGCCTTGGCTGCCGGTACGAGCGCGTCGATGCTGTCGACGAGTTCGTGGACGAGACCGATCTCGAGCGCCTTGTCGGGACGGAATCGGGTGCCCTGGGCGAGGACCGTCATGAAGCCGGTCTGGATGCCGAGGAGGCGGGTGATGCGTGTGACGCCACCGCCACCGGGAAGCAGTCCGAGGGAGACCTCGGGGAGGCCGAGCTGGACTCCGGATACGTTCGCCGCAATACGGTGATGCGTTGCGAGTGCGATTTCGAAACCACCGCCGAGTGCAGCACCGTTGATAGCTGCGACGACGGGGGTGCCGAGCTTCTCTATGCGGCGCAGCTGCGCTTTGAGGTTCTGGGCCTCGTCGAACACCTGCTGTGCGTCGTCGGGTCCGATCTTCATCATGTTCTTCAGGTCGCCACCGGCGAAGAAGGTCTTCTTCGCGGAGGTGATGACTACACCCGTGATCGAGTCTTTTTCGGCTTCGAGACGGTCGATGGTAGTGGCCATCGAGTCCTTGTACAGCTGGTTCATCGTGTTGGCGCCCTGGTTGGGGTCGTCCATCGTGAGCACGACGATGCCGTCGGAGTCCTGCTCCCACTTGATCATGTTGTCTTTGCTTGCTTCAGTGTTTGTCATGTCTCCGCCTCAGACTCGCTCGATGATGGTGGCAACGCCCATGCCGCCGCCGATGCACAGGGTGATGAGTGCGTAACGGCCGCCGCGGCGCTCGAGCTCGTCGAGCACAGTTCCGGTGATCATGGCTCCGGTGGCGCCCAGCGGGTGACCCATAGCGATAGCTCCGCCGTTGACGTTGAGCTTCTCGTTCGGGATGTTCAGGTCCTTCTGGAACCGCAGCACGACCGAGGCGAACGCCTCGTTCAACTCGAAGAGATCGATGTCGTCGACGGTCAGGCCTGCCGCCGCAAGAGCCTTCTTCGCTGCCGGTGTCGGTCCGGTGAGCATGATGGTGGTGTCGGCGCCGCTCGTCGCGGTTGCTACGACACGCGCTCGCGGAACGAGATTCAGGTCTTTGCCTGCCTGCTCGCTGCCGACAAGAACGAGGGCTGCACCGTCGACGATGCCGGAACTGTTACCACCGGTGTGCACGTGCTTGATCTTGTCGATCCAGTGGTACTTCTGCAGCGCGACGTCGTCGAATCCGCCCATGGCGCCAACTCCGGCGAACGCCGGGTTCAGCTTGCCGAGCGATTCGACGGTACTTCCCGGACGCATGTGCTCGTCCTGATCGAGGATGAGCAGACCATTCTGATCTGTGACGGGCACGACCGACTTGGCGAAGTATCCACCCGACCATGCTGCTGCCGCGCGCTCCTGCGACTGCACTGCGTATGCGTCGACGTCTTCGCGAGTGAAGCCCTCGATCGTCGCGATCAGGTCGGCGCCGATCCCCTGCGGGGCGAAGTAGGTGTCGTAGTTGGTTGCAGGATCCATCGCCCACGCGCCACCGTCGCTACCCATCGGAACACGAGACATCGATTCGACGCCGCCTGCGATCACGAGCTCATCCCAGCCCGAGCGCACCTTCTGTGCGGCGAGGTTGATTGCTTCGAGACCGGAAGCGCAGAACCGGTTGAGCTGGAGTCCGCCCACGGTGTCCGGCATCTTCGCGGCGAGAACGGCGGTGCGGGCAATGTCCATGCCCTGATCGCCTACCGGCGACACGACGCCCAGGATCAGGTCCGAGATGCGGTTCTCGTCCAGATCCGGGAATCGACGACGAAGTTCGTCGATCAGCCCGGTAACCAGCGAGAGCGGCTTCACGGAATGCAGCGAGCCGTTCTTCCCTTTACCGCGCGGGGTTCTGATGGCTTCGTAAATGAACGCCTCTGTAGTCACAGCGTGCAGTTCCTTCCACGTACTGATTTCGGTGGCAGCGCCGGTCAGGACGCTGCAGGACACGAGGAATACACCTCGGCTGTGTACAGACTAGAACGTGTTACCGCAGAAGCGACAGGACCTAAACGAGCATTGTCTGTGACCGAACGGGCAGTTTGGGTTTCGAAGGTGCTGGGTAGACCTACAATCGACATAGCGGGGGGATATTTGTGGAAGATCAGGAGTTGATGTCCATGGACACCCAGCAGCCCGTTGCTGTCGGCGCACATGTGAAGGTCCGTTACAGCTCCGATGCCGAGCTCTCGCGCGAGCAGTGGCCAAAAGAGTCCGGCGTAGTCAAGGAAGACTTCGGCGACCAACAAGCCTCGGTGACAGATCGTGGCTGGGCTCTCGCCCGTCGATATGCGGTCGCGCTCGACGACGGACGCCTCGTATTCGTGGATCCGGAAGATATCGAGCCGGCCTAGCTCCTTGTTGTCGAGTGCACAAGAGCGCACTCGGCGACAACTTCGCCTGAGCGGATTTCTCCGTTACGAGCAGCGCTACTCCTTCAGAGGAGTTCCGCCCAGCTGGGTTTGGATCAACTCCAGCGCCACGGTATCCGGGTCGCGCCTGATCGACGGATCCGCTGGCTCCGCGGCCGCCTTCATGAGCTCTTCCTCGTCCTCAGCGGTTTCCGGCGGTGGCGGACCTGTCGGCTCGGGGTCGTCAGGGTAGTCCGGCGCTTCAGGTGGCGGAATATCTTCGTACCCCGATCCATCCCCCGCCGACCCGAACGCATCTTCGGTCGTTCGCGCCGTCTTGTTGCTCTGGCTCGGTCGTGAGAATTTCGTCGACGGGGCTTTCGGAGCCTCGGGACCACCCTTTGATACCGTGGCCTCTTCGGTCGGTGCAGTCGCACCCACGACGCAGGTCACAGCCCAATCGACTCCGAACACATCACGCAATGCGTCGCGAATGACATCGGCGTTTCGCGGTTCCCCAAGCCTCTTGGCCAGCGGAGCCGAGTCGTGGCCGAGGGTGATCGAATCGATGTCGACGGCGCGCACCGACGCCCCGGACAACATGACCTCGACCGTACGGCTGCGCTCACGAACCTTGGTCCTGACCTCGGACCACACCGCACGTACCGCCGCCGCGTCGGGTTGATTCGACTCTGCGACGGGAGCCGGCGCGGGCTCAGGCTCAGTCACAACCGGCTCACTGACAACCGGCTCAACTACAGCTGAAGGCTCGGGCTTGGATTCAGTCTCGGGCTCTCGCTCCGGCTGAGATACAAGAGCCGGCTCGGGCACCGAAGGCGACTCGTGACTGGCGACGAGCGCAGGCTCCGCACTCGGTTCGGGCACAGCATTCGGCATTGGCTCCGCCACGTGGACCGGCTCGGGCTCAGGCTGCCGTTCCGGCTGTGGTTCCGGCTCGGGCTGTGGTTCCGGCTCGGGCTGTGGTTCCGGCTCGGGCTGTGGTTCCGGCTCCGGCGTCACGATGGGCGCCGGCACAGGCACGGTCACCGAAGGCGGGGACGTGGGCGTGGGCGTGGCAGGTGCCGCAGCGGGCGTAGGTGCAGGCACGGCTGGCGTAGGTGCCTCAGCCACGGGCCGTTGCGAGGGGCGGACGAACTTCGACGGAGTGTCCTCCACCGGGGCCGTTGGTGCCGACGCCTCGATCCGCCTAGGGGCCGCATTTTCGACGACCGCGGCCCGATCGACCGCGGCCCGATCGACCGCGGCCTGCTCACCGGCGGGAAGGGTCACGTCGAGACGCCGTTCCAGACGCTCGAGACGTTGCAGCACAGCAGATTCGGCGTCGGAAGCGGACGGCAGAAGCATGCGTGCACACATCACCTCGAGGAGAAGTCGCGGTGCCGTGGCGCCACGCATCTCCCCCAATCCGGAGTGCACGATTTCCGCGTACCGCGCCAAGGTTGCCGCGCCGATGCGCGTCGACTCGTCACGGAGTCGTTCGAGCACGTCGCCAGGCACATCGACCAGACCGCGTTCCCCGGCGTCGGGCACGGCACGCATCAGGATAAGGTCGCGCAGCCGTTCGAGGAGGTCAGCGGCGAACCTGCGGGGGTCGTGACCGGCGTCGACGACCTTGTCGATGGTGCCGAAAAGGGAGCCACCGTCGCCGGCTGCGAGAGCGTCGACTGCCTCGTCGATCAAAGCGACATCGGTGACTCCGAGCAAGGACAACGCCCGCGGGTACGTCACGCCCTCCGGACCAGCGCCCGCGAGAAGCTGATCCAACACGCTCAGCGAGTCACGCGGCGATCCACCTCCTGCCCGGATGACGAGCGGAAACACTGGATCCGCGACGATCGCGTTCTCCTGCGCACAGATCTTCTCGAGCAGTCCGCGCATGGTCGACGGGGGCAGCAACCGGAACGGGTAATGGTGCGTGCGTGACCGAATGGTCGGCAGCACCTTCTCCGGCTCGGTGGTGGCGAAAATGAAGACCAGGTGCTCCGGCGGCTCCTCGACCACCTTGAGCAGCGCGTTGAAGCCCGCCGTGGTCACCATGTGCGCCTCGTCGATGATGAAGATGACGTAGCGCGACTCGGCGGGTGCGTACACCGCTTTGTCCCGAAGATCACGAGCATCGTCGACGCCGCCGTGACTTGCTGCATCCATCTCTACGACGTCGAAGTTTCCGGGGCCACCCGGTGCGAGCGCGACACAGGAATTGCACACCCCACAAGGTGTGGAGGTAGGGCCCTCGGCGCAGTTCAACGACCGCGCGAGGATGCGTGCCGACGAAGTCTTGCCGCAGCCACGTGGGCCGGAGAAGAGGTAGGCGTGGTTGATTCGGTTGGAGTTGAGCGCCACACTCAAGGGCTCGGTGACGTGCTCCTGCCCGACAACCTCAGCGAACGTCGCAGGACGGTACTTCCGGTAGAGAGCCACGCCGAAAGGGTACCGGCGAGTGCCGACATCGGCGTCGATGGCCCAACCTCGAGTTCACAACCGCGGTGTCACGACCATCCGGATGTTCGAGATCTCGATACTCCGCCTGGTCTGCAACCGTTCCGACCAGGCATGCAACGTACCGGAATCGAGAAGGATGTCACCGATCGTGTCCTTGACGATGCCCACGCCCGCGGTAAGTACATCGACCGTCACCACGGTGCCGAGCGCGATGGCCCCAGCGAGGGCATCGGCATCTCGGGCCGGGAGGTGATGAACGGTCTTCACACGCGCAGCCAATCGGGCTACATCGACTTCGGCTGGAACACCTGTCACGAGGGCGCGCGCCAACTCCCCGACATCGGTGCGTTGCGGCAAGATGGGAACAATGCGCGGCTGTAGCGGTCGAGGTTCCATCCTGGCCACCTCTGTCGGTACGAAGTCGCCGGTGAGCACTGGGGCGTAGCCCGCGGATCGCAACGCCGCGAGCACCTTGTGCGTCGGTATCGACGGGACCAGGACTGAGTCATCGCACCTTTCGGCCTCGAACAGTGCGCGCGCATGAATCTCTGCAATGAGCGCGGCATCTCGAGACTCGATACGCCCGGACACCCCGTCGACGGTGATAGTCCCGTGCCTGCGCACGACGTCACGGATCAAGTATTCGAGTGACTGTGGCATTTCGGTCGATGCGGTTGCAGCCAAGCACTCGAGTAGTTCTTCGCCGGAGCTACCTCGATCGAGCCAGCCGCGGATCGATCGGTCGCTGAACCGCCAGGCCGACGCAGCACCGCGCGCTTCGCGGGTCGCTGCCCCCGTGAGAAGCAGCGAAACACGTTCGCTCACAGGTCCGGACACCACGGCAGTGAGATCGGGCAACAACCGCACTGCTGATTCTGCTCGGTGAACGAGCTCGTGCACCGCGGGTGCAAACACCGTCGCATCGACGGTAGTACCCAGCCTGCCGAGCAATCGTGACAGGTCTGTCGGAGCACCGTCGACGATGATCCCGAGTGCGGATGCCTCGCGCCATACGGCCGCGACATCACCGGCGTTTGCCTCGGCCGCGAACCGGGGCAGCTTCCACACCGTGTAGTCCACAGCCGAGTCGACGTCGAGAAAACCACCGTCCGGGATCGAGTCGATCATCCGTCGACGAAGCACCGCCGTCGACGGATTCGGAGCGATCGGACCGAGTATCCGAGCACGCTTGCCGTTCGCTTGCAAGGAATTCGTTGCGGCGCCCTCCGACCACCACCACGCTTCCACAAATTTGGTGTATTTCGTTGCCCGGTCCATCGATTGCCATTCGTCGTACTCGGTCGTGCATCGCAGTAGCGGGGCACGAGCTTCGACAAGACGCAGCTCGCCGGAGAGACCGAGAACCAGTTCGACGACGTCGACATCAGCACCGACGCCCTTGGCAAGCGTCCGAACCTCACGGCTCCCCACTCCCCCCGCCCTGACCGCTTTCACAGAGCCTGCATCGACTTCGACGAGCACTGCTTCGACGAGGTCGCAGAACCCGGCCACAGCAAGTTCCTGAGATTGCACATTCGCCGCGCCTCGCTCGACCAAGACTGGCTGCGACACTTCGAGGAGCGCGTGCAGACTCAGACGTTCTACGTCGTCGACGATGGAGGCGTAGCCCGCACCTACCGGCGAGCAGAGTCCGAGATCGATCAGCGATCCCACAGCTCGATCTACATCGGATGTCGTGCAATGGATCCCCTCCGCGACCGCTGCGCCGATGTCCGAACGCGACATCGATTCGCCTCCAGCGAGTATCACGAGCAATGAGAGGGCACCCACGTCGAGTTCACGCATGGCGGCATCCAACGATCGATCCCGCCGCAGGAGGTGACCGAGTGCGGCATACGTGCGTGGCGGCGGATCGAGTGCCACGTCGAGACGCTTGTGGAGAAGGGAGGCCAGCGAGGCCTCGTCGAGGCTCTGCAGCCAGTGCTCATACGTCACTTGTTCTTGGCTGCTGCCTTGGCTGCCTTCTTGAATTCACGGACCTCGAGGAGCGACTTCTCGTCGACGACATCGGCAATCGACCGCCGCGATCCCTCGTCGCCGTAAGCGCCCGCGGCCTTGCGCCACCCGTCGGGCGTCACTCCCATCTGCTTGCCCAGCAACGCGAGAAAGATGCGGGCCTTCTGATCTCCGTATCCAGGCAAAGCCTTCAGTCGCTTCAGTACTTCGGGTCCGTCAGGACTCTCGCGGCGCCAGATCTGATCCGGGTTGCCGTCGTAGTTCTCGACCAGGTATTCCGCGAGTCCTTGAATGCGTTTGGCCATCGAAGCCGGAAAGCGATGTACTGCAGGCGTGATGGCGCACACGGCCGCGAACTCCTCAGGGTCGGCCGTAGCGATGGTCTCGACGTCCAGATCGCCGAGACGGTCGACGAGCTTCTTGGGACCGGCGAATGCCGATTCCATCGGAACCTGCTGATCGAGAAGCATTCCGATCAGCAACGCGAAAGGGTCCTCGGCGAGCAGCGCATCGGCTTCGGGGTCGCCGACCAGGTGCAGAGTAGGAGACATGACTCCGATCCTCCCATGCGGCAGGAAATTCCGTTATCGGGTTCCAGCCGCGATGTCGTGGCCGCACAGTGTGGCTCGACTATGTCTCGTCGGACCGAAATTCACCTGTGACGAGAAAAATGACCCGCTTGGCAACCTCGACAGTGTGATCGGAGAACCGTTCATAGAATCGGCCGAGCAACGTGATGTCGACTGCAGCAGGAATGCCGTGCGGCCAGCCCGGCGCCGACGTCAGCGTGAACAAGCTCCGGTGGAGTTCGTCCATCGCTTCATCCTTGGTCTGCAGCTCGGCGGCCAATTCCGCGTCGCGGGAGAGCAGAACCTTGCGAGTCGAATCCGCCTGTTCGACGGCGACGCGTCCCATCTCGGCGAACACTCTCTCCACCTCGACCGGTAGTACGTGCGCCGGGTGCCTGCGCCGTGCGAGCTCGGCGACGTGGATAGCCAACCCACCCATCCGTTGGAGATCGGCGACTATGTGAAGTCCACTGACCATGATCCGCAGGTCCAGTGCGACGGGCGACTGCAGCGCGAGGACACCGAAAGCTTGGTGCTCCCAGTCGGCTGCGGCTCGGTCGATTGCTTCCCTGCCGGAGATGGTGTGTTCGGCGACCGCGAGATCAGCGGTGAGCAGGGCTCGGGTAGCCGACTCCATCGCTGCCTCAGCGAGTCCGCACATCGATGCCAGATCGGCCGCAAGGGTCCCCAACGTGACGTTGTACTGCTCACGCATAGGTCACCTATCTCCGTTGGGCTTACTCGATTGACTTCGATCGATCATGATCATCCGCCGCCGTCCCTCGCTGTGTACGTACTTCACTCTGTTACCCGAGTGTTGATCCTCCTACACTTAGGAAACCTATGGCACTTCGGTGAACATATGGAATCGTGCACACGTGACGGTACTCAAATCCATCCTGTTGTTCGGCGTCGCCGCAGTGTTGGAGATCGGCGGGGCATGGCTGGTGTGGCAGGGGGTCAAAGAGCACCGCGGTTGGATCTGGGTCGGCGCAGGTGTCGTTGCGCTCGGTGCTTACGGCTTTGTCGCGACGCTGCAGCCGGACGCCAATTTCGGCCGCATCCTCGCCGCGTACGGCGGTGTCTTCGTCGCGGGATCTCTCGCCTGGGGAATGATTGCCGACGGTTTCGAGCCGGACAGGTGGGACGTGACGGGAGCAGTACTCTGCCTTCTCGGCGTCGCCGTGATCATGTACGGCCCGCGCTGACAGTGCACGGACCGTACGAGATCACCTCAGCAATTCGACGGCGCCGGAACTCCGTAGAATCGATCCTTCATCCAGCTCTGCGCTTCGCCGAGTCCGAGTAGATCCGGAATCAGGTGTCCTGCACCAGATCCTGGAACAATGGCCGGAACCTGCGCACTACTGAGCTGAACGGTAGCGCCCTGACTGCACCAGTCAGCGGCAAGCTGCACAGCCTGGCCGTGCGGGACGATGTCATCGGAAGTGCCGGACTGGATGAGCACGGGTGCGTCCGGTGTCCGCTCGCCGATCTTGTTGGCCGCCAATATCTCTTGGGCCCTGGGTAGCCTGTCGAGAACAACCGACATCGGTTCGCCAGTGTTGGTGTACTCCTGCGTGCGATGCAACCCGACCGTCAGAATCGTGTCGCCGACACACTGATCCGCGACCTGTTTCAGCATCGCCTGGCCTGCGCCGTTGATGTTCTCGTCGAGGATCTGACGCAGATCGGGGTCGGATTCGAGCAAACCGTTGAGCGTGTACCCGATAACGCCGGTGAGGATGGTGCCGTCCACCTGTTCGAGTGTCGACTTCAGATCAGCAGGCGGAGCCCCTGCGTACGTTCCGACGATGTTCAGTTCGGGCGCGTACTCGGATGCGAGCTCTGCACCGGACGCCGCCGCGCCACCACCCTGCGAGTAGCCGTACAGCCCGACCGGTCCTTCGGTGGAAATCTTTGTGCCGGAAAGACTCTGCGCCGCCCGAGCAGCATCGAGAACAGCATGTCCTTCGGCAGCGCGGTTGACGTAAGTGTGCGCACCCGGGGTGCCGAGCCCCTCGTAGTCGGTGATGACGACGCCATACCCCTGAGACAGCAACGCGTACGCGGCGAGCACTTCGTACTCCACCATGGCGTCGAACGGCGGCGTGTAGGTGATGAGGTTGTTCAACATCTTCGATGGCGCACACTGGTCGCCCTGCCCCTGCGTACCAGGCGCGAGACTCACGAGTGGTCGCGGGCCCGGGCCGGTCCAGTCTGCTGCCGGATCGATGTAGGTGCCCGTCACTGCGATCGGATCACCGTTGGAGTCATTGCTGCGGTACATGATTCGAGTTGCCTCGCCGGGGAGTGTCCCACCGATGGTGGGCACCGAGATCGCCAAACTCGAGGGCTCGGAGCGAATGACGTCTCCGGCGTCGCCGTCGGGCAGCGGGCTCGGAGGTAGGTAGAAGTCGGACTCCACCGTCGATCCGGTCGATGAACCCGATGGCGGCTGAGCCGACGCCAAGGGCGTCATCGCTGTTGCTGCCAGCAGAACGGCTCCGACGGCCGGTCCGACTACCCGTGACGCTCGCATGCATTACCCCCATAGGTCCACTGTCGCCGCCGTTATTACTAGGCAGTAGCAACACTCGTGACGGACCATACGTGATGTACAGCACAGGCGAAAGACTGATGGTTCAACCCACCGCGCACCGGCGTGAACCTTGTGAACAATCACAAAAACCAGATCAGCGGCGACGGCGATGCATTGCAGCTTTGGCCGAGTCGAGCTCGATTCCGGTGAGTGCACGCCCCGGCAGAGCGGTCGCCGCACCGGGTTCGGATCGGAGCCCGTCGAGAACCACGGTGAAATAGCGTCGCCAATTGCCGGCGTCCACCGCGGAGGTGAATTCGGCGCCTGTGGAGACCATGCTGATCAGCGGAATGATGTCGTTGACCTCGACGTCGCCGCGGAGCTGACCCGACGCCTTCGCTCGGAGTACGATCTTCTCGACGAAGGGCTCGAGCCGTTCGCGCACCTGCGCGATCCCCGCGCAGCCCTCGTCCGTGCCGAGTACGACCTCACCGAGACCCCGGTCTGCGGACATCCCCTCGCACAATCTATCGAGGAACACCACGAGGCCTTGCCACGGGTCGGCGGTGGTCAACGCCTCCTCAGCGAACACGGTCATCTCCTCGAGCCGCTGTTCGAAGACACCATCGATGAGCTCTTCTTTGCACGAGAAGCGCCGATAGACGGTTCCGACGCCGACCTTCGCATGATCGGCGACGTCGTCGAGAGTGATGTCGATTCCGCGCAATGCGAACAGCTCGCGAGCTGCCTCGACGATGCGTTTGCGGTTTCGTTCCGCGTCGGCCCGAAGCGGCTTCTTTGCCGCTGTGTCAGCTCTCACACTCATCTGAATGTCCGTTTCACCCGATAAGCGGAGGATTGACCTCCGCTTAGCTGCTACCTTTGGTCGATAACCGGAGAGTACACCTCCGCATAGTCGACAGAAGGACGAATATGACCGCATTGTCTTCGGATAGCGTCGAGACATCGACGTCACCGGCCTCGGAAGAAACTGCTGACGCAAAATCACATCGCGTTCGCTGGCTGGTTCTCGCCACCCTTGGCCTGGCTCAGCTCATGGTCGTGCTGGACGCGACCATCGTGAACATCGCGTTGCCGGCGGCCCAGCTCGATCTCGGCTTCGACAACAGCAACCGTTCCTGGATCATCACCGCCTACGCGCTGGCCTTCGGCAGTCTCCTGCTCCTCGGCGGCCGACTCAGCGATCTGTTCGGTCGTCGCAACACCTTCCTCGTCGGGCTCGTCGGCTTCGCCCTCATGTCCGCGGTCGGGGGCGCATCGGTGAACTTCGGAATGCTCGTCGCAGCTCGCGCAGGCCAGGGCGTATTCGGTGCACTTCTCGCACCGGCGGCACTGTCGCTGCTGGCAACCACGTTCACGGATCCGAAGGAGCGAGCGAAAGCATTCGGCATCTTCGGTGCAATCGCCGGTGGCGGTGGCGCGTTGGGCCTGTTGCTCGGCGGCATACTGACCGAGTGGGCGACCTGGCGTTGGAGCCTCTACGTCAACCTGATCTTCGCCGGGGTGGCGTTCATCGCCGGATTCATCCTGCTGGCCAAGCATGCGGTCACCACCAGGCCCAAGCTCGATATTCCGGGAACAGTCACCGTCTCGGCCGCGCTGTTCGCCATCGTATACGGTTTCGCACACGCAGAATCCGACGGCTGGGGCAACACGGTCACCCTTGCGTTCCTCATCATCGGTACAGCATTGCTCGGAGTGTTCGTCGTCCTCCAGCGACGCGTCGTGCATCCTCTGCTGCCACTGCGCATCATCCTCGACCGGACACGCGCCGGGTCATTCCTCGCTGTCTTCGTCACCGGCGCAGGCATGTTCGCGGTGTTCCTCTTCCTCACCTATTACATGCAGAGCACACTCGGCTACACACCGATCACCACCGGATTCGCATTCATGCCGATGATCGGCGCGTTGATAGTGACCGCAACTGTCTCGACGGGAGTGATCCTGCCGCGATTCGGCCCCCGGGTACTGATTCCGACAGGCCTGCTGATCGCCGGGGTCGGAATGAGTCTCCTGACTCAGGTTTCACTGGACAGCACCTACCCGATGCACATCCTGCCCGGCTTGATCATCATGGGCCTCGGACTCGGCGCCTCCATGGCTCCGGCCTTTCAGAGTGCAATCTCCGGGGTGAACCTCGACGACTCGGGCGTCGCCTCCGCCACGGTCAACACTATGCAGCAGATCGGCGGCTCGATCGGTACGGCGCTGCTCAGTACCGTCGCAGCGAGCGCCGCAGCCACGTACGTCACAGACAACGTGGCGACGGCATCGAGTGCGGCGTTGCTGCAGGCCAACGCCGAACTCGCCAGCTACACAACGACGTTCTGGTGGGCAAGTGGGATCTTCGTGCTGGGCGCGGTCGTCACGGGGTTCCTGTTGCGACCGGGCCTACTCGCCGAAGCGCCAGAAGGCGCGGTAGTTATCGGTCACTGAGCGACTACGCCAGAGCTGAATGGAATACGCCCTCTCGGGCGTATTCCATTCACCTGTCGAGAAGCCTTTCGGTCGCGGCGAGCAAAACGCACGTCGCGACCCCGTCCATCGACTTCTGCAGATCATCCAAGGATGGGAAGCTAGGAGCGAGCCGGATGTTTCGGTCCTCGGGATCGTCTCCGTACGGGAATGCCGAACCCGCTCCCGTCAACGCGATGCCGGCGTTCTTCGCCAAGGCGATCGAGCGAGCTGCGGTGCCCTCGAGCACGTCGAGGGAGATGAAGTAGCCACCCTTCGGCTCCGTCCACGACGCGATCTTCGACGCCCCGAGCCGGTCTTCGAGGATCTGACCGACGAGCGCAAACTTCGGTGCAAGGAGGTCCCGATGCTTGGCCATATGGGCGCGGACACCGTCGGCGTCGCCGAAGAACCGCAAGTGCCGAAGCTGATTCAGCTTGTCCGGACCGATGCTCTTCTTACCCAAATGCTTCTGGTACCACGCGAGATTCTCGTCCGAGCTGCCGAAGAAGCTGACGCCCGCACCCGCGAACGTGATCTTCGACGTCGACGCCAGTACGAACGGGCGATTCGGGTATCCGGCTTCGGCCGCCCACCCGAGGATGTCGTGGGACGGGGCGAACTCTTCCACCAGCGGATGCACTGCGTAAGCGTTGTCCCAGAACAGACGGAAGTCCGGGGCGGCAGTCGGCATGGATGCCAACGCTCGCACTACTTCCTCGGAGTACACGGCCCCTGTGGGGTTCGAGTAATTCGGAACCGCCCACATACCCTTGATCTGCGGGTCCGACGAGACGAGCCGGGTGATCTCGTTGATGTCGGGCCCGTCGGGAAGCATCGGGACTGCGATCATGTCGATGCCGAAGCTCTCGGCGATTGCGAAGTGCCGGTCGTATCCGGGCGCCGGGCACAAGAAGCGAATATTGGGCTCGGCCGACCAAGGTCGCGGCGAATCGGGAAGACCGTGCAGCAGTGACCACACAACCAGGTCGTGCATGATTTCGAGGCTTGCATTGTTGCCGGCCAGTAGATTCTTCACCGGAATACCGAGGATCTCACCGAAGATTGCTCGTAGCTCGGGAAGACCTGCGAGGCCTCCGTAATTGCGGCAGTCGGTTCCGTTGCCGTCGCGGTAGTCCTCGCCAGGAAGCGTCAGCAGACCGGCAGCAAGATCGAGCTGTTCGGGCGACGGCTTCCCTCTGGTCAGGTCGAGTGCGAGATTCTCGTTCTCGAGCTGCTGGTACTTGGCAGACTGGCGCTCGTTCTCGGAGACGAGCTCCTCATGGCTCATCAACCCCATTTGGGTTTGCGCTGGCATGTGGAGCTTCCCTCTCGGTGTCGGGGCTCGAAATCTCGTCCCTTGAAAGTAAAGGGGACCCCGCGCACCCGGCAGAGCCCGTTGACCCTTGCTGCCTTCCGGCCCTGGGGGAGTTCACAGGATGCGCGCCGCGCGGGATCCATTGAAGAGTCTAACCACAGTGGCGGACGTGCCGGTTCGGTGGCCCTCACCGGAGGCCGTTTGGGATCTGGAGGGGGTTATCCGGTACGCTTCCACACGGAGGATTCGCCTAGTGGCCTATGGCGCTCGCCTGGAACGCGGGTTGGGTTAACGCCCTCAGGGGTTCAAATCCCCTATCCTCCGCAGAGAAGCCCCTGCAACCGTTCGGTTGCAGGGGCTTTCTTCATATCGGTGCAGGTCCGCGGAGTCCGTTTCCTACGCAATCCGATTTCGATCTCCGACGAGGGCGAATGTTGGGAGAATCGGCCACATGACCACGCCGGAATCGACCGCCGACCGCTATCGCCGCCTCGCAGGCGTACTTACTCGCCGCATCGAGGCAGTGCCGCCCGACAAGTGGGACATCGCCTCCACCTGTGCGGGATGGAGCATCCGCGACGTCGTGAAACACCTCATCGAGACCGAGAAGGGCGCACTCGAACCCGTCGGCCTCTCCATCCCCGACGGCCCATCTGTCGACGACAATCCAGCCGCCGCCTGGGCCCACACCCGCGACAGCATGCAGGGCATTCTCGACGACCCCGCCCGCGCGAACCTCGAGTACGACGGACATTTCGGGAAAACCGATCTAGCGTCGTCGATCGGGTCGTTCTACAGCCTTGACTTGATCGTTCACGCGTGGGACATCGCGCACCCGGCGGGCGTCGACGCAACCATCGCCGACCAGGACCTCGACTTCGTCGAAGCCTTCATCGAGCAGATAGGCGACAACATTCGGATGGAGGGAGTGTGTGGTCCGGCCGTCGAGGTGCCGGAGTCGGCCGATCGACAGAGAAAGGTGCTCGCCCAGTTGGGTCGCGAGGCCTGAAAGCGCCTCACCCATCGCTTGAATGAACCCTTCATACGATCAGATAGCTAGAAGGGTCCATTCAAGCCGGCGGTGGTGGTGAACACCAGGCGGCGGTGGTGGTGCACACCAACCGGCGGGGCGAACACAAGCCGGCGGGGGCGAGGGCACACTACTTCGCCGACCACCCACCATCCATGGCGTAGGACGCCCCGGTGACCATGCCCGCGTCCGCGGACGTCAGCCATCCGACCAACGAGGCAACTTCCGACGGTTCGACGAGCCGTTTGATCGCGCTCTCGGCCAGCATGACCTGTTGGAGCACCTCTTCTTCCGGAATACCATGCGCGGCAGCCTGATCGGTGACTTGTTTCTCGACCAGCGGGGTTCGGACGTAGCCCGGATTGACGCAGTTGCTTGTCACTCCATGCGGGCCACCTTCGAGCGCGGTGACTTTCGAGAGTCCTTCGAGGCCGTGTTTGGCCGTGACGTAGGCAACTTTGAATGCAGAGGCACGTAGGCCGTGCACAGAGGAAATGTTCACGATTCGGCCGAATCCACGAGAGTACATGTGCGGCAACGCGGCTCGGACGAGAAGGAAGGGCGCTTCGACCATCAGCGTCTGGATCCGACGAAATGCCGTTGGATCGAAATCGACTATCGCCGAGACGGTCTGTATGCCGGCGTTGTTGATCAGAATGTCGGTGTCGAGAGTGAGGTTCTCCAGAGCCGCGACGTCCGATAGGTCCACCGCCCACGACTCCCCGTGCAGTTCCGATGCCACCTCCTTCGCCGCGACTTCGTCGACGTCGGCGATGGTGACTCTCGCGCCCCGATCCGCGAGCATCCGGGCACACGCTGCACCGATGCCGCCTGCCCCACCGGTGACGAGTGCGGACCTCCCGGTCAGGTCCGTCACTTCAGTCCTGCCTTGGCCAGTTCTGCCTCGGTTGCAAGGTTTTTGGCGTCTGCGATATCGATGGACTCCAGCGCAAGACCCTTTGTCTCACGGGCAGCGATGACCGCAACCAGCGTGATGGTGCACGCACCGGCCAGGTACCACGCAATCGGGACCGAGGATCCGTACCTGTTCAGCAAGAACACTGCGATGATCGGCGCCAGTGAGCCGGCGACGATCGAGGTGACCTGATAACCCAGGGAGACGCCGGAGTAACGCATACGCGTCGGGAACATTTCGGCCATGATTGCCGGCTGGGTGGCGTACATGAAGGCGTGGAAGACCAGGCCGATGATGATGGCGAGCATGATGACGGCGTTGTGCCCGCTGTTGAACATCGGGAATGCGAAGAAGCCCCACGTGCCGGCGGTCAGTGCACCGAACAGGTAGACCGGCCGTCGACCGATTCGGTCGGCTAGACGTCCTACCAGCGGAATGACGGCGAAGTGGACGGCATGAGCTGCGAGCATCCACCACAGGATCGTCTGGGTGTCGGTGCCGACCTCGACTTTGAGGTAGGTGATGGTGAACGTGACGACGAGGTAGTACATGACGTTTTCGCCGAACCGAAGACCCATCGCAGTGAGAACGCCACGCGGGTAACGCTTTACGACCTCGAAGACGCCGTACGACGCGGCCTTGATGACCTCGGCCTGCTTCTGTGCCTCTAGGAAGATCGGGGCATCGGTGACCTTGGTGCGGATGTAGTAGCCCACGAACACGATGACGGCGGAGAGCCAGAACGCGACACGCCAGCCCCAGCTGAGGAAGGCTGCGTCGGACAGCGTTGTGGTCAGGACGAGAAGCACGACGGTGGCGAGAAGGTTTCCGGCGGGTACCCCGGCCTGTGGCCAGCTGGCCCAGAATCCGCGACTCTTGTTCGGACTGTGTTCTGCCACAAGCAGAACTGCGCCACCCCATTCGCCACCGACTGCGAAGCCCTGGATGAATCGAAGCAGCACGAGAAGCGCGGGGGCCCAGTAGCCGATCTGGTTGAAGGTCGGGAGGCAACCCATGAGGAACGTCGCACCGCCGACGAGCACCAGACTGAACTGCAGTAACTTCTTTCGGCCGTACTTGTCCCCGTAGTGACCGAAGACGATACCGCCAAGTGGGCGAGCCACGAATCCGACGGCGTAGGTGACGAATGCAGCGAGGATGGCATCGAGTTCGCTGGTGCCGGCTGCGAAGAAGATCTTCGAGAACACCAGCGTCGCTGCAGTGCCGTAGAGGAAAAACTCGTACCACTCGACGATCGTGCCTGCCATCGACGCGGCAACGACCTTCTTGAGCCCGGTCGGGGCTGCGTCCGGGTCTGGACCGCCGGGTTGTGTCCGATCGTCAACGCTCATGTTCATCTCCTTGTGTGATCGAAAGCCGTCGTACCCAAAAGTGTGACGGGGTACACAGTGGATCGCTGCTACTGAGTATTGATGCAGATCGGTATGCAGACAATGGCCAAGACTGCAGGCCCAGTCTGCAAAAATGCAGATATGGCACGCGATCTGCCCGGCCCCAGCGCGGACGACCTCTTAGTGCTGCTCGCTGTGGAGCGCAGCGGGAGGTTCAGCTCCGCAGCCAACGAACTGGGCGTCAACCACACCACCATCTCGAGGAGAATCGCGACACTCGAAGCCGGCCTCGGCGGCCGCGTTCTCATCCGGGCAGGCGGAGGGTGGGAACTCACCGAGCTGGGACGCGGTGCTCTCCGCGCGGCCGAGGGTGTCGAAGCGGCGATGAGATCACTCGAAAGCGGGGATGAATCTGGACAGATCGAAGGCGTCGTCCGACTCTCGGCGACCGACGGATTCAGCGCATACATAGCAGCTCCAGCAGCTGCTCGCGTGCAGCGCCAGCACCCGAAAGTGGCAGTAGAAATCGTCGCGGTCACTCGTCGCGCGTCCCAGCAGCGGTCCGGTTTGGATATCGAGATCGTCGTCGGTGAACCGCAGTTGCATCGCGCGCAGGCCATCAGGCTCGGGGATTACCGTCTCGGCCTCTACGCGTCGAGGGATTACCTTGTGGATCACGGAACACCGGGTACCGTCGACGACCTCGCCGACCATCCGCTGGTGTATTTCATCGACTCGATGCTCCAGGTCGACGACCTCGATCTCGCGCCCAACTTCACCCCGACCATGCGTGAATCGGTTTCCTCGACCAACGTTTTCGTGCATGTCGAAGCCACCCGGGCATCGGCGGGCATCGGCCTGCTGCCGTGCTTCATGGCAGATCGGCACGGGGACCTCGTCAGGATTCTGGACGACACCGTCGCCACACGACTGTCCTACTGGCTCGTCACCCGGCAGGAATCGCTACGGCGGCCCGAGGTATCTGCAGTAGTCGACGAGATCCGCGCGGTGGTAATCGAGCAGCGAGCGGAGTTATTGGGGGAGAATTGACCGTCTGTGCGGAGGTACGAAGTGCGCCCCTGCGTATACCGTCGTGCACACGTAAATTCCGACTGGCAAGGAGCGTCCCTCGATGTCCGATATCGACTTCTATTTCGATCCGGTGTGCCCTTTCGCATGGATGACCAGCAAATGGGTTCGTAAGGTGCAGGCGCAGCGTGATTACACGGTCGACTGGCGATTCATCTCCCTGCGCCTGCTCAATTCTCACATCGACTACGCGTCCCACTTTCCACCTGAGTACGAGGCCGGCCACACCGCAGGTCTACGACTGCTCAGGGCCGCCGCAGACATTCGTCGCGAGCACGGGCCCGCTGCGATCGGGCCACTGTATGCCGCCCTCGGTACGCAAATTTTCGATACCGATGTGGTGCCCGACGACGCTTCGAGCCACGGTTATCGCGGCACCGCGGCATTCCTGGCACCGATCCTCGAACAACTGGGCTTGCCGACTCGGCACACCGGCGCACTGGATGATTCCTCGTTGGACGAGGAAATTCGTGCCGAGACCGACCATGCGCTCTCGCTGACCGGCAAGGACGTCGGCACACCGATCATTGCTTTCGAGCCTCCGGACGGAGTTGCATTCTTCGGCCCGGTGATCAGCAGACTGCCCAGCGATGAAGAGGCAGTCCCTCTGTGGGACAACGTGATCGGACTCGCACGCTTCCCAGGGTTTGCCGAAATGAAGCGCAGCATGCGTGAGCTTCCACAACTGAAGGCTCTGGGTGTAGCGGAGGACGAAGTCGGTACGCAGCAAGACTGGCACGCCGGTAGCCGACGTCAGAAGAAATGACTACCGGCGGGGTCACACCGAGGGGACCGACCCCACGCGAACCTGGATGTGACCACCGCGTACCGATGCCGGCTGCACCGTGTCGAGTCGAGTGGGCATTGCAGCCCAGGGGTGAGCGTCGATGTCGGATCCACCGAGTCGGCATGCCAGGCGCGCAAGCGGTGTCCATAATTCTGCGCGTCCGACAGGTTTCTGCATATCTACCACTGCCACGACTCCCCCTGCCCGGGTAGCGCCGATCATCGCATCGAGCGCGATCTGCCATTGCGCCATCAGCGACAACGCGTAGGTACTGATAGCCGCGTCGAAGGGAACGTGATCTCCCAGGTCCACCGAGTCGAGTTCGGTGGCGTCCGCTGAGATGAGGGTGACGTTCTCCCACCCAGCAGAGGTAGCGCGTCGCCTGGCCTGCTCGAGCATCTGCGGGCTCGAATCGACTCCGGTGATCGAACCTGTCGGCCCGATCTGCCGCTGCAGCAAAGCGAAGTTGAGGCCGGTTCCGCAGCCGATGTCGAGGACATGACTGCCCTTCGACAAAGCCATCAGATCGATCGCTGCCGTACGACCAGCGCGATAGATCGGCCACTCGAAAGAAATGACGTCGTACATGCGCGCCGAAATCGTGTACGGCGTCGGCTTCTTCATCGGTCTGTCCATTTCGTCGAGGCCTTCAGGGCACACTCTGTCGCTATGGGAACACCGCAGGACACTCGAAGGGTTCCATAGCTGTGCCCGAAATCGAATCCGACGCCATCAACGACGCTCAGGCACGCAATTTTCGTCTTTACGTCGAACCGGAGATCGAGGTGCTCTTGCGCGTTGCCGCCACCTTGACTGGGCCCTCGCAAGCCGAGGACCTCGTGCAGGAGACGCTCATACGTGCGTGGCGCAGCGTCGATAGCTTCGACGGGCGCCACCCTCGAGCGTGGTTGCTGACCATTCTGCGCAACACCAACATGAACATGCATCGACGGCAGCGGCCGGACACATTCGCCGAGCTCGGCGACTACTTGTCCACCCGGCCCGCGTTCGGCGTCGAGGAACTCGGAACCGAGGAGAGAGTCATGACATCCATCTTGTCCGACGACCTCGAGCGGGCTGTCGGGTCGCTGGATCCGAAATTCCGGACGGTTCTGTTACTGATCGACGTCGATCAACTCACCTACGCCGAGGCCGCCAACGTTCTGGACGTCCCGGTCGGAACGGTGATGTCTCGATTGAGCCGCGCCCGTGATCGGGTTCGACGCAGGCTACGTCCCACATTCGCCGCTGCCACCGGAAAGGGAAAGCCATGATGAAGACCGCGCGGATGATGCTCACCTGCCATTGGTCGGCTCGACGATTGCAGCGTTATCTCGACGCCGACCCGTCGGGCCGGCTCGATCCCACCGAGGTGCGCAGGATCGAGGCACACCTTGCCGTGTGCGCCAGATGCCGGGCCGCCGAGGGCGAGTTCCGTCAGATCGATACGGCGTTGTCCAGGTGGACGGTACGGACGGTGCCCGACGAGAAGAGCGTCGAGCATGCTCGAAAATTCGTGGATCGACTTACCCGAGGTGACATGACATGAGTTCGATACCGACCGAAGCCGATGTCGTCGTGGTGGGTGGCGGTACAGCAGGCATCGTTGCAGCCAAGACTGCTGCTGGATTCGGCGTGCGCGTCGTACTGATCGAGCGGGAGCGGCCCGGCGGTGACTGCCTGTGGACCGGGTGTGTGCCGTCCAAGGCACTACTGGCGGCGGCGTCGACCGCCGCCACGATCCGGGACGCGCGCAGCTTCGGGATCGACGCAGGCGAGCCGCGCGTGGACTTTCCCCGTGTCATGGCGCGCGTTCAGCACGCCATCGCCGAGATCGCCCCGATCGATTCTCCGGAAGCGCTCACCGAAGCGGGGGTGACCGTCGTCGCCGGTGATGCCGTGTTCACCGGACCAGGCACCGTGGCCGTCGGATCGGGGTCCTTGCGTTTCGGCCAAGCCATCATCACCACCGGTGCCAGTCCATCCGTACCGCCGATTTCAGGGTTGGACACGACGGACTACCTCACCAGCGAGACACTATGGTCCCTGACGTCGCTGCCGGAACGATTACTCGTCATCGGGGCCGGCACCGTCGGTTGCGAAATGGCTCAGGCCTTTGCCCGACTCGGTTCGACTGTCACCCTCGTCGGTCGGGCCGAGACCATTCTTCCGAGGGAGGACGCCTCGGCATCGGCAGTACTGTCCGCAGCGCTCACCGACGAGGGAGTGCGCATTCTGACCTCTACGACGGTCACCCGAATCGACGACGGGGAGGCCATCACCGATACCGGCCTCGCGTGTACGTTCGACGAAGTCCTCGTCGCCACGGGCCGTACTCCTCGAACCACGGGGTTGGGCTTGGACGCCGCCGGGGTGTCACTGCAAAAGCTCGGTTACGTCGTGGTCGACGATCATCTCCGCACCACCAATCCCCGCATCTGGGCTGCCGGAGATCTGACCGGTCACCCACAGTTCACCCACGTGGCTGGGATGCACGGCAGCCTCGCGGCGAGCAATGCCGTACTCGGTGTACTCCGAAAGATCGACAAGACCGGCACTCCACGCGTCACCTTCACCGATCCCGAAATCGCCTCTGCTGGAATCGATGTGCGCACAGCGAAGCGTATTCCCGGGTTGCGATTGCAGACACTCGAACACGACGACGTCGATCGCGCGGTCACCGAGGGCAAAACCACCGGCTTCACGACGCTGGTACTCGACGGCAAGCGCCGCATCGTCGGTGCCAGCGTGGTGGGGCCACGGGCGGGCGAAACCATCGGCGAACTGATTCTCGCCGTCAAGCAGGGCCTGCGCACTCGCGATCTCGCCGGTGCCACCCACCCCTATCCGACGTACAACGACGGGCCGTGGAACGCTGCGGTCGGCGACGTCCGTTCGCAGTTGAGCACTCCCGTCGTATCTCGCGCGCTGAACACCCTCGCGAAAGCCCGAGGTAGGTGGATCGTCAGGAGAGAGCGCGGTAACCGGCAATGATGCGTTGACCCGAACTGACTGCTACCACCGCCGCCCATACCGTTGCGATCTGCCACGATACTGCGGGAAACAACAGCCAGAGACTGTGCACGGCAATCGTTTCTGCTCCTTCGGCCAACCCGCCCAGAAATGACAGCGAGCGGCCGTCGTCGAGTGTTCTGCCCGTTCTTTCAGCGATGGAGGAGAACGCAAGAAATGCTGTGCCGTTGATGTAGTAGGCCAGCAACACCAGTAGAAATGGCCACCACGGGGCGTCGTAACCTGCCGACGCGCCGACCGCGACGCCCACGACCGTTGCCCCGTAGACGGTGAAATCCGCTGTGATGTCGAAGAACCCGCCCGCACCGGAGGTTGGTCCGCCACCGCGGAGTCGTCTACGGGCCAGTGGTCCATCGAGTCCGTCGGCCAGGCGCGATAGGATCCACAGCGCCAACGCGAGCAGCCAGAACTGCAGCCCCGCGGCTACTGCGCTGCCCAGACCCAGCAGCAGACCGACCGCGGTGATTCGGTCCGGGGTGACCTGGCTGATGTCGAGGATTCGTGCACACCGATCCAACGGCCCCTCGAGCTTGCGACGCAGATAGCTGTCGATCATGGGGCCGCGATGTCGTCGAGATGTGAGCCGTTCGATTCCGGGTCGCTCTTCAGGCCGAGACGTTTGGCAGCCAACGACGACCCGACGCCGATCACGAGGACGGCAACCAGGGCAGCGGCGAACGGCCAGGACAGCGGAGAGGTGCCGTACGCCCCGAGTGCGGTGAAGCCGACAGTGGCCGGAATGATGCCTGCCGCCGTGCCCAGTAGGTATTCGCGCTGTCCCACGGCGCTGATGCCCGCCGCGTAGTTGACCACAGAAAATGGGAACAGTGGGATCAAGCGGACGATGAACACCGACATCAAACCGCGTCGACCGAGCATGTCGTCCAGCCTGCGGAGCTTGCCCCACTCCGTGCGCTCGACCGATCCACGGCCGAGCGCACGCGCCGCCCAATAACCTAAATAGGCACCCCCGGTGGCAGCCACGACCACCACCGTCGCACCCACCGCCAGCCCGAAGAGCAATCCGGAAGCAATCGTGAGTGCGCTGGCGGGGAACGGCGTCGCCGACAGGACGACGTACAGAACGACGAACGCAACGATTCCCCACACACCCGCGTCCGAGACCAACGTTCGTATCGACTCCGGGTCCGGAAGGTCCACATTCACGGCCACGATGACGACCACCGCGATCGAGACGGCAGCAGCTGCCAGCTTGATCACGGTAGTGCGGCGACGTGCCTGCCGGGGGTCCTGCTTCACAATGGGTACCTCTCGTGCTCGACACACAAAAACAGTTCTTCTACGACGGGAAGTCCTCGACTACCCCAGTGTGTTCCCCTATCACCGGATTCGACCGATTACCGTAGATCAGGCAGCGTCGACTTTGTCTGCATCCTCGGACCAGGAGGCCCACGTTGTTTTCTCGATCTCATACCCGTCGACCGAGAAAGTACGCGTTCGAGGCCCTGATGGTTGCCGCGAGCGCGGGGTTGATCCTGTCCTCGTGCGCAGCCCCGTCATCCGACGCTCCGATCGCCGAGGAACTGTCGTGGAGCGAGATCGAACAGCAAGCGCAGGGGAAAACAGTCTCACTGTGGATGTACGGCGGTGACGAACAGGGCAATACGTACGTCGACAACGTCCTCACCCCCGCCGCCGCAGCCGCTGGTGTCACGCTGCGTCGTGTGCCCGTCGAGTCCACCACCGACGCCGTCAACCGGATTCTCTCCGAGCGGCAAGCAGGTGTCACCGACGGCGAGGTCGACCTGGTGTGGGTCAACGGCGCAAATTTCGGGACCGGGCAGCAGGCAGGCGCGTGGCTCTGCGGTTGGACGCAGAATCTGCCGAACATGGAGTACACGGACCCCGAAGATCCGCTGCTGAGCAGTGATTTCGGCACTCCCGTGGACAATTGCGAAGCACCCTGGCACAAGGCGCAGTTCACGCTCGTCTACAACTCGGCGGCAGTAGCTGACCCGCCCCGCACGTTGGACGAAGTATTCGAATGGGCGGAGGCCAACCCCGGCCGCTTCACCTATCCTGCGCCGCCGGATTTCACCGGTTCGGTATTCGTCCGCGAGGCACTGGTGAACGAGTCCGGTGGCGTCGAGAAGGTCCCTACCCAGTTCGATCAAGACACCTACGATTTTCTCGCGCCGGCCGTGTTCGATCGGCTGAACACCCTTGCACCGTCGCTCTGGCGCGAGGGCACCACGTATCCGCAGTCATCCAGCGAACTCGACGACTTGTATGCCGGCGGGCAGGTGGACATGACCATGACCTATGGGCCCGCGACGCTGCCACAACTTGTTGCCGACGGCACCTATCCCCCCGAGACGCGCATCCTGACCCTCGATGAGGGCACCGTCGGCAATGCGAGCTTCCTGGCGATCCCGTCGACGTCGGGGCAGTCCGCGGCAGCGCAGGTCGTGGCGAACATCGCGTTGTCGCCGGAGCAGCAGCTCGCCAAGTCCGAACCAGATGTATGGGGCCAGTTCACTGTGCTCGATGCCTCGCGTCTGACACCGGAAGTCAGGGCGCAGTTCGAGGCGCTCCCGTCATCCCCGGTCCTACCGCCGTACGAGGAGCTCTCGGCCAACGCGCATCCCGAACTGGCCGCGGAGTGGGTCACGCCACTGGACGAGGGGTGGCGGCGATCCGTTCTCGCGGGGCGATGAGCGAACGAAAGGTACGCAGCACCCTCGGGGTGCTTCCCGCGGTGATTCTGGTTGTGCTGGTTGTCGGCGGTGGCCTCGGGGCGGCCCTGCTGCAGAGTCTCGGACTGATGCCGCTGGTAGGACAGCCCGTCCTGTCACTCGATGCCTACTCTGCACTCGGAGGAGATCTCTGGCGTTCCATCGTGCTCACCCTCACCGTGGCGACGGTCTCGACTCTCCTGGCTGTCGTCATCGGTCTCGCAGCGGCACTGACGGTGCTGTCCGGCCGTCGAACGGCGTTGGTCGCCGCGGCGCTGACGTTGGCCGTACCCCATCTGATCGGTGCGGCCGCCATGGGTTTGCTGCTCGCCGACTCGGGACTACTCCCGCGCATCTTCGGGCTCACCGATGGCGGATGGCCGGAGCTGGTGGGTGGGCGCTGGTGGATTGCCGTCGCACTCGAATACGCCTGGAAGGAATCGGCATTCGTCGCCATCGTCGTGGCCGGCACCTTGGCAACTCGGGTGGCAGGATTCGACGAGACTGCTGCGACGCTCGGGGCGGGAAGATGGGCTCGTTTTCGTCTGGTCACCCTGCCGTTGGTGCGTCCCGCGTTGACGGCGTCGGCGGCGATTACCTTCACGTATATCGTCGGATCCTACGAAGTAGCACGAATCCTCGGTCGCCCCTATCCGGAGCCGTTGTCCGTCATGGCAATTCGATTGTTCACCTCCATCGACCTCGCTGCCCGTCCCCAAGCTGCGGCCGCAGCGATGGTCGCCGCCGCACTGGCGATTGTCGTGGCCACGGTGGCGCTCAACTATCTCCGTAGATCGGCGGTCTGGAAATGACGGCGGTGCGGCCTGCGGGACGGGCACTTCTGGTTGTCTGGTTCGCACTACCCCTCATCCCGGTAGCTGTGTGGGCGGTGAGCAATCAGTGGTCTTTTCCCGCTGTGCTGCCGCAGGAATGGGGAGTGGACGGAGTGCGCAGCGCCGTCGCGTCCGGCGGGATAGAAGCCTTCGTGAGGTCTACGGGTCTCGCCCTGACTGTCGCCGCGGTCGCAACGCCGTTGGGAGCATTCGCGGCCCGGGCCCTCGTGCGGGGGAATGTGCACTTCCCTGGCATTGTCGCGGCAATACTGTTCGCTCCACTGGCACTACCGCCCTTCGCGGTGGCGCTGGGATTGAATGTGTTGATCCTGCGCGCGCGAATTCCGAGCACCCTGGCAGTGGTCGTGCTGCTCACCGTGGCAGCGATCCCTTACACCACATACTTGATGCGGGTGGCGTTCGGTGCCTACGACCCTGGGTACGAAGAGGAAGCGCGATTGTTGGGTGCCTCGAAGTCGATGGTCCTGCGACAGATAAGGATTCCGTTGTTGGCACCAGCCTTGTCCGGCGCCGCTCTGCTGGCCTTTCTCGTGGGGTGGAGCGATTATGTGATCACGTTGCTGGTCGGCGGCGGCAGGCTGGTGACGGTGCCGATATTGGTGGCCTCGTTCGCTGCGGGCACCGGAAACGACGCCGTCGTGGCGGCCCTGTCGATCGCAGCCGTGCTGCCCCCTCTGGTGCTCGTCATTCTGCTTTCTCGACTCGGAAGGCGGGCTGCCCGATGAGTGTCGAGCTATCGGTTCACGGACTCACCAAAGTTCATCCAGGCCAAAAGAATCCAGCGCTGACATCATTGAATCTGACGGTTCGTCCAGGTTCGTGCACAGTAATACTCGGCCCGTCCGGCTCTGGGAAGAGCACCGCACTGCGGTTGATCGCCGGACTCGATAAGCCATCGGCGGGAACCGTCTGCATCGATGGTGCCGACATCACCGAGATCCCGGCCGAGGAACGTGGCGTCGGGATGGTGTTTCAACGCCCGATGCTCTTTCCGCATATGTCCGTCGTCGACAACATCGGTTTCGCCTACCGTGCCGCAGGCCAGACCCGACGCCATGCCCGCGAGCACGCACGTCGATATCTCGATCTGGTTCATCTCGGCGACATCGGTGATCGATCGGTATCCGATATCTCTGGCGGTCAAGCACAACGAGTGGCGTTGGCCAGATCCCTCGCCGGTTCACCGCGGGTGCTGCTTCTCGACGAGCCTTTCAGCGCGCTCGATCCCCTCCTGCGGACGGAGATGCACGACCTCGTTCGGGAGATTCGCACCGAACTCGACCAAACGCTCGTACTCGTCACTCACGATCAACAAGAAGCTGCGGCACTGGCCGATTCGGTAGCCGTACTCATCGACGGCGAACTGCAGCACCATTCCGATGTCACATCCGCCTACACCCGACCCAGCACGCTGGCAGTCAACCGGCTCATGGGCGGGATCAACGAGATCGACGGGCACCTGGAAAGTGGAGTTCACCATTCCGCGATCGGGGATTTCGAGGTCGATGTCGCCTTCGGTGAAGGTCGGGCCGTTTTGTTGCTCCGCCACGAAATGATCCGTGTGGTCGACACTTCCGAGGTTCAGGGTGTGGTGTCGGCCCTACGGCCGATCGGATTCCGCAGCATCGCCGATGTGAGAATCGGCGGGGTCACCGTCAAGGTAGAAATACCCGCGGGAGCGACGACGCGGGTGGGCGAGGAAATTTCATTGGAGATTCCGCCCGAGGCGAGGGCTGTGGTCTTCCGCTGATCATCAGCCACAGCATCCGGGCGGACGTGCCACCGTCAAAGGAAGGAGGCGGCGCAGTTCCTGGTTCTCCCCCGGATCGAGCACCGAATGTTGTACACACGCCGGCACCAGTTCACCGGTCTCGGGATGCGCCATCGAATAGGTGCACGCTGCCAGCCGCTCCTGCGTTTCGAGCATCACGGGATCGGTGGCTGCCACACCAGACTGCATCAACGTCCATGCAGGAGCCACATTCTCGGCATCCATGAAGCGATGCACGACGAACGTCATCGGGCGCACTTCTTTGCGGAGCAATGCCACAAAAAGCGTTCGAGGGCCGCCGCATCGACGCAGTACGCTCGCAGCCCACTTCACCGCCACGACAACACCATACGGATAACCCACCAGCACCCGTAGCAATTTCAGAACCAAGGTAAGCGGACCGGAGCCGCCGAAGTTCACACCGCCCAGATGGGTGAAGAATTCTTCGCGGGCACGCTCCTCGACCTTCGACGTCACCTCGAGAAACGGATACCACCGACGACCGACCATGAATCCCAAAGCTGTTCGGTTACAACGCGGATCACCGAACTGGATCGCCGAGAACGAAATCGGTTGTCCCATGCCGAGTTCGATCTGCTCCCAGACCGTATCGATGTCGATCTCGCGGTAGTCGCCGTGCCATCGTCGCTCGTCGCCGACGAATGCCGCGGGCTGGAAAGAAACCATCGAGTAACCGCCCATGTCCACCACGTCGCCGACGACATCCGCGACCTCGTCGATGTTGTCGGGGGTGACGGTCATGTTGTGTGCGAGGTACGACGCAATGCCGTGTTCGCGTTTCAAGCGGGTGAACATCTCCGCGAACCGATGACGATAGGGTGTGAGCTCGGCTTCCGTTCGCGGGCACGGGATTCCGCTTCGTCCACGCATCAACTTGTCGAAGTGCGCCGCAAAGGAGACTCGGCCGAATCTGGCGTTGCCGTCGGCATCCAGGACGACGGCCTGCAGATACTCGTAGTCGAAGTCCCCATGTGTGAACGACATCGGCTCGCGTCCGTAGTCTCGCATGATCTGCAGCGCTGCAGCATGGTCGTCGGGAGCCAGCAAGCTGACCTCCCCGCCGATCAACTGTGCGTGTGCCCGCGGGCCTCGGCGCGATGCCAGGAATTTCAGTTGCGCTCTTATCTCACGGAGGGTGTGCTCGCCGTCGACACGGACTTTGTTCGCATCGGCGCTGTGATAGCACGGGCTACAGGTGAGATTGCACTTCGGAAACACTCCGTGAGTGCCCTCACATCCGACGGCATGCCGACCGAGCGTCTGTGCCGGTGTTCGTGCCGCCGAGGGTAGAGCCGCCCACCTCGCGTCCAACGCAGATCGGGTTCTCGGATCGACCGGCCTGTAGCGAAGCTCGATCCGACGCGCGTAAGCCCGGGCCTTCTTCCACACTGTCGGGCTCGTTGTCTTCACAGTCAGGTAACCCGATGTGGACTGTTCATCCTTCCAGTGTGCGCGAACATGAGACGGTCACGGCGACATCCCGAGGCGACCTAGGTTGCCGAGTCAATGAACCTTCGGCATGGTGGAGGTATGACCGACAACGCAAAGATCACTGTCGAACGCACCATCGAGGCTCCCGTCGACGCAGTCTTCGATGTCCTGTCCAATCCCGAGCGACACCAATCGCTCGACGGCTCCGGTTTCATCCGCGGCGTGGACCATGCCGATCGGATCCAGAAGGTCGGCGAGGTGTTCACGATGAACATGGCGGGCGATCACATGGGCGGCGACTACCAAACCGACAATCATGTTTCGGGATACGCGAAAGACAAGTTGCTGGCCTGGAAGACCGCGCCGGCAGGCACGGAGCCTCCCGGATGGGAGTGGTTGTGGGAACTGGAGTCGCAGGGGCCGAACGAGACTTTGGTGCGCCACACCTACGACTGGTCGAAAGTGACCGACAAGAAGCTGCTCGAGCAGGTCAAGTTCCCGCTCGTCACCAAGGAGCAGCTCGCGGACACCCTGGGTCGACTGGCAGCCGAGGCTACTTCCTGACCGACCCCTTCACTCTTACCGGGCTTCGTCGATCGATGCACCGAAACTAGAGTGGTCTCATGAGCACGGGTGCAGGACGTTTCGCTCCCAGTCCGTCGGGAGATCTGCACCTGGGAAATCTGCGCACTGCACTTCTGGCCTGGTTGTTCGCCCGATCGACCGGTCGGAAGTTTCTGATGCGAATGGAAGATCTCGATCGCGTCCGCCCCGGCGCCGAGGAGCGCCAACTCGCCGATCTGCACGCGATAGGCCTCGACTGGGACGGCGCGATCTTCCGCCAGTCTCAACGCACCGCGTTGTACGAGGGTGCGATCACGTCGCTGCAGGAGTCGGGGCGGACCTACGAGTGCTTCTGCACCCGTAAGGAGATTCTCGAGGCGGCATCGGCGCCGCACGCGCCGGACGGGGCGTACCCGGGGACGTGCCGAAACCTCACCTCGACCGAGAAAGCGTCGATGTCGCGCTCTCCTGCGCTGAGATTGCGGTCCGAGGTGACCGACTTCTCTGTCGACGACGCGTTACTAGGCCGATTTCACGGGCTCGTCGATGATTTTGTGCTCCGCCGAGCGGACGGTGTTGCGGCATACAACCTTGCTGTCGTCGTCGACGATGGCGAGCAAGGCATCGACCAGGTTGTTCGTGGTGACGACTTGTTGGCGTCCTCGCCGCGCCAGGCCTACCTTGCTTCTCTGCTCCAATTACCCACTCTCACTTATGTGCATGTGCCGCTCGCACTCAATGCTCAGGGGCGCAGGCTCGCCAAACGCGATGGTGCGGTCACCCTGGAGGATCAAGCTGCGCTCGGCCTCGGCCCACACGATGTGCTGGCAGTTCTGGCGCAGTCACTGGAGTTGGCGGGCCCGAACGAACCTGTCACGACGACAGAACTGCTGGCTCGTTGGAATCCGAACTCGCTGCCGCGCACGCCCTGGATATTCGAGACATAAGGGATATCGACTCGGCAGTGATTCGGACCCGGGGATTGAGCGTGTTTGGATAGGGCACGTGACAGTTCCGCAGACCCCAGACGAACCCGATACCGTAGCGCAGTTCGCGCACGTGAGCCGTGGTTACTATCCGACAATCGTGGCCCTGTTCGTGGCGACACTGATCATCTCGAATGTGTCGGCCAGCAAGGGCGTCGCATTCTTCGGTGACAGCGAAGTCTTCCTCGGCCCGCTCCAGATCCTCCCGATCAATACGGACGGGGCGTTCTTCCTCTTCCCATTGGCGTACATCCTCGGCGACGTGCTCAGCGAGGTGTACGGGTTCAAGGCGACGAGGCGCGCAATCTATCTCGGCTTCGGGTCGATTACTTTGGCCGCCCTCTGCTTCTGGGTCACCATCGAACTGCCGGCCGCGAGCTTCTACGAGAATCAGCAGTCACTGGAAACCGTCGTCGGGGTCGTTCCTCGACTGGTCATTGCTGGTCTGGCCGGCTACTTCGTTGGCCAGATGCTCAATTCATTGGTGCTGGTGGCCATCAAGGAATGCACCAAGGAGAAGCATCTGTGGGCGCGGCTCATCGGTTCGACCGTTGTCGGTGAATTCTTCGACACCCTCATCTTCTGCTCCATCGCGGCCGGAGTCATCGGAATCAGCACGTGGGCGGATTTCATCAACTACGTCATAGTCGGATTCCTGTGGAAGACGCTCATGGAGGTCTTGCTTCTACCTGTCACCTACCGGGTGATCGGGTACATCAAGAAGCGCGAGCCCAGCTACCAGGTCGTGTAAGCGGCCCGCAGATCTGCCCACGAAAAGGGGCCCGACCATTGCTTGGTCGGGCCCTTCTTTCACCCACAACCAAGCCGTTAACCACTGAGCCATTGACAAATGGCGCGGTCCATACGATTCTTTTCGTATGACCTCGTCCTACAACGCTCGTGCCGTCGTAACCGGCGCGGGGAGCGGCATCGGCCGCGCCTTCGCCATCGAACTGGCTGCCCGCGGCGGAGAAGTGATCTGCGCCGACATCTCGCTCACTCGGGCACAAGAAACTGCCGCGATGATCGACGGTTACGCCGTGGCCTGCGACGTCGCCATCCGCGAACAAGTCGAAGAATTAGCACTCTTCGCCGAGCTGACCTTCGGAAGCGCACCCACCCTGGTCGTCAACAACGCCGGCGTCGGAATCGGCGGAAAGCCCGTCGGCGACATCGGTTTCGAGGACTGGAACTGGGCCCTCGGAATCAACCTGTGGGGTGTCGTCCACGGCTGCGAAGTTTTCCTGCCCGCAATCGAAGCCGCGGGCGAAGGCGGTTTCATCAACGTCGCCTCGGCCGCCGGATTTGCCGCTGCCCCGTTCATGGCGCCCTACAACGTCGGCAAGGCCGCGGTCATTTCACTGTCGGAAACGATGGCCGCCGAACTATCCGGCACCGGCGTGAAGGTCACCGTTCTGTGCCCGACGTTCGTCAAGACCAATGTCGCCCTCGACGGCCGGATCACCGGCGCGGCATCGACATTGGCCGAGAACCTCATGCGCTCTACCGGTTTCACGCCCCGAAAGATCGCCGTCGACACCCTGAACAAATACGACCGCGGACGCCTGTACGTCGTTCCCCAACTCGACGCCAAGATCATCTGGCGCCTCAAACGAATCGCTCCAGCTCTCTATACCCGCGCCCTCGGGTTGCTCGGACGGCTGGCACCACAGGAAACCACCGAGAAGGCAGGAGTTTGACATGGCATTCGATTTCGAGGACATGCTCGTCAAGATCAAGGACAAGCAGTGGGCCTTGGCCGACATCGACTGGGATGCGCCGGGAGCGGAGACGATCGGTCCCGAACTCTGGACCAAGCTCAAGCCTTTCATGTCCGATCTGATGTGGATCGAAAATGTCGGAGCCCGCGGGTTCGCCGCGATGGCGACGAAAGCCCCCACCGAGACCCTGAAAGAGATCTACACCTACTTCCACGCGGAGGAACAGAAGCACGCGAATGCCGAACTCGCGCTGATGAGGCGCTGGGGGATGCTCGACGGTGACGAGATTCCCCAGCCCAACATCAACGTCAAGCTTGTCATCGACTGGCTCGACAAGTATTCGGACCAGACCTCGCTCGCCGTTCTGGGTACGGTGATCCCGATGCTCGAAGTTGCTCTCGACGGTGCACTGGTGAAATTCATCGTCGACGAGATCGACGACCCGGTCTGCCAGGAGGTGTTCAAACGCATCAACTCCGACGAATCACGGCACCTCGCAGTCGATTTCCAGGTGATCGAACTTCTCGGCCATGCCAAGATGCGCAAAATCCTCGTCGAGACTGTCGGGGCGTGGATGAAACCGTCACTGATCATCGGCACCCTCCGGTATATCCCGCTGCTCAACAAGATGCGAGACAACATCGTGGACATGGGTGTCGACGAGCAACGGCTGTACACCGCTATGGGCCGATTCAAAAAAGTCGGGGAAAGAAGCGAATTCCCCAGGCGGCTACCGATGTACCGGTTCATCAGCTGGCATTCTGGGGTGGTAATCGACCGAGCCCACCCGTACCACAAGCTCGCCGACGGCCTTGTCCGCCTCACTTCGAAATACCCCAAGCGGTTGCTACGCCCCCAGCCAACCTGGTCCAAAGAACTCACCTACGAGCCTGTCGCGTGAACGAGACGTTGAATGTTGCCATCATCGGCGGTGGCTTCGCAGGGATCGGCACTGCAATCCGGTTGAAGCAGAAGGGTGTCGAAGACTTCGCACTTCTCGAGCGAGGCGCTTCGGCCGGCGGCACATGGCGCGACAACACCTACCCGGGTGCCGCGTGCGATATCCCGTCGCGGCTGTACTCGTACAGTTTCGCTCCCAATCCCGACTGGTCGCACACATACTCGGGAAGCGCGGAGATCCTCGGGTACATCGAGCACATGGTCGAAGAGTTCGACCTGCGGCCACACTTTCGATTCGGCCACAACGTCAACGACGTGCGCTGGAATGACGCAACGTCGCTGTGGGACATCACCTTCGACGCCCAACCGCCAATGCATGCTCGCACCGTCGTCATGGCGTCGGGACCTTTGGCCAATGTGAGCTTTCCGGCAATCAGAGGTCTCGACACCTTCACCGGCCACAAGATCCACAGTGCCCGCTGGGACCACGATTACGACTTCACCGACAAAAAGGTCGCCGTCATCGGCACCGGCGCGTCCGGTGTTCAGATCGTCCCCGAGTTGGTCAAAGTTGCCAAGTCGGTCAAAGTCTTTCAGCGCACGCCAGGGTGGGCATTGCCCCGAGTCAACTTCGAGACGAGGCAGACCACCAAGGACCTCTACCGACGTTTTCCCACAGCGCAGACAGCAGCACGGAAGGCCTGGTTCTGGGGCCGCGAGTCCGTCGCTCTGGGTGTGGTGTGGAATTCTCCCCTGACTCGCGTCGTGGAAGCCGTCGGGAAAGTGCACTTGCGACGCCAGGTCGCAGACCCTTGGCTACGTCGTCAACTCACCCCGGATTTCAGAGCGGGTTGTAAGCGGTTGCTGATGACGAGTGAGTTCTACCCAGCTTTGCAGAAGGACAATTGCACGCTCGTCACCTGGCCGATCGCCACACTGGCGCCTGACGGCATCAGGACGGTAGAAGGTATCGAGCACCAAGCCGACGTCATCGTGTTCGCGACGGGTTTCGACGTGTGCAAGACGGGCACCCCCGTTCCGATCCGAGGCAGGGGCGGGCGAGTGTTGTCCGACGAGTGGAGCGGTGGGGCAAAGGCATACAAGTCCGTTTCGGTAGCTGGATACCCGAACATGTACTTCACGTTCGGCCCCAACTCCGGCCCTGGGCACAGCTCGGCGTTGGTCTACATGGAAGCCCAGATCGACTACCTCGTCGACGCGATTTCGCACGCGTTAGCCCGTGATCTCGTCCTCGATGTCCGAGAGGACCGTCAACGCGACTACAACGACGATCTGCAGAAGCGGTTGCAGCACACGACATGGAATTCCGGTTGCTCCAGTTGGTATCTCACCGAGGACGGCTTCAACGCAACGATGTTCCCCGGGTTCGCGACGCAGTACGTCGGACAATTGAGGGCAGTCGACTACGACGATTACGCCGTGAGCGAGTACCGGCCTCTCTCGCGGTCATCTAGGTGAACTTCTAAGTGAACTTCTAAGTGAACACAGCATCACGTAGTCGAATTATTGCCTCGACTCCACATGGGCAATACGAGGAACGATGCGAAGAAGAAGCACAACGCGCCGACGAAGGTGCCGGTGTTGGCGAGGGTCGAGTCGACCGTGGCACCGTCCGGGGTGACGAAGGCAGCCACCGCGGAGACGCCGAATGCGAGACACCCGATCAAGTTGATCTGCCCGGACCACCAGTCGGCCGCCCTCGGGTCCCAGAACTTTCGGGCGTGGGTATACGCGATGATCACCAGTACCCCGCTGATGAGGAAAGCGACCGAGCCTCCCGCATCCGGACTCCAGACGAGGCGTTTCTCTTGGGTGACCGATCGTGACTGCAGCGCAGCGGTGGTGCTGACGTTGAACAACAAAGTACCGACGAATTGCGTTGCGGCGGCCAACCACTCGGCGCGGACCATGACACCGGACCCGTAAGAGACCGTTGTCTTGACCGCGCCGCTTCTGACCAGCTGAATGAATGCAGCCGCCGTGAAGAACCATGCGCCGACGAAGTAACAGATATTGGCCGCCGAAGCACCGGCCCAGGTACCGAATCCTGGGGCAGAACCCAAGGCGAACAGTGAAGAGCCGATCATGAAGCTCACACACTGCTTGTACAAAGTGGGCGTCAGGAGCGCAGCGTGCCAACGCGGTGTTTCCGCAGCAATACTCATGCAACCACCTCCGGTCTATTCAGTGATGGAAGTGGGATCCTTCGCCCACCCGAGGCATCGGCGCAGTGAGGCTGTCGAGGAAGGTGACTTCGCCCTCGAGATCCCTCAGCAGGGCCTCTGCGAGGTCGAAGCTCAATCCGGTACGAACGACAATGCGCTGAACGGTCATATCTTCCAGATCATCGGCCATCGGATAGGCCGGCACGAGCCAGCCTTTCATCCGAAGCCGATCGGATAGGTCGTACAGGTTCCAGGTGTCGGTGTACCCCTCTTTAAGACGCCATGCGAAAACCGGAATCGTGTCACCCTTACTGACCAGTTCGAAGGGTCCGATCTCAGCAATCTTCGACGAAAGATGTTGCGCTACATCGAGTGAACTTTGCTGCACTTGACGGAACCCCTCGAAGCCCAAACGCAGGAACATGTAGTACTGCAGCAGTACCTGTGCTCCC
Source organism: Rhodococcus sp. H36-A4 (assembly GCF_027158005.1). GTDB lineage: Bacteria > Actinomycetota > Actinomycetes > Mycobacteriales > Mycobacteriaceae > Rhodococcoides. The sequence continues at coordinate 467,878 of NZ_JAPVLQ010000002.1, read as the reverse complement.
GGCCGTGAGAAGTTGAGTGCCAGGGTCGGCATATCTCCCCCTAGGTAGCTGCAGTGGAAGACCATACTCGCAGGCAGTGCTTCTTCGTCTCGCCAGACGATCCAGCCGACGCCGGGGTACACCAGACCGAACTTGTGTCCCGAGGTGTTGATCGACGCCACCCGTGCGACACGGAAGTCCCATTCCAGATCGGGTTGGCAGAACGGGGCAATCATGGCTCCCGATGCGCCGTCTACGTGGATCCGAACATCGAGCCCGGTATCGGCCTGGATCGCGTCGAGCTTCTCCGCGATCGCGGCAACCGGCTCGTACATGCCGGTGTAGGTCTGTCCCATGATCGCGACCACGCCGATCGTGTTCTCGTCCACATACTTCTCCAGCTCGTACCCGTCGAGAACCATGTGGTCCTTACTGATCGGAACCCACCGCGGCTCGACCTCGAAATAGTTGCAGAACTTCTCCCAGCACACCTGAACTGCGGTGGACAATACGATGTTCGGCGTCTCGGTCGACTTCCCCTCCGCTTTGCGACGACCTTGCCAGCGCCGCTTGAGTGCGAGTCCACCGAGCATGCACGCCTCCGAAGAACCGATGGTCGAGGTACCGATAGCGTTGTCGATGTCGGGACTGTGCCACAGGTTGCCCAATATCTTCCAGCAGCGCTCCTCGATTGCGGCTGTTTGTGGGTACTCGTCCTTGTCGATCATGTTCTTGTCGACGGTTTCGCTGTAGAGCTTCTTGGCCTCGTCGTCCATCCACGTGCTGACGAAGGTCGCAAGGTTGAGCCGCGCGTTACCGTCGAGCATCGCCTCGTCGTGCACGATCTGATAAGCGGTCTCCGGCAGACTCATGTCGTCTGGGATCCTGAATTTTGGTAGCTCGGTGGCTTCACCCGGCCTGACGAACACCGTGTTCATAGAGAGCACGTCACCGAGGTTGGTGGTCTGTCGAGCATTGGTGTGATGTTTGGTCATGACTTCTACTTTCGCTCGTGTTGGCCAGGTTCGGGGGTTACTTCGTGTGTTCAGACAGCCGGATGAGTCGTTAGACCTCGATCGGCGGGTACAGGCGATCCATGGTGTATTGCCGGTTACGTTTCGCCGACCACGATGAGATGGCCAGGCTCGCGAAGGTAATCCCCGTCAGCACCGCAGTGGCTACCCAGAGTCTGGAGTCGATTCCACCGACGGTGAGCTCCCGTAAACCATTGACGGTGTACGTCATCGGGTCCGCATAGTGGATGTATTGAAACGGCAGTGCGGTGGTCTGCACTGGGTAGATGCCACCGGAAGACACCAGTTGCAGCATCAAAAATGCCAGGGTCACTACGCGACCAACCGCGGTACCGAAGGCTGCGTTGAACATCTGAATGAGTGCCATGAATGTTGCGACTACCAGTAGCAGGAAGAAGAATGTCGCGATCGGATGGACGGCCCTGAGTCCGACCCCGAACGTCACCACTCCATAGAGAATAGCTGCCTGTACAAAGCCGATCACGAACGCAGGAGCGTATGAGGCCAGTACAACTCGGAGCGGTGACAACCCTTGAATGATCGGTCGCGATTGCAAGGGCGTCAACAACATCCAAGTAATGATGCCGCCGACGAACAGCGCGAGAGACATGAAGAACGGCGAGAACCCAGTTCCGAAAGTCGGGGCCTCATTTGTGTACTGCTCTTTCAACTGCACCGGTTGGGCGAGCGTTCCGGCGAGCTGCTGCTTCTCTTGGTCGCTCCATGACGGCAGCGCGCTGACACCTTCGTTGAGCCCGGCGGCCAATTCGTCGGCGCCGGCAGATAACTTTACCGTGCCACTTGTCAGCTCGTTGGCACCATCACTGAGCTGCACCAGCCCACTACTCAATGTGTCTGCACCCGTACTCAACTCATTTGCTGCCGAACGTGCTGCCTGGATATCGTTTTGCAGACCGCCGGTCTCGAACAGATTCATGGCAATCCGCACTGGGCTCTGTGGATTCCCGAGTTGCTCGGCGAGGATCTGCGTATCTGCACGGACCTGCGTCAGCTGATTGTTCGCATCCGGCCCCAGCCCTTCGGTGGACAGGTACTGCTGCGCCGGCACGAGTGCAGCGCCGAGAGACTGCATGAGCGGATCGGCGCTGGCCTGTAACTGAGCCACCACGGAACTGACCGCAGAGCTGGCCTGAGACTGACTGTTGGCCGCTGCAACCAGCTGATCTGCAACGGCACCCGAGGTCGAACCGAGCCGGTCGGCAGTGCTTGTTATTTCCGCCGCGCTCAAGCCAGCGTTCCCAGAGCTGTTGAGTGCCGTCAATATTGGATCGGTGGCGCTGATAAGCGCGCTGTCCAATTCGTCGAGCCCCCCGGCCAGCTGAGCCGATCCATCTTTGGCAGTCACCAAATTGGTCGAAAGTTCGGTTGCACCGGTATTGGCAGTCTTCAATCCACCACTGAGTTCATTGGCACCATCCGCGGCCTGCTTGACCTTCCCACCCAACGAGCCCGCATCTTTGAGGACGATGCCGAACGTCTGCGCACCGACCTGAGCGCCGACCTGATTGACGACCTGCTGTGCCGCGTCTTGACCGATCACTGTCGCCAGATAGTTGTTCGCGTCGTTGTAAGTAAAGACCAAGTCGGCGGACGATGGAGCACTACTGGTGGGGGAGGCGATGGCCTCACTGAAATTCTCGGGCAAGGTGATGGAGAAGTAGTACTTTCCTGACGCAACCCCCTCTTTGGCCTCCTCGGCCGAGACTTCGTTCAGGTCGAGCTGTTTGGACTCGATCAGCCCTTGCACTACCTGATCGCCGGCTTTGAGAGGTTGGCCTTCGACAACGGCACCTCGATCATCGTTGACCAAAGCCACCGGCATCTTGTCGGCTGCACCGAACGGGTTCCAGAATGCCCACAGATACATCGCCCCGTAGAGCAGTGGCATCAGCATGATGACGACCAGCGCGAGGCGTGGCATGCGCCCTCGGTAGTACCGTTTGAAGTCGCTCCCAGGCGAAATGGCGGCAAACATGTCTCAGGTCCGATCTTCCTGGTCGAAGCCACCCGACTGCACGTCGGTGAGGTTGTCCACGGCGACTACGTCGCGAACCCCGTGTTCCGGGCTCACTGGGTTGATGTCGGCGGTAATCACAGTCTGAGTCCGCCCCAGAGACACCAATCTGTCGAGCAGAATTCGACTGTTGTCTATCCGCGCCAGCCTGTCGACTCCACCGATCACAAGCAACGGAGGCTGATGGAGGTTTGCCACCGCTATTCGAAACAGCGCGGCAGTCAGTTCCGGCAACTCCTCGACGTACGCGTCCATCGAGGGCAACGGAAGTTCACCGAACAGTGGCCGGCAGATCTGTTCCAGATCACCCTCGTTGGATTGGCGGACCCACTTGTACCACGGTGCCCGCCAGCGGATCTGCTCGGTGACGACGTCGCGCACACTGATCGTCTGCTCTATCTCGTCGATCTCGTCGATGAAACCGATAGCGGCCTGATCGAACAAGAATGTGACGGCATCGGCCCGGCCGAACGAAGTCAATTTTCCGGTTGTCGGCTTCATTCGACCGGCGAGGGTGAGCAACAGCGCCGTTCGGCCACGACCGCCTGGTCCTGACAGGACGGTTACTCCTCCCTCGAACACGCGAAGACTGACCGGACCGTAGATATGCCCCCAGGAGGCGTCGACACCGATCTCTTCGGCTTCGATGACCGCACTGTCGTACAAGCCGGTGTCGGAGTCGACTCCGTTGGCATCGGCGGTGTTGGTATCGGCGGTGTCATAAATGCCGGTTTCGTAGTCGGCAGCCCCTTGCGGCTGTTGCCACGGGTCGATTGTGGTCATCTCGGGTCACCCGGTGCGGACAGAGCAGGCATTTCTTTGCCCTTCGTTCGAGCTGATGTTTCCTCGCACCGTCCACGTCCGAGGACGGAGTAGCGCACATGCTGCGTAACAGGCGATTTCGAAAACTACAACGTGTTTTTGCAGATCTCGCCATTCTTGATGATCATTTTCACGTTCTTCTCAGGATCGGCAATGACGGAGAGATCATCGACCGGGTTGCCGTCGATCAACAGCACATCAGCCCAAGCTCCTTCGGCGATGACGCCCAGCTTTGCTGCACTGTAAGAGTTGCGCGCGCCCGCCATCTCGAACAATCCCGCGTTGCCGGAGGTCAACATTTTGAGGGCTTCGACGTTGCTGTAATGGTCACCGAGCCTGGCGGCCATCGTGCTCTGCAGTGGTGCCGATTGGGGCTCCAGCAGCAAGTCCGTACCGAATGCCACCTTGACTCCATACTTCTTGGCCCACCCGTAAACATCGTCAGTGCCTCGGCAGATCTGGCGATTCTTCTCCGAACGGTCAGGATCGGGGTAGTGGTGATCGGCCTCGGCGAACGGCTGCATCGACAACCACAGTTCCTTTTCCCCGATCAACGCAATCGTGTCCTCGTCCGCGAGGTGACCGTGCTCGATCGATCTCACGCCCGCGTCGATGGCGCGTCGAATGCCGGGCACTGTGTAGACGTGCGTGGCGACGTAGGTGCCATAGTCTTCAGCGGCCTGGACGGCCGCACGAATCTCCTCGGGCGTGAACTGGAGAGTATAAAGAGGGTCGTACATCGACGCCGCACCTCCACCGACGGTGAGCTTGATTTGCGACGCCCCCTTTCGGAGCTGCTCGCGTACTGCCGCAAGCACCCGGTCGACGCCGTCGGCCACTCGCGTGAAACCGATTGAATCCGTCCGGCTTTCACTGCCGCCGAATGGAAGTGGAGTCTCGTAGACGAAGGCAAAGTCAGCGTGCCCCGAAGTTTGCGAAATCATCGCTTGACTTGGGAAGATGCGTGGCCCGACAAAATCACCGCGGTCGATCACTGTTTTCACGGGAGCTGTATCACCGCCCATATCTCGCACAGTGGTGAACCCACGCAACAACATTCGTTTGGCCTCGGAAATGGTATTTGCAAACAACAGCCCCGTCGGTCCAGTCACGAAATCGAGGTAGCCGTTTGCGTTGCCCATCAAGTGCACGTGGGCATCGCTCATTCCCGGCATCAGAAAGCGGCCCCCTCCGTCGATGACGGTGGTCTCCCGGCCGGTTTCATCCCCAATGGGTGATGTCGAAACGGCCGTAATATGTGCCCCTTCGATAAGGACGTCCGCATTTTCCGTCAGCTTGTCGGCAATGCCGTCGAAGACGCGAACATTTCTGATGATGGTCCGCTTCTCTGCGGCACTGGAGGTCGGCATGTCGAGGAATATAACTCAGATAACAGTCATATCCGGGCTTATCGGTTAAACAAACCGATAAGCTAGATTATGCATTCCATACGTACCGAGCGCTGGTCACAGCCCCCCCATACGAGCTGCAGTAATTGATTGTCACAATTCATGATCTTTTCGCGACGTTCGAATCACCACCAGATCCTCGACTATCGTGGTCGCCGCAACCAATATTCTTTACTTTGCAACAATTCGACCGACTTCGGAACGACAAAGGACAGCCGTCAATTCCGACATAAAGCGAAGGCCGACTGGCGAACCACGCCATCCTTCCCCTCGATCCGTATGATTACCGATACTCGCCTACTGTGAGGCAAGCACCAACGCGATCGATCAGGGAGCCAAGAGATGCCCGCCTCCACAGAAGAAGCTCCGAACGTCGAGCACGCGCCCCTCGATGAAAACAACCAACCACCGAACAAGGTTCGCTTCGGACGGGCTCGACACTGGCTGGCCAGGTTCAGTCCAATCGGTTTGATATTCGCCCTGGCGTTCTACTGCTGGTCCATGTCCCCGTCACTGCTACCACGCCCCTGGAGCCTCCAGGCTGTTGCCAGCGGCGTGAGTGCGGCGATCGGCTACGGTTTAGGAGTCCTGGTTCTTTGGCTCCTCCACAAATGTGGGCTGACCCGACAGTGGACACCGCGATGGCAGCGGGCCGGTTGGATCACGATCGGAATCGTGGCTCTGGTCGTGATTCCCTCCTTTCTCGTACTCGGATCGTGGTGGCAGGACATCTCCCGCGAACTGGTTGGTATCGAGCCTGGCAGCAACTGGGACTACTTTGGAGTATTTGCCGTCGGCGCAGTGGTCTTCCTGCTCTGCATACTCATCGGACGCGGTCTTCGGCAGCTCGTGCACCTACTCGACCGATTCGTCGATCGATTCCTACCCGCACCCATTGCGCTGGGCGTCAGTGCGCTCGTCGTAACTGTGATCGTGGTGCTCATGATCGAAGGCATTCTCTCGACGGGAATTTCGCGTATCGCCAATGGTTCTGCCGCCGTAGCAGACAAGGGCACAGCCGACGGAGTGGTTCAGCCTACTTCGCCAGAACGCTCAGGGTCTCCGGAGTCGCTCGAGAGCTGGGATTCGCTCGGGCGTGAAGGCCGGACGTTCGTGGCAGACGGACCGGACGCGGCACAAATCGCCGAAATTACAGGAGCTGCTGCGCTCGAGCCGATCCGGGTGTACGCCGGTCGAGTTTCGGTAGACGCCGATGGTCTCGACGAGAGCCGAAACGTCGTCGACTCACTTGCCGACAATGTTGTCGCCGAGCTCGACCGGACCGGCGCGTTCGATCGAGAGTATCTTGCAGTGGCCACCACCACCGGGCGTGGTTGGGTGAATCAGAATGTGGCTGCATCACTCGAATACCTGTCCGGCGGCAATTCTGCGATTGCGGCGATGCAGTACTCGTTCCTGCCGAGTCCCTTGGCATTCCTTGCGGATCGGAAGACACCCAAGCTTGCCGGGCGCGCGTTGTTCGAAGCGGTGTACGCCCGGTGGAGCAAGCAACCCCCTGAGCAGCGGCCCAAGCTATTGGTGTTCGGGGAGTCCTTGGGTTCGTATGGCGCGCAGGATGCATTCTCCGGCGCCCAAGACATCATTGCCCGAACTGACGGCGCCCTATTCGTCGGCACCCCCAATTTCACCGAGCAGTGGCGGCAGATCACCGATTCCCGAGATCCCGGTAGTCGTGAAATCCTGCCCGTTGTTTACGGTGGCGAAAATGTACGCTTTGCCTCGACTCCCGCCGACCTTGATGCACCGGGGCTCGGCGAGTGGGATTCGCCGCGCATCGTGTACTGGCAGCATGCAAGCGATCCCATCGTGTGGTGGTCACCGAGCCTGCTCCTCAACAAACCCGACTGGCTCGACGAGCCACGCGGCGAAGACATCGACAAGGGTATGACCTGGGTGCCGTTTGTCTCGTTCTGGCAGGTCACCCTGGACATGGTGTTCGCTGCCGAGGTTCCGTACGGCCACGGCCACGCCTACGGCCCAGAAGCGGTCTACTTCTGGAACCAGATCCTCGGCATCGATAACCAGGAACTGTCGGACCGTATTTTTACGGAGCTCGATAACTGAGCAGCGTAGATATTCTTTCTGACACGCAACTCGAAGTCACGGCGTCACTATCGCAAAGTTCGGATCGGGCGCGTCGAGGTAACTTGCCAATTCCGCCAGCAGGCTCGGATCGCCGTCGACGCGTACCTTTCCGTCCGAGATCATTGCACTGAGGTCCATCCCGCCGAGCAATATACCGATCAGGTCAGGCCGGGTCAGGTGGAAAACGGTGTCTCCTCGAGGTGCATCGTGATCAAGGTCGAAGTGAACCAAAAGGCCGTTACGCAACGCCGTTCGGTGGACCAGCTCTTCGTCCGTGATGTCCCAGTCCAGCACGATGTCGGCCGACCACGCCCGTGGCCCGTCGACACGCAGTGCGATGGCGTCGAAAATCTGCCCGACAGTGAGCGCGCCGAGTATGTCGGGGGCAGCAGCGACGATCGGTGTGCCGACGTTGCCAAGCCTCAACTCGTATGCACCCATCAGGTAGAAATTGCGCCAAGTGCCGTTCTCACAGCCGAATCCGAGCTGTTCGAAGGTATCGGCCTGAAGAGTACGGGCGTCGGAATTGTCCGGCTCCGCGAACAGTACATAGTTCAAAACCTGCGCAGTCCAGCGAAAGTCGCCACTATCGAACGTCTCTCGCGCCTTCCGGAGCACTTCCGCGGAACCACCCATGAAGTCGACGTGCCGTACTGCGGAGTCGACGGGAGTGTGCTCCCACAGCAAAGCTGGATTGCCCTCGAACCATCCCATGTACCGCTGGTAGATGGCTTTGACATTGTGGCTGACCGATCCGTAGTAACCCCTGGTGTGCCAGGCGCGAGCTATGGCTGGAGGCAACTCGATTTCTTCAGCGATCTCGGTACCCGTCAACCCCTGATTGATCCGCCGCACCGTCTGGTCGTGAAGATATCCGTACAGATCGCGTTGGAGTGCCAGAAATTCGGTCAGCCGCTCCGTCCCCCAGGTGGGCCAATGATGTGAAGCGAACAGCACATCCGATGTGGATGCATACCGGTTGATCGACTCGGTGAGATATACGGACCACACATGCGGATCGCGTACGAGAGCGCCACGCAGAGTCAATAGATTGTGCAGGGTATGGGTTGCATTCTCGGCCATACACAAGGCGCGCAGATCCGGGAAGTAGAAGTTCATCTCCGCCGGAGCCTCGGTTCCCGGTGTGAGCTGGAATTCGATCCGCACACCGTCGACTGTCTCCATATGACCTGACCGGTCGATGGAGACAGTCGGCGAAATCAGCGTCGGTGTACCTGTCGACGTCGTCAAACCAAGACCTGCCCCCACCGCCCCCAGAGGATTGCGCGGTAGCGCAGCTCCATACATATAGGCTGCACGGCGAGCCATTGCTGTTCCCGCATAGACGTTCTCTTCCACAGCGTGTTCGACGAATCCGGCAGGCGCCACTACCGGGCACCGGCCGGCCTCGACGTCCTCCACGGTGGTGACACCCTTGATACCGCCGAAATGGTCGATGTGACTGTGACTGATGATGACACCGGTGACAGGACGTTCGCCGCGATGGGCCCGGTAGAGAGCGAGTCCTGCCGCTGCTGTCTCCGCCGAGATCAGCGGATCGATGACGATGACCCCGCGGTCACCCTCGATCAACGTCAGATTCGAAACATCCAGACCTCGGATTTGGTACACCCGATCGCACACTTCGAACAAACCCTGTTTGGCGCACAGCTGCGATTGACGCCACAAGCTGGGATGCACTGTCGGTGGACACGCGTCTTCGAGGAACGCGAAAGAATCGCAGTCCCAGACAACAGACCCGGCAGCATCGGTGATGGCGCCGGGCTGTAGCGCAGCGACAAACCCCCGATCTGCATCCGCGAAGTCCTGCTCGTCGGAGAAGGGCAGGGTGCGCAATGCGTCTTCGTGCACGGCTCGCACCGTTGGTGTAGCGCCGGTGTCAGTGGACATAGCTTCCTTTCGGTCCGACCGTCTCCTGCTTCCGTAGGACCTCGACCGTGGTGATGGCATACCTGTGCGGTCGCGACCGAAGAGTGAAACAGGACCTCGTTCGACAGTACTAACTTCGAACGATCTCCACCTCACACCATTCGGGTGACCTGAGATCGATACCACCGAGAACTACTCGTCACAGGCATCGACTTCCGCAGAAGTCAGCCGCGCTACGGTGTACAAAGCAGCCAGGTAAGCGAAAGGATCTTCGGTGGAATATCGGATCGACGATCTTGCGCATGCCGCGGGCACGACCTCCCGTAACGTCCGGGCATACCGTGAGCGGGGACTTCTTCAGCCGCCGGAGAAACGCGGGCGCGTCGGGATCTACGACGACTCACATCTCGCACGATTGCGGCTCATCGATCTCCTTCTTCAACGTGGATTCACCACCAGCCATATCAGCGACTTCATCACCGGCTGGGAGAACGGCAAGGATCTCGCCGAAGTACTCGGCTTGCAGAATGCAGTAACCGAGCAATGGTCGAAGGACGACACCGTCGAGGTTCCACTCTCGCTCGTCGACGAATTCCTGGGTGACAGTGGCCAACTGACGCGCCTACAGTCACTCGGCCTTGCACGAGTCGAGGGCGACACCTGCGTCTTCACCGATCCGGAACTCCTCGGAAGTTTCTCGTCACTGTCCGAGTACGGTTTGACGATCGGTCAGCTCATCGACGTCCACGAGCGCATTCACGCCGCCGTCGACGGCATCGCCAAAGATATGATCGGTACCGCAAAGAAACACATCACCGACGTGCACGGCGAAGGCTGGCTGCCGGGTGACGATGAAGTCGGTGCCACTGCGGACATGCTGGTCAAGATGCGTGAGCTCGCCGTTCATTCGGTGAACGCGACCCTCGCGCGAGCGCTCGACGAGAACCTCGGGCGCGAACTCGGCGACTACCTCGCCCAAGCTATGGAACAAAAAGCTGAGCATCAGGACCAGGCCTGAGCCATGCCCAACAACCACTATCACCATCTGATGTTCGGGCCTTCCACCATCGAGCGGCAGACCGCGACCGGGAGCTACACCGCGTACGGTTCACAGACCGAACGCGCCGACGACGGCCCCATGCCGCTGGATACCCGAGAGAAACTCATCATCCGTGAGGCCGATCAGTTTCACATCGCCTCAGTCGCCGAATCCGGCTGGCCGTACATTCAGTATCGCAGTGGCCCACAGGGTTTCCTTCAGGTACTCGACGATTCGACGCTGGGATTCGCTGATTTCGCCGGCAACAACCAATATGTGACCACGTCGAATATCGATCACGACGGCCGCGTTGCGCTATTTTTGGTGAACTATCCACTGCGCCAGCGACTCAAGCTCTACGGCCGAGCACGTGTGATCGAAGCGGACGCCGACCCCGAGCTGCTGGCAAGGCTCAAGGATCTGGGAACTCGAACCGTTGCCGCGAAGTCCGATCGCAGCATCGTCATCGACGTCGAGGCGTTCGACTGGAATTGCTCGCGCAGCATCATTCCGCGATACGACAAGGCATACCTCTCCGAGTTGTCGAAGGTGTACCAACGCAAGGCGGCAGAACGTGAAGCCGAGCTGCTCCAGCGGATCGCAGATCTGAAAGAGCAACTTGCCCAGTCCAAACGGACTACCGGCTAGCGCTTTGCGTAGAAGCGACCGAGATACTCGGTCTTGAACTCCTCGAACCGTCCCTCGTTTATCGACGCTCGGATATCGTCGACCAGTTTCACGGTGAATCGCTCGTTGTGAATGGTGCACAGCGTCGAGGCCAACATTTCCTTCGCCTTGAACAGGTGGTGGATGTAGGCCCGCGTGTAGTGCCCACATGTGTAGCAGTCGCAGTGTTCGTCGATCGGTGTGAAATCACGACGATTCTTTGCCGTATTTATGTTGAAACGTCCTGTTGGGACATAGATTGCTGCATTGCGTGCGACGCGAGAAGGGTTGACGCAGTCGAAGGTATCGGCGCCGTTCTCGATGGCAGTGAAGAAGTCGTCCGGCTCACTGATACCGAGCATGTGACGCGGCTTGTGTTCGGGCAGTTCTTCGTTCACCCAACGCACGATCGTCCCGAGGTTCTGCTTCTCGAGTGCGCCGCCGATGCCGTAGCCGTCGAAACCTCGCCCGGTCTCACCGGTGATCGTCTCCAGGTCGTGTGCGGCCTTGCGTCGTAGATCTTCGTACTGCGCGCCCTGCACCACACCGAACAAAGCCTGATACGGCTTCCCGACGCGTTCTGCGGTGAGCCTCTCGTGCTCCTCGACGCACCGGACGGCCCATGCTTGGGTTCGGTCGACCGATAGTTCTTGGTAGCCACGGGTGTTCATCAGCGTGGTGAGCTCGTCGAAGGCGAACATGATATCGGCGCCGAGTCGATGCTGGATCTGCATCGACACCTCGGGCGTGAATCGATGCTTCGATCCGTCGAGATGTGATTTGAAGGTGACGCCATCGTCGTCGACGTGGGCGAGACGCTCCTTACCTTCGGCGATGACGTCGTCGGACTCCACACGGCTCGCGTCCATGGAGATGACCTTCTTGAAACCGACACCGAGCGACATCACCTGGAAGCCCCCACTGTCGGTGAAGGTCGGCCCGTCCCAGTTCATGAACTTACCGAGGCCACCTGCCTCGTCGATGATGTCCGAGCCCGGCTGCAGGTACAAGTGGTACGCGTTGGCGAGTACGGCCTGGGCACCGAGCTCCTTCATCGCCTCTGGCAGAACCGCTTTGACGGTCGCTTTGGTGCCGACGGCAATGAAGGCCGGGGTAGCGATGTCACCGTGGGGGGTGTGGATGGTACCGGTTCGACCGAGCTGACCGTCGAGACGGCTGTCTATGTCGAAGAAGGGATCGTTTGGAGCGCTCACTCGACCAACCTTAGGCGAACTGCGACGCATACAGCCTGTTGTACGCCCCGCCCGACTCGACGAGCGAGTCGTGATCGCCTTGCTCGACGATCCGGCCTTCCTCCATGACGACGATCAGATCGGCGTCTCGGATGGTCGAGAGTCGGTGCGCGATGACGAAGCTGGTGCGGTCGCTACGCAACGCTGCTGTTGCTTTCTGCACCAGCAACTCGGTGCGCGTGTCGACCGAGCTCGTCGCCTCGTCGAGAATCAGGATCAGCGGTTTGGCCAGGAACGCGCGGGCGATGGTGATGAGCTGCTTTTCTCCGGCGCTGACGTTGTTTCCTTCCTCGTCGATGATCGTGTCGTAGCCGTTGGGCAGAGAGTGCACGAACTTGTCGACATAGCTGACTCGCGCCGCCTCGAGAATCTCTTCCTCCGACGCGTTCGGATCTCCGTAGGCAATATTGTCGCGAATCGTTCCGCCGAACAGCCAGGTGTCCTGCAAGACCATTCCTGTCCGTCCACGTAGCTCATCGCGGCTCATAGCGCGGGCGTCGATGCCATCGATGGTGATTCGGCCCGAGTCGAGTTCGTAGAACCGCATGATCAGGTTCACCAATGTCGTCTTGCCCGCACCCGTAGGCCCGACGATTGCAACGAGATGGCCGGGTTCGGCGACCAGCGAAAGGTCCTCGATCAGCGGCTGACTCTCGTTGTAGCGGAACGAGACGTTCTCGAAGGCGACGCGGCCGAGATTCGACACGGGGACGGCAGGTTCGGTTGGATCTGCATCCTCGTCGTCGGCATCGAGCAGGTCGAAGATCCGCTCGGCCGAAGCGACGCCGGACTGGACGAGGTTCACCATCGAACCGACCTGCGTCAGCGGCTGGGTGAACTGACGCGAATACTGGATGAATGCCTGTACTTCACCGAGGCTCAGCGTGCCCGATGCAACTCGCAACCCACCCACGACGGCGATGATCACGTAGTTGATGTTTCCGAGAAACATGATGGCGGGCATGATCATTCCGGAGATGAACTGTGCCCGGAAGCTCGACTCGAACAGTTTGTCGTTGCGGTCGCCGAACTCCTGCTCGACCTCCGCCTGCCTGCCGAATGCCTTGACCAGTTCGTGACCGGTGTAGGTCTCCTCGATCTGCCCGTTGAGCCGCCCCGTGTGCTTCCACTGGGCGACGAAGTGCGGCTGCGATCTCTTGGCGATGACGGCTGTGACAACGAACGAAGCCGGAACCGTCAGCACCGCAACGAAAGCGAGCAACGGCGAGATCCAAATCATCATCCCCAAGATGCCGAACACGGTCAGCACGGAGGTGATCAACTGACTCAATGTCTGCTGCAGGCTGGTGGAGACGTTGTCGATGTCATTGGTGACACGACTGAGCAACTCACCCCGGGTTCGAGAGTCGAAGTACTTCAAGGGAAGTCGGTGAATTTTGCGCTCCACACTGTCACGCAGATTGCGCACGGTGCGCTGGAGCGCGATGTTGAGGATGTATCCCTGGGCCCAGGCGAGCACCGCCGACGCCAGATACAGCGCGAGTACGAACAGCAGAACCTTCCCGACGGCCGAGAAGTCGATCCCGACGCCAGGGGTGACGTCCATTCCGGACACAAGGTCTGCGAAGGTTCCCTGACCCTGCGCACGAAGTCCGTCGATCGCTTCCTGCTTGGTCTGGCCGGCGGGGAGCTGGTTTCCGACGACACCGTTGAAGATCAAGTTGGTTGCGTGCCCGAGGATGTTCGGACCGGCGACGGTCAGAACGACGCTCACGACGGCGAACGCCAGCATCAGCGACAGCAAGGTCCTCTCCGGCTTCAGAAGTCCGAGTAGTCGTTTGAGCGAGGACTTGAAGTTCAGCGCCTTCGTTCCGGGCGCTCCAGGTGCACCGGGTGCGCCGGGACGTCCTGCTGCCGGCTCCGCCGATGGGGATTTCGTCAGTACAGGCTGTGTAGCAGGCTTCGTCACGATGCTGCCACCGCATGCTGCGAGTCGACGATTTCGGCGTAGGTGGGGCACGTGATGACGAGGTCTTCGTGCGTACCGAGCCCAACCGGTCTGCCGTCGTCGAGCACAAGGATCTGATCCGCGTCGACGATGGTCGAGACGCGTTGTGCAACAACGATCATGCAGGCATCCTTCATGACGGGTTTCAGCGCGCCTCGGAGGTTGGCATCGGTGGTGAGGTCGAGCGCGGAGAACGAGTCGTCGAACAGGTAAATGCTCGGACGTCGCACGAGGGCCCGTGCGATCGCGAGCCGCTGACGCTGACCACCGGATACGGTTGTTCCCCCCTGCGCGACGGCGGTCTCGAGGCCGTCCGGCATCTTTCGGACGAAATCTGCACCTTGCGCGATCTCGAGCGCCTCCCACAGTTCTTCGTCGGTGGCATCGGACTTGCCGTATCGAAGGTTGGTGGCGATGGTTCCGGAGAACAGGTACGGCTTCTGCGGGATGAGGCCGATCTCCGATCTCAGGATGTCGATGTCCAGTTCGCGAATATCGACGCCGCCGACCATGATCTGCCCCGCCGTGACGTCGATGAGTCTGGGGATCAGGTTGATCAGTGTGGTCTTACCCGATCCGGTACCGCCGATGATGGCGGTGACCTTGCCTGGTTCGGCGACGAGGTCGACACCGCTCAGTACGGGGAATTGCGCTCCAGGAAAGGAGAATTCGGCGTTGCGCAGCTCGACACGGCCGGGCGTCGTCACGAACGCCTTGGGGGCGGCAGGCAGTACGACCGAAGATTCGGTGGCAAGCACCTCGCTGATGCGGTCGGCACATACCGACGCCCGCGGCACCATCATCGCGATGAACGACGCCATCATGACCGACATCAGGATCAACATGATGTAGCTGAGAAGCGCTGTCAACGAACCGATTTCCATGGTTCCGTCGTTGATGGCATGGCCGCCGAACCAGATCACCGCGACGCTGGTCACGTTGCTGATCAGCATCACTGTCGGAAACATGAGGGCCATCAACCGACCGACACGAAGCGCGGCATCGGTCAAGGAGTCGTTGGCGACGGCGAATCGATCGATCTCGAATCGCTCACGCACGAAAGCTCTGACGACGCGGATGCCGGTGATCTGCTCACGGAGTACGCGGTTGACTGCGTCGATACGGATCTGCATGGACCGGAACCCCGGCACCATGCGAACGACGATGAGTCCCATCGAGATTGCCAGTCCGGGAACCGCGATCAGCAGGATCCAGGCCAGACCGATGTCCTCCCGAAGCGCCATCACCACCCCACCGATACACATGATCGGCGCCATCACCAAAATGGTGAAGCCCATGACGATCAGTAGCTGGACCTGTTGCACGTCATTGGTGTTGCGGGTGATGAGCGACGGCGCGCCGAACTGCCCGACTTCACGTGCCGAGAATGTTCCGACGCGATGCAGAATGGACTTCCGCAGATCGCGACCGGCACCCATGGCAGCTTTCGCACCGATGAGCACGGCCGCGACCGAGCAGACGATCTGAACAAGCGAGACACCCAGCATCCACATGCCGGTGGACACGATGTAGTCCGTGTCCCCGCGAGTGACGCCGTTGTCGATGATGTCCGCGTTGAGTCGCGGTAGGTAAAGCGAGGCAGCCGTGGCCACGAACTGCAGCACCACCAGTGCCGCAATCGAACGCTTGTACGGGGCCAGATAGGTCTTCAGCAGTGGAATCAGCATGACGGCCGAAGGTTACTCGTGCACATATAGAACAGTCTCCACACTTTTCGGGGTGTACGAGGCAACCTTCGGCCGATCTCGACTCAAGCCGTGACTGGTTGCTCCTCCTTGGCCTTCGGCCTGGCTGCGTTCAACTTGGCACCTTCGATGTCGACGTCGGGAAGAATCTTGTCGAGCCACTTGGGCAACCACCACGCTTTGTCGCCGAGAAGCGCCATCACCGACGGGATGATGACCATGCGGACGACGAATGCATCGAAGAAGACTGCGGCAGCCAAGGCAAAGCCGATCGACTTGATGAACGAGTCCGGTTCGGCCATGAAGGCCGCGAACACGGAGATCATGATGATGGCAGCGGAGGTGACGACGCGTGCGCCGTACTTGAACCCGTTCACGACGGCGTCCTTCGCAGTTGCGCCGTGCACGTACTCCTCGCGCATTCGAGAGACCAGGAACACCTGGTAGTCCATCGCGAGCCCGAACACCACGCCGATGAGGAAGATCGGCATGAAGCTCACGATCGGTTGCGGGTTACTGATCAACCCCAGGCCACCTTCTTGGAAGATGAACACCGTGGCGCCGAACGTGGCGAGAACGCTGAGCAAGAAGCCGATCGTGGCCGTCAACGGCACCAGAATCGAGCGGAACACCAGCATCAGCAGCACGAACGCCAGTCCGACCACCACTGCCAGGTACGGCACCAACGCGTCCTGTAAACGCTCGGAGACGTCGATCTCGAGTGCGGTCTGACCCGTCACGCCGTAGGAGACGCCGGTGCTCTCCTTCACTCCGGATTCCGCAGCCCTCAGGTTCTCGACGAGGTCCTTGGTTTCCTGGCTGTTCGGCCCACTGGACGGTGTCACGATGATCTGAGCGGTATCGCCGGCCTCGTTCACCGCGATGACCTGAGCGTTGGACACATCGGATTGTTCGTAGATCGCGTCGACGACCTTCTGGAAAGCAGCGGTGCGATCGTCCTCGGCCACGTCGGTGGCGTCGGCGATGGTCAGAAGCGGGCCACTCTTGCCCGGTCCGAATCCTTCACCTTCGAGGTCGTAAGCCTTACGCACGGATGTCGCCGGGTCGGCCGTGGCAATGCTCGGCAGTGCGAGCGAGAGTCCGGTCGTCGGGCCTGCGATGACGCCGAGGAGCACGATGCCGCCGATGAGACCCAAAGCTGGGCGCTTGACCAGGAAGCGTGCCCAACGAAGGCCGTTGGTGGGCGTCGCGTTCGGATCCTCGGGGTCGGTGGTGTTGACGAACTTGATCTTGCCTGCGAAAGCCTTGCCCTTGTAGAGGCCGAGCATTGCGGGCAGGAAGGTCAACGCAATCAGCACTGCAGTGAACACGGCAAAGGCAGCGGCCAGACCCATCTGCGACAGGAACGGAATCCCGACGACGCGCAGGGCAACGAGCGCAATCAACACAGTTGCGCCGGCGAACACGACGGCCGAGCCTGCCGTTCCGACGGAGCGTCCGACGGCTTCCTCCCGATCATCGGTGAGCGTCAGCTCATGCCGATATCGAGCGAGAATGAACAGTGAGTAGTCGATGGCGACCGCGAGGCCGATCATCACCGCGAGAATCGGGGTGAACGAGGACAGATCGGCGAAGCCGGACGCGGTGGTGATGGCGAGGCTGCTGATACCGATGCCCACGATGGCAGTGATCAGCGGAAGGCTGGCCGCGGCGGCCGACCCGAACATGATGAGCAGCACGATAGCGGCGACGGCCAGGCCGACGATTTCGGACGTCCCGCCCGGTGGGGACGCATCCTGGGCGACACTGCCACCGAGTTCGACGGTGAGGCCCGCATCGCGTGCCGGCCGAGCAGCATCGTCGAGTGCGGTACGCAAATCGTCGGTGACGTCGGCGAGCTCGGTGACGATCGGGACATCGAGCGTGCCGATGTTGCCCTCCGGGCTCAACGGCGACAGCGCTGCGGCGTTGGCGGCCGCGACGTCGGGAGCGGTGCCGTCCTTGGCTGCGAGTTCGTTGTACTGGTCGACGATTGCTTTGTTGCCTGCAACCGGGCCGGCCAGCGGCTTCTCTCCGCCTGGCTTGACCGAGGCCTCGACGTCGGCGATCTTGTCGATCTCGGCGATGGTGGCATCGATCGCTGCGGTGTACGCAGGCGTGTCGAGGCTTTGACCGTCAGGCGCTGCGAAGACGTAGTTCGCGGAGACGGCTGTCAACGGGTCTTCGGCGTCGCCGAATCGCTCGGACTGTAGATCGAGTGCCGACTGCGCGGGCGTGCCCGGAATATTGAACGAGTTGGCAGTAGGCCCCGAAAGGGTCGACGCCCCGATGCCCGCCAGCACCAGAATTGCGAGCCACAGGGCAATGACTATGCCTTTTCGTCGGTAAGCGAACTTGCCGATTCGGTATAGATAGGTGGCCACTGGTTGATTCCTCAGTTCGTTTTCGTTGTATTCGGGGCCGGAAGGCCTGCTTGCAGTTGATCGAATGCATCCTCGACGAGCTGTTTGGGTGAGAGCATTCCCGAGGTGTCGTTGGTCCAGAGGGTCAGCGCTGCAACGACAGCGGCGCCGACGGCCATCTGCAGCAGGTTTGGATAGAGATCGGTCTCGATGTCGGTGCCGGTTCGTTGCGCGATCGCTTCGCCGAGTACGCGGGTGAGTGACTGATGAATCTCGAGCTTGCGGGCCATCACGGCGGGATTGGATTCGATGAGCTGTGCGGCCGCGAACGTCTCGCCGAGATCACGCTCGGGATCGGTCACGATCGACACCGCGATGTAGCGCAGCGATTCCCAGATCGGCTCCTCCGCCGGCCGCGCACGAAGCATGCCGAACCACTCGAGCGCAGATGTCTCGATGTGATGGAGGACAGCTTCTTCCTTGTTGGCGAAGTAGTTGTGAAATGTCCGCGTGGATACGCCAGCCTCGGCAGCGATGGCGTCGGCTGTGACCGCGTCCAGTCCCCGAGCCGTACCGAGACGGACAGCCGCGAGACCGAGAGCATCGCGGGTTGCCGCCTTCTTCAGGTCACGAAGGCCGGTGTTGGGAACAGTCACTCCACCTAAACTACGGACTTTGCAGAGTTCTGCAATGTTGCACTCGACTGCAAGTATGTCGAATGCATCACAACGCCTATTGCTTATGAACTAGGACACATCACTAAAGGCTGCTTCAGCGTCGTGCCCACGCCGCCGGATCGCTGGTCAGGTCGAAGATGAGCGACGGCAGGTCGTCGTCGGCGATCTCCGCCAACGAGACAGCCTCCAGAACGGCACGCATGTTCGATCGCACAGCAAGCCACACCAACCGAAGCGGTTCGGCAGGACCGGGATAGTCGACATCCTCCGGGCGCTGACCCCGAACCGACGCCAACGGGCCCTCGACCGCTCGAATGACATCGGCAACGGAAATTTCCGCGGGCGGACGGGCCAACCAGTAACCGCCGTCCGGGCCACGCCTGCTGCGCACCAAATCGGCTCGCCTGAGATCGGCGAGAACGGACTCCAAGAACTTGTGCGGGATGTTCTGCGCCGTCGCCAGCGCCTCCGCCTTCCCCACAACTCCGCCGGCAGCGGCGAGCTCGAGTAGCGTGCGCACGGCATAGTCCGCCTTGGCGGTAATGTGCACCGTCGGTCCCTTCGTAGGATGTCTACAATTCCTATCATTGGAATAGGGAATCAGCCAGTTCCTCACCGGTGGAGCGGACACCCATTTGGAGCGGACACCCTTTTTGGTAAGCCCGTACCGTTTCTCACACGCGAATACTGGGGCATGCTTGGTAAAGATGGTGCGCGCTTATACCGTCCAGCAGGCTGCGATCGTGTCGAGTACGCCAACGAACTGGTGCCCACCCGATCTGTGCTCGTGAACCGACGCCGAGGGCAGACGGATCGAGTGCAACTTCAGGTGGGCAAACGGGACGACGTCGTCGTCTCGGCAATGATGCAACGCCAGCGCCATCTCGGGTTCTGGTCCGGTGAACGCATAGTCCTCGACGTCCCAGCCTTGCGGAGTCCAGTCCGGCATTGCCAGCAGCACAGCATTCGACGGTATCGCCCGACGCTTCTCCGCCAGCACACGTAGCAGGATCGATGCGCCGAAAGAATGCGCGACGACGAGATCCCCGGACTTCATCGCGTCCATACACCTGCGAACAATCGTGGCCCATGCCTCGAACGACATGTCTTCGTCCGGGATGTGCGGCATCTCCACGGCGCACCCGAGTCTGTCCGCAAGCCCCTCCGCTATCGGGCGATCGTCGATGAATCCGCCGGCACCGTGGAAATAGAGCAATCGCCGCATGATGCATCCTCCTCGAATCTGGTTGGTCCAGTAGGCAGACCCGGGCGGTCGAGCCGAATCACCGGTCTGGGCTCAGGCGCCGCCGGAAGGGAACCGATTCTGCCTTGGCTGCGTCTAAACTGTCGACGGAACAATCAAGGGGGATCGATGGGACGCGGAGTGCTGGCGACGGCAGCTGCTCTGACCCTCCTCACCAGCTGCGGCCAACCCGTCGAAGGCACCCCGGTCGCCGGCGAATCCTCATTGGCAAACCAGTTCGACCCCTGCACCATCCCCGACGACGCCATCGCACGAACCGGACTCGACCCCGACTCCCGTCTCGCCGAGGCAGATATCGGGATTTCGACCAAGGAATGGAAGAGATGCCGCTGGCAGGAAGCGTCAACAGTTCCGCGATACTCCTACCACGTCCTATTTTCACAAAAGTTCATCCTTGCTGACGTACGAAATAATCCAGACAACGTCGGATTCTCCGACGTCATGGTCGGTACTCGTGCAGCGCTGCTCTACCGATTGAGGGTTTCCGACAGCAAGGGAATTTGTGACCTCGCATTCGACACCGAAGAGGGTGTCGTCATAATTTTTGCCAACAGCCAAAGCCCCAGTGACACTGTCGGACAAGATCTTTGCGAGATCGTCCGGCGACACACGGAAGATGTCGAATCGCATCTGCCACCATCGTGAACAATCGAGCTTCCGTCAAGAGGAGCACACGTGCCCCCGAAATCAATCGAACCGAATCTCCTTACGCATTGGCAAGACCTCGCTGCCGCAGCAGACGATGGCCACCTCTACTTGACCGCAGACGCCGCAAGAGCGTGCGATGTGGCGTGCAATCAGTATCTCGATGTACTGAAAACCTGCAAGAGTCGCGCCTACGAACTCGCGCACGTCAAAGGCATGGGTGACTTCGTATCCGGCAGGGCGCTGGCGCGGAAGTTTTCGCTCAAAGCAGTGGGCGGTGACAACAACCTCGTCGACGTCTTGGATAGTCACATCCTCGTCGTCGAATCCATGCAAGCCGTCTTCCGCAAGTTCATCGTCAGCACCACCGCAACGGATGTAGAGAACGCGGCGAGTATCGACGGACCGAAGTAGGAGTCGACGAACCCTATAGCACGGCAAAACAGAGCTATCTCAGTGCTGTTGGACGATATTGAAGACGTTTCCATCTGGTGCCCGGACGAAGAACCGAGTTACTCCCCAGGGTTCGGTGGTCAGCGGATGCACGATGTCGTACCCATTTTCCTGCGCCTCGGTGAGGGCCGCGTCGATGTCCTCGACTTTGATCGAGACGACGGGGTTGGCGGAAGCAGATGCGTCGTGCGTGAGTATTTGTATGTGGGCACCGGTCTTCGGCGACGTATACCGGGCGACCCATCCCAAGTTGAACTCTTCGACGCTCAGGCCGAGGTAGTCGGTGTAAAAGCTTCGAGCCTCGCCCATATCGGGTACCGAAATGTCGGCGATGATGTCGGTGATCTTCATGTGCATCTCCTCCGCGAGGTGATTTCTCTTCTTCGAATCCTGCCATGAGACTGCGCCGGTGGCCCGCGATCGACGATCTTGAATCGGTGTTCTAAGAGTTCAGGTTGATCAGAAAGTCCACGGATCCGGCTGCTTCGACTGTCACGAATCCTAGTGACGGCGGTTCGATTCCGTAGTCGCTCCACGTCGTCGGGATACTGCCCGACGCGATCAACGAATCACCGGATTGCAGCACCTCCATCTGAACCGAGACCTTCCGGGACTGGTCTTTGAGCGTCAAAGTGCCTTCTGCTGTGACGGTTACGGTGGTTCCGTCCTTCGGGAGAGCCGCGAGGTCGATGGGCGAATCGATGGTGAAGGTTGCCGTCGGGTAGGTCGCCGTGTCGAAGATGTTCCCGCGGAACTGACTGTCGCGTCGCCCACTGTCGGTGCTGATCGAATTCGTCTGCACCACAACCTCACCCGCGGTGAGCGAATTATCGGCGATGGTGACGCTGCCGCTCACCTCGGTGGTCGAACCTACAACCGTGACGTCGGCACCGTTGAGAACCTCCTTGACGGTGTATCCCGCTGCCGTTGTGTTGGCTGCATCTCCTGCGACCACCGTCCAGCGTCCGTCGATGTCGTCGGTCGATGCGGCCTGCGCTCCTGATGTGGACACGGTAGCCGCGGGGGCGTCGTCCTCGGCGAAAACTTTGCCGTAGATCCAGGGCCCGACGAGAATTACGAGGGCCACTACGACCACTACTCCGAGTGCACTCCACCGTTTCTTGGTCATGTAGCCCGATGCTAGTTGCACCTTCAAGTCGATGGGTGCCCTAGCGCCTGGCAAGTTACTGAGAAATTTGTCCGTCTCGGCCGGCAGGGCTCGGCCTGGATAGCCGAGACAAAACTCCTCCCGAACTGGAATGCTGGTATTCGACGATCAAGGTGGTGGCGCGTATGCCGGACGAAGTACGACTGCTCAACCTCGCCGCCGGCATGGCGGTGACGGCAGCAGGTGCCGCACGCGGGTCCTTGCGCATGCTGACCCGGCTACCCGGCCTGTCCGGACCCGCCGAGGCTCTGTCGGTACGCGGGGAGCGCGCGGTAGCTGCAGCCGCTGTAGTCGTGGACGCGTTGCTTCGTGTCACGATCACCAAGGTGGTTGCTGCCGCCCTGGACGAGATCGATCTGACGCGGCTCATCCGAGAGAACGTCGATATCGATTCCATCGTCGAGGGCGTCGACCTGGACAGAGCTGTCGCGAGGGTAGATCTCGACAGAGTGGTCGCACGAGTGGACCTCGACAAGGCCGTGGCGCGGGTCGATATTGCCGCCGTCATCGGTCGAGTCGATCTCGATGCGGTCATCGAGACCGTCGACCTCGATCGCGCCGTTGCACGGGTGAACCTCGATTCCGCGATCGCCAAGGTGGACCTGATCGCTCTGGCGAACTTCGTGATCGAGGGCGTCGACCTGCCGGACATCATTCGCGAGTCGACGGGGTCTCTGTCGGCAGAGGCTGTGCGAGGAGTCCGCAGCCAGGGAATGCAGGCTGACGACGCGGTGACGCACTTCGTCGGACGGCTGTTCGGACGCGATCCAGGTCCGGCGACTCCATGAGCCATCCGCAGCCGTCAGTCGAGGACATGCGGCCGGCCGGGATCGTCACGCGCGGAGTTGCTGCGTTCATAGATCTCGCCGTGGTCGGGGCGCTGATGGGCTCGGTGTACGTGGGCTCCCTCTTCGTGCAACTGTTGTTCAGTCCGCAGTCCTTCAACTTCCGGTCTCCGGCGGTATTCCTGTCGATTTCGGTTTTCCTCGCGCTGTCGATCGGTTATCTGACGCTGTGCTGGGCGACGACCGGTCGTACGGTCGGCGCAATTCTGATGGGTGTCCGGTTGGTCTCTCCTCGTCACAGAGTGCTGCGGTGGCCGTTGGCGGCGTTACGGGCCGTGCTCTGTGTCGTATTCGCTTTCGGTCTGTTGTGGGCGGCTGTCGACGGGCGCAGGCGATCGTTGCAGGACATCGTGCTGCGCACCGCGGTGGTGTATGACTGGCAGCCGAACGCCGAGTTGGTCGATCCGCACGCGACTACTGGACAATAGGGACATGGACCCGATCGAAGCACTCCGCGAGATCGCTTACTGGCTCGAACGCTCCCGAGCGGACACACACCGCGTCAAGGCATATCGACGGGCAGCCGACGTCGTGGAATCGTTGGACGAGGCTGCGCGTTCGGCGCACAACAGAACCGACTCGTGGTCCGCTCTGCCGGGGATCGGCGCCAAGACCTCCCTCATCATCCGGCAGGCCGTGGCCGGAGAGGTCCCCGAATATCTCGAAGAGAAGCGCGCCGAGGCCCAACCGATCGGCGAAAACGATCTACGTGCCGCGCTTCGCGGTGATCTGCACACCCATTCGAACTGGTCCGACGGCGGAAGCCCGATCGAGGAGATGATGCGTACGGCGCGCAGTCTCGGCCACGAGTACTGCGCGCTGACCGACCATTCTCCGAGACTCACTGTCGCGCACGGACTGACGGCCGAGCGCTTGCGCCGTCAACTCGACGTCGTCGCCGAACTCAACGAGAAGCTGGCGCCGTTCCGTATCCTCACCGGGATCGAGGTGGACATCCTCGACGACGGGAGCCTCGACCAAGACGAAGGGTTGCTCGCCGAGCTGGATATCGTTGTTGCAAGCGTGCATTCGAACCTTCGTGCCGACTCGGACACCATGACGCGGCGGATGGTCAACGCAATATCCAACCCCCACGTCGATGTGCTCGGTCACTGCACCGGCAGGCTCGTCGAGGGCGGCCGCGGCACTCGACCGGAGTCGAAATTCGACGCCGAGGTGGTGTTCGAGGGCTGTAAACAGTTCGGCACTGCGGTCGAGATCAACGCTCGACCAGAACGCCAGGACCCACCAGAGCGGCTCATCGACATCGCACTCGAACGCGACTGCCTGTTCTCCATCGACACCGACGCCCATGCGCCGGGCCAATTGGATTGGCAGGGTTACGGATGTATTCGAGCCGAGAACCAGGGAGTTCCGGCCGAACGCATCATCAACACTTGGGCACTCGATGAACTCCTCGATTGGACCGGTGGTAGTCAGTGAGATTTGGCCGAACCCTCACTTGCATAACGACACTCGCACTTCTATCCGGATGCACCTCCACCCAGCAGCCCCCAGCGCCGCAGGCACTTCCAACACCGTCGCCCGAGCTGGTCCCAGCACTGTCCGATCCACCGATCAGACTTGCGTACGGTGCGGACAAAGACAACATCGGCGACCTCTATCTCCCCGACAACGGCGTCGACGGACTCCCCGTTGTAGTCATGGTCCACGGCGGCGGTTGGCAGGCGAAGTACGACATGACGTACTTCGCTCCCATTTCGCAGGCCATTGCCGATCGCGGAATCGCCGTGTGGAACATCGAGTATCGCCGCGGTGTCGACTGGCGGGACACCCTCGCCGACGTAGACAACGCAACCGAAGCACTTGCGAACACCGTTCAGGAAGCCGCCGGTGGTCGATTGGACTTGGACCGCGTACAGGTTGCGGGGCACTCCGCAGGCGGACAACTCGCGGCATGGATCGCCGGCCGGCACACACTCGACGCGTCCGCGCCGGGGGCACAGCCACGCATCCGTCCAGCCAGCGCGACAATCATGGCCGGTGTCCTCGATATGGCGCGGGCAGCGAACATCGGCAACGACAGGTTCGTCCCGGCCTTCCTCGGCGGCATGCCCGATCAGGTTCCCGATCGATATCGCGTCGCGTCACCGATCGACCATCTTCCGACCGACGTCGCGGTCACCGCAATTCACGGGGACAACGACGTTACCGTGTCGGTGAATCAAAGCAAGGTGTACGTCGAGGCCGCTCGATTGGCGGGAGATTCTGCCGAGCTCGAGATCCTGCCTGGCCTGGGGCATAGTGACTTCGTCGATCCCACGTCCGTGGCGTGGTCGACGTCGATCGATATCATCGCCGAACACGCTGCATCGCTGGACTGATCGAGCCACTCCCCTGGTACATACTTTCCTCATGATGCGGATGATGTGGGTCGGCGTGTTCGCGGTTCTTGCGCTCACTGGTTGCAGTTCGGAGGCGTCCAACTCGTCGAGCGAGGCATCGGCTCCGTCCACCTCGGCGACGTCTTCCACAACAGCGAGGGCGGCTACGACTGCATCCTCGGTTCCCGCCCGCCCCTCCGACGCAGCGGATAGACCACCGGTCGCGACGCCGAAGCAGTCCCCAGAGCCGGTGCCCGAGGGAGTAAATTCACCTCAGCTCGCGACGCCGCCCACATCCCCAGAGCCGATGCCGGCACCGGAGGCGAATGTGGCTCTACCGCCGGAAGGAACGGATATGCCGCATGGCGAAGCGTTGTACCTCGACATCTGTCAGCGTTTTCTTCCCGCGATCGATGCGTTGGAGTCGACAGGCGCAGCTAGCCGGGAACAGTCCGTCGTGGGGATGAGAGGAAAAATGGAATCGAATCCGAGCTGGTCGACGGTGTCGGTAGAGGATCAGCAGGAAATTGAGCGCGGACTCACCGCCGCTGGAAACGGAAGTTGCTGAACGCAACTGCCGCTTTCCAGCGCTTCGACCGCTGGGCCCACCCGTCCTCAGACGTGAAGACGACGGACGAACAGTTCGATGTTCTCCCGCACTCGCTCCGCACGTTCTTCGGGAGTGAGGTTCTCGCGGTATCGATTTCCCAGCGCTGGGGTCTTCTTACCTCTCGCGTACAGCGAGCAAGCGAGGTCGGTGCACATGTACGTGCCGATAGTGTTGCCACGTCGACCTGATTCACCGACTTTTTTCGCCGTCATCAGCGACACGTTTCCCCTCGAATGCGTGGTCGTACATATCGTGCACATCTGCGCACGATCGGATCCTGTTGTCTCGTAACGCAATGCGATCCCAATGACACCCGCTGGACGAGGAACGACGAGATAGCCTCGGCCAGCATACGAGCTATCGGTCCATCCGAGGAAATCCAGCTCCTCCCAACGTTTTTCGTCGAGGTCACGCGGAATGCTCATGCGCTTCGTGTCGCCCTTGGAACAATTGACGAACGATGCACGTATGTCCTGTTCGGTGACAGAGTCCATGGTGATATCACTCCTTGGTAAGTGTCGGCCATTGTTCGAGTGCGTGGTGAAGCACGTCGAGCACCCTTGTCCACGAGTCCTCGGATTCTCGCGGGGTGTAGGCGAAGCCGCCCGCAGTCTCGAGCGCGATGAAACCGTGAAACGTACTGCCCAGCAGCCGGACCGCATCGGTCTCGTCCGGTTCGGCGAGAGCGTAGGCACGCAAGACAGCACGCGACATGACAGAATGCCGTCGGGCATCACTGGCCACCGCCACGTCCGGGTCGAGCTCGAATTGCGTCGAAGCGTAGCGACCCGGATGCTCCCTGGCGTAGTCGCGGTAGGCGTTCGCGAAGGCGACGAGTGCGTCCTTGCCCGCCCTGCCGGCCAAGGCGTCGGAGACACGGTCTGCGAGCTCGGACAACGACGCCACGGATACCCGCTGGCGTAGATCTCGCAGGTTCTTTATATGCGAGTACAGGCTCGCGTCCTTGACGCCGAACGAGCGTGCCACGGCGAGCACTGTCACGTTCTGGAAACCGATCTCGTCGGCCATGTCCGCCGCCACCTCGGTCAAGCGAGAAAGCGTCACCCCTGCGCGTGCCATCGAATTTCCTCCAGCCTTGCCAGCACAGCTATTTAGCTAGCTGCCCTAGGAATAGTAGAGTAGTCCGACGCTTTATGCCACCAATTTCGGGAACCGTGGTTGCAGGTGATGAAGGCACAAAAAAACTCCCCACCTGCGAGATGCAGGTGGGGAGTTCTGGCGGTGGCGGAGGGATTTGAACCCTCGGACGGGGGTTACCCGTCACGCGCTTTCGAGGCGCGCTCCTTAGGCCGCTCGGACACGCCACCGCGGAAAACTGTACCGCAGTGGCGGCGCGACACTAAATCGCCAGCTCAGCGTTGGTGGATCAGTGTCCGGTGAGCTTGTCCTTGATGTTGGAGGCTGCGTCCTTGACCTTTTCCGCGCCATCCTTGACTGCGGAAGAGACCTGATCGCCCTTGCCCTCGTTCTCGAGGTCTTTGTTGCCTACGGCCGAACCGGCAGCTTCCTTTGCCTTGCCGCCGAGATCCTCGGTCTTGTTCGAGATCTTGTCGTCGAGTCCCATTAGTGCCTCCTAGGCAATGGAGTTACCGAGCGCGGGTGCCGCGCCCCTTGCTATAGGGGTTTATCCAATGGGTGCGGGCGCCAAACATGAGAAGTTCATAAGCGTTCGCGGGCGAAGAATTCACGCAGGATGAGACCGCACTCCGCTTCGAGAATCCCACCACGGACTTGCGGTCGGTGAGTGAGCCGCCGGTCTCGAACGACATCCCACAGCGATCCGACGGCGCCCGTCTTCGGTTCCCACGCCCCGAAGACCACCCTTCCAACACGAGCCAGGACCAGCGCTCCGGCGCACATCGTGCAGGGTTCCAGGGTCACGGCCAGTGTGCACCCCTCGAGCCTCCACCCATCGCCGTGCACCGCAGCGGCCGACCGCAACGCCAGAATCTCGGCATGAGCCGTCGGATCGCCGGTGGACTCGCGCGCATTCGCGGCACGGGCCAGTTCGCGTCCGTCGGCGTCGAAGATCACTGCGCCGACCGGAACGTCACGATCGGACGCATCCCCCGCGGCGGCCAGTGCCGCACGAATCAGATCCTCGTCGACCACGCCGGACTACCGGGGAAGCTTGTCCAGAACGGCCGCGAGTTCGTCGGGGAAGCCGAGTCGCTCTGCGATCGAACCGAGCTGCTCGTCAGGATAGAGGTCGGTTTCGGCCACGATGATGCCCAGGACCGCCTCAGGCAGGCCTAGATCGGCCAGCAACGCAAGATTGCCCTCTTCCCAGGGCTCGATGTCATCGAGGTCATCCGGGTCGATATCCGGGATATCGACGTTGAGTGCGTCGAGCACCTCGGCAGCGATGTCGTAGTCGATCGCGGCGGTGGCATCGGAGATCAGCAGATGCGTGCCCGACGGCGCGGGCCGAAGAATGACGAAGAACTCGTCGTCGATGTCGAGTAGCCCGAATACGGCACCCGAACTGCGCATCTCCCGTAGTTCGGTTTCCGCCGCCGACAACGACGTCAGTGCCGACATCGGTAGCGGCGTCACTCTCCACTTGCCGTCTTCCCGGACGACGGCAACGCCGAAGCCGTCCAGGTCGTCGTAACTGTTGTCATCCGGACCGTCGTCGTTCTTCGCCTTGGCGGAGTTGTTGCTCCCGCGCTGTGCAACCATGCGCGCAACGGTAGTCGTGAGGACCACCGAAAATGAAGTCCGCCGTCAAGAGGCCGTTGGGAGAGGTGTGTCAATCTGTTCTGATGACTATTGCTCCTGTGTGCGTTCTCGGACTCGGCCTGATCGGTGGATCGGTTCTGCAAGCTGCCGTTCGAGTTGGTCGGACCGCATGGGGATACAACCGGTCCGCTGACGCGATCGCCGGTTCCGTCGAAGCCGGCTACGACACCGATACCGATCTGGCCGCGGTGCTCACCCGTGCCGCCGAGACCGGTGCGTTGATCGTCATCGCGGTCCCGATGCCCGCCGTCGATGCAATCCTCGCCGCAATTGCAGAGCATGCGCCGAACAATGCGCTCACCGACGTCGTCAGCGTCAAAGCCGAGGTAGCAGCGGCGGTGTCACGGTGGGGGTTGTCCTCGCGGTACGTAGGCGGGCATCCGATGGCCGGCACCGACCAGTCGGGTTGGTCCGCTGCCGATCCGGAACTGTTTCGCGACGCAGTCTGGGTTGTCGGCGTCGACGACGCCGTCGATCCGGAGGTGTGGCGTGAAGTGGCGTCGCTGGCACTCGAATGTGGTTCGGTCGTCGTACCCGTCGAAAGCGGCGAGCACGACCGCGCTGTCGCTCGGATCTCGCATCTTCCGCATCTCCTGGCCGAGACGCTCGCCCTCGTCGGAGCCTCCGGCAGCCCGCTGGCGTTGAGTCTGGCAGCAGGTTCGTTTCGTGACGGAACACGCGTCGCGTCGACGGCACCGGCTCTGGTTCGTGCGATGTGCGAGGCGAACTCCGTCGCCCTCACCGACGCTCTCGACGAAGCGCTCGACGTGCTGACCCGGGCCCGTGAAGAACTGGCGACGGACGGGTCGACACGCACGCTTGTGACAGCCGGGCATCGCGCGCGCACCCTCTACGAGGAGCACCAGCGATTCGACATTACCGGCATCGAACCAGGTGATGATCAGTGGCGTGAGAAATTCGGCTCCGCGGGAAGAAGAGGCGGAGTGATCCGTCAGATCCGCTCGGCAAGCCCCGGGTAGTCGAGTACGAACCCGTCGGAATCGACCTTCAACGTGGATGTCGAGACCGGTGAGAGGACATGGATGCCGTCGGCGCCACTGCTGTAGGTGAGTTCGGCTTGCTGGATGGACAGGTCGAGCAGGTTGACGTAGATAACAGGCAGCTGCACGTCGGAGGCATCGGTGTGCAACTCGAGCCGACGGATCGGCAGCGTATTGAAGAACGGGCTGAACACGACGTCGACATCGAGCGCACCGTTGTAGGTGGACCGCTGATGATTGGACGAATTCTCGATCATCCAGTAACCCTCGTCATCGCGACTCACCGAAGCCTGCTTCTCGCCGCCCGCAACGAATGTTCGCAGCGAGAGCCTGCGAGTGATGCCGTTTTCGTCGGTCACCAGGTCGTACGACGCGCTGAATGCGGGATGCTCCGCGCAGGCCCCGCCGATGATCCGGCCGGCTGCTTTGATGCGGTTTCCGCTCAGTTGGACGCGTACCGACTCCATGCGGGGAGCATCATGTGCCCGCCACGTCAGGACGGCGGGGAATGCCTGCGTCGACGAACCTCTCGAGTCTCGAGTGGAGCCCGCGGAAGGACTTGTATTTGCTGGGGGGGAAACGCGTTGTTCACCCGGGGCTGGAGTGGTCACCCGACTACGGTAAGCGACAGAGACCCCTGTAGAACAAGCGGTGGCGATTTTTCTTCTTCGAGTCCGGCTGACGCACTCCTACTTCAGCCGGTTTCAAGCGTCGTAACCCCACATTTCAGGCACATTCGTGGTGGTGTCGATTACATCGAACCGGATGTTCGAAACTGCTCACTTTCACTAGGGTTGTCGTCGTGACTGCAGGTGACTTCGATTTCGCGCACTCCGAGCAGGCCTCGAAAAGTAGACGGGACAAGGCGACAGCTCTCGCACGCTTCGTCTGGGAACGCGGCATCGACGCCGAGGAGCTTCTTGGGTTGACCGACGCTTCTCGACGCAAGCTCGCCCGTGCAGCCGACATTTCTCCACCGAGCACGATGGAGACGTGGACCATCGCCGCCGAGTTGGTGGACACCAAGCGCGCGTGGGCGCTCGCGAACCCGAACCACCCCGCGGCCGAGCCGAAGCATGCCGACGAGAAGATCATGTGGGTGAAACCGCCCATCACGCCATGGACCTAGGGCGAGCCGGAGCTCAATACTCCTCGAACGCGGACGCCTGCGCGCGTTGCGTGGCGGTGGCCTGAGAATTCAGCCCTGCACACCAACTCGGATACACCCGGAACCCACGCTTGCCCGGCCATTTCCCTGAGGTGATGGCGAGTTCGGCAAGATGCGCGCAGGTGAACCGAAACACGCCGCGTCGGCCCCGCTGTTCCACGAAGACAAGCAGGCCCGCGGCGAGATCGTCATCACCGAACGGCATCGTCGTTCCGTCCGTGTCTCGCTGCCAGAAGCTGACGAAAGCGCCAGGCTTGGTCGGAGTGTTTCGCGCAGTCCGGATATGCCACGCCTCGTCGCAGATCTGGGCAATGCCCGACTCGTAGTCACTGCTGTGCACCTCGGGTGTAACCGCTGCAGTCAGCCCCACCTCGGCTGCATAGGCCTCGAACGCACTGAATTGCACGAAGCCAAGCTATCTCACCCATCACCACTGCCCGAGGACGCGCACTCACTGGACGAGGCTGGTTTCCCACGCATCGTGCAGTTCGGCGAACCTGCCTTGCCGGGCAATGAGTCGATCCGGAGTCCCATCCTCGACGATGTTGCCGTTCTCCATCACCAGGACGCGATCGGCGATCGCAACTGTCGACAAGCGGTGCGCGATGATCAACGCGGTCCGCCCCCGCAGAATTGTTTCGAGGGCGCGCTGGACCAACCGCTCGCTCGGGATGTCGAGGCTCGAGGTCGCCTCGTCGAGGACGATCACCGCTGGCTCGGCGAGGAACACTCGGGCGAACGCGACGAGTTGCCGCTGCCCCGAACTGAGCCTGCCCCCTCGTTTGCGGACGTCGGTGTCGATTCCGTCGGGAAGTGTGGCGATGAACTCCGTGAGCCCGACGGCATCCGCAGCTGCTCGCACATCCTCGTCGGTGGCGCTGGGCCTGCCGAGTCTGATGTTGTCGGCGACCGAGCCGGAGAAGAGGAACGACTCCTGGGTCACCATGACGATGTGCTCGCGCATGTTCTCGTCGTCGAGTCTGCGTAGGTCCACTCCGTCGAGGCTGACCGTACCCTCCGTCGGATCGTAGAAGCGTGCGAGAAGCTTTGCGAGAGTCGACTTTCCTGCACCGGTTGCGCCGACCATCGCCACGACCTGGCCAGCCGGTACGTGCAACGAGAATTCCGGCAGCACCACGCGGTCCGTGTTGTACGCGAACCGAACATGGTCGAAGTCGATGTCTCCCTGGGCAGAGCGGAGCAACACCGGATCTTTCGGCGTCGGCACCGACGGCTCCTCCTCGAGCACTCCGGAGATCTTCTCGAGTGCGGCCGCAGCGGACTGATACGAGTTGAACACCTGCGCCAATTCGTCCAACGGTCCGTAGAAGCGGCGCAGATACAGCACGTAGGCGGCGAGCACGCCGATATCCATGTGTCCATTGATCACTCGGTAACTGCCGAACACCACGATGATCACGAGCGAGAGATTGCCGATCCACCGAACGATGCCGGTGTAGCTCGCCATTCCGCGCAACGCGGCCGTCGTCGCGTCTCGGTATTCACTGTCCTCGACCTCGAGGATCGCATCGTTGCGCTGCTCCCGGCGGAAGACCTGCACCGCGCGAATGCCACCCATCGACTCGACGAAATGAACGACGACCTTCGCGATCGCTACCCGTGTGCGTCGATATCCGGTGCGCTGCCTGCGCTGCGACCACCGCGTCACCAGAACCAGCGGAACGAAGCCTGCCAGGACCACAAGTGCAAGCGGCACATCGAGATACACCAGAATGACCGCGATGGTGACGATCGACAGAACTGCGGACAAGGCGTCGTTCAAGGCACTTTCGAGCAACGTCTGCAGCGATTCCACATCGCTGGTCAATCGCGATATGAGCCGGCCAGAGGTGTACTTCTCGTGGAACGACAAGCTCAGCTGCTGCGCGTGCCCGAACACTCGTTTACGAAGATCGAACAGAATCGCCTGACTGAGCCGCCCGGACACGATCAGGAACGTATATGTGGTGATCGCACCGAGAACACCGAATCCGATGTACCCCAGCACCGTCCACACCAGCGGCATCCAGCGACCGTCCTGTGCAGCGGAGATACCGTTGTCGAGCGCGTACGCGATGAACAGAGGACCGGCGACGAACGCCAGGTTGTCCACGATGATGACCGCCAGCGCCAGCAGCGCCTGCTTCTTGTACGGGCGAACCAACGACGCCAACAGTCGACGAGACCTCGCCGCCAGAACCAGGTTTCCCGTCGAATCGACATCGGAATCCTCGTTGCCGACGCCGCGCCAATCACCGACTTGCTGCTGCTCAGCCATCGACAGATCCCGCTTCGATCGAACCCATCACGTGGCGGTACTTCGGCGACGACGCCAGAAGGCGCTCGTGCGTTCCCTGTTCCACAATTCTTCCGTTCTCCAGATACAGCACTCGATCCGCGAGCGCCGCAGTCGACGGCCGATGCGCGACCAGCAGCGTCGTGGAATGAGTCAGGACGCGCCGTAGATCGTGTTGGACCAAAGCCTCGGTGTTGACGTCCAGGGCCGAAAGTGGGTCGTCGAGGACCAGAATTCGCGGTTTGCCGAGCACCGCACGCGCCAGGGCCAATCGCTGACGCTGCCCACCGGACAGGCTCATTCCCTGTTCCCCGATTCGAGTGTCCAGCCCCCAGGGCAGCTGATCCACGAACTCGACGGCATGAGCGATCTGCAACGCTTCCTCGACGTCGACATCCGATGCGCCCGGCCGGCCGAGCGCAATGTTCTCGCGCACGCTCGCCGAGAACAGGACCGGATCCTCGAACGCCACCGACACCACCGACCGCAGGTCCTCGAGTGCCAACGTCCTGATGTCGATACCGTCGATGGTGATCGCACCCGCGGTCACGTCGTACAGTCGCGGCACCAGATTGGTCAGCGCAGTCTTCCCACTACCAGTCACCCCGACGAGCGCGACCGTCTCACCCGGTTCGATCCGGAAATCGACATCGGTCAGCAGCGGTGCCGACGCGTCGGGAAACGTGAAACCGACGCCATGGAACGCCAACGCCCCGTGCAGGTCCTTCGGAAGCGGCAC
This sequence comes from Rhodococcus sp. H36-A4, assembly GCF_027158005.1. Taxonomy (GTDB): domain Bacteria; phylum Actinomycetota; class Actinomycetes; order Mycobacteriales; family Mycobacteriaceae; genus Rhodococcoides. The sequence continues at coordinate 433,633 of NZ_JAPVLQ010000002.1, read as the reverse complement.
CGGCGCAACAGGTTCGCCGATCGTCTCGGGTGTGTCCATGATTTCCCAGTAGCGATCTGCGGCCGTGCGTGCATTGTTCAGCTCGGCGAGCAGGAATCCGAAGGATTCGATCGGCCACAGCAGAAAAGACACGATGGCCATCGAAGCGACCAACATTCCTGCTGTCATCGTGCCCGCCACGATCGAGTAGGTACCGAACGCGAGCATCAACCCGATTCCGAGCGGAGGGATGCCGACGATCAGCGACCACAAGATCGCGAGATATCGAACTTTCCGCAGTTCGGTGCCCCGCAGCGTCGCCGCTTCGGAAAGGAACCGACGACCCAGATGCGCGCTCCGGCCGAACGCCTTGAGCACCCGGATGCCCTGAATGGATTCCTCGACGGTTGTCGTGACGTCGCCTGCCTGATCCTGCGCATCGCGCGCGAGAACGCGATAGAGCGACTCGAACCGCGCGCAGATGATCACCAGGGGAACAGCTGTCACGGCCATGATGAGACCGAGCTGCCAGGACTGCACGAACAGAACGCCCAGCCCGACGACCAGCGTCACCGTGTTGATGATCAAAAAGGGGCCGATGAAGGCGACGAACCGTCTCAGTGCCGACAGGTCCGCTATCGCGCGAGAGAGCAACTGGCCGGACTCCCAGCCTTCGTGCGCGGACACCGACAGCCGCTGCAACTTCTCGAAGACGGTTGCCCGTGCAGAAATTTCGAACTGACTCGACGGCCCCGACACCAGATAGCGCCGAATCCAGATCCCCACGGCATCGATGGTGCCCAGCAGCAGGATCAATGCCGCAGGCCGCCACACGCCCGCCACGTTGCCCTCGGTGATGGGGCCGTCGATAATGCCCTGGATCACCAGTGGAATCGCCAATCCAGTGAGAGTCGCCACCAACGACACCGCAATCGAGACGAAAAAGTACCACCGATACGGTGCGATGAACGGCAGAAAGCGGGCCAACGAACTGCGTTCGTCAGGAATCGAGGACGACGACTGGACCGTCCCTACCTCGGGCTCGAGCACACTCGTGGACACTGCGAAACTCCTTCGGACTGTTGGAGGAATGGTTTCACTCCACAGTCCTTCGACCAACCGATTTTCGGGCCGCCACATTCCGCGGCCGGGGACCTCGTACGCCTTACCGTGCGCCTGGCCTAACCTGTCGGAGGTCTCGAGTAACCTTCTGTATGAATTTTGTTCTCGATCAGTTCCAGTAGCCACAGAAGGGTGCCCGTGAGTTCACGATCGATGGTCGGGCTGTTCGCCGGGATCGGCGGGCTCGAGTTGGGGCTTTCGGAGCAAGGGTGGTCGACCGAACTACTGTGCGAGATCGACCCGGGGGCACAGGCCGTTCTCGGGGCTCGATTCCCCGATACTCCAGTGCACGGTGACGTGACGAAGTTGCGATCGTTACCTTCGGGCACCGAGTTGGTCGCGGCGGGATTCCCTTGCCAGGACCTGTCTCAGGCCGGCCGGACTGCGGGTATCACCGGGTCTCGTTCCGGGCTCGTCGACGAAGTATTTCGGCTCGTCAAACGACGCAACGGTCCGCGTTGGCTCCTGATCGAAAATGTCCCCTTCATGCTGCAACTGAGCCGGGGTGCGGCAATGCGTCACATCACCGATGCGTTGTCCGATCTCGGCTACATGTGGGCCTACCGCGTCGTCGACGCTCGGTCGTTCGGGCTTCCGCAGCGGCGCCAGCGTGTTTTGATGCTGGCCTCGCGCACCGAGGATCCGCGAGAGGTGCTGTTCGGTCAGGACGCCGGTCCCGTGCCCGAGGGCGACCCGAGTGAGCAGCCGTGTGGTTTCTACTGGACCGAGGGCACCCGTGGGCTCGGTTGGGCGATCAATGCCGTCCCGACGCTCAAGGGCGGATCTTCGATCGGCATCGCCAGTCCACCTGCCATCCGGTTGCCGTCTGGGGAGATCGTGACGCCGGGCATCATCGGCGCCGAGCGCCTGCAGGGCTTCGACCCCGATTGGACGGCGCCCGCGCTGTCGCTGCCTGGGGTACGGGCCGGCCATCGGTGGAAGCTCGTCGGCAACGCGGTCAGTGTGCGGATGGCGTCGTGGGTCGCCTCGCAGCTGGATCGGCCGGAGCCGCACGACGATTCCGAGGACACCCCGCTTCTACCTGGGCAGGCTTGGCCGACGGCCGCCTGGGGACGCAACGGCTCTTCGTTCCGAGTCCACCGAACCACCTGGCCGGTGCACGAGCCGTACGAGAATCTCAGCGACTTCCTCGACGACTCTCGGCTGCTGTCCGCCAGGGCCACCGCGGGCTTCCTCAAGCGCGCGAAAATGGGCAACCTTCGATTCGTTCCGGGTTTCCTCGACGACGTGGAGAGCCACCTCGACCGCATGGGCGGGCACCCCACACCTCGCGCCGCATGAGCGATCACTTGTTTCCAGACCCTCCCGCGCTGGCGCGGCCATTGACGTTGGCCGGGGCCAAGCCATCTCCGAGCGCAGACCGCAGCGACAAAAAGAACTACGCCCAACGCTTGTCGAACCATCTCGCGCAGACGGTGGCCGACGCGTTGCGGCCCCACTATCCGGGAATCACTCCCGACGCGATGGGGATGGGCCAGGAAGCGCAGGTCGACGTCGCAAAAGGCCGTAAAAGACTCGACGTCAAGGCGCTCGACCCGACGCTGGGCCTGATTCTGTGTGTGTCGATCAAGACCTACAGCTTTCAGGACTACAGCCCGAGGACCGGCAAGTTGGGGCGTTGGACCAAGAACATCGTCCGAAACGACCACGAACTGCGCGGTGAGGCGATGGTGTTGCATCAGCGCCAGCCGTACAGCGTCCTGATCGCGGTCATGTTCGAGCCCCTGTCGACGTGTGATGACGGAGATCCGGCGAAGGCGAGCGACATCGGCAAGTCCTCGTTCGCGCATCATGTGACGACGCTGTCCAAACGCTCCGGTCGCGGAAAACGTCCGGTCGTCGGCGGGACCGGGAAAATGTGGGTCGATCTGGGCGCCGAGGACACGCGTTACGACCTGTTCGAGAAGGTATTCATCGGCCTCTACGAGCCGGACGGCCCTGATCGCGGTGAGGTCCGGTTCTTCGACGTCGACGAGTCCCCACCGCGGAATGGACGTCCTTCCGACGCCCAGACATTGTCGTTCGAAGAGTTCGTCGCACTTGTGCACGGCGAGGTCGAGCGCAGAAACCGATTCGCGCCCACCTGGTCCGAACCCGAAGACAGCGAAGACAGCTAGTTCACGTGGCCGATCGCCCGCGCACCGATGCCGCAACCAGCGCGCGTCTGAGCAAGCAGCGTCGGCGCGACACGGGTCCCGAACTGGCGCTGCGTCGTGAACTCCATCGCCGTGGCCTGCGGTACTTCGTCGATCGGGCTCCGCTGAAAGGTTTACGTCGACGCGCCGACGTCGTGTTCCCGCGACGCAAAGTGGCCGTGTACGTCGACGGTTGTTTCTGGCACAGCTGCTCTGTTCACGCCACCTCGCCCCGCAACAACGCACAGTGGTGGACCGACAAACTTGCCGCCAACGTGGTCCGCGACCGTGATACCGATGCCCGATTGGATGCTGCGGGGTGGACCGTCGTGCGCGTCTGGGAGCACGAGGCGGCCCGAGACGCAGCCGACAAGGTCACTCGTGCACTCGACGAAGATGGCTCGGCGCGGCCGGAGAACTAGGGTGGCGGGAGTGACGCAACGGAAAGCCACCACGCTGATGGTGATTTCGATAGTCGCCGGGCTGTTGTACTCGGCATGGGTGGCGGAGTTCTTTCTCGACACAGGATTGGATCCGGCGCACTCGTTTCTCAGTGAGCTCGATGCCGCCGATCAGCCTTACAAGGAATTCTTCGGCACGGCCGATCTGATCACCGGGCTGCTTCTTGTTCTTGCCGCGGTCCTGGGGTTGTGGTGGATTCGACGACATCGCCTCACGACACTCGGCTGGATCGCTCTCGGCATTTTCGGGATTGCCACGATCGCAGATTCCCAATTGCCGATCGAGTGTGTGGCCGAGAACGACCCCAGCTGCCCTGTCGAGCCGAGCGGTCTCTTTCCGCAGTTGCACCACATTCATGCGCTCACCAGCACGATCGCAGTGTTTGCCGTTTTCACCGCCATGCTCGCGTTCACGATAGCGTCGTTTCGGTACCGGTCGATGCCGCTCTTACGTACTATCGGGACAGCAGTTCTGATCGTCACCTCGGTGGCGACGGCGTGGTTGCTGATCGCCGACAACCTGCCCGGAGAGTATGGACTCGGTATCGCGCAGCGGATTCAAGTCGGGGGAATGTCGCTGTACCTCGTCGTCCTCGGCGCGAGCATAGGCCGCGACTGGGTTCGGTGAAGTGAGAGCTGTGTGCGGTTCGCCACCGAGAGTCGCTCTGAGAAGGTAGCTTTTCGGTGTATGTCGGGAAAAGATCGAGCACTGGGCATCGTCCGAAATCATTGGATATCCATCGTCCTGGTGATTCTCGCGGCGGTATTCATCGCCCAGAACCGGTACAGAACCACCATCGAGCTGTTCTGGCTGAACGTCACCTCACCTCTATGGCTGATACTGCTGGTGCTGTTCGCTGTCGGATTCGCGGCAGGTCGCCTCAGTGCCAGGGGCAAGGTTCCGAAGAAATAGACTCGGGCCCATGTCGTTCACCTCCACCTCACTTGCCGGTACCAAGACCGAGCAGTACGCCCAATTGGTACAGCAGGCTCGAGCGCTGGTGTCCGGGGAGTCGGATCGCATCGCCAATGCCGCCAACATTTCGGCTCTGGTCTATCACGCGCTCCCCGAGGTCAACTGGGCCGGTTTCTACCTGTACGACGGCGTCGAGCTGGTCGTCGGACCGTTTCAGGGGCAGCCTGCGTGCGTGCGCATCGCACTCGACAAAGGAGTGTGCGGGGCCGCAGCGACAACCCTTACGACACAGCGTGTCGACGACGTCCATGCCTTCCCCGGACATATCGCTTGTGATGCTGCCACGCGATCGGAGTTGGTGGTTCCGCTCAGCCGCGATGGCAAGTTGATCGGAGTCTTCGACCTCGACAGCCCGAGAACGAATCGGTTCGATGCCGACGATCAAACCGGTCTCGAAGCACTGGCGCGAGTGTTTCTCTCCTCATTGGGCGAGCACTGACTCGGCAGCATCCGACGCGGCCTCGAAGTACCACGCCATCACCAGCGCGCCCGGGTCGGTGACGCCGCGGGCCGCGTCGCCGACATACGACGCGCGGCCGCGGTTCGCCGTCAATTCGCTGGTGGATGCGGCACCTTCCTTGGCAGCCGCGGCGGCCGCATGGAGTCCGGCCACCAGTGACGTCGCCTCTTCCAACGCCGCCACGGCAGGAGCAAGGGCGTCGACCATGGTCTTGTCGCCGACCTGTGCGCCGCCGAGTTCGGTGATGCTGTCCAGGCCGTTCCGTGCAGCGCGCACGATGGTGTCGAGGTCCACGGTCTCACCGAGTTCACGGTAGAACTGCCGAAACCATAACCCGAACAGTGCGCCGGAAGTTCCACCCGCGTGACCCAGGTACGCCTCGGACACTGCCTCGAATACCGTTGCAGCCGGGAGTTCTTCGCGGATGCTGTCGAGATCGAGTCGATGGAGCGCGGCCACCATGTTGGTTCCGAAGTCCCCATCCCCGGCTTTCCGGTCCAAATCTGTCAATGCCGGCTCTTCGTCGAGTACGCGCCGCACCCAACTCGATATCCACTTGCCGACGAATACGCTTGTGTCACTGCTCGTTACGCTAGGGGTGAAGCTCGGGCCGAAGCTGCCTCGCTCGCCGACACCGCGGTACTCAGATTGCGGCGTGTTGGGCCACCCGGGCGCAGATGTCGGCGCGTCCCACAGTCGAAGGACCTCCTCGTCCACACGGACCAGCGTGATCGAAGCGCCTGCCATGTCCAGTGCCGTTACGAAGCTCCCGACGAGGGTGCGGGCAATAGCTATTCCCTTGTCCGACAGGTACTCTGCCAGCTCGCCGAACAGTAGATGCAGTTCCAGTGGATGGGTGCCACCCAAACCGTTGACGAATGCGAGCACGGTGTCGCCGCGTTCGAGCGCGAGCGAGGCCACCACGGCGCCCGCCAACTCGGCGACGATGTCTCGCGCCGACATCGTCGGAACACGGGACGTTCCGCGCTCACCATGGATACCGATGCCCAATTCGATCTCGTCTTCGGGCAGGTCGAACGACGGTGAAGCCGAACCGGGGAGAGTGCACGGACCCAGGGCCACCGCCATGCTGCGCGAGTTCGATGCGACCCGTCGACCGAGCGCTGCAACCGCATCGAGCGAGTCCCCCCGCTGAGCCGCTGCACCACATATCTTTTCGACGACGACCGTCGCTGCAGTCCCGCGCCGACCTGGACCGTCCCCATCGGAACGTTCGGTCGCGACGTCGTCGTCGACCAGGACGAAATCCGTCTCGATACCGTCCTCGCGCAACAACTCCCGAGCGATGTGGAAGTTCATCACATCACCGGTGTAGTTCTTCACGATGTGCAACACACCGCCGCCTGCACTGATCGCCTTGGACGCTTCATGCACCTGCAGTGCGTTCGGTGAGGTGAACACCAGCCCAGGGCAGACTGCGGTGAGCATCCCTTCGCCGATGAAGCCTGCGTGCATCGGTTCGTGGCCTGATCCGCCGCCGGACAGCAACGCGACCCGTCCCTGCGGGATTCGGTCGCGCCGGGAAAGAAATCCTGGATCGGGTTGCCAGGCAATGTCGCCGGTGGAAGCCACCAGGCCGCGGAGGGCGTCGGCAACAAACGTGTCGGCTGAGTTGACGAACATCTCTCCACACTAGACAGAGAGAACGGCTGCCGCCCTGACCGGGCGTGATGCGACATCGCATCGACTGCTCATTATTGCTGGTCGTCACCGATAGGGTGACGACATGGAATTCGTATACAACGTCGTGGTGCTGGTACACCTTGTCGCAATGGCCGCCATCGTGGGCGGGTATCTCACCGTGATCAAGGCACCGCGGATCACCGAGGTGATGGTGTGGGGCGCGCGGATCGCATTCTTGGCCGGCATCGTCCTCGTCGGATTGGGCGAGAGCGTGGATTCTCTGGGCAAGGACTACAACATGGGGAAGATCGGCGTGAAGTTGCTCGTCGGCTTGGCCGTCGTCGCCTGTGCCGAGATAGCCCGCGCCCGCCAGAAGCGCTCCGAGCCAGTGGTGAACTTGGTCCATGCTGCCGGGGGACTGGCGATCGTGAATGTGATTGTCGCCGTGCTCTGGAACTAGCGGGCGGTAAATCGACCGGCGCTTCCTCGACCCTGCGCCTATTTCGGTCATAGGCAGATCCGATTCGCCGAAGGTAACCTTTGCCCGTGCCAGACAACAAGCAGCGAAATGTCATTCTCACCGGCGGAAACACCGGTATCGGTTACTTCACCGCACTCGAACTGGTCAAGCAGGGTGACCACGTCACGTTGGCCTGCCGAAACTTGGACAAGGCGAACAGGGCGGCGGAGAAAATCGCCGCAGAAGCACCCGAAGGTACTGTCGACACCGCACACCTCGACCTCGCCGACCTCGGTTCGGTCCGCGAGTTCGCCGAGTCCGCCCCGAAGACTCTCGACGTTCTGATCAACAATGCGGGCGTGATGATGCCTGCGAGGAGAGCGGAAACCAAGGATGGTTTCGAGCTCCAATTCGGAACCAACCACCTGGGACACTTCGCATTGACCGGCCACCTGCTGCCGAATCTGCGTGCAGCAGATCACGCAACGGTCGTCACCGTCTCCTCGGTTGCACACAAGCAGGGACCGAAGTTGGACTTCGACGACCTGCAAGCCACCAACGGTTATCAACCGCAGCGGATGTATGCCAATTCGAAACTCGCGAATCTACTGTTCGCTCTCGAACTACAACGCAGGCTGGACAGGGCGGGAATCTCGATCACCAGCAATGCAGCGCACCCGGGTATTTCCGAGACTGCGCTGTACACCAGCCCGGACGGTTTGGGGAGTTCGAAGATCGCCGCCCTCGCCGCTTCGATCGGGCTCAAGTTCATATCCCAGTCCGCGCGCGCAGGTGCTCTTCCTACGCTGTACGCCCTCGAGAGCGGCGGGCCGGGTTCGTACAGCGGCCCGAGCTCGTTGTTCGAATCCAGGGGCGTCCCCGGCCCTGCCAAAATATCGTCCAGAGCTCAGGACGCGGAACTTGCCGAAAAGCTTTGGCACGCAAGCGAAAGACTCACCGGAATCACGTACGACTTCGGGAAGTAGCCGAACGCTCCTGTGCAGCAATTACTTCTACCGCGACAGCCGGCCGACCGGACAATCTCGAACGAACGGGAGCACGCAGTGATCGACAAGGACAGCATCGTAAAGGCACTGATCGAGGAGTGGGCATCCATCGACGCGCTGGTGCGCGAACTGGACGAAGACCAGTGGGCCGCTTCCACGCCCTGCCCGGGCTGGAGCGTCCACAATGTGATCGCGCACATCATCGGCACCGAACTCTCGCTCGCCGGGCACACGCCTCCTGAATCCGACATCGACGTCAGCGCACTCGGGCACGTACACAACGACATAGGCGTGCTCAACGAGAAATGGATTCAGTCGTTCAGCCACTCGAGCCCTGCCGAGTTGATCGAACGGTTCCGGACGGTCACGGGCGATCGCGCTCGGACTCTCGAAGCGATGTCGGACGAAGACTTCGGCGCGCCGTCGTGGACCCCTGCCGGAAAAGCGACGTACGGCCGATTCATGCGTATCCGGGTGTTCGACTGCTGGATGCACGAGCAGGACATCCGCGACGCCATCGGTACGCCCGGTGGTACGGACAGCGTCTCCGCCGACTACTCGGTCGACGAGATCGTCCAAGGACTCGGATACATCGTCGGCAAACTCGGCAAAGCACCCGACGGCTCGTCGGTCACGTTCGACCTGACCGGTAGCCGGCCTCGCCGCGCACACGTCGACGTCACGGGGCGAGCACAGGTCGTCGAAGAACTGGCCGGCCCCGCGACGGTCACGATCGTGCTTCCATCCGGAGACTTTACCCGCCTGTGTGGGGGCCGAATCGACGCTTCCGCTGCGGTCGACCGGATCGAATACCTCGGCGATGAGTCGCTCGGCCTGCAGATCGTCCAATCGTTGGCGTTCACCAAATAGTTTCTGCCCGCGCTACGCCCCGGGGCCATCGAGATATCTGGCTACCGGGGTCCGTAGTGACTCAGCTCGGTACCCACGCATCAACGCAACCGCGATGAGCCCTTCGCACAGGGCGAGAAACCCCTCGCCTTGCCCTGCGTCGCCGAGCAGCTCAGTGGCACCCTCGGCTGAGAACAGACACCGCGCCAGGCGCTCGCGCGCAGCGGGTTCGACAGTCGGATCGATGGTCAGCGCGTGCCGTGCTCTCAGTTGATCCGCACGTTCGGTCAGGAGATCTGCCAGGTAGGCGACCGTCATCTCCACGGGATCGCCGGAGGTCGCTTGACCGAACGCTGCACGTGAGAACTCCGTGATTCGTTCGACCACCGCATCGATCAGGTCCTTCTTGGTGCGGAAGTAATACGAGGTAGAGCCGGGAGACAATTCGAGTGTCGAGTCGATCGCTCGGTGCGTCAGCGAACGCACGCCGGAGTGTGCGATCAGCGAGATCGCAGCGTCAGCAATCACAGTTCGACGGTCCATCACCTAGACTCTACATGTGTAGAGTCTAGGTTCATGAGACCTGGAGTTCCCCGTTCCGGCTTCGACTCGTCGTTCACACTCGACGAGGCCCAAGCTGCGGCTGCCGACGTTCTCGCCAGTGCAGATATCCGAGGTGTCTACCTCTGGGGGCCCGCCGGGCGTGGCAAGACCTGGCTCCTCGACCACTATGCCGAATCCATTACCGGTGTCACCACGAAGCGAGTGCACTTCCACAGCTTCTTTCGTGACCTCCACGCGTCGTATTTTCGGCATGGATTCTCGCTGAAGCACGCCCTGGACGAACTGCTCGGAGACATAGCCGTGTTGTGCTTCGACGAATTGCATGTGCACGATATCGGCGACGCGAGGCTCCTCGCTCGCATGCTCGACGAACTGTTCGCCCGCGGGGTCACGCTGGTGGCGACGTCGAACTACCCACCCGCAGGCCTGTTGCCCAATCCACTGTTCCACGAGGCGTTTGCGCCCACGATCGCGCTGCTGGAATCTCGGATGCAGGTAATCGCAGTCGATGGACCACTAGATTATCGAGCCGAAGGAATCTCCTCGACCAGATTCTCGACGGGCACATGGTCGATGGTGGATTCGTCTTCCGGGTGGTCGTTCGCCGAACTCTGTGTCGAACCCAGGTCGACGGGTGACTATCTGGCGATGATCGAAGGACTCGGCTCCCTGACAGTCCGCGGCATTCCTGCACTGAGGGATGCAGACGACAATGCAGTCCAGCGCTTCTGCAATCTGATCGACGTGCTGTACGACGCCGATGTCCCGACGCAGTTTCACGCCACGGTCCCGCTGGGTAGCTTCACAGTTGGATGTAGCGGCCTCGACCTGGCGAGGATTTCGAGCAGACTGAGCGAGCTGACCACTGAAAGTAAGAGAGACACCCACTGCTGACGGCGGTCGGGGGCGACAGCAGCAGCGGGTGTCTCATTGTTCATTCGCCGCCGGTCGAAGGGTGGATGGGTAATCTGACGACACAGTTTCGGAGAACACGGTGGCAGATACCGACTGTGGCGCTGCACTCTCTCCAGGACGGTATCGGGCCGGTCTCTTTAACGTCTCGGAGTTACGTCCGAGTGCGAGATCTGAAGAATGCGCCGCTGGCCGGAACGAACATCAACACAACAGCGGCAACGAAGACCACCAGGTAAATCCAGTTGAAGATGCCTGCAACTCCGCCGCCGGAGAACACGCTCAGTAAGTAAGCGACGCCCACGATCGTCAAGACGATACGCGCCCAGTTGCGCCCGGCGCGCATTCTGAATGCCAGCCAAAGCTGGATCAAGGCGAGAACAATGGCGATGATGCCACCGCCAGCCAGAGCACCAGTAGACATTCCGTCAGCTTCGCTGATACCGCTCAGTGCGGCAGCGCCCGGTCCGATCAGGACAGCGATGCCACCGATGATCCCAACCACTGTGACTACAACCCAGCAGATGAACGAGTATCGGACAGTATCCGGGTTCGATGCGGCGGTACGACGTTCAACATTCATCAAAACTCCGTTCTCTGGTGGTTATCGGGACTCGGCGTCCCTACTGAAATCAACAAAGCAGTGTGGCGTGACCGCCGTCCCGAAGACGGTGGCCACGCCACGGTGGAGGCAAGCTCAATTGCCCCCGTTGTTGGGATTGGTGCAGATAGTGCCGTCGCAGTTGTCGGTGTCGCTCCCGGGCAATCCTGGCGCGGGAGGCCCATTGGGATCGGTATTTGCCCCCTGGTCCGGGTTGGTACAGATTGTGCCCTCACAAGGAACATAGGAATCGGTTCCGTCGGGATTGGGAATTGCATTCGGGCCGACGTAGCTTCCTGCTGGGCAGCCCGGGTCTTCGTTCTGTGCGCAGTAACCCGCGGAAAGTTGATTGCCTGTCGATCCGTCGGCACCCTGCACTCCTGGCGCCGGAACTACCGGGGCCGCAGGGGCCGCCGGAACCGCCGGAGCGGCCGGGGCCGCCGGAGCCGCCGGGGCCGCCGGAGACGCCGGAGCCGCCGACTTCGAGGGGGTGGGGGTCGAGGATGTCGCGGAGGTAGATGTCACGCTCGACGTCGAGGTGCTCGGACTACTCGCATCGTTCGAACACGAAGCGATTAACGTCGCTGCCGTAAACGCCAACCCCAGCACAAATATTTTTTTCATGACCACTGCCTTCACTTAGGTATCGAGGGACCTTTCTGAAAAGATATCCCACTCCGCGGGAAAAAAAGAGACGAAGTATTCATTTTTTACTCAGAAGTCTTGAAGCAAAAGTCGTTCGTACCCCGCGCAGATACCATCCGGTCCCCGTATTCGACTGTCTCGAGCGACAGATTCGATAGGACTTTTACAATTAAGAATTACATCAGTACCCACGACATGCTTTCGCTAAACCGTCAGCGGGTACTTCCAGTTTTTTCTTTGCGCGGATACCGGACGCCCGTTGCCGCACTTGCCCGCCATGTCATGCACCTCTTCGGCCCTGACCACGTTCGAGGATCCATCTTGCTGCAGTCCCCGGCCATGGGTACCTCCATCCGTATCCTTATTCTCGAGGCGAGATGACAGGTAACTCGCCGCGCCGACGGGAGAGTTCGTTGAACGAGATAAATAGCCATGGCACTTCGCCGGTAAGGGTCGAAGCAGTCACGCCCCCCTGGTATCCAACGACACGCTCCGGGGTCGCCGGCGAATGGGATGGCCGGGCTTGGACTGGAGCAACCCACCCGGATCCTCACGCGGTCCCACCACCGTTACCAACTCGGCACTTGTTCGGATTCCTCTCCCAAACCTGGTTCCGGCTGTTCATTCTGGGTTGGCTGATCACGGTCTGCGGCGGGATCATCGGTACCATTCAAAGCTCGGAGAACAAATGGTGGCTGGTGCTCGTCGCTCTCGGACTGATCATCAGCATGTACGGCTTCCTCCTGATATTCGAACGTCACTTGCGTTTCTCAGAGCTACCCAACCTTCGGTCGATCGCCATAGCCGGTGTCATCTCAGGTCTAGTCGGATTCGGCATCTCTGCGGTTGTACAGAGTTGGCTCGAGCCGCTTGCAAAAATGCCCTTGTCGGACCAGATGTGGCTTACCGGACTGGTGGAGGAGTCAGCCAAACTACTGGTTCCTTTATTGCTGTGGAAGATTGCCGGGGACCGTTTCCGTGACCCCCGCGCGGGAATGCTCATGGTGTTGATCAGCGGCGCCACGCTCGGGATCATCGAGGGAGTTTTCTACATCTTGCCTTCGGGCGAGCATGTCCATCTAGTGATGTCGGGGATCCGCCCCCTTACCGAGATCGCGCATCCCCTGTTCACGGCAATAGCGGCCGCGATAATTTGGCTGGCGGCCTATCGATCCACTCACCTGTTCACCATCGCTGGACTGGGCGGCTGGGCATTGGCCGCGGCGCTGCACTCTTTGCAAGATGGAGTCGGTGCCGGGGGATCGGATGCCCCGGTCGACTATGGCCCAATGGGCGAGGTGATCCAGACGCTCCTCTTGGGCAATGCGCTCTCGGCGCTTTATGCGGTGGGGCTGTTCTTGGTGCTGCGACACTTCGCGCGCGAGCTCACACCACCGACTGCGCTGGCCGCGAACTCAGCGCACTGGCGACCTCAAATCAAGCAGTGGGGCGTTCCCCGCAACCAGCGGACAGACCAGAAGTAAACTCTGGGCGACAGATTGGCCCTTGCACGACCGGGCCGGCCCACTCTCTGCGACGGCAGTTGGCCAGTCGAGTGAGGTCAACTGAACAAAGTAAGTGAGACACCCACTACCGACGGCGGTCGGGGGCGACAGCAGCAGCGGGTGTCTCATTTTTCATTCGCCGCAGGTGGGAAGGCGGATGGGTCAGGGTTGAAAATTTCTTTTCCCTGGCGAACGGAATAGTCCTCACGGGTATCTGGTTACCGTAGAAGTCAATGCAAACGCATGAACTTTCGTTTCGACAACTCGGTGCTAGGAGCAGACATGCAATTCGGAATCTTCACCGTCGGCGACATCACGGTCGACCCGACCACAGGGCAGGCACCCACCGAGCATGAGCGCATCAAAGCGATGGTCACCATCGCCAAGCACGCCGAGGAGGTCGGCCTCGATGTCTTCGCGACGGGCGAGCATCACAACCGTCCATTCGTACCGTCCTCACCGACGACAATGCTCGGATACATCGCTGCCCAGACCGAGAAGCTGATTCTTTCCACGTCCACGACGCTGATCACCACCAACGACCCGGTGAAGATCGCCGAGGACTACGCCATGCTTCAGCATCTCTCCGAAGGACGCGTCGACCTCATCATGGGCCGCGGCAACTCGGCACCGGTGTATCCATGGTTCGGTCAGGACATCCGTCAGGGCATTCCGCTGGCACTCGAGAACTACCAGCTGCTCCGACGCCTGTGGACCGAAGATGTCGTCACTTGGAAGGGCAACTTCCGCACCCCGCTCGACAACTTCACCTCTACGCCCCGCCCACTCGACGACATCCCGCCGTTCGTCTGGCACGGTTCGATTCGAAGCCCGGAGATCGCCGAGATCGCCGCGTACCACGGCGATGGATTCTTCGCGAACAACATCTTCTGGTCGAAGGAGCACTACATTGCGCTCATCAACCTTTACCGCGAACGCTACGAGCACTACGGACACGGACGCGCAGACCAGGCGATCGTCGGCCTCGGTGGCCAGGCATTCATGAGGAAGAACAGCCAGGATGCGGTGAACGAATTCCGGCCCTACTTCGACAACGCGCCCGTCTACGGACACGGCCCGACCATGGAGGAGTTCACCGAGCAGACCCCGCTGACGGTCGGTTCACCGCAGCAGGTGATCGAGAAGACATTGGCGTTCGCAGACTTCTTCGGTGACTACCAACGCCAGCTGTTCCTGATGGATCACGCTGGGCTGCCGCTGAAGACCGTACTCGAGCAGCTCGACCTGCTCGGCGAGGAAGTGGTGCCGACACTGCGCAAGGAATTCGCTGCGCGTCGTCCCGAAGGAGTGCCGGAGAACCCGCCGACGCACTCGGCGATGCTTGCGGAAAAGAATGCCGTCAGTGTCTCCGTCTAGTACCGAGCTGGCAGTCGATGCCTGGGAGTCCTTGTTTCGCTCCCAGGTATCTCTGATGCGTCGGTTCACCGCCGACGACATCTGGGATCCGATCAGCCTGCGCGAGTACGACGTCCTGTTCACGTTGAGCAAGTGCACCGAATCGGGGCTTCGGCTGCACGATCTGAATCACGAAATCCTGCTCAGCCAACCCTCGCTGAGCCGGATGTGCGAGCGACTCGAAAAGTTGGGTTATGTAGCTAGACAGCAGGATCCGGATGACAAGCGCGGAACTGTCGTCGCACTCACCGATGAGGGGCGTGCGGTACAACGGTCCATCGGCCTCAAACACGCTGCCCGAATACGACGGTACGTCGGCGAGGCACTCGACGACGAAGAACTGACCCTTCTCGAAAGACTGTGCACCAAACTCAGACTCGCGCAGGTCGACATCAGCGAGTGAACTAGAAGAGGGTCGCGACCTCGTCGGCAGGTTGTGCGACCTTGGCTTGCTTGCTCGCAACCGGCTTACTCTTGACCGGCTTGCTCGGTGCGACCATTGCAGGCGCAGCCTTCGCAGGCGTTGCAACTGCTCCGGAAGCGGCGACGGCACGCGCAGCTTCACCGGCCAGTGCGTCGGCGGCTTCGTTGAAATGATTCCCAACGTGTCCGCGCACCCAACGGAACCGGACCGGCCCGGTGCGCTCGGCGATCGCGGCATCGATGCTCTTGATGAGTTCGATGTTGCTGACAGGGGAACCGGAAGAGGTTATCCACCCTTTTCGCTTCCACCCGGGAAGCCATTCGGAGGCGCACTTGATGGCGTACTGGGAGTCCGACTCGATGGACAACGGCTCATCGCCGGGATGGGCGAGAATTGCTTCGAGGAGAGCCCGTAACTCGGCGATCTGATTGGTTCCCGACGGCTCGCCGCCGGAGTTGCTGGGACCGGTGTGATCGACCCAAGCCCACCCGATTGCGCCTCCCGGATTACGCAGACACGAGCCATCCGTACTCACAATGATCACGAAACAGGACCCTACTTCGGTCCCCCGACAAACAACAGGCGCCGCGCTGGATTGGATATGGTCGGTACGCAACCGAAACCGGAAGGATTATCTCTTGTGAGCAACTCCGTGCCCTCTTCGTTCAAAGCTCTTGTCGCCCGGGAATCCGACGGGATCGTGCTCGCTCCGGAACGGGTGGACGAGTCGTTTCTACCGACGCACGCCGACCGATCGGGTGTTGTCACCATCGCTGTGGAGTTTTCGTCCGTCAACTTCAAGGACGCTTTGGCGATCACTCCGAAAGGTGGCGTCGTACGCGAATATCCGATCATTCCCGGAATCGATATCGCAGGAACCGTCGTCGATTCCACGAGCAGCGACTTCACTGTCGGACAATCCGTGGTCGCTCACGGGTACGACATCGGCACCGCGCAACACGGTGGCTACTCCGAATTCGCTCGCGTACCGGCGGATTGGGTCGTGCCTCTGACCGCATTGTCCACCCGTGACGCGGCCGCGATCGGAACGGCTGGATTCACGGCAGCTTTGTCCGTCTCGGCTCTGCTCGACCGAGGCATCACACCGTCGGACGGCCCGGTTCTGGTGACCGGCGCAAGCGGCGGCGTGGGGACTGTCAGCGTGGATCTGTTGGCCGGAGCCGGATTCGAAGTTCATGCATCGACTGGAAAGAAAGAGGCGGCCGCATTGCTGACCAGCCTCGGTGCGTCCACGGTGATGGGGCGAATTCCGGAAGATCCGGATGCGCAGCCACGGCCGCTGGGGCGTGCAGAGTGGGCCGCAGGGGTGGACTGCGTCGGTGGCACGACGCTCGCCCATCTCCTGAGCACGACACGTTACGGCGGCGCTGTGGCTGCGAGCGGTTTGACCGGCGGAACCAGCCTCCCGACGACTGTGCTTCCGTTCATCCTGCGCGGGATCGCACTGCTCGGCATCGACTCGGTGCAGTTGCCGATCGAGCGTAGGCGGGCAATCTGGCAGCTACTCGAGTCCGATATGCGTCCGCGACACCTCGCTGCGCTCACGACGGAGATTCCCGTTACCGACGTCCAGTTCGCGCTCGACAAGATCCGGGAAGGGCAGATCACCGGCCGAACCGTCGTTTCGGTCGCCGGTCGGTTCTGAGCGCTAGGCTCGACAGAACATGTTGTCGTCCGATCTCCACACCGCCGCGAACTCGGTCGTGACCGAGTTCGTTTCGGAGCACTCGATGGACGTGGCGATGACGCTCTCTCCGCTTCGTCGAGGCAAAGTCGACCCCACTTTCGAGCGCGATTCAGCGGGCTCGGTGTGGCGAACCTCACGCTTGAAGTCGGGCCTTCTCACGTATCGATTGACGCAACTTTCTCGGTTCCGCGTTCGAAGCGAGGCATGGGGGGCAGGCGCCGCAGAATTCACGGGCATGCTCCCCGCACTGCTGGGAAATGACGACGACGCGTCGGATTTCGGGCCCGAGCATCCGACGTTGATTCAAGCGCATCGGGACTTTCCGCACCTGCGGCTCGGCCGTACCGGCCTCGTCATGGAAGCGTTGGTTCCTGCCATTCTGGAACAGCGTGTGCATGGAGTTTCCGCGTTCGCGTCGTGGCGCCGACTCGTCACCAAGTTCGGCGAGCGCGCTCCCGGGCCGACGCCCAGGCCGATGTTCGTGCCTCCCGCGGCGGACGTGTGGCGGATGATCCCGTCGTGGGAGTTTCATCTGGCGAATGTCGATCCGGCCAGGTCGAAGACCATCGTTCGCTGCGCGCAGTCGGCCGGCAGGCTCGAGCAGACGGCGACGATGACCGCGGCGGATGCGACGCGTCGACTGCGGGCTATTCCGGGGGTCGGCGTCTGGACCGCCGCCGAGGTAGCGCAACGTGCGTTCGGAGATCCCGACGCGTTGTCGGTGGGTGATTATCATTTGGCCGCCGTCGTGGGCTGGTCACTGCTGGGACGGCCCCTCGATGATGACGCGATGGTCGAGTATCTCGAACCTCTTGCGCCGCATAGATTTCGGGCGGTGCGCCTTCTCGCAGTGAGCGGCAAGGCCATCAAGCCGAAGTTCGGTCCCCGCACGCCGCTGGTGGACCACACCGGCCACTGACGGCCGCCGCCCAGTGGCTCGTAGCCGCGTTTTCCGTTGGGACGTTCCTGCGCAAATGCTCCGCCTGTTGGGATTCGAACCCCCTGCAGGAGGTTCGAATCCCAACACGGAGAGTAAATTTCCCGAGCGGCTCCACACCCGCGCCCCGCTGCGCCCAACCCGCGCCGGCCCGCTCGAGCGGAATAACCGACACCGAGGCGATGTTCCCCGTCACGGTTTAGTTCTGGACGACTGAAGGAGTACTCGGTGGCAACAATCGGACATTCGAACCTCGACATCTTTCCACTGGCTCTCGGTGGCAATACTTTCGGCTGGACCAGTGATGAAAGCGCCTCCTTCGAGATTCTCGACGCGTTCTCCGCCGGTGGCGGGAATTTCATCGACACGGCCGACTCATATTCCGCGTTCGTCGACGGCAACTCCGGTGGCGAATCCGAAACCATCATCGGAAGCTGGACCGCCGCCCGTTGCAACCGTGACGACGTCGTCATCGCCACCAAGGTCAGCCAGCATCCCGAGTTCAAGGGACTGACGCCGAAGAACATCGCGGCCGCGGCCGAGGCGTCGTTGAAGCGGTTGCAGAGCGATCACATCGACGTCTACTTCGCCCATACCGATTCCGGCGATGCTCCACTCGTCGACACGCTCGCAGCGTTCGATTCGCTGATCGAAGAGGGCAAGGTTCGGTACGTCGCGATCTCCAATTTTTCGGCCGATCGCGTCGAGGAGTGGTTGAAGGTCGCACGCGAGAATAATTTCGCAGCACCGATCGCTCTGCAGCCGCATTACAACCTGGTTACCAGGGCCGCGTACGAATCCGACCTTGCCCCACTCGCCGCCGATAACAACCTCGGGGTCTTTCCGTACTTCTCGTTGGCGTCAGGGTTCCTGACCGGAAAATATCGCGTGCGCAAGGATCTGGAAGGTGACCAACCCCGGAAGCGGCTCGCGAAGGGCTACTTCACCGACAAGGGACTCGACGTCGTCGATGCACTGAGCGAGATCGCTGAGGCTCACGAGGAAGAGATCGCCACCGTCGCGCTCGCGTGGCTGCTGCATCAGCCGAAAGTCACTGCGCCGATCGCGAGTGCGAGCACGATTTCTCAGCTGCCGGCACTGATGGCCGCCCCGACGCTGACCTTGTCGCCCGCCGAGCTTGCCCGGCTCGACGCGACGTCGGCTGCCGTGTCCGCGTAGGCGGGCTCGACATCCAAGTTTCAGACAGTTGCGCGTGCCCGCCCGAGGGGGATCCGAAGTTTCGCGCGAATGTGGTGGATGGTGCCGTCCGGGATCAGGAAGCTTTCCTCGACCGCAACGGTCACCATCCGCTTGCCACGCAATCCCGCATCGATGAGGAAGGTCGAGTGGACCGTGTCTCCGGATTCGGTGAGCTCGATGTTCCGGATCGCGATGATCGCGCGGTAATAGAACGCGTTGCCGAGCGCCTTGATCAACCCGGGGCCTGAAAATCCTGTGGTCAGTCCGTTTTCTACGCGGCGTGCGTGGGGCGCGAACTTCACTGCGCTCGGATCGTGGGAGAGCAAGGAATCGATGTACGCGCGGGCGATAGCCTGCCGCGGACTGTCCTCTGGCGTGGTCACGATTGCGGACTCTAGCCCCACTGCCTCCCTCTTGGGAACATATCGGTCATCTTCGTTGCTGACCTTTGGGTGTCTCGAGCCCCGGAACGAACTACCACTGTCGACCCACCCGTAGCAGCGGTCACCGAGCCGACATCGTCCGAGCGGCTGAGGGTGATTCTCGTTCTCGGTGCGCTCATCGCGCTGGGCCCGCTGACCATCGACATGTATCTACCCGCGCTGCCTGCAATCGTCGACGATCTGAACTCGTCCTCGGCTGCTGTGCAGCTCACGCTGACCGGAACACTGATCGGATTGGCCCTCGGCCAGCTCGTCATCGGGCCTTTGTCCGACATCGTCGGCCGCCGGCTGCCACTCATTGTCGGCACAGCAATCCACGTCTTCGCATCACTGCTGTGCGTCGTCGCTCCCAACGTCGCCGTCCTCGGTCTCTTTCGTGGGCTGCAAGGCCTCGGCGCAGCGGCAGCTGCAGTCGTCGCAATGGCCGTTGTACGCGATCTGTTCACCGGTAGAGCCGCCGCAACTGTTCTCTCCCGCCTGATGCTGGTCATGGGCGTTGCGCCTGTCCTGGCGCCGTCGCTGGGTGGGGCAATTCTTCTTGCCGGCTCGTGGCGCTGGGTGTTCGGTGTCCTTGCCGTGCTCGGTGTGGCGTTGCTCGTCCTCGCCGTGTTCTCACTTCGTGAATCCCTGCCACCGGAGCGGCGTCGCAGTCGCGGCATCATGCCGGTGGTCCGCACCTACGGCGGCCTCCTGCGCGACGGACAGTTCGTCGTACTCGTGCTTGTTGCCGCTCTTGCGATGTCCGCCCTGTTCGCCTACGTCGCAGGTTCGTCGTTCGTGCTCCAGGAGCAATTCGAACTCGACGAGCAGCAGTTCGCTGTTGTATTCGCGCTCGGTGCGATTGCCCTGATCGGTGCCTCACAGCTCAACGTCATTCTCCTCGCCCACTTCACACCCGTACGCATCGTGATCAGCGCATTGTCGGCGGGCGTGTTCGCCGCCGCAGTGATGACCGTCCTCGCAGTCGCGGACATCGGCGGAATCTTCGGCTTCCTGATCCCGCTGTGGTTCGTCCTCGGGGCAGTCGGATTCGTCATGCCGAACGCACCTGCCCTGGCACTGTCCCGGCACGGTGAAGCCGCAGGAACTGCTGCGGCACTGCTCGGCGCTGCACAGTTCGGCTCCGGCGCCATAGTCGCGCCGGTAGTCGGTGTTCTCGGTAACGATGCCGTGGCAGTATCGGTCACGATGGTCGGTGTCTCCGCGATTGCGCTTCTCGCGCTGATTGCAGTAACAGCGAGGAACCCGACCGTGACGACCCCAACGGTGACGACGACCAGCAAGGTGTGACCGCACATGCCGGAACGAGAACGCGATGCCAACGGTAAACCGTCGAATGCACGCCCCCGCGACGGTCTGGGAAGGCCGCTATCGCGCGATGAAGTCGGCGTCGAGCGGATTCCCGAGGACCTCAGGCTTCCGCCGCTAGAGTCCATCGCGAAAGCACAACAATTGCTCGATGCCGACATGCCCTTCCATGCCCACGAAATACTCGAAGGAACGTGGAAGGACTCACCGGAAGCGGAGCAGATGCTCTGGCAGGGTCTCGCTCAGCTCGCCGTAGGCCTGACGCACCTTCTACGTGGTAATGCCGTGGGGGCTCGATCTCTGCTCGAACAAGGCCACGACCGAATCGTCGGTTACGAAGTCGATCCGCCGTACGGACTCGATGTGGCCGGGCTTCTGGTGTGGTCGCAAGAGCTACTCGACCGCGTGAACGACGGGGATCTCCCGACGTCGACTTCGGCTCCTCAGCTTCTGGGCTGACCCCCTCTCGCCAATCGTTCCTGATCTCGCTACAGTGAGATTAGTTAGGTTAGGCGACACTGAGCGGAAGGCAATCGGTGACAGCACAGTCCGCAGCGGCACAGGTTCCTTACTGGGTTGCAGTTCTCACTCCCGAAGAACGGCCATTCGGAAGCCGTCGCACCGATCCCCGAATAGATACGATCGATTCCTCGGTCGTCACCACCTCGCGTACGCAATGGGCGGGTGAGCATCATCCACCGGCCACCACCCTGCTTGCCGTCCTCGCAGCCACCGTCGGTTCGTGGCTGAGCGATCGCTGTCGCAACTGCACCTCCGGAGTGCTCGTCGACATCGAAGCCGGCCGATTCGGCAATCTCGACGCAGCGCCCGAAGATCGCGGTTTCTTCCCGGTTCGTCTCCCGTCCACCGGCCATGTCGACGCACTCACCTCCGAAGTCCGTCGACGCGTCGCCGCGGCCCCCAACGACGGCTTGGACTTCGATACCGCCAAGCACGTCCTGAGCACTCCGGCACTGGTGCGAAGAGCAGGCGCTCAGATTTCGTTCGAGTACGGCACCGGTAGTGCTCTCCCCGACGACAGTCACCCGCTGACCCACAACCTGTCCGTCACCTGCGACGTCATCGAGATCGACGGAGTCACGATGGTGGACACCGAGTTCCGTTGGAACAGCCGAGTCTTCACCTGCGCGGACGTCGACGACTTCGAACGCTTCTGGGAGAAGACGATCTCGATGTTCCTCTAGAGGCTCTTCAGAAATCGAACGTCCTCGGCCAGACCGTCGGCGGGTGTTTCGAGGATCACCGGAGCGCCTGCTGCCTCGGCGACCGCGACCAGCACGTCTGCATCGATCGTTCCGTCGGCTAGGTTGGCATGCCGGTCGCGCGCAGAGCCGAACTCGTCGCGCGAATTATTGAGGTGCACCAGGTCTATTCGACCCGTGATGGCTTTGATTCGATCCACGACGCCGACGAGCTCTTCGCCTCCCGCCCAAGCGTGGCATGTGTCGAGACAGAAACCGGCACCGAATTCGCCGACGGCGTCCCACAGCCGCGCAATGTCGTCGAAATGGCGAGCCATGGCGAAATCTCCGCCTGCTGTGTTCTCGATGAAGATCGGCACGCCGAAGCCCCCTACATCCTGCTGGCGCTCGAACAGCTTGCGCCAGTTCTCGACACCTTTCGTGGTGTCCTCACCATCACGCACGTGACCGCCGTGCACGACCAGACCGATCGCGCCGATCTCGGCAGCGGCCGCAGACTGCTCGATCACTGCCTTACGCGAAGGAATCCTGATCCGATTGTTCAGGCTCGCCACGTTCAAGACATACGACGAATGCACCACGACGTCGATGCTGCCGGCTTTCAAATCCTCGCCCTGGGGGTGGGGCTCGAGCTTGTTCCACTTCTGCGGATCGGTGAGGAAAAGCTAAACCAGATCGACGCCGAAAGTCTCCGCGGAACCAATGGGGTCGGCGGAGTCGCGGACGTGTGCCCCGATACGCATGTATCCATGATAGGTGGGCGCACCTCAGGGTGTCCCCCGATAGTGAAGACTCCCGAACACTGAAAGACTGAACACTATGACTGATATCGCCGCCAGCGCGATCGCCCTGACCAAAACCTACGGCTCCGGGGATACCCAAGTCCACGCTCTGCGCGAGGTGAGCGTGGAGTTCGCGCGCGGCGAGTTCACGGCAATCATGGGCCCCTCCGGTTCGGGAAAATCCACTCTGATGCACTGCCTCGCGGGTCTGGACTCCGCAACTTCGGGGACCGTGACGATCGGTGACACCGAACTGACCGATCTGACCGACAAGCAGATGACCGGATTGCGCAGAGATCGAATCGGTTTCGTGTTCCAGTCGTTCAATCTCGTCCCCACCCTGACGGCACTGGAGAACATCACCCTCCCGCTCGACATCGCCGGCCGCACGCCGGACAAGGAATGGTTGGACACCGTAGTGAGAAAACTCGGGATCGGCGATCGTCTCGATCATCGTCCGAGCGAACTCTCGGGAGGACAGCAGCAGCGAGTCGCCTGCGCGCGAGCACTCGCAGGCCGACCCGACATCGTCTTCGGCGACGAGCCGACCGGCAACTTGGACTCGCGTTCGTCCGGGGAGGTGTTGAGCATTCTGCGCGCCGCGGCCGACGAGTTCGATCAGACGGTAGTGATCGTCACCCACGATCCGCGCGCGGCAAGCTACGCGGACCGCGTAGTGTTTTTGGCCGACGGCGCTGTCATCGATCAACTGGCGAATCCGACCGCCGAGACGGTCCTCGACCGCATGAAGCAGCTGGAGACGGTCTGATCATGGCCGCCAATCCCATGCGCAAGGTCTCCCTGAGAAATCTTGCCGCACACAAAGTTCGTCTTGCACTTACAGTCCTGTCGGTCGTACTCGGAACGGCCTTCGTCGCCGGCTCGTTCGTGTTCACCGACACCTTGCAGCGCACGTTCTCCTCGATCTTCTCCGACACCGCGGCAGGTGCGGATGTTCGGGTCAGTGCGGAAGAAGTCGGCTCGAGCGGAGTCCCCACCCAGGATGCCGCGACCATTGCGGCTCTACCGAACGTGGCCGCGGTGATGCCCTACGTCGGTGGACAGATCGTCGTTCTCGACGAGTCCGGAACGACCGTCCAGTCCGGCGGTGCGCCCACCATCGGGGAGGCCTACATCCCCGATGAACAGCGACTCGGAGCGAAAGAAAACTTTCTCTCCGGCGTTGCGCCCACTGCCCCCGGTGAAGTCGCGATCAACGAGGGTGGCGCAGAGAGGTCCGGCCTCACCGTCGGGGACTCGACGCAGGTCCTCATCCCGTCCAAGGGCACGGTCGATGTCACGGTGACCGGAATCTACGACACCGCAGCCGAATCCGGCGGTTATATCGGAGTCCAGTTCCTGCAGAGCCAAGCGAACGAGCTGTTCTCGGACGGCTCACATGTCCAGTACTACGACGTCGCAGGTCGCGATCTCGCGGCAAAGGGCATGACCCAGGCCGACCTACGCGAAGAGATCGCCGCCGCACTCCCGGATGCGAAGGTGCAGACAGCAGACGAGGTACGCGCCGAGGCCCAGGACGAGATCGAGTCCGCGTTGTCCTTCGTGAACTACTTCTTACTGGCATTCGGCGGCATCGCCCTGCTCGTCGGCACGTTCATCATCTACAACACCTTCTCGATGATCGTGGCGCAACGGGTCCGTGAACTCGCATTACTCCGTGCAATCGGCGCAAGCCGCGGCCAGGTCAGCCGCTCGGTAGTGCTCGAAGCGCTCATCGTCGGAGTCATCGGTAGCGCATTGGGATTCGCCGGCGGCGTAGGGCTCGCCTACGGCCTGCGCGCTCTGCTCAATGCCTTCGACGTCGGACTCCCCTCGGGGGCACTTGCTCTCGAACCGAGAACCGTCCTGGTGGCCTTCCTCGTCGGGATCGTGGTGACGGTCCTGAGCGCCTACGCGCCGGCCCGTCGTGCCGCCAAGATCCCGCCGATCGCGGCCATGAGAGAAGAGTTCGCCTCTGCGGGTGACAGTCTTCGCACGCGCACGATCATCGGGATCGTGATCGGTGCACTCGGCGCGGTCGCACTCGTCGTGGGCGCGCAATCGACAGGTGGAGCAGCTGCCGGCACCGTGGGAGTCGGAGCCGTCGCCGTCATCATCGCCGTCGCGCTGGCCGCGCCGTCACTCTCGCGTCCGATCGTCGGCGCCTTGGGATCGGTGCTCACTCGGCCCTTCGGTGCGATCGGCCGTCTCGCACGAACCAACTCGGTCCGCAACCCCCGCCGCACGGCAGCAACTGCCTTCGCTCTGATGCTCGGTCTGATGCTCGTTTCCGTCATCGGCGTACTCGGTGCGTCGGCGAAGGCCAGTGTGGACGCGCTCGTCGACACTGGAATCGAGGCGGACTACATCCTGAGTGGACCTCAGGCCATCGGTGTTCCCGTCGGGGCAGGACAAGCCGCCCGTAACACCCCCGGGGTGGACAAGGTGGCGATTCTGCACCCGGTACAGGTGAACATCTCCGGTGAATCCACTTTCGGAGTTGCTCTCGACGGAAGTCCCGACGGCTTGTTCGATCGAAAAGTTGTCGAGGGCGATCCAGAACTCTCCGGCAACAGCATCGCTGTCTCGCAGTCGGCGTCGAGTGAGAAGAACTGGCAGCTGGGGACAGTGGTGGACTTGGACTCGTTCGACGGTGTTCGCGTCCCGGTGACCGTGACCAGCATCTACGAGGACAGCCCTTTGGTAGGTGACTGGCTCGTATCCGAGAGCGTCTACGAGCAGGTGACCCCGAGCATCGTACGTTCGGACATCGTGGTTCTCGTCGGTGCGGCCGCCGGTACCGATCTCGATGTCCTACGCAGCGACCTCGAAGCGTCGACGAAGCCGTTCGTCGTCGTGCAGGTACAGGATCGCGAGCAATTCAAGGGCAGCCAGAGCCAACAGATCGATACTCTGCTCGCAGTTCTCTACGGGCTCCTCGCGTTGGCAGTCGTGATCGCGATTCTCGGCATCATCAACACCCTCGCTCTCTCCGTGGTCGAACGCCGTCGAGAGATCGGGATGTTGCGTGCTGTGGGGATGCAGCGTGCGCAGGTGCGTCGCACCATCTATCTCGAATCCCTCTTGATAGCGCTGTTCGGTGCCATCGTCGGGCTGGTCCTCGGAATAGTGTTCGGCTGGGGTTTCGTGCGAACTCTTCGCGACGAAGGCCTCGGGGTGATGACGGTTCCGTGGGGACAGGTCATCGGGATGCTGATCGGGTCTGCGATCGTCGGAGTCGGTGCGGCCCTCTGGCCGGCAGCCAGAGCAGCGCGCACACGCCCGTTGGAGGCCATTGCAGACGCGTGATCGTGGGGTGCCTACCGACTTGGGGAAAGTAACAATTTCGTAAGGGTTGCGCATAAAACGACCCTGGGGTTACCTTGTAGCGCGTAAACAGACTCGAAGACGGTTTCTAGTCAAGACCCGAATGGGCTGTGGCACTGCAAGGGGGGGCATGTCGCTTCAACCGACCGACACGTCCCCGCACTCCGAGCTAGCGCCCATGTGCAAACCCGATCTGCGGGACACACTGTTGGATCGGTTGTGCGAGGTCGCCCACGCGCTGCCCGACGCGACGGCTCTGGTCGCCGAAGACGGCGTGCTCACCTTCGATCAGCTTCTGCACCGGACCTATGCGGTGGCCCGCAAGATTGCGCACCTGGCCCAGGTCGATCGAAGTCCCATCGCGGTGGTCGGGCGCAGCACCACCGAGTCGATCACGTTGATGCTTGCGGTCATCGCGTCGGGGCGCTCACTGGTGCCTCTCGACTCGAATCTGCCCGAGGCTCGACGGCAGCACATCATCGAGCAGGCATCCGCGCTGCGGATGGACAGTGCCGACATCTCCGAGGCCGAGGACTCGGCTGCGCCGCTCCCGACGGTGACCGGGGATCGCATTGCGATGATCGCATTCACTTCCGGATCGACTGGCGTCCCCAAGGGAGTGCTGCTCAGTCACCGGATGTGCCTGAGCAAAGCGTACGAAGTCAGCTCGGCCCTGGCGCTCAGACCACGTGACCGTGTGGGGAATGTACTTCCAGTGAGTTTCAGTGCCGGCATCAACACCCTGTTGGCAGGTCTTCTCAGTGGCGCACAGGTGCATTGCCGCGATCCACGAGCTTTCCACGCGGAGCAGCTGGCGACATGGATCGAGAGGTGCTCCATCACGACTTTGCATTGCTCGCCTTCACTGGTGGGTAGCGTGCGCACCACGCTACCCACCTCCAACGTGCCCCCTTCTCTCGTAGGCGCCGTACCCGAGAACACAATCCCGTCTCTTCGCGTCGTCACCACATACGGCGAAGCACTTCACTCCTCCGACGTACGCTTCTTTCGGTCTACGCTCGGCACTGATGCAACCTTCGTAAACTGGTATGCCACAACCGAATCCGGTGTAATCGCCTACACTTCCCACAGCGCGGATCAGGCTCTTCCCCACGGGTTCATTCCTGCCGGGTGCAGCCCGCACGGAAAGATCGTGGAGATCGTCGGAGCGGGCGGTCGGACGCGGAAGCTGGGTGAGATCGGCGAAATTCGGATCTCGGCGCCGATGTCGGCTGATGGATATCTAGGGCTGGAAGAGTTGACGCGCTCGCGTTTCAGTACTCACGACGCGACGCACCGATACCTCACCGGAGATGTAGGTCGCATCGATCGGTTCGGGGTTCTGCACCTCGTGGGTCGAGTCGATGATGTGATCAAAGTGTCGGGTTACCTGGTGGATCCCACGGAAGTCGAAGCCGCACTTCGCTCTGTCGACGGTGTGGACGACGCCACGGTCGTTGCACGCGATGTCGAATCGGGCAAGGAACTCGTCGCATATTTCGTCTCCGATCGATCTTCTGTAGCCGCCGTGCGTGATGCGCTTCGCAGAGACTTGCCGGAATGGACGGTCCCCACGCACATCACCCGGGTGGACAGGATCGACCGGAACGCAAGAGGGAAGGTCGATCGTTCGAAGCTCTTCGATTCCGAACATTTGCCGGAGTCCGCTTCCGACAACGCTTTCGATGGGCCCACCGAAAGGTGGATCGGTAAGATCGTTCAACAAGAACTAGGGCTGGACGAGATCGATCGAGACGCAGATTTTGCCGCGCTGGGTGCCACCTCACTTGCTTTGACCACGATCGTGGTAGGAGTGCGACAGTCCTTCCACGTCGAGATCTCCACGGAGGAACTCGCGCACGCGATGAACATCCGGAGCTTGGCCCGGACTGTCGATACCAAGCTCGCCGATGTCGATCGGGACACCGCAAGGTCATCACACGATGGAGTCGTGGTTCCACTGCGGAGCGAAGGTTCGGCGGCTCCTCTCTTCGTCATCGCGGGGGCGGGCGTACCGGCAGTCGGACTCATTCCGCTGGCCAATCACCTGGACCACGACCGCCCTGTGTACGCGATACAAGCCAAAGGTCTTGGAAGAAGGGCGCTTCCGGATCGCAGCACCAGCCGCGCCGCGCGTCGATACGTCCGCGAGATCCGTCGGATTCAGCCACAGGGACCGTATCTACTGGTCGGACATTCGCTCGGGGCGTGGATTGCCCTCGATATGGCTCACATTCTCGAATCGGACGGTGACATAGTCGCCGAGCTGATACTGCTCGACCCTCGCCTGTACCGAACGATGTTGGACAAGCTGTCGGAGGGTGACCCCGATTTGGAAGCGGCTCCAGACAAGGCACCGCACCGTAAATCCTGTCTCGGCACGCTCGCTCGCCGGGCAGTATCGGTGGCTCTTGCGGGCTTGGTTCGGTTTCCGACCACCGAACGTTGGCTGGCGTTCGGCATCATCGGTTCCAGAGCACTCGACGCTCATCGACCGAAGCCGTGGAGCGGCCCGGTCACTGTCGTCGTGACGGGTGAGAACACGTCCGATCGACGCTCCTGGGAAACGTTGGCGACGGGCGATCTCGTCATCAGTGAAGTTCCTGGCAATCACATCGACATGGTTCGTGAACCTATCGTCGCCCGAGTTGCCGACATCATCGACGACGCATTGCACAGGCGCAGGCGGCGGGAACGGACAGATCACAGATGACCGACTCGATAGTGCGGCACCGAGGCCGCAGACCGCTGATGACGTCCATCGCCAGTCATCGGGATAGCTACCACTCCTCGACAGAGCCTTATCGCGTGAGCCAGGACTCGATGAGCTGTCCTCGATCCCCCGAACCGCGTACGTTGGTTTTCGACGCTGTCGCAACGCAGCCGGGAGGCTCTCGACCCATGAACAAGGACTCACCGCGTTACGCACTGAACTCGGTCGAACTGCACAAGGACGTACTTCGCTACGTGGATGTCGGCGACGGTCCACCGGTCGTGCTGGTCCATGGCCTGTTGGGATCGCACGAATCTTGGGCAGGCCAAATCGAACGCCTGTCGGAGCGGCACCGTGTCATCGCGCCCGATCTGTTCGGCCACGGCCGATCCGACAAGCCGTCCGGAGACTATTCGCTCAGCTCGCATGCTGCGACGATCCGCGATCTGCTCGAACATCTGAACATCGAGTCTGCACCGATGGTCGGCCATTCGCTGGGCGGCGGGATCGTGATGCAGACCGTCTACTTGTTCCCGGGATTGGTCGAACGGCTGGTGCTTGTCAGCAGCGGCGGCCTCGGCACCGAAGTGAGCCTGTTGCTCAAAGCCGCCACCTTGCCCGGCAGTGAGCTCGTTCTTCCGGTACTGGCGTCCGATTGGGTGCGCAGGAACGCGGAGAGCGTCATCGGGCAGTTGAACAAGTGGGGGCTTCCGGTACGGCCGGGCGCGAGCATGGCGGAAACGTGGCGCTCGTTCAAGTCGGTGTCCGACAAACAGGCCCGCGAGGCGTTTCTTGCCTCGACGCGCGCCGTCGTCGGTCCGCGTGGACAGACGGTCAGCGCCAAGCAACACTTCGCGAAATTCGAATCGATTCCGTCACTACTGATCTGGGGTGGCAAGGACCGCATGATTCCGGCCTCCCATGCCGACAACGTCAGACGGGAAGTGCCGAACAGCCGCGTCGAGATCTTTTCCAATGCAGGACATTTCCCACAGCTGGACGAGCCGGATCTTTTCTTCCGCGTTCTCGACGAGTTTCTCACCGCGAACTCCGAGGTCGACGCAGCACCGACAACAGCAGCATCGACAACAACAGTGTCGGACTGACGATGTCGCTGTGGCCGATGTTTCCACTCGGCAGCGTGCTGTTGCCTGGAGAGCGTCTCCCTCTGCACATCTTCGAGCCTCGTTACCAGGAACTCCTGGCCGCTTGTCTCGCTATGGAGGACCCCAGTTTCGGGGTCGTGCTGATTGCGCGTGGGAAAGAATCCGGAGGCGGAGATGTCCGCCACCATATTGCAACGGCTGCTCATATTGTCGCCCACGAAGAGGTCGGCGACGGCAGGCATTACGTGGAATGTGTAGGAAGCGAAAGACTTCGGGTCGACGCCTGGCTGGAGGACGACCCATACCCGCGGGCTGATCTTCGCGTATGGGCCGACGAGAACGCCGCCGCACCGCTACCCGAATCCGACTTCGAGTCACTGCAGAACAAGATTTCTCAGTTGTACGCGTTGATCGGCAACCTGGCACGGGCCGAAGGCGCTGCACCACCGCCTGATCCGACGTTCTCGACTCTTCCCGCCGAGGCCGGCGAACGCTTGTTCACCCTTGCCGCGCAGGTTCCGATGGGGCAGTCCGACCGTCAGGACGTGCTGGAGGCACCGGGACCGTCCGAGCGACTACGGGTACTCGTCGATGCTGTCGACAACGTCACCGACATCGTCAAGTTCAGGTTGACCTGACCGGTAGAGATGGAAACAAAAAGAACCAGCACCCGAAGGTGCTGGTTCTTCTTTTAACATTGGTAGCGGGGACAGGATTTGAACCTGCGACCTCTGGGTTATGAGCCCAGCGAGCTACCGAGCTGCTCCACCCCGCGTCGTTGTGAAACAAACATTACATGCATCTGGGCGGATCTCCCAATCGCCAGGTCAACCACCGACTCAGCGGCCGAGGTGATTGCTCTTATGCCACGTCCGGGCGGATGATGAGAGCTATGCGCGAGGAGACTTCTCGGATGTTCGCAGCTCCGGCGGCGGGCTACGACCGGCTGATCGGGCGCTATCTGCCGACATTGGCACCGGCATTCGCCGATGCAGTCCCCGTCGAGGCGGGCATGCGCGTCGTCGACATCGGCTGTGGTCCTGGAGGTTTGACGCGTGAGCTGGTGTCGCGAGTCGGTGCGTCAGGGGTCTCGGCAATCGATCCGTCTGTTCCTTTCGTCAAGGCTTGTCGGGCCGGCAATCCAGGAGTCGATGTCCGCGAGGGCTTCGCCGAGAGCCTGCCCTTCGACACGGACTCGTTCGATGCTGCGCTGGCAAGTCTCGTCATCGGTTTCATGAGCGACCCGGTTGCCGGTGTGCGCGAAATGTCCCGCGTGAGCAGGCCTGGGGGGACGGTGGCAGCGTGTCAATGGGACCGCAGCGGAATGCCGGCCATGCGGATCCTCGGCCAGTTCATGGTCGCAGCAGACCCCACTGTCAGCGACAGAATGAAGCTGACCGGCGACACCGTCGGCGAGATTGCTGCGGTGTTTCGCGAGGCCGGCCTGACCGATATCGAGGACGGCGCGCTCACGGCCAGTGCCTCGTACGCGAACTTCGACGACTGGTGGGAGCCGTTCACCCTCGGTATCGGCCCTCATGGTGCCTACCTCGAGACGCTCGACGTCATCGGTCGCGCAGCCCTTCGACTGGCCTGCCTGAATACCTTCGATCGCCCGGAGCAGCCCTTCACGGTGGAAGCGCGCGCGTGGTTCGCTCGGGGAACGGTGTAAAGCGAACCGCTATCGCTTCGTGCGCGCAACGACCATCCCGAGCGCTGCCGCGGTGAGCAGCTCCCAGCCGGTGAACGTGTAGATCGACGCGCGCTCCATCACACCCACGGGGCCGACACCGGCGATCAGCAGACCGGATGCAACGAACCCGAGCACGCCCAATCCGATGCTGCCCTTCGAGTACCAACGCGGGCAGGTTGGAACGCCCGTACCGACGAGCAACGCAATGGTGTTACCGGCGCCGATCGCCAGGACGGCACCGATGATGTGGGCATTTCCGTCACCGGCATGTACGACGGCAACGAGCACGCTGCCGAGGGAGTATGCGGCTATCGCTCCGAGATACGCCCATCGCCGACGTCCGAGCAGCGATGCCGAACAGATGCCCGCAGCCAGCACGGAGATCGCGGAGACGCAGAATGCGACGTTCATCAGCCACGAGGTGTCCGATGTCGTCGGCACCCCGAGATCGCTGACGGTGTCATAGGCGTACCGGTAGCCCTCGGATAGTGAGGCCGTCAACGCCTCGAGCAGCAGATACTGCAGCGAGGCGAAGGCGAAGAGCAGGCCTGCAGCGCGTGCGTTCCTACGTGGAATGTCGTACTCCTCAGGGCTGGGAAACGGTCGTCGTACAGGTGGGTACAGTCGGACCCGTTCGACACGCGGCTTGCATGCGGAACACGCCTTCGAGGAGCAACTGTGGCACGAGTACCTGCAGACCGCCGCGAGGTGGTGCGCTACGTCCGGCCCTCCCGAGTAGTCTGTCGGGTGGTTCGATGAGCAAGAGTCTCGCTCCGCCGCTGCGCCAGATCGGGATTCGTGAAGTTCTGCGTCTCGTCGTGATCGTTGCTGTTCTGCTCTCCTATCAAATTCTGGCGCTGGGCAAGTGGATCTTTCGGCCCCGCCGCGGCTGGGCAGCGCATGCCTCCGACGGGGTTGTCGACGCGTTTTTCGCACTCGGACCGACGTTCGTCAAGGTCGGTCAGCTGATGGGGTCCTCACCTGGACTCTTCCCGAAGGTACTGGCCAATACCTGTTTGCGCTGCCTCGACGAGGTACCTCCGTTCCCGGGGGCGCAGGCGAGAGCGATCATCGAAGCAGACCTCGGGCGTAGCGTCGAGGACCTGTTCGCCCGGTTCGACGACGTGCCGCTGTCGTCTGCTTCTGTCGCCCAGGTGCATCTCTGCGTGCTGAACGATGGCCGCGAAGCTGTCATGAAGGTTCAGCGCCGGGGCATCTACCACCGCATGAAGATCGATCTCCGCATCGCCTACGTCTTCGCTCGGGCATTGGAGAAGTACATCGCCTTCTTCGAGACTGCCAACGCCTCCGCCATCATCGTCGATCTACACGCCGCGACGTTCGCAGAGTTGGACAGCGTCGTCGAAGCACGGCGACAGGCGTCGTTTCGGGCCGCGATCTCAGCTTTCGGCGACAACACCTTCGTGACGGCGCCCGAGGTGATTGCGGAGTACTGCGGCGGCCGGGTCATCTGCATGGAACGTATGCGCGGATACCCGCTGGATCAGTGCACCCCCAGCGAGCAATCCGAGTTGATCGTCCGCAGGGCCGCCAAGGTATGGATGGAAGCCCTTGTCCTGCACGGGCTTTTCCATGGTGACGTCCATGCAGGAAACGTCTGGGTGCTCGACGACGGGCGGGTCTCGTTTCTCGATTTCGGCGTCATGGGCGAACTCGACGAGCAGTGGCGTTCGCTGCTGCAGGATCTCTTTCACGCCACCGTGATCGACGGAGACTTCACTCGGCTTGCCGGCAGTGTCAAACGGCTCGGCATCATCTCCGAGGATGTCGGCACGGACGCCGAGGTCGGCTCGATTCTGCAATCCGTGTTCGCACCGATGCTCTCGGATACGTTGGCGCACTTCAGCTTGACCGATTTCATCAGGGCGCTCGTGGGCATGGGGCAGCATTACCGAACCTCGAGCCCGGAGGAGTTGATCCTGGTGGGCAAACAACTCGGATACTTCGAGCGCTACGCGATCGAACTGGCCCCGAACTGGGCGCTCGGAACCGATCCGTTCGTCTTCAAGAACGTCTTCCCCGCAGAAGTGGCCGCGTTGGCGCACGCCCGCGAGGTCGATCTTCCTGACTAGCCGAGCGTCAGGACCACTTTGCCTGCAGCGGTTCGATTTTCGAGGGAGGCAATTGCCTCGCCCGCCTTCTCGAGCGGGGACACCGACGGCTCGGGCGCAGTCAGCTTGCCCGAGGCCAGCAATGGTTCGACCTCGGCCCACTGCTGCTTCAGGTAACCCGGTCTGCTCATCCACCATGCGCCCCAGCCCACACCCACGACGTCGACGTTGTTCAACAGAAGTCGGTTGACCTTGACCGTCGGGATCTCACCGCCGGTGAACCCGATCACCAGGATCCGACCCGACGGCGCAAGACTGCGAATGCTGTCGGTGAATCGATCACCGCCGACGGGATCGACGACGATGTCGACGCCTTTGCCTCCGGTGAGTTCCTTCACCGCGTCCTTCCATCCGTCCACGAGCACGACGTCGGTGGCGCCCGCGGCCCGCGCGGTCTCGGCCTTCGCATCCGAACTGACGACTGCAATGACCCGCGCAGCGCCCAGAACCGGAGCCATCCGCAGCACCGAGGTACCGATGCCGCCCGCGGCGCCGTGCACGAGAACCGTCTCGCCCTCGGCGAGACGTCCGCGCTCACGCAGCGCGAAATGCACCGTCAGATCGTTGAACAGCAGTCCGGCGCCTGCCGTCAACGAGACGGTGTCCGGGAGCGCGAAGACGGTCTCCGGGGACACGGCGGCAACCGAGGCCATACCGTCGGACAGTCCGGTCAGGGCGGCGACGCGATCACCTGCGGTGAACCCGGATCCCTCGGGTGCCGACCGAACGATGCCCGCTATCTCACTGCCCGGCACGAACGGCAACGCGGGCTTGTACTGGTAGAGCCCGCGAGTCAGCAGAGCGTCCGGGAAGGCGACCCCGGCGGCGTGTACGTCGATCAGCACAGACTTCCCGTCGTCGGCCGGTTCATCGACCTCGACGATCTCGACCGAATCCGGCCCATCCAGCTTCGTGATGTGCACCGCACGCATGAACTGTCCTCTCGTTGGGAAAAGTCCCTTTTCGGTCAGGGCGCGAAGCGCCGTGTGACCCACGGTACAAAACCGGCGTGAGGAGTGCCGACCCGGCTGGGGGAGGCCGGAGCGGAGATGGATCGGCCGAGGTGGTCCAATCGAGGTATGTCCACCCCCCTCACCACTGTCAAGCCTTCCGGAACCCCGCGCGGCGGTGTCGTCGTAGTTCAGGAAGCGTTCGGCGTCACCGACCACATCGTCGATATCTGCCAACGATTCGCCGAAGCCGGATGGGTCGCCACCGCGCCGCATCTGTTCCATCGACAACCAACCCAGATCATCGCGTACGACGACATGGACCCGGCCATGGCAGCCATCGGCGCATTGAAAGCAAGCGAGGTCGATTCCGATGTCGACGCCGGATTCTCGGCCTTGGCCGAACTCGGATTCGAGCCACGGCAGACTGCGATCGTCGGATTCTGCATGGGCGGATCGGTCACCTTCCAGACCGCTGCACGACGCGCTGTCGGTGCCGCAGCGACGTTCTACGGCGGCGGAATTTCGAAGGGACGCTTCGGATATCCAGCAATGTTGACGGTCGCCGATGCGTTGCAGACGCCCTGGTACGGGTTCTTCGGCGACCTGGACAAGGGAATTCCGATCGACGAGGTCGAACAATTGCGCACCGCGGTGGCGAAATCACAAGTGTCGACCGACATCACCCGATACGCCCAGGGAGAGCACGGGTTCAACTGCAACGATCGCCCCGCGGTCTACAATCCAGAGGCCGCAGTCGACGCCTGGACCAAGACGCTCGAATGGTTCGACGGCCATGTCGCCCACTGAAACCGAGCAGATTCGGTCTTTCTGGACAGGCCTCGGGTTGCCCGGACTCTTCGATGTACACACCCACTTCATGCCGAAGAACGTCATGGACAAGGTCTGGACGTATTTCGACTCCGCGGGCCCGCTCACCGGAATGGCCTGGCCGATCACCTACCGGGAGGATGAGGACACGCGTATCGAGATGATGCGCGAGTTCGGCGTACGGGGCTTCACCTCGATGATCTACCCACACAAGCCGGGCATGGCGGAGTGGCTGAACTCATGGGGCACGCAGTTCGCGCAGCGGGTGCCCGATTGCGTGCACACCGCAACGTTCTACCCCGAGGAAGGTGCCACGCAGTACGTCGAATCGGCGGTGGCATCCGGCGCAAAAATTTTCAAGTCACACATACAGGTCGGGAATTACCCGCCGAACGATCCGCTGCTCGACGGCGTGTGGGGGATCATCGAGGACGCGGCGATCCCCGTCGTGATCCATTGCGGTTCGGGGCCCGCTTCCGGACCACACACCGGACCGGAATCGATTGCCACGCTACTGCAACGCTTTCCGAGACTTCCGCTGATCATCGCGCACATGGGCATGCCCGAATATCTCCAGTTCCTTCAGATGGCGTTGCAGTATCCGAACGTGCGGCTCGATACGACCATGGCGTTCACCGATTTCTCGGAAGCGTCCTGGCCGTTCCCGAAATCGGGTCGATCGAAACTGATAGATCTTCAGGGCCGCATACTGTTCGGGAGCGACTTCCCCAACATCCCGTATCCGTATCTGGACGCACTGACCGCGGTGGCTCGCCTCGATCTGGGAGACGAGTGGGTATCGGACGTGTGCTACCGAAACGGGGCGAGCCTGTTCCTGTAGCGAAAAGGCTCGCCTGGCCGTGGGTAGAACCTACCGGCTCACGCGACTCTCGGCGACAGCCAGGCGATCAGGTCGTCGAGCACTCGATCTTGCTCCGGTTCGTTGAAGATCTCGTGGTACAGCCCGTCGTACACCTCGATGGTCAGGTCGGTCGATCCGGCGGATTCGGCGATCGAGCGACTGCCCGATACGTCGGCGAGCTTGTCGTCGCTGCCGTGCTGCAGAAGAACCGGGAGCGTGAGCGTATGCAGCCGCGCGGGGTAACTCTCCATGGCGCCGACCAATCCGCTGGCCAGCCCGGCTGGAATCTTGCCGTGGTAGACGAGCGGGTCGGCGTTGTACGCGGCCACGACGGCCGGATCCCGAGAGACCGCGGCCGAGTCGAGTTCCTGAACCGGCAAGCTCGGCGCGATCTTGCCCAGGATTTTGCCGATCGGAATCAGAATTTTCGGAGTGCTGTCACCGAGGACCACCGCGGGGGCGGACAGCATCAACCCATCGAGCTCGTTTTGGTACTCGAGCGCGTACGACAGGGCGATCGCACCACCCATGCTGTGGCCGAGCAGGAAACTCCGCATACCTGGGTACGCCGCATCGGCAATTCGAAAGACCTCGTGCAGGTCCGCGACGAAATCCGACCACTTCTTCAGTTCGAGCCGCTTGCCACCGGATCTTCCGTGCCCACGATGATCGGGCGCATAGACGACGAGACCGAGCGTCCCGAGACGTTCGATGACATGGTGGTAGCGGCCCGCGTGTTCACCTAGTCCATGCGAGAGCACCAGGATGGCCGACGGTTCGCGAACTTCCGGCGTCCAGACGTCGTACACGATCTTGGTTCCATGCACTCCACTGAACGATGCCTCGGTGCGTTTCACGTGTATATCTCCTCTGCTGCGACGCTGAACTTCAGCGATCTCGAAAGGCAGTCTTCTGCTCTGGGAAGACGGCGTACCCATCCGATCACGAAATGGCGCCGAATTATATGAGATCCGTCATGACATTTGCCGATAATTAGCTGTTACCGTTTTGTCGTCGATTGCTTCAAAGTTCGGTCGATCTATCGAGAGGGCGTGCTCCACCCCCTATGAATGCTCCCTCCGAGGCGATACCCGCTGCGCGGTGGCGAGACCCCAAGCGCTACCTCTGGCCGCTCGGTCTGGTCATTCCGCTGAGCCCGTTCATGGCCTGGGGGCTGGTCACGGTGCTGGGCCCAGGCGCATTCTGGCTCCTCGGCCTGTTGATCATGGGAATTGCCATCCCACTGATCGACGTCTTCGCCGGGGTCGACCGAAATAACCCACCGCTCGAAGCAGCGCGGGCCCTCGAGGACGACAAGTACTACCGCTGGTGCCTGTACCTACTGATACCGCTTCAATATGCGGGTTTGGTTGCAGCATGCTATCTCTGGGCCTACGGACCACTCGGGGTTCCCGAGCGACTCGCGCTCGCCGTCACCATCGGAATCGTCGGCGGCGTGGGCATCAATGCCGCTCACGAACTAGGACACAAGCGCGAGAACGTCGAACGCTGGTTGTCGAAGGTCACACTCGCACAAGCGTTTTATGGACACTTCTACGTCGAGCACAACCATGGTCACCATGTTCGCGTCGCAACCCCCGAAGACCCTGCCTCGGCGCGTTACGGGGAGAATTTCTGGAACTTTTTGCCCCGCAGCATAATCGGTGGCCTTACCTCTGCCTGGGCTCTCGAGCAACGTCGTCTACATCGGGTCGGTTCCGCGAAATGGTCCGCACACAACGACTTGTTCAATGCCGCCGCTATCTCGCTCGTTTTGTTCACGGTTCTCATCGGGGTTTTCGGCTGGCAGGTTGCGCCTTACCTCCTGATACAGGCCGTCATCGCCATCATTCTGTTCGAGGCCGCCAACTACCTCGAGCACTACGGCTTACTGCGGCAGAAGAAGAGCAACGGCAAGTACGAACGAACCGATCACCGGCACAGCTGGAACAGCGACCACCTATGGAGCAATCTTTTTCTGTACCACCTCCAGCGGCACAGCGATCACCACGCTCACCCGACCCGCCGCTACCAAGCCCTTCGGACCGTCGATGAATCACCGCAGCTCCCAGCCGGGTACGCGGTGATGATCTTCTGTGCATTGATCCCACCACTGTGGCGAAAAGTGATGGACCAGCGATTGATCGACTTCTACGACGGGGATATGACCCGGATCAACAGCTGACCCGTTACTCGTCGGTCTGAGCCCGCAGATACCGCCCGAAGTGCGGAACGGTGAACGCGATGGTCCCGCGCTCGGCGGAGTAGATCAGCCCCTTCTTGATCAATCCGTCACGAGCCGGCGACAACGACGCAGGCTTGCGCTTCAGCTCCGTCGCCACCGCTGATGTCGGTACCGAGGTGTCGTCGCTGGACAAATCGGCCATCGCTCGCATGTACTCACGCTCTGCAGGGGTGGCGCGCTCGTATCGAGACCCGAAGAATCCGACGGCAAGTTCCTCCTCGGCCGTCGGGGCTGCAACCCGCACGTCCTCGGCCGTGATCGGACTCTCGGGCGCCAAATCCCATGTCGCCTTGCCGTAAGCCTGAACGAAGTACGGATATCCGTCCGCTGCCTCGTAGAGCGCGTCGAGTGCCTCGGTCGTGAATTCCACGTCCTCGCGATCTGCAGGTGCGATCAACGCGAGGTCGGCGGCCTTCCGCTCGAGCCGCCCGATCCGGTGGTAGCTGAACAGTCTTTCGGAGTAGCTCTTCGACGCCGACAACACTGCGGGAAGATGCGGAAGACCTGCTCCGACGATGATGAGCGGCGCCGCATCTTGGCTGAGCTCATGGCAGGCCGCGCACAGCGCCGAGATGTCGGCCGGCCCCAGATCCTGCATTTCGTCGATGAAGATCGAGATGCCGACGCCGACATCACCAGCCAGCACCGATGCGTCCAACAGCAGTTCCACCAAATCGATCTCGATGTCCCCGGAATCTGCCCGGCCGCTGAGCGCGGGAACATCGATACCGGGCTGCCAACGTTCACGCATCCCCTTGTCGGCGGAGGCACGCAAGGCGAAGGCTTTGAGTACACCGAGGAATTCGTCGACTCTCTCTGGATCGCGATGCGCGGCAGCGATGCCGCGAACAGCCATGTGCAACGCAGACGACAACGGCCGACGCAATTCTTGATCCGGCCTTGCCTCGATCTTGCCGGTTCCCCAACCACGAGCGACCGCGGCCGAACGAAGATGATTGAGCAAAACGGTCTTACCCACGCCGCGCAACCCCGTCAGGACCACACTTCGCTCCGGTTTACCGCGAGTGATCCGCTCGAGCACGACGTCGAACGCGTCGAGTTGCTTCTCGCGGCCTGCCAGTTCGGGTGGGCGCTGGCCTGCGCCCGGGGCGTAGGGATTACGCACGGGGTCCATGGGGCCAAGATAACAACCGCGATAGCAAAGTATCGGCACATCTAGTGCGTGTCCTAGACGCCGGTATGGACGGCTAGCAACCCTCTCGGCATATATCGACAAGTCTTCACAATGTCCTAGATTTCGGTAGACTCGACTACACGGTTGCACGAGAGCGGAAACTGCGCCTACATTGGGCTCTGTGGAACACCTTCTCGTAGTACGCCGCCGTAGCGGGGTCTAATTCGGACCGACCCCTCGCTGCGGGTCGTCGTACTATCTCGGTCCTCCCTTCACTTTCGGAGAACCACCGACATGAACACTCTTACTTCCACCACCTTCCCCAACGACTGCTTCGCCGCCCGCTATGGCGCACCACTACCGCGTGACCTTCGTGACCAGGCCGCGAACATGAGCTGGGCCGCTTTCTTGCAGCGCTTCGGTGCACGTACCGGGCCCATCAGACTGGGCAGTTGGTCCGCCCGGCCCGGCCGCGGTGGACAGACGAGATTCGACGCGACCTTCGGCGTCGGGAACACAATCCACACGACAACGGCGACGTCACACGGCCCCATCGACGCCCTGACCTCGATGTTGTTCGACGCAGGCTTCCATATCGAAATCCTGGCCTTTCACCAGCAGAGCATTTCCGAAAACGGCACACACGACGCCAAGGTCGCCACCTTCGTCCTCTGCGAGTTCGATGGCCGCCGCGCGTGGTCCATGGCGATGGATGCGGACGGCACCAGCTCGTCGATCCGGGCCGTCATCGGTGCGGCCAACATGCTGTACGGGTGACTCTCGCGCCTTCTACCGCACTCTCGTCGACAAGCTAGATCTCGGTAGAAAGCGCTAGGGCATCTCGATGGTCTGCGAACGAGCTATCTCTTCGATCGCCCGCCGGACATACACCTCGCTCGACGTCGAGTCATGCCCATCTTTTCCGTCGGCCGTACGCCGGCCGGCACTGGACAGTGCGGCAATGATCAACAACGCATGACCAGCTCGGGGTCGCCGGCCTGCAGCCTCGGTATCCGCGACCCCGAGCGCACCCGTGAGCACTTCTACGAACCCCTCGACATCGAGCTCGCCGAACCATTCCGATGCCGAGCGCACGGTCAGCGCCAGTACTTCCTGAACATCTTCGCCGGTCAGCCCGTCGGGATGCAGTTCTTCGAGCAACGCTCGGATGATTTCGGCATGCACCAGACCGACTTGCGCCGCGTCCGCGGACTCCACGTCGGCCACGGCGTCGCGATAGGCATCCGCTGAGCGCGCACGAGCGGCAGCAAGCGCCTCCTCGGTAGAGGTCGCGATGGCTCGGGGTGTCGCAGGCCAGTCGTTGGGCCACATCTCGAGGGTTCCTTTTGTTCGGCGGAGAGGTTGTTCAATCCTCCCACCCCGCACCGACAATCCACTTACATGTAACCGAGGCTTATAGTAACCTTCGAGAAAGTGTGACGCCTCCGACCGAGACCGAAAAGGACGTACCACCCGATGCGTGAAGCCAGCACCCGCACAACCGTGGTCAACGAGGGAATGTCACTGGCGGTCTACGAGACCGGCAATCCGGACGGCGAGACCATCGTCCTCGTCCACGGCTGGCCGGACACACACGAAATGTGGAATCACATCGTTCCACGACTCACCGAGCGCTTCCGCGTCGTCAGCTACGACGCACGTGGCGCAGGGAAAAGTACAGTGCCACGCGAACGCTCCGCGTACCGACTCCACAATCTGGCATCGGACTTCTATGCCGTCGTCGATGCAGTCAGCCCGAACGCACCGGTCCACGTTCTCGCACACGACTGGGGCGCCGTCACAGTATGGGATGCAGCTGCCGAACCTCATGCAGTAGATCGAATCCGTTCGTACACTTCCATTTCGGGCCCGAACCTGGACCATCTCGGCAAATGGTCGCGGTCGCGGTTGACCAAGCCGAACTGGAGCAACGTCAAACAAGTGCTCGCCCAGACGCGCGCATCGTGGTACACCGTCACCTTCCACATTCCCGGTCTCTCGACTTTACGAATTCGACGCCAGTTCGCGAAAGGCTGGCCTGCGTTTCTGCAAGAATTCTCCGACGTCGACCCGTCGCTGGTCACCGAGAACCCCACACTGTTCTCCGACGCGACCAACGGGGTGAACCTGTATCGGGCAAACCTTCTTCCGCGCTTGATGAAGCCGCGGGAACGATTCATCGACATCCCAGTGCACTTGATCGTCAACACCGAGGATGTCGCGGTGCGGCCCGATCATTACGAAGACACCGGAAAATGGGTAAAAAATCTGACTCGCAACGATATTCACGCCGGTCATTGGTCACCGATCTCTCATGCTGTCGAGATCGCCGAGCTCACCGAGAAGTACATCGATTCGCTGAATATCTAGTTCGTCAGCTCCGCGTGCATCTGAAAGACGTTGTAGTCGGACCACGTCGAGATGTTGAAGTACAGATCGGTGCCGGTGGACCAGGGATGCATGAATCCTCCGTACAACTCGGGGTATTCGGCGACGCTGACCATCGGTGCTCCGTCGGACCACGCTCCTTGCGGAGAGTCGGACTCCCGCAGCGTGATAGCCGTTTTCGCGGTGTCGAGGTAGGTCATCTGCCATCTCTGTCGTGAATCGTCGTACCGCACCGAAAGTTCAGCTGCCGGGGCCGCCACGATCGTCGATGCTGCGCTATACCCTCCGACCGGTGTCCAGTTGCCCTCGCTCCAATACTGATACGCGGACTTGTTCAGCACCTGCCGCTTCGGGACGCGTGCGACGCCGACGTCGCCGAGTCTGGTGTTCGGGGTGCCGAACATGTACACGAAGTCACCCTGCGGGACCATCGACGTCACCTGGAACTTACTGATCCCGAAGATGTTGTCCCACTGCGCGTACGGATCCTTCGTCCAGGTGGAGCCGCCGTCGTCCGAGTAAGCGATCCCACCGTAGTTGGTCCACCAGGTTCCCGGGATGCTGTTCCACGTCCTGATGGACATGTAGCTCATGTATTGACGATCGTCGATCGCGAAGCCAGAGGTAGGAATCGTCGTGATCTCGACGTTGTCGAGCTTTCGACTGCTGAGGAGTTCGGGTGCGTGACAACGACTGTCCTGCACCATGCTGTCGTAGGTAACCCCGTCGGACAGATCGGTGTCGGAACTGAACGCGAGTACATTGCTGCGCCAATCCGGCCCCTGTCCTCCAGGTGGATGGAAGCCTTTGCCGACGGTATCGCCGAATACCGTCGCTATCTGTCCGGGGGCGCTCTCCCACATCATGCCCAGGTCCGTTCCGTAGACCTGCCACCGTTTGTCGGTGCGATTGATCGATCCCGCGCCTGTCTGTTTGGCAACACGGGTGACGTTGCCGATCTGCGGCATCGGCGGTGCAGAAGTTATGGCCGCCGGTTCGACGGGAGGTGACGCCGGATCGGGAGGAGGCGGAAGCTGCAATTCGCGACCGGGGATCGGGATCGGAATGGTGAACGGTTTGAACTCGAATCCGATCCGGGGAATGTCCAATTCACTCGAAAGCGTTGTGGGCTCGCGGGTCTCATCGGTCAGGTCCGGACACGGATCCAAGCAAGGGTCCGCCGGCAACGG
The DNA here is from genome assembly GCF_027158005.1 of Rhodococcus sp. H36-A4. Classification (GTDB taxonomy): domain Bacteria; phylum Actinomycetota; class Actinomycetes; order Mycobacteriales; family Mycobacteriaceae; genus Rhodococcoides. The sequence continues at coordinate 390,279 of NZ_JAPVLQ010000002.1, read as the reverse complement.
TTCCGGGTCGATACGTGTCGGGGCCGTCGTCGGGGCTGGATACGGCACGGGTGCGAGTTGCGGAAATGGGATCGGAATCGAGAGATCCTCCGGGACCAGCGACCCGGTCTCGTTCGTCAGGTCGGCCGCGCATGCGCCGGGAGGGACGAGAGGTTCGGCGGTAGCCGGGACGCCATCCCCGAACACGATCACCACGGACCCGAGAACGACAACAGCTGTCACGACGGCCATTCGCTTCGACATACTCCCCCTTGTGCGGATGCACCACCCGTGCCAGCGCATCATGCCAGATTCTCGCGCAGTGAGCGCGAAGAATACTCCTTACGAAAGAGATCGCGTGACTGCAGAATTGGCACCACTTCGTCGACGAAGTCGTCGAGACTGTCCGGATACAGCGGTGGCATCAGATTGAAGCCGTCGGCAGCGCCTCTGCGCGCCCACTCGGAGATCTCGTCGGCGATCGATTCCGGCGTCCCGATCATTGTGGCATGCCCTCCACCCGCTGCGAGTGTCCCGAGAAGCTGGCGGACAGTCGGGGCGTCTTTGGCGATTATCCGCAGGATCGTCTCGTATCGACCGTGCGGTCCGGTGAACTCCTCGATCGGCGAAAGAGCAGGAACCGGTGCGTCGAGCTCCCAATCGCTGCAGTCCTGCTCCACGAACATCCCCAGTGTGCGCAACGACTGCTCGACGGGAAGCAGTGCATCGAGCTCGGCCTTCTTCGCACGCGCCTCGCTCATCGTCGACCCGACGTACGTCACCAAACCCGGCATGATTCCAACGGACGAGCTGTCGCGTCCGGCAGCATCTATGCGGCGCTTGACATCCGAAGAGTAGGCGGCGCCGGCCTCGGAATCGTAGGCAACGGCGTAGATCGCCTCCGCGTAACGAGCCGCAAGATCACGCCCCGGTCCCGACGCGCCTGCCTGGAACAGCACCGGACGTCCCTGCGGAGACCGGGGGACCGTCAACGGTCCGTCCACCCGAAAGTGCTTGCCGACGTGATCGATGGGATGCACCTTCGCCGGATCCGCATACATTCCCTCGCGATCCAGTACCAGCGCGTCCCGTTCCCAGCTGTCCCATAGCGCGAGGGCAACCTCGACGAATTCCTCTGCGCGTTCGTACCTTTCGACCCGTGCCGGAATGTCCTCGAATCCATGATTGCGCGCCTCGGCGTCGAACATCGAGGTCACGACGTTCCATCCTGCGCGGCCACCACTGATGTGATCGAGCGAGGCGAGCAACCGCGCAGCGTGAAACGGTGTGTAGAACGTCGTGGATATGGTGGTGACCAGGCCGATATGGGTGGTCGCTCCGGCCATCGCCGTCAGGGCTGTGATCGGTTCGAGAAACCAGGTGCCCGCGCCGGCCGGATCACGAACGGAGTGTCCGTCCGCGAAGAACACGGCGTCGAACTTGCCCCGCTCCGCGGTCTGCGCGAGTTCTTGGTAGTAGCTGATATCGCCGAGGTCCTCGACCCTCGAACTCGGGTGACGCCACGCTGCACTGTGATGCCCACAGCCGTAGAGGAATGCGTTGAGGTGCAGCATGTCAGTCCTTGACCAAGCCGCCGTCCACAACCAAATTCTGTCCGGTCACCGACCTCGACCACGGAGACGCGAAGAACAACAGGGCATCTGCGAACTCCTCTGGTGTCACCACTCGCTGCAACGGCGTCGACGCCGCGATGAGGTCGAATACTTCCTCTGGTGTAGCGGCACTGGCGTCGGTGGTCCGCAGTAGGCCACCCGACACCATGTTCACAGTGATACCGTCGCCGCCGAGATCCGCTGCGAGAGTTCGAGTCAGAGACAACAGCGCAGCCTTCGATGCCGTGTAGTCGTGGTACGGCACCACTGGGTTCTGGAAAAGATTGGTGCCCACGTTGATGATTCGGCCGAATCCTGCTGCGCGCATCCCCTTCAGCGCTCGCTGCGTAGTCGTCAGCGCACCACGCACAGTGCCACGGAACTGCGCGTCGAACTCGTCCCATGTGATCGAATCGGCCTTGCTGCGCGCGTCCCCGTTGAACGAGAAGTCGGCCAACGCGTTGTTGACCACCGTCGTCACGGAGGAACCGAAGTGCGCTTCGGCTTCGGTGAACAACGCGTCCACCTGCTCGGCGTCGGTGATGTCTGCTTGGATCGCTATCCCGCCGATCTCTGACGCCAGCGCCTCCGCCGAGACTCGGCTGTTGCGGTAGTTCACCACGACGCGAGCGCCTTCTCGCGCGAATGCCCTGGCCACCGCGGTGCCCAGACCTCTGCCCGCTCCGGTGACGACTACTGTCTGCTCGTCCAACTTTTTCGACTGGATGTTCATGTCAGGCCTTTCGCTCTTCCGGCCCACACCGCGCAGAGCATGCACGTATCCCACGTGCAGACATCCCTACGCTGGTGTTGACCAGATCAGGTTCGACGGGTGTGTTCTCAGCCGTTAGGCACCCCGTGTCGAAGAGGACTGTAACCTCTTGTCGAATATCCGTCTATCTAGGATCGATCGTAGAAAGCCTTATAGATACCGGACAAGTCGGGTTTGTACACGTCCGGACCCTTATTGACGCCCTGCGCCTAGCGCAGCACCACCCAGCCGTGGGGTGGAACCCTGGTGGATCCGCCGCCCACTTGTGCGTCGCCGGACAATATCTCACCGGCCACGCGGTACGTCACTTCCTCGTCGCCGAGGTTCAACGCCACGTGCAACTGCTCGTCACCCGAGTGGACGCGGTACAACATCGCGGTATTGGACAGCGCCACCGTCTCGGTGCGCGCCTCGACGAGCCAGGGATGCCTGCGGCGAAGCCCGATCAGCTGCTGATGCAGACGGAAGGTCGGCCAACCGTACGGGGCGAGTTCCTCTCTGCTGCTAGGAAACTCCGGCCGTACCTCGTCATCGCCACCGACACGTTCCTCTTTCGCGCCACGGAAGCCCTGTTCGTCGCCGTAGTAGATCATCGGCATGCCCCCGACCGTGAACAGGACCACGAGCGCATGCTCGAGATGGCGTTCGTCTGTGATGGTGCTGGCGATGCGGGCCACGTCGTGATTACCGACGAACGTAGCCGGAACGAACGTCTCGAGCCACTCGTTGTGACGCCCGAGCGCGTGCGACAACTCGAAGAAGTTCCTTTCCGAGATTGCACTCCACGACGCTTTCCACAGCTCGTACTGGGTCACCGAATCCAGTGAGCTCGCCTTCACGATGGCTGCATAATCACCGTGGATGACCTCACCGAGGAAGTAGGCGTCGGGGAACTTCTGTCGAACCTGCGGAATAACCGCGGCCCAGAACCGTGGCGGCACAGCGTATGCCGCGTCGAGACGCCATCCGTCTGCACCCCGTTCGAGCCAATGCGACATGACATCGACGACATACTGCTCGACCGCGGCGCTGTCATGGTTGAGCGTCACCAGTTCATCGTGGCCCTCGAAATTACGATGAATCGGTCCTGCACCGGACCAGTCGAGGTGGAACCACTCGGACTCCGGTGAATCCGGTCCTGCTTCGAGCGCCTGCACGAATCGCGGAAATGCCTGTGCCACATGGTTGAACACGCCGTCGAGCATGACTCGCAGTCCACGCGAACGCGCTTGGCCGATGACGTCGTCGAAGTCTGCTTCGGTGCCGAGCCGCGAATCGATGCGAAAATGATCGACGGTGTCGTATCCATGGCTTGCGGAGGCGAAGATCGGACCGAGGGCGATTCCCGACGCCCCGAGTTCCACGGCGTAGTCGAACCAGTCGACGATGCGGTGCAGTCGATGCTCGTCCTCGAGCGAACCGCCGTCCCAGCCATGGACCGGGGCACCGACGAATCCCAGAGGATAGATGTGCCACCAGATGGCGTGATCGACCCAGGCAGGTTGACCACTCATGCTCGGATCACCGACTCACGACCGAGCTCGGCGGCACCGGTATGACCCGACAAGCTGGTGACGAGATCGAATTCAGCGAGAAGGCAACGCAATACATGCGCCACACCGTCCTGGCCGCCGAGCGCCAAACCGTACAGAAACGGCCGCCCCAGCAGCACCGCGTCGGCCCCCAACGCTAGCGCCTTCGCCATGTCGGACCCGGTGCGCACACCGGAATCGAACAAGAGCGTCAGCTGATCACCGACGGCGTCCACGATATCCGGCAACGCGCTCAACGACGATCGAGCGCCGTCGATCTGGCGCCCACCGTGATTGGACACCACGATCCCGTCCACCCCGTGATCGACGGCTGCTCGGCCGTCGGCAACCGTGCAGATTCCCTTCAGTACGATCGGTCCGTCCCACTGCTCACGCAGGAACGCCAACTGGGACCAGTTCAAACCAGGGTTGGGGAACATCTGCGCCCAGTGCATAGCTGCAGCAACAGGATTCGCTTCGACCGATTGATCCAGACCCGCGAGAAATGCCGGGTCGGTCAGATAGTTCTCGATCCCGAGGTTCGCCAGGAACGGCAGGTATCCGCGGTCGAGGTCGGCCGGCCTCCAGCCGAGAAGCGTCGTGTCGAGCGTCAGTACAAGCGTCGTGAATCCCGATGCCTTGGCTCGCTCGAGAAAGCTGAGCAGAACGGATTTGTCTGTGGGCCAGTACAGCTGGTACCACCTGGGGGCGTCGCCACCAGCCTCGGCGATCTGCTCGAACGAATGGGAAGCTTGAGTGGAGTGAATGTAGGGCACCGAAAGCTCGGCGGCTGCCCGCACTGTCGCAAGCTCACCCTCCGGATGCGCGAGAGTCTGAACACCGACCGGCGCTATCAGCAGCGGCGCGGGCATGGAAGTGCCGAGCACTGTGACCGCGTGATCTCGCTCTGCTGAACTCCGCAACATGCGCGGGGCGATCCGCCACTCGTCGAACGCATTGCGGTTCGCGCGTGCCGTGGAACCGCTACCTGCGCTGGCGACGATGTACCCGAGAGCTTCCGGGCTGAGGGTGGCAGCGGCCTGCTCCTCCAGCCTGGCCAGGTTCGTGGTGATCTGCGGCCTCTGATCGGTGAACATGCCCTGGGCATATATACCGATTTGATGGTCACTGAAGTTCATGGTCACCACCGTAGTGCCGCCGCACACGATATGGCAGGACATCACCGAGCGCGCGGTCCGGAGAGCGTGCACCCTTGTTCGGAACCTCACCCCCGCGATCACGTCCTAGCGAGGGTGTTCGGTTTGCAAAAATGGTGCACGGTTCACACCGCCCAGGGATGTCGGTGCCGTCCTCTACGGTGTTTCGGACACCGTACGACAGACTGGATCCGATGCCACCTCGTAGACGCAAGCCCACAACCACCGCGAGAACCATCGGCGCAGGCAAGAGCGCCGCTGCGCGCAAGTTCAAGGAGTCGACGGCAGCACAGTCGACGACCAAGAAAGCCCCCGCGAAGAAGGCCGCTGCCAAGCGGACACCTGCCAAGCGGACCACGACGCGCAAGCGTGCACCCCGTAAGACCGTCGCGCCGGACCTACGGTTGCCGGACCCGGGTGAGCGAGTGTGGGTCCTCGACGTGCCGTTCGAGGATCGCGCTCTCGCGTCGGCCTCCGGCGCTCGGTGGCATCCGGGTCCGCGGGTGTTCGCGTTCTACGGGACCGAGCTGCCCGACGGTTTGGCGTCGTTCGAGTCGATGCCGTACAGCCTGCAGCGCTGGATCGAGGACGACGCCAACGAGGAGTGGCGGCCCGAGGAGATGCACGAGCGGTCGATGACGCCGCGGGAGACGCAGCTCGAGTCGGTGCGGAGGCATCTCGAAGCGTTGGACAACGGGTTCCCGTATTTCGCCCAAATGGACTCGACGGGACTGGGCAAGACTCTTGCCGTGTGCGAGGCCGTCCGCCAGATGGAGGATCCGAGCATCGGAACAGTGCTGGTGGTCGCCCCCAAAGGCGCTCTTCCCGGTTGGCGGCGCACCATCGCCGACACCGAGGCCGATGTTCATCCGTCCGAGCGTAAGCGCTGGCTACTGGTGACCTATCAGTCGACGAAGAAGCTGCTGACGGTCCCCGAGGATGTAGATCTGGGCAAACGCAAGCGAACACAGAACAAGAGGACCATCACGCTCGGCGAACTTCGATTCGACATCGACATCGTGGTGGCCGACGAGTCGCACGCGTTGATGAATATCGAGTCGCAGCAGTCGCAGATCCTCTGGCGTTACCAAGAGGCTGCACGCGCCGTCGTCTGGATGTCCGCCACCCCCGGTTATCAACCGATGCATTTCGCGTACATGGCCCGGGCGATCGAGCAGAGTCGTGCGCAGGAGCCGATCATCGGTGACGACGCAGGCCTCGGCCACGCAATCACCGCGCAATGGGCGACGTTCCTCGAGGAGTCGGGCTTCGCGCTCAAGGAAGGCAAGGCGACAACCGGACTGAAGACGTGGCGGTGGGAGCCCGAGGATGCTGCGCGACGCGAGCGCGACATCGGCACTATCCATCGGTGGCTGTCCGGTGGCGCTGTCCCGTGGTCGATTTCGCGACCGTCGCCGCCCACGCCGCGGGAGCCTCTCGGCCAGGAGCTGACGGCCGTGCAGAAGCGGCTCTATCACTCGGCATGGGTGGACTACCGCAAGGAGGTCGGGCTACCGAACTGGAAGACGGTGAGCGGTAGACGGGTGCTCCAGAAGAACCCGAGTACGCGAGCGGCCGCACTGCGATTACGCCAAAAGTGCTCGTACTTACGCATTCCCGCATCTGCTGACCAGGTCCGCGCATGGGTGCGTGACGGCAATCAGGTGTTCGTGTCGATGTTCTATCGCGAATCCGTCGCCGAGTTGTCGCAGTCCCTCCGGGAAGAAGGTCTCGATGTCGCAGTGGTCGACGGCAGTATGAGCAGCGCGGCCCAGGAGACCGAGATTCGCCGATTCCAAACCGGCGCTGCACGAGTCATCGTGTCGACGACGACCAGTGCGATCAACCTGCATTCCAACGAGTTGCTGCTGCCAGAGAAGACGGTGTCGACGGCCGCTCCTCGGATCACTCTCATTCACGACCCTCGGTGGACACCCATCGAGATCCGGCAGATCGAGGGGCGTGCGAATCGCATCGACAAGGACCACATCCACACCACTTCGACTTGCTATTACGGATATGCCGAGGGGACGGTCGAGGAGGAGATGGTCCTGACCGGCGTCGAACGCATAGCCGATCTGGGTTCGATCGTCGGTCAAGCGGATCTGATCGACCCTGAGGCGTTCCTGGCGGCACGAGCAGACGCCGATCAGTCCGTAGCACTGTTCGAGGTCGCCAGGGATGCCCTCTGAATCCGGAGGGCAGCCGCGTCAGCGCACGAAAGGCATGACCTGACGTACTTTCGGATCCCGGAGATACAGTGCACCCCACACCACGATCCCGACATACACCGCAAACAGCACGGTACTGATCAGCGGCTTGTCGACGCGCCAGTTGGTGAGGACCGCGCCACCGAGGTAACCGGTAAGCAGCACGGCACCGAGAAATGCTGTGCGCGGCAACAAGTACAGGATCAGCGATACGAGTAGAACGATGCCGACGACGGGCATCATCTCCTCCCGAAGGCCGAGATCCACGGTTGCGTCCTTCACCGCCTGCACGTTCATCAGCTTGGTGACTCCATCGAAAATCAGGAAGATCGCGATCAACGCGGTGAGCACCCAGCCGACACGAGCAGCCACGGGTGAGTTGGTGTGCGTTGCGGTGGTTGTGGTTGTGGTCATTGCATTCTCCGATGTTCGGCCCGGAAATTCGGTACTCACTTGTACCGACACCTCGGCACACGAAATTTCATCGCATACGCTCGTTACGAACATACGTTCGATTGCTGTGCTATTCTCATCGAGCCGTCCGGGAAGTCAACACTCGCGGACGGTCCAAAAACATTCGGCAAAAACGGGGCCTTCATGGCGATATCAGATCGACCCGACACTTCAGGAACGCTCCATCGATCGGGCGATCGATGGTCCGAGAATGCACCCTTGCGGTGCGCCCGCGGTCATGCCCTCGGCCCACGAACCGTGCTGGTCGGGTCGAGGGCATGCTCCTGCGGCCGCGGCCATCACCGCACTCATGCCTGTAGAACCTGCGGCGATGTCACCTTCACGCCGCCACTCGGAGATCGCTGCGGCGACGCGAGCTTCGATTCGCGGGCAGGCAGGCAAGACCCCAGCGCAGGGGCTTGACGCGTCGGTTCGGACATTGATGGACAATCGAGCTATGCAGAACAGCGATTCGGCCGCAGATACACTGGATACGACCGCCGCGCAGGTCGCTCAACTGCGGAACGACTTCACGCGGTTCATGATGGGGTACAAGTTCGGCACCGACGAACTGATGACCAAGATCAATATCCTCAAAGAGGAATTCACGCACATCCATCAGTATTCGCCGATCGAACATGTGACATCTCGACTCAAGACGCCGGAGAGCCTTCTCGAGAAGGCGCGGCGCAAAAATTGCCCGCTCACCTTCGAAGACATTCGCAAGAACATCTTCGACATTGCAGGCATCAGGATCACCTGCAGCTTCATCTCCGACACCTACCGCGTCGCCGACATGCTGACCGGGCAGAGCGACGTCGAGGTCATCGAGATCAAGGACTACATCGCCAATCCGAAACCCAACGGCTACAAGAGTCTTCACGTGATCGTCGAGATACCTGTATTCATGACGGACCGAGTCCAGCCCGTTCTCGTAGAGCTACAGATCCGCACCATCGCGATGGACTTCTGGGCAAGCCTCGAACACAAGATCTTCTACAAGTACCGGGGCGCTATCCCCGTCTCGCTGCTCGACGAGCTCACCGATGCTGCCGAAAGCGCGAACAGACTCGACGTGAAAATGGAACATCTGCACGACGAGATCGGTGAAATCAAGAACAGCAATCTCGATGCGCCGGACAGCATTCAGCTCAGCTCGATGCCGCCGCTGTCGTTGCCTCGCGAGCTGCTCGCGTCACTTCTCGAACGCGGCAGTATGGGACGGCTCTAGGCTCCTGCGGCAGAAAGCGCGTCGAACTCGTCGTCGGTGAGTTCTATGCTCGCGCCCGCGAGGTTGTCTTCCAGGTGCTCCACGCTCGAGGTTCCCGGGATCGGCAACACGACCGGCGAACGCTTCAGCAGCCAAGCCAGTGCAAGTTGCGACGGCGACGCGTTGTGCTGCTTCGCGAGCGTGGACAACGGGCTGCCCTCGCCGCTGAGCTTGCCTGTTGCCAGGGGGAACCACGGGATGAAGCCGACGCCGTTGGCTGTCGACCAATCCAACAGCTCCTCCGAAGATCGGTCGGAGAGGTTGTACAAGTTCTGAACGGAGACGATCGGCGCGATCTTCTGCGCGGCCTCCGCCTCGGCTACCGAAACCTGACTCAGCCCGATATGGCGGATCTTTCCCTCGTCCTGCAGTTTCTTCAGCTCGCCGACCTGGTCCTCCAGCGCCACCTCGGGGTCGATTCGGTGGAGCTGGAACAAATCGATCCGGTCCAACCCAAGACGTCGAAGACTCAACTCTGCCTGCTGGCGGAGGTAGGCGGGACGTCCGACAGGCGTCCAGATTCCGGGCCCCTGACGCGTCAGTCCAGCCTTGGTGGCGATGACGACGTCGTCACGGTAAGGATGCAGGGCCTCGCGCAGTAGGTCCTCGGCAACCTCGGGTCCATAGCTGTCGGCGGTGTCGAAGAAGTTCACGCCCAGCTCGACGGCCCGCTGAAGAACGCGAATGGCGGCGGCTCGGTCTTTCGGCTCTCCCCAGACACCTTCCCCCGGAAGCTGCATCGTCCCGTATCCGAGGCGGTTGATCTCGAGGTCGCCACCGAGACGGAACGTCCCGGAAGCGGCGGCGGGCGTGGCATTGTCCGAAGTAGTCATGCAGGTTCTGACGCTGCGCAGTCTCCGACTATTCCGTCTCGGTCGATCTACTAATATCTAGCCAGTATCCAATACGAGGGTAGAAACCGCTACAACCGCTCGATCAGCTTCATTGCATCGAACGGTGCGAACCCCTTCGCATCGTTGTCGAAGTACACGTGGACGTCGAGGCCCTGCTCAGTCCACTTTTTTATCTTCGCTGCCCAACCGTCGAGCGCTTCTTCGGTGTAGCCGCTCGCGTAGAGCTCGTCGGCGCCATGCAAACGTACGTACATCAATTCTGCAGTCGGCGTCTCGACGTACGGATACTTACCTGCACTGTCTGCAACGACGAAGGCAATACCGTTCTCCCTCGACAGCGAGACAGCTTCTTCCACCTGAAAGCTCGGGTGCCGAACTTCGAGTGCATGCCGCAGCGGGCGGTCTCCGTCGACGTCGAGATTCACTCGATCCTCGGCCAGCTTGTCGTCCCGTTGCTCGGCGAGTTCGATTGCTGCCGTTGTCGTTCGAGGAAGCACATCGAAGAATGCAGCGAGCTTGTCCGCATCGAACTGAAAATTGGGTGGAAGCTGCCACAGAATGGGACCAAGCTTGGAGCCCAGGCTCAACACCCCGGTGGCGAAGAAGTTCGCCAGCGCCACTTCGGCACCGACGAGACGCTTGACGTGGGTGATGTATCTGCCACCCTTGATGGCGAATACGAAATCTTCCGGCGTCTCCTCGCGCCACTTCACGAAACTCGACGGCTTCTGCATTGCATAGAAAGTGCCATTGATCTCGATCGAGGACAGGTGCGTCGACGCGTAGCCGAGCTCAGCGCGGTGCGGCAGGCCGGCTGGATAGAAGTCGCCTCGCCACGGCGCATACGTCCAGCCGGAGATTCCGATTCGAACCTCTGGCTCTCGCGTGCACCGTGGCATAGGAGGAGTATGCGCTTCGCTGCATTACACAGGAAGCGCGGCCTTTCCGGTCTCCCGGATTGTCAGCACGGTGGCTACGCCGATCGCACAGACGCCCATCACCCAATAGGCCGGGGACATACTGTTGCCGGTCGACTCCACCAACTGAGCCGCCACGTACGGTGCCGTTCCGCCGGCGGCGATGGTGCCGATGTTGAATCCGAGGGACACCCCGGTGTATCGAACCGATCGAGGAAAGAGTTCGGTGAACAATGGGAAAGCCGGAACCTGAACGACACCGTTGAGCACCATGTACACGAAGTAGACGCATCCAACAACGAAGATGCTTGCCGTCGCACCCAGAATCATGAACGCGGGCAACGCAATCACGATGTATCCTAGATAGCCGGCCAGTAGCACCGGTTTTCTGCCGTAGCGGTCGGTAAGCATCCCACTGACGGGGAATGTGGCGCACGCCAGCGCAATACTGATGGCCGACGTCCAATACACGGCATCCTTCGAGAACCCGAGATCATTGATCAGATAGACACTGAAGTAGGTGAGCCCGATGTATCCGGAACCGTTCATGGCGATCGCAATGCCGACCACGCGCAACACCGACTTCGGGTTCTTCTTCACCACGTCGGACAGCGGGCTCTTGGCAACCTGATTCTTCTCTGCCATCTCCTCGAACTCAGGTGTGTCCTCGAGCTTCAATCGGACGCGGAGACAGACGAATGCAAGCGGCAATGCCAGCAGGAACGGAATTCTCCAACCCCATGAGGACATCTGCTCGTCGGTGGTACCCAGTGCCACCAGGCCGACCACTGCGGCCGCGACGGCGAAGCCCAGGGTCGACCCGATAGGCGTGAAAGAGCCGAAGAATCCACGACGGTTCGGCGGTGCTGATTCGGCGATATACGTTGCTGCCCCGCCGATTTCACCTCCTGCCGAGAATCCCTGCGCAAGGCGGATGAAGACGAGGAGAATCGGGGCAAGCGCTCCGACCGAGGAATGCGTCGGCAGAAGCCCTAGAACTCCACATGCAATTCCCATGCACACGACGGTGATGACCAGCGCGGACCTGCGACCACGCCGGTCACCGAGACGCCCGAAGAAGATCCCACCCAGCGGACGGGCCACATAGGCAACTCCGAAGACGGCGAGGGTTGCCAGAATCGAGACCCCGGGGCTCGTCGACGGAAAGAACAGGGGCGCTATGACTACCGCCAGAAACCCGTAGACGGCAAAATCGTAGTACTCGATAAGCGTTCCGACGCCACCTGCGATCGCGGCGCGGCGCGCGGTTGTGGTCGACGCCGGCGGCGGGCCACCCGTGCCTGAGCGAGCGGGGGAATGTTCCACGTTCGTCATTGTGCCTGTCCTTGTGGTGTGAGGGAGCGTGAGTGTTCTTCGAGCAGAAGTTCGTACGACCCGCCTGCTTCGATGACCTGGACGGTTCGGGCGTTGGGTCGCGTACCGACGAGTTCGAGGCCGCCGACGGTCCGCAGCGTCGCCGCGCGCCAATCCAGCGTCACGGCATCCCCCGTCGTGACTGCGGCGGATATGCCGGGCACCGTGATGAGCGGCATCCCGTTGAACGTCTCGCCCCGCCAGAATCCGGGGGAGAAGGACTCGGCGACTATCGCGGCGATCCCGCAATTTCTGAGCGCGACCATGGGTGGATAGTGCGGGTGCCCGTATCCGAAGTTGCGGCCACCGACGATGATGTCGCCCTGCTGAACCCGGTCGACGAAATTACTGTCGTATGCCGTCATGCAGACCGAGCGAAGATGCACGGGATCATAGGATTTGATGTTGGATACTCCGACGACGAGGTCGATGTCGAAGTCGTCGCCGAACACCCAGGCGACCTCGCCGGTGATGACGTCGGAAGGTGGCGGGTAGGCGCTCATCGACCGACCTCCACCGGCTGCGCCGACTCCGTGATCGCACCGGCCAACGCGCTGGCGGCAACCGTGAAGGGCGACCCCATGTAGATGTTCGCGTCCGAGCTTCCCATCCGACCCGAGATGTTCAGCACGCCGGTAGAAATACAGTTCTCGCCGGCTTGGAGTGGCTTCTGGTATCCGAAACAGAAGTCACAACTCGACACCGCGATCGTGGCTCCGGCCGCGCGCAGCACGTCGAGGATGCCCTCACGTTCGGCCTGCTCGTGCACCTTCTGTGACGTCGGCACCACGTTGAGTTCGACGCCCGGAGCCACTCGACGCCCGTCGAGGACCAGTGCCGCCGCGCGGAGATCCTCGATTCGGCCGCTGGCGCACGAGCCGATGAAAGCCTTGGTGATCGGTGTACCGGTCAGCTCCTTGGCAGTCTTGGTATTGGCTGCCCGAGCCGAACCTGGCTGCACAACTTGGGGGACGACGGTGGCAAGATCGATCGTGTACCGCGCTGCGTAGGTCGCGTCGGCATCGGGATAGACCGGCTCGAATTCTCGCCGCGCAACATCTTTCGCGTAGGCCAACGAGATCTCGTCGGGTTCGAACACCGCGGACACGGCCCCGGTGAACATCGCCATACCGCACAGACCCTGACGATGATCGATCTTCATCGTCTTCGCACCCGGGCCGCCGAATTCCATGACCTGATGTGCGCAACCGTCGGCACCGACGAGATCGATGATGGTGTGCACCAGATCTCGGCTGTCGACGCCAGGGGCGAAGTCGCCGATCAGGTCGAACCTGGTGGTTGCCGGGATGTCGACGAACAGCTGGCCCGTCACCCAGGCTTCGATGAGGTCACGGCGAATTCCCCACCCGAGCGCACCGAATGCGCCGATGCCACTGATGTGTCCGTCGAAGTGCACGAGAAAGTCGCCGGGAATTGCGAGACCGAGTTCGGCGGTCAGCTGGTGACCGATACCGCGGCCTTCGTGGAGTTCGATCCCGTAGAACTCGCACCAATCGCGAGTGACCTTGTGAACTTCGGCTTCCTTGTCGTCGTTCCTGGTCAACATGTGGTCGATGAAGACGACGTAGCGGCTCGGATCCGACAGCTCGGTGATTCCGAAGTCCTCCCGCATTTGACGGAACATCACGTCGGTGTAGCCGGGGAAGTCGTAGGCGATCATGCGCGCTGGGCGCACGGCATGATTTTCCCCTGCGCGGACCGTCGGGCTGTCGCAGGTCCGCGCCAGTATCTTTTCCGTCATCGTGAATCCCACGTCGTTCACCGGTTCGATTCCGCGGGAAGGTACTTGCGTTGTTTCGCTTCCACCTCGGGAAAGCCGATCAGGTTCACGAAGTCGTGATGCGAGAGCGCGTCGGCACTCACCGCAGCCGGTGCTTCACCCCGAGCCAGCCGGCGCAACGCTTCCTGTGCTGCTCCCGTCGCAGCCATCAGGACCTGCGTCGGGAGCAGGGCAAGACGTACCCCGATTCGATCGAGGACTTCAGGCGTGAAGTCCCGTTCGGTCCACGTCGACGCCGTCAGGGTTGCCATGAGTGGTACTCCGACTTCCTGGTGACAGCGCTCCCACTCTTCGATGGTCTCGAATGTCTTGGTGACGGGCATGATCATGTCCGCACCGGCCTCGACGTAGGCCTGTGCTCGACGGATGGCGTCGTCGCCACGTGAATCCGTCCGTGCGATGAGCAGCACGTCGTCGGGAATCGAGTCTCGGACGGCATGAATCTTTCCGGTGGCCTCGGCGACGTCGATCAGATCTACGGGTTCGCCGACGCAGATCGGGCACGATTTCGGGGAAACTTGATCCTCCATGAACATGCCCTGTACGCCGGCGGAAACGAACTTCGATGCCGTCCGAGCTGCGTTCACCGCGTTGCCATATCCGGTGTCGATATCTGCGACCAGCGGAAGCTTCGAGGACTCGCGGATGGTGCGTACGGCGTTCAGATTCTCGGTCATCGTGTAAAGCTCGGCGTCGGGCAGCCCGAGCGCCGCGGATACCGCGAATCCCGACGCGCACAACGCGCTGAATCCAGCCTGGTCAGCGAGTCGCGCAGTCAGTCCGTCCCACACCCCTGGGGCGTAGACGAGGCCGCGCGAAGTGAGGTCTTTGAGAGTTGGAGCCGATTCAGTCATGTCACCGTCCGTTTCGTATTGCGGAACGCGTTCCGCAGATCACAATACCGAAGCTAGAGTGGTCGGAGTCACATGTCAAGGGATCGGCCCCGCACCATCTGTTCGTATGATGGCGATACCGACCACCCGCCGAAACGAAAGTGAGCACTTGTGGCTGCGCCTATCGAGTCCGAAGTACAGGTCGGCCGCGACATTGTCGGAGCCGTCCTCAAGGCGTGCAGTCTGCTCGAATATTTCGACGCCTCTCGGCCTGTCTGGACGCTCAACGAACTCACGTCCGCGAGCGGTATGAACAAGACGACCGTGCACCGACTGATGACGACCCTCATCCACGCGGGCTGGGTCGCTCGAACCGTCGAGGGCTCGTATCGAATTGCGATGCCGGTGTTCGAAATCGGCTCCGCCGCACTGGTGAATCTCGACATCCGCACCGCCGCAAGGCCGTTCATGATCGACCTGGCCGAGACGTTCGGCGACACCGCCTACCTCATGGTTCCCGCCGACGAGGGTGCAGTCTGTATCGATCGACTGGAAGGAAACAACCCCCTCGTCGTCGCGGGGATCAACATCGGATCGGTGATGCCCTACCACGCCGCGGCAGGACCGATCGTCATGCTGGCGTTCTCGGATATGTTGCGTAGCAGATGGATCGAGCGCGGGTTACCGTCGTTCACCGAACACACGTTGACCGATGCTGCCGCACTCGGCAAACACCTGGACTCGGTACGGGCCGCGGGGTACTCCGTAAGCAACTCCGACTACCTCCAAGGTGTTGCGGCAGTGGCGGCACCCATTCTCGGCCGAAACGGTTCGGTGATCGCGTCGATCAGCATCGGCGGTCGAGTCGAAGCCTTCACCGGGACAGCTCTCGAGAAGAAGATAGAGCAAGTTCGCGACGCGGCGAGCCGGCTCACCAGGGTCGCCGACGCCCTGCCGCAGTAACACTCGAGAAGTACCGACAATCACGCGGTAGTCTGGATGAAGTGAAGGCAGCGCCAACCATCGGATCTTTCGTTCTTGCCTGCCTACTCGTCGGAGCCGATGCAGTCGCCGTACCTTCGCGCATCCCCGTTCCCGCTGTTGCCGTGCCTGCGGTCGGGTTGACCGCCGACCCGCCACCGGTTGCCGCCGACATGGTCGCGGGCGTGAGCTCGATCGCCGAACCCACTGCACTGGTCGGCGGTGACGAGACTTCGGAGTCGACCGCCCGTACCTCCGGTTGGAACGACTATCCGTACGTGCGCTACACCGTCACATTCGCGTCGGATGTAGCAGTCGCCCAAATTGCCTGGCGGGGAACATCCGTCAACACCAATGATCTTGCATTGCACACTTGGAATCCAGATACGCGGTCCTGGGGGCAGTCGATCGCAACAGCGGCACCCACTGCTCCCGGCGGAACCATTGAGCTCACCGCGACAATCACCGCCATCGACGGCCCCGTGGAAGTCATGGTGATCGATACTCCGCGGGCGAATGATGCCTTTCAAGAGGACAACTTCGAACCCAACCGACAATTTGCAACGGCCGGCACTTACGACTTTGCCCTACAACACATCACAGACACGCAGTACATCACCCGGGACGACCCCGATGTGTACGACGAGATGACCCAATGGACGGTCGACAACGCGGAGAAGTACGGCATCGAATACAGCATGCACACCGGGGACATCATCCAGAGTTGGATCAGCCCCGGACGTCCGGATGCTCAGTCCCGCAAAGAATTCGAAGCAGCAAGCGAGTCGATGAAGGCCCTGGAAGATGCCGACATTCCACACGGAGTGCTACCGGGCAACCATGACAACATCTGGAACGTCGCAGGCAAGCTGGTCCCAGGCGAACACGAGAAGAACCACGCTCTGTACAACGAGTACTTCGGCCCGGACAGGTACCGGAACCAACCGTGGTGGGGTGACTCGTTCACCGAGGAGGATAATTCGGCGCACTACGACCTGATCGACCTCGCAGGCGCGAAGTTTCTGATGCTCTACATCGGCTACAACCCACCCGAAAAGGTCATGAAGTGGGCCGAACAGGTCCTCGTCGACAATCCCGACCGGAACGTAGTCATCGGCACCCATTACTACCTGGACGAGGATGGCGAACGAAAGATGATGGCCTTCGGCGATATCGGCGCCAGCTCCGGACAGCAGATATGGAATCGGTTGGTCGTCCCGAACGAATCGGTCTTCCTCGTCCTATCCGGTCATGTCGACGGTCAGGCAACGGTCGTGGACCGAGGAGTCGGCGATACGGACCGAACGGTCGTGCAGCTCCTCGCCGACTACCAATACTTCGAGGTCGACGGTGAACGAAGAGCCGGTTTCCAACGACTGCTGCAACTCGACCTCGACGGTGGAACCATGGCCGTAACCTCACACTCGCCGACGCTCGACGCCTTCGACGTCGAAAACTACGACCCCCGTCGACGCTTCCAGCCGAGCGACGGCGAGTTCGTCACCGACTTCACCTTGCGCGCCGATGTTCCAAGGGCCGTCAGCGCGCAGTAACCTGCCAACTTCCGACGAGACAGATCACAGCATTCCAGGGCCTCGCCCGAGCAGATCCGATAGCTTCGATGGCGTGCACACCTTTGAAGACCTTGTGGCAACGATCGAAGCATCCCCCGCCGCGGTCGCTGCCCACGACCGCGAAGCCTGGGTGAACCTGTACGCACGCGGAGGAGTGGTCAACGATCCCGTCGGCTCTCGACCGCATCAGGGCAGACAGGCGATAGAAAAGTTCTACGACACCTTCATCGCTCCCAACACGATCAACTTCCACGTCGAGAACGACGTGGTGGACGGAATGTCCGTCGTCCGGGACCTGTCGCTCGAGACCATCATGTCCACCGGAGCCACATTGAACGTCCCGATGCATATTCGGTACGACCTCGTCGACGAGGAAGGCGAGCTGAAGATCGCACGCCTCGCTGCGCACTGGGAGTTGGCATCGATGATCGGACAATTGCTGCGTGCGGGAACCAAAGGCTTGACTGCATCGGCGAAGCTGACACCTCAGCTGATCGGGAACCAAGGCCTCGGTGGCGTAGTTGGTTTCATGGGCGGCCTGCGTGGCGTCGGGAGCAAAGGTAAGCGAGCGGCAATCGAAGCGCTGGACGCGATCTCACAAGGACACGGCGCGGCCGTACGAACGGGCGCAGGCGACGACGTCGCTTCGGGTTCACTACGTGGAATGACATTCCGGAAGCTGATCGCCGCCGGCAATACCATCAGTGCCACAGTCGAACACCAGTCTCGACGCGGCGTCGTTCTCGTAGAGTTCGGCGACAAGTCGTTGCGAATCGATTCGATTACGGCATTCGGACTTCGACCGAACTCGTGAGCTAAAACACCGCCGGTCGACTACGGGAACATATGTTCGAGTTCTTGCCGGTGGCCGGGGTTACTCTGATTCCATGGTTTCGGGGGATGGTATTTCAGGGGTAGCCGGCTACCCGTCACCGCCGTCATCACGATGACTCTGTCCGACCTCGAAACAGCTACCGGCCACGCCGTCACTGCCACCGGATCCCTGATCCGCATGCGCGACGCCATCCGCATGGCCTCCCACGCGCACCGCTACCTTGCCCTCTTCGACGACCACGGACGACCCCTGCACCTTGGGCGAACCGAACGGATCGCCACCGCTGATCAACGCATCGTCCTCATCGCCGCCGACCGCGGTTGCACCTCCCTGGCTGTACCCGACCCGCGACCTGGTCACAGGTCCACCACATCGACGAATGGGCCACCGGCGGGAACACCGACATCGACACCCTCACCTACGGTTGCGACATGCGCCACCCACTCATCGGACCTGACGACACCGACTGGGCAACAACGAAAACCGGACCAGGCCACCCCTACCCTGGCCGCACCCTCTGGCATCCCCCGACCACACTCGACCCCACCCGAAAAGGCCACATCAACCACTACCACCACCCCAACGAATACATCTACCCAACGCCCGAAAACAGCACGCCCGAACACTCCACGCCCCCAACATAACCCGGGACACCGAGACGCGGCGGCCCCGATCCACACCCGCCACCCAGCTGACACCACCCGGGTAGCCGGCCACCAGTGACTGCCAGCGGCACAGAGCTCCACCTGTGCCGCCAACAGTCATGCCGCGCGCCGACAGCACCAGGCCCTCGACCGATGCGACTATCAGGCTCCACCGCACCCCGAAGCTCAGAGGGCACCCGTGCCCCCAGCCCGCGAATCGACCCATCCAGCGGGCACGCCGAGAAGACAGCCCCAGAACACCGCAGCCCAGAACACTGCATTCCGCAGCCATCGCAGCCATAATCTTTACTCATGCAGGCGGCAAGTCGGGCGGCGCTCCTCACGGTGCTGGTCGTCGCTGTCTCGGCTCTGCCGACGCCACTTGCACCCGGTGTGCGTGAGCCCCTCGTGGCTGCACCGGCCCCAGTGCTCACAGAGCCGCCACCTGCGCCGTTGACTCTGGAGGAGTTGTCCGCTCGAGTGAATCCGACGGTCGTGACCATATCGGCGGAATTCAGCTTCTACGGCGTCGCGGGCACCGGGTTCGTCGTCGATTCGGACGGCCTCGTGCTCACCAACTTCCATGTGGTCGAGGAAGCAACCGACGTCACTGCGGTCCATATGGGCAATGGGTTGATTTACGACGCGTCGGTTCTCGGTTATGACAAGACCCGTGATGTTGCGGTTCTCCGGTTGGCTTCTGCGGTCGACCTTCCGGTGGCCCCGATCGGGAGGTCTGCAGCCGTTGCCGTCGGTGATGGGGTTACCGCGGTAGGCAACGCGGACGGCGGGGGAGTTCTCGTCGCCGCGCCCGGACGTGTGGTTGCGCTGCAGGAATCCGTCATCGCCGAAAGCTCGGTCGATGGTTCGCGGAACGAACTGACAGACATGATTCGAATCGACGCCGACGTACGCGCAGGCGATTCGGGTGGCCCGCTGGTCGACGCGTGGGGCAACGTCATCGGCGTCGACGCGGCCGGGCTGTCCGAGAAGGCTCGGGCGGTATCCGCCCCCGAGGCATATGCCATTCCCATCGATACCGCGATGGCCGTGCTCGAACAGGTCCGTGACGGCAGATCCGGGGGCACTGTCCATGTCGGGCCGACGCCGTATCTGGGTATCGGCGTTCGCGATGTCTCGGCATTGCGTGACACGGGACCATCACAGGGTGCCGCGGTCACGTCCGTTCAATACGATTCTCCGGCCGAGCGGACCGGCTTGCTTCGCGGCGACGTCATCATGTCCTTCGATGGGAGGCCGGTGCGTACGTCGAAGGATCTGATCGAAGGGATGATCGAGAAGAGCCCGGGCGACGTCATCGAACTCGAGTGGGTCTCTGGACAGGGAGTCCGTCAACAACGATCGGTGACCCTCGAGCTGGGGACTCCGACTGCGTAGTCGCTCAGGCTTGCAGCACGGACAGGATGTTTCCAGCGGGATCGGTGAACCACGCGATCAGCGGGCCGCCGTGTCTGAAGATTCCACGCTCATCGGTCGCCATGTCGGGGTAGTGCTCGAACATCACACCTTTGGCGGTCAGGGCGTCGACAGCTGATTCGATGTCTGCGACGGGGAAGTTCAGGATGGTGTACGCCGCCGGCACATGATTCGGCCGGGGATAGATCAACACTTCGTTACTCTCGCTGAGCTGGAGATTGATCAGCCCCATCTCGCCTTCGACGATGGTGAGTCCCAGTACGTCGGAGTAGAAGATGCGGGCGGCCTCGATGTCGTCGACAGCGAATCCGGTGAAGGGTGCGCGGGTCAATTCGATAGTGGGCATACCTCATCGTGCCCCTTTCGAAGTCGGTGCGAGGCGGTATCGAAGCCCACGTCGCGCCTAGGAACGGGCCACCGACGGGAGTACCGTTGAGCGGGTGACTATCCGTCTCGGTTATCAGATGCCCAATTTCAGCTACTCAGGCTCCGTCGCAGAGCTGTTCCCCAAGGTCATCGCGCAAGCGCGCGAAGCCGAAGCAGCAGGATTCGACACCGCGTTCGTCATGGACCACTTTTATCAACTACCTGGAATCGGTAAGCCCGACGAGCCGATGCTCGAGGCGTACTCGGCGCTGTCGGCTCTAGCCACCGCTACCGAAACGATCCAGCTCTCGGCCCTCGTCACCGGAAACACGTACCGCAACCCGGCAATCTTGGCGAAGACCGTCACCACGCTAGACGTCGTGAGCGGAGGCCGCGCGATCCTGGGAATCGGAGCCGGCTGGTACGAGCTCGAACACCAGAGCTTCGGTCTGGAGTTCGGTACTTTCACCGATCGATTCGAGCGTCTCGACGAGGCACTGCAGATCATCGAGCCGATGCTCCGCGGGCAACGGCCGAGCTTCGACGGGTTGTGGTACCAGGTCGAGAACGCCATCAATGAGCCACGTATGCGCGACGATCTGCCCATCATGCTCGGTGGAGGCGGAGAAAAGAAGACCTTCGGTCTCGCTGCCCAATTCGCCGATCATCTCAACATCATCTGCGACGCAAGCGAATTGCCCCGCAAGATGAAGGCAGTCGAAGCTCGGTGCGAAGAGGTAGACCGTGATCCGAAGGATCTCGAGACAAGTTTCCTGGCCTTCGTCATCCTCGACGAGGACGGTGACAAAGCGCGCAAGCTGCAAAGCGACTACTTGTTGTCGAACGGAGTCGACTTGTCCAACCTCTCCGACACCGACAAGGCGGCAGCAACCGACCGCCAGTTCTGCGGCACACCCGACGACGTCGCCGAACAGGTGCAGACGCGTGTACTCGATCAGGGTATCGACGGCATCATCATCAACTTGATCACCAACGGTCACGAGCCCGGCATCGTCGAACTCGCAGGTAAGACACTGCGCCCGCTCGTGTAATTCGAACCGACTTCAGCTTTGGCACGGGGGAACGTTGCGTGGGATAGTTCCCCTGTGGCTCAGCTGACAATGAACGGGCACAGGGTGCTCGTTGCGAATCTACTTCAGGGATCACCGCAGGGCGATTCGTTACGTGCGATGTCCGGTTCCATGGTTGCGTACGAGGGTGACGTCGCCTTCAAGAGCGCAGGAATGGGCGGAGGCGGCGGACTACGCGCGGCTCTGAAGCAGAAGGCAACCGGTGAATCTCTTTCTCTCATGGAGGTTTCCGGCAAGGGCACGGTGTACTTCGCCGTCGACGCTCAGGACATCACGATCGTCGAACTCGCGAACGACACCATGCACGTAGAGGCATCGCAGTTGCTCGCGCTGACCGGCCAACTGAAGACCGAGGTCAAGTTCGCCGGCCTCCGCGGAGCATCCTCGGGCCAGGGCCTGTTCACGACCGTCGTCAGCGGTTCGGGTTCGGTGGCCTTACTCTCGGCAGGCGGACCCTTGATCGCGCTCGCCGTCGACCCGACGTATCCGCTCGTCGTCGATCCAGATTCCTTTGTGGCACATCGCGGCCAACTCAACCAGAGTTTCGTCACCGATGTCACCTGGCGATCCGCCGTCGGTGGTGGGAGCGGTGAAGCCTTCTCGCTCCGTTTCGACGGCCAAGGCGTCGTCTACATCCAACCCGAGGAACGCTGACATGCCGCTCGAGCTCGTCAACAGCAAAGTCGTCAAATCCTCTGTGGCGGCCGGGCAGAACGTCTTGGCTCGTAAGGGTTCGATGCTGTATTACACCGGTGACGTCCACTTCATTCCACATTCGATGGGTGGGAGCAGCGGCGTCGCAGGAATGGCCGGACGAATGATGTCGGGCGAGCATGTTGCCATGATGGCCGCCGAGGGCCAGGGCGAGGTGTTCTACGGCCACGCCGGCTTGTACGTGGAAGTGATTCACCTCGACGGATCGTCGATGCTCACCGTCGAGGCAGACCGACTGCTGGCCCATGACGGCTATTTGTCGAGTTCCATTGTTTCCCTTGGCTCTCAGGGCGGCGCAGTGCGGGGTGCCGTCCGGGGTGCGATGACCGGGCAGGGACTGTTCACGACGCAACTTACCGGCCAGGGCAGCGTCGCAGTTCTGTCGCACGGTGGAGCGATTGCGCTGCAGGTCGGTCCGGAGCACCCCCAGGTCGTCGTGGATCCACAGGCATACGTCTGCCACCTCGGCAACATCACCGTCGACATCTCGGCGAACGTCGGCTGGCGTGACGCGGTGGGGCGTGGCAGCGGCGAGGCCGTTCAGCTGAGGATGACCGGCACGGGCACCGTATGGGTCCAGGCCTCCGAGAAGAAGTTCTGAGGGCAAGTATGACCATCGAGATTCACACCCCCCATACGCTGCCCATCGATGACAACGTCCCCGGTAACGATTACGCGTTCTGCGTCGAACTCGCCGGCCAACCCTGGTTCACATCCAAGGGCGCGATGATTGCGTACTACGGCAATATTCGATTCGAGCCACTCGGTCAGACGTCGATGCCTGCCATCGTTGCCGCTCGATTCTCGTCGCCGCTGTATTCCAACGACTGGGTGCTCGCGCAGGGACAGGGCAAGTTGATCCTCGGCGACCGTGGATTCAACATCAATAGCTACGACCTCGACGACGGCAACCTGACCATCCGAGCCTCGAACCTCCTGGCCTTCGAACCAACGCTCGACCTGAAGCAGTCGATCGTCCCCGGGTTCCTGACGCTGCTGGGCACGGGCAAGTTCCTGGCGTCGTCCAACGGGCCTGTCATGTTCGCCGAGCCGCCGTTGCGCATCGACCCCGAAGCACTGGTCGGCTGGGCCGATTGCCCGTCGCCGTCGCACCACTTCGACGCCGGGTGGATGCAGAACTTTCTGGGCGCCGCTCGCGGATTCCTCGGGGCCAACACTGGCGAAGAGCGTCAGTTCGACTTCACGGGCGCAGGAACAGTGCTCATTCAATCCAGTGAGAAGGTTCTCGACGACGGCCACCTGCTGCGCCACATCGAGTCGCAGACCGTCTCGCTCGGACAGGACAGCTTGCGGACGCTGCACGGCACGATCGGTTCGCGATTGCAGTAGCACCGACTCGACTCGAAAGCGCACTATGGAGTGATGACAAACAACGGACCCTTCGGCGTCGACCCCGAGGACTTCGATCGCTTCGCCAAAGAAGCGAGCGAAGGACTCCGCGACGTCGTCGATCAGGTAGGCAAGTTCATCGGGCAATCCGGCGCAGGCGGTTCTTGGGGCGCGTTCTTCGGAGACACATCGGCACAGAAGAAGCCAGAGCAGGCTCCTGCTCCGGAAACCACCGGCGAGACCGGCGATGGGGTCTGGGCGATCTACACCGTCGACTCCGACGGCTCTGCGCACATCGACCAGCTGTACGCGACCGAGCTGGATGCTTTGCGCGCCCACAAGGACAATGTGGATCCGTCCAGACGCGTCCGCTTCCTGCCCTACGGTGTCAGCGTCAGCGTGCTGGAAGTCTAGATTCCACCGCAACGGCCGCACGCTTTCGGATTCACGAATGTGCACGAGCACCTCGCCCAGGTCTTCCTCGTATCCGTCCCAGGCGACGTAGGTCGGCGAAAGTTGCACGGCCGGAACGCTGTATCGCCTGCCCAGGACAGGCGCCGCTAACCCACCGATGTCGTAGAGCAGTAGATCCGGCCTGTTGTCGTCGTAGAAATCGGTCAGAACAGGGAAGGCATAGGTGGCGCCTCGTCGAGAAGTACCCGCATCGCCGACGCCGGGTCCTCGGGCCAATTCTCTTCCCCGTGAGGCAAGATCGAGGTGAATGAAACAAGCTCGACGCCAGCGGGTTCGGCGACGAGGCCGAGTGAGGGATAGATGCGACTAGTGGCCGTGCAACCGATCATGCCGATGTGCATGGGTGTCAGAATAGAACTGCAGTGCGCAGGCACGCCAACGGTTTTCTTTCGGATGGTCATTAATCGAATCGGGCCTCGATAATCTCAGTGCTCGGCGTCGGCCCGCTCGCGTATCGTCCCCAGTGTGAGTTTTCTGCAGCCGGTAACCCTGTCGAACGACATCGTGACGCTCGAGCCGCTGAGCCACGATCATCTCGAAGGATTGTGCGACGCCGCCCGTGACGGTGAGCTGTGGAACCTCTGGTACACCTCGGTTCCGCCCCCCGACGATATGGCCGCAGAGATCGATCGACGATTGGGCTTGCAGCAGACGGGGTCGATGTTGCCGTTCACCCTGCGACAAAACGACACTGGCCAGATCCTCGGGATGACGACGTACATGAATGCCGATGCGGCGCACCGACGGGTAGAGATCGGGTCCACCTGGAACGCTGCATCTGCGCACCGCAGCGGGACGAACGCGGCGAGCAAGCTTCTACTTCTCGGCCACGCGTTCGATGAATTGGATTGCATTGCAGTGGAATTCCGGACTCACTGGATGAATCTCCAGTCACGAACGGCGATTGCGCGACTCGGGGCCAAACAGGATGGGGTTCTCCGCAACCACACCCGCATGCCAGATGGGTCGCTCCGCGACACAGTGGTGTTCTCGATCATCGAGTCGGAGTGGCCCGCCGTACGAAACGAACTCGACCGCCGGCTCACGCACCGTCGCGGCCCCGCGCGGTAGGTTTGCCAATAGCGTCGGCCGGCGCGCACGGGTTCGATCGAAAGTACTGATAGCAGCATGCGGGTTGACGGGCGCGACATACCGGTGACGGGCAGCCTGCTGCAACCGCTGGTACGACGCACCAGCGACATCATGCGGGTCGTTCTGGCACTGCTCCTGCTGTCCACGGTCATCGCCGGTTCGCTCATCACTCGAAATCAATGGGACGCGCTGGAGAACTCGGTCTCGAACATCGTCGGGGTGCTCAGTCCGGACAAGTCGAATCTGGTGTACGTGCTGTACGGCGTGGCGATCTTGGCGCTGCCGTTCGGAATTCTGATCGGACTGATCGCCGGCCGGGAATGGAAGCTACTGGCCGGGTACGGCGCGGCTGGTCTGCTCGCCGGTCTGGCGTTGTCGATTACCGGGAGTGGAATCTCGACGCCCGCCTGGCACCTCGAAGTGCCCGATCGACTCGACACATTTCTTTCCCAGTTCCTGGACGATCCTCGCTGGATCGGCATGCTCGCCGCGGTGCTCACCGTGTCCGGGCCGTGGCTACCGAAGCGCTGGCGTCGCGTCTGGTGGTTCCTGCTCCTGGCATTCGTTCCGATCCACCTGTTCGTCAGCACTGTCGTGCCCGCCCGCTCGCTGCTGGGTCTGTCGGTGGGCTGGCTCATCGGCGCATTGATCGTGCTGGTCGTCGGAACACCAGCCCTCGAAGTGCCGCTCGACGATGCGGTACGTCTGTTGTCCAAGCGCGGGCACATCGTCAACTCATTGCGTGTGGTGAAACCTGCAGGTCCGGGGCCCCTCGTCCTGTCGGCGTCGACAGGGGGTACGGAACCAGATCTTATGGTCGAAATGTACGGGCAGAATCAGCGCAGTGGAGGTGCGTTGCGCCAACTGTGGAGATGGTTGTCCTTCCGCAGCGCAGAGTTCGTTCCATTGCATGGCTCACTGCACCGAGCCGTAGAGCACCGGGCGTTGATGGGCATAGCGATCGGGAACCTGTCCATCGCGAGCAGCCGCCCGCTGGCAGTATCTGCACTCGAACGTGGGTGGGCGATGTATGCACATACCGCGCCCATCGGAGTTCCCGTCGACGACACCTCCCCGGACACCCTGGTCAACAGCATCTGGAAGGGACTGCAGACTCTGCACGGGTTCCAGATCTCCCATGGCGACCTACGCACCGCAGAGATCAGAAACGACGACGGTAAAGCACTCTTCGGCGGATTCGCGAACGCCGAACTAGGCGCAACCGACGCGCAGATGCAGTCCGACATTGCGCAGTTGCTGATCACCACTGCGGCGCTGTTCGGTAAGGAACACGCCGTGCGCAGTGCCATCGAAGCCCTCGATGCCGACACTGTTCTCGCGGCATCGGGCAGGCTGACGAAATCGGCGGTACCCAAACGTGTCCGCGGATCGGTTCCCGACGGCAACGAGGTCATGAAGGCCGTACGTGACGAGGTCGCGAAACAGACGGGTGCCGACAAGATCAAGGCCGAGCAGGTCACCCGATTCTCGCGGAGTCAGATCATTCAGCTGGTCCTGCTGATCGGCCTCGTCTACGTCGCCTACCCGTTCATCAGCGCGGTGCCCACATTTCTGACAGAGCTGCAGTCGGTGAACTGGTGGTGGGCGCTACTCGGACTCGTTGTATCGGCGCTGACCTATGTCGGCGCTGCCGCAGCATTGTGGGCATGCGCTTCGGGCTTGGTGAGTTTCCGCAACCTGACGATCATGCAGCTCGCCAATACTTTTGCAGCGACGACGACCCCTGCAGGTGTCGGCGGCCTCGCACTGAGCGTGCGTTTCCTGCAGAAGGGTGGCCTCGGCGCCGTTCGAGCGACGGCCGCAGTTGCTCTGCAACAGTCCGTTCAGGTGATCACCCACGTCGGATTGTTGATCCTTTTCACCTTTGCTGCCGGGACGTCGGCGGATCTGGCGCATTTCGTGCCCGACCCGACTGTTCTGTACCTCATCGCCGGGGTGGCACTCGGCGCCGTGGGCACCTTGCTGTTCGTACCGAAACTACGCCGATGGCTGCGGAACGACGTACGCCCACAGCTCAAGGAACTGTTCGGCGAACTCGGCGAACTCGCGCGCGATCCGAAACGTTTTTCGATCATCGTACTCGGTTGTGCTGCAACTACTCTCGGAGCTGCACTGGCGCTATGGGCGAGCATCGAGGCATTCGGGGGTGGGACCACGTTCATCACGGTGACCGTCGTCACCATGATCGGGGGAACGTTGGCGTCGGCGGCCCCGACACCGGGCGGGGTCGGGGCCGTCGAAGCAGCCCTGATCGGCGGCCTCGCGGCATTCGGCCTTCCCGCCAGCATCGCCGTTCCATCCGTACTGCTCTACCGGGTGCTCACGTGTTGGCTACCGGTGTTCTGCGGTTGGCCGACCCTTCGATGGCTGACCGAAAAGGACATGGTCTGATACAGCGTCTCGTATGCACCATCCCGGCGGTCACTCACGATGCCTTGCCCCAGGGAAACCCGTCGTGCATTCACTTTCACGGGCCGTAACCAGCAGCCGGATTTGGTTTCGGCCGTCGAGCAGCCCACTCACTGGTACCGTTCCTTGGCAGGGTCGGGGACCTGAGAATACGAACGATCGGCCGTTACATGGACAAGAAAGTTCTCGAGTACCGGCAGGTCCCGCATGAAAGGCTGTCGATCGGTGACCGGCAAGCTCGCGTTCCACGAAGAGTCCCCTGACTACTGGGCTTTACGCACAAAGGACGCCAACCCAGCGGACGCCAACCCAGTAAATACCGATGCAGTGCACTCTCGTGCGCTCGAACCTCGGGCACTGAAGGCTACTGACTATTCGTTCCGGGTTCGCCCTCCGAACAGTGAGCGGTGGGCCAAGGCCCTCATCGGTTCACTGACATTGTCGTTCGGACTGTCCGGAATCCTGCTGGTTCCATCGGGGCAGTTGGCCCTTCCCGCAGCAATCTTCTTATCTCTCGCCTGTGCGAGCACGGTCCCCGTCGCACTCCGCTGGTTTCTCGGACCATGGCCTCGTCCGATCCTGATCAAAGCGTTCATCATCTGGGCCGACCTCGGGATCCTGGCGGTGATGCTGCTACCCAACTCGCCGTTGCTCGCGATGTCGAGTTCGGCTATGTTCGCCATCGTCGCTCTCTTCGCCATCATCGGGACGTCGTCGAGGGTGCTCGGCATCCATCTCACGTGTGCTGTCACAGCGCTGTTGCTCACCGCTGGAATGGCGATACTCGACGGGGCCGACCCCTGGGCGGTTTCCTCGCGCGCCGTCACCGTTGCTTCGATGTTCGTGATGCCGTTCGCTCTTCGTCCTTACATTCGCTATCTCCGCGAACGCGCAGCCGGAGCTTTGAGGGATCCGTTGACCGGGCTGTGGAACCGTCGTGGATTGTTCCATGCGGTGGGCTACCTCAACACCCTCAACGCCTCGCCGATACACGAGATGCGCTACATCGGCGTAGTAGTGATCGACATCGACAGGTTCAAGGCCATCAATGCCCGATTCGGGCATCCCTCGGGCGATGCGGTGTTGACGGAGGTTGCGAGCCGGTTGCTACACGCTGCGTCCGCAGATGCGGTGGTGTCACGGCTGGGCGGCGACCAGTTCGTGTGTGTACACATCGGCAGCCGCAACAAGGTCGACGATGCCGAGACTCGAATCCGCGCGAGACTCGAAGAATCGTTCAGCGGGCCGCCGTTCACCACCAGTATCGGATCGGCCGGCGACAGCCTGATCTGCGGAGACAGCACGGACGCACCCATGCGGCGGTTGATTGCACTGGCCGATATCGAGATGTACCGCGAGAAAGCAGATCCGGCTGCGGCGGCCAACCACCTTCGCTTGGATCCTCTCGGCATACGGGATCGAATCGACGCGCTCATCGACTCCGGTGGACCCTCGATCGTGTTCCAGCCGATCTGCGACACCGTCACCCGAGCCGTGGTGGGGTACGAGGCACTTTCCCGCTTCCCGTTCGGTCACGGTTCGCCGTACATCTGGTTTCGCGACGCGACATGTGCCGGTGTCGGTCCGCGTCTCGAACTCGCTGCGATCGATACGGCACTACGCGCAATGGCGGGCCTTCCCGCCGATGCGTTCGTCTCGGTCAACGCCTCGGCCGAAACCATCCGGACGACCGACATGCTGGCCCGCCTGCGACCGCACATAGGCACGCGCACAATATATTTGGAAATAACCGAGCATGAACGAGTCGACGACTACCGTGCTGTCGCCCGGTCCGTCGAAGACCTCAGGGCCGCCGGCGTCAAAATATCCGTCGACGATGTCGGAGCAGGATTCGCCGGACTCCGCCAAGTCGTCGAACTCAAACCTGACACGCTGAAACTGGACTATTCACTCGTCCACGGTGTGGACCTGGATCCGACTCGCAGGGCGGCCGTGGCGTCGCTCACCGCGTTCGCACGAGAAGTCGGCGCGACGCTGATCATGGAGGGTGTCGAGACCGACGGCGAACTGCGCGTCGCCGTCGAACTCGGCATCGACATGGTGCAGGGCTATCTCACCGGCCGACCGGCATCGGTCGAACCACCGGACTCGAGCAACTACCTAGACTGAGTCCGCGATCGTGTACTTCGTCAGACTCGGGGCGCCGGCAAGAAGTGGGGCCAGGTCGGCAATCTTGCCTGGACCGGCGCGGAAATCGCGGTACTTCGCGTCCGCTTCGGCGGAATCCCAGCGCTCGTACGCGATCCAGTGCGTCGGGTCGGCTTCGTCGACGAGAACGTCGACGCCTAGACATCCGTCGAATGCCCTCGTCTCGGCGAGCACACGGGTGAGAACGACCTTCGCGTCGTCGAGTGCTTCCGGCTTGAACTTCAGATCGAGCAGGGCGATGAGCGCCATTCGGTTCTCCCAAATCGACAGTAAAAACGTATGAGCTTCGAACTACTTCCCCAGCCTACCGATCGCTCATACGACATCCCGTAGGACTTTCGCGTCACCGCTGAAACTCCGCACCCTCTCATCGAGCCATACCTGCGCAGGCACTCCTCCGCCGAGCAGTTCACGAGCCAATGCCGGGTCCTCACCGATTGGTGCATCGCTACCGGCGATGACGACGTTCCCGTAACGGCGCCCCTTCAACATCGCCGGATCCGCGATGATCACCGTGTGCGGAAAGACCTGTCCGATAGTGGCCGCCTCGCGACGGGTTCTCGTCAGGTCACGGGTGTCGCCGCAGTTGACGACATAGATGCCGCTCGGGGCGAGTACGCGTCGCACATGCTCGGTGAATTCCAGAGTCGACAGCGGTTCCGGCGTCGCACTTCCGGCAAAAACGTCGCGGACGATCACATCTCGACTGTCCTCGGTCAGCGTCTCGGTCACCGCACGAGCCTCACCGACTCTGATACGCAGCATCGGCGCGCGGGGGAGGTCGAACCATTCGCGTACCAACTCGGCCAGCTTGCCGTCCAGCTCGACGACAACCTGTCTTGCATCGGGATACTCCGCAGCGAAATAGCGTGCGAGAGTGCAGGCGCCACCACCGAGATGCAAAGTGCGCAGCTTGGAGCTCGAAAATGTATGGTAGCGAACAAGTCCCGCCATCCAGCGCATGTACTCGAAATCTAGTTGCGACGGGTCGTCCATATCGATGTGCGAACTCGGCACACCGTTGACATGCACCATCCAACCGTCCGCGGTCAGAGTGTCGCGCACCAGTTCACAAGTGCCGGTGTCGATGTCGTAGACCCCAGCCTTCGGCCCTGTCTGTTTTTCCGGCCGTGTCTTCTTATTGGCCATGCCCTGCCTTCTTCTCGAAAATACTGCCTGCGATCACGTCGGCCACCACGCGTACCGCCCTGTCATGGATGCCCTCGATGTCACCGGGGAATCCGAGAACGCGGACCGCGGCGGTTGCAATGAGCGGAGCGTGATGCAGACCCGCCGAGCCTCGACCGTTTTCCGAATCGGCACGGCCGTTCACTATCGTCTCGACAAGTCGAAACGGTAGCTCTTCGGTGCCGGTGGGCACGTCGGACTCCAGCTCCAGCACGACCCCACCAGCGATGGTGGCATACAGATTCATCAGCGTGAAGCGGCTTTCCCTGAACGAGCCGAACCGATCGGTCCGAAGCTCGGGCAACAGATAGAGCGCACCGAGGTTCCAACGGGAACGGCTGAGCTGATCGGCATCGAACCAGGCCATCGCGTACATCTTCACTACCGCCGCCTCCTCCACACCCTGAATGCCCTGTCCGACGGCGAGTGGCTCGTCGACGGTCCCGCTGAGCAGCGAATCGAGGATGTCGTCCTTGTTCGAGAAGTGGTGATAGAGCGAGGCCTGCCGCAGTCCAACAGCGTCGGCGATCATGCGTGTCGAGGTGTTGGTGTACCCACGGGTGGTGAAGAGCTCGGCGGACGCGTCGAGTATTTCTTCACGGGCCGTGTCACCCGGACGTTTCTTGGTGGCAAGCCTCGGCCTCCCGGCACCGGTAACGGACATAGGTCCATCCTGTCAGCAATCCGCGCCCGTGAGATTCCTGTCATCTGATCGAAATAGACGAAACAAACTCGTTTCACAACGGTCACCAGCCGGGCACAACGGCGCGGAAAACTATCAACTGACAGAAACCGCACCGGCACTCCCGCACCTGTCGACGCAGACGGGCGGTCCT
Organism: Rhodococcus sp. H36-A4; assembly: GCF_027158005.1. GTDB lineage: Bacteria > Actinomycetota > Actinomycetes > Mycobacteriales > Mycobacteriaceae > Rhodococcoides. Next base: position 358,333 of record NZ_JAPVLQ010000002.1, on the reverse strand, counting down.
TCTCACCTCTTGTACGGAGACAAAGACATGAGCTCGACTACTCTGCCCTCGCCCGGGGAAAAGGCACCGCCGTTCGGCACCGACCACGTGGACCTCGCCGAACTCGGGTACGACCAGCAACTGCATCGCAGCCTCGGCAAGTACGCGTCGTTCGCCGCCGGTTTCTCGTTCGTGTCGATCCTGACCACAATCTTCCAGCTCTTCGGCCTCGGCTTCAGTTTCGGCGGCCCGGCATTCTTCTTCACCTGGCCGATGGTGTTTCTGGGCCAGTTCATGGTCGCACTCAACTTCGCCGAACTCGCTGCGCGATATCCCATTTCAGGTGCCATCTACCAATGGTCGAGGCGCATGGGCGGTGAAATCATCGGATGGTTCGCCGGATGGTTCATGATCATCGCGCAGATCGTCACGGCCTCGGCCGCCGCAATTGCGCTGCAAGTAGTCCTGCCCAGCATCTGGAGCGGATTCCAGTTCGTCGGGGAAGACACCGCACTGACCTCGGCCGACGGCGCCGCCAATGCCGTCATTCTCGGCTCGATACTTCTGGTCCTCACCACCACGATCAACTGCATCGGCGTCAATTGGATGTCGCGGATCAACAGCATCGGTGTCACCTGCGAGATCGTCGGCGTCATCGCGCTCGTTCTCGTCTTCTTCACGCACGCCGAGCGCGGACCTCAGGTCGTCTTCGACACCGGCGCTCCCGGCGCCGATCCCGGATACATCTGGGCCTGGATCGTCTCCGGGCTCATGGCTGCATACGTCATGGTCGGCTTCGGCTCGGCCGGCGAACTCGCCGAAGAGACACACAATCCACGACGCGTCGCACCTCGCACGATCCGGCTCGCACTCTCCGCATCCGCTCTCGGCGGAGGCTTGATGATCGTCGGTGCATTGATGGCCGCACCTTCTCTCACCGACGGCAACCTTGCGACGCAGGGACTTCCGTACGTCATCGACTCCATCCTCAGCTCCCCGTGGGGCACGGTACTGCTGATCGACGTGGCCATCGCCGTCTTCATCTGCACCCTCGCGATCCAGACAGCGGCATCGCGGCTGATGTTCTCGATGGCTCGCGACGGCCGCCTACCCGCGTCGACCATTCTGTCGAAAGTGAACTCCCGCACCGGCACCCCGATCGCACCCTCGGTCCTGATCGGATTCGCCTGTGTGGCAATCCTTGCCGTCAACGTAGGGAACTCAGCGATCTTCACCACCTTGTCGAGCGTCTGCATCGTCCTGATCTACCTGGCCTACTTGATGGTGACCGTGCCACTGCTGGTTCAACGCCTCAAAGGATGGCCGCACGTCGGTCGGCAAGCAACGCCCATCTCGGCAGAGGAGAAGCTCTTCACCCTCGGTAAGTTCGGCATCCCGGTGAATATCGCCGCCGTACTCTACGGCGGGCTGATGGTGATCAATCTTTCCTGGCCACGCGCCGAGATCTTCAACCCCACCGGCGAATTCCCGCTCCTGCAGTGGGCGGCACCACTCACGGTGATCGCGGTAGTGCTGGCCGGAATCGCCTGCCTTCCGCGCGGCAGAACACACCCCAAGCCAGTCACGATCGGAGCCTGAAGACATGAGCACCGCAACCACTCTCGCCGCCAGGAAACATGCTCGGAGCCAGGCAGCGAAAGTCTCCGCCCCGGTTGCCCCGGACGGCGTCACCGAACTCACCTGGGCCGAATCGGTACCCGGCGGTCGTTACACCACCAGAGTTCTCGCTCGCGGTACCCGAGTACGGCTGCGCGACGTCGACGGCGCCGCATGCGCCAACCTGCTGCTGTACCGCGCGGACGCCCCGTGGGAGCGATTGAATGCCGCGGACACCGTCAAAGTTCCGTGGAACGCATACCTCGGAATCGGGCACCCCCTGCTCTCGGATCAGGGACGAGTGCTCGCCACGATCGTCGCCGACAGTTCATCCCGGCACGACGCACTCTGCGGTACAACATCTCTGACCACCAATCGCACCAAGTACGGTGACGGATCGTTGCACGGGGCATCGCCTGCCGGTCGTGAACTGTTCACGGTGGCAGCTGCCAAGAACGGCCTCCGACCACGCGACCTACCACCGTCGATCTCGTTCTTCCACGGTGTACGCGTCGAAGCCGACGGACACCTGCACTCGACCGGCAATGCGGGATGCGGCACCGAAGTGGACCTGCTCATTCACCTGCCGGTAATCGTGCTGCTGGCCAACACCGCGCACCCGCTCGATCCGTCTCCGAGTTTCGACACAACGGCACTGGAGGTTCTCGCTTGGCAGGCACCGGGAGACCTCGACGACCTACCCAACACCGACCCTGAGTATCTGCGCGCCGTTCTCAACACCGAAGACGCTTGGAACGCCGAACACGCGAAAGGTGCACGATGACACTCACTCTCGAATCCGGCACGATCGTGCTGGACCAGATCGCCGAAGCCTTCGGCCCATGGTCCGCCGTCGTGAAGGCCGGAGACCTGCTGACCATCGTCGATCTGTACGGCAACCAAGCCGTCGACACACTGGTCTACGCGGCCCACGATCACACCATCCGCTATAGCGCGGCCGCAACCGTGGTCGCGCAGCAGAATCTCTTTCTTACCACTGGCAGCGTGCTGCGCAGCGATGATTCGACAGCGTTGATGACGATCGTCGCCGACGAAGTCGGCAATCACGACACGGTGGGCGGTGCCTGCTCACAGGAATCGAACACGCTGCGGTACGGGCATCACACGCAGCATCAACACGCTTGCGTCGAGAACTTCCTGGCCGAAGGATCCAAGTGGGGCCTCGGCAAGCGGGATCTGGTGTCCAACATCAACTTCTTCATGAATGTGCCCGTCGACGCCGATGGAACACTCGGAATCGTCGACGGACTATCGGCGCCAGGTAAGTCGCTGACGTTGCGAGCCGAGATCGACACCCTGGTACTCGTATCGAACTGCCCGCAAATCAACAACCCGTGCAACGGATTCGACCCCACCGCAGTCCGCATGATCGTGACCCGACCATGATGTCGACCGACACCACGCGAGCAAAGATGACGGTACTGCGGCCGGGGATGCTGACCACGGTTCAGGACTGGCCCGGACGCGTCGGATACTGGAAGGTCGGGGTGCCGCCGTCCGGGCCGATGGACGACCTCTCGTTCCGCCTCGGCAACGTCGCCCTCGGCAACCCGCAGGGCGCACCTGGACTCGAATCTGCCATGGCTGGACCAGCACTGACCTTCGACGCAGATACCTGGGTGTGCGTCACCGGTGCCGACGCTCGGGTCCGCGTCGACGGTGTCGACGTCGCGCAGTGGCGTCCGGTATTGGTGCCGGCCGATACGACGCTCGATGTGGGAACGACGACAGGGGCCGGCTTGCGCGTGTACGTGCTCATCCAAGGCGCCATCGACGTCGAGCCGTACCTGGGCAGTGCATCGACGTTCACACTCGGCAAATTCGGTGGACACCGAGGTGGAACTCTGTGCGAGGGAGACATTCTGGAGATCTCGACACCGCCCGATGCCGCCGACCGCATTACGTGCATTCCTTCCGAACACCGACCGGCATTGACGACGAGGTGGTGCATCGCCGTCACCGAGGGACCGCACGGGGCACCGGAATTCTTCACGCGCGCAGACATAAACACGTTGTTCGCCACCGACTACGAGGTGCACTTCAACTCCGACCGCACCGGCGTCCGTCTCATCGGGCCGAAACCGGAGTGGGCGCGCACGGACGGCGGCGAGGCGGGGCTTCACCCGTCGAACATCCATGACAATGCCTACTCGGTCGGCGCACTCGACTTCACCGGCGACACCCCTATTCTGCTCGGCCCGGACGGCCCCAGCCTGGGCGGATTCGTCTGCCCGGTCACCGTCGTCGCCGCCGAAAGATGGAAGCTCGGGCAGCTCAAAGCTGGAGACACGATCCGGTTCGTACCCGTGCGCGCGGCCCACGCGGCTCCGCTCGGGGCGCTCGGTGTCGCACGTCGCGCATCATTGCCGTTCGTCTTCTCGAGCGGAGGCGACGGCGACGACGGCGTCCTTGCCCGGCGTGAGGCAGAGACCTGCGTGACCTACCGCCGCTCGGGAGACGACAACGTGCTCGTGGAGTACGGCGATATGAAACTGGACCTCGCGCTCCGTGCCCGTGCACACGCACTGCATCAGCGCATCGAGGCGATCGCACCGAAGGGATTGCTGGACTTGACGCCCGGTATCCGCTCGCTGCAGGTCAAAGTCGATCCGGACGTTCTTTCGATCGACATGGTGATGGGTCTACTGGCCGAGGTGGAGGACGATCTACCTGCCGCTTCGGAGCTCGTGGTCCCGAGCCGTACCGTTCGGATGCCGTTGTCCTGGGACGACCCGTCGACCCGCGAAGCAATTGCGCGCTACATGCACGGAGTGCGAGCCGATGCACCGTGGTGCCCGTGGAACATCGAGTTCATCCGACGAATGAACGGACTCGATTCCGTCGCAGACGTTTTCGATACCGTCTTCGCGGCCGACTACATGGTTCTCGGTCTCGGCGACGTCTACCTGGGCGCGCCAGTTGCGACTCCGCTCGATCCGCGGCATCGGCTGGTCACCACCAAGTACAACCCGGCGCGGACCTGGACACCGGAGAACGCCGTCGGGATCGGTGGGGCATATCTGTGCATCTACGGCATGGAAGGGCCCGGCGGCTACCAGTTCGTCGGCCGGACGACGCAGGTGTGGAATCACCGCTATCCAGAGCAGTCCGGACCGTTCGAACGCGAGTCTCCCTGGTTGCTGCGTTTCTTCGATCGAATCTCCTGGTACCCAGTCGAACCCGAGGAGCTGCTGGACCTTCGCGCCGACACCGCAGCCGGACGCGGTGGAGGTGTCGAGATCGTCGACGGGGAATTCTCACTAGCCGAACACGAGCAATTCCTCGCGTCGAACAGTTCCTCGATCGAGAAGTTCCGGGCCTCGCAGGCAGTCGCCTTCGACGCAGAACGCACGGCATGGTCCGCGGCAGGCGAGTTCACGACAAGGGGCAATTCCGATGCAGCAGCATGACATCTCGGAGCGAGTACGGCAGGCGTACAAGCGCATTGCCGAGGTAGACCGTCCCGAAATCTGGATCACCCTACGCAAGGATGACGACGTACTGGCCGAAGCGGCAACCGTCGACACTGCCCTCCCGCTGGCCGGGTTGCTGGTGGCCGTCAAGGACAACGTCGATGTCGCAGGTATGCCCACCACCGCAGCGTGCCCGGAGTTCGCCTACATCCCCGATCGAACCGCGACGGCCGTAGCGCGACTGGTGGAGCAGGGCGCGCTGATCCTCGGCAAGACCAATTTGGATCAGTTCGCCACCGGTCTCGTCGGAACGAGGAGTCCGTACGGCGCGGTTCGGTGCGCCTGGGATCAGGATCGGGTGTCCGGTGGATCCAGTTCAGGATCGGCCGTCGCCGTCGCTCTCGGAATCGCAGACATCGGCATCGGTACCGACACAGCAGGTTCCGGCCGGGTTCCGGCTGCATTCCACGGCCTCGTCGGCGTCAAGACAAGCCCGGGAATCGTCCCGACGACCGGCGTCGTCCCAGCCTGTATCGACTTCGATTGCGTGACAGTACTCGCTGTCGACCTCGAGACCGCGACCCTGGCCACGCAGTTGATGGCCGGTTACGACGACGCCGACCCACGTAGCCGGCGTTGGCCCGCGGACGTGCGGTTGTCTGCAAACGCTGTTCCTCACATCGCCGTTCCGCGAGCAACTGATCTCGAGCAACTTTGCCCAGAGTACCGAGAGGCATTCGATCGCCAGGTGTCTCGTCTGGAAGCGAAGGGATTCACGCACTCCGAGATCGACATTTCACCGTTGCTCGATGCGGCCACCCTGCTGTACGACGGCGCCATCGTCGCGCAACGATTCTCGGCCGTCGGAAGTTTCGTCGAAAGGAACAAGTCCAGTTGCGATTCGACCGTTGCACAGATCATCCTGAACGCCGCCGAGCCGTCGGCACACCGCTACGTCGACGATATCTCGATTCTCCAACACACCAAGCGGCTCGCGGTAACGTTGCTCGACGGGTTCGACGGACTGCTACTGCCGACCACTACCGAGCATCCGACACTTGTTGCGGTTCAAACTGATCCAGTGTCCATCAACCGGCGAATGGGCACCTACACCAACTTTTGCAACCTGCTGAACATGGCCGCCGTCGCTGTTCCCGGCACCCCCACGAGCAGTGGCGAACCGTTCGGGGTCATGTTCGTCGTGCCCGAGTTTCAGGACCAGATCGCCATCGACCTTGCTGCGCGACTCATCGGAACACCCTCGCAGCCGCTCGTCATCGACGGCCATGACGTACTCGTTGTCGGTGCACATCTAGAGGGCTTTCCAGTTCACCATCAACTGACCGATCGCGGCGCACGATACCTCGGTGAGGTCCGCACGTCCGACGCGTACCGCATGGTCGACCTGGGAACTACGCCCGCGAAACCGGGCTTGGTGCGCCACCACCGGGGGAAGGGTTCGGCAATTGCCGGCGAGCTCTACCGAATGTCCGCCGCCGGACTCGGAACCTTCTTGGCCGCTCTGCCCGCACCGATGGGTCTGACGTCGGTCGAGCTGTCCGACGGGCGCTGGGTCACCGGATTCTGCTGCTCACACGAAGCGGGCGAAGCAGGCATCGACATCACCGAGTTCGGTGGTTGGCGGGCGTACATGGCTTCGGCAAGTGGTGGCTTGCCGGACCGCGCACCCTTTTTGTAAACCGAACGGCCGCGCTCGGACGCGAATGTAGCGCGCAGCTTTGGAAAAAGGGTGTGCGCTCTCAGCGTGGACGGCCAGGGTCGGCCTAAGGTTGCCAGCCCTCCTCGGACCGTATCGCCGTCATGATGCGCCGACTGATTCCGCCGAGCTGACGGGCCTGGACCTGCGTCAACGGGTCGAAGACGAGCCGGTTGACGACGTCCACGTGCCCGGGGGCTGCCTGGTCGACCTTCGCCGACCCCGACTCGGTCAGGGTGGCCAGGGTGTAGCGGCCGTCCGCAGCATCAGGAGCGCGTCGTACCCAGTCTTTCGTCTCGAGGCGCGCCACTGCACGCGAGAGCCGTGAGAGAGAGCTGTTGGAATAGCTTGCCAACGTGCTCATGCGGAGTGTGCGGTCGTCCGCTTCCGAGAGAGCGAAGAGGATGCCGTACTCGTAGTGGGTCAGGCCTGCGTCGCGTTGGAGTTGTGCGTCGAGAGCGGTGGGCAACCACTCCAGCAGGGTGGCCAGGGCGGCCCACGTCTGGAGGTCTTCGTCGCTGAGTGCTGCTCGCTCGCTGGGGTCCGACATTGGAGCAGACTACTCGATACTGCACCCGATGACTTGACTGAGAAAGTCAATCGTCATAGTTTTACTTGACTGAGAAAGTCATTTGATGCCCGATACGGCATCGATCGAGCACACCAGGAGAGACATGGATCTGCAGCTGCAAGGTAAGTCGGCTTTCGTCAGCGGTTCGACGCAAGGAATCGGCTACGCGATTGCACGAGCTCTCCTCCAGGAGGGAGCGTCGGTTGTCATCAACGGACGCAACGAGAGCAAGCTCGACGAGGCCGTCCGGCAATTGGGGCTGGAGGTTCCGGGCGCAACGATCTCCGGGGCCGTTGCAGACTTCGAAGATTCAACAGACGTCGGCAGGCTTCTGGAATCGTTCGGCGATATCGACATACTCGTCAACAACGTCGGTCTTTTCGAGCTCGCGCCGTTCGAGCAGATTTCCGACGAAGAGTGGCAACGCTACTTCGACATCAACGTCATGAGCGGGGTCCGATTGTCGCGACACGTCTTGGGCAAGATGCTCGCAACCGGGTGGGGCCGGATCATCTTCGTCGGCAGTGAATCGGGGGTGAACATTCCAGCCGACATGGTGCACTACGGGGTCACGAAGGCCGGGATGCTCGCGCTGAGCAATGGCCTCGCCAAGCTCACACGCGGAACCGCAGTGACCGTGAACACGATCCTCGGCGGGCCGACCTACTCCGACGGAGTCGCAGACACTGTCACCCAGATCGCGCGGGCTCAGGCAATGCCCACCGACGACCTCAAGGCTGCCATCATCGGCGGCAATGCGACCTCACTGCTACAGCGGTTCATCGAACCTACCGAGATCGCCAACCTTGCTGTCTACCTGGCAAGTCCACTGTCCGCCGCCACGAACGGTGCAGCACTGCGTGCCGACGGTGGTGTCCTGACGACCATGGTGTGAGGCCACCTCTCCACTCCGGGCCGCTGCATTCTCACGCAGGAACAGGTCGAGAGGGATCGGCTGCAAGCCGGACGGCCAACAGCCCGAGAACCGTGCCAATCACGTAACGCTGCAGCTTGATCCACGACGGCCGCGACGACAGAAACATCGCGATCGATCCTGCAGCAAGCACGATCAAAGCATTGACGGTCAGCGCGACCAGAATCTGTACGCCTCCGAGCGCCAGTCCTTGCATCAGGATCGATCCTGCTGCAGGGTCGATGAACTGCGGAATGATCGAGATGTACATGACCGCCATTTTCGGGTTCAGCAGGTTGGTCAGCAGCCCCATCGTGAACAGACGAGTATTCGAATCATGCTGCAGTCCTGTAACTTCGAACACCGATCGGCTTCCACGCAATGCCGTCCAGGCCAGCCAGGCGAGGTAGCAGGCGCCGGCGATCTTGATGACCGCGTACAGCGTCGGGACCGCAGCGAACATCGCTGCCAGCCCGAGATTGGTCGCCACCACATAGACGACCAACCCCACCCCGACGCCGCCGAGCGAGACCAGTCCAGCGACCTTGCCCTGAGAAATACTGCGCGACACCAAATACACCATGTTGGGACCGGGGGTCAGAACCATCGCCATAGCGACGGCGAACACCCCCGCAGCGGCCGTCATTGTCACCATGGTCCAACAATCGCACCGGGCAACGACGTTGTATCGGGCCAGTTCTCGAGTCCTGGACCTCCACCCGCACTACTTCTTTCCGCCCCCGAGCAATCCGCCGAGCAGATCGCCGATACCGCCACCGGAACCACCGGAGCCGCCGCCGAGAATGCCACCGAGGAGTCCGCCCAGTCCGCCGCCGGATCCCGAACCGCTGGTTGCCCCGCCGAGGACGCTGCCCAGTAGATCACCGAGACCGCCGCCACCCGAGCCACCCGCACTCTGACCGCCGGTGTATTTCTTTGCCAGATAAGCCAATACGATCGGCGCGAGGATCGGTAGCACTTTGCTCACGAGGCCGCTGTCCGCGCCGCCGCTGATTCCGCCTAGCGCGCTTGCTACGTCGTTCTTCTTGTCTCCGAACACGTTCGACACGATCTTCGCACCGTCTGTCTCGTCCACCTGGTCGATGTCGACGCCGCCATCGAGCAATCCTGAAGAACTGTGCTGCTGGAGCGCATTCTCCAAGGACGCAGCACCTGCTGGATCTCGAGCATTGGCTTCGAGGCCGCCGACCAATGTGGGCAGTGCACGAGTGACAGCGGATTTAGCCGTCTCCTCGTCGACACCGAGTTTCGATGCAATCTGACCGATGGGAATCTGTGCGAGAAGTTCGTCGAGCGATGCCATGAAGTCCACCTACCGAGCGTGGGCTCCCCCCGTTGGGAGCCGCGGTCAGTTCAGCGTAAGCGAATCCTCTATCACCTGGGCGAATGCCGCCATTCCTGCTGCAGTTGGGTGTAGTGGTGCCGCTCGGTTCAGTGGGAACACACCCTCGAGGTAGCGCTGATCGCCTGCTGCGCACGCGTCGTGGCCGACACTGACGGGCCTGGTGTCGACGAAACTCGCACCGTGCAGCTCGGCCTGCTCGGCGAGAGCGTCGTTCATCGTGTCGATGCTCTGCTGCAGGTAGTCGGCGTCTCGCGCCCACACCGGCTGTACGCCATAGCAACCGCCCGGTTGTACATAGGTTCCGTAGCCGACTACGACGACATCCGCGTTCGGGGCGCGTCCCTTGATGTCCTCGAAGACCTGCCCCCAGCGTGGGGCCGCCGCGGAGATCGCGTCGCCGAGCTTGTCCGTGCCGCCCTCGGTCAGAGCATCCTTACACGATCGCCCTGTCGGCTCAGATGAGAAGTTGATGCACTGACGCGCCGCCGACACCAGATCCACGTCGTTGCCGCCGATGGTGATGGTCACCAGATCCGTATCCGAAGAGAGTGCATCCAGCTGGACAGACACCGACCCGGTGTCGGTGATCTGCTCTACCGTCGTGATGTTCTCGGACTTCGCGCCCGAACACGACACATCGGCGAACGCCGCGGCCCCGATCAAGCCGGCCAGTACGTGCGGATAGTTCTCGTCGGATTGCAGGCAACCTGCGAATCCCACCTGGTCCGGGATCAGCGGTCCCGAAGCCGCAGAGTCGCCGAGTGCGACGTAGTCGATGGCCGGGGGCAGTTCGACAGCCTGGTCCAGATTCTGTTCGGTGGGGTTCTGGGCGCAGCTCACCAGCGCGAGAGCTGCCAACAGACCCACCGCCACTCGCCGCATTGGATCGAGGCTACGCCGGTTCGACGCCATAGCCGGGCTCGGTTCACACGGACCCCACAGCGTCGCCCTCTGCCGCTGGGACCGAATCACCGGTAGCCTCGACCGGGTTCATCGTCATCTCTATGGGAGGAAAGAACTCACATGATCACGAATTTCATCAATCTCATTCTCGGCGGCGTCAGCTCGGCCTCCGCCGGCAGCAGCGGCTTCGAACTGGCTCCGGGCGTGCTCCCTTTCGGTCTGTAACCGCGCAGACCTGTAGACCGGGAAGAAAAGATTGTCTCGTTCTTTCGGTGACGACTACCCGATCTGCGTGACCTGCGGCGTTCAGTACCCGCTGAACGCCGCAGCTTCGCTCGACACAGCGACTGATCAATGCTTCATCTGCGAGGACGAGCGCCAGTACGTGGGCTACGGCGGTCAGCAGTGGACAAGCCTCGGCGAACTCGGACTTCAGGGCTACACAGTCGAGATCCGGGAAGAAATACCCGGACTGTGGGGTATCGCGACGTCTCCGCATCTTGCCATCGGTCAAAGAGCGCTTCTGGTGCCGGGAGACGACGGCAACGTGCTGTGGGATTCCACCACGTACATCGACGATGCCGCCGTCGAGCGGGTCACCGAACTGGGAGGGATCGCGGCGATAGCACTGTCGCATCCGCATTACTACAGTTCGATGGTCGAGTGGAGCCGAGCATTCGGGGATGCGCCGATCTACGTGCACGAGCGCGATGCGCAGTGGGTCCCGAGGAACGACAACGTCGTCCTGTGGTCCGGTGACACACATGAGGTGCTTCCTGGACGCACCCTGATCAATGCCGGAGTTCATTTTGCCGGTGGCACGGTCATGCACTGGCGTGACGGCGTCGATGGCAGTGGCGCCCTGTTCGCCGGGGACATCTTCACTGTGGTGGCGGACCGTCGCTGGGTCGGATTCATGTACAGCTATCCCAATCTGATCCCCGAGCATCCCGAGACCATCAGGAAAGCTGTCGATCTGGTTCGGCCCTTCCCGTTCGGGTCTCTCTACGGTGCCTGGTGGGATCGAATCATCACCGCCGATGCCCACGATGCCGTCATCTGCTCGGCGCGAAGGTACTTCGAACACATCGGAGCACCGTTGGACGGTATGCACCTCTAGCTCCTGGTGGCAGGTGCTGATCGCTGTCGGGACGGCATCCGACACCGAGCGCCTGCGGGACATCGTGCCGAGCTGAGCAGCCGGGAGTTTCAACCTTTCTGACGCGGGTACGAACTCGTAATGACTGGAAAACACGCAAAGACGCCACATACCGAGACCACCGACAAGGGTGCCGAAGGCGCTCACACGGACGTGCAGTCGGATCCCGCGGCCGGCCTGGATTCAGGTGACTGGTCGGGTGAAGGTGGCGCAACCACCGACGGCCCCGCCACCGACACCGAATGAATTGACGTATCAGCCCCGGTGACGGTCGGCGCGTTGTACCAGCCGAACGTCGCCGGGCGCGACGACCTTCTCGACCTCGGTGGGTTCGGTGAACCAGCTACCGTCGACGTCGAATACCACGAAAAGGTCGGTGAGCCAGTCGACCTCGATGACCGTGCCCACCGATCCCGCAGGCACGCCGCTGCGCCACGCTCGTATCCCCAAGTCCTGCATCGCGACTACGGTGTCGCCTTGCATGAACTCACCCTGATTGTCCTCGCTGCGGTCTACCGAACTATTCATGGCCCCCCGACCCGAAATGCGCAGCCCCCGTTGGCAGTGACCGACTATGCCGATAAGTCAACAGCAACACCACACACTCTTTCAAGCAGTGAGCGCCCCGCCGAATCAGGCATTTACTTACGGCAAGCCCAGTTGATAGATGCAATCAAGTTCCATGCCGCTTATTTCGGATGTACCGTGCGTTGAGACTTGGCCCGTCCGCACGAGGGCACGCTCCCGCTGTTCGGGCGAGAACAAACTTGTGGCCATTACTTTCGATGCGACCAACTTCTTGCCATTTCAGCAAATTTACTTGCCGATCCGTGCCGAGCGCTACAACATGAGTGCATGACAACTCGACTGAAGTACGACGCACTCATCATCGGTGGGGGCGCTGCAGGCCTTGCCGCAGCGGTGGCACTAGGACGCTCACGTAGAACCGTCCTCGTCATCGATGCTGGTAAACCCCGTAATGCACCCTCCGCCCACGCCCACAATTACCTCGGCCGCGAGGGTGTCCCACCACTGCAACTACTCGAGATCGGGCGCACCGAAGCGCGTTCCTACGGCGCGGAAATCGTCTCGAACACCGCGGTCTCGGCGACGAAGGTAGAGGGAGGATTTACGGTGACGCTCGGCGACGGCACGTCGGTCACCGGCCGCAGCTTGCTGGTGACGACCGGGCTGACCGATACATTGCCGGACATCCCCGGCATAGCCGACCGTTGGGGCCGCGAGGTCCTGCATTGTCCCTATTGTCATGGCTGGGAAGTCCGCGACCAGGCCCTCGGAATCATCGGCGGCAAGTTCGGTGTCCACCAGGCACTGATGTGGCGTCAGTGGACCGACGACATCGTGCTGTTCACCCAGGATTTCGAGCCTTCCGAGGAAGACCAGGTGAAACTGGACGCGCGCGGCATCCGAGTGGAGACGGACAAGATCGTCGAGCTCGTGATCGAAAACGACACGCTCATCGGCGTTCACATGACGTCGGGTAGAACTGTGCCCGTTCAGGCGGTGGTCGTGAAACCGAAGTTCGAGGCAAATGCGGACATTCTCCTCCAACTTGGTCTCGAGACAACGGAACTGATGATGGGCGACGTTCCCGTCGGCGCCACATCGGTGGCAACCGACCCCACCGGAGCCACGTCCGTGGCGGGAATCTGGGCGGCCGGCAACGTGACCTCGCCGATGGAGATTCTGATTGGTTCGGCTGCAGGCGGTGTTCGTGCGGCAGGCGCCTTGAACGCGTACCTCATCGACGAAGACGTGCGCAGCGCAGTCCGGGCCGCGACCGACGAAGCCGGGGGAGGAACACAACGCTGACGCAAACCCTTCGTGACCGATGAAATTCGGTCGCAGCAGTAGTGTTCCGCGCGCTCTCGGGCGATCCTGGGCTAACCTCGCAGTCGGCGGAACGGCCGATTGCCTCCGCCGCGTCGGCGCCGCACACGAAAGGGGAAGCCTTCGCATGGACTCGAAGGTTCTTCCGATGCACCAACTGCTGGCCGGGGTACCCAAATTGGTGGGCATTTCTTCAGCGGTCGTCGCCAGTAGCGTTCTCTTCTTCCGCGGCGACTCCTCGGTTCGCTCGATCGTTCTCGCTACTTTCGCGTTGTCGGCGATCATCGCCATCAGTGTCGGTATTCGTCGATACAAACCTGCCGACGCCACGTCGTGGTGGTGCCTGTTCGGCGCATCTGCACTTTTTCTCGTCGGAGTCGGTCTCCGCGGCGACCCGACGGTCTATCCGGACGGTGTCACCGCACTGTCCAATTCACTGACGCTGGGTGGCTACTGCCTGATCGGGACGGCGCTGGCAAGATGGGTCCTCGAACGACGGTCCAGAGACGACATCACTCCGCTCATCGATGCCGGGCTCATCTCGGTCGGCACCCTCTTCGTGTCGTGGGTGGTGCTGATATCCCCGTTGCTCGACGGCACTGTCAGTACGGCTGCTGCGATCGGCAACGGCGTGTATCCCGCAATCGACGCAGGCATGATCACGCTCGTGACGTATCTGCTCGTCTCGTCGACGCATCGCAATCATGCGCTTCGCCTTCTTCTCGTAGCCTTGCTCGCAATATTGGTCGGCGACCTTGCATACGCCCAGTCCCTCTCTCGCACGGTTCCGTTGTCGCCGGGACTTCTGGACGGCATTTACCTCTTCGCCTACGCAGCACTGGCCCTTGCTGCTCTCAATCCGCAGATGGCGACGATGTCGCATCGACAGAATTCCCCTCCTCGGCACAGTCGCCGTCGGGTGCTGTTCGTCGTCGCACTCCTGGCGGTGTGCGCGGCCACGTTGGTGCTCGGATCCTCGATCTCGACAGTCGATCTCGTGGTGCGGTCGGCGTTGCTCTCGGTATTGCTGATCGGCACGTTCTTGCGCGGCGAGCGCGCCATGAGCCTCGTCGAACGCAGTGAAGACGACGCCCGATACCGCGCGGCCCACGACGTGCTCACAGGGCTACCGAACCGAACGATGCTCGACGAGCAGTTTGCGCGATTGGCTCTCGCAAGCGGACGCGGGCGAACCTTCGTCCTCTTCGTCGATCTCGACAACTTCAAGACCGTCAACGATTCCTACGGTCACCGGGTGGGTGACGAGATGATCGCTGCAGCTGCCCATCGGATCCGCGCGACAGTACGATCCTCGGACACCGTGGTGCGGTACGCGGGTGACGAGTTCATCGTCATCGGTCGCTGCACTCGTCCCGAGATGGAGGAGGTGGCGCGTTCGGTGATCGAGCGGATCTCCGAGCCGTTCGTACTCAGCGTTGCCACCACGTACATCACTGCGTCCGTCGGGATCGCTGCCGCCGACAACCGCCCGGGCGATCTGGACGATCTCCTCCGCGAGGCCGATATGGCGATGTATCACGCGAAGTCGCTGGGGGCCTCCCGCTTCTCCTTCTTCGACGAGTCGTTGCGCGCGTCCTCGATCGCGGCGATCGAAACGGCCACTGCCCTACGAGGGGCGACCCGACGCGGTGAATTGGTCGTCCACTATCAGCCGATCGTCTCGACCTCCTCACGGAGCACCGTCGTCTACGAGGCGCTGGTGCGATGGAACCGCGACGGCTGTTTACGGTCGCCCGTCGAGTTCGTTCCGATAGCGGAGTCCACGAATCTGATCGGTGAGATCGGGGCCTTCGTTCTGCGCACCGCCTTGCGGGATCTGAACGCGCTTCGGGCAGCCGGGCAGAACGTCACAATGTCGGTCAATATCTCTTCTGTTCAACTCCGCGACGACTCGTTGCCGAAATTGGTCTCCGACATGCTGGAAGAGTATGGCCTGTGCGGTGCTGACCTTGCTCTCGAAGTCACCGAAACTGCACTCATCGACGACGTCTTCGCTGCCAAGAAGATCCTCGACGAACTGGCGGCGATGGAAGTGTTGATCGTTCTCGACGACTTCGGCGTCGGATACTCCTCGCTGAGCCGACTCCGCGAACTTCCCATCGCCTTGCTCAAGATCGACCGTTCCTTCGTCGCCGAGATCGGCACCAGTGAGTCCGCGGACTCACTCGTCACTGCCATCGCGGCGATGGCGCGGGCGCTGCCTGTGTCCATCGTGGCGGAGGGCGTGGAAACCGAGGAGCAAGCGCGCGCGGTGGAGGCTCTGCATTGCCGGTTCGCGCAGGGATACCTCTATGGGCGGCCTGCGCCACTGGAGCACTGGCTGCAGACCACGCCCACCTCGGCGCACCCGGTCGATGTCGACTTGTCGAATAGCGTCGAATGAACCACCGCTGCGTGCGATGACCTTCAGACGAACCGGTAACCCATCCCGGTCTCGGTCATCAGGTGGCGCGGATGCGACGGGTCGTCCTCGAGCTTGTGTCGTAGCTGACCGAGATAGATTCGGAGATAGTGCGTTTCGCGCCCATGGTGCGGGCCCCACACGGTCTGCAGAATCTCCTTCTGGGAGACCAGTTTCCCCTGATTTCGGACGAGGAGTTCGAGCACACCCCATTCGGTCCGAGTGAGATGAATGTTCGCTCCGTGTCGCGTCACAGTTTTGGCGGACAAATCGACGGTGAACGAGTCGGTGACCACAACGGCCGCTTCCGCCACATGAGGTCCACGTCGCAGTGCCGCGCGCAGACGCGCGAGCAATTCGTCCATCCCGAACGGCTTGGTGACGAAATCGTCCGCACCAGCATCGAGTGCCTCGACAGTGTCGACGGAGTCGGTACGAGCCGAGAGAACGACGATCGGCACATCGGTCCATCCGCGCAAGCCGCCGATGACGTCGATCCCGTCGATGTCCGGCAAACCAAGGTCGAGGATCACGATCTCGGGATGGAAGTTGGCGGCCACTCGGAGCGCCTCGGCCCCCGATGCTGCCGTCACTACCTCGTAACCGCGCACGTTCAGATTGATTCGGAGTGCTCGCAGGATCTGCGGTTCGTCGTCCACGATGAGAACTCTGACCCGCGGCGTCGCCATCGAATCACCGCCTGCAGTGACCTCGACAGACACACCCTTGCGCATCCGTCGTTCCCCTCGTCGCTCGTTAGGCCAGCCGCTACGGATACACCGTACTTCGGGCCGGTGCTCAGCTGCACGCGCCTGTGCCGGACGACCCGAAAGTGAATGCTCTCCAATCATCCGACGGTGGTCGATTCTGAGATCGAAATGTGACTTTCGGGACACTGCTCTCAGGTTGACGCTCTACAGTCGGACCCAGAAATCAAGTCTGTGCCGACAGAGAGTTCCGCCATCAGCTATCCACACCACGCCGACACATCTCACCGAAGCCACAACCTGAGCCACGCCGCTGCAGGAACTGCATGGATTCTCTCGTTCGCATATTTGTTGGCGGAGGTGTTCACGGCTGCTGCGTGGAACACGCCCTACAGCTTTGCCCAGAATTCGATCAGCTCGCTGGGTGTGACGACCTGTGACGTAGATTCGTGCTCTCCGATGCACGACGTCATGAACTCGACGTTCGTAGCGCTCGGGGTATTGACCCTCATCGGCGCCCTCTTCTTGCATCGACACATCCGAAATGGTCGGTCGAAGAAGTGGATTCTCTCGCTGGCGGTTGTCATCGCAGTGAGCACTGCGGCCACCGGACTGTTCCCGGCGAACGACGGAGCGCTCATCCATTGGTCGGCGGTGATGCCGGGGTTCGTGGCAAGACATGTCGTGCTAGTCCTGATCGCATGGCATCTGTGGCACGAGAAGCGACTGGTGGCGATCTGGTCGGCGCTGTGCGCTTTCGTCGGAGTGCTCGGAGCAGTCCTCATGCTGGCGAAAGCACTGCATTTCGGTCTGGGCGAGCGCCTTGCGCTCTACCCCTTGCCGACGTGGATGGCAGTCACCGGCACCGCAGTGTTGCTGGCCTTGGCACGACGCACGGTCCTGCGAAACGTCGAGTTCTCGATGCGCGCGTTCGACCCGCGAATATGGCCACGCGTCTGGATCGCCCCCACTGTGGATTGCCGTCGTGACCCGCGTCCGGTGAGCGGCAAGCTCACGGTCCTGGCGCCACCCAGTCATTGACAAGTGCCTGTCGATTTCACGGCAGCTCGATCGTCATCTCTGTGCAAGACCGCGTAGTGCGGTGACAATCGAAGCAGACGTGGACTAGACGATCGGGAGCACACCATGAGATACGCACTTCTCCTCAGCAACGAAGAGCCCGGTGAGGGCGTCATTCCAGATGAAGCCAGAGTGCAGATGCAGGAGGCGTTCGGCACCTACGGCAAAGCCCTCGAATCAGCTGGAGTTCTCGTCGCGGCCGAAGTTTTGACCAGCGCATCGGCGACAACCACGGTCACACTTCGAGGCGGTTCGCTTCGGATTCAGGACGGACCGTTCGCGGACACCAAGGAAGCGCTCGCCGGTGTGTTCGTCCTCGACGTTCCCGACCTGGACGCTGCGCTGATGTGGGCCGAGCGTTGTCCGGGCGCACAGTACGGAGTGATCGAAGTACGGGCCGCCGCGACGTCGTTCATCGACGGATCGTGGACCTGAAGGCTCGAAATTCTGCCGAGAACTCTGCTCGTGGTTCGTACGGGCGGCTTCTCGCGCTCCTCGCGTCGGCGAGCAGGGACATCGCCGGCGCCGAGGATGCGCTTGCCGACGCGTTCGAACGAGCATTGACGACGTGGCCGAGGGACGGGGTCCCGGCGAACCCCGATGGGTGGCTACTGACCGTGGCGCGGAATCGGCAGCGGGACGTCTGGAAGTCCTCAGCCCACCGGATGCACGACCCACTGACATCGGCGCCGGACACCTACGGCCATCTCGCCGAACTCGATCCGGAAGCGATCGAAGACAAGCGGTTGCAATTGATGCTCGTCTGCGCGCACCCGGCGATCGACCCGGCGGTACACACGCCCCTGATGCTCGACGTCGTGCTGGGCTACACGGCGAGGGACATCGCTCGTGCATTCGCGCTGCCGTCGTCCACACTGGCCGCACGCCTCGGACGGGCCAAACGACGGATCCGCGAGGCCGGAATCTCCTTCGAGCTACCCGACAGATCGGTGTTACCCGAGCGGGTCGACGCGGTGCAGGCAGCCGTGTACGGCGCTTTCGCCATCGACTGGCACACCAGCGGGACCGAGATGCGCGACGGCCTTGCCAGTGAAGCCCTCCATCTCGCGGAGACGCTCTGCACACTTCTGCCCGAGGATCCGGAAGCGCATGGACTTGCGGCACTCGTTCTGCTGAGCACCTCACGCCTACCGGCACGCCAGCTCGACGGCGTCCTGATCCCGATTCAGGCCCAGGACGTGCAGAGATGGGACGAGGCGACTATTGCGCGCGGTGAGTCGCATCTACGCCGAGCACATGCGTTAGGTGCTCTCGGACGGTTCCAACTCGAGGCAACGATCCAGGCCGTGCACTGCGCGCGCCGACACACTGGATTCACCGACTGGGCCACGCTGCGAGCACTGCACACCACACTCGACGCACTGGCGCCGACGCTCGGCGGCAGCGTCGCGTTGGCCGCCGTCACTGCCGAAACCGACGGCCCCGAATCCGGGCTCCGCATGCTCGACGAGCTCGACGGTGCCGAGCGCTTCCAGCCTGCATGGGCGGTACGCGCCCACCTGCTCGACCGGTTGGGCCGCGTCGAGGAATCGGTAGTCGCCTACGAGAAGGCAATCTCACTGTCCGCCGATGCACCGACGCGGCGGTACCTCCGCGGGCGGGCCGACGCATTGCTGACGAGATGAGCATGTCCCGCTACGAAACCCGCGTCTGGTCGGTCGAATAGGTACCACGGACTCGATGCTCATACTTCGCTCGCAGCCGGTGGAATCAATGCTGCTCTGTCGACGATGAATCCCGAGGACTCGTGGCAGCAGCATGCTGCAGACACGGTGAAGGAAAGCTACTTTCTCGCCAATCCGCACACCGTCCACATCGTCGCCGAAGGCGCCGAGCGGGGTATCGCCGACCTGGTTCGCTACGGAATGCCCTTCGCCCGTGAGGAAGACAGCCGGATTCGACCTCACAACCTGTACGCGCTACCTCATTCACGCGGATGCCGTCATTCTCGCTGCCGGTGGTCACAATGCTTTCGACCTGAAGTCGGCAGCACTGGCTGCGCGGGCGACACTCGAAGCTGCGCAAGATCGCACGCGAGGCCATCCCGCCGATCCCTTCGGAGATCGGAGCTCTCATCCGCACGGTCGATTCCACCGGAAAGCTCGTCGAGTAACCCCGTCGTTGCGGGCGTCAGGCTGCCGCTCGCTCCACTTCGGGTTCGACCAGTTCGATCTGATCTATCCATTTGTCGGTGTACTGGAAATGTGGGCGTCGGTCGCCGATGTAGGAGCTGAGCCACGACACGACCGCCACATACCGGTTCCGAAAGCCCACCATGTACATCAGATGCACTGCCAGCCACAGAACCCAGGCGATCGGCCCCGCAATGTCCACCTTGCCGAACAGACGCGCGACGGCACTGAATCGACCGACGATCGACATACTGCCCTTGTCGACGTAGCGGAACGGTGTTCCTGCCTTCACCTTTCCGGTGATCATCTTGGCCGCATGCCTACCCTGCTGCATCGCGATAGGAGATTGACCGGGAAGGCTGTTCAGAGACGTGACGTCGCCGATGGCGAAGATGTCCGATGCCGAGCCGACAGTCAGGTCGTCGTGAATCAGTAGGCGTCCGGCGCGATCGGTTTCGCACCCTGTTCGCTCGGCGATCGTCGCGGCCAATGCGCTTGCCTGAACGCCTGCCGACCAAATGACAGTCTTGGCGGCGATGGTGCGTACGTCCTTGGTATCCACGTCTTTGATTGTGACGGTGTCATCGGCGATGTCGGTGACCATGGCACCGGTCACCACTTCCACCCCGGACCGTTCCAGTTTGGCGCGCGCATACTTGCTCAACCGC
Organism: Rhodococcus sp. H36-A4; assembly: GCF_027158005.1. Taxonomy (GTDB): domain Bacteria; phylum Actinomycetota; class Actinomycetes; order Mycobacteriales; family Mycobacteriaceae; genus Rhodococcoides. The sequence goes on along the minus strand of NZ_JAPVLQ010000002.1, from coordinate 337,793 downwards.
CCACCGTAGGCAGGCAATACATCTTTGACCCCGTCGACCAGCGTGACCGCGACGTCGTCCGGGGTGATGTCAGGGAACGAGGCGGCGAAATAGCGGTGTGCGAGATCGCGGATCTGACCGGCAAGTTCGACACCGGTCGCGCCGGCGCCGACAACGACAAAGCTCAGAAGCTCACGCTTGGCGTCGATGTCCGAGGTCAGATGCGCTTCTTCGTAGCAACTCAGGATCTGCTCGCGGAGGGCGATGGCGTCGTCCACGGTCTTGAGGGCGAAAGTGCGGTCCCTGAACTCGTCGTGACCGAAATATGCCTGCGTAGCGCCGGTAGCGACGATGAGGCGGCCGTACCGGATCGAACGGGTGGAGCCCGCTGCTGTGTAGGTGAGAACATGCCCCTCGGGATCTACGTCGACGACCCTGCCCAACCGGACATCGGCCGAGTCGTACTCGGCGAGGATGCGCCTGATCGGCGGGGCAATTTCTCCCGTCGAGATCATTCCGGTTGCTGCCTGATAGAGCAGCGGCTGGAACAGGTGCTCGGTAGTGCTGGAGATAAGCGAGAACTTCACGCCAGCCTTGCCCAGAGTCTTGGCGGCAGCCAAAGCTCCGAATCCTGATCCGACGATCACGACCTCGTACTCATCCACGACAAATCCTCCTACTCGAAAGCTGTTAGTTACATGCAACGCTTGTATTCGGTCGCTATCAACGCGAAAGATCGCATAGCATCAATGAGCAGAACTCATGGATGGAGAAAATATGGAACTACGACAGGTGAAATACTTCCTCGCCGTCGCCGAGGAGTTGAACTTTTCGCGGGCCGCCGAGCGCTTCTACATCTCCCAGTCCGCAGTCAGCCTGCAGATCGCCAAACTCGAACGCGAGATGGGCGAGCCCCTATTCGAACGGACATCACGGTCCGTCCGATTGACCACTGTCGGAGCACAATTGGTATCGATCGCCCGACACATGATCGAACTGGAACAGTCCGCACTCGCACTGACTGCGCGAAAACGCAACCAACTCAGACTGACCGGGAACATGACCTTCGCCGCGAACGCACTGGCCGCAATCGTTCGTGTGCGTGAGCAACACCCCGAGGCAGAAATCGACTTCGTACTCAAACGATTCGCCGAACAGATCGAAGCAGTCACGGCGGGGGATTGTCAGGTCGCACTCATCCGAGGCAGCGTCGAGAGGTCAGGATTGCAAGCAAAGGAGCTATGGACCGAAGACCTCGTAGTGGTCCTGTCGGAGCGGCACCCATTGGCCGACCGAATCGAACCGAGCCTGGAAGACCTCGCCGCGTACCCACTCCTGCTACCCAAGCGCAGCGAACAAATACTGCTGCACCGCGTCGTCGAAGGTGCGATGAAACGGAGCGGCCTGCGACTGACATTCGGCCCACCCGTAGCCCTCGACCACACCGCAAGCGCTGAACTGCTCAATCGCCCGGACTGCTGGTCGATCCTCTACGCCAGCACCGCCGCAGGCACCCCCACCAGCGGCCTCGTATTCCGACGGGAAGCAAAGCGTCGGTTACAACTCGCCGTATCTGCAGTCGTCGACGGCACAGTACCCGCCACCGATATTCAGCGAGACCTCGTTGCGGCACTGGCGGAAACGGCGCCCGAACCGCAGGAGAAGTGACCGGCACAGAATCACTGCGGTACAGCAATGACCACGCCCGAGGAGAGCGCTATCTGCTGCTCTGAAACTTCGGCCACGCTTTCACGCAACACCAGGTAAGCCTCGTCCAGCGATACGGCTGCGGACACGCTGGTTCGGTCGGAGAACTCGACGGTCGACTTGTCTCCCACTGTAATTCGGACGACCGTGGCTCCGACGGAAGGCAGCGCGATGACTGCAGGGATTGGTGCCGGGGGATCCGTAGGACCCGAGAGGACCTCGATGTCGCCACCCGCGAGACAGACCACCGTAGAACCGTCGGAACCTGTGTATTCCCAGGACTCGACCTCTTCGCGTGGGGCCGCTTCGACAACGGTTCCGTCGTCGAACAGGATCGTTAATTCACCGGAATCCGCGGACCCGACGCGCTCGCACAGACGACCGACGAGAGCAGCGGCAAGTCGCAGCCCTTCGAACTGATTGTCCTCGTCCACCAGCACGTCACCGATCACGAACTCGCTGAACGCAACGGTAGCGCCGCCGGCGAACTCGATACTCAGATCGAAGTCCAACAGAACGCGCGTGACGCGTCGGGACCGCAGTGCGAGTTCCATCGTTGCCAGTGTCATCACCGACGACTCCAATCCAGTGAGAGTTTCATTCGCCCGTTCGGTAGAGCCGCCAGAACCACACTGCCGTCACCGCCAACATGACAATGCCCGACCCCAGTGCGCCGACGACGAGAAGCATCGTTCCTAGAGCAGCGAGGCCGATGATCCCGGCCAGCTGAAGTCCGTCGCCGATGTGCACTAGAACCGTCCTCTGTCCTGGTCGGGGGTGCAACCCTATCGCTTGAACAATGCCGATGGCGGGAAGCGATGACCGTCAATTCTCGCAGGGAGCAGTTCGGCGGACCCGACGCGCTAGTGCGCTTTCGACCGCTTGGAAAGAACGCGGGTGATCCCGAGCTGGCCGCCGACGATTATCAGACCAACGATCAAACCGAGAATCGCGGACGCGATCGTATTGACGATCCATGCCAACACCCCTCCGATGCCGGCGATATCACCGACAGCGTCCTCGAGGTGGTGAACCAGCTGATAGATCGGATGAAAACCGAGATCGTCGATTCCGATGAGCAAAATGTGTCCACCGACCCACAACATGGCAGCGGTTCCCACGACGGACAGTACGGACATGACGTGTGGCATCCCACGCACCAGTCCGCGCCCAACCTTCTCCAACAACCCGGTCGAGTTCTCCGCAAGCTTCAGACCGATGTCATCCATTTTGACGATAAGCCCGACGACGCCATACACGACAATGGTAATCACGACTGCGACGACTGCAAGGACGACCAAGCGGTTCCAGAAACCCTCGCTCGCAATGGTATCGAGCGCAATGACCATGATCTCCGCGGACAGGATCAGATCGGTACGGACAGCCCCGGAGACGACGCTATCCTCATCGCGCGGCTCGTCTGCCGCCGCCTCATCATGCTCACCGTGGCCGAAGAGCACGCCCCAAATCTTGTGCACTGCTTCGTAACTGAGGTAACAACCGCCGAGCATCAGAATGGGGGTCAGCAGCCACGGAAGGAACTGACTGAGCAAAAGCGCGATGGGCAGAATGATGATGAGCTTGTTGCGCAGCGAACCGATGGCGATCCGCTTGATGATGGGCAGCTCACGCTCGGCGGCGAGGCCACGAACATACTGCGGCGTCACGGCCGCATCGTCGATGACTACACCGGCGGCCTTGGCTGTCGCTTTCGCGGTCGCCGCCCCGACGTCGTCGATCGATGCAGCGGCCAGACGAGCAAGCGCTGCGACGTCGTCGAGAAGAGCAACAAGTCCACCAGCCATCACAGACCTCCAAAAAATCAGCGCGTAGAGCATGTAGACGGTCGGCTCCATGAATGCGTCTGATCTCATGAACGTCGTCGTCGGCATCGGTCGTACAGCACAATACCGGCACCGGCCCGCCCCCTATGATCGGCGACTACCGGACAACACGGACACCCGGCTGCCCTTGATCCCTGAACAACCCGGGTACCCAGTCCAAGACCCCCCGATCAGGCTCCCGGGCTGTCTCCGAACATAAGCTCGCGGCCGCTGATCTCCGTAGGGACGATTTCGACGATGTTGTATTTGGTGGTGGGAACCCAGGAGACAAGGTCGAGAGCTTCGGCTTCGGCGATTTCCGCGGAGGTACTCAGGGTGCGGGCCGTGCCGTGCACGACAACGCTCCAACCGGAAACGCCGGGATTTATGTGATCGACTTCGAAGACGACGCGGTTCTCGATACTGAGCTCGACAAGTTTGGTGCCCTCCGCAGTCCGGAACAACAACCGACCGGCGTCGGCCAGGTAGTTGACAGGGACCACGTCGATACGACCGCCGACCGAGGTCACCAAGCGCCCCAGTCTCTCCGAACGCAGTGCATCCCAACTCTGCTCCTCGGTGAAGACACGAACCGGCCCAGCAGGGGTATGCGCATCAGGTGCGGTCATGACCCGATTCTCTCACTCCGGGAGCGTTATTGTCTGCCGTATCGGCAACACGTTCGGGGAGTGGCCGCCCGCGCGCCAACTGAGGTCAATGATGTTGTCGGCATGTCATTTTGGGTGTCGGTTCCGTTGCTCACACACTGCCCTTCGACGTCTGTTACACGTTGCTGTGGGGTTAGGGTCAAAGTGTCCGAGGAGTACGCGGCCGCCGTGTATCAGGGTTTTACGAGTGTCAATACGGCAGCAAACGGAAGAGGCAAGCAATGAAGGTTCGTGATCTGATGACCCGCGAAGTCGTGACCGCGCAACGCGACACACCGGTGCGGGAGGCGATCATGCTGTTGACCAGTAAGCGGTTCGCAGCGCTACCGGTCGTCGACCGGAAGGGCGCGCTGGTGGGGATCGTGTCGGAATCGGATCTGTTGGCGTTTCAGACATCGAATCCGAAAGCGGTGATCTCGCCGGCAGTGGTCAGCGAGGTCGAAACAGCAGAACCACAGTGGGAAGCGTCGACCGCCGCAGCGGTTATGTTGGATCGGCATGTGCGCTCGATGCCCGTCGTCGAGTCCGGGATTCTGGTTGGCGTCATCGCCCGCAGCGACGTATTACGAAGCCTGATCATCGGCGACAACGAGGTCATCGCCGCGAAAGTCCGCGCACTGCTCGACGACTACTCCGGCAGCACCCGTCGATGGGTGATCGCAGTCCGCAGCGGTGGTGTGGTGGAGATCGGAGGAGGGTTCGACGACGACACCGAACGGCATGTCGTGCATAGGTTGCTCTCGACCATCGACGGTGTCACCAAGGTGAACCTCGATACTCGTACTTCGGATTGAACTCGTGGCGTCGCACACGTCGGGCGGATGATTCGTGTGGCGTCTCGGAGTGGATGTGGGGAGCGTTCGGGCGGCCGTTGCCGTCCGAACGAGAAGACCATGGGGAAGAACCGACGAGGAGTGTTCTGGTTACCCAGTCTCGTTGCCCCTAAGCTGAATTCATGAAGTTGACGGACGATGCATCACGAAACTTCGACATCGGCCAGAAAAGTCTCTCACCTCGTCCGACACATCTGCGCCCTCGGCAACCATGAGACAGTATTCGCATGACCCAGTTTCAGATCGCCAAGACCGACCCGGCACGCACTCGGCTCATCGAGATGACTCCTGAGGACTATGCAGCGAGCATCGGTGAGGGCGATGTCCTGGTACGGGTCGATCGGTTCGGCCTGTCGTCGAACAACATCACCTACGTGGTGCTGGGTGATCGCTTCGGCTACTGGAAATTCTTTCCCGCCGCCCCCGGGCAGGACGACGGTGGTGGTGAGGGTCCCGAAGAGTGGGGCGTAATGCCGGTGTGGGGCTTCGGAGACGTGGTGGAGTCTCGTTGCGACAATGTCGAGGTGGGGGAGCGGCTGTTCGGCTACTTCCCGCCGGCCACGCATCTGGTGATGCACCCCGACCCTTCGAGACCGTCGGAGAGCCCGGTGCTGGACGCGTCTGCGCATCGCGAAAATCTTCCCCTCAGTTACAACACCTACGAGAGGGTGCTGCAGGAGCCGAATTACGACCCGGCCGACGACAACCTGCGGATGTTGCTCAACCCGCTGCAGATCACCGCTTGGGCGCTCTGGCAGGCAATGCGGGAAGCGGAATGGTTCGCCGCTGAACAAGTCGTCATCGTATCGGCGTCCTCCAAAACCGGCCTCGGCCTCGCCCAGGCGTTGAAGCGAGATCAGACTTCACCAGAGATCGTCGGGCTCACCTCGTCGAAAAACCGCGACTTCATCGTGAGCCTCGACCTCTACGACCGGGTCGTAACCTACGACGAGATCGAGGAGTCACTCCCCCCGCGGCCCAGCGTCGTCGTCGACATGGCGGGTAGCGGCGCAGTACTCGGACGAGTGCACCGTCATCTCGGACAGGCGATGCTCCGTTCGCTCAACGTCGGCCTGACCCACTGGGATGAGGCCGGTGGTGGGACAGACATCATCCGTGAGCGCAGCGAGATGTTCTTCGCACCCGGAGTCATCGAAGAACGAATGAAGCAGTGGGGCGCCGCAGAGTTCACTCGGCAGACCCGGGAATTCCTGACACGCGCCTTTGACGAAAGTCGAGGCTGGCTCACGATCGAGACCGTGCAGGGCCTCGATGGCATGGAAGCAAAGTATGCCGCCGTTCGCGACGGATCACTGGCCCCTGACCGCGGGATCATCGTTTCCCCTGACCAGGGCCTCGACGCAGCGCTACAGTAACGGCTCGATTCGAATCGAATACGGCCCCAATCTCGAACTCCGTTTCGCTGCAGCGAGTGACCACCCGTCGCGAGTCGTCAAGTCCAGATCCGCGGAAGTTGGACACTGCACCCAACTGAAGCGAAATCCGCAGATCTTCGACCTGGAGGTAAAGAGAACTACCCCCGCGCCATATCCACGAACCTGGACAGGTGAAGCTGATGCGCCACAGTGATTGTCGCGGTCGGACCGTTACGGTGCTTGCCTAGTATCAGGTCGGCCTCGCCGCCGCGGGGATCGTCACGCTCGATTGCATCTGGACGGTGCAGCAGGATGACCATGTCGGCGTCCTGCTCCAACGAACCGGACTCACGGAGGTCGGACACCATCGGCTTCTTGTCCGTTCGCTGTTCCGGGCCACGGTTGAGCTGACACACCGCAACCACGGGGCATTCGAGTTCCTTGGCCAGCAGCTTGAGCTGACGGGAGAAGTCCGAGACTTCCTGCTGCCTCGACTCGACCTTCTTGCCGGACGACATCAGCTGAAGGTAGTCCACCACAATGAGTTTCAGGCCGTTGCGCTGCTTGAGGCGACGCGCTTTGGCGCGGATCTCCATCATCGTGAGGTTCGGTGAGTCGTCGACGAACAACGGCGCTTCACTGATCTCGCTCATACGACGCGCTAGACGAGTCCAGTCTTCGTCGGTCATCTTTCCGGAGCGCATGTCGCCGAGCTTGATACCGGCCTCGGCCGACAGCAGTCGCATCACAATCTCGGTGCGGCTCATTTCCAGCGAAAAAATGACACTTGGCATGCCGTGCTTGATGGAGCACGAACGCATGAAATCCATCGAAATTGTTGAGTTGTGCGTCGGGATCATCGACTCACTGGCCAGGTAGAGGTGATCGGCATTGTCGACCTCGACGCAACGCACTGGAACGGAGTCGACCTTGCGGACGTCGACGATGAAGCGAGATCCGGAGCGTACAGACGAGCTCGCTGCGCGACGCTCCTTGTGCAGGATCTGCTTTCGATGCAAACCGAATACCACGTCATCAGTCGCGAAGGTCAAGGCATAGGCCGTCGACGCCTCGCTACGCCCCTTTACTCGTTTCGTCGACATCTGCACGCGATAACCGAGGCTGGCGACGAGTTCGCGAACACCCTGGACAAAACGCTCACTGGTCACGCAGAACTGAACCGACCCGCCACCCGTCACCGTCCCGTCGGTATCGAGCAGGCCCGCGAGGAGTGCTCGACGTTGACCTTCGGAGCCACGCAGGTACTCACTCGGGATGTGCTTGTCGCCGAGTACACCAATAGTCCGCAGGTAGAGATCAGCTTTCGTCACCTCTAAGCCTTCACCCTCGATACGAGTGATGATCTCGGGATCAGCGCTCGTGATTTGAGCGCACGCAGAGGTACCGTCGCCGAGCCAAGCGCCCAACGTATACGGCGGCACCATCAGTTCACGCTCGGGGAGCTGCAAGGCCTCGGCATTGACCACCGAGTGGTTGATGCGAGCGTCTTTGGTGTTGCAGCGAACCGTCCGCGCAATCTCTTCGGTCGTACGTACTTCAGCAAAAGTGCGCTGATTGCGAGTGCGGTTGTATCCGACTGCAGCGGCCTGGGCGGACTTCCGCGACGCGCGAGTATCTGTCAGCCACTGATGCTGCGCGTCCGCAACGATCACTGTGCCGTCGGAGAACTCGAGCTCGAAGCACGGGCGGTCGACCATGACGTCGGTGGCTGCAACAACGCGGGTGGGCCTGCCGTTGGCATCGATCAATTGGTCACCCACCATCACTTCACCCATGGTGGTCCAGCCATCGGGCGTAGGCAGGGGAGTATCGAGCGCCAGTGCCTTTCCCACACCAGGCCTGGCCGCAACGATGATCATCTGACCTGGGTGAAGACCGTTGGTGATCTCGTCGAGTTCCGCGAATCCGGTGGGGACACCGAGCGAAATTCCTCCGCGGCTGGCGATCGAGTCGATCTCGTCCATGGTCGGCTGGAGTAGCTCTTCGAGGGGGATGAAGTCTTCCGAAGTGCGACGCTCGGTGACCTCGTAGACCTCGGCCTGCGCCCGGTCGACCACTTCGGCCACATCTTGGCCGTCGGCGCCGGCGTAGCCGAACTGAACGATGCGAGTGCCGGCCTGAACGAGCCGCCGCAAAATCGACTTCTCCGCGACGATCTCCGCGTAGTAGCCGGCGTTGGCCGCCGTCGGCACGGTCTGAGTGAGCGTGATCAGGTACGGCGGGCCGCCGATCCTCTTCAGTTCGCCACGTCTGTCCAGTTCGGCCGAGACGGTGACGGGGTCGGCGGGCTCCCCGCGGCTGTAGAGGTCGAGAACGGCGTCGTAGATGTTCTGGTGAGCCGGACGGTAGAAGTCGCCGGGGCGCAGCACCTCGAGGACGTCAGCGATGGCGTCCTTGCTCAGGAGCATGCCGCCCAGTACCGACTGCTCTGCAGCCATGTCCTGCGGGGGCTGCCGACCGAAGTCCTCGCCTGGGGCCTCTCGTGGTGCCTCGGAGGAGTAATTCGATTGACCTCGATCATCTACAACAGCCACCGAATTCGACCGTCCTTCCTGTCGGAAATCACCATCGTCGTTTTGGCCCGGCGACGTACTGCAACAAGACGTACTGCAACAAGTTGTACCCCTCGACTACGACACCCCCGGGTACTGAGCGCCGCCACCGAACACACCCACCTTGTGCGGTGGAGAGACGCTCGAGGGACGTTAGGTGTTCTCGTCGTCAGTCACAACACGGCCTGTGGATGAACCTGTGGAGTAATTGTGGATAGTTCATACGAACCGTGTTGACCACCTGGGGATAACCTGGGTATAACTTTTCCAATTTTGGCCATATCACCAGCTCAGAGGATGTATATAAAGTTTCTCTCCTGTGCATGGATTATTTCGCGGCGTGTCGTCCGAGTTGACAACTCGGGCGTGTTGAATAAACAGCAAGTGAATTAAAAAGTGAATTAGGTCACAGTGACTGGGAACACTCACTAAAACCGGCAACAGGATTGGTCTGCGTCACTTTTGCCGATCTCACCCATGAATCCGGGCTCGAACGTTCAGCGACTCGGCTCTCCTGCGCGTCACCGAGGCCCTCGCCATTCGGCAAGATCCGCCGATCTCGACCCAGGCGTTACAGATTCCGACCGCCGCCTCGCCCGCCCAGTCGGGACCTCACGACACCAACCCCTCCGCAGCGATGAACCGGGCCGCGTCCGACTGCACAACGGCTCATGCGCAACCCCCGGCCCTTCCGCGTCCACGCCGCGATACAGCAGACCATCGGGACAAGAAAAGGCCCCACGAACCTAGAGTTCATGGGGCCTTTCTCAGCCGATACGGCCGAAGCTACGAATCAGCTTCCGACGACGTCCAGCTTGAACTTTGCGGTCACATCGGGGTGCAGGTTGACGACGATGTCGTGGCCACCCGTGCTCTTGATGTGGGCCTTCGGCAGATCGATGCTGCGCTTGTCGACGATCGGGCCGCCCGCTGCCTTGAGAGCAGAAGCAACGTCCGCAGCCGTAACCGAGCCGAACAGCTTGCCCGAATTGCCTGCAGTCTTCACTGCCAGCTTGACGGACTCGAGTCCTTCGATTGCCTGCTTGAGCTCGTTGGCGTGCTCGAGGCCGCGGACGGCACGAGCTTCCTGAGCGCGGCGAATGCCCTCTACCTGCTTTTCGGCTCCGCGAGTGGCCAGGATGGCCAACTTGCGGGGCAGCAGGAAGTTGCGGCCGTATCCGTCTTTGACCTCGACGGTGTCGCCGGGCGTACCGAGATTGTCAACATCAGCGGTGAGGATCAGCTTCATGAGTGATCTCCCTTTCTATCGTGCCGTCGCGGCGTAAGGAAGCAATGCAACCTCACGCGAATTCTTCACGGCAACGGCCACGTCGCGCTGATGCTGGACGCAGTTGCCGGTGACTCGACGCGCGCGGATCTTGCCGCGGTCGCTAACGTACTTACGCAGCAGCGTCGTGTCCTTGTAATCGATCGACGCGTCCTTTTCCTTGCAGAAGGAACACGCTTTCTTCTTGAGCACCTTGTCGCGCAATGGCGGTTTTGGCATGGTCTTTCTCCGTTACATCTGGGTGTTCTCGATCTTTCAAGGATCTAGAACGGGGGTTCGTCGTCTCCGCCGCGAGCTCCACCGAACGAACCCGACGCCTGAGGCGCACTGCCCCAAGGGTCATCTCCGCCGGTGGGTGCCGAGTTGGCGTTCGACGACGAGCGTCCGCCGCCTGATCCACCTGAGGAACCGGAGCCGCCGCCGCCGAAGCCGCCGCCTGCTCCACCACCACCGCGATTGGCCTTGTTGACCTTTGCGGTTGCGTAGCGCAGGGATGGGCCGATCTCATCGACCTCGAGCTCTACGACAGTCCGCTTTTCGCCCTCACGCGTTTCATATGAACGCTGCCTGAGCCGTCCGGTCACGACTACTCGCGCACCGCGGGTCAAGCTCTCGGCCACATTCTCCGCAGCTTCACGCCAGATGTTGCAGCGCATGAAGAGTGCGTCTCCGTCTTTCCATTCGTTGGACTGACGATCGAACGTGCGGGGAGTGGACGCAACGGTGAAGTTGGCCACGGCCGCGCCGGCCGGGGTGAAACGAAGCTCTGGATCTGCCGTCAAGTTCCCGACGACGGTGATGACGGTCTCGCCTGCCATGGTTCCTCTTTCAGTAGAAAGTCATTGTTGATGCCAGCCTAGAGGCGAGCAACGACAATTACTTGCCCTGTCGCAGGACCTTCGTGCGCAGCACGGACTCGTTGAGTCCGAGCTGGCGGTCGAGTTCCTTGACAGTCGCAGGCTCGGCGTTGATGTTCACAACGGCGTAGATGCCCTCGGCGTGCTTCAGGATCTCGTAGGCCAGACGACGCTTGCCCCAGACATCGACCTTGTCGACGCTGCCGCCGTCCTTGCGAACGACGTTGAGGAACGTATCGAGAGACGGAGCGACAGTGCGCTCGTCCAGGTTGGGGTCGAGAATGACCATCAATTCGTAATGACGCATAAGACCTCATCACCTCCTGTGGACTAGTGAAAACGGCCACGGACTATCCGTGGCAGGAGGGTCGTTGCGTCAGCAACCCTTGGAGGGTACACGGCTATACCCTGACCTGCGAAATCAAACGACGGTGCCAGAGCACTGTCGGTGGCGACATAGGCTTGTCTCCATGCGATCAGGGCAACGCACGTCGATGGCGACCATGGTCGCAGTGGTGGCGCTGTGTGCCGTGACCCTGGCGCTCGGCTACTTCAACAAGGCCCGCTGCGCCGTCGCTCCGTTCCTCGACAACGGTCGCAGTACCGCGTTCGACACAGTCAAGGACAGTTGGGTCTGCTATTCCGACATCCAGTTCTTGTGGCTCGGACGCGATATCGACAATCACGTCTTTCCCTATCTCAGCGGTGCCATCACGCCCAACGGAATTCTCACCGGCGGAACCGTCGAATATCCGGTCTTGAGCGGTCTTTTGATGTGGCTCGGTGCGATCCCATCACATACCGATGCAGAATTTTTGCTCTATTCGAGTGCGCTGCTCGCACCGTTCGGCCTGTTGACGGCGTGGATGCTCGGGCGTCTCGCGGGCAAGCCTGCACTGTTGTGGTCGGCTGGTCCTCCGTTGGTGCTCTACGCATTCCACAACTGGGAACTACCGGTGGTCGCAACGGCCGTCGGCGCCGTATTCGTCATGGCCTTCCGAATTCCGTTGCGCACGAGAGGGATGCTGGCCGCAGTTCTACTCGCGATCGGATTCTGCCTCAAGTTGTACCCGGGCGCATTCGTGCTGCCACTACTCCTCTACGTCGCCTACGGCGGGAACGGTGGTCGCGAACTGCCCCACACGGTTCGAGGTCGGTTCGACATTCAGGGTGCGATCGGCGTTGCCTTGGCAGCGATCGGCACCGTCGTCGCAATCAACCTTCCCTTCGCCGTACTGGGCTACGAGGGTTGGCGGGCCTCGTTCGCCTTCCAAACTCTGCGCCAAGCCGATATCACCACCAACTCCATTTGGTATTGGGGAGTACGTCACCTCTACATGAGCGATTCCATGACGCCGGAGGACTATCTGCGCGCCGAAGCGTCGTTCCAGGACACCGTCGATGTGTTGTCACCGCTGCTAGTTTTCGCAGCATTCGGGTTGGCACTGTGGCTCGGTCTGCGGAGGATGAAGGTCGAACACGCCTACCCCTGGATCGCCGTCAGTGGCTCGATGCTCTGCGGATTCCTACTCCTGCACAAGGTGCACTCACCGCAGTACACCCTCTGGCTTGTTCCGTTCTTCGTTCTTCTCCGCGTGCCATGGGCCCTGGTCGGTGCGTACTTGGTGGCAGACCTCTCGATGGGCATCGGGGTATTCAAGTACTTCGGAGCGCTGGCGGAGGGGTCGGACAGCACGACCGAGAAGTTCTTCGTCGAGGTGGGCGTGTGGGGACGCGCGGTGCTGCTCGTGGTCTTCTTCTTCGTCTTCCTCCGCGCCCGCCTACGAAACCCTGGCCAGACGCATCCAGCAAACGCCGATGACCTCGTCGGTGGCTCCGACACTGCGACGTCGACAACCGAAACACGACGCAACTCGCCGACCCGGTAACAAACCGACCCCTTGTTCCGACTAGTCGGTAGGCAGCCGAAGTAGTTGTCGTGAGGCTGGGCGGAGGCGGAGCATGACGCAGGGCTCGGGGGGATCGATGCCGACCGAAGGCAATGTTCGCCGCAGGATCGGTTTGGTCGAGGATCACGAGTCGGTTGCGCTTGGCCTTCGATCGATTCTCGCCGACCAATCGGATCTGGATCTGGTGGCTGTCGCTGCCACTGTCGACGAACTTCTGGTCTCGGGTCCGAAGCTGGACCTCGTCGTCCTCGATCTTCGTCTCGGCGACGGGTCTTCACCGCGTTCGAATGTCGAGAAGTTGCACGCCGCAGGTGCTCGGGTCCTGGTGTACACCGGTGCCGAGAATCCGTTTCTCGTTCGGTCCGCCGCGAGGGCGGGAGTTCTGGGCGTCGTCCGCAAGTCCGAGCCCGCCGCAGCGATCGTCTCGGCTATCCGACGCGCCGCCGCCGGGGGCCAGGTCGTCACCACTGATTGGGCTGCGGCTATCGACGGCGACCCGCAACTGCCCGATGTCGGCTTGAGTCCACGTCAACGCGAAGTACTGGCGTTGTATGCGTCGGGAGAGAAGGCCGGCCGCGTCGCGCGTCTGGCTGGGCTGTCGGAGCAAACCGTCAACGACTACCTGGTTCGGATCAGAAACAAGTATGCCCAGGCGGGGCGCCCTGCGCCGACGAAAACCGATCTCTACAAGCGAGCTGTCGAAGACGGATGGCTTCCGATGCCGGAAGTGCCGCCGGTGAACTGAGGGCGTTCGGGGTGAATTGCCCAGGTCGGTAAGGATTCAATGCCCCTAGTTTTGAGGGCAGACAACCTGCCCGCCACCTGTGAAACTCGAGTCAACGGTTAGTAAAGGCCACAGCCGCACCAGTACGGGGAGAACGCCATGTCAACAGGTTTCGATGCGACAGCTATCTGTATGTCCGGTCTTTCGGCACCGATCGTCGAGCGTCCTTCACGCCCACAGATCAGCCTCGCGCCGCCGGTTCAGGCTCGTCCTGTCGCCGGAATGTCGGGCTCGTTCCTGCCCAAACCGGCGTTGACCGGACGCGAAATCCAGGTGCTTACCGGTTGGATCCGCTGCGACTCCAAAACCGAGGTGGCCAAGTCTCTGTTCCTGTCATTGGGCACCGTCAACACACATCTGACGCGAATTCGGGCGAAATACGCGGCGGTCGGCCGCCCGGCCTCGACCAAAGCATCGCTGGTGGCGCGGGCTCTGCAGGACGGGATGATCGATATCGCGGAGCTGTAGGTACTTCAGCGCCGACCGACGTATTGATTGTGTACAGATTTCGGTACACCCCTTCTCAGATGCCGGTTGCGCGCGCAGTATCGACGGGGGCGGTCGGGCGCTCGGCATGGGGGGAAGAACGTCTCTGGTGCTGGATTTCTTACTGCAGGAGGTACACGTTGTCGAGTTCGCCACGTCCACCCACGATTGCGCGGGATACAGGAGCGGAGTCTGCACGTTATTCGGTGTCGACCAGCGAACTCGATGGATACCTGTATCGCAGACCCGCGCTCAGCGCCCGCGAAGTCGAAGTCATGCTTGCGTGGTTCTCATCGGATTCGAAAGCCGACGCCGCATCTACGGTCCGCATTTCTGTCGGCACCGTCAACACTCATCTCACTCGCATTCGCCACAAGTACGCGGCGGTAGGTAGGCCTGCATCGACGAAGGCCGCCCTGTTCGCTCGCGCGCTACAGGACGGCCACACCAAGCTCAACCATTGGTGACGGAGGGATTTCCCCTACTCGTTACACCGTGAGTTTCGTGTCCTCACCCTGCTCGACCAGCTTCTTGTTGCGCCTGATACTGCTGATCAGAGCAGCGCCGATGAACAGAATGCCGACGAAGCCGGTGATCAGCTCGTTGATCTCCACTCCGATCGATACCAGCAGAATTATCGCCAGTGCTCCGATGGCCCAGTGCGCACCATGCTCGAGGTAGACGTAATCGGACAGCGTGCCCTTGCGGACCAGGAACACCGTGATGGATCGGACGAACATCGCACCGATGAATCCGAGGCCGAGGGCGATGATGATCGGGTCCGCGGTGATCGCGAAAGCGCCGATGACACCGTCGAACGAGAACGAAGCGTCGAGGACCTCGAGGTAGAGGAACAGGAAGAACCCGGCCTTGCCGGTCGCCTTGGCCAGTTCGCTCGGACCACTCGATGCCTCTTCGCCCTCTTCGTCGGTATGGAACAACTCACCCAGTCCGTTGACGGCGATGTAGGTGATCATGCCGAGCACGCCGGCGACCATGACCGTGGAAATCTTGTCGTCGTCGGCGAGGAACTCCGCGCTGAGCACCAGCAGCAGACCAGCCACGACGACAGCGAGCTGATCGAGCTTGCCGATCTTGGCCAACGGCTTCTCGAGCCAGCTCAACCAGGTGATCTCACGGTCTTCGAAGATGAATCCGAGGAACAGCATCAACAGGAACATGCCACCGAACGCAGCAATCTGAGGATGCGCATCGGTGAGGAGGGTCTCGTAGCTGGGACTGCCGTCGGGGAATGTCGCAGCACCGTTCTCCGGCGGATTGAGTGCAAGTTGAATCGCTGCGACGGGTCCGAGACCGGATGCGGCCCAGACGATGACGAGCGGGAAGAGCAACCGCATACCGAACACTGCGATGACAATGCCGATGGTCAAGAATATCTTTTGCCAGAATTCGCTCATTCGGCGAAGCACGGTGGCATTGATGACCGCGTTGTCGAACGACAAAGACACTTCGAGGACACCAAGAATCAAGACGAGAATCATCGCCTCGAGGCCACCGTAGAGGAAGGCGACGATCACCGAAACAATCGTGACTCCGATGGACCATCCGAATATCCGTAGAACCACTGTCGGTGGCCTTTCTCTTGGCAGCAATAAAAACAAATAGGGGAGAACCCCGATACATCATGAATGATGCGGCGGGATTTTCCCCTATCGAAGTTCGACTTACGAACCTTAGACGTTCACGCCGAAGTCACGAGCGATTCCGGCGAGGCCGGAGGCGTAGCCCTGGCCCACGGCACGGAACTTCCACTCGGCACCGTTGCGGTACAGCTCACCGAAAACCATGGCGGTCTCGGTAGAGGCATCCTCGCTGAGGTCGTAGCGGGCGAGTTCGGAATTGTCGGCCTGGTTCAACACGCGGATGAACGCATTGCGCACCTGCCCGAACGACTGCGACCGCGCGTCGGCGTCGTAGATCGAGACGGGGAAGGTGATCGTTTCGATCTCCGGCGGGACGGCAGCAAGATCGACCTTGATCTGCTCGTCGTCGCCCTCGCCCTCACCTGTGGTGTTGTCGCCGGTGTGCTCGATCGAGCCGTCGGGGGACTTGAGGTTGTTGAAGAACACGAAGTGTCCGTCGCTCAATGCCTTCTTCGTCGAGTTCAGCGCGATGGCGCTGGCGTCGAGGTCGAAGTCCGTTCCGGTCGTCGTTCGAATGTCCCAACCGAGTCCGACCGTGACCGCGGTCAGGTTCGGAGCTGCCTTGGTGAGTGAAACATTGCCGCCCTTGCTGAGGCTGACGCCCATGTCTGTCCTTTCGTGTGGATTCCGCTACGACTTTCCACCGTAGTGGTCATCTGTCCGATTTGTGAGGAGCTCGCGGTCACACCGCAGGCCCGATCCTGTTTGTCGTAGTTGCACTACGGCAACGTGCACACCACGGCGGGAAGTTCCCGTCAGTACTATCGAGCGGGTGACAAGTCGCTGGCCTGGGACCTTCCGCCGCGGAGGTGGATCGGAGTCTGCTGCGCGCGCAGCACAGGAGAGCGCCGTCGCTGCCTTCCTCGACATGGACAAACGACAGTCGATCGCGTCCACGGGTGTCGACGCAATCCGGGCTCTCACTCCCGCACGCGACATCACGTCCTTGTGGCACGACACCGAAAAGAAGTGTTTCGAAGCCGGCGCTGCCTACTTGGCGGCGGTGGATCAGTTCGACGGCATCACCACCCCTGCGGCACAGCACGCATTCGACGCCGCGACGCAAGCGCTGGGCGAAGCATGTCGCGCCGTCGACGAGTTCTACCAAGCGCACCGAATCGACCTCGAACAAGCACGTTCCACGCTCGCCGCTACCCCGCGCCTGGCTCAGGATGCCAAGGCTCTTGCCGAGAAGGCCCAGTTGGCCGTCGCGGCCGCCGATGACAGCTTTACCGACTACCCGTCGATACGAGCTGCATGGCAGACACTCGACGCCGGCGTTGCCACCCTCGACGGCGCCACCGCGTCAGGTGACGCTCTGGGCGTCCGAAATGCCGCCGCCGCAGTTCGTGAGGCCGCAGCAGCGCTGGAGGCTGCTCTCGAAGCCGCTCCGGCCCGAGCGAAGGAAGCGCGCTCGGCCCTCTCGTCGGTCCGCACACGCCTCGAGGCTGTCCGCACGCGCTTCGAACGACTCGCACCTGCCTTCTCGACGTTGCTCCGCGAGTTCAATGTCGCCAGCTCCGCCGACCTCTCGGCCAACGAGCACATGAGCGCCCGCTACATCGAGCAGGCCTCGGAAGACCTCGCCGCCGCGCGGGCGGCCGCCGACGCGAGTAACCCCGAACAGGCTCTCGACTACATCGCACAAGCTCGCGCTCGCCTTGCCGACGCCGAGGCCCTCGTCGATGCCGTCACCGATCGAGTCGAACTGCTGCGTGCGGTGAAGGCAAACCCACGGGAGAAGGAACGGGCGGTACGTTTCACGTTACGAGACGCACAACAGTTGGCCGTGAACCGCGGCCTGGTTGCAGAGTGGGGATCGGTATTGGATGCTCAGCTGGCTCGAATCGAGAGAGCAAGCAATGCACTATCCGGAACTCACCCCGATTACTGGTCCTACCTGCAAGATCTGAATACCATTTCGGGCTTCATTTCCGGGGTTGTCGACAGGATGCGAGGCTCGGCTCGCTGATTGCCGAACTCCACAATTCATTTGCTCACGAACGCTAAGGACGCCCGGTGCAACACTTTCGACATCTCGACCCCGCAGTGCACGACGCACTGTTCTTCCGGCCACCCAAGAACATTGCCGTCGATGCGGACATCGTCAGTGTCGCAACGGCACTCGGCGCGACACTGTACATGCCTGCGACACGGACCGACCTGACCGCGACGTTGATCAAACGCAGCCGCATGGGCGTCTGCTCGTTGGTTATCGATCTCGAAGATGCCGTCGCCGATCACCATCTCGAAGAGGCCCTCGCCAACACCGTGCGGACACTCGACGAGCTGGCCACGGCCGAGGACTTCACCGCGCTGGCGTTCGTTCGGGCCCGTACTCCGGAGCACATTCGCAAGATCTGTTCCGAGATCGCTCACGGTGCCGCCGGCCTCGCCGGTTTCGTGGTGCCCAAGTTCACCGCCGCCAACGGCGCCTCCTTCCTCGACGCCATCGCCGCGGGTTCCAAAGATCACGGCAAGCGACTGTTCGCAATGCCTGTTCTCGAATCCGCCGAGGTCGTATTTCGAGAGACTCGCGACACCGAACTCGTCGCGGTACGCGAACTGCTTCTCGCACACAGTGACCTAGTACTCGCGGTGCGTATCGGCGCCACCGACATGTGCGGCATGTTCGGTATCCGCCGCGACCGAGATCTGACCATCTACGACGTCCGAGTCGTCGCCGACGTCATCAGTGCCATCGTCAACCACCTCGGGCGCAACAACGAAACCGGATTCGTCATCAC
Source organism: Rhodococcus sp. H36-A4 (assembly GCF_027158005.1). Lineage (GTDB taxonomy): Bacteria > Actinomycetota > Actinomycetes > Mycobacteriales > Mycobacteriaceae > Rhodococcoides. The sequence goes on along the minus strand of NZ_JAPVLQ010000002.1, from coordinate 319,098 downwards.
AGGACCGGTATGGGAGTACTTCGCCGATCACGAACGCATGTTCCGGCCCATGCTCAGACAGACCCCGTTCGTCGAACCCGGGGCAGTTCGATTTCGGCAGCAGCTCGTAAGCAGTGACCTCGACGCCCTACTTCGCGAAGTCGCATTGGACCGCGCCAACGGGATTCAAGGAAAAACGGTAATTCATCCATCTCACGTTCCGGCCGTACATGCACTGTCTGCAGTCACACACGAGGAGTACCACGATGCGCTCGACATCTTGGAATCCGACGCAGGAGGCGTCCGGGCATCGGGCTACGGTAACAAGATGAACGAGCTTGGACCACATCGTAACTGGGCGAGCCAGACATTGCTGCGTGCCGATGCTTTCGGCGTCACCAATGAAAAGATCACGTTCGTGGACGTACTCACCGCTCTGGCGGACCGATGAACAACCCGACCGACGGCATCAAAGTCACCGGCACCGGCACGTCCTCGGAGTGGTCGGTAGAGCAACTCGTCCGCCCCGGGTTGCGTCGAAACCCCAGGCGTGCGCATCTGTTGGTGTCGGAGGTACTCGGAAAACACATACCGGTCGACCCCGAACTCGTGACCGCCGCAGCCGACCAGCTCGGGACGCTCGTACTCGACGCGGTCGGTGGATCGGACGTCGTCGTGCTCGGGTTCGCCGAAACAGCAACTGGTTTGGGACATGGCGTGGCGGCGCGACTCAACGCGTATTCCTACCTGCATTCGACGCGTCGCGACGTGCCCGGCCTGGAGGTGTACGGCGAGTTCCAAGAAGGTCATTCACACGCGACGGATCACAAACTGCTGCCGACGTCCGCGGACGTCATGGCCGTTCCGCTTCCCCTCGTCTTGGTCGACGACGAGATATCCACCGGGAAAACGGCACTCGAAGCAATCCGCTCCGTCCACGCCGTCACTCCGCGTGCACATTACGTGATCGCCTCGCTCGTCGACATGCGAAGCGAGAAGCACATTCTCGAGACAGAAGCCGTCGCGACCGAACTCGGCGTCACCATCGTCAGTGTCAGCCTCGCGCAGGGCAGCGTCGAACTGGCCGAAGGACTCGTCGGTGATGTGACCGGACTACCGGACCCGACATTCAATCCCGCCGCGGAGACTGCGGGCACCGTGGCCCGCCTCGATGTGGAGTGGCCCGCAACCGTTCCCGACGGCGGCCGTCACGGCTTCCTTTCCTTCGACACTCCGGCCTTCGAGAACGCGATCGCTCACGTTGCCGCCCGCGTCGAGACCGTCGTGCCCGTCGGCAGGCCCGTAGTGGTCCTCGGCCACGAAGAATTGATGTACTTGCCGCTTCGCCTCGCGTTGATTCTCCGTGCGGGTGGTCATCCGGCATTGTTCCAAACCACCACTCGGTCACCGGCTTACGTACTCGATACACCGAATTATCCGTTGCGTCGTGGCTTCCAGTTTCTGGCGCCGGAGAACGGCGAACTCGAGGCTCGGTACGTCTACAACGCGGACGGTCCCGAGAATGCGTTGCTGATTCTCGTGGTCGACGAGCCTGCGGACACCGACCGTCTGTTCGGCGAAGGTGGTGCCGCTCGCACTCTCGCCGCTTCCGGCTCCGATGTCCTCGTGGTCGTCATCACCGGTGCCGATCCGGTAGCCCTCGCGGTGTCGCGTCGCGCGGTGCCCCTCACCGGGCCCGCATTCGGCTCCTACGCCCCTGGCGAGGTGACGTGGCTGCTCAAGGACCTCTCGGGGGTAGAGCTCGAAGCCGATGTCGGTGAGCGAGAGAAACGAATTCAAGCCGGCACAGCGCACTACGCCGAATCGCTGCCCGTAGAGTTTCAGCCCGATCTCGCGTACCGAGAATTGTTCGAAGAAGTTCTGCAGGACAGTGCTTCTCGACTAGCAGTCGCAGTCGGTACCGTCACCGAACTCGTTCTGGCCGAGCGCGGGCACGACATCGTTCTCGCATCGTTGGCTCGAGCCGGCACACCGATCGGGATACTGATGCGCCGCTGGGCACACCACGCGCATGGACTCGAACTGCCGCACTACGCCCTCTCGATCGTCCGTGACCGTGGAATCGATACTGTCGCACTGAAATACCTCGCGGACAATCATGATCCCCGGTCGGTCGTCTTCGTAGACGGCTGGACGGGAAAGGGTGCCATCGCCAGCGAATTGACGGCTGCGCTAACAGCATTCGAGGGCGCAGAATTCAACAGCGATCTCGCAGTTCTGGCCGACCCTGGCCACTGCGCGCGGACCTACGGCACGCGTGATGACTTCCTCATCGCATCTGCTTGCCTCAATTCGACGGTCTCCGGTCTCGTCTCCCGGACGGTCCTCAACCGCGACCTGATCGACGACGGCGAATTTCACGGCGCCAAGTACTACGCCGACCTTGCACCGGACGACGTGTCCAATCATCTGCTCGACACCGTGTCAGCACAATTCGACTCGGTGCGCGAGGACGTTGCCCGCTCGGTCACCGCAGTATCGAACTCGGATCGCACCCCGACATGGACCGGATGGGCTTCGGTGGAGAAGGTCCGTGAAGAGTTCGGGATCTCACATGTAAATTTCGTCAAACCCGGTGTAGGGGAAACCACGCGAGTACTTCTCCGTCGAATTCCATGGCGGATTCTCGTGCGCGAACTCGATGCCCCCGAGCACCGACACATCCGAATGTTGGCTGCCGCCAGAGATGTTCCGGTGATCGAGGTGCCCGACCTGGCATATTCGTGCATGGGCCTGATCAAGGATGTCACATGAACAGCCTCGTAGCGGTCGACCTGGACCGTACGATGATCTTCTCCGCGGCCGCGCTGGGGTTCGAGGTCGACGACAGCGTGGTCTGCGTCGAAATGTTCGACGGAGCGCCACTGTCCTACATGACCACCACCGCCGCCGAGTCGCTGCGCACCCTCACCGCCGATGCCGTCGTGGTGCCGACGACGACACGCACGATCGAGCAATTCCAGCGAATCTCACTGCCCGGCGCGCCCTGGCGGTTCTCGATCACGAGCAACGGCGGCAACATCCTCGTCGACGGTGAACCCGACCGTGCATGGCGTTCCAGTTTCTCGGACATCGATCTCGACGGAGTCCGTGAGGAACTGACGCGTCGAACCCGCGGCGACTGGGTTCTCAAGCGTCGGACTGCGGACGACCTCTTCTGCTACCTCGTCGTCGAGCCCACAGCGGTTCCGCCTGAATTCCTCGCGGACTGGTCTTCGTGGTGCGCCGCGCGTGGATGGAACGTCTCGCAACAGGGCCGCAAGATTTACACGATGCCCGACGTCGTCTGCAAGAGTCGCGCCGTCGCCGAAGTTCTCACCCGCTGCATCGACGACGGCATTCTCGACGACGGGGCCCTCACGCTTGCTGCGGGTGACGGCGCACTCGATGCAGAGATGCTCATCGCCGCCGACCGGTCCATCAGGCCGCGGCACGGCGAGTTGGAGGCGAAAAACTTTCGGCACGACGGGTTGGTGGTCACGACGGCGGCGGGTGGGCTCGCGGGCGAGGAGATTCTCACCTGGCTGCATGCCGAGTCGGCTCGAGAAGTCGATGGAACCATCCGTGCGTCCGCTGCGTCGAACAAGGCAAGGGGTTGACGCACACACGGGGGTACAGGCATGGGCTGGGGAAGCACGGGCTCGCAAGGTAGGCCCTGGACGGGCGCAAATCGTGTCAGATCCGCAGAATCGGGTTCTACGCCGACTCATGATCCGGAGCATCAGGCATGAGCCCTGATCCCTCGCAAGAACTGCAGCAGACCCTGCGCTCACTCGAGAGCATCAGCGGGTTCGGCGACATGTCGGTGCAGGAGTTCGGCGACCTGACGCGCGCCGTCATCTACCAAGAGCGGGACAGTTACGCCTACGGCGGAGGCTACGAGCCCAAGGCAGTGTTCGACGACGACCCGTTCGAGGCAATGTCGCATGGAGAGATCTTCGGGAAAGTCGAACAGTTCCAACCTGAACGGGCCGAGGAGTCCTCCAAAAACTGGCGAGCGATCGGAGCCCATGCAGCCGAGGGCGCCGATCAGTTCGCTCAGGCAATGGCCGCGGTGAACAGCACCAGCTGGCAGGGCCCATCAGCCACCGCCGCAGTCGACGGTGTTCACGCGTACACGAAGTCGACCGCAGAGTTGAAAACGACTGCACATCTTGTGGCGAACAAGCTGCTCGAGGCATATACGGGGCTTCAGCAAACCAAGGCGAGCGTTCCGCCTCCGCTGGCTACCGGCCCGTTCGAGAAAGTGCTCGACGCCGTTCCGGGCTTTATCGTGCCCGGTGCGTTGAAGCAGGCCCAACACGCACGTGAAGAGGCGGAAGAAGCTGCGCGCCAGGTCATGCGCAGCGTGTACATGCCGGTCGTACATCAATCCGACGACCAAGTTCCGATTCTGCCGACCGCGCTCGACCCGGTCACCGACGGTGGCGCAGGCGATGCCGCCAGGCATCAACCGGGCACCAAGGGCCCCGGCTTCAACGCGCAACCTTTCCCCCGAGCAGACGCATCGGCCACTGGGCCCGAATCCGGCAATGATGCTTCGGGGCAGACCGGTTCACCTGCCTCCGACGGCGGCGCTCTTCGGTCTCCTGCATCGGATGCTCAGGACATCGGGACAGAGGCGTCGAATTGGGCGCCCGGTGAGGCACCACAGTCGCCGCAGCCGCCCACCGGTCCGGCCGGGGCACAGCAAGGGGCGAATGCCCCCTCCGGCTCACCACCAGCGGGGTCCTCACCCGGTGGCTCGGTGCTCGGCAGTCCACTCGGTGGTCCCGGCGGTTCAGGTGCCGGGGGTTCAGGTGCCGGGGGTTCAGGTTCCCGGAGCAGTGGTTCAGGCGGTACCGGTTCTCGGTTCGGCGGGGGCTCAGGTGGTTCTGGCTCGGGTAGTTCGGGCTCGGGTGGTTCGGGGTCGGGTGGTTCGGGGTCGGGCATCGGGGGGTTGAGTCGCCCCGGAGTCGGCGGCTCGGTTCTCGGAGCTCCTGGCCAGGGCGGTGCCTCGGCTGGGGGCCAAGGATCGACCGGAGGGACGGGTACGGCCGCAGGCCGTGCCGGTGCCCCTGGAATGGGCGGAATGTCGCCTGGCGCAGGTCGCGGTGGGCCGGGGGGTGCAGACGACATCCACAAGACGCCCGGCTACCTGGTCGATGCCGTCAATGGAGACGAATTGATCGGCACGCTCCCACTTGTCGTTCCACCGGTGCTAGGCGGGTGAACGAGCGCGAATGGAGCATGACCGGCCTCGAATTTCGGGTCATGATGGAACAGTTCGGGCGCGATCGATTGCCGTTCCCACTGCAAATTCGTGCGACCGCACGCTCGGCGGCCGAGTATCACCGTCAATGCCACGAGGCGTCCATCGGCGTCGCGACTAAGATGGACGAGGACCTGCGCGAGGCCGGACGGATCCTTCTCGACCCGCGGCTTCGAATCGAAGTCGTCGGCCATACGAGGAGCACGAGTGCAGCCGACGGCTCCGCCGACGTCAAGATCCGTGGCCATGCCGCGATCGGACACGACAGTGCAGTGGTGCTGATCCAACAACCCGGACTCGATGATTCCTCTGGCGGTCCGGTGACGGTTCGCTTGGCCGCCTCGTATCGAGCGGTGAATGGAGTGCTGGGCGCACTGCCCGAATCCCCGAAGGGCACCAACCCTCGCATCGACATTCCGCGGCCTTCTCCGATCGGCCGATCGACTGCGAATTCCGTCGTGTTCGACAGCGCCACAGGGTCGACCTCCAGGGAGCACTTCGACCGTCTCCTCGGCCGACGTCGAACCAGCGCTGGCGAAATCCTTCTCTGCCCTGGCAAGACCACCGACAATCGAGTGGAAAAGAACTTGGCTGGTTTTCACTGGGTGGACAACGCCGATGACGGTCGATACCTGGTCCGGTCAGGTTCCACTGTCAGCGTCATTCCCGCCTCCGATTCCGACGTGGACGCGGAAGTCCGAAGGCTCGCCGCAGAGTTGGCAGCCGAGAACTGAAGCCGGCGACCGGCACCGGTGGTGGAACTTCGTCCACAGCATTCGGACATTTCGACCCAGTACATTGGTGTTCGCACTTCACGACCCGCTCTCATCGAAAAGGACACACATTGTCTGCTCCAGCCGGTCAGCCCTTGGCGAAGGGACAAAACGGTCCGATCACCGTGAACAATGTGGTCGTATCCGTGCAGCTCAGCGCTCCTGCCGACCTGTCGGCACTCCTGGTAACCGGGGACGGCAAAGTCCGCACCGACGCGGACTTCGTCTTCTTCAATCAACCGACCGGGCCTGGTGTTTCTCTGGCTCCCGGCGCCACCGGACAACCCGGACAGTTATCGATCGCACTGACCGAAATCCCCGCCGATATCGAACAGATCCGCGCAGTCATCACCCTCGACGACGCGTCGAGCAGCTTCGGCCGAGGCGCACCGCCCACTGCTCGCATCGCCGACGCGCAGGGCAACGTGTTGTACAAGTACGTCATCGACGGCCTGAGCAGCGAGTCCATCGTGATCGCAATCGAGGTGTATCGACGCTCGGGCACCTGGAAAGTTCGCGCGGTAGGACAGGGCTACTCCGGCGGTTTCGCTGCACTCGTCACCGACCACGGTGTGTCCGTCGACGACGCTCCCGCCGCGCAACCGGCAACCCCGACTCCTCCTCCCGCACCGACTCCTCCTGCACCCACACCCCCGCCCGCACCGACACCACCGCCGTCCGGCCCATCCGAGGTCAGTTTGACGAAGGCCCGTCCGGTCAGCCTGACCAAGGGTCAAAAGGTCACACTGCGCAAGGACGGTGGCGTCGCGCTGACGAAGATCCGGATGGGTCTGGGATGGGACCCGGTGGCGGCGCCCAAGAAGACCGGCTTCTTCGGCGGTGGCGGACGCAGCGGGGACATCGACCTGGACGCGTCGGCGATCATGTTCGCCGGGCGCAACGTGGCAGATGTCGTGTATTACGGCCAGCTGAAGGCCAAGGATGGGTCGATCCTGCATCAGGGCGACAACCTGACCGGCGCCGGCGAAGGCGACGACGAGGTAGTGAACGTAGACCTCACGCGTGTTCCCGCGAATGTAACCGCGATCGTGTTCACGGTGACCTCGTACCGAGGGCAAACTTTCGAGCAGGTCGAGAACGCATTCTGCCGCCTCGTCGACGACACCAACAACACCGAGCTCGCCCGCTTCACTCTCCAGGGCGGGATGCCGTTCACCGGACTCGTCATGGCAAAGGTTTACCGCGAGGGTGGAAACTGGAAGCTTCAGGCCATCGGTGACGGCATCGCCGCCAAGCACGCAGGCGAAGCAGTTCCGCATCTCGGCAAGTACATCTAGTCCACGCGCATGGGCACGGAAACCGCCTGCGGTGCGGTGGTTTTCGTGACCCGATGCGCATCCGGCGCATGGTCGAGCACTCCTCCCACCGGATCGTCCACCCCGCCCAGTCTCACGAGATCCTCGTCCGGGCGATAGATCTGCCGAACTATCAACGCACACAGTGCGATCACGGCGATGTCACGCACGACGACGGCCGCGGTGAACCATTGCTCCGGGATGCCCTTGTCAGCGACACCGAGGTAGTAGTACATCCGGGGGAACCAGACGAAGGCGTCGATCACCATCCACGCCAACAACAATCTTCGATGCGGTAGTGCGAGCACAGCCAGGGGCACGAGCCACAGTGAGTACTGCGGACTCCACACCTTGTTGGTCAGTAGGAAACCGGCGACGACGAGGAAGCTCAACTGTGCCAATCGCGGACGCATCGGAGCATTCATCGCGATGTAGGCAATACCGGCGCACACGGCAACGAACAGCACCATCGTGACGGCGTTGAGGAACAGCGGTTTGTCACCCGGATACATGGTTCCGTCGAATCCAGTCCATCCGGTGAACGACGAGATGACGTTGTAGATCGAATCCGGGTCGGCAGCGCGCATGGAGTTGAGCCGAAAGAACTCCGACCATCCGCTCGGAAACAGGAGTGCAATAGGAAGATTGACGGCCAGCCACGCTCCGAGGGCGGCGGAAGCGGTCAGGAACCATTCGCGCATCTTCCCGGCGCGCCAACACAATACGAGGAGCGGGCCCAAGAGAAGCAGGGGATACAACTTGGTCGCGCCGCCGAGACCGAGCAGGACACCGGCCAGTACGGGTCGCTTCCTCCCCCAAGCCAAGATTCCCACGGCGGCGAAAGCTGTTGCCAGCGCGTCGAAGTTGGTAAAACCGTGCACGATGACCAGCGGTGAACCTGCCACGAGCGCCGCATCCCAGATGCGCCGGCCGGCCGACATCGCTGTCGCCCAGACGGTGACCAACCATGCAAGGGCCAACCCGATCGCGACGACGTTGAAGTAGATCACCACCGAGAGCGCCTGCGGCAGCCAGGAGATCGAACTCCACGCCTTGGCCACGACCATCGAGCCGTACTGATACATCCCCGACAGGACCGGATACTCCATGTAGCGAATCTGCGTGCTTCCGTCTGCGGCCACTTCTTCCCACGACTTCTTGTACGGGAAGGCGCCCTGGTCCAAGCGCTCTGCGCCGTACAACGGAACGGTGTCGGAATAGCACATTGCAACGTACTGACGGCTACCACTCCAGTCGAGACCCAGCGATCCCTCTGCTCCGTTGGGTGCCTGTTGAATACAGCCGGCCTTGGCGAACCAACCGAAGCTCAGGAACACTACGGCGAGGAGCAACACCACCCGAAGCGGCGTCAGAAATCGCTGGCGGCCGATCAGTGCGTGCTTGCCCGCCGACCCACCGATGACCGCAGCGAACTCTGCGGTCATCGGGTCGTTCGCGCCCGGGAGGTCTCGGGCCACGTTCGAGGATCGGTCGGGTGCCAACGGTCCCGGACTCGCGACGACTTTCCTCGCTCCGGGTTCGAAGGCTCCGGGTTCGATGGATCTGTCGTCGCTCACCCGGTCACGCTACCGAGCCGGAGCAGGTTCGAGCTCTTCTTCGGGCGTCTGTGGTGTGGCGGATTCGGGCGACTGCGCCGGCGCCGGAGCGAGGCCCGGTAGCGGAATCGTCACCCCCGGAAGGATCTCGACCTGGCGCGGTGTGATCACGACGGGCGGCGAAATCTCCGTTGGGATCGGCAACGTGATCGGTGGTGGTGGCGTCACCACTGCTGCTGCGCTGGGTGTCGTGGCCGGGGCTGCGGGAGCCGAGTACTGCGGCACACCAGCCTGACCGGCGATCGGCTCGGGAGTCGGGAAGTTCTCGTTGGACGTTCCTTCCAACGAGTCGTCCATCGTGTCCTTCCAGATATCCGACGGGAGTCCAGAACCGTAGATCGATCCGCCGTAGCTGTTTTGCAGAGGAAGTCCCTGCTCGGTTCCCACCCATACTGCCGTCGACAGCGAGGGGGTGTAACCGACCATCCAGGCGTCCTTGTTCTCGCCGGTATCGCCGAGCTGTGCAGTGCCCGTCTTCGCGGCGGATTGACGGCCGCCGGCCAGATTGTGGCCCTTGGAGTATCCGGCAATCGGCCGCATCGCAGCGGTGGTGTTGTCTGCAACAGCGGCGGAGGTGACCTGTTCGCCTGCCTCGGCACCCCGATCCAACAGGACCGTACCGTCGGCCGTGACGACGCGCTGCACGAAGTGCGGCGCGTGGTAGACACCCGACGCAGCGAGCGTCGCATAGGCGGAGGCCATGTCGATCACGCGAGACTGGTACTGGCCGAGCACGATTCCATTGTTGGGTCCGGCACCGTTCGGCTCGGTCAACGTGGGACCGACGCCCGGGATCTCCTCAGGGATTCCGAGCTTGTGTGCCATGTCTGCAATCGCCTGCGAACCGTTGTCCATCGACAACTGCAAGCGATAGAAGCTCGTGTTGAGCGAGCGTTTGAGCGCCTCTGCGATGGTGCAGGTTCCGCAGGATTCGCCCTCGACATTGCTGATGGGGATGCCGTTGACGGTAAGCGGCGAGCTGTCGAACATCTGCGAAAGCGGAATGCCCTGATCCAGTGCCGCCGCAAGGCCGAAGACCTTGAACGAGGACCCCGTCTGCAGACCCGACTGAGCGAAGTCGAATCCGCCGCCGTCCGAGCCGCCGTAGTAGGACTTGACCGCGCCGGTGCGTGGGTCGACCGAGACGGATGCCGCACGCAGCTCGGAGGGCTCGCCCTCCATGTTCGAGTCGACCGCATCGATCGCTGCGGCCTGCGCCACGGGATCGATCGTCGTGGTGATCTGCAACCCCTCGGTATTGAGGTCCTGTTCACTGACACCGGCAGCTGATAGTTCACGCAGAACCTGGGACTTGATCAGCCCGTTGGGGCCGGAGTCACTGTCGCCGGTTTCGGCTTGTGAGGCGGGAACCCAACGTGGGTACTGCATCGCTGCACGCTGCGCCTGCTCCAGATTTCCTTGCGAAACCATACCGTCGAGCACATAGTTCCACCGCGTCTGAGCACCGGTCGGATTGAACTCGGGGTCCAGGCCGGACGGCTGCTGAATGGTGGCCGCCAGCACGGCACCTTCTTCGACAGTCAACTGGTCGACCGGCTTGCCGAAATACGCCGTCGACGCGGCAGCGATCCCGTACGCACCTCGGCCGAAGTAGATCGTGTTCAGATATGCCGCCAGGATGTCGTCCTTGGACCACTGACGAGCCATCTTCGACGAGATGACGAGCTCGCGCATCTTTCGCGTCAAGGTGCGTTCGGATCCGACCAGGGCATTCTTGACGTACTGCTGGGTGATGGTCGAGCCACCACCTGCACTGTCGCGTCCGAGAACGTTGTCACGCAATGCGCGTCCGAAGCCGGTGACCGAGAAGCCGGGATTGGAATAAAAGTCCCTGTCCTCCGCTGACAGCACCGCGTTGCGCACGTGCAACGGCACCTGCTCGATCGACACATCGGTGCGATTGCCCTCGGGGGGCACGACCCTACCGAGCACACTCGAACCATCGGACGCCAGAATTGTGGCGACCTGGTTGGTCTTGATGTCGCCCGGGCGTGGGACGTCCTCGACCGTGTAGGCGACCATGAATGCGAGAATTGGAATGATCATCCCCAACGCGATCAGCGCATACAGCGTGCGACGGACGGGCCGCCACTTGGACTTCTTCTTCGTGTTCGCGGCGGAACCTCTCTCGGGCGGTTCGGGCGGTTCATTGCCCGAAGAACGTGGGGGCGGGTTGTCCGGCGGTCCGGTCGGCGGAAGCCCACCGGCACCGCGTGCAACCGGTGGGCCCGTTTCGGGGCCGCGGATGGGTAGCGGAGGGCGCCCGGGAGGTGGACCAGCCGGGCCGTTGCCTGCAGGCGGACGGCCTGCAGGCGGACCGCCTTGCATGGGTCGGCGGGTCTGCGGCGGGGGGCCCTGTGGTCGGAGCGGCGGATCGAGAGGACGTCCCGGCGGCGAACCCTGTTGGCCTCCTGCCGGTGGGCCTGGCCGACCCGGAGGCGGACCCTGCGGCCGACCCGTCGGTGGACCCTGCGGCCGACCCGTCGGTGGACCCTGCGGCCGTCCCGTCGGTGGACCCTGCGGCCGACCCGGAGGCGGACCCTGCGGTCGTCCTGGCGGGGGACCGAGAGGCCGACCTTGCGCGTCGCGTCGAACGCCCGGGGGTGGGCCCATCGGCGGACGACCGGGGGGCGGGCCGCCAGCGCCTGGGGTGTTGTCGCTGCCGCCTGGCGTGTTGTCGCGGCCACCAGGCGTGTTGTCGTAGGGGGAACTCACGTACAGGTCTCCAGTGGTTGCGGCAGGCACATCCGTATGCCGACCGGGATTGTCAGCGACGCGGTGTGTCTCACTCGCTCGCTGTTCGACGGTTCGGTTCGCGAGATCCCGATCGGAGCCGTCGCGGTTGCTTCGGGGCGGGAACTGCACCTAGTACATAGGATTGGACCAGGTGATTCCAACTGCAGGAACGGCAGACTTCGACAACGTGGACAGAGAACTCCTCCTGCGTTGCCGCGAGGCGAACGAGTTCGTCCGACGTCCGCGCCGAACCCGAGAGTGTCCCCAGCTTCTCGCCGAACACCCACGAGACGAGGGTGAGCTGCTCCTTGCGGCAGATCGGGCACGCCACGTCGCTACCGCGGCCGTGGAACTTGGCCGCACGTAGTAGATAGGGATCGGCATCACACACCGCAGCCACGCCGGTCCTGCCCGAATAAACTTCGGCGAGCAGTGACCGTCGCTGAAGGGCGTAGTCCACCACCTGTCGCTGAAGTCGCACGAGGACCAGAGTACGTGCGGCCGCAGACTTGCGAACCTGGCATCCCGACTCTGATGTGACAACGGCGCGCCACCTCTCGCTGAAATTGGCTCCGCCCACGGCGCTTCACCTCTGCCGGAGCGTTCACCACTTGCGAGCGCCTAGGTCTCGCACGCGAGCTTCGGACTGCATTTTCGGCTACCCGAAGGCCCAGATATGTCCAAACTTATATCGGGTCGATACATTTTGTGTATATGCTTGGCAATCGCATCAACAATTGCGGTACAGACATCAGAGGAGGAGGGTCGCATGCTCGAGCTCGCAATCCTCGGTTTGCTCCTCGAAGCGCCGATGCACGGATACGAACTCCGCAAGCGTCTGACCGGACTCCTCGGTGCATTTCGAGCCTTCTCGTACGGCTCGTTGTATCCAGCCTTACGCCGCCTACAGGCGGACGGGCTGATTGCCGAGGATGCGGGGCCGGACACCCTCGTGAAACGTCGGGCACGGCGTGTGTACGAGCTCACTCCGCAAGGTAAGAAGCGCTTTGCAGAGTTGGTTGCCGACACCGGACCACAGAACTACACCGACGACGGATTCGGCGTCCACCTCGCCTTCTTCAGTCGCACACCGGCAGAAGCCCGGGTGCGCATCCTCGAAGGCAGGCGACGCCAGGTCGAGGAGCGCCGTGAAGGACTCCGCGACGCCGTGGGGCGAGCCAACGGGACGCTCGACCGGTACACCAGTCAGCTTCACCAACTCGGCCTCGAATCGAGCGATCGCGAAGTGCGGTGGCTCAACGAAGTAATCGCAGCCGAGCAGGCGGGCCCGTCCGTCACCTCCACCACGAATCCGAACAATGTTTCCAAGACAGAAGGAGAACCCGACCATGGGTGAGAACAGCAACGCCATCCGCGTGGCCATTGTGGGTGTGGGCAACTGCGCCTCATCCCTGGTCCAGGGCGTGGAGTACTACCGGAACGCCGACGAGAACACCACCGTTCCCGGCCTCATGCACGTCAAGTTCGGCAAGTACCACGTCCGCGACGTCGAGTTCGTCGCCGCGTTCGACGTGGACGCCAAGAAGGTCGGCTTCGATCTCTCCGACGCGATCTTCTCCAGCGAGAACAACACGATCAAGATCGCCGACGTACCGCCGAAGAACGTCCAGGTACTCCGCGGACCGACCCTCGACGGACTCGGCAAGTACTACCGCGAGACCATCACCGAGGCCGACGCCGAAGCAGTCGACGTTGCCCAGGCCCTCCGCGACGCGAAGGTCGACGTCCTCGTCTCCTACCTTCCCGTCGGATCCGAAGAAGCCGACAAGTTCTACGCGCAGGCATCGATCGACGCAGGCGTCGCATTCGTCAACGCTCTGCCCGTCTTCATCGCCAGTGACCCGGTTTGGGCCAAGAAGTTCGAAGACGCAGGCGTCCCCATCGTCGGCGACGACATCAAGAGCCAGGTCGGCGCCACCATCACGCACCGCGTCATGGCGAAGCTGTTCGAAGATCGCGGCGTCCAGCTCGACCGGACCATGCAGCTCAACGTCGGTGGCAACATGGACTTCCTCAACATGCTCGAGCGCACCCGCCTCGAGTCGAAGAAGATCTCCAAGACCCAGGCAGTGACGTCGAACCTCCAGAAGGAGTTCAACGCCAAGGACGTTCACATCGGACCCTCGGATCACGTCGGTTGGCTCGACGACCGCAAGTGGGCCTACGTCCGGCTCGAAGGCCGCGCCTTCGGCGACGTGCCACTGAGCCTGGAATACAAGCTCGAGGTTTGGGACTCGCCCAACTCGGCCGGCGTCATCATCGATGCGGTTCGCGCAGCGAAGATCGCCCTCGATCGTGGCATCGGTGGACCGGTCATCCCGGCGTCTGCCTACCTGATGAAGAGCCCGCCCAAGCAGCTCGCCGACGACGTCGCGCGCACGCAGCTCGAAGCGTTCATCATCGACGCGTAGTCAACCCTGCAGGTGAGTGGAAATACGTCCTTCAGGACGTGTCTCCACTCACCTGGGCAAGTCGGTACCTTCTTTTGTGGCACATCCCTCCACGTCGGCGACGCGTGTGAGAAGGCACCCACCGTTCCAGTACCGTGGACCGACAACAAGATTCAGCAGATCCGTGCATTCGAGCCGGGGACCTGTCCGGTTCACATTGTGGCAGCGGTAAGCGGCAATTTTATGGAAAAGCTGTTCCGGTAGAAGTCGATCAGCCCTTCATGCTTCATTCGCATCAACTCGCGGGAGAGCGCCGTGCGGTCCACGTTGAGGTAGTCCGCCAATTCTGCGCGTGAGAAGATCACCGTGAACTGCGAGGACGCGGTTCTTTCTTGTTGATCGCCGAGAAAAAGAACGATTCGCTCGCGCAATGACTTTCGCGAAACCATCGACAGCTTCTCGTGCAGCATTCGATTCTTCGTCGACATGACACGAAACAGGTTTTCGACGACGCGACTCCTGAGGTGGCACAAAGGGCCCGGTGCGCGGACGATCTTGTCCATTCCGAGGAATAGCGCCCGGCCGGGGATTGCCCCGGTCACAGTATTTTCGGTGTGATGCAGCTCATGGGCAAGCATGTCCTCGGCGAACACGTCCTGAGCCTCGACGGCGCTGACAAGATTACGTACTCCCTTGCCGTCGATAGTGCTGGCGAAGACCGATCCATCGATTACGAGTCCTACGACGTTGGTTTGTGAGTTGCCGCGCATCAGAACTTGGCCGTGATCGAAAGAGATCAAACGGGCGCCCAAGCATTCGGTCACCATCGTGATTTCTTCCACCGTAAATCCTGCGAACAGCTCACTGCCCATGACATCCGGCAGCCAGGCGCGGTCTTCGATGCCTGAATCGAACATGAGATGTACCTCTCCCGTCGAACGTTGCCATGGCAACCGACATCGAGTGCCGATGATGCGAGTATTACTTCGCAAGTAAGGCAAGGCTAACAGTACCTAGGCTCCGATGTGCTGTTCAGCTGTATCGATTTGTTCCGCCGTTGCCAACGAGGACTGTCCTCCATGCACGGTGAACCCCGACGAGAGTGAAAACAATGTCCGATCGGTCATCAATTCTCGTTTCCCACGGTTTGGCCGCACTATCTGAACAGAACCCGATTCGAGAAGGTGGTGTTTCACCGCATCGAACCTTCGACGGTCCGGGTTTTCGCATTCGCCACCTCGCTTTCGACGAGGGCGCCGTGCTGGCGGAACACCAGGCACCGGTCCCGATCATCGTTCAGGTGGTGCAGGGATCGGTGAACTTCGCTGTCGACGGCGAAGTTCACACGTTGCTGACAGGTGCAATCCTGCACATTGCTGCAGAAAATCCGCATGAAGTCACGGCGATAGAACGCGCCCGGTTGATCATCACGCTGGTCGGTTAGAGCACGTGACGCTCCCATCATGCCGACCGGCACCCCCAGCGTTCCTGCTAGTTCGAAGGAAGTCCGCCCATGTCACGTAGGTTCCCCGATCTCATCCTCGCCGGCGCGACGACCCTCGCCGTGGTCATGGCCGTGGTCGGGTGCACGGCGAATACCGACTCCTCGACGCTCGACAACGACACCACAGCTGATGGTTCCGCAGCGGGCACCGTTTCGATCGTCGACCACACCGGAAACGAAGTAAGTATTCCCTCGGACATACAACGGGTGGCCTTCGACGAGATCCCCCTGGCCTCGACGTACGTGGCGTATCAGGAGGGCAGCGCCCCGCATCTCGTCGGAATGTCGGATGCGGTGGTTCGATCGCTGGAGAACACGGTAGTTGCGCAGATGGCGCCAGAAATTCTGGATGTGGACACCAGCTACTACGACAACGGCGAGCTCAATGTCGAGACACTGCTCACTCTCGAACCGGATGTGGTGTTCTACAACGCCAATAACACCGAACACGCTCAAATGTTTGCAGCCGCCGGAATTCCCGCAGTCGGATTTTCCACCAGCGGTAATCCCACTGTGGTGTACAAGGACTGGCTCGAGCTACTCGAGAAAGTGTTTCAAGAGCCGGGGAAGATGGACTCGGTCATCGCTCGAGGTGAACAGACGGTGGCCGACACGCTCAGTAGGACTTCCAATATCGCCGGCGGTGCGAAAAAAGACGCACTGATCGTGTACAACTATGCAGCTGGAACACTTCGGGTAGCGGGTGAAACTCCTTTCTTCGGCTACTACTGGCTTGAAACGGCCGGCGCAGACAATGCCGCAGTAGGTGCCCAAGGCGGGCTTGCTGCCGTGACCGCCGAGCAAATTCTGGCGTGGGATCCTGACGTGGTTCTGATCGGGGGATCGGGACCCGCCGGCATTACCCCCGATCAAGTTCTGTCCAATTCCGTTGACGGATTGAACCTTTCGTCCCTACGTGCGGTGCAGGAGAAGAAGGTCTATTCCACCGATCTGGGAATGTGGAGTTGGTTCACCCCGAACCCGGACGCGCCATTGGTGACCAGCTGGTTAGGTAAGGTCATCTACCCCGATGAGTTCAGCGACGTCGATTTGGTTGCCGAGACGCAGGACTACTACCGGCAGGTATACGGATACGAGTTGAGCGGGGACCAGGCGAACGCGATCTACCAGGGTCTCTTCTCGAATGAATGATTTTGTCGTCAGCGACGGGCGCCTGCGGTGGTGGGTGCCCGTGGCCCTCGTAGTCACACTGGTGATCTCTGCGACAGCATGTGTGGCGATGGGGCGCTTTCCACTGTCGCTACAGGAAGTCTTCGCGGCAATCGGATCGAGACTGGGTGGCGACGCGGTGAGCCCTGTCTTGGATTCCGTGGTTTTCGGGTTGAGGTTGCCGCGCATCGGACTTGCGATCATCGTTGGCGCTGGGCTTGCCTGCGCCGGCGCGGCATTTCAAAGTATCTTCTCGAATCCACTTGCTACACCAGACACTCTCGGCGTTACGGCAGGGGCCTCGGTAGGTGCTGTCCTTGCTCTCGTGGCAAGTCTTCCGATGATCGGTGTTCAGCTGGTCTCGTTGGTAGGTGGTTTGGCGGCCGTTGCCTTCACTACTGCGATCGCGAGAACGAACGGCCGAAGCAACGTGGTCATGCTGATTCTCTCGGGGGTAGTGGTTGCGGCAATCGCTAATGCGTTGCTCTCGATTCTCAAGTACACCGCCGATCCCAACGATAAACTGCCACAAATCACCTATTGGCTGATGGGAAGCCTCGCGGGTGCGAGTGCTCAGGGACTTATAGTCGGGGGCCCGCTGATACTTTTCGGCGTCGTCATCATCGTCCTACTTCGGTGGCGCCTGAATATTCTCGCTCTCAGTGACGATGAGGCACGGGCGTCGGGAATGAACATTCGTGGGACGCGCGGTGTCATCATCGTCGCAGCAACGCTCATCACAGCCTCATGCGTCTCGATGTGCGGTCAGGTGGGATGGGTCGGGCTGCTCATCCCACATTGCGCTCGGATGCTGTGCGGCAACAACAACCGTTTCGTCGTTCCCGTGAGTATTTTTCTGGGAGCCATCTTTCTGGTCGTCATCGATACTCTCGCACGCACCGTCTCAGCATCGGAGGTACCGATTTCGGTATTGACCGCAGTAGTCGGTGCCCCATTCTTCATCGTGCTCTTACGTAGGACAGGAGGAAAATGGGTATGAGACTGGCTATCGAATCCGGCACTTTCCGATACGGACCACAGCTGCCAATTCTCGACGGTATCTCGTTGGCCCTCGACCCAGGCCAGGTCCTGGCGATTCTCGGACCCAACGGTGTCGGGAAAACCACGCTCCTTCGGTGCATGGTCGGGTTACTGCGCTGGACGTCAGGATCGAGCACGCTCGATGGAACCGATATCAGCACGATGCGTCCAGCCGAACTGTGGCGGAACGTCGCTTATGTACCCCAGGCGCGCAATGCCGCCTCCGTGTCATTGACAGGAATCGACATGGTCACTATTGGGCGCAGCGCTCACCTTTCGACCTTCGCTCAGCCGAGCACGCGCGAGACGTCGATGGCCGAGCGGGTGATGGAGGAGATCGGCATCATCCATTTGCGCGACGTGCCCTGCGGACAAATGAGTGGGGGGCAATTTCAGATGGTGCTCATCGCGCGGGCTCTCGTTGCCGAACCGTCCGTGCTCGTGCTCGATGAACCCGAGACGGGACTGGATTTCAAGAATCAGCTAGTGGTGCTCGATCTACTCGATTCTCTCGCTCACACACACGGCATTGCAGTGGTCATGAACACGCACTACCCGACGCACGCTCTGCGTATCGCGGACACAGCGCTGCTCCTGAACGCACATCACGAACCGCGTCACGGACCGACCGACGAAGTCATCACCATCGATCACATGAGGGAGGTGTTCGGCGTGGACGTGCATCTTGCTCGCATCGAGATCGATGGCCGGAGCCACCAGAGCGTGCTGCCACTTCGCGTCGCAGCGCAGACCGACCGCTGAACATCCCAACCGTTGAAAACCAAGAAGGGACCACAAAAGAATGAACGCCGAAGAGCGCAGTGACAACCACGAGAATCGAAACGAGAGCAACACTCTTCCCTTTTCCGAACGCAAGATCGCAGACCTGCCGGGTCACTGGTTGCTCGCGCGGCTGGGCAAACGTGTACTGCGTCCCGGAGGTAAGAAACTCACCGAGCAGATGCTCGATGCTGCGTCCCTACAAGATTCCGATGTCGTGGAACTCGCCCCAGGACTGGGTAAGACGGCGAAGTCGATCCTTGCTCTGCACCCATCCAGTTACGTCGGTGTCGAATCAGACCCCGATGCGGCCGAACTGACGCGCTCCGCGATCGGCCACCAGGGTGATGTAGTCAGCGGCGACGCTAGCTGCACCGGACTCCCGGACAGCAGCGCCGATGTGGTCATCGGAGAAGCGATGCTTACCATGCAGACCGACCGCCACAAGATCGAGATAGCAGCCGAAGCCTTGCGCGTGCTGCGCCCGGGCGGCCGATACGCCATTCACGAACTTGCCATCGAGCCGAATGATCTCGATGACTCGATCAAGAACGAAATCCGAAAGGATCTTGCCCGGTCGATCAAGGTCAACGCTCGGCCGCTGACCCCGACGGAATGGACCAACCTTCTCAGAGCGGCCGGATTCGAGATCGAACACGTGGGCTTCGCGCCGATGGCCTTGCTCGAGCCACGGCGCATCTTCGCCGACGAGGGGCTGTTGCGAACGCTGAAATTCGTCGCGAATGTCGCGCGGGAGGGGGATGCCCGACGCCGGATCCTGTCTATGCGAACAACATTCACCAAATATCGTGACCATCTTTCAGCGATCGAAGTGATCGCCGTGAAGCCAGACAGTATCGACGCACTAGGTTCGGGAGACATCGAAAGGTCCTGAAGTCCAGAATCGAGAATTGGCCGTGCGAAAGGTCAGCTTTGGACCCTCAGCTTGCGGACGACGAAGGCAAGGGCGACAAGCAGTCCGAGCAGGACGACCGACGCCCATACGCTCGGATCGCCACCGACGATGCCTGCCACTGCAGCCACGAACGCCATCAGCGCGAAGAACCCCAGAATGCCCGCCAGCATCTGGAGGTGATCGCCCGCAGTCACGACTTGACTCCGCCTGCAGTCAGGCCCGAGATGATGCGACGCTGGAACAGCAGGACCATGATCACCAGCGGGATCGCGACGATGGTGCCCGCCGCCATGATCGCCGCGTACGGAACCACATGCGGGTCGTTGCCGGAGAACCGGGCGATAGCCACCGTCACTGGTTCGGTCTTGTCGCTGGAGAGCTGACTCGCCAGGAGATATTCGTTGACTGCCGCGATGAAGGCGAGGATGGCAGTGGTGAACAGCGCCGGTGCTGCGAGCGGCAACATGACCAGTCGGAACGCCTGGAAGCGTCCTGCGCCGTCGATACGGGCGGCTTCTTCCAGCTCCCAAGGCAATTCGGCGAAGAACGCGGCCAGGGTGTAAATGGTCAGCGGCAGTACGAACGAAATATTCGGGATGATCATCGCCTGGTAGGTACCGATCCACCCGATGTCGGTGAAGAATTGGAACAGCGGCGTCACCAATGCCACGACCGGGAACATCGAGGCGCCGAGCACGATACCGACGACGATGTACTTGAACCGAAAGTCGATCCGCGAGAGGGCATACGCGGAGAATATGCCTATGACGAGGGCAACGAGAGTGGTTGCGCCGCCGATGATCAGGCTGTTGATCACCGCTCGAACGAAGTTGTTGCCGTTACTCGTGGACAAGGCGTTGGAGAAGTTCTCCATCGTGACATGCGTCGGCCACGGCGTAGTGTCGAAGGTGTAGCGCGGATCTCGTAACGCGGTCACGACCATCCAGTAGAACGGTGCCAGGCCCCAGATCAGGATGATCGCAACGCCGAGATAGATGCGAGCAGTTTTCATCGCAGTACTTTTCATCGGACCACGCCCTTACGCTGATTCTCCTGCGTGGCAACAGCATTGGCCCCGAGAAACTTCACCAGAATGAACGCGACTATGAAGATCATGATGAACGAGATGGTCGAGAGCGATGCGGCACTGTTGAATCCTTGCCGTATCTGCTCCACCACCAGAATGGAAATGGTTCGGGTGGCCGGGTTGCCCTCGGTGAGAATGGCAGGCAGGTCGTACATTCTGAGCGCATCCATCGTGCGGAACAGGATCGCCACCATCAGGGCCGGCTTCACCAGCGGCAAGGTGATCTTCGTCAGCCGCTGCCACGCCGACGCACCGTCCACTCGGGCAGCCTCGTAGACGTCGGCCGGAATCATCTGCAAACCGGCAAGAATGAGTAGCGCCATGAACGGCGTCGTCTTCCAGACGTCGGCGATGATGACTGCGAAGCGCGCGGGCCAGGCATCACCGGTCCACAGAATGTCGGTTCCGAGAAGTTTGTTGGCGATACCGTCGTAAGCAAAGATGAAGTACCAGAGCTTCGCTGTCACAGCCGTCGGGATAGCCCACGGAATCAGGATCGCGGCGCGCAGCAGTGCGCGTCCGCCGAAAGTCTTACCCATGATGACAGCCATCCCGAAGCCGATGACGACCTCGATGGATACCGTCACCACCGTGAAGAAGGCGGTGTTGCCTACCGCTCCCCAGAACTGGGAGCCGAGCGTACCGGGCGGGCACGGAACCAGCGTCCCCGACGCGGAAGTGCACTGCTGCAGAATCCAATGCGTGTAGTTGGAGAACCCTGCGCTGCCTCCCTTGACGAACATGCCGGTCGCCGGGTCGAGGCCCGCGTCCTTCTGGAAGGACATGATGACGGCACGTACGACGGGGTACGCGATGACTATGGCCAGGATGACCAGCGTCGGCGCTATCAGTAGCCACGCTCGCCCACTGGAGAGCCCGAACTTTGCCTTCTTCTCGGTGCGTGTATGCCGACCGCGGCCGGGGGATTCTCCCCCGGCCGCGGTCGTGTCTACAGCCCCACTGGTTTGACCAGTAGGTACAGCCATCGTGTGTTCTCCTGTAGTGCTTCGAAAGAACGGTCGGGAACGGACGGGCTAGTTGGAACCGGCGGACTCGATGCCGGCCTGCATGTCCGCGATGGCCTGATCGACCGACTTCTCACCCTTGATCGCAGCAAACGTGTTGTCCTGCACGGCCTTCGAGACGGCCGGGTAGAACGGGCTGACGGGACGAGGAACAGCGTTCTCGATCGACAGCTTCAGCGCCGGCAGGTACGGCATCTCGGCGATGAGGGCCGGGTCGTCGTAGAGCGAGCCGAGCACGGGCGGAAGTGCACCCTCGGCGATGATGCGCTGGGCCTGCTCACCCTGAAGGAATCGCAAGAAGTCGGCGGAAGTTGCCTTGTTCTCGGAGAATTCGCTGATGGCAGCGTTGTAGCCACCGAGCGTCGAGGTTCCGACGCCGGTTGCGCCGGGCAGCGGCGCTACGGCGTACTTGCCTGCAACGGCGGAGCCTTCCTTGGCTGCAGTGCCGTAGACGTACGGCCAGTTACGCAGGAACAGGGCCTTTCCGTCCTCGAAGGCCTGCTGGCTCTCGGGCTCCTTGAACGTGGTGTCCTGCTCCGGGATTACTCCGGTCTCGAAAGCGGTGACGAGAGCCTGCAGACCCGCCTTTGCTTCCGGGCTGTCGACGGTCGGGGTCTTGCCGTCTTCGCCGACGAACGATCCGCCGTATGCATTGATGATCTCGGACGTGTTGACCGTCAGGCCCTCGTACGATGCGAACTGACCTGCGTAGCAATCGATGTTGTTGGTCTTGGCGACCGCACAGTCGTTGGTCAGCTCGGCCCACGTGGTGGGCGCCTTCGGCAGCAGGTCGCTGCGGTAGAACAGCAGACCGCCATTGGTGTTCTTCGGAGCGGCGTACTGCGTGCCGTTGTAGGTGGCACTCTTGACGGTCGAGGGCAGGATGCCCGCATTGTCGAGCGCGAACTCGCCTTCGAGCGGAACGAGCCATCCCTTGGCTGCGAACTCTGCGGTCCAGATGACATCGAGCGCCATCACGTCGTAGTCGCTCTGCTCAGCCTGAAGATGCTGGACCAGGTCGTCGTGAGCCTGGTCGGCGTCGTTGGACTGCTCCTTGAACGTGACCTGCTCGTCCGGATGGGTCGAGTTCCACTCGTCGATGATCTGCTTGACGACACCGGTTTCGGTGGTGTCCTTGCCTTCGACGTAGGTGATGGGGCCGCGGCCGTCGGTGTTCTCCGACGCGGAATCGCTGGAACCGCTGTCACTGGAACACGCGGTCAGCGTCAGTAGCGTTGCAGCTGTTGCCAGCACCGCCACCTTCGAGATCAAAGACGCCATTGTTTGTCTCTCCACTAACTTCGTACACGTTGGTATGCGTCGGGGAGATCACAGTGAGTTCGAACACAGTGACGTACCAACTGTGCTGCCCCCGACGCACATGTCGATACGCACTCTGGCACACAACTCACCCGATAGGTGTTATTTCGCCCCACCTGAATCGGTCAACTGAGTTGTCGGTGGGGCGTTGTAGCGTCCTACCGGTGAGTTCGGACAAAATGTTGACCCGCATCGGCGGACTGCTGCGCCAAGCTGAGTCCACCGACAATCCGCACGAGGCGGAGGCGTTCATGGAGGCCGCCCAGCGGTTGGCCACAGCGACGTCGATCGACCTTGCGGTGGCTCGGTCGCACAGTGCCTCGCGCGAGAAGCAAGCGGCACCGACGCAACGCGTCATCAGGATCGGCGAGCCGGGCAAGAAGGGGCTTCGCACGTTCGTGAAGCTGTTCCTCGTCATTGCGTGTGCGAACGACGTCAAATGTGACATCTCGCAATCCTCGACTCAGGTGTTCGCATACGGTTTCGACTCCGACATCGACACCTGTGAAGCGCTGTATTCGAGCCTGCTGATCCAGATGGTCCGCGCTTCGGACGCATACATCAAGTCAGGTTCTTACCGGAACGAAACAGCCGTACGCACTGTCACGGAAACCATCGGTCGTAAAAAGTACAAACGTCAAGAAGTTGTCGTCGTTGCCGGCGTCACCGCCCGGCTCAACTTTCACACTGCATTCGCCGAGCGCATCGGCAAGCGGCTCGCGAGCGTCAAGAAAGAGACCGAGGCAAAAGCGATCGAAGAGGAGAGTCGCGACGCCGGGACCGCAGTGGTGTTGCGTGACAAAGCAATCGAACTGAAGGACTTCTACACCTCGACGTCGAAGGCGCGAGGGTCGTGGCGTGGGCAGTCCGCTAATGCCGGATACTCCCGCGGTGCACGTGCCGCCGGAGACAGAGCGGGACGCGCAGCACGCTTGGGCGGCGAGCCCGAGTTGGGGCGCGGTTCGACACAACTCGGCAGGTGATGGAGCATCTCGTCGACGGCAAAGACACCGTGTGGGTCGTTGCGGACGGCGTTCGTGCGATCGGGCCCCACTCGATGGAAGAGCCTGCAACACTGGATGTTGCCACTCTCCTACCACCGGAGGATTGACGCCGATGTCCTACGACGAACAGCTCGCGGAACGGATTCGCTCGGCGCTGGCCTCGGTACCGGTCGTGGAAAAGAAGATGTTCGGTGGACTGCAGTTCATGATCGACGGAAAGATCGCCGTCGGCGCCACAGTAGACGGTGATCTACTGGTCAGATGCGACCCGTCGCGCACCGAGGAGCTCATCGCCCGTCCGGGAGCCCAGCGTGCAGACATGCGTGGCCGCAAGATGAGCACCGGGTGGATCACCGTCTCGCCAGAGGAAAGCCGGGGCGCCGACTTGCAGTTCTGGGTCGCGGTTGCGTTGGAGAACAGGGCACTGGACCACAGGGCATAAAATCGCATCGGTGAAGAACAGGGACTCACAACGATCGAAGGTCTACGACGCCGAGGCCATGGTTCGCGTCATGTTCGATCGTGCAGACGAGCGCGGACTACGCACCGTCGAGATGTTCGGATCGACCATCACCCTGCCGATCGAACGGAAGTTCGCGTCGATCGAGTCGGTGCAGATCTATGTCGACGCGGTCTTGATGCTTGACTGGGTTCGTGAAACCTGGCCGCATGCTGGATCGGTCGTGCAGGTCCGTGAACGTTCGGGCACCGGCGCTTCGCACTACGAGCGGGATACCCACACCATTGCGGTGCCTCTACACCGCAACAACGAGGCGTGGGCGCTGCGCGAACTGGTAGTCCTGCACGAACTTGCGCACCACTTGCAATCCGAAGGATCCGATCTTGCCTCCCATGGCGGGGAATTCGTCGATCGATTCGTCACCCTGGTCGGGGAAATCATCGGTCAGGAAGCTGGTTTCCTACTGCGCGCCACCATGGCCGAGAACGGTGTGAAGATCGGTTGAAGCGGGTTCGCTGCGAGGAAGCGCATCATGGAAGTCATGACTATCAAGATCGGCGTTCAACTCCAGCCCCAGCACGCACCCGACTACCAGATCATTCGCGACGCGGTTCTGCGCGCGGAGGACGCCGGCGTCGATATCGTCTTCAACTGGGATCACTTCTATCCGCTGTACGGCGACCTCGACGGTGCCCACTTCGAATGTTGGACGATGCTGGGCGCTTGGGCGGAGCAGACGTCCAACGTGGAGATCGGAGCACTGGTCACCGGCGGTGGTTACCGCAACCCGGATCTCCTCGCCGATATGGCCCGAACCGTCGACCACATCAGTGGCGGCAGGTTGATCCTCGGCATCGGCGGCGGCTGGAACCAGAAGGACTACGACAACTTCGGCTACGACTTCGGCACCGCAGGGTCGCGCCTGAAGTTGTTGAACGAGAACCTCGCTCGAATCAGCAATCGCCTGGCGGTAGGTAATCCCGCCCCTACCCGCGAGATCCCCATTCTCATCGGTGGGGGCGGGGAGAAGAAGACGCTCAAGATGGTCGCCAAGTATGCGCACATCTGGCACAGCTTCGCCGACCTCGACGAGCTGAAGCGTAAGTCCGGGATTCTCGCCGAGCACGGGGTCACCGTCGGGCGCGATACCTCGGTGATCACGAAGTCGGTGCCGTGGCCCGGAGCTGACAAAGCACCGGCGTTTCTCGATGCCGGAGCCACCTTGTTCACCGTCGGAATCGGCGGCCCGGACTACGACATGACGGATCTGCACGACGCCATCGGGTGGCGCAACAGCCAGCAGTGAGCACCGGTCGGGAATGGACTGCGCCGAGTGCTGGTTGAGCTTGGCGGCAATCTGATTTCCGGGTGCTCGCGGCTTCGCGATAGCCTCGGACGTCATTTCACTTGTTTTCCGCACCGAGGAGTTCACTCTTGACCAGTCGACGTTTACGCGGCCGCACCCTGGCCGCAGTAGCTGCCACGCTCGCTCTCACGCTCGGCGCCGTCGCATGTTCGAGTGACAACAGCTCGGGCGGAACGGGCGAGGACGCCCTTGCCGGCTCCGACCAGACTTCGCTCGACAAGTACACGACGGACGATGTCACCCCGCTCGATCAGATCGATACCTCGAACATCGGTCTGATCGAGCCGGGCAAGCTGTACGTCGGCACCTTGTCCGACGCTCCGCCGAACATCTTCATCGACCCGTCGGGCAAGTTCACCGGCTTCGACAACGAGCTGCTCCGGGCCGTCGCCGCCAAGTTGAACCTGACCGTCGAGTTCTCGGCCACCGAGTTCTCCAGCTTGCTCGCCGCGGTGAACAACAAGGTCTACGACGCTGGTTCCTCGTCGATCTCCACTACCGATGCGCGTCGTCAGACCGTCGGGTTCACCAACGGATACGACTTCGGCGAGATGGCGCTTGTCGCCAAGAACGACTACGCGATCAAGACCATCGCCGATTTGGACACCGAGCAGCGTATCGGCGTGGTTCAGGGCACCGTCCAGGACGACTACGTCACCAACACCCTCGGTATCGAGCCCGTGCGGTTCCCGGATTACAACACCGCGTACGCGAATGTGAAGTCCGGCCAGATCGACGCATGGGTCGCGCCGTCGCAGCAGGCTTCCGGTCAGGTCAAGGCCGAGGACGGCGTCGCAATCCTCGAGAAGACGATCAACACCACCAACTTCACGGCGTACGCGGTGAACAAGGACAATCAGCCGTTGATCGACGCTCTCAACTCCGGTCTCGACGCCGTCGTCGCCGACGGGACGTGGAATACCCTCGAGAACGAGTGGTACCCCGAACGCCAGGTTCCCGCCGACTGGAAGCCGGGCAGCAAGGCTTCCGTCCTGCCTGCAAGCTGATATGAGCACACTGTCGAATCTGTACGACACGTTCTTCGATTGGGACCTCATCTGGGACACCGTTCCCAAGCTGATCACCGTCGGATTGCCCAACACCCTGATTCTCGCTGCTTCGTCAGGGGTGATCGGCACGGTGATCGGGATCGGGTTGGCGGTAGCGGGCATCTCCCGCTCCCGCTGGCTCCGATGGCCGGCGCGAGTGTACACAGATATCTTTCGTGGCCTCCCTGCGGCGGTCGTCATTCTTCTCATCGGTCTCGGTTTCGGTCCGACGCTGACCCAATTGACCGGCAGCCGTAGCCCTTTCCCGCTGGGCATCGCGGCACTGGCGTTGATGTCGGCCGCGTACTTCGGTGAAATCTTCCGTTCCGGTATTCAAAGTGTCGATTCGGGTCAGATGGAGGCCTCACGCGCACTGGGCTTCAGCTATCGCCGTTCGATGGCCCTGGTAGTCATGCCTCAGGGCATCCGACGCGTCCTGCCTGCCACGGTCAATCAATTCATCTCGCTGATCAAAGACAGCTCACTGATCTACTTCCTCGGCCTGCTGGCCTCGCAACGCGAGTTGTTTCGAGTCGGGCAGGACACCGCAGCACAGACCGGTAATCTCTCACCGCTGCTGGCGGCGGGCGTGTTCTATCTGATCCTGACCATCCCGCTGACGCACCTCGTCAACTTCATCGACAAGCGCATGCGCTCCGGTAAGGCCGATACTTCGGGCACGCTCGATCCCTTGGAAGTATCAATCGTGGTGGAGAGGTAAGTAATGGCTGTTTCGTTGACCGGCACCGACATTCATCTCGCTTTCGGTACCAACAAGGTGCTCAGAGGCGTGAACATTCACGTCGATGCGGGCCGCACCACCACGGTGATCGGGCCTTCGGGGTCAGGCAAATCGACGTTGCTCCGTGCGCTCAACCGCCTCCACGAACCCGACCAGGGCGACATCCTGCTCGACGGCAAATCCGTGTTGAAGGACAATCCGGACGAATTGCGTCAGCGCATCGGCATGGTGTTCCAACAGTTCAACCTGTTCCCGCACAAGACGGTCGCGGACAATATCGCGCTCGGCCTACGCAAGCTCAAAGGGCAGTCGAAGGACGAGGCGCGCGCTGGAGCGATGGAGCAACTCGAGCTCGTCGGTCTGTCGAACAAGGCAGATTCGCGCCCAGGCAACCTCTCCGGTGGTCAACAGCAACGCGTCGCCATCGCTCGGGCACTCGCCATGAAACCCGAGGTGATGTTCTTCGACGAGGCCACATCGGCGCTGGACCCTGAGCTGGTCAAGGGTGTGCTCGCACTGATGGCCGACCTCGCCTCCGGTGGTATGACGATGGTCGTCGTCACGCACGAAATGGGTTTTGCGCGTTCGGTGTCGAACAAGGTGCTGTTCATGGATCACGGTAGTGCCATCGAAACCGGTACCCCGGAACAACTTTTCGACGACCCGCATACCGATCGCCTGAAGCAGTTCCTCTCGCAGGTCCTGTAGGCAACTGCGCGGCACTTCGATATCGCCTGCCGTTCACCTCGGCGTTTCCCCGCTTTCGTTTCGACCTGTCACCGTTCGCGGCATGAAGCTTCTTCCGATCCTTTCGGTCCACGACGGCAGCTCCGCGCGTTCTTCCTTGACGTGCAAGTACAAGTGTGGCGACGCCTGCTTCCACGAGATCCCGAACACCTCGAAGGGCCAGTACTTCGGCGACATCGTCAAGACTGCGATGACGCGCCGCGGCGTCCTCCGCGGAGGAGCGATGGCGGTCGTGGCGGTCGGGGCCGGAAGCATCCTTGCCGCGTGCAGCACGGACGAGGCAAGCCCGACAGCTTCGAGCGGCGAGATGAGCACACCACCGGTCGACGGTGTCGACTTCATCGCCGTCGAGCCCAACACCGAAGATGCCGTCGTGGTTCCTCAGGGCTACGAGCAGGGGGTCATCATTCGCTGGGGTGATCCGGTTCTAGAGGGTGCCCCCGCGTTCGATTTCGACAATCAGACCGCGGCCGCGCAGAACATGCAGTTCGGGTACAACAACGATTTTGCCGGGCTGTTGCCGATCGAGGGCACGCCGAATGCCTACCTTCTCGTGGTCAATCACGAGTACACCACCGAGCCGTTCCTGTTCAAGGGATACGACGCGGAGAACCCGACACGTGAGCAGTTCGATATCGCTCTTGCCGCACATGGGCTTTCCGTAGTCCAGGTGGCGGGTCGATCCGGTTCCGGAGCACTGACGCCGGGGCTCGGTAAGTACAACCGTCGCATCACCGGCACGACGGAGTTTCTGCTGACCGGTCCCGCAGCGGGCAGTGACTTTCTCAGGACGAGTGTTGATCCGACAGGCACCAAGGTCTTCGGAACGTTCAACAACTGTTCCGGGGGTCTCACCCCCTGGGGCACCGTGCTGTCCGGTGAAGAGAACATCAACCAATATTTCGGCAATGCCGAATCCGTCACCGATCCTGTTGCCGCGCAGCGACTTGCCCGCTACGGGATAGAGGGTGCGGCCAGTGATCGCAAGTGGGAGCGTTTCGACAAGCGGTTCGATCTGGCCCAGGAACCCAACGAGGTCAACCGGTTCGGCTATGTCGTCGAGGTCGACCCGTGGGATCCGACCGGGGTTCCGATCAAGCACACGGCACTGGGTCGGTTCAAGCACGAGGCCGCAACCATCTACGTCACCGCTGACGGCACCGTCGTCGCGTACAGCGGTGACGACGAGCGGTTCGACTACGTGTACAAGTTCGTCTCCAGCCGAAAGATGATGCCCGGCAACGGTCAAGCAGCGATGCGTCACAATCTGACGATTCTCGATGCGGGCACGTTGCATGTCGCTGTGCTCACCGGTGACGCCCCCGACGCGATCGACGGCACCGGCACGCGGCCGGAGGCCGGTAAGTTCGCCGGAAAAGGCGAGTGGATTCCGCTCCTTCGTACCGGCGACGACGGCCGTGGCGAATCGCTGGTCGACGGCATGTCCGCCGAAGAGGTGGCGGTGTTCACCCGCCAGGCCGGTGACAAGGTCGGCGCGACGAAGATGGACCGACCAGAGGATTTCGAGCCGAACCCGGTGACCGGGAAGGTGTACGTGGCCCTGACCAACAACACCAAGCGCGGCACCGATGGAAAAGCAGCCGCCGACGAGGCCAACCCACGCGAGAAGAACAAGAACGGCCAGATCCTCGAGATCGACGACGACCATGCAGGCACCACGTTCGTGTGGAACCTCCTCATCGTCGCCGGCGATCCGAACGAGGCCGACACCTATTTCGGCGGCTTCGACAAAACTCAGGTCAGTCCCATCTCGTGCCCGGACAACCTGGCGTTCGACTCCAAGGGCAACCTGTGGATCTCGACGGACGGCAACGCTCTTGAGTCGAACGACGGCTTGTTCGCGGTGGTTCTCGACGGCGAACGACGTGGAGAGACGCGTCAGTTCCTGACCGTCCCTGCCGGGGGCGAGACCTGCGGTCCGATCATCTCGGACGAGCGCGTCGTCGTCGCAGTCCAGCATCCGGGTGAGTTCGACGAGGCATCTGCCGACAATCCGATGTCGCACTGGCCCGACGGCGGTGATTCTCAGCCGCGTCCCGCCATGGTTGCGGTCTGGAAAACCTAGTCGCCGGTGCCCCTGAGGCCCGCATAGCTGCTGGATGGCGGCTGTGTGGGCCTTCGTCACTAGTAGTCGTAATCGTGGCCGACGTTGGAGCGTGCGCTGACCGGCTAGCGAAGGTAGTCGCTCGGCGTTACCCCGATCAGCTCGGTGAACTCACGAGTGAAATGCGCCTGGTCGAACCAGCCGTACCGAGCCGCCAAATCGGCCAACGAACCGGTGAACCCGCCGTCCAGGTCACTGACGGCGTCATGGATACGGTACCGCCCGAGGACCCACTTCGGTGTCACCCCGACGTAGCGTTCGAACAATCGCTGCAGCCGCCGAGCGCCGATACCGCACCGCTGCTCGACGTCACCCACACGCACCAGCGATCGGTCGTGAAGCATCACCGAAACGATGTCCAGAACCTCCAGGTAGTCGGAGTCGGCCGGCTGTTCGTAGGGTGCCAGGACCGTATCGACGGCGGTTCGGCAGTGGTCCGGATCGTGGTGCGGCCCCAACTCTGCGAGTGCGGCGACCGTGCCTTTCCGAAATGCGGTCGGTGAGGCGACCGGCACGTCGCGCAGCGTTCGAGCGGAGGTGTCGGTCAGGCTCGCGTATCCACCGGGTCGAAATTTGATGCCGAAGACCCAACCCCGTTCTGCGAGTGTGACATCGAAGCGTTTGGTGAGTACTCCGGTCACGACTACGGGATCGGTGACACCGGAGCGTCGATGACCGTGCTCGATACTCAACGTGCAGGCCGGGTGCGGCAGCGTCGAGCTGCTGTGGGTCGTACCGGATGGCAACTCCCACCGCAGCAGCCAGTAGTTCTCGACCCACGGGGCCAGTGACGGTGCGCAGGGCAAACGCATCAGGTCGACGTGCTGCGCCAACTCTTCGGGTCGGAGCACGCCCGCATGTGTTGCTGTCGCGTTTTTCCTATCCACCACAAGCCGAGTCTAGGAGTCTGGACCGACACACCGTTGGCAGGAGAGAGCAAATGACAAAAACACCTATCGCGACGCTGAAGATGGTCACCTTGGACTGCCCCGACCCGCCGAGCAGCGCGAAGTTCTGGTCTGAACTACTCGGCTGGAGCGTCGTCCATTCCGAGAGGGACTACGCGATGCTCCAAGGCCCGAGCAGTGCACTCGGATTCGGCCGCGTCGAAGACTACGTCGCGCCGGTGTGGCCCAATACGCACGGCAGCAAGCAGTATCACTTCGATCTCGCGGTGACGGACCTCGACGATGCTTCGAAGAAAGCCGTCGACCTCGGCGCGAGTCTGCCCGAGGACCAACCGGGCGAGACGTGGCGGGTGCTGCTGGACCCGGCCGGTCATCCTTTCTGTCTGACGAAGGCCGAGAACTGGGGCAGTAGCTAACCGAGCCAGTCCAGTACCGCTGCCGCCGTCCACGACTGCTGCATGCTGCCGAGCGGTTCACCGGTGAACGGCTCGTAGTACTCCGCGAAACTCCCGTCGCCGGCCTGCCGCAGGCCTTCCTCACGCAACGTCAACGACCGCTCGGCCCACCCGCGCCTCGAAAACGCCCACGAGAACAACCACGTCATGACCGGCCACACCGGTCCGCGCCAATACTCCCGTGCGCGAAAGTCTTTCGAGACCGGCGACGTCGACGGCGGAACAGCGAACAGCAGATCCGGATGTCCGCAGAATCGGGTGCCTTCGAACATCCGCAATAGCGTGCGTTCCTGTTCGCGGGGCAACCCTCCGCACAGCAGGGGAGCGAACATCGCGATCGTGTCGGTGGAGATCCAGCGCCTCGCCCGGACGTCGTAGTCACGGGCCGCCCCGGAACGCTGATCGGTCGTCGCGACCACACCCTTGCGAAACTTCTCGGCCCACTCGCGCAGGTCTCGGACGTCGGAGTGCGGTTTGGAGTGTTCCTCACCGATGGTCGCGAGCACATCGCACGCCATCGCGAAGATGGCGCTGACGAAGACGTCCTCCACGGCGAAGCTCATCTTTTCTGCCAGCGCCGCGTCGTCGTAGCCCACTTGTTTCATCTCTTCGACCAACCAGATGTAGCGGTCGTATTCACTGTTGCTCGGACGCATCGACAGATCGGTGATCACCGCGTGGTCCTCGCGGACGTAGGGCGGCATCTGCCCGGCGACGACATTGGCATAGGAGCTATCCCAGCGCGGGGAGTTGTCCATGCCCGACTCCCAGCCATGGAACAACGTGATGCGGCCACTGCCCTCGATGTCGCGCGCCGTGGCGAGCCATCGATGCCACCGGACGAGGTTCTCCCACCGACGATCCAGAAACTCCTCGGCGACGGCCCGAGTGGTCCGACCGTGTCGCTTCGAGTGATCGAGGATGCGCTGCACCGCAATGGCATGCACCGGCGGCTGCGTGATCCCCGACGTCTGCGGCCCGACGGGCGCGTGTACAGCCAGTTCCCTCGTCTCCCACCGTGCTGGTCCAGGGAAGTAGCCGTCGACGCCGTTGGCGAAGACGATGTGCGGAATCATGCCGTTCTTCCACTGCGCGGACAGCAGGGTATCCAGCTCCACCACGGCTCGTTCGACGCTGAGCGGCGCGAGTCCGACCGCCACGAAGGCCGCATCCCAGCTCCACATATGTGGATACAGCCGCGGTGCGGCGCTGGTCATGGTGCCCAAGTCGTTGCCGCGGAGTAGATAAGCAGCTCGAGCGGCCAGTTGTGTCGAAGTGAATCCACGGTCGCCCATGGTTCTAGTTTGCGTCTGTTTTGGGTTTCTCGCGCATCGGACTCGATCGAGGACTGAACTTGTCCGCAATCGCTCGTACCTTTGTCTTCACCAGCAACGAAGGGAACTTTCATGACACTCACCGGTGAGAAGGCCGACATTGCAAGAATGCTCGCCGACCAGCGCAAGAACTTTCTGTACACGGTTCGGGGGATCACCGATGAGCAGGCCAGGCAACGAACAACCGTCAGCGACCTCACCCTCGGCGGACTGCTCAACCACGTCGTCAACAACGAGCGTTCCTGGATGGGAATCATCGCTGCCATGGATGAATGCGCCGAGTTCGACTTGTCCCGAATGGAGACCGAATACCTGATGAGTCCGGGCCAGAGCGTCGCCGGCCTCGTCGAGGAGTTCGCCCTCGTCGCCGCCGCGACCGAGGCTGCCATCACCGATCTCGATCTCGACGCCCAGGTACCGCTACCGACCGCGCCGTGGGCTCCGGAACGCTCGTGGCAGTCGGTGCGCTACACCCTGCTCCACATCTTGCGAGAGTGCGCTCAGCACGCCGGCCACGCCGACATCATCCGGGAATCCCTCGACGGCAGCAACACGACGATGTCCATGGGGGCCGAAGCGGGCATGACGTTCGACTAGGTAAGCGCACTGACTAGTTTGGACTCATGACTGCAGCAGCATTGGCTCGAACAGCTTTGGTGACGGGTGCGAGCCGAGGCCTCGGTGCGGCGATTGCGCGGCAACTTGCATCCGATCACCACGTGTACCTCGGCGGACGGTCTACCGAATCACTCGCTTCGATCGCCAGCGAACTCGGTACCGGCACGCCCTGGCCGGTGGATCTCACCGATCACGACGCCGTCGCCGCCGCAGTGCAGCCGATTGAGTCGCTCGATGTTCTGGTACACAACGCCGGCATCGCGGCACTCGGCACGATCGAGGAGTCTTCGGTCGAGGATTGGCGTCGCCAGTACGAGAGCAATGTCCTGTCGGTGGTTGCACTGACCCAGCTATTGCTGCCTGCACTGCGGCGCGCTGGAGGACATGTGGTCCTGATCAATTCGGGTGCCGGCATCCGGGCCAACCCGGGGTGGGGCGGATATGCGGCGTCGAAATTCGCGTTGCGGGCCTTCGCCGATGCGCTGCGCCAGGAAGAGCCGTCGTTGCGTGTGACGTCGGTGCACCCCGGGAGGATCGACACCGATATGCAACGCGCAATCGTCGAGCACGAGGGCGGGGAATACGACGGGTCGAAGTTTCTGCAGGCGGGATCCGTTGCGCTGGCGGTTCGGAGCGCTATCGACACCCCAGCCGACACCCATCCGACCGAGATCGTGCTCAGGTCGCGATAGACAACAACCGAGCCCGTCACCGATATCCTCACCACAGCAGCACCGAACATGGGTGACAGCTACCCCTGGGGAATTACGAGACCGCCTGCAGTCTGTACAACAAAATATTGAGCACGGGTCTCCTCGAGATAGGAATACAAAGTATGGGTAGCTGGAAACCTTTCGTTTCGGGGAAAGACCCAGATCCGCGATTCACGCTCGCCAACGAACGAACGTACCTGGCCTGGATTCGCACCGCGACGGCATTTGTGGCATCGGGTGTCGGACTCGAAGCTTTCGGCGCCGACATCCTGCCGTCGACAACGCGTTCTGCTTTGGCTGCCTTACTGCTGATCGGTGGAGCCCTGATCACTGTCACCTCGTTCTTTCATTGGATCAGTTCGGAACGAGCGTTGAGAGCGGAGCGCACGCTTCCAATTCCCTTGATGGCGCCGGCGGTGGGGGTGATCCTGGTGATCTGCGCAACGGTACTGGTGATTGGGGTTGTGAGCTGAAATGACCTCGCTTCGTTCCGAAAGCGTGCCGAGGTCTCCGGACGGGGGTCTGCAGTCCGAACGCACTTCGCTTTCATTTGTGCGTACAAGTTTGTCGATCCTAGGTTTGTCCGCAGCATGTTTGCGATGGCTGCCACCATTCGGAGCAGCATCATTGATCGGGCCATTGATCGCCGCTTTGCTGATAATCGCAGTGACGATCTTCGAACGCCGTTCGAGACCTGCACGCTTGGTGCAATTCACAAACGAAAAGGCAACACCTGCGTTGGCGATGGGTGGTGTGCTGGCGATAAGTCTGATCGTACTGAGCGCGTCAGGGTTGTGGATTTTGCTCAAATGAACCGGCACTTCATCCCGTCCGGTGATTCCATCCGACGAGCGTGCCAGCCTCGGTCTTTCCTGCCGATGAGATGCAAGTAGGTTCCGGTGATCCGCTGCGTCCAAGACGTCGACCTATCTCTCGAATCTTGAATTACCACTATGTAATTCGTTGAAGCAACGTCGGCGAGCCCACGCGGCCTGAGCAGGTATTTCACCCGATAGGATCTTCGGATCCGGCTTTTATGCACCGCGATCATGGAATAATCGATGAGATGCAGGTAACACCTGCGCCTCCTCTGGCGACATACTCGTCGATCGGCGCATACGAACTTCACAGGTTGTTCGCACACGCGGCCGAATGACCGAAGACTTTTGATCCCGGAGGCTCAGCATGACCGTCGTCAACGATCTCTCGCACCCCTCCATCACGGGTATCGTCGACCGGTCGCCCACCGCATACTCGAGGCCGACGATTCTGCCGATCCGCGCCACCGGCACCCGAGCACCCGTCTACTGCATCCATCCGATCGACGGGCTCGCCTCCTGCTACACCTCATTGGCTGCGCACGTGGACGAGGGGCGCCCCATCTACGGTGTCCAGGCCCCCACGCCCGGGGAGGATTCGAAGTCCCTGACCGCCCTCGCGGCCTACTACACCGACGAGATTCTCGCCGCCGACAATGTCGGACCGATCAACCTCCTCGGACTCTCCTTCGGCGGCCTCCTCGCACACGCAGTAGCCATCGACATGCAGGGACGCGGCGTCTCAGTGGACAGCCTGACTCTGCTCGGTAGCGACCCGCTGCAGTCCCGCGCCGTCGGCGCACCCACTGCGCTTGCGCATGAACTGTTGGCCGGCATGAGTGACGATATCGATCGAAGCCACGCCGAGGAACTCGTCGCCGTCGCCACCCACAACGAGACTTTGGCAAACCGACACTTCCCTGGCGTCTACGTCGGCGACGCCATGGTCGTGTCCTCGGACGGATACGACGCCGGGCCGGCGTGGCACACCTTCATCAGTGGGACGGTCGTCAAGTACCTGGTGCCCGACGCCGCCGCTTTCGGCCTCGTCGGGTCGTTGGTGAACAAGTTCGTCTCCAGGACGTTCCGCGCCGGTTCCTGATCTGCTGGCACAAAACCACCGTTGACCACTGTTCTTCGCGCGTATCGTTGGTGTGATGACGACAGCGGTCCGTCAGGCAGATCTGGTCTGTGAAGGCGGCGGGGTCAAAGGCATCGGCCTCGTCGGAGCTGTTCATGCGCTCGCCGAGTCGGGCTATGGCTTTCCGCGCGTCGCCGGGTCCAGCGCCGGTGCGGTCGTCGCGGCTTTGGTGGCTGCTTTGCAGCACGCCAAGGAGCCCTTGACGCGATTGCCGGAAATTGCGCAGCGCGTCGACTACCGCAAACTGACCGACCCGTCACTGCTCGGGCGCGTGCCTCTCATCGGCGGCGTCCTTTCGTTGCTCATCTCGGACGGGCTCTATCAGGGGGCCTATCTCGAAGACCTCCTCACCGATACTCTCGCCGAATTCGGTGTCCACACTTTCGGCGATCTACGCACCGGCGAGGAACCGCTGAGCTACGCATATTCGCTGGTGGTGACCGCCAGCGACCTCTCCCGGAAACGTCTTGTCCGGATCCCGTGGGACCTACCGCTCTACGACATCGACCCCGATACCTTCCCCGTCGCAAAGGCGGTGCGGGCCTCGGCGGCGATCCCGTTCCTCTTCCGACCCGTTCAAGTTTCGGGCGCAACCTGGGTCGACGGCGGACTGCTCTCCGACTTCCCCGTCGGATTGTTCGACCGGACCGACACCGTAGAGCCTCGCTGGCCGACATTCGGTGTGCGGCTCACCGCACGACCGGGCACACCCCCGGCTACCCATCATGTACGCGGGCCCCTGGCCCTCGGTATAGCCGCGATCGACACCTTGTTCACCAACCAGGACGCCGCCTACGTCGATTCACCCTGCACGGTGCGGCGCACGGTGTTCGTCCCTACCGAGTCGATCAGCGCCGTGGATTTCGACATCACCGACGCGCAAAGACAGACCCTCTACAACAACGGTGTCCGTGCTGCGCAACAGTTTCTGAGCACCTGGGACTTCGCCGACTACCTCACCGCCTGCCGCACACCTCCGGTCTGAAATCCGGGACTGCATGATGGGAAAATCCACTCCTACACAGCGCGGTCGCTGGCCTCCCAATACCGCGCGCGTAGCGCCTTCTTGTCGAGTTTACCGAGCGGTGTCAGCGGCAGGCTGTCCACGAAATCAATGCTCTTGGGTGCGTGCACCGACCCCTTGGCTGCTTTCACCCGCTCGACCAGCTCTTCCGTCGCGACAGTCAGCCCGCCGCGCAGAACCACGCACGCCTTGACGGCTTCACCCCACTTGTCGTCCGGTACACCCACAACCGCCACGGAGGCCACGGACGGGTGCGCGGAGATCACGTCCTCGATCTCACGCGGGAACACATTGAAGCCGCCGGTCACGATCATGTCCTTCTTGCGATCGACGATGGACAGAAAGCCGTCGACGTCCTTGCGTGCGATGTCGCCGGTGTGCAGCCAGCCGCCGCGGAAGGCTTCTGCGGTCTCGGCAGGTTTCTTCCAATACCCTTTCATCACCAAGGGGCCTCGGACGCAGATCTCGCCCAGTTCGCCCTGCGGCACTTCGTTCAGGTCGTCGTCGAGCAGTCGGACGTCGAGCCACGGCACCGGACGGCCACACGTGGCAAGTCGGGCGGGGTCGTCGGCGAGGTGCTCTTCCTTACGAAGCACCGAGATGGTCATGCCGCACTCGGTCTGACCGTAGAACTGGAAGAAGATCTGACCGAACTTCTCGATGCCTTCCTGCAAACGTGCCGGCGACATCGCGGATGCCCCGTAGAAAAGCGTCTGCAGACTGGAGACGTCCCGCTTCTCGAGGTCCGGATGGTCCATGAGCATGTAGATCATGGTGGGCACCAACATGGTTGCGGTGATCTTGTGCTTTTCGATCGCCTCGAGAACCGCTCCAGGTTCGAAGGCAGGAAGGACGATCAGCGCGCCTCCGCGCAGCAGCGTCGGAGTGAAGAACGCGGCACCGGCATGCGATAGCGGCGTGCAGATGAGGAAACGGTTCTCCTCGGGCCATTGCCATTCCGACATCTGGATTTGATTGAGCGCGGCGCCCGAACGGAAGGATCCGACAACGCCTTTGGGCTTTCCTGTGGTGCCGCCGGTGTACACCATGCTGCTGGCGTCCTCGGCGTCGACGTGCGCGGCTGTGAGAGCTGCAGGCTCGAATGTGGCCGCGAGAGCCAGAATGTCGATGCCCACCGCGGAGGGCCCCATCGACAGGATCGTGGTCAACGACGGCGACGACGCTTTCAACTCTGCGGCGCGGTCCTCGAAAGCGTAGGGATCGAAGATGAGGGTCTCGATCTCGGCGTCGTCGAGGATGTACTTGTGGTCGTCGAGTGAACCCATCGGATTGAGGGCGCTGGCGCGACAACCGGTGATCATGGTTGCGCCCATGCTGACGAGCACTTCGGGACGATTCTTGGACAGCATCACCGTGCTGGTGCCCTGGGTGATGCCGAGCGACGCGAGTGCTTGGGCGAAGCAGCTGATCTGATCGCGCATCTGTCCGCCGGTGAGAACAACGTCGCCGATGTACAGCGCCGGCTTGTCGTGGTTCCGTTCGAGGGCGGTGATGAGCAGGTCCGGAGCGTAAATCGGCCGGTGGAGGTCAGCAAACTCGTCTGGCATCTGGTCTTCCTTCTGCTCGGCCTGCCCGGTTCCGAAACGGATACCGCAACCGGAACTGTGAGACGGGCAGGTGCCCACGGTTCGGTGACGCCTTAGAGGGTAAGCGAAGTCACACCTGGTTCGAGGCTCGGGTCGAGCTATCCGCGATCCTTCTTCCTGCTGACGTGGTGGCCTGCGGGTAGGCGAGGAGATCCGGCCGGCGATCGAAACGATCGGTAGCCGAAGCCGGTTCTTCTCGAAGCCGGTTCTTCTCGAAGCGCTGTGCGGCGGACGATTGCTCTAACTCCCGACGGACTGGACAGCCGCCTTCACATGATGCCGACCCAGGGGAAGCATGAGCGGCTTTCCGGAGGTCGGGTCGACGATGATGCGATTGTCCAACCCGAAGACAGTGCGTACGCAGTCCTCCGTCAACACTTCACCCGGACTACCCGAGGCATGAATGTGTCCGTCCGCCAATGCAATCAGATGGTCCGAGTAGCGGGCAGCGAGATTCAGATCGTGCAGCACCATCACGATCGTCGTGCCGCGTCTGCGATTGAGATCGGTGAGCAGATCGAGCACTTCCACCTGGTGGCTGACGTCGAGGAACGTCGTCGGCTCGTCGAGCAGCAGTAGATCCGTGTGTTGCGCGAGGGCCATCGCGATCCACACTCGTTGGCGCTGACCACCGGACAGCTCGTCGACGGCGCGGTCGGCCAACGCTGCGGTCTGGGTGAGATCGAGCGCGTCGGCGACTGCGACGTCGTCGTCGTGGGACCACCGCGCGAACATTCCCTGATGTGGATGGCGTCCACGGCCGACGAGATCGCTGACGGTGATGCCCTCGGGGGCGATCGGTGACTGTGGGAGCAGACCGAGGACGCGGGCCAATGCCTTCGCCGGCAGTCGATGCACGTCGCGGCCGTCGAGCAGAACATGCCCGTGCTGCGGTTTCAGCAGCCGCGACATCGACCGCAGCAGAGTCGATTTGCCGCAGGCGTTCGCGCCGACGATCGAGGTGATCTTCCCCGGAGACACCGACAGATCGAGGTCGCCGATCACGGTTCGGTCCCCGTAGCCGAGGGTCAGATGCTCGATCTCGAGTGAATGGGTGGTGGTCACAGTGTGCCTCCGACGCGGTTGCTACGGATGATGAGGTAGATGAGGTACGGCGCACCGAGGACACCGGTGACGATCCCCACCGGATAGCGGGTGCCCAGGCCGTACTGACCGACAAAATCGGCCACGAGAACAAGCAGCGCACCGACGAGCCCAGCGGGAACCAGCAAAGACCCGGCCGCTCCGACGATCCGCGCGGCTATGGGACCGGACAGGAAGGCCACGAACGCAATCGGGCCCGTCGCTGCCGTCGCAAAAGCGATGAGCCCGACGGCCGCCACGATGACGATCAACCGTGTTCGACTGACCCGCACGCCGAGCGCAGGAGCCATATCGTCACCGAGCTGTGTGACGGCGAGGTTCCGGCTCTGCATCAGCAGCACTGGCGTCAGGACGGCCATGGCCACGAGAACGGGTACGACGGAGGACCACGTTGTTCCGTTGAGACTGCCCGTCAACCACCGTGTCGCCTCCTGCAGATCCCATTGACCTGCGCGGGAGAGGATGTAGGCGGTGACGCTGTCGAGCATCGCGGCAATACCGATGCCGATGAGAATCAAGCGGGTGCCGACGATCCCGTCCTTGAACGAGAGCACGTAGACCATCAGCGCAACCGCCAACCCACTGACGATGGCGAAAATCGATACCTGCGTCGCACCGAGTCCGAGAGTGACGATCGCGAATGCGGCTGCGGCACTGGATCCGGCGCTGATTCCGATGATGTCGGGACTGGCGAGTGGATTGCGCAGCATCGTCTGGAACGTCACGCCCGCGATGCCGAAGCAGAACCCGGCGGTGATCGCGAGGACCGCGCGGGGAAGACGAAGGCGGCCGACGGTATAACTTGCGCCGGCCACGTCCTGACCGAGAAGAACGCGGACTACCTCGGCCGGTGGGTAGAAGGTCCGACCCACCATCAGGGTGACCGCGAAACCGAGAACGATGAGCAGTGCCAACACTGCCATCGTCGTTCTTCGACGTTTCGAGCGGCTGCTGCGGCCGCGGGCCACCATCTCGACGGTGGGCCGATCTACGAGCGTCACAATGCGGATACCTTCTGGCGTCGAACGATATAGATGAAAAACGGAGCTCCGACGAGCGCGGTGATGATGCCGACGTCGATCTCGGCCGGCCGGGCGACGATGCGTCCGACGATGTCCCCAGCGGTCAGAAGCACCGCCCCACCGAGAGCCGAATACGGCAACAACCACCGATGGTCGACGCCGACGATCAGACGGCATACGTGCGGAACCACCAGGCCGACAAAGCCGATCGGGCCCGTGACAGCGGTGACTGCCCCGCACAGAATGACCGCGCCTGCTGCCGCGGCCCCACGGGTGAGTGCGACGCGTTCACCGAGACCGGCTGCGAGCTCGTCGCCCAGTGCCAGCGAGTTGAGTCCACGAGCCGAAGCGAGGGAGATCGCGAACCCGACGAGTAGGAACGGCAGGATCATCCAGATTCTGTCGAAGACCGCACCGCCGACTCCACCGATCTGCCACGACCGGATGCCGCCCGCCAAGTCGCTGCGCGGCAATGCAATTGCACTGACGAAGGAGATGAGCGCAGCCGAGGTGACGGCACCGGCCAACGCCAACTTCAACGGCGTCGCACCGCCGCGCCCGAGGGACCCGATGGCGTAGACGAACACCGCGGTGACGGCTGCTCCGAGGATGGCCACCCAGACGAAACTCGTTGCCGCAGCAAGACCGAAGAACGTGATGCCACTGACAACCGCAAGTGAAGCGCCCATGTTCACACCGAGAATTCCGGGGTCCGCCAATGGATTACGCGTCACTCCCTGCATGACGGCACCGGAGACACCCAACGCTGCACCGGCCAGGAGGGCCAGCACCGTGCGCGGAAGTCTCGTGGCGACCGCGGCCTGGTCGAACCCTTCCTTGGATCCACCCAGGGCCGCGATGATGTCGTCGAACCCGACCTCACGTGAACCGATCGTGATCGAGGCGAAATCCAACGCCAAGAGCACTGCGGTGAGCACGATAAGTCCGGTCGACTTCAGCAGTGCCGGCTTTCGAACAGGTGCTGTTTCCGACGTCAGGGTCTGCGTCACTGCGCGGAGTCAGCTGCTCGATCCAGAAGATCCAGGTAGTCCTCGAGAACCCAGGAGATCGACAGAGGGGTCGGGTTCGAAGCGGTGCCGATCGGGCCGTCACTGGGAAGTGCGACGATCGCGTCGTTCTTCACTGCGGGCATCTGCGAGAGCAGTGGGTCGGCCTCGAGCGCACTGACCAGCTCATCGCCGCCGTAGGTGATGATGATCTCCACGTCGCTGAACGCATCGGCCTGCTCGGCGCTCTGCTTCAGGCTGAATTTATCGGTCGACGCCGACGCCGCGGCGACGCTCGGCGGGGTGACCATCCCCAAGTCCTCGAAGAACTTCGCGCGGGTGTCGTGCGTGGTGTAGAAGCTGACCTCGCTCAAATTCGTCGTATCGACGTGGGTGAGGAACATTGCCGACTTGCCGGCGATCGCCGGATGCTGTGCCACGGCATCGTCGATCTGTGCGTCGAGGTCGGCGATCAGCTGTTGGCCTTCCTCGGCCATGCCGAGCGCCTTACTGCTGACCGAGATCATGTCGCGCCATGGCGTACCCCACGCGGTTTCCGGGTAAGCGACGACCGGTGCGATATCGCTGAGCTGATCGTAAACTTCCTGCGTCAGACCGGAATACGCTGCCAGGATGACGTCGGGCTCAGTGTCGGCGACGGCTTCGAAGTCGACGCCGTCGGTCTCGTCGAAGAGGACCGGTGCGTCGCCGCCGAGTTCGTCGAGCTTCTCACTTACCCAGGGGAGGATGCCGTCGCCGTCGTCGTCACCGAAGTTCGCCGCGGCCATGCCGACCGGCACGATCCCGAGCGCAAGCGGCACCTCTTGGTTGGCCCAGTTGACGGTGGCGACGCGCTCGGGCTTGTTCTCGATCTTCGTCGTGCCGAGAGCATGCTCGATGGTGACGGGCGTCCAGTCCGCGCTGGTCGTCGGTGAGGCTTCGTCCGAGCTGCTGGATGAGCAGGAGGCCAGACCGACTGTGAGCGCGGCGGCCGCGGACAGAACAAGAAAGCGTGAGACGTTGGACATGAGTTCCTTCGGGGTTCTGACGCAGGGCGTCGCGCATAGTCCTGCGGCAGTGCAGGTTTGGAAAGCTCGCGTACGCCGACGTCTATGCCGCAACTCCGGTGAAGCAAGGCTTCCCTCACCTAAGATAGTGCACCCTCAGTAAGTACGCAATCGCGCCAAATGGACATCGCTTGTCGCCGAACGGACACGCGAGGGCGGTGTTACTGGGCTCGAAACTGTCCAGGGCTCATACCGCTGACTCTCCGGAAAGACGCACCGAACGCGCTCACGGACCGAAAGCCCACCGCGACGGCTATCTCCTCGATCGCATCGCCTCGTGCCAGCATGGACATCGCATGCTGAGTGCGAACACCCGCTACCCACTCCCGGAAGCTCGAGCCGGTCTCCGCGTGAAAAACGCGAGTGATCGTTCGAGTGCTCACCTTCAGTCGAAGGGCCCACTGCTCGAGCGTCGTCGAATCGTCGGGGCAAGCTCGAACAGTGCTCACGATAGGTGCCACCAGCTCGGACTGCGGAATACGGACCAACAATTCCCGAGCGGAGGGGGCGAGAACATCGAGCACCATCGCCTCCGTAGTGCCACGCGAAGAATCCGACAGTGGCTCGGTGTTGAGGCGATCGAGTAGCAGCCGGAGCATCGGGGTGATATCGACGCCGACGGGATCGGGTGCGATCGCCGGGGCATCCTGCACTCGGAATTGTGCCGTGCGCATCCGAGTTCCCGATGGAAACCATCCGGAATGCAACAGCCCCGCCGGAATCCACAGGCCTACCGTCGTGGTGATGGTCCAGATGCGCGAGCCGATCATGGCGGTGGATGCACCCCACTCGTTCCACAGCAGCTCGTGGGTCGGATGCGAATGCTCCTCGAACCAGGTGTCAGTTGTGATCACCTCGTCCCAGCCGTCGATGACGTACGGCATCGCAATCTCGCCGGCCGCATAAATCGGAAGCGTGCGTGTGTCCATCGTCGTCACACACACGAGGATGCCACGGTCGGCGATAACCTCACCCGGGAGATACCACTCGACTGAGGAGAAGAAGACATGAAGAAGATGTCATTGACGGCCCTGGCCCGCGAACAGGTCGCAAGCGCCGAACGGGCCTCGAGTGGTCGCGCAGCTCACACCGTATTCGGGGGCCACGAGCACGTACTCCGGCAAACAGTGATCGCGCTCGTCGCCGGTCAGACACTTGCCGAGCACAACAATCCAGGAGAAGCGACCGTCCACGTCCTTCACGGTCGGGTCCGCCTCACCGCAGGAGAGGACGCCTGGGAAGGATCGACCGGAGATTTGATCATCGTCCCCGACTCGAGTCATGCGCTCGAGGCGATCGAAACCTCGACAATATTACTGACTGTGGCGAAAATACCTGCGCCGTAATTCATTTTGTCAATCGGAAATACTCGCGCGACTGGCTTTATTATA
The DNA here is from genome assembly GCF_027158005.1 of Rhodococcus sp. H36-A4. Lineage (GTDB taxonomy): Bacteria > Actinomycetota > Actinomycetes > Mycobacteriales > Mycobacteriaceae > Rhodococcoides. The sequence continues at coordinate 274,429 of NZ_JAPVLQ010000002.1, read as the reverse complement.
TTTTGTGGGTATGGTCGGTGTCAGATCGTGATTGCCACTTCGAAAAGGGAGCGTCAATGGCTGAGAAAACGGGACAAAAACTTCGAAAACCCGCGCAGAGTATTAAAGAACGTCGCGCCGAGAAGCGTGAAAAAAGCAGAGAGTCAACAGAATTACTGACCAAGCGTAAGCGCTGACACAACGGATGAAGCCGGTCGTATCGGATTTCTATTCATTTTGAAGTGAATAAGTAAATTCCGACCGCACACCCAAAATCACGTCATCGGCGTCGGTGCCATATATTCCCGACGCCGATGGCGGTCGGGCTGCCGTGCAGGAAATTAGATCTGCCCCACAAGATCGATTGTCAGCGCAATCAGCAGAAGAACTTTGACTACCTCGAGCGCGATGTAGACGAAGTGAATCTTCGAGCACGGCACATTCTCGCCTGCGAGTACCCGATTCGATCTCTTGGTCAGCGGTGGACGAACCACGGCGACCTGAACGACAAGGATCGTCGAGACGAGCACGAGTAGCAGCCAACCATCGGTGTCCGCGTAGAGCCACGCGACCGACAGGACGACGGCGAGTACCACTTCGACGATATTGAGCGCCGCGAACACTTTACGGCCGATGCCGAGACCGATCGCCAATGTCACCCCTGGTGCCCTGAACTCGAGCGGTGCTTCGACGAAGGAAATCGCGATCACCATACCCAGCCAAAAAATGGGTACCACCAGTTGAATATCGCGCGCGAAACCCATCGCCGCCCCCTGTTCCCCCTCGGCCTGCACCTGGGAAGGTACCGGTGATGGCCTTACTTCAGGACGATATTGACCATCCGGCCCGGGATGACGATGACCTTGGTCGGAGCTTTGCCCTCGAGGATCGCGAGAATCTTCTCGTCCGCGAGGGCGGTCTTCTCGACGTCGGAGTTGGTGGAATCGGCGGGCACGCTGATGCGGCTACGCACCTTGCCGTTGACCTGGATCGGATAGTCGACGGTGTCGGCGACGAGCCACTTCTTCTCCACCCGCGGGAACGGACCATGCGCGAGGGAGCGATCGTGCCCGAGCTGCTTCCACAGCTCCTCGGACAAGTGCGGTGCCATCGGGGCAAGCATCAGCACCAGAGGTTCGACCACTCCTCGTGGTGCGCCTGCCGGGTACGCCTTGGTCAGGTGGTTGGTTAGCTCGATGAGCTTCGCGCCGGCCGTATTGTCGCGCAGCGCAATGTAATCGGCTTCCACGCCGTCGATCACCCGGTTGAGGACGCGCAAGGTGTCCTCGCTCGGCTTCTCGTCTGTGACGCGGACGGCGCCGGTTTCCTCGTCGAGCACCAGTCGCCAGACGCGCTGGAGGAATCGTTGCGCACCGACGACGTCCTTCGTCGCCCATGGCCGTGAAGTATCCAACGGTCCCATCGACATCTCGTAGACACGCAGGGTGTCGGCGCCGTATTCGGCGAAAATGTCGTCGGGGGAGACGGAGTTCTTCAGGCTCTTTCCCATCTTCCCGTATTCACGGTTGACGGGTTCGCCCTGGTAGAACCAGCCGCCGTCGCGCTCTTCCACTTCTTCGGCGGGCACGTATACCCCGCGCGCGTCGGTGAATGCGTATGCCTGGATGTAGCCCTGGTTGAACAGGCGGCGATACGGCTCGCTCGAACTGACATGGCCGAGATCGAAGAGGACCTTGTGCCAGAAGCGCGAGTACAGCAGATGCAGAACCGCATGCTCGACACCACCGACGTAGAGATCCACCCCGCCCGGATCGTTGGGTCCGTGAATTTCGGGACGCGGTCCTACCCAGTACTTTTCGTTCTCGGGGTCGGCGAAGGTCTCGGAGTTCGTCGGATCGATGTACCGGAGCTGGTACCACGAGCTTCCTGCCCACTGCGGCATGACGTTGGTGTCGCGGGTGTAGGTCTGCAGGCCGTCACCCAGATCGAGTTCGACGTCGACCCAGTCGGTGGCCTTCGCCAGCGGCGGCGACGGTTCGGAGTCGGCGTCGTTCGGATCGAACGAGACGGGAGCGTAGTCCTCGACCTCCGGAAGCTCGACCGGCAGAGCGGATTCCGGTAGAGCGTGCGCATTGCCGTTCGAGTCGTAGACGATCGGGAACGGCTCGCCCCAGTAACGCTGGCGAGCGAAGAGCCAGTCACGCAGCTTGTACTGAATAGTGCCGCGGCCCTTGCCTTCTTCTTCCAGGCGGGCGATCACGGTGGCCTTGGCCTCGTCGACGGGGAGGCCGTCGAGGTACTCGGAGTTCACCAGCGGACCCTCGCCGGTGTACGCAGCTTCGGTGACGTCCCCGCCCGAAATGACCTCGAGAATCGGCAGGCCGAACGCGGTGGCGAAATCCCAGTCCCGCTGATCGTGCCCGGGAACGGCCATGATCGCGCCGGTACCGTAGCCGGTGAGGACGTAATCGGCGATGAATACCGGAACCTGCCGACCGTCGACGGGATTGACCGCGAAGGAGCCGGTGAATACACCGGTCTTCTCCTTGTTCTCCTGGCGCTCCAGGTCGGACTTCGCCGCGATGGCGGCACGGTACGACGCGACTGCCTCGGCCGGGGTGGCGGCGCCGCCCGTCCACGAGGTCGGGACGTCGGCGGGCCACTGCGCGGCGGTCACACCGTCGACCAGTTCGTGTTCAGGCGCGAGCACCACGTAACTGGCACCGAAGAGCGTGTCCGGACGCGTTGTGAACACCTCGACGTCACCGGCCGGTGTGCCGAACGCCACCTGCGCTCCGCGTGAACGTCCGATCCAGTTGCGCTGCATCGTCTTGACCTTCTCGGGCCAATCCAGGTACTCGAGGTCGTCGATCAGTCGATCCGAGTACGCGGTGATGCGCATCATCCACTGGCGCAAGTTCTTACGGAAGACAGGGAAGTTACCTCGGTCACTTCGGCCGTCGGCGGTGACCTCTTCGTTGGCCAGGACCGTACCGAGACCGGGGCACCAGTTGACCATCGAGTTGGACTCGTAGACCAGACGGTAGGAATCGAGAACGCCTGCCCGATCGGTCGCCGACAGCGAGGACCAGTCTCGACCGTCGTCCATCGAGCGCGAACCGTCGGCGAAGGAAGCTTCGAGCTCCGAGATCGGACGCGCTTTCGCCTGATCGAAGTCGTACCAGGCGTTGAAAATCTGGAGGAAGATCCACTGCGTCCAGTGGTAGAAGTCGACGTCGGTCGTCGCGAGCGAGCGGCGACGGTCGTGGCCGAGTCCCAGCCGCCGAAGTTGGCGTCGCATGTTCGCGATGTTGGCTTCGGTGGTCGACCGCGGATGGGTGCCGGTCTGCACCGCGTACTGCTCGGCAGGCAACCCGAAGGCGTCGTACCCGAGGGCGTGCAGAACGTTGCGTCCGTGCATCCGATGGAACCGGGCGAACACATCCGTGGCGATGTAGCCGAGTGGGTGACCGACATGCAGACCACTGCCCGATGGGTACGGGAACATGTCCTGGACGAAAAGCTTGTCTTTCGGTACGTCACCGGCGAGTGCGCCGACCGGGTTCGGGGCGTCGAAGATGCCCTGCTCATCCCACAGGTCCTGCCACTGCTCCTCGATACGCCCGGCCACATCCGCGGTGTAGCGGTACTCGGGTGCGGTCTCGGAGGGCGTATCAACTGGATCGGTCACACCCACCAGCCTAAGGCGTGAGCTGGGCCGACTGGTACTTCGGCCTCGCGGAGACGTATCGTGGCCACTGTGCTCATCGTGTCCGTAGTGATGTTCGTGCTCGCTCTCGTGGTCGGCGCAGTCGCCACCGCCAGTCTTCTGGGCCGGTTGCCGCGCAACCGCTGGGCCGGTGTGCGCACCCCCGAGTCGATGCGCGACGACGAGACGTTCGTCATGGCCAACCGTGTCGCCGGACCGACGAACGCTGCAGCGGCGTTGCTCCTGCTCATCGGCGGCGCTGCCGGCCTGATGCTCAGTGGCGCATTCTCCGTCGTCGCCGTTGTTGCGTGCGTTCTCGCAGCATTCGTCGTAGCAGGTATCGGTGGTTCCATCGGCGCGCGGGCCGCTGCCGCTGCGCCCGTCCCGGTCGCCGAGGAAGACTGCGGGCATTCGTGCATCTCGTGCACCCTGAAAGACGCGTGCCAGCCGAGCTGAGCGCGAGATGACATTGGGAACGCAAGACGCCCGAACCGACAAGGTGCGGACATTCGATCCCGCTGGAGTCGTCTTCGGCGTGGTGGTCCCGATACTCGCGGCTGGACTCGGCGTCATGGCGGCCTACCTGTGGAAGTCGCGGCTCCCACAACAGATTGCGACACACTGGAGTGGCACCGAGCCCGACGCCTTCACCAGCCCCACCACCAGCGCCTGGACCCTTGCCATCGTCATCGTGCTGGTCGGCGGCGGATGTAGCGCCGTCGCAGCACTGGCCCACGCGCTCCTGATCATGCGACGCACGATGCTGATGATCGGCTTGACGGTTGTCGGACTCATCACAGTTCTGCAGCTGGCCATTCTGTCCGGGCAGCTCGACGTCAGCACGGTCGAGGATGCCGAGGTGCCCAGTTGGGCATTGGGCCTGGGCACCCTGGTCGGGTTCGCGGTGGGAATTCTGGGAGCCTCGCTTCTACGCGATTACCGTGAACGCACGCCTGCGACATCGCCACCCCCGGCCAGCCTCCCGAGAGCCGAATTCGACGGTCCGATCGTCCAACGCCTCGGTGCAGGTCCAGTGGCCGTGATCGTCCTGTTCGTCATTCTCGCCGCGGCCGCCGCATTCACCTGCTGGGTATCGAACTCCTGGTGGCCAATCGCCATATTCGTGCCGGTCTCGATACTTCCGTTGTCTCTCATGCGGTACCAGTTGGTCGTCGACGAGTCAGGGATCGGCGTGCGGAGTTTCGGCATGGCCGCCTTCGACTACTCGATCGACGAAGTGACCGGGGCATCGGTTCGCGAGGTCGATCCGTTCGGTGACTTCGGCGGATGGGGTCTACGCGTCAAGGGGCGAGGAAACTACGCCGTCGCGGTCCAGAAGGGGCCCGCCGCGTTCATCACCTTCGCCAACGGCCAGCGGCTGACCATCACGAGCGACCGTGCCGAGGAGATCGTCGGAGTTCTCAACACCCTCGCCTCGCGGCGCTGAACACGGAACCAGATCGAGAGCCGGAATTGTCGGCTAATCTCCAACGTGGTTTGGGTTACGGACAGGAGGTCGGAACGAACAACACGACACCGCCGTTCAGTGGTCGACAGTCGGAGACGAATCGACCGACCAGTCACCGTCGACCGGCCTTACACAGCGCCCGGGCCGCGCTGATCGATTGGTACACCCAGCCGTTCGATTACGAGTGGATGGCCAAGCACCGGTCCATACGTGGCCTCCACCAGCCGTTGCAGTACCTCTTCGGCTCGGCAACAACGCTGTACGCAGTCGCATCTGTTCTGATGCTGTTCAGTTCGCGTGGCCCGCACGGATTCGGTGCGCAAGCGTGGATCTCGATTGTGCTGCTCATGCAGGTGGCCGTCGCACTACGTTGGTTCTTCGGTCCTCTGCCCGTCAAGCGGGACTTCATCGCGTATGCCATCTTCGGTGATGCCGGCACCGCCTCGGTGCTGATGCTCTATTCGCCGTTCGGTGCGCTGGTTGGATGCTGCCTCTTCGCGCTGACCGGCGGCTTGTGCATCTTCTTCGTCAGCCAGAAGTGGATGCTGGCTCATCTGGCCCTGTGCTGCGGGTTCATCACTGCCATGACGGTGCGCAATCTTCTCACCGGTGACGAGGACGCCCCCACCGTCCTGGCTACTTCGTTGGTAATCCTTGCAGCAACTGCCGTGGTGCCGCTCCTCGCACACATCGCGTGGACTGCCATCGGTCGTGATGCTCGACGCTCCCTGCTCGACCCCTTGACCAACCTCCTGAACCGTCGCGGGCTCGAGGATGCAGCCGAAGCTCTGTGGCATAACGGTCACGAGCGCAACTTCAGCCTGGCGGTCCTCGTGATCGATATCGATCGATTCAAAGTCGTCAACGACTACTACGGGCACGACAGCGGCGACGCCGTGATCGTCCGCGTCGCCGACCGCCTGTCACTGCTGTTTCAGGAAAACGGAGTCGTAGCGAGAACCGGTGGCGAAGAGTTCGTCACCGTCTTCGCCGCACCGGACGCGGAGGTGCATCAGCGCATCGAAGAAGTAGTGAACACTTTGTACAATTCCAGCGACCACATTCCCATCACTGTCAGCGTCGGCGCGTGCATCCTCGCCTCGCCCTCGAGCCTGTGGGTCGACGGCCCCTCCGCCATCGACAAGGCCGGCCGGATCGCGGACTCGATGATGTACCGGGCCAAACTCGACGGTGGCAATCGAAGTTCGACAACCAAGCTCTGAAAGCCCAGGTCGACGCCGTCTCGTACTCAATAGTATTACGCCACTACTGATTTCGTTCCTGGCAGCGGCCCTAGCGCGGAAAATCGTACTCAGTTCCGCGTGACGTCGATCGGGTGTGAGGCCAGCATCGCCAACGGCATCGGCTGACGGCGCAGGACGTGAGCCCACAGATCCAACCGCGGCGCCCCGATGACGTCGGATGCCAGGGCCGAGACGACAATCCAGTCTTCTCGTTCGAGTTCGCTCGCCAACTGGCCGAATGTCCAACCCGAATATCCCGCGAAGATTCGAACGCCCTCGACGAGGGATTCGATCTCTGCCGGATCGGAATCGAGATCGACCATCACCACCCGGCCGTCGACGCGTCGAATCCCGGGGACACCGTCGATGGCGACACCGGTTCGGACCGTGGCCAGACACAGGGCCGAATCACGCTTGACCGGTCCGCCGACGTACAGCGCCTTCGGTCGAGCGGCCAAATCCGTCCACTGCGGCAGAACATTCCGCACGGCAGTCTCGCTCGGCCTGTTGATGACCACGCCCAAGCTACCGGCGTCATTGTGTTCGATCACGTACACCACGGTTCGGCGAAACGTGGGCTCGACAAGTTCGATCGAAGACACCAACAAGCTCCCCGGGCGCACCGCCTGATCGACCGATGCCATCTGGTCTTCGGGTTCTTCCGCATGCGACGCCATGGAGTCATTGTGGCACCGCCGAACACCCGATGTAACGCATGGCATGCCATGCGTTTTCGGGCGCTACATCAGGCCGGCAAGCTCGACCAAGAGTGCAAACTGATGCTCGAACAGCTGGTCGCGGGTGCTGAAAGTCGACGATCCGTACTGGTCGAAGACGTCGAAGCTCACGGCACCGAACAGCGATGCCCACACCAGTACTCCTCGGGCCAGCGCTTTGTCGGACATATTCGTGCCCATTTCGTTACGAACCTCGACGAAACTTTGGTGCAATCCGGACAGCCGCACCCGCGGTCTCCCAGCGAGAGAGGATCGAACTCCTCTCCCATGCAGCCGGAGTCGACGCACCTCGGGTCGGCACAGTCCCGGCCTGGCTGATCCGCACTCTCGGCGTCGTCCCCGGGCAGATCCGCGAACTCGGCGACACTCTCTACCAATTCCAATACCCCCACCGGCTCGACAGCACCCGAAGCGAAGCGCTCCTGGGCCTCCATCCCACTCCACTCGAGGAAGGGGCAGCGAGCACTCTCGCGTGGTGGAAGTCGACCCACATAACCCCGGTGTCCTGACGATCGTAGGCTGAGCCGCGCCCTTCCCTGGGCTACTGTGCGGGGAGTGAGTAAAGAAACATTGCGGATGCGGCTGCGCACATCGCCCGGCGTCGGCAAGCTCACCGCGATCCGCTTTGCCGGTCAGTTCGGGGACGGACTGTTCCAAGCCGCGCTCAGCGGAGCGATCCTGTTCAACCCGGAACGCGAATCCAATCCAGTAGCCATTGCCGCTGGATTTGCCGTCCTCCTGGTTCCATATTCGGTCATCGGCCCCTTCGCGGGCGCGATGCTCGACCGATGGGATCGGCGCGCGGTGTTGCTGTGGGCCAACGTCCTACGCATGATCCTGATCGCGACCACCTCGCTTCTCCTGTGTACAGGTGGTGGCGAGACCCCGCTGCTCTTGCTGGCGCTCACCACAGTCGGGTTGAGCAGATTCGTACTCGCCGGAGTATCCGCATCTCTGCCCCACGTGGTGCGTACCTCATGGCTGGTTCCGATGAATTCACTGCTCGCGACCATCGGATCGGGATTCGCCGCTGCCGGAGCGGGCACCGCCGTCGGGATCATCGGCTTCATCGGAGCGGGAGATCTCGGCTCCGGCATAGCAGTCGGCGCGGCGGCAGTCGGATCCATCGTCGGAACGATTGCCGCAGCGCGGTTCGCACCACAGTCACTCGGGCCTGCCACAGTCGCCGAACCGACCGAGCACGCCGCACTACGGGCAATCGCCGATATTGCCGCAGGCCTCGGATCCGGTGCTGCCGCAGTGTGGCGATCTCCGAAGGTCACGGCGGCGCTGGCAGGTATCGGCGCGCACCGCATCGTATTCGGTGCCGACACCCTGATCATGGTGCTCATCCTGCGCGAGAAAGGCTCGAGTTCTCTCCCCGGCGGGCTTGCCGGCTTCGGAATCGCCGTGGGCGCAACAGCAGCGGGAATGCTTTTGGCAGCGGTCCTGACCCCGTTCGTCCTTCCACGATTCGGGCGAGTGCGATCCATCGTCGGGGCCTTGATCCTCGCCGCAGCCGTCCAGGCGACGTTCATTGCGACCATGACCCAGACGAGCTTGCTTCTCGGCGCCTTTCTACTCGGCGTCGCTGGACAAACCGTCAAGCTCACGGGTGATGCATCGATGCAAACCGACATCGACGACGACCATCGCGGACGCGTCTTCGCCCTGCAGGACACCGTCTTCAACATCGCCTTCGTCGCCTCGCTCGCAGCTGCCGCCTTCGCGGTGGGCGCCGGTTCCACCGACCTTGCCGAGGAGACGTCGGCGCACGCCGTCGTCTACGCCGGAGTGGTGGTCTACATGCTGGGCCTGCTCGCCGTCACCCTCAACAACCGTCGTGCTCGCCGCTCGTCACAGTGATACCTTGCTCGAGGACCGCACGGTCTGTTCCGTTGTCGCCGGCCCAAAGGACGAAGATGCGTGCCCGATCGATCGTCGTGGGATGCGCGCTCGCACTCGTATCGAGCAGCGTGCTGGCAGCACCGGCGAATGCGGCCCCGCCCGCCCCGGTCAACCAGTGCGGAGAGACCGGCTTCGATCCCAAGGACTATCCACCCGAGCCAGTCGATCCCAACGCTCCGCCCGTGCTGCCGCCGATACCGTCGTTGCCGGACAAGTTCGTCATTCCGGTGCCGTACCCCTCCGTCGAACTGGTACCGGTCCCCGATCCCGAACCCGACAACACCCGAGTCGACGCGGACCCGCTACCCGATCCATGCATGGATCCGTGCCCCGATCTCACCGCCACGACCGAAGAACCCGTCGCCGCGACCGGATCTGCACATCTCCCGTTCCCACGCATCGAGATCGAGCCGCAACCGGAAACCATCCCCATTCCCATCCCCGGCCCGCTCGCAGCACCGCAGGTACCCGCAGCACCCGCCGTCGTGAATCCAGCCGTCGTGAATCCAGCCGAGGCGGGCCCGACTTCTCCAGCGCCGAAACAGCCTCTGGTGGGGAACGTCTCGGTGATCTCGCAGATGACGGGTCAGGGTTCGATCAACAGAACGGACAAGCGCTGGCAGGTCGAGGGCACCGACCTCGGCATCATGTGGGAATCGAAGCCAGGCGAGGTAGCCGTCGCCTTCGGTGACTCCTTCGGCAAGAACTGGGAGTACGGAGTCGTCGGCGGAGACGACTGGCGCAGCAACGTCCTCGGCCACAGCACCGACACCGACCTGTCCGACGGCCTGACCCTCGACAGTATGGTGCAGGATTCCCGTTGCCACGCAGCCGAAATTCTCAACAGTCGCAAAATCAAGAACTGGGAGACGACGGTCATTCCGACATCCGGATTCGCCGTCGGGGATCGGCAGTACATGTCGTACATGTCCATCCGTCGCTGGAGCGTCGTCCCGGGTATGTGGTGGACCAACTACGGCGGCATCGCCTACTCCGACGACAACGGTTCCACCTGGGTCAAAGACCCATATGCCCGGTGGGACAACATGTTCGGCTTCTCCAAGTTCCAGGTGTCCACCATGGTTCCCGCCGGAGACTTCGTCTACATGTTCGGCACCGTCAATGGCCGGATCGGCACGGTCGGCTTGGCCCGAGTGCCGAAGGGCGAGGTCCTCGACAAGACCGCCTACCAATACTGGGTCGACGGCACCTGGGCGCCGGTGGACTCCAACGAGGCGACCCCGATCGCCGACGGCATCTCCGCCGAACTGTCGGTCCGCTTCCACGACGGCCTGTGGCAGATGACCTACCTCGATCCGATCGCCGGTAATATCGTTCTCCGCGAAGCGAATTCACCGCAAGGAGAGTGGACCGCGCCGTCGACTCTGGTTCGGACTGCGGAGTACCCGAAAGCCTACGGTGGATTCATGCATCCGTGGTCGAAGGACGGAGAGCTGTATTTCGCGATATCGGAATGGGACAGCTACAACGTGTACCTGATGAAGGCCGACCTCAACTGACCGATTGCGTCTTCCACCACTCGAGTAGCGCGGCCTCTGCCTGCTCACGGGGGAGTGGTCCGTGATCGAGCCGCAATTCCTTGAGGAACTTCCAGGCCTTCCCGACGTCCGGTCCGGCCGTGATACCGAGCAAGTCCATAATGGCGTTGCCGTCGAGATCCGGGCGCACTCTGGCCAGATCCTCCTGCTCGGCGAGACGCGCGATCCGCTCCTCCAGATCGTCGTACGTCGCCTGCAACGCCGCCGCTCGACGCTTGTTCCTGGTGGTGCTGTCGGCGCGAACGAGCTTGTGCAGCTGAGGAAGTAGCTCTCCCGCGTCCGTGACATAGCGTCGGACCGCGGAATCGGTCCACTGCCCCTTGCCGTAGCCGTGGAATCGAAGGTGCAGAAATACCAACTGCGAGACGTCGTCGATCATTCTCTTCGAGTACTTCAGCGCGCGCATCCGTTTGCGCACCATTTTCGACCCGACGACCTCGTGGTGGTGGAAGCTGACACCACCGGCCGGCTCGTGCTTACGCGTGTCCGGCTTACCGATGTCGTGAAGTAGTGCAGCCCAACGTAATACCAGGTCGGGGTCACCGTCCTCGAGATCGATGGCCTGCTGCAACACCGTCAACGAATGCCAGTACACATCTTTGTGCTGGTGGTGCTCGTCGATCTCGAGCTTCATCGCCGGCACCTCCGGCAGCACGTACGCCGCGAGACCCGTCTCGCACATCACGTCGATACCGTCGATGGGGTACTCGCCGAGTAGCAACTTGTCGAGCTCCACCTGGACGCGTTCAGCGGTGATGCGTTCGATCTGACCCGCCATGTTCGAAATGGCCTCGTGCACGCGCGGCATCAGCGTGAAGCCGAGCTGCGAGACGAACCGCGCACCGCGCAACATCCGCAACGGGTCGTCGTTGAACGACTTCTCAGGCGTGGACGGCGTATCGAGAAGCCCCTCGAGCAATGCGTCCATCCCGCCGAGCGGATCGACGAACTCCTGCAACCCGTCCGGGCCGAGCCGAACCGCCATGGCATTGACGGTGAAATCGCGGCGGATCAGGTCTTCCTCGAGGCTGGTTCCGTACCGAACCTGCGGGTTGCGCGAGACCTGGTCGTACGAGTCGGTTCGGAAGGTGGTGATCTCGATGAGCTGATCGTCCTTCGCGGCACTGATCGTGCCGAACGCGATGCCGGTGTCCCATTGATTGTCGGCCCAGCCGGACAGCAACTGCTGCACCACCTCGGGGCGCGCGTCGGTCGTGAAGTCCAAATCGCCGGACAACCGGCCAAGGACCGCGTCGCGGACACTGCCACCGACCAAGTACAGCTCGTGCCCGTGAGCAGCGAAGCGATCGGCAAGCGGGCTCAACACGCCGGACAACTCTCCGAGGGTCGACGTAGCCGCTTCCATCAGTCTTTCCCGCCGGTCGTCGCTCGCGTCGGAGTGTCGGGGAGTTGGAGACTGTTCGGCCACGTTGATAGAGCCTAGGCGAGAGGTCGTGATCATGAGTACGCCCGTCTCGGTGCGGGAGGAGAGATCGCCCCATTTTTCCAACTACTATGGATTGGGTGTCTGCTGGCGAACGTGCGAACAGGAGCCGCCGCAACCCGCGGCGGCGAAACGCACGCGTCGACAGCGACAAGCCCAAACTCCGCACAGTGCGGGAAACTTCTGCCGGTGGCCTGGTCGTGGACGGTCTCGACGGCCCACCCGAGAAACGCTGCGCCGCTCTCATCGGACGCACCGATCGCCGAGGTCGGCTGCTGTGGTCGCTTCCGAAGGGCCATATCGAACAGGGCGAGACAGCCGAGCAGACCGCCATGCGTGAAGTAGCCGAAGAAACCGGAATCCGGGGTTCGGTCCTGGCGACGCTGGGAAGTATCGACTACTGGTTCGTCACCGAAGGTCGCCGCGTCCACAAGACCGTCCACCACTACCTGCTCCGTTTCCTCGGCGGCGAACTCTCCGACGAAGACATCGAGGTCACCGAAGTGGCCTGGGTCCCGCTCAGCGAACTCCAGTCGCGACTCGCGTATGCCGACGAACGAAAACTGGCCGCCATCGCCGATCGGCTGATCGAGGACATGCATCGACCCAGCCCTCCCAATACACCTGGCGCTACCGCCACCGGCAAGGAGTGATCGTGCGGCGTACCAGGGTCACTGCGGCGGCATTGACCGCATTCCTGCTTGTCCTCGCGCCGGCTGCTGCCTTGACGCCGGCAACGGCGATCGCGCAGGAGCCGTGGAACAGCGACCCGTCGACGTCGGCGGATCTCACCTACCAATCGGAAGACAGCGACCTCCCCGAGACTCGCCGGGGCACTCAGTTCCTCCAACTGTCCATCGACACCGTCGCACCCGCCACCGTCACCACCACCAGCGAACCGTTCGTGACCGTGCGCGCCACCGTCACCAACACCGGCGACCGACGCGTCGACGACATCAGCGTCCGCATGCAGGGCGCTGACGCCGTCGACCGGTCCGAGGAGCTGCGAACGTCGCTGACGCTCGAACAAGAGCAGTTCGGGGCGGTCGGGGAGTTCCAGGACGTCGCAGAGAGCCTCGAGCGGGGTGCGAGCACCCAATTCGTAGTGTCGCTACCGCTGCGAAGCACCCAAGGGCCCTCGCTGGGAATCGATGCACCAGGGGTCTACCCGCTTCTTCTCAACGTCAACGGCACACCCGAGTACGGCGGCACCGCGAGACTCGACGACGCCCGCTTCTTGCTGCCCGTAGCCGGAGTCCCGCGTGATCCGACCGCGACAGACCCGACGGCTCCCGACGCCATCGCGCTTCCACCGAGCACGTCGAGCCCGATAGCGACGACAGTGATGTGGCCGCTGGCGGACAAGCCCCGACTCGCTGCCGGTATCCCAGGGTCGCTCGAGGACAAGGTCCGACTCGTCGACGACGAGCTCGCCGAAGAACTCGCGACGGGTGGTCGACTGGACAAGCTACTTGCAGCCGTCGAGTACGCCACGAGTGACCAACTCGATCCGGAGAATCGCCTCGCCGACAGCATGTGCCTGGCGATCGATCCCGACCTCCTGGTCACCGTCGCCAATATGGCTCGGGGTTATCTGGTGGTCGACGATCCGGCCGATCCACGTGGCTCGGCCCGCGACGGGACCGGAAGAGACGCTGCCGCAAGTTGGCTTTCCCGGCTCGAGCCACTGGCCAATTCGATGTGCGTCACCGCCGTTCCCTTCGCCCAGGTCGATCTCGACGCACTCGGCAATGTCGGCGATGCATCACTGGTATCGAGTGCGCTCGACTCTCCGTCGACCATCGTGGACTCGATCCTCGGAGTGACCTCGGTCCCCGACGTCGTCTGGAGTTCTTCCGGCCAACTCGGCGCCCGCGCTGCGGCAACGGTGCGTTCCGTCGGACCCCGGACGGCCCTCGTCGCCGACAACAGCGTGGCCCCCGCAGCGGCAGGCGGGGTTGCGCTGGTCACCGGGGGAAGCAGCGTCGACGCCGAGTTGAAAGCCTCCGTATTCGACGCAGCCACCGCTACCGCACTGGCAGCTGTCGGGTCCGAGCCGTCGACCCCTGACTTCACTCCGCAGGATCAACGTTTCGACCTCGAGCAGGACTCACGAACCGCCCGACTGCAGGACGCCGTCGGAGCCGTCGTCTATCACGCTCTCACTCCACCGAACGGCAACCCGCGAAACTTGACGATTGCACCACCGCAGAACTGGAGCGCCGACGGCGACGAGCCAGGCGCGATTCTGTCTTCGATCTCCTCGATGCTGCGCTCCGGCCTCGCTTCACCGCGACCGTTCACCGAATTGCTGGCCGAGCCGCCTACCGGAATGCCCGTCGAAGCCAGAACGGTGCAGCAGTTCGGCAGGGACACCAACACCGAGGACCGTGTGCGCGTCCAGAGTGGTCGGATCGAGTCGTTGGCCGGATCTCTGGTCGATGACCCTCAACTGCCGTTGACACCCCGGCTGTACACGGCGCCGCTGAAGGAAGACTTGCTGCGCGCGCTCACCTCGGCAGGTAAGGACACCGATCCCGCCGCTGCAGCCGAGATGGCGAATATTCGAACCAGCAGTTCCGAGGCAGGCGTCGACGCACTGTTCGACGCGGTGACGGTCCTCGCCCCCGGCGGGGTCTACACGTTGGCTTCGGAGCAGAGTCCGCTGCTTCTGGTCGCACAGAACGATCTGCCGGTAGGCATCAACGTGCGGTTGGATGTCGATGCACCTCCCGAGATGCGCATCACCGACGTCGGTGCCACCGCGCTTCCACCTCGAGGTAGCCGTACGATCACCGTTCCGGCTGAGGTCGACGACAGCCGCAACTTGTCCGTCGATTTTTCGTTGACCACCCTCGACGGGCAGCAATTGGGCGAAGCGTCGACAGTGTCCGTACGGTCGAATGCGTACGGACAAGCGCTGGCCATCATTACCGTCTGCGCAGGTGTTCTGTTGCTACTGCTTGCCGGACGCCGACTGTGGCACAGGTTCAGGGATCAACCCGACCCGGCCGACGAAGGGTACGAACGACCATGACCGGGAACATCCCGTACGAGGGGGACGTCCCACGCACGCGGCTGCCCGCGGCCCAGGTCTTCCGACGAACTCTGGAGCCGTCTGCGGCACCCTGGGAACGCGAACCGGCTCCCCGTGATCCGTTCCGGGAGATGCGGAGCTATCCAGCACCGCCGTCCCCGGATGGTGGGCCTGCCCCCGACAATTCCGTCACTCAATTGATTCCTCGATTTCGCGACGAGGACTACCCGCCCATCGCGGAGGCGACGCGCAGTCCCGGTCCGGTCGAGCCGTCGGCCCCCAAAAAGCAACAGAGCTCCCTGATGGCCGCGACGGGGTCCATCGCGATCGCAACGCTCGTCAGCCGCATCACCGGGTTCTTCAAGCAGATCGTCATGCTGGGGATTCTCGGCGGCGCGATCGCGAGTTCGTTCACCTCCGCGACGATCCTCCCCAACATGATCTCCGAACTGGTTCTCGGTGCCGTGCTCAGCGCCATCGTCGTTCCGGTTCTGGTTCGCGCCGAGATGGAGGATGCCGACGGCGGAGCGTCGTTCGTTCGACGGCTTTTCACCATCGCATTCTCGATGCTGGCCATCGTCGCCTTGATCGCCACTATCAGTGCACCCCTGCTCAGCCGCATGTTGATCGACGAGAACGCCAAGGTCAGCAGCGATCTGACCACCGCGCTGTCGTACCTGCTGTTGCCTGCCATCCTGTTCTACGGACTCTCGGGCTTGCTGACCGCCGTTCTGAACACGCGCCAGAATTTCCGACCCGGCGCGTGGGCCCCGGTCTGGAACAACCTGGTGGTGCTGGGGATCTTCTCCCTCTACTTCTTCGTGCCGGGGGAGATCTCCCTCGATCCGGTGCAGATCAGTGACCCACACGTCCTCATCCTCGGGCTGGGTGTCACCGCAGGTGTGATCACGCAGGTCGTAGCACTGATCCCGGCACTGCGTCGAGAAAAGATCGACCTTCGACCGCTATGGGGAATCGACGCCAGGCTCAAGACCTTCGGCGGTATGGCTGCCGCGATCATCCTCTACGTCGTCATCAGCCAGGCGGGGCTCGTGTTCGCCACCAGGATTTCCGCCGAAGCAGACGCCGCGGGCCCGGCGATCTACTCCCAGGCCTGGATCCTGCTTCAACTTCCCTACGGCATCCTCGGCGTCACCGTTCTTACCGCCATCATGCCGCGGCTCAGTCGTAACGCAGCCGACGGAGACACCCCGGCCGTCGTAGACGACCTGTCGGTGGCCACCCGGTTGACACTGGTCGCGTTGGTGCCGATCGTGGTGTTCTTGACCTTCGCCGGCCCATGGGTCGGCGAAGCACTGTTCGGATTCGGAAATTTCGCCGACGATGCGAGCAGGCTCGGCGAAGCCGTCAGCTGGTCGGCGTTCACGTTGATCCCCTACGCACTCGTACTGATCCATCTTCGGGTGTTCTACGCCAGGGAACAGGCATGGACTCCCACCTGGATCATCCTCGGAATCACGGGCGTCAAGATCGCGCTGTCGGCCTTGGCGCCGATGCTGGCCCGCAACGACGAGCAGGTGGTACTGATTCTCGGCGTCGCCAACGGGCTCGGATTCGTGATCGGTGCATGCATCGGTGGTTTTCTCCTCCATCGCAGTCTCGGCAACCTACGAATGATCAATATCGGTAAGACCATCTGGATGGTCCTGCTCGCATCGGCCGCGGGCGGTACCGCCATGCTGGCCATCGACCGCATTGCCGATCTCGGCAACATCACCGACGCACTGGGAGCCGTCGGTGCCATGCTCCGCGTTGGCGTCTGCGCCGTCCTGATGCTGTCGATAACTTTCGGAATCCTCTGGTTCGGCCGGATTCCCGAGGTTCTGGCAGTGACCGTTGCAGTCAGCAAACTGGTTCGGCGTTTCCGCGGGAAGTCGATCGCGACCCCCGATCCGACGCGAACGGCCGACATCGATGCGACCGAACACATACCGGTCGTCCGCTCGGGACCTGCATGGGAGAATTCTTCCCGACAACTCCCGTACCCTGGACCGCGACAGACTGGGACCCCGTACACCTCAGGTCAGCCGGCGGCACCACCGCCGCTGCGACATGCGACGGGACGATATGTAGGACAACTCGGGGCAGAGACGCGTGAAGGAGTGAGAGTGACCGACGACGATGTGGCTGGGGGGCCGGCCGAGTCCGCAGTGAACGGCACCGAGCGAAATGCCGGCGGTGTCGAGGTGGACGATCGCGCCAAAGACGCGTCGGGCAAGCTCGAGTCATCGAAGGCCACGACGCCCACCACGCCTACCAAGATGCCCTCACCGTTCAAGAAGCCGTCACCGACCGAGGCGCAACCTTCCAAGGAAGTCGACGCAACCGAGGCCACAACTTCGGAAGCATCTGCCGAGCAGAAGGCCAAGCCTGCCAAGGACGACTCCAAGGACACTCCGGCAGCCGGCAAAGTCGTTTCGGGCGCAGCAGACGAAGCGTCCACGACCGCAGCCGTGAAGTCCCCCCGTGGCGTCGCACACGACACGGGTGCCGCTCCAGTCGGATCACCATCGTTGCCGCCTGTCGGACCGGGCTCCGAGCCTGCACGGTCTCTTCGCGGCCCCAAGCTCATCCCGGGTGCGTCCGTGGCAGGCGGTCGCTACCGGCTGCTCACCCCGCACGGTGGATCACGTGGCCTCAAGTTCTGGCAGGCCCACGACGTCAAGTTGGATCGCGAAGTGGCCTTGACGTTCGTCGACGCCGACCAGCAAGCGTCCTCGCTCTCGCCCGACCGACCCGAGGGCCCTCAGGCGATTCTTTCCCGCACCCTGCGACTGGGCCGGATCAACTCCCCAGGGCTTGCTCGCGTTCTCGACGTCGTCCGGGGCAGCTCCGGCGGCATCGTCGTCGCAGAATGGACCCCGGGTCGTTCGCTACGTGAAATGGCCGACACCGTTCCATCGCCGACCGGCGCAGCCCGGGCCATCAAGGCCCTCGCAGCAGCCGCCGAAGCAGCACACCGAAGCGGCGGGGCACTGTCGATCGACCATCCCGACCGCGTCCGAATCAGCAGCAGCGGAAACGCAGTTCTCGCATTCCCGGCAACATTGGCCGATGCAGACCCAGGTTCCGACGTTCGCGGGCTCGGCGCGATGCTGTACGCCCTGATCACTGCGCGTTGGCCTCTCGCCGACGCTGTCGGAAAGACTCCCGGTTCGGATTCTGATTCATCGCCGCGATCGGTAGGCGGCATGCGCCCTGCGGACCGTGATGCAAGTGGCAACGCCATCGAGCCGCGTCGTATCCGACCCGACGTGCCCTTCGAGATCTCGGCAGTCGCCGTCCGTGCACTCGAGCAGAACAGTGGTATCCGTACGGCTGCCACCGTCCAGCACGTGTTGGATCAAGCTGCAGTCATCAACGACAAGACCGATCTGATGCCCGCACTGCGCCTCGGTCAGCGTGCACCGGGTGCCACCGGCCACTCGCTGGCCGACCCAGCGGAAATCGCCGCTCAGCAATTGCGGTCGAAGCGCACCAACATCGCGCTCGTCGTATTGGGCGCATTGACCGTCATCGTTCTCGGTTTCGCGGGTTACTGGCTCTTCACATTCCTCGCAGGTGACAGCTCCGACGAGCCGCTGACGCAGCAGGACTTCGGCCTCACCACCAGCGTGACCGCCCCTGCCGCACCTGGTGCAGAAGACGTCGCGCCGCCTGCCGCAGTTGCTCCGACGGCGATCGACTCGGTCGAGGTGTTCTCACCTCAGGGCAGTGCCGACAACGCCGGTTCAGCAAGCAATGCCATCGACGGCAACCCCAGCTCCACGTGGACCACGGACGCGTACTTCCAGCCCTTCCCGTCACTCAAGGAAGGCGTAGGACTACTCGCGACCCTGCCGTCTTCGCAGGTCCTCACCAGTGCCTTCGTCAACTCACCCTCTCCGGGTACCGTTGTCGAAATCCGCTCCGCACCAAGCGATTCTGCAAGCCTCAGCGACACCACCGTCATCGGTCAGGCGACGCTCGGCAACGGCGTCACCGATATTCCACTAACCGTTTCCGAGCCTACGACGCATGTTCTGCTGTGGATTACCGGACTCGGCAACGACGATGGACGCAACCAATCGACGATCGCGGATTTCGGCTTCACCGCGCAGCCGTGACGGCTACTCCTGATTCACCCGCCGTCAACCTGCGAACGTCTCGGTTCGGGGGAGGTTTCGTACTCGATGGTCTCTATGCCTTAGGCTCTCCGACAATGCGGTAATACGGGGGGAGCCGTTTTCGTATGGGGGATTTACATAGGGACTGGGCTGTCGGGGGTCTGCTCGGCGGACGCTCCGACGTCGAATTGTTGAGTGCGCACGTTGCCGGGGAGGCCGATGCGTTCACCCTGCTGGTACACCGACACCACGAGCACCTTTGGATGACCGCACGCCGAACCAGCTATACCAACGAGGACGCTGCCGACGCACTGCAAGAAGCACTCTTGTCAGCCCACCGCACAGCCGCCACCTTCCGGGCCGATGCTGCTGTTCGCAGTTGGCTACACAAGATCGTTGTCAACGCGTGCCTCGACCGCATTCGACGTAACCGTTCGAGACCGACCGTGTCGCTTACCAACGAGGACGACATCCAGCCGGTCGACGGTCGGGATCAAATGTCTGCCGTCGAAACCTCCATCGAGGTCCACAAGGCGCTCATGTCGTTGCCACCCGAACAACGATCAGCCGTCGTAGCTGTGGACATGGAGGGTTACTCGGTTGCAGATGCTGCCCGCATACTCGGTGTACCCACCGGCACGATCAAGAGCCGATGCGCCCGTGGACGGTTGAAATTGGTAATACAACTCGAGTATTTGCGGTACGAAGGGAACCGTTAGCGGATCCGGCGCGTCTTACCATGTGTAGGCACGATTGCCCCGTAAACAAGACGGGCCGTGGGTAGAGCTTGCGCTGGGAGGAGACCGAAGTGGCATCGCACGGAACCGAGCCTCTACCCGTCGCTCCGTACTCACCCGACCTGTTGGCGGATCTCCATGCGGGAGTGCTCGACGAGTCGGTAAGTGAGAAGCTCTGGCCTCTCGTTCGACAAGATCCGAGAGCAATGGAGATCATCTCCGCTCTCGACGCGCTTTCTGCCCGTCTCGGTTCACTCGGAAGCGACTTCGAGTCCGGTGAGCCGATGCCTCCGGACGTCGCCGAGAGGATCGATCGCGCTCTGATGACCGAGCAGGAATCATCGTTCGGTGACCGACCCGATCGTTATTCACGCGGGTGGGCCTATACGGGTATCGGTATCGCAGCTGCGGCCGCGATCGTCGCTACGCTTTCCGCCTTGCTGTTCGCCCGCTCTAGCGGGCCGACCGACCCCGACACGGTTGCTGCGCCCGCTTATCCGCCCAGCCTGGTCCTCGACTCGAACGGCTTGAATTCCGCCGTTGTCCGCGACCTCCTCGGCCGACAGGATCCAACCGAACTGAAGGATGCCGGGAATCTTCCAGAGTGTCTGGCGGCCAACGGTTTCGACCCTCGGGCAATGCTGCTCGCAGCCACTCCGGTACTGGTCGACGGGCGGTCCGCAACACTGCTCGTCGTGCCGCGTTTTCCGATAGACGGCATGACCGTACTCGTGGTGGGCGCGGATTGCGGAGAGGGCAACCCGCAGACACTGGTCCGTCGCGATCTGAACTGATCTCGGACGCGCAGGAGAACTACCGGGAACAACACCCTTTACGCTGGTGTTGACATAACCGGCGGGCGTACCAGAACTACGCCCCCCGACTTTTGTTTCAACGCAGACTTGTTTCAACGCAATCGGTAGACAGCACATTCGATCGGAAGGCCCGCATGACAACCCCACAGGTTCACGATCTCATCATCGTCGGCTCGGGACCGGCCGGATACACCGCCGGTGTATACGCAGCCAGGGCTGAACTCCAGCCGATTCTGTTCGAGGGAACTCAGTTCGGTGGCGCTTTGATGACCACCACGGACGTCGAGAACTTTCCCGGTTTCCGCGAAGGGATCATGGGACCGGACCTGATGGAGCAGATGCGCGAGCAGGCCAAGCGGTTCGGCGCGGACATTCGTACCGAAGACGTCGAAGAGATGGACCTCCGCGGCGAGATCAAAACCGTATCCGCCGGCGGCGAGACCTACCAGGCACGCGCGGTCATTCTGGCGATGGGCGCCGCGGCGCGGTACCTCGGCATACCGGGTGAAGAAAAGCTGCTCGGACGCGGTGTCAGTTCCTGCGCTACCTGTGATGGATTCTTCTTCCGCGATCAGGACATTGCCGTCATCGGTGGCGGGGACTCGGCTATGGAAGAAGCGACCTTCCTCACTCGCTTCGCACGCAGCGTCACCATCGTCCATCGGCGCAGCGAATTTCGTGCATCTCGCATCATGCTCGAGCGCGCAAAGGCCAACGAGAAGATTCGCTTCCTCACCGACACCAACGTTCTCGAAGTCCTGGGTGAGACCTCTGTCACCGGTGTGGCACTCGAAAATGCGATCACCGGGGAGAAGACCACCCTCGACGTAACGGGAATGTTCGTCGCTATCGGTCACGATCCGCGCAACGAGCTGGTCAAGGGCCAGGTCGAACTCGACGAAGCAGGCTACGTCAAGGTGGCCTCGCCATCCTCGACTACGTCGCTACCCGGAGTGTTCGCCGCAGGTGACTTGGTGGATCACGTCTACCAGCAGGCAATCACCGCGGCCGGAACCGGCTGCACGGCCTCCATCGACGCCGAGCGCTGGCTCGCCGAGCAGGGCGACATCTCCTCCAACACGCTCGAGCACGCCGACCAGCCGGTAGACGTCGTCAACGCCTGAATTCTCGTTCCGCACTACTACACAACCAGGAGAAACACATGTCCGACGACAAGAAGACCGTCACCATCACGGATGCGTCGTTCGTCGACGACGTGCTCAGCAGCGAAAAGCCCGTTCTCGTCGACTTCTGGGCCACCTGGTGCGGGCCTTGCAAGATGGTCGCCCCGGTACTCGAGGAGATCGCGGCCGAACACTCGGACAAGCTGACGATCGCGAAGCTCGACATCGACGCCAACCCGCAGGCAGCTCGTGACTTCAAGGTCATGTCGATTCCCACTCTGATCCTCTTTCAGGGTGGCAAGCCGATCAAGCAAATCGTCGGCGCCAAGGGCAAGGCAGCACTTCTCAAGGACCTCGAAGCGGTCTTGTGATCAGGAAGACAGTGCCTGAGCAGTAACCGACACAGCCGCCGCGATCCGTCGGCTCTAGCTGGCGGATTGGGGCTTGACGGTCACTTTCTGCGACAATTGGTCGATGTGTCGACAAGTTCGGCACATCGACTTTTGTATCGACCCAGTCCCGGAATCGGAACTCTCCGTTCCGGGGTTGCGGATACAGTCGTTGCAAGAATCGAATCTGGAGATCGGAAGGTCAACTGTATGCACCGACTCAGTCACGGCGATTCTGGACCCGCCGTCGCGGAGGTTCGGAGCACGCTTGTCTCGCTCGGATTTCTGGTGGAGGACACGGATCCAACTTTCGCGAGCGATCCGACGCACTGGACGCCACCCGCATCCGATTTCGATGAATCCTTGGGAGGCGCCGTCCGCGCCTTTCAGCAATATCGGGGCCTGCTGGTCGATGGTGTCGTAGGACCCGCTACCTACCGATCCCTGAAGGAAGCGTCGTACCGGCTGGGGGCTCGCACTCTCATCTACCAGCTCTCAGCTCCTTTGTACGGGGACGATATTGCGACCCTCCAGACGCGCCTGCAGGATTTGGGTTTCTACAGCGAACGCGTCGACGGATATTTCGGGCCTAAAACTCACGAAGGCCTCTCCTCTTTCCAACGGGAAATCGGGCTGTCCCCGGATGGCATTTGCGGCCCGGCTACGCTGCGTTCTCTCGAACTGCTCGGTACGCGTGTCACTGGCGGATCACCACACGCCATCAGTGAACAAGAACTCGTACGGGCGGCCGGCCCCCAGCTGACTGGCAAGCGCATCGTAATCGACCCCGATCTCGGTGGCGCCGATACCGGACGCATAGTCCAAGGTATGTTCGGCCGAATCTCCGAAGCAGAAATTCTCTGGGATGTCGCCAGTCGCCTCGAGGGCCGAATGGCCGCCACCGGGATGGAGACGTTCCTGTCCCGTGCACGTGGAACCAATCCAAGTGTTGCCGAGCGCGCCGAGACGTCAAATGGCTTCAATGCGGACCTGATGATTTCACTTCGCTGTGCGTCGAGCTCGAGTTCAGCCGCGAACGGAGTAGCAAGTTTCCATTTCGGCAACTCACACGGTTCGGCGTCGTTGATCGGTCAGATCCTTACCGGTTACATTCAACGAGAAATCGTCGCCCGAACTCCACTACTCGATTGCCGTAGCCATGGGCGAACTTGGGATCTGTTGCGGCTTACCAACATGCCGACAGTGCAGGTAGACATGGGTTATCTGACAAACACTTCCGACATCGATGTGCTCAGTGATCCCCGATCCCGGGACATCATCGCCGAGGCAATTCTCATCTCGGTGAAGCGTCTGTACCTACTGGGTCAAGACGATCAGCCCACCGGAACATTCACCTTCGCCGAGCTTCTCGCAGAAGAGCTTGCTGCCGCAGATCGGAGTTGACGGCTAGCCGGACTTGACGGCTAGCCGGACTTGACGGCTAGCCGCGGCTTCGCTACCTCTACTCATCTGACTCCGACGGTTTCCTTGTGCTCGATCTCTACCGCAGTCAGACTGGCCGCAATCAGCAATCGCTCGAGGGCGGACTCGACGTCTTCCTTCCATCCGTGATCGCGATGCAATTCGAGTCGAAGTCGTGGGTATCGATGATGTGGCGCGACCACTTCGAATCCGGCCTGCTCCAAGAAGTCGGCGTCGATCATGCATTCCGTGTCCGAACAGGTCAACGACATCGTCGCCCGCGGACCGATCACCTCGTCTTCCTCGGTTCGACGAATCCCGAATGCCTCGAGCGCACGAACGCCACGATTGACGAGATCCGCGACTACAGCCTGAATCAACGAAGCCGAGTGTCCCTCCCGATCGACATCCGACTCGATTCTCAACGTTGTCAGCAACACGGCATCAGCGCTGACAGGTGACGTCGGAAAAGTGGTGGACCGAGGAACTGCGCCCGGGGGTGCGTACAAGGCGCATCCCACCATCTCCGATCCGACCGACAGCATTTGTCCGCAGGATCCCCACTCGAGCATGACCATCGAAAGCCACGCCTCATTCTCGAACTCCACATCGAGTGACTCACCGTCTGCTCGTGTCCTAGCTGGATCGAGCACCCAGAAACGACACCGTCGCGTGTGCTTGGGTAGTTGATCGAAGGAGTCCAATGTGACTCCAGTGACGAGTGTCGACACTGCTACCTCAGCCTCCATGCACCGAATTTTGTCGTTCGACCGCGATGACACACCGACACGCGCGTCAAAAGTGAGCGATCGCCACAACCTTGATCCTCGAGAAATCCGGAGAGCTGAATAATGCTGTATAGCAACATCATTCGCGTCCTTCCAGTCTTCGATAGCGAGCTTACGTCACAGTGACATAACTACCGTGGGTGTTTGTACCTGAGATTTCGCCGCTACTTTTTCTTCTGACTCTCCATCATGTCGACAATCCTTTCGAGGTCGTCGACCGAGCCGAATTCGACGACGATCTTGCCTTTTCTCTTACCCAAGCTCACTGTCACGCGGGTATCGAACGAATCCGAGAGTCGATTGGCGACATCCTGAAGGCCCGGCATTTGAATCGGTTTGCGGCGAGGAGCGGGATTAGGACTGATGTCGTCGTTGCGATTCGCCAACGTAACTGCTTCTTCTGTTGCACGAACCGACAGGCCCTCGGCAACAATTCGCGCAGCCAAGGACTCCTGCGCATCCGAACCCGCATCCAACGACAGGAGAGCGCGCGCGTGTCCGGCGGACAAAACCCCGGCTGCAACTCGTCGTTGAACGGGAATCGGCAGCTTCAACAGTCGAATCATGTTGGTCACAACAGGACGTGAGCGACCGATTTTCGCCGCCAACTCTTCATGGGTGACGTCGAATTCCTCGAGCAACTGCTGATATGCGGCAGCCTCCTCGAGGGGATTGAGCTGAACTCGATGGATGTTCTCGAGCAACGCGTCACGCAACATTGCGTCATCATTTGTTTCACGAACGATTGCAGGAATCGACTCGAGGCCCGCTTCTTGGCTCGCGCGCCAGCGGCGTTCGCCCATCACCAGTTCGTATCGACCATCGGCCACCGGTCGCACTACGATCGGCTGCATCAAGCCGAACTCGCGGATCGAGTGGATGAGTTCGGTCAAAGCTTCCTCGTCGAACACCGACCGCGGCTGCTTGGCATTGGGTTGAATCAGCTTCGGATCGATCTCCCGATACACCGCGCCGGCGGGGGAGAGGTCCTCTTCGCCACTCCGAACGGGTGGCGTCGGAGTCGGTGCGGATGCCTCACGCGCTGCCTTCTCTGCTGCGTTCCGACTGATCTTTCCGTCCGCCGCAGTACCGATCACTACATCTGCGGCTGCACTCCCGAGTCGCGGACCGGCCTCGGGCCCTGTGGGAATGAGAGCAGCTAGTCCGCGTCCCAGTCCACCCTTGCGTGCTTGACTCATATCCCTAGTGCTCCTGAGTTCCATCGGTTGTCGCAAAGGACGACCGTGCTGCGAGTTCACGACCGGCATCCAAGTAGCTCATCGCGCCACGGGAACCTGGGTCGTAATCCAATACCGTCATTCCATAACCGGGCGCCTCCGAGACCTTGACGCTGCGCGGAATCACCGCGCGAAGCACTGCATCGCCAAAGTGCTTTCGTACTTCCTCCGCAACCTGGTCTGCGAGCTTTGTTCGGCCGTCGTACATCGTGAGGATGACTGTCGAAACATGCAGTTGGGGATTGAGATGGGCCTGTACCAGTTCGATGTTTCGCAGGAGCTGGCCTACACCCTCGAGGGCGTAGTACTCGCACTGAATCGGGATCAGAACCTCGGTGGCGGCAACCATGGCGTTGACCGTGAGCAGTCCGAGAGACGGAGGGCAGTCGATCAATACGAAGTCTGCGTCGACGTCCGCGAGGTCCATCAGCGCAGTCTTGAGACGTCCTTCGCGGGCGACCATGGATACCAGTTCGATCTCTGCGCCGGCAAGGTCGATTGTGGCTGGAATGCAGAACAGACGCTCGCTGTGCGGGCTCTGCTGGATCGCTTCTCTGGCGGTCACTTCGCCTATGAGCACCTCGTAGCTCGACGGCACACCCGAGTGATGTTCGACGCCCAAAGCGGTGCTGGCGTTCCCCTGGGGGTCCAGATCGACCACCAGGACGGTCAGCCCCTGCAGTGCCAAAGCCGCAGCGAGATTCACCGCTGTCGTGGTCTTTCCGACCCCGCCCTTCTGATTTGCGATCGTCAGCATTCGGCGATGCGTTGGCTTCGGCAACGTCACGCTTTTGGGATGTAGAACCTGGCTTGCCCGCTGTGCGGCAGCACCGATCGGGGTGTCATTGGCGGAGATGCCGCTGAATGCATCGAACCCAGATCCCCCCTTCGACTTGGAAGCGGGTTGTGCATCGTTCTTCGCGGTGCTTGTTTCACGTGAAACAGCAGGATCAAATCCACCCGACATAGGTGCTCCTTATTGCGGAACTGGTTTTTTTGCTTACGAACGAGCAGGAATGAAACAAGCGCACATCATGTGCGGAGGGAGCGCCGAGGTGCTCTTTCGGCTCGAATTACGATTGTCGGTGTCGGCAATATATCGACACCGCACTTCACAACCTCTAGCTTGCCAGCACCCATGCGAGTAAGGGAAGCCCGATCGCGTTCTATCTCTTCTTCGGCGCTCGTTCCCTTCAGCGCAAGCATCCGACCACGCTCGTGAATGAGCGGCATCGACCACTTGGCGAGCTTCTCCAGAGGGGCAACAGCTCTCGAGGTGACGACGTCGGCGCCTCCGGCTTCCTTCTTCACTCCGGGCTGTTCTGCGCGCCCTCGCACCACAAGAACGTTCAGCTCGTGCTTCTCGATGAACTCAGCCAGGTACACCGTTCGACGAAGGAGCGGCTCGATGAGAGTGATGTGTAAATCCGGGCGGGCAATCGCCAGAGGTATTCCCGGCAATCCAGCACCGCTCCCGACATCCACCACCCGCTCACCCTCGTCGATCAACTCACCGACGACTGCGCAATTGAGCAAGTGCCGCTCCCACAACCGAGGAACCTCGCGCGGACCTATCAGCCCGCGCTCGACTCCCGCAGTTGCAAGAGATTCGTAATATTGCTGTGCCAAATTCAGGCGCGGACCAAACACGCGTTCTGCGGTTGCCATCAATCGATCGTCATCCAACGCTTCTGGTTCCACGTGAAACATTCTCTCGCTTCCGAGCACCGTTCGCCAAACCATCGGCGCATTCCATAGCCGTGTCGCGTGACGAGTCGTCCTCGTGCCCAAGAAAATACCGTCGAACGCCCAAGGTCCGGCGGTTTCATGTGAAGCGGAGGCGGGATCGGCGTCGTCCTACACCCGCCTTGGCCGAGCTGATGTCAATTGACGCCACGCTCGCACCTCGTTTAAGCGCTCGTCGAATGGACCACGACACCATTACGCGAAGCACATGGGAGCCTGGCCGCCCTTGCGCGGAAACTGCGGCAACCTACCCCATGCCCAACCCTCCGCGTCCCCGCCATTGCTTCAGGTGCACATCACCGGACTCGACATCGGTATCAGAGTGTCAGCGGACTTGGCCGTCGCCTGGAACATCGGGGCTCATCCGACCGTCCTAGTCCACAGCGTGGTGTCACCATGGTGGACAGTGAGAACGACTCATCCGGTCTATCCCGTCGGAACCGAAAGTTTCACGTGAAACAGTGGCAGTCGGCAGGCACCGCGCAGAGACAAAAATACAGACCTACAGCTCGCACATGTCAGATCAGGCTCGTCTCACGGACCTGACGACAGTCAGCCGGCGGTCATCGAACTTGACAGGGGAGCGGACTCAGTTCGGAGTTCGCCGAGCTACCGGTGGGGACGCCACTGTCCCCCGCGCAGTAAGGGGCGGTGCATTTTGCGGGCGCGGGCGACACTCCACACGACTCCGAAAATATCTGTCACAGCCAGGCAGCGCACTCGAGGAAGGACGCTCCTGTGTACCGGTGGACTTACTTCGCGACGCCCCCTTCAGAGAGGCAGCAAACTCGAATTATCCAATGGCCCTTGGACCACACCGACATCGGCGCCGCGGTTCGCGGTCTAGAACAGCATGGGTTTGGAGAGCACGGATTCGGCGCGGCGCGGGTTCGAGGGGACAGCACGGCTCGAGGGGACAGCTCGGGATCGGGTTGGGAACCGCTCGGGGAATTTACTCTCCGTGTTGGGGTTCGAACCTCCTGTAGGGGGTTCGAATCCCAACAGGCCGAGCATTTGAGCAGAGATGAATTGTCCACGATGAAGCCCGCACGTTCACCCACGAGAAGCAGTCGAGTCGGCGCCCAACCCTGGATAGATTCTGCGGGATGATCGTCTCGAACCCAACACGCACTCTTCGTCGCGAACCGGGGCTAATGGACTAAGCGGACGACGGGGTGGGGGGACACGTCACCCGGCTCTCACGGTATTCGGACGTTGGCATCTTCCCTCGACAAAGCTTCGCTGAATTATCAGACGAGGTCCTTCTGCCGAGCGCACATCATCAACACTCGAGCCAACGGTCGCGGGACCTGCCACGCTCCCCAGACAGGGGACGTCGATCGTCCGGTGCTGGAGACTCTGCGCGACTCGGCAGTTGCTCGAACCCCGAGTGGCGAGGCGCGCGATAGTCGGGGAGGCTGCGACCGAAACACACTGGATTCGGCCGCACCTCTCGAGGGGTCGGGTCGTGTACCACGGAGCGCCCCAATGATTCCGCGCTCAGCTCCGATTC
This sequence comes from Rhodococcus sp. H36-A4, assembly GCF_027158005.1. Lineage (GTDB taxonomy): Bacteria > Actinomycetota > Actinomycetes > Mycobacteriales > Mycobacteriaceae > Rhodococcoides. The sequence goes on along the minus strand of NZ_JAPVLQ010000002.1, from coordinate 245,484 downwards.
CGCGCTCAGTACCGATTCCGCCAAAACACCCGACGAAAGATTCCGTCATCGCCGGCCACCCACGAACACTCCCGTCAGACGGATGGATACCCGCACCTACTAGAACAACGACCCCGAGCCCGAACACCCAACGCCTCACTAACCCCGCCCGGCGGCAAGGCCACAAGGGCCGCCACATAAGACAGAACATCAGTGGCAATCAACTTCACCACTCGTCGCGCGAAAGGCCGACTCGAAATGACATCAGCGTGGAGTCTTCCCGACAGACAAGTCACCCCGACGAATGACGACATCGTGGCGATCTCCTTCGACGGCCAAATACCCCCGGACAACCAAGGCGCGTTCGACAGATAGTGCTACCGACGCGCTCACCTAAGTCGTCGACGCCCGCCAAACGGGCACCGTCCCACATTTCATCTGCGACACGGAGTCCCCGGTCAGTCCTGGCAGGAAGAATTTCGGCAGCAACCGCCTCACCGTTCTCTGCGAAAGTAGGCCCCACTGATACGGCCCCCGATTCAACGTGAACTCTGTTCCGCGCCAAAACTGGCCAGCTCGAAAGTCGGACGGATTGAACGGTATAGGAATCACGTGCCGATGGTGTCCACCGAACTATCGATCCAATCGGCAACCTCCTCGGGCGATTGGTCGAATTTCGTTGGCCGTGTCATCTCGAGTTTGCTTCAGGATGACTGCTCGCGCATCAAAGCGAAACACGTAGATCGGACTAGCGAATACCGAGCGGCTCTGATGATCGCAGTCTGAACTCGACCGGCCCCATTCGATGTTTCACGTGAAACACCCATTCCCGGGATCTTGCATAGTTCGCCCGGGGGAGGAGCGACGCCGAGAGGTAGACGACAAGTCCACTCATCGTCAGCAATCCTCTACATTCACCCATGGTGGGAACGTCCAAGCACAGCACAGAGCGCGACGTGACGCTGGAGCACAACCCGCGCGGGGGAGCGACCACCCGTCACCGAGAGGTTTCACGTGAAACATGAGCCACCGACGGATGCGCCACTGCTCGAGCATGCGGACCCAAACGGACAGGCAGTGGCCAACGCGCTCCACCGGTCCGCCTCGGACGAACCCACAATCACAGTCGGGAAAGACGAGTGCACGTAAGCCGGGACAGCCCGCCGAGTCTGAACACAATTGAATTCACCAAGTACCGGCTGGATTGCTCATCAACCTAAATCGAGTACACCGGCCGGCGCGAGGGAACACGCGTACAGGCACCGACACAGTCTGCGGCAGATCTTCCACGACACTCGACGAGCGAAATCCATCGACCGCGTGGGTTCATCATTTCGATACCGGCGTGAATCAGCCCACGATGATTGGTTGTCTCAACTGTGACAAAATCGTCGGCCCACTGATGCCGTCCCGTCATCTGCGTCGAGATGACTGTTACCACGGCGAGGCACACCTCCTGGAGCAGTACACCGATAGAACCGCCCACTCTTGAACCCGACTCCCTCGAGCGCCAACCATCAATGTCCAAACGAAATTCTGGTCGACACGCACATCTTCTCGAACACCGAACACGTGACCGAGGTCTTCAGCGTCTCACTGACTCCGCCCGACGAGAGTGTCGGAGGGGCATGCCACATAGGACGGCACATCGGGCGCACCCAATCCCACACCTCGTCGCTCGATTCAGTTGCAGGTGCAGACTATCCTCTACACCCGACGAACTGGCAGATCCCCAAGAGTCTGACCACCGCGATCTAGAACGACGTTCTGCTTCAGGTCAGTCGATGTGCGGTACGCGGTTCGTACCTTGTGCCGGCAGGGGAGGTAAGCCTGCGTAACTCCTCTACGTGATCTGTAAATGCTTGTCGGCCTGCGCGTGTCAACGCTAACCATGTGCGAGTTCGGGTATCGACAATTCCTTTCCGGATTGTCACGTAGCCTGCCTGTTCGAGAACTTTGATGTGCTTACTCAGCACCGAGTCGCTGACAGCGACCGAGTCGCGTACCAACCCGAACTCGATTTCATCGGCTTCGGCGAGAATCGAGCAGGTTCGTAGGCGCGTGGGGACATGAATGATGTCGTTGAACACGGTCACCGCCCATCCCGAAGTGCCCGTTCGAGGCGCCTGTCCAGAAACGTTCCGATGCCGACCGTCCACGCGAACGCCGCCAAAGCTGTCAACGCTATCGCCCCCGGGCGAGGGGACAGAACCAACGCGGCCACCGCTACGGACACCAACACACCGAAGTAGATCGCCATAATAGTGGTGTTCCGCGGGTGGGAGAACGCATCGATTCTCGCTTTGAAGTTCGGTCGCGGAATCGACGGCAGAACCGCCAGCACCAGCACCGTCACAGCGATCACGCTCATCGCCAACGGGGAATGTTTCGACAGTGCGATTCCGGAGACGAGGGCAGCACTGGCGAGACCGAGCGTCGGATAGAGCCAGAACGGGGATCGAGTGTGCGACGCCAGCGGTCTTTTGGCATCGGCAACCGATTCCAGAGCGGCACGTGCTTCTGACGGGGAAATCCTGGGCCGTCTTTCCATCTAGGAAACTTTAGTCTTGCCACAACGGAAAGTCCACTGTCGTGCGTCTCCCGCTAACCATTGAGGGTCCTTGAAACAGACGGCTGCGGTCGTCAGACCTCGCACGACTTCTTGTCCCTTCGTCAATGATCGAGGGTGGTTGTTGCCGGGTGCGGTGGAGCGTCGATGGACAACTACTAGCGATAGGTCCGCTGATCGTGAGCAGGTCTCTTCATAACGGCAACAAGACTCTGAAAATCGATGGCCCCGTTCATGGGGACACGCCAGAACGGACCCAGGCGATTCACTTTGTCGTTCCACGACTCACTGAGCGCAATCACCTGGTGTCCACCAGGCGAAGGCGAATCCACCTTCGATATTGCAAAGAGTCCTGCTCGCTTCGCAGGGACACAAAGAGTGAGCGTGTCTCGCACCAATCAGTTCTTGATCCACCAGGAGGAAAGGCACTGGAGACCTCCGGAATTCGATTCACGAGCGCTCACCTGCGAACCGACTACTTCTGCGCAGTAACAGCCCAGCAGATTCAGCAGGATCAGCGCTGCTCTAGGAACCGCAGGGGGGCGCGCTCCTCAACTACTTCGACATCTCTCGGTACATCATGGATATGGAGAACACCTGATGTTGTGGCCCAAATTTTCGCGGAGATCGCGGCCGGGTATCCACGCGGAAGAGATTGATTGATCGATACTCGTTCAGCCGGTGACACAGCGCGGCTTGTCGATTGACTGCATTCCCACATCATGGAACTTCCCAGATCTACTATCCAGCGTTCCCCCAAATTGGCTGCAGCACGCCCATCACGAATGAACCGGAAAGTCTCGAGGGTTTGCAGAACAACACAAGCCGCTCCAAAGGGTGAAGCCGGGTCCAGGAATGACGGCCGGAAGGAGAAGATTCCGAGGCCGAACTCACCCCTTCGTCGGACGTCAACAAGCATGGTTTCACGTGAAACATCGAGAGGAGACTGCACCGAGCTGGTCCGTCACAGTGACGTTTCGAGTGCATACCTAGTTTCACGTGAAACCGGACCTACCGAAGTAATAACATCGCTGTAGTTCACGTCGACTCAGCCTTGTTCGAGGAAAGAAAAGGCCCCCAACCGAAGCCGGGGGCCCTTCATTTCATCAGTTCAAGACTTGACGACAACTACTCGTCGTGACGGTTCGACACCGGTACTTTCACTCTCGACGCCGTCGACCTTAGCCACCGCGTCGTGCACGATCTTCCGCTCGAACGGCGTCATCGGATCCAGCTCTTCACGTTCGCCGCTTTCGAGTACCCGCTTCGATGCCTCGATACCCAGGGCACTCAATACGCTCCGTCGGTTCGCACGCCAGCCCGCTACGTCGAGCATCAGCTTGCTTCGCTCGCCCGTCGATTGCTGGACGGCAAGTCGAGTCAGTTCTTGCAGGGCATCGAGAATTTCGCCCTTTCGTCCCACGAGCTTCGCTAGGTCGTCTCCGCCATCGATGCTGACGATCGCGCGATCACCTTCGACATCGAGATCGATATCTCCATCGAAATCGAGAACATCGAGGAGTTGTTCGAGGTAATCCCCGGCGATCTCGCCCTCCTCGACCAGATAGTCTTCGGAATCCTCGTCGTCCGAATCCGTGTCTTCGTCGGACACGGTGTCGACGTCCGTCACTTCGCCCTCATTCGCATCCGTTTCGGAATCGACTGCCACAATTTCACTACCCTCCCCAGCGCTCACTGCTTCGTCGGGGTTGGTCACTTCGTCGGTATCTGCAGACATGTGCTTGGTGTCCTTGTCTTCGATGCGTCTCAGCGTCGCTTGCGCTTGGCTTTACTACGGTTCGCCTGAGATTTCGGCTGGGTGGGCTTCTGTGGCTGTGAGCCGTCGGGTGCAGTCGAACTAGCAGAAGATACGTCATCCGATGTGGTGACCGCATCGGAAGCCTCGAGAGTGGAGGGCGGGAGCTTCGAGAGCTTGGGGCGTGCACCGGGCTTCGGCTTGGCCGGCGGCTTCACACCGGGCTTGGGCGCATTCTCGGTCCGCTTCTCGATGGCCTGCTTCTTCTTCTCTGCTTCTTCCTTGTCGATCTTCGCGAACACAATGTGCTGCTGGGCATAGGTCCACATGTTGTTACTGACCCAGTACAGGAGGATGGCGATCGGGAGGAAGGGTCCACCGACGAGAACACCCAAAGGGAACACGTACAAGGCAAGCTTGTTCATGATGGCGGACTGCGGATTAGCCGCAGCCGCTGCGCTTTGTCGAGCAACCGAGGCGCGGGAGTTGAAGTGCGTTGCGATGCTGGCGATGATCATTAGAGGCACCGCAACAGCGCCGATCGTCCATATTGATGGGATCCCCAAACCGAGCTCGGGGTTCGCAAAGGCGTCCAGCTGTGCCTTCGGCATCGTGATCCACGCCGAGATCGGGGCGCCGAAGAGGCGGGCGTCCAGGAACGAGTTCACATCGGCGACATCGAAGGCGTAGTTCGGAATCGTCCGGTTGACTGCTGGATCAAGCCCCAGCTGACCGATCCCGGTACCCGTACGGTTGAACGAGCGCAGCACGTGGAACAAGCCGATGAACACGGGTGCCTGTGCCAGGACCGGCAAACAACCCATGATGGGGTTGAATCCGTGTTCTTTCTGAAGCTTCTGCATCTCCACGGCCAAGCGCTGCTTGTCTTTGCCGTATTTCTTCTGCAAAGCCTTGATCTGTGGCTGCAGTTCCTGCATCTGACGCGTGGTACGAACCTGTTTGACGAACGGCTTGTACAGAATCAATCGCAAAGTGAAAACGAGGAACACTACGGACAAGGCCCATGCAAAGCCGTTGTCCGCTCCGAGGACGGCACCGAACACCTTGTGCCATACCCAGAGGATCCAGGAGACCGGATAATAGATGAAATCCAGCACGGCTCTATGTACTCCTCTGTTCGTCCACTCTCGCGAGATCGTGGCTTTCTTCGGTCGAAGTCTGCTTGTGTACCCGCCATGACCCGTGATCGGGCACCGGGTCCCAGCCTCCAGAGTGCCAGGGCGCGCACTTCAGTAGCCGCGCTATAGCTAGCAAGGTTCCTTTGATGGCACCGTGCGTCTTCAACGCTTCGACTGCATACTCACTGCACGTGGGGGAGAAACGGCAGGTGGGGAGTCTGAGCGGAGACACATAGGTCCGGTAGAGCTCGATACAGAAGATCAAGATCCGCGCAGGGAACGACCGGACGAGGAGTATGAATTTCATGAGCGTGCATCTCTAACCGCTCCGAGGTATCCCAGCTTCTTCAACCCGGAACGAACCTGTCGTTGCAGATCTTTCGAGGATAGGTTCGCAGAGCCAGGCAGTGCGCGAATAACGACGTCGCAAGTCTCGGGTACTTCCAGGAGAATCTCCGAACAGATATGCCGAAGCCGGCGCGCAACTCGATGACGAGTTACCGCCGGCCCGACAGCTTTGCTCACGATCAATCCGAATCTAGGTTCGCCGACACTGAAAACACAACTTGCATCGTCACGCGCGTAGGCGTGAACGACCAAGTCTTGTCTACCCATTCGGCGGCCTCGACGCACCGCGCGGGTGAAATCAGCGCTTCGATGCAGTCTATGCGGCTCAGGTAACACCCCGAGCTCCGTAAACTCAGACGAACATGGATTAGGCGGTTAGTTCCTTGCGGCCCTTGCCGCGACGTGCCGCCACGATTGCACGACCTGCACGCGTACGCATACGAAGACGGAAGCCGTGAACACGCGCGCGGCGTCGGTTGTTCGGCTGGAACGTCCGCTTGCCCTTGGCCACGGTCAACACTCCTCGAAAATCAAAGACGCTTACTCTGAAGCGTCCGAAACGGTGGTAGCGAGTTCGGTCGAACTCGTTTACACCCCAACAGCGAGAAATCCGAGTGAACACAGACTGTGAGCAGCCAGCAAGCATCGGCCACCTCGCCTTGGGTGACTGTTCGACAGTACTGATCGACTTAGCGGTGGTCAAACCCGTCCGATCCTACGACCCTGCATCACATCCGTGTAATTCATCCACAGGCCTGGGGAGCAAGGGGTGTTGATAACCACTCTCGCGGCTGTTCCCGGTCGAGCCTTCGGCGGAAACCTGTAACTCGAGGAATTCGCGTTCACCAAAAGCGCTGGTCAAGACACTGCGCATGACAGTTGCAGGAGAATTTCGCCGATCGGGGTGACACCGATGTCGTTCATCCACACCTGTGGATAATTGTGTGGAAACACGAACCAATGGCATATTCGTACACGGCACGTCCGTACCCGATACGTTGCACTTCCGGCTGTGGTTCCCCGATGAACTCGTGATCGACGACGACGATATCGGACTTCGATGCGGTGCGAGCGTGAAACAACAGCGTCTTTCGAAGGCACTGTCCGCAGCACGTGCTGTCGACGACATGCACGTTCGCTTCAATCGCACGTCCGAATGGGGAGGCACCGTGAACGAGGATCCGGATGCGCTGGCGCGTATCTGGCCAGAGGTAGTCACGGAATTGACGTCCGATCGGCACAGTGGTCAACCTCTGACCAAAGGGCAAAAGGCATGGCTCGCTCTCGTCGAGCCTCTTACCCTGACTCAGGGCTTCGCACTGCTGGCGGTCCCTTCGTCTTTCGCGCAGGAAGCGATAGAGCGCGACTTGCGTGAACCGATACTGAACGCACTCGGCCGTCACCTCGGCCAGGGCGTCGAAGGCCTCGGGGTGCGAATTTCAGCGCCTGAAGAAGAAAAACACGAACCTGAGCAACCGAGGTATTCGGAGGCAGCGAGCACTCCCACTTACCGCAGACGCTTCCTCACCAGCACCGATGACGATCCGTCCGACTCGGAAACTGCAGACTACGAGGAAGTGGACGACGAGCGGGAAGCACTGGCGAGTGTGCAGAACTCGTGGCCTACCTACTTCACCAAGCCGCCGGCAACCACATCGACGACGTCGGGGGCACAAAGCCTCAACTCGAAGTACACCTTCGATACTTTCGTCATCGGCGCATCGAATCGATTTGCCCACGCAGCGGCAGTCGCCATCGCGGAAGCACCTGCTCGCGCATACAACCCTCTATTCATCTGGGGAGCGTCCGGGCTAGGGAAGACGCACTTGCTCCACGCTGCCGGCCACTATGCGCAACGTCTCTTCCCAGGCATGCGCGTGAAGTACGTCTCGACCGAGGAATTCACCAACGATTTCATCAACAGTCTTCGTGACGACCGGAAGGTGGCGTTCAAACGCCGATATCGGGAGACGGACGTACTCCTCGTCGACGACATTCAGTTCATCGAGGGTAAAGAAGGTATTCAGGAAGAGTTTTTCCACACCTTCAACACCTTGCACAACGCGAACAAGCAGATCGTCGTTTCCTCCGATCGCCCGCCGAAACAGCTTGCAACCCTCGAGGAGCGTCTACGCACTCGGTTCGAGTGGGGCCTGATCACCGACGTTCAACCTCCGGAACTCGAGACTCGCATCGCCATCCTCAGCAAAAAAGCTCGGATGGATCGCCTCGATGTTCCGCACGATGTCCTCGAGTTGATCGCCAGTCGGATCGAGCGCAATATTCGTGAACTCGAAGGCGCGTTGATCCGTGTGACGGCATTCGCGTCGCTGAACGGTCAGGCGCTGGACCTCACTCTGGCAGAGGTAGTACTTCGCGACTTGATGCCCGACTCTTCGAGCCTCGAGATCAACGCCGCGACGATCATGGCTGTCACTGCGGAGTACTTCGACACCTCGATCGACGATCTCTGTGGACCCGGTAAGGCGCGTGCGCTTGCGATGGCCAGGCAGATTGCCATGTATCTCTGCCGTGAGCTCACCGACTTGTCACTGCCCAAGATCGGCCAGACGTTCGGACGCGATCACACAACGGTCATGTACGCAGATAAAAAGATTCGCAAAGAGATGACCGAGCGACGCAAGGTGTACGACCAGGTCCAAGAGCTGACCGCTCGCGTGAAGCAGCGGTCCAAGCGCTGACGCGAAGCCCGCTTCATCCCTGAGCGGGTTCTCTTCCACTTTCCTCGCGGCTACCCGCGCCGGCACGGTTGAGTGCGCTCCACATCACTCAACCGTGCCCCTCGAGCGACGTCCGCCACTCTCCGTAAGAAATCTTTGGTCAATTTTCGGTGCCTGGATGCCCAAAAAAACGTACTTTCAGGACTCCGTTCGAATGATTCACACCTGTGGATAACCATGTGGATAACCGGCTGTATCTGGGGATGGTTTGTGAGAGCCTGTGAACCGATGTAATTCGTCCACAGGCTGTTGGCACGCCACCGGTGATTGGTCCCGAATTCATCCCCACGACACCACGCTTGGCGACCAGGGACTACACACCTCGATGCACAGATTCCACAGGACCTATTAATACTAAGAATTTCTCTTGAAAAGACCTTCTTCTAAAACAGGTGTTGGGGAACGATTCGTTCACAGGCCCCACCCGGCAGCCGTGGGCCTACGTCGTCGACCCCGTCGTTCGGCTTTCAAGTTGGTCGGGAAGGGCATACGGTGTTCTTCTGCTCGGTTGTGTCAGACTCTTCGATGCACCGGTCATGAGCGCACGTCGCGCTCACCGCAGCCTTTGTGGGAACGAACTGCTGCCGAACGAGAGGAAAGACTTTAGCGATGGAGCTTGGAAGTCTGAAGTTTCGCGTTGCTCGCGAAGATTTTTCCGATTCCGTTGCCTGGGTTGCTCGAAGCCTCCCGTCCAGGCCGCCCGTTCCCGTTCTCGGTGGAGTTCTTCTCGCCGTCGACGAGCAGGGTCTGACTGTTTCCGGGTTCGACTACGAGGTATCAGCCCAGGTCCGGGTGTCTGCTGAGGTCGCAACCGCCGGCCGAGTCCTCGTGTCCGGCAAGCTGCTCGCCGATATCACGAAGTCTCTCCCGAACAAGCCCGTCGACGTCGGTGTCGAGGGAACTCGAGTGCTCATCACCTGCGGAAGCGCGAAGTTCTCGTTGCCGACGATGCCCGTCGAGGACTATCCGCAGCTTCCCGAACTGCCGACGCAGACCGGATCCATCCCGGTGGAGGTGTTCTCCGAAGCCATCGCCCAGGTTGCAGTTGCGGCAGGCAGGGACGACACCCTTCCGATGCTGACCGGCATTCGAGTCGAGATTGCGGGCACCAAGGTGGTGCTCGCTGCAACCGATCGGTTCCGTCTGGCCGTCCGCGAGCTCGACTGGACACCTGTCGGGGAGGACATCACGACCGAAGTTTTGATACCCGCGAAAACTCTGTCCGAGTCGGCGAAGACCCTGGTCGGAAATGCAAGCTCACTCGTCGAACTCGCATTGGGTTCGGGGTCGACCATCGGCGCCGACGGTTTGCTGGGCATCATCAGCGAAGGACGTCGCACCACCACCCGACTCCTGGACGCAGACTTTCCCAAGTTCCGCCAGCTGTTGCCTCCGGAACACACGGCCGTAGCGGTCGTGGAGATCGCTCCGCTCGTAGAAGCGATCAAGCGCGTCGCGTTGGTCGCCGAGCGCGGTGCCCAGGTGCGACTCGAGTTCTCGGCCGAAGGTGTGCTGCTTTCCGCAGGCGGTGACGACGCCGGGCGTGCCGAAGAGGCATTGCTTGCAGACTTCCAAGGTGAGGCATTGACGATCGCCTTCAATCCGGGTTACCTGATCGACGGCTTGTCGTCGTTGCACAGTGAAAAAGTCACGTTCGGGTTCACCACACCCAGTCGGCCTGCAGTTCTGCGTCCGACCAGCCAGGATGAGCTCGTTCCGGATTCTTCGGGCAAGTTCGCAGCACCGCAGAGCGCGTACACGTATCTGCTGATGCCGGTTCGACTACCTGGCTGATCGGATACGGAACACGTGTGGATGCGGTTTACTCGATACCAAGGGGCATCCGCACACTAGAGAAGGACATCTCCTCATGCAGCTGGGACTGGTCGGCCTCGGGAAAATGGGCTTCAACATGCGCGAGCGTCTGCGTGCGCACGGGCACGAAGTGATCGGGTACGACCCAAGACCAGAGGTGACGGATGCCCCGTCCCTCGAGGAGCTGGCCAGGACGTTGGTGGCGCCGCGGGTCGTATGGGTCATGGTTCCATCCGGTGACATCACCCGAAGCACGATTGCGTCGTTGAGCGAGGTACTCGACAAGGGTGATCTGGTCATCGACGGTGGCAACTCCCGGTTCACCGACGACGCCGCGAATGCCGAGCGACTTGCAGCGAAGGGTATCGGTTACGTCGATGCCGGAGTGTCCGGTGGTGTCTGGGGACTCGAAAACGGATACGGCCTGATGGTGGGTGGTTCCGAGGAGGATGTTGCACGTGCCCTTCCGATCTTCGACGCCCTACGCCCCGAAGGTGAGCGTGCCGACGGGTTCGTCCACGCAGGCCCGGTCGGTGCAGGCCACTACGCCAAGATGGTTCACAATGGCATCGAATATGGCCTCATGCAGGCGTATGCCGAGGGATACGAGCTGCTCGAGGCGGAAGAACTCGTTCAGGACGTCCACGGTGTGCTGCGTGCGTGGAGCAAAGGGACCGTCGTTCGTTCGTGGTTGCTCGATCTGCTCGTTCAGGCCTTGGCCCAGGACCCCGAGTTCAGCGAGATCTCTGGTTATACCGAGGATTCCGGTGAAGGTCGGTGGACGGTTGAAGAGGCGATCAGGCATGCGGTTCCGGTGCCGGTCATCTCGGCTGCACTGTTCGCGAGATTTGCTTCGCGACAGGATGATTCGCCCTCGATGAAGGCTGTATCGGCTCTTCGTAACCAGTTCGGCGGCCACGCCGTCAAGCGGGCAGGTGCTGATGAATTACTTCGAGCACCCGACCCCAAGAAATAGCCTTGTACGTTCGTTCGTTCACTCTTCGCGATTTTCGTTCGTGGGATGACGTCACCACTGATCTTGGTCCTGGCTCGGTGGTGTTCGTCGGTCCCAACGGGCATGGGAAGACAAATCTGCTCGAGTCGCTCGGATACCTGTCGACGCTGTCCTCTCATCGTGTGTCCTCGGATGCGCCGCTGATCAGGGCAGGTGCGGAGCGAGCTTTTGCGGGTGCATCGGTGATCAATCTGGGTCGAGAATTGACGATCGATGTCGAGATTCTCGAGGGTCGGGCGAACAAGGCGAGGATGAATCGATCTCCGGTTCGACGGCCTCGTGAAATCTTGGGGGTACTGCGCAGTGTGTTGTTTGCGCCCGAGGATCTCGCGCTGGTGCGGGGAGACCCAGGCGAGCGCCGTAGATATCTCGACGAGCTTTTGACCACTCGTCGTCCCCGAATGGCCGCTGTTCGAGCAGATTACGACAAGGTACTCCGTCAGCGATCGGCGCTGCTCAAGACAGCCGGTGGAGCATTGAGACGTGGCTCGAACTCGAGCGACGGTGTGGGTGCATTGGCGACTCTGGATGTGTGGGATGGGCATCTCGCTGCGCACGGTGCCGAATTGCTTTCCGCAAGAATCGCTTTGGTGCACGAGCTGACACCTCATGTGGCCGAGTCGTACTCGTCCATTGCCCCGGAGTCACGTCCCGCGACAATCAAGTATCGCAGCAGCCTCGCCGACGCGCTGCCACCGGAGTTTTCGGATCCGAATCGCGAACCCGAATCCGACGATGTGGAGGTTTTGGAAGCTGCTTTTTTGCATCAGCTTTCGACAATGCGTACACGTGAGATCGAGCGTGGAGTCTGTCTGGTCGGACCTCACCGGGACGATCTCGAACTTGGACTCGGTGATCAACCAGCGAAAGGCTATGCGAGCCATGGCGAATCGTGGTCCTTCGCGTTGTCGTTGCGCTTGGCATCGTTCGGGCTGCTCCGCGCCGAGGGTAGTGACCCGGTCCTGATGCTCGACGACGTATTCGCCGAGCTGGATCGCAAACGTCGTAGCGCACTTGCGCGGGTGGCTTCCGGGGCGGAGCAGGTAATCATCACGGCTGCGGTTGCCGAGGACATTCCAGCCGAGATCGATGCCAGGCGCTTCGGCGTCGAAGCTGTTCAAGGAGATTCGGGTCGAATCTCCACCATCACTCCGCTCGAAGAAAACGTGTGCTGATGACCGACGGTGCCGGAGGCAAAGACCCGGAGAACGAACTACGCGGAGTAGACCTTGCTCGACGTGCCCTCGAGGAGGCGCGGGCGGCGGCGAAGGCGAGTGGTAAGTCCGTGGGGCAGGGGCGATCGTCGCCCAGCGGTGGAGTGCGCGCGCTTCGAGGTCGACGCAAGCGTGGATGGTCCGGGGCCGGACCAGACGATCGCGACCCACAGACACTCGGTTCGGTGGCGGGCTCGATTGCAAAGAACCGTGGATGGTCCGACAAGGTGGCAGAGGGCACGGTGATGGGGCGTTGGCCCACTGTCGTAGGTGAGGACATTGCGGCACATGCTGTCCCTGTCAAGCTCGAGGACAGTGTTTTGAGCATATCGGCGGAGTCGACGGCGTGGGCGACTCAACTTCGGTTGATGCAGGCGCAGATTCTGGCCAAGATCGCCGCGGCGGTCGGCCACGGGATCGTGAAGTCGCTGAAGATCACCGGACCTACGACGAAAAGCTGGCGTAAGGGCGATCGCCACGTCAAGGGGAGGGGTCCCCGGGACACGTATGGGTGATTACTCCTGTTCGTGATAATTCACGAGTGGGATTATCACAGCTTCGCCGGTGATTCAAGCGTATTGTGGGTGATTGGCCGTTTTCGGATGCGTATCCACTCGGCTCCACAGGGGCTGTTGGCTCGGGGCAGCCGACGCAGGCGACGAAGGGATGCAGTGTTACCCAAGAATTTTCGATCCTCGGACCGTAACGGGCACTCGATCGCCGCAGTTACGCGCCATGTCGACGCCGCTATCCCGAATGACAGGGTCATTCTGCAGGCCAGGAACGTCTCGTTCGACTGGGGCTCGTTGCCGCTGCATTATGTGGACTCCGATCCGTTGGCGACCCATCTGTTCAACGTGATGCATCTTCTTCTGCCCGAGGGCGAGGAGTGGTTTGTTCGGACCTTCAAAGAAGCGCTGCCTTTGATCCATGACGAGCAACTCAAAGACGACGTCATCGGCTTCATCGGGCAGGAAGCAGTACACGCTCAGGCCCACACACAGGTCCTCGACCAGCTCACCGCCTACGGGATCGATGTCGAGCCTTACGTCGAGCAAATGCAATTCCTGTTCGGACGTGCACTGGGAAACAGGACCGGACATTCGCGCAACAGCCTGGTGGAGCGCATTGCGCTGATCGCAGCAGTCGAGCACTTGACGGCTTTTCTCGGAGACTGGGTTCTCAATGCCCGTCAGCTCGACGTCGTCGACTTCGACCCGACCATGTTGGACCTGTTGAGGTGGCATGGGGCTGAAGAAGTCGAGCACCGATCGGTCGCTTTCGAGGTCATGCAGTATTTCGACGTTCGACCGGCACGACGGCTGCGGACCTATATCGCCATCGCGCCGACCATGGTGTGGTTCTGGACGCGCGGGGTGCGGTTCTTGATGGATCAGGACCCGACATTGGCAGCTTTACCACCGAAAAAGCGCCGACCCTCGTTGCGTGACTATCGCCGGGTTGCTGCTCGAGGGCTCTTTCCGAGTCCGAAGTCGTTGTGGAAAGCATCGCTGCGCTATCTGCGGTCCGACTATCACCCGTCACAGGAGGGATCCACCGCGCAGGCGGTGCAATATCTTGCCGCTTCCCCGGCTGCACGCGCAGCTGCACGGTGAGTGTGTTGGGTTTTCGTCGCAAGTGGGCAAAAATGACGCGGTCCGTCGAGACCTTCCGCGTGGGCCGAGTGATCCCGGGTGATTTGTACGGTCGGGCTGCGTCGGATCAGACGGTGTCGATCGTCACCGATGCCCTGGACAAGTGGTTCGCCCTTCTCGACGACGGACCGTATTCCGGCGACTACGCTGCGCCGGAACTGGTGCGTACTGTCTCACTCACCCTCGATAGGCGAGAGATTCTCTGCGTAGATCAGTGTGTGGTTCAGCTGACTTTCCGGTCTTCCGACGGGTCGCCCTTGCCTGCCTGGGCGCCGGGAATGCACCTCGACTTCTACCTGCCTTCGGGCCGGCGTCGGCAGTACTCGTTGTGTGGCGATCCTGGGGATCTCAGCAATTACACCGTTGCGGTGCGGTACATCCCGGACGGAGGCGGTGGATCACCGGAAATGCACGCCCTCGAGGAGGGAGCCGAACTTGTGGTGCGCGGACCACGCAATGGTTTTCCTTTCTTGCCTACAGGGCAGGCGGTGTTCGTAGCCGGTGGAATCGGGATCACTGCGATCATTCCGATGGTGCGTGCCGCACGCGAAGTGGGTATGGATTGGCATCTCGTCTACTGCGGGCGTTCTCGCGAATCGATGCCGTTTCTCGACGAGATAGCAATGTGGGATTCGGACCGCGTGACGGTACGCACCGACGATGTCGAAGGTGTGCCGTCCGGCCCGACACTGCTCGAGCCCGTTGTCGGTGGTGCTGTCTATTGTTGCGGTCCACCGCCGATGATCGAGTGTGTGCGAACGGCGTTCGACGCGTTCCCTGCTACACATCTTTATTTCGAGCGGTTCTCTGCGCCACCGGTGCGCGGCGGGGTGGAGTTCGAGGTTCAGCTCGTGAATTCCGGAACAGTTATCACTGTTCCGGCGGACAAGACTGTGTTGGAGACGATTAGGGAGATTCGGCCCGATGTCAGTTACTCCTGTCAGCAGGGGTTTTGTGGCACGTGCCGTGTTCGGGTTCTCAGTGGAAGGCCCGAACACCGCGAACACAGGCTGACCTCGGACGAGCAGGAGCAAGAAATGCTGATTTGTGTGTCCCGCTCGAGCGGTGACCGGATCGTGCTGGACCTCTGACCCTCGAGGCGGATCAACTGTCCATCTTTGCCGTCGCACTCCGAGAAAATGCGTCTGTGAGCCATTCAGAGGCCAGTTTGGGGTGTCAATGGCCCCATGCTGCCAGGGTGTACCAGTAGTATAGGACGGTAACGTAAGGAAGCCCTTCGGATCGACTCTGCCGAACCAGGACGTCCACCGCGAATGCGGAAGGCGTCGATGACGGTGTGTCGCTTCCGTGCCGGAGCACCACGAGTGTGTTTTCGATGCGGCAGCACCGTGTGGTGCGAGGGGGAGTCGAAGATGCGTAGAAGGAGAACAACCCGACCGTGACTGCCCAAAAGTCAGGTAAGAGCGATAACAAGGATTACGGCGCTTCGTCGATCACGGTTCTCGAGGGGCTCGAAGCAGTCCGCAAGAGACCCGGTATGTATATCGGTTCGACCGGCGAGCGAGGCCTGCACCACCTTATTTGGGAGGTTGTGGACAACTCTGTCGACGAGGCGATGGCCGGATACGCATCGACCGTCGACGTCACGATCCACGACGATGGAAGCGTAGAGGTCGCGGACGACGGTCGAGGAATGCCCGTCGACACCCACTCCTCCGGTGTACCCGCTGTCGAGGTCGTCATGACCCAGCTGCACGCAGGCGGTAAATTCGACTCGGACTCGTACGCGGTCTCCGGTGGTCTGCACGGCGTCGGTATCTCCGTGGTCAACGCACTGTCCACGAAGGTCGAGCTCACGATCTCCCGCGACGGGCATCGCTACACCCAGACGTACGACTACGCCAAGCCCGGTCCGCTCGAAACCGTCGGAGATACCAGCGACACCGGTACCAGGACGCGCTTTTGGCCGGATGGCAAAATTTTCGAGACGCTCGATTTCAACTTCGAGACCGTGCACCGTCGCCTACAGGAAATGGCTTTCCTCAACAAGGGTCTGACCATCAACTTTGCCGACGAGCGCATTGCCGTCGCCGAAGTGACCGAAGACGAGTTGGGCGAAACTGCGCTGGCCCCTAAGTCTGCTTCCGAGGAACAGGCCGAAGCAGCCGTCGCCAAGCCCCCGAAGGCACGGAAAAGGACGTATCACTACCCGGACGGTCTGGTCGACTTCGTCAAGCACATCAATGCGAAGAAGACCCCGATCCACACCTCGGTCGTCGGATTCACCGGCAAGGGTACGGGCCACGAGGTGGAGGTCGCGATGCAGTGGAACGCCGGCTACTCCGAGTCGGTTCACACCTTCGCCAACACCATCAACACGCATGAGGGCGGAACCCACGAAGAAGGATTTCGCACGGCGTTGACGGCGACGGTGAACAAGTACGCCAAAGAAAAGAAGCTGGTCAAAGAAAAGGACGGGAACCTCACCGGAGACGACATCCGTGAGGGATTGGCTGCTGTTCTCTCGGTTCGCGTGGCCGAACCGCAGTTCGAGGGCCAGACGAAAACCAAACTCGGCAACACCGAGGTTCGTTCGTTCGTTCTCAAGGCCTGCAACGAGCATCTCTCGCACTGGTTCGAGTCGAACCCGGCTGACGCCAAGACGATCATCAACAAGGCCGTGTCCTCGGCACAGGCTCGTATGGCTGCGCGTAAAGCGCGAGAAATGGTGCGGCGCAAGAGCGCAACCGATATCGGTGGACTGCCGGGCAAGCTAGCCGACTGCCGTTCCAACGACCCCAGCAAGTCCGAGATCTACATCGTGGAGGGCGACTCCGCCGGCGGCTCGGCCAAATCCGGCCGCGACTCGATGTTCCAGGCGATCCTGCCGCTTCGCGGAAAGATCATCAACGTCGAGAAAGCCCGCATCGACCGCGTACTCAAGAACAACGAAGTCCAGGCGATCATCACCGCCTTCGGCACCGGTATTCACGACGAGTTCGACATCACCAAGCTGCGTTACCACAAGATCGTGCTGATGGCCGACGCCGACGTCGACGGTCAGCACATCTCCACGCTGCTGATGACGTTGCTGTTCCGATTCATGCGGCCCTTGATCGAACATGGCCACGTCTACCTCGCGATGCCTCCGCTGTACAAGCTCAAGTGGAGTCGCGGCGAACCCGATTTTGCCTACTCCGACTCTGAGCGAGACGGCTTGCTCGAGGCAGGTATAGCCAACAAGCGCAAGATCAACATCGAGGACGGTGTGCAGCGCTACAAAGGTCTTGGTGAGATGAATCCCAAGGAACTGTGGGAAACGACGATGGATCCGTCGGTGCGCGTCTTGCGTTTGATCACCCTCGACGACGCTGCAGCTGCAGACGAACTCTTCAGCGTATTGATGGGCGAGGACGTGCCCGCTCGTCGCAGTTTCATCGCCCGCAACGCCAAAGATGTTCGCTTTCTTGACGTTTAGTTGATATCCGTAGGTCAGCCGATCACTGTTTCGTGCTGACCTACGGTGACTTTCTCTAGGAGAAAAGCCTTATGTCCGATATCACCGAACCACCAGTAGGACCGCCTCCCGGTTCGACCACCAACGCCGAGGGTGGAGACCGGATCGATCCGGTCGACATTCAAGAGGAAATGCAGCGTAGTTACATCGACTACGCGATGAGCGTCATCGTCGGCCGCGCGCTACCCGAGGTCAGAGACGGTTTGAAGCCGGTGCACCGCCGCGTGCTCTACGCCATGTACGACTCGGGCTTCCGCCCCGACCGCAGTTACGTCAAATCCGCACGCCCGGTTGCCGAAACGATGGGTAACTACCATCCGCACGGCGACAGCTCGATCTACGACGCGTTGGTCCGTTTGGCACAGCCATGGTCGATGCGTTACCCGCTGGTCGACGGTCAGGGCAACTTCGGATCGCGCGGCAACGACGGTGCCGCCGCGATGCGTTACACCGAGGCACGTCTGACTCCGCTCGCAATGGAGATGCTGCGCGACATCGACGAGGAAACCGTCGACTTCATTCCCAACTACGACGGCAAAACCCAAGAGCCGACGGTACTTCCGTCGCGGGTGCCCAACTTGTTGATGAACGGGTCCAACGGAATCGCCGTCGGTATGGCCACCAACATTCCGCCGCACAACCTGCGTGAGCTCAGTGAAGCCGTGTTCTGGGCCCTCGACAATTTCGAGGCGGACGAGGAAGCCACCCTGGCCGCGTGCATGGAACGCGTCAAGGGCCCTGACTTCCCGACACACGGACTCATCGTCGGTGGCCAGGGCATCCAGGATGCTTACTCCACCGGCCGTGGATCCATCCGGATGCGCGGCGTCGTGGAGATCGAAGAAGACTCCAACGGTCGCGCGACGATCGTGATCACCGAGCTGCCTTTTCAGGTCAACCCGGACAACATGATCACCTCGATTGCCGAGCAGGTGCGTGATGGCAAGCTCGGCGGCATCTCGAAGATCGACGACGAGTCTTCGGACCGCGTCGGGCTTCGCATCGTCGTAACCATCAAGCGCGATGCCGTCGCGAAGGTGGTGCTGAACAACCTCTACAAGCACTCTCAGCTCCAGACGAGCTTCGGCGCCAATATGCTCTCGATCGTCGATGGCGTCCCGCGTACCCTGCGGCTCGACCAGATGATCCGCTACTACGTGACCCATCAGCTCGAAGTGATCGTCCGCCGCACGCGATACCGGCTGCGTAAAGCCGAGGAGCGCGCACATATTTTGCGTGGACTGGTAAAAGCGCTCGATGCGCTCGACGAGGTCATCGCATTGATCCGCCGCTCTCCCGACGTCGATTCCGCCCGCACGGGCCTTATCGACCTGCTCGAGGTCGACACGATTCAGGCCGACGCGATCCTCGCGATGCAGCTCCGGCGGCTTGCTGCCCTCGAGCGTCAGAAGATCATCGACGAGTTGGCAGAAATCGAAATCGAGATCGCCGAGCTCGAGGACATCCTTGCCAAGCCCGAGCGTCAACGCCAGATCGTGCGCGACGAACTCGCGGAGATCGTCGAGAAGTTCGGCGACGACAGGCGCACCCGGATCATCGCTTCCGACGGTGACGTCAACGACGAGGATCTGATCGCACGTGAGAACGTCGTGGTCACCATCACCGAGACCGGTTACGCGAAACGGACCAGAACCGATCTCTACCGTTCGCAGAAGCGCGGCGGCAAGGGCGTTCAGGGTGCGGGACTCAAACAGGACGACATCGTCAGCAAGTTCTTCGTCTGCTCGACGCACGACTGGATTCTGTTCTTCACCACCAAGGGTCGCGTCTACCGCGCGAAGGCGTACGAGCTGCCGGAAGCCAACCGCACCGCGCGTGGCCAGCACGTCGCCAACCTGCTCGCTTTCCAGCCGGATGAGCGGATAGCTCAGGTCATTCAGATCCAGACTTACGAAGACGCGCCGTACCTGGTTCTCGCGACCAAGGGCGGTCTGGTCAAGAAGTCCAAGCTCACCGACTTCGACTCCAACCGAAGCGGCGGCATCGTGGCGGTGAACCTCCGCGGTGAGGACGAACTGGTCGGCGCAGTGTTGGCGTCCTCTGACGACGATCTGCTTCTCGTCTCCGCGCAGGGCCAGTCCATCCGGTTCTCGGCAACGGACGAAGTGCTGCGTCCGATGGGTAGGGCGACATCCGGTGTGCAGGGCATGAGATTCAACGGTGAAGATCGACTACTGTCCCTCAATGTCGTCCGCGAAGGTAAGTACCTTTTGGTCGCAACTTCGGGTGGCTACTCGAAGCGGACCGCGATGGAGGACTACCCGCAGCAGGGCCGAGGCGGAAAGGGCGTGCTGACGATTCAGTACGATCCGAAGCGTGGCACGCTGGTAGGGGCTCTTATCGTCGACGATGACGACGAGCTGTATGCCATCACATCCGGGGGCGGCGTCATCCGTACCGCGGCAAAGCAGGTCCGGAAAGCAGGCCGACAGACGAAGGGCGTTCGGTTGATGAATCTCGGTGAAGGCGACACACTGCTCGCTATCGCCCGCAATGCCGATGAGCCCGAGTTGGGCGCTGAGGGCACCGAAGAAGATGCACCGAAGGAGTCGTAGTGAGTACTCCCAACAGGCCCGGTAGCAGGCCGGCCCCGCAGGGCGAACAAGGCGATGCTGCCGCGCGACCGCAGCCGGCCGCACGGCCTCCTTCCGCACCGGAGCCTGGGCGTACCCCGCCGCAGCAGGCACCACAGCGGCCCGCCGCGGCAGGATCGCCGCAGCCGCCGCAGAGCGGTGCACGTCCTCCCACCCGGCCGACGCAGGGCCCCCCGGCTCAGAGCGCCCCACAACAGGGACCCCCACAACAGGGAGTTTCCGGCCAACGACCGAGTGCCGGTGCTACTGCGCCTACTCGACGAACCGGCTCCGAGGCCACGGCCGAACAGCGCGCTCAGCAGCCCGCCGCACAGCGGCCGCAGAAGGCACCGGGGACCCCGACTTCACCGGTGGCCCAGCCTCCGGCCGGGGTGCAGCCTGCGTCTCGACCGACCGCGGCGGAGCCACAGCCGACTCAGGCAGCACCTTCGGTCAAAGGTGTGCCTGGGCGTCCGCATGAGAAGCCTTCGGTGGCTGCACCTGCTGCAGCGTCGGGATCGGCGTCGGCTCCACTCGATCCAATGAGGGCCGGAAGTCAGCAGCCTCCGACGACCGCTCTGCCGAAGGAGCACGCCGACTCGGCTGGTGTGCCGGATGGTGCGGGGCCCAACAGATCTGCGCAGGGAGCGCCACCGTGGCAACGTGGTCAAGGGCAGGGTCCGCACGAGGCAGTGAATCGTGCGCAGAACCAGCCGCAAACCAATCTGTCTACTCGAACCGGTTCGTTGCCGGCTGGATCACCTGCCGATGGACCAGTCACTCCCACCACGCAAGCCCGTGGCGAAAGTCAGGGAGCGAAGGCTCAGCGGCGGGAAGATGCCAAGTCGAAGGCCGCCGTCATCGACGGTCCTACTCGTCATATCGAACGCAAAGATCTGGCGAAGGACATGCCGGACTTGTCATCGGTTCGACATCCAGCGCCCAGTAGCGAGCCACAGAAGGCTCCTGCCCCGATTGCGGTGGCTGCGCGGGCAGAGGGCGAGCCGCTACGTGCCACTGTTCAGATCCGGAAGATCGATCCATGGTCGACCCTGAAGATCTCGCTCGTCATCGCGGTGTCCTTGTTCTTCGTCTGGATGGTGGCAGTAGGACTTCTGTACGCCGTCCTTGACGGCATGGGTGTATGGGACCGACTGAACAGCGCCTTCACCGAAATCGTCAACGAGGATGGCGGTGGCGGACTGGTGAGTGCAGGTCAGGTGTTCGGCTACGCAGCCGTCATCGGAATCCTCAATGTGGTGTTGTTCACTGCACTCACGACGATCGGATCATTTATCTACAATTTGTCGTCCGACCTGGTCGGGGGCGTCGAAGTGACGCTCGCGGATCGGGACTGACACAGCGTTGGACGGTCACCGCATCGAGCCGTTTTGGTTTACAGCGGCTCGATGCGGTAACCTCACTCCTCGGTTCGAGGAGAATAATTTCCTCGGATCAATGGTCCCTGTGACCGAGGTTCGAGGGCCTATAGCTCAGGCGGTTAGAGCGCTTCCCTGATAAGGAAGAGGTCGGAGGTTCAAGTCCTCCTAGGCCCACAACCGGAAGGCGGAGAGGATGAGACTCGTGAAGATTCTCCTCCTCGCCGGTGCGGTTGTGACAGCGATCCTGACGGTGACGAAGCTGCGCACGGTGCGTAGCGGAGACGGTGTCTGGCACGAAGTCGCAACTGCCTGAACGTCCGACGGTGAGGTGAAACCGGTTGTCAGAGACCGGTTGTTGCAAAAGGTAAGTGAACATGTAACGTGTTGTTCGCTCGCCGGATAGACCCGGGGCCTTAGCTCAGTTGGTAGAGCGCTGCCTTTGCAAGGCAGATGTCAGGAGTTCGAATCTCCTAGGCTCCACAGTTTCACGAAGACTCAAGATGACGTCCAGCACCAGCTGGGCGTCATCTTTTTTGTCGGCGCGATATGGTGGATATCCGAACGGATCCCCTCGACAGGCCGATGTCGAAAGTGTCTTCTCCCCGACTGCTTTACCGATTCGAGTGTCGTCGGTAAGTGTTAAGGTCCGGCACGTAGAGCGCGTCTGCCTACGTTTCACATGACGCGACCATGGGAGGTGGGCCATGCCGAATCGAAGTCGACGGAGCGGGCATCTGGGACGCCTCCGCGTGTACTCGTGCGGGGCCAATCGCGCGTGAGAAAACTCGAGCTCGACGAAGCTGCCCTGACACTGCTGGTTTTCGTCGTAGGAACGACGCTTCTTTCCCTCGCTGGCGGAAGCGCATCGTGGGGCCAACTGGGGGTAGCGGGTCGGCTTGCAGTTCTCGCGTCGACGGCTCTCGGTATCGCATCCGCGGTAATGCTTCTGAGATCGAAGCAACCGAGCCCGAAGCGCACCATCGGCAGTGTCACATTCATGGCGACCGTCGCTCTGGCGTTGACGTCGTCCGTCAGTACCGCCCTGCCGACCCTTCTCGTGAGTGTGCAGTCCGCGATGTTTCTGGGCATGCACGTCGGGGCGTTCTGGTCCGAGCGTAATGCGGGGATATGGGCGGCGTTCGTGGCGCTTTCGGCGGTAGCGGGTACCTCTGTGGCGCCATACGACTCGCCGTTCATCGCGTACATCCTCATTGCGCTCGGCGTAGTCGGCTCCACCGAAGTTTTCGGTACGTTTGCCCGGCGTATGCGCTATTCCGCGACACACGACGTTCTGACAGGGCTTCTCAACCGCTTCGGATTCGAATCCAAGGTGGACAAGGTGCTCCCGGCCTGCGCGGCTCGCGGTCTGTCGGTCAGCGTGGCTGTGCTCGACCTGGACAACTTCAAGCAGATCAACGATGAATACGGGCACATCGCCGGTGACGTGCTGCTCTCGCGCCTGTCGAAGGCGTGGAAAGCCGAACTCACTCGACGGGACGTGCTCGGCCGGCTCGGGGGCGACGAGTTCGTCCTGTTCATGCCGGGCGTCCACGAGGCAGAGGCCTGGCACATCATCGATCGGCTGCGGCGCGCACATCGTGCAGAATGGAGTGTCGGATTGGTCTGCATGCCTGCAACGTGTCGGTGGGCGGAGATATACCGGGCGGCCGATGCAGATTTGTATCGTGCCAAGCGCAGCAGACCGGGAGCGCAAAAGCAGCCTGGCGCTGCTGAAACCGAATCCACCGGCGAACCGGAGTGGAGAATACAGCGCTGACGCACCCCCTCCCGGATTCATCCACAGCCTGTGGATAGATTCGGCAGCGCGAACTGGAAAGAGTGTTGACTGTGTTCTCACGTCGACCGACCGGACGACGATTCGGCAGTCGACGGGGGATGTGTGCATGGTTACCTGGAGTGACGTTCGCCGTTGGGACCCAGAGAAGATCGGTCTGCTTGCCGACTCGCTGATCCACACGTCGGACGTGCTGATGGGGGATATGCAGGCGCTCGAGCGATTGTCCGAGAGCCTCGAGTGGACAGGTGCTGCTGCAGACGCGGCGCGCACGGAGATTTTTCGCCTTCACGACGAATATATTTGCGCCGCCGATCAGTTGATGTCGATCGGTAGGTGTGTCGAGGGCCTTACGTATTCGATGTACCCGCTCGTGGCTTCGGTTCTCGACTGCGACCGTGACGCCCGGGAAAGCGATGCCGACATCGACGATGACGGCGGTGTTGTGGATCGAATGCCGCTGTACTCCAGCGCGTCCGAAGATGCATGGAGCCTCGGTCGTGATCGGCTCAGGCGAATACGCGATCTGCGGGACAGAGCTACCGAACTTCTGACGCGTGCGCGATATCTCGACTCGCAGGGAGCCGCGATACTGCGGACACTGTCCGATTCGGTATCGGCGACAGGAGCGGACGTCTCCACGGTCCCCGCTGCTGCACCAGCATCCAGAATTGCAGTACCGACCGAGACAGCCTTACCGACCGGAAAGAGTGCGTCCGCCAACGCCGCGTTCTGGGATTCGCTCACGATGGCCGATAGAACCCGACTACTGGTCGATCGACCCGAGCTGATCGGGAACCTGGACGGGATTCCGGCGGTGGTCCGGGATGCGGCCAACCGACGGATGCTCGTTCGCGAAAGAAGCCGCCTCGAGGAAACTGCCGCCGATCTGCAGGATCGCCTGAACGACAACATCTTCGGTGGAATGTTGGACAATGCCGATGCGGGGTTGGCGCAGACACGCAAGCGTTTGGCCGCGCTCGACGCGATTACGGCCACCCTTGACCAGGGGGATCGCCAACTGTTGGTGCTGGACAATCGGAGTGGCGAGGACACCTTGGCTGCGATCGCGGTGGGCAATGTCGACACCGCTACCCATGTGGCGGTGTTCGTGCCCGGACTCGACTCGGATGTCCAAGGGGACTTGCGGCGATACGACGGTGATATGGATTCATTGAAAATGGCTGTCGAGCAACTACTTCCGGCGGATCCGCCGGAGACCGCCGCGTGCGTGACCTGGATGAACTACGAAGCGCCGCACCTCGGATGGAACCTGTTGAACCCGGACCGTTCCGTCGTCTCCGGCTCAGCGGCGATCGCGGGCGGAGAGCGGTTGTCGACATTTCTCGACGGACTCGATGCTGCGCGTGCCGAGGACCCTCATTTGTCTTTGCTCGGTCATTCCTACGGTTCGCTCACCGCCGCGTACGGGGTCCGCGGTGCCGACGACACGGGCGTCGACGATCTGGTCGTTGTTGGGTCGCCAGGATTGGGAACCGGGACTGTCGCCGAGTTGTCCGTACCGCCAGGTCACGTATTCGTCGGTGAAGCATCCGACGACAGGGTGGCGGACCTCGGGGCCTTCGGCACGGATCCGAGCCGACTCGAAGGCACAGCATGGCTCCCTACCGAAGGCTCGGCGTACCTACCGGCCGAAGGGCATGGAGGCTATTTCGTCGAGGGCACCACGGCACAGCACAACAGCGCGCTGGTCGTTGCCGGACGCGCCTCCGAAATTGCCGGAGGCTGACCGGCAACGCCCGACGATCGCGGCTAGGGGTGTTCGAGGGGTTCGGGCTGACCGTCGGCAGCGTGGGATGTCCCGGAGTCGTAGTCGGCGAGACTCGGCGGCGCGTCAGCGGGCGGCTGGAAGGTGTTGCGACGTCGTGTAGCGAGAACTGTGATGCCGGCGACTGTCCCGAACAGGGCCCCGAAGATCAAAATCCGCTTCGTGCCCGGTGAGAGGCGAGGCTCGGCCTTCCGCCGAACGGGACCGCTCTGCTTACGCCGCGCAATTTCGCGTCGGGCAAGTTTCAGTCCTCGAGTGGAGACCTGGAGTCCGACGCCCGCTGCACCTCCACTGAAAACTTTCGCAGCTTGCACGGCAGAGCCACCGGTGGTCGTCACAATTCCGCGAATCCGGCCGGATTTCGATGTGCTCGTCATGCCCTTACTGTTCCATATGCAGGCGTAGGGCCCGGAATGAACACTTCGAAGGACCGTTGCCGACCGCTCGGTAGCGCGTCAATGGCACGATGGAGGGGTGACTTCACCAAACAAGACCTCCACTGCCACGTTGCACACCAACCACGGCGACATCATCATCGATCTTTTCGGCAACCATGCGCCGAAGACGGTCGAGAATTTCGTCGGGCTCGCGGACGGATCGAAGGACTACACCTCGACGAACGCGTCCGGCGGAAAGACCGGCCCGTTCTACGACGGCGCTGTCTTCCATCGCGTCATCGACGGCTTCATGATCCAGGGCGGAGACCCGACCGGAACGGGTTCGGGTGGACCGGGCTACAAGTTCGGCGACGAATTCCACCCCGAGCTCTCGTTCGACCGCCCCTACCTGCTGGCCATGGCCAACGCCGGTCCGGGAACCAACGGATCGCAGTTCTTCATCACCACCGGCAAGACCCCGCACCTGAACCGCAAGCACTCCATCTTCGGTGAGGTGACGGACGAGGCGTCGAAGAAGGTAGTCGATTCCATCTCCGGAACTGCTGTAGGCCGCGGCGATCGTCCCGTCGAGGATGTCGTCATCAACAGCGTCACCATTGCGTGATCGCTCTCTCCTGAGAAACGTTCACATCACCAATTCAGGTGCTGGAAAAAATTCACCGTAGAGGAACTTCACCATGACCGACCCCGGCTGGGGTGGCGCGCCCGGCGATCAGCCAACCCCACCCCAGTCGAGGTGCGTCCGGCATCCCGATCGAGCGACCGGACTGGCGTGCTCGCGATGCGGACGCCCTGCGTGCGCCGAGTGTCTACGACCTGCAGCAGTCGGGCAGCATTGCGTCGACTGCGTACGTGACGCCAATGCCTCGGTCCGGCCTATCCGGACCGTCGCCGGTGCGCGGGCCGGATCGACGTACGGACTCGTCACGTACATCCTCATGGCCCTCAACGTCCTCGTCTTCGCGGTGACGGCGATGCAATCCCGCGATGTGATGGGCAATACCGACGCGTCGCCACTGTTCAATGCCTGGGCGCTGTTTCCACCATCGGTAGCTACCGGTGACGTCGAGCGCCTCATCGGCAGCGGCTTCCTGCATATCGGGCCGATCCACCTACTCGTCAACATGTTCGCGTTGTACATCATCGGCCGCGATGTCGAAATGATTCTCGGTCGAAGCCGATACCTTGCGGTCTACTTCGTCTCGCTACTGGGGGGCAGTGCCTCGGTCATGGTCCTCGAGGCCCCGATCACCGTCACCGCGGGAGCTTCGGGCGCAATTTTCGGACTGTTGGGTGCTCAGGCGGTCATTCTGCTGAAGCTTCGCCGCAGCCCTACTCCGATTCTGGTGGTGATCGGCCTCAATATTTTCATCAGTATCTCGATCCCCGGAATCTCGCTCTGGGGACACATGGGCGGCCTCGTCGCCGGTGCCGCTGCGACCGCCGGCATCGTGTTTTTGCCCAGCCGCCTGCGGGCACCGCACATCGGGTGGATCGCCGTCGGTGCGGTCGCAGCCCTATGCGTTGCAGTCATCGCAGTTCGCGTGCTGTCGCTTCGTTCCATGATGGGTCTGTAAGAACCCTCCAGCACCGTTGGAACAACCGCCCGGCTCGTCAGCCCGCGGGTACGAACCCATGTCGCTCGAGCTGCTCGAACACTGTCTCCGGACTGGTTCCGAGATCCCAGCGACCAAAGATGATCAGCCGATCCTCGGTGTCGCCCGCGCGTTGAACGTCGATTTCGATCATCGGCACTCGCCGCCCGAGTCGGGGGTATCGAGCGAGCTTGATTCGCACGATCTCGCTCGGGGCGTATGCCTGCACTCCAGACAGGCGCTTCATCGACAGTGAGCCGTCGACGATCGCCAGTCTCGGCCGCTGTAGGGCAGCGAGCCCCGCGATCGTCCACAGGCCGATGGCCGCTATCGAGATGAGAAGTCGGCCGGTGGCGTCCGTACCGGTCAATAATGCCGCTCCGAAGAGTGCGAATCCGCCCAAGGTCATCGCGATGACAGCCGAAAGGGGCGTCGCCCAGCTCAATCTATCCACAGGCTGTGGAGACTCCGAAAAGTTATCCACAGGCTTTATCCACATTGGGGATGAATGACACGCGTGTAACTAGCCGTCGACGGGGCCTGTTCATCGCCACTTCATGGTCATGACGAGACCGACGACCATGAAGCCGAAACCGATCAGAAAGTTCCACGCACCGAGGTCGTTCATCCACGAGATATTGTCGGCAGCCAAGTAGTACACGATGAGCCATAACAGTCCTACCAGCATGAACCCGAGCATCACCGCCACGAAAAGAGGACTCGACGGCCCAGCCTTCAGTGCTCCAGCAGATTGGGCGCCGGGTGCGACGGTGTAATCTTTCTTCTTCCGAACCTTCGATTTCGGCATGTTCAACCCTTCGTAGTGTGCTCACGCTCGTACAGGCGACTTACCGGTACACGACCCGTCGACCTGTGGATAACGGTTGTGGACAACCGCAACAGGTAGCGTCCTCGCTAGTAGAGTTTCGCACTGTTATTGCGCCAACACTGCTTTGCCTGGCGTTGTTATCCACAGGCCCGGCTTTTCGAACCGGTCACCATATGCCCACACACGCTAGCTCAGCGCAATGTCACGAGAGAGCATCGGATGAAAACCATGATCGAGGAATCGACCACCAGGGAGCGCGTCGCGGCGCGTGGCTGGCAGATCCTGGTCCTCGTCGTGTGCCTTGTCGTCGGGGTACTCCTTGCGACCACCAGGGTCGTATCTCAAGGTGACGAAATCCGGCGAAGCGACACCACCAGGTTGTCGGATCTGGTCGGAGCGGCCCAGAGCAGCAGTGACGACGCCGAGTCGATCAGAAACGACCTGGCCCGGCAGGTCGACGACCTGCAGCGCACAGCTGGTTCCTCCGACGTCGAAGTGGGACGTGCGCTTGCCGCGGCCGATCCGCTCGCCGCCCAGGCTGGGGTCGAACCGGCATCGGGGACAGGTGTGGTCGTGACGTTGACCGACGCAGCCCGGGGCCCGGACGGGCGATACGCGTCGGACGCGTCGCCCGACGATCTCGTCGTGCATCAACAGGACGTGCAGAGTGTGCTCAATGCACTGTGGACCGGCGGCGCCTCGGCAATGGCCATGCAGGATCAACGGATCACGAGCCAGGTCGCGCCGCGTTGCATCGGTAACACGCTTCTGCTGGGCGGACGCACGTACAGTCCGCCCTACGTGGTGACGGCCTTGGGAGACCCCGAGCGGCTCTCTGCGGCGCTCGCCGACAATCCAGGTGTTCGGATCTTTCGGCAGTATGCGTTTCGGTACGGGCTGGGTTTCGAAGAAACACGTTCCGACGCGTTGACCGTGCCCGGATACACCGGACCGATACGCATCGGATTCGCCCAGCCTGCGCGATGAGCGCCTCGGCAGTAGTCAGCCACACCGTCGGAAAGGGACATCGGGGCGATTCGTGCCCGACGCGCTCACCTATCCTTGCCCCATGCGCATTCTGGTCGTCGACAACTACGACAGCTTCGTTTTCAACCTCGTCCAATACCTGGGCCAACTCGGAGTCGACGCGACCGTCTGGCGTAACGACGACGACAGGTTGACCGACCGGGCCGCCGTCGTTGCAGACTTCGACGGCATTCTGCTCAGCCCAGGGCCGGGAACACCGCAGCGAGCGGGAGCCACGATGGATCTCGTGACCGCGGCCGCTGCGTCCGGTACTCCACTTCTCGGGGTGTGTTTGGGGCACCAGGCCATCGGTGCGTCATTCGGTGCGACCGTCGACCGCGCGCCCGAACTACTGCACGGAAAGACCAGCAGCATTCATCACACGGGCGTCGGCGTCCTCGAGGGACTACCCGAGCCGTTCACCGCTACTCGATACCACTCGTTGACCGTCGTCGAGGACACCATCCCCGACGAACTCGAGGTGACTGGACGCACCGAATCCGGCCTTGTGATGAGCATGCGCCATCGGACGTTGCCGATACACGGCGTCCAGTTCCACCCCGAGTCGATACTCACTCAGGGTGGCCACCGGATGCTGTCCAACTGGCTGGCCGTCTGCGGACTCGAGCAGGACGAGCGCCTCGTGGTCGAACTCGAGGCGCAGGTCGCACTCGCGTTCAGCTGACGTGGCGCACCACTTACCGGGGCGGAATTCCCAGCGTCCCTACGTTCACGTTGAGCGACTGGGACTTGGTGATTTCCGATCCGGCGGGTTCGGCCTGATTGACGATCCGACCCACCAGGGTCGGGTCGAGCTGACTCTGCGGGGTCGAGGTGATGTTGGCTGACGTACCCGTCCACCCTGCTGCGTCGAGTGCCGAGAGCGCTTGTGCAGGCGTCATTCCGACAAGATCGGGCATGGGGATCTTGTCTCCGTTCGAGACGCGCAGTGTGACGGTGTCACCTTCGGCGGAATTCGATCCACCTGCTGGGCTCGTCGAGACAACCTCACCCACGGTCTGACCCGAGTCGATGTTCTCGATCTGCACCTTGAAGCCGGCAGCCTCGACGTTGGGTCGCGCGACGTCGACCTGCTGACCGGTGACGTCGGGCACCCGTATCTGCGACGGGCCACTGCCCAACGTGATTTTGACGGCCGAACCGACGGTGATCCCGACACCGGTCGACGGATTCTGTTCGACTACCTTGTCGAGATTCTCCGGTGTCGAAGCCACTCGTGCGACAGAAGCGTCGAGTTCGAGACCGATTGCGGACAACGCCTGAGTTGCCTGCTGGGCAGTCTTGCCGGCCAACGCCGGAACCTGCACCTGCTCCGGACCGGTCGAGACATCGAGGTCGACGGTGCTCGGCGAATCGACCTGCGTCCCGGCGGGCGGCTGTGACGAAATGACTCTGCCCGCAGCGATCGTGGGATCGGGCTTCTCGCGGGTCTGGACTCGAAGTCCGAGGTCTGCAAGAGCAGAGGTCGCCTCTGCGGTCGTCAGATTTGCGACGGTGGGGATGGCGACTCGTTCCGGTGAGGAATCGCTGCCGAGAGACAACAGAAACGCGGTGATGATGCCGACCACGACTACCGCTGCCAGCGCGATCACTGCTATCCGCAGTCCTCTCCGCTTCGAGGTGTTGTCCTCACTGCGCCCGGCCGGGGGCTGCTCGGCCGGGCGGTCGGTGTCACCCGATCGGTACTGCGGCTCCCGCGAATCCATCGAGCCCAGGATCGTGGTGCGGTCCTCGTCGTTCATGACGGTGGGGGCCGAGGGGCGCTGTCCGCCGAGCACTCGCACCAAATCGGTGCGCATGTCTGCTGCCGACTGATAGCGGTTGGCCGGGTTTTTGGCCATTGCCTTGAGAATGATCGAATCGAGTTCCCGCGGGATCGCAGAATTGACCGAGGACGGTAGTTGTGGATCTTCCCGCACATGCTGATATGCGACGGCCACTGGTGAGTCACCCTTGAACGGGGGCTCACCGGTCAGTACCTCGAACAAGACGCAACCGAGCGAGTACACGTCCGAGCGGGCGTCCACTTGCTCGCCTCTGGCCTGTTCGGGGGACAGGTATTGAGCCGTGCCGATCACGGCGGCGGTCTGTGTCATCGGACTCGAACTGTCGGCAATCGCGCGGGCGATACCGAAGTCCATCACCTTGACTGCACCGGCGTTGTTGATCATGACGTTCGCAGGTTTGACGTCGCGATGCACGATTCCGTTGCGATGACTGAAGTCGAGAGCCGCACAGACGTCGGCGATGACCTCCATCGCATGGCGCGGGGTCATCGGCCCATCGGCGCGAACGATGTCACGCAAAGTATTGCCGTCGACGTACTCCATGACGATGAACGGCAGCGGACCGGCTTCGGTCTCGGCCTCACCGGTGTCGTAGACCGCCACGATCGCCGGATGGTTGAGAGCCGCTGCATTCTGCGCCTCGCGTCGGAACCGAAGATAGAACGTGGGGTCGCGAGCGAGATCTGCTCGCAACACCTTGATGGCTACATCACGGTCGAGTCGACTGTCGCGCGCAAGGTGGACCTCGGACATGCCACCGAAGCCGAGAATCTCACCCAACTCGTAACGGGAGGAGAGATTGCGGGGAGTCGTCATGGTTGTCCTTGTCGATCAGGTCCGAGTTGAGGTTTGGAGGCGCCGCCGGCTCCGGTGTCACCGGAGTCTTCTTCGTCACCGGCGCCGGGCAGCGACGGGAGGGTCAACTGCGGCAAGGTGAACCCAGCGCTCGTCGTCGTCACCGCTGGGGCCGTCGTTGTCGTCGGCGGCGCGGTGGTCGTGGTCGGCGGTTCCGTGGTGGTTGTCGTCGGGGGCGGGGTAGTTGTGGTGGTGGTTTCCCGGGTGGTGGTCGGTTCCGTGGTGGTCGGTTCCGTGGTTGTGGTGGTCGTCGTGGTCGGGGCGGGCCTCGTCGTCGGCGGCGTGAACGGCGCCTGTGTTCCCTCCCCTCCCGTCAGCAGTACGTATCCACCGATGATGATCGCCAGCACCAGGAGGCCGGCGCCACCCCAAGCAAGAGCCTTCTGGGCAGAGGTCATCCCCGTGGGTTCCGACGTAGCGGGAACCGCAGCGCCCGTGGTCGGCCCGGTATATCGGTTCTGCGACGTCGGCATCATCTGCGTGCTGTCGGGATTGGTGCCGCCAGCACCGACCACACCGGGCATAAGAACGCGGCCGGTACCCGGACCTCGACCGTTACCGGGAGCTGGAGGCCGTCGGCCGGCACGCACTGCGGCAACAGCGTCCGCGAACTCACCGCCGTTTGCGTACCGGGCGGCAGGATCCTTGGCCATCGTGATCTCGATGAGCTCGCGAACGGACGGCGGCAGGTCGGCGGGCAGCGGGGCGGGCATCTCGCGGACATGCTTCATCGCGACGGTGAGTGCACCGTCGCCCAGGAACGGCCGCGTACCCGAGAGCACCTCGTAGCCGACGACACCGAGGGAGTAGACGTCGCTGGCCGAGGTGGCTTCGTCGCCGAGAGCCTGTTCGGGGGCAATGTACTGGGCGGTGCCCATGACCATGCCGGTCCTGGTGACCGGTGATGCGTCGACAGCTTTCGCGATCCCGAAATCGGTGATCTTCACCTGTCCCGCGGGAGTGATCAGAATGTTGCCCGGTTTCACATCGCGGTGAACAACGCCTGCCGAGTGTGCGACCTGAAGCGATCGACCGGTCTGCTCCAGCATGTCGAGGGCATGCCCGAGCGGCAACTTCCCGATCCGTCCGAGCACAGCGTTGAGCGGCTCACCGTTGACGAGTTCCATGACGAGATACGCCAGCGATTCACCTGATTCGTCGCGCGTCTCGCCGTAGTCGTAGATCCCGGCAATACCGGGGTGGTTGAGTTGAGCCGTCGTACGCGCTTCGAAACGAAAGCGCTGCAAGAACTCCGGATCCTCGGAGAACTCGGCTTTGAGGACCTTGACGGCAACGTTGCGGTCGAGACGATTGTCCATCGCCTCCCATACCTGGCCCATACCGCCGGTGGCGATGAGCCTCAGGAGCCGATAACGCTGTGCGATCACGGCACCGTTTTTCAGTGGCATCTGCTTCTCACCTCCCCTGCAATCCGGCAGCGATGACCGCGCGACCGATCGGTGCAGCCACCGAACCACCGGTCGCTGCGAGTGCGCGGTCGCCACCGTCCTCGACGAGTACGGCGATGGCAATCTTCGGTGCCTCGGCCGGCGCGAATGCGATGTACCACGCGTGCGGTGGTGTGTTCCGAGGATCGGTCCCATGTTCGGCAGTGCCGGTCTTCGATGCGATCTGCACGCCGGGGATCTTGCCCTGTGAACCGGCATTGTTCTCGGCGCCGATCATCAAATCGGTCAGAGTCGAAGCGACCTCCGTGCTGATGGCCTGGCCTTCCGATTGTGGCTTGGTGGTCGAGAGGTCCGACAGATCCGGTGCCTGCAGCTGACTGATCAAGTGCGGCGCCATCCGGACTCCGTTGTTCGCCACTGTCGCTGCGATCACGGCATTCTGTAGCGGCGTCAGCGCAACATCTCGCTGACCGATGCTCGTCTGGCCCAGCGCGGCGTCATCGGGGATGGACCCGATCGTGCTGTCGGCGACGGGGAGCTGCAAGGACGTCGTATCTTCCCCGATACCGAACGCGCTCGCGGTATCTCGAAGCGCATCGGCACCGGTCTTGATGCCAAGCTCGACGAAGGCGGTGTTACAGGAGCGAGCGAACGCCTCACGTAGCGACGCCGTCGCCCCGCCGCCGCATGTGCTGCCGTTGTAGTTCTCGAGGGTGGTCTGGGTGCCGGGAAGGGTGATGTTCGACGCCGCCGTCAGCTGATCGTCAGGTGTAGCACCGTTCTCGAGGGCCGCTGCCGTGTCGAGGACCTTGAAGGTCGATCCCGGCGGGTAGGTCGCCGATATCGCGCGATTCAACAACGGCTTGTCGGGGTCGGCGTTCAGCGCATCCCACGCCTCGGTGGTCTGTTGCCCGTCGTGACTCGCCAACGAATTGGGGTCGTAGCTCGGTGTGCTCGCCATCGCGAGGACGTTGCCCGTCGAGGGCTCGATCGCGACGACGGATCCGGTGTAGCCCTTGGAGGTGAGCTGGTCGTATGCCACCTGTTGTACGACGGGATCGATGGTGGTCACCACGTTGCCCCCGCGCGGGTCGCGTCCGGAAATCAGATCGAAGAGGCGACGACCGAACAGACGATCGTCCGAACCGTTGAGCACCTGATCTTCGGTGCGCTCGAGGCCACTGCTCGAGTAGAGCATCGAGTAGAACCCGGTGACAGGCGCGTTCGCCAACGGGCTCGACGTCGCCGCCGGATTCGACGGGTAGGTGCGTAGGTATTTGTATCGATCGTCGGTAGCGAGCGATGCGGCAAGGACCTGGCCCCCTGCCGAAATTTGTCCGCGCTGGCGTGAGTACTCGTCGAGTAGTACGCGCGAGTTACGTGGATCGGTCCGCAGATCGTCCGCCTTGATCACCTGCAGGTAGGTCGCATTGGCGAGAAGAGCCACGACCATGACCATGACGGCGATGGAGACCCGTCGAAGTGGAGTGTTCACGGGCGTTTCACCATTTCGGTCGGCGCTTCCGCGATCGGCGTCGCCACCACCGGCTTCTTGTTCGGAACGGCGGGCTCACGCGCTGCGTCGGAGATCTTGATCAACAACGCCAGCAGTAGATAGTTGGCGAGCAGCGAGGATCCGCCGTACGACATGTACGGGGTGGTGAGTCCGGTGAGCGGAATCAGCTTGGTTACGCCACCCACCACGACGAACAACTGAATGGCGATGGTGAACGCGAGCCCGGCAGCGAGAAGTTTGCCGAAGCTGTCACGAACGGCGAGCGCGGTGCGCAGGCCACGGATGATGAAGACCAGGTAGAGGACCAGGACCGCAGTGAGTCCGATGAGTCCGAGCTCCTCGCCGACTGTCGCAATGATGAAGTCGGTCTTCGCGAACGGCACCTGCGACGGACGCCCACTGCCCAGACCGGTACCCGCGAGGCCGCCTGTGGCGAAGCTGAACATCGACTGGACGATTTGATAGCCGGTGTCGTTGTAGTCCTCGAACGGATGCAGCCAGGTATCGGTGCGGATCTTGACGTGTCCGAAGACTTGATAGGCGAAGAGGAAGCCGATCGACAGCAGCGCGAATCCGATGATGAGCCAGCCGACGCGTTCGGTGGCGATGTAGATCATCACCAGCACGGTGCCGAAGATCAGCAGCGACGTACCGAGGTCCTTCTCGAACACGAGGACGGCGACCGAGACGATCCACACCAGCAGGATCGGACCGAGGTCGCGCGCACGGGGGAAGTCCATCCCGAGTACATGTTTGCCGGCAGTGGTGAACAGTTCACGCTTGGCGACGAGGAGCGATGCGAAGAAGATCAGCAACAGGATTTTTGCGAACTCACCGGGCTGAAGGCTGAAGCCGGGCAGCCGAATCCAGATCTTCGATCCATTGACCTCGGAGAACGCCGACGGAAGCAGTGCGGGAATGGCGAGCAGCACCAGACCTGCCAGACCGACGGTGTAGCTGTAGCGCGCCAGCGTGCGGTAGTCCCGCAACAGGACCAGCACGGCGATGAATCCGGCGATCGCAAGGGTCGTCCACAGCACCTGCTGATTGGCGTCCGGCGACGGGATCTCCTGACCCAGGTAGGCGGCCGACTGTTGGTCGGCGAGATCGAGCCGATGGATCAGCACGAGGCCGAGGCCGTTCAACAGCGCCACGATCGGCAGCAGCAGTGGGTCCGCGTACGGGGCGAATCTGCGGACTGCGAGATGCGCCACCGTCACCAACGCCAGATAGGCCAGCGAGTACTTGACGAGGTCGAGGGTGATGGTTTGTTCTTGGCTTGCCTCTACCAACACCAGGGAGAACGTGGTGATCACGACCGCTATCCCGAGCAACAGCAACTCGACGTTACGTCGGTTCGACTGAACGGGTGCCGGAGCAAATCCTTCCGGCGGACTCGGAAAGGATGCCCCCACAGAAGAATTGGAGCTCATCAAATACCGGCCCTACAGTTCTGACCTGCTACTTGTGGTGCTGACGGTGCTGGGGTGGCCGTTGGTTCGGGCAGGACAGGTGGCGGGGCATCGGGCGCCGGAGGCAACGCCGGAGCACCTGGCGGCGGTGGCACCGGTGGCGCCGTCGTCGTAGTAGCCGGGGTTGCAGGCTCGGGCTCGCACAGCGGTAACAGGTCGCCGGAGGCTAGCTGCTTCATCTGTCCGTTCGCCTCGTCGAGCTTGCCCGACGGCAGTCCCGCTCGTACCTGTTCCCGAGCAGCGGGCACCAAATCGTCGACCTCGAAGACGTCACATGAGCTCGAGGAAGAATCGGGGCCACGCAGGGTGAGCGCGCCGTCTGCGTCGAGGCAGCCGACGGAGTGGACCGTCTGAAGCGAGTAACCCAGTATCGAACCCGGAACTCCGCGCATGACGGCGACGCGGTTGTTCTCCTCGCCGACGTAGTAGTTGTTTCGGATCGCCGCATTGGCAACGAAGGCGCCGCCGACCAGCAATGCGATGAGTGTCAGCGCGACCAGCGACCAGCGGAGCTTGTGCGACTTCTTCTCGGGTTCCGGTGCGGGAGTGGCGATTCGCTTCGGTGTCGACCTCGGCGGGCGCATAGCCGCAGCACGACCGGCGGCGGTGTTGAGCGGCGGTGAGTACTCTTCTTCCTCGGTACTGGCCGCGCCCCCGACGATCGGGTGACTCTGGCCGTAGTCGAGGTCGATGACGTCCGCGACGACGACGGTGACGTTGTCCGGTCCACCGCTTCGTAGAGCAAGTTCGATGAGGCGGTCGGCGCTCTCGGCGCAGTCACCCTCGTTCATGGTGTTCTCGATGGTTTCGTCGCTCACCACGTCGGACAGACCGTCCGAGCAGAGCAGGTAACGATCACCCGCACGAACCTCGCGGACGGTCAGCGTCGGTTCGATTTCGTTGCCGGTCAACGCCCGCATGATGAGTGAACGCTGTGGGTGTGTGTGCGCCTGCTCGGGGGTGATCCGGCCTTCGTCTACGAGCGACTGAACGAAGGTGTCGTCGCGAGTGATCTGGGAGAGCTTGGTATCGCGAAGCATGTATGCCCGCGAATCACCGATGTGAACGAGGCCGATCTTCTTGCCTGCGAAGAGAATTGCAGTGAGGGTCGTGCCCATCCCGTCGAGCTCGGGCTCGTCTTCGACCTGATCGGCGATGGAGGCATTGCCCTCGCGAGTCGCCGCCTCCAGCTTGCCGAGAAGGTCGTCACCTGGC
This sequence comes from Rhodococcus sp. H36-A4, assembly GCF_027158005.1. Lineage (GTDB taxonomy): Bacteria > Actinomycetota > Actinomycetes > Mycobacteriales > Mycobacteriaceae > Rhodococcoides. Next base: position 208,092 of record NZ_JAPVLQ010000002.1, on the reverse strand, counting down.
TCGTCGTCGTCGAGGTGGGCCAGGGCGGCGATCATCAATTGCGAAGCGACCTCGCCCGCGGCATGTCCGCCCATCCCGTCGGCCAGCGCGAGGAGTCGAGCTCCTGCGTAGACGGAGTCTTCGTTGTTCGATCGCACGAGCCCGCGGTCACTACGGGCCGCATAACGCAGTACAAGAGTCACGGGCGCAACTCGATCACGGTTTTGCCTACACGCACCGGAGTGCCGAGGGGGACGCGGACGGCAGTGGTCACCTTGGCCCGGTCGAGGTAGGTGCCATTGGTCGAACCGAGATCTTCGACGTACCAGTCACCCCCGCGTGGCGAGATGCGTGCGTGCCTGGTCGACGCGTAGTCGTCGGTCAACACGAGTGTCGAGTCGTCGGCGCGGCCGATGAGAACCGGTTGCGTGCCGAGAGAAATGCGAGTTCCGGCGAGACCGCCCTGTGTTACCACTAGATTCTTGGCAACCTTCTGTTTGTTGAACGAGGGAAGAACCTTCGAGCCCCGGGAATAACGTGCTGGCATACGCATGCCGGAAGCGGCGTATATGTCGCTCCGTAGGGTTCGTAGGACGGCCCAGACGAAGAACCAAAGCAAGAGTAGAAAACCCGCTCGGGTCAGCTGCAGTATCAATCCCTGCACAGCCGTCCACCTCCTTTGCCACATCTGTGTCGACCAGCGTGGAAAACACGCCGGTTCCTTCCCCCATGCACGCACCACGTGCAGACGTTTTCACACACAGCATCCTAGAGAGAAGCTGTGTGTGTCGATCACCATACTGGCGGGGTGCGCTAAACGATGCGGACCAATATTTCGGAGTGTCCTGCGCGGATCACGTCGCCGTCTGCCAATTGCCAATCCTGAACGGATGCGCCGTTGACGGTGGTGCCGTTGGTCGAACCTAGATCAGACAACATCGCGACGCGTCCATCCCAACGGATTTCGACGTGTCGCCTCGATACTCCGGTGTCCGGGAGCCGGAACTGGGCATCTTGGCCACGGCCGATGATGTTCTGGCCTTCGCGAAGCTGGAAGTAGCGGCCGCTACCGTCCTCGAGCTGCAATGTCGCGGCCAGACTCTGAGCATCGTTGTAGGCGGGCTCGGCATAACCGTAGTCGGGCTGTTGATATCCGCCTTGCTGATAGCCGCCCTGCTGGGACTGATAGTCGTATGCGGGTTGCTGGTAGGACGCGGGCTGCTGATAGGAAGCAGGCTGTTGTGCGGGTTCGGCGTAGCGCTGGTCCCCGTAGGCCTGCTGGGGCTCCCCGTAGGCCGGCTGCTCGCCGTAAGCGGGTTCGGCGTACGCCTGCTGGCCATAGGCCTGCTGGTCCGAGTAGCCCTGCTGGTCCGAGTAGGCCTGCTCGGGTGGCGGCTGAGCCGAGTAACCCTGCGCGTAACCACCCTGCGCGTAACCACCCTGCTCGTAACCCTGATCCGAATACGCTTGCTGGTCGTACCCCTGATCTCCGTAGGCCTGCTGTTCGTAGCCTTGGTTGTACTGATTACTTCGGGGCTGACCCTGCTGCTGAGGAGCCTCGGAATCGGCGCCGTAAGCGCCGTTCGCATACGGCGCGCCGTTGCGGCGAGCGTCGTATCCGTTCTGGTCGCGGCCCTGCGCATAACGCGGATCTTGGCCGGGAGCCGGATACCCGTTGTGGGCGCGCGGATCGGGGCGAGAGCCGTCAGCGGGTTCGCGTTGCGGGTCGTAGCCTGGGTTCTGCGTCATGGGGCCGGCTCCTGATGTCGACTTAGGTGGGGCTGACGGTCGCGGGGGGCGTGGGCCGGCCGCCGAGGCGTTACCGGTTGCAGTCGACGATCGTCCCACATCGGGATCGACCGAACCACTGGCCCGGAACTGACCGGTGTGCAAGGTGGGCGACGGTTCGAATCGAACCACGACATCCCCGTACGTCTGCCAGCCCTGATCACGAATGTAGTCACCGAGGTGGCGAGAAAAAGCCTTCACGGTCAGATCGTGATCTGCGGCGAGTCCGTCATGGTCGGAACTGTTGATTGTGATCACATAGCTGTTCGGTGCGAGGTAGTGGCCGCCGTCGAGCGGACGGACCAGGTCCGACGCTTCTTGTTGAAGCGCTGCCTCGACTTCCTGCGGAACCACTCCGCCACCGAACACTCGGGCGAATACGTCACCGACCGCGCCCTGTAGCTTTCGCTCGAAACGCTGGACAATGCCCATGGTGACCTTCCCTCCCTTATAGTGCTCGGTCTGCATCGTTCCTGCTCGAGGAACCAACTTCGAGTAGGAACCGAACGCGTGACCGCGAACGCGTGTCTGCTCGAGGTCTTCGTCCATGCATGATATACGTTGCGGGTCGGTAAGCACCCGTGCGCTGAACGGTCTACTTCTCGATTTCTTCGTCGCCGGATGTGCGTGTTAACGTTCACCGGTCACCCGGGCGGGTGGCGGAATGGCAGACGCGCTGGCTTCAGGTGCCAGTGTCCTTCGGGACGTGGGGGTTCAAGTCCCCCTCCGCCCACAACACTGGTCGCAGCTGATTCGTTCGCTGCGGCCAGTGGTTTATCTACGACCGAGATGTCGCGATGAACACACGGAAAGCCCGGCCGAATTGCTTCGGCCGGGCTTTCTTTTGTGCCTGCTCAGGTGCCCTTCTTGATCATCTCCGCGCACTTTTCACCGATCATCATCGTGGTGATGTTGGGGTTGACGGCCACGATTTTCGGCATGATCGACGCATCGGCCACGCGCAAGTTGCGTACCCCCTTGACCCGCAACTGCGGATCGAGGGGTGCATCGGGATTATCGGCCGCGCCCATCGATACCGAGCCTGTGGGGTGGTAGACGGTGTTGTGGGTGCGCGTGATGTAGTCGGCGATCTCGTCGTCGGTGCGTACGTCGTCACCTGGGAACAACTCCATTCCCGCCCATTCGGCCATAGCAGGCTGCCCGACGATCTCGCGGGCCAGCTTGATCCCGTAGGTCATGATCTGCATGTCGTATGGGTCCGAGAAGTACTTCGGATCGACCCGCGGCTTGTCGCGGAAGTCTCGGCTGCGCAGACGGACTGTGCCGCGCGACCGTGCATCCGTGACATTCGGGGTCAGACAGAACGCATTCTCCGAGGTGGGGTAGCCCTGGCGCAACGTGTGCATGTCGAAAGGGGTGTTGCCGAAATGGAACATCAGGTCCGGTCGGTCGCGTTCCTTGTCGATGCGGGTGAAGATTCCTATTTCCCACCACTGCAACGACTCGGTGACCATCGGTTTCTTCGCGTCCCACGAGATGACGCCCTCTGGGTGATCCTGCATGTGCGAGCCGACGCCGGGTGAATCCACCACCACCTCGACACCTAACTCGCGTAGGTGGTCGGCCGGGCCGATGCCGGAGAGCATGAGCAACTTGGGGGAGTCGATGGCGCCGGCCGAGACGATGACCTCACGGTCGGCGTGGATGATGTCGGTGTGCACCAGGTCCGGGTTCAGAACCTGTACGCCCCTGCATCGTTTGTCCGCGTCGATGATGAGCTTCTTGACCCAGAGACCGGTGAGGACCTCGAGGTTGCTGCGCGTGTTCATGACCGGGTGTAGATAAGACACCGAAGACGAGGACCGCACGCCGTCCGCCAGCGCGTTCACCTGGAAGAACCCGGCGCCCTCGACAACCGTGCCGTTGTTGAACTGCACGGTGGGGATGCCGGCTTGCTCACACGCTTCGAGTATCGCCACACCCGCCGGGTCCACGGCTTCGATGTTCCGGATGCGCACCGGCCCGTCGTGACCGTGGTGCGTGCCCGGTTGGTCGTTGTTCTCGAGCTTTCGAAGCAGCGGCAGCATCTGATCGGAATCCCAGCCGATGGCACCGTACTTGCCGGCCCACTCGTCGAGATCCTCGGCCGGCGGCCAAAAAGCGATGCACGAGTTGTGTGAAGAACAGCCACCCAGCACCTTCGCCCGCGACTGGCGCATGAACGAGTTACCGTGCTCTTGCGGTTCGATCTGATAGTCCCAGTCGAAACCTGATCCGAGCAGTGCAGGCCAGCGGGTGAGCTGGAGGACTGCGTCGACGCCGACGTCGCTGGGGCCGGCCTCGACCAACGCGACGGTGACGGACGAGTCCTCACTGAGACGTGCCGCCACGGCCGCGCCGGCGCTGCCGCCACCGACGACCACGTAATCGAATCGCTTTTCGGACATGTTTCTTGCGCCTCTCCTTGTACCGAACCGAACCGAACCGAACCGAACCGAAGAATCGGTGGTGTGCTCAGTGCTGCGGGAACCAGCCGGTGACCGCGGGCCGGAGGTTCTGGTAGATGTGCTTGATCTCCTGGTATTCGGCCAGACCGGTCGGACCCAGTTCGCGGCCGTTGCCCGACATGCCGAATCCGCCCCACTCGGCTTGTGGCAGGTAGGGGTGGAAGTCGTTGATCCACACAGTGCCGTGGCGCAACCGCGCTGCCACGCGTTCGGTCTTTCCGGCGTCCTGGCTCCAGACGCCTGCGGCGAGCCCGTACCGAGTGTCGTTGCCGATGGCGATGGCCTCCTCCTCCGTGCGGAAGGTCTCCACGGTGACGACGGGACCGAAGCCCTCTTCCTGAACCACCGACATTGCGGTGTTACAGCCGTCTAGGACCGTCGGCAGATAGTAGAAACCCGCCTCGAGTTCACCGGTGCCCCATTCGGCGCCGCAGCCGACGACGGCACCTTCCGCGATGCCTGCGTCGACGTAGGCGGTGACCTTGTCACGATGGTCCGCCGAGATGAGCGGACCCGTCTCCGCAGCTTCGTCGAATGGCCCGCCCAAGCGAATCTGCTTGGCCCGCCGGATCAACTCCTGAACGAAGCGGTCGTGGATGGACTCCTCGACGATGAGACGCGCTCCTGCCGAGCACACCTGGCCGCTGTGTACGAAGGCTGCGTTGAGGGCATTGTCGACGGCCGCATCGAAGTCGGCGTCGGCGAAGACGACATTGGGGTTCTTCCCGCCGAGTTCGAGCGCCACCTTCTTGACCGTCTGCACTGCCGCTGCAGCGACCACGCGGCCCGTCGCGAGCCCGCCGGTGAACGAGACCATGTCGACATCGGGATGTTCCGACAACGGCGCGCCCGCGGTGGCACCGGCGCCGAGCACGAGGTTCGCCACGCCCGCCGGTAGTCCGAGCCCATCGAGTACATCCATCAGAAGCATCGCAGTGTGCGGGGTGAGTTCGCTGGGCTTGAGTACGAATGTGTTGCCCGCTGCGAGAGCGGGTGCCACCTTCCACGCCACCTGCAGGAGAGGGTAGTTCCAGGGGGTGATCATTCCGCAGACACCGATGGGCTCGTACACGACCTTGCTCACGACGTCGGGCATTCCCGGATCCACGACCCGCCCCGCCTGCTGCCCGGCGAGCACCCCGAAATAGCGGAAGCTGGCACTGATGTCGTCCATGTCTATTTCGCTCTCCACGAGGCGCTTGCCCGTATCGAGTGACTCGGCGCGGGCGAACTCGTCCTTACGTTGTTGGATCGCATCAGCGACCCGTAACAACAACGCGCCACGATCGCTCGCAGAGGTGGAACTCCATACTCCGGCGTCGAATGCGCGTCGGGCGGCGGCGATGGCCGCTGCGGTATCGGCACCATCTGCCTCGTCGACGGTGCCGACGAGTTCGCCGTTCGCCGGGCAGTGGATCTCCCGAGTTCCGCCGTTGACCGCAGAGGTCCACTCACCATCGATAAACAACGTCTTGGGCATGAGGCTGGTCTCCTTGCTGCGTGGGTTGTGCTGATAGGGCTGTCCGTGCGGTTGTAGCGGTCAAGAACCGCCGCTGTTCTCTTCGAGCTGGAGGAAAGTAAGGTGCCCTTCGTAATGGTCCAGGATATCTTCGATGACCTGGTCTTTCGTATATCCCATGATGTCGTATCCCTGACCGGAACCACCGTCCAGATAGACCTCCATCCGGTAGTACTCGTCTTCGGTTCGAGGCAGAGTCAGCCCGAAGGACGGGATGGCGACCTTGCGTCGCCACACCTGATAGCGGAACGGATGAGCGTGGTCTGCACCCACCTCGAGTTCGTACATGTCGCAGTCCTCGGTGTCGTCGACGGGACCGCATCGAGCATCGATCCCTTGGGCCCGCATTTCTTCGACGACCTCGTTGAAACTCGGCAACACCACCTCGCGTCCGAACTCTCGCACCCGGTCCTCGCCGGGGAATCTGAGAACCCGACTGAGTCGGTGGCGCCAGGACCAGTCGACTCCGCGGTTTCCTCCGGTGCGGACCGAGAGCGACCCCGGCAAACTCTGCTCGACGCTTTCGATCCGGAAAGTCTCCACTCTCAGCGACCGGTAGAGCCCGATCATGACGAGGATGATGACGAAGGCGAAGGGCAAGCCCATGATGACCGCAGCATTCTGCAAAGCTCCGACGCCGCCTACGACGAGCATGGCAACGGTCAGACCGCCTGTCGCCAGCGCCCAGAAGATGCGAAGCGGCGCGTTCCCGTCGTGTTGCGGGCTCGGTAGGTGCGAGGAGAGGTTGGCCATCACCAGCGCGGCCGAGTCGGCGGACGTGACGTAGAAGAGAAGAGCGGTGAAGGTGGCGAGGGCGGCGATGAAGATGAAGGCCGGGTAGTCCCTCAGTAGTTCGTAGAACGCGCCCTCCGGGTTGAGGATCGCTTGTTCGCCGAATTCGCTGTCACCGCCGCGAACCCGCTGGAGGGCAGAGTTTCCGTAGACCGAGGCCCACATGAGGATGTAGAGAAAGGGGATCGTCAAAGTCCCGAGTACGAACTGGCGGATGGTGCGGCCTCGAGAGATCCGCGCAAGGAAAAGGCCGACGAACGAGGCCCACGCGATCCACCAGGCCCAGAAGAACAGCGTCCAGTCGGTCATCCATGTGCCGGTGTCCTCGAACGCGAAGGTCTGACCGACCATGTTCGGGAAAAGTCGACCGAAGTCACTGACGTTCAGAACCAGGGCGTCGAGCAGGAACTGGGTTTGGCCCATGACGAGCACCCAGATCGACAGTGCGAATGCCAAGAACACGTTGAGGAGCGAGAGAATCTTGATGCCCTTGTCCACGCCCGAGGTGGCCGAAAGTGTGGCAATGGCAACACCGACGGCGACGATGCCGATTTCGACACCGGTGCTGACCTCCAGTCCGAAAACTACGTTCAGTCCCACGTTGATCATCACGACACCGATTCCCAGTGAGGTCGCCACGCCGAAGATCGTTCCGAGTAGTGCAGCGAAGTCGACAGTGTCGCCCAGCACACCCTTGACGCGTTTGCCGAAGATGGGCGCGAGTGCCGAGCGGATCGCCAGCGGCTGATTTTTCCGATACGCGAAGTAGGCCAACGCGATCCCCATCAGGGCGTAGAGGCCCCATCCGCTGATTCCGTAGTGGAAGAGCGTCCATACGGTCGCCTCACGGGCAGCATCCACTGAACCGGCTTCGGTGCTCGGTGGTTGGAGGTACTGCGTCACCGGCTCGGAGACGGCGAAGTACATCAGATCGGTGCTGATGCCGGCGGCGAAGAGCATCGACGCCCATGACAGCAACCCGAACTCCGGTTGCGAGTGAGCGGGCCCCAGTTTGAGATTGCCGAACCCCGAGAAGGCCAGGTAAAGAACGAAAACGAGCACGATTGCGACCAGCGCCACGTAGAACCATCCGAACCAGTCCGACGTCCATGTCACTGCGCTGCCGAGCACACTCTCCGCGTTCTCCGGTGCGATCAGCGCCCAGATCGTAATCGCAAGAGTGAACAGTGCAGCGGGTACGAAGACCCGCCAGTTCACCCGCGATCGAGCCTCCGGTTCTTCGGCCACATCTGGCTTGGAATCCTCGACCGATGAACTCACAAATCTGTTCCCTTCTGTTGCCTGCGCACCAGGACGGTGGTGTCGGCACTGTGCTCGTAAACACAGCAAAACACTGGAGATGACACTGTCGTTGTCCTCACCCTAGCCCGCAGGGCCCGGTCTCTGAGCCCTTTGAGCTGCGAGAATTCGAGGTAGCACAGTAAGTCGGTCCAGCTCGAGCCGGACTGTTTCCCTTGGCTGCGGCACCGCTGCGAAGACCGGATCCGAACGTCAGGTGTCGGACTGGTCGGTGCCCAATGCACTGTTCGCCGAGTGCAATCCGGCTTTCGGCCGCACTGCGGGCGGCCGCCCTGGACTCGGCGGGCGCACTTTCGCCGAACCCAGGTGACGAATTACACCGACGTTGTTTCCCGATGTCCTTTGGTGACACCCGGATTGTGAGCCCGACGTGAATTCCGGGCAGTGTCTCTCTCGGGGTGCTTCTCGCGTACGAAACCGGAGCGCAGGGGTCGATATGGACTTATAAAAAGTTTTGCGAACCCCCAGCTCGAGGGCGTTAATAGGTTAACCTTATTTGCAGTGTTACCAGGGTACTGATTTATCGTTTGTCATTGGACCGGCGTACAAACGGCCGATCCACCCGAACGAGGCTTGCGTGTGCCCCCGAGCTGATCTGCTCGACGGTAGGCAAGGACCGACGCTCGGGGGTGCTGCTTCAACGGCGAACGGCACCCAACAGCCGTCCGCGACGGCCGGTGATCTGTGCCGAGCCGCTCTGGCGTACTTGAAAGCTGGACTTATCCGAAGGCTAGGTATGAAGCACACTCCGGGCCCGCAAGGCCTCTACGACCCCCGTAACGAGCATGACTCCTGTGGAGTTGCGTTCGTGGTGGACATACACGGTCGCCGTAGCCGTGACATCGTCGAAAAGGCCATCACTGCGCTGGTCAATCTCGAGCATCGGGGCGCCGCCGGTTCCGAACCCAACACCGGCGACGGCGCTGGAATCCTCATTCAGGTGCCGGACGCGTTCTTCCGAGCCGTCGTCGATTTCGAACTGCCCGCCGCGGGCGCATACGCCACCGGAATCGCTTTTCTGCCGCAAGGCAAAGTCGATGCCGCTCGGGCGTGCGAGGACGTCGAGAAGATCGTCGAGAACGAGGGCCTGACCGTTCTGGGCTGGCGCGATGTTCCCACCGACGACTCCTCTCTCGGGGCACTTGCGCGAGATGCGATGCCCACGTTCCGTCAGTTGTTCTTCGGCTCTTCCGATTCCTCCGTCACGGATATGGATCTCGAGCGTCGCGCATTCGTCATCCGCAAACGCGTCGAGCACGAGCTTGGCGAACAGGGGCCCGGCAAAGGCGGCCCCGGCCGCGAGACCGTGTACTTCCCGTCCCTGTCCTCGCAGACGTTCGTCTACAAGGGCATGTTGACGACTCCACAGCTCAAGGGCTTCTACATCGATCTGCAGGATGATCGTGTCGAAAGCGCACTCGGACTTGTGCACTCACGTTTCTCGACCAACACGTTCCCGTCGTGGCCGCTGGCGCACCCGTTCCGTCGCGTCGCACACAACGGCGAGATCAACACCGCGACCGGCAACGAGAACTGGATGCGTGCCCGCGAGGCCCTCATCACCTCCGATGTCTTCGGCGGTCCCGACGCGCTGAAGAAGATCTTCCCCGTCGTCACCCACGGTGCAAGTGACACAGCTCGTTTCGACGAAGTACTCGAACTCTTGCACCTCGGCGGCCGCAGTCTTCCGCATGCCGTACTCATGATGATCCCGGAGGCCTGGGAGCGTCACGAGAGCATGGATCCCGCCCGTCGTGCGTTCTACCAGTACCACTCTTCGCTGATGGAGCCCTGGGACGGACCGGCCTCGGTGTGCTTCACCGACGGCACCGTCATCGGGGCAGTGCTGGACCGCAACGGTCTGCGCCCGAGCCGGCTGTGGATCACCGACGACGGTCTCGTCATCATGGCGTCCGAGGTCGGTGTGCTCGACATCGATCCGGCGAAGGTCGTCAGCAAGGTTCGTCTCCAGCCCGGACGGATGTTTCTCGTGGACACCGCTCAGGGTCGCATCGTTTCCGACGACGAGATCAAGGACGAGCTCGCTGCGGAGCACCCGTATCAGCAATGGCTCGACGACGGTCTCACCGAGATCGACGATCTGCCCGACCGCCCGCATGTGCACATGCCGCACGATCGCGTTCTCATCCGTCAGCAGATCTTCGGGTACACCACCGAGGAGCTGAGCGTTCTTCTCTCGCCGATGGCGAAGACCGGGGCCGAGGCCATCGGCTCGATGGGTACCGACACTCCGATTGCGGTTCTCTCGGCCCGCCCGCGGATGTTGTTCGACTACTTCTCGCAGCTGTTCGCGCAGGTCACCAACCCGCCGCTCGACGCGATCCGTGAAGAGATCGTCACGAGCCTCGGCGGCACCATCGGACCCGAGGGCGACCTGCTCGACCCTGGCGCCGACGCGTGCAAGCAGATCGTGCTCCCGACGCCGATCCTGCACAACGACGACCTGTCCAAGCTGATCCACATCAATGACGACGGCACGCAGGAAGGCCTGCGTTCGGTGGTCGTGCGCGGTCTGTATCCGGTGGCCGAGGGCGGCGAGGGACTTCGACAGTCGCTCGAGGCGATTCGGGCACAGGTATCTGCCGCGATTTCCGGTGGAGCGCGCATCGTCGTGCTCTCCGATCGTGAATCCAGCGAGAAGCTCGCGCCGATCCCGTCGCTGCTGCTGACCTCAGCGGTTCATCAGCACTTGGTCCGCGAGAAGACCCGCACCAAGGTCGGCCTGATCATCGAGTCCGGTGATGCCCGCGAGGTGCACCACATGGCGCTTCTCATCGGTTTCGGTGCGGCAGCGGTCAATCCGTACATGGCGTTCGAGTCCATCGAGGACATGATCGAGCGCGGTGCTCTCGCTGATATCGAGCTCGACAAGGCCGTCGCCAACTACATCAAGGCGGCAGGCAAAGGTGTCCTGAAGGTGATGTCCAAGATGGGCATCTCGACGTTGGCGTCGTACACCGGTGCGCAACTGTTCCAGGTGATCGGCCTCGCGCAGACCCTGGTGGACGAGTATTTCACCGGACTCGACAGTCAGCTCGGCGGTATCGATCTCGACCAGATCGCCGCTGATGTGCAGACGCGTCACGGCATCGCCTATCTCACCAACCGGCACGAGCGCGCGCACCGTGAGCTCGAGACCGGCGGGGAGTACCAGTGGCGTCGTGAAGGGGAGTACCACCTCTTCAACCCGGACACCGTGTTCAAGCTCCAGCACTCCACCCGCACCGGCCAGTACGACGTCTTCAAGGAATACACGAAGATGGTCGACGACCAGTCGGAGCGCCTGGCATCGCTGCGCGGACTGTTCCGTTTCAAAACCGAAGACCGGCAGTCGATTTCGATCGAAGAGGTCGAACCGGCGTCGGAGATCGTCAAACGTTTCTCGACGGGAGCGATGAGCTACGGTTCGATCTCCGCCGAGGCGCACGAAACTTTGGCGATCGCAATGAACCGCCTCGGTGCGCGTTCGAATTCGGGTGAAGGCGGGGAGGATGTCTCGCGTTTCGAGCCCGACGAGAACGGTGACTGGCGACGCAGTGCGATCAAGCAGGTCGCGTCGGGACGCTTCGGTGTCACCTCGCACTACTTGACCAATTGCACCGATATTCAGATCAAGATGGCTCAGGGCGCGAAACCCGGTGAGGGCGGCCAGCTTCCGGCGCACAAGGTGTACCCCTGGGTTGCCGAGGTTCGTCACTCGACGCCGGGTGTCGGCTTGATTTCGCCTCCGCCGCATCACGATATCTATTCGATCGAGGATCTGGCGCAGCTGATCCATGATCTGAAGAACGCCAACCCGCAGGCACGCATTCACGTCAAGCTCGTCTCGGAACTCGGCGTCGGCACCGTCGCCGCGGGTGTCTCCAAGGCGCACGCCGATGTGGTGCTCATCTCCGGTCACGATGGCGGTACCGGTGCAACGCCGCTGACGTCGGTCAAGCATGCGGGCGGGCCGTGGGAACTCGGTTTGGCCGAGACGCAGCAGACCTTGTTGCTCAACGGTCTTCGTGATCGCATCGTCGTCCAGGTCGACGGACAGCTCAAGACCGGACGCGACGTCATGGTTGCAGCTCTGCTCGGTGGTGAGGAATTCGGTTTCGCAACAGCGCCTCTCGTCGTGACGGGATGCATCATGATGCGCGTGTGCCACCTCGATACGTGCCCGGTCGGTGTTGCCACGCAGAACCCGCTGTTGCGCAAGCGTTTTGCCGGTCAACCGGAGTTCGTGGAGAACTTCTTCATGTTCATCGCCGAGGAAGTTCGCGAGCTGATGGCCGAGCTCGGATTCCGCACCCTCAACGAGGCCGTCGGCCAGGTGGCGCTACTGGACACCACCGCAGCGAAGGACGCGTGGAAGGCATCCAAGCTCGATTTGTCGCCGATTCTCGACGAGGTCGAGTCGGCGTTCATGAACCAGGACCTCTACAACACCGGTACCCAGGATCATGGCCTCGACAAAGCACTCGATCAGCAGCTCATCGTGCAGAGTCGAAATGCTCTGGACAAGGGCGAGAAGGTGTCGTTCTCCTCGAAGATCACCAACGTCAACCGCACGGTCGGCACCATGCTGGGCCATGAGGTGACCAAGGCGTACGGCGGCGTCGGTCTGCCCGAGAACACCATCGATATCACCTTCACCGGCTCGGCGGGCAACAGCTTCGGCGCCTTCGTGCCGGCCGGAATGACACTTCGCCTCCACGGCGACGCCAACGACTTCGTCGGCAAGGGTCTTTCCGGTGGACGCATCATCATGCGGCCCTCGCTCGATGCTCCCGAAGGCTTCGTCGCCGAGGACAACATCATCGGCGGCAACGTCTTCCTGTTCGGTGCCACCAATGGTGAAGCCCTCATCCGAGGCGTCGTCGGTGAGCGCTTTGCAGTACGTAACTCCGGCGCGGTGGCCGTCGTCGAGGGTGTCGGCGACCACGGTTGCGAGTACATGACCGGTGGCAAGGTCGTCGTCCTCGGTGAGACGGGCCGGAACTTCGGTGCCGGCATGTCCGGCGGCGTCGCATTCGTCTTCGACCCGGCCAAGACGTTCGAGGCGAACCTGAACACCGAGCTGGTCGATATCGAGGATATCGAAGGCGACGAGTTCATCTGGTTGAAAGACATCGTCACCCGTCATCACGAGGAAACGGGATCCGAAGTTGCAGAGCGAATCCTCAACGATTGGTCACAGCAGGTGAACCATTTCGTGAAGGTCATGCCGCGCGACTACAAGAAGGTACTGCTGGCCATCTCCGAAGCCGAGAAGAACGGCGCGGACGTGGACGAAGCGATCATGGAGGCAGCTCGTGGGTGACCCACAAGGATTTTTGAAGCACACGGTTCGTGAACTGCCGAAGCGTCGACCCGTCGACCTACGGCTGATGGACTGGAAAGAGGTCTACGAGGACTTCCCCAAGGAAGCCTTGCAGACACAGGCGAGCCGGTGCATGGACTGTGGTGTTCCGTTCTGCCACAACGGCTGCCCGCTGGGAAACCTGATTCCCGAGTGGAACGATCTGGTGTTCAAGGATCGTTGGCGCGAGAGCATCGACCGCTTGCACGCCACGAACAACTTTCCGGAGTTCACCGGGCGACTGTGCCCTGCCCCGTGCGAGGCGTCGTGCGTACTGGGAATCAACCAGGATCCCGTGACGATCAAGCAGGTCGAGGTCGAGATCATCGACAAGGCCTTCGAAGAGGGCTGGGTCACTCCCGTCTACCCGACGTTCCTGACGGGCAAGAGCATCGCCGTCGTCGGTTCGGGGCCTGCAGGATTGGCAGCCGCACAACAGCTGACACGTGCCGGACACACCGTCACCGTGTTCGAGCGGGCAGACCGCATCGGCGGGCTACTGCGCTACGGTATCCCGGAGTTCAAGATGGAGAAGCGCCACATCGACCGTCGTCTGGCGCAGATGGAGGCCGAGGGCACGGTCTTCCGTACCGGTGTCGATGTCGGAGTGGACATCTCGGCCGAAGAGCTGCGCACAGAGTTCGACGCCGTCGTTCTGTCCGGTGGTGCTACCGCGTGGCGCGATCTGCCGATCGAGGGACGCGAACTCGAGGGCATCTACCAGGCGATGGAGTTCCTTCCCGGAGCAAATCACGTGCAGCAGGGCGATTACGACGCTCCGCCCGTCACGGCGAAGGGCAAGAAGGTCGTGATCATCGGTGGCGGTGACACCGGTGCAGACTGCCTTGGCACCTCGCATCGTCAGGGCGCCGAGAGCGTTCACCAGTTCGAGATCATGGCTCGCCCGCCGGAAGAGCGTGCGACGTCCACCCCGTGGCCGTTGTACCCGTTGATGTACCGCGTTGCTTCGGCTCACGAAGAGGGCGGCGAGCGAGTGTTCTCGGTCAACACCGAGCGTTTCGTCGGTGCCGACGGCAAGGTCACCGGTCTCGAAGCGCACGAGGTCGAGTTCAAGGCAGGCAAGTTCGAGAAGGTCGAGGGCAGTGAGTTCACCCTCGAGGCCGATCTGGTGCTTCTTGCCATGGGCTTCGTCGGTCCCGAGAAGCCGGGGCTGCTGACCGATCTCGGCGTGGACCTGAACGAGCGTGGCAACGTCAAGCGCTCGAACGAGTGGGTCACCAACGTGCCCGGTGTGTTCGTTGCCGGTGACATGGGCCGTGGGCAGTCGCTCATCGTGTGGGCCATCGCCGAAGGCCGTTCGTGTGCGGCTGCCGTCGATACCTTCCTCGAGGGTGTGACGGCCCTCCCATCGCCTATCGTCCCCACTCAGGCGCCGCAGCGCTGATCGGTTGAGCCAGAACGAGGTTATGGACGGAAAGCAGGTTTTCCGCTCCATAACCTCGTTTTCGTTACCGATGGTGAGATGTCCTGGTTTTAGGTAACCTCCGTTTACCGATTGGGCATCAATTCGACATCAGGGACTGGCATCCTGACCCTCGAAGTCGAGAGTCCGCTACTGCAGTGAGGCCGTAACCATGCGCGTGAAAAAGCTCGTCGCCACCGTCGGAGCCGTCATGGCGGTTGCTGCTGGGACGTCGGTCCTGTCGACGTCTACCGCTTCGGCCGATCCAGGTGGCTGCCCGGATCTGTACGTCGTCGCGATCCCGGGGACGTGGGAGACGAGTTCGGGCGCGGCGCCCAAGCCGGGCATGCTCACGGCCGTCACCGACCGCATCGCGAGTTCGTCCGTACGCACCGATTACGTGTCGTACCCGGCCACCGCGTTTCCTTGGGAGGGCGGGATCTACGGGGAGTCTCGAGCGATCGCCAAGGCGAATGCGGGCGGCATGCTCGAAGCGATGGCCGCGCAGTGCGGAGCAACGAAGCTCGGCATAATCGGTTACAGCCAAGGTGCCGACGCTGCAGGCGATCTCGCTGCGTCGATCGGAACGGGTCTGGGCGTAGTGCCGGCGAATAGGGTTGTCGCGGTCGGTCTCATCTCCGATCCGAAGCGTTCCGACGCTGATGCACTGGTCGGCCCCGAGGTCGTCGGTACCGGTGTCGGTGGCCCGCGCGTCGGTGGGTTCGGTTTCGTCAGCCCGGTGGTGAAGACGTTCTGCGCGATCGGTGATCTGTACTGCTCGACGCCCAAGGACGACTACATTTCCCGACTCGCCGGCTTCCTCGCGGTGTCTTCAGATCCCAACCCCGATGTGGTCGCGAAGGCGCAGCAGGAAGCGCAGATTCTCATCGGCGATCTGTCGGCAGCGGGCGGTCTTCCGGTACTGCAGGGTCAGCTGACCGATCAGGCGAACGAGCAGCGTCGACGCGAAATCGACGCGTTCTATCGCTCTGGGATCCACCAGGAATACGGAAGCTATGCGGTGGACGGCAATGGAACGAGTGCAACGTCGTGGTTGGCGAACTACCTCCTCGATCAGGCTTGAGAAGGTCCGGCTTCGATGCCGGTCGGCTGGGTCCGCAGCAGGAGATAGACCACGATCGCCGCTGTTCCCATCCCTAGTGCGCTCCACGTGGCGGCGAGGGTGAGCCCGTCGACGAACGCCGATGCCGCGATGTCTCGCAGTGCCGAATCCAGTGGTGGCGGAAGGTGGTCGGCAACGGTCATGCCGCCGCCGACGGTCTCGGACGCCGCCCCGGCGATGTCCGCCGGGGTATCCGCGGGCAGGGTGTCCTCGAGTCGGTGGCGGTAGACGGTCGATCCGATCGTTCCGAGGATGGCGATACCGACGGCGCCGCCGAGTTCGGCGCCGGTCTCCGACAGTGCCGAGGCGGCACCTGCTTTTTCCGGCGCCGCAGCTGTGAGGACGATGTCGGAGTTGAGCGTCGAAGACGCACCGACTCCGAGCGCCAGCAGAGACATGCCCACCACCAGGAGCGGCAGTCCGGAATCGGGTCGAATGAACGCCATCGCCGCGGCGCCGACGGCGATCAAGGCGAGTCCGCCGGCGATGATCGCTCCGGTCGAGACGATCTTGCTCAGGCTCGGTGCCAGTACCGCCCCGGCTCCGGCTGCGATCGCGGGGATCAGCAGCCACAGACCCGCCTCCAGTGGACCGAGCCCAACGATCAGCTGCAGATACTGCGAGGCGAACAGACTGAATCCGGTGAGCGCGAAGATCACCAGGAATTGAACGAGTACTGCTGCGCTGAAGGCACGTTCGGCGAACAGGGAGATGTCGATGAGGGGGTCGCGCCCGCGCCGTTGCCTTCGTAGGAAGAGCAAGCCCAGAACTGCTCCGGCGGTAGCCGTGGCGGTAGTCGTAGCGTCGATCCCGTCCTGTGCGCCGTGCTTGATTGCGTAGACGATCCCGAGCATCGCCGCGATCGACAGCACGACGCTGAGCGGGTCGAAGCGGCCCGGATCGGGATCCTTGAACTCCGACACCAGCAGCGGCGCCGAGATGAGCAGGACGACCATGATCGGAATGTTGATCAGAAACACCGAGCCCCACCAGAAGTGCTCGAGCAACGCCCCGCCGATGACGGGACCGAGGGCGCCGCCCCCGGCGAACCCGGCGGTCCACAGTCCGATGGCTTCTTTTCGTTGACCTGGGTCGTGAAACATGTTGCGTATCAATGATAATGTGCTCGGCGCAATGGTGGCACCGCCGACGCCCAGGAGTGCTCGCGAGAGAAGTAGCATCTCGGGTGACGTCGAGAAGGCTGCGAGCAGCGATGCGGCTCCGAAAACGACTGCACCGATCATCAGTAGTCTGCGACGGCCGATCCGGTCACCGACAGAACCCATCGTGATGAGCAGACCAGCCAGAAGGAAGCCGTACAGGTCGAGAATCCACAGTGTTTGGTTGCTGCTCGGTTCCAGGTCTGCGGTCATGAAAGGAAGCGCCAGGTAGAGCACCGACATGTCCATCGAGACCAGTAGTATCGGGATTACGAGAACGCTCAGTCCGAGCCAATCCTTGCGGGTTGCCTTCGGGGGGTCGCCGGTCATGGATCTCTTCTTCCGCCGCAATCACTTCTTTTGTTCGCCAACGCCGATGCGGAGGACCCACATGACGGTACCGTCGCATTCGGTGGTTGCCTGTCAGGTGCCACATACGAGAGGACGCAGTATGCCCAGTGAGCTGAAGGTTGTCGCCACCATCACCGCCAAGCCGGAGTCGGTCGATGCCATACGAACAGGTCTGGCAACGCTGGCCGAAGAGTCGGCGAAGGAGAGCGGAAACGTCTCCTACGAACTGTTCGAGTCAGCTTCCGAGCCGGGCACTTTCGTCACCATCGAGGTGTGGGGATCGCAGGAGGACCTCGACGCGCACATGCAGACACCCCACCTGCAGAAGGCACTGGGCGAGTTCGGTGCCCACCTCGCCAGTGCGCCGTCCATTCACCCGCTACGCGTAGTCGGGTAGTTTCCCGCCTGATTCGTTCGCTTCGCTGTCGCCGGGTTCGGTATCGAGAGTTCTGAAGACGATCCCGGAGACAGCGAGGAGAACGACGGTCAGACCGATTGCCAGCCAGCCTGTCGAGGTCATCTGCCCGTATCCGACCTCGCGCGCGCCCGCGGCGGTATAACTCATCGGCATGAACGCCGACAGGTGACCCCAGATCGAGGCACTACTCGCATAGGCAGCTCCGCACACCACGACCTGGACGAGTAGCAAGCCGACGTTGACAGCTTGGCCGACGACGATGCCGAGCAGTCGTTGGATTGCGCCGGCGGCGGCTAAATAGGCGGCTGCGGAAGCGACGAGGAACAGGCCCGCTCCCAGTAGGGCACCGATCCCCGTGTCGGGCGCGGTGAACGCGAACGCCAATGCTGCACACACCCCGACGGCGAAGACGGCGACCGCGGCCGCAATCCAGCGGAAGCGGGAATCGCGGCTCAGAACCCGTACCAGGCTCACCGCGCCGATAGCGCCGACCGCGACGAGCGCTGCGACAAGATACGGCGCCACCGGCGTGCTCGACGCGGCTGCCTGCGTCACCTCGGTCCCTGAAGAAGGTGCAGGTGAGCCCGCGCTCAGCTCCTTGGCCGTCGGGAGCCCGGCGGTTGCTTCTTGGACGTTGGTCGCGATACCGCTGACGATTCCGGAGACCGGGCCGACGGCCGTCACCAACTGGTCGGTTCCGGCTCGGAGTTGTCCGCCGCCGTCGTCGAGCTGGCCCAGTCCGTCTCGAAGTTGGACGGTAGCGTCGCCGAGCTGACCGGTAGCAGTCAGGAACTGGCCGGATGGATCGTTCAGCTCACCGGACAGCTGGCGTGCACCGCCTTTGAGGGTCTGCAGCTGATCGAGCGTCGATGGGCCGAATCCCTGGGTGTTCAGGGTGTCGATCACCGAGCGAATCTGGCCGGAGATGGCGTCGGATCCGGGGTGCGGGAAGCTGTCGATTTGTCGTGCAGTGGCTTCGAGCTTCGCGGTGAACTCACCCTGCTGAGCACCGAAGCCGGCGAGCTGATCGACGAGCTGATCGACTCCGCCACTGATCTGGGATGCACCGTCACCGAGTTGCCCGATGCCGTCACGGTATTGGACGAATCCGTCGGCGAGCTGAATCGTGCCGTCATGAGCTTGGGTTATGCCGTCGGCGAGGATCACGACGCCGTCGTTGAGCTGCTTACCGCCATCGGTCAGCTGGGAGACGCCCCCGGACAGGAAGCTGATGGGTAAGCCTGCTTGCTGCAGGCTCTTCCTCGAGGTTGACAGGGGATCGCCGGTGGACGCGCTGGGTGTACCGGCTGCCGTGTCCGCGGTGGCCGGCGCCGTGTCTTCGGGGCTCAGGTCGTAGCCCGCACCGAGCGCGAACGCTCCGGCCGCTACCAGAGGAAAGGCGAGAGCAACGAGAGCGGCGGTCGGTTGCCGGAGGATTCGGAATTTACCCATAGTGGTGTCGAGGCTAACCGGCCACTGACGGCACCATGACCACGAGAAGCCCAGATGTGGACTGAAACGCCGCTCTGAGCAGGCACTTTAAGAGCTCTCTGTGGAGTTGGCGGATCGGTCTCTGTTGCGGGGCAGCAAATCCCACACGTGTTGCGTCTCGTTTACCGCTGCGACCGATCGACTACCGTTGCGGGAGTACAGAATTCGAGTGATCGAACAGTAGTCGATCGGGAATCCGAGCACCGTGGGGGTCTGCAGGATGTCCTGGAGCAGGATGTTGATGACACCGCCGTGGGTGAACACCACCACCGTGTCGGTGTGTTCGACTCCCGAGACCGCTGCGTCGATGCCGGCGAGTACTCGCGTACGAAACGCGTCCTCGTCGACCTCCTCTGGTAGGTGTCCGGCCTTGATCCGGTCGAATGCATCGCGGAACTCGGTGCGCGCAAGTTCGATCGGAACGTAGCCGCCGAAATCTCGGTCGTATTCGGTGAGGCGCTCGTCGGACTCCAGCGTCGACCCCAGCTCGGCGGCCAACACCGAGCCGGTCTGCCGGGCGCGGAGTTGAGTGCTCGAGACGGTCCTGGCAACCGCGAACCGGGCCAGCGCGGCAGGGATGCGGGTGGCCTGTTCGTGGCCGAGTTCGGCAAGTGGGGGATCGGCGGTGTCTTCGGAGCGCTGCGGGAGCGCATGGCGAACCAGTATGAGCTGCACCGTCCCTACTTAACCACCGTGCCTACTTGATCACCGTGCCTACCTGACCACGAGACTGCGGCCGTTGCGGATCGTCATTGCGCGGAAGGCCTGCACGTGGCTCGCCGGTATGCGCTCGGACCAGATCATGCCGATGCGTCGCCGGGCAGTCGGATCGGCCAGGGGTACTTCCACGGTCTCGTATTGTGGCCCGCGAATTTTGGGAAGAATACTCACGCCCAGACCGGCTCCGACCAGTCCGCGGATGGTGTGGATGTCCTGTCCTTCGAACGCAATGTGCGGGGACATGCCTGCCTCGGCCCACAGGCCTTCGCAGATGGACCGCATGCCGAACCCGTGGCCCATGGCGATATAGCGCTCCTCGGCAGTGTCGATGACGTGCACGGCACGGCGACCGGCCAGGCGATGTCCGGTGGGTACGACCAGGACCAGTCGTTCGTCGTAGAGCTGGAAGGAATTGGCGTCGGTGTGCTCGGTACTGAGTGAGACGAAGGCGAGGTCGGCGGAGCCGTCGTCGAGGCGGTCGAGGCAGCGCGAGCGGGCGCCCTGATCGAGATCGAATGTCACGGCCGGATGACCGGTCCCGAACGCCTTGATCAGTGCCGGCACGATGTCCTCGCCGAGCGTGTTCTGGAACGCGATGGAAATTCGGCCGCGGGCCTTCGCGTCGTGCTCGCTCATCGCGTCGAGACCGGCCTCCAGATCGACCAGGGCCCGTTGCAAGTAGGGAATCAGGATTCGCCCTGCGGCAGTCATCGCGATGCCGCGTCCGCGACGTTCGACGACCGCAACCCCGAGGATTGCTGTTGCCCGGGCGATCTGTCGGCTGACGGTCGGCTGGGGGATCCCGAGCAGGTGGGCAGCTTCGGTGATGTGCTCGGTCTCCGCGACGGCAACGAGCGTCGGGATGAGGGGGAGTAGTTCTTTCGATTCCTCGCGCACCTTTGCAATGATATCGCTGAAGTATGGATTGCCGGGTGCATATGCATTGGACGCATGTACACCGCGGAGATAGCGTCGAGAAAATGAGTTCATCGACGACCGATGCGGACGCCGACCTCCTCTGGGAGGGCCATCCTCGAGGGTCGCGTGAATACAAGCGCCTGGTTGCGGCCTTGTTGTTCGCGGGTATCGCGACGTTCGCGCAGCTTTACTCGGTGCAGGGCATTCTTCCGCTCATCGCGGCCGGCCTCGACATCACGCCGTCGCAGTCCTCTCTTGCGGTCGGATCGGCCACGGTCGGTGTCGCCGCTGCGGTCCTGCCCTGGTCGGTGGTCGCCGATCGGATCGGACGAGTCCGCGCGATGACGATCTCGGTGATCGCCGCAACGATTCTGGGACTGATGGTTCCGCTGTCTTCGTCGCTACCGATGCTGCTGTCGATTCGCTTCCTCGAAGGTGCAGCCCTCGGCGGACTCCCCGCGATTGCCATCGCCTACCTGAGCGAGGAAGTTCACGGCAAACACACCGCGCTCGCCGCAGCAACGTACGTCTCCGGTACCTCCATGGGCGGTCTGCTGGGTCGGATCGTCGCCGGACCTGTCGCGGAGTACACCAACTGGCGCGTCGGGACCTTGACGGTGTCGGTTCTCGCAGCGGCAGCGGCTGCCCTTTTCGTGTGGTTGGCACCGACGCCGCGCAGATCTCCTACCGTCTCCCGCGACGGACCCTCACTGCCGCGACGCTTATGGGCCAACCTCCGCGAGCCCGGCATGCTGACCCTGTACGGCCAAGGCTTCCTGCTCATGGGCGGATTCGTCGCCATCTACAACTACCTGGGCTTCCGGCTCGAGGCCGGCCCGTTCGGGCTCCCGCAGTCGCTCATCAGCCTCATCTTCGTGGCATATCTCAGCGGAACGGTGTCCTCGCGCATTGCCGGACAACTGGCGGTCCGTCACGGCAGAGGCGTCGTCCTCGCGGGTTCGACAGCCACCATGGCGGCCGGTGTCGCACTGACCATCAGCACCAACCTGATCGTCCTCCTGACCGGACTGGTCGTGCTGACCATAGGATTCTTCGCCGCCCACGCCATCGCGTCGGGATGGACGGGTCAGCGAGCGGTGGTCGGACGGACGCAGGCGACGTCGCTGTACAACCTCTTCTACTACGGCGGATCCAGCGTTCTCGGCTGGCTCGGCGGAGTGGTATTTCAGATGTACGGCTGGACCGCTATGGCGCTGTTCGTCATAGCTCTGATCGTGACCGCCGGTGGATGGGCACTGCTACAGGGCAGAAGACTGAACACCACCCTGCACGCCTCGACAACCCCTACCTCGACAACCCCTACCTCGACAACACAGCTCACACCGCAGCACTGAGCGCGACGGTGAGTGGGACGACGCTCAGACAGCAAATCGCCAGTATCAACATCGCGATGACGCCTCGGCGATCCCATTTCTGCTGAGCTCCGGCGGCCGCCGAGACGAACAGGACGAATCCGATGCAGACCGAACCGATGGTGATCGCAACGGGTGTGGACAGCACGACTAGTCGGTCTTCATGCTGCCCCAGCCGACGTATGCGTCGACCGAGAGGTAACCGGTGACCCGCGGCTGGTCTCGCACCGGGTACTTGTCACCGGTGTAGTGGGTCGAGATGCGGTCGATGTCGACCAGATCCGGATCGTCCGCCAGCGTGATGGTGCCGTGAATGGTGATGTGGGTGTACCAGCTGGCCTCGTCGAGCACCGAGATCGAGACCCTGGGGTTGCCGCGGATGTGCTCGAGGCGCTTGCGGCTGGCCTCGAAGTTCAGGACGATCCGGCCGTCCTCCCACAGGTACCAAGTGGGGGCGGTGATGGGAGTTCCATCTGCTCGTACCACCGCCATGACTGCGGGGTTCGGCTTCTTCAGTAGCTCGATGGCCTCTGGCGGCAGCGGTGGTTTCGGCATGACGCCACTCTACTTCCGGCCGAGAACGAACGAGGTCGGTCTCGGCCGAAGCAGAAGAACTGCTGGAAGAGAGGAACTACAGGGTGGGGAGCTTGACGACCTGCCCGGCGTAGGACAAGCCGGCTCCGAAGGCGAGGAGCAGGGCGGTGTCGCCCGCCTTGGCCTTGTTGGTGCGCAGCAATTCCTCCATCGCCAACGGAATCGACGCGGCCGAGGTGTTGCCGGTCTCCTCGATATCGTTGGCGACGACAGTGTCGTCGCCGAGGTGCAGGCTCTTGGCGAGCAGTTCGGTGATCCGGCTGTTGGCCTGATGCGGGATGAACGCGTGCAGTTCCTCGGTCTTGATGCCCGCGGCATCGATCACCTTCTGTGCCGCCTTGCCCATCTCGAACGCGGCCCAGCGGAAGACCGAGATGCCGTTCATCCTGATCCAGGGACGCTCGGCACCCTCTGTGGTGATGTAGTCGTACCAGTCGATGGTCTGGTAGATCGCGTCCGCCTGTGAGCCGTCGGAGCCCCAGACGGCAGGCCCGATCTCGGTCTCGTCACTCTGGCCGACGACTACCGCGCCCGCGCCGTCGGCGAAGATGAATCGCGTCGTGCGGTCGTAGGGGTCGGTGGTCTCGCTCAGCTGCTCGGCGCCGATGACGAGGACGTACTTGGCGGTTCCGGCCTTGACCAGATCGGACGCGACGGCGAGGGCGTAGCAGAATCCTGCGCAGCCGGCGCCGATGTCGAATGCGGCAGGGCCCTTGGTGCCGAGTGCGTGCGCAACCTTGGCGGCAGCCTGTGGGGTCTGCTCGAGGTGCGTCGACGTCGCGACGATGACGGTATCGATGTCCTCGGCTGAGACGCCGCTTGCCGCGAGAGCCTTCTTGCCGGCCTCGATGGCCATGAATACGACGTTTTCTTCGGGCTTGGTGAAGCGACGATTCTTGATGCCCGTCCGCGTCTGAATCCACTCGTCGCTCGAGTCGATGGTTTCGCAGATTTCGTCGTTGGTCACCACCCGCTCGGGGCGGTGGACACCCAAGCCGAGAAGCTTGGACTGTCGGCCGGAAGTTGTGCTTATCGATGCACCCATCTGTGTTCCTCTCGTGCTACCGCGCCATCGCCGAACTGTGGATCGGGTCTTGGGCTACGGGCTCGAGAGGACACGTTACGTGCGCGGAGTTCGGTGCGTCACACCAGTTCGGCGATCAGGCTTGCCACCTCGGCGGGCTGGTCGATCATCGCGTGATGATGGGCGTTCGTGACGACCGTGAATTCGGCGCCGAGATAGTGCGCCAATCGTCGTTGCTTGGCGATCCAGTGGCGTCCCCACGGTGTCGGACGGCCGGTATGGGCGGCGACGACAGTCGTAGGCACATCCGGCATCGGATGGGTGCGCCTGATTCGGTTGAGCTCGAGTGCCATATCCGGGTAGACGAAGTCCTCCACCAGCGCAGCCTCGAGGTACGACGGCGTCCGATAGATCTGTGCAATCCAGTCGTAGGTCTCGATGGGAATGCCGTCGGGAGGGATGGACTGATTGAGAATGCGTCGGACCGTCGTTCCGAGCAGTCGCTGCAGTCCGAGTTTCGTCAGGGTCCTCGAGAGAGCGTATGCCACCGAAATACGACAGCGCCTCGGAATCAGATGCCGCGGATCGCGCTCCGCGCTCGAGTCGAGCAGCAGCATTCCCGCGGTGCGTGACGGGTACAGCCGAGCGAACGCCTCTGCGTAGAACCCCGCAATCGAGTGCCCGACGACCACGGCCGGGCTTGGCAGCTCGAGGGCGTCGAGAACGCCGGCGATGCGAGCTGCCTCGGCCTCGACGGTGGGGGTGTGGCCGCGCGGAAACGATTCGCTGAGCCCGAACCCGGGTCGGTCGAACACGACGACGGTATGAAATGCCGACAGAATTGCGGCCGCGTCGTCCCAGTCGAACCAATTGCCTCCGAGTCCGCCGCACAAGACGATCGGCGGACCACCACCGGTCACCACGACGTGAGTGCGCAGTCCGTCGACTACGACGAACCTGCCGGGAGGTGATTGTTTCATGTGAAACATTCCATTTTTTTCGTTACTGTCGCGGCTTCGCGAGGGGGAAGGCCAAGGTCTCGCGGATGCTGCCACCGGTGATCAACATGACGACGCGATCGACGCCCATGCCGAGACCGCCTGTCGGCGGCATGCCGTACTCGAGTGCCTGCAGGAAGTCCTCGTCGAGCGACATCGCTTCCTCGTCGCCACCCGCCGCCAGAAGGGATTGTTCGGTCAGTCGGCGACGCTGATCGACGGGGTCGGTGAGCTCGCTGTACGCCGTGCCCAGTTCGACACCCCACGCGACGAGATCCCACTTCTCGGCAACACCCGGAATCGACCGATGCGGACGGGTCAACGGTGACATCGACGTCGGGAAGTCTGTGTAGAAGGTGGGGAACTCGGTGTAGTCCTCGACCAGATGCTCGTACATCCCCTGTGCGACGGCGCCTGCATCCCAAGTCTTTTCGTAGGGAACGTCGTTCTCCTCGCAGAGTCTGCGAAGTTCGGCGAGCGAGGTGTCGGGGGCGACCGGGACGCCGAGCTTCTCTGCGATGGCCCCATGCAGTGTTTTGACGGGCCATTCACCGGAAATGTCGATTTCGATCATCTCGCCGTTCGGGCCGTCGGGTCGAAGAACGATTTCGCGACCGTGTGCGGCGATAGCGGCTTGCTGAATGAGCTGGCGGCACAACACCATCGCCTGCTCGTAGTCGCTGTGCGCTTCATATGCCTCCAGGATGGTGAACTCCGGGTTGTGCTTGAAGTCGGCGCCTTCGTTGCGGAACACGCGGCCGATCTCGAACACCTTGTCCATCCCGCCGACGCACAACCGCTTCAAGTACAACTCGGGTGCGATCCGCAGATACAGATCGAGGTTGTAGGCGTTGATGTGCGTGATGAACGGCGCCGCGTTCGCTCCGCCGTGAACTTGCTGCAGGATCGGCGTCTCCACCTCCATGTATCCGCGGCCGGACAGTGAGTCTCGCATCGATTTGACGACGTTGCTGCGAGCGATCATCAAATCCCTTGTGCTGCGGTTGATCGCAAGATCGACGTAGCGTTGACGCACCCGAGACTCCGGGTCCTTGAGGCCCTTCCACTTGTCCGGCAGCGGGTGCAGGCATTTGGCATTCATCCGCCAGTCGCCGGCCAGCAGTGAGAACTCGCCCTTGTTGCTTCGTCCGATTACTCCGCTGACCTCGATCAGATCGCCCAGGTCGAAGTCGGCATCGAATACGTCCAGCTTGTCCCCGACGCGCGCCCGGTCGAACAACACCTGGATGTCGTCGGTCCAGTCCCGCACGATCGCGAAGGCCACCCCGCCGTAGTCGCGAATTCGCAGCAGGCGACCGGCAATCCGAACCGTCGTCCCTTGGGGGGCCGCCAATGCCTCGGCGACCGAATGCGTCGGCGGATGCGCGACGGGGTAGCCCTCGGTGCCTTCGCTCTCGAGGCGCTCGAGCTTGGAGATCCGGACGCGAACCTGGTCGGGGCGCCGCGGCCCCTGCGGCTGCTCGTCCTCCTCCGCTACATTTTCCGGTCCGCTTCCGTCACTGTGGATATCGGTACTGTCGGCGAGAGCTGCAGGCACAGCTACGTGGCTACCGGTGTGTTTGCGTGCGCGTCGGAAACTCGGCAGCGTCAGAAAGCCCTCGGCAATGGCAGATGCGATGCCGACCTTCGGTAGTACGCGACTGTCGGCGAAGCAGAGATAGCGAGGCTCCCAGTCGGGTTGATACTTCAGATTCGAGCGGTACAGCGCTTCGAGCTGCCACCAGCGCGAGAAGAACACGAGCATCGAACGCCAGATCCGCAGGACCGGCCCAGCACCGATTCGACTGCCTTCCTCGAATACGGCTCGGAACACCGCAAAGTTCAAAGAAATCTTGCTGACACCGAATTGATCTGCACCGGTGGCCAATTCGGTGACCAAAAGTTCGATCACTCCGTTGGGGGACTGGGGATCGCGTCGCATCAGATCCAGCGACACGCCAGTGCGCCCCCACGGCGCCAACGACAGAATTCCGACGGTTTTTTCACCCTGTCTGGCTTGAACCAGCATGCATTCGCCGTCGAGCGGATCGCCTAGGCGGCCCAGCGCCATGGAGAATCCGCGCTCGGTCTCGGTGTCGCGCCACGTGTCGGCGCAGTCGATGATCTCGGCCATCTCGGGTGCAGGAATGTTGCGGTGACGGCGTATTTCCACCGTCACGCCGGCCTTGCGTGCACGTGTGACGGCTTGGCGGACCGGACGCATCTCACGGCCGTTGAGGTTGAACGTCTTGGTGTACAGGATGGCCTCGTCGCCGAGTTCGAGGACGTTCAGGCCGGCCCGTTTGTACGCCGTCGCACCTATTTCGCTGGCCCCCATCACCGCAGGCGACCACCCGTACTTTGCGGCCAACTCGAGCCACGCTTCGATGGCGTGCGGCCACGCCTCGGGATTGCCGATGGGATCGCCGCTGGCCAAACACACCCCGACCTCGACGCGATACGTGATCGCAGCCTTACCGCTCGGGGCGAACACGACACCCTTGTCACGTCGGGTGGCGAAATAGCCGAGGGAGTCGTCCGCTCCCCATTTGTCGAGGAGGCCGCGCAGTGCCGACTCGTCGCTACCCGTCAGCGCGTTGGTCGAGCGCTGGGACCGGAACAGGGTGACGACGGCTGCGAGCAAGGCGAGTGCGCCGAACAGGCCGAGCAAAGTATTGACGAAACCGTGTGGGTGACCACTGAACTGCTCGTTGTCGACCGTCGCCAATGCCGTGACGCGGTTGAAGGCCCACAGGAACGTCTCGTTCTCCGGCAGTGTCCCGGGGAACAATGCGACCAGAGCCCATCCGAGCAGGGTGCCGATGATCGCGCCCAGGACGAGAACTCCGAGTGCCTTCCACACCGCGCCGCGTCGTACTCGGGTGTAGAACTCCTTGCGCGCTGCCAGCAGAATGCCGATGATGACGACATGAACGCCGAGGGCGACCCAGGCGTTGGCGTTCTTCTCTTGGATACCCTCGGCGAGATCGGTAAGTGCGAAGAGTACGAGATAGAGCGTCAGGAACCACCAGGCGATGCGCTTACGGCTTGCCAGTGCTGCCGCCGTGAGACCGACTACGAGCGCCCACGCCAGTGAGGTGTCCGGGGCATCGATGTAGAAGTTGTCCACGTACTCTCGCGGTACCCGTACGGCTTCTCGCAGCGCCGGGGAGATACTCCACAGAAACACCAGCACAGCGAAAGTGCCGAGAATCAGGCCGGCGATGTGTGGAACCTGCGCCAGCCGGCCGTGTTCGGGTGGCGCAAAGGCCCGCGCGGGCTTCTCCTCCGCGCGGGCGGACTTCTCCGGTGACACCGATGTGCTCGTCAATGCCCACTCCTGCCGTCAGCGTTGCCACTACCCAACTACTCAGGGGCAACGGTAACGCCGACAGCAGGTTCAGGGGGGATCATTCGACAGTCGTGGGCCTACAGGGTGCTGGTTAGGAGGCTTTCCAGGACCGCCAGCTCAACTTTTCGACGATGACTGCCGGCCCCTCCGGGCGCACGGAAGCGTATTGGTCGTATTTCTCCACGAGGGCGTCGATTGCGGCTCTGCCCTCGTCGGAGTGAGCGTCGACGACACGGGCCGATCCGCTGGCGCGAACCCACCACAGGTTGTCCCACTCGTCCTCGTAATTGTCGACGATGAGGCCGACAGCCGGGTCGGCGCGGATGTTGGCCAGTCGCTGGAGTTCACGGGTGGATTTCGGCTTCCAGTCGATGGCGGTGACGATGCGATCGTCGACGACGGCGAAGACGACAGGCACCAGATGTGGTGTGCCGTCGGGATTGATCGTCGACAGGATCGCTCGGTGGGCGGCGGAGAATCTGATGGTGTCGTCGGCGATCTTCACGGTTGATTCCTTCCTCGATCCGGGGTGCGTAAGAAGCTGGGGCTCTGTCATGCAGAGGCACTGTGTGCGCCATCCTGGAACAGAACTTTCTCGAGCTGGACGGCTGTCATCGGATGACCGAGAAGGTGGCCTTGTCCGAAGGTGACTCCCATGTCAGTGCAGGAAGCCATTTGTTCTGGCGTTTCGATACCTTCGACAACAGTGTCCTTGCCGAGGTCGTGCGAGACGTCTACGACAGCTTTGCACAGCGCGGAGATGGCCCGCCTGCGCTGAAGGTTCTTGCTGTCGAGGTGCTGGGTGAGTGATTTGTCGATCTTGAGGATGTCGACGGGAAGGGTTGCGAGGCGTTCGAGCGAGGAGAAGCCGGAGCCGAAGTCGTCGATCGCGACGAGAACGCCGTGTCGGCGCACGTCGAGTAGTTGATACTGCACGGCGTCGACGTCGTGCAACGATTTCGATTCTGCCAATTCGAGTACGACGCGTCCGGGCTCGATGCCGAGTGAGTCGATGACGTCGATGACGTCGGTGGCCAGTGTTCCTGCGGCGAAGTGCAGTGGGCTGACGTTGATGCCGATCTGCGCCGCGATACCGCGATGTTGCCAGCTGGCGATGGTACGGCCGACCTCGTTGAGAATCCAGTTGCTGAGCGGGATGATGAGGCCGGCGTCTTCGGCGAGGGGGATGAAGGTGTCGGGCATCAGTAGACCCAGTTCGGGATGATTCCATCGAATGAGTGCTTCGGCGCCGATGACGATGCCGGAAGACACTTCGACGATGGGCTGGTAGAGCATCTCCAGTTCGTGTTCGGCCATGGCCACCCCGCGCAAGCGTTCGAGAATTTCCAACCGGGTGCGGTTGCTGTCGCGCAGGTCGGTCGAGAACACCTGGTGGCTGCTGCGTCCGAGCGATTTGGCTGCGTGCATCGCCGTGGTTGCGTCGTGAATGAGTTGAACCGGGTCGGTGTTCTCCGCATCGGAGGTGGCTACGCCCACACTGGCAGTGATGGTCAGCTGGCGGGTGCCGAGCTCGAACGACGGCTCCAGCACGCTGACGAACCCGGCGGCAAGTGCGCGTGCCGCGATGGATTGACATCCGCGGGCGATGACCACGAACTCG
This sequence comes from Rhodococcus sp. H36-A4, assembly GCF_027158005.1. GTDB lineage: Bacteria > Actinomycetota > Actinomycetes > Mycobacteriales > Mycobacteriaceae > Rhodococcoides. The sequence goes on along the minus strand of NZ_JAPVLQ010000002.1, from coordinate 178,295 downwards.
TCACCGGTGAGTCGGCCTAGGGTGTCAGTGGGGCGCGTCGACGCCTCGATGCGGTGTGCGACGAGGCGGAGCAGTTCGTCACCCTGTGTGGGTCCGAGCGCGTCGTTGAACTCTTTGAAACCGTCGATGTCGACGAGTAGGACGCTGACCTCGTTGTCGGTGGTACGCCGCTGGAGTTCGACGCGCAACAGCGTTTCGATCTCGTCGCGGCTGGCCAGGCCGGTCAGCGGGTCCTGCCGCGAAGCCTCACCCAGCTCCGCCGTAAGAGCGGTGATGTCGGTGTGGGTGATGTAGAGGCCGTTTCCGTCGGCGAGCAGCGCGGCACGCATTCGGTACCAGTATTTGTTTTCGAGTGTGGACCATCGGAAGTCGAAGGTATGCATCGCCGAGTCACTGGCCACGAGTCCCTGGAGTCCGGTCAGGACGATCGCGGCGTCCTGATTTCCGGACTCGGCCTCAGTGCGCCACATATCGAAGTAGTTTTCGCCCGGAACGTAGCGAGAACCACCCGGCCAACTGCCCCAGAACTGATCCCACTGTTGGTTGACCAGCACAATGGTGCCGTTGGTGTCGAGTACAACGGTCCCAGCGGGGACTGCGTCGAGCATGGTTTGGGCGAGCTCGTCGGTCCATTCGCTTCGACCGTTGCCGAGCCGCTCGGTCGTGACATCCAGAGCCCAGATTGCGTAGCCACCCGAGCCTGGGTTGACCTTGTACGACAGCCACTTCTGCAGTGCGTACGAGAAATCTTCGACCACGCCGGACCAGCCGGGGAGGGTGCACTTTGCAAGGAATTCTGCCCGAGCGGCTTCGTTGAACCACGCTTCGAGTTCGCGTCCGAGGAGGCGATCGAGCGTCGTACCCAGCAGTTGCGCAGCGGCAGGGTTGGCGTAGGTGATGACAAGGGAGGCGTCGACAAGCAGGAGGGCTTCGGGGATCGCATCCAGCGCGTCACGTGGCGCCGAATGCGGATCTTCGATTCGTGGTCGGGGCATGGCGGGATCTCGGTTCATACTCCCCCCCTGTGACCGGTCGGCCACGCGCAAGAATAGCCCGAAAGTCTGCTTTCGCGCTAGAAACAGGATGATTACCTTGTTTTGGTAGACGCTTGAACGACTTCTGAAGACCTATGTCCGAAAGGCGCTCATGCCGATACCACGCCGACCGGCTCCAACAACCGCTGAACCATGCACTGGAGAACGTCGATCCCGTCGGTCGACAATATGGACTCCGGATGGAACTGAACGGACGCGAATCCGGCACCGCGTAGCGCGTTGACGCCCTGAGAATCGACCGAGGATTCCACCCCTGAAATCTCTCCCGGCTGCGCCAGAAACGCGTTGTAGAACCCGAGTGTCCGATGCTCTCCGAAAAGCTCGATCGCTCGCTGAACCCCCTGCTGCGGATGAGGAAGCGCGACGACGCCCAGGCCGAGAATCCGCGCGAGAACCTGGTGGCTCAGGCAGATCGCGAGTAGCGGTGCGCCGGCGTCGAGTCGAGCGCGGACTGCCCGTTCGACAGCACGAATCCGGTTGTCGAGAAGATCGTTCGGATCCCCGGGCCCCGGTCCACACACCAGCAGGTCGGCGTCGGTGCCGGAGTACTCTTCCCATCGAAGAACCGACACGTCCATGCCGAGGTGGCGGAGCTGATGGGCGATCATCGCCGTCCACTGATCCTCGAAATCGACGACGACCGCGGTACGGCCCAGCAGTTCGGGCAGCACGACGAGCGGCTGCTGGTCGAGCCAGAACGACGCCAGCTTGTCGTTACGCAACGCCAACGCGTCGGCGACGCCCGGGTAGGTGTCGAGACGGACCGCGTCCGTTCCGCGTGGACGTGCTGGTTCGACACCGAGGGCGGCAAGTACGCCACCGAGCTTCGAACGTGTCTCGGCCACTTCGTGTTCGGGTATCGAGTTGCGAACGAGGGTGGCGCCTGCCGATATCTTCAGCTCACCGGCAGGCGAGATCTCGCACGTGCGGATAAGGATCGGTGCGTCGAGTGTGCTCACCCCGTCGGTGCCCCCGAACAGTGCCAGCACGCCGGAATAGTAACCGCGACCGGTGTTCTCGTAACGCTCGATGACGCGTGCGGCGTTCTCGATCGGCGAACCGGTGACAGTGGGTGCGAACATCGTCTCCCGCAGGATCTCGCGTGGATCCAGCGCACTGTCTCCCGCCAGGATGTACTCGGTGTGCGTCAGATGACCCATCTGTTTGAGGCGCGGACCGATGACGCGGCCACCGTTTTCGCAGATACGGCTCATCATCTTCAGTTCCTCGTCGACGACCATGAACAGCTCGTCATTCTCCTTCGCATCCCCGAGAAAGTCGAGAACACCTGCGCCCGAAGGGCCTTCGACCGGGTGCCGGTAGGTACCGCTGATCGGATTCATGATCGCCGTCTTGCCATCGAATCCGACGTGCCGTTCCGGGGTCGCACCCACGAGCGTTATCTGCGGTGTGTGTACGAAAAATGTCCAGTACGAACCCGATTCACCGACCAAAAGTCTTCGGAAGATCTCGAGTCCACTGGCGATCGGATCGTCCAACTGGGCCCGAAAGTCCCTACGAATGACGAAGTTCGCACCCGCACCCCGGCCGATTTCGTCGGTGAGCACCCGCTCCACGACCGCAGCATACGCGTCGTCTTCGGGCTCGAAACGGCCGTCGAGAAGGTTCAGTTCGGCGCTCGGAAGTGCGCCGAGCACAGCGTCGATACTCAGCAGGGCATGCTCGCGGATCTGCAGGCACTGCAGCGGGGATTCGTCGTCATGGCATACGAAACCGCGTTCGGTGACCTGCCGAAATGGGACCAGTGCCAACACGTCGGGGCCGTCGGCATGCGGATTCAATGGAATGTCGGCGAGGGACGGCGCATCGGTGACATCGCCGATCAGAACGTCGATGCCGTGTTCGCGGCTCAGGATCGCGAATGGCGCGGAACCGGTGAGAGCCTTCTTCAAAACTTTCGAGGTCGGAGCTTCGTGCACGTCGATCAGCCTTTCGGATTCGCAAAAGGCTGCCCGCCGAGGGGCCGAGACAACAAAAAATGGCCACCTCGAAAGGCGGCCACGGTTGAAGTACGCAAAGGTGTGGGCGCCTAAGAGCGCCACCACCATGATCCTGCAACGAGTAGAGGTGCGTACATGTCGAGTGACTGTACACACTCTCGCGCCCCGAGCTAGCTCGCCATCCGCATCAGTACGCGCTCGATCGCGTCGACGGCACGGCCCAAGTCTGCTTCGCTGATCGTCAACGCAGGCCGGAAGCGGATCGCACTATGGCCGCATCCGAGTGCGAGAACGTGCTCCTCGGTGCGGAGGTCCTCGATCAAGCGGTCGCGGCTCCCGGCGTCGGGCATCGTGAAAGCGCACATCAACCCGCGGCCGCGTACCTCGGTGACCATCTCGTGCCGCGTCGCCATGTCGTCGAGGCGGCCCTTCAGGTGGCGCCCCAGCGTGGCGGCGCGCTCGATCAGCCCTTCGGATTCGACGATCTCGAGTATCCGGCGAGAACGCACCATGTCGGTGAGGTTTCCGCCCCACGTGGAGTTGATTCGTGAGGAGACAGCGAAGACGTGATCGTCGAGATCGTCGACGCGCCCGCCCGCCATGACGCCGCAGACCTGGACCTTCTTGCCGAACGCGAGCACGTCGGGGACGACGTCGAGTTGCTGGAAAGCCCATGCGGTGCCGGTCATTCCGGCGCCCGTCTGTACCTCGTCGAGAACGAACAATGCGTCGTACTCGTGGCACAGATCTTGTAGCTGCACCAGGAATTGCGGGCGGAAATGGTTGTCGCCGCCTTCGCCCTGAATGGGTTCGATTATCGCGCAAGCGATGTCGTGAGGATTTACCTCGAAGGCGACTCTGGCTGCGGTAAGCGCGTCGGCTTCGAGCGCGTCCATGTTCACGCCGCTGCGGATGTATGGGGACGGGATGCGTGGCCAATCGAATTTCGGAAACCGGGCGACCTTGTTGAGGTCGGTGTTGGTAAGCGACATCGTGTACCCGGTGCGGCCGTGGAACGCATGCTCGAAATGCAGTACCTGGGTACCCAGTGCTGGGTCGATGCCGTGCTTGGCGTTCCATCGACTCGTCCAGTCGAACGCGACCTTGAGTGCGTTCTCGACGGCGAGGGCACCGCCTTCGACGAAGAACAGGTGCGGCAGACGCGGGTCTCCCAGCACTCGGGCGAAGGTATCGACGAACCGCGCCATGGCCACGGTGTAGACATCGGAGTTGCTCGGTTTGTTCATCGCCGCCTGCAGCAAATCGGCTCGGAACGCCTCGTCCGACACCAGGCCGGGATGGTTCATCCCGAGCGCCGAAGAGGCGAAGAACGTGAACAGATCCAGGTACGACGTGCCGTCCCTGGCATCGACGAGCGTCGATCCCTGGCTCTTGTCGAGATCGAGAACCATCTCGAATCCGTCGGCGAGCATGTGGCGACCGATGATGGCATGAACCTCGTGGGCGTCGACAGTCGATGTGGCCGCTGCCGCGCGTTGTAATACCTGCGTCATAGTGCTCAAGATACGCGTTAATATTCCGTTAGCAAGCCCGCTCGGCAGTATATTTTCCTGTCTTCGGGCCTTCGACTAGATTGAAGTGACACTCTCCGGCTTCGAAAGGTGCGCACCATGCCCTCACCCGTCACCCACGATGCGTTGAGTGTCGAGACCCGCGCCATTCTCGGGCGGCTCGGCGTTCGCGTCGATCTCGATGCCTCGACCACAGCGACCACCTCGACCATGCCGATCGTCGCGCGCTCACCGATCACCGGTGGCAATCTGGCATCGCTAGGTTCGGCCACGGTCTCCGACGTCGACGCGGTCATCGCCGACGCCAGGACGGCCTACGTCCAGTGGTCGAGCGTGCCAGCGCCCGTCCGCGGTGGCCTCATCCGTGAACTCGGTCAACTGCTACGTGAATACAAAGACGATCTCGGTGCACTCGTGTCGATCGAGGCCGGCAAGATCGTTTCCGAGGGCCTCGGCGAGGTGCAGGAAATGATCGACATCTGCGACTTCGGCGTCGGATTGTCGCGTCAGCTCTATGGAAAGACGATTGCTACCGAACGACCCGGCCACCGAATGATGGAGCAGTGGCACCCCCTCGGCGTCGTCGCCGTCATCACCGCGTTCAACTTCCCGGTGGCGGTGTGGTCGTGGAATGCCGTGCTGGCGTTGGTTGCCGGTGACACGGTGGTGTGGAAGCCTTCGGAGAAGACGCCGCTGACCGCACTCGGCGTACAGGCATTGTTCGAGCGCGCCGCCGAGAAAGCAGGCGTGGATCCGAAGGTTGCGCAGCTCGTCATCGGCGATCGGGTTGCCGGTGAAGCCCTCGTCGACGACTCGCGGGTGGCACTCGTGTCGGCGACGGGATCGACGCGGATGGGACGGGCCGTCGCACCTCGCGTGGCAGAGCGATTCGGGCGGACACTGCTCGAGCTCGGCGGCAACAATGCGGCGATCGTGACAGCGTCGGCAGATCTCGACCTGACCACCCGCGGTATCGTGTTCTCCGCGGCAGGCACAGCAGGACAACGGTGTACGTCGTTGCGACGCGCTATCGTGCACACGTCCATAGCCGAGGAGCTCGTGGAAAGGATCGCGCGGGCGTACGCCACCTTGTCGATCGGATCGCCCCTGGACCCAGGCACTCTGGTCGGACCGCTGATCGATGCACCCGCGTTCGCCGGTTTCCAGAAGGCGCTCGACGTGGCAGTGTCCGACGGCGGCATCGTGCGTGCCGGCGGCAACCGCGTCGAGATATTCGGTGAGTACGCGTACTACGTCGAGCCGACCGTCATCACGATGCCCACACAGACGGACATCGTCCAGCACGAGACGTTCGCGCCGATCCTCTACGTGCTCACTTACGACACGCTCGACGAGGCTATTGCCCTGCACAACGATGTGTCACAAGGGCTTTCGTCTTCGATCTTCACCACCGACCTACGTGAGGCGGAGATGTTTCTGTCCGCAGCAGGCTCGGACTGCGGTATCGCCAACGTCAACATCGGGCCGTCCGGTGCCGAAATCGGCGGAGCATTCGGAGGCGAGAAGGAAACCGGTGGCGGCCGCGAATCCGGATCGGATGCATGGAAGGCGTACATGCGCCGGGCAACCAACACCGTGAACTACTCCAATGATCTGCCGTTGGCTCAGGGAGTGAAATTCACCTGAGCAGGCTTTGGTCGTCGAACCGCACACCCTTTTTGGTAACCGAGCACACACGCTCGGACGCGAATGCCGTTGCGCGCCTCGCAAAAAGGGTGCGCGCTCCCCAAAGGTAGACGCCTCCATCACCCCGCGTGGCGGGTAAGTACCAGTGGATCACCGTCGGTGATCGCGATCGTGTGTTCGCTGTGGGCGGTTCGTGAACCGTCGGCGGATCGGATGGTCCAGCCGTCGGGGTCGTAGGCGATCTTGTCGGTTCCGTGAGCGAACCACGGCTCGAGGGCGAGGGCCAGTCCGGGCCGAAGCACCAGGCCGCGGCCTGCGCGCCCCTGGTTGGGGATGTGTGGGTCCTCGTGCATGGTTCGACCGAGCCCGTGCCCGCCGAACTCGGTGTTGACCGGATAGCCGTAGTCGGCCGCGACGGCCCCGATCGCTGCGGAGATATCGCCCAGGCGCCGGCCGGAACGTGCGGCATCGATACCGGCGACGAGGGCGTTCTCGGTGGCCTCGATCAATCGCTGGTCTTCGGCTCGGGGCGTGCCGACGATCAGGCTGCGCGCCGAGTCTGCCACCCAGCCGTCGATCGAGACCGCGATGTCCATGGTCAACAGATCCCCGTCGAGCAGCGTGTAGTCGTGCGGGAGGCCGTGGAGCACTGCGTCGTTGACGGACAGGCAGATGACATTGCGGAACGGACCCCGGCCGAACGAGGGCGCGTAGTCCCAATAGCAGGACACCGCACCACGTTCGGTGATCATCTGTCGTGCGTGGTGTTCGAGATCGAGAAGATTGATTCCGACCAGGGCGCGCGCCTGCAGTTCGTCGAGTAGCTGGGCGATGAAGGCGCCGGTGGTGCGCATTGCTTCGATTTCCTGGTGTGTTTTGAGTTCCAGCACGCGTTTTCTCTCCACTTCGTCGCCAATAGATCGGTATAGAAATACCACACTAAACGACGGCTAGGTATTTTCATACCGGGGGGTGGCGTAACCTGCTCGTATGGTGCGATCCCCTTTGACGCCGCAGCAGCTCGATGCCGGCAAACGTCTCGGCGCTTACCTCCGACAAGCGCGGGGCGACCGCAAGCCCGCCGAAGTGGCGCTTGCCGCGTCGATCTCACCCGAGACCTTGCGCAAGATCGAGACCGGCCGTCTGGCCACCCCAGCCTTCACGACGGTCGCTGCACTTGCAGCTGCATTGGACGTCCCACTCGAGCTCCTCGCCCGTATCTGCCTTCCCGAAGCGAACCTTCAGAACACTGGGTAGACACACGACTCAGCGCCCACCCGAACGATCTCGGATAGGCGCTGAGAGGGAAGAATTTACGGAGCCGGCGTCGTGGTGGGCGCCACTGTCGTCGGGACGGCAGTGGTAGTAGTGACCGTCCCCTCGACAGGCTGGGTTCCTTCCACTGCCTGCGTGCCGTCTGCAGGCTGAGCCGGATCGACGGGCAACGCTGGGTCGACGGGCTGAGCCGGATCGACCGGTAGCGCTGGGTCGACGGGCGGAGCCACAACTGCAGGTGCGATCGGAGCCAGCTCAGCCGGTGCCGCGGGGGGTGCCGTGACGACCGAGGTCGTCGTCGGAGCAGCCGAGGTGGTCGTAGCTGTGGTCGGATCTGCCAGGACGGCGAGTCGAGCGTTTTCCTGCGCGGCGGCGGTGTTGATCGGCTTGCCTGCCTCCGCGTCCTTGGCCAGCTGGGTCAACCAGGCCGCGGCGTACTGAGCGGAAGTCAGCGGCTTGCCCTTGGCCGGGTCGGCGTCGCGCCAGTAGTCGAAGTGGTGTCCCGATCCCGGTCCGAGTGTCTGCCCGTAGGGATCGTTCATCACTACCTGGACGGTGTTCGTGTTGGAACCGATGAAGCCGATGATCTCCTTGGCGATCTTCGACGGTAGGTAGGCGAGATTGACGGCTTCCGAGGCTGGAAGTGGTTCACCAGCTTCGTCGACCTTTGCGGCAGGCTTGGTCACGACGCCCGGCTTGTAGCCCGGGTCGGACACCTTGATCAGCACCTCGAGGAACGTCTCGTCACCGGCCAGCCAGTTGTCCTGGCTCGCGATGTCATTGAATGCTGCGACGGCGATGCGGCCGAGCACCATGGCCATGTCTGCACCGGTGGCGGGGGTGAGTGCGCCGTCACGCTGGAGGGTGTCGACGTCGAGCTGACGTCCCACGTTGGCGGCGAGGTGCAGTAGCGAGGTGTTCTCCGGCATTGCGCAGGTCAGGTCGCCCTCGGAGCAGAATGACGCCACCTTGCCCTCCAGCGCGCCGAAGCTGCCGGACGTGCCTGGCAGTGCGCCGGCGCCTGCAGGACCGGAACCGTTCTGGTAGACCGTGTCGAATCCGTCGGGACCTGTTCCGGACGCGGATCCGGGGAATGCACCTTCACCTGCGGTGCGTCCGGCGTCGGCGAGGATGACGACACCGACGACCTTGGACGGGTCGACGATTCCGTAGTTGCCGTTGCCGTCAGGAGTCTGATTGCCTATTTCCATGGCTGCTCGACGCGTGACGTCGGCGCCTTCGCTGTAGCCGACGATGGCGAAGCGGGTATTCGGGCAGGATGCGGCGATGGCGCGCATGACCTTCTGTGAGTTCTCCACTCCGGTGTTGACGGCTTCGTCGTAGGACGCCATGTTGGCGGGGTACTCGACGTAGACGGCTGCGTACGAGCCTTCCTTGACCTGGCCGTTGGGCGCGCCGACCATCTGGTCGATCCAGTCGCTCTCGAAATCGCCTGCCAGTGCTCCGGGGAGCGGCGTTCCATCGGGTGTCGTCAGCATCTTGGTGACACCGTTCTTCGGGCTGTCACCACGTCCGCCGACGGCGATGCTGACCATGTCGTAGCAGGTTGCCGTCGAGGCGAGTTCGACTTCTGTGTCAGAGGAGGTGAATCCACCGAAATCGGTCAGTGCGACGCCACCGACGGCCAGTGCGCCCAGTGAGAGGAACGCAACTGCACTCGTGGCGAGACGTCGGCGATGTGCGGGCCCGCGGGCCGAACGGCGTAAAGGCATCAGATATCCCCATCAGTTGGTCGACTCGACCCCGAACCGATGTGAACCTGCAGTTGATCGCGCGGGTTCACCATGAACTTCGACCCGCGCCGGTCTGCGTGGCGGGCTACCTGGATTTCGCACGGGGCTCCCATCGCGTTACACCCCGATTTCAGCCTGGCCGTTTCATACCCCCAGGGGGTATGGTGGAACTTGATGAACGAAGGAGATCGACATGCTGGCCAAACTCTCGATGTTCGTGCTCGGAATTACAGTGGTGTTCTTCGCCGCCTACTTCGTCGGATCGTTGGTGGGACCAGTCGGAGAACAGGTTCCCGCCAGCCATGAGCATGTACAGGTGAACGAGTCGTGACTACCAACACCGAACTGATCCTCGGCGGCATGACGTGCGCGTCGTGCGCCAATCGCATCGAGCGCAAGCTGAACAAACTCGACGGCGTGACAGCCACGGTCAACTACGCCACCGAGAAGGCGAAAGTCGTCAGTGACGGCGTCTTGACTGCCGATCTGATCAAGGCCGTGGAGCAGGCGGGGTACACCGCCACCCTGCCCCGCACCGAAGATCCGGCTGCCGGCGAAGCTACTGCCGAAACAGACGCCTCGGACCCGTTGAAGCAGCGCCTGCTGATCTCCCTCGTATTGTCCGTGCCCGTCATCGCCATGGCGATGGTGCCTGCGTTGCAGTTCGACAATTGGCAGTGGCTGTCACTGACTCTCGCGGCACCCGTCGTCGTCTGGGGCGCGTGGCCTTTCCATGTCGCGGCCGCGAAGAACTTGCGTCACGGCACGTCCACGATGGACACGCTCGTGTCGATGGGCACGCTCGCGGCGCTGGGATGGTCGTTGTACGCGCTGTTCTTCGGAACCGCCGGGGTGACGGGAATGAAGCATCCGTTCGAACTGACCATCGCCCGCATGGACGGCATGTCCAACATCTACCTCGAAGCTGCTGCTGGTGTGACCACGTTCATTCTTGCCGGCCGCTACTTCGAGGCGCGCGCCAAACGGCGAGCTGGGTCCGCGCTCCGGGCATTGCTGGACCTCGGTGCCAAGGACGTCACAGTCCTGAAGGACGGCGTCGAAAAGCAGGTACCGGTCGCAGAACTGGCCGTCGGAGATCGGTTCGTCGTCAAGCCGGGGGAGAAGATCGCGACGGACGGCATCGTCGAATCCGGCGCCTCCGCCGTCGACAAGTCGATGCTGACCGGTGAGTCCGTGCCCGTCGAAGTTTCCACCGGCGACGAGGTGGTCGGCGCGACCGTCAACGTCGGTGGCAGGCTCGTGGTGAAAGCCACGCGGGTCGGCGCGGATACGCAGCTCGCGCAGATGGCCACCCTCGTCGAGGAAGCACAGACCGGCAAGGCTCAGGTGCAGCGCCTGGCCGACCGCATCTCCGGGATCTTCGTTCCCATCGTCATCGCTATCGCCGTTGCGACACTGGGCTTCTGGCTCGGAACCGGTGGTTCCGTCGCCGCGGCATTCACCGCGTCGGTTGCTGTTCTGATCATTGCCTGCCCGTGTGCGCTCGGACTCGCGACTCCGACGGCATTGATGGTCGGCACCGGTCGAGCCGCCCAGCTCGGCATCCTGATCAAGGGCCCCGAGATGCTCGAGTCGACGCGTCGGATCGACACCGTCGTCCTCGACAAGACCGGCACTGTCACAACCGGTGAGATGACGCTGCTCGCGGTCCATGGCGCCGACGGTGAAGACCGCGACGAGATTTTGACGGTGGCGGGCGCCATCGAGTCCGGCTCCGAACACCCCATCGCAGCTGCCATCACCGCGGCAGCCAGGCAAGAAGACTCACTGCCCGTGGTGGTCGATTTCGCGAACGTTGCAGGCCTGGGGGTCACCGGAACTGTCGACGGCCGGACGGTCGTGTTGGGGCGGGCAGCCCTGTTGGCCGAGAAGTCACTCCCGCTCCCGCCGGAACTCGAGCGCGCGCTGCACGACGCGGAGGCCGACGGCCGAACTGCCGTCGCGCTCGGTTGGGACGGGCGTGCACGGGGAATTCTCGTCGTCGCCGATGCACTCAAGCCGACGTCGAAGCAGGCCATCGCCGAATTGCGTGAACTCGGTCTGACTCCGGTCATGCTGACCGGTGACAACGAGGCAGCTGCGCGGAAGATCGCCGCCGAAGTCGGCATCACCGAGGTATTCGCCGGCGTGCTCCCGCAGGGCAAGGTCGATGTCATCGCGCGACTGCAGGCCGAGGGCAGGGTCGTCGCGATGGTCGGCGACGGCGTCAACGATGCGGCAGCATTGGCCACGGCAGATCTCGGATTGTCGATGGGGACCGGCACCGACGTCGCGATCGAGGCCAGCGACTTGACCCTCGTTCGCGGGGATCTTCGCGCCGTCGGCGACGCCATTCGGCTCTCCCGTAAGACGCTCGCGACCATCAAGGGCAACTTGTTCTGGGCGTTCGCGTACAACGTCGCGGCTATCCCACTTGCGGCGGCGGGTCTGCTCAATCCGATGCTCGCGGGCGCGGCGATGGCGTTCTCCTCGGTGTTCGTGGTGACCAACAGTCTGCGTTTGCGGCGCTTCCAGGCGGCGGGAGCGGAGCCTGCGGAGTGACCCGGGATGGGCGGGAGCGGAGCCTGCGGAGTGACCATCTGCTCGGTGTAGTCCAAGATGGAGTCATGGCTGACTCCCAAGATGTTCCGATCCGTGACGAGTCCATCAGGCTCGGGCAGTTTCTCAAGTTGGCGAACCTGATCGAGTCGGGGGCGGAGGCGAAGACTTTCATCGCCGATGGGCAGGTCAGCGTCAATGGTGAGGTGGATCTGCGACGTGGTCGCCAACTTCATCCGGGCGATGTCGTCTCGATCGACGGTGGCCCGTCGGCTCGCGTCGTGAGTGAGTCGGCGCTGTGAAGGTTGGCGGGCGTGAATGGGGTGGCACGCGGGTGACGGGTATGGGCTTGCCGCGCGACGAGGTGCCTGGGGCTTTCGACGTCGGGGCGCGGGCGTACGACCGGTTGGTCGGTGCGAACCCCGGCTATCACGATCATCTGGCGAAATCGGCGGAGCGGCTGCGCCTTCCTGGCCTCGGTGATGGGCTTCGCTTGCTCGATATCGGCTGCGGCACGGGTGCGTCGACGGCGGCATTGTTGAAGGCGGCTCCGCACGCGCAGATCGTTGCTGCCGATGCGTCGGCGGAGATGCTCGAGGTGGCGCGCTCGAAGTCGTGGCCGTCGAACGTGACGTTCGTGCACAGCCGCGTCGAGGATCTCAATGTCAATGGGGTCGATGGCCCGTTCGACGGCATTCTCGCTGCGTACCTGATCAGGAACGTCGACGATCCTGATACGGAGTTGAAGTCTCTGATGTCGTTGCTCGAGCCCGGTGGGAGCATCGCTTTTCACGAGTATTCGGTCAAGGATTCCATTCGTGCACAGGTGCTGTGGACGTTCGTGTGTTGGGCGGTTATCATTCCGCTCGGTTACTTGGCCACCCGTAACACGACCTTGTACCAGCATCTGTGGCGCAGTGTGGTGACGTTCGACGGTGCTGGAGAGTTCGCCAGGCGTATGCAGCGTGCAGGTTTCACTTCCTTGGCTACCGAGACTATGACGGGCTGGCAGAACGGTGTCGTACACACCTTTCTCGGAGCCCGCCCGATGGAGACACTGTGACCGATAGTCGACGCGTCGAACATCCCGCTCCTGCCGGGTTTCCGGATGCCGGTTCGCTGACCCGTGTGCCGCGCGTCGTCGTTGTCGGTGGCGGGATCGCCGGCCTCAGTGCGGCAACGGCATTGGCGGAGCGCGGTGTCGAGGTGACCGTGCTCGAACGTGAGAACTACCTGGGCGGTCGCGTCGGGGGGTGGGATACCACGCTCGACGACGGCACTCCTGTGACGATGAGCCGCGGTTTCCACGCGTTCTTCCGGCAGTACTACAACCTTCGAAATCTGATGGAGCGCAGTGATCCGGGCCTGCGACGGCTACGTCCGGTCGAGGACTATCCGCTGATCGACGGCGATGGCCGAATCGACGGCTTCAAGGGTCTGCCGCAGACGCCGCCGTTGAATGCGTTCGCGTTCGTCGCTCGGAGTCCTACTTTCCGAATGCGAGAGTTGTTCTCGCTCAAGGGTGTAGCGGCGCTACCGCTGATGAATGTCAGTGTCCCGGAGACGTTCGAGCAGCTCGACACGACCCCGGCGGCGGAGTTTCTGCGCAACATCAACTTCCCCGAGGCCGCGCGACACTTGGCGTTCGGGGTTTTCTCGCGGAGCTTCTTCGCCGATCCCGAGGATATGTCCGCGGCCGAGCTGGCCATGATGTTCCACATCTATTTCCTCGGCTCGTCGGAGGGGCTGATCTTCGACGTGCCTCGGGGACCGTATCCGCAGGCGCTGTGGAATCCGTTGGGAGAGTACTTACTAGGCTTGGGCGTCGATATCAGGGTGGGCACCGCGTGTGAGGGTATCGCCCGGGGCCGCGAACGCGCATACGACGTAGTCGGGGTGGGTGAGGTCGACGCCGTGGTGCTTGCCGCCGATATCGCCGGCTTGCAGAACGTGGTGAAGAACTCGCCGGATCTCGGGACGTCGGAGTGGCGTAAACGCATTGAGGCACTGGAAAATACGCCGCCGTTTCTGGTGCATCGAGTGTGGCTCGACAAGCCGGTGAATGCCGATCGCCCGGCCTTCATCGGAACCGGCGGAATGCCGCCGATCGACAACATCAGCGTGCTCGAGCGGTTCGAGGACGAGGCGGCGGAGTGGGCCGCTCGCACCGGCGGATCGGTTGTCGAACTGCACGCGTATGCCGCCGTCGACTCCGAAGAGGACACGCGCGCGCAGTTGATGGCGCGGATGCATGAGATTTACCCTGAAACCGCTTCGGCCACAGTGGTATCCGAGCGCACCGAATGGCGCAATGATTGCCCGTTGTTCGGCCTCGGTCAGTTCGCCAATCGGCCCACCGTGCGCACCCCGGAACCGGGCGTCGTGCTAGCAGGGGACGGCATCAGGATCGATCTGCCGGTCGCTCTGATGGAACGTGCCGCGACAACGGGGTTGCATGCGGCGAACACTCTGCTCTCGGGCTGGGGCATCGCCGGGCACCCGATCTATACGGTCCCGACGCGCGGACGCTTTCGAGTGTTCGACAAGCTGGCTCGGCTCACCAAGCGCTGACCGCGTCGATCCCCCCGCGTATCGGGGGGGATCGACAGGTTGGTTTTTTCACATGCCGCGTGAACGCAATTCGTACCTTCGCTCGGCGTAGTCGAGGTCGTCTTTCCACAGTCGCTCAGCAGTCCATCCCATGGCGGGACGAAGCAGCGGTGCGACCTTGCGTGCCATCTTGAATCCCGGACGCTCGGAGCTGGCGACGGTGACCTCGATGACGGCTGTCCGTGGCTTGCCGTCCGGCCCGGGGCCCAGTGGAGTCGCATGCGTCTCGACGACGCTTCCGATGCCCTCGCCTTCGAGAATGCGCATCACGATGGTGCGTGGACCTGGGCAGACGAATTCGACACGGACCGGTACGCCGACTCCTCGGCTGACGCGGAATGTCACGTCGACCAGGAACCGATCGTCCTTTTCGGGGACATCGACGTCGGTGGGTGCGTCGACCACCTTCAGTCGTGCGAACGAGTACGGATGGAACCAGGCTCCGTGCCACGGATCGAGGCGATTGGCGACGATATCGTCCGGTTCGCAGATGCCGGTCACCGTCACGACCGCATCGACGGAGTTTGCGGCGGGTGGTCGGATCGGGACGATCGGCACTTCGGTCGGCTCTTCACCACCGAGTTCGTCCATCCGGACCCAGACGAGAATGCCGTCGTCGAAGGCGGGTAGCGGCTTCCATCCGGGGCGTCCCTTGGGGCCGAGCGGCATACCGTGCCACAGACAGATGAGGGTGTCGCATTCGATCTTGGCCTTGTCGAGCGGCGCACCGAGGTGTGGGCACACTCCGGGGGCGATGTGGATTCCTTGCTTCTCGTCGCGCCAGGCCACCAGTTCGGTGCCACCGATGTGCCGCCCGAACGGCTTGTCCTTCGGGATGTCGCGGCTCGCGGCGAAGACGAACCAGTTCCCCGACGGCCGCATCTTCGCGCGTTTGAGCGCGGACTCGATGACCTGCGGATTCGCACCCTTCCACGTCGGTTCCTGTTTGGCCCACGCTTCCGCAGGCAATGGCTGCAGGGGCAAGCTTTTCGGCCAGCGGCCGCGTAGTGCATCGAGGGCTGCCATGGGTACCCGCTTTCCGTGCTGGTTTCGTGTATCGACTCTATTGTGCCCACATTGCGACGGAGCGACACTTCTCCTACGCATTCGGACCGAACGCGTACCTGCCGCGCATCTTGACAGGGTTCTGTCGATTGCTACAGTGACAGCATCCTGTCAACTATGGAGGTTCCGATGAAGACCATTGCTCTCTACGCACTCGACACCATGGCGGACTGGGAATACGGATACCTCGTGGCAGGCATCGCCATGGCGCGGCAACAAGGCAACTCTCGGTACGAGCTGAAGGTTGTCTCCGACGGCGGCGGCAAGGTCACCACCGCCGGTGGCATTCGTGTTCTTCCCGACGGCGACGTCGCCGATCTCGACGTCGGATCGCTCGCGGCGCTAGTCCTCCCCGGCGGCGACACGTGGGGTGAGGGGCACGCCGCGGTGCTCGAGCTCGCTCGGACGGCGATCGATCGCGTAGTACCCGTCGGTGCCATCTGTGGTGCCACGCTCGGGCTTGCGCGCACCGGACTGCTGAATGCTCGCCCACACACCAGCAATGCACTCGAATTCATCTCCGGTGCAGCCGAATACACCGGTAGTGAGCACTATCGCGATGCACGGGTGGTGTCCGATCGCTCCCTGGTGACCGCACCCGGCACGGCTGCATTGCAGTTCACGAAAGCAATGTTCGAGGTACTCGAACTCTTCCCGCAGCCGATCATCGAGGCCTGGTACGGGCTGTACTCCACCGGGGAGCGCAAGTTCTACGACCAGTTGGTCGCCGGATGAACCGTTCACCAGCCGGTGATGCGCTGACCTCCGTCGTACTTCCTGCATTCGAACTCAATGGTGAATTTCTCGCGGCGGCGCGGCAGATAGCCGAACCAGCGGGCCTGACTCCTGCGTGGTGGCAAGTACTCGGTGCCACGCTGGAGGAGCCGCTGGCAGTAGCCGAGATCGCTCGACGCGTCGGCCTCGGTCTTGCGCGGCAGAGCGTGCAGCGCACGGCGGACATCCTGGTGGGCAAGGGATGGGCGGAGTACCTCGAGAACCCCAAGCATCGACGCGCCAAATTGCTTCGGCCCACACCAGCAGGGCGGACCACCCTGACGGCGCTACGCGACGATCAACATGCGTGGGCCGACGCCGTCGGGCAGGCGGTGGGGGAAGAGGAGATACTTCGGGTCCTGGATGGAATAACGAAGATCATCGCGGCCTCGCGGCGCTATCGAGACGAGATCGAGTTGCCCCCACGGCGGCAATGACACTTTTACCCCCCGGGGGTATGGCTGGTAACGTCGGTTGCATGCACTCAGTTATCCGCGGCAGTCGACGAGGTACAGCCTCGGCTACCGGGTTGTTGATTGCATTCACCATTTTCGGGGTGTTGCTCATGCACTCGGTGACACCGATGTCGTCGATGTCGTCGATGTCGTCGATGGGCGGCGGCGATTCTGCGATGGCGTCGGAGTATCGACTCGACGCTTCGGGGCCTGTCGCGTTCGGGGAGCACGACTGCCCGTCTGCACATTCGATGATGCATCCGTGCACGGGCACGACGACGTCGTGGCCTGCTCTGACGGTGCCGACCACCAGCATCGACTTCGACCTTTCACCACGAACGGTGGACATCGTCGGCGGGCGCACTGCCTCCGCGTTGGAACGTGCGCCGCCGTGGGTTCTCTCGGAGTTGGACAAATCGGTGACCTTGCGAGTGTGACGGGGAGCCCGAAATGCTCCTGCATCTCGGCGGATCGCTTTTTGTATCCGAACTCCGTAAAAGATCACTCTCGTAAGGAATTCACATGCGTACTCCAGTACTTGCTGCACTCGCGGCTGCCTCGGCAGGCGTTATTTTCCTCGCAGGCTGCAGCGACGACTCTTCGAACACTCCGATGAACGGGCAGATGATGGACGGGCACTCGATGAACTCGTCGCAGTCCACTTCGTCCTCAACGGATGCGTCGGCGCAGTTCAACAATGCCGACGTGATGTTCGCGCAGATGATGTACCCGCATCACGCACAAGCCGTCGAGATGTCCGAGATGGCAACCGGGCGGACCGAGAATCCAGATGTCCTGGCATTGGCGTCGGCGATCGAAGCCGCGCAGCAGCCGGAGATGGACCAGATGACCGCGTGGCTCTCCGAGTGGGGCCAGCCTGCCCCTTCCGCTGACTTGGGGGAGATGGGCGGTATGGGCGGTATGAACCACGGCTCGGGCAGCGGCATGATGACCGATCAGGAGATGGACTCGTTGATGGCGTCCTCGGGACCCGAGTTCGACCGCCAGTGGTTGACGATGATGATTGCCCACCACACCGGTGCTATCGACATGGCGAATGTCGAGATCGAACAGGGTTCCAATCTCGAGGCTCAGGCGATGTCGCGCATGATCGTCACTTCTCAGCAGGAGGAGATCGACACGATGCGCCAGCTCTTGGGCTGACCTGTTCCACACCGAAGGCCGCACTCCTCGTGGGGGGCGGCCCTCGGTCGTTCCAACGTTCGACTCGGGCTCAGCTCTTCAGTGCCGGTTGATTCTCTTGGGCCACATCATTCGGATGCTCGTAGCCGACGATGCTGTCAGGGGTGAGATCGAGTCGACGCAACAGCTGCGCATTGGCGGCGACGATGACCGTCGACAATGACATCAAGATGGCCCCGACCGACATCGGCAGCACGAACCCGATCGGTGCCAGTACTCCTGCCGCGAGCGGCACGGAGATGAGGTTGTATCCCGCTGCCCACCACAGGTTTTGCTTCATCTTCCGATACGAGGCACGCGAAAGCTCGATCACCGAAAGCACCGATCGGGGGTCGTCGCTGGCCAGGATCACTCCCGCCGACGCGATGGCGACGTCGGTGCCCGCGCCGATCGCGATCCCGACGTCGGCCTGCGCAAGCGCCGGAGCGTCGTTGACGCCGTCGCCGACCATCGCCACTGTGCGTCCTTCTCGTTGCAAGTCGGCGACGTGATGGGACTTGTCCTCTGGTTTTACTCCGGCGAAATAGCGGTCGATACCGAGTTCGATGGCGACGGACTTCGCGACGGCATCGGCGTCACCGGTGATCATGACGACCTCGATGTTGCGGCCATGAAGTTCTTCGATCGCCGAGCGTGATTCCGGTCGGATCTCGTCGGCGAGCTTCAACGCCCCGATGACCTCGCTT
The DNA here is from genome assembly GCF_027158005.1 of Rhodococcus sp. H36-A4. Taxonomy (GTDB): domain Bacteria; phylum Actinomycetota; class Actinomycetes; order Mycobacteriales; family Mycobacteriaceae; genus Rhodococcoides. The sequence goes on along the minus strand of NZ_JAPVLQ010000002.1, from coordinate 159,719 downwards.
TCTGCGAGGACGTGCAGGATGATCGCCCCGTCGTCGCCCCAGCGGTCGGCGACGGCAAGTTCGCGGGCGTGCTCCTGTTCGAGCAGGCCCGGGCCACCGACGTGGATCCGAGTTCCGTCGACATCGGCCGATACTCCGACCGCCGGGGACGACCGAAATTCGGTAGCGGTCGGTACCGTCAGGCCGCGGTGACGTGCGGCTTCGACGATGGCGCGGGCGAGAGGATGCTCGGAATCGGTTTCGGCGGCCGCGGCCGAAGCTAGGACTTCTTCGGCGGTGTGGCCCCCGGTCACCTCGATCGCAATGACGGTGGGCTCACCTTTGGTCAGCGTTCCTGTTTTGTCGAAAACCACGGTATTCACCGTCCGCATGGTTTCCAGCGCCAACCGGTCCTTGATCAGGACACCGCTGCGGGCGGCTCGTTCGGTGGCGATGGACACCACCAGGGGGATCGCCAACCCGAGGGCGTGTGGACAGGCGATGACCAGGACGGTGATCGTCCGGATGACGGCGTCGTCGGGCAGCCCGAACAGTGTCCACACTCCCGCGGTGATGGCCGCGGCTCCCAGCGCGAACCAGAACAACCAGCCCGAGGCGGTATCGGCGATGCGCTGGGCCCGCGACGACGAATTCTGCGCGTCGGCGACAAGGCGTCCGATGCCGGCGAGGGCGGTGTCCTCGCCGATGGCGGTGACCTGGATGCGGACGCCGGAATCGGTGGCGACGGTCCCGGCGACGACGTGGTCACCGTCGCTGCGACGGACAGTGCGCGATTCGCCGGTGACCATCGATTCGTCCATGCTCGCGGTCCCGGAGGCGATGGTGCCATCGGCAGGCACCCGCCCACCTGGGCGGACGACGACGACGTCGTCGACGCGTAAGTCGTCCGGCGTCACCGAGACGACCTCGCCATCCTCGATGCGTTCGGCGGTGTCGGGAAGAAGCGCTGCCAGTGAGTCCAAAGCCGAAGTGGTCTGCGCAAGTGACCGCATCTCGATCCAGTGGCCGAGCAGCATGATCACGATCAGCAGCGCCAGTTCCCACCAGAAGTCGAGTTGGTGGTCGAGTATGCCGATACTCGAACCCATCGATGCCAAAAATGCGACTGTGATCGCCAGCGCGATGAGAAGCATCATTCCTGGTTGCCGTGAACGTATCTCGCTGACCGCGCCGGTCAGGAACGGTGATCCGCCCCAGAGATACATGATGGTGCCCAGTACTGGTGAGATCCAGGCGATCCACGCTGCGTCGGGTAGCGAATAGCCAACGAGCATCGCGAACATGTTCGACGCGAACACGACCGGCACGGCGAAGAACACCATGATGACGAACAGGCGACGGAACTGGCCGGCGTGATCGCCATGTTCGGCATGCCCCGCGTGTCCGGACATGTCGTGCCCTGCCATGTCATCTTGGCCGGAATGCGCCGAATCCGGCTGAGGCGGATGTGCAGTGTCGGGGTTCATGTGGTTGCTCATCGTGCATGTACTCCCACTGATCGAGTTCGTGGTTGATACCCCTAGGGGGTATGGGTCCAGTACGAACTGTACGCCTCCCCGCCACTCTCGGGAAGGGTTCTTCGACCGCAGAAGGCTTGATTGTTCCGATCAAGCAACGCCGACGAACCGCAGGGCGGCAGTCGTCGCCGAAGCAGCCACGACGATGGCAACGAAGGGTGCTTTGCGCCAGGCCAGCACGGCGGCTACGACAACTCCTGCGGGAAGAGCGAACCCTGCGAATTCGGTGTCGACGATCAGTGCCTGGGTTGCGACGAGTGCGACGAAGAGAACGGCTACGGCCGTCGAGCTCAGCATCTCGATTCGCGGGGACAATGTGACGCGGCTACGAAGTAGCGGACCGATCATCCGGAGCAGCATGGTGCCGACGGTGAGCGCGAGCATCGGAACGACGAGATTCACGTGTTCACCTTCGATAGCAGTGGGGCGATGGCAACTCCGGCGAGTGCGAGCAGGACCGGGATTCCCGGGGGGAGCACGGTGGCAGCGGCGACGGCGATGACCGCACCGATCACGGCGGCGTTCCGCGTCCTCGCCTCGCGCAGGGCAGGCATGACCAGGGCGATGAGTACCGCCGGGAAAGCGGCATCGAGGCCGAGAGCTGCTGTGTCGGTGATCGCGCTACCGAGCGCCGCGCCGCCGAGCACGCCGATGTTCCAACTCACGAACAGTCCGATTCCGCAGAGCCAGAACGATGTTCGACGCGCAACCGGTTCTTTCTCGGCGACGGCGAAAGCAACGGATTCGTCGGTGATCAAGTGCATCCCGAGAAGCTTTCTGGGCCAGCTCGAGCCGGCCAATGCGTCGCCGACCGAGAAGCCGAGTGGGACGAGTCTGGTGTTGACGAGCATCGCGCTGGCAACTGCTGCAACCGGATTACCCCCTGCGGCAAGCACTCCCACGAGAATGAACTGGGAGGCACCGGCGAAGACGAATAACGACATCGCGACCGGAACCCAGAGCGGGAGCCCGGTCGCGACGGCGATTGCGCCGAAGGAGGCCCCGACGAGGCCGTCGGCAAGGCAGACGAGGGCGATGTCTCGCAACGCGGGTGTTCGCCATATCGAACGCATGTCCGTAATAGTGGACGATGTTAGGGTGTTCGTCAAACCGAACGATACAACCGATGGAGTGAACGAACATGGTCGAGTCGGGTGCACCCATCGCAGCGATCGCCGCAGCACTGCAACGTGAACGCAAACGGGTCGGACTGTCCTCCGCCGAAGTCGCACGCCGAGCCGGGATCGCCAAATCGACTCTCTCGCAACTCGAATCGGGCACAGGTAACCCGAGTGTGGAGACCCTATGGGCGCTCAGCGTCACCCTCGACGTACCGTTCGCGCAGCTGGTCGAACCTGCCCGACCGCGAGTGCACCTGATCCGGGCCGGTGACGGGCCCCGCATCGGATCCGAACACGCCGACTACGTAGCGACGCTGCTCGCCTCGTGCCCACCGCACGCGCGTCGGGACCTCTACATCATCAACGCCCAGGTCGGCGACGCGCGGCAGGCAGATCCCCACTCGCCAGGCGTCGTCGAACATGTCGTCATGTCGGTGGGTCGCGCACTGGTCGGACCTACCGAAGACCCTGTCGAGCTACATCCCGGTGACTACATTTCGTACCCGGGGGATCAGCCGCACACGTTCGAAGCATTGGAGCCGAACACCGTGGCGGTACTGGTGTCCGAGCACCTCTAGCGCTCGACACACAGAACGCCGAGGATGGAATACCGCGCAGAAGTCGGACATTTTTGGCACAGTGGGAGGTATGCAGCGGCGCGTGGGCGAGAGTTGGTCCGTGCGACCAAGCTCAGGGGTAACCCCTGGGAGAGAAATGAGAATCGGTCACTGCGTCCGAAGCAGCTCGGCACGCTCCGCGTGCTTGACTGCTCCGAGGACGAAAGATTTCGGTCGCCCCGCGCCGCTGTGTTTTTTTACAGGAGATGCATGGCCGACCGAGAACTGACGCCGCGATCGGCCGCGGCGTTGGCGTCCCTGTCCGCGGATGCGGAGTGGACGCGTAGCGGACTCGAGGAGGCATTCGCGGCGCTCGTTCCGGCCAGAGCGTCATGGTTGGCGGACCGCGTGATCAATCTTTTTCCGATGCCGCCGTTCGACGAGTCGTCGATCTTCCGCCTCCTGCGCGACCTGCCGTTCATCCCGGAGCCTTCGGTGTCCTCGCACGCGCCGCCGCCGGGAGGCCACGTCAAGCCGTGGCGTTTCGAGGTGCCTCGCTACGAGACATCGGGTCAACTTGCAGGGTCCCTCGATCTTACGATCGACGAAATGGACTGGTTCGCTGATCTTCAGGGAAGATTGACGACAGCGCCGTTTCCGATGCAGCACTATCGTTCTGCCCGAATCGACAAGCGCGTCGGCTCGCGGCTCCTGGAAGTGCCGAAGCCACGATTGCGCGAGATTCAGCGAAAGGTCCTACGGCGGATCCTCGATCGAGTGCCCGCGCACCCTGCTGCGCACGGATTTCGGCGAGGCCGCAGTGCGCAGACCTTCGCAATTCCACACGCAGGCCGCGAAGTTGTCGTATCAGTCGACCTGAAGAACTTCTTCCCATCCATCGGATTCGACCGTGTCGTAGCGATATTCGAAGCTGTGGGCTATCCCCCGACTGTCGCGTCGAATCTTGCAGGCGTGTGCACGACGGTGGCGCCCGCGGCCGAATTGGTCGGAATCGACCGGCCGACAGCCTCTCGATTGCGATCCACTCATCTGCCGCAGGGCGCCCCGACATCACCGGCACTGGCCAATCTTGCAGCACGGCAATTGGATATCCGGTTGACCGGTCTCGCGCGATCCATGGGGCTGCGATATACCCGTTATGCCGACGACCTGGCATTCTCCGGTAGCCCAGACGTGGACACCCTGCAGTGGGTGGTCGGCCAAGTCGCACAGGACGAGGGTTTCGCCCTGCACCCGGACAAGACGCGGGTGCGGCGGGCACATCAGCGACAACAACTGACCGGGCTGGTGGTCAACGACTGGCCCGCAGTACCCAGAGCCGAATACGACGCCCTGCGCGCGCTGCTCCACAACTGCATCACGACGGGTGCCGATGTGCAAAACCTGAGCGGGAGTGCAGATTTCCGCGCCCACGTGTACGGGCGCATCGCGCGCATCGGTGAAACGAGCAGTACGCGTCGAGAGAGATTGCTCGCGATGGCAGCGCGGGTGGATTGGTGATGAGTTGTGGCGCGTCGGGCCGCCATAGGATCCGGTCGTGATCGGAAGACGGACGGGCATAACCGCACTGGTGGTGGTGTTGATGGCTCTTGCTGCTTACGGACTGCAGAGCACTGCGACACCGCGCGATGCTGGAGTGGTCGGTTCGGCGGAGGCGTTCGTATGCGCACTTCCGCAAGACGTGGGCGGATTCTTGACACCGCCTTCGCCCTTCTCGAGCCCCGGACGGGTGCGTCCGCCGCCCGGCACGGTCCCCGACACGTTTACCCCGGTGATGGCCGTGGTGTGTGATATTGACCTGGGAAACCACGTGGCTGCGGACGGAACAGCGACATACGTCGAACGGCACTACACCGGGGACTTCGATTCGGCGATAGAAGCATTGAATGCACCGTCGGCAGGGCGATCGATGTTCTGTGGTACTTACGGCGTGGCCGCACCGGTCGACATGTGGCTCGTCGACGCGGACGGGCGAGCTATGGAACCCTCGTACCCACTCAGCGACTGCGGAATCGACAACACCCTCGGGTTGTACGAGATCGGGAAACTGGACGAAACCGCTGCTGTCGAGCACAGCGTACGCATCGATGCCGCCGGAATCTCCCGGTTCTTCGACTGCTCGCCCGTATCGAGGGCCCTGACACCGGGGCCGGAATCCCTGACCGAAATTCCCTGGCTGCCGTCGGGATTCTGCCGCTTCGATACCTCGGGTGCTGTCCCATTGTTCTTGGGTGCAGATCGGTACGACGTCCAATCAGATCCCGACGCGTTCGACGTACTTGGCGATCTGGCTCCGGCAGCGCCATGCGCCCAGCGCGCTACTTCGCTCGTCACGTTCTCGTTGTCGCCCAGTCCGGTATCGAACACTGGGGAACCCCTGGAAATCCACGTCGAGCTCGACGGGTGTCGTCGAATCCTCTCGGATGGTTACCAGTCTCTTTCTGCGCCAACAGAATTCGTGGATGCTCTCGCCCTTGCGGCAGGATGACTCATCTGGAGCCACGTCTTCGGAGCCGTCCATAACCTCCCCGCGAGGAGTATCTAGATATTGGGCGACCTTCAGCGCGGCGCGGGCGTGGTGAGGCCGAAGTCCATGCTGCCGTCTGGATTGACCTCGTAGATCTCGACGCCCTCACTCACATTGGCCTCATCGGTGCCCTTCGCGACCGCCATCTTGGCGCTGGCATTGCGCATCATGTCCACGACCAGCTCAACCGCCTCCGCAGGTGAAAAATGCTTTCGCACAGCATCAGTCACGTCTTCGCTTATGAATCCCGGCTGCCAGACCATCGCGTCGGTCAGAGCCAACGCAGCCTTGTGACGGCCGGATAGGTTGCTGTCCTCGTAGCTGTCGACTTCGGAGTACATGGACTCGTCGCCTCCGGCGGCGAGTGCCGACCTGATACGAACCGACTTGCAGATCCGGCAATTGTGCTGGCGGGCCTCGCGCAGCCGGACAAGTTCGGTCGTCACCGGGTCCAGACCCCGCACCCGAGCCACGCTCGCCAGGAACTCGTCGACCAGTGGCATGAGATCGTCCGCTGATTCGTTCCACTGGGCCGGCGCGCCCCAGCCGTCGGCGGCCGGCGCGAACAATTGCTCGAGCGCGCGGCGAACCCGCGGCGCCCAATCGGCGACATACATGGCCGTCACCAATGCGCCGGTCCGATCGCCGAGTGCATCCACCAGCGCGGTGCGTGCCGCACCGTCGATGGCCGATACGTCGATGCTGAACTGTTCTGCGAACTCGAGCGCGATCTGCGCGCCGGCATCGAGACTCGTGGTGGCCGGCATTCCGGTGTATGGGTGTGGCAGCGGCGGCAGCGAGACTGCGCCGGCGCAGACCGTGCGCACCAAGGCAGCCAGCGGCTCGGCTGCGACCGGCGGGTTCAGCGCGATCAGGTCTGCCAACCGCGCCGCCACCTCGGGCGCATGACGCTGCAGAGCATCTACCGCGGTCATACTGGTCCAGTCGCTGTTCGATGCTGCGCTCACAGCAGCCACATCCCTCATCAGTAGATTCCCGGACAAATAACGTGACCTAAGCCATACCATGTTGGGTCAAATTCTCCGGCGCCGGATTCCGCAACGGGGGCCGTCGACCCTGCCTGCCTACCCAATTATCCGAGAGCAGCCACTCTGTGGGGCACTGCTGAGCGCCCCGGGTGACCCTGTGTGGTTCGCGAACACCGTCCTGCGGGGTCCGGTGATCCGGGCGGGTGCCAGTGCGCACATGGGTACCGGTCCGCTGCCAGGTCGCGACGCGGCTCGACAGGTCAGCGCGTTACCCCGGTCATCACCCAGGGTCATCAATTGAGGTGGGTACACCCGATTCCGGTCAGTGGGACAAAGTGTGCGCTGAGTCACCGGTAGGTGAGCATCATTGGTCCGTTCAGCCCTCCCCGGGTCGAGCCACGCTGGTTGTCATGGGTCATCGCCAGTGAGCGCAACTGACCACTCCTGGAGGAGAATTCATGACCGTTCACGGTGTGATGGGCCCGATCGATGTCTCTGAGCTCGGCCAAACACTGATCCACGAGCACGTTGCGACGGCCGACTGGTCGATGCGCATGGCATTTGGTGACCAGTACTACGAACACGACGTCGTGCTCGAGAAAGCGGTAGAGCAGTTCAATCGCGCGAAGGCCTGTGGGATCCGGACGGTGGTGGATGGCACCCCGGTGAATATGGGCCGCGACATCGCGCTGATCCGTGAAGTCGCAGAACGCACTGGGCTTAATTTCATCGTTTCCAGCGGCTTCTACTACCAGGATGAGGTGTATCTGAACTGGCGCACCGAGGACGAGATCTATGCGCTGATCAGCGGGGAGTGCCGTGACGGCATTGGCAAGACCGGCGTCCGGCCCGGGATCATGAAAACTGCCTGCGCCGACGCCGGCATCACGCCGATCCTGGACAAGGTCTTCCGCGCCATCGGCCGTGTAGCAGTTGAACAGAGGCTGCCGATTTTCTCCCATCATCATGCGCACCTCGGTAATGGCGATGAGATCATGGACCTATTCGAAAGCGTCGGCGTAGCGCCGCACCAAGTAGTGCTCGGGCACAGTGGGGACACCGACAATACCGACTACTTGGAGCGCATGCTCGAACGTGGCTGCTACCTGGGCATGGACCGCTTCGGATACTGCGACGTCGGACTCGGCTTGAAAGATCGGGTGCGGATAATCGCGGAGTTGTGCACTCGAGGTTACGGAGACCGGCTACTGCTCTCCCACGACCTTGCGGCCTATTTCGCAGTGTTCGGCTCCTGGGACGATTTCAAGGCGGACCGGCTACCCGTCGGAGCCGATTTCACCTTCATACACACCGAAGTGCTACCAGCGCTCGAGGCTGCCGGCGTAGACCCAGTACAAGTTGCTGCGATGATCGAGCGCAACCCCATCGATTTCCTCGATGTCCGGTGAGCTGGCCGGGCGCTACCCGTTCTGCCTGCTGCCCGGCGTAGCGCGGGCTCGGGAACAGGACGCGGTTCGCGTGTCCGCCGAACCCAGGGCACATCAGAGCCTGCACTAGACCCAGTGCGATTCAGGACTGGTCCAGGTCAAGGTATCGACCGAACCGGGGAAAGTCCTTTCGAGTCGACATTCCTACACGAGCAAAGACATGGTGATGCGGATGAGCCAAGAGTTTGATGAGCAGTTCGATGTGGTCGTGATCGGAGTCGGCGCTGCAGGCGCTGCAGCAGCGCTATCGGCATACGAGTCCGGTGCGCGGGTGCTCGTGATAGACAAGTGCGGCGAGGATACCGCTGGTGGAAACACTCGGATCTCTGGCAGTGGTTGGTTCATCAATAGCGACCCCGAACGGGCGGCAGTCTTTCTCCGAGCCCTTGCCGACGGCTACTCGGTCGCCGAAGACGTAGTCGAGACCTGGGCCGCCGAAACGGCGAAGAACTCTGACTGGATGCGCAGTCTTGGTGCACAGGTCGCACAGAACGCTGACCACCACACGCAACCGGAATACGTCGGCGTCGACGGCGCAGACTGCTACGCGGGCATGGACACCGTGGGCGGCCAGATGGGCAACTTCCTGCTCTACGATTTCTTCATCGCAGCATTGGTGGACCGCGGCATCGAGGTCCGATTCTCCACGCGTGCTACCGAACTCATAACCGACGTACGTGGTGCGGTCGTGGGAGTGGTTACCGAAGCAGGTGGGCAGTACTCCCATATCGGAAGTGTCGGAGGCGTGGTGCTGGCGACGGGCGGCTTCGCGGCGGACCCGCAAATGGTGCGGGACTACTTGCGACTGGTCGACCCCCCGCTGTGGGGGTCACCCAACGCCACAGGTGACGGGCATCGCATGGCGCAGAAGGTAGGTGCGGACCTGTGGCATATGGACAACATGATGACCATCACCGGCATTGATTGCGGCTCCAGGCTCGGTCTTTACCTCGCCCTGTGGGCTGGTCGAAACTATCTTTTTGCCTCGCTCGAGGGGCGACGGTTCATCGACGAGATTGCGCAGAATCGGCACGGCCACATTAGCCGTAACGGCAGCTTCGAGCATTTCCCTCTACAAAAATTCTATCTTGTATTCGACGAGCGTATGCGATCGTCGGGTCCTCTGAGTCCGGGACGTGAGATGCTCCCAGTGGGCTGGAAGGTCCTGATGGACAAGGGAACACAGTGGAGCGCCGATAACATGGCCGAGATCGAGGCTGGCATCATCAAGCGCGCCGCTACGATCAGCGATCTTGCGCGGCTCGTAGGGATCGATCCCAGCATTCTGGAGACCACAGTGGCCCAGTACAACGCCGCGTGCGAAAAGGGTCAGGATGACCACTTCGGGCGTTCGCGGGAGAGTCTCGCCCCGGTCTCGGAGCCACCGTTCTACGTGCTCGAGGTAGCGCCCCTCCTGGGATGGAGTAGCGGCGGACCCCGTCGTGATGGACGTTCCCGCGTGGTCGATCCCTCCGGTGCAGTGATCGACGGGCTGCATGCCGCGGGCGAGGTAAGTTCGACTTACAGCTGGCGAAAAGATGGTGGATTCCACATCGCTGACGCTCTTGCATTCGGTCGAGTTGCCGGCCGTGAAGCCGCTGGCCACTCTGTTCCCAGCGAGAGCAGCCCTAGCTAGGCGCTAGTCGATGATGGATATGGTCGGGTCAAGGCCGCCCGGCTGATGTGCGGTGTCAGTTGACGCAAGGGCCCCTTATCGGCCCGTGCGTCGAGCCTCACGTCCGCGGACCACATGGCATCGAGATCGTCGATCAGGCCGTCGTCGACTTCAGCCTGCGCAGTTTTCAAGACGCACAAATGGTTCCGAGAAGCCGATGGTGATCGCCCCGGGTTACGGTTGCTCACGTGGAGCTGACACGACGCGAGCGCTCGAAGCTCGGCGCACTCGGGGTTGTGGTTGCAGTGGGGATCGTCTTCATCACTGTGCGGGTAGCCCTCGAGGAGCCCGCATCTGCGGGTGGGCCTCCTGAGCGCTCGGTGATCGATACTTCCCTTGCCGAGCGGCCCGAGCAAGCGATACACCTGGATCCGCACGTGTTGTCCGACAACGGTAGCGACGTGCTGCTCGCCATGCCCTACAAACTCGACATGTACTACGGCTACGGTGGGGTTCTGGGCGGAAACGACGTGGTGGTCGCCGCTACCGGATATCCGCTGCCGACAGCGGATCTCGGCTCCGGCGCGGGTGTCGGGCCGGTGACTCTCGTCGGTGTGGATACGGCGGATGGGTCGCCACTGTGGAAGACGATCGTGGGCAGGGTGTCCGCCTGTAGCGACACGGTCGAGTCGGTGGTCATCGCTTGTTGGTCCGACCGTCGAATTGTGTTCGTCGATACCTCGGACGGAACGCTCCTGTCCGACATCGGAACCGAATTCGATGTGATGAATGTTCGCTTCGTGGACGACAATGTCTACGTGGTGGGAAATTCCGACCGGAGTCCGATACTGACGCGTGGAACGGCGACGGACATCTCGGCTGACTATCTCCGTACCTTTCCAGCGTCCGACGACCTTGCTTACGTTGCCCCACTCCCGGAGTTCGGCATCGCAATGACCACGTATCGAGGAAGTGGAGGCGCGCAGTACACCTCGACCGTGTACGACCTCGATACCGGCGCAGAACGCTTCGTGTACGAGGGTGACTCATTGCAAGCGCTGAGCAAGGACCTGTTCGTCTCTACGGTCGGCATCCAATCGGGCTCGGCTGGCACGCAGAATCTCCTCGATGGGGAAGGCGAGCTGATCCGCGCGATCCCGATCCCCTCGGCGGTGGTCGGTGGATATCCGAGCCTGCCGTCCACGTCTGTTCCAGTCTTCGCTGGTGACGGTGCGTACGACGCGGTGACCGGCGCGGAACTGTGGCGAAACCCCCTCATGGTCGAGGGGATGTTCGCGAAGGAGTCCGCCGTCGTCGCGGTGGTGGGACGCACGGTGGTCGTGGCCGATCCCGACGGCCGAACCATCGTCGGCCTCGACGTCGACACCGGCGAACAGCGTTGGCTCACCCCCTGGCAGGACGCCTACTGGGTGAGAGGGGGTCTCACCGATGGCGAGTACTTCGTGTTCGGGGACTACACCGGAACCCATGCGCTCCGAGTCCGGGACGGTGCAATCATGTGGTCGCTCCCGCTACCGGACGGCGCCGACCCTCGGGTGGTGCAGGTGGGACCCGGCGGTGGCCACGTCCTCGTATCCTCGGCCACACAATTCACAGTTTGGACGTGACCCTTATCCTCGAGCGGACTGATGCCATGGGGCCGGGGTGAAGCTGTCGGGATCGGCCATTTCCCAGTCCGCTGCCCATGAGGCCGGCGGGTCGTTAAGCAGCACTTCTGGTGCGAGCCATTCGTAGATCTCCGCGTACGACTGCTGGCTGATCGGACCAATTCGCTTGCGCAACATGTACGGCGTGAGACCGGAGGGCTCACTGACGCCCATCGATGCCATGATCTTCGACGCTTGGGCGACGGTGGCCTGCTGGTATCGGAGAACTCGAGTGCTTTTGTCGTCGACGTCGAGCGCCCGTGCGCGCTTGGGGTCCTGAGTGGCAACTCCCACTGGGCATTTGTTGGTGTGACACCGCTGCGACTGAATGCAGCCGACAGCCATCATCATCGCGCGCGCAGAGTTGGTGTAATCGGCGCCTTGGATGAGCCGCTTGACGATGTCGGCTCCGGTGGCGACCTTCCCGCTTGCCCCGACCCGAATCTGCTGACGCAGGCCGCAACCCACCAGTGCATTGTGCAGTGTCATCAACCCGTCGGTCAGCGGAAGACCGACATGATCCTCGTACTCCAGCGGGGCCGCGGCGGTACCTCCCTCAGCCCCGTCGACAATGATGAAATCCGGGGCGATGCCCTCCTCGAGCATCGCTTTGCAGAGTGCCAGAACATCTACTCGCGAGCCCACGCAGAGCTTGAACCCGACAGGCTTACCATCGGCGAGCTCACGCATGCGCCCGATGAACCGGATCAGACCACGCGGGGTGGAGAATTCCTTGTGCGCCGCTGGACTGACGCATTTCTCCCCTTGTGGGACACCCCGATACTCGGCAATCTCTGCGCTGACCTTCGCCGCGGGCAGCACGCCACCGATCCCCGGCTTCGCACCTTGACTCAGCTTGAGCGACAAGCATTTCACTCGATTGTCAGCGGCCTTGCGGGAGAACTGATCGGGATCGAAGCGGCCGTCCTCGGTACGGCAACCGAAGTAACCCGAACCGATCTCCCAGACGACATCGGCGCCTCCGAGATGGTATGGCGTGAGGCCACCCTCGCCGGTGTCATGAGCGAACCCGCCGCGTTCTGCACCGGCATTGAGCGCCTTCAGCGCATTGGCAGACAGCGCACCGAAACTCATCGCCGATACGTTCAACAACGCCATGTCGTAGGGGTGCCTGCAGTCCGGACCGCCGATGCGTACGCGCGGTGGAGTGTCCGGAACCTCGACGGGAGCTGTGGAGTGGACGAGGTGCTCGTATCCGGCAGCGTCGATATCGCGCTCGGTTCCGAAAGAGAGCTCGGCGGCAGTTCCCTTGGCGCGCTCGTAGATCAGTGACCTCTTGTCACGATCGAAAGGACGCCCGTCGAAGTTGCGCTCGATGAAGTATTGCTGCAGTTCTGGGCGGACCATCTCGAGCAGGTACCGCAGGTGGCCGAGGATCGGGTAGTTACGCAGCACCGAGTGGCGTTTCTGGACCAGATCGTAGATGCCGATCGCAACGATCACGGTGAAGACGACCGCTGCAGTGATCCACCAGAGTGAGCCGAACACCGCCACAACCACCGACCCGATGGCAAGCAAGACCGGTACGCCGACCAACAGAATTCGCATCATCGGGCAGAGCTCCGCACTCGGGCCGGATCCATCTTCATGGCGGTCACCGGTTCGGCCCATCGTCGCCGGCGCAGCCCTATTCGAGAAACTCCGCTGCGTTGATCCTGCCTCTATCTACGAGCGACGTTACTCCGCGACCCACGCGATATTTCCCGATCGACTCGCCTTGGACAGCGGGTACCGAACTGGGCTACCCACGACTGCGGGGACATCGGAATCAGGATGCTTGACGCAGTTCCATCTCCGCGACGCACTGGCACCCGCCGGTGACCTCGGAGCAGTCCAGAACCAGGTAGTGACGCACGTACTCGATATCGATACAGCCAGGCTCGGTGCACTCCGCGAGGCCCGAGGAGTGGATCACCAGCGTGCCGTGGCAATGGTCGACAGCCGCAGTGCAGTCTCTGCAGAACATGGTCGGTGCTCCTTTCGTCGGTGTTCTCTATTGGTATCACCGGCCTACGACACGGCCGGGAGAAGTGGGGTGTGTTCCGAGGGCTGCCCGTAAACGCGTGGACCGGTGAACCTGTCGCGCACTAGCATCGGCCCATGGCAACTCCACATTCCAAGGTGTACTTCGGCGACCGCATCATCGACGCGCAGGACGCGACCCTCGGAGTAGCCACCTCGGCAGTTCTGTACGGATTGAGCGTTTACACCGTCTTCCCGGTCCAGGTCGACGGCGAAACGCGGACGGCTTTTCGACTACGCGATCACTTCCAGCGGCTCCTCGAGTCGTGCAAGATCATCGGTATCGATCGGTTCGCGGACGAGTGGGATTTCGACCGGTTCCTTGCTGTGACGCGTGAGCTGGTCGCCGTGAACGCGCCGGACCGCGAGGTCTATGTACGCGCAACGGTCCACGTCGACGAGCAGATACCGGGAACACGGGTGCGCGGCCTGCACACCACGGTGTCGATCTTTCTGTACGACGCGGTCCCGATCGTCCCGCAGGACGGTATGCGTCTGAAAACGAGTGTGTGGCGTCGTATACCGGACAACGCGATTCCCTCGCGCGCAAAAGTCAACGGAGCCTACGTAAATTCGGTTCTGGCCAAACAGGATGCGATCGACAGCGGCTTCGACGATTGCATATTCCTCGACATCAACGGCCACGTGTGTGAGCTCAGCGCCGCGAATATCTTCCTCGTTCGCGGGGGCACGCTGATCACACCGGACGTAAGCTCGGACATTCTCGACGGGATCAACCGTCGTACGATTCTGACTCTCGCTCGCGAGGAAGGGATTCCGGTGCAGGAGAGGGTGGTCGATCTTACCGAGCTCTATATCGCAGACGAAGTATTCGTCTGCGGTACGTCGGCCGGGGTTGCACCCGTCTTTCACATCGACGGCCGGGCGGTGGGAGCATCGATGGACATAGGGCCGCTCTCGGCGATGTTGCGCAAACGCCATCACGACGCGCTCGTCGGCGATGCTGTTCATGGCTGGGTCACCGTTCTCTGACGGTTACTCCTCCGCTCGGAGATCGCGCCTCACCCGTTACAGATGATGCGGTAGGCCCCGGACATCCATAGCGTCGAAGTGAACGGCTATCACTTCTACTCTTACGGAATCGACTATGGGAACAGTTCTCGGCGACCTACTGCCACTGGTGATCGGTATAGCAGTCTCCCCGGTCCCCATCATCGCAGCGATCCTGATGCTGCTGGGTAAACGCGCGGGCATCGCCAGCATCAGCTTTGCTATCGGGTGGATCGCCGGAATCGTTCTGGCAACGACGATCTTCGTTTTGCTGGGGGGCGCGGCGACCGGATCCGAGGACGGGCCGTCCACCACATCGTCGTGGATCAAGCTCGTCGTCGGTGTGTTGTTACTCGGGGTCGGTATCCGTCAGTGGCGCGCTCGTGGCGGGGAACACGTGACACCGAAGTGGATGTCGGCCATCGACGATATGACCGCAGTCAAAGCGCTCGGAGTCGGCTTCGCGCTGGCCGCGATCAATCCGAAGAACTTGCTGATGTGTATCGCCGCAGGCGTCACTATCGGAGGTGCCACCCTCGATTCCGGACAGACCGTGGTGGCTGTGGCCGTGTTCTCGGTTCTGTCGGCCTCGACGGTTGCGGTTCCGGTGATCGCCTATCAGATTGCGGCACAACGACTCGAGGCACCGCTTGCCTCCCTCAAAGAGTGGTTGCAAGCGAACAATACGGCCGTCATGAGCGTGCTGATTCTGGTGATCTCGGCGGTACTGATCGGCAAGGGGATGGGCGGGTTGTTCTGAAGTCCCACATAGGGTGCGTCGTCAGCGTTGTGTCCGAGTACCCGAATCGAGGAGCACTGCGGCGGCTGCCTTTGCGGCGAGAGCAGATTCGGGCGACTCCGAGATGGCTGCGGTCGTCTGCGCACCCTCGACGAGTAGTGCGATCTGTAGACCGAGGGTTTTCGGGCCGCCGGCTTCGACGGCCAAATCGGTGACGTATTCGACGAATTCACGCTTGTGACGGTGCGCCGCATCGGCTACCGCGGGCATAACGGTCCCCAGTTCGCCGAACGAGTTGATGAACGCACAGCCTCGAAAGTTGTCCTCACGAAACCAGGCGTCGAGGAAGTCGAAGATGGAAAGCACTTTGCCGCGTGCGGATTCGTGCTTGGCTGCCGCGGCAGCAATTCTCGCGTTCCACATGTTGGTTCGGCCGTCGAGTACCCGAGCGACGATGTCGGCTTTCGACGGAAACAGCGCGTACATGCGTTTCAGGGAGATTCCGGCCGCGGCTCGCAGTTCATCCATGCCGACGGCATGGACGCCGCGTGCATAGAACAATTCGTCGGCTGCGTGCAGGACGGCGGTCCGTCCACTGTCCGGTTCCATCGTGACCAACTCCTTGCGCTGAGAACCAACGTTCTCCACAGTAGTCGAAAACGGGAGAACGGCCGTGCTCCCACGTGGGCTGATCGGCGAGGAGCGCATCCGCGCGCCGACCTGATCAACGAGCACAACGTAGCCTGACCGAGTCCGTGCGAAGCGAACAGTGGAAGGCTCCGTAGATGACCGACTCCGAGGTGCCGAAAGCGACCGTCGTGACCTCCGAGTCGGTACGCCTCGGCGTGCTCCTCGCCGCGGTCGGCGGGTTTCTGGACGCCTACACGTTCGTCACTCGTGACGGTGTGTTCGCCAACGCGCAGACTGCGAACGTCATCCTGTCCGGGATCGACATGGCGTCGGGGCAGTGGCGATCCGCGCTCGGGTACCTTCCGCCCCTGGTGGCGTTCGTGCTCGGGGTCTTCACCGCCGAGTTCATTTCCAGGCCGGTCGTCGCACGTATCGTTCGGCGCCCTGTCCGGGCTGTCCTCATCATCGAGATCCTGGTAATCGCGATCATCGGCTTTCTGCCCGATGCGGTACCGAATGCCTTTGTCACAGTGCCGATTTCATTCGTTGCGGCGGTGCAGGTGACAACGTTTCGAGTGCTTGTCGATTCTGCTTACAACACCACGATGACCACCGGAAATCTCCGCAGCCTATCTCAGGCCCTGTTCCATCGAATCGCCAACGGTGACAAGGCAGCCGGTACCCGGTCCGTCAACTTCGGCTCGGTGATCCTGGGCTTCGTCGCCGGTGCGATTCTCGGCGCCGGGCTGTCGGAGGTACTGGAGAACAGAGCAGTCTGGGTGGCCGCAGGAATGCTCCTCGTGGCGTTGCTGCTCTTCGTGATCGACGAATGGCGCGTACCGCGCGTCGAGCATCCTCGCTGAGCAATTCAGGCTGAGCAATTCAGGCTGAGCAATGTACTCCCCTTGTAGGGATCCGAACCCCCTGCAGGCGGTTCGGATCCCAAATCGGGGAGTACATTCACGCTGAATCGGCGTGAAGCTAGACGACGACCACGCCGTCGGAGTCGCTGTACACAATTTCACCCGGATTGAATGTAATGCCACCGATTTCGACCGGTACGTTCTTCTCCCCGGATCCGGTTTGCGTGCTCTTGCGCGGGTTGGTGCCCAGCGCTTTGACGCCGATATCGAGTGTGCGGAGGATCGCCGAATCGCGGATCGCCCCGTTGACGATTATCCCTGCCCACCCGTTGGTGACACCTCGTCCAGCGATGATGTCGCCGACGAGAGCGGTGTGAATGCCGGCATCGCCGTCGACCACCAGAACACCGCCGTTGCCGGGTTCGCCGAGGGTCTGCTTGACGAGCAGATTATCCTGGAAACACTTGATGGTGGTGATGGGGCCAGCGAACTCCGAATGCTTGCCGAACTGGATGAATTGCGTGTCGCAGCTACGGATTTCGGGCCCGATCTCGTCGGCCAGGTCTGCAGTTGCCTTGAATTCGACGGAAGTCATGGCAAGTAGCCTAGTCCAGTCGGCCGTGACGCCTTTCGTAGTCCTCGCGGGTGTGATCGATTTTACGTTGAGTATTTGCGTTGAGAAGCTGTGGATCCAGATCGTGCACCAACAACCGGTGGCGCCGGTAGACGTTCATCAACGCGATCGCGAAATAGACCAGCGGAATGAACAGCAAAGCCATCATCGCCAGGCCGATCCACAACGGGCCGGGCAAGAGCAGAAACAGACACAGCAGCGGGATGATCGGCAGCGAGAACCGGATCAGATAGCGGGCCTGAGCGCCATTTCCGACGAGGTCCTCGCGAACCCAATCGTGCATCGGCGGCGGAAGCACTCGGCCCAGCTGGTAACCCAGGTACTGCCAAAGATTCGGCTTCACAAGTCTCGACCTTACGCCTGCACTTGTTTGGCAACTGCGGCCCCGATGGTCAATGCCACCAGGTCCTCGGCGAGAGCAGCAGCCAGCGGCGGAATCCGCGTCGACGCCCACCCCCGATACGCGTGACCTGCATACGAACCGGCGACAGCAGACAACCCGCCGATGATCGCTGCCGGAATCGCGTCCTCGTCGCGACGTCGTGCGATCGCGAATGCCGCCCCGCCACCGGCAACAATCCGACCCCCGAGAGCGGGTGGGCTCAGTCTCGATCGCGTCGACGGCAATTTGTCCATCACGATCTCACCGGCAATCGCGAATACGGACGCGCCGACGGCCAGGGGTCTGTACTCGGTCCCGCCGAACAGGGTCAGCAGACCGGCGCTGATTCCTACCGAGCTACGGAAACCACTCGCCTTGCCGATGGCGGCGGACAGCATCGCCGAGCGAACCGTCAATGTCATCACTGGAGTATCCGCCCATGTGTGCCACCGAGACCAGTGAATGTCGGTGGATTCATGTTGGTTGTTTGCGTCTTCGGTGCCCCGAATGTGTGCGCTGGGCGCAATGCCATCGCCTCGGACGCACATTCTGGGGGTAAATCTTTTATTTTCCGTCGGCGTTGGCGACTATCACGTCACGCAGATACTGGGCCAACCCAGGTGCGATGTTCTCATAATGATTGGTGAATCTTTCGTCCGCCAAGTACATTTCGGCTAGATTGACCTGCATTTCGTAACCGCAGTCGTAGTAGCGTGCGATACTCGCGCGATGCCGCTCTGCCAGCACATCGGCGTCCGCCGATCCCGGTGCGGTACCGGCTGCGAGGGCCGCCGCAAGATCGAGCTCCATCGCGTCGGTCTCGTCCTTGATCAGTTTCCAATCGTCCTTGGTGAACTGCGCGGTACGTGACTGGGACTGCTTCCACTGCTCTGTTTCTCCCCAGCGTTCCTCGGCTTCGACGGCGTATTCGTCACCGAGCCAGTCGTCGCCGAAGACCTCGCGCTGTTCCTGCGGTGTCAATTGAATTCCCACTTTCTTCGCCTCCATCATTTTGTCCACGGCCGCAGCCATCTGGTGCAAGCGTTCGATCCGCTGGTCCAACAATGTGCGTTGACGGCGTAGATGTGCCATCGCGTCGACCGTCGGATCGTCCAGAAGGGCGGAGATGTCGTCGAGCACGAACCCGAGTTCGCGGTAGGTCAACACCTGATGCAACCGCTCGACGTCGACCGCCGAGTAGCTGCGATAGCCCTTGGGAGTGCGCCCGGACGGCACCACGAGTCCGATCTCGTCGTAGTGATGCAGTGTTCGGACGCTGATCCCGACGAGGCGGGCGACCTCGCCCACCTTCATTGTTTCTGAATCGCTCACAAAGGACACTGTGCAGCCTCCCGTGACGTGAGGGTCAAGTCCTCAGCGAATCACTCTTTCGCATCCACCGGTCGGAACGCCCGCGAACCGCTGCGTGATCCAGTCGAATGCGCCTGGCCGTCCGCCACCCTCGGCTGCCGAGTGATCGCCGGGGATCTCCTCGAGATGCACCGACGCGCCTGCAGCACACCATTGGTCCTGGACAGCTTCCGCGCCCTCCTTGGGGATCAAATTGTCCTGCAAGCCCTGGTAGATGTACACAGGCGCCTCGGGCGCGATCTGGCCCATGCGATTCTCCTCGATCACTGTCCGGGTGATCGGATGGTTGAACACGTCGGGAACGTTGGAAAGGTTCTGCTGATCGAACAGCAGCAAGCCGCTGTAGGACAGCACATCGACGCACTGATCTTTCTGCACCAGTGCCAATCGCTTGCCGTTGTCGTTGGCCAGCGTGCGCATCTCCGGGTACTCCCTGGAAAGCCCGATGGTGGCCGCGGTGAACAGACCGGACCCGATTCCGCCATTGAGCGAACGCTGCAGAATCTTGTAGTCGGTCGGCGGCCCACCGAATGCGACGCCGACGATATCGAGCTCCGGCGCGTACTTCGGCGCCAACTGAGCGGCCCACCCCGACGCTATTGCTCCACCCGAGTAGCCGGTGATGGCAACCGGAGCATCGGACTCGACGCCCACGCTGTGCGATGCGCGGAGACCGTCGAGCACTGTGTGGCCGGCGACGAGTCCGGCGGAGTAAGCCTGCCGCGGGCCCTGGTAGTCGGTGACCACGACGGCGTAGTTGCGCGCGAGCAGCTCTTGTATTCGATCGAGCTCCTTGTTCGTACCTCGCGGGAGCGTGTAGGAGGGCGCACACGCGTTGCCGAGTGAATCGGTCGCCTCGTTGTATGCAACGACCGGACGCGGGCCGTCGCCGGTCCACGGGCCGTCCGGGACGATGACCGTCGTCGCAGCGGCGATCGGATTGTTTTTCGAGTCGGTGGATCGGAACAGCACCTGCGTCGATGTCGTACCCGGTTGCACTGCAACGCTTCTGGTTCTCAGGACCGCCCCGGGCTCAATGGTTTCGTAACCGCCGGGTGGGGCGAACCATGAATCTTCGAGCGGCGCGGGCAAGTATGCGGACGGATCGGCAGGGGGAGCGATGATGTCGCCGACGGGATCTGCTGTCGCCATCGGTGTGAAAGCGAGCATCAGTGCTGCTGCGCCTGCCAGAACGTAAGTCCTACGCATGAAGTCCCCACCCTGATCGTCTTCGAGCGCCCCGACGCCTAGGAAAGACCGTTCCTCATGGTGCCATACATCGCGGCGCAACCCCGAGGGTGAGCAAAGTTTCCACTTGCACGCAGTGTGGGCGGGGTCCCATCCCCAACAAGTAAGCAACTGGAACACCACGCCCACTGCCCTAGGTGCTACGAGCCACCGACCAGGTACGTTAGGTGTAACTCCAAGAACTACTCACCAGTAGGGGTATCGATATGCCAGCTCCGTCCACTGCGACCTTCTCCAGGCTCGCTGAACTGATCGCAATTCCGAATGCCGCCGACCGCCCGACGAAGTCGATCACCGAGGTGTTCACCGGCAAGGAACTGGCGACCATCCCGGTCGGTACCGCCGCCGACGCCACCGATGCCATCGCGCGGGCTCGCATCGCGCAGAAGGCGTGGGCGAAACGCCCGGTGTCCGAGCGAGCGGAAATCTTTCACAGGTACCGTGACCTGGTGTTGGCGCATCGTGACGAGCTGATGGATATGGCTCAGGCCGAGACCGGCAAGTCCCGCGCCGCCGCTCAAGAAGAAGTACTGGACATCGCGATGACGTCACGGCACTACGCCCGTGTGGCAGCCAAGCTCCTGGCGCCCAAGCGCGTCACCGGCATGCTCCCTGTGCTGACGAAGACCACCGTCCACTACCAGCCCAAGGGCATCGTCGGCGTCATCTCGCCGTGGAACTACCCGATGACTCTTGCGGTATCCGATGCCATCGCAGCCCTGCTGGCAGGCAACGGAGTCGTACTCAAGCCCGACTCCCAGACGCCCTACTGCGCCCTCGCCGTCGTCGAACTGCTCTACAAGGCAGGCCTGCCGCGTGACCTGCTCGCCGTTGTTCCCGGGCCCGGCTCGGTCGTCGGTACTGCCCTCGTCGAGAACACCGAGTACCTCATGTTCACCGGATCCTCTGCGACGGGCAAATTGCTTGCCGAGCAGGCGGGGCGTCGGCTCATCGGTTTCTCCGCCGAACTGGGCGGCAAGAACGCCATGATCGTCGCCCAGGGCGCCAACCTTCGGACCGTATCCGACGCGGCAGTGCGCGCCTGCTTCTCCAACTCGGGCCAGCTGTGTATCGCGATCGAGCGGATCTACGTCGAGAAGTCGATCGCCGCCGAGTTCACCGCCACATTCGGTGAGCGCGTCCGCAACATGTCACTCGGCGCCGACTACGAGTTCGGTATCGAAATGGGGAGCCTCGTCTCCGAGGACCAGATCAAGACCGTCTCGGCGCACGTCGACGATGCCAAAGCGAAGGGCGCCACAGTGATTGCCGGCGGCAAGGCGCGGCCCGACGTCGGCCCGCTGTTCTACGAGCCGACCGTACTCACCGGCGTCACCGACGAAATGGAGTGCGCCGCGAACGAAACTTTCGGCCCACTCGTGTCCATCTACCCAGTCGCCGACGTCGAGGAAGCCATCGCCAAGGCCAACGACACCGATTACGGTTTGAACGGCAGTGTCTGGGCCAAGACCAAAGCGCAGGGTGAAGCGATCGCCGTGCGTCTGCACTCGGGAACTGTCAATGTCGACGAAGGTTACGCCCCCGCTTGGGGAACAACCGGCGCGCCGATGGGCGGCATGGGAGTCTCCGGCATGGGACGCCGTCACGGACCGGACGGGCTGCTCAAGTACACCGAGTCTCAGACGGTCGCGACGACGCGGCTGCTCAACCTCGGTGGGCCGCGCGGAATTTCGCCGAAGCTCTGGGCGAAGATCATGCCTGCGTTCGTGAAGGCTCTGCAGTACATCCCGGGTCGGTAGTGCTTTGTGCTGACCTTGCACCCTTTTTGTGAACCGCGCGCCCTCGATCGGACGCGAATGTGGCACGCAGGTCGGTAAAAAGGGTGCGAGGTTCGGCCCGGACTCCTGGCATTGGGATTCGGGACAGAAGATGTCGTACGGCAAAGGGCCCCACACCGGATGATGTGGGGCCCTTTGTTATTGGTGAACTAGTTGACGCGCTGGCCGTTCGGTGCCGAACTCACGTAATTCTGGTGAGGGTCGGGGATGTGACTGTCACCGAGTACCCGTGCAATCTGGTCCTCGCTGAGACCGAGGCGACGGAGTCGCTCGCACACCGCATCGAAATCGAGCATTTTGGCGTCGAGTTCCTGTTGCAGAGTAACGACCTGAGCGCGAATGGTCTCTGCCTCGTCGAGAGCCTCCAAGGTGCCCTTGGGCTCGGGGAGCAGCAGGTTCAGTAGACGATCGCGGGCATCGACGCTCAGACCTGCGAACGGTACCGATCCTGCCGGCGCCTCGTGGCGGCCAGTGACGTCGTGCTCGTCGACCTCTGGTGCCAAGTATTCGCGAGCCGTACCGAACGACGGGATCTCGGCGGTCTGCTCACCGGGTTCAGGAGCCTGTGCGATGTCGATCGTCTGACGTAGCGGACGATTCGGGATCAGCAGCACTGCGATCAACGTGATGAGTGCAACGAATGCGGCGATGAGGAAGATGCGTCCTGTCGCGTCACCGTAGGCGGTACGAATGACCAATGCGACCGGTGGTGGCAGGACGTCGAGATCCAACGACGATCCGCCGCCCGAGGTGTCGACCCCCAGTTCGGCCAGACCGGACGCGGACTTCTCGGCGACGCGGGTGGCCAGGAGCGATCCGAGAACGGAGACGCCGATTGCGCCACCGAAGGTTCGGAAGAACGCCACGGTCGACGAGGCAGCCCCAATATTCTGGACGCTGACCGTGTTCTGGACGGCGAGAACGAGGTTCTGCATCAGCATGCCGGTACCGAGGCCGACGATGGTGGTGAAGATACCGACTGTCCACAAACTGGTTTGATGGTCGATGGTGCCGAGGAGAAAGAATCCGATGACCAGTAGTACCGAACCGGCGATGATGAAGGGCTTCCACTTCCCGAACTTGGTGATCAACTGCCCGGATCCGACCGAGGCGACGAGCATGCCGAACACCATTGGGATAGAGAGCAATCCGGCATCGGTAGGGGAGTAGCCGCGTGCGGTCTGGAAGTACTGTCCGAGGAACGTGGTAGCTCCGAAGAGGCCGACGCCGACTGCGATGGACGCGATGATTGCCAGCCCGGTGGTGCGCTCGGTAACGATCTCGAGCGGGATGATCGGTGACGAGTGTCGTGATTCGACAAAAACTGTCAGCACGAGGAGTAGTAGGCCACCACCGACGAGCATTGCGGTCTCACGCGAGAACCAGGCGTAGTAGTCGGCCTTGCCTGCGAACGAAACCCATACCAGGAGAACGGATACACCTGCTGTGAGGAGGAGTGCGCCGAGCCAGTCGATGGAGACGTTCTGCTTGCGGACGGTCTGGATGTGCAGGGTCCTCTGCACCAAGACGAGGGCAACGACAGCCAAGGGTACGCAGACGAAGAAGCACCAGCGCCAGCCGAGGGGGCTGTCGACGATGATGCCGCCCAGGATCGGGCCGCCGGACATGGCCACTGCCATGACAGCACCCGTGTAGCCGGAATACCGGCCACGGTCACGTGGGGAGACGATGGTTCCGATGATGGCGATGACGAGTGCCGTCAACCCGCCCATGCCGATGCCCTGAACTACGCGGGCAGCCAACAAGACCGGGACGTTGTGTGAGAAACCGGCCATGATCGAGCCGAGGACGAAGATGATGATCGCCGACTGGACGAGCACCTTCTTGTTGAAGAGGTCGGCGAGCTTGCCCCAGATGGGGGTCGACGCGGCGTTGGCAAGTAGTGCGGTAGTGATGACCCACGCGTACGCAGTCTGCGAACCTTCGAGGTCACCGATAATAGTGGGCAGTGCAGTCGCGACGATGGTCGTACTCAGCAGTGCGGTGAACAACGCGGCAAGTAGACCGGTGAGGGCTTCGAGGATCTGCCGGTGGGTCATCGCGTCCGGATCGGCCGCGGCCTTGGTTGGCGGAGCGTCGGTACCTGTGGTCATAGGGTCATCTCGCAATCAATTTCAAGTGCGCTGCGTCATGCTGGACGAGCGCGTCTTCGGTAAAGGTGTTGTTGAGCCGGCGGATCGAATGGAGTGCGTCGAGTGCTTGGCCCTCACTCCAATCGCACAGCAACTCCCGTAGTCGCCGGGCGCGGCCGTCCCAGATCGCCGTCAACTTCTGCCGGCCTTCTGCCGAAACACACACACGTGAGGCGCGTTTGTCGTCGGGGTCGGGCTTTCTGTCGATAAGTCCTAGCTCGACGAGATCTGCGATCTGTCGGCTGAGCGCCGACTGGCTGACACACAGTCTGTTGGCGAGGTCGGTCTGGCGGCACTCACCTTCTGTCGCGAGAATGGTAAGTACTCCAGTCAAGGCTTGCGGCAGAGGCGAGCTTTCATCTCCGGTGGTCACGGCCCGTCGCAGAGTGCGAGCGAATAGGAAAACCTCTTCGACGAGCGCTTCTGCTGTGGTGGTGGCTACTGCCATAAGTGCTCCAACGGTTCAATGTCAATTACTTGCTGTATGCAACCATATAGATAAGTACTTGAGGTAAACAACTGTTTTACCAATATTGTTCGTCACAGTTGCGTGAAAGTGTCCGGTTGCGCACCGGACCGAGACCGCCCACCGCTATCGGACCGTTCGTCCTTGTCTCTGTCACAATGAGGTACGTTGCTGCGGACGAGGGGGTCGGCCCACACATTTCGGGCTGTAGTAACGGAACCCTCTCGTACGAAAGGCCCTCCCGAGTATGCGCTCGTTCGCCCGATGGTGGTCTCAACCCGCCGACCACACTTGGACAGTGGAATCCCGGCGCTCCAATCCGCTTCTGCGGCACGCCCGCATCGCGCTGGGAACCTGGTGCTGGCTTTATACCGTGTTGTGCGTTCTGGCGACTTTCACTCCAGCAGGAGTGCCCGACGGGTTGGGGCGGGGCCTGGCCTACTGCCTCGCGGCCATCGGAATAGTGCTCGGCGCATTGTGGGTGCGCGGACCCTGGCCAACCCAAACCTACTCACGTGTGTTCGTAGCCGTCATCGAAGTGGGAATTGCCGCAGCGCTGCTGATGCTCGCCGACCCGTTCGTTGCGTTGCCGTGCGCGGCGGGACTTGCCGTGAACGGTGGCTATATCGCCGTCTTCCACAGTCCCAAGATGATCGTCGCCCACCAGGTTGGGTCTGCAGTAGTAGTAGGTGTCCTGTTTGCGCGGGCACTGGCCGAACCCGGTGGGGACGCCGTCGTAGCGTGCGCATATCTCGTTTTGTTGATCTTGTTGTTGTTCTCTGCGCCCACGTTCTCCTATGTCCTGTTGCTGGTGCTCCGCAGGGAAGCGTCGAAGGCGCTCTTCGATCCATTGACCGGACTCCGCAACAGGCGAGGGCTCGCCGCTGCGATCACCGAGATCGGCGATCGGGTGGGGGTGGTGACGGTGATGGTCATCGATCTCGACGACTTCAAAGCCGTCAACGATCGACATGGCCATGCTCACGGTGACGCCGTACTGCGCACCGTCGCGAATGCGATTTACGCGGCGTTCGGCCCTCCGGCTGTCACTGCCCGAACCGGTGGTGAGGAATTCGCCGTAGTCACTCACATCGACCCGGCCGACGTGATCGCGCAGGCCGACGAGTTGCAGGCACGCTTGGCGCCAGAATTGCATCCGGGAGTTACCGTGAGTATCGGAGTGGCGCACACCGACGCGTCTGATCTCGTCGCCACGTTCGACACGGTCTACACCCGCGCGGACACCGCGATGTATGCAGCCAAACACGCAGGTGGCGACACCCTCTTCTACCCCCACGACTGTGAGTACGCGTCGGAAGACAGAAGGTGGCCGGCGTCGACGACGCCCCCGTCGACCGAACTGCGGAGCCTCGAAGAGTGATGGTGCGAACTCGAGGCATGATCAGTGCGTGGGCGGACTTCAAAACAACGATCTCGAGCAGTTCCTGAGGGAGCGCCTCGCATCTGCCCACGCGGCATTGGAGAACATCGACGAGGCCCGCTTCATGGCCGACCCCGCCGCCGCCATCGACCATGTAAGCACCGAGTTCGCCCTCGAACCCCTGGGCGTACCCCGTCGCAGTGAGCTCTCCGAAGCCCGACCGGGTGATGCCCTCGTCCAGACAGCTGACGGCGAATCCCACCACCGACCCCGGGTGGTCGTCGACATCGCTGTCACCGGCCCGCATTTTCTGTGGAACTACCGCCCCACAGACTCACCGCCCTTTCATGCGAGTGTTCACGGAGTAATCTCGCATCATCTGTTCCGTGCTGGGCCGCTGTTCGTCCTGACGATCTCGGGCGATCATCTCCGCGGTGACGACGTCGACGCCGCCATCACCGCGACCCTTACCCAATTGACGACATTGGCCGATCGCATCAACATTGCAACCCGCCGCTGGCACATCGAATTACGCGCCCACCTCGACGCCTCTGCTCGACAACGACAGGCCGGCCGCGACTCACGTCGAGAGTTTCTCGAACACCTTCGTCGCCAACACTTGTAGTCAGTGCCGGACGATCATGACCGGCACTTCGGCGGTATGCACGATCGCGCGGCTGGTCGAACCCAACAGCATGCCCATGTATCCACCCCGCCCGCGGCTACCGACCACGATCAACGACGCTTGGTCGGCGTGCTCGAGCAGAGAGTTCACCGGACGGTCCTTCGACACCACCGCACGTACCTTCACATCCGGATACCGATCGGCGTAGCCGGCGAGCTGCTCGGAGAGCACCGCACGCTCCGCCTCTTCGATCGACACCCAATCGTCCTCGAACCACGACGCCAACAGCACGTCCGAAAAGGCATGCACTGCAACCAAGTCAACCGAGCGCAGTGACGCTTCCTCGAACGCGGCCGCCACTGCCGGGACACTGTTGTCGGTGCCATCGACTCCGACCACTACCGGGCCTGCGCTGGCGTTCGACTGTGGCTTGCCGCCGTGGATTACCACTACCGGACACCCCGCATGCCCGATCAGCGCCGAGCTCACCGAGCCGGCCAACCCAGCGGTCAGCTCTCCGAGCCCACGTGTGCCCGTGACGATCGTTGCGGCCTGCTTCGAACACGCCAGCAACTCCGCCGCCGGCATTCCGGTGACTGCCTTCGTGTCGATCACCAGCGCGTCGTCACCGAGTTCTGCGCGCACCCGCGTGAGAGCCTCGTGCAATACGTTTGTCGTCAACTGGCGCTGGTCGTCGTAGAACTCCTGCGGCAATGGCACCAGAACACTGAGAACACCGGGTGAGACCGGCGTGACCGACACCAGCAGTAGCGGCAAGCCACGGCGCTTCGCGGCGTTCGCTGCCCACACCGCCGCGTCCAGCGAGGCAGGCGACCCGTCGACTCCAGCAACCACAGGCAACACAGTGCTCATAAGGTTCTCGCTCCTTCATAGCTTCACTCGGCGCCGTGTCCCAGCCCCCGACTGGACCAGGTGTCACCGACACCGCTGTTCCTCGACCCCGATATATGGGCTTTCGGACACTTCGAGCCTAGCCCTTCAGTTGCACTCCAGGGTCGCGATGAAGCAGCTATGTGAGCAACGGAACCGGCGAGATTGCCGGTGCTGTAAAACTTTTCGTGTAATCCCGAAGCCGTGGTCATGCTGTCGTGGCGAGAGCCGCCGCTAGACCGAACACGACGGCAGTGACGCACACGTGCACAGCCGCGCGGACGATCGACTCATCTGCCTTCGTTCGATGCGCTGCGGCAGAAACGAGCCAGGTCAACCGAATTCGGCGTGCGAGCACTACGAGAAGAATCAGCACGACGGTCTTCGCCAACACGATGCGTCCGTAACCGGTGTCCAACAGAGCGCCGAACCCGCCGATCCTGACCGCTGCATTCACCGTCCCACTCACCGCCAATATCCATACCGACCACCAGGCGAGCCGCGAGTAGATCGGAAGCGTCGTCGCCCATGCGCCCTTCGCCCGAAGAGTCGACGCCATTGCCGCCAGAACCCCGAGCCATACCGCGGCAGCAACCGTGTGCACCGCGGCGAACAATCCGCCGAACAACTGCTGTGACATATGACCGGTGATCGGCCGCGCGACGAGCGCGATCACGGTGAACACCACGATGGGAATCGGGGATACATCACTCCCGCGTCGATAGGCGAGCAGCGCGTAACCGGACACGATCGCGGTGCACAACACCGTCACGACTCCAAGACGACCGACGGTGATATCGGTGAGATAAGTACCGAACTGGGCCATCGGAAGCCCAGTGATGCCGCCGCCGAAAGACTCGGCGGCGGCATCGACCAACAATGCGACTTCCGCGACGGTCCACAGACCCCCGACGGCAGCGACCTGCCGCCATACCGTGGGCCTGCTGCGCACCGGGAACAGTTCGGTGCGCAGCAGCGCGAGACCCAATGCAGTGGCTCCGAGGCAATCGGCGAGCACCCGGACCACTGCCGACGGATCGGGGCCCTCGGGATGGGCGAGCAACCAGGCCGCACCCACCCCGAGGATCCCCGACACCGCCGCTGCGAGCATCCACCTCCGGCGGAACTCGCGCACTACGCTCAGCTGTCTTCCTTCGGCTTCCGCTCGTCCTTCGGCTTCCGCTCGTCCTTCGGCTTCCGCTCGTCCTTCGGCTTCCGCTCGTCCTTCGGCTTACGCAGTGCGTAGGCGAGAGCACCGCCGAACACCAGCCCACCGACAATCAAGAACGGCCACAGCGGAACCCCGTCGGACTCCGAAGATGCATCGGCACCCGCATCGGCGTCTGCGGCCGCACCAGGTGTGCCCGATCCCTCCTGGGTGAGGGTGAACGTACGCGTCCCACTGATGGGATGACCATCGGCCGAGGTCACCCGGTATGCCACCGTGTACTGGCCTGCCGGACCGAGCTCGCCGACGTCGACGACGATGCTTTGCGCCTCGATCCGCGGATCGCCCTTGGACCACAAGTTGCCATCGGGCCCAACCACATTGAGCGTCGCGAACTGGGACTGCGGCGTCTCGTTGAAGGTGACGGACACCTGAGCAGGTCCCGCTGCGATGTCGGCACCTTCCTCAGGGCTCGATCCGGTGACGATCGAATGCGCCGACGCGATCGGTGCGCCGAGAATCAGTGCCGACACCGCGAGCAAGGCAACGACGAGCTTCCTCATGACCGGCGTCCCCGCACTGCTGCACCGATTCCGAGCGCCGCGCCGAGCGCACCGAGAACGAGTGCGACACCTGCCAGCCAACGGGCCGTGTTGTCCGACCCCGACTCGGTGCTTGCTTCCGCGGTGTCCGAGCTGGTCTCCGCCGCGCTTGCCTGTCCGTGCCCGTCGCCGGAGGCATCAGCGGCCGCGAGAGTCACCGACGGCGCCGGGTACTCCGGCTCGCTGCCGTCGGCAGCAGGCTCCTCGTTCCAGGCAACGACCTTGCCGTCGGTGTAGGTCTGCGTCGCCGGGAAACTGACCGTCTCCTGCTCCGGCAGTGGGCCCGCAGAGAGCAGGAACTGCTGGAACTGTCCCGGACCGACCTCGGAGCCGGGACTTGCCGTCCAGGTCACGGCAGTGGCGAGACCTTCAGGGTTCTTGTCGACCGTCGACGTCCATCCCGGAATGGGCTGTGTGCGTGCCGAGTTCAGACCCGGCAGCTCCACCTTCACCGACGTCGTTGCTGCAGTGTCGGATTCGGTCGGAACACGGAACGTCAGAACTGTGTACCCGCCCTGCTCGGCGCCCGGCGCAACAACAGAAACGTGCGCGGAAGCCGCGCCTGTCCCGACTACCAGTGCCAACGAAGCGGCGCCTGCAATGATCGAGGCACGACGAATGAAGCTGTTCATGGAGGATTCCTTCTCGAAAGGGTGTGTGGCCTATCTCTTCGACTCGCTTACCGCAGCGAATCGGGTGGCCCACGCCTCGAGATCGACGTCGTGAATCGGTGCTGCGGAGACAGCTCGAACCCGACCGCCCCGACGTACCCACCGGCTGACGTATCGGGAAGGGGGAGTGGTGGGTCGAGAACTGCGCGCACGATCGAGGTGATCGGCCCGTACAACCTCTCGGCCGTGCAGACGAGAACTGCCGCAAGGGTCGAGGCCGCAAGGTGGAAGGCAAGCATCGACGCACTCGGGAGCACCGAGTGGTTGTGCGTCATCTCCTGCGGGCTTCCGGCCGCGAGCGCCAAGTGAGCGGCGAATTGCCCGATCATCAGCCCACCGAGAAGGCGGACCATTCCCGGCGCGGGCATCGTCGCGAGCGCACCCACACCCACACCGACGACCAACAGGAACATCAATGCCGACCCGCTCGGATAACCGCCGCCCGCGCCGCCGTGGGCCGCGACGGCGAGTGTGACCGTCAAGGCACCGACAGCTCCGCCGCGAAGTGAGGCTGCCGGTGTGGTCATCGGGATCGGTGAATTCGGGTGCTAGCGGACGCCGAGGCGGGCGAGCAGGTCTGCTTCGATGCCGTCGAGTTCGGCCGAGATCGCATTGTGGGCAGCTTTGCGACGCGGTGCCGGCATCTGCTCGGACGTGCGCACAGCGGTTCCGAGGTCGGTGAGTCGCTGGGAGATGGCGTCGGCGAACTTGGTCGTCTCGGCATCACCGGAGCCGGAGGTGACCTTCTCCAGCGACTTCTCGGCACCGGCGATACGGGCGCTGAGCTTGGCACCGTAACCGGTGTACTGGCCGAGCTCGGCAGGATTGATGCCGAGCTGCGAGGCTTTACGTTCGTCGAGCTTGCCGCGTACGAGGGCTGCACCCCGGTAGACGATGGGCGTCAGTACCGGAATCAACACCCGCGCAATACCGATGTACTTGCGGACCTGAGCCGCCGAGAACTTGCCCTGCATCGCAGCTTTCTGCTGCGCCTTCAAGGTCGCAACCTGAGCCTTCTCGACGTTCTTCGAGGACTTGGCCTCCACCGCGTTCAGCTTGCCCTGTGCCTTCGCGATCGACTTCAGCTGCTTGCGTTCGTTCTTGGCGCCGAACTTCGCTTCCAACGTCGCTTTGTGCTTGAGCGCCTTGGCTTCGGCCTTACGAGTGGCACGACCCTTGCGCTTACGGAACAAACCCATCGACAAGGCCCCTTACGTCAACTTCGGCGGTTCGGCGCGGCGCGCGCACAATTGCTTGACACAGCCTATCGGTACGGATGGCTCCGAGAACATCTGCGCCCCGCACTTCGCGCAGCTTCGTCGTCGCTCGGTGTCATTGCTGTCGGTACGGGGACATAGGCTCGGGTCGTGACGAGCCAACGCGCAGTGGAACGAGGGGCATCGGTGCTCATCGATGCCGGGTCGCTGACGCGATGCAGACACCGGTTGTATCTGGACACGGCCTACTCGGCGTTGCTGCGGCAGGAACCGGAGAATCCAGGGGTTCGTCAACGCCGTGAAGCAGCCCGCGCGCAGCGCGACGCCATCAGATCCAGTCTGTCGGAGGCTTTGGACGGGTGGACCGAGATCGAGGCGCCCGATGCCCGCACCGCATCGGAACTGACGATGGCCGCGTGCCGACGCCGCGTCCCATGGATCTGGAATGCCGTCCTACCGATCGAACGGACAACCGGACGACGCGGGCGTAGCGAGATTTTGATGCTCGATCCCGTCGACGGCGGATACCTCCCGATCATCGTGGTCAATCACAAGGTCACCGACCCCGGTCGCGGGGCGCGCACGTCACCGTTGATCGAATGGGCGCCCGTGGTGGACGAGACTAGGAAGGTCCGTAGCCAACTCCGCGATCAACTGCGTCTCGCGCACCTCTACCGCATGCTCGACTTCGAGGGCATCGCCAGCCCGAACGCCGAAGGTGGTGCAATCGGCTACCGCGCAGAATGCATCCTCGTTCATGACCTGACCACCGTGTTCGACGTATACGACGCCCGATTCCTCGACCGGCTCTCCGTCGCTCGGGGGGAGAGCTTCACCGTGCCCTCGCAAGTCAGTGAGTGTCGATCGTGCCCGTGGTGGACGGACTGCCGTCCGCAACTGGTCGCCAATCGCGATGTCAGCCTGGTGGCATCGGGCATGCGGGCCGATGCCCTGCGTGAGCAGGGTGTGTCCACAATCGACGAACTGGCCGACTTCTCCGGCCCCGAGCCCGACAACTGGCCGTTCGGCAGTTTCACCGATGCCGTAGCAGCCGCGACTGCCTGGCGAGCCGGAGTGCCCCTGTTGCGTCGCACGGACACGGTGTCGGTTCACCGCGCCGACGTCGAGGTCGACGTGGACATGGAGAGCTACCAGGAACACGGCGCCTACATGTGGGGCACGTTGCTGACGGAGAAGGGCGGGCCGCCGGCGGAGTACCGCGGCTTCGTCACGTGGGATCCCCTTCCGACCGTGGACGAGGGGCGTTCCTTCGCCGAATTCTGGGCCTGGCTCATGGGTAAACGGGCCGACGCTGCTTTGCGCGGCAAGACATTCGCGGCGTACTGCTATTCGCGGGCGGCCGAGGACAAGTGGCTACTGGATTCGGCACGACGCTTCGGCAACATCAGTGGAGTACCGTCCGAGGCGGAGATTCGCGAGTTCATCGACAGCGAGCAGTGGGTCGATATCTATCAGGCCGTCAGTGATCAGTTCATCTGCCCGAATGGCAAGGGCCTGAAGAAGATTGCACCCGTGGCAGGCTTCGAATGGCGTGACGCCGAGGCCGGCGGTGAGGCATCGATGGGGTGGTACCGCGAGGCGGTCGGCTACGACGCCGAACCCGATGCGACACAGCGCGAACGCCTGTTGGTCTACAACGAGGACGACGTCCGGGCAACGAAGGTGCTCCGCGAATGGATGAGCGATCGAGCCGAGATCGAGATCCCGACACTCGAATCGTTGCGCGCGGCAGTCTGACCGCGGGCTCGGACGCTTGAATGGCGCCCTGTAGCTATCTGATCGTATGAGCGGACCATTCAAGCGATGGGGGAAAATTCCGCCCACCGCTTGAATGGCGCCCTGTAGCTATCTAATCGTATGAGTGGACCATTGAAGCGATCGAATTAGCGCGGAGCCATACGAATCGCGCCGTCCATGCGGATGGTCTCGCCGTTGAGGTAATCGTGCTCGGCGATCATCTGCACCAACTGTGCGTATTCGGACGGCTGAGCGAGGCGCGACGGGAACGGAACGCTCGCCTCGAGGCCCTTGCGGTACTCCTCGGTGACGCCCGCGAGCATCGGAGTGTCGACGATGCCCGGTGCAATCGTGTTGACGCGAATACCGAACTGAGCCAGGTCGCGTGCGGCGGTGATCGTCATCGCGTGTACGCCACCCTTGGAGGCGGTGTACGCGATCTGTCCGATCTGGCCTTCGAACGCTGCCACCGATGCGGTGTTGACGATCACACCGCGCTGACCCGAATCGTCGACCGTGGACAGCGACTGGATCCGATTGGCAGCCAGACGCATGACATTGAACGTGCCGAGCAGGTTGATGGTGATGACCGTGCGGAAGAGCTCCAGGTCGTGCGGGCCCTTCTTGGACAAAATGCGTCCTGCCCAGCCGACGCCGGCGCAGTTCACCACGATGCGGAGCGGTACGCCCGCTTCGGCAATCTTGTCCAGAGCCGCCTCGACCTCGGCCTCGCTCGTGACGTCGGCAGGGATCAACGTCACCCCGGCCGGGACGCTGTCACCCGCACGCTCGATGGACTGAGCCAGATCGAGGCCGAATACCGTGACGCCCGCATCGGCGAGACGCTTGGCCGTCGCAGCCCCGAGGCCCGACGCGCCTCCTGTGACCAGCGCTGCTGTTCCCGAAATCTCCACTGACGAATCCCTTCGCTGTTGGCGGCCCGATGTGGCCCGTGCCTCGTGAGCACCATAACCGTCGAGCGTTCGTGACGCGGAGATAGGAGGTACCCGAGTCAGCGAAGCGCATCCTCGTCAGGTGTCGTCGACGAACCATCAGGCGCGTACTCGACTCGATACGTCTGTTCGCCATCGACGAGAATGGTCGCCAAGACCTCACGGCCGGCAGGAAGCAATCGCACTGTCGCAGTGCCACTCTCGATTCGGTCGATGTACTCCACCGCCGACGTCATCATGACCGTACGAATATCCGACGCGAGGAAGGCGTCGGATCGATCGTCGAGGAGCACCACCGTGACACCACGGATCCGCGCCGCTCGAACAGACTCCTGGAGCCGAGAGTCGAGGAGCCCGCGAGCACGAAGAGAATCTCGCAGATCGGCTTCGAGCACTATGCACGCCAGTTCTTCATCGGGCCCGAGGTCGGGACCGGCCGCCGTCCGCTCGAGCAGGGGCCGAGCAAGCTCGTCCAGACGTTCCAGTTGCGCGTCGCGCTCCTCGAGGACCGCCGACGCAGCGGCCTCGGTCGCGATCCTCATCGTGGATTGGCGGCGTAGTTCGAAAATCGACCGTGCAAGCGGACGAATGGTGAATGCGAAGAACGTCGACATCAGCAACGGTGCCGCGTTGATCAGGCTGAAGGACAACCCGTACGCCGCGCCCTGGCCACGGACCACGGCCCACAGTACCGAGGACCCGATGAGCGAGACGAGACCGATCCAGGCCAGCAATGTCCTGCCCCGAACGCACATGAACGTGTAAATCGCCACTGATGCGCCGAGCGGCCACGTCTGCAGCGGATTGGTTGCCGGGACGGGTATCACCGCGAAGACCAGCCACAGCGCGACCGGGCCGGAAAGCATCAATGGGTACGAATACCGCAGTGGGAGTGGATCTCCCGGTGCAGTGAGCAAGACCAGTGAACTGGTCACATTGATGAGGACAGCCAACGCCAGCGGAATGAAATTCACCCCCGGTGGCGCTGTCGTCACGGCGCTGATCAGGCACGCTGCAGAGAACAGAAGGACAATGAAATATGCAGTGCGCGAACGCATCCCGAGGAGGTCACGAACGTCCTGACGTTCCGCGTCATGAGAAGGCCATCGGAGAAACTTCACGCGAGCGCTTCCCACTGAAGATGCACCGTCGTCCCAGCACCGGCCGCACTGAAGACCACGGCAGACCCCCCGTCGAGTTGCCGCATCCGACCGTGAATGCTCACCGCGACACCCAGCCGATGCGGTGGGATGGAATCGGGATCGAACCCGGCGCCGTCATCGGACACCGACACTGCAAGCCGACCCGACTCGGCAGTCACCGACACCATCCGGGAGGCCCCCTCGCCTGCATGCTTGACGCTGTTGCGGACTGCCTCGGCCAGCGCTGCCCCAGTGGCGCGAACAGCCTCCGCCGGATACGTCGTGCCCGGGTCGGACGTCCCACCGACCTCGATCGACACGGACTCGTCGGCGTCCGTAGCTGCCGCGCGCAGATGCGCGATCGCATTCACCCTGTCGAACCGACTGTCGACGGAGTAGCTACGCAATGCATCCATCTGGTCGAGCGTCGCCCTGGCCTGCCTCGCCACGGACTCGGTACGGCCCTGGCGAGCCACCGACAGCAGCGAAGACATCACCCCGTCGTGAATGAGCGCGTCGAACCGCTCCCGTTCGACGTCACGGGCCGCCGCAGCAGCGGCGCTCGCAGCATTGGCCTGAGTTGCAGCGATGGTGTCATCGAGAATGCGTGCCGTGCGCAACGCACCGAGCAAAGCGGCAACGAAAATGGTGCAGAACATGACGGCGAAAGCAATGTCCGCGAACAAAGTCGGTTCGACGAACGGTTGCCGGACACGTGCATTGGACCACTGAATGACGAACACCACGGTAACCAGATACGCAGCCACCACACCCGGACGCCACACAAGCGCAGCAGCGAGAGTTGCAAGACCAGGAAACGTCGACAGATAGTGCCCGGCCACATCGAACGATATCCCGTCCCACGCCACAACCCATGTACAGACAGCGACCAGGTACGAAATCGCAGCCACACTCGCCGCGACCCGAGTCCAGCGGATATCGGTCAAAAACGTTGCCAGACCCAGTAAGACGCCGGAACCGAACACCGTGACACCGGCGAACGGAGGCCACCACCATGCCGTCAGATTCGCCGTCCGCACCAACTCGGAGAACAGCAGCGCAAAATATATGACATATCCCGTACCGACGAACCGTCCGAACATGCGCAGCAACCGATCCAGCGACCGATGCTCCACTCCTGACCCATCCGGTCGTTCCGCAGGCTCCACTCCTGCTGAGCCTGGTCGTTCCGCAGGCTCCACTCCTGCTGAGCCTGGTCGTTCCGCAGGCTCCACTCCTGCTGAGCCTGGTCGTTCCGCAGGCTCCACTCCTGCTGAGCCTGGTCGTTCCGCAGGCTCCACTCCTGTGTTTTCCATACACCCTCCGTTCGGGAGTGTATGGGCATTCACCTCTCGTTCACACCAGTAACCTGTTCCGATATCAGCGACACCCGTGCTCGACGGCGACGCATCAGAATCACTGCAGTAATGACTGCTGTAGAAATTCCGATCACAGTGACCGCACCGATCGATGCGGCAGCGGTGCCGGGGAACAGCCCGTCGAGCAGCAGTGACACCCCGAAGACGAAGAACAGCACCGATGCGCCGATTCTAATGACGTTCTCGGGCAGGTGTTTTCCGAGTACTGCGCCGAGGACGATTGCGAGCGCATCGGCGGCAACCATACCTACGGTAGACCCGATCCAGACGCCGATCCAATTGTTGTCCGTGGCGAGGGTGACCGTCGCGAGCATGGTCTTGTCGCCTAATTCGGCGAGGAGAAATGCCGACGCAATCGCCAGGAATGCGGAACGCGTGACGCGACCGGCTTTCTGGCCTTCGTTGTCGGACAACGAGTCACCGCGCAACGTCCAGAGTCCGAAGATCACGAATGCGATGCCGCCGATCACCGCGATGAGATTCGTCGGGATCGACAGGCCGAGGAAGTGGCCGACGGCAACGGAGAGCAGATGGACGACGGTAGTAGCGACGGTGATTCCACCGATGACGACGTACCAGCGGTAGCGCAGCGCGAACGTCATGGCCATGAGCTGGGACTTGTCTCCGAGCTCGGCGATGAATATCACCACGAAACTGAGAAGCAGCGCGGACGGCATGTAGCAGGACTCCTCGGTCGGTTGCATGACCGAAGGTCTCGCCCACCGCCGGGTTGTCCGAGGCGGTTCACTGTGCCGGGCCACACCGCCGGGGCGTGAAACCAGTATGTCGACACAGCGATTGGGGGCTACTCCCCTTCGCTGGGACAAGGTTAGGAGAGTGAGCGTCAAATGTCCATTGCTGCACTAAGTTTGGATGCCCGAAGACTTCTGTGTGGGTGTAGTCAGGAGGCGAGAAGCATTGCCAAAACTGCAGTGTCGGGATCGCTGATCGGATCGAGACCGATCCTGCTCACCAACGAGGTGACAGTCCCGTCGGACTCTGCCTCGGCCCAGGCCGCGCGATGCTCGAGGCCGAGGTGTGGGAGGCCGGGAAGAAGCACACAACCCGATGCGGCTCCAGCGCATTCGGGAAGCGTCGGAGTGGTTTCCGACGGCGGGTGCAGCATGAAAAGCGCCGACGGTTGGTGCAGCGCAAACCTGCCGGGTGTGACGGCCATCTCGCCGATGACCGGTCCCTCGGCAACGACGAGACCTATGCTTCCCGGCTCCGGGTCGTCTGGAAGCTCCTCGCGGACGCCGAAGACCGTGGACGTTCCGAGCAGACCGGGCATGGAGGCGACACGAACGGCGAGTACGAGAAATTGAGCCCATTCCTTCGTGGTGTCCGGCCACCGGCCCGAGACGACGAACCCGCGGAGCTCTCCGCCGGCATGAAAGGGAGACACACCGATGAGCACTCGATCGTCCATCACGTAGCTCCCTAAGGTCGTTCCAGCCGCTCTGCTCGGCAGAGCGGGCCCAGGTACACCACGTTGGGTAGGAGAAGCATGGATCAGCAACGCACTGGCACACAAGACGGTGCGAGTGCTAATGATCTCGGGACTGCCGGAAAACACGTCTGGGCCATTCTCACCGCGATATCGGTGAGAATGGCCCAGTCATGCGGAAACTTGTTCGGGCGAAAATTACGGGAAAATAAGTCCCGAAGTCTTCGACGTCGCTGCCTCGAAGCGTGCCTGGACGTCGGCCCAGTTCACGACGTTCCAGAAGGCCTTGACGTAGTCGGCCTTGACATTCTTGTACTGCAAGTAGAAGGCGTGCTCCCACATGTCGACCTGCAGCAGGGGGATGATGCCCAGCGGGACGTTGGCCTGCTGGTCGTACAGCTGGAAGGTGAGCAGGTTCTTCCCGAGGGAGTCGTACCCCAGGACGGCCCAGCCGGAGCCCTGCAAGCCGTTGGCTGCCGCGGTGAACTGTGCGCGGAACTTGTCGAACGAACCGAACTTGTCGTCCAGTGCTGCGGCCAGTTCGCCCTCGGGCTTGTCTCCACCGTTAGGGGACAGGTTCTTCCACCAGATGGAGTGGTTGACGTGGCCACCGAGGTGGAACGCGAGGTTCTTCTCGAACAAGAAGATGGAGCCGTGATCTTCGGCTTCACGAGCCGCGGCCAACTTCTCGATCGCGGTGTTGGCGCCCGCGACGTACGCGGCGTGGTGCTTGGAGTGGTGCAATTCGTTGATCTCGCCCGAGATATGGGGCTCGAGGGCGGAGTAATCGAAATCAAGGTCGGGCAGTGTGTACTCGGACACGTGTTTCCCTTCTCTAACGACGCCGCGCCTTCCTTGGTTCAGGCGCGCTCGTCCTACTTCGGATCATTCGTAGGCTTCAACCCAATCTCATTAGTACCCCTAGCGCAACCGTTGTAATCGCGGACCCCTTTTCGGAATAAATTCCGGTGTGTGCGCCAACAGTTCCAGGTCACGGCGAGGTCACGGGTTTGCTCCACGATTCGTCCAGCAGATGAACGGGAACCTAAGATTGCCCGCGTGGTCTCCTTGCGCAGGTCGAGCAAGCATGCCGACACCCTCAATACCGCCGAACAGGTACGCGCACCGCGCGTCGAACTCACCGGCGCGAACCTGATTCGGTTCCTCGCCGTTGTGGCGGTTTTGTACTCCCACGTCTCGTTCTACCTGATCGACGACCGCGGCGAGGGCTGGTGGGTCATCGACGTCGTCACCCGCGTGGCAATCGATGAGGCCGGGCTCAACCAGCACCTGTCCTTCGTCGGCGTCGCCGCTTTCATGATGTTGACAGGTCTGCTGGTCACCAGATCGGCGATGCGCCAATCCCGTCGGGACTTCATGGTCAGTCGGCTCGCGCGCCTGGTACCGGCGTTGTGGTTGGCCGTCGCGGCAGCGATCGTTCTGGTCCGGCTCGGAATCAACGGAATGTTCAGTGGTCAGGACGGCATCACCAATGGTGAAGCCGTCCTCAGCTTCGTTCTCGGTGGCTTCTTTCTGAAACCCGAGGTAGCGGTGCTGGGGGTCACCTGGACGCTGACTGTTCAGCTGCTGTTCTACCTCTATTGCGTCCTGGCCAGAGATGTCCTGCGGGCGCGGCCGGTCGTCGTTCCGATTGCCGGAGCCGTGCTGTGCGCGGTGGTACTGATCTACAACCTCTACATCCCACAGCCATGGTCGGTACCGATGTTGTCCAAGATTGCGGCCACTCTGCCGACGCTGTTCCTCGGGCAGATCATCTATCTGGGTTGGGCGAAGATCATCGGGTGGCGATGGGTCGTCGTGGCCGTTATCGCACAGGCCGAGGTGGTGCGATTGGCGACCGATATTCACGCGTACTGGGCAGGGGATCAATACCTCTGGACCATCGTCGTGGTGACAGGCACGGTCCTTCTGCTCGGTCGCTACGACGGCCGAATCGCACGTTGGGAAGTCGTGCGGTGGACGAGCACGCGCAGTTACGCCATATATCTGGTGCACACGCTGATCCTGTACCGCGTGTACGAGAACGTCGTCCCGCTGACCGGACCCACCGGCGCGGTCATCGTGTTCTTGGGCGTGACGGCCGGTGTTTC
The DNA here is from genome assembly GCF_027158005.1 of Rhodococcus sp. H36-A4. GTDB lineage: Bacteria > Actinomycetota > Actinomycetes > Mycobacteriales > Mycobacteriaceae > Rhodococcoides. Next base: position 119,573 of record NZ_JAPVLQ010000002.1, on the reverse strand, counting down.
GGAAGTGCTCTACCGGTGGGTCGAGGTTCCTGCGGCGCGATGGCTGACCATGCGCTTCCGCAGCGGCAGACAAAGCGGAGCTCCGGTCAAAGCTGCGGAATGACCTCTGCCGCCACCAACTCCAGGTGATCGATATCGCTCAGATCCAGCATCTGGAGATACACCCGTCCGGCGCCGAGCTCGCTGTACCGACCGATCTTGTCGACGAGTTCGGCAGGGCTGCCCGCCAGGCCGTTCTCCCGCAGCTCCGGTACCTCGCGCCCGATGACCCCCGCACGTCGTGTGATCTCGACTTCGGTCCGTCCGCAGCACAGGACGAGAGCGCTGGAATAGATCAAAGAACTCGGGTCCCGACCCGCAGCCGACGCAGCATCGCGTACCCGACCGAACTGCGCGTCGGTGTCCGCGAGGGATGCGAACGGAATGTTGAACTCGTCGGCGTACTTCACCGCAAGAGCGGGGGTTCGCTTCTTGCCGCCGCCGCCGATGAGAATGGGCGGCCGCGGGGACTGTAGCGGCTTCGGTAGCGCAGGCGAGTCGACTATCGGGTAGTACTTTCCGTCGTGCGAGAACGTCTCTCCCGACGGCGTTTCCCACAACCCGGTGATAACGGCCAGTGACTCCTCGAGTCTGTCGAAACGCTCACCGAGTGAGGGAAACGGAATGCCGTATGCCTTGTGCTCCTCCTCGAACCACCCAGCACCCAAACCGAAGTCGACGCGCCCACCGCTCATGGCATCTACCTGGGCGACGCTGATCGCCAATGGACCTGGGTAGCGAAATGTCGCCGACGTCACCAGTGTTCCGAGCCTGATCGTCGACGTTTCTCGGGCTATGCCCGCCAACGTGATCCATGCATCCGTCGGTCCGGGGAGGCCGTCGGAGTTCATCGCCATGTAGTGGTCCGAGCGGAAGAAGGCGCCGAATCCTGCGCTCTCCGAAGCTTGCGCCACACGGAGAAGGTCGTCGTACGACGCACCTTGCTGTGGCTCGGTGAAGACGCGGAGTTCGACTGTCGGTGTGGCCATGCCCCAATGCTAGAAGCCGCGGGCGCTTATTGAGTGTTACCGACCGAAGGTTGGTGTCTGTGAATAAAACCGGCACCGGGACGCTTTTCTGTGGATGAGCCTGTGGAAACTGTGGATAACCCGCGCTGCGGGCCCGAAGAATCCACGGGGGTGGCAGTGTTCGCGGGACCCGTGACAAGATCGGGGAGTGTCAGCCTCGGATCTGTCCTCTGTGCCCGCCGCCGAACTTCCAGTGGAGACGACCGGTTCGGTCGTGCTACTCGATGTCCGCGAGGACGATGAATGGCAACACGGTCACGCACCGGGAGCGCTTCACATTCCCATGAACCAAGTCCCGTCACGGCTCGGTGAGATCGATCAGAATGCCGACCTGTACGTCGTCTGCAAGGTAGGTGGACGCTCCATGCAGGTGGTCCAGTACCTTGCGCGCATCGGCTACGAGGCGATCAACGTCGATGGCGGAATGGACGCGTGGCACGCCGCGGGACGCCCAGTCGTACGCGACGACGGCGCCGAGGCGAGAATCCTCTAGTGCCTGCATTTCAGGTCTGCGCACGATGTGCCACTCGATGGCCTGTCGGGACGCTACCTGCGGTGTGGTGTCCTCGATGCCACGGAGTCCTGCTCTCTCCGGTGTCGACGCAGGCCCCCGCTCAGGGTGTTCGAAATTTTCGCTGGGTAGCGCGCCGGCCGAGAAGCAAATCTCCTCGTGTACATAGGCCCGTCGCGTCTCCGGCCTCCGCCACCCCCCGGTACGAGCAGATTCCCCGGTGGGGGCTGATCGACAATCCGGTGCAGAAGAAGTCGGACGATCCCTCCCGACGCGAGCGCTGGGCCGAATCGGCGCCTGGATTGCTGACGCTGACGATGGCCCTGCTGGCACTGGCATGCGTCGCCGAACTGTTTCGATACGGAATTCTGCTCTACAACCGAACCCGGTTGGTGAACCCCAGAGTCCTCATGGCCTCGGACGCACTGGTGGTGTTCGCCGAAGTTGCCTCGATCATCATCGGAGTCTCGGCCGCCGTGGCTGCTGTGTCCTGGCTGGTGGTCCGTCGTGGAGAACACTTCGCCCGCGCAGGCAGCCGCGACCCCCGAAGAGCGAGAACGATGTTTCTGGGATCGCTCGTCCCCGTTCTGTCCCTGGCGATGCCGGGCGTTTATCTGACCGAACTGGTCGACGTTCGAGGCGGAATCGAACGGACGAAACTTCTGACGCTCGTTCGAATCTGGTGGGCAGTCTGGGTCCTCGATTGGGTTCTCGTACTCACCGTGACGCTGTGGCGGTTCCGCGACACCCTGCAAGCCGAGGCCGACGGAGTGTTGCTGTCCGCGGTGGGGGCAGTCGTCGCTGCGGCCGTGGCGTTCTCGACCCTCCTTCTCATCCGCGGGATCGACAGTCAGGGGCTTCGCGGGGCCGACCGCGCAACCCCGACCCGATGGGTCATCTCCGTTGGCCGCACGGAACCTGCGCCCAGCCCCTCCGAATCCGAATCTGCGGTAAGTGATGAAAAAGTGACGACCGGGTGAGTCAAAGCCGTCGAGACCCGTTCGTCGTCGCGCATCGCGGTGCGTCGGCGGAGAAGAAGGAGCACACGCTCGCCGCCTACGACCTCGCCCTGCGTGAAGGCGCCGACGGCCTCGAGTGCGACGTCAGGCTCACTCGTGACGGCCACATCGTCTGCGTCCACGATCGCCGCGTCGACCGGACATCCACCGGATCGGGCCGGGTCAGCGAACTACACCTCGAGGCGCTCAAAGCATTCGACTATGGCGACGGCGCGGAGTCGGCGGAGCTGTTGACTCTCAGCGACCTGATCGAACTGGTCCTCGACTGGACGAGTAAGCCGACCAAACTGTTCATCGAGACGAAGCATCCAGTGCGGTACGGCAGCCTCATCGAGAACAAGGTCCTCGCCGAGTTGCATCGCTACGGATTGGCCCAACCAGCGTCTGCGGACTTCTCGCGTGCGGTCATCATGTCGTTCGCTCCTACCGCGGTATGGCGAGTACGCCGATTCGCGCCAATGTTGCCCACAGTCCTGCTGGGTGAGTCCTCGTTCTATCTCGGCGGCGGCGCAGCGACGACGGTCGGCGCCACGGCTATCGGGCCGTCGATCAGAAGCTTGCGCGAGCGCCCGTGGATCGTCGATCGAGCTGCAGCATCCGGCCGCGCGACGTACTGCTGGACCGTCGAGGAGAAGGAAGACGTTCAACTGTGCCGCGATCTGGGTGTCAGCTGGATCGCGACGAACAATCCTGGCCGTACGAGGGCGTGGCTCGACGCCTACTAGGAGCGGAGCCTGCGGAGTGACCAGGTGAGAACAGGAGCGGAGCCTGCGGAGTGACCAGGTGAGAACAGGAGCGGAGCCTGCGGAGTGACCAGGTGAGAACAGGAGCGGAGCCTGCGGAGTGACCAGGTGAGAACAGGAGCGGAGCCTGCGGAGTGACCTCGAGAGTGGTTCGGCGTGTAGGTTTCGGGCGTGGGTAAGAGCAAAAGAAACAGTGGCCCGAAACAGGGCAGTAATCGTGCAGCGCTGATAGCTGCACGCGAAGCCGAACGCGCAAGTCTGGAGGCGGCGCCGGTTCGGCCGTTCCAGGGTGTGGCCGCGGAGTGCGATCTCGTCGCGATGCGTGAGTTCGTTCCGTCTGCGACGGCGGTGGCGCCGGTGGATGCGTCCGGTCGGACGATCGCCATCGCGACCGTGCTCCCCGGTGCGGTTGCTGCGTTGGTCCGGGAATCGGATTCGGCGGTGAATGGTTTCGTCGGACTGCAGGTACAGGCACATTCGCCCAATATTGCGGCCGATTTGGCGAGCGCTCTGGAGTGGGCACGGGAGGCCGCACCGGGTGAGTCGTTGGATGCGTCGATACCGGACGGCAACACGCCTGCACTCTCCGAGGTTCTCGACCCGTCGGCGCAGCTGGACATCACCGTGTATCAGGATTTCAATTGGTGGCTGCCGGATGGCCTCGAGCCTGCGCCCGATGTGGCTGCGACGGTGGAACGCGCCAATCAGGCGATCATGCCTTCTGCGCGTCTGGAGGGCGACGGTCTCGTCGCTGCGTGGTGGGTCGATGCGGGAGCCAAGGCGCATCTGCGGTGGGTTCGTCCGGAGAGCGAGGACGATCTGATGCTAGCGCTCGCTCGCCTGCATGCGGCAGGGGATCTCACGTTGGGTGAAGGCTCGCGGTACGCCGGTTCGTTCCGTGCGCACGGCCTGTTGGTTCCGGTGTTCGATCTCGATCCTGAAATGCATCCGACCGAGTGGTCTTTGCCGGCCGTGACATTCGGTGAGAAGTTGAACGAGGCTCTCACGGTGGAAGGCCCTCTGACGTCCGAGCAGCTGCGCTCGCGCGATGGGCTTCGTGGCCGTCAGGTAACTCTGCGCTGACTTCCCGCTCGAACCATTGCGCTGAAACTGAATGTGGAAGCTATGCCGTTGGGCATAGCTTCCACATTCAGTCGAGCGCGTCGAAGGTTTCTACAGCGAGCCGCCTGCAGATCGCGGCGCGCTGGTGTCCGGTCCTGCTGGACTGCTCATCTCGCGAGCGACGAATTCTTCCAGATCGAACAGGTTATGGCCTGCGCGGTCAGCGATGTTGAGCAGCGTCTTCATGCTCGCAACCTCTTCGACCTGCTCCTTGAGGAACCACTGCATGAACTGCTCGCCCACGTAGTCGCCCTCTTCGCGGGCCGTGCTCGCGAGCTGGATGATCTGCTCGGTGACGGTCTCCTCCTGTGCGAGGGCCAGCGCGATGGGCTCGCGTGCATCGGTGAAGACTGATTTCGACGGATCCACGCCGGTGAGCTCGACGGTGATGTCGCGATCGAGGAAGTACTGGACGATCATCATCGCGTGGTTACGCTCTTCTACGGCCTGTGCGTAAAAGTGCTTGGCCAACTGCGGGAGATCAGCATTGTCGAAATACACTGCCGTGGCAATGTATTGGTGCGAGGCGTTGAATTCGTTGCGGATCTGGTCACGCAGAAGTGCGTGGAATTTCGAATGTGTGGTGTCTTTGATGTCAGCGCTCATGTCGTAGAGAATAGGCTGGTCAGAGGGCATTGTCATGCAAGCTCAGCCTTATTGAGGCCACGGTTGCCTACATTAGATTTACCTAACTCTTTACTTTCGACTGCCTGATTTTCGAGGTATTTCGGGGATTTGTCGGCGTGCATACGCCGTCGATCCAGGTGGTCAGGGACCGCTTGTCAGCAAGTCCTGCGGGATCTGACGGTCCTGTGCCAGTGCGTCGAAGAATTGAGATGCGCGATCGTTGTCCCACAGTAGAACGTTGCCGACGTCGGAGTCTTCGAACCCGGCGACGGGAACTGTCGTAGTGACGAGATCGCCGCGCATGGCCCATGCCAACGACGGCAGATTCCAGAAATGGTCGCCCTCGTCCACGCTGAGCGAGGAGGCGGTGTCCTTCATCAACGGCCAGATGCGCAGTGGATTGAGATAGGTAGCTGGACTGGTGGCCTTCGCGAGCAGCGCCGACATGAACTGACGCTGATTGTTCATTCGATCGATGTCGGCGAGTGCGGTTGCGCGTGAACGCACGAAGCCGAGAGCGTCGGATCCGGCCAACTCCTGGCAGCCTGCAGGCAGGCTGATGCCGGCCAGCGGATCGTCGATGGCGGACTGGAGACAGATGTCGACACCGCCGAGTGCGTCGACGATCCCGGCAAAACCACTGAACCCGATCTCCGCGTAGTGGTCGACGCGTACCCCGGTGGCGCCCTCGACGGTCTGAACCAGCAGCGGAGGACCCCCCAAGGCGAACGATGCGTTGAGCTTGTCCTGCCCATTGCCCGGTACCGAGACGTAGGAGTCACGGGGCAAGCTGACCATCGTGGTGGCGCCGCCGCCTTCGGGAATGTGAATCAGAATGATCGTGTCGGTACGACTCGGCCCTACTTCACCGCCCGTCGCCAATGCAGCTTCTTGCTCGGGCGTCATGCCTGCGCGGCTGTCGGACCCGACGAGCAGCCAATTGGTTCCTGGGGTATCGGCGACGCGGCCGTCGTAGTTGCTCAGAGCGTCCATACGGGTCAGTGAGCTGTCGACGAAGTAGACGAGTCCGCCGAGCAGCAGTGCCAACACGAGAAAGACAAGGCCGAACCGTCGACCCCGGTGTCGCTTCTTGCGCACACGTGGAGGTTTTGCCGGCTCCGGACGCCGGGGTGAGCGTTGTGGGGGAGGCGGGGTCCTTCGTCGTGGTGGTTCCGCGCCGTAGCCCTGTTCGGTATAGGGCTGTGGAGTCTGGCGAGGTGCCCAGCCCGGATCGCGCGGATAATGCTGCGTCGGATTCGGTGGGCGTGACGCCGTGCCGGGCTCGGGCGCCTGGGACCAGGCCTGCTGCTGTTTCCGACCGTCCCGGCGGATGACTTGCGTGCCCTCGGGTGGAGGCGGTGGCGGCTGCCGCTTCTGCGGTGGCGGCTGCCGGTTCTGGGGTGGTGGCCGATAACCAGGGGGAGGCGGCCGGTGGCCGGGAGGGGGACCTTGTCGAGGGGCCCCTCTGTTTCGCTGGTCGTCGTTCACGGATCGACTCTACCTACGGCAGCCACGTGAGGTGGCCACGCAAGGCGGTGTAACCGACGAACGCGACGATGTCGATGAGTGCATGCGCGATGAGCAGCGGCCATAGTCGGCTGGTCTTCTGCCAGTACCTTCCGAAGACGAGGCCCATGGCCAGGTTGCCGATGCCGCCCCCGAGGCCCTGGTAGAGGTGATAGGACCCGCGTAGTAGCGCCGATGCGAGCAATGACGAATTCTCGCTGAATCCGAGGCGTCGCAGCCGGGAGATCAGATACACGACCACGATGATTTCTTCGGCGGCCGAGTTGGCGAATGCGTAAGCGACGAGAGCGGGGATTCGCCACCAATGATCGTCTATGGTGCTCGGCACGACAGTGAGATTGAGCCCGAGGGCGTTGGCGACGAGGTAGAGCAGCAGTCCGGGGATGCCGATCAGCGCGGCCAGACCGAGGCCGGGTAAGGCATCGCTTTTCCACCGCGGCTTCGCAAGTCCGATGAGCCGAGGCCCCAGGCCCGCACGCCACAGCAGATACATCCCGAGAGCGCCCGAGGCACAGAGCCGGAGGATACGTAGAAGCTGGTAGAGCAGATCGATGATCCCGAGGCTCGAACTCGAGGTGTTCAGCGCGACGGTCTGTTCCGACAGGCTGCCCGCGACCATTGCGTCCTCGACGAGCGAGAGGATGCTGCTCAGTCCGCTGAGCCCGAACGTGACCAGTAGAACGATCGCAATCTCGATCTTGATTGCTCGTCGCTCGGTCGGGTCCGGTGGTGGGCCGGTGTCAGGCGTGGGCGGAGACAGCCAGCCTTTGAGGGCGATCACGTAACGAGTGTGCCCTGCCGACCGGTGTTCTCAGCTACGAGCTCGCAGCCCGTTCAGAAATGGGCATCCGGCGAGTACTCGGAGAGCACGGCTCAACGCCATGCTGTCGTCGACGGGCTGGCCGAAAGGCAACCGAACGTCGTTGTCGCCGTGGTCGCTCTCGATGCGCAGGCTGATCCCGTACCGATCGATCCCGAGCGGCCGGATTCGGCCCCGACGGAGCGATGGCGGCAGTCTTCTGGCCAGCTGATCGATGAGCTCGGGATGGTCGCTGTCGAGGTGCTGCAGCCAGCTCGTCTCCATCTCCCAGAAGGGGTCGGGCTCGGCGGCGAGGAGGTGTTCGACGTCGACGGGTTCGGCACCGGTGCTGTCGGCGACCACCGAAGACGACAGGATCAGGCGGAGAAGGATCGTTCCGTGGCCGATGTCGAGCAAGGCCGGGTGCGGGTGTTCGGCGGCTACGGCGCCGGCCATCGGCCGCATGAGCGAGGCGGGCACGGGTCGAAGCTCCCCGCGTAGCCACACCAGTGACCGGACCGATTCGCGGAGCTCCAGCGGTGCATGATCGGTCAGCTCGAGGACTGCGGGCACTCCGGCGCCGGAAGGTCGGCAGGCGAGTGTGGCTACTTCCGAATCCTCCGGTACCGCAACTATCACTTCGCCGTTCGAGCGCAAGTGATGAAGCAGGGTGACTACAGGTTCGCTTCCCTCGATCGCCAGCCTTGCACCTTCCGCACGCGCGCAGGCGCTGCGGACTCGTTCAGCGGTAGACGGTCCGGTGGTGGTTGCGCCGATCATGACTTCCTCCGATGCGATGCCTAGTAGGTGAGGCAAACCTAAGTTAGTTGACGCTTGCCTTGATCGCAAGTGTTCGGCGCGAATTTCCCCGGTCTACCGTGTAACGGTGTCCATTCCACTCACCCTGGGTGCGCCCCACCGGCCCGATCCGCAGGCGCTCGTCGCCGGGCTGCTGCAGCAGCGATGCCGCACCGCCGCTGAAGCCTCGGGCTGTCCCGACGCCGTCACCACCGGACCCCCGGTCATCGACGCCTCGGTCCTGGCTTCGGTGCGAACCGAGCAGAACTTCGGTCGGATCGTCGTCGAACTCGACATCGATCCGGACGATCTTCGGAAGAACCGACATGCGTTGTACGAGGTGGTCAGGTACCACGTGAACGTGCGCGAGGACACGCTCGCGGAAGCCACGTCGCTGCGGCTGCCGTCGCCGCTGGTGGTGTTTCCTGATGTGACCGAGGGCGACGTCATGGAGACGGTCACAGCAATCGTCGACGCGCACCGCACTCCTGGGTTCGGAGCGTGGGAATCTCCGCGTCGGATCGCGGATGTCCTGGCGGTGGTCGCGCACGCCGAAGTCGGATTCTCCGCTCGCGCACAATCGGGCGAAGAGGTGCTCGCGATCCTCGCGGCCACCGTCGCCGCACTTCGGGGCGACGACATACTGCGAGCTCTGGCCGAACCCGACGTCGGTGCTCTGATCGCGCTACGACCGGAGGCGGCCGAAGCAGTGCGAACGGTGTTGCTCGGCATCGAAGTGGACGACGCGGTCGGCGCGCACGCAGTCCTTCTCGCCGCCGGCCTTCTTGCAGACTGATTGGTCTGACGCGTTTCAGCGGACCCAGTAGCCTCGGACCGTGCCTGCAATCGCGTACTTCGGTCCATCGGGAACATTCACCGAGATGGCCCTCGGTCAATTCACATCACTCGGCGTTCTCGACGAACTCGGACTCACCGGAGAGGTCGAACGAGTTCCGATGACGAGCCCGCCATCGACGTTGCAGGCAGTTCGCGACGGCGGTGTGGTGGCAGCCGTCGTGCCGATCGAGAGCTCGGTCGAGGGGTCGGTTCCGCCGACTCTGGACGCTCTCGCCGTCGGAACGAGATTGCAGATTCTCGCCGAGACCGAGATCGAGGTAGCCTTCTCGATCCTCGGTGCACCCGGTATGACGCTGGCCGAGGTTCGAACAATCCGCGCGTATCCCATTGCTGCAAACCAGATTCGGCAATGGCTCGACGCGAACCTCCCCGGCGTGGAGGTGCACTTCGCCTCGTCCAACGCCGGCGCCGCCGAGGACGTCGCTGCAGGACTCGCGGATGCCGCAGTGTCGACGGTCCTCGCGGGTGAGCGCCTCGGACTTCCGGCATTGGCCCACGGTGTCGCCGATGTCGGCAATGCGCGCACTCGCTTCGTCCTCGTCGGAGCCCCACGTCCTGCGCTCGCCCCCACCGGAGCGGACCGCACCGCGGTGGTATTGATGCCGGACAATCAGCCTGGTGCTCTGCTCGGTGCACTGTCCGAGTTCGGGATCCGCGACATCGACCTCACAAGAATCGAATCACGGCCCACCCGAACCGAATTCGGGACCTACCGGTTCTACGTCGATTGCGTCGGTCACATCGACGATCCTGCCGTGTCCGAAGCTCTCGGAGCGCTGCATCGCAAGATGGAACTTCGATACCTCGGATCTTGGCCTGTCGCGACGGGAACAGGAAGGACGCCCCCGTCGTTGGATAGAGAGATCGAGTGGTTGGCGGGATTGCGCGCCGGAAAAGGGGACAGATGACGGGCAAGCTGATCCTCGTCCGACATGGCCAGACCTTCGGCAACGTAGCCAAGAGGTTGGACACGCGGCCGCCCGGGGCCGCCCTCACTGATGTCGGTCATGAGCAGGCGAGGAAATACGGGCAGTCCATAGCCGGGAGGCCGCCCGCGGTGCTCGTGTCCTCTGTTGCGCTTCGCGCACGGCAAACCGCCGAACATATAGCGCTTGCCACGTCTTCGATGATGCTCGAGCGTGATGGCCTGCAGGAAGCGTCCGCAGGCGATTGGGAAGATCGCACCGACAAGGAAGCGCACGACGGATTCACCGCCGTCTACGGCGCATGGCACCGCGGCGATCTCGACGCACAGGTGCCGGGCGGCGAGACCGGCCGCAGCGTTCTCGACCGCTACGTGCCGGTTCTCGAGCAACTACGCGAGCAGTACCTGTTCGAGGATGATCCACGCGATGTGGTGGTGGTCGGTCACGGTGCCGCCATCAGGCTGGTCGGTGGCGTATTGGGCGGCGTGGATGGCGCATTCGCCGCGGACAACCACCTCGACAATACCGGGACCGTCGAGCTCGTACCACTTGCCAGCGGCGGCTGGGCATGTGTCCGCTGGGGGACCTTCGTTCTGCCATTTCAAGGCAAAGGCAGCCACACGCTCGACGATCCGATCAGCTGACCGCGCCGATCAGCTGACCGCGCCGATCAGTCGGCCGCGCCTGTGATGAGCTCCTCGATCGCAGATCGCACGCGTCCATCAGAACCAGGCGACAACGACGTCCACTGTCGACCGTCTGCCGCCATGGACGATGTTGCCACGATCCGGCCACGCCGAGTGTCGAAGAATGCGACCGGATTTTGCCCGACAGTCCGGATTCCGGAACCGACTGTGACCGAGGTGATCTCGGCGTGGGCCGAGCACGTGCTCATGGCTGCGGCGACGTCGGCAGCTGCCGACTCCTCGATTCCGATGTGGGAGAGTCTCGCCGAGGTGGCGACGCGATCGGTCGGTGCGCCGTCGAGCGCCTCCGCCAGGAGATCTGTCGGCGCCGCGATTCCGTGAAACTCGAACGGCCTTCTCACGCCGAGTGCATCGAGCAGTTCCTCCGCCGGATTCCCGACCGATGCGCTTAGGCGGAGCCACCCACCCGAAGCCACAGCGAGGACCGAACCGCTCTCGTTGGACGCCAGAGCGATTCCGGTCATCGAAGAATCACTGGTGAACGGCCTGCTGATCAGTCGTGCAGCGATGAACCAGCGCGGCCGATCCAGAACACGCAACCACATCTCGAGGTCGGGATGAACCCGCCCGTCGGGCAACAATCCGTCGTGATCGAGGCCGTCGAACCCACGCCGAAGTGCGGCCGCTCGCTCAGCAGCCCCATCGAACCGCGGGAATACGTCCAGCACTACCGGTAGCTCGACGATTCCGAGGGCCTCGACGAGGTAGTCCATCCGATCGGCATCGAGCTCGGCGGAGGGAACGGTGTGGCCGAGAGGTCGAGTCCCCAAGTCGATCAACGATCGTTCCATGTCGGTTCTGCGCCGATGACCGACGGTGCAACCGTGCGGCCGTCACCGAAGTGCTCGAATTGCTTCAGATAACCAGGCGTCCGGTGCTCTTCGTCTTCGTCACCCTGGGCCCCGGCCGTCGATGCCGGCCCACCGGCACCACGGGCCGTGGCTGCAGCATCGTTCGCGCCCGCCCCGAACACGCCCGAGCCATTGGCGCCTGCCAGAACGCGCTCACTGCCTGCCACCGAGGACGCGCCCCCCGGTCCGTTGGGAGCCCCGAACGCGGTGCTACCGAGACCGCCCGACACCCGGCCGAAACCGACCCCGCCGGTGCCCGCTGATCCGGCGGAACCGATGGACCCGAAGGACATTGCTCGCGTTGCCGCCGAACCCAGTGCTCCAGCATCGGCTCTGCCTGCAGCCGCGAGCGATGATCCCGCCGAGCCCTGCGAAGGGTTCTGTGAGTTCATGAACGTCGACACCGCGGATCCGCCGACGTTTGTGGCCGCGGAAGCAACGGTGGTGACACTCGAGCCGGCGATCGAGCCTGCAGAGCTGGCCACCTGACCCGCGGCAGCCGCCAACGCAGGATTCTGAACTGCTGCTGTGGCTGCGGCGATGACCGCCTGCGCGGGTGAGGTGTGGGCGCTGAACCCGAAGGCTGTCGTTTCCTCGTACGAGGTGCCCCTGGCGATACTGCCGTCGGGCCCGGAGGAACCACCAGAAGTGTCGTTGACGATCTCGGGCGGCCGATCGAACGAGACCGTGATGGCCAGTGGCGTCGTCGCAGCTTCGTAGGCGTCCATGACGAGCGCAGCCCGAACGTCGAGCGTGCGGTCCGTCATCTCGAGCGCTTCGGCGCTGCCGTTCAATGCGCCACCAGAGCTGTACGCGGCAACCTTGGCGGATTTCACAGCAGCTATCTCGACCGGATTCGGCATCGCAGCGACCGCAGTCGTATAGGCCGCAGCCTCGGCGAGAGCGTGTCCGCTGATCTCGGTGGCACGCGTGGCAGTACCTTGCGTCCACGCCGAAAATCCGCCGAAGCGAGCCTGGGCGGCATTGGCCGCCTCGCCTTCCCAGCCGGCCGCGAGAACAGCCATGACCCGACCCACTGTGATCGATGCGTCGGTATAGGCAGCCGCAACCGACCCCCACGCGCCCGCGGCACCGATCAGTGGGGCCGGACCGGTTCCCAGCAGCAACGCCGCTGAATTGACTGTCGCGGTGCGTGGTAGCCACACGACCCCCGTTACTCCCAGTGTCACAACATCTCCCCCGTCATTTACCCAGCCCCGTCAGTGCTCGTGGATAGTCAGCTCTTCAGATTGTCAGTGCCCGACCGTGTTCGAAGTCGACATCTCGGTACGCGGACGCCTGTGCTCGCAGTGCGGAAGCGGCCTCGATCAGTTCGCTGATCGCGTCGGTGGCGGCCGGAGTGAACGAACCCGCAGCGCGAAGGAAGTAGCGATTGGCGAGCAGTGAGACTTCCTCGCTGCCGGCGGGTGTGATCTCGATGGGCACCGACACGGCCGTCAGACTCGTCTGGAGCCGAGCTGCCAGGGCATCCAACTCGGCAGCGGCGGTCTCGAGGGCAACCGGGTCGACGCGCACATTTCCTGGCATAACCCCACTCCTTCGTCACGCAGCGAAAATTTCGCTCTCGTAGAACTTTGACGACGGCACTGCGCAATCGGTTCCACTCCGCGCAAAAAAGCTCAGGTGATTTTTTCTGCCGCAGACCGAAGGGTCCATCGCCCACCTCGGAAGTTCAGATTCGTCACCGTCGCGGGTGGGATGTCCACACGCCAGAACGAGGACGACGGTGCGTCGAGTGCTCTGACGACGACGGCGCGGACGACAGCAGGATGCGTGACCGCCAGCAGTCGACGCCGCTCGGTCGCCATCCTGTTCATCCATTGTCCGACGCGGTAGAACAGCGCGTCGATCGATTCACCGCCCGGTGGGACGGTAGAGGTGTCGGTGAGCCATCCCAGCAGCTCGGATTCGCCGAGGTCATCCATCGTTCGGCCGGTCCACTCGCCGAAGTCGAGGTCGGCGAGGTCGGCGACGATGGCTCCCTGTACGCCGAGTACCGCCGCAGTTTGTCGAGTTCGCCGCTCCGGCGCGATCATGGTCATCTCGGCATCCGTGTCGAAGGTAAGTTCCTCCAAGCGCTTCAGCCCGCCCGAATCGACCGGTTCGCCCGAATGGAACCTGGCGCGACGCATCGCCTCGGTCGTGCCATGGCTGACCAGCGAGAGCCGCGTCACTGTCGACGGCATCGGGCCTCCTCTCCAATCATGGGCTCATCGCACCCTGGTTCCGATTGACACCGGGCCGAGATCGGTGCCAGAGTTCGCGGGTAAGCGCGATGTGTGCAGGCAATTCCGGTGTGAATCCGGAGCGGTTGCGCCACTGTGATCGGACCTCAGCGGTTCCGAGAGCCAGAAAACTGACACATCGCTTCGGTTCGAAAGGGACGCACAATCCCAGGAGGCATTCCATCATGGCCATCGTTCACAATCCCAGCAACGCCACGGAGTCGGCTGCCCTCGCAGTCGTCGCCGCGGCGGTGGTGCTCCTCGCATTCGTCGTGCTCTACCTGGTCGGTTTCGACCAGGGCGCCATTTCACGTAGTGGAATGTACATGCACGAACTGATGCACGACGGACGCCACCTGCTGGGTCTCCCGTGTCACTGACCACGTCGTCCCCGCGTGTGACCACCTTGCAGGGGACCTATCTCCAGTTGCTCGTCCGCGGACTCCTTGCGGGTCTCATCGCGGGTCTGCTCGCGGGCACCGTCGCGTTCGTCATCGGTGAGCCGCACGTGGATTCGGCCATCGCCATCGAGGAGGCGGCGGGTGCGGCCGAGCACGTCGAAGCCACCCCGGGCGCACATTCGCACGACGAGGAAGATGCGCTCGTCAGCCGTGACGGCCAGCGTGCGGGGCTGTTCCTGGCAACCGGCCTTGCAGGACTCGCGCTCGGTGCGATCTTCGCGACGGTGTTGCACTACGCACGACGGTTCACCTCGCTGTCCGGGTCGACGCTCGCTATCGCTGCAGGCGCGCTCGGTTGGCTGGCAATCGAAGCTGTGCCGTTCTTCAAATATCCGGCCAATCCACCTGCCGTGGGCGACCCCGACACCATCGACCAGCGCACCTGGCTGTGGCTCGCTTCGGTCGTTCTCGGGTTGTTGGCGGTAGCAATCGGACTGTATGTCGCAAAATCAGTGGCGTCGCACAGTTCGCTTGCTGTTCGGATCGCGGCTCCGCTGGCGGCGTTCCTCGTCGTCGTAGGCCTGGGATATGTACTGCTGCCCACGATCAACGAAGTCGGCGCGGATTTCCCGGCAACGCTGTTGTGGGAGTTCCGACTGTCCTCACTGGCGACGCAGGCAACGCTGTGGATCGCGCTCGGCCTGGCGTTCGCGTTCCTCACCGATCGGGCCGTCAGCAAGGCTCGGGAGTCGGTCGCGGCGTAGGCGTCGGGTTCAGCTCACCCCGGCCCGCTTCAGCGCCTAGTTGGTTATGGCTTACCCCGGCCCGCTTGAATGGTCCATTCATACGATCAGATGTCTTGAAATCGACCATTCAAGCGGCGGGGAACTACCCGAAACCCAGTTCGTGCAAGCGCTCGTCGTCGATGCCGAAATGATGCCCCACCTCGTGGGCGACGGTGATTGCGATCTCGCGTCGGGCAGTTTCGGCGTCGTCGACCATGTCGAGAATCGGACGACGGTAAATGGTGATCACGTCCGGTAGGTGTCCGCTGTACTCGTAACGGTCGGTGAGCGCGACCCCCTCGTACAGGCCGAGGATGTCCTCGGTTGGGTGCTCTTCCTCGACGAGAATGACGACGTTGTCCATGCGGTCGGTGATGTCCGGCGGAAGCGTGTCCAGGGCGTCGCCGACGGCGTTTTCGAAGTCGGCGCGGCTCATGTCGGTAGGGATGTCATCCTCCCGACGTGATCGGGGCCGCACCGGGCAGCGGCGTGGGGAGGGCCCGACCGTCCGGTGCCGACGGCGGCGGTGCCGGCGGTTGACCGTTGATGAGGATGTCGCCCTGTGCGGATCCGACGATCGTCGCGAAGCCACCCGTGTCGAGCTCGCTGCCTATCGAGCAGCTGACCTGACGGCTACCGGCCAGCCAACTGGTGACGTCGATGTTGTCCCAGAACAGCGTCAGCGTCTTGTCCCGCAGCGCGGTTGGGGAGCCGAGGTATGCATTCACGGCGTCGGTGCAGACCGTCGTGAGGTAGGCGTCCTGGTCGGCCTCGTTGGGGATTCCGTTCGGAAACTGTTGGCTCAGGTCTGCGACCGAGACCACCTCGAAGGCATGGGGCGCGCTGCAGTCGACCGGATCGGCGGGCACGTTCTGCAGGATGCCGATGCAGGTGCCGGGCTCCCACACGTTCGACTGATCCAGGTCGAGTACCGAGCCGGTCATCTCCTGCGGAATTCCCGTGTTGGTGGACTTCTGGATTCCACACCGCAACGTCCGTTCGCCCGATGCCCATCCTGCTTCGCTGGGGAACATCAGCCCGACACTGAACTTGCCGCTCGGATCGAACTTGGCGCCCAGGTAGTCGTCGACGGCATCGACGCAATGCTCGTCGCGTAGCTGCCCGAAGCGTTGCGCACCCGGATACATCGAGTTCGGAGCGAACTCGAGCCCGGGATAGGCACTCAGATCGACGTCGGCTGCTACTTCGAATCGATGCGGATCGGCGCAGGAAACTTCGGCGAGGTCCTGTCGGTCGGTCGCGGGGTCATCGGTCGGCGTCCACTGCAGGCACGTGCCTGGATCGGCCGAGCCGAACGTCTTGGCCGTGACGGCACCTGACGTCGCAGGACTGCTGGCCGAGTGGGTGGCGATCTTCTCCGGTTGCGAGAAGCCGCCGGACACGGAGAGCGTGATCGCAGCAGCCGCGACGGCCCCCACAGCGACAAAGACGAGTCCTCGACGCGCAACGTGCGCCGACACTGTGCGCGGGTTGCGTGTCGTTGTGGGTTTCCCCGGCCGGGCCGGATCGCTGGTGGACATCAACTCCATCATGCCCGAGTATCTTCGGTTCCTATGACAGACCCCGAGGAGACCAGTGCTGACATCGCCGAGCTTGCGGGCCGCCTGTTCACGATGGCCCGCGACGGTGATGCCGAGTCCTTGAAGGCATATTTGGACGCCGGTGTACCGGTCGACCTCAACAACGAGGCGGGGGACACCCTGGTCATGTTGGCGGCCTATCACGGTCACGCGCGCACTGTTCGTATGCTGGTCGGCAAGGGTGCCGATGTGAATCGGCCGAACGAGAAGGGCCAGACTCCGCTCGCAGGCGCGGTCTTCAAGGGGGAGGACGAGGTGGTGCGAGAGCTGGTCGAGGGTGGAGCGGATCCGCATGGTGGGCATCCGTCGGCGATCGACGCGGCGCGCATGTTCGGACGCGAGGACTACCTGGACTTGCTCGGCAAGTAAGGTTTTCCTCGTGATCGACCTGAAGTTTCTTCGTGAGAATCCCGATGTCGTCCGTGCCTCACAGCGCACCCGTGGAGAAGATCCCGCGCTCGTCGACGTGCTGCTCGACGCCGATGCATCCCGACGGGCCGCAGTGCTTGCCGGCGATCAGCTCCGCGCCGAGCAGAAGGCTCTCGGCAAACGCGTCGGGAAGGCGTCGGCGGAGGAGCGTCCTGCGTTGCTGGCAGGGTCGTCCGAGCTCGCGGCGAAGGTCAAGGCTGCGGAGGCGCGTCAGAACGAGGCAGATGCCGCGGTGGACAGCGCGCAACGTGCCTTGTCGAACGTCGTCGAAGAGGGAGCTCCCGCCGGCGGCGAAGACGATTTCGTGTTGATGGAAACCGTCGGTGAGATCCCGACGTTCGACTTCGAGCCGAAGGACCACCTCGAGCTCGGTGAGTCACTGAAGCTCATCGACATGGAACGCGGCGCGAAGGTGTCGGGTTCGCGGTTCTACTTCATGACCGGGTACGGGGCGTTGCTGCAGCAGGGGATGTTGCAGTTGGCAGCGCAGAAGGCCGTCAAGAACGGGTTCACCATGATGATCCCGCCGGTGGTGGTGCGGCCGGAGATCATGGCGGGAACCGGATTCCTGGGGGCGCATGCCGATGAGATCTACCGACTCGAAGCCGACGATCTGTATCTCGTCGGCACGTCGGAAGTTGCGCTGGCCGGGTACCACGCAGGCGAGATCCTCGACCTGTCCGACGGCCCGAAGCGCTATGCCGGCTGGTCGACGTGCTTTCGTCGCGAAGCGGGTTCGTACGGCAAAGACACTCGCGGGATCATCCGCGTCCACCAGTTCGACAAGATCGAGATGTTTTCCTACATCAAGCCCGAGGACGCAGCGGCCGAGCATCGCAAGTTTCTCGAGTTCGAGCGCGAAATGCTTGCGGCAGTGGAACTTCCGTACCGAATCATCGACGTCGCCGGTGGCGATCTCGGGTCCTCGGCGGCGCGCAAGTTCGACTGCGAGGCTTGGGTGCCGACGCAGAATGCCTACCGCGAGCTGACCTCGACCTCGAACTGCACGACCTTTCAGGCTCGACGCCTGAACGTTCGGTACCGCGACGACAACGGCAAGCCGCAGATTGCTGCGACGCTGAACGGAACATTGGCCACGACGCGGTGGATCGTCGCGATCCTGGAGAATCACCAGCAGGCCGACGGGACCGTTCGGGTGCCGGAAGCTTTGGTGCCGTTCGTCGGAACGGATGTCCTGCGCTAGAGCCGTGTCAGATGGTCGGCTCCAGGTCGTCGGCCCAGGCGATGCGCTTCGGATTTCCGTGGCACTCGACGATCGCGGCGTGATCGCTGTCGAAGTAGTCCCACGCCCAGGACAGGAAAGCGTCGACCTTGCTGTGCGCGCCGCTCAGTAGTGCGGCATGGACGCCGAGCCACGCCGCGAAAGCGAGCGGTCCCTCGACTTGATGTCGGTGCGCGCCGACCTCTGCGACGGCGGCCCCGCGGCCGATCATCGCCATGATGCCCTTGTCCTTGTACTGGAAGACCTTCCGACGTTTTCCAGCGATGGTGAGCTCGATGTTGTGGGCCGCCCAGGTTCCTGCTTGCTGAGCGACCGAACCCAACTGGGGCAACGTCTTTCCATCTACGTCGGTAATGTTCGCCACGTCGCCGACGGCGTAGACATTGTCGAATTTCGGGACCGTGAGATCTGCCAGCACGTCCAGTCGCCCACCGGGCCCGGGTTTCGCGTCGCCGGTCGCGGCCACCGGCGACGCCGATTCGCCACCGGCCCAGATGACTGTCCGCGAGTCGATACGGGTGGAGTCACTGAGCACGACGCCGCCGGCATCGACTGCGGTGACGCCGACCCCAAGGCGAACTTTCGCGCCGTGTTCGACCAGCTTGTCGTGTGCGTAGACATGTGAGCGTTCACTGAACGGCGCCAGCAACGCCGGCCCGTGGTTGATGAGCCAGGCCTCCCCGCGACCGCCTGGATGATTCATCTTGCGCAGGGCCATGAACAGTTCGGCGAATGCGCCCGCGGTCTCGACGCCGGTCGGGCCACCTCCGACAATGACGACGTCGAGTGGATCGTGTTCACCACGCAACACCTCGCTGACGTGGTGACGAAGCTTCTCGGCGTCGGCAACGGAGTACAGCGGGAACGAAAATTCTTCTGCGCCGGGCGTTCCGAAGAAGTTGGCGCGTGCTCCAGCCGCGACGACGAGATAGTCGCCCGAGATCTTTTCGCCTGCGGCGGTGAGCGACAGTGAGGCGAAATCCAGGGTGCTGATCTCTGCCTGAACTACCCGGACGTTCTCGAAGCTTTCGAAGATCGCTGCGAGCGGTCGTGCGACGTCGGCGGCAGGCAACTGTGCCGTCGCAACCTGATAGAGCAACGGTTGGAACTGGTGGTAATCGTTGCGGTCGACGATGGTGACGGAAACACCTTTGCGCGCCAGTTCGTGTGCGCAGGCAATTCCGCCCAGACCGGCACCAGCGACCACCACGTGTGTCATGGGTTCCACAGTAGTTACATCGTGCGCTTGAATGGTGCTTTCAAATTATCTGATCGTATGAATGGACCATTGAAGCGGTCAGAAAAACTGTCCCACAACGAAACCGGCGAGCAGAACGGCCGTACCGCCGATTTCGCCGCCGATCAGTGCCCACATGAAAGCGTGTGTCCCGCGGACCGGATGTTCGAATTGATTGTCGGTGTCCTTCAAAAATCCGTGCACCATGTAGCTTCCGACGGCGGCGACGAAGAAGAAGACGGCGACGAGACCGGCCGTGAGGTTCACCGCCGTCGGGAACGAGCTGAATTCGGTGAGTGCGGCGAGGACGAGTGTCGCGAACGAGTACATCAGTGCCGCACGGTGCGCGATGTCGACGTACGGGTGTGCCAGGGCCGTCGGCGATGTCGCCATCTGCCGGAATTTCCAGACCCCCAGTGCCAACGCCCAGAGCAGGATCAGTCCCGAAAGCAGCAGCAGAACCTTGGTGTCGATGCCCAGAGTTGTCACAGATTTCCTCCCCGTCGCGCAGATATGCGTGCACCCGACCGCATGAACGGCGCTCTGAAGCTATCTGATCGTATGAATGGACCATTCAAGCGGGCGGGCGGGCATTCAAGCGGGCGGGCGGCAACTCCCTCACACGACGTCACCGATGCAGTAACCGTTGGACCCGATCGTCAGGGTGAAGATCCGGTTCTGTTCGACACCGGAAACGTCGGTGACGTCGGCGTAGACCGTGGTGTAGACGCCGTCGCGTGCTGCCACATAGACGCTCTCCGGGTTGTACGAAGCCGCTCCGGTGAGCCTGCCGGGATTGTTTGCCAGCGGCGGCACTGTTGGTGCTCCGGTGCCCTGGGGGTCCCAGATGGTCCTGTTGTCGCATACGAGCGGGTAGTTGCCCTCGAGATCCGCGGGGTTCACCGGGGTGCCGGTGAAGCGGCCGAGATACCGCTCGACGGTGTACTCGCCTTCGGTATCGCTGTATGGTCCTGGCGATCCTGTCGGAGTTACCGCTGGACACGCGTATCCCGACGCTATTTCGCTGCGTTCGACGCTGAGCGTGACCGTGGGGCTGCTCCAGGTGACTGCATACTGCCCGTCGACGCCCGGGGCCTTGGCCGCGTCGAGGATGGCCGCGACGTCGCTGTAGAGGGTGGGGATTTCGGTCGGCGGAACCGTCCAGCACTTTTCCGTTACCGCGGGGACTCCGCCTACATCGAGGTCGGTGAGGAATGCTCGTAAGGCTCCGGCTGCCTCGGGGTTCATCGGAACTTCGCCGACGGCCGGACCCACCGGTGGCGGCGTGGTCGCGGTCGGCGGTGTGGTGGTGGCGCGCGGTGTGGTGGCGGGCGGCGTTGCCGTTGCCGAGCGCGTCTCGGTGGGAATGCCTTGCTGGCCGTCACCCCCACATGCGGTGAGCGTGAGAACTGCCCCGAACAGTCCCACACTTGCGAAAACTATGCCTCTACGCGAACTCATCTACAGCTGACCTTCCGACTGCGTCTTCTCCCCTGGGTCTTCCAGCGACTACGCTAGCGGACTGTGGAACCCGTCTATCGATCTGTCATCGGCATCGCTCGTGTGGTCTTCGCGCTGGAAGGCCTGAAATTCAAGGTTGTGGGTGAGGAGAACATCCCTGCCACCGGTGGCGCGGTCATCGCCGTCAACCACACCGGATACCTGGACTTCACCTACGCCGGCCTGCCGGTGCGCACGGTGAAGCGGTACATCCGCTTCATGGCCAAGAAGGAAGTGTTCGACAACAAGATCTCGGGTCCGATCATGCGATCGCTGAAGCACATTGCAGTGGATCGCGGGGCAGGTGCGGATTCCTACCAGGCTGCCGTCGCGGATCTGCGCAAGGGCGAGCTGGTCGGGGTGTACCCGGAGGCCACTATCAGTCGCAGCTTCGAGATCAAGGAATTCAAGTCCGGTGCGGCGAGAATGGCAATCGAGGCCGGCGTGCCGATCATTCCGACGGTCATCTGGGGTGCGCAGCGAGTCTGGACCAAGGGCTTCCCGAAGCGTTTGGGGCGCACCAACACTCCCATCTCCATTGCGGTCGGCAAGCCTATCGAGCCGGTCGGTCCACCGAGCGAGCTCACCGAGAAGCTGCATTCGGTGATGCAGGAGATGCTGCTGGCTCTGCAGGAAGATTACGACCACGAGCCTGGCGCCTATTGGGTTCCCGCTCGTCTCGGCGGTAGCGCGCCCACGTTGGAGCAGGCAGACAAGCTCGATGCCGAGGATCTTGCAGCGAGAAATGCTGCGCGGGAAGCGAAGAAGTCCAAGTAGAGCCTGAGCACGCTACCTGCGGCATGTGCGCTGACCCGCGCATATGCCGTCAGGCGCTGTCTTTCGGCTCTAGCGGTCGTGAAATCCAGGGGTCGAATCGACGCGCAGGCGGGTCAGATTCCGGTAGCTGATCAGCCACCGACCGTCCTCCAGACGGTATTCCTCGTGGTAGTGGCCGTATCCATGAAGGTGCTCGGTCGTGCCGGTGGCCGTGTTGGTCCACCACAGTTTGTCCTCCATCGCCCAGATCCCCGTGGCGGTGGTCGGCGAAGTCAGCGTGATCTCCGGGGTGTGGCCGTGGTGCACGCTGGTAACCGTGACCGCGCCGTCGAGCGTGCTCCGAATAGCCGCGGCCAACGCCTGCGAACCGGTCACCTGTTTGCCGATTTTGGAGGCGTCGGTCTGCGGGGCAGCGTCGGGACTGGCCCATGAGTCGCTGACTACGTCGTCGGTGTGGAAGCCCGCGTAGCGGTCCCATTCCTTGTTGTCCATACATCGCAGGCGGGCGGCGAAGAGCTGCTTGATCTCCTCGATCGCCAGCAGTTTGTCGAATGCGTCGCTCGCGTTGATCGTCATATCGGTCCACGGTGCCAGGCTCTGGGGTGTGGGCGAGTCGAATTTCCGCTGGATGGGATACGTGCGACCGGAGTGCGCTGATTTCAGGACATCGACGCTTGCCACACCAACGCAGCGGCGAGTGCGCCGATGCCGTTGAGTGACCAGTGCAACGCGATCGGGGCGATCAGACTGCCGCTGCGGCGTCGCAGCCAGGTGAAGACGAAGCCTGCGGCGGCTGTCGCGATGACCGCGGCCACGATACCTGCGATCTGACCGAACACCCCGCCGCCGAGGAAATTGCTCAGCCCCGCATTGCCCGCGGTCAGTCCGAGTGACGACGCGATATGCCAGAGGCCGAAGAGCAGTGATCCGGCGGCGAAGACGCCACGGGCACCATAGATGCGTCCGAGCGTGCCGTGCAGTACGCCGCGGAAGGCCAACTCCTCGGGGATGACCGTTTGCAACGGGATGACGATCATCGACGCCACGAGCGCAGCCGAGATGGTGGCGTACCGATCCGCCATGAAGAACGGCCTGGTCATCGGCAGCAGAGCTCCGATCGCAACGACGGTGACGACGAGTCCGACGGCACCGAGCGCGTAGATCGAACCGGTCTTCCATTGCTTCGGTGACAGGCCCAGTTCGGCCCAGCCGAGTCCGCGGCGTCGAGTCAGTGCGACGAGGATGACGGCCGCGATGGGTACCGTTGCGATGCTGGCCCATACCGTGGTGAAGTGCGCGATCAGGTTGGTACCGACGAGCACCAGAACGACGACCGCAACATCGAGGTACGCGTGGAATCCGCGTCGGCGAGATGCCTTCGCGTCGGCCTGGGTCATGAGCATCCCACCGAGTGTACGGAAAACCTGTTCGGTGCCGAGGCGACTACGGCCTGCAGTGTGAGCGAATCCTCACCTCGGCTGGGTGGCCCGGCGTAAGCCCCGCAAGGCAGGCACGACGCTCGCGGCGAAGATGATCGAGGACCACACCGCCGTTTTCAGCAGTGGAGTGCCTGCGGGTTCTCCCAGTGCAATTGCCGTCATGGTCTCGATGGCGCAACTCATCGGCTGGTTCTCCACGAACGGCTGCAACCAGGTGGGATAGGCCGCCAGTGGGACGAAGCCTGGGTTGAAGAACATCGCCAACGAGCACAGCAGCGATACCGATTCCACGAGCGCGGTCTTACCGAGGGCGAAGGATGCGGCGATGACGGCGGTGGCGAATGCGATGCCGAACATCAGCGGCACCGCGAGGAACAGCAGTGCCGACGGGAACGAACCGGTGAAGCGAAAACCAAGCAGAGCCCCGACGGCCGAGATGATCACGGTGGTGACGAGAATTCGCGTGGCCTCGGCGGTCACCCGCGCGGACAGACCGGATGCGCGGTGGATCGGCAGCACCCAGAATCGGGCGAGGATGCCCGCGTCCCATTCGCGACCGAGGGTCACGGCCCCGGCAACCGCGCCGAGCATGCTGCTGAGCAGCGCGGTCATCGGCACCGTCCCGTACAGCGAGTCGTGTCCGGCGAAGGCGGTGACCTGTTGGCCCAGGACGATGTCGAGCATGACCAGCATCGCTGCTGGATAGAGGAAAGCTTGCACGAGGGACATCGGGTCTCGGAAAAGATGGCGCATCAATCTCTGGCTCTGAAGCAGGGTCTGCGGAACCAATACCGTGGTGGAGTTTTCCGTAGTGGTCATGAGCGCCTCGTATTCAGTAAGAGAGACAGGGGTATACAGATCGCCAGCAGCGCGAAGAGCCACAGCGCGGTGGGAGTCATCGTCGACAGGGTTGCCGTGCCGTCGGCCAGATCACGTAGTGCGGTGGTGAACTGTGAGACCGGTTGGTTGCGGACGAACGGCTGCACCCACGTCGGGAACTGCTCGAGTGGAGCGAATCCACTCGAAAGCATGCCGAGCACGAGTTGGGGGAGAATCAGACTCTGAGTGGTGGCCTCGGGACTCTTCGATGCAGTTCCGATGATGTCGGCGCCGAGAATGAGCGCAAGCCCGATGAGCACGAGGACAACGAGGAACATCGCAGTGTCGACTGCGGTGCCCGAGAAGCGGAACCCGATGGCGTGACCACAGCCGAGTGCTACTGCCGAGGACACCGAGCACTTCGACATGCCGGTGGCGACGCGCGATCCCAGTGGAACGCCGGGCGAGATGGGCATCGAGGCGAACCGGGTGTTGATCCCGTCCACGGCGTCGGTCGCGGCGAGAAATGCCACCGAGATTGCCGTGAACGCGATGGCCTGTAATGCGATGAGCGGCATCAGAAATTGACCGAAGTTCTCGACGCCGTTGCCGAACATGGAGATGACCTTCTGCAGCGGAACGTAGAAACAGACCGTGAAGACCACCGGTGCTATCAACGCCGTGACCGCTTCACCTCCACGAACGGCCGTCCGCAGTTGGCGCGCAGAAAGCACCCACCACTGTGAAGCACTGGACCGCTGTACAGCACTGAACTGCTCTGGCGCAGTCACGACGCCACCGCCTCGGTGACGGGGTGGCCGGTGAGGGAGAGGAAGACCTCGTCGAGCGAGGGCCGTCGCAGTGCGATGTCGACCAGTTCGATCCGTGCGTCTTCGAGTCGCCGCAGGACCTCGGTCAGTGTGCGGGCGCCGTCGGGTGCAGGTACCGACACGTGATCGGATTCGGGATCGAACAGGAGCCCGTCCGGACACATCGATCGTAGAACTCCTGCGGCGGCGGAAAGATCGTGTGGATTCAGCGGTACCACTTCACAGAAGCTGCCTCCCGTGCGCGCTTTCAGCTCGGCGGATGTGCCTTCCGCGACGACCGTTCCGTGATCGACGACGACGATGCGGTCGCTGAGCACGTCGGCCTCCTCGAGGTACTGCGTGGTGAGCAATGTGGTGATGCCCTGGTCGGCGAAGCCCGCAACGAGATCCCACACTGCCTGTCTGCTGCGCGGATCGAGCCCGGTGGTCGGTTCGTCGAGAAACACCACCTGCGGCGCAACCACCAGACCGCAGGCGATGTCGATCCGTCGCCGCATCCCGCCCGAGTACCGACCCACGCGGCGCCCGGCGGCGTCGGCGAGGTCGAACTCGGCCAGCAGTTCGTTTGCGCGACGCTTCGCCGCGTGGCGCCTGAGGCCCATCAGCCGGGCGAACATGACGAGATTTTCGAATCCGGTCAGTGTTTCGTCGAGAGAGGCGTGCTGACCGGTCAGCATGATCGAGGCTCGGACGGCGGCGGCCTCGGCGACGACGTCGTGGCCTGCGATGCGGGCGGCGCCGCTGTCGGGGGTCACGAGAGTGGCGAGGACGCTGACCGTGGTGGTTTTGCCTGCCCCGTTGGGGCCCAGTACGGCGAGTACCTCGCCTCGTTCGGCAGCGAAGTCGATTCCGGCGAGGGCGGTCACGGAGCCGAAGGACTTACGGAGATTCGATACTTCGATGGACAGTTCGGTAGTCATGAAAGTTCTCTTTCGTTCGAGGACGAGTTTCAGGACGCAGTGGCGTATGCGAAGCTGGAGAGGTGTTCGTTAAGCACTCGCAAGATAGTTTGCAGTGCAGTGGGTTCCATCATGCGATCGTGAATCGAGTCGACGTCGTGCGAGAAGATCTTCCCGCTGACATAGGGCGCCCAACTGGACGCGGCGCCGTGGGATCGGCCGTCGTCTGTGTCTTCGGTTCGTGCACTGAAGAACACGATGTCGCCGTCGAAGACGGGTGGTCGGTAGCCGGCGAGTAGTCCGAGCGCGTTGTTGTACGAGTTCGCAAGCCGCTCGATGTGCTCGCCCTGTACCGCGTCGGTGCCGAGGGTGTCCCGAACCAGTTGTGCTGCTTGCTCGACGGAGATGTCGGCATGACTACCGTCGATTCCGAGCACCGGTGCGAACTCATCGAAGAAACCGATGGCGCTCATCGGTTCCGGTGTCGCGAGTGCGCAGGATTCCATGTCCGGGTCCAGCATCGCGAGCAGGGATACTTCTTCGCCGCTCTGCCTCAGCCGCGCTGCGACGGCGTGGGCCACGAATCCACCGAACGACCACCCCAGCAGGTTGTACGGCCCGTGTGGCCGAACCGAGCGAATTTCCTCGGTGTACAGCTGGGCTACCTCGTCCAGGGAGGTGGGAGCCGTTCTGGTTCCGGTCAATTCGGGGGATTGTATTCCGTATACGGTCCGACCCGATTCGAGTGACGCGGCAAGCCCGGCGTAGCACCATGCCAGCCCGGATGCCGGATGAATGCAGAAGAGCGGAGTTTCGTCCGCTCCTGTTTGCAGCGGTAGAACTGTATCGAATGGATCAGTGGTAGAGCGGGATTCGGCGTCGTCGATGCAACGAGCCAGCGCCTCGACGGTCGGAGCACTGAACATCCATGCGACCGCGACGTCGACTGAAAGCTCTGTCCTGAGGGCGTCGGCGACACGTGTGGCGAGCAGTGAATTGCCACCGAGGGCGAAGAAGTCGTCCTGCGCTCCGATGGGCTCCGACGGGTCGAGCACCGCGGCGTACATCTGCGCAACGACGATTTCGGTGGCGGTCGCGGGCGGGGAGAAGCTCGAGCGCTCCGTGGTGGGCGCGGGTAGCTTCGTTCGATCGATCTTGCCGTTGACGTTTGTCGGAAGCTCGTCGAGCCGTACCACTGTCGACGGAATCATGTACGACGGCAGTGTCCGGGCCAGCTGGGCGGGGAGGTCTGCAGGAGCACTCTCGTCGGCGACGACGTAGGCGACGAGCCGGCGGTCCTGACCGACCGGATCGGCCACGACGACCGCGCGCCGCACACCGGGGACAGCGGTCAGTGCGCTCTCGATGTCACCGAGCTCGATACGGAAGCCACGAACCTTGACCTGGAAGTCGCTGCGGCCCAGATGACGAAGCTCGCCGTCGCGACCCCAAAAAGCGAGATCACCCGTGCGGTACAACCGGCTTCCCGCCGGGCCGAACGGATCTGCCACGAAGTGATCGGAGGTGATGTCCGGCCGCCCGAGGTATCCGCGGGCCAGTTGGTCTCCGGCTATGTAGAGTTCGCCGGCGACGCCCGGCGGGGTCGGCCGCAGGCGCTTGTCGAGGACGTGAATCCGGGTGTTCCATTCTGGTGTGCCGATCGGCACGCCCGTTCCGGGGGAGTCGACGTGATGGGCGGTCACCGATACCGCTGCTTCGGTCGGGCCGTACAGATTGTGCACTGCAGCCCAGGCCTGCAGTCGCGCTGCCAGCGTCGAAGGGAGTGTCTCGCCGATCGCCAGGATGTGGTGGAGAGAATCGGGCAGCGTGACGGTGGTGTGGGGGACGAGTGCGTCGAGGACGGCCGGGACCGTCGACAGGATTGTGATCTGGTTCTCCACCAGCGTCTCTCGCACTGCAGCCGTGTCGAGCGGTCCGGATCGGTGGAGGACTGCGGCAGCTCCGGTGACGAGTGGCGTCCAGTACTGCCACACCGAGATGTCGAAGGTGGCGGGTGTCAGAACCAGGAGCCGGTCCGTGCAGGTGACGTCGTACTGCTCGGCGTACCAGCGAAGTTGGTTGACCACGGCGCCGTGCGTGAGCGTGACGCCCTTGGGTCGGCCGGTGGACCCCGACGTGAACATCACGTACACGATGTTGTCGGTACGCAACGGAGCGAGTCGATCGACGTCGGTCACCACTGCGGCGTCGAAGTCCGTCAGATCGAGGCGATCGACCTCGATTGCCGAGGCGAACGCGTCTTCGCTGGTGGTGAGTACACAGAGTGGCTGTGCGGCGTGCAGGACCAGGTCGATCCGTTCGGCCGGGTGGCTCGGGTCGAGTGGGACATATCCCGCGCCGGCCTTGACCACCGCGGCCATGGCGACGATCTGATCTATCGACCGGCTCATCGCCAGTGCGACCAGAGTATCCGGCCCTGCACCGATCGAAATGAGGTAGCGGGCAAGCTGATTGCACCTGGCGTCGAACTCGGCGAAGGTCAGCACCTCGGACGTACCTGCCATTACGACGGCGGTGGCATCGGGGGTGGACTCGACCTGGTGATCGATCAACTGTGGCAGCGTCAGGAGTGGCACTGCTCGTGCCGTGTCGTTCCACGTGACCGAAAGCAGTTCGTGCTCTGCGGGTTCAAGAAGATCTATGTCGCCGACCCGAACGCTCGGGTCGTCGAGGGCTGCGTGCAATACCTTCAGCAGGCGAGCGCCCACCGACTCGACCGTCGAAGCATCGAACAGGTCACTCGCATAGGTGAACCAGCCTTCGATTCCCGTGCCCGGAGATTCGACGACGATGAGGTGCAGGTCGAATTGGGAGATACCGGCGTCGATCTCCACGCGTGACGCCTCGAGCCCGGGCAGCTCGAATGTGGTCGGACCCAGATTCTCGAACGAGAACCCGACCTGGAAGAGCGGGTGGCGTGCGGTCGATCGATGAGGCGCCAGAAGTTCGACCAACCGCTCGAACGGTATGTCGGCGTGGGCGAATGCCTGCAGATCATCCTCACGAGTCTGTGCCAGCAGCGCATCGAACCCAGCGGCGAGATCGACGTGGGTGCGTAACACGAGGGTGTTGACGAACATGCCGATCAGCTCGTCCAACGACTGCTCACCGCGGCCTGCGATCGGACTGCCGACCGTCACGTCTTCGGTGTCTCCGAGCGCCGCCAGCACGACGGCGAAGGCGCAGTGCAGCAGCATGAACATTGAGGTCCCCTGTGATCGTGCGAGTTCGACGAGCCGGGCGTGCATCGCGGCATCGACAACGAATGGGACTCGTCCGCCTCGGTAGCTCTGCTGTGGGGGTCGCGGACGATCGGTGGGTAGGTCGAGGAGATCGGGCACCTCGGCCAGTGCTTCGGTCCAGTACTGGACCTGGCGGTGCGCGAGCGAGTTCGAGTCGGCTTCGTCGCCGAGCAGCTCGTGCTGCCACAGTGCGTAGTCCGAGTACTGGATCGGCAGGGGAGCCCAGTCGGGCGCATTGCCGATCAGGCGGGCGGAGTAGGCCATCATGACGTCGCGCGCCAGTGGTCCCATCGACCAGCCGTCACCGGCGATGTGGTGGAGAACCATGACGATGACGTGCTCGTTGTCGCCGAGAGTGAACAGGGTGACCCGAAGCGGGACGTCGGTGGTGACGTCGAATCTGTGCGATGCCAGGTCCACGATGTGTGCTTCGAGCGAGCTGTGCGACACCTGCACCGGAGTGAGCGAACGAATGTGACCTGCAGGCAGGACTACCTGTACCGGACCGTTCTCCGTCTGCGGATAGACGGTACGCAGCACCTCGTGCCGTGCGATGACATCCTGCACCGCTCTTTCGAGCGCACCGATGTCGAGACTGCCGGTGAGCCGAATGGCCATCGGCATGTTGTATGCGGTCGAGGCCGAATCGAATCGATTGAGGAACCACATCCGCTGCTGCGCCGACGACAGGGGGACCTCATGTGGCCGAGATCCGGCGAGGAGTGTCAATCGCCGCGGGTGTGTTCCACCGTCGCGATCGACCTTGGTCGCCAGCGAAGCAGGTGTGGGTGAATCGAACAGATCCCGCAGTGCTACGGATGAATTCGCCGCATTGTTGATTCGTGAGACGACCCTTGTCGCGACGAGTGAGTTGCCTCCCAGATCGAAGAACGAGTCGTCGATTCCGATCGTGTCGATTCCGAGCACCTCGGTGAAGACGTCGACGACGAGTGTTTCGAGCGGTGTCCGCGGGGCACGGTAGCGGCGAAGGCGTCCGGAGAAATCGGGGGCGGGCAGCGACTTCGTGTCGATTTTGCCGACCGGTGTCAGTGGAATCGAATCGATGATCTGAACGAGTGTGGGGACCATGTAGCCGGGCAACCGCTCTTCGGCGTGTCGGCGCACCCTCTCGAGGTCGGCACCAGCCTCGGCCGGCAGCACGTAGGACACGAGAACAGTGGCGCCGGAGGGGCCTTGGGCGCCGACGGTGATGGCGAAATCGATACCGTCCACTTCCGTGAGCACCGCGTCGACCTCACCGAGTTCGACGCGGAAGCCGCGGATCTTCACCTGAAAGTCGGCGCGGCCGAGGTAGTGGAGTCGCAGCCCGTCCCAGCGTACGACGTCACCGGTCCGGTACATACGCACTCCTGAGTGCAGCGGATGCGGAACGAAGAGTGTCGAGGTCAGCTCGGGCCGGTCGTGGTACCCACGGGCCAGGCCGGGACCTGCGAGATACAGCTCACCGGCGACCCCGTCGGCGACCGGGCGGAGCCAGCTGTCGAGAACGAGAATCGACGCACCGTGGATCGGTACTCCGATGTCCACCGGTGAGTTCGGTTGCAGTGGAGCCGAACCCGTCGCCCAGATGGTGGCTTCGGTCGGGCCGTAGTGGTTGAGCATGATGCGCCCTGACGCCCACCGATCGATCACCTCGTGGCTCGGTGCCTCCCCTGCGACGGCCAGAACTCGGACACTGTCCATCGGGTCTACGGTGGCGAGCGCCGCGGGGGTGATGACCATGTGGGACACCTGTTCGTTCGCGATGAGATCGAAGAGGTCTTCGCCTGCCAGTACTGTGCTGGGGGCGATGACGAGTGTCGCGCCGCTGCCGAATGCCATGAGCGCTTCGGAAATCGAGGCGTCGAAGCTGGGTGAGGCGAAATGCAGCACACGCGAGTCGGCGTCGACTCGGAATTCCTCGATCTGCGTGAAGACGAAGTTCGAGAGTCCGCGATGCGACACCGATACCGCTTTGGGCTTCCCGGTCGAGCCCGAGGTGAAGATGAGATACGCGAGGTTGTCCAGATGCGGCGTCTGGACGTTGCAGTGGGTGTGGACGCTCGGGTATCGGTCCGCCGCGTCCAGCCATGTCACGTCGCTGGACAGGGTGGGAAGCACTCCCTCGACAGTGAGGCCGAGGTGTGCGCCGCAGTCGGCGAGCATGGATTCGATTCGATCTGCCGGGAGCGACGGGTCGATGGGCACGAACGCTGCGCCGGTGTGGACGACGGCCCACAGGGAAACGATGGACTCGATCGATCGCGGGATAGCTAGTGCGACCGTTGTTTCCGGCCGTGCGCCTCGTTCGATCAGTGCCTGCGCGAGCCGAGCAGAGGTCTCGTCGAGTTCGCGATAGGTCATTCGAGTTCCCTGGAAGGACAGGGCCGTTCGGTCCGGGTGACGTGCCACCGCGTAGGCCAGAATCTCGGCGAACGTCCGCACCTGCGTGCCTGGACCGCCGTGGATGCCCGCGGCGTGAGGGTGCGCGTCGAGCGCGATGACGGGGAGCTCCGGCTCGGTACCGATGAGTGTGAGGAGATGAATGCACTTCTTCAACAGAGCGAGGGCGAGATCACCGTCGATGGCATTGTTCAGGTACTTGAGCGTGATCTCGATGGATTCCCCGGGCACGATCAGCAGGCTCAACGGGTACGGGGTCGCGTCCTTGCCGACCGCGTCGAGTACCCGCATTCCGGCCAGATCGAGCGAGGAAGCGAGTGCCTCCCGGTCCACCGGGTAGGACTCGAACACGGTCATGGTGTCGAACAGTTCGGGCAACCCGGCAACCTCGTGGATTTCGCTGAGGCCGACGTAGTGGTGATCGAGCAAGCTCGCCTGTTCACCCTGTACGCGGGTCATCAACGAAGACAGTGACTCTCGTGGATCGAGCCGAACACGAACGGGGACGGTGTTGATGAACAATCCGAGCATGTCCTCGACACCCGTCAACGCAGGAGGCCTGCCGGACACCGTTCCGCCGAAGATCACATCGGTACTGCCGGTCAGCGAGGACAACATGATCGCCCACGCGGTCTGAATCGCTGTATTGATCGTGATGCCGTGGGTGCGGGTCAGGGAGTGGAGTGCAGCTGTGACGTCCTTGCCGAGCGAGCGCGAATGCTCACAGCCTGCGGTATCGGCCGCCAAACGGCCGGCAGGTGCGATCAGAGTGGGCGATTGCACGCCGAGCAGCGCGCTGTGCCACGCGTGACGGGAGGCATCGCGGTCCTGCGCGGCCAGCCATGCCAGATACTCGCGATAGGACCGGGCGGGGCGCAATCCGCCCACGCCGTCGAATGCTGCGTACAGCGTCAGCAGTTCCTGGATGAGCAGTGGCGTCGACCATCCGTCGAGCAGGATGTGGTGGTTGGTCATCAGCAGTCGATAGCTGTCCTCGGATGTTCGGATCAACGTGAACCGGATCAGGGGCGGCGCGGCCATGTCGAAGCGCGTCGCACGATCGGACTCGACGATCCGCTCGACGTCCTGCGCGGTCGTGCCGCTCCCGCGTAGATCCCTTTCGGTCCAGGCGACGTCGAGTTGATCGAGAACTATCTGGCGTGGCCCGCAATCCAGTTCCCGGAAAGCAACTCTGAGATTGTCGTGACGGTCGAGCAGAGCCTGCGCCGCGTCGCGCAGCCGCGACGCGTCCACCGTGCCCGCCAGCGTCAGCACGGACTGGACGATGTAGCTGTCCGGGCCGTCGGCGTCGAATACTGCATGAAAGAGCAACCCCTCCTGCAACGGGGAGAGTGGCCACACCTCGCTCAGTGCCGGGAATTCGTTTTCCCAGGCGTCGATCTCTTGCTGTGTCGTGCTCACGAGGGCGAAGTCCGACGGCGTGTGACGAGTGGTGGCCTCGGCCTGTGCGTGCAAGGCCACTGCCGCGAGGGACTCGAGCCACAGCTCGATCAGCGCATCGATGTCCGCCGGGTCGAACAGTTCGGACGCGTAACCGAAGGTGACAGCCAGAGTCGTTGTCGCATCGACCTGTTCGGCGACAGCGTTGATGTCGACCGCTGCCGGCAACGGCATGCTGCTATCGCGTCGTGAAGAGAACCGCGCCGGCATCCATGGGGTGTCGTCCGCGGTCCGCGCCCGACCGAGATAGTTGAACGAGATCTGTGGTGTCACTGCGATCTCCGCGACACCGAGGCCGTGACGCAACATCCCATAGCTGATGCCGTGGTCCGGGATCGACGCCAACGTTTCCTTGACCGCCTTCAGTGCAGCACCGGCGGCAACTCCGCCGGCAAACGCGTCGGCGAGGTCGATGTCGGTCGTATCGAACGCCACCGGGAAGACCGTAGTGAACCAACCGAGCGTGCGCGATAGGTCGGCGCCTGGTACGACGTGCTGTTCGCGTCCATGGCCTTCCATCATGACGACGGTCGTGCTTCGATTTCTCCACGCGCTCACGGCCATGGCGAGGGCGGTCAGTAGTGGCTCGCTCGGTCCGCATCCGAAGCGATCGGGGACGGTGGTCAGCAGGGTGTCCGTCAGCGCTGCGGGCACCGTCACCATCGTCTCCGCTCGGGTGGAGTCGACGTCCATGTCGGGGTCGAGTGCACGCCGACCGAGCAACGGATCGTGCGTCTGTGCGACGGTTGTCCACCTGGAGCGCTCCGACAGATGCTCGACGGCGTGCTCGGCGAGGCCGTGTGCCCATCTGCGCAACGAGGTTCCGGTCTTCGCGAGGGTGCATCCGGCGGCTGTAGTAGCGAAGTCCGGCAACAGGATTCGCCAGGACACGCCGTCGATGGCGAGGTGATGCACAACGATCCAGAGTTTGTTCTCGACCCGCGCGAACTGGATCACCGTGCCCTCGGCAGGGTCGAGGCGATCGGCCGCGTGATCGAGTGCGCGGTCGAGATCTCCAGTGGCGACGGTGTACACCGCGCGGGCGTCGATCGATCCCGGCGGCAGGATCTCGTGAGTCTCGCGCAGTCGCGATCGTAGTGCGTCGTGGTGATCGAGGAGCCGCGCGGCGGCCGATATCAGCGTCTCGTCTTCGGTGCCGGTGGGAAGGGTGATCAGTACGGCTTGGCTGTAGGTGCGGAAGTGTCCGGTCTCGATCATGTCCGCCACGATGGGAGTGGTGGGGACCTCCCCGATGGCGTTGCCGGGCAGTTCGACCAGGACGGGCGTAGCCACCACGTCGGTGGCGACGGAGGCAAGTCCGGCAACAGTTTTGCGCTCGAATACATCGCGAGCAGTGAAGACGATTCCGGCGGACTTGGCGCGTGAGACCAGCTGGATGGAGATGATGCTGTCCCCGCCGAGCGCGAAGAAGCTGTCCTCGGCGCCTACCTCGTCCACTCCGAGCACCTGCTGAAACAGCTCGGCCAGTGCGAGTTCACGCGGAGTCGACGGCGGTCGCGAGGAAGTCCCGACGTCGAAAACCGGAGCGGGGAGAGCGGCCCGGTCCACCTTGCCGACCGGCGTCATCGGCACCGCGTCGAGGACCATAATCGTCGACGGAACCATATATGCCGGAAGGGTTCCCGACAATGCTGCCAGAATCGACGCGCTGTCGAACTCCGATCCTGGGGCAGGCACCACGTAGGACACGAGAACGGTCGCCCCGGTGGCGGTGGTATGGCCGAGCGTCGAGACGAAGTCGGTGTTCGCTGCGGCCGAGATGGCGGCGTCTACCTCGCCCAGTTCGATGCGGAATCCGCGGATCTTGACCTGGAAGTCGCGTCGGCCTGCGTACTCGAGCTCGCCGGTTCGAGTCCAGCGCACGAGATCACCGGTCCGATAGAGTCGTTCACCGGGTGAATAGGGGTCGGCGACGAAGCGCGCAGCCGTCACCCCGGGCCTGTTGTGATACCCGCGGGCCATGCCCGCACCTGACAGGTACAGCTCGCCCGTACCTCCGGTCGGTACCGGCTGCAGCCACCGATCGAGGACGAGAGCGGCGGTACCGCGTATCGGTGTTCCGATCGTGACCGATTCCCCCACCTCCATCGGAGCACTGAAGGTCGAGGTCACGGTCATTTCGGTGGGGCCGTAGCCGTTGAACATTCGTCGGTCGCCTGCCCACCGGGACAGCAACTCGGGCGGGCAGGCATCGCCACCGACGACCACGTCGGTAAGCTGCGGAAGATCTCGTGGATTCAGGGTGCCGAGCACCGCAGGCGTCACGTCGATATGCGTAACTCGTTGTGTGCGCAACAGTTCGGTGAATTCTTCCCCACCGAACAGTCCGGGGGGTACGACGACGGCGGTGGCCGAGGCGCCGAATGTCAGCAGCAGCTCCGAGAGGGATGCGTCGAAGCTCGGCGAGTAGCTGTGGGTCATCCGGGACGTCGAGGACAACGCGAGGCGTTCGATCCCGTCGGCGATCAGATCCGCGAACCCGCGGTGCGTGACCACGACACCCTTGGGAGTTCCGGTCGACCCGGACGTATAGATCACGTATGCCGCATTGTGCGGACGGACCGGTGAGATGCGATCGGCGTCGGTGACCTTCGCCGCGGAGTATCCGGAGAGGTCGGTCGAGGGGAACGCGTGGTCGACGACGATGCCCGCGTGGGAGTCGGTGAGCAGATGGTCGATGCGTTCTCTCGGGTAGCTCGGATCCACCGGTACGAAGGCCGCCCCTGTCTTCGTCACGGCCCACATCGCCAGGATCGACTCGTACGACCGTGACATCACCACCGCAACAGCTGTTTCGGGCTGCGCCCCGCGGTGAATCAGCAACCGTGCGAGTCGGTTCGACCGATCGTCCAGTTCTCGGTACGTCACCTCTCCGGTATCCCACGCGATCGCCACCGCGTCCGGACGCAGCGCCGCGGCGTCGGTGAGGATCGTGGGCAGCGTGCGCATCGGGCCCGGTTCGACGCCGCGGTGTACGGCTGGGTCTTCGGTCATCGCCAACCGCGTCACCGGCGCATACGGATCGGCGAGGAAGCGGTCGAGGAATGTCAGGAATCGTTCGTGATGGCCGGCGAGTTCGTCCGCCGAATACAGTGCAGGATTCGCTTGGAAGTCGAGATGGGTACTGCTGCCACCGATACCGGGATAGACGTTGACGAACAGGTCCTCGATCATTCCCGAGGTCAGTACATGCAATCGACCGACGCAGCTGCCCAACATGATTCGGGTGTCGAACATCATCATGTTGACCGAAGGACCGAACCCGGACACTTCGCCCCCGAGGTCACGAGCGATATCTTCCTGACGGTATCGCTGCCGACGCAGTGACCCGGTGAGCTCGAGTTGCGCAGACCGCACGATGTCGGCGACCGAGGTGTGGCTCTCGCACCGCAAGCGCAGTGGCACCACGTTGGCGACCATGCCACCGGACCGTCGCAGCGACGCCGTCGTGCGGGCCGAGACCGGCAGGCTCAGAGTCACTTCGGCGCTGTCGGTGGCACGAGCAAGGTAAGCGGCGAACGCGGCGACCGTCACCGGGGCAATACTCGACTGCAAGTCTGCAGCAACAGCGGCGAGTCGAGCCGCCGTCGCCGGTTCGAGTTCTCCGCGCTGCAGCCGGGGGTGCGCTGCGGCCGGTGCGGAACGCCCGGCGAGGCTCACGGGATCAGGAAGACCGGCGAGGTGTTCGCGCCAGTAGTCGCGGTCGGTAGCGAACCGGGCCGAGGCGCGGTACTGCTCGTCGGCGTCGACGATCGCGTGCAAATCCTCCGCAGTGGAGGCCGACGCGCCGGGGCCGTCGGTGTACAACTCCGCGCAACGCTTCAGCAGCGTCATCGCACCGTAGCCGTCGAGAGCGATGTGATGGATGCGCGAGTACCAGAACACGAGGTCGTCACCGACCTGCAGAACCGCCATGCTCACCAGGCGATCGGTAGTCATCCTCAGAGGCGAGGAGTACTCCGCGCGCATCCAGGCGTGCGCTGCGGCGGTGGGATCGGGTGCATGTCTGAAATCGACCGTCGGAACCGAATCGTCGACGTCCGGGTCGACGGTCTGCATCGGCATGTCGTCCACCTCGACGAGGCGGAGATATCCGGTACCGAATTCGCGGCCCGCGGTCATCGCGGCGTCCACCAGTCGCGGGACGTCGATACTGCCGTGGATCTCCACGAACTGCGCGATGGAGATCGGTACATCGCCTGCGAGGTGCTGAGCAAACCAGATTCCGCGTTGAGCTGCCGACAGTGGGAAGATTGTGGATGAAGTCTCAGGGGAGAAGTTCATGCATTTCAACCTCGTCCATCTGCGTGCCTGCAAACAGGCACCCTGGGGTGATAGCTGCCCACCCCGGGTTGAGGTGAACACCCACCCTTGGTGAGCGCACCGGCCGCCCTCGGCGGCTACTAGGGCACAATGGCGACGATGCCTGATACCTCTCGGACCCAGCCCCGCCTCGTCGCCAGCGACGTCGACGGCACCCTTCTCGACGCCCACGAGCGGGTCAGTGAGCGCACTCGACGAGCGGTTCTGACCATGGTCGGGGAGGGGACCCCCTTCATCCTGTCGACCGGACGACCGCCGCGATGGATATCACCCGTCGTCGAGCAACTCGGCTACGCACCGATGTGTGTCTGTGCCAACGGCGCGGTGATCTACGACAGTGGCACCGACCGGATTCTCGACACACAGACGCTGTCAGCAGAGACGCTGCAGTGGCTTGCCGACGTCGCGTACTCGGTGTTGCCCGGTTGCGGGCTGGCGGCCGAGCGGACCGGTAAATCGGCACACGATGCCGCGACCCCGCAGTTCGTCAGTTCACCCGGTTACGAGCACGCGTGGCTCAACCCTGACAACACGGAAACTTCCGACACCGAGGTGTTGGAAGTTCCGGCAGTGAAACTTCTCATCAGATTGTCCAGTGCGTCGAGCGGGGACATGGTCGCCGCTCTCGAACCGCTGATCGACGGCCGGGCAGATATCACGTTCTCCACCGACAACGGCTTGATCGAACTGTCGGCGCCCGGTGTCACCAAGGCATCCGGTGTCGCCATGGTCGCGGAGCGACTGTCGGTGGCGGCGAAAGACATTGCTGCGTTCGGCGACATGCCCAACGACATCCCGATGCTGAAGATGGCGGGCCGAGGCGTAGCCATGGCAAACGCGCACCCCGCCGTCCTCGCTGCAGCCGACGAAGTGACGGTGAGCAACGTGGACGACGGGGTGGCGGTGGTCCTCGAACGCTGGTGGTGACTTCTCCGGACTAATTAGGCACAGCCATATTCGGTCGCAGGCTCGACGAAACCGTGGGCTCCTCTGCGATAGCCGCAATCGGTAGCCGCTGTTTCCGTGCCCTCGCCGATGCGTATATGGGCGGCCGATGTGCGTTCAATGGCTTACGTTTCGACTACCGCAGATCCGCCGGTAAAATTGGGATTGATCTGCAGTGGATGCAACATTGGGTCGAATCGGGTGCAGATGGGCGCGCGGGTTCACTTTTCAAGACTGCTCCAGCGTTGTGAAACCATGGCCGCATGACAGTTCGACCGTGCACCGATGATTCGCCGGCTCAGTGGCTACTCACTGCGGACCGCGACTGGTCGAACCTAGCTGTCCGCGGGCCGCTCGGATTCGAGGCATACGCGCGCCTGCGTTTCATCCCGGACCCGACCCACCCAAGCCAACGCGCGCAGGAATCTGACATGAGCCGGCACTCCCTGCCAGAGATCACACAACTCTCCATCGCAGTTTCGCACCTCGCCAACCACACCACCACACCCGACAACTGCTACTTCGCCATCTGGGAAGGATGGGGCGGACTCGAACTCGTCGGACCGGTGCAAGTCCCGTTCATCAATCGTGAAGCAGTCTTGTTCAACGGTGCCGCCGACGATCTCTCGACATGGGTCGACTCGCGCGATCACACCAGCCCCGACAACTTGCCGATTCCAGCATTCGTCTGGCCTGCCGACCAGGCTTGGTGTATCGCCAACGACGTCGACTCCCACTTCGCCACCATCGGCGCGAGCTCCCATGCAATCGGAGAACTTCTCGGTGACACCACCATTGATGTCACCGAAGACGATCCCAGCCGTCCGCAACCCTGGTACATCGACTAGAGCACACACAACCGCTGACGCCGAAACCCATCCGAGGGCGGGGCTGTCAGGGAATACTGCACGTTTTGGATACTGCACATCCCCCGGTGTCAGTTTCAGAAGGCGACTGCACGATGTCAGAAGTGGACAGCACTACTCCACCCTTCCGTACCGGTGTCACTGCGCGTCGCGTTCGCATTCTGAAGCAAGGCACATCGAACGATCCTGCCTCAACATGGCATAGACCACTGTGTTCGTCCACTGACCCTCGCAGCGCCAGTCCGCAACGAAGTGAGCCTCCCGGCGCATGCCGAGCCGTTCGGCAAGCGCAGCGGAGGCGGTATTCCGACCATCCATTTCGGCGATCACCCGATGCACCTCCGGCACGGCAAACACGACGTCGTCGAGCAATGTCTGCACCGCCTCGGTGGCGTACCCGCGCCCGCGCGCATCAGCAGCAAACACCCACCCCAACTCCAACGTCTGCTCTTTCTCAGTAGCGAACCAGGCTGCGACGTTGCCGATTACAACCCTGCCTGCCTCGACGACGAGATTCACACCGCCATCATCGAGACTCGTTCTTCTGCAACGTTGTTCAACCTTGTTTCGAGCCTGTGCCTCATCCCACGGATCATGACACAAGTACTTGCAGACCTCCGGGTCGCTGTAGTACCGCAGCAAAGCACCCGCATCGGTCGAACGGTATGACCTGAGAATCAACCGGTCGGTCTTCAGCTCCATACAGTCAACGATGCCACGTCCATCTCCTGGACCAGTCATGTGAGTTTAGAAGACATCCACATCCCGTCGGAAGTTGATGACTTCACCCACCTCTCGCGATCGCCAGAGAGTCTCGTTCAATATATGAGACGTGGCAGTTCAAGGTTGAAAACCTATGCAAGAAAACGGGATTGAAGCGATCATCTCGTAAAGCAACGTGACGCTCGCACGGGTCGAACACGCCAGCTACGGAGAGATCTACACAGAACGGTACGGCACCTCGACATACCCGCTGCCCCTGTCAGGGTCCAGGGCCCACACCTTGCTCAGATCTCGTGGATCGCGTCGGATCACGAACTGGCCCAACTTCTCTCGTAGAGCGATCCATGGTTTCAGAGCGTTCGAGAAGTGCTGGATGTGGTGGATGGCGAACCCCGCCCGAGTCAGGCGGCGCCGTATGACGGGAAGGAAATCCACCAGGAATGCGGTCTCGTCCACCACTGTCGACGTCGACAGAGCATTGTCGGCGTCGTTGCTGCTGGTCCACTGCGCAGCGGTGCTCCGGCGGATTCCGGTGTGCACGTCCGCGTGATAGGCCGCGATCGCCAGGGGCAGTCAGCGTTCCAATTCTCGTAACGTCAGTCCAGCCGTGCCCTTCGAGTCGTAGCTGCCTCGTTCCGTTGGGTTCGAGAACGTGGTGCCGTGGAGTTCGTGAACCTGGGTCATGACGGTGCCGAGGATGCGTTCGACGATCCCGCAGTAATGCGGTCGAGCGAGTGGTCGGTAACCGAGGTCGATGCCGTGCTGCTCGTAATCGAACACCCTCCGACTGCGAAGGTGCTACGGGGGCCTCGCTGGTTCAGGTCTGGTAGGAATGAGCCATGGCATCCGAATCGCCGAAAGG
This sequence comes from Rhodococcus sp. H36-A4, assembly GCF_027158005.1. Lineage (GTDB taxonomy): Bacteria > Actinomycetota > Actinomycetes > Mycobacteriales > Mycobacteriaceae > Rhodococcoides. The sequence continues at coordinate 78,945 of NZ_JAPVLQ010000002.1, read as the reverse complement.
CGCATGACCAGCTCGCGCGTATTCCGGCCCGGTCCTTTAGCCGGCCACGGCACTGATCTCTGGCTGCTCGACGTCGGAAAGCCCGTCCTACTGCACCGCACCCGAGACGGATCCACCGCGACGCACGTCATCCCCGGTGGCTCCTATGGTTCCGACATCGTCGGCCACACCCCGCGGTGGTTGCATGCCGACGGTTTGGGCTGCTGGATCGTCGGCGCCGACGGAATTGTCCACTGCGACCACACGGGCATTGTCACCACGGTCCAGGCCACCCGGATATCAGGATCAGCTCTGATGAACGGCGAATTGGCGACGTCGGTAACCGGTGTCGACGAGCTCACCCTGCGCACGGTGGGCGGTGTGTTTGCGACTGTCGGACTTCCGGCCGAGGTGCGGACGATCTACCCGTCAAGCCACGGGTTCGTGATACTGATGCGCACCGGTCGCTATGAGCCGGGAGTGCAACGCGGATCGTGGTGCGCACATGTGGGACTCGACGGAACCCTTGCGCTCGGCACGGCATGGGAGATTCGTCCCTGGCGCGGGTTGGACACTGTGGTCGACGTGGGAACGCAGATCGCCGTCGGCAAGGGTGCCTCGTTCGGGCAGGTGCTCGACACGGAACTGACGCCGGCGTTTTCGCTGCCGCTGACGTCGGAGTTTCCGCCCTGGGCGACGGCCGCAGGTGTCTGGATGGTGATGCGATCGTCCAGACTGGTTCATAGACTGGGTGATTCGGCGTTTGCGACGCAGTCCGACATGGCGCAGCCTCATTTCACCTACTTCTGTCTCGACCGCGGCCTGACGCGTCCTGAGCGGTGGGCTGGTGCTCCTGGGTTTCCGATCGGCCTGGCGGTAGTACCGGAGCTCGGCGAATTGTGGATCTCGACGATGACCGGCACGTTCGTCGGTGCGACCGGGTCGGGCCCGGTGTCGATGGAAGAAGTCGAATTCGATTCACTCCCTAACCTTCCTGTCACCGCGCCGCTCGAACTGGGCGATCCGGACGAGTGGACCGAGCGTCAACGCATCCGATTGCTGGCGGAGAACAAAGCCGCGGGCCTGCTCGACATCGAGATCGACGGCTGGTTCCCCACCACGACGTTGATTCTGACGTTCCGCATTCGAGGGATGAACGGCGTCTGTGCACGGTCGGTGTCCGTCTTCGATCGTGACGGTCGGCCGCGGTTGTGGCCGGGCGCGCCGACGTTGATGGAGTGGATCAACCTCGACATCATGGAGGCGGGCGGTCTCGAGCGTCTGCGCAAGAAGGAGCCCGGGAGGTTCGGGTATATGTGGACGTGATTTCTAGTGGAGCGGCTGAGAGGCACGTACCTCGGCCCAAGTGCACAAAGACATTTTCGCGGGACAGTTTTGCCTCATGACCATGTACTGGTAAATCTACGAGTACGTAAAGGAGTGGGATCTTCCGCTGATGCTCGGGCCCCGTTGCCGATGACCAGGGACGCAGAGCCCGGTCGCGGTTCGAACGCAGCACGGGCTCGACCGAATTCGAGTGTCGGATGGTCCGCGCCGCGTAGCGATCTTCGGTGTACCGCTTGCGAGTGATGGGATCGACTTGTCTTGTGCGACAAAGTCGGTGAGGTTTATCGCCGAATCGGCTCCGCCGGGAGCCCGCTCTCATCGAGCACAAGCCACGGCACCAGGCCCTCCGCCTGATCGACGCGGCCCCATAGTGGCAACCTGATCGATCTGATATCCCGCTGCACATCGTTGAAACACCTGCACATCACCTCTCCTGTTCGAGGTGATGTCTACCGATCCGGAGGTCTATCCGTGGTAGGAAGGCGTGTCGCCCCGTAACCCGGTCAACAGATCGAACCCCGCCGCGGCGTCGGCCGCAGCGGGGCCCGAAACCTACGGCGCCGGTGCTACCTCGGGTGCGGCAGGAGCCGGTTCGATCGGAGCCGACACGGCACCTTCGTCCATCTTCTGCTGGTAGGTGTCGTTGTAGGTCTTGATGACCGTAGTGACGATTCCGGTTGCTTCGTTGAAGATCAGCGACCCGTTCTCGAAATCGGTGCGCAGGCCCTCAGGGACGCGGTATTCATCCGTACTCGGAAGTCCGAGATCACCGTTCTCCCCACCCAGGGCGAGGAACTGCTCGAAGATTTTGCCGATCACCGCGACTGCTTGACCGGCGATGGTCGTGAAAATCGAGCCGTTGGCAAACCCGGCGGACTGTCCACCCTTGACCTGGACGAGGCCGCTGACCGGGCTTCCGAGAATTCCGGTTTCGCCGCCCGAAGCCAACCACTTCTGTGCGATCGGGTTCTGATCGGCGAGGCGGAGCAGTTCGTCGACGAGAGCCGGAACTCCGGCACCGAGCGTGCTGCTGACGTCCGTTCCCGCGGAGTTAGGGGTCTGTGCCTCCGGTGCTGCTGCCTCCAGGGCCGGTTCCGCCGGATCGGTCTCTGCAGGAGCAGAACTCACCTCGGCACCGCCCAGCGACGCCTCGGCGATATCGCGAATCTCGTCCAGCTTTGCGTAGGCACCGTCGCCGGGGCATGCGGTGTTCCCGACGTCACGGTGCGCAAAGATGACCGGCAGGTCGACGCTCTGGCCTTGGCCGACGAACGTGAACTCGGTGCCCTCGGACGTCATCGTCGTGCTGCCCTTGGGGTCGAGTCCGGCGAGTCCGAGACGCCAACCGAGGAACGACCCGACCGAATCGATGGTCGCCTGTGGTGGCGCTTCGGTGGAGAAGTCGCCCATCATGGCGATGCCCATGGTGTTTTCGTTGAACCCACCGGCGTGTGCACCCTGCACCGGCTTGTCCAAACCGCCTGCGCGGCCTTCGAATATCTGGCCGTACTTGTCGACCAAGACGTTGTAACCGACGTCGCACCAGCCGAGTGTCTGGGCGTGGTAGGCGTAGATGGCCCGCACGATCTCGACCGACTCGGACTTCGAGTACTCGTTGCTGCCTGCGGTGTGATGCACTGTCGCGCCGCCGAGGAAGTCGTCGTAGTCCGGGGTGGCGCAACGAATGGATTCGTCTGCGCCCCACTGTGACCGCGAGATCACCTTCGGGCCCGTACTTCCCGCGACAGGTGTCGCGAGATCACTGAGTGTGGCGTCCGCGGGGGACGTACCGGGCTGAATCAGGACGGCACTGATGCCGTCGATGGCCGACGCAAGCGGAGTGTCCTGCTGACGCAACGGCTTCGAGACGGACGCGGGTGTGTAACCGAGTGGCTGCTCGGGAGCGGGCGCCATCTCCGGAGCGGGCGCTGGAGCCGGTGCCGGGACTGGGGCGGGCGCCTGCGGTCGCGGAGTCATCAGCAGCTGAACTGCCTTGGTTGCTCCCACGAAAATCGGCTCGGTGCCCTGCTTCTCGGGTGCGGTTGCCGCGTCGTCGACGCCTGTGTCGACGGGTTCGGTTGCGAGCCAGGGGCCCCAGGATCCGTCGTCGAGCTGGCGACGAATCTGCGCCGACGCGTTGTCGAGACCCGTCGACGTCAGGGCCACCATGCTGAACGGGGTGTCCTGCTTCAGTTCCTTGACGACAGCGCCGAGTGGCGCGCCGGGATCGTCACCGGCAGGAGGAGTTACCGGAGCCGACACGTCGCTCGGTGCCAGCGGAACCGGCGCCTGTGCCGACGGTATCGAGGAGTCGGGGACCGTCAGGCCGGGGATCTCCGGTATCTGGAACGGCGGAATGGCGATGTTGTCCGGGAGCGGCAGGTACTTCAGATCGGACAGGCGGAGGTCGGGCAGCGGAAGACCAGTCAGTTCCCTGAGGGGGATGACGATGTCCGGTGCTGCCGCCAGAGCCGTTTCGACGATCTTGGTAGGCACTGTCACCGGGGTGGTCTCGTTGGCCGATCGAACATCGGTGGACGCAGAATCGCCGGAGATGCTGTACGCCGCGAAAGGGCTCGCGACGGCCAGCAGGGCGACAGCGCCGAGAACGATCGACGGCTTCGTTCGACGGTGCAAGGCGGTACTCCTGGTTGTAGGCGAACTGTTCATGAGGTGGTGCGTTCCGATGTGGCGGTACTGGCTACAGCCACATGGGTCACATCCACCCCATCCGACACAAGGCTAAACCTTAGCTTGAGAGTTAGCCATCGCGAGGATTGCCAGTACGTGCGGCGCGTCGAAACCCACCGCCTACGCTTTTGTCTTGTGACAGTCCATTTCATCGGTGCCGGTCCCGGTGCGCCCGACCTGCTGACACTGCGCGCAGTCGGGCTACTCAACACCAGTCCAGTGTGTGTTTACGCTGGTACATACATCGACGACGCGATTCTCGCGCACTGCCCACCGGGCGCTCGACTCGTCGACACCGCTCGCCTCGACCTGGACACGATCACGAAAGAACTCGTCGACGCGCACCGACGTGGTGACGACGTCGCAAGGCTGTGCTCGGGTGATCCGTCGCTGTACTCCGCTCTCGCGGAGCAGTCGGCCCGCCTGGACGCCGCTGGAGTGCCCTGGGATGTCACTCCCGGAGTTCCCGCGTACGCGGCGGCCGCTGCCACGCTACGGATCGAGCTGACGGTCCCAGAGGTGACACAGTCCGTGGTGCTGACTCGGACGCAGGCGCGCTCGACGGCGATGCCGGATACCGAGGCGCTTTCGCGGTTCGCCGAAACGCGGTCGACGCTGGTGCTGCATTTGGCTATCACCCGGATCCGGGCGTTGGTCGAGGAGATCGTCGGTGAGTACGGCGCCGGCTGCCCGGCCGCTGTCGTCTTTCATGCAAGCAAGCCCGATCAGCTCGTCCTGAACGGAACCCTCGCCGACATCGCCGACCAGGTCGAGGCCGCAGGGCTCCGCCAGGCTGCGGTCATTCTCGTCGGACCTGCGGTGGGCCGCACCCCCGGTGTGGAATCGCACCTCTACGACGCTTGCCGAGATCGAGCATGAAAATTCACCTCGTCGGAATCGGTGGCGGGCATCCGGACCAGATCACCGTCCAGGCTGTCGGGAAGCTTCGCGAGGTCGATGTGTTCCTCGTCGCGGACAAGGGCGCATCGGTCGGTGATCTAGGGAACGCGCGCGCGGAAATTCTGCGACGTCATGTGCCGGGGGAGTACCGCGTGGTCGCGGTCCCCGACCCGGAGCGGGACCGGAAGCCCAGCGACTACGGGACCGCAGTACTGGACTGGCACGACGCCCGTGCCCGCGCCTACGAGGAGGTGCTGCTCGGTCTGGACCCGTCGGTGACCGTGGGATTCCTCGTCTGGGGTGACCCTGCGCTCTACGACAGCACCATCAGAGTGATCGAGCGGGTCCGTGACTTCGGAACCCTCGATATCGACTACGACGTCACGCCGGGCATCAGCAGCGTGTCGATGCTCGCCGCCGCCCACCGCCTGGTGCTCAACCGAATCGGTGGTCCGATCACCATCACCACCGGCCGGGCCCTCGAGAGCGATGTGGCCGCCGGAGCGGACAACATCGTGGTCATGCTCGACGGACACCTGGCCTGCCGAGCGTTGGTCGGGGAGAACCGTTGGGGCATTCACTGGGGCGCCAATCTGGGAACAGTGGACGAAAAGTTGGTGTCCGGCAGGTTGGACGACTGCATCGACGAGATCGACCGGGTACGCGCCGAGGTCAAGAAGCAGCACGGCTGGGTGATGGATACGTACCTTCTGAGGTCAGGAGCGGAGCCTGCGGAGTGACTCGGAGAGGTCAGGAGCGGAGCCTGCGGAGTGACTCGGAGAGGTCAGGAGCGGAGCCTGCGGAGTGACTTTGGTAGTCAGGAGCGGAGGGTGTGCGGGGTGTCGGATACCCTGATTGCCCGTGACTGCCGTAAACCCTGTGCCTGTTGATTCCGACGCCTCCGTGACCGGCCGATACGACCTGATTGTCGTCGGATCCGGGTTCTTCGGACTGACTGTGGCGGAGCGCTCGGCGTCTCAGCTGGGCAAGCGTGTTCTTGTTCTGGACCGCCGCCACCACCTTGGAGGTAATGCGTACTCGGAGGCCGAGCCCGAGACGGGTATCGAGATCCATAAGTACGGTGCTCACCTGTTTCACACTTCGAACAAGCGGGTGTGGGATTACGTGAATCAGTTCACGGACTTCACGAGTTACCAGCATCGTGTGTTCGCGCTGCACAAGGGCCAGTCGTATCAGTTCCCGATGGGCCTCGGCCTGATCTCGCAGTTCTTCGGTAAGTATTACTCTCCTGCCGAGGCGCGTGCGCTCATCGAGGAGCAGTCCAGTGAGTTCGATTCGAAGGTTGCGCAGAACTTCGAGGAGAAGGCGATCTCGCTGATCGGGCGCCCGCTGTACGAGGCGTTCATCCGCGATTACACCGCCAAGCAGTGGCAGACGGACCCGAAGAATCTGCCGGCGGGAAACATCACGCGGCTGCCGGTGCGTTACACGTTCGACAATCGCTACTTCAACGACACGTACGAGGGTCTGCCGGTCGACGGTTACACCGCGTGGTTGGAGAATATGACCGCCAGCGACCTGATCGAGGTCCGGTTGAACACCGATTGGTTCGATGTGCGTGATGAGTTGATCGCCGAGAGCCCGGATGCCCCGATTGTCTACACCGGCCCACTGGACCGCTACTTCGACTACTCCGAAGGCGAATTGGGTTGGCGCACAATAGATTTCGAGACCGAAGTGTTGGCGACCGGTGATTTCCAGGGCACACCGGTGATGAACTACAACGACGCTGACGTCCCGTTCATTCGCATTCACGAGTTCCGCCACTTCCATCCCGAGCGGGCGTACCCGGCCGACAAGACGGTCATCATGCGAGAGTTCTCGCGATTCGCCGAGAGCGGCGACGAGCCGTACTACCCGATCAATACTCCCGCGGACCGCCAGAAGCTGGAGGCGTACCGCGACCGCGCGAAGAAGGAAGCCGCCGAGAACGGGGTTCTCTTCGGCGGGCGGCTCGGCACCTATCAGTACCTCGACATGCACATGGCCATTGCCAGTGCGCTGAACTTGTACGACAACACGCTCGCACCACATTTCGAGTCGGGCGCGGCCCTGGCAGGAGACAAATGACGGCCAAGCATCTGCTCGAGGACGGCGCCCTCGACTTCGCCCCCTACTTCGGTAAATCGCTTCTGCAGCGGGTGCTGTTGCCTCGTCCAGGTGAGCCGCTCGACGTGCGCACGCTGTACCTCGAGGAGGCGACAACGAATGCCCGACGGGCACATTCGCTGTCGCGCACCTCGTTGACGGTCGGCGCCGAATCGGAGGTGTCGTTCTGCACTTACTTCAATGCGTTTCCGGCGAGCTACTGGCGCCGCTACAGCATCCTGAAGTCCGTTGTGCTGCGCGTGGAGGTCTCCGGGCATTGCCGGATCGATGTCTACCGCTCCAAAGCGGACAGCTCGCGTATCCACGTCGAGGGCCGTGAAGCAGTCGACGGTGATGCGGCACAAGAGTTCGTGATCGATCTCGGCCCGTTCGAGGATGGCGGTTGGATCTGGTTCGACATCACCTCCGACTCCGAGGTCGTCCTGGAGAGTGCCGGGTGGTTCGCACCGATCGAGGCACCGGGCGAGGCGACGGTGGCCGTCGGGATCCCGACGTTCAACCGACCCACCGATGCGGTCAAAGCGCTTGTGGCACTTGGCTCGGACCCGCTGGTGCTCGATGTGATCAAGGCCGTCATCATGCCCGATCAGGGTACGAGAAAAGCCAGGGACGAGCCCGGATTCGACGAGGCCGAAGCAGGGCTGGGTGGCCGTCTTGCCATCCATGACCAGGCCAACCTCGGTGGTTCCGGTGGGTACAGCCGTATCATGTACGAGGCGCTGAACAACACCGACTGCCAACACATTCTGTTCATGGACGACGACATCGAGATCGAGCCGGACTCGATTCTTCGTGCGCTGGCAATGTCGCGATTCGCGAAGGTTCCCACGCTCGTCGGCGGCCAGATGCTCAACCTTCAGGCCCGTAGCCACCTGCATGTGATGGGCGAGGTCGTCGATCGCAGCAACTTCATGTGGACCGGTGCGCAAAACGTCGAGTACGACCACGACTTCAGCGAATACCCACTGCGCTCGAGCAAGCTACTGCACCGACGCATCGACGTCGACTACAACGGCTGGTGGATGTGCATGATCCCGCGCGTCGTCGCGGAAGAACTCGGTCAGCCGTTGCCACTGTTCATCAAGTGGGACGACGCCGAATACGGTTTGCGCGCAAGGGAAGCCGGATACCCGACGGTCACTCTCCCCGGTGCGGCAATCTGGCACATGGCATGGAGCGACAAGGACGATGCCATCGACTGGCAGGCGTACTTCCACCTGCGTAACCGACTCGTCGTCGCCGCGCTGCACATGCCCGGCAATGGTCGCGGCCTGGTGCTCGACACCGTCAAGGCCACCGTCAAGCACCTGCTGTGCCTCGAGTACTCCACCGTCGCCATTCAGAACAAGGCGATCCGTGATTTCCTCGAAGGGCCCGAGCACATCCTCGAGATCCTCCCTACATCGCTGGGTGAGGTGCACGCACTGCGCAAGACCTTCCCCGACGCCGTCGTCGTCGGTTCTTCGACCGAACTGCCCCTCGCCTCGGGCGAGGAAGTAGGAGCCGTCGGAGTGCCGACGAATCCGCTGTCGAAGATTTCTCGCCTGGCCAAGGGGCTCGTGCACAACTTGAAGCCTGCGCACGACCGCCACCACGAGCGCCCACAGCTCAACGTGCCGACGCTCGATGCGCGGTGGTTCCTGCTCTCGCAGGTCGATGGCGTCACCGTCACCACTGCCGACGGCCGCGGAGTCGTCTACCGTCAGCGTGACCGCGAGAAGGCGGCGGCACTGTTCAAGGAAGCAATGTCACTCCGAACCGAGCTCTCGCGCCGGTTCCCTGAACTCAAGGGTCGCTACCGCGACGCCGTCCCTCACCTCACCAGTAAGGAAACCTGGGAACGTGTCTTTCGTTACGAGGGGTAAGGGCGTGAACGGCTCGCCTGCCGAGGTTCGCATCCTGTCGAAGATTCAGTCGACGGTCGGCGCGCAACCGGGGGCCGTTGCAGTGGCTCGGGGTATGTCGCACTTCGGTGAGCATGCTCTGGGTTGGGTCGCCATTGCGGGCATCGGCGCTGTGCTCGATGCTCCGCGCAGGCGACAGTGGGCTGGCGTCGCCGTAGGCGCAGTGGGTTCTCATGCCGCGTCGATCGTGATCAAAAGAGTTGTGCGGCGTCCGCGCCCCAACGATCCGTCGGTGCACATCAATGTCTCCACACCCAGCAAGTTGAGCTTTCCGTCTTCGCACGCAACATCGACTACGGCAGCTGCCGTGTTGCTCGGCAGGTTGACCGGACTACCGTTGGCAGCGGTCCTGGTGCCCGCCGTCTTAGTACCACCGATGCTGCTCTCGCGGCTCGTTCTCGGTGTCCATTACCCGACAGATGTACTTGCAGGATCTGCGCTCGGCGTGATATCGGCAGCCGCCATCCTGAAGTTCGAAGGAGACAAATGAGCGAGGAAGCCTCCGTCGTCGGAGCACCACCGAAGAATCTTGCCGAAGGCGTGATCAAGGCGCTTCGACCCCGGCAGTGGGTCAAGAACGTCCTGGTACTCGCTGCGCCGCTGGCTGCGGGATCCGTCACCGAAGGCGACGTGCTTCTTCCCGTCGCACTGGCCTTCGTCGTGTTCTGTTTCGCGGCATCGGGCATCTACCTGGTCAACGACGCGCTCGATGTCGAGGCCGACCGCGCGCACCCGACCAAGCGTTTCCGTCCGATCGCTGCAGGTGTGCTGCCGGTCAACCTCGCGTACGCGATGGCCGTGGTGTCCCTGAGCCTTGCCGTCGGACTGTCTTTCTTCGCGAACTGGAAGCTCGCCCTGGTCATCGGGGTGTACATCGTCGTCCAGTTGGCGTACTGCTTCGGACTCAAGCATCAGGCCGTGCTGGACATCTGCATCGTGTCCTCGGGATTCCTGCTCCGCGCCATCGCGGGTGGTGTTGCTGCGTCCATTCAGCTCTCGCAGTGGTTCCTGCTGATCATGGCGTTCGGGTCGCTGTTCATGGCTGCCGGTAAGCGATACGCGGAGTTGCAATTCGCTGAGCGCACGGGCGCGAAGATCCGTAAGTCGCTGGAGAACTACACGACCACCTATCTGCGATTCGTGTGGACGCTCTCGGCTACCGCCGTCGTGCTCTGCTACGGCCTGTGGGCTTTCGAACAGGATGCCGCCACCACCACCAACTGGTTCGCCATCTCGATGATTCCGTTCACTATCGCTATCCTGCGTTACGCAGTGGATGTCGATGGAGGCGAGGCAGGTGAACCCGAGGAGATCGCGTTGGGCGATCGGGTATTGCAGGTACTCGCGCTTGCGTGGATCGGAGTAGTGGTTGTCGCCGTCTACCTCGCGTGAGGTGCTGCCCGCCCCTACACGCACGTCGAGGACGATCTTCGGCATCGGTGTTGCCGTGTCCGCACTGCTGTTCCTTGTCGGTGCCTGGGAACGGCGGTGGATCGCCGACGATGGTCTGATCGTTCTCCGTACGGTCCGCAATCTTCTGGCCGGCAACGGCCCGGTCTTCAATGCCGGAGAGCGTGTGGAGACCAATACCAGCACCATCTGGACCTACCTGGTCTATGCGGTCAGCTGGCTCAGTGAGATACGTCTCGAGTACGTGGTTCTGACCATTGCTTTGGTCTTGTCGACCGCTGCGATCGTGCTGGCGATGTTCGGTACCTATGCGCTTCGGACGCGGTCGGCCGGCGTGGTGGCCTACCTTCCCGCAGGGGTGCTCGTCTACATCGCGGTTCCTCCTGCCCGAGACTTCGCCACTTCGGGTCTCGAGACATGTCTGGTCATTTTCTGGATTGCAGCGCTGTGGTTGCTGATGGTCCGCTGGAGCACCAGAACCATCAGTGGCCCCGCGTGGCTGTTCCTTGCTTTCTGGGCCGGCCTCGGTCCGCTGGTGCGCCCGGAACTCCTCATTCTGTCGGGGCTCGCGCTCATCATGCTGTTTCTTGCGCGTCAATCCTGGAAGAGTCGTCTCGCAGTCTTCGTCGTCGCAGGCATCGTGCCGGTCGGATATCAGATCTGGCGGATGGGTTACTACGGGTTGCCCTACCCGAACACCGCGGTGTCCAAGGATGCGGGCGGCGCGAAATGGGCGCAGGGCTTCGATTATCTGTGGAATTTGCTCGGACCGTACATGCTGTGGTTGCCGCTGCTGCTGATGCTCGTCGTAGGCGTGGTGACGGCTGCCATGTCAGGCCTCGGAGGCCTGCGAATTCCGAGATCGCGCCGAGATGCGCAAAGCCTTTTACGCAGCCGGACCGCTGTCGTCGCATTCGTCCTGATCGGTGGACTTCTCTCAGCTGTTTATGCAGTTCGAGTCGGTGGCGATTTCATGCACGGTCGCACACTCCTGCCGGCATTGTTCACTCTCCTTCTCCCTATTTCGGTGTTGCCCGTGACAATTCCGAACAAGAATTCCGATATACGACAGGTCCTGATAGCGGCTGGTGGCGGCGTTCTGTGGCTGGTGACGATCGTGTGGGCTTTCTTTGCCGCCAACACGACTGGAATGCCGGAAGGGTCCATTGTCGGTCGCAGTGGAATCGTGGACGAGCGTGCCTTCTACTCCCTCAACACCGGGCATGCGCACCCGATTCTCGCCACGGACTACCTCGACTACCCGCGCATGCGACCGATGGTCGAAACTATCGCGAACACCCCGGACGGCGGGCTCCTGTTGCCCTCGGCACAGTTCACGTACTGGGATGTCGTGCCGCCGCCCCTGCCGATCCCACCTGGTGGCGCTGGTCACACGGTCTACTTCTTGAACCTGGGCATGACGAGCATGAACGTCGGCCTCGATGTGCGGGTAATCGATCAAATGGGCCTTGCCTACCCGCTGGCTTCTCATACCGAGCGGCTGGAGAACGGCCGCATCGGGCACGACAAGAACTTGTACCCGGACTGGGTCGTCGCCGATCTGGGTCTCGTCGACAAACATCCGTTCCTGCCCTGGTACATGGACGAGGACTGGGTCGCCCAGGCGCGTGTAGCTCTGTCGTGCGATGACACCCGTGAACTCATCGATTCGTACCGTGCCCCGCTGACCGAAGAGTTGTTCGTCAGGAACATCAAACGTTCGCTGTTCTATGCCGGCTACCGATTCGATCGAGTTCCGGAGTACGAAATACAGAGATGTGGTTTAGAGCCCCCTATCCTGCAGGGGGACAATTAGGCGGCCGTCGGTTGCTTCGGTATCCATTCGAGGCCAAGATGGGATATCTCATTTTAGTAACGGGTATCGCGCTTCGGCCGATGTATGCGAAAGATGTGTGTGAATGCTGGTCCCGCAAGGGCCAAATTTCATACCGCTGAAACGGGCGAATAGCCCACTGGTACGGCTCACCACACCGCTGAGAGGTAAGACTGCATGCTGGGAAGAACCAAGAAGAGCGGCGCGGGACGGGTGCGTCGGGTGCTCACAGCACTGATGCTCGCCGTGATCCTGCCCGCCGGTCTGGCCGTGGCCGGGACAGGCGCAACCGCCAACGCGGCGTTCGATCAGCGAGCGTTCGACTTCGTCACCGACTCCAGCATGGGCCCGATCAAGAGCCGCATCTGGCGCGCTGCTGACGGCAACACCAATCGTGTGGTCTACCTGCTCGACGGTCTGCGCGCCACCAACGACATTTCCGGCTGGGAGCACGAGACCGACGTCGGCGCGTACTTGGCGTCATGGAACATCAACGTCGTCCAGCCTGTCGGCGGTCAGTCGAGCTTCTACAGTGACTGGTACGCACCGTCCAACTTCAACGGACAGCAGACCACGTACAAGTGGGAGACGTTCCTGACGCAGAATCTGCGTAACAACCTCTCCAGCCGCCTCGGCTTCAATCCGAATCGCAATGGCGTCGTCGGCATCTCGATGGGCGGCAGCGCTGCGCTGACGCTCGCCGCCTACCACCCTGACCAGTTCAGCTACGCGGGCTCGCTGTCCGGCTACCTGAACATCTCGGCGCCCGGAATGCGCGAAGCGATGCGTCTCGCGCTCCTCGATTCGGGTCGCTTCAACATCGACGCGATGTGGGGACCGCCGTGGGATCCGGCGTGGTTGCGTAATGATCCGTTCGTGTTCGCACCGCGACTTCGCGACAACGGCACCCGCGTGTGGGTCTTCGCAGGTAGCGGTCTGCCAGGCGGGCTCGATCAGCCACGCTCTCCGATCGACTACTTCAACACCGGCAACGCCATGGGGCTCGAAGCAATCGCGCTGGCCAACAGCCGCGCGTTCCAGATCCGCATGGCGAGCCTCGGCGCGAACAACGTGACGTACGCATTCCCGGCAGTGGGAACCCATCAGTGGGGCTACTGGCAGGAACAGGCTCACATCATGGCACCCGATCTGAGTGCGAATATCGGGTAAGGTACCCCGCGAAGTCCCCGTTTTCCGGCCTTTTGTGAGAGTTCACGACGTTTAAGGGCTGGTCAGCGGGGCTTTCACAGGCTAGTCTCAGTTTCGATATCAGCCCCAGGTGGATCTGCGGCATCAAAGCCGCAGTTTTGCTCTGGGGCTGCTGGTTGGAATACCCTCCAGTCTTAGTTCACCACCGAAGACCCCTTTGCTTACGGCCCGACAGGGCCGAAGATGCCCTGTTGGCACGCCGGGCGCCGCAACATCGCGGAGACCTGCAGTAGACGAGAGAGAGCACGATTTCATGCGATTTGCTGGCCTCAGCAGTAAAGCTAGGTGGGGTAAGCGCCTCATCGGCGTCGGCGCGGCGGCCCTGGTCCTCCCACTCGCCGTCGGCGTAGTGGGTGGCGCAACCGCTCTCGCAGCACCGAGCGCAGTGGTTCACAAAGCCCCGGCCGGCGGACGCGAAGACCTGTTCGTTCCGTCCGAGATGGGTCCGATCAAGGTCCAGGTCCAGTGGGCAGCGCGCGGCGGCGATGCCGCTCTCTACCTGCTCGACGGACTCCGCGCCCGCGACGACCGCAACGCATGGTCCTTCGAAACCAATGCACAGGACCAGTTCGCAGGCGACAACGTTTCGCTCGTCATGCCCGTCGGTGGGCAGGCCAGCTTCTACAGCGACTGGTATGCCGCGTCCAACCTCAACGGCCAGGAAGTCACCTACAAGTGGGAGACCTTCCTGACGGAGGATCTTCCGGCCTACCTGGAGAATTACGGCGTTTCGCGTAGTAACAACGCTGTCGTCGGAATCTCGATGGGTGGCTCGGCCGCACTGACGCTCGCTGCTTACCACCGCGACCAGTTCAAGTTCGCCGGTTCGTTCTCCGGATACCTGAACATCTCGGCTCCCGGTATGCGTGAAGCCATCCGCGTGGCGATGCTCTCGCAGTCTTGGTTCAACGTCGACTCCATGTGGGGACCGCCCTGGAGCCCGGCGTGGCTTCGCAACGACCCGTTCGTCTTCGCTCCGAAGCTGAAGGGCTTGTCGCTGTACGTGTCCGCTGCCAGCGGCCTACCCGGCGAGTTCGACAAGCCGCGTGCTCCGATCGACTTCTACAACACGGCAAACGGCATGGCTCTCGAAGCCCTGGCGCTCGCCAACAGCCGCGCATTCCAGGTTCGTCTGGCTACGCTCGGTATCCCTGCGACGTTCGACTTCCCGTCGAGCGGCATCCATGCGTGGCCGTACTGGTCCGCCGAGCTGTTCAAGGCCCGTGGTCAGATCCTAGAGGCTCTGAACGCCTGATTTCGATCACGAGATCGAGTTCTGAATTCGCGTAAATGCCGTCCTGCACAAGGTGCAGGGCGGCATTTCTGCGTCTGTGGGCGTGAGCTCGAGATCGCACCGATTAACAATTGCACCACCAGTCACAGCGAGCCTCGTGTGCTTCGGCGTAGTTCGCGTGTAGAAAGACATCGTCAGCAAGAACGAAGGAGAGTCATCATCATGCGCAGTGGGCTTGCTCGGTTCGGAGTAGCAGCGGCATTGGCCGTCGCCCTGGCATCGCCGTTCGGCGCTGCCGGCATCGCGCAAGCGACTCCGGTACCCGCGTCGCTGCCTGCGCAGACGCAGGCACCCTCCGGAGCTACCGTCACCGACGTCGATTGGCTGTCGGACCGTCGCGTAGCGCTCTGGGTCACGTCTCCGTCGATGGGCACTCCGATTCAGGTCCAGCTCCTGCTTGCGCGCGACTGGAACATCAACCCGCAAGCGGTCTTCCCGTCGGTGTACATGCTCGATGGTCTCCGGGCAACGGACACCGAGAACGGTTGGACGCTGGAGACGGACATCGAGTCCTACTTCGCCGACAAGAACGTCAACGTCGTACTGCCGGTCGGTGGACAGTCGAGCTTCTATTCCGATTGGATCGACCAGGATCAGGGGAAGAACTATCAGTGGGAGACGTTCCTGACCAAGGAACTCCCGCCGATCCTCGAAAACGACTGGCGAACCAACCAGACTCGCGGTGTCGTCGGCCTGTCGATGGGTGGCACGGCCGCGATGTTCCTCGCCGCACGCAACGAGGGCTTCTTCACGTTCGCAGCGTCGCTGTCCGGCATTCTGACGACGACGTCTCTCGGCATGCCACAGGCGATTCAGTACGCGATGACCGACGCCGGCGGGTACAACTCCAAAGCGATGTGGGGTGCGCCTACCAATGAGCTCTGGGCTCAGCACGACCCATATCTGTTGGCCGATCAGCTCGAAGGCGTCAGTCTCTATGTATCGAGCGGAAACGGCGCTGCCGGACCGTACGATCCGCCGTCGGGCATCCCGGGCGTCAGCTCCAACTACGCCGGTATGGGTCTGGAAATTCTTTCGCGCCTGACCTCTCAGACATTTGCGACCAAGCTGAACAAGCTCGGCATCCCCGCCCAGGTCAACTACCGGCCGTCGGGAACGCATACGTGGGAGTACTGGCAGTTCGAGCTGCATCAGCTCTGGCCGCAGCTCGCCGGCGCACTCGACGTCGATGTGGACAAGCCCGCGTGCAACGCCGCCGGAGCGATCGGTAACGCGTCGGGCGCAAATTCCTGGCTGGGCGACTGCCTGACACCGGAGTACAACGTCGCAGGCGGTCGGGCACAGGACTTCAGGTTCGGACGCGTCTTCTTCTCGCCCGACACCGGCGCTCAGGTGGTCGCAGGTGCGATCGGCGGCAATTACCAGGGCTCCGGCGGTCCTTCGGGCCCACTGGGCTTCCCGAAGACCGGCGAGTTCGCAACTCCTGACGGACGAGGACGCGGAAACGCATTCCAGAACGGAATGGTCTACTTCACGCCGCAGACCGGTGCCCACGCTGTGCGTGGTGCGATCCTCGACGAGTGGGCACGCCAGGGCTACGAGGGTGGCCCCTTGGGTTACCCGGTGCTCGACGAGGTGGCGACACCGTCGAAGCCTGGCGCGGTGCAGGGCTTCGAGATCGGCGCGATGTACTTCAGTCCCGAACTCGGTACCCACTCGGTGCAGGGAATGATCCTCGGCAAGTACGGCCAACTCGGTTGGGAGAACGGCCCACTCGGCTTCCCGAAGACCAGTGAGCTCGGTCCGATCAAGGATGGCGGCCGGTTCAACGAGTTCGAGGGTGGCAACGTCTACTGGAGTCCGCTGACCGGGGCGTGGGCAATTCGCAACGGTGAGATCTTCGATGCATGGAAGAGCGTCGGCTACGAGGGTGGCCGATTGGGATATATCACCAGTGATCAGTTCGATATCGACGGTGGCGGCGTGCAACAGAACTTCCAGTTCGGCATCATCACTGTGAAGGGTGGCAAGGTCACAATCGCGCCATGATCGCTGCGTGAAAGGTTCGGGGTCCCGCTTCAGGTTTCTCTCAGCGGAACTCTGTACCCTCACGCGTTGAACGATGTCGCTCGTGAATCATGCGCTTGTGAGGACTGGATTGAACATGCGAACGTCTCTGGCCCGAACCCTGTCGATGGGTGTTCTCGCCGTAGCTGCAGGCGGAATGTTGGTCGCCTGCGGAAGCGACGATTCCACCGCCACCGGAGTACCGACCACCACCGCCACGACGACGACGACGGAATCGTCGTCCACCTCGGCAACGACCTCGTCGACGTCGGCGAGCGAGTCGACGACGTCGGCCGCCGTGACGAGTCCCGGTGAGGCGGCGACGGCACCACCGGAGCAGCCACAGCCTGTCCCGGAGGATTTTCCGGGTGCAACCCAGGCGCCGGTCGACGATCGAGGCCAAGCCTTTCTCGACGAGTTGAAAAAGGCTGGGGTCACCCCGGCAGGCAACGGTGAGATCGCGATCTCGACGGCCTCCTACATTTGCTCGGCACAGTCGCAGGGTGTCGCACCGGACGAGATCTCGACGTTCGTGACAGCCAACGTGGGGGTCGAGGCCAGCGCTTCGGGTACGCAGATCACAGCTGAGCAGGCAGGCGAGACCGCGCAGCTCTACATCACCGCCGCGCAGAACACGATTTGTAAGGCCTGACGGACTCGATGGCGAACGGGACGAAGAAAAAGAGGCGTCTGCTACCGAAGCTACTTGCGGTAGCAGTCGTTCTCGGTCTGATCATCGTGGCTGCGTGGTATCTGCTTGCCGGAAGGCTGCCGAACACTGTGCCTTCTCCGATTCCAGAGCCCGGTCCGGGCGAACAGACGTCACAACCGGCGGATTGTGCCGATGTCTCCGTCATTGCCATTCCCGGTACCTGGGAATCGTCGGCGACCGATGACCCGTACAACCCGTCGGCCAATCCGTTGTCGTTGATGCTGAACGTGACTCGGCCTCTGCAGGAGCAGTTCGAGCCGGGGCGGGCGAGCGTGTACACGGTCCCGTACGTCGCGCAGTTCTCCAATCCGATCGCGTTCCCGCCCGACGGTCAGCAGTCTTACAACAACTCCCGCACCGAGGGTGCTGCGGTAGCGAAGGCCGAAATGTCCCGCGTCAGCGAGCATTGCCCGCTGACAAGTTACATCCTGACCGGCTTCTCTCAGGGTGCTGTGATCGCAGGCGACATTGCGGCCGAGATCGGTGCAGGCAACGGCCCGGTCTCAGCGGACAAGGTTCTGGGCGTGACGTTGATCGCGGACGGGCGCCGTGACGGCACCTCCGGTCAGGACATCGGACCGCCGGTCGACGGCGTCGGCGCCGAGGTTGCGCTGGGCGGTCTCGACTTTCCCGGCGTCACGATGACCGGGGCCCGCGCAGGCGGATTCGGTTCACTCGATTCGGTGGTCAATCAGATATGTGCGCCAGGCGATCTCATCTGTACTGCCCCGTCGGAAGGTTTGTCGCTTCGGAACATTCCGCAGAGCCTCGGAATTCTCGTGGGTGCTGCAGGTAATCCGGTGCATGCGTCGTACAACACCTTCGTCGTCGACGACAGCGGCACGACGTCGACGCAGTGGATTGCGCAGTGGGCGGCCGGTCTGATCGAGCAAGCGCCGTCGATTCCACACTCCTGAGCAGAGGGGCGGGGCCCAGTGGAGGAGTCACAAGGTCCGCACCGCCCTCTGAGGAATAGGCACAAAGCTGGTCCTCGTGTACCCCGGCAGGTGTATTCCCGGGTGGTGAGCAGATAGAGTGGCCGCTTGGACTAGGCGCAATCGGCGCTGGAATCTACGCGTACCCGCATCGAGGAGACCTATACATGTGTTCCGCCCAAGCCCCGGATCTACCCGCTGACGGGCAGATCAGGGCGCTTCGTCCGTTCCGCTTCGCAGCTGGCGGTGAGGGCAACGCCGAGGAGGGTGGGGCGCGCAAGTTCATCAAGCTGGCGCAGCTGGCAGAGGAGCTCGGCTACGACAGCTTCATGATCCCGGATCACCTCGGCAATCAGGTCGGCCCGATTGCAGCGCTCGGAGCGCTCGCGGTGGCGACGGAGAAGATCCGTCTGGGTACCGCAGTTCTCGCGAACGGGTTCCGGCATCCGGCGATTCTCGCCAAGGACGCCGCGACCATCGACGTTCTTTCGGGTGGTCGCCTCGAGCTCGGGCTGGGCGCAGGTTGGATGCGGGACGAGTACGACAAGGCAGGTATCACCTACGACCGGCCGGGCGTTCGGATCGAGAAGCTCGAGGAGAGCCTCCAGATTCTCGATACTTTGCTTCGCGGCAAAGAATGCAATTTCGAGGGCAAGCACTTCAAGATCACCGGATTGAAGGGCAGCCCACGGCCACGTCAGGGACCGAGACCGCCGATCTGTGTCGGCGGCGGTGGCCCTCGGATGTTGGCCCTGGCCGCAAAGTATGCCGACATCATCTCGGTCGTACCGAGTTCGACGAAAGACGGCAAGCTTCGTCTGTCCGGTATGACATTGGAGAAGACGCTCGAGCGCGTCGAGCTCATCCGTGAGGCAGCCGGTGAGCGCTTCGAGGAGATCGAACTGAACTGGGCCATCACGACCATCGTGGTCACGGACGATCGTGAGCAGATGGCGGAGATGGCATTGGCTGCTCTCGACAACGGCTATCCGCCGAACGTCGACGTGGATGTGAAGTTGAGTATCGAGGATATTTTGACCTCGCCGTATCTCGCGTTCGGAACCTACGAGGAAATTGCCGATCAGATCCGTAACGTTCGCGCGAAGACGACGATGTCCTATGTCGGGGTTTTCCCCACACAGATGGAAGCGTTCGCGCCGGTCATCGGTTTGTTGAAGGGTGAGTGACCGGACGTTCGGCCGTCGAAGGGCGGGGCCGGCGGGTCTGGCCTTCCTGACAATTACCAGCTAGTAATATTTCACGCTGTACTGCGTTTGCGTGAGTCGAGAAGAAAATTCGGGGCGCGGGCCGTTGCCCGTTCGTGCAGCAGCAGCGGATTCCGCGGAGGAGAAGCGAACACATGAGCCACACATTCGATGAATACATCGATGAGAACGGCCACATCGTCATCGGCGAGGGTAAGACTCTCGTCCGCCATGTCGAGGTGAACGTTGCACAGAATGCCGACACACTGGCATATCGATTCATGGACTATTCGACCGAACGCGACGGTGAAGCTCACGAGCTCACCTGGGCGCAGTTCGGACGTCGTCTACGCGCCGTGGCCGCTCGTCTGCAACAAGTCACCTCTCCGGGTGATCGTGTCGCAATTCTGGCGCCGCAGGGGCTCGATTACGTCATCGCATTCTTCGCAGCCATCTACGCGGGCACCATCGCTGTTCCGCTCTTCGACCCGGACGAGCCGGGTCACTCCGACCGGCTGCATGCCGTGCTCGGCGACTGTGAGCCGTCGGCCATTCTCACAGCAACCCAGTCCGCAGCAGGGGTTCGAGCATTTTTCCGAGGACTGCCCGCCGCGCAGCGTCCGCGCATCATCGCCGTCGATGCCATTCCAGACAGCGTCGGCGAGACCTGGGTGGAACCGGACGCCAAGCTCGACGACATCGCGTATCTGCAGTACACCTCGGGTTCGACCCGCACCCCGGCCGGTGTCGAGATCACCCACCGCGCGGTCGGCGTCAACGCCCTCCAAATGGTGGACAGCATGGAGATCACCGTGGATTCACGCGGTGTCACCTGGCTGCCGATGTTCCACGACATGGGATTGCTGACGGTCATCCTGCCCGCCCTGGGCGGCCGGTACATCACCATCATGAGCCCACGTGCGTTCGTGCAGCGCCCATGGCGCTGGATCAAGGAACTTGCCGCGGTCTCCGACGGCGCGGGCACGTTTGCGGCTGCTCCCAACTTCGCTTTCGAGCATGCCGCGCAGCGTGGGTTGCCGAAGAACGGCGAGACACTCGATCTTTCCAATGTCATCGGGCTCATCAACGGCAGTGAGCCGGTCACCACGTCGTCGATGAAGAAGTTCAACGACGCTTTCGGTCCGTACGGCCTCCCGAAGACGGCAATCAAGCCGTCCTACGGCATGGCGGAGGCCACGCTGTTCGTCTCCACCATCAATCACCGCGACGAGGCCAAGATCGTGTACGTCGACCGTGTCGAGCTCAACGCGGGCAACTTCGTCGTCGTGGATCAAGATGCGGTCGGCGCAATTCCACAGGTCTCCACTGGTGAGGTTGCTCGAAGCCAGTGGGCTGCCATCGTGAACTCCGATACCGCGAGCGAGGTCACCGACGATCACGTCGGTGAGATCTGGCTGCACGGAGAGAACATCGGTCTTGGTTATTGGGGCCGTGAGCAAGAGACCATCGAGACTTTCCACAACAAGCTCGTCAGTCGTATCCCTCAGGGATCGCATGCCGAGGGTGCAGCCGACGACGCCAAATGGATGCGCACCGGTGACTACGGCGTCTACCACGGCGGCGAGCTCTACATCACCGGTCGCGTCAAGGACCTCGTGATCGTCGACGGAAGAAATCACTACCCACAGGACATCGAATTCTCCGCGCAGGAGTCCAGTAAGGCCTTGCGTCCAGGATTCGTGGCGGCATTCTCGGTTCCACTGAACCAGCTGCCCGAGGTCGTGTTCGAATTCAGCGGCTCAGCCCTGACCAAGGACCCCGACGACAGTTCGGAGCAGCTCGTAATCGTTGCCGAGCGCGCGCCCGGTTCCGGCAAGGCCGACCCAGCACCGATCGCAGGCGAGGTTCGCACCGCGATTTCCACCCGCCACGGTGTGACGGTTCGCGATGTACTCCTTGTGCCTGCCGGTTCCATTCCGCGTACTTCGAGCGGCAAGATTGCTCGACGCGCATGCAAAGCCGCTTACATCGAGGGCACCCTGCGCGGCGGTCACCAGCAGAACGCTTTCCCCGACGTGGAACAACCGGACTGAGTGTCACCCGGACGTTCTTCAGAGACCACCTTTTCCAATGGACAGGTAGCTTGGTGAGTTGATGGCAAACCATGAGATCGATGCCGTACGAGTGACAGACAGCTCTGGGGCGGATATGACCGTGTCGCAGCTGCGTGAGTGGCTGCGCAACTGGGTCGCCGACGCCACCGGGCAGCCGGTTGCGCAGATTTCCGACGATCGGCCGATGGAAGAGTTCGGTCTCGCCTCTCGCGACGCCGTCGCACTCAGCGGTGATATCGAGGAACTCATGGGTGTCACGTTGACCGCTACGGTCGCGTATCAACATCCGACGATCGCGTCGCTCGCCATCCGCATCATCGAAGGCGAACCCGATGTTCCCGACGAGGCCGCCGACGACGCGTACTACCTCCAAGGCAGAGCGGCTGGTTCTTCGCACGACATCGCCATCGTCGGCGTCTCGACGCGCTTCCCAGGCGCAGGGCACACGCCCGAAGAGATGTGGACGATGCTCAGTGAGGGCCGCGACGGCATCACCGACCTGCCCGAGGGGCGGTGGCAGGAGTTCACCTCCGATCCGGTCATCAAGGCAGCTGTCGACGCGACCGTCACCAAGGGCGGCTACCTCGATGACGTCAAGACGTTCGACGCGGAGTTCTTCGCGATGTCACCCAATGAAGTCGTCAATGTCGATCCTCAGCAGCGGCTGGCACTGGAGCTCACCTGGGAAGCCCTCGAGCATGCACGGATCCCGGCCAGTTCCGTCAAGGGCTCGCAGGTCGGGGTCTTCATCGGTAGCTCGTCCAACGATTACCAGTTGCTTGCTGTCAGCGACCCGGCGGTTCACCCGTACGCACTGACCGGTACTTCGACGGCCATCGTCGCTAACCGGGTGTCGTACTTCTACGACTTCCGTGGACCGTCCATCGCGGTGGACACCGCATGCTCGTCCGCACTCGTGGCGGTGCACCAGGCAGTTCGAAGTTTGCGCGACGGCGAATCCGATCTCGCCGTAGCCGGTGGCGTCAACATGTTGCTGGCACCGCCGATCACCGTTGGCTTCGGCCAGACGGGAGTACTGGCGCCGGACGGCAAGATCAAGGCCTTCTCCTCCGACGCCAACGGCATGATCCGATCCGAGGGTGGCGGCCTCGTCGTGCTCAAGCGGGTCGAAGACGCCGAGCGCGACGGAGACGACATTCTCGCGGTCATCGCCGGTTCGGCGATCAATTCTGACGGTCGCTCCAATGGTCTTCTCGCACCGAGTCCCGACGCTCAGGCGGACGCTCTTCGCTTCGCCTACCGTGATGCCGGCATCAACCCGTCCGGGGTCGACTACATCGAGGCCCACGGCACCGGCACCATTCTCGGCGATCCCATCGAGGCGGACGCGCTCGGACGCGTCGTCGGACGGGGCCGTAGCGAGGACAAGCCCGCGCTGCTCGGTTCGGCGAAGACGAACTTCGGTCACCTCGAATCCGCTGCGGGTGCAGCAGGTTTGATCAAGGTCGTCCTAGCACTACAGCACAACCGGTTGCCTGCCTCGCTGAACTACGCGGGCCCCAACCCTTACATCGACTTCGACAAGGCGCATCTGAAGGTCGTTTCCGAGGGAGCCGAGTGGCCTCGATACACCGGCAAGGCCGTCGCCGGGATCTCCGGTTTCGGTTTCGGCGGCACCAACGCGCACGTCGTGGTCACCGAATACGTCAAGGCTGTTCCGGCAGCTCTCGGCGCGGAAGTTGCACCAGCGGAAGCTGATACACGCATACAGGTATCTGATGTCGAGACCACGGACCCGGTTGCCGAAGCCGAACAGATTCTCGTGGAGTCCGTTCCGCAGACTGTCGTGCTGGCAGTCTCGGCCGCACTGCCCTCCAGGCGTAAGCGCGCCGCTTCGGAGCTGGCAGACTGGCTCGAAACCGAAGCCGGAAGCATCACTCCTCTTGCCGATGTCGGACGGGCACTGGCCAAGCGGAACCACGGACGTTCTCGTGCAGTCGTTCTCGCTTCGACGCACGCAGAAGCCATCACCGGATTGCGTGCCATCGCCTCTGGAAAGCCAGGGCAGGGCGTGTTCTCCGCGGACTCGCCTGCATCCAACGGAGCCGTCTGGGTGTTCTCCGGCTTCGGCTCACAACATCGCAAGATGGCACATGCGCTGTACCGCAACAATGCAACGTTCGCCGCTGCGGTGGACGAGGTCGACGAACTGCTGCTCGACGAGGCCGGTTACTCCATCAAGGAGATCATTCTCGACGATTCGCAGAACTACGAGTTCGAGAACTCGCAGGTCGCCATCTTCGTCATTCAGATTGCTCTGGCGGCAACACTGCGTGCCCATGGCGCCGAACCTTCAGCCGTCATCGGACATTCGATGGGTGAGGTCGCTGCGGCATACGTCGTGGGTGGGCTGAACCTCGAAGACGCGGTTCGCATCATCTACGCGCGCTCACGACTTCTCGCGGAAGGCCAGGAAGGTCTCGGTGCGGCGTCCCAGGGCGCAATGGCGCTCGTGGAGTACACGCCGGACGAGGTCACTGCGCTCACCGATCAGTTCCCCGACGTCGAGCCATGTGTCTATGCGGCTCCGACACATACGACTGTCGGCGGACCACGCGGACAGGTCGTGGCACTCGTCGAGATGGCCGAGGCCGCTGGCAAGATGGCCCGCATTCTCGATGTGAAGGGTGCAGGCCACACTGCTGCAGTCGACCCACTCCTCGGTGAGCTGGCGGCGGAGTTGGCAGGCATCGAGCCTGGAAAACTTCGTGCCGGTGTCTATTCTTCGGTTGACAAGCAGGCGCACTACCGCGCCGGCCACGAACCGATACACGGTGTGGAGTACTGGACCAAGGGCATGCGAAACCCGGTCTACTTCACGCAGGCAGTCGATATCGCCGTCGGCGACGGTCACACCACGTTCGTCGAGTTGGCTCCCAACCCCGTCGCGCTGATGTCGATCGCGGGTACGGCATGGGCTGCAGGAGTTGCCGATTCGACGTTGATCCCGACACTCAAGCGTAAGGAAGACGAGTCCGAGACGTTCCTCGCGGCACTCGCTCAACTGTACGTACATGGTCACGTCCTCGATCTGACGACGCTGTTCGACGATGGCGACTACGCAGCCATTCCGCGTACCTCGTACCTGCGCAAAGAGTTCTGGCTCGACTCGCGAATCAACTCGAGCGGTAACTCCCACGTCCCCGGTTCCCGGGTTGCGCTGCCGGACGGTCGGCACGTGTGGGAGGTGCAGGCATCGGCTCTCGGAAGTTTCGACGAGCTGGTGAAGGCAGCAGCGTCGCAAGTTCTTTCGAGCGTCGAACTCGGACACGCGGTGTCACACGCAGCGGTCCCCAAAATTGGGACCGTCGTCACGACGGTGACCTCCCACCTCGGTGGCGCGTCCGTTCAGGTGCACGCCCATCAGGGATCTGCGTTCACTCTGCTGCACGAGGCCGTGGTCACCTCCGGCGATCCGCTACCGGAACCCGTTGTCGCTGTGGCGCAGTCGTCGACCTCGCCGATGGAAGAGCTGCCGGAGGTCGTCGAGACGTTCGGTGATCGCTGGGACGCGAACGGTAGTCAGAAGCTAGAAGACCGGTTGGCGATCATCGTTGCCGAGTCGATGGGATACGCCCCAGAGGACCTCCCACCCGAGGTGCCGCTGATCGAACTCGGTCTCGACTCACTGAGCGCTGTGCGTATCAAGAACCGCGTCGAATACGAATTCGACATACCCACCGTGCAATTGCAGGCAGTACGAGATGCCAACCTGCTCGAGGTCGAGAAGTACCTGCGATACGCGCTGGAGAATCGTGAAGAGGTTGCGGCCCTCGCCGAGCAACAGGCCGCGGAGAAAGAGGCCGAGACTCGTGACTCGGTTTCCCCGGCCGCGCCCGCCGAAGCCGCACCCGACACGACGCCTGCTGTAGCGCAGACCGATTCGATGTCGGACCTGGGCGGCAAAGAAGGGTTCGCCGAGGCTGCAGGCTCCGACGTTCCGCCGCGCGACAACGCCGAGCGGATGACGTTCGCGACGTGGGCCGTCGTGACGAAGGAGTCCGCCAAGGGCATCTTCAACACGTTGCCGATCCTCGACGACGAGGTGGCCGAAAAGTTGGCGGCCCGATTGACCGAGCGGGCCGGTGGCGAAGTCACTTTCGACGACGTCCTCGACTCGGAGACCATCGAGCAGCTGGCCGAGAAGGTACGTCCGCACCTCGAAGGCGGCGAAATCGACGGAGTGGTACGCAACTTGCGCGCCCGCCCCGAAGGTTCCACGGCCACCCCGGTGTTCGCATTCCACTCGGCGGGCAGCTCCACGGTCGCCTACGAGCCGCTGCTCCGCAAGCTCCCAGCCGGAACCCCGATGTACGGACTCGAACGCGTCGAAGGCCCGATCTCCGTGCGCGCCGCAGAATATGTGCCGCTGATCCGTGCAATCCAGCCGGAAGGTCCCTACGTATTCGTCGGATGGTCGCTCGGCGGCATCCTTGCGTACGAAGTTGCCAGGCAAATGGAGGAACAGGGCATCGAGGTGGCCTACATCGGGCTGCTCGATACGGTGATGCCGGGAACCGAGATCCCGGACACTCGCGACGAGGTGCGCAAGCGGTGGGAGCGATACGCGGCCTTCGCCAAGAAGACCTACGACGTCGACTACCCGATTCCGTACGACAAGCTGGTCGAAGCCGACGACGAGGGCCAGATCCGAATCATCACCGATCTCGTCAAGCTCAGCGGTGCGAAGATCCCCGGCGGCATCATCGAACATCAGCGAACGTCCTGGTTGGACAACCGTGCCATTCAGACAGCGGAACTGAAGCCGTACGGCGGACCGGTGACGCTGTACATGGCCGACAAGTACCACGACGATGCCATCGCCTTGGAGCCCGCCTATGCCACCCGTGAAGCCCACGGTGGGTGGGGGCCTGTTGTGAAGAACCTCGAGATCGTCGAGATCGGAGGCGATCACCTTGCGATCGTCGACGAGCCGTACATTGGCAGAATCGCGGCACACATGACGAAGAAGCTCGAAGAAATCGAGTCAGGAGCTAAGCCTTGAGTGGTACCACCGCCGAAAAGTTGGCCGATCTGCGCGCCAACCTCGAACTCGCCAGAGAGCCGGCGGGTGAGATAGGTATCGCCAAGCGGGCGAAGAAGGGCATCCCGAGCGCTCGACAACGCGTGGACTCGCTACTGGACCCGGGCAGTTTCATCGAGATCGGTGCACTGGTCAAGGCTCCGAACGATCCCACCGCGCTGTACAGCGACGGAGTGGTTACCGGGCACGGCACCATCGACGGGCGACCGGTTGCCGTGTTCTCCCACGATCAGACTGTCTTCGGTGGCACCGTCGGCGAGATGTTCGGTCGCAAGGTAGCGGGCATCATGGACTTCGCGATCAAGGTCGGTTGCCCGGTCATCGGAATCAACGACTCCGGCGGCGCGCGCGTGCAGGATGCCGTCACCTCGCTCGCGTGGTACGCCGAGCTCGGCCGTCGGCACGAGCCGTTGTCCGGCATGTGCCCGCAGGTATCGATCATCCTCGGCAAGTGTGCCGGCGGCGCCGTTTACGCACCCATCAATACCGATGTCGTCGTCGCCACCGAAGAGGCGTACATGTTCGTCACCGGGCCGGACGTCATCAAGTCCGTCACCGGAGAGGACGTCAGCCTCGACGAACTCGGAAGTGCACGCAAGCAGGCCGAATACGGCAACGTCCACCACGTTGCCGCGGACGAAGAAGCAGCATTCGCATGGGTACGGAACTACCTGAGCTACATGCCGTCGAGCTGCCAGGAAGACCCGCCAGTAGTCAATCCGGGTATCGAGCCCGAGATCACCGAGTCGGACCTGTTGCTTGACAAGGTCATGCCCGACGCCGACAACGCCGGCTACGACATGCACGACATCATCCTTCGCATGTTCGACGACGGCGAATTCCACGAGATGTCCACGGGCATCGCACAGAACGTCATCACTGGACTCACCCGCGTCGACGGTAAATCGGTCGGTGTAGTCGCCAATCAGCCGATGTTCCTGTCCGGAGCACTCGACGCCGACGGCTCGGACAAAGCAGCACGCTTCATCCGGATCTGCGACGCCTACAACATCCCGCTCGTCTTCATCGTCGACACTCCAGGCTTCCTGCCCGGCGTCGACCAGGAGAAGGTCGGCGTCATCAAGCGGGGCGGACGATTCCTGTTCTCCTACATCGAAGCATCGGTTCCCAAGATCACCGTCGTGGTTCGCAAAGCCTACGGCGGCGGCTACGCAGTCATGGGCTGCAAGCAACTGGGTGCCGACATCAACTTCGCTTGGCCGACCGGCCGTATCGCCGTCATGGGCGCAGAGGGTGCCGTCAACATCATCGGCCGCAAGCAACTCGCCGCGGCAGGAGACAACGCCCCGGCAGTGCGAGCACAGCTCATCAACTTCTACAACGAGCACGTAGCAACACCATGGGTCGCGGCCGAACGCGGTTACATCGATGCAGTCATCGAACCGTCCCAGACGCGCCTCGAACTCCGCAAAGCACTCAAGCTGCTCGAGAACAAAGAGGTGTTCAAGAATCCGCGGAAGCATCACCTGCTTCCTATCTAATTTTCTCGCTTGAATGGTCCATTCATACGATCAGTTAGCTTGTGTGCGCCATTCATGCAGTGCGCGACGGCTGTTCGGCCGGTTCGAGGCGCGCCTCACCATCCGCTTGAATGATCCATTCATACGATCAGTTAGCTTGTGTGCGCCATTCATGCTTGGGCGATGTGCACAGGTGGCCGCGGGCGGGCAAGTGCACGGGCGTAGCCGGCTCGAAGGTCGTCCAGTACCCCTGATGGGTCGTCTCTGATCTGCTTCGGCAGGTGCGCAACGATGATGATTCCGATACGTTCCATGTCCGCTCGACGTTTCAGGGTCTTGGCGTGGTCGGCTGGGCTCAGGTGATGGGCGAACGAGTCTATCTGCCAACCGAATCCGACAGTATCTATCCAGCCGTCGGGTCGTCCGAGAAATCTGCCGTCGGTGTCGAGGATGTCGCGGTTGTGGACCATTTTCGGAAGCCCCGAGGTGATGTAGAGCTTCTGTGCTTGAACCTCGGCAACGGAATGCGCATCGTCGGCAAGTTCGCTCGCGGCTGCCCAACCGACGGCGCCGTGACGTCGGGGGCCATCCCTGAGTTCGCGGACTATCTCGTCGAGATCGGCCGCACCGCGTTGAACAGCTTCCGCGAACAGGCGAGTGCAGGCCCCGGTATGCCGCAATGCCCGTGCGGCGTCGACGAGCGCGCGTGGCAGTGGGGCGACGGCCAAGCGGCCACGATGTAATGGTTCCGGTAGGCGGTGCGTCCGCTCGACACGTACGAACGACGACGACGCTCGACGCATGGTCGCCGGAACGAGGATGTGGACGTCGCCCCCGACACGGTCGAAGCCGTGCTGCATTACGGCGGTGCCACCGGTGAGCATGCTCTGTTCGCCGCCATAGAGCAAAGCGGCAGATTGTTGTTGTAGAAGCGTGGGACTGCCATTGTGCAACAGGATGATTCCCGGCAGTATTCGACGCCACTTGCCGCCGTCAGCAGTTCGCAGGGTAATAGATCCGTCCGACACTCCGCATTGTCGAAGTGCCCGACGGGTGATGACGCCGTTGAGGGATGCCCCATCCAGGATGTATCGGTTCGTTGCCCAGCTACCGCGTTTCATAAATGGCAGTTTGCAGAGTTCGGCGACGGTCGAACGCCCTGCGACCAGGGCAGGCCGGACGCGTGTTGAGGCAGGCTTTGACTGTGGACAACTCGGCGTAATTGCCGAGACAAGGCTCCTGAATGTCAGTGCCGTGCGCTATGTGGGCCGGCGATACCGCCCTGATGACCGGCCCACCACCCGTCGCGCGCTGCTTGAATGGCGCCCCGAAGCTATCTGATCGTATGAGTGGACCATTGAAGCGGGTGGTGAAAGCCCACCCACCCCAACGGCCCACCACCCGTCGCGCACTGTTTGAATGGCGCCCCGAAGCTATCTGATCGTATGAGTGGACCATTGAAGCGGGTGGTGAGGCCCGCCCCAACGGCCCAATAGCCGTCGCGCACTGTTTGAATGGCGCCCCGAAGCTATCTGATCGTATGAGTGGACCATTGAAGCGGGTGGTGAGGCCCGCCCCAACGGCCCACCACCCGTCGCGCGCTGCTTGAATGGCGCCCCGAAGCTATCTAATCGTATGAGTGGACCATTGAAGCGGGTGGTGAAAGCCCACCCACCCCAACGGCCCACCTCCAACGGTGAAGCTACTTGTCGAACACCCGCAGATTCCCGGGAGTCCAGAGGCCCGACCTGGTGACCTCGGAGGTGTCGATGGTCGGTGGGACTGCTTGTGGGTAGTACTGGTCGTAGCGCTCGAGGGAGCCCCAATCACGGGCCCAGTCGCGGTCCAGGTAGGTGGGAACGGTGACGGGCTTGGCGAGGAGTTCTGCCCAGCCGAGGGGGCCGCCGTTGTCCCCGGATTGCCAGGTGTCGGTAGAGCTGACGGCCAGTGGACGGTCGGGGAGGATGCGGTAGTTCGGTACTTCGGCGACGCCGTATTGGTGGTCGAAGGGGCGCTGGCACGGGAATTGGAGTCCGACGGCCCAGTCGAGTAGGACGGGTTGTTCGCTGCCGATGAGGCTGTTCAGCGTTTCGAGCTGTGGTACTCGCGGCGGGGTGAACGCGAACCATTGGTCGCCGGTGAGGTTGGGGTCGTTGGCAACGATGCGTACGGCATCGGCGCTTTCGGGTAGGTCCGCGATGGGGATGCGGAGGTTGCGCCACGATGGAGCGGGTCCGATGTCGCGGGGCAGGTAGGTGCCCTGGACGTCGATCGTTCCGTCGGGTTGGCGAGTGCCGTACTCCACGAGGAGGGACTGCCCGTAGGTCAGTGCGCCGGTGTCGTCGACCGACAGGATGCGTCCGGCGGCCGAGATGACGATCAGCGGTGCGGTGTCGGATCTTTCGGGGAGTGCGTACCAGCTGGAGGTCGCCGACGCGGGTTCCTGGATTCCGGGTTGGTAGGAGCCGAGGACCGGGGTGGTGGCGGGGTCGAGTCCGAAGGGGAGTGCGGCGGTGGATCCGTTGACGCCACGGTCGCCGATTCCGCCTCCGGTTCCGGAGCTCTGGCCTTCTTCGAAGGCCGGTCCGACACTTTGCTGGTCGGTATTGCCTTGTCCTGGTTTGACTTCCACGGCGTCGGCGCTGAGGTCGGTGGGAATGCCGTTGGGAGTGAATTTCGAGGGGTCTTCGCCACCGAGGGGCCCGGTTTCGGCGTTGAAGCCGGCGGGGATCGGATCGAGGACGCCGGCGTTGGGATCCGATTCGACGAGAACGTCGGTGGCCAAACCGCAGCTCTTGCCGGTCAGTGATTCGATATTGGACCGGGCCAGTGAGTATGCGGGGTACTGCGAGACGGCTCCCTTGACGAGCGAGAGGATCTCGAAGAGGACCATGAGTCCGGCGACGACGGTGAGCGGTGCTGCAGCGAATTTCTTGATGCGTCTGCCGCGTTCGCTGGTGGCTCGTGGTTGCGGTGGCGCGTATCCCTCCCTGAGGTACTGCCAGGCAGCGAGCGCCAAGGCGAGTGCGAACAGGGCGAGGAACAGTGTTCCGGATTCGTTGCCGGCGAGGGACACGGTCTTGTCGAACCACGGGACGCCGTAGCTCGAGACGTACCAGTAGCCGTTGATGCCCGAAAATGCCAGTGCGAGAACGAACATCAGACCGGCAAGGAAGATCGTGCGGTTTCTGCGCGATCGGAGTGCACTGGCCGAGATGGCGACGGCCGTCAGTGCCGCGAGGCTACCGGCGATACCGGCGTACGAACCGAAGTGGTGCGTCCACTTGGTCGGGTTGAACATCATGAAGAAGATGGTTCCGAATACGACGCCGATGAGACGCCATGCGGGTCCGTTGGCAATGCCGGGGACGCGTCGACGTCGCAGCAGGATGAACAGTGTCGAGAACAGGCACAGCAGCATCACCAGGAATGCGAATCGGCGTGCGACGGAACCGTCGACGGTCTGGACGAACAGGTAGTAGTAGCGCAGGAAGTCCTGGTACCACGCCTCGCTCGGGCCGATGGCCGTACGGACTCGGGTGGATTCGATGACGGTGGCGAAGGTCTGGTCGGCGAAGACGACGACGAGAACGAGGAATCCTGCCGCTGCAAGTGGCGCTACGAGTGCCAACGTACCGACTTGGCGATGACGTCGAATGACGATTCGAGCCATGGGCCGTGCGCCTGCCAACAATGCTGCGACACACATCAATCCGGTAGGTGCGGCAGCGAGTGTGAATGCGCCGATCAAGAAAGCGGCGGCCGCGGGTAGCAATCTTCCGGTTGCGATGGAGCGTTCGATCGAGCACCAGGTGAGCAGCGCACCGACGGCAACGATCGGCTCCGGGCGCAGTCCGTTGTTGTACGGCAACCAGAACGCAAGGAATACCAGACCACCGGTCCACAGTGCGACGTTCGATTTGCGTACTGCGCGACCCAGGCGCGGAACTACCTCGCGGCTGATAACCATCCAGCACAGGATTCCGGCGATCAATGCGGGTAGGCGGATCCAGGGGCTGGCCGTGGACACCTTGGCGAACAGTGCGAGGACATCGTAGTACCAGCCGAACGGTGCTTCGGGGACGCCGAACCACCGGAAGTAGTTGGCCATGTAGCCGGACTTCTCGGCCGCGCGGGCCATGGTCAGCAGGTAGCCGTCGTCGGAGGTATTTGCTCCGACGAAGTGCCAGCCGATCAAGACGCCGACGACCGTGAAGTCGATGCCGGTGAACTTCCACCAGTTCGACGGGAAGAAGCGGCGGTGACCGCGGCCGTCGATGCCGTCGAGTCGGCCGAGCGCGCCCACAGCGAGGATGGTGCAGATGACCGCCAGGATCATTGCGAGCAATTTGAGGATCGTCGGGCTCGAGGAGAACCGCGAGTCGACGTCGATCGTCGCCGACATTCCTGCGGGCGCGGCACCGGAGAGGTCGGTGAAGAGTCCGACGACCTGAGGACGTAAGTCGCCGTCGAGTCGTCCGGAGCGTGGATTGCCCTGCCTGTCGGACAAGCCGGTGAACTCGGCCGTGGTCGAGTCGATGTCCGAGGTGATCTCGATGGAGCCACACGCGGCGCCCTGAACGTCCGCGCGCGGTGCTGTGGCGACGACTACGTTGCGGTCCAATACATCGACGGAGGCTTCGCTGACGCGCACGAAGAGGCTGTTGAGCGCTGCCCCTTCACCCTGAGGTGGTGCGGTTGCCAGCAAGAGGCCGCCCGACGGCGGTAGCTGTGCGACGGCGCTGCACGGGATGCTCGCAGTGAAGGCGAGGGGAGCCTGCGACACGAGAGGTGCATCGATGTCTTGCAGCGAACCGGCCTCGGGCCAGTTGATCGTCGACGTGGTCTGCACGACCGGAAGAAACGGGGTCAGGATCGCGAGAAACGCGCCTAGCAAACCGGTGATGATGGCAACCAGGCGCGTGGTGCGCACCTGGGATCGAAGATCGACTGCAGAACCCTTCCTCGGTGAGGCGGAGGGCACGGCGGAAGAATCTGTCACGGCGTCGGGCACGGTTGACGATGGTATGCGAGCGCGATCGGTTCACCGCATTCGCATCGTGAAAGAACCGGGAAGATACCCGTTTCATTCGACCCTGATCGGGCCCTCCGACTCCCATCCGCTGCGTGTCACGGTCCCGACCGTCAGCTCTGCGGGCGTTGCGGACGGATCGAGTGGGCTGAACCGTTCGAGTGATCCCCAGTCGCGGTCGAGGTCGTCGCGCAGATAGGTCGGGACGACTTCGGCGGAGAGTACGAGTTGTTGCCAGCCGAGGGGGCCTCCACCGAACGCGTCCATGACCGGACTGTGCGCGGCCGCGCCACTCCGATCCGGCAGTATCCGGTACTCGGGCAGTTCCGCGACGCCGTCTTTGTGGTCGAACGGGCGTTGGCACGGGAATCCGAGCGCGACGGTCCAATCGAGCATCACCGGTGTATCGGATCCGATGACGTCGACGAGCGGGACTGTGCGCGGTATGCGCGGGGGTGTCACGGCAAGCCATTGGTCGGACGAGATGTCGGAGTCGGTTGCGACCAGTCGGACCCGATCGGCATTCTCGGGAATCTCGGACAAGGGCACGCGGAGATTGCGCCAGGACGGCTGCGGTCCGACGTCGATCGGAGTTACTCGTCCGAGAACCTGATCGCCGGCGGCATACTCCACTTCGAGCGGCTGGCCGGATGCGACGATGCCGTCGGAGTCGACGGATCTGATTCGGCCGGCCGCGCTGATGGCAAGGAAATCCCCGTCGGGCAATGTGGGGAGTGAGAACCACTCGGTGGTGAGGGTCGAGGGCTCCGATGTGTCCGCGCCGTAGCTGCCGAGGATGGGTGTGCGCGAGGGGTCCAAACCGAAGGGCAGTGCGACGGAGCTTCCGTTGATGCCCGTGCCCTCGGTGGTGCCGCCTTCGGTGCCTGAGGACCCGGAGGAACTCGACGTCTGCTGATCGGTTGTCGTGTCGTCGCTGAATCCGCGTGTGCTCTCTTGCGATACGTCTTCTTCGTCGGCGGTGAGGTCGGTCGGGACACCGTCGGGTGCGAAGCCTGCGGTGCCCTCACCTGCGAGGGAATCTGCAAGGGTGGAACCGATCGGCGTCAGCATCGCCTCATTGGGGTCCTGTTCCACCAGTACGTCGTTGGCCAGGCTGCAGGAGTTTCCGGTCAGTGCGTTCAGGTTCGAGCGCGCCACCGAGTAGGCCGGATACTGTGCGACCGCACCTTTGACGAAGGACGCGAGTTCGAACAGCACGACGAAGGCGGACATGACCGTCAGAGCCGAGACTCCGAAGCGCGCGGACCTGGCAGTGGCACGGTAGGGCGCGCGTAAATGCTGCCATCCGGCGTACAGCAGCGCGAGAACTGTCAGTCCGAGGAAGATGGTCGAGAAGCCTTTTCCGAGGATCATCGGAGGCTTGTCGAACCACGGGATGCCGTAACTCGAGACGTACCACCAGCCGTTGGAGCCGGTGAACGCGAGAGCGGTGAGAAACAGTACGGCTGCGGTGAACAGAGTTCGGTTTCGTGGGTTGTCGCGTGTGGCCGATGCGACGGCGATCGCAGCAACGGCGGCGAGTGACGCGGCCAGACCGGCGTACACACCGAAATGGTGGGTCCATTTGGTCGGGGTGAACATCATGAGAGCCAGTGCGCCGATCACGATGCCGACGATCCGACGCGAGGGCCCCAGTGCCACACCGGGAATGCGGCCGTTTCGACGCAGCATCACGACGATCGTGGTGATGACGCACAAGATCATGACGAACACAGCGAATCTTCGAGCGAGTGAACCGTCCGGTGTGATCTCCATGAGCGAGTCCCAGCGGGTGCGCTCTTCGAACCACGGCACGTTCGGGCCCACAGCGGCACGTGCCCGCGTTGCTTCGAGGACCGTCGAGAGGGTTTGGTCGGCGAAGACCGCGGCGACGATTACTACACCCGACGCGAGAATCGGTAGCAGGACCGGGAACCAGCCGACGTGACGAGCACGCGAGATGAGAACGCGGACGAGCGGTCTACCTCCTGCCAGCAGCGCCGCGACGCAGATGAGTCCAGTGGGCCCGGCGGCGAGCGAGAACGCCGCGATGAGCACAGCGACGGCTGCGGGAAGCAACCGGCCCGTCGCGATGGCACGTTCGACCGAGCACCAGGTCAACAGGGCGCCGAGGGCAATGACGGGCTCGGGGCGAAGACCGTTGTCGTATGGGAGCCAGAACGCCAGAAAGACGAGCCCGGCGGTCCAGATCGCAACCTTGTCCGACCGCACTGCGCGACCGAGGCGCGGAATCACCTCGCGGCTGATGACGGCCCAACACAGCAGACCGGCGATCAGCGCAGGCAGTCGCATCCATGGGCTGGCCGTGGACACCTTGGCGAATGCGGCGAGCATGTCGTAGTACGGCATGCCGAACGGAGCCTCTGGGACACCGAACCAGCGGTAGTAGTTGGCCATGTAGCCGGCGTGTTCGGACACTCGTGCCATCGTGAGCAGGTAGCCGTCGTCCGAGGTATTGGCGCCGATGAAATGCCAGAGAACCAGAACGCCGGCGACCACTCCGTCGACGACCGTGATGCGTAGCCAATGCGAGGGGAAGAATCGGCGTCCGCGCCGTCCGTCCCGCAGGTCCAACCGGTGCAGCGCGATCAGCGAGATGATCGTGAAGATGACTGCGGCGGCCATCGCGAGTTTCTTGAGAAGCGTTGGGGTGGAAGAGAATCGCGAGTCGATCTGGATATCGACACGCAAGTCGGCCGGCGCAGCCCCCTGCAATTCGGTGAAGATGCCGACGGTCTGCGGGCGCGCGTCGCCGTCGATCGAGCCTGTTGCATCGGTGCCCGGTGCCGACGCGGTCGATCCGGTGTTCGTCGAGCTGATGTCGACCGACGAGCAGGACGCCAGCTGTGCGTTGGTGAGAGTGAGCAGGACGCGCTCGCGCAGCACGGCCTGCATGCCGCTTTCAGTGCGGGTGACGACCAGTCCGACGCCTTGTGCGTCGGGGGCGCTGGGCGCGGTGGTGGAGAGAACGAGTGTGCCGGGCGGTGCGTTCTCGATCACGGCACATGGAATGGACGCGTCCAAAGACAGCGGTGTGTAGGAAATCAACGGCGCTTCGACGGACGTCAGCGTCCCGTTCTGCGGCCAGCTGATCGACGCCGAATCCTGAGTGACCGGCAACAGCGGTGTCAGGACCGCAGCGAGCACGGCGATCACGCCGGCGACGACGGCAACGACTCCGGCGGAGATGCGTGGCGACGATTTCCGAGAAGTCGGGTTCGGTGCGGTGGCTGCGGCGGTGGACACGGTTGCCCATGCTATTGCACGGTCACGTCGTCGCTCGTTTCGTGCAGGTCAGTGTGTCAGGGTGTGAGCGCACGCACGTCCCAGACCCACACCCCACCGTGGAACTGGGCTTGGGTGCCCAGGAGAGTATCGACCGTCGCACGCAATGCCCTGTTGTTCTTGCCCGGTGGAAGCACGACTACGTCGGCGTTCCAGTAGTCCAGATCTTCGATGGCCTGCTTCTTCTGCTCGGCGGTGATGTCCGGAACCGTGCCGGAGTTCTGGATCGAGCCCAGCAGAAGTGCTGTCCTTCGGTCGACGGCACCGTATTTCGCCTTCTTGTCTTCGTGATCGCTCGGTCCGACGAAGTAACCGGCTGCCAGCGGGAAACCCATCCCGGCGTCGATCTGCCACAGCAGCGGACGGGCGTCCTCGGGTCGAGGTAGCGGAACGGTGACGATCGAACCGCCGTCGAGGTAGTCCCGCCATTCGCCGTCGGCGAAGAACGCCGGCGTCGGGGTTCTCTCCACCGCCTGCAACGGCGTCGGGAACAACGGAAGGAGAGCGAGCGCCAACGCGATCGACCACAGGCCCGGCAACGGGCGAAGGCCGCGTCCGAATGCCTTGTCGGTGGCCAACACCAGGATCAGCGCGAGTGCGGGCACCGCGCCGAGGACGAATCTAGTTTCCAACACGGATTCGACGAGTGGGGCCTCCGCGAACCACTTCCACGGAAGTTCGATTCCGGTGTCGTTCTTGCCGATGTACAGCACGGTCCCGAGTGAGAGGACACCCATGACGACCGCGGTAGCGGCAGCCGCTCGCACTCGGGCGTCGCGCCACATCCACAACGTCGCAGCGAGACACAGCACGAGCAGTGGCCAACCGAGATAGGCGTTCTCCTCGGTGGCATTGATGCGCACGTCCTGGCCCGGTGTCACCTTTCCGCCGATGGACTGCGTCGGGAACTGGAAGAGGGCTTTGGCGTCGTTACCCATGTTGCCGTGCTCGATGAACGAGTAACTCTGCGGACCGAAGAATTGCCACCACAGCGGAACAGCAACGACTGCGACGGCGATCACGGCTGCGATCGGCAGGCTTTTGGCCGCATTGGCGACCGCTGACACGATGCTTCGAGGGTTGCCGAGGTAGAAGACGGCGGCGAAGATTCCGAACGAGATCGCGAAGATCAGCAATGGTTCTTCGCCGAGCAAGATCTGCAGCGCAACGACGAGTCCGAGGGCGATCGTCCGCTTTGCCGTCGGTCCGTCGTGTGCGATGTGGATGACCATCGAGGCGATCACCGGCAGCAGGAACAGGACGACGAAGTTCGGATGACCGTTGGCGTGCGAGACCATGGCGGGGGCGAAACCGCAGAGTGCACCGCCCAAGGCGGATGCGCCGCGCGATGCGCCCAACCTGCGCGCAAACAGCCAATACCAGGCGTAGGCCGTACCGGCGAGACCGACGGTGAGCCCGATCGCCCAGGTCACCGTGGGGCCGAACAGTAGCGTGATCGGCGCCAATGGGATCGACAGACCGAACATCGCGGTGTTCGCCATCATGTTGACGCCCGCGGGGTAATTCTGCAGATCACTCCACAGTGGGTTGTCGAGATGCGCGACCGAGTGCGCCGCGACGGAGAGGAACCACTCCCACATGGCCTGGTCCTGGCCACTGTTGTAGAGGTATCCATTGCTGAGGTTGCGCCATTGCCCCTGCATGACGAACAGTGCGAGGACCGCGAACAACGAGGCAGCCGCCACGTCGGCGCGGTCCACGCGCGAGATCAGCACAGTGCGTACACGCGTCGAGATCGACCCGCGTTTCGACGCCGGGGCAGTCTGCGGCTGCTCGAGCACAGTCCGATCAGTGTTTGTCATCGCGCTGCACGTTACGTGAACGTTATGTGATTCTTCTAGGTGTTGCGGGTGACCAGGGCGAACGGACCGATGTCGGTGACGGTGAACCGCTGATCCTCGAACAACGATGCGTCGAAAGTGACGGTGTAGCGGCGGACGTTCGGATCGTTCGGGTACACGTCCTCGGCCAACCGAAGGGTGTAACCCTCGGCCCCACGCCGGAACAGGAACGCATCCGGCGCCGCCCATGCACTGCCGTCCATGGCCGCGATCAGTTCGTCCGGAGACTCGAGCTTCGCCCAGTCTGCGATAGCTGCAGCGCGCTCGTCGAACTGGGCGAGCGGATTCGCATAATGCGAGGTCAGGCCTTGGAACCCGAAGTACGGGTAGTAGCTCAGGAACGACGTGTCGGCAGTCAACACGATCGTCTCGTCCCGAGGTCTGCCGATCTGCTCGCCGATGGCAGCGTCGACTTCGCTGTAGTACGACACCGCGCTCGGCGGACGCATGTCGGCGCGCACGCCGTCACCGTCGGTATCGGAGTAGGCGACGGTGATCTCGGTCTGGAGGATCTGCGGAATGCTCTGTGCGAACGCCATTGCCCCGACGGCCGCGATCACGACGGCCGCAATCTTGAACCGTGACGGTTCGTTGATCGCCTGGTAGATCGCTTTGGAACCTTCGAGGAAGCCGAAAACGCCTGCTGCACCGAGCCATACGATCAGGACGGCTTCGAGTCGGAACGACAGTAGCGTCGTGCCCGCGACGGTGGCAGCCATCGACAGAAGCGTCCATAGGTAGACCGCGACGACGCCGATGCCCAACGCCTGGGCGCGACGCGAAGACGCCGCCCGCACCGCGAGCCACAACGTTCCCACAAGGCACAGTGCACCGACCAACGAGAACTCCAACATCGGAAACGGCAGTGTCGCACCGGCCTCCGGAAGATAGTGCAGAGCGGTACCCGACGTCGACGGCGTCCCGGTCAGAGCGGCCGCCAGATAGGGGAGCCACACGGTCAGCGCCACGAGAGCGGAGATAGCTGCGATGACGACGAGTCGGACGGCAACAGGAATCGCCGCGCGCCAGCTCTTCTGGGCCCTGATATCCACAATCGCCGAAACGACGGCCATCAACGTAACCGCGAACGCAGCCAGACCCAGGTACAGGGTGTAGAAAGTGGCGGCCAGGCCGAGGAACAGGCCGGTGCCCACGACCGCTCCCCATCCCCAGGAGCCCAGCGATCGCTTGCGTTCGCCTGCTGACCGCTGGGGTTCGTCCGCACTTCCCGACCGCTTCAATGGTCCATTCATACGATCAGATGGCTTGAAGGCGCCATTCAAGCGCCCGCTGATACCGGCAGCCACCGGCCTGTTCAGCGCACCCCAGGCCAACAAGAGTGCAGGCGCGATCAGCAGGGCGATGACGGCGCTGTAGGCCTCGGGAGATGCGTAGGCGACGACCAGTGCAGTGGTCACTGCGCTGACAGCGACGGCCCAGTCGACTCGCACGAGTGCTTTCCACAGCGTGAAGGCCAGCACCGCGGTGACGGCGAGGAATCCGATTGCGAACGGCTTGAACACTTCCCAGCCATCCATGCCGAGCAGGTTTCCGACGCGTCCGCCCAGCCAGAACCATCCCGCGGGGTAGAAGGGCGGGATGTCCGCGTACGTCATGTCGCGGAGTGCGGCCGAATCGGTGAGCCGCGTCAGGTATTCGGTCCGGAACTCCTGGTCGACGGAGATACCGAACAAGTACAGCTTGGTTGCGGCCAGCGGCATTCCGAGGGTGATCGTCACGAATCCGGACAGCCCGACCCACGTCAGTGACTTCGCCAACCATTCGAGCTTTCCTCGACGGTAGAGCGCGATTGCCACTGCGAACGCGATGGCGCAGGCGACTTGGCCGAGCGTCGTCACGGCGCGGGTGACGTTGGACGAGTTGAATGCCGGCCACTCGACGAGTGAGAAGGCATACAACCCGACCGTCGCAACAATTGCCGCGACGAGAGCGGCCAGTACGCCTTCGAAGGCCGTGCCGAGCGCTCGTCTCATCTAGATAGGGAGCTTGCGGAAGATCGGCCGCGGGACGTGCCGCAGAACCATCATCACCAGACGCCATGGCGCCGGCGTCCAGATGATTTCCTTGCCCTTCTGCGAAGCGTTCACCGCGAGCTTCGCGATGACCTCCTTGTCGACGGTCATCGGCGCTTCCTTGACGTGCGCGCTGAACTTGGTGCGCACCATTCCCGGCCGAACGACCGTGACGCGAGGACCGAACTCGCGCAACGCTTCTCCGAGTCCGAGGTAGAAGCCGTCGAGTCCGGCCTTGGTGGAGCCGTAGACGAAGTTGGACCGGCGAACCCGCTCACCCGCCACCGAGGACATGACGATGATGCGGCCGTAGGCCTGTGCTTTCATCTTCTCGCCCAGCAGTACACCGACCGAAACCGATGCCGTGTAGTTGATGTTCGCGGCGAGCACTGCCTTGCGCTGGTCCTGCCACAGTTCCTCGGCGTCGAAATCCACCGCGAAGGCGACGATTGCGACGTCGACGTCACCCTTGGACCAGGCTTCGTTTATCACCTTGGGGTGCGACGCTGTGTCGAGCGCATCGAAATCGATGACGTCCACGGACTTGGCGCCCTTGGCGTTCAGCTGCGCTACGGCGCCGTCACGGAGAGGGTCGTTCGGCAATGCGGCGAGAATGACGCGTGCCGGTGACTTCGACAGGTACTCCTCGGTGATCGCGAGACCGATCTCGCTTGTCCCGCCGAGTACGAGAATGGTCTGTGGGTTGCCCACAGCGTCGATCGTCACAACAATTCCAACCTTCTGGCCATATCGGAGGCGAAAACGCCTGTGGGGTCGACGGATCGGCGGACCTTGATCCACTCGTCGATCCGGGGGTACATCGCATGGAACGTCTCGGCGCTGGTGCGTGAGTCCTTCGCCGTGTAGAGGCGTCCGCCGAATTCGAGGACGCGCTTGTCGAGTTCTCGAACGAACTCGCCCAAGCCTGCCTTGATCGGGAAATCGACGCAGATGTTCCAGCCTGGGATCGGGAAGCTCAGTGGCGCTTTGTTTCCCGGACCGAACAGCTTGAAGACGTTGAGGAAGGAGTAGTGCCCCGACTTCTGAATGTCGACGATGATCTTCTTGAACTCGTCGACAGCCTCCGGCGGCACCACGAACTGGTACTGCAGGAACCCGTTCGAACCGTATGCACGATTCCACTCACCGAACATGTCGAGCGGGTGGTAGAACGCCGTGAGGTTCTGAACCTTGTTCCGGTAATTACCTGCTTTGAGGTACCACGCCTGACCGACGGCGCCGAGCGTGAACTTGTTGGCAAGCCCGTTGGGGAACACGTCGGGGAACGTCAGCAGCGGCTTCGCGTTGAAGCGCAGCGGATCCTTCTGCAGTTTCTCGGGCAGCTGATCGAGCCTCGCCAAGGACCCACGCGACACGGCGGCACGGCCGAGCTTCGGCGGGGCGGCGATGGCGTCGAACCAGGCGCTCGAGTAGTCGTAGTTGTTCTCGCTGCCATCACTGTGCAGGGCGATGGTTTCGTCGAGGTTCCGGGTGACGTCACCGTCGGCGATGAAATAGGCCGTCTCGGTCGGCGTCATCTCGATGGTCGCCCGCAGGATGATCCCGGTGAGGCCGTTGCCACCGACAGTGGCCCAGAACAGCTTGGCACTTTTTCCTGTCGGGATGAGGTGCCGGATCTGGCCATCAGCGGTGAGGAGCTCCATCGAGCGCACATGGTTGCCGAAGCTGCCGGCGCTGTGATGGTTCTTACCGTGGATATCCGTGCCGATCGCGCCACCGATGGTGACCTGACGTGTCCCCGGCAACACCGGAACCCACAGGCCGAAGGGCAGTGCCGCGCGCATCAGCTGGTCGAGACTGACGCCGCCGTCCACGTCGACGATGCGAGTTCCAGCGTCGATGCTGTGGATGCCGGTGAGCGCCGTCATGTCGATGACGAGGCCGCCCGAGTTCTGCGCATTGTCGCCGTACGAGCGGCCAAGGCCACGCGCAATGACGCCGCGGCGCAGGTGAGAGGGCTTGCTGTCGTTTTGCTCTGCGACTTGTTTGACTGCGCTCGCGATGAGCTCCAGGTCGGAAGTCGAGAGCACCTCACCGGTGGACGGCGAAGTGCGGCCCCATCCGGAAAGCGTGCGGGTCTGAGTGGGTAGCGGCGCAGTGTTCCCGGCCTGTGGTTCCAGGGGGAAGAGTGCGTCGTCGGCTGTCGTGGACATCGGTCTAGAGGGTACTCGGTCATCTGGGTCGCTTCGCAGGCTGCGCTCTCGTCGATGAGACAGCTAGTGTGGGTGATCGTGCCGCAACCCGACGACTGGTCAGCCGAAGACGAGGAACTCCAGCACCACGTTCCCCTCCCAGTCGAGCTGCCGCTGACCGAGAACATCGCCGACGACGCCCTCGATCTCAAGACGCAGGTGCTGCGCTTCTTGGCGACGGGTGTGTTGTCGGCCATCGTGGATCAGGGCGTCAATCTGATCCTGCACTTCGTGTTCGGGGTCGGGGTGACGTTGGCCAAGGCGATCGGCTTCGTGCTCGGCACCACCACGGCGTACCTGATCAACCGCCGGTGGACGTTCAATGCGGCACCGTCGCGTGCCCGGTTCCTCGCTGTCGTCGCGCTGTACGGAGTCACCTTCGCCGTCCAGGTCGGCATCTATACCTGGCTCTACCAGGTCTTTCCTGACGGCTTCTGGTACGCGAACGTGGCCTTCGTCATCGCGCAGGGCACGGCGACGGTCATCAACTTCCTCGTTCAGCGGTTCGTGATCTTCAAGATTCGGTAAATATTGTGGTGCGCTAAGTTTCCTTGATCCTGGGCCGAGGTCCTGGTTCAATAGGGCCACAGGAGGGGAGTATCCCCCAGCAGCTTCGTCGTCACCACGGCCCGGCAATCCGGGCCCGGCGAGCGGCCCGCGTCGGGCGGGAGAGACCTCCAGTTCACAGAACTGGAGGTTGTCATGTCTGTTCCATTCTGGGCTTGGGTGGCAGTACTCGGCTTCATCGTCGCCATGC
Source organism: Rhodococcus sp. H36-A4 (assembly GCF_027158005.1). Lineage (GTDB taxonomy): Bacteria > Actinomycetota > Actinomycetes > Mycobacteriales > Mycobacteriaceae > Rhodococcoides. Next base: position 35,543 of record NZ_JAPVLQ010000002.1, on the reverse strand, counting down.
TCGCGGTCGATTTGTTCGCTCATCGGCAAGCACACGTCATCGGAGTGCGCGAAGCGGCCGTCTGGTCAGGTATCTGGGTCGCCTTCGGCGTCGGTTTCGGAGTACTGATCTGGGCCACTGCCGGTGCAGAGTTCGGCCAGCAATACTTCGCCGGCTACTTGATCGAGAAGTCGCTGGCGGTCGACAACGTGTTCGTGTGGGCCATCATCTTCACGTATTTCGCGGTGCCCAGAGAGTTGCAACACCGCGTCCTGTTCTTCGGTGTACTCGGTGCTCTGGTCTTTCGCGGCATCTTCATTGCCGGGGGATCTGCCCTCATCGCCAGCTTCAGCGCGGTTCTCTACCTCTTCGCTGCGTTCTTGATCTTCACCGGCTACCGGATGGTGCGTCAACGCAACGAGCACCTCGATCCTGAACAGTCTCGAGCTCTGCGGCTGTTTCGTCGCTACGTTCCCATGACCGACGCGTTCTACGGGCAGAAATTCGTGGTGCGCATCGGGGGCGTGGCGTTGGCCACTCCGCTGCTGGCGGTGCTGGTCCTCGTAGAGGTCACCGACATCGTCTTCGCTGTCGATTCCATCCCGGCGATCTTCGCCGTCACCGACATCCCCTTCCTGGTGTTCACCGCCAACGCATTCGCCATTCTCGGCCTGCGCGCGATGTACTTTCTGCTCGCGGACCTGATGCACCGGTTCGTGTACCTGAAGGTGGGACTGGCGTTGGTCCTGATCTGGGTAGGCATCAAGATGGCACTCAAGGTGGACGTGTTCTACATCCCCACCGCCATCTCGCTCGGCGTCATCTCGTCGATTCTTGCGATCTCCGTGGTACTCAGTTTGCGAGCCACACGAGGGCAGGCTGCCCACCCGCAGGTCGACCGGTCGGCGTCTCCGTTCCGAACTGCGACAGAAACGGAACTTGCTGCGGCTCAGCCTTTGTGGAGCAGGCGCGGTCGACGGACAGATCGTTTGTAGCCCTCTCGGCGCACAGCATCGGGTGTTGGGGCGACGCCGGCACGGCCGCGGTGTCGCCCCGACGACGACTCACCGGAAGATGGGGAGGTTCCCCGCTTCGAGGGCTTCGGCGAGGGTGGGGGCGGCTTTGTCCTTGTCGGAGAGCTCGTAGGTCAGAGGTGAGCCGTCGCGGCCGGTGGTGGGCCAGTCGATGCCAAGAGCCGGGTCGAGTGGGTTGATATCGCGGTCCAGCGCCGGGGTGTACTCGAGCGAGCACAGGTACATGACGGTGGAGTTGTCTTCCAGAGACAGGATGGCGTGGCCGAGTCCTTCGGAGAGGAACACCGCTTTGCGGTCGACATCGTCGATCAGCACGCTGTCCCACTGCCCTAACGTCGGGGATCCGACCCGCAGGTCGACGATGACATCGAGGAACGCTCCGCGGGCGCAGGTGACGTATTTCGCCTGCCCGGGCGGGTTGGTGGTGAAGTGGATCCCGCGAAGGACTCCGGCAGCGGAGACCGAGCAGTTCGCCTGCAGCAGATCCAACGATCGCCCGGTTGCCTCCTCGAACGCCGACGCTTTGAACCATTCGAAGAACACACCGCGATCGTCACCGAACTGGCGCGGGGTGAATTCGAACGCACCGGGGATTTTCAATTCACGAAAACTCATCTACACAAATCCTCTACTTGCCGCGATCGACGAGGTCGAGCAGATACTGCCCGTACCCGGATTTGACCAGCTTTGTTGCCCGTTCCCGCAGTTGATCGTCGGTGATGAATCCCCGACGCCACGACACTTCCTCCGGTGAACCAATTTTCAGGCCCTGCCGTTGCTCGATGGTGCGCACATAATTGGAGGCGTCCAGTAGCGAATCGAAGGTGCCGGTATCGAGCCATGCCGTCCCGCGGGGCAACACTTCCACGGCAAGACGCCCAGCGTCGAGGTAGTGCCGGTTGACGTCGGTGATCTCGTATTCGCCCCGCGCCGAAGGCTCCAGATCGCGGGCGATGGCGAGTACGTCGTTGTCGTAGAAGTACAGGCCGGGGACGGAGAAGTTCGACTTCGGGACTTTCGGCTTCTCTTCCAACGAGATCGCCTTGCCGGCGGCGTCGAACTCGATGACGCCGTATGCGCTGGGATCCTTCACCTCGTAGGCGAAGACTGCTCCGCCGTCGATGTCACCGAATCTGCCCAGCTGCGATCCCAGTCCGGGGCCGTAGAAGATGTTGTCGCCGAGCACCAAAGCGGCACTGTCGGAGCCGATATGGTCCGCTCCGAGGACGAACGCCTGAGCGAGCCCGTTCGGCTCGTGCTGAACCTTGTATGTCAGGTTGATGCCGAACTGGGAGCCGTCACCGAGCAGACGTTGGAACTGCTGCGAATCCTGTTCGGTGGTGATGATCAGAATGTCGCGGATATTGGCCAAGATCAGCGTCGAGAGTGGGTAATAGATCATCGGCTTGTCGTACACCGGCACCAACTGCTTGCTGATGCCCATCGTGATCGGATGAAGACGCGACCCGGTACCGCCCGCCAGAATAATTCCCCGCATATTCGGAAGTCTCGCAGATCAGAAAGGTCTGCGCGCGTCCGCGGTCATTGCCATTCGATGCGAAACGGCTGTTCCTCGGTCTGTAGTGGCCAATTTCCCGGCCAATCGACCAGAGGGTCTGCGCGGAGTTCGTGTACCTCGGCGGGTATGGGTTTTGCGTCGAGTTCGATGCGGTCCCAAGTGGTGTCTTTCGCTGAAACTCGCCGAGAAAACTCACGCAACTCCGGCGACGCATGTGTCGATTCGGCGAGGCGCGCAAGAAACTTTGCAGTGACGATGTGACGCGCGGTCGATGCCCCGATGGTGACACTCTCCGCGTGCCGACGTGCCGCATCGAGCCGATTCAGCGAGTCGAGTACGCGATCTCGAGCAGCACTCGTTGCTGGGTCGTCGGTCGTGCGTCCTGCCAGGGTGCTGAGCCTTCTCCGACGGAGAACCTCTCGTCGGGAGTGAAGATCAGTGGGGTGATGTCGACAGTCTTTCCGGTGTCGATTGCGGTTTTTCCTTTGTCGAGAAAGTCGGTCAGCGGGGTCAGATGCTGTTCGATGGTCCGGCCGATCCGGCCGGTGGGATCGGCGATCGCATCCAGGAACCGCCCGAAGTCGTCGACCACTTCCTCGATGTTGCGGACAAGTTCCATGGTCAGATCCATAGCTTGCCAGCATATTTCGACAATCCGTTCGATCTGCCAGGCTTCTTCCTAAGACGGGGATCTTCTTGGCCTGATAGTTCGTGATGAACGGTGCCAACCGTTGTAAAATCTGTCCGGGGATGGTGCCGCTGAGGCCTGCATGTTCGCCGATATAGCGATGGCTCGCCAAGGTGCCGTGACCGATACGGTCCGCCAGACTTCCGAGGCCGGCGACCTCAGCGGTATCAACCTCGAATCCTCCTGTCATGTCAGCTCTTTCGAAGTGTGGAAATCAGGTCGTCGATCTCGGAACAGCTCAGTGCATTGTCAACGTCGCGTTCCGCTCGGACTATGAAGACAACGACCTCGGCGGTCGCGTATCCGGGAGTGGCGACCACGTCGAATGTTGCTTCTCCCGAGGCGCAATGCTCCTCGGCTTCGGGGATATCTTTCACCGTGGCCCGGTATCGAACAGCGGGTTGGTTGTCGATCACGAATTTCTCGTGGCCGCTGATCGACACGTTCGGCTTCTGCGAATCATCAGCACCCGAAAAGATCATTTCTGCCTTCGCGACCTCGGCCAAAGCGGTCGCATTCAGATCCAGAGTGCGCCGGCCAGTTATGCCGGTCATCGCGCGTTCCGAGTGCTCGCCGTCCGAACAGTCTGTCCTGTCGTAGAAGCCGAGGGCGCCGTACCTTGCAGATGTCCCGTCATCGCCGGTCCACCCCGCAACGCCCGTCTGCCAGACGTCCCAGCCGGTAGGAACCTCGTAGGTCAACCCGAACTTGGTTGCAAGGGGCTGAGGCTGCCCGTCGGGCACTTGGATCTTGGGGGGCGGCCGTTCTATCGACGGAAAACCCGGTGGGAGGGGAGACGCGGTGGCCTTCGCAGCAGTCCCCGGTGGCGGCCCCGCGGCTGTCACACCCTCGTATCGATCCGGCACTTCAGGCGAGATCTTCGGCAGTCCCCACAGCAGTGCGTTGAAGACGACCAGGCTTACTGCCAGTCCTAGAAGTTTTTTGCGTTGCCCCATGGCACTCCCCCCGAAGTCGCCGGCACGCTAACACGACGCAACGACAAGGTCGGCTCGAAAGCGGTAGGGCCGGTATGGTCACCCTTATGAAACTGCTCGTTACCGGTGGCGCCGGGTTCATCGGTGCCAATTTCGTGCATCAGACCGTTGCCGAGCGACCCGATGCGCAGGTGACGGTGCTCGATGCGCTCACCTATGCGGGTAACCGCTCGTCACTGGACTCGGTGGCAGACAAGATCGACTTCGTCGAAGGTGACGTCGCTGATGCAGAACTGGTGAACCGGCTTGTCGCGGAGACCGATCTCGTGGTTCATTTCGCCGCTGAGTCGCACAATGACAACAGCTTGAGCAACCCGTGGCCGTTCGTCCACACCAACGTCATCGGTACGACGACGCTGCTGCAGGCCGTCCGCGAGCACGACGTCCGCTACCACCACATTTCTACCGACGAGGTCTACGGGGACCTCGAGCTCGACGACCCGGCGCGTTTCACCGAGTCGACTCCGTACAACCCGTCGAGCCCGTATTCCTCGACGAAGGCGTCGAGTGACCTTCTGGTGCGGGCGTGGGTGCGGTCGTTCGGGGTTCGCGCCACGATCTCGAACTGCTCAAACAATTACGGCCCGTACCAGCACGTAGAGAAGTTCATTCCTCGGCAGATCACCAACATTCTGTCCGGTGCCAGGCCGAAGCTGTACGGCGCCGGGCACAACGTGCGGGACTGGATCCACGTCGACGATCACAACCACGCGGTGTGGACGATCATCGAGAAGGGCGCGATGGGCGAAACGTATCTGATCGGCGCCGACGGGGAGAAGAACAACCGTGAGGTCCTCGAGACGATCCTCGAGGAAACCGCACAGGCCGCCGACGCATTCGATTTCGTCACCGATCGACCGGGCCACGATCTGCGCTACGCGATCGACTGGACCAAGCTTGAAACCGAATTGGGTTGGACACCGGAGTACGTGGACTTCCGCAGCGGCCTGAAGGCGACGGTCGACTGGTACCGCGAGAACGAGCAGTGGTGGCGTCCGCAGAAGGATGCAACCGAATCCGGTTATGCCGAGAAGGAATCGGTAATAGCACGCTGAGAACTGACAGTGGTGTCCTGCGGGGTCGGAGTGTGCTGCAGCATGCGTCGACCCGCAGGATGGCGCTTCATTTACTCTGGATAATTGTTCTCACCGGTGCTATCACTCTCGGCATCGAGCGGTTCGGGTTCAATCCGACTGATCAGGGCTTCGTTGTAGCTCAAAGCTGGCGGGTCCTTCACGGAGAGATTCCGCATCTCGACATCATTTCGGCACGGCCATTGGGGTCTGCGTATCTGCATGTTCTGGATTTACTGCTACCAGGCCCGTTGTTTCTGATATCGATTGCAGTTGCAACACTTCAGATGATCATCCTGACCGTAGTCCTCGCGTCGTGGACGTCAGATTATCCACTCAGGCAATGGGGCCTGTTGCGGACATCGATGGTTGTCGCAGCGGTGTTTCTCAACATCCATTTGTTCCCGATCAATGCGTGGCACACCATCGATGGCATTTTTCTCGTCGTATGTGGTTGGTGGGCATTGGATATCGGACTACGTACAGATCGAACACTCCTCTATAAGTTCGGTCTCTTCGCGCTCGGATTCGCCTCGATAACCAAACAAAGTTTCGTTCCTGCAGTCGCAGTCGGTCTCGTTGTCCTGCTTGTGCATCCCGCTTCGAAGAAGCGTCCGCGTTTTCGGCGTCTCGGAATCGACATCGTGGTGCTCCTGGCGGCGCCGCTGGCCTATCTGTTGGTTGTCACTGCGGCCGGCGGTTTCGGTGACATGCTTTCGCAACTGACCGGTGGTGTCGCCGCCACGGGCAGACGCATCTTCGATCCAGGTTTTTCGTCATCGTTTGTAATCGCGATCGCGGTGTTCGTCTCGGCCATTGTTTTCATTATTGTTCTTCCGCAACGTGTTCCGGCCCGATGGTCCAGGTGGCTCAGTGTATTGCCAGCCTCGGTAGCTGTAGCAACGGTGCTACTCGTCGTCTTCCAGGGAAGGCTGGAACGTGCGGGAGTGTGGGGCATCGTCCTCTTCTGGATGCTTGCCGCATGCGTTCTCGTCGATGCACATTCCCGTCGAACCATTCCGTGGCGACCGCTGGGATTGCTTCTCCTGGCCTGGATGGCCAGCCTGTCCTGGGGTTACGACTCGCCGACGCTCCTGGCAGGCAGCATGGTCTTGTTAACGCTCGACCTGGTCAAACGGAACCTAATCTTGCCGACCGTATCGGAACAGAATTTGTGGATTCGACGGGGCGAAGCTCTTGCTGCGGCGGCAACGGTCACTGTCGTCGTTGCCGGGTTCGTGACTGTGGAGCAGGCACAGAATCCGTACCGTGACCGCCCACGCGATGAATTGGTGGCGGACCTCGGCACCGCAATTCCTGACATGCGCGGGATCGAATCCAACCCCAGTACGTTCGCCTACATTCAGCAGATACGTCAGTGCATCGAGGCCTATCCGGCGGAAGATGTCGCCATTCTTCCCGACAATGCGTTCGTTTACCCTGCGCTGCATTTGCACAATCCATTTCCGCTCGATTGGATGCTACCGATCGAGCTGATCGGAGATTCGCGCGAGAGGATACGGGCGGAGGCGGATCGGATGCAGGAGAACGATCAGTACCTGGTCTTGTTCGCAACCGTCGGACCCGAGCAGTTGGCGAGTGCATCCGAGGTTCCTGCGGTGGTCGCACCTACAGCTCCGATCGTGGACCCATCCGGTGTCCTGTCGGACATTCGCTCTCGATTGAAAGGTCGCGCAGTATCGTGTGGCAGCTTCGTCGGTGTCTGGGCGCCCCAAGCCGAGTCCCCAGCTGGACCTTGACTGGCAGCTACGCCTTGATCGGCTGCGCTACCCGAGAATGCTCGTGGACGAACATGTTTCGTAGTGCGCGAGAGCCGGCCAGTGCCGCGACTATTCCCGCGAGGACTTCGCAGAGTGTGAACACCAGACGTGAGGCGAGTGCCAGACCGAGGGCGACGCCGGCATCCATGAACGGAGACAGCGCGGCAACGATCACCGCTTCGCGAACGCCGATTCCCGATGGCACGACGATGACCAACACCCCGGCGCACATTCCGAGGGCGAGAGCCCCGATGCACTCGATGAGGCCACCGACTTGAAAACCGGCGGTGCTCGAGGCGAGGATCCACAGGTGGACCCCGTAAAGAATCCAGCTTGCCCCGCACCATCCCAAAGCCAGGCCGATCTTGCGCATGGTGAGCGGCTTGTGGAGCGGCGGGCGCCGCAGGAGCTTCAAGGCCAGGTTGACGAGATGCGTCAGGACCGGGGGATACGCGCAGACGAGTGCTATCGGAACCAGCACGATGACGGCGACCGCTGCCACGGTGCTGACCTGAAACAGCGCCGGCAGTCCAAGTAACCCGACGACGAGAGCAGAGGTCGTGCTGAGCCCGACTGTGACGAGAACGGCGGTGAAGCCTGCTGCGCGAGATACGCCAGCGCGTCGAACAAGCTCGGTCTGGAGAACGAATGCCCATACGCTGCCGGGAAGGTACTTTCCGAGTTGGCCGACCAGATAACAGCGGGCGGCGTCGAAAGCGGGGATCGGCTGCTCCAGTGCGCCGAGCGCATGCTGCCAAGCACGAACGGCCGCACCCATTCCGAGAAACACGAACAGTGCCGACGCGATGAGTGACCACCAGCTCAGCTGGTCGATGGTGTCCTTCACCTCGGACCACTGTGATTTCACTGCGAAGACGATGGCGACGAGAATCGCCAGAGTGACCGCGACGCGGGCGACGTTCGCCAGGACGGTACGTTTCGTACGTTTCGTACGTTTCGGAGCGTCGTCAGCAGGCGTGGATTCCGGTTCTTCGATAGAACTCACCGGGTTTCACCCTTTCAACGACAATGTAACGAATCCCGACGATACCAATAGCCCAGCCGTTCTCTGGACGAACCCGCGGGTGGTCAGGTCAGAAGCGGTTTGGTGACCAGCCCGTTCCACCAGGCGAATGCCTGTGCCGCTGTTTCGCTCAGCTCGTCGAGCGCCGGCAGGGAGCCTTCGGAATAAGCGGCGGCAATGGCGTCGATATCGGCAGAGTCATAGCCTTTGCGCGACATGCCGACGGTATTCGCGCTGTGCAGAAGTGCAGGATTACCCACGACGGTGGCGAATGGCGGAACATCCTTGGTTGCGATGCCACCCATGCCGACCATGGCGCCGGATCCCATCACGCGACGCTGATGGATCGTGCTGTTCATACCCATGTTGCATCCGGCGCCCAAGGTCACATGTCCGCCGAAGGTCACGGCCGGCGCAGCGATCGTGCCATCGCCCAATTGGCAGTCATGGCCGACCGATATTCGATTCATGATGAACGAATCGGAGCCGATCGTGGTCGGGCGTTCGCTACCTTTGTGCACGGCGGTGAGTTCGCGAATGACGGTGCGCGGTCCGATAGTGACGCCGAAACCATCGCTGGCCTCGGTGTACGACGCGAAGTGAGGATGCCCGTAGATTTCGGGTGGTGCTCCGAGGACCGTCTGCGCGCCGATCCAGCAGTCGTCTCCCACCTCCAGGGGGCCCGTGAGCACGGCGTACGGACCGATCGTGACTCGGTCACCGATTCGTACTCCGTCGCCGATGATTGCCGTCTCATGGATTTGGCAATTGCTGCCTACCGAACTTGCTGACACTCGAGACTGCCCTCCTGGTCGAACCACTGTTTCGTCCACAATCATTCAGCAGGGACAGTACCCGCGGGGCCAGGGCGGCAGGAACCGCGTGGTGGGTTCGATAGTGTCCTTGTGTGATTGTCCACATCGGCGGCTATCGAGTCGTGAACGAAGTCTTCCGAGGAGACGCCTAGTGATTTCTGTTTCCAGCATCTCTTTCGGGGAGGATGTCGAGCGCGAAGTGCTGGACACCTTGCGATCGGGAATTGTCGCCCAGGGACCGAAGGTGAAGCGTCTGGAGGACGGCTTCGCCCAGTTGGTCGGCGCACGCCACGCCGTGGCCGTCAACAACGGCACAACGGCGCTGACCGCTGCGCTGCAGGTGCGCGATCTCGAGCCGGGTGATGAAGTGCTCACCACACCCTTCACTTTCGTCGCGACGCTCAATGCCATTCTCGAATCGGGGGCTACCGCCAGGTTCGCGGACATCTCCGAATCGGACTTCAATCTCGATCCGGCGACCGTCGAGAGCAAGATCAACGACCGGACGAAGGTCTTGATGCCCGTTCACCTCTATGGTCAACCGGCCGATATGAGTGCGTTGATGCCGCTCGCGCAGTCGCACGGTCTCGCAGTCGTCGAGGATGCCGCGCAGGCGCACGGGGCGACGTTGGATGGAAAGGGCGTCGGGACTTTCGGCACCGGCTGCTTCTCGTTCTATGCGACGAAGAATCTCACGACCGCCGAGGGCGGAATGATCACGACCGACGACGATGCGGTGGCCGATCGGCTCAGGGTGCTCCGTAATCAAGGCATGCGGTCGCGCTACGTGTACGAGATGGTCGGTCACAACTATCGTATGACGGATCTGCAGGCCAGTCTTGCTCTGCCGCAGCTGGATACGTATTTGGAGCAGGTTGCTCAGCGCCGAAGAAATGCCGAGCTGTTGCGAGACGGATTGAACGATGTTGTCGGCTTGACCCTTCCAAGCGAACTGTCGGGAAGAGGGCACGTGTGGCACCAATTCACCGTCATCGTGGCCGAAGACGCGCCGATCAGCCGAGACGATCTCGCTGAGCGTCTGATGCAACGCGAAATCGGAAGCGGCATTTACTATCCCAAGACGGTGTACGACTACGACTGCTATCGCGAGCATCCTCGCGTGATCATCGAGGACACGCCCGTAGCGACGTCGGTTGCCGCGCGGTGCCTGAGCATCCCGGTTCACGCTCGGCTATCCGGCACCGACATCGACAAGATCGTTTCCGCCGTGCGCGAAGCAATGGGAGTCTGACATGAGCACTTCTCTACCGAGGATCGCCCTGGTCGGTTCAGGCCAGATGGGCTCGCTGCACGCCCGAGTCATCTCCCAGTCGGCATCGTGTGAGCTTGCGCTCCTCATCGAGCCGCGAGAAGAGCAGGGCCGGGCCGTCGCCGAGCGTTTTTCCACGACGTGGGCAGCAGATTTCGACGACCTGAAAGGAATCGACGCTGTCGTCGTGGCGGCGGCTACGCAGGCGCACTACGACATAGCCGGGCGGATATTGGATCTCGGCAAACCGGTGTTGGTCGAGAAACCGCTTGCGACGACGTACGAGCAGAGCGCAGACCTGGTCGAACGAGCCGCTGCTGCGGACGTTCCGCTGATGTGTGGATTGCTCGAACGATTCAATCCCGCGGTGCGCACAGCACGAGAGTTCGCCGGGGAAGTGTGGCAGGTGAACGGGGTACGTCATTCACCTTTCGTTTCTCGCATCGCGACGGGTGTGGCCACCGACCTGCTTATTCACGACGTCGACCTGGCCATCGGTTTCATCGGTTCCGAACCGACTCGAGTGAAGGGGGAATTCGGGTACTTCCATCCGGCCTCCCGTGACAATCAGGCGGAGGACTGCGCCGACGCCGTTCTGCGTTTCGAGTCGGGTTCAGTGGCGACGATCTCGGCAAGCAGGGTGAGCCAGCGAAAGATCCGTCAGCTTTCCCTTCTGGAGACCGATCGATTGATCGAGATCGACTTGTTGCGTCGAGACATCACGATCTATCGACACATCGCCGACGACATGCCGGCGGACCGGGACGGCTACCAACAACAGACAGTGATCGAAATTCCCACCATTCGATACAGCGAGGAGCCGCTGTCCGCGCAGCTCAATCACTATCTGTCACTGGTTGCTGGAACGGGTGACATCGCTGGCGAACGAGACACGATCCTTCCCGCGCATCGCGCCGTTCACGAGGCGACGGTGTCGGCTTCTTCCTGAGCTCGTTTGCGTACGGACACCTTCCGTCGACGGTATGCAATGTCGACAACGGTCAGTAGGAGTGCGGCGACCGCAGCGAGCGCGTACGCAGCGATCGACAGGCGTTGCCGCGGAGGGGCGAAGGAGATGGCCAGTTCATGATCACCAGGTGGCACGGTCACTTCCAAGAGGCCGTGCCACCCTGCGTTCGCCGGGATGTCGACGCCATCGATCGTCGCGGTGTATCCGGGCCACGCCAGGCGGGCGAACGAAATGTCGCCCCCGGTGCCCGACGTCCGGACACTCTCGCTCTGTGCGCTCGAATCTCCTTCGGCGACAAGCACGCCGGGGGACGTGTAGGACACCGTGCCGGGAAGGCGACTGATCTCGTTGCGCTGCATCACCGTACGGACGTCGTCGCGCTCGGTGATACGCCAGCCCGGTGGAGCAGACGCTGCGGCTACTTCGGGAAGCAATGCATCTTGAACGACGAGGGTATCGACCCGTAGGTAGTCCACGAGCGGGATGTCGATGTCGCCGTTGACCGGCTGCCACAGCGCGTCGTACAGCTCAGGGCACACTGCGCCGCGGTAGTCCATGCACAGTGCGTTCTGAAAGTCGGTGAATCCGATCCCGGTGTAAGAGTTGACACTCGAATCTACGGTCGATGCAAGTATCTCGTTGCCGAAAAGGATGCGACCTTCGGTGATGTCGCTCGGATTCGTGTCCTCGAGTTCGGCGAGTTGCAACACGGTGCCCTGGTATCGGTCGGTCTGTTCGGAAAGCCGCGCGGTACTGGACGGATCCTGGCGCGAATCGGCGATTACGTCGACGCTGAGTGTGAAGACCTGAAAAGACATCACCGTAACGGTGCCAAGTGTCAATGCAGTGACCAGTCCGCCAGTGCTCCACCGACGCCACGACAAGTACGACGCGACCGCCAGTAGAAGCACGATTACCGTTGCGACGGTGTGCCGTCCGGTGAGAGCTGGCGACGACGCGAAGGCCAGGTAGAAGCCGATTGCAATCGTCACTGACGAGAGGGTCAGTCGCCGACGTACATGGTCTCGGGCGAGGCCGAGCGACATGGACAGCGACAACGCAACGATCAGCCCGAGATAGAGATACTCGACCAATCGAATGGGCCATCGGAACATCCCGACGTTGGAGGGCCCGAACGTGAACAGCAGGAACACGACCGTGATCGCAGCGAGGCTGACCAGTCGACGGCCGTAGGTCGCTCGGAATCGGGGCGAGGCGAACAGTGCCCTGATCCGGCCCCATCGAATGAACGGCAACAGAGGTAGAACGAACCACCCCAAGTACAACGAGGGAAGAACTTCGATCGGCCCGCCGAACGTCATGATGACGGGAAAATATGTAGGACTGCTGAGCCCGGCCAGCCCGCCGAACTGAGGTTGAAGGAACGCGTCGTTGCTGATGCCAGTGCTGCCCGCCCGCGTCGTCACCTCGACGCTGAGAAAGAGCGGCAGGTAGGTGACCAACGCCGCACTCCCTGCGCACGCACCTGTCGCTACGACGACGAGCAACCGCCGGAATCGACGCTCGAGGAGAAGCTCCAGCCCGATTCCGGCGAGGACGATCACGGCACCGAGGGCCGCATAGGGGTTGCCCATGCTGACGGTCAGAGCGCCGATGACGAATGTGAAGAAGGGGTTGGTGCGTCCGCGGGAAAGCCGCAGCGCCGACCACCAGAAAAGGGTTACCCAGGCCACCGCCATCATCCCGGAGGGCCACCCACCTGCCTCGTAGAACAGCGTGAATCCGCCGAACGGAAGAGTCAGTCCGGCCAGAAGCGCTGGCCCGCGACGCGCGCCGTACTCCCGGCACAGCAGGAAGGTAGCGACTGCGAACAGAGCCAGGAACTCGACCATGACCACGTAGGCGGCGACCGACAGATTCTCGAAGTAGGACGTCAAGACGTAGTTGGCGAGATTGACGGGGTTGTACAGCCCGTATGCGGCCTCACCCGCGTAGTTTCCGCCCACCCACGCGTCGGGGTTCATGGCGAGCCAGTGCCCGGAGCGCAGTTCGGTGCCGATGCGGTGCCACGACGGCACGAAAGACTCGAGCATGTCGCCGGCGTAGTAGAAGCGATCGTTGATCAACCGAGGAACAGTCGCGATCAATGCGACCGCGACGGCGATGAATGCCGCGATCGACCACTCGGGGAGACGTCGTACACGCCGTCGGGATGGATCGGGCGCGATAACAGGAGTGGCCACGGAGCCAGAGCCTACGAGATGGCCGGACGCTCCCGCGATACGATGCCTGTGAGAACGCTGGAAAGGCGAGTGAACTAGATGACGGGCAGTACCGAGGCAGTCGGTTTATCCGTTGTCATACCTGCACACAATTCCAGCGCGGTGATCGAGAACACCGCGCGACGACTGATGAACCGTCTCTCGGGCGGCAACGCCGAGATCATCGTCGTCGAGAATGGGTCCACCGACAACACCTTCGCCTTGTGCACGAGCATGGCAAAGCGATGGGACGGCACCGATGTGGCGTTCACCGTATTGCAAAGCGAAAAGGGCCTGGGTAACGCACTTCGAGTGGGAGTTCAGGCGAGTCGCGGAGCCCATGTGTTGCTCACGGCGGATGACCTACCGTTCGGATTCGACGACTTGGACGGCGCGGACGCACTCGCCTCACGGAACGGCGGTCATTTCCCGGCGTTCGTGGTCGGCTCGAAAGCCCATAGCGAATCTTCGGTCGAACGGGGAGCCTTACGCGGTGTCCTCACCTGGGGATTCGCATCGCTACGGCGGATTGTGCTGGGTATGCGCACGGGTGATCCGCAGGGCACCGTACTCGTCGACGGGGACTTGATCAGAGGCCTTGCCTCGGACATCGTGGAGCCTGGCTTTCTGTTCACGACGGAACTGGTCTATCTGGTCGAAAAGCTCGACATTCGCCCGCAGGAGGTTCCAGTCCGACTCAGCGAGGACCATGACAGCCACGGGACGCGCGTCTCCAGAGCAGACGTAGTGTCCATGGGGCTCGGCCTGTTCAGAATCCGCAAGCGTCATCAACATGGCGCGAAACCGACATGGGGGAGCGTTTCGCGCTCTGTATGAACTGGGATTGCTTGGTTGGGTTGTTACTCTGCGAACCAAGTCGCCTCGCGCCGAAGTGATTGTTCGACATCCAAGTTGTGGGAAGTAGTGGGAGCATTATGGAAAAGCCTGCGTCGGTTGCGCCTGTGGATGGGAGCACTGTCGCGGTGCGTAAGGCCCTCACCGAGCACGAGAGTTCCTCGAGACTGGTGGTGCAGCGAGGATTGTTCACCGGCCCCACCCCGCTGGTGAAGGATGATCTCTACGCCACGATCGTCAAAGGGCGCGCGCATCGTGAAAGATTTGTGGTCCACCTGGAGAAGGGTGCGACGGTCGACACCGACACCTACTTCGGTCGGTTCGCTGCTAGTTATTTCCAGCGTTGGACCACGGTCACCGAAGTGCAGCTCCAGTTCCGACACGAGAACGACAGCAATGCCACGGTGCTTCTCCGCGCGTCCGACTCGGCGGGGAACGCTCGGACCCTGAGCACTCGCGTCCTCGAAGGCTCCGGGACGACATCGCTCGCTGCCACACTCGACACCTTCGTAGACGGCGGCACGCTGTGGGCCGAGTTCACGGCCGTCGACGGGCAACTGACCATCCGTGATCTCGAATGGACCGTGCCTGCTCCGCCGGTGATTCGGCCTGCTGCGATTGCCATCTGTACGTTCAACCGCGCTGACGACTGTGCAGCCACGGTTGCTGCGATCGCCGGTGACGACGGGATGGTCGCTGGAATCGACGCGGTGTATGTCGTGGACCAGGGCACCGATCATGTATCGGATCGCGAACTGTTCACCGACGTTGCCTCCCGTCTCGGAGACAAACTGGTCTACATCCGGCAACCGAACTTGGGCGGCGCCGGCGGATTCACTCGCGGCATGTTCGAGGTCTCAGCCATCAACGAGCACGCAAATCTGATCTTGATGGACGATGACATTCTCTGTGAACCCGAAACGGTCCTGCGGATGAACGCGTTCGCCAACGTCACCGTCGAGCCGACTCTGGTCGGCGCGCAGATGCTGTACCTGATGAACCCCGAGCACTTGCACGTCAGCGCCGAAGAAGCGGACCTGTCGAAGCTGAGGGCCGGTCGATGGGCGGCAGGCTCGAAGCACGACGCCAATCTTCTGAAGAAGAAGCGTCAGCAGAACAAGCGGGTCGACGCCGGTTACAACGCGTGGTGGTCGTGCTTGATCCCCGCCGAGGTCATCGCGCAGATTGGGCTTCCGCTTCCGCTCTTCTTCCAATGGGACGACATCGAATACGGAATTCGGGC
Source organism: Rhodococcus sp. H36-A4 (assembly GCF_027158005.1). Lineage (GTDB taxonomy): Bacteria > Actinomycetota > Actinomycetes > Mycobacteriales > Mycobacteriaceae > Rhodococcoides. Next base: position 20,075 of record NZ_JAPVLQ010000002.1, on the reverse strand, counting down.
ACGTGCGAACGGATTTGTTACCGTCACGCTCCCGAATGCAGGTGTCTGGCACGCAGACTTTCACTGGAAAGACCGCGATGACTGGGCGAAATACTTCAGTGTCCGCAACTCTCTGATCGTTGCTGCGTTGCACAGTGATTTCGATGCGAGATCGTTGAGCCGGCAGATGGCGCGTGATATCGCTCAGTACCTGGTCTCGATGCAATACGGTCTGGCGTTCACGATGATTCGTGGAATCGAGGATTTTCTCGAGGGACCCAAGATTCTCGAGGACGGTGGAATGGCCGTCCTGAAGTCCATCCGAGCCGAGCGTGGGCAATTCCCCGAAACCGTCAAGCACCCGGCATCCGACATGCCCGGCATTCGATCGTCGGATCTGGTGACACGTCATGCCGGGTTCGAACCGAAGAAGAATCGTATCGATCTCGTGCTCGGCAAGCGGGCAGCGTTTCAATGGCTTGGACGCACCATTCCAGGAATTGCGAGTATCCCTGCAGCCGAAGCACATTGGTGGCACGTATCGCTGTTCGATCATGCGGTGGTCACCGACGCATCGCAGTCTGGTGTCCGGATCCGTAAGCGCGACAAGGAAAAAGCATCCGAGCTGTCGGCTCGCGCAGCGAAGTTGCTCGCGCGATTCCGCCAGGAGGCAGCGGAAACACAGTCGGAGTACCGGCGAGCCGCTCCGCAACTGACGAGTCGCGAGAACTGGGCCCGGCTCTACAGCTGAACCCGGGCGTAGGATTTCACCCATGAGTGGGGCCGACCTCGAAGAACTGCGCCATCTTCGTCGTGCCCGCGATCTGATGGATCGCGAGTACGCGAGTCCTCTCGACGTCCCGACGCTGGCTCGCGCGGCGTACATGTCGACGGCTCATTTCAGTCGTCGGTTCCGCGATGCTTACGGTGAGACGCCCTATTCGCATTTGATGACGCGTCGCATCGAGCGCGCCAAGGCGCTTCTGCGTCGCGGAGACATGAGCGTGACCGAGGCGTGTTTCGCCGTCGGCTGTACCAGTCTCGGTTCTTTCAGTGCTCGCTTCACCGAGGTCGTGGGTGAGACACCGAGCGCATATCGGTCACGCGATCACGACGACAGTCGGGTGGTGCCCAGTTGCTCTGCCATGGTGCTGGGACGCCCGCGTCGGACTCGGGCTCAACCGAGCAGGATCGAAGAAGCACAGGTCGTCCCGGAGTTCTAGATTTGCAGACATGACAGTCTCATTGAGCCACGTACATGTCCTCGTCGACGATCCCGACGCCGCGCTGCTGTTCTACCGCGACACCCTCGGGTTGGAGGTGAAGAACGAGGTTGCCAACGACGGGTTCCGTTGGATCACGCTGACCCCCGCCGCCCAACCTGAAATCGAGATAGTCCTGTCGCAGCCTCATGCCGGTCGATCGGTGGAACTCGGCGACGAGCTGGCCGCCCTACTGGCGAAGGGCGAGCTTCCCGGGGTGCTGTTCCGCACCGACAACCTCGATGCGACGTTCGAAAAGGTGCGGGCAGCGGGTAACGCCGAGATCCTGCAGGAACCCGCGAGTCAGCCGTGGGGAGTGCGTGACGCCGCCTTCCGTGACCCGGCAGGAAACCTCGTACGCATTTCGCAGGCCTGACCCGGCCTCCGATCGCCTACAGTGACGGCGCTCGCCTGATCCGCACGACCACCTGCTCGTTGTCCGCGGTGTAGCCGAGGTAATCGAATTCGGTACCCGTGCGTGCGACGAACTCGGTCCACGCGCGGTATTCGTGATTACGCCAGCCCGGGAAGTTGAAGTACTCGTCGAAGGCGATGACGGTCCCGACGACGAGTCGGTCGGCGACCAGGTCGAGCACCGTGATCGTCGACGAGTACAGGTCCGCGTCGAGGTGTAGGAACGCCAGGTTGTCGTCATGGTGCTTCAAGAACTCGGGCAGCGATTCCTCGAACAGGCCGGGCACGATTTCGGCACCGGGGACCTGGGGCAGGTTCTCCTGCTCGAACAGGCCTTTCGGGAATCCGCTGCGCCAGGTTTCGGGCAACCCCGAGAAGACATCGAAGCCGGCGACGATCGTCACGTCCTTCTTCGACGCCGACTCCTCGGCGATGATTTCCAGGGTGGTGCCGCTGGCTACCCCGAATTCGAGTGCCATGCCGGGGACGGACACTTCACCGAGCGCGAAGCGGAGCGTTGCGTGCGGACGGAGGAAGGTCGGCGCTTTGGGCATGACCTCCTCGGCGAACTCGGCGCTCTGCGCCGCAGCCTCGACGTCGGACGCGTACGGGATGTCGCGACGCATACGCATTTCCAGGCCGCGAATGAACGCGTGGAGGTCGTCGATCTCTCGGCGTTGACGGTCGAGGATCTCGAGAAGCTTGGCTTGCTGATCGCCCGTCTGCTCGGCCAATTGGGCCGTCTGCTTGTCGAGAACTTCGCCGATTGCCCGCTGTATTTTCTCGCGTGCCGAATGCCGAAGTCGATCCGTCAGCTTCCGAGGTTCCGTCATGCGCACACGGTAGCCGAGGACGGCCCTATGTCACATGAGCAGGGCCACCGACTTACCGCCGGAAATGCTCCCGCCGGCCGAGCCGCCTGAGCCGCAGCCACTCGGCGAGCCCCTTCGGGTTGTGAGTCGTCACAAGGAAGTACCAACCGAACCGAATCCATTCCTGCGGCAGCAGCTTTCGCATTCCGGGCTGCGACATCAGATATCCGCGATTTCGGTACGTGAAGTACCGCTTCGTCGCATCGTCCGGATACTGCGTGTGCATACGTCCGCCGAGGATCGGCTTGAATTCTGCGGCACCGTTGGGGTGCACATACGCCGTCGTCAAGCAGGTACCGAACTTCAAGCCCGACCGCTGCAGCCGTCGGTGCACCTCGACCTCGTCGCCGCGGACGAACAGTCGCAGATCCGGTACACCCACCGCATCGATGGTCGACGCCTTGAACAGTGCGCCGTTGAACAGCGAAGCGATGCCTTCGAGTAGATCGTCTTCGGGATTCTGCGGGTCGATCAATTCCGAACGAAGGCGTCGCCACGAGGTTCCGCGGCGCAACGGAAACGCGAGCCGATCGGGATCGTCGATGTCGCAGACGACGGGGGAGACCTCGTCGAGGCCGTGCTTCTGTGCACAGGCGTAGAGCGTCGCCAGGACGTCGGGGCCCTCGGGCCTGCCGTCGTCGTCGGCGAGAAAGACCCAATCGGCCCCGAGGGACAGCGCGTACAGAATGCCGAGTGCGAAGCCGCCGGCTCCACCGAGATTGTGATGTGACCCAAGATAGGTGGTCGGGATGTCTGCCGACTCGACGAGTGCGCGGACCGCGTCCTCGTGCGCATTGTCGACGACGACGAGATGATCGAGCGGTCGGCTCTGATGCGCCACGACGTCCAGCGACAGGGCTAGGAGCTCACGACGCTTGTGGGTGACGATCACCCCGACAATTTTCTCAGGCACTGTCGCGCTCGAGTTCCTTCAGAATCGTCGCGACGTGATCGCCTGCGTCGTCGCCCTCGTAGGCCCGCACGACGTCCTCGATTCCGCCTTCTTGACGGATCTCCCCGTGATCGATCCACATCGCGCGATCGCACAGCTGGGCCAGGAATTCGTTGGAATGACTGGCGAACACCAGAATTCCGGAGCGCTTCACCAGCTCCTGAAGGCGGATACGGGCCTTCTTCATGAACTCGGCATCGACGGCACCGATACCCTCGTCGAGCAGCAGAATCTCCGGGTCGATGCTGGTGACGACGCCCATCGCGACGCGCACCCGCATACCCGTCGAGTATGTCCGTAGTGGCATGTCGAGGTACTCGCCGAGCTCGGTGAAATCAGCGATCTCGTCCATTTTCGCGAGCATCTGCTTGCGTGTCTGGCCGAGGAACAATCCGCGGATGATGATGTTCTCGTAGCCGGAGATCTCGGGGTCCATTCCGACGCCCAGATCGAACACCGGCGCGACGCGGCCACGGATCGAGGCACTGCCCCGGGTGGGCTCGTAGATGCCGGACAGCAGCCGCAGCAGCGTCGACTTGCCTGCACCGTTGTGTCCGACGAGCCCGATGCGGTCCCCGTCTTTGAGGTTCATCGTGATGTTCTTGAGCGCCTCGACCACGACCACGTCGGAGGAGTTCCGATCGATGGATCCACCGGCCTTGCCGAGGAATGCTTTCTTCAACGAACGCGTCTTGGCGTCGAAGATGGGGAAGTCGACGCAAGCGTCGTGCGTGCTGATGCTGACAGACAAAGTTTCAGACCCCTAAACCCAGTAGGGCACGCGGGCCCGGTACTTCTTGAGCGCGAAGATGGCGAGCAGCCAGCCGACAATCGTGAACGCGATCACGATGTACCAGTGGTACAGCTCCTGAGTTTCGCCGAGCATGGGTGCCCGGATGATGTCGAGATAGTGAAAGAGCGGGTTGAGCTCGACCAATTTGGCGCGTTTGGCAGCGTCGCCGCCCATCGACTCGAGGCCTGCTGTGGTCCACACGATCGGAGTCATGAAGAACAACAGCGTCACCATGCTGCCCAGAATCGGCGCGATGTCGCGGTAGCGGGTGGAGACGATGCCGAACAGAATGGCCACCCACAGCGCGTTCAGCGAGATCAATACGAGAGCCGGAATTGCAGCCAGATCCGACCAATGGAAACCGTTCGGCGGGAAGAACACGGCGATGATGATCACGTAGATCAGCAGGTTGTGGCCCAGCAGCAGCAGTTGACGCCACACCAGCCGATAGATGTGCACACTCAGCGCGCTGGGCAGTTGTTTGATCAGCCCCTCGTTCGCGACGAACACATCGGCACCTTCGAGGATCGACGCACTGATCAGACCCCAGATGATGAGGCCGACAGTGACGTGCGGCAGGAAGGTCTTCAGGTCGACGTCGAGAAGTACCGAATACAACAAGCCCATCGCGACGGCTTGGACGCCGGTGGCGATAGTGATCCAGAAGGGTCCGATCACCGAGCGGCGGTAGCGCTGCTTGATGTCCTGCCAACCGAGATGCAGCCACAGTTCGCGCTGGCTCAATCCCGTCGTCAGATCGCCGAAAGCGCGCGTGAACGTCTGTGAGTCCGAAACAGGAACGGGAACGGGCACGCGTTCTCCTGCTTCGCTCTCGGAATTCTTCGGTGGGGCCGACACGACGGTCGACCCTACCCGTTTACAGGTACTGACCGGTACCGCCTCCGCCACCAGGGCCGCCGACGCCAGGGCTGAGCATTCCCCCGGCCGGTAATGCACCCTGGCGCATCTGCTCGAGCTGGGCGCGCGCGGCCATCTGTTGCGCGAACAGTGCCGTCTGAATTCCATGGAAGAGACCTTCGAGCCACCCGACGAGCTGGGCCTGTGCGATGCGCAGCTCGGCGTCGGAGGGAATGGCGTCCTCCCCGAAGGGCAGTGCCAGGCGTTCGAGTTCGTCGCGGAGTTCGGGTGCCAATCCCTGCTCGAGCTCACGAATCGACGACTGGTGGATGTCTTTGAGTCGGGTTCGGCTGGCGTCGTCGAGGGGCGCGAGGCGCACTTCCTCGAGCAACTGTTTGATCATCGTGCCGATCCGCATGACCTTGGCGGGTTGCTCGACCATGTCCGATAGAGGTTGGTCGGCGTCGCCCGGATCGGCGGGCCGATGCGGGCTGCTTCCCGCTGCTCGTGCGGCCGCAGCGGTTGCCTCCGCGCGGCTCAGTGCGAGAGGCTCTCCATTGGGGCCGATCACGACGACATGGTCTCCGGCTTCGGGATTCGAGTTCGAGTCCGATTGCGTCATAACGCTATCCTTGCGCGTTGCCAGGGATTGCGCGACGAGCGGGTCCAATTATCCTGTTCGTGGGGGCGGGATCGGGGGAAACAACCGTGCGAGTCGACAGGGCGGCGGATGCGAATAAGGGATGTGGAAAACACGCTCACGAAATCGACGCTTAGAGTGTCCGGCATGGGGTATGACGTCGCACGTGTCAGAGGGTCGATTCCCTCACTGGGCGACGGTTGGATTCACCTCGACCCACAAAACGGGATGCAGATCCCCGATCGTGTGTCGACCGCGGTATCGACGGCGTTTCGTGGAAGTGCGCCGAATCACAACTCCGGACACATGTCCTCACGTCGTAGCGCCGGGCTCCTCGAAGCGGCCAGGCAGGCCATCGCCGACCTAGTCGGCGGTGATCCGGCAGGGGTAGTGCTCGGGCCCGATCGCGGAACGATGCTGGCCTGGCTGGCGGAGTCGCTGTCGACCCGTCTCGGGCTCGGGACCGGTCTGGTTCTCTCCCGGCTCGACGAGGAAGCGAACGTTGCGCCATGGCTGCGCATCGCCAATCGCCACGGCGCACGTGTGAGCTGGGCCGAGGTCGAGATCGACACCTGTGAGCTGCCCAGCTGGCAGTTCGAGGAGCTCATCACCTCCAGTACCCGTCTCGTAGCGGTCACCGCTGCGTCACCGATCGTCGGCTCGGCTCCCAACGTCCGGGTCGCGGCCGATCGTGTCCACGCCGTCGGCGGCCTCATCGTCGTCGATGCTGCAGGTGCGGCGCCGTACGCCCACGTCGATATCGAAGAACTCGGGGCCGACGTCCTCGCCGTCAACGCTTCCGCGTGGGGCGGGCCTCAGGTCGGTGCGCTCGTGTTTCGTGATCCCAGCTTGATCGACCGCATACCGTCGATGTCGCTCGACCCGTTTGCGAAGGGCGCCGAGCGGTTGGAGGTCAGTGGGCATCAATACGCATTGCTCGCCGGTGTCGTCTCCTCCATCGACTATCTCGCCAATCTCGACGAGGGCGCCACCGGGACGCGACGCGAACGCCTTCAGCTGTCCATCGGTTCGCTACAGGATTACCACGACAAACTGTTCGACTATTTGATTCGGCGACTGGCAACGCTCGATCATGTGATGGTTCTCGGCGACTCTCCGAGTCGCATTCCCACGCTCAGCTTCACAGTCTCGGGAACCTCTGCCGACAAGGTTGCCGAGCATCTCGCTCAGGCCCGGATCGGAACGGTCAGCGGAATCCACAGCGGAAGCCGGTTGCTCGATGCGTTGGGTGTCAACGACGAGGGTGGTGCCGTCACGATCGGGCTCGCTCCGTATACGACGCGATACGAGATCGATCAGTTCGTCGAAGCATTGTCCAAGCTGGCGTAGACGCCCGGACGGCACGAGGTAGGTACCGCCGGGCCTCTACTGCAGAATTACTGCACTCGCAGGATCACCTTGCCGATGGTGTCTTCGGCGTCGAGCATTCGATGTCCCAGGGCCGCATCGGTAATCGGAATTTCGGCGTGGATGACAGGACTGATCTGCCCTTCGCTGATCATCGGCCACAGGCGAGCGGTCATGTCCGAGACGATGTTCGCTTTACTCGAGGGACCGGTTTCGGGTCTACCGCGTAACCCAGCGGCGTGGACGGTTCCGCGTTTGCCGAGCAGCGCGCCGAAGTTCAACTCACCCTTGACGCCGCCCTGCATGCCGATCGTGATGAGCGTGCCGTCCATTGCGAGCGCATTCACGTTGGGCTGCAAGTACTTTGCGCCCATGTTGTCGAGTATCAGATCGGCACCGTGGCCGTCGGTTTCGGACCGCAACACCTCGACGAAGTCCTGGTTCTTGTAGTCGATGGTGATGTCCGCACCGAGCGTCCTACAGAAGTCGAGTTTGTACGTCGAGCCGGCTGTGACTGCGACGGTGACGCCGAACGCCTTTGCCACCTGAATGGCGTGCGTGCCGATGCCGCTACCGCCGCCGTGGATCAACAGGACCTGTCCGGATCGCATGCCGCCGTACATGACGAGATTCGACCACACAGTCGATGCCACCTCGGGAAGTGCCGCAGCTGCGTGCAGATCGAGCTCACCGGGAATGGGGAACAACTGGGTCGACGGCACGACGACCTGCTCTGCATACCCGCCCCCCGCGAGGAGTGCGCATACTCGGTCGCCGACCTTCCAGTCGTGTACGCCCTCGCCGAGCTCGGAAATCACGCCCGAACATTCGAGCCCCATAATGTCGCTCGCGCCGGGAGGCGGTGGGTAGTTGCCTTGCCGCTGCATGAGATCGGCACGGTTGATCGCGGTGGCAGCGACGTCGACGACGACTTGGCCACGGCCCGGGCGCGGATCTGGGACCTCGGTCCACGCCATGACGTCGGGGGACCCGAATTCGGTCAGTGTGATTGCGTGCATGGCTTCCAGCGTAGGCGCGGTGCCGTAGCCACATTCAACGTCCCAGCGGTGTGCAATTCCAGGCAACTTTTCGGCAAGTATTGTCGGGACAAATCGGACATCGAAGGCAGGGATTTACAAACTAGTAGCAGTCCTTGCCTAATATGGTCGGGTGACGGCCGAAAGATCCTTTGGTCCAGGGGGGGACCCGCAGTGGCTCGATGCTGCGGAAATGAGAGCGTGGCGCGCCTATGTAGACGGCGGCCAACGATTGATGGGGGTACTCAACAAGGATTTGCAGGACGCACATGGCCTGACAATGGCGGAGTACCGGATTTTGGTGATGCTGTCCGAATCACCGGACGGATCGCTACGTATGAGCGATCTCGCCGACGGCGTCCTGTCCTCGCGTAGCCGGCTGACCCACCAGATTCGCCGCATGGAAGGCGACGGGATGGTCTTGCGGAACACCTGCGTCGACGACGGCAGAGGCGTGCTGGCCGTCATCACCGACGAAGGCGCCCGCAGGCTCGCCGAAGCGGCTCCGACACATGTGTCGAGCGTCCGGAAGCATCTGGTCGATCTGCTGACACGGCGGCAGCTGACGGTACTCGGCGACATCTTCGAGGAGGTAGACGCAGCGATGGCGGAGTCGGAGGTACAGGCGCGGTGACCGACCGCGATTCGCCCCGCGGCGCACGGGGCGTTTAGTATCTTCTACGGAAGCGTGGCAGAGCGGCCCAATGCACTCGCCTTGAAAGCGAGAGACGTGTAAAAGCGTCCGGGGGTTCAAATCCCTCCGCTTCCGCTGTCAGGGAAGGCCCTGATCTCACCGAGAGGTGCAGGTCAGGGCCTTTTCTCTGCCGAAACCGCGACGGCCAGTGTTCCGTCTGGCCACGTTTTGGCCACACTTCGCGCCGAAACAGCACGATCGAGAGCGGTTGCAACGGCGTCGAGATCGTCATCGAACAGGTCCGCGTAGACATCGAGTGTCATCGCCGCCGAAGCGTGGCCGAGCATCCGCTGTAGCGCTTTCACGTTCACTCCCGCACTGATGGCCAGGCTTGCCGCAGTGTGCCGAAGATCGTGCGGAGTGAGCCGAGGTACCCCCGACTTGGCTACGGCCCGCGTGAACCATCCCGTCGAGCTGACCGAGCGTCGGAGGTACTCGCCACCGCGACCGGAGAACACCAGCTCGTCACGGCCTTTACCCTCGCATACCCGCGCCAGCTCGTCGACGAGAAAGGCCGGCACCGGGACGGCCCGCGACTTGTGCGACTTCGGAGTCCCGACGTGAATCTGCTGCTCGACCTGAACCGCGTTGTCGACAACATTCAGACGCCTCCGGAGTAGATCGAGATGACGAACACGTAGGCCGATCGCCTCGCCCCATCGCACACCGCAGTACGACAGGACGAGCACGAGCACCCGGTGCTGACCGGCTGCCGTCGCGAGCAGCTCGACGTCGTCGTGTGAGAGATACACGTGAGTCTTGCGTTGCTTGCGTGGCAGATTCTCGACGCCGCGTGCGGGATTCTTCGCCAGTCGCTTCGCCTTCACAGCTGAGTCGAGCACGCCAGCGAGAACACCGTAGGCGCGGATGATGACCGTCGCGCCCTTGCCAGCTCGACCGAGATCCCCGATCCATCGCTCGACGGAATCGAGCGTGATGTCCGCGAGTTGGACCGAGCCCCAACGCGGTTGAACGTGGACGCGCCATGCCGTTTCTATCGACTTGTAAGCAGACGGTTTAAGGTCAGATTCTTTGCGCTGCAACCAATTCGGGCCGAACTCCGAAACGGTGATCCGGCCGAGTTGTGGCGGCACGTACTCACCGCGCATCATCTCGACTTCGACGGTGGCAGCGAAGTCCTGGGCGAGCCGCTTGGACGTGAACCCGCGCTTCTGTGTCGACCGGCGCTCGGGAGTTCGGTAACGGACGCGCCAGCGTTTGCCGGCCGCTGTCTCGTAGGGCTCGATGGTGGCCATCAGTCGTCATCCTCGTCTTCGAATAGGTCACCGACACCGATACTGACAGACATGTCGACGTCGTTTCCGTTGGTCTGCATCCGACGTGCCACCCGAAGGTCGGTCGGAGCCGATTCGGACGCGCGGGCCGGGACCGACTGCGGCTGCAAAAACGGCGGTTGAGAACGCACAGCGAAGTCCAGCGACTGGGCGGTAAGTGATCGCATCCCGTCGAGGAAGTACCAGAAAAGTCCGGCGCGGACACCCGCCATTCCCGTCACTGCGATCTCGCGGTTTGAATCATAGTGCGCAGGCATTAGCAGCATGTTCGGCGAAACATCAAGTGCCACAGCGAAAGCCAGTAGGTCATCAACATCTACCCGTCGCGACCCTGTCTCCACTTGGCTGATCGACGAATTGCTGATCGGCCGGCCGACTTCGGTGAGGCGCTCCGATAGCGAACGAAGGGTGAGGTTGCGCTCACGTCGGATGCGCGCGATGTTCTCACGCACCGTCTCACCGGTCGGCCCGAGGGTGATTTGCTTTGCTGCCATGATCCAAATGTATCTCCGATCTTGCGAGCACGAAAGCGATGGTGTACGAATGAAGACAACCCAAGCAAGATTGGGATAATCGAAGCAAGGAGATGCCAGATGGAGAAGTCGCCGCTCGCAACGGCCGATGAGGCCGCCGAGTTCCTGCGCACAACCAGTAGGAAACTCGCGGAAGCTCGCTACAGAGGAAACGGGCCTCGTTTCGTGAAGCACGGTCGCCGAGTGCTCTACGCCTGGGCCGACCTGAAGTCGTACGTCGAGGCGAACACGTTCCAGCGCACCGATGACCGTCCAGTGAGTGCCTGATGCCATTCACGCCCGACCCGTACGAAAACGCCCCCGACGCCGGGCATGGCATCGAGGGCAATGAACCCAGCAACCAGGCAGGAGCAGATTCAATGAACAGCGTAGACCTAACCTCTACCGAGCCCGAGTGGATCACCTACGAAGATGTCGAGGAGTCGAACCTCGGCTATACCGTCGAGCACCGCCAGGTGGACGGACTGTTCGGCTGCGGCAACGTTGCCATCACCGTCGAGGCCCGGCGTGACAATGAAGGCACCATCCCGTTCGTCGCAGTCCGGACCGACCTCGAAGCCATGCTCGACGTGGACGGCATCGACCGCCTGATCGCAGCTCTCGCGTGGGCCCGTCAGGATCTCGCACGGGTCGCGGGTGATCTGCGATGACTTCAGCAACCCGCCTCATGCTCGTTGCCGATACGCCGCTGCCGAGCAATGGCGACCTGATCCAGAAGCATCTACGAATGCTCAAGCGGCGCAACGCATCCCAGAATACGATCGATGCGCGAGAGGGAGCGCTCAAGCGTCTGCAGAACTGGCTCGACTCGTCGCTGCTACTGGTCACGCTCACGGTGCTCGAAGACTGGCAGGACAGTCTCAAGGTCTCGGTGAGTTCGATCGCGACGTACACGATTCACGTGCGGAGCTTCTACAGATGGGCCGAAGAGCAAGGGCTTGTCACCACCGACCCTGCCCGGCACATGGTGGTGCCGAAGGTGCCGAGGCGGTTGTCCAGACCGATTACCGAGGCCGATCTGAGAGACGCGCTCACCGCATCGAAGTTCGATCCGCAGCTTCACTGCATGTTGCTGCTCGCGGCGTTCTGCGGACTGCGTGCCGCAGAGGTCGCGGCGTGCCGAGTCGAAGACTTCCGGCCCGGTGAGAGCAACGGGGGAGCCTTCCTCGTCGTGCACGGCAAGGGTGACAAGGATCGGGTGGTGCGCGTGCCACCGAAGGTGCTGGCCGAGATCGAAGCGCTGGGGAGGAAAGCCGGACCCGTGTTCCCGAATGCGCTCGGTGGACATTTGCGGCCGAACCGCGTCACTCAAGTGGCATCTCACTTCTTCCAGGGCATCGGTTTGTCGTACACCTTGCACAAACTGCGGCACCGCTTCGCCAACGCGCTCGCTGATCTCGGAGCCGACGTGCGCGACATTCAGTCGAGCCTCGGTCACGAGAGCCTGCAGACCACGACGCTCTACCTCGCAGCCAACTCTCGGCGCGGTGCCGCCTCGATCGACCAGCTCTCCGAGACCTTGGGCGGTGCGTGATGTTCGCGACGATCGATGAGATGACCGACGAGCCGGTGACCGTGACGGCCGAGGGTGACCGGGTGCGCATTCGTTACGGACGTGGCGCCACGCTGTCACTCGAAATCGGTGAAGCGGTGGATCTGGTTGACGCTGTCGCGACGGTGCTCGGTGAGGTAGCCGAGAAGCGATGAGTGCCGACCCACCGTTCCGCTTTGAGTGGGAGAGCTGCGTCAAGCGCTGTCGAATGCCTGGCAGCGCCAAGTTCCTCGCACTTACATTGGCCACATTCGGATCGTCCAAGACGGGAACGAACATCCACCCAAGTATCGCTCGTCTCGCGCGCGAGATGGAGGTCACCGAGCGGACCGTGATGCGTGGCATGAAGTGGCTTCGAGAGAACGGGTGGATCGTGCGCGAGAAGCAGGGCAACCGATGGAGGAATCAAGCGGACGAGTATCGGCTCTCGCTTCCAACTGATGTGCTTGAGCAGATGTGGCTGGACCCGAACAGTCATCCCTACGAGGGAAGTTCACCTGACACCAGTGTCACTCAGACTTCCGATCTCTACATGACACCAGCGTCACCTGGACTGATGGACCAGGCCGAAGTCTAGGTGACATTTGCGCAATGTCTACATGACATTTGCGCAAGTCCAAGTGACATTTGAGCCCGGTCTACATGACACCAGTGTCACCCCATCCTTAATGAACCTGGAAATAGAACCTGGAAATAGATCCTGAGTGGTTGCGTTCGAACTCAACCACCGACGTGCACGCGAGTGAGAGAAGAAAAATTATGATCAATCGGTTTGGTGAAGAGATCGAAGAACAGAGCCGCGACGACCGTCCACACGACCCACGCTGCCGCAAAGGCTGGCTCGGTTACGACCTCGACGGACGACCCATTCCGTGCCTGCAGTGTCGCCCACACCTACGCAAGACAGCCGACGTGTACGACTCGGGGGATAGGGCGTCGTGATCGCTGCGACTCGCGACGAAAGATCTCCTCCGCGGCAGGGAATGTTTTCTCACCCAGCGCTCGAAGTACACATGTACACCGCAATGTGAACATCCAAACAGGAGCCAAAATGACCGCAGAACGCAAGATTCGGCCGATCGATCGATCCAGGGCAGCGCGTGCAGTGCTCGCGTTTCTCGACAACGACCTGGGCCAGCTCAACCGCTCACTACTGGAGGCGAACGAGGCACGCGAGGTCGATCTTCTGATTGGGGCGCTCGCTGAGGGCCTGGGCGAAACGCTGGTGCAGTCCTTCGGCGAAGATGCCACGCACAAGCTCATGGATCGAGTCATCCTCGGCGAACAGACCGGATTTCTCTCGTGAGCGACGACCAGGAGCCGGAAGCGGTGCCCATGAAGTCCGTACCTATCGAGCCGGAACAGGGCTGGCCACCGGAGCGCCCGAAGCTGGTCGAAGTGCCGGCCGAAAACGCCGACGACTGGGATTCTCGAATCTGGCACTGATCGTGCGGTAGGGTCGATCTCGAAGTAAGCGATGAGGAGCCTTCGGGCCAAGTCACGAGATCGAGACTTCATCGGAGATAGCGCAGTTCGAGCCATCGGTCACAGCCGGTCAAGTGCATGAGGAGCCTTAGCGGGCCAAGTGCGTGAGGAACCAGCCTTCAATCCGCCCGCTCACTGGCAATCCCACACCCCCACTTTCGCGGTGCCTCGATGCACCCCCATTTGCCTACGGAGGCACAATGTTTCGAATCAAACAGCTCCAGGAAGAGGCGGTCGACGTCGTCAAATCGGCCCGTGCGATCGCCGAAAAGGCGACTGGTGAAGACCGAGAAATGAACACCGACGAGCGCGGCAGGTTCGATGCTGAGATGACCAAGGGCCGTGAACTGCTCGACCAACTCAAGGCTGCGAAAGAAAACGAAGCTGAAATCGAGACGCTGAAATCGCTCGGTGGGCCACTCGGACCGGACGACCGAAATCACTCCACCGGATCGAAGTTCCTCGGCATCACCGGACCGGCCGTCAAGGGTCTGGCTCGGTCGATCGCCGGAACAATGCTGCGCGAGGAGAACGGCCGTAAAGCGGTCGCTCCGGTCGGTGTCAGCCTCACTCAGATTCCGTTGCTCTCGCAGTCTCCTGTCGACCTACCGCGTGCGCTGCAGACCTTCCTCGAGGTCATCCCCAGCGCCACCGAGTCGGCACCCTCATGGTCGTATCTCAAGCAGACCGTGCGGACGAACAACGCCGCACCGGTCGCAGTCGGAGCGGTGAAGCCGACGTCGCTGTACACCTGGGACAAGGCTGACGGAGCGCTGCACGTCATCGCGCACATGTCCGAGCCGATCGACAAGTACCTGCTCGAAGATGTGAACTCGCTGACGTCGTGGATCGAGAACGAGCTGCTCTACGGCCTCCGGGTCGCAGTCGAGAACCAGGTACTCAACGGCAGTGGCACAGCCCCTGCACTGCGCGGTCTGAACAACGTCTCGGGCGTCCAGACTCAGGCATTCGCTACAAACCTGCTCACCACGGCGCGCCAGGCCATCACCAAGTTGGAGATCATCGGCAAGTCGCCCTCGGTGTTCGTGCTCTCGCCCTCGGACTGGGAGTCACTCGAACTGTCCTCGACTACCGCCGCCGCCGTCGACTACCGCGGACTGCCGGTTGATCGGGCGACGCAGAAGCTCTGGGGCGTGCCGGTCTCACTGTCGACGGCTCTCGCTGCCAAGGCGGGCGTGCTGCTCGACACGTCGACACTGCGGATCGTCACCGACACGCAGGGCGTCGAGCTGAAGTGGTCGGAGAACTACGCCGACGACTTCGCCAAGAACCAGTTGCGGGCACGCTGCGAGGGCCGTTTCGAGCTCGAAGTTCAGCAGCCGCTCGGCACCGTCAAGATCGCCACTCAGGCGGCATAGTCCTCGGCAGTCTCAGCCGTTCGCCTCCTAGGGCGCTGAGACTGCCGACCCGATCCACCCTCAATCTTTCAGGGCCGCTGCGAACGAGCCTGAAAGTCTCACTGTGGCAATTGAACTCGGAACTGCCTACATAAGCATCTTGCCCGAAACGAGCAAGATTGCACCCGGCGTCACTAAGGCTCTCGCGGGCGCAGAGGGCGGCGCAGCCGCGTCCGGTGGCCGCATGGGCGTCGGTCTACTCGGTGGCCTCACGAAGGCTGTCGGTATCGCTGGCGGCATCGGAACGGTGCTCTTTGGTGGGTCGATCCTCAAGGGTGGCCTCGACCGGCTGACGACCATCCAGGACGCGACCGCATCGCTCACCACCATCATGGGCGATGCGGGCAAGGCTGGCGCACTGCTCGGCGAGATCAAGAAGACCGTCCAGGGCACACCCTTCGCGCTCGAGGACTTCGCCACCGCTGGGAAGAACCTCGTTGCAATGGGCGTCGGAGCGGAGAAGGTTCCGGGCTACCTCACTGCAATCGGTGAAGCTGCAGCCGCATCGGGCAAGGGTGCCGAAGGTGTTTCGTCGATCACGGACGCCTTCGGCAAAATGGCCGCTACCGGCAAGGTCTCACTCGACCAGGTGAACACCATCGCCTACGCCGGCGTTCCCGCCTTGCAGATCCTCGCCAACGGCTTCGGTGTCACGACGGCCGAGATGTCGAAGATGATCTCCAAGGGTGCCGTACCGGCAGCCGAGGCGATGGACATGCTCTCGAAGGGCATTGTCGAAGGGTCAGACGGCGCAGCGGGCGCTACCGCTGCCTACGCGGGCACGATGGCCGGACTCCGCACAACCCTGTCGGGCGCCACCGGTGGGCTCAAATCCGCTGGCGACCGCCTCGGTGCTGCGATCCTCGCTCCGTTCCTGCCGATGGCAACGACCGGCATCAACAAGCTGACCTCCTTCACGGACACGCTCACCACCAAAGTCACCCCGATTGCGCAGAACGTCGCGGACACCATGACTAAGGTCGGGTCCGCATTCGCAACCAGTGGCGCGTCGATCGAGGGCAATGGAAGCGCCTTCGAGCGGGCAGCCGTTAAGGCGCGTCAGCTCACCGATGGTCTACAGGGCGTCTACGCGATTTTGGTGAACGGGGACTTCAAGGGCGCGAAGATGACCTTCGGGCTCGAAGAGGATTCGAAAGTCGTCGACACCCTGTTCCGTATCCGGGACGGCGCGATCGAGCTGATGGGTGCGTTCAAGGACCCGAGCTCGGAGAAGTTCTCCAGTGCGCTCAGCGGCATCGCGGCGGCGGGAGGTCCGGCAACCGAATCGATCAATTCCACCAGGGATGCGGGCGCGTCGATCATCGACACGTTCCAGCAAGTCGGTGCGGCGGTCGCGGTCGCGGGTACGTCGATTCTCGGCCTCGCGGGTGACTCGACGACGGTCGCGGCAGCGGGCATTTCAGTACTCGGTGATGCGATGGGGTTCCTCGCCGAAAATACGGAAATTGTTGCGCCACTGCTGATTACGCTTGCCGCCGCCATGGTTGCTGCGAAGGTAATCGACGAGGCGTATCAGATTGCGATCATCGCCCGCACGATCCTGATGCCCGCACAGATGCTTGTGCAGCGTCAGCTCACGCAGGCCCTGATCGCGCACACTGCAGCACTGCGATCGGACATTGTCGCCAACGGCGGCTCTGTTGCGGCTGAGCGGGCCTCGATCGCCTCGCGTGTTCAGAGCGCTGTCGCGACTCGCGCGCGGACTGTGGCCGCTACCGCCCATGCAGCAGCGACGAATACTGAGACCTCGGCGCTCGCACGGTTTGCTGCCGCTCAGCGGCTCGCTGCGGCCAATTCGGGTCTGCTGGTCGGAGGTATGCGGAACGCGGCAGCCGGTGTCGCCACGTTGGGTGCAGGCGCAGCCGGAGTCGGCGCGGCGGGCATGGGGGCACTTCGAACCGGAGCCGGTCGGGTCGCAAGCTTCCTCGGTGGCGGTGGCGGCTTCATGATCGGTATCGCAGCAGCGATCGGCGCGGTTATTGCCTTCAAGTCCTCCTCGGACAAGATGAACGAAGGACTCGAAGCGAACCGCAACTCGGCAGCCAACTGGGCGAACTCGATGATCGAGTTTCGTGGCAGTCTCGACGACGCATTCAGCTCCTCGGGCGGTGACACCGATTCCGGGGTCAAGTCCCTGGTGTCCGGTCAGCTGGAACAGATCGATGCCGACCTCGAGGCCGCATCCGAACGCATCCCCAACGCTTGGGACCGGATCACGGCATCGTTCCAGGACTCGTTCAGCTTTGGGGAGGGCACCAAGCTCGGTGACATCATGGATCTCGGCGACATCGGCCGTGACGCCGAGGAAGCGCAGGCAGCATTCGAAAGCCTGAATCTGTCGCAGCGAGATCTCACGGATGGTGTCACCGGGTCGGCGGCGCAGTGGAGCGACCTCAAGACGCAGCTGATGAGCACAGGCGAATCCGGTCAGATTGTTGTCGACAAATACCAGCAGATCCGCGACGAGTTCGTGCAGTCGCAGACGTCGGCCTCTCAGCTCAAGGATGCATTCGGAGCTATCGCCGAGGGTGGTGTCGGAGCGGCGACGGGTGTCGATTCGCTGACTTCGGCTATGTCACGTCTTCGTGGCGATCAGATGTCAGTGCAGGACGCGCAACAGCAGGTCAACGACAAGTTACGGGCATTCAGTGAGGCGGCTACTACCGCTGGCGCTTCGGTCATCAACGCTTCGGGTGAGATCGACACGGGCACGGCGGCGGGTTCGCGACTCTACGACTCGATGAAGGGCGTGCAGTCGGCCTTCGACCAGGCTGGCGCTTCGGCAGCACAGTCTGCAGTGGAGCAGGGCCTATCGGCCGCTGACACCGCAAACGCGATCGAAGCGGCCGGGCAACGGGTGCGCGACAGCTTCATCGACCAGGCGGTCGCTGCAGGCATCCCACTGGCCGAAGCTCAGAAGCTCGCCGACACCTATCGTCTATTCCCCGGAGAGATCAAGACCAACGTAGGACTCACTGGCGCTTCGGAAGCTGACACGCTCCTCGACGCCATCGCCAACAAGAAACGAATTGCGCGACTCTCGGTCGAGGTCGCAGACGGCACCAAATCGTATGGTGCCGCCTTCTCCGAAGCGTTCCCGGTCCCACAACGCGCCAACGGCGGCATCGATGGTCCGCTGCCCCGGAACGCTGAGATCCGCAATCCCGCGAAGCGACTCGTCCAGTGGGCCGAACCGGAAACGGGCGGCGAGGGATTCATTCCGTTGGCTCCCGCGAAGCGGCCTCGTTCTACGGCAATCCTCGGGCGCATAGCCGACATGTTCGGCTACCGCCTGGAGAAGTACGCAGACGGTGGTATTGCGAACGCGATCACAGCGGGGCAGGGCGTCACCGGTAACGAGTACCTCTGGGGCGGCACGGGCCCGTCAAACTTCGACTGCTCGGGATTCGTCGGCTGGCTGCAGCAGATCGCGATGGGAATCGTCGGGTCGACCAAGCGGCTCTACACGACCTACAGCCTGATCGAGGGGTCGACTGCAGGTCTGGAATCCGGGCTCGGACCCTCCGGCACTCTCTTTCAGGTGGGAGTGTCGGACGAGCACATGGCGGCGACTGTCGACGGACACAACGCAGAGTCGGGTGGAGCTCTCGGAGCCTCAGCGATCGACAACGGCGCGGCCGGTGCGGCCGACGCTCAGTTCGGGTACAAGTTCCACTTGCCGAATGCTCTACTCAATCCGCAGCCGACAGCCGCAGAAGCGCCGGCCGATTCCACCACACCGGACAGCTCGACGACACCGGCCACGACGAGCGACCCTGCACCGTCAGCAGCCGCGGCAAGTGCACCCGCCACTCCGGAACTGTTCTCCGTCGCCGACCGACTCAAGAAGCTCGGCTCGGACCTCAGCAGCGTTGCCGTCGACGCCATGCTCGAGCAGCTGCCGTTCGGGCTCGGTGAGTCGCGCTTTCTCTCGACTCCGCTAATCCCGGCAGCACCGAGTTCGTTCCCGAAGGAGGATCTCGCCAACCAGCTACCAGTGACGCCCGGTCAGCCGAACTGGCTCGTGGAGATGGACAAGGCACTCCGGCGACCTGCCAACGTCCCTGTGTTCGACACAGGCGGCGTGCTGGCCCCCGGGTACAACCTCGTGAACAACCTCACAGGCGGCAGGGAGACGCTGGCAAACGTGACGGGGTTGCTCGGAGCTGAGCCCGGTGGGCCCGTTATGGGTGCCGGTGGATCCGGTCCCGACTTCTCGATCAACCACGTCACGATCACTGGCCACGACACAAAGGAGGTCATGCGGCAGATGAACTCGCTACAGACACGGCAGATGATGCGATACGGCGGCAAGCCGTGATGGGCGTGGCCACACTTTGGCCACACTTGGCCACGAAGAAGGTCGATCCACGGAGATCAAGGAAGCACTAAAAGCGCTGGTGAAGAGTGGTTCACCGCATTGACCAGCAGGGCGCAAAAGGGTTCAAATCCCTCCGCTTCCGCCACCAAGGCCCTGATCTCACCAGTCGGTGTAGGTCAGGGCCTTTTGTCTGCTCCGCCCACAGTGGCAGCGTTCTCTGCCTACCTTTGCCCACCACGCTGCGCCCTAATCCTGGCAGCGTCCGGACGGTTGCCTAGTGCACGCTGTGCGGTCGCAGCATCATCAGAGCGGCGTTGACTCCAGCGCTGATGGAGGTGTCAGTTTTTCAGAATTCGACTGCCACGAGCTATGCGCCGTCCACCTGTTCGTAGTGTTCGACTACAGGGAACGGGTCATAGTAGTGATGCAGCAGTGTGCGCCACTCTTGGTATTCCGGAATTTGTCAAGGTGGATGAGTCCAGTGGGTGTTACGCCGCTATCGAATCGTGCTCTTGATCGGTGTCAGTTGTTTCTGCTGGTTTGTTGATCCACGCGGTGTCGGGGAGGTCGAGGATTTTCGG
>NZ_JAPVLQ010000029.1 GCF_027158005.1 Rhodococcus sp. H36-A4 | reverse complement strand
CCGAACGCGCCACCGTCACCGCGAACTCGACCCCCGGATACGAGGTCACCACAGCATCGATCTCACCCAACTCGATCCGGAAACCACGCACCTTCACCTGAAAATCACTGCGCCCCACATACTCGATGTCGTGCGAGTCGGGCAGGCGGCGAACGACATCGCCGGTGCGATACATCCGTGTGCCGTCCTCGACCAGAGGGTTGGCGACGAATCGTCCTGCCGTGAGCCCCGTGCGATTGTGGTAGCCACGAGCAACACCGGGGCCCCAGAGGTACAACTCACCCTTCGCGCCGCCGAGCACGGGACGCAACCGATCATCGAGTACGGCGGCGGACATCCCGCGGATCGGGGCACCGATCGACACCACATCCCCCGCCACCAACGCACCCGAAATATTGGACATAATCGTCGTCTCCGTCGGACCATACCCATTGAAGAACTCACGAACACCACCACCGACACCACGCTCGACCGCCCACCGACCCAACAACTCAGACGACCACGCCTCACCACCGACCACCACAACCCGAAGATCGACCAACCCCACCGGATCCACCGACGCCA
>NZ_JAPVLQ010000028.1 GCF_027158005.1 Rhodococcus sp. H36-A4 | reverse complement strand
TGAATTTCTACAACACTCGCCGTAGGCACTCAACGATCGGGATGCTCAGCCCTCACAGTTACGAACAGTCACTTATCGCGCCCATCATGGCCGCGTGACCACTGTCCACTTTTCGGGGGGAACCTCAATACTGTCGAATCAACGATGGCGTTCTTTGTTGGGATTTCACGGGCCGCAGAGCGACTGATCTTCACCAGCTGCGACCAGCGCGGGTCGCGCGACGGTATCGCCGACCTTTACCACGAGCTGGAGGCTGCTGATGTCCTATCCGTTCGCATAAACTAGACATGACGCTTGCTTGGGGCGGCCGGTCGCACCCTCGGGTTCGAACTACGGTGCTCTGAGGTTCCCCCAAAAGTGGACAGTGGTTACGCGGCCATGATTGGGCGCGGTCAGTGACTGTTCGTACGTGGTGGGGCTGAGCATCCCGATCGTGGAGTGCCTACGGCGAGTGTTGTAGAAATTCATCCAGTTGTCAACTGCAGCAACCAATTCAGCGGCATGAACGAAGGTGTGCCGGTAGTAGTACTCGTGCTTGAACGTCGACCACAGACTCTCCGCGCCGGCGTTGTCCCAGCAAATACCGGTTGCCCCCATCGAACGCCGCAACCCGTACCGTCCACAC
>NZ_JAPVLQ010000027.1 GCF_027158005.1 Rhodococcus sp. H36-A4 | reverse complement strand
CACCCTGCGGGCGGCCTCGACCTTGTACTCGGTCGTGAAAGACCTGCGTTTGCGGGACATGAGGACATCCTTCCAGCGGAACCATCGATCCCGCTATCTCGGTGTCCACCATCCGGGGGGAGCCTCAGAGTGCAGACATGGCCACAGTGCGCTTCATCGCCGCGGTGCGTTTCATGCAGACGAGCATCCCGCTGACCGCCGCCCGCCACATCATCCGTCGCGGATGAAACAGCGACAGTGCTTCGCAGGCCTGCTGTTATTTTCAGAAGCTGTCTGCACTCTCTGCCCTCACTTCCCGCAAGGCCCATACTGTCTGCTGTTGAAGTCCGCTCCACGGGCTAACATGCGCCAGTGGTCCTCGAACATGCGCTACTTCAGATCAAAGCTGGGCAAGCCGCTGAATTCGAAGCGAATTTCCGTCGCGCCAGGCAGATTATCTCGTCCATGACTGGGTTTCGAAGACTCAGTCTGTCGCGGTGTCTCGAACGAAGCGACTCCTACTTACTATTGGTGGAGTGGAACACGCTCGAAGATCACACTGAAGGATTTCGCGGATCGGCTGAAACCCTGCGTGCCAGGGTGAGGTGAGTCCACTGGTTCATAGCAACCCGGCCTGATGCAGGGCGAGATACGGATCGACACACACCATGGCCATCACCACCAAGACGCCGGTCAGCGGCGACAATGAACGC
>NZ_JAPVLQ010000026.1 GCF_027158005.1 Rhodococcus sp. H36-A4 | reverse complement strand
AGCTTGCGCACGATGTCTTCCGCGGAGTTCCGCTTCCGTCCAGCCATGTTCTCCATAGTCCTATCCGCCCAGCTCATGGGCAACAAGACTCTAAAACATGATGGCCCCGTTCGCCGGGGACACGCCATACCGCCGAGAGCACGCGCCGCTTATTGGCAACGCGGTCAAAGAGATCGGGTTGTGACGTAGGAATGGTGGCTAGTTGTCTCGCCAACTCCCGACACCGACAACTCATATCTCATTTGCAGTACCTTTATACGAGTCGGTCTAAGACAGCGGTCTCGGTGAAACTATGAGTGGGGAGCAATAGGACCGTATGTACCTGGATAAGCTCATTATTCGCAACTTTCAGTGCTTCGGGCCAAACTCACAGCACATTAAGGTCGACCGTCGCCTCACTGCGTTCCTTGGTGCGAATGCGGCCGGGAAGACCGCAGCTTGTCAGGCTCTGCTGCGTCTGTTCAGCGTTGTACCGGAACAGCGGCAAGTGCGCGTCGAGGATTTCCATGTCCCCCAGAATGAGACGACGATGCCTGCCCTCCGCACCCTGACCGTTGAGGCCGTCTTCGCGTTCCCGGAATTGCAGACTGATGACAAAGGTCAGCCCGATCTCCCAAACTACGAGTGGGATGACGATGAAGACTGCTTCGATGCCGACTCGGTCGAAGATTTCAAGAGCACTGACGGGCGGGCCTGGCAGGTCCCCGATAGTCGGACCACCGCGTTCTAGAGCCACGGTGTGATTGATGTCAGTCGATCGCGCAGCCCACGGGTTGGTGCGTGTGGGTGCATTGGGCAGCGTACTCGGCGGGTGTCAGG
>NZ_JAPVLQ010000025.1 GCF_027158005.1 Rhodococcus sp. H36-A4 | reverse complement strand
AACTCACGAACACCACCACCGACACCACGCTCGACCGCCCACCGACCCAACAACTCAGACGACCACGCCTCACCACCGACCACCACAACCCGAAGATCGACCAACCCCACCGGATCCACCGACGCCAACGCAGCCGGCGTCACAAACGCATGCGACACCCGCTCCGAAACCAACAACTCCCACAACTCCACCCCACCGAACACCGACGCACCCGCCACCACCATCGTCGACGACGCACCCACCGCCAACAACAACTCCAACATCGACGCATCGAAACTCGGCGACGCAAAATGCAACGTCCTCGACTCCCCCGACAACCCATACCGATCACGCTGCTCCACCGCAAAATTCGCCAACCCCGCCTGAGTGACCACCACCCCCTTCGGCACACCAGTAGACCCCGACGTATACACCACATACGCCGCCGACTCCGCCCGCAAACGACCCACCCGATCCACCGCCGACACCGGCTCATCCGACACCGACCCCAACACCGCTTGCACCGCTGGATCATCCAACACAATCCACTCCACACTCGACGGCAACAAACCCACGAACTCCCGCACCGTCACACCGACCCGCACACCCGAATCCACCACCATCCGCTCCAACCGCTCCACCGGATACCCCGGATCGAACGGCACCACAGCACCACCGGACTTCGCCACACCCCACACCGACACCACCGAATCCACCGACCGCGGCAACGCCACCCCCACAAACCCATCCACCACCACACCCGAACCCACCAACACCCGAGCCAACCGCGAAGACAACGCATCCAACACCCGATACGACACAACCTCAGACCCACACACCAACGCCGAGGAATCCGGACACCGCTCCACCGCCGCCGCCAACAAATCCGGCAGCAGA
>NZ_JAPVLQ010000024.1 GCF_027158005.1 Rhodococcus sp. H36-A4 | reverse complement strand
GCGACCTTGTACAACTGGCGCCGCCAGTACGGCGGGATGGACACCGACGCCGCGAAAGAGCTCAAGGAGCTGCGGGAGCAGAACGGCAAGCTCAAGCGACTGCTTGCCGACGCTGAGCTGGAGAAGGACGCTCTTCGGGAGGTGGCGCGGGGAAAATTTTGAGCCCAGCTGACAAGCGCCGCGCTGTCGACATGCTCGTTTCGACGATGAGCATGTCGAAACGATTGGCGTGCAGAGCAGTTGGGCTTGCCCGCTCCACCTATGCACGAACATCGGTCGCGCAGACACCCGCCGACCCCGACGCCGCACTCAGAGCCGCACTCCGCAAATATGCAGGCACGCATCCATTGCACGGTTTTCGTCGCGCCTGGGCGCATCTGAAGCACGATCAGGGCATGACGGTGAACAAGAAAAAGGTCCACCGACTCTGGAAGGAGGAGGGTCTGCAGGTTCGGATTTACCATCCCCGCAAACGCGCCGGCATCAGCTCGTGCCCGCAGATCGAAGCCGATGCCCCGAAAGTGGTGTGGGCTATGGATTTCCAGTTCGATTCCACGGTCGATGGGAAGGCCATCAAGATTGCTTCGATGATCGACGAACACACCAGACTGTCGGTGCTCAACATCGTGGAGCGCTCGATCACCGCGCAGCGGCTGACCGAGGAGTTGGACAAGGCGTTCGCGCTGTGGGGAGGTCCGCCTCATGTGCTGCGAATGGACAACGGACCGGAGTTCATTTCCTCTGTGCTGCAACAGTTCTGCCGGGACAGGATCGGTATCGCCTACATCCCGCCGGGCACACCATGGAACAACGGGCACATCGAATCCTTCAACAACCGACTACGAAAGGAATGCCTCAACCGCAATCACTGGACCAGCCTGCTCGAGGCGAGGGTCGTGATCGAAGACTTCAAAGACGACCACAACAATCGGCACCGGCACTCGTCCCTGGGCTACCTGACACCCGCCGAGTACGCTGCCCAATGCACCCACACGCACCAACCCGTGGGCTGCGCGATCGACTGACATCAATCACACCGTGGCTCTAGAACGCGGTGGTCCGACTATCGGGGACCTGCCA
>NZ_JAPVLQ010000023.1 GCF_027158005.1 Rhodococcus sp. H36-A4 | reverse complement strand
TAGTAGTACTCGTGCTTGAACGTCGACCACAGACTCTCCGCGCCGGCGTTGTCCCAGCAAATACCGGTTGCCCCCATCGAACGCCGCAACCCGTACCGTCCACACGCCTGCTTCATGATGCCAGCTGTGTACTGAGATCCCCTGTCCGAGTGCATGATTGTTCCCGTAACATCGCCGCCACGTTCGGCGACCGCCATATCCAACGCCTCGACAACCAGCTCGGTGCGCATGTGATCGGCCACGGCCCACCCGAGCACCTTCTTCGAGTGCTCGTCCTTGATCGCACACAGATACATATCCCCCTCCCCGCAGGTCAGATACGTGATGTCCGAAGTCCACACCGCGTCGAGTTCGCCCTGATCGAAGCGGCGCTGAACCAGATCATCAGGGAACGAGGCGAACGGATCGACCACGGTGGTGCGGACCTTGAACGTGCGCGGACTGATGCCGACGACACCGAGAGACCGCATGATCTTGGCGACGGTTTTCTCGGTGATCACCTCGCCTCGGTCGTGGAGTTCGGCGGTGATGCGCGGTGCCCCGTACACGCCCTTCGACTCCTGGTGGACCGCGAGGATCTTGATCTCCAGATCAGCTCTACGTTGCTGCCGTTCTGCCAATCTGGTTGTCACCCTGCGTCCTTGGTGCTTGTAGAAACCGGAGGCCGACACTTCGAGCAGTCGTGCCATCCGGGCAACGGCGGAGTTCGCGTACTCCGCGGCCATCAACGAGTAGAGCTCTACTTTTGTTGATTGGCTGCGAAGTACGCGGACGCTTTTTTCAGGAACGCGATGTCTTTCTCCTGCTCGGAGACCTGCCGGCGTAACCGTGCCAGCTCGGTGCGTTCCGCGGCCGTGAGCGGTTGATCGCCGGATGCTGCCGCGGCTTCGATCCGGCGGCGCTCATCGGCGACCCACCGACCGAGTAGGGCTTCGTTGATACCCAGTTCGCGGGCGACCTCGGCGATGGTGCGGCCGGAATCGATCACCCTGCGGGCGGCCTCGACCTTGTACTCGGTCGTGAAAGACCTGCGTTTGCGGGACATGAGGACATCCTTCCAGCGGAACCATCGATCCCGCTATCTCGGTGTCCACCATCCGGGGGGAGCCTCA
>NZ_JAPVLQ010000022.1 GCF_027158005.1 Rhodococcus sp. H36-A4 | reverse complement strand
ACCGGAGTCGACGGAGCCCGAAACACCACAGCCTCGAACACCGGAGCCGGCAACGCCGCCCGATCCAACTTCCCATTCACCGTCAACGGCAACGCATCCAACACCACAAACGCCGACGGCACCATGTACGACGGCACCACCGCACCCAACGCCACCTTCACCTCACCCACATCCAAAGACACACCCACACCACCAACCACATACGCCACCAACTGATCCCCCGCAAACTCATCCACCCGAGCAACCACCGCAACATCGACCACCCCATCCACCCCACGCAACGCCGACTCGATCTCCCCCAACTCGATCCGGAAACCACGCACCTTCACCTGAAAATCACTACGCCCCACATACTCCAACTCACCAGAACCACCCCACCGCACCACATCACCCGTCCGATACAACCGAGAACCCGCACCCACACCCGCAACACCGACAAACGGATTCGCCACAAACCGCTCCGCCGTCAAATCCACCCGACCCACATACCCACGCGCCAACTGCACACCCGCCAAATACAACTCACCCGACACACCCACCGGCACCGGATGCAACCGCTCATCGAGCACCAACACACCCGTATTCCACTCCGGCACACCAATAGGCACACCCGCAACATCACCCGCCCCCACCTCATGCACCGTCACCGACACCGCAGCCTCCGTCGGACCATACAAATTGAACAACGCACCCGCATTACCCCGACGGAACCACTGCGCCGTCGCAGCCGGCAACGCCTCACCAATCGCCAACACCCGCAACAACGAACTCGACAACACACCACCCGACACCGACAACAACGCCGACAACATCGACGGCACCACATGCAACGTCGTCACCGACTCCGCCACCATCAACTCATGCAGATACGCCACATCCCGATGCCCCTCCACCGACGCCACCACCACCGACGCACCCGACACCAACGCCGACCAGAACTCCCACACCGACAAATCGAACGTCGCCGTGGTCTTGAGCAACACCACATCACCGACACCCAACCCGAACTCGGACCTCTTCCACACCAACTGATTCACCACAGCCTCATGCGAAACCGCCACACCCTTCGGCCGACCCGTCGACCCCGACGTGAAAATCACATACGCCGCATTCGACCCACGCAACACCGACAACCGCTCACCATCCCCCACAACCTCACCCGAAAAACCAGACACATCCAACGAACCCACATCCACCACCGACACACCACCACCAGCAAACACACCCACATCCCCACCACCAGAAA
>NZ_JAPVLQ010000021.1 GCF_027158005.1 Rhodococcus sp. H36-A4 | reverse complement strand
GCCGTCGGTGGGTGGTTTGGCGGTTCGGGTGGAGCAGTCGGTGGGGTCGGGGGATCGGGTTGCGTTGGTGGCGCGGGAGCGTCCGGGTGTGGTGCCGTTGTCGTTGGCGCAGCAGCGGATGTGGTTCTTGAACCGATTCGATGCCGGTTCGGCGGCGTACAACGTGCCGGTCGCCATCAGGTTGTCGGGTGAATTGGATGCCGCAGCCGTAGAGGCCGCGGTGCGAGATGTCATTGAACGGCACGAGTCTCTCCGCACGATGTACCCCGAGACCGAGGACGGCCCGATCCAGTTCGTCGTCCCGGCGGAACGGGTCAAGCCCGACATCGAGGTCGTCGAGATCGATGCTTCGGACGTCGAGAGCCGGGTGCGTGCGCTGGCATCGACGACGTTCGATGTGACGACGGAGATTCCGCTGAGGGTTCGGTTGTTCACCATCTCTTCGACGGAACATGTACTTGCTCTGGTGGTGCACCATATTTCGGCGGATGGTTCCTCGATGGGTCCGTTGACGCGTGATGTGATGGTTGCGTATTCGGCACGTTCTGCCGGTGAGGCCCCTGGTTGGGCTCCGTTGCCGGTGCAGTACGCCGATTACGCGTTGTGGCAGCGTGAGGTTCTCGGTAGTGAGGGCGATCCGGATTCGATTGCTGCCCAGCAGGTGTCGTACTGGAAGAGCGCTTTGGCCGGTTTGCCGGATCAGTTGGATTTGCCGATGGATCGTCCGCGTCCGGCGGTGCAGTCGTATGCGGGAGATCGAGCGGACTTCGCGGTCGATGCGGATTTGCATGCGCGCCTCGTGCAGCTTGCGCGTCGGACGAACAGCACACTGTTCATGGTGGTGCATTCGGCGATGGCAGTGTTGTTCGCTCGATTGTCGGGTACCGATGACATTGCTATCGGTACTCCGTTCGCGGGGCGTAGCGACAAGGCGTTGGACGACATTATCGGGATGTTCGTCAATACGTTGGTCTTCCGTAGTCGGGTGGATTCTTCGATGACGTTCGAGGAGTTGTTGGCGCAGACTCGGGCGAGTGATTTGCAGGCGTTTGCGCATGCGGATGTGCCGTTCGAGCGTTTGGTGGAGGTGCTCAATCCGGTTCGGTCGACGGCGCGGCATCCGTTGTTCCAGGTGGGCTTGTCTTTCCAGAATCTTGCGCAGAGTTCGCTGGAGTTACCCGGGTTGTCGGTCAGCGGTCTGGACGCCGATACAGGGATTTCGCAGTTCGATCTGCATTTGATCGTGACGGATCGTTACGACGAGGGGGGTCGTCCTCTGGGTGTGGGTGGGTATTTCACGTTTGCGACGGATTTGTTCGATCGGTCGACGGTGGATGGTTTTGCGGAGCGTTTGGTGAGTGTGTTGCGTGCTGTGGTGGGTGATTCGTCTGTGGTGGTGGGTGATGTGGAGTTGGTGGGTG
>NZ_JAPVLQ010000020.1 GCF_027158005.1 Rhodococcus sp. H36-A4 | reverse complement strand
GCTTGCGCACGATGTCTTCCGCGGAGTTCCGCTTCCGTCCAGCCATGTTCTCCATAGTCCTATCCGCCCAGCTCATGGGCAACAAGACTCTAAAACATGATGGCCCCGTTCGCCGGGGACACGCCAGGCCCCTGATGGCGCCAGGAGTGAATCGGCGCGGTCTGTCCAAGGCGTTCCAGAGTTCTTCGCGCAGATGACCGCCGCCGACGACGGCGATCTCAAACTGCGGATCGTCCTTGAAGCCTCATGGACCAATGCCGGACCAGTTGCTGGCTCCGTCGAAGTTAGCCGGCGTGTGGTTTACACCTTCGAAGACGACTACGGAGACAAGTGGGCAGAGCTCCGCGCGACAGATCGCAACCGTATCCAGATGGTCTACATTCCTGCTACCCGAGACGGAGTGCGCCAGGTGAACTCGTTCCTGCGCGGCCGCGTTTGGACCGCGGCTCAGTGGTCGGACGACTTTCGCGAAAGCGTCAAAACCGGGGCCCTCGAGATGGTTGATGCCTTTCGTAAAGAAGCAGTCGTTGAGACCGTCACCCAGACCATCGCAAACCGATGGCAAGGACTTCATTACTTGGGCTTAGACCAAGACCCGCACCTGGAACCGATCAGCAGCGACGCCAGCGTTCTGGTCACCGGTGCTGAGATGTTCTTCGAGCCCTCCGCGACAGGTAGGACACGTCCGGCCCGAGAGTTGAGCGACGGACAGCAGTCGCTGCTGCATATCGCGCTCGCAGTCGCGACGCTCGACCTTGAGGCAGCGATCGCCGCCGGTGACCACGATGACAAGTTCGACCTAACCAGTACCGCGTTACCGTCTCTGACCCTGCTTGCGCTGGAAGAGCCTGAGAACAACCTGGCTCCGTTCTACCTTTCCCGGGTCATCGAGCAACTCACCGACGTCGTCAAATCCGGACGCGCACAGGCCCTAATCTCCAGTCACTCACCCAGTACCATGTCCCGCATCAGACCCGAACAGGTCCGATATCTGCGTTTGGACTCGACGGCGCGCACGACGACGGTCCGCGAAATCGCGATGCCCGAGAAGAGCAGCGAGGCGGGCAAGTATCTGCGTGAAGCGGTGCACGCTCATCCCGAGCTGTACTTCGCCAAGTTCGCAGTCCTCGGAGAGGGAGCCTCAGAGGAAATCGTTCTCCCGAAACTTGCTGCAGCACGCGGCGTCCACATCGACCAGTCGTTCGTCGCCATGGTTCCGTTGGGAGGTCGGCACACAAATCACTTTTGGAAGCTTTTGAACCAGCTCGACGTCCCACACGCTACTCTCCTCGATCTCGACTGGGGCCGCAGCGGCGGCGGTGCCGGACGCATCAAGGACGTCTGCGATCGCCTGATAGCTATCGGTGTGGATCCGCTCGGCGATATGGAAGGCTTCGACACCGTGGCAGACCTAGCCAAGCTTGACGCCCGACAACTTGCTGCGTGGATGGACCACCTTGAGCAGTGGGGGGTGTTCTTCTCCGAGCCGCTCGACTTGGACATGTGCCTGTTGGAGAAGTTCGACAAGGCTTACACCACCAACCTTGAGGCGGGTGCGACCGGCCCGAATAAGGTTGGCGATCCGCGCGATCGCGTGCTCGGCGACACGAAAGATCGTCCCGAAGTGGATATCTGGGCCAAGCCCGAACAGCAACATCTACTCTTCTGGTATCGGTATCTGTTCTTGGGCCAGGGAAAACCGAGTACCCATTTGCGGGCGCTGACTAGATTGAAGCGAAGTGAGCTCGCAAAGCCGCCAGAGCGACTGGGACGGTTGATCGACCGTATCGCCGGTGCTCTTAGGGAGCAGGCCCCGTGAGAGTCAGCCCAGAGAAATGGGAGCCCGGAGGCATCAAAGACCTCGAAGACGCGGCATGGAAGGCCCTCCGCGCTCCGACCTCTGCGGTCACAGCCGGACCGGGTGCCGGTAAAACAGAATTTCTGGCCCAGCGGGCAAGTTATCTGCTTGAGACCGGAATATGCCGTGCACCGCAGCAGATCTTGGCCATCTCTTTCAAGAGGGACGCCGCCCGAAACCTCCATCGCCGCCTGTCCGATCGGCTTCCCGACCAAGCCGACCGCGTCGCGTCGATGACTTTCGACGCGTTCACGAAGTCGATCATCGATCGATTCGGCAGCCTGCTGCCAGCACCGTGGGCAATAACCGAAGGCTACAGAATCGCGTTTTCTAATCAAACCGAGGTGAGAGGCTTCCTCGACGATATCGCCGGGCATGCACCACAGGAGTTCCGTGACGAGATCCATCAGATTCGACCCGCCAACTTTCTCAGCGACATCGTGGGGGCCGCATCACTTCTCGCGGATCCCACCGAACCGATCTCAGGCACGGAGTACGCCATCGCTGAGTGGTGGAAACGAAAGTACCGTAACGACGTCACACCGTTGGTCGACTTCGTGATGCTAAACCGGCTGGCTGAGCTGCTCATCCGGTCAAGTCCTCAGCTTCAACGGGCCTTGAGGTTGACATACCCGTACGTGTTCATCGACGAATTTCAAGACACGACCTACGCCCAATACACGTTCTTGACTTCTGTCTTCCCGCCTAGTTCGACGTACATCACGGTTGTTGGCGACGACAAGCAACGGATCATGGGTTGGGCAGGGGCCCTCACGAACGCCTTCGACCAGTTCACGAACGACTACGGCGACAACCACTTCGAGCTGCAGCGGAACTTCCGTTCCCGTCAGGAGCTTGTAGATCTGCAACATCGGTTCGCAGTCCGACTAAAACCTGCCGCGCGTCCACAGGCTTCCCAGGTTGTCAGCGAGGAGGACGGAGTCGCGCCGGTGCAAGCATGGAGCTTTGCTACCTCATCGCGCGAGGCCGAGACCGTTGCCGCGTGGATTGCTGCCGACATCGAGCAGAGCGGTCGAGATCCCTCGCAATACGCGCTGATTGCCCGACAGAAAGTGACCGACTTGGAGCCGAGTCTGGCAGAGGCACTAGGTGGGGAAGGACTGTCGGTACGCAACGACGACGCCAGTCTCGGAAAGCTCAAGCTGGGTGACGTTTTGAAAGATGAACTCGTAGAGCTACTAATTGGTCTGGTTCAACTCGCTGCCATCAGAGGCGGTCAGCCCGAAGTGTGGCGTGCCGTCACAACGACCCTTGCGCGCGCACGGCCCAGCGAGTCTGCCCGAGAGGTCGGCAGCCACCTGGATGACGAACTAGCCGAGTTTCTGAGCCGGCTGCGCTCCTGGTTTGTCGAGACGCCCATTGATCACACGTTGGCCACCACCCCCGGGGCCGAACAAGCTGTCGCCGAGGCGCTAACCGACCAGCTCTACGTTTTCGTGCAACTGGAGAACGCAGCCAGTAAACGTATCTTCGCCGACCGAGCTGAGGATATTACGGAAAAGATGGAAGCATTCATGTTGCGCCTAGAATGGGCACTCGGCCAGGTCGACACATGGGGTTCAGTGGCGCACGCATTCCTCGATGAGGACGCGATACCCCTAATGACGATTCACCGCAGCAAGGGTTTGGAGTACCACACCGTGTTCTTCATCGGACTCGACGGCGATCAATGGTGGGCACACTCCCGCGATATGAGGCTCCCCCCGGATGGTGGACACCGAGATAGCGGGATCGATGGTTCCGCTGGAAGGATGTCCTCATGTCCCGCAAACGCAGGTCTTTCACGACCGAGTACAAGGTCGAGGCCGCCCGCAGGGTG
>NZ_JAPVLQ010000001.1 GCF_027158005.1 Rhodococcus sp. H36-A4 | reverse complement strand
ACGCGGCCTGCTTCGTTGGGGATGGTGCCGGCTTGGTCGTCGAAGGGGAGTTGGGCGATGTTTTTGGAGAGGTATCCGACGGCGCGGTAGACCGCTTGGACGTCCCAGTCGTTGTATTTGCCGGTGCCTTTGACGTTGCCGGTGCCGTCGAGTTCGGTGCGTTCGGTGCGTAGGCCGGTGACTTTGCCGTCTTCGCCGAGGATTTCGGTGGGGGATTCGAAGAAGTGGAGGAACAGTTTGTGGGGGCGGTTGCCGACGTCGCGGATGGCCCAGTCTTGGAGGGTGTTGGCGACCATGTCGACCTGTTTGGAGCCGCGGCGTGCTGCTTCGGAGCCTTCGTCGTAGTCGATGTCCTCGGGGGCGACGATGACTTCGATGTTGGCGGAGTGGTCGAGTTCGCGGAGTTCGAGGGGGGTGAATTTGGCTTGTGCGGGTCCGCGGCGTCCGAAGACGTGGACTTCGGTGGCTTTGTTGGTTTTGAGGCCTTCGTAGACGTTGGCGGGGATTTCGGTGGGGAGGAGTTCGTCTCCGGTTTTGGCGAGGACGCGGGCGACGTCGAGGGCGACGTTGCCGACGCCGAGGACGGCGACTTTTTCGGCGTTCAGGGGCCAGGTGCGGGGGACGTCGGGGTGGCCGTCGTACCAGGAGACGAAGTCGGCGGCGCCGTAGCTGCCGTCGAGGTCGATGCCGGGGATGTTGAGGTCGCGGTCGGCGTTGGCGCCGGTGGAGAAGATGACGGCGTCGTAGAAGCGGCGCATGTCGCCCAAGGTGATGTCGGTGCCGTAGTCGATGTTGCCGAGGAGGCGGACCTGTGGTTTGTCGAGGACTTTGTGTAGGGCGGTGATGATGCCTTTGATGCGGGGGTGATCTGGTGCGACGCCGTAGCGGATGAGTCCGAAGGGGGCGGGCATGCGTTCGAACAGATCGACGCTGACGCCGCGGCCGGCGAGGTTGTAGTCGGACTTCATGAGTGCGTCGGCGGCGTAGATGCCTGCCGGTCCGGCGCCGACGATAGCGACGCGAAGTGGACGCAGGTCATGCTTCTCGGACGGTTCAGCTGTTGTTGCATTTACGTTTTCACTGTTCATGACGATGCTTGGTACTTTCTATCGGTGGCTCCGATCGTGCGGACTCTCAGCTGTGACGCGCCCGCTCCTCGTAGGCCTGCCGAGCAGTGATGTCGACGTCGTCGAGAAATACCTTGTCCGTGTGGAGCGCGCGGTTGAGGGCTTCGCCGATCCGACGTGGAAAGAACTTTTGACTTGCAGCGAGGGCACCGACGAGCTTGGTCACCCGCACCTTCGGTTTGGGGTTTTCGATCAGTGAGACGATGGCGCGTGCAATGTCCTCCGGCTCGGCGTTCTTGAGTCCGGGAATCCCCTTGGTGCCGGCAGTGAGCTCGGTGTTGACGAAAGACGGTAGCACTGCGGAAAACTCGATTCCGGTGCCGCGGTGCTCCACCCGAGCCGCGTCAGTGAAGCCGACGACGGCATATTTGCTGGCGCAGTAGGTGGCCAGACCCGGTGTGTAAATCTCGCCTGCAAGTGAGGCGATGTTGATTACGTGGCCACGGCCGCGCGGCAACATTCGCCGAGCCGCCAGTTTGGAACCGGTGATGACTCCGAGGACATTGATATCGAGGATCCGGCGAGTGACCGCATCGGGCTCGTCCACGATTCGGCCCGCAGGCATGATGCCGGCGTTGTTGACGAGCACGTCGATAGGTCCGAGCTTTGCTTCCACGTCGTCGAGGAAGGCCTCGAACGATTCGGTGTCCGTTACGTCGAGCTTGCTGTAGCTGAGCAGGTCGAGTTCGGTCGCGGACTCTTTCAGTTTGACGTCGTCGATGTCCCCGATCGCTACTTTTGCGCCGAGTTGGGTCAGGGCCGTGGCAGTAGCGAATCCGATTCCTCGGGCACCGCCGGTGATCGCGATGACGCGACCACGCAGAGAATTGGTCATGTTCCGTCCTTCTATGGTCGTTACAGGGTCTTCGAGCGGCTTGTCACGGACAAGCGACGGCGTGGGTCACGCGCGACGAGGGCTCTCAGGACGCGGCCGACGAGTCGACCGCGGATCGGCGAGTACGGGTACCACAGCAACTCGCGCTTCAATTTGGGTCCGCGCGGTACTGTGATCGCTTGCTGCCGAGTGTATTTCCGAATTCCGTACTCGCCACCGAATCGTGCGCCGAGGCCGGATTGCTTCCAGCCTCCATGTGGTAGTCCCAGCGCGAACAGGTTGGAGAAGGCGTCGTTGATGTTCACCGCGCCGGCTTCGAGTCGGCGGGCGATCTCCTCGCCGCGGGCTCGGTCCCCGCACCACACGGTTGCGGACAGTCCGTACTCGGAATCGTTGGCCAAGCGCACGGCTTCATCGGCATCGGCAACCTTCACGACCGGGATTGTCGGCCCGAAGGTCTCCTCTCGGATGCAGGCCATCGATTGATCGACGTCGACGAGGACTGTCGGCTCGAAGAACGTGCCGGTGCTGCCGGCTTTGCCGCCGGTCAGCGCAGTGGCGCCGCCCTCCACAGCGTCGGCTACGTGCCGCGCGACAAGGTCGCGCTGGGCCGGGGTCGCCAGGGCGCCGATGTCGATTCCGTATCCATCGTCGTCGGCTCCTTGACGCAGCGAGCCTACGAGCTTCGCGAGTCGCGCGACGAAGTCGTCGTACACCGGCGCTTCGACGTAGACGCGTTCGATCGACACACACACCTGTCCGGCGTTGAACAATCCACCCCAGGCGATTCCGGCGACTGCACGGTCCAGATCCGCATCCGCCAGCACGATGGCAGGATCTTTGCCACCGAGTTCGAGGCTGCAAGGCACCAGTCGCTCGGCAGCCCGTATCGCTATCGCTCGACCGGTTGCAGTGGAACCGGTGAACTGCACGAAGTCCACTGAATCCACGACCGATGCACCGGTGTCACCGCGGCCGGTGAGTACCGAAAAGACAGGGGGAGCGCCGATTTCCGACCATCCCCGCGCCAGTTCTACGGCTGCCAGTGGCGTGACCTCGGATGGCTTGAGCAGCACAGCTGCACCAGCAAGCAAAGCTGGAATGATGTCCATCGCCGGCATCGCGAGCGGGAAATTCCATGGTGTGACCACACCCACCACTTGATACGGGCGGAAGGTTTTGATCAGTCGTTTGCTCATCGACAGAGGGCCGTGCGGCTTTACCCGCTCATCGGCGAGAAACTTACCGGCGTTGTCTGCGAAATAGTTGATCAAATCGCACGCGAGTGCAGGTTCGATGGCTGCTTCAGCGCGTGGCTTGCCGGTCTCGGACTGGAGCACGTCGATGATGCGGTGCTCATTGTCGAGGAGCCAGTCCCGCAGCTTCCGGAGCCACATGGCTCGTCCTTCTGGCCCCAGCGCCTCCCACTCGGATTGGTGGGTGCGCAAGCCTCTGACCGTCTCGGTTACCGTCGCGGCACCCTCGTCCGGGACGGATGCGACGAACCGGCCGTCAGCGGGGCAGTGCACGTCGATGTTCTTGTGGTTCGTGTGCACCGTGCTCTCCGATGTCATGCGAGACCCGCCTTCTGTGATGTAAGACATTGACTATTACGATTGCACAATTGTCACACCGATTCTTGGCCAATTTGGCTAAAAGATCCGTTGAAATCTGTGTTCGAAGTCCAAGATGAAAGGGGCGTCGGCGTGTCCTCCGATGACATGGTCTTTGTTTGGCTCCGGGACTTCGCAGCGGAGGCGCTGGTGCCGGAAACGCTGGACGGCCTCGTCGTGCGCTTCGCCGCCGCGATCGCGGCCGAGGTCCCCGAGGTTGCCGCGGACCGAGAGCTTCGAAGAGATTTAGGCGTCAGCACTCGCGAGCAGGGACGCGCATTGCTTGTTTGGCTCACCGGTGATTCCTCGGAGGTGGAACCCCCGCCGGCGGCGCATGATCTTGCACGAACAATCGCTCGCCGGGGTATGCATCTGAGGGTGCTGATGCAGATCTACCGCGTCGGACAGAAGGCGCTGCTCAAATTCGCGGCGGAGACTGCGAGTGAGCGCATCACGGACCCGGTGCTGGAACCGAAAGTTCTGATTCGATTGCTGGAGCGGGCAAGTCATTGGCTCAACGTCTCACTGGAGGTGCTCGCCGACACCTACGGGCAAGAGAGGGAACGGGGATTGAGCGGCGCGTTCGCCCGGCGGGCGGAAACCGTGGAGGCGATTATACGAGGTGAGATCTCGGATGTCGGGACGGCGTCGAATCGGTTGGACTACCCGTTGCTCCGGTATAACACTGCCCTTGTGCTGTGGTTCGAAGACTCGCAGCCGGAGCCTTCCGAGGACGGTATCGGCCTCTTGGATTCCGTCGCCCGTTCGCTCGCCGCAACAATCGGGGCTCGGCAACTGCTGACGGTGCCTTCAGGATCGCGGGGTCTATGGGCATGGATGACCGCGGATTGCGAACCAGATCTCACGGCGCTGGCTATCGGCGAGGACGTTCCGATCGGCATTCGGGTGGCAATCGGTAGTCCAGGCGTGGGAATGCATGGATTTCGTCAGAGTCATACGGAAGCTATTGCTGCTCAGCATGTTTCGGAGTCTCATCCTGGTCGATCCCATCTGATCCACTATGCGGACATCGAGATTCTTCACTTGCTCGAAGGTAATACTGGCGCGGCCAGGGCAATGGTGTCCCGTGAACTCCGCGGCCTCGACGGTAGCGATGCATCCTCGGAGATGCTCCGTCGTACGTTGCGCAGCTATTTGGCGGCGAATCGCAGTCCGGACGCGGCCGCGCGGTCCCTCGGCGTCCACAAGAACACCGTGCGCTACCGCATTCAGCGCGCCGAGGAGTTGCTCGGCCGTCCAATCGGACCGAACAGGCTGAAGCTGGAACTCGCGCTCGAGTATGCCGACACCTACGGGCCGGTAGTCCTGAACGAGTGACGAAGCACCTCCGCCCGCGAGCGCACCCCCTCATCGCCGGCCCGGCGCTTTCGTAGATGCCGACGTTGAGTTCGTACAACGCGCCGACCGAGCGCACACGGTGAAGACTGTGCGCATCGAACCCGGTCTATTCAGGAGGTCATCAGGATGAGCAAGTCCACTGTGGTAATCGTTGGGGCAGGCTCCGGCGTAAGTGCAAGCATTGCCCGGAAGTTCGGCAATAAAGGATTCACGGTTATCCTCCTTGCCAGAAATGCAGAATCACTGCAGTTGCAGGTGTCAAAACTCCAGAAGGAAAATATCGAAGCCCATGGGATCGCTGCCGACGCCTCGGTATCGGATACCTTGATCTCCGCGTTCGGCCGCATCACATCAGAATTCGGGACACCGGACGTCTTGGTCTACAACGCGGGATCCAACACGATCAGCGAACCGTCGACCTTGGAGCAAAAGGCGCTACTGAGCGACTTCACAGTCAATGTCATGGGCGGTCTGACGTCCGCGCAACAGGTCATCCCCGGGATGATCGAACGAAAGTCCGGAACCATCCTGTTCACCGGCGGCATGCTTGCGTTGAACCCCGTCCCTTCGCGAGCGTCTGCCTCGATAGGTAAAGCCGGATTGCGAAATCTGTCGTTCACCCTGGCCGAGGAACTGGCACCGCATGGCATCACTGTGGGTATCGTGACCATCGGCGGTGTAGTCCAGCCAGGCACCTTCTTCGATCCGGATTTGATTGCCGAGTCGTACTGGGAACTGTTCACCAACGGCCATCCGAAGGAAATTCTCTACACGCAAACGTAGTCGAGGCTACTGCGCTGCTCGAGCGTCCCGCAGTTTGTCCGAAACTCGGCCAGTCCGGCCACCAGCAATCTCGTGCACCGCAGTTCTGCGCGCTGTTCGCCGCTCACTCCGGGTACGAGGGGTCATGGAACGGCATATTGACAGATGCGATCACTGTGACGCAGACTACGATCATCTGACAGGACGCGCTGTCAGATAGGAACGAAGTCGAGGTTTCGTGATGTCCAAAGTCCTGGCCGCCCCACCCGCTGGCTCGAACCTGCGCCCGATCTCGGGGCGATCCGGGATCCCCGGCGTCGGGCACTCGTTCGAATACATCCGTGATCCGCTGGCGTTGATGCAAAAACAATGGGACAGCTACGGCGAGGTGTCGTGGTTCTCGATGGTCGGGAGGCGTTGGGTTGCAGTTCTGGGGCCGGATGCGTGCCAGGAAGTGCTGCAGAACAAGGATCGGGCATTCGCCAATGGCGACGGTTGGTCGGTGTTGATCGGCCCCTTCTTTCACGGTGGCCTGATGCTGCTCGATTCCAAGGAACATCTGCGGCATCGACGCATCATGCAGCAGGCGTTCACCCGATCACGGCTCGAGAAAACTGTCGACGTGCTCAACCCGGCGCTGGACTCGGCGCTCGACGGGTGGGCTCCGACATCCGGATTCCGCGCCTACAGTGCCCTCAAAACCCTCACCCTCGATCTCGCCACCGAAATCTTCATGGGCGGCGCGGAAGACTCCACCGCCAGCGAAATCGCCTTGGTGAAAGAAGCTTTCGTCGATTGTGTGCAGGCGGCTACCTCGGTGGTCCGCTACCCGGTTCCGGGTACGAGGTGGAAGCGGGGGCTCGATGGCCGTCAGGTGCTCGAGGACTTCTTCCGGCACTACCTACCGGCACGTCGAGCCAGCGAAACGGACGATCTGTTCTCCGTGCTCTGTCACATCGAATCGGAGGACGGTCAACGCTTCAGCGACGACGAGGTCATCGATCACATGATCTTCCTTCTGATGGCCGCCCACGACACCTCCACGATCACCATTTCCACGATGATGCAGTACCTGGGTCAGCACCCACAGTGGCAGGAAAGATGCCGGACGGAGTCGTTGGCGTTGGGAACGTCGGCGCCCAGCTATGGCGATCTCGATGAACTGAGCAGCCTCGATCTGGTCATGAAGGAATGCCTCAGGCTTGTCTCGCCGGTACCGGTGATGGCGCGCCGAGCAGTGCACGACACCGAAATACAGGGGCATTTCGTCCCCGCGGGAAGCTACGCAGCGGTGGTCCCACACTTCACCCATCACATGTCGCAGTACTGGCCCGAACCCGAACGGTTCGATCCCGAGCGCTTCGCGGACGATAGACGTGAAGACAAGGTGCACCGATACGCCTGGGAGCCGTTCGGCGGCGGTGTACACAAGTGCCTCGGCATGTCGTTCGCCGGTGCCGAGATCAAAACGATCATGCATCACCTGCTGCTCCGATACGACTGGCACGTCGACGCGGATTACGTTGCACCACTGGACTTCACCTCGTTACCGTTCCCCTCGGACGGCCAACCGATCGATCTCCGTCGACGCGAGGTATGACCTCCTGTCTTGCGAAGCAGGATAGTTCGAAAGGGTATTGCGATGGCCGACGCTGACGGATGCGGTCATCGATCCTGATCGTCCGGGTCATCGACCCCGGCTCTGAAGAATTCTATCGTTGGTACGACAATTCAATGGGTGCAACGGAGTTCAGCTGACACGCGGTGCATCCACCTAGTGGGAGATGGCATGGAACGTACTATTTTCGAACCCGAGCACGAACTCTTTCGGGAATCCTTCAAGAAGTTCTTGGCGCAGCACGTCGCGCCCTTTCATGAAAAGTGGGAAGAGCAGAACATCGTCGACCGCGATGTCTGGGTGGAAGCCGGCAAGCAAGGATTCCTCGGGATGGATGTTCCCGAAGAATTCGGTGGCGGAGGAGTCAAGGACTTCCGATACAACGTCGTCATCACGGAGGAAGCCACCAAGGGCGGTTACAGTGGTATCGGTTTCATGCTGCACAACGATGTCGTTGCGCCCTATCTGATCGACCTGTGCGACGACGAACAGAAGCAGAGATGGCTCCCGGGATTCACCTCGGGAGAACTGATCTCTGCGATCGCCATGACGGAACCCGGAACTGGTAGCGATCTGCAGGGGATCAAGACCAAAGCAGTTCGCGACGGTGATGATTGGATTCTCAACGGCTCCAAGACTTTCATTACCAACGGCATCAACGCAGACATCGTGATCGTCGTGGCATGCACTGATCCTGACAAGGGAGCACAGGGTTTCAGCCTCTTCGTCGTGGAACGAGGAATGCCAGGTTTCGAACGTGGCCGCAACCTCGACAAGATCGGGTTGAAGGCACAGGACACCGCAGAACTGAGCTTCACCGACGTCC
Organism: Rhodococcus sp. H36-A4; assembly: GCF_027158005.1. GTDB lineage: Bacteria > Actinomycetota > Actinomycetes > Mycobacteriales > Mycobacteriaceae > Rhodococcoides. Next base: position 1,071,203 of record NZ_JAPVLQ010000001.1, on the reverse strand, counting down.
GAATTCCCGCAGCCAATATGCTGGGCGACGAAGGACAGGGCTTCCTCTACCTGATGAAAAACCTTCCGCAGGAGCGGTTGTCCATCGCCGTCGTAGCTGCTGCGGTCATGGAATCCGTCCTGGAGAGCACCATCCAGTACTGCCGCGACCGTAAGGCTTTCGGTAAGTCGATCGGCAAGTTTCAGAACACACGATTCGTGTTGGCGGAGGAGGCCACGATGGCCACAGCCGTCCGCATCCTCGTGGACAAGTTCATCGAACAACTCAACAACGAGAAGCTGACCGTACAAGAGGCAGCCATGGCCAAATGGTGGACAACCGAGGCGCAGGTCAAGCTGATCGACCGCTGTCTGCAACTTCACGGTGGCTACGGTTACATGAAAGAATACCCAGTAGCCAAGGCATTCATGGATTCTCGCGTTCAGACCATCTACGGCGGCACAACCGAGATAATGAAAGAAATCATCGGACGGTCCTTGAACCTTTGATCGCATTTACGAAAAGGATGACGACTCGGCATGGAGTTCGACGAACTTGAAGTTGTCATGGACGTTGGTGCCGACTTCCGCGCGGGTTACACGGCCGAAGAATCTCTACGGAACCCGCCGGGGCCGTACGAGGTTGTCACGGTCGGCACCACTGACGGCGCGAAGATCCACGTCCGCGCATACGGACCGAAGAACGCACCTGCCGTGGTGTTCGTTCACGGATTCGCATGCAGGCTCGAGTATTGGAACCCACAGATCAACAGCCTGAGCAGGCGCTACCGAGTCATTGCCTACGACCAGCGCGGGCTCGGGCGTAGCACGATGGGAAGTGCTGGTGTACGGCCGGACGTGCTCGGTGACGATCTCGCGGCCGTGCTCGATGCGATGGTCTCGCCAGGTAGACCGGCGGTGATCACCGGCCACAGTTTCGGTGGCATCACCGTCATGGCGTGGGCACAAAGCCATCCGGAGCAGGTGCGCAGCCACGCTTCAGCTGTGCTGCTTGCAAATACGATCGCAGATCGATTCAGAGCAAACACGGCCATCATGCCGTTTGCTGGTCGCTACGGCTTCGTTCGGGGTCCACTGCTGAGTGCGATCATGCGCAGCCGGGCGTGGTTGCCCGAACGTGCACCGATCACTCGCGCAGTTCGCAGCATCGCAATGTCACCGCAAGCCACATTGAAACAAGCGGACTTTTTGCGCGTCATGGTGGCGGGAGTGGCGGTCAGAACTCGGGTCCTGTGGGGTTCGGGATTGTTCGATCTCGATGTTCGCGGTGGCCTCGAGCATCTCACGGTTCCCTGCACTGTGCTTGTGGGCTCTGTGGATCGCCTCACCCCGCCGATGGCCGCCCGACAGATCGTCGCGATCCTGCGCTCGCACGGCGGAATACCCAAATTCGTCGAAATGGTCGGGATCGGCCATTGCTCGAACATCCAGGCTTCTGCGGAATTCGACGCAGAAGTTATCGAATTGCTCGAAATGACCCGACCCCGCACCACTGCGAACGACTGATCAGTGACTCAGAGTCCGAGCATCTTGCAGATGATCTCGTTCATGATTTCGGTAGTTCCACCACCGATGCCCAGGACCCGGGCATCGCGGTAGTGCCGTTCGACCTCTGACTCGCGCATGCAACCGAGTCCGCCGAATAATTGGACGGCTTCGTAGACAGCGTGGTCGCAGACTTTGACCGCGTTGTTCTTGGCCATGGCTGTTTCGGCGAGCATGCCTCCGTTGTCGACCCAACGCACTGCTACCGATCGGCAGAACTCCTCGGCGGCAGTAATTTCGGTCGCCAACTCGGCGATGCGATGTCGCACGACCTGGCGGGTGGACAGTGGTCGTCCGAAGGTTTCGCGTGAGCGCACCCATTCCGTGGCCAGGTTCAGGCATCGACGGGCGGTTGCGACGGCCTGAAATGCCAATGACAGTCGCTCACCCTGGAACTGTTGGGCGATCTGTCCGAAACCCGATCCCTCTTCGCCGATGAGGTTCTGGGCCGGGACGCGCACGTTGTCGTAGAACAGTTCGGCGGTGTCCGAACACAGCCACCCCATCTTCTCCAGGCGCCGGGACACGGTGAATCCCGTTGTGGTGGTGGGGACTACAATGAGGGAGATGCCGGCGTGTCCACGATCTCCGGTCCGCACAGCGGTGGTGACGAAGTCTGCACGCGTACCGGAGGTGATGTAGAGCTTGGAGCCGTTGATGACGTAGGAGTCGCCATCGCGGGTGGCAGTGGTGGAGATGTTCGCGACGTCGGATCCGCCGCCCGGTTCGGTGATCGCGAGCGCCCCGATCATCCGTCCTTCCAGGGCGGGCCGCGCGAATCGGTCGATGAGATCGTCGTTGCCCGAGGACACGATATGCGGGGTCGCGATTCCGTGACTGAACAGCGCCGATATCAGGCCCGAGGAGCCCCCGGACAGTATGATCTCCTCGAGGATTGCCAGCATGTCGAGGGCATTACCGCCCGACCCGCCGACACTTTCGGGTGTCGATGCCCCGAGAAGGCCCAGCGTGGCCGCAGTGTGATGCAGCTCGCGGGGAACCTCGCCATTGCGCTCCCAAGTGGCGAGGTCGGGAAGGACGTGCTTGGTGGTGAACTGTCGGGTGAGATCGCGCAATGCCCTACGGTCGTCGGTGTCCCACGAATTCCCGAGTGCAGCAGTCATTTTCCACTCCAGATCGGGTCACGCTTCTCCAGGAATGCCATGATGCCTTCCATCGTGTCGGCCGAAGAACTCAACTGTGCCAAGGCCTGCTCGGTGAGGGCCCAGCCTTCTGCCTCACTGGGGACTGCCCCATCGACGATTCCGCGGGCAACGGTCTTGCTGGCTTGCACCGCCAATGGCGCACCGCCGGCAATGGTCTCGGCGAGTGCAAGAGCGGTGGCAAGCACCTCGGCCTGCGGGACCACCCGATTGACCAAGCCCCAACGCAGCGCATCTTCGGCGCTCAGTGCGTTACCGGTGAGCAACAGTTCCAGCGCGACCGCGCGTGGGATCGCGGTGACGAGTCGAAACACTCCGCCGGCACCGGCGATCAAACCGCGCTTGACTTCCGGAAGCCCGAAGGTCGACGTGTCCGCTGCCACAACGAGATCGCTTGCGAGCGCGAGTTCTGTTCCGCCGCCGAGTGCATTGCCGTTGACTGCCGCGATGATCGGTTTCGTGATGTGGTGTTTGACAACTCCAGCGAAACCCCAGTGTGCTGTGTCGGGCGGCGTCACCCCATCCGGTCCGGAGGTGCCGAGGGCCTTGAGATCTGCGCCGGCGCAGAACGTTGCCTCGCCGGCCCCGGTCAGCACCACCACTCGGATCTCATCGGTGGCTTGTGCCAGTTCCCACGCTTCACCGAGACCACGGTGCACATCGGCATTGATACTGTTGGCGGCTGCCGGTCGGTTGATGGTCACGAGCAGTGTGTGCCCACGTGTTTCGGTGAGTACGACTTCGGTCATAGCTGTACCTCTTCTTTCAATGAGACCGCAACCCGGCCGTCGTGGTCGGTGATGGATATTCGCGCGCCGACGAGCGAGCGAGCGCCGCCTTGCGTGTAGCGAAGCAGTGCTGCCGCGTCGTTCGAGTCGGTGTGGCCTGCGACCCGTGATCCATCGTCGGTCACCGTGATGATCAATGCAGATTTGGGGCTTTCGTCCCGCTCGAAATCTATTGTTGCGGTGACGATATCGGCATCACCAACGTAGCCGTGCAGCATGGGTGGACCGGTTGCAGGTATCTCGTGAGGATTCGGATCGCCGACGTACCCGTTGCGATGAGGATTGCGTGACAACAGCACGGTGTGCTGATGGGTGAGATAGCCACCGTTCGCATGGACGAGCGCCGGTACGTCGACGTCGGTGCTGCGCAACAGTCGGGTGACCTCGGCGATCGCGTGGAGTGTGTAGCTGTTGAGCGGTCCACCGAAAAAGGAGTGACCGCCCAGGACGCTGGGCACGGTCGAGTGCGGAAGACCCAGAGCCTGGATCAGCAGCTTCGGCACCACGGGGAAGCAACTGTAGGCGTCGACGATTCCTAGGTCGCCACCTGTCACCTCGGCCTGCTTCAAGGTGCGGTCGACGGCGGATTTCAGTGCTGCCGATCGACCGAAGTCTTTGCGCGCAAGCACGTCCGCAAATTCGGTTGCACCAGCGCCGCCCCACAGATAGACGATGCGGTCCTTCGCGACACCGAATTCGATGGCAGCGGCGAGTGAACATACGACGATTGCGGCAGCTTGATCGACGAACGGCATCGCATTCATCGTCAGTGGGTACGCGTCGCTGACCAACCGGTTCTTGGGTCCGCTGGTGGCGATGTCCTCCGGTGTTCGCGCGGTGGGCATCCACGCGCACGGGTGTGCGGCAGCAAGTTCGGAGAACTGTGCATACATCCGAGCCGAATACTCACGAGACTGCTGGGGGCTGTCACCGATGTCGTAGCTGAACCGGTTCTCGAACAGTGGGTATACGCGGGTCGGCGCGAGTATCCCGGCGCGCTGCATCTCGGGGCTGCCGAGGTCGTCCGAGGTAAAGGTGGGTGGCCCCCCTGGTGCAGCAAGCCAGCCCCGAGTGGTCGGATCGACGCCGAGCTTCGTCAACGCGTTCAGTGATGCTTGGGCTTCACCGCCCACCAGGAGCGTCACCGAGGAGGATCGGTCGGCGATCTCGGAGCCGATGCGGTCGAGTAGAGCTGTCGGCCAGTGCCCGCCGATCGAACTGGTCCAGGTGCGTGGGCTGTCGGCGCCGATACGTTTCGCGAGCAGATCCGGTAGGTCGTCGTAGGACCAGCTCGCGGTTTTCACCGCGTAGATCGTGTCCACGCGGGAGCCGATGGTCTCGATTCCGGTGTCGGCAAGGGCCGCGATCGTTGCTTCGGAGATGAGATCGAGGGGATCCCGCGGCGAAGCGGGTGCTCCGGCCTGTCCCGAGCGAATATCGGCAACGCCGATGATCACCGGCACTGTCGTGGGGTCTGTCATAGACGCCACCGTAATGCAGACAGTAATTGTCCGTAATGCGGGGGTGGGTTGAGCGGGGGGCTTCGGTCAGGTCAGCGAGCGCAGCACGGTATCGACGATCAGTGTCGAATGTCGAAGCGAATCCGGCATTCCCGCATCCGCACGTGCCTGTGCGAACAGTGCGCGTGTAAGCACTGCGCCGGTCACGAGTTCGAGCAGTAGCGTCGTCGAAGTCGTGTTGGGCAACTCCCCTCGCATCACTGCGCGCTGAACGATCTGCCTCGTCGTGACGAAGCGGCTCTGGTTGAGCGTGTCGGTGAGATGCGACAGGAGGTCGGGGTTGACCATCGCATCGAGAGTCACCCGTAGCGATACCAGTCCGGACAGTTCGGCGTAACCGTGCGTGAGTTGCTCGGACAGTTCGATGAGGTCATCGCGAACAGTGCCGATATCGATCGGCGTCGACAATGGAGATCGGGCCTCGAGTGCCTGTACCAACAGGTCTTCCTTGCTGTCCCAGCGCCGATACAACGCGGCCCGACCAACCTTCGCCTTGCGTGCAACCGCGTCGAAAGTGAATCCGCGCCAACTGGTTTCCCAATACACTTCGAGCACCGCGTCGTAGACACGAACTTCCATGTCCGCGTCCCGAGGTCTACCGGGCCCGCGCTGACGCTCCTGATGCATTCGCCAATTGTCGCACCTGCGGACGATCGTTTCGCTCGCATCGAACGTTCAGTACTTGCCTGCCGGCAGTTGCCGGTAGACCGCGCTCCAGATCATTTCGTGCTCGGCAGCGGTGATGTGCTGTGTTGCCAACCGGTTGTCGGCGTCGGTGAGGAGTTTCGCGTGTCCGCCGATGTTCTCGCGGCGGGCCTGGGCGTCGAGGTCGGTCGGACCGTTCATCGTGATTGCTACCTCTATCCGAATCTGTGTTCGCGGGGTGCCTGCCACCACGAATGCGCAGTACCCGCTGAGCAGGTAGACAGTCGTCGACGCGGCGACGGCCGGGATCGCAGCGAATTGATTGCTCAGCACCACCTCGCTGACGATCCACAACATCGCGCCCCACAGTGGCCACCCTCGCCATAGGCGCAGACGTCTACGCTCGGCAAGGTTGGTGCCCGGAGGAAAAACGACGAGCCGGTGGCGAGTCATGCCGTGGCGGGCGTGCCAGGTGTCGACCGAACCCCAGGCTCTTTCGCCGTCGATAAGATGGCGCCAGAGGCGACCGGTGGCGCTGGGTGTTGCCGACTGTGCCGCATCGGGGTGGCGGTGAGGGTTACCCGCTGCCGAACCTCGCGTGACGGGTTCTTCATCCATTGGGTCAGGTCTACGACACCGCCGGGGCCGTCGGGCGGAAAGATACGAGACTTGTATGCCGATGCTGAAGATCTTGATGATCCTTTGACACGCAGTGCAGGTGGCAGGTCCGCATGTGATCGGCATCAAGCCAGAGATGACTGCTCTATCAGCCCCGGGAGGTAACCGGACGGTCGTATGCTGCAGAGACAGTTGGCCTTCGGAAATCAGTCGAAAGCAGGCAGCGTTATGGGAAGACTCCAGGGCAAGGCAGCCATAATTACCGGCGGGGCAAGTGGCATCGGTATGGCGGCCGCGCAAATGTTCGCAGCCGAGGGCGCGTCCGTCGCAATCGCTGATCTGGACCAGCAGCAGGCCAGCGATGCTGCTGCTCGGATACAGGAAGCCGGCGGGCGCGCGATCGGCATCGCCGTCGACGTGATGGACGCGGATTCCCTCGCTGCCCTGGTAGATGCCTCGGTACAAGAGTTCGGTCGCCTGGACGTCATGTGCAATCACGTGGGCGGCAGCAATCCGCGCAAGGATCTGGATGTGCTCCGTCTGGACTTGGAGGAGTTCGACCGCACTATGCAGTTGAACGTGCGTAGTGCGCTCCTCGGCTGCCGACTGGCTCTGCCTCACCTGATCGATGCCGGCGGCGGTTCGATCATCAACACCGCCTCCGTCGGGGGCTTGGCTGGGGACTACGTGCAAGTGGCCTATGGCACTGCCAAAGCTGCGGTCATTCGCATGACCCAGTACGTCGCCACCCAGTACGGAGCACAAAAAGTGCGCTGCAATGCGGTCGCCCCCGGGGCGGTGATGACCCCAGCGCTGCAGAACAATCTTTCCGCTGAGGCCATCGACAAGATCCGCTCACACAACGCGCTGCCGTTCATCGGCGAACCCGAGGACATTGCTGCCGCCATGTTGTTCCTGGCCTCGGACGAGTCCCGTTACATCACCGGACAGACTCTTGTAGTCGACGGCGGCATGACCAGCCACCACGCAATCGCCGAGGACCGCCGCATCCAACCTGACTGATTTCGAACTGCGGATACTGTTCAGTCACAGTGGGACTCGTGTGTTCTCAGGTCGATCGGGTGCCAGAGAGTCTTATGCCTCTGTCTTCTGCTGAAGGTATGACCGTTGGCGTGGCCGTCGAGAGCAACCAGAATCGGACCGGGGCCTACCCCCAAATCTCGAAGCCCGGGGTGGCGAAATGGTCCACACGCATGAGATGAGTGGCCTGGAGTCGATCGAGTAATCTGGATTCGATGACGAGGGGCCTGGAAAGCAAACGCGCCGTGCCTCGGGTTTTCACGATCGGCCACTCCACTCGCACTGCTGACGAAGTGTTCGAGATGTTGCGTGTGAACGAGGTGACCGAGCTGGTCGATGTGCGTTCGTTTCCAGGGTCGCGAAAGTATCCGCAGTGGAACCAGGACGCGATCAAGGATGCGCTGCCGGCCGATATCGGGTACCGGTGGATCCGGGATATCGGCGGTCGTAGATATACACCGGTTGACGTGTCGAGCCCGAACGGAGGGTGGCGGGTCAAGGCATTCCGCGACTACGCGGACTACATGGAGACCACGGAATTCCGTTCCGGGCTCGCTGAGCTGCTACGGGTCGCACACGAGTCGGTCCCGGCGATCATGTGCAGCGAGGCCGTGCCATGGCGTTGTCATCGACGGCTGATAACGGACGCGCTCATCGTCGCAGGGGCGGAGGTTTTCGACATTATGTCGATTTCATCGACCCGCCTCGCGACAATTACAGAGTTCGCGCACGTACAAGGCGAAACAATCACTTATCCAGTGTCAGCAGAGGCATGACCATCGACGTGGTGTCGGAAGTTCGAGCCATGGTGGTGAGGATTCCGGCGGGTCACGTCGCCGCCTACGGTGAGATCGGTCGCGCACTGGGCATAGGTCCCCGGCAGGTGGGCCGGGCCGTCGGAATGCTCGACGGCGGTGTGCCGTGGTGGCGGGTGGTTCACGCCGACGGTGCACCTGCGACGTGCCATGGCGGAGCAGCGCGCGCATTGCTCGAAGCGGAAGGTGTTCCCTTCCGTGGCAACCGCGTCGACATGGCCAAGGTCGGAGCGAAGTAAGCAGATCTTCTACCCCTTTTCGGGGGTGGGTACTTATGACGCGGGTCACATAACCTCTTCCTTCAGATTCACATCACACTTCCTGACGATGCCTCTGGAGAATGAATGCCCTCAATTACACCGGATGATGCGGTCGACCGCAGGCCGACGACCCGCTCCGCCGCACCCACCACAAGTGTTCGGAAGGTGGCGATCGCCAGTGGCATAGGAACCACAATCGAGTTCTATGACTTCTTCATTTATGGAACTGCTGCCGCACTCGTATTTCCGACAGTGTTCTTCCCGGCACTGGGTGCCACTGCGGGGACCGTCGCATCCTTCGCCACCTTTGCAGTCGCCTTCATTGCGAGGCCTGTCGGAGCTGTGGTCTTCGGGCACTTCGGCGACCGAATCGGCCGAAAGAAGACGCTGATCTCGACGCTGCTTCTGATGGGCATATCAACTTTTGTAATCGGGTTGCTGCCCAGCGCTGACACCATCGGAATAGCGGCTCCGATTATTCTCGTTCTGTTGCGATTCGGGCAGGGATTCGCTGTCGGTGGAGAATGGGCGGGCGCAACTCTTCTCACTGCCGAATATGCACCACCGAAAAAGCGCGGCTTCTACGCCATGTTCCCGCAGTTGGGCCCGTCAGCGGCATTCATTCTTTCGAGCGCGACCTTCCTCGTAACGGGTGCTGTATTCGGTGACACCAACGCAGTCTTCCTCGACTTCGGTTGGCGTATACCGTTCCTTCTGAGTGCAGTTCTCGTGCTGATCGGGTTGTACATGCGACTGGCCATCGAAGAAACACCGGTTTTCCGTGCGAACCAAGAAGCAGAAGTTCGAACTCCTGATCGTGCTACCACCCTTCCGATCCTCGAAGCCTGGCACGTACAGAAGAAGGAGATTCTGCTTGCCGCCGGAGCGCTGGCTTCACTGTTCTCGCTCTTCTACATGGGCACTGCATATCTGACCAGTTACGGCACAAAGACCCTCGGCTTCGATCGCCCCTTCGTATTGTGGACAGGTCTTGTAGGTGCTGTGGTCTTCGGAATCGCGATCGCGCTATCTGCGACGTATTCCGACCGAGTCGGACGCCGCAGAGTGATCATGACCTCTTGTGCAGCGGCAATTCCTTGGTCGCTCGTTCTATTTCCCTTGCTCGACACGGGAAGCCCGGTTGCGTATGTCGTGGCCATGTGTGTGACGCTGACGATCTTCGGTATCGCCTATGGACCAACCGGTGCCCTTCTCCCAGAACTGTTCCAGACTCGATTCCGCTACACAGGTGCCGGACTGGGATACAACCTCGCCGGTGTTCTCGGCGGCGCAATCCCGCCGTTGCTCGCCGCCCCTCTCGCGGCACAATTCGGAAGTATTGCTATCGGAGTCATGCTGGCGCTCCTGTCGGTACTCAGCCTCGCCTGCACCAAAGCGCTCTCCGAGACCAAGGAAGTGAGCATGACCTGACCTGCGATAGGGCTAGGCAACGCTGACCGTTGACGCACCGGCCATCGGCCGTCCAGTCTTCGGCTTCGAAGAAACCAGAACAGCCCCTGAACTGCGAATGCGCAGTTCAGGGGCTGCTTTCTTGGATTTGCTCACTGCAGCACTGGCGAATCGAGAAGATCACCGCTGTCATTTGAACCGATCGGCGTTGCCCGCGCTAGTGGTGATCCTTCGAATGAACGACGAGCACCGGGCATCGAGCATGTTCGGCGCACTGTGCACTGACCGATCCCAACAGCAGACCGACGAATCCACCACGGCCGCGGCTTCCTACTACGAGCATGTCGGCCACTCGACTGGCGTCGAGCAGCACCTGCGCTGGAACACCCTGTACCGCAATCTGTTCGATGTCGGCCGGTGCATCGTCACCGAATGCGGCAACGATCGACTCGGCCATTATCTGCCTAGCGTCGTCATCGGGGTGAATGTCCTCTGCGAAGCCCGCACCCATGTACGTCGGATACTGCCACGCAGCCATGACATCTATGCCGATGCCCAATGCCTCCGATAGCCGTCGCGCTTGCTGCAGTGCCAGGATCGAGGAGGGTGAACCGTCGACGCCCACCGCGATGCGGCCGGTGGATTCATCAAGGTCCGTTTGGGTCTCGCTGGTCGGTGTTGTACTCATCCTTCGATCCTGCGCGCTTGGCCTTGAATCTGTCAGGGTCTTCAGTCCCGACATCGGCTCCGATTGCCTCGCCGACCGAGCTGAACATGTGTTCCTGGCCAATTTGCGCGAGCAGTCCACTGCGCGCCAGGCCCCTGCGCGCCGTCTTGCTGGTTCTTGCCATCGCGAAGGTGACTCCCCTCGAGCGGAGTTGATCGATCAACTGCCGCAAGGAGTGTGCTCCCGTGTAGTCGATATCGGTCATCCCCATCGTGTCGAGCACGACGAGGTGCAGGGGATGATCCGCGGCGTCGATCGTGGCCGTTATCTCGGTTCGAAATTCGGTTGCGTTGGCGTACCACAGAGGCGTCGCGAACTGTACGACGAGTACACCGGGAACCGTCCTCGCTTGTTCGGCGTAGCTCAGGGGCACCCAACTGGTAGTCGATGGGATGTGTCCCAGTACGTGCAGATGGGGACGGGCGCTGAGGCGGGTGCGGTCCAGAATTGCCAACGCGACCGCCACACCGATGCCGTACTCGACACCGACGAGAGCAACCGTCAGAAGAGTGACCACGGCGAGAGCGAACTCGAAACGGTCGTAGCGGGCGATGTCTATCAGCTCGCGGACATGCACGATGCGGGTGGCGATGAAGATCAGAATCGCAGCCAGGGTTGCCACCGGCAGGTTTTCGAGGAGCGCCAGAGCGGGGATCAGCAACAAGAGCGCGGCGACGGCGGCGATGCCCGCCACCTGGGTCCGTCCCGACGCCGACACCACTGCGGCGGTTCGTGGCGGGCTCGCGTTCACCGGAAACGCACCTACCAGGCCAGCGACGACATTGCCTGCTCCGATGCCGAAGAAGTCACGATCTACATCCACCCCGTAACCACCGTCGGCGGCGAAAGCGCGCGTCGTCGCCGCACTCTGGCTGACGATCACCAGTGCGACGACACCGGCGGTGGGTGCAAGTGCGCTCAGCGCCGACCACGACACCCCGTGCAGTCCGAGATGGGGAGCCCCGTGTGCCAGCGAACCCAGCACTGCTACCCCGTGGGAAGTCAGATCGAACACACTGACGAGGATCGTTGATCCGACCAGTGCGATCAACGCCCCGGGTAGTCGCCGATCCCACTTGTCGGTGAGAAACACGACGACGAAAACCCCGACCCCGATGCCCAACGTCCAACCGTTGGCCTCGGTCGACTCGCTGACGATCGTGCCGATTCGGTTCAACGTCCCACCGCTGCCGGCCGGCAGGCCGAGGAGATCGGGTAGTTGATGCACAACGATGATGACCGCGACCCCACCGAGGAACCCAGCGATGATCGGCGTCGACAGGAACTCCGCGATCCATCCGAGCCGCAGGAGGCCCACGAGGGCCACGATCACGCCCACCATCACCGCGAGGATCCCTACCAACGCAACGTAGTCACCAGGGACGGTCGATACCGCAGTCGCGACGCCGACAGCGAACAGTGGTGCGATCGTCGAATCGGCCCCGATCGACATCTGCCGGTTCGAGCCGAGCAACGCGAACAGGAGTGTGCCTGCAAAGAACGCGTAGAAGCCTGTGATCGGCGGCATACCTGCCAGCCGTGCAGTGGCCAGTTGCTCGGGCACCGCGATCGACAACAGCGTGAGTCCCGCAGCGAGATCGCCCGCCAACCAAGCCGATCGGTAGCCCTGCAGCGAAGAGAACAGCATCGATCTTGCACCGCGCAGTCGAACTCCGAGTGCCGACTTGGGATGCATCGGGACCTCCTTGCATCGTGAGAAGTCGGCAGGGTGGATCTATTCGATGACGGCGGCGCCGGCGAACCGGCCGTGGCGGAGATCTCGCAGTGCCGACAGTGCGCGAACGAAAGGGTAGACCGTAGTTTCGATCCTCAGGTGCGTTCTCTGACAGCGTTCGAGGAATTGTCGAGCATCGGCCCGCGTATTCGCTTCGACGCTCAGCAGTCGCTTCTCGTGGAACAGATGCCGGTCGTAGTTCAGTTGCGGAATGTCGGTCATGTGAATGCCGGCCAGCACGACGGTTCCCCCGGAGTCGACGGCTTCCAATGCCGTCGGAACGGTCTCGCCGATAGGCGCGAAAATAATAGCGGCGTCGAGCTTTTCCGGTGGTGAATCGAAAGTATCCTGCGCCGACGCCAACCCCATCCTCAGTGCGAGCTGTCGGGCACCGGAGTCTCGAGTCATGACGTGCACGGTAGCGCCGTCGGCCTGTGCCAGCTGAGCGACTATGTGCGCGCTTGCGCCGAAACCGTAGAGGCCGAGTTTCCCCGACGGCGGAAGTTCGGCTCGGCGCAGGGCGCTGTATCCGATGATCCCTGCGCACAGCAACGGTGCCAGTTCTTCGGTGCTGTACCCGGTCGGTAGTGCCAAGGCGTAGTCGGCCGGAACCACCGCGTACTCCGCGAACCCGCCGTTGTGATCCCATCCGGTGTACAACGATGCCTTGCAAAGGTTTTCGCGACCACTCACGCAAAATCGGCAGTTGCCGCAGGTGTGACGCAGCCATGGAATTCCGACAATGTCACCCACGTTGAAGTCGGTCTCGGTGTTGTCTCCGACTTCTGTTATCGCGCCGACGATTTCGTGGCCGGGCACTACGTGCGGCCGATGAACTGGAAGATCGCCTTCGACGACGTGGAGGTCGGTTCGGCACACGCCGCAAGCTTGGACAGCGATCAGCAATTCGCCGGACGTCGGTCGAGGCATGTGCTCATCGACCAACTGCAGGGGACTGCCGTCGACACTGCCCTGTTCGGCGACTCTCCAGGCTTTCACTCAGCGCACCACCAGAATCGGACAGTGCGAGCTGTGTACGAGCGATTGTCCGACCGAGCCGCGGATCGGGCCCACCAATGGACCGAGCCCTCGGCTCCCGACGACGACCAGGCGCGCTGTTTCGGACGCCCTGCGTAGCTCGTGGTCTGCCGATGCCTCGAGACAATGCAGGTGAACCTCGACCGAGGGATGACGCTCGGAGGTCGCGGTCACACGAGTCCCCAGCCACGCGACAGATCCCACTTCTGCTGCGTCCACATCGGCGTCCACCGCAGGCGTGTGTCGACGAGTGGGCGACACCACATGCAGGGCCATGATCGGGGCCCGAAGTGTATCCGCGAACCAGAATGCGCCGACTATCGCGCTGTGCGAAGAATCGGAATCGTCGACACCGACGACGACCGGCTGAGAAGTCACAGCGGGGGCGATGGCATGCGGCCGCCACACGAGAACGGGGCATCGAGCGTCGGCAACGATGCGAGTTGCGTGACGGCCGAGGACGACATCTCGAACAGGACTGGACGCATTGCCTCCGATCACGACCAGATCCGCGGTGTGCGACATCGCGCCGAGGAACGAAGCGATGGGATCGTCGGTCAGGACCGTATCGACTGCGATATCGGGATCGATACGGTCGACTTCGTTGCGGGACAGTCGGAGAAGGCGTCTGCCGAGAAGTCGTGGTTTGGATGCACGCAGCTCTCGCGTTACTCTGTTCGCCGATTCCCGCTGCGGCAGTGCGTGAACGATCCGAATTCTTGCTTTGGCGATCTGTGCCACCCGCGCAGCCCAGAGCAATGCGCCGCGAGAAGCGTCGGTGCCGTCGACGCCGACGACGATGTCGGTCAGCTCGCTGTTGGTCCACACTGTGATCGGCAGAGGCTCTTGCGATACGTTCACCGGGTTCTCGTCTCCTCGGACCTGACTTCTCGGACCTGGCTTCGATGCTGCATCCAGCCTGGTCGTTTGTCTCCTGGCCAACACTGTGGACTCGAGTCCGATGTTGCAGGTAGGGACTTCGGTCACCGAACGGTGGGCAATTCGTCGCGGGACTGCCCTGGCTCGGGAAGTTCTGCGCATCGGTGACCACGTGCCCGGCGGAGGAGGGACCTTGTCCTCTGACCCGAGCGAGTAGAACCGTCCATACTCTTGGACAAGACTGTATTCGACGTATGGAGAGCCTTGAACACCGAAGAAGTACCGTCTGCCCACGATGGCAGCATCGTTGTATGCGTGGATGGGTCGGACGACGATCGTAGTGCCGTCGAATGGGCAGTGAGACTTGCTCAGCACGTACATACTTCGATCCGACTCGTTCATGCACTTCCCGACGTGGCCAAGTGGTTCGACGCGGCGGTGCTCATCGCAGGTGATCGGCTCGAATCGGAACTGCGTCGGGTAGGAAAGAAAATTCTCGACGATGCGGCACTGATCGTCCGCGACCTCGACGCGGAAATCGAGGTCGAGTGTTCCATCACCGGTGGTGCTGCGACCGACCTGATCGAGACCGTGTCGGCCAACTCCCGATTGCTGATCCTCGGCGGCAGTCGCACAGGCCCACTCCGTGACCTGATTTTCGGACATTCCATCATCGAACTGGTCAACGCGGCAGTGTGCCCAGTGTTGGTGTGGCGTAAAAGTCGCGACGAGAGCGCGGACCCGACTCGACCGATCGTGGTAGGTATCGATGGGTCGCAGCCGTCCCGACGTGCATTGGCAGCAGCTTTCGATCTGGCACGCACTTTCGGCACCGACCTCGTCGCAGTGCACGTGGGGGCTGTCGAGGATGCAGACGAGCTCGACTACGGGACTTCGGTGGATCGGCCGCACCAACGAGACGCCGAACGGAAGTGGTTGCACGACATCGTAGATCCGTACACGAGCGAGTATCCGAGTGTGCCGGTGGAGGTTCGAGCAGTAGGCGCTTCGGTGGCACGCGAACTCGGCACGATGTCCGCAGCTGCCCAGGTCATCGCGGTCGGTAGTCGCGGACGAGGGCGCTTGTCATCGGCAATTCTCGGTTCCGTCAGCCAGAGTCTGATCCACCGAGCGCAGTGTCCGGTACTCGTAGTTCCGTAGTTCGATCGTTGACAGAGGAGTAAATATGGATAAGAATGGCCCCATCATTGTCGGTGTCGATGGTTCGACTGCTTCGTTCGATGCAGTCCGCTGGGCAACGCGCGCAGCGGAACTGCGTGGCGCGCCGTTGACCCTGGTCTCGGTCTACCAGATCACCGACGTCTATACGACTTTCGCCGCGATGCCACCTCAGCTCGGTTCACCGCTGAGGCTGGAAGTGAACAAAAGCCTGGAAGCAGCGTCGGCGATCGCCAAGGCTGCCGCCAAGGACGCGGACTCATTGTCGATTGTCACCGAAGCGATTGTGGGCGCAGCAATTCCGACCCTGGTCGAGCGATCGGCTTCTGCGCGAATGATCGTGGTGGGTACACGCGGAAACGGTGAGTATTTCGCCGAACTGCTCGGTTCGGTCAGCGCTGCGGTATCCGAGCGCGCGGAATGCCCGGTAGCGATCATCAGCGGAATTCCGCAGACCGGAGAGCGCGAGGGGCCCGTTGTCCTCGGTGTCGATGGATCGAGCGCCAGTAGTCGGGCTGTGGGCGTTGCCTTCGAAGAGGCATCACTGCGTGGCAGCGAACTGGTCGCTGTGCACACCTGGGCCCACGACGCTGAACTGTGGAAGAACCACTCCGAGAGCGACAAAGAGGCACTGGCGTCGGCTCAGAATGCAGCGGCATCGGTTGTCTTGACGGAAAGTCTCGCGGGATGGCAGGAGCAGTACCCGGACGTGCACGTAAATCGAGTGGTCGAGCACGGCGGTGCGGTAAGCAAAATTCGCGAACTCTCCACAAGTGCGCGCACCGTCGTCGTCGGATCGAGAGGAAGGGGTGGCTTCAGTGGTCTGCTGTTGGGGTCGACCAGTCGTTCACTCTCTCATCTCCTCGAATGCCCGTTGATCATTGCGCGGGGACCGAAGAACGAATGATCACGGCGGGTCGATATAGCTTTGCGGCACGGTCACCAGGGAGCAGAAGCCCGGTGGCCGCGCCGGGGCGTAGTTCGCGGGTACGCCGTTGTCGGCGATGATCCGACGGTAGGTTTCCGCCGCGTCGGTGGGCCGCCGTGTCAGTGACGGGTCGCTCTTCACGTCCACCGTGTAAAGACCGAAACGTGGACGGTAGGTGCCCCATTCGTAATTGTCGGTAATGGACCAGTAGTTGTAGCCGATCACCTCGGCGCCTTCGCTGCGGGCACGCTCGAGCCAGTAGATGTGGTCACTCAGATGATCGGAACGGGTGTATCCGTCCGGCCGGGCCTGACCGTTGTCGGAAGGCATACCGTTTTCGACGATGTAGATCGGCAGCCCGGGGAACTTGTCCTTGTAGTAGATCAGTGCGTGGTAGAGGCCGTCCGGCTGCGGAACGACGTTGTAGAACTCGTCGAAGATGGCGTAGGCGGCGGTGAGGTTGTCGAGAGAAAGCCCGTAGTAGTAGTCGAACCCGAGATAGTCCATTTTGTCGCGCACGCGGTCGACGAATGTGGCATCGAAGAGTCCGGCGACAGTGGGGATGAAAGACAGGTTGCTGCTGACCGGCGCTCCCGGGTCCCTGGCATGGATCATGTCGAACGCCGCTCGATGAACCTGGACGAGGCGGTCCATCATCTGTGGAGCTTGTGCGAGAGTGATGCCGCCGAAGGTGAGCTCTTTGATGATGTAGGCGGTCGGTTCGTTGATCGTGATCCACAGTGCATCGTGTGCGGAATACCGGTCGATCACCCGTGCTGCGTTGTTCAACCAGTCCTCTACTGTTTTCTGGTTGGTCCAACCGCCCTGGTCTGCGACCCAACCTGGGTACACCCAGTGATCGAGGGTGATCATCGGACGCATTCCGTGCGCGCGGATCTGGGCGACGACGTCGTCGTAGTACTGAAACTCTTTCTCATCCCAGACGCCGGGAGCCGGCTGCACGCGCGCCCATTCGATACTGAAACGAAAAACCGAGACACCGAGTTTCGCTGCATTGTCGATATCTTCGGCATAGCGGTGTCGGAAATCGACGGCACTGCCGACCGCGTCTTCGGTTCGGTCCGAAGCGGAGTATCGAGACCAATTGCTGTCCGGAGAGGAGCCCTCGGACTGAAAACCGGCGGTGGACACGCCCCACAGAAAGCTGTCCCCGACCGACAGTGGGGCGGCGACGGCGGACGATGACAGTGACGCGGGCAAACAGAATGCGAACGTCAGCACCCACGCTGCGGTCAATGCCGCTGCGGGGCGAAGCCGTATCGAAACGCGCATGGGCGCAGAGTAATACGCAGTCAGCAGCTTGGGGACGCTTTGGCCAGTATTCGAACTCGCTCGGTCGACGGGCCGATACCGCAGCACTCGGATTACATCCGGTGATCGGATTCAGCTCAGCTCGACAGCTGCTGGTCGGCAAAACTCCGGGTTTGCTTGCCATTCTGAGGAAACTTTACGTCCCCGTGACATTACTGGCCGGTACCGCACGTGTGGTCTGCTCTCGGACTGTATATCTCTGCGAGGGGGTTACCTGAAAGGTAGGAATCACTTGAACATTCGCGCCGCATCCAAAGATCGCTCTACGGGGGCCACTTCGGGGTTCTCGCGCAGAAACTTTCTTGCCGCAACGGGGCTGGCTATGAGCGCCGCGGCTCTCTCGTCTTCGTGGACAACCGCCGCGGCGGCACCGCACAGGGCCTTGGGTGACGGTGATCGAATTGCCGCGCTCGTCATCGGGAGTGGTTACGGTGGTGCCGTAGCCGCACTCCGATTGACGCAAGCCGGGATCGACACACACATAGTCGAGATGGGTAGGGCTTGGACTACGCCAGGATCGGACGGGAAGATATTCTGTCCGATGCTGTCGCCGGATGGCCGGTCGACCTGGCTGCGAACTCGTACGGTGCAACCGGTTTCGCACTTTTCCGGTGGTTCGGTGGACAAGAACATCAGCAAATATGTCGGCGTTCTCGATACCGAAGACTTCGGTGGAATTAAGGTCTACCAAGGCCGCGGAGTCGGTGGCGGGTCACTAGTCAACGGCGGAATGGCTGTGACGCCCAAGCGCAACTACTTCGAGGAAATCCTGCCGAACGTCGACTCCAATGCGATGTACTCGACCTACTTCCCCAAGGCAAACGCTGCGTTGGGGGTGAACAATGTCGATCCGGCGTGGTTCGAATCGACCGAGTACTACAAATTTGCGAGAACAGGCCGGAAGACCGCACAGCGATCCGGATATACAACAACATTCGTGCCCAACGTTTACGACTTCGAATACATGAAACAGGAAGCCGCCGGGCAGGTGAGCAAATCGGCATTGGCGTCGGAAGTCATCTACGGAAACAACGCAGGCAAGAAGTCCCTCGACAAGACTTACCTCGCCCAGGCATCAGCGACCGGCAAACTCACCATCACCACACTGCACGTCGTGACGGAGGTGAAACCGGCAACCACCGGTGGCGGATATCAAGTGGTGATGAATCAGATCGACGAGCAGGGCAATATCATCGGCACCAAAACCGTGACAGCAGACAAGGTCTTCTTCGCAGCCGGCAGTGTCGGAACGAGCAAACTGCTGGTAGCGATGAAAGCGCAAGGGCAACTGGCGAACTTAGCTGGCGCGGTCGGTCAAGAATGGGGCCACAACGGCAACGTGATGGTGGGCCGTGCCAACCATGCATGGGACGGGACAGGGGCCAAACAATCGTCGATACCGGTTCTCGGTATCGACAACTGGGCGGATCCCGCCGCGCCGGTGTTCGCCGAAATCGCGCCATTCCCAGCAGGCACCGAACTGTGGGTGAGTCTGTACCTGGCGATTGCAAAGAACCCCGAACGTGCACAGTTTCGGTACAACTCGTCAACCGGCAAGGTCGGACTCGATTGGCAACGCTCCCAAAATCAGCCGTCGATCGATATGACGAAGAAGTTGTTCGACAAGATCAACCGAAAGGAAGGCACCATCTACCGGACCGACCTCTTCGGACCCGTGCAGACGTGGGGTGATCAGCTGACTTACCACCCGCTCGGCGGTTGTGTTCTGGGTAAGGCAACGGACAACTACGGCAGGCTCCCCGAGTATCCGGGGCTCTATGTCATGGACGGGTCCCTGGTCCCCGGCAATGTCGGTGTCAATCCATTCGTCACCATTACTGCACTGGCGGAACGGAATATCGAGAATATTATCGCCAACGACATGACCTAGCCGGTGGACGCGACGAACGCATCGGGGTGCCCGGTGCGTTCGTTCGCAAGAGGCTGCACGCGTCGTCGTTTTCTTCATCGGTGCGAGTGATCGGAGGCAACGTACGAGTCCACTGGTGCGGAGAACCGGCCCGCCGACGGCACGATCACCACGGGACAGCTGGCGCGTCCCAGTACAGATCGACTGGCCGAACCGAGCATCATCCCGCTGAATCCGCCGCGTCCATGGCTTCCGACCACCAACAGTTGCGCACCTTGTGCGTGGTCGAGGAGAGCATGCACCGGGCGGTCCTTGACCACTGCGCGTCGAACGGTCACCGACGGGTGGCGCTGCGAGTACTCGTCCAGAATCCGCGTCAGCACATCTTCGGTGGAGGGTTTGTTCATAGGCCATTCGAGTCCTCGGACCGGAATGCCTATCGACAGGTCGGCATCGGACCACGCATGGACTGCGGTGAGCGGTGCCTTCCGCTCGGCGGCCTCTTCGAATGCCAGGGCGACGGCGGCCTCACTCGCCTTCGTTCCGTCCACACCGACGACGATGGTGTTCGCGGCCTGCAGCCGATGGTCGGTCGGCCAGGCGCGGACAACGGTGACGGGGGAGTGCGCGTGGGTGCTGAGCGCGAAGCTGATCGAGCCGAGCGAGCGACGATCGGTGCCGCCGAGCCCGTTGCTGCCGATGACGACCATTCTGGAGGTCGTCGAGTACTCGAGTAGCGTGCTCACGGCAGGTCGATCGGACAGGTGGGTTTCGATGCTGATCGGTCGGGCCGCTCGCCCGGCCACCGTGAGCGCCTCGTCCAGAATCCGTTTCGTATCGCGCCTGAATTGCTCCGTCGCGGGTTCGGGGAGCGTACGGAAGCCTGTCAGTGCCCTGGGCACGGGGACCGAGGAGACGATGACGAGTCCGGAATTGTGCAGCTCGGCATCGAGTGCTGCCCACCGAACTGCATCCAGTGACGCGGATGACCCGTCGACGCCGACGACTGTCGGGAGTGAAACCATCGCGAGATCTCCTTAGTGGTGGTGCGGTATCTCTATGAGACCCGACCTTTCCGCGCGGCACGGCAGGACAACTGCACCCATTCGAGGGACTTTGGTCGCCGATTTCGGGGACAGATGACGGATTTCGGCAACACTGTGGGTAGGTAGGGTTGGCCATGAGGCGCCCATTGGGGACGCATGTAAGGGAGCGTTGGCGTGGTCACAGTGTTTCTGGTCGATGATCACGAGATTGTGCGACGCGGGTTGATCGACCTCATCGATTCCGATCCCGATCTCGAAGTCGTCGGTGAGGCCGGCAGTTGCGCCCAGGCTCTTGCTCGCATCCCGGCATTGAAGCCGGACGTCGCGGTCCTCGATGTGCGACTTCCCGACGGCAACGGCATCGAGTTGTGTCGCGAACTTCTCGATCGATTGCCGGACCTGAAAACCATGATGCTGACCTCGTTCACCGAGGATCAGGCGATGCTCGACGCCATCCTCGCCGGCGCGAGCGGATACGTCGTCAAGGACATCACCGGAATGGAGTTGACCCGAGCGATCAAGGAAGTGGGCTCGGGGAAATCGTTGCTCGACAATCGAGCGGCGGCCGTGCTGATGGACAAGCTGCGAGCGGGTACGGCAGCGCCGGGACCGATCGACCACCTCACCGGCCAGGAGCGCACTTTGCTCGATCTCCTCGGTGAAGGTCTGACCAACAGGCAGATTGCCGCCCGAATGTTTCTGGCGGAGAAGACCGTGAAGAATTACGTTTCGAGACTGCTGGCGAAGTTGGGGATGGAGCGACGCACCCAAGCAGCCGTGTATGCCTCGAAACTCGCTGATACGCATGCAGAGTCGAGGGGAAACCCGGGAGCCCGCGATGGATGATCGCCACGGTGACAGCGGATCGTGGTTGCCGCAACTGCGTCTCGGTGAGCTTCTCCTCGAAGTTCAGAACCGCATCGGTCGCATCGCCGACGCCAGAGCCCAAGCCGACGGACTGCTCGACGCCATGCTGGTCATCACGTCCGATCTCGACTTGGAGGTGACCCTGCGGACCATAGTGAAGTCGGCCGTCGACCTCGTCGACGCTCGATATGGTGCTCTCGGTGTGCGTGGTGACGGTCACGAGCTGAGTGCCTTCATCAATTTCGGAATGGACGAGGACACGCGCGCGCGGATCGGCCCGCTTCCCACCGGCCGTGGGGTATTGGGACTGTTGATCGATCAGCCGGAAGTGCTGCGACTACGGGACTTGACGTCACATCCGGATTCGGTGGGATTCCCGCCGCATCATCCACCGATGAAAACCTTTCTCGGAGTGCCGATTCGGATCCGTAACGAGATCTACGGGAACCTGTATCTGACCGAGAAGAAGGACGGCAAGTCTTTCACCGACGACGACGAGGTCGTTATCCAGGCGTTGGCGTCGGCGGCAGGTATCGCTATCGAGAATTCGCGCTTGTACGAGGAATCGCGCACCCGTCAAGCGTGGATGGAAGCTACCCGGGACATCGGCACCGAATTGCTCGCCGGCGCCGAAATCGGCGAGGTACTGCAGATGGTGTCGCGCAAGGCATTGCATCTTCTCACCGCCGACCTCGCTTTCATCGCGGTCCCCGAGGACGTCGATGGTGACTCCGAACTCTCGACCCAGCTCGTCGTCTCGGTCAGTGAGGGACAGTGTGCCGAAGGTCTATTGGGCTCCACCATTCCCATCGAGGGGTCGAGCTCGGGTGCCGCGTTCCGGCGTCGAGCAGCATTCCGGAAGGAAAAGTTCGACGACGAGTCCATCGCACTGGAGAAGGGATTCGGTCCTGCCCTGATCTCTCCATTGCGTGTCACCGGCGGCGTCAGCGGCGTACTCGTGGTCTTGCGAAAGCAAGATGGTCTGTCGTTCAGCGATGCAGAACTCGAACTGGTGGCAAGTTTTGCAGATCAGGCTGCGCTGGCGATGCAGATGGCGGACAACGCTCGTCGGGTCCACGAACTCGATGTTCTGTCCGATCGGGATCGTATCGCGCGGGATCTGCACGACCACGTGATCCAGCGAATATTCGCCGTCGGTTTGTCGTTGCAGAGCACACTGCAACGAACCGAGTCCGAGGACGTTCGCCAACGCTTGACGAGAACCATCGATGATCTGCAAGACACCGTGCAGGACATACGATCTACTATTTTCGATCTGCAGAGTTCGTCCCATTCCGTCACACGCCTGCGCCAACGCATCGACGACGCGGTCCTCGAACTCACCGAACACGTACCCATCCGTGCGGTCGTTCGAATGTCCGGGCCGTTGTCGGTTATCGAGAACTCGCTCGCCGACCATGCTGTGGCCGTCATCAGGGAGGCGGTCAGCAACGTGGTTCAGCATGCGCATGCCGACACGGTCAGCGTCACCCTCTCGGTCGGCGACGATCTCCGAATCGAGGTGTCGGACAATGGGATCGGTCTGCCCGCTGATGCTACGACGAGTGGGTTGGCGAACTTGAGTGCGCGCGCAACCGAATGCGGGGGTGCGATGACCGCGACTGCACCATTGGCCGGAACCGGCACGAACGTGGTCTGGTCCGCGGCGTTGTCGTGATACTCGTAGCGTTCTCGGACGAAGCGCTGCGCATCTGCGATCGGCTCGACACGCCGATGGTGAACCGAGAGGAATCTGGTGAACAGTTCGTATCCGGTGGGACCGATCGTTGTCGGAGTCGACGGATCCAAGGCGGCACTCGATGCCGTCCGGTTCGCCGTGCAGGAGGCGCAGGGACGTCGCGCTCCGCTTCGGTTGGTGCACGTGATCAGCCCTCACTCTCAACCCGAGTCCGTTTACGGTGCAACCGATGTGGACGGTGACTATGGTCTGGGAGTACTCGCCGAGGCGGTGAAGGCTGTAGCCGAGATCGACAGTAGCGTGGTGGTGAAAACGGCTGTGCTGCATGGTCAGCCGGAGGCGGCGATCCTCGGGGAGGCGAAGTCGGCGTGTCTGCTCGTGCTGGGCGTGAGTCAAGGGCACGCTTTGGGTACGCGAGTCATGCGGTCGACGGTTTTCTCCTTGGTCGAGTCGGTGGCGTGTCCGGTCGCGATCGTGCGAGAGTCCAGTACCGGCTCCGATGGTGCGGTGATTATCGCGCTGGGGGAGGGAAAAACCCGCGAATCCGATGTCGTTGTGGCCGAGGCATTTCGCGAGGCAGCGAGTAGAGACACCGATATCCTGGCCCTCCATGCGCGTTCGATCTCCGAGGGTGTCGCGCATATTGTCGGGGGAGTCGACGGTGAGACATCCGAATCGCCGATGGACATCAGACTGGAGTCGTTCTCGGACGACTATCCCACGACGGTCTTCTCGTCCGTCTACGCCGAGTCCGGCGCGGGATCGGAACTGCTCACCGCGTCCGGTACCGCGCGGTTGTTGGTCCTCGGTCACCAGCGCGGACGTATGTGCGGGAGCACGTTGACCAGAGCCATTCGCCAGGCGAAATGTCCGGTGCTCGTAGTGCCTCACCCTTGACGACGAACCACGGGATTCTCGATCTGTGTATCGTCCCCTTCGGTGTGGCCGGTTTTCGTGAGCACCAGTGTGCGGGCGTGCTCGATTGCGTGAGGAGTGTCTTCGAAGAAGTGCCTACGTTCGCTGTCCGAGGTGGTGAAGACCCCCAGCGCTTGGAGCGGTCGTGAGTGTTCCGGTTTCAAGCCCGAGATCAATACGGTGATGTGACGGCGTTCGAGCTTGTCGATGGCGTCTTTGAGCACGATGGCACCGGTGGCGTCGATAGCGGTGACGCGGGACATCCGCAAGATGACCACGTGGACGTCGGAGACTTCGGCGAGCTCGAGCAGGAACCGGTGTGCTGCAGCGAAAAACAATGCACCGTCGATGCGGTAGGCGACGATGTGCTGACGCAGTAGTTCGTGTTCTTCGCTTTGGTGTCCCTCGTCGTCGAGGGGGACTTGTTCGATCTTGGCCGACTTGGCGATTGTGCGCAGTGCCAGGATTGCGGCGAATGCGACACCGACTGCCACTGCGGTAACCAGGTCTAGTGCAACCGTCACCAGAAACGTTGCCCCCATGACTGCGGTGTCAGCGCGGGTAGCGCGGGCGATCGCAATGATCGAGGCCGTCTCGACCATGCGTACCGTCGTGGCGAGAAGGACTCCGGCGAGTGCAGCCAGGGGTATTTCGGCGACCAGCGTCGACGCGAGGTAGACGATTGCGGCGAGAATGACCGCGTGGGTCAACGCGGCGAGTCGGCTGCGAGCACCGGACCGAACGTTGACTGCGGTGCGGGCGATCGCGCCGGTGGCCGGCACCCCTCCGAACAGCGGTGCGACGATGTTCGCCAGGCCCTGTCCGAACAACTCCCTGTCGGGATTGTGTCGGGTGCCCACTCCCATCGAGTCTGCCGCAGTTGCCGACAGTAGCGATTCGAGCGCGGCCAACGCAGCGACGGCCAGTGCAGGCGCCAACAAGGAGGTGAGGTCTTCGAGGTGCAGGAAATTCAGCGTCGGAGCTGCGATTCCAGATGGAATCTCACCGATGCGTGCCATATCGAGATGAAGCAGTTTTGCGGCAAGAGTCACGATGGCGACCGCGACGAGTGAGATGGGAACCTTGGGCAAGGAGCGTCCGCCGACGAGTATCGCGAAGGCCACTACCAGTGCCGTGACCGGCGTGAGAATCGACGGGTGTTCCACGAACTTGACCACGGCGTCGGCGGCACTACGCCACACCTTGTCGCCCTGCGCGTCGGCGATGCCGAGAGCTGCGGGGACCTGTTGGAGTGCGATCACCACAGCGATTCCGGCGGTGAATCCTTCGATGACGGGAGCGGGCATGAATCGCACAGCCCGTCCGACTCCGGCGAATGCGAGGATCAACAGCACGATTCCGGCGATCAGGCCGACCGCAAGTACTCCGGATCCACCGAACTCGTGGACGATCGGGACCAGGACGACGGTCATGGCGCCGGTTGGGCCCGACACCTGAAAGCGTGAACCGCCGAATACCGCGGCAACCGCACCTGCGATGACTGCTGTGGTCAGGCCCGCAGCGGCTCCGAGCCCGGTCGAGATTCCGAATCCCAAAGCCAGCGGAAGCGCCACCAGGGCCACGATCAGGCCGGCCAGCAGGTCCGCGCCGGGTGCACGCAGCGAAGTGCTCCATTCGCTCCAACGGGGCAGTAGTTCTCGGATCGACTGTCCGGCTCCATGGAGGGTGGTTGGGGGAGCGGGAGCGTGCTTCGGTGTGGGCGACTCGGTCATAGGGTCCTCGGTACCGCGAGAGGGAGATGAACTCTTACTTCATTACTTGCTAAGATTAGCAAGTAATGAAGGCGGTGGACCCGTGAAGTTCGACACTGCCCTCGACGTCGTGCGAGTTCTACTGCTCGGCCACCTTGGCTGTCGCGGCGATCGATTCCGCGGCAGCTGCGTCGTCGACCAGCATCTCGGCCTGCCCGGCGACCATGCCCGTCAAGATGGTCCGCGCAGTGGTCAGCAAGTCGGCGATGCGCGGTGACGTCAGGGCGTAGGAGACGGACAGTCCTTCTCGACGCGCGGCAACCAAGCCTGCTCTCCGCAGAATGGAGAGTTGCTGAGATAGATTCGCCGGCTCGATACCGACCTCGGGGAGCATTTCGGAGACGGCATGCTCGCGCTCGCTCAGAAGCTCCAAGATGCGAATGCGTGCAGGGTGCCCGAGGGTTTTGAAGAAGTCGGCCTTCATTCGATACAAGGGCTCGCGTGAATGTGCCACTACGCCTCCAGTTTTTCGAGCAGGACTGTCGGGAGCCCACGGTCGTGGTACTTGCGAATCTTAGCAACTAGCCTGGGTGGCGACGGGATTGCACCCCGTCGACCAGTCTGTCTTTTCATCTCGACCGACCGCTGACGATAGGCACGGCTGACTTTCGAGCGAGTTCACCGATGAACGAGCGCGCCGCCGAATTGGTGGGTTCCTCGGTGCGGCATGCCAATGTCAATTCTCTTGTGGGAGCAGGATGTACATCGATGGCAACCGTGGACAGGCCGGCATGTCGCCGCGCAAGAGGCTCTGGAATTATCGCGACACCGAGGCTGTGACGCACCAACCCCAACAATCGATCCATGTCGCTGATACGGAATGTGATGTCACGGTCGACGTCTGCATTGTCGAACAGCGCGTCGACGACGGTCTGTAAGCCGCGGCCGGCCTCGAAGTCGATGAACGGGTAGTCGGCGAGCTCGGCGAGCGAAACTGACTTTCGTTGTGCCAGAGGATGTCCGTCGGCTACGACGAGAGTCAACGACTCGGTGTAGGTCGCCAGCGCGAAAATCCCGACCTCCAGGGGTTGTGCATCCAGTGCGACGAAGGCCAGATCCAGCTTTCCCCCGACGAGTGCATCGAGCAACTCGGCGGTGGTTCCTTCGCGCAGGGTCACTGCTACACCCGGGTGGGCGGAGTGAAATCGGCCCAGAGTAGCGGGCAAGTCGATGGCAGTGAACGTTTGGACGGTTCCGATTGCGACAGTGCCGGTTTCACCGTCGGAGATCTGACGCAGGGCATCGCGTGCATCGGCGACGTCACCGGTGATTCTGCGCGCGTATGGAAGCAGTACCGACCCGGAGGCGGTGAGAAGCACTCTGCGCGTAGTGCGTTCGAAGAGTGCGGTGCCGATCTCCTTCTCGAGTGCCCGGATCGACGAACTGAGCGCGGATTGCGAAATATGTAGCTGGGACGCCGCCCGGGTGAAATGGCCTTCGGCTGCTACGGCGGTGAAATGTTCGAGCTGTCGCAACTCCATTGAGTGATTCTATCAATGAATGATTACGGAATAACATGTTGGACAGAAGGTCGGGAGTTGTCGACCATGGGCACATGCACTCTGAATTGCCCTCGACGACACGGATGAACGGGCGACTCGTCGGGATCATGGCAGTGATCTCCGGACTGGTGGTTGCCAATAGCTACTATGCCCAGCCGCTGGTGGGGGCTATCGCCGACAGCCTCGATGCTTCGATGATGCGAGTGGGCCTGGTGGTGACCGCCAGTCAAGTGGGGTACGCCATCGGGCTGGCATTTCTCGTACCGCTCGGCGACATGATCCAGCGCAGGAAGCTGATGACCTGGATGCTCGCGGTGACCTGCGCGTCCCTCGTGGTGATGGCTGTAGCACCCTCGTGGCAGGTGTTGGCATGTGCCGCGATGGTCGCGGGGGTCGGATCTGTGGTCGGTCAGGTTCTGGTGCCGTTCGCTGCCTCGCTGGCGGCCGAAGAAGAACGAGGCCGAGTCATCGGCAACGTGATGACCGGTCTATTGCTAGGGATTCTGCTCTCACGCGTGGTCGCTGGATTGATTGCGTACGTCGCGGGCTGGAGAGCGGTCTTCGTCGTCGCGGCGATGTTGATGGTTGTCGCCGCGCTGCTGGTTCGAACGCTGCCCGTCGTGCCGCCGAGTGCGGTCTCGTCCTATCGAGCGCTGTTGGCTTCTGTCGTCGAGCTCATCCGCGAAGAACCGGTGCTCCGGTGGCGTATCGGATACGGAACCCTCACGTACGCATCGTTCGGGGTGTTCTGGACGTCCATTGGATTTCTACTGTCCGGACCGGGGTACGGATGGTCCGATGCTCAGATCGGACTTTTCACCCTCGTCGGGGTGGCCGGTGCACTAGCTGCACGACTCGCAGGAACGCTGGCCGATCGCGGATATGCGCAACGCCAGACGGGTTGGTTCGTGGCGCTCACGGCGCTCAGCTTCGTGCTGTTGGCAATCGGAGAACACAACGTGTTCCTGCTGGCAGCGGGCGTGGCCTTGCTCGATCTCGGCATTCAGGGCACGCACATCAGTAACCAGAGTCTCTTCTATCCTCTTCGGCCCGATGCACGCAGCAGACTCAACACCGCATATATGACCACCTACTTCATGGCGGGCTCTATCGGAAGCGCGCTGTCGGTTCTTGCCTATACGCAGTTCGGCTGGCCGGGCGTGTGCGTGCTCGGCGCGAGCTTCCCGGCCATCGGCTTCACGCTGTGGCTCGTCGAGCAGCGTAAGCATCGAAACACATGCTCGTGATGGTCTACATATGCGTCGTGCCCGGATCATCGAAGGTGATCCGGGCACGACGGCCGATATATGAAGTTGGTTCGCGGTCAGTCGGTCGACTGCGACTTCTGTGCATGGCCTTCGGCGGAGTCCGCGAACTCCTGAGTATCAAATGTTTCTCCACCGAGCGGATCCTGCCGGGCCTCGCCGGGTGAGTACTCGACGGCACCGGTGTCCGGGTGGATTCCGATTTGGTCGGACGAAAGCTGGTGGACAGCCACGACCACGTGATCCGAGTTGGGTGTCGCGACGTTATCCCGAGACGGCGCGAGACCGGAGAAGGTCGAGGAGATTCCGGCACCACGCTTGCGGCGTCCTGGACCGGCGGACTCGCTGCCCGCTGCCACCAACGCGCCATTGGACGCCTCGCCCGTCGCGGTGATTCGGACGTAGCTGGGGGTTGTGGCGACGTCGTAGTGGAAGGCCTTGAGCATCGAGATGCACGCAAGAACCAGGACTATCGAGAACGGCACCGCAGTCGCGATCGACGCTGTTTGCAGCGCGGTCAGTGAACCGGAGCCGCCGACCAGGAGCAGGACTGCCGCGGCGACGCCCTCGAGAACTGCCCAGTACACCCGGGTGATCTTCGGGGTGTCGAGATCACCACCCGTGGACAGGATGTCGATCACCAACGACCCGGAGTCGGAGGAGGTGACGAAGAAGAACACCACCACCAAGATCGCGAGAACACTCGTGACGGTGGCGAGTGGAAAACCGTCGAGCAAGGCGAACAAGGTGGTGTTGGTGTCGACCTCCCCGGCTGCGGTGAGCATGTCGCCGTCGTTGCGTTGCCGCAGGATACCTGCATCACCGAAGATGGTGAACCACAACGAACCGATGATGGTCGGTGCGAGCAGCACTCCGAAGACGAACTGACGGATGGTGCGTCCACGCGAGATGCGGGCGATGAACATACCCACGAACGGGGCCCAGCTCATCCACCAGCCCCAGTAGAAGATCGTCCACGCCCCAGCCCAACCATCGTCGGCGAATGGCGAGGTGCGCAGCATCAGCTCGGGCAGGGCTTGGACGTAGCCACCGAGGTTCTGCACCCAGGACTGCATCAAGAACAAAGTAGGTCCGAGGATCAGTACGAATACTGCCAAGCTGGCGGCGAGCACCATGTTGATGTTGGAGAGCCATTTGAGACCCTTCGACACGCCGGAGACTACCGAGAATGTTGCCAGTCCGGTGACACCTGCGATGAGGATGATCGTCAACCAGTTACTGCTCTCGATCCAGCCCAGGTACTCGAGTCCCGCTGAAATTTGCTGGACGCCGAAGCCGAGCGAGGTCGCGACACCGAACATGGTCCCGACGATTGCAATGATGTCGATGACGTGACCGATGGTGCCTTCGATGCGCTTACGACCGAGCAAGGGCTCCAGGAGCCATCGAACGGAGAGTGGGCGACCCTTGCGGTAGGTCATATAGGCGAGGCCCAGTCCGACGACCACGTAGATCGCCCACGCATGCAAACCCCAGTGGTACAGCGTGAGTTCCATGGCCTGGTTCGCGGCACCGTCGGTGGAACCTTCGATTCGTCCGGCTTCCGGCGGATTGACGTAGTGCGAGAGAGGCTCCGCGACGCCGTAGAACACCAGGCCGATGCCCATCCCGGCGCTGAAGAGCATCGCGAACCAGGAGAGGACACCGAACTCGGGCTTCTCGTCGTCGCGTCCGAGGCGGATGTTGCCGATTCGGCTGATGCCGCAATACAGAGCGAACAAGACGAATCCGGTGGCACTGAGGATGTACCACCAGCCGACACCGTCGGTAATTGCAGTGTTGAGGGATTCGAACGCATCGGACGCGGTACTGGCGAAGACCACCGAGAAGATGATCATTGCGAAAATTATCAGTGAGGCCGGTATGAACACCGGTTTGCGTAGGCCACGCCACGCTGAGATCACAGAATTCATATCGAGGAAGATCCCTTGCATTGCTTGATGGAAATGTAGAAAAAGTGATATTGATTCCAACTTACGGTAATGCGACCGGTGAACCCCCACCAAATCGACGGGTCTCGTTTGCGGTCGAGCAATAAATCTGCAGCAGTCGCGATGAACCGACGGGACGGTATCCGACGCCGCGCCAACCTGCCGTGAGTGGCGATTGCATCTGTTCGATTGTCGTTCGGTCGATGTAACCGATAAACTGACCACCGGTGCGCCGGGAAGTCTGGTCGGCATGGTTCGACCATGCTCAAATGCTTGCCGATTCAGCCGGACGTCCCGTCAGTAGAGCGTCGTTACGGTGGCTGGGGACGCTCAACGAAAGGCTCGCCACATATGTCGTCCAACTCGCAACGGCTGCCACTGTTCTCTCGTGGATCCTGGTCCGAAGCGGACCGGGTCGCCGCGATTCTCCGCAAGGAAACCGTCGGCGGCATCTTGCTGCTCATTGCCGCAGTCGCGGCGTTGACGTGGGCGAATTCGCCGTGGACCGACGGTTACGAGTCCTTGATGAACGTCAAGTTCGGGCCGTCGGCGTTACATCTGGATCTCACGCTGTCGACGTGGGCGGCCGACGGTCTCTTGGCGATCTTCTTTTTCGTCGTCGGTCTGGAACTCAAGCGCGAATTCGTTGCCGGTGATCTGCGCGACCCTCGGCGTGCGGCACTGCCCATTGCAGCCGCGGTGGGCGGCATGGTCGTTCCGGCGCTGATATTCGTCGCGCTCAACAGGACTACCGGTGATGGCGCCCTACAGGGTTGGGCAATTCCCACGGCGACCGATATCGCGTTTGCGGTCGCGATCCTTGCCGTAATCGGTACGCATTTGCCCACTGCGCTACGGACATTTCTGCTCACGCTCGCTGTGGTCGATGATCTTCTCGCGATCACCGTGATCGCGATTTTCTATACCGACGAGGTGAACTTCGTTGCTCTCGGATTGGCGTTGATTCCGCTGGCATTGTTCACTCTCGCGGTGCAGAAACGGGTCCGTTCCTGGTGGATACTCATCCCGCTCGCGGTGATCACTTGGGTGTTGATCCACGACTCTGGCATTCACGCCACTGTCGCCGGTGTCTTGCTCGGATTCGCCGTCCCGGTGGTGCGTAGTCGCGCAGGTGGTGGGCCGGATGCCGGCCCAGGTCTGGCGGAACATTTCGAGCATCGAATCCGTCCGTTGTCGGCTGGAGTGGCTATCCCGGTCTTCGCGTTCTGCGCCGCGGGAGTCACCGTTGGCGGGTTCAGTGGTTTGACCAGTGCACTCAGTGATCCGATTGCTCTCGGCATCATCGCCGGCCTTGTGCTGGGCAAAACAATCGGCATTTTCGGAACGACGTTCGTGTTGTCGAAATTTACGCGCGCATCACTCGACAAGTCTGTGCAGTGGATCGATGTTGTCGGAATTTCGATGCTCGCAGGCATCGGCTTTACGGTCTCGTTGTTGATCGGTGACCTTGCCTTCGGGCCCGGCACCGAACGCGATGATCACGTCAAGATCGGCGTCCTGGCGGGATCGATCCTGGCCGCACTGCTCGCTTCTGCCTTATTGCGCATTCGCAACAAGGTGTACAAGCGGATTTACGAAGAAGAGACCTGCGACGACGACAACGACGGTATCCCCGACATCTATCAATCGGACACAGTTGGTCGAGACAACTAGTCGGGACAATGACTGCCTGTCGATCCAGATAAACCTGGTGTGGCCAAGGTAGACATCGTTGCAGCGTGAACGGTATTATTCCACTGATCCGACCCGGGGCGTGGGACGCTCGTGTCGTTTCAGGTAAATGGACCAGGCTTGGCGCCTTGAACGGTGTTGCTCGTGTGTCGGTCTCCAGGTGCCGGCCAGTTGCGGGCTCATCCGGAAGGTGTTGTGAACCAAAGTAATAGCGATGTGAACGAAACGTCGGCAAGTGACAAGTTCGACGATCAGCATTACCCGGCGTACAACATCGGCACTGCCGCACAGATGTTGAATGCGACTCCCGGATTTCTACGTAGCCTCGACGAGGCGAACCTGTTGATTCCTCATAGATCCGAGGGCGGGCACCGGCGGTATTCTCGCTTCCAACTCAGAATTGCGTCGAGGGTCCGTGATCTGCTGGACCAGGGGACTGCGCTCGACGCCGCGTGCCGCATCGTCGTTCTCGAGGATCAGCTTTCTGCCGCTCGCCGCGCCAATGCGCATCTTCAAGAAGTCATCGACGGTGCAGGCGGGGCACCCGAAGCCTGAGCCATCGATCCGCTGCACACGCGGTGGGATGACTGTTGTGGTGTAAGCGAAGACGAAGGGCCCCGGTGCATGATCGCACCGGGGCCCTGGTGGGGAATTACTACCATCTATTTCCACTTGCCTGATGACACTGCGGTGTTCGCCCTAAAAAGACAACATGGGCGAACTGACGATGCAACTCCTCCCTTCTTCCAATTACCAACTAGACCTGCTCGTACTGCACCTGCACCGGCGGTGACGCGAGAACTGAAACCGACGTTCTCGGTATGTATCGCCTTCCTGCCGTTCTTCCCGCGGGTAGTTCGTCCTCTCCCGCGCCTTTCGATCTCTTCTTTCGTGTACGAGAACTACTGTAAACGACGGAAACCACAATGTCTACCCCAGTCACCATAGATTTTCTGGAGTGTTCGGCCGACCCTTGGGCTCCGGTCTATCTGTATGCCGCACGCGCACTACGTCGCAGCGAACGTGGATGTCACGGTGCTGGAGCGCGGAACGAGTCATGTCTTTCAACCGCTGCTCTACCAATGTGCGACGGGATCGGCGTCCGAAGGATCCATGTCCCGTCCACTCCGGCATCCGCTGCGCAAGGGCTGCAGCTCTGGCGACCGGTTCTCGCCGCGAGCGAGCGATCACCTTTGGACCCTGAAACGGCACGCAGACCCTACCGCTAGCGGGGCGAGAGTGAGGAGTAGTACTCCGCCTGGGCCGGGTAGTAGTCGTCGAAAGTCGGCAGTGGCTCCTCGTTTCGAGAGTTGACGAGCATGTCGAGGTAGTACTCCCATCCGGGGCCAATTTCGCCGATCCCTTCGGTGTCGCTCAGATGTTGGATCAGCGTCACGATTGTGGCGCCCTGGGACTCGGACAGGAGCACTTCCATGTTCCAGCTTCCGGCATCGTCGATCATCGAAACCGCCAGCCGGGTCGGCGCCTCGCAGGCGTCGATGCGCATCTCGGACCAGGGTGCGCCTTCCTCGAACGCCATCTGAACGCGAATCATGTTCCCCGGCAGTTGTTCCCACGGACCGAACCAGAGCGCGGTGCGTTCGGATTCGGTGAGCGACGCCCACACGTCCTCCCTGTTGGCTGCAATCGTTCTGGTCAGCTCGAGATCGACACCGTCGGCCGTCCGGCGGAGGAGTCCAGTGGGATTCATCGGCCAATTATGCACCGTTGCCCGTTGATCGAGTGACTTCATCGCTTGACCCTGACACTGTGACAAGGAGTGGAGTAGTCGAGTGAAGGAGGTGGTTGTCGTGAATACGACCGACCAGGGCGAGCCGCATACTCGCCTGCTCGACGCTCTTGCCGCTACTGATTCTTCGACGCGCCTTCGGGCGGCACTCTCCGCCGGAACGCTGTGTGATCCGGACCTGGCTCAGGCTTTACTGGCGCGGTGTGCCGTCGAACCAGACTTCTTCGTTCGGGACATGCTGACGTGGGCATTGTGCCGACTTCCGTCGGAGATCACGGTTCCGAGGTTGCTCGAGGAGCTGTCCTCGGCCACGGCGCAGGCTCGTAGCCAGGCACTGCACACTCTGTCCAAGATCGGTGATCGGACGGCATGGCCTGCAGTATCGGCACTGCTGCACGACATGCACGACGAGGTTGCGCTCAGCGCATGGCGAGCCGCCGTGGTCCTCGTCCCGTCGGGCGCCGAGGGTGAGCTCGCGGCCGACTTGGTCAAGGCGCTCGGACGGGGCGACCATGACATGCAGCTCAGCGCGAGCCGGGCGTTGGCAGCGCTGGGGTCGGACGCGGCGCCGGTTCTGCATGCCGCTGGAGCGAGCCGTGATCCACGCGTCCGCGCTCATGCGGCGGCGACGGAAAGGCTGGTGAATGACCCCGAGAGTAGTTTCACCCTATCCATCGAGGTGGCAAAGCGCGTGGCGGCGACCGGTACGTAGATGTAGGAGAGAGGCGGAAAATTGTTGATCGGTGAAGTCTCGCGGCGCTCGGGAGTCAGCACCCGCATGCTGCGTCACTACGACGCCATCGGGCTGGTGCAACCGACGGCTCGCACTTCCGGTGGATATCGTGAATACGCCACCGCCGACATTCGTCGCCTCTTCCAGGTCGAGTGCCTCAGAACGCTGGGGCTGTCTCTCGGCGATGCCAAGCGTGCACTGGATGAGCCGGACTTCGCGCCCGCCGAATTGGTGGGGGCGCTCATCGAGCACACGAAGACGCGGATCGCTGCAGAAGAGGAACTACTCAGAAAGCTCGAACGGGTCGACACGGCTTCGCAGTGGGGTGACGTCATGGGGACCATCGCGTTGCTACGTGAGCTCGAATCGGAATCGGGCGCCCGCCGTCAGCAAGCGGTGTTGGCCCAGCACGAGCGCACGCCACTCCCCGTCGATGCGCTCGTCGAGGCTGCACTGTCGGAAGATGACCCGAATGTAGCTGGAGCACTGCGGTGGTCGCTTGCGAGGGGAGCTGGTGAGGGGTTGGCGGCTTTGGCCGGCGGTCTGGCTTCGGAGTCGGTCGAGGTTCGGCGCCGTGCAGCCGCCGCAATCGCGGAGATACCCACCACCGAAGCCACGACGCTGCTGAAGACTGCACTCACCGATTGTGATGTCGCGGTGCGAGACCGGGCCGCGTTGACTATCGGCATGCGGCGCGTCGCCGAGGCTGTTCCTGCCCTTCTCCGGATAGTGATCGAGGGACGCTCCGACGTCGAGGCTGCCGAGGTGCTGGGACTGTTGGCCGACGACCCGACCGTCTCCGAAGGCATCATGCGGGCGATGCAGGACAAGCTCGACGCTACGGTCGATGCTTCGATGCGTTTGCGAATTACTCAGGCGCTCGCCGAGATTCCTGGCGCCCGGGCGCGGGACTTGCTCGCCGAGTTGGCCCGCGACGGTGACCGGACTGTTGCCGGGACCGCGGCGGCGATCTTGAGGCTGTGAGACTTGCACCTACGCAGCGCTTACCGACATGCGCAGCCGAGCGGGTAGCGAAGCGGATGCGGGAGAACAGAATCAACATCTGTCCGGTGATCGAACTGCGGTGCGCCCTCCCCTGCGAGGTTTTCCGGTGTCGGGTTCGCGTCGGCCCAGTGGTGTGCGAGATCTGTGAACGCGCAGGCAGCGGCGCTTTGATAGGCGCTTTCGCGGCGCAGCAGGGTGACGGTGCGCGAGGGAAGCGGCGGGTCGAGGTGGATGACCTGAAGGTCGCGATGATCGACGGTGACGGCGGCCGGCAGCACGGTAGCGAGGAAAGTCCGTTCGACTATCTCGGTCAGTGCGGTGATCGAGTTGGCCTCCACCGATATCAACGGCCGCACAGCGTGTTCGGTGAGATAGGTGTCGATGTGGCCACGGGTGGCGAAGTCGCCGCGCAACAACGCGAGTGGGCATTCGGCGAGGTCGCTCACCGGGAGCGACTGAGCGCGGTCCGCCAGCGGATGGCCCGTGCTGACAACAAGGCTGAGGTCCTCGGCGAACAGTGACGTAGCGCCGATTCCGGGCAGATGAGGTCCACTGAAAGCGATTCCGAGGTCGAGATCGCCAGCCAGCAACTCCGCTTCGATGCGGTCCTGCGTCATCTCCCGCACGTCCAGCACGATTGCGGGATGGTGGGTGTGGAATCGAGCGACGAGGGGCCCGATGAGGTAGGCGGTGAAAGTCGGCGTCATCGCCAGACGCAGGCCACCTCGGGTCAGGTCCTGCACGTCGAGGACCGCCCGTTCGGCGGCGGCGAGGTCCTGCAGGGCACGGCGAGCGTAGTGGACGTAGGCCTCGCCGGCGTCGGTGAGGCGCACTGTGCGGCCCGTGCGGTCGAGCAGCTGGACACGCATGGTGCGCTCGAGCTGTTTGATCTGCTGCGACAGGGTCGGCTGTGAGACGTGCAGGTCTTCGGCGGCGCGCGTGAAGTTGCCGTGCTCGGCGACCGCGAGTAGATACCGAACGTGACGAAGTTCCAGGGCCATCAATCAACTATAGATGTCATCAATCACGATGATAAATACTGCGTCTTGGACACTATAGATGCTGTTCATGCATGCTGGATCTCGTCCGCCCGACAGGGCCGAAGTCCAGAAGGGAGTGAACCCCATGCACAACCTCACCGAAGGCGTCGGGCGCTTTCAGCACGATGTGTTTCCCGCCAAGGCGGCGCTGTTCGCGCACTTGGCTACCACCCACCAGCCCACTGCGCTGTTCATCAGCTGCTCCGACGCCCGCGTCGTGCCCGAACTGATCACTCAGCGCGAGCCGGGCGAGCTGTTCGTCATCCGCACCGCCGGCAACCTCGTCCCCGCTTACACACCAGGCTCCGACGGGGTGGCGGCGAGCATCGAGTACGCCGTCGCGGTCCTGGGCGTATCCGACATCATCATCTGTGGACATTCCGGTTGCGGCGCGATGACCGCCTTGGCCGACGGGCACGACCTCACCGGCCTGCCCGAGGTCGCCGACTGGTTGCGTCACGCCGACGCTGCCCAGGCCCGAACAGTCTCCGCCGGGACCGACGTGGACAAGGTCAGCGCCCTGGTCCACAACAACGTCCTCGCCCAGCTTGCCAACCTGGCCACCCACCCATCGGTGGCCCGGTCCCTTGCCGATAACACCCTCACTTTGCAGGGCTGGGTCTACGACATCGGCACCGGAACGGTCGAGGAGACCGATCCCGCCACCGGCCGATTCGCCGCCACCGCAGCCTGACCTCCCGCAGTCCGGATCTCCACGCAACCGCGCGGGATCCGCAAATCCGCTGCTTCACACCGCTTCATGGAGTAGCCCGTATGAAAGGAACACCCCTGATGATTCACGCACACTTCGATCCGACCGTCCGCCAGAACCTGGCAGTCGCCGCCGTCGACGCCAAGATCCGAAAGGACCTGAGCTGGCAGCAGATCGCTGATGTCACCGGACTCTCGGTCGCCTTCGTGACCGCCGCCGTGCTCGGTCAGCACCCGCTGCCCGCCGATGCCGCCGATGCCGTCGCCGAACTCCTCGGCCTCGGCGCCGACGACGCGATGGCACTGCAGGCTATCCCGTCCCGAGGGTCCATTCCTGGCGGCATCCCCACCGATCCCACCATCTATCGCTTCTATGAGATGCTCCAGGTCTACGGCACTACCCTCAAGGCCTTGATCCACGAGCAGTTCGGCGACGGCATCATCAGCGCAATCAACTTCAAGCTGGACGTCAAGAAGGTCGCCGACCCCGACGGCGGCGAGCGGGCAGTCATCACCCTCGACGGAAAGTACCTGCCCACCAAGCCTTTCTGATTCCACCGGGCAGCGGAGGCGCGCCGGAACACTCCCACCCCGAATACCGCGAGCCTTGCCGCTCGGGGTATTCGGGGTGGTCTGCGCTGTGCACCGACGCCCGTTCGAGTGCCGCGCCGAACGAGTCGGCCATGGCAATGCTACTGGGCCGACGCGGGCGTACGAGGCCGATGACACCGAACCGCGCGAGCTCGTCACTTTCGCGTCATGACTGTCGGTGGAGGCATAAAGGAACCGTAAGGATCTTCGGCGGGGTGGTTTCGTCGGCGTAGACATATCCATGAACGTCGGGCGATGTGCCCGTCGACCAGCGCGTATAAGCGTTGACCCCACTATGTCGAAGAGGCATGAACATCCATGGCTGATCTGGGCTATCTCGCCGTCACCGCCGTGGGATTCGGTGTATGTGCACTGATCCTGCGGTTGTTGGCGAACACTGCAACCTCGAAGGTGAAGTCGAAGTGACCACCGACGGAATCATCAGCGTCGTCCTGGTGGTCATCGCTGCTCTGACGGCGATCTACCTATTCGTCGCACTGCTCGATCCAGAGAGGTTCTGATCATATGAATGCCGCTCTGGCTGCAGGACTTCAGATTGCCTTCGTCGTGGCTGTTCTGGCGATTGCCTATGTTCCACTCGGCGACTACATGGCGAAGGTTTTCGCCACCGAACACGATACCGACGAGGAGGATGCCGGCTCCGGTCATGCCGCGGGAGGTCGCACAGCGACACTTCAGCGGACCCGGGGTGGCACGACCACGGCCTGGGCCGACCTGCGGGTCGAATCGTGGATCTACCGGATCTGCCGAATCGATCCCCGCTCACAGCAGACCTGGGTGGGCTACTCGCTGTCGTTGCTCGGCTTCTCTGCTGCGAGTGTCATCTTTCTCTATGCGCTGCAACGTATTCAGGGCGTGCTGCCGCTGAACGGCGGTTTGTCGGGAGTGAGCCCGTCGGTCGCATTCAACACCGCTGTCTCGTTCACCACGAACACCAACTGGCAGTCGTATACCCCCGAAACGACGCTGTCGAACCTGACCCAGCCGATGGGCTTGGCTGTACAGAACTTCGTTTCTGCCGCGGTCGGTATTTCCGTCGCCATCGCCGTCATTCGCGGGTTCGTGCGAGTCCGCACCGGTGGGGAGATCGGCAACTTCTGGGTCGATCTCGTTCGCGCTTCGCTTCGCATCCTGTTGCCACTGTCGTTTATTATCGCTCTGATTCTGTTGACGCAAGGCGCTATTCAGTCCTTCAGCTCGGGATTCGCCTCGACCGGTCTCGACGGTGTGACAGTGAGCAATGCGTTGGCACCGGTTGCTTCACAGGAAGCGATCAAGGAACTCGGAACCAACGGTGGCGGAATCATGGCGGCCAACGCCGCGCACCCGTTCGAGAACCCGACTCCCTTCTCCAACGTTGTCGAAATCCTTGCGATCCTTCTCATTCCTGTCGCATTGACACGCACCTTCGGAACGATGGTCGGCGATCGCAAGCAGGGGCTGACGCTGCTCGCGGTCATGGCTGCACTGTTCGCAACAATGCTCACTGTCATTGCTCTCGCTGAATCCGGTGCTCGCGGTGTTGCCGCTCAGGCGGCCGGTTCGATGATGGAGGGCAAGGAAGTTCGCTTCGGAATTCCCGGATCGACCCTGTTCGCGGTAGCGACTACCGGAACATCCACGGGTGCAGTCAACTCCGCGCACGACAGTATGTCTCCGCTCGGTGGTGGCGCCGCCATCCTGAACATGTTGTTCGGTGAGATCGCGCCCGGTGGCGTGGGTACCGGCCTGTACGGCCTGCTCGTGTTGGCGATCATCGCTGTATTCGTCGGTGGTCTCCTCGTCGGCCGCACTCCCGAGTTCCTCGGCAAGAAGATCGGTCAGCGCCAGATCACACTCGCTGCCTTGTCCGTTCTGGTCATGCCGGCCCTGGTGTTGGTGGGAACCTCCATCTCGGTGATTCTCTCGTCCACCATTGGCTACCAAGGTAATTCAGGCGACCCAGGAACCCCGAGTTCGATCCACGGGTTCAGCGAAGTGCTCTACGCCTACACCTCTGCCTCCAACAACAACGGCAGCGCATTCGGTGGCCTGACGGTGACCAGTGACTGGTTCCAGACCTCACTCGGCCTTGCCATGTTGCTCGGGCGATTCCTGCCGATCATCTTCGTTCTGGCGCTCGCCGGATCACTGGCTACATCGAAGCGAACC
This sequence comes from Rhodococcus sp. H36-A4, assembly GCF_027158005.1. Classification (GTDB taxonomy): domain Bacteria; phylum Actinomycetota; class Actinomycetes; order Mycobacteriales; family Mycobacteriaceae; genus Rhodococcoides. The sequence goes on along the minus strand of NZ_JAPVLQ010000001.1, from coordinate 1,030,999 downwards.
GCACCCAATACCGGCACGCTGCCGACCAACGGCCCGCTCTTCGGTGGACTGTTGCTCGGAACTGCCGTACTCGTTGCGGCACTTACCTTCTTCCCGGCCCTCGCTCTGGGCCCGATCGCAGAGGCATTGCAATGACCGTCACATCATCTCGATTGATAGAGAACGAAACCGACGTCGTCGACTCGTCGACACCTGTGAAGGCCGGTTACTTCAGCCCACGGCAGATGTGGACCTCGCTCCCCGCAGCCTTCGGCAAGCTCGACCCACGACACCTTGCCCGCAACCCGGTCATGTTCGTGGTGCTCATCGGGTCGGTCATCACTACCGTTCTCGCAGTGAGTAACCCGTCGGTGTTCTCCTGGCTCGTCACAGCCTGGCTCTGGTTCACTCTGCTGTTCGCGAACCTGGCCGAATCCGTTGCGGAGGGTAGAGGTAAAGCACAGGCCGCGAGCCTGCGTGCCGTCAAACGCGACACCATCGCGCGGCGACGGACGTCCTGGGGAGCTATCGAAGAAGTACCGGGCACCGAATTGCGGATCGGCGACGAGGTAGTCGTCTCCGCCGGCGAGATAATCCCCGGCGACGGTGACGTCATCGAAGGCATTGCCACCGTCGACGAATCAGCGATCACCGGCGAATCCGCGCCGGTTGTGCGCGAATCGGGCGGCGACCGGTGCGCAGTGACCGGCGGAACCGGTGTGCTGTCCGACGAGATCGTCGTAAAAATCACCTCTGCTCAAGGCGAGTCGTTCGTCGACCGCATGATCGCACTCGTCGAGGGCGCATCACGCCAGAAGACGCCGAACGAGATTGCGCTCAACATTCTGCTCGCCTCGCTCACGATCATTTTTCTTCTTGCTGTAGTCGCAATCGGTCCGATGGGCGCCTACGGCGGCGAAGCACAGGATCCGATCAAGCTGATCGCCCTGCTGGTGTGCCTCATCCCCACGACCATCGGCGCATTGCTGTCCGCTATCGGCATCGCCGGTATGGACCGCCTCGTGCAGCGCAACGTGCTGGCGATGTCCGGGCGCGCTGTCGAAGCCGCAGGCGATATCGACACACTGCTGATGGACAAGACCGGAACGATCACCTACGGCAACCGTCGCGCCACCGGGTTGCACCCAGCTCCCGGCGTCACAGCCGGAGAACTTGCAGCTGCTGCTCGGCTGTCGTCACTGGCCGACGGCACACCGGAAGGACGCAGCATCGTCGATCTCTGCACCCGCGACTACTCGTTGCCTGCGCAGGCCACCGACAGCGAGAAGACCGGCGAGTTCGTGGCGTTCACTGCACAGACGCGGATGAGCGGTATCGATCTCGACTGCGTCCAGGTCCGGAAAGGCGCAACCGACTCGGTACTCGAGTGGGTTCGCGCCAACGGCGGACCGCTGATCAACCCGGAGGTCGACGAGACCACACACACCATCGCCCAGATGGGTGCAACTCCGCTCGTCGTCGCATCCGGCCCGATCGGCGGGCCGGTACGTGCTCTGGGCGTCATCGAACTCTCCGACGTCGTGAAGCCGCATATCGCCGAACGGTTTGCACAGCTGCGTGCGATGGGCATCAGGACGGTCATGGTCACCGGTGACAATCCGTTGACAGCCAAAGCAATTGCCGACGAAGCAGGTGTGGACGATTTCCTCGCCGAAGCGACACCCGAGGACAAACTCGCCCTCATCCGCAAGGAGCAAGAAGGCGGACGGCTCGTCGCCATGACCGGTGACGGCACCAATGACGCACCCGCACTTGCCCAGGCGGACGTCGGCGTAGCGATGAACACCGGTACGTCGGCGGCCAAAGAGGCCGGCAACATGGTCGATCTCGATTCCGACCCGACCAAGTTGATCGAGGTCGTCGAGATCGGCAAGCAGTTGCTGATCACCCGCGGTGCCTTGACCACGTTCTCCCTGGCCAATGATCTGGCGAAGTACTTCGCCATTCTGCCGGCCATGTTCAGCGTCGTGTATCCGCAGCTGGGTGCACTCAACATCATGGGTCTTGCGACTCCGGAGTCCGCGATCCTGTCGGCGGTCATCTTCAATGCACTGGTGATCATCGGGCTGATACCTCTGGCACTCAAGGGTGTTCGCTACGTTCCATCGAGTGCGTCGACGTTGCTCAGGCGCAACCTCCTGCTCTATGGAGTGGGTGGTGTCATTACGCCGTTCGTCGGTATTTGGCTCATCGACCTCGTTGTTCGATTCATCCCAGGGATAGGCTGACATGCGGTTCGTACAGAGGTTTTTCGGGCAGATCGCGGCAGGATTGTCGGTTCTGTTGGTATTGACGGTCATCTTGGGTATCGGTTACCCGGCGGCAGTCTGGGCAGTGAGCCGTATCGGCTCGAACTCTGCCGAGGGTTCGCCGTTGACCGACGCCAACGGCTGCGTCGTAGGTAGCAGCCTGATCGGTGTCGACTCACAGGTCGACCCCGGGCAACCGGATCCCTTCTTCCATGCTCGCGTCACCGGGTCGGTATCGGATGAGGATGCTTTCGCGACGGGTGACCCGGCAGCGGGATTGCCGACCAATCAGGGGCCGAGCAGTGAGGTTCTGGCGGCATTCGTGGAGGAGCGTCGCGAGGTGATCGCCGAACGCGAGAACGTCGACCCCGCTGCTGTTCCGGTCGACGCGTTGACCGGCTCGGGATCGGGCATCGACCCCGACATCAGTCCGGCGTACGCGCAGATTCAGATCGAACGAGTCGCGACGGTCAACGGAATGAGTAAGGACACTGTCGCCTCGTTGGTAGCCGAACACACCGACAGACGTCAGTTCGGGTTCCTCGGCAGTGAGACAGTGAACGTGGCCGAACTCAACCTTGCGCTCGGTTTGACCGCGCCGGGCTGCGGCACACGCTAAGCACCGAGCGGACAAATGCGGTAGGACGAGGAGTATGAGCAACACAGCAGGTAGGCGCGGTTCTGTTGGACCGGACCGCGGTGATCTGCGGATCTACCTCGGTGCGGCACCGGGCGTCGGGAAGACCTTCGCGATGCTCGGTGAAGCGCACCGCAGGCAGGAACGCGGTTGCGATGTGGTCGCGGGCGTGGTGGAAACCCACGGCCGCGCCCGCACTGCCGGATTGCTCGAGGGGATCGAGCAGATCCCTCTCCGTTCGATCCAGTATCGGGGATCGACGGCCCACGAACTCGACGTGGCCGCGATCATCGAACGAAACCCGAGCCTGGTACTCGTCGACGAGCTCGCCCACACGAACACGCCGGGGAGCACGCACGAGAAGCGTTGGCAGGACGTCGAGGAGCTCCTCGACGCCGGCATCGACGTCGTGTCGACGCTGAACGTACAGCACTTGGAAAGCCTCAACGATGTGGTCGAGCAGATCACCGGGGTACCGCAGCGCGAAACCGTCCCGGACTCGGTGGTCCGCGGTGCGGAGCAGATAGAACTGGTCGACGTCGCACCGGAGGCGTTGCGGCGTCGACTGTCTCACGGAAATATCTATGCTGCAGAGAAAGTCGATGCAGCGTTGAGTAATTACTTCCGTCAAGGGAATTTGACCGCGCTGCGTGAGCTGTCCCTGTTGTGGATAGCCGATCAGGTCGATGCGGCGTTGGCGAAATACCGAAGTTCACACGATATAACCGACACATGGGAGACGCGGGAACGTGTCGTCGTCTCGGTCACCGGCGGGCCGGAATCGGAAACCCTGCTCCGTAGGGCCAGCCGTATCGCCTCGAAGTCGAGCGCGGAACTGATGGTGCTGCACGTCATCCGTGGTGACGGTATGGCAGGTGTTTCCGCGCCACAGATGGGTAAGGTGCGCAAGCTCGCGGCCAGCCTCGGCGCCAGCATGCACAGCGTCGTCGGCGACGATGTGCCCTCCACGCTGCTCGAGTTCGCGCGCGGCGCGAACGCCACCCAGTTGGTCATCGGAACCTCGAGGCGGTCCCGCTGGGCCCGCATCATGGATGCGGGCATCGGCGCGACAGTAATTCAGCACTCGGGAAAGATCGACGTGCACATGGTCACGCACGCCGAAATCAGCCGTGGTTGGCGAATCAAGCGACTGGTACCGACGCAGCGTCGCATCCTGTCCTGGGCTGCTGCGGTCATCGTCCCCTTCCTCTCCGCGCTGGCGATGCTGCTCGTGGATCCGTACCTCGACCTCGGCGGCGAGAGCGCTCTGTTCTTCATGGTCGTACTCGGAGTGGCGCTCCTCGGTGGTGTTGCGCCCGCAGCATTGTCGGCACTGATTGCCGGCTTGCTGCTCAACTACTTCTTCGCGGACCCGCGACACAGCTTCACCATCGCCGAACCCGACAACTTCGTCACCACGATAGTGCTGCTCATCATGGCAGTCGCCGTGGCATTTCTCGTCGACTCCGCAGCCCGTCGAACAGTCCAGGCGCGCAGAGCATCTCAGGAGGCAGAACTGCTGACCCTGTTCGCCGGAACCGTGCTGCGCGGCGGCGACATCAGGACGCTGCTCGAACGGGTCCGTGAAACGTACTCACAACGAGCGGTCTCGATCATCAGAGCAGAGGGCAGCGTCGTGGAATCCGTCGGAGAGGACCCGCCGGCCGAGCCCGACGACGCCGACACGGCAATCGAGACCGCAGACGGTACCTTCACTCTCCTTCTGTCCGGATCGAAGACCGGCGCACATGACCGCCGTGTGCTCAGTGCCGTCGCCAATCAAGCGATGGGGTTGATCAGGCAATCCGAACTGGCTCTCGAAGCGAGCAAATCCGCCGGTCTAGCCGAAGCGGATCGCCTTCGGCGCGCCCTGCTTTCGGCCGTCAGTCATGACCTTCGCACGCCCCTTGCCGCAGTCAAGGCGTCGGTGTCCAGCCTGCGCAGTACCGACGTCGAATTCTCACCGGAAGACACCGCCGAACTGCTCACTACCATCGAAGAATCGACCGACCAGCTGACCGGACTGGTCGGGAACCTACTCGATTCGTCGAGACTGGCTGCCGGGGTGATCACACCGAGCTCGACGGTGGTCTATGTCGAGGACTCGGTGTCCGCTGCCCTCGCCAGTTCGTCCGCCGCCGCCGGTAGCCGCGAGCGGGTGATCGTGGACGTCGGTGACGTGGCGGTTGCTGCAGATGCGGGGTTGCTCGAGCGGGTATTGGCCAATCTGATCGACAATGCATTGCGTCACGCCCCCGGAACGCCGGTGCGGGTCGGCTCAACCTATGCGGGGGGTCGAGCTCTGATCACTGTGTCCGACAGTGGACCTGGAATCGCGAGAGGTACCGAAGAGGCAGTCTTCGAAGCGTTTCAGCGGCTGGGGGACAGTGACAACACCACAGGCGTAGGGCTGGGCCTGTCGGTTGTACGTGGATTCGTCGAGGCAATGAAAGGCGCGGTCACCATCTCCGAGACCGCCGGTGGGGGAGTAACGATGACCGTAGAGTTGGCGTCAGCGGCATCGCTGACCAATAAAGCTGTGGCCCATGATGTTACCGATGCAGCGTCCCGTGGATGAGGTTGTCGGTAGGACAAGGGTTCTCGTCGTCGACGACGAACCGCAGATCGTGCGGGCGCTGCGTATCAATCTCTCGGCGCGGGGGTACGACGTCGTGACCGCTGACACCGGGACGGGAGCTTTGCGCGCGATTGCCTCCGAGCGCCCGGACGTGGTGGTGCTCGACCTCGGGCTACCAGGACTTGGCGGACTCGAAGTCCTCGCCGGATTGAGAGGGTGGAGTGATGTCCCGGTGATCGTGTTGTCCGCACGGACCGACAGCAGCGACAAGATCGAGGCGCTCGACGCAGGGGCGGACGACTACGTCACCAAACCGTTCGGGATGGACGAGTTCCTGGCCCGGTTACGGGTTGCGGTGCGTAGGCGGGTTGCCGCCGGTGGACGAGTGGACCCGATCGTCACGACCTCGACGTTCACCGTGAACCTGGCGTCGAAAACCGTCACCCGGGAAGGGCTGCGAGTACACCTCACCCGGACCGAGTGGGGTGTACTCGAAATGCTCGCCCGCAACAACGGCAAGCTCGTCGGGCAAAAAGAGCTACTCAGAACGGTATGGGGCCCTGGTCACGATCACGGATCCAACTATCTTCGGATCTACATGTCTCAACTGCGGCGCAAGCTGGAGGTCGATCCCGCGCGGCCGCGCCATCTGATCACCGAAACGGGAATGGGGTACCGGCTCGTCGAATGAGGTCCGTTGCGAACCGCCGAGATCGACTATCCTTCCCCCGATTGGTGTTACTGAAAGACTCGGATAACAAGGGGTGGGCGATGAGCGTCGACAGGGACAGTGGCGGAACGCCGTTCTCGGCGGAAGAATCGCCACGGCCTCGACGGGCACTTCGGCCCGCTGAAGACGCGTTCTACATCCCGCGAGTGGGTTTCGAGGTGACGGAACCGGGGACGATCCTTCGGACACGTGAAGTGGACTTGGCCCTCTTCGGCCGCATTACCCAGCAGGTCGACGCCTGGCAATTGCTCTATCGCACCAACGACCTCGACGGTAGAGCGCAAGCGAGCGTGACCACTGTATTGCTGCCGCGTGGAAGGAGCGTCGGCGATTCGCCGTTGCTGTCCTATCAGTGCGCGATCGATGCAGTGTCGGATTCGTGTTTTCCGTCGTACGCGCTGCAGAAGGGTGCGAAAGCGTGGGGCGCGGTGCCGCAGTTCGAGTTCGTACTGATCCTGCATGCGCTTCGTCGAGGGTGGGTCGTCTCGATTCCGGATCATGAAGGCCCGCATGGACATTGGGGATCACCCCGCGAGCCGGGGTTCTGTACGCTCGATGCGGTGCGTGCGGCACTGAGCTTCTTTCCACTTGCACTGACAAGCAACAGTCCGGTCGGGTTGTGGGGTTACTCCGGTGGCGGCCTGGCGTCGTCGTGGGCGGCGGAGATGGCGCCCGGATATGCGCCGGAGATCAATCTGGTTGGAGCAGCTCTCGGATCACCGGTCGGCGACCCAGCCTCCGCCTTCATCCGGCTCAATGCGACAGTGCACGCCGGCCTACCCACGCTGGTGGTCGCGGGTCTGCGCCGTACCTACCCGGACCTCGACCGCTTCATAAGGCGACATGTCAGTTCGGCCGGTCTCGAGCTGCTCGACTCGGTGAACGAGCTCACCACCGTCTCAGCCGTGAGGAGGCTTGCGCGGCACGACTTGGACGAGCACATCGACATGCCCCTTGCCGACCTACTTGCCAGCCCCGAACTGCTCGACATCTTTCAAGCCATCCAACCTGGGCAAACAGCACCGACCGTGCCGATGCTCGTCGTCCAGGCGGTGCACGATCAGATCATCGCGGTCGACGACGTCGACGGCCAAGTCGATCGCTACCTCGACCACGGAGCGCACGTCACCTACCTTCGCGACCAGCTCAGCGAGCACTTGTCGTTGCATCCGCTCTCGGCTCCGCTGACGCTCGACTGGTTGGAAGATCGATTCGCCGGACGGCCGGTGCCGCCGTCTGGAGTCACCACCGTTTGGTCGACGGCGTTCTCGCTTCGCGCAGCGTTCGGTCTCCTCGCGCTGGCGTGGTCGGCGGTGTTGGTTCTGTTCGGCCGCCGACTGTGAGCCTGAAGCCCGGGTGCCGAGCCGAGGTCTTCCGGTTCAGTCAGATTTTTGCAGGCCGAGCTCTACTGCGCTGTCGTAGTCGTCGTCGATGAGGACGACGCTGCGGTCTGCTCGGTCGAGCAGCGAGGCTGCGATCGACGCACGGTAACCGGATGCACAGTGCACCCAAATCTCGCCGGCCGGAACCTCTTCGAGGCGATGCGCCAGTTCATGGAGGGGGATGTTGACCGCACCGGGGATGTGGCCGTCCGCGTACTCGGAGTGTTGACGCGTGTCGAGCACGAGCACCTCACGCTTACCGGCAGCGCCACCGAGTCCGGCGAAGTCGGATACTTCGTACGACCGCAATTCTCCATCACCGACGAGCGAATGAATCTCTCCGACTGCAGAACCGGAGGGGCGATCGATTCCGATGCGCGCAAGCTCTCGGGTAGCTTCTGCAATCTGATCGGATGTTTCTCCGATCAGCGTCAGCGGCGCACCCCATTGGTAGAGCCATCCGAGGTAGGTGACGAAGCTCGTGGACAGCTCGAACCCGAGGGATCCGTCGAGGTGTCCAGCAGCGAACGCGGTGCGAGCGCGTAGGTCGACGACCCACTGGCCCGCGTCGATCCGGCGGCGTAGTTCGTGGGGATCGACAGGCTCTGGCACGGACAGGTCGATCGGGGCCGGCCCTTGGGTATTGATGACGCCCATGTGCGCGTAGTACGCGGGATACGCGGACAAACCAGCAATCAACTCGTCGACATAGCTCTGTTCGTCCTGAGTCAAGGCAGGATTGGACTGCTGCTGTTGGGCGATGGTGGAGGAATCGCCGGTAGTGGGGGTCGCGGAACAGAAGCTACCGAAACCGTGGGTGGGGTAGACCTCGACATCAGCGGGGAGTTCGGCAGCGATACGACGAACCGAGTGGAACTGCGCGTGGGTGAGTTCCTCGGTGTGCGCGGAGCCGAGTAGGTCGGTGCGGCCGGTGGATCCATAGAGCATCGAGCCACCGGTGAAGATCGCAATCGGCTCACCGTCATGGCGCAGAACATAACTGACGTGGTGATGAGTGTGGCCCGGGGTGTGCATGACCTGCACTGTCATCGCGCCCGCATCGATGATGTCGCCGTCGAGCACGGCGCGACGCTCGTACTCGACGGGATCGCCGTCCGGGACGACGTACTGGGCACCGGCAGCGCGGGCGAGTTCGAGTCCGCCGGTCACGTAGTCGTTGTGTATGTGGGTTTCGAGCACATGCGTGATCCTGGCGTTCTTGTCTGCGGCCAATGCCTGGACGCGGTCGATGTCACGTTGGGGATCGATGACGACAGCAGTGCCGTCGTAGCTGATGAAGTAGCTGCGGTCGCCGAGGCTCGTGGTTTCGATGATGGCGATGTCCGGTTCGGTCACGTTCATGTGTGAGTGCTCCTTCGGGGTCGTTTTCGGAGTGCGGAGAGGGACTCGATGCCACCGACCGTCATGAGAGGAAGAGGGTGTCGACGAGCACGTAGCCTGCGACGGCGAACACTAGGTAGGCGAACCATTGCCGGAGCTTGTCGGCATCGACACGGTTGCTGAAGCGTCCGGCTACAAGGGAGCCGACAATCGCGGCGGCGGCGAATATGACGGTAAGGGTCCAGTTCCCACCGAGGCCTCCGGCTTGGGCGAGAAGACCCGCGGCGGAGTTGGCCACGATGACCACCAGTGAGGTCCCGACGGCAACACTCATCTCGATTCCCAACAGCAGCACCAAGGCCGGAATGATGAGAAATCCGCCGCCGACGCCGAACAGTCCGGTGAGAACACCGACACCGAATCCTGTCGGTATGGACCGCGGTGCGCATCGCCTCCAATCGATCCCGGAATTGTCGGTCCTGCAGGCAGTTCCGAGGTCGTCGTTGGTGCGCAGCATGCGTGTCCCCGCGACGATCATGACGATTGCGAAACCGATCATCACGGCGGTATCGGGCAGATGCCTGCCTACGGCCGTACCTACCAGGGTGCCGATCATGCCGGTGGCCGCAAAGATTGCAGCCAGTCGCCATTCGATGAGCCGTGCCCGCACCTTGGGGATGGCGCCGGTTGCGGAGGCGACGCCGATCACCAACAGCGAGGTCGGTATCGCCTCCGACAGCGGTAGTCCGAGGGCGTAGACGAGTACCGGAACAGCCAGGATCGACCCACCGCCTCCGAGGAGACCGAGCAGGATGCCGACTGCGACGCCGAGAATCAGAGCCAGGACCAGTGTCATCAGCGCTGCATTGCTGCCTGGTCGCCGAGTGTGTCGATGGTTGCGTGGAGAGTGATGCTCATGGTGGGAATCCTTCCGGCCGTCGAACTGCGGCAATGAAGTCCGGCGCTGGTAGAGCTAACGGCGAAACAGTGAGCGGAAGATTTTGTTTCCCATCGGCACCGCCGGTTCGGCTGCACACGTGCACTGGCGAGATGCTGGAACGTCTCTCATGACGTCGTCGACGTGGCGACCGCAGCCGGCCCATGTGGTCTTGCCACACTTCGGGCATTTGACGGGGTGACACATGTTCAGTCCTGTCTGTCGGGTTTCCTCAAGGCTGCCACATACCAAGGGGGGTATGCAAGTACCCCCTGGGGTATGCGGCGGATTCATGAAGCGGTTGTATCTGCCATGCTGCCCAGGTGCCCAAAAAGAGTGCAGGTCTACTGCCGTTTCGACGACGGGGCGATGTCCTCGAGGTGTTGATCGCGCATTCCGGGGGACCGTTCTGGAGCCGAAAGGACCTCGGCGCATGGTCGGTCGTCAAGGGTGAGTACACCGACGAGGATCCCCGCGACGCCGCACGACGCGAGTTCACCGAAGAGACCGGCTACGAGCCACCGGTAGAGCTGTCGATCGAGTTACCCGTCATCACTCAGCGCGGCGGCAAGATCGTGACTGTCTTCGCCGTCGAAGCAGACTTCGACCCGGCCGGCGCCGTCAGCAACACCTTCGAGATGGAGTGGCCGCCCAAGTCCGGCACGATGACTTCCTTTCCAGAGATCGATCGGGTCGAGTGGTTTTCGGTCGCCGAGGCCCGTTCGAAGCTCAACGCGGCACAAGTGGTCTTACTCGACCATCTCCAGGAAAACGTGGTCGATTGACACTTGCGCCCCCGCCAGGCAATGGCGTCGGGCAAGTTGGTCACGAACATCGTTTGTGTCTACGCTGCGCACGCACCAAGAGGTGCTCTGTGAAAAAGGGGGAGCGACGATGCACAATCCTGGTTCACCCACATGTTCTCGATACGCCGCCGCTGCCGCAGTGATGGCACTGTTGCTGACTGCCGGCTGTACTGCCGGGGCCACCGAACCGGCTCCGAGGACGTCGGACGCCTCCGCAGACAGTCCCGATACACCCGCGGCCGCGGTGCCTGAACCAGCAGCGGCGCCTGAACCAGCGGAACTACCTGGTGGTGGAAGGCAGCTGTTTCCGGGTCGTCGTCTGGTTGCGCTCTACGGTCATCCTGGTTCCCCCGGGCTCGGTGCCCTCGGTGAGCAGGGCCCGGATGCAGCGATCGACCGGGTTCGGCACTTGGCAGCCCAATACCAAGCATTCAGCGATGTACCGGTCGTGCCGACGTTCGAGCTCATCGCCACCGTCGCTCACCAAGAGCCTGGACCGGATGGGGACTATTCCGGTGAGGCCAGTGTGGAGATGCTGCGGCCATGGGTCGAGAAAGCGCAGCAGGCGGGCGTTTATGTGCTGTTGGATCTGCAGCCCGGACGGGCCCGTTTCGTCGATCAGGCACGAATCTATGCAGAGTTGCTCGAGTTTCCCAATGTGGGACTCGCGCTCGACCCGGAATGGAAGCTCGAGCCCGGTCAGTACCCACTGGAGCGGGTGGGTAGCGTCGACGCGGTCGAAATAGAAGAGGTGAAAGCCCTGCTCGACGGCATCGTGACTGCAGGTGATCTACCACAGAAGCTGTTGCTACTGCACCAATTTCAACTTCAGATGGTGCGGGGCCTCGAGCGCGTCGAGCTTTCCCAACCCGGAGTTCAGGTTCTGGTGCATATGGACGGGCAAGGTGGCCCGGCAGCGAAAGAGGAAACCTGGGCCGCCGTCCGAGACGCTCTGCCCCTGGGAACACCATTGGGCTGGAAAAATTTCTACGACGAGGACACACCGATGTTCACGCCCGCCGAAACGATGCTGCGACAGCCGCAACCACTGATGATCTCGTACCAGTGATGAAGTAGAGACTGGAATGGATATGCCCTGGCAACGGGTTCCTGTGGGCATACACCAACGATAGGAGTCCGTATGAGTTCATCGACGTTCGTCGACGGAATCGAGGTCATGTGGAGACCCGGGTGCCCGTTCTGCATGAGACTCCGCAGCTCGTTGCGCAGGCGCGGTATCGCCACCACGGACATCGATATCTGGTCGGTGCCAGGTAGTGCCGCCAGGGTGCGTGCGGCGACAGGCGGTGACGAGACGGTGCCGACGGTATTCGTCGGAAATCGCGCTCTCGTCAATCCCACTGTCGGACAGATTGTCTCGGCAGTCGAGAGTGAGCTTCCCGATCGGTCGGGAGAACTGATACCCCAGTCGACCACTGGATTGTGGACCAAAATTTCGTCACTGTGGAAGCGGGGACGGTCGTGAATGCAGTCCCCGATGATCCCGGCTCCATCGATCAGGTGCCCGTTCCCAACTCTCGTCGCCCGCGAGTGATCGTGTTCGACGTCAACGAAACTCTGTCCGATATGTCCACGATGCCGAAGCGGTTCGTCGATGTAGGAGCGCCTTCGCCCTTGACAGGGTTGTGGTTCGGTGGCCTATTGCGCGACGGGTTCGCTTTGAGCACTGCAGGGAATGCGGGGAAGTTCGCGGACGTGGGGTCGGGGCTGTTGAAAGCGATGCTTCATGGTGTGGAGCTCAATCGGCCGCTCGACGCAGCAGTCGAACACATCATGGACGGCTTTGCCATGCTCGACGTCCACCCGGACGTGGCGGACGGGGTCGTCGCCTTGGCCGAACTCGGAATTCGGATGGTCACCCTCAGTAACGGTTCGGTCGGCGTCGCCGAGAAACTGCTCGATTCAGCTGGACTGCTGAGTAGTTTCGACATGCTGCTCTCCGTCGATGAAGTCGGAGAATGGAAGCCTGCCGTCCACGCCTACGAGTACGCACTCGCGCAATGCGACGTCGACGATCCACGCGAGGCCTTGCTCGTGGCCGTCCATCCCTGGGACATCGACGGGGCAAGCCGGGCCGGGTTGGCAACAGCATGGCTGAACCGTAACGGCGACGGGTACCCCGACTACTTTCACGCCCCGAATGTAGAAGTGACCTCCCTCGTGCGGCTGGCCCAGCATTTCGGAAGCCACGTCGCATCTTGACGGACCTGGCCGACCCATGGGAGCGTGCTACTTACCGAGCGATCGCTCGGTAAGTAGATTTCGAGGAGCATATCTGTGGCTGTCGATCTGACCTACTCACCCCACGTCCAGGCGCTGATCGGCAAAACGCGGACCTTCATACGGGAAGAGGTCCTCCCGATCGAAGACGAATTCCTCGGAAATTTTACCGACGCAGGTGGCGATGAGCTGCGGATTTCGCTGCAACAGGCGGCGAAGAAAGCGGGCGTGTTCGCACCCCACGCACCCGTCGAGTACGGCGGCGCAGGCCTGAACATGAGCGACCGCGCACCCCTGTTCGAAGAGGGTGGATACTCGCTCTTCGGGCCCGCCGCGCTCAACATCGGTGCGCCCGACGAGGGCAACGTGCACATGCTGGCGCACATTGCCTCCGGACCACAAAAAGAACAGTTCCTGGCGCCGCTCGCAGCAGGTGATGTCCGATCGGCGTTCGCGATGACCGAACCGGCACCGGGTGCAGGCTCGGATCCCTCGGCGTTGAGGTCCACCGGAATCAAGGTCGACGGCGGCTGGCGCGTCGACGGGCACAAATGGTTCATCACCGGCGCCGACGGCGCAGGGTTCTTCATCATCATGGCCCGCACCGCAGGCAAGCCCGGTGACCGAGCAGGAGCGACGATGTTCCTCGCGCCCGCCGACACCGAAGGTATCAAGGTCGGCCGCCACATCGGCACACTCGACCAAGCGACGATCGGTGGCCACTGCGAGGTCTTCTTCGACAATGTCTTCGTCCCCGACGAGAACGTGCTCGGTGCCGTCGACGAAGGATTCAACTATGCGCAGGTGCGTCTCGGACCCGCCCGCATGACACACGTCATGCGCTGGCTCGGTGCAGCCAGACGTGGACACGAGATCGCTGTCGCACAGGTCGCGCAGCGTGAAGGGTTCGGCTCGGTCCTCGGCGATTTGGGCATGATTCAGAAGATGGTCGCCGACAACGAAATCGACATCGCCGCAACGCGAGCCTTGCTTGTCCAGGCGTGCTTTGCACTCGACCAGGGCTCGACTGCCAGCAACGAGACATCGATCGCGAAGACTTTCGCCGCCGAAGCCGTCTTCCGGATCGTGGACCGCAGTATCCAAATGTGCGGCGGCCTCGGGGTTTCCGACGACCTTCCCCTCGCGCGGCTATCGCGGGAAATCCGTCCTTTCCGGGTGTACGACGGCCCGTCCGAGGTCCATCGCTGGGCCATCGCGAAGCGGGTTGTCGGCGCCGCGAAAAGAGCAGCACGAGAGGCGAACACATGAGCGAACTGCCAGGCATGGATCCGCCCGCGCTGAAAAAGTTCCTGTCAGAGTGCGGCGTCGAAGTTTCCGGTGAGCTCAGGGTCGAACTGATCAGTGGTGGCCGCTCCAACCTGACCTTCAAAGCCTACGACGACACCTCGGCGTGGGTGGTTCGACGCCCACCCACCAGCGGGTTGACGCCATCGGCGCACGATATGGCCCGCGAGTGGGCTGTCACGAACGCGCTGCAGAGCACCGAGGTTCCAGTTGCGAAGACCGTTGCCTTCGACGCCGAAGGCGTAGTTCTCGGCGCGCCCACGACCATCGTCGAATTCGATCCAGGCCGGGTAATTCGAACGCGCGCCGATCTCGACGATCTGTCCGACGCCGACATCGCCGCCAACACAGCGGAATTGATCCGGGTGCTCGCACTGCTTCATTCGGTGGACTTCGAGGCCGTGGGGCTCGGGTCGTTCGGAAAACCGGATGGTTTCGTCGGCAGGCAGGTCAAGACGTGGGCACGGCAGTGGGAGTCGGTCAAGACGCGCGATCTCGCTGACGTCGATCGGTTGCGAGACAAGCTGCAGGCCGCGATTCCATCCAGGTCGGCGTCGAGCATCGTGCACGGCGACTACCGGGTGGACAACGTCATTCTCACCGAAGGTGACACCAGTTCCATTGCCGCAGTAGTCGACTGGGAAATGTCCACTCTCGGTGATCCGCTCACCGACGTCGCCTTGATGTGCGTCTACCGTCAGCCGATTTTCGACGACGTACTCGGCGTCAACGCGGCATGGACCAGTGACCGCTACCCGTCTGCGGACGAACTGGCACAACTGTATTCGCAAGCGAGCGGAGTCGAGCTGACCGACTGGAACTTCTATGTCGCGCTGGCGAACTTCAAGCTCGGGGTCATCGGCGAGGGTATTACCCATCGCGCGCTGGCGGGCTCCGATACCGGTTCGGGGGCGGCAGTTGCAGCGGAAGCGACACACGAGTTCATGGCAGCAGGCTTGCGAGCGATCGAAGGGAAGAACTGATGGCCGGAAAATCTGCTCTCGTCACCGGCGGATCGAGGGGAATCGGTCTCGGAATAGCTACCCGCTTAGCCGAATTGGGGTACTGCCTTACTATCACTGCGCGAACCAAGGAGGCACTCGACGCCGTCGAACCGATGTTGCGCGCGGCAGGTGCACCACACGTCGTGACAGTCTCCGCCGACCTTGCCGATCGGGAGTCCGCAGACAAGATCGTCGCTGTACACCGTGAGCACTTCGAGTCCATGGATGCCCTGATCCTCAATGCCGGTGTGGGAACTGCTGGTTCGATTGCCGATTACCCGATGCGTCGATTCGACAAGACGCTCGACGTCAATCTGCGTGCCCCGTTCGCACTGCTGCAGAGTTCGATGTCGTTGCTGCGTGCCGCGGCCGGTAAGAACCCGGACAAAGGCGCAAAAGTGATCGCACTCGCGTCGCTGGCCGGCGTCTACTCCGAAGCCGGACTGGGCATCTACGGTGCCACCAAGGCCGCGATGCTCTCCCTGATCGACACACTCAACTCGGAAGAAAGCGGTAACGGCATCACCGGTACCTCGATCGCACCCGGATACGTGAACACGGACATGAGCGACTGGACCAAGGACAAGATTCCGGCCGACAAGATGATCCAGGTCGCCGACATCGTCGAACTTGCCACGAGCATTCTGAAGCTCTCCTCCCGCGCTGTGGTTCCCCGCATCGTCGTCACGCGAGCCGGAGCGGGCCTCGGCGCCTGAGGCATCAGGCATACCCACCTCCGCTTGCGCCCAATTCCTTTGCTTCAATGGCCCTTTCATACGAAACAATCGTATGAAAGGGCCATTGAAGCGATCAAGGGGCGCGGAAAAGCACAGATCAGGTCCCGCAGTACGTCCGGAAGCTCTCCGCGAACAGTTGCGGTGCAGGTTGCGCGTAGTCCGACCAGCCTTCGCGGAGGTCGAACGGATGGGTCACGACGTCGAGTAGCTTCTCGAACGGCTCGAGGTCGCCGCCCGTTGCCGCGCGCAAAGCAGCGTCGACGAGATGGTTGCGTGGGATGTACAGCGGATTGATGCGGTCCATCGCCTCGGCTGTGTGGTCATGGTCGGTCAGGACGGACCGCCAACGGTCGAGCCACGGCCGGCTGTGTTCGCGCGGGATCAGAGCGTCGAGGGGCTCGGGGTTGCCGCGCAGTTCGTCCGCGAGTGCACGGAAGGTGCCGGTCCAGTCGGCGCCGTGGGTTTCCATGAGTTGGAGCAGGTCGTCGACCGATACTCCGTCGAGTTGCTCCTCGGTCAGGCCGAGCTTGGCCGCCATGCCCGTCGCGAAGTGGCGTTCGTACCGATCGAAGAAGGTATCGAGAATGTCTGTCACAACCGGGATCGCTTGTTCGGGAGTAAGTCCGATCAGTGAGAGTAGCGTTTCGCCGAATCTCGCCAAGTTCCACTGCAGCACGGCGGGTTGGTTCCCGAAGGCGTAACGACCACCGTGGTCGATCGAACTGAACACCGCAGACCGATCGTAGGCATCGAGGAATGCGCAGGGGCCGTAGTCGATGGTCTGGCCGGAGATCGTGGTGTTGTCGGTGTTCATCACGCCGTGGACGAATCCGGTGAGCATCCATCGCGCGACCAGCGACGCTTGTGCTTCGACGACGGCCTCGAAGAATGCAGAGTAGTCCCCGGCAAGATCCGGATAGTGACGGGCAATGGTGTAGTCGGCGAGTAGTTGCACCTGGCCTTCCTGTCGTACCGCGAACTCGAAAGTTCCGACGCGAATGTGGCTGGCGGCGACTCGGGCCAGCACCGCGCCGGGCTCGGGGCCCTCGCGCATCACCTCGCGGCCGGTGGCGGTGACCGATAGCGCTCGCGTGGTGGGGACGCCGAGGGAATTCATCGCCTCGCTGATCATGTATTCGCGCAGCATCGGTCCCATCGCGGCCAGGCCGTCGCCGCCGCGTGAGAAAGGTGTACGACCAGATCCTTTGAGGTGCAGATCGACCTGGCCCTGGGCGCTGCTGAGTTCACCGAGCAGCAGTGCGCGCCCGTCGCCGAGCATGGGTACGTATCCACCGAATTGGTGCCCGGCGTAGGCCATCGCCACTGGGGTCGACCCTTCGGGAGCTGCTGATCCGGACAGGATTGCCACTCCGTCCTCACTGCGCAGCACATCGACGTCGAGCGTCAAGGACGTCGCCAACTCCTCGTTGAGGACGAGCAGTCGCGGCTCGGGCGCGGATGCGCCTTCCCAGGAGACCGCAAGGCCCTCCAACTGATCGGCAAAGGTGCTGGTGAGGCCTGGAATTGCGCGGAGCTTCGGATGTACGGCCATAATCGAGGGTAGCTGGGTGCCGACTTCTTTTCAGGCCGGGTATGTCACAGCCTGGCCGACGACACGGACGCACACGCGGTCTCCAGGGATGAGGGTGGTGGCACCGAAGCGCCGGACCGTCACCCGTTCGGTGTCCGTTCCAGTTGCGGTATCCAGGCGGATGCCGAGCAGCATCTCCGATCCGAGGTACTCGACGTCGATCACTCTTCCGGATACGCCAGTGCCGTCCGAAGTGAGTTCGATCTGCTCCGGACGCACCATGATGCGCGCGTCACCATGTACGTCGTTAGTTGCCACCGCGATGTCGCCGAGGGCGCAGCGGGCCGTGCCTTCGTTGACGAAGGCTGCCAACACGACGGCGTCGCCGATGAATCGCGCGGTGGGGACGTCGATGGGCGTGGAGTAGATTTCGCTGGGGGTTCCGATCTGCGCGAGGCGGCCTGCGCTCATCACTGCCACGCGGTCGGCGAACGAAAGAGCCTCGGGCTGATCGTGAGTGACGAGAATCGTAGTTATTCCGGCCTTCTCCAGGACGCCGGCGACGATCCGACGCGTATGCGCCCGCAACCCGGCGTCGAGCGCAGAGAACGGTTCGTCGAGCAGCATCAGTTCCGGTTCGCGCGCCAGTGCCCGCGCAAGTGCTACGCGTTGCTGTTGCCCGCCCGAGAGTTGGTCGGGTCGACGGGTAGCGAAAGATGCGTCCAGCGAGACCATTTCGAGCAGTTCGGTGATTCTGGCTGCGGTCCGGCCTCGTCGGGGCAACCCGAATCCGACGTTGGCACCGACAGTGGTGTGCGGGAACAATGCCCCGTCCTGGGCGACGTAGCCTATCGACCGTCGGTGCGCGGGCGTCCAACTTCCGCCGGCAACGACACGGCCTGCAAGTGCGATGGTTCCAGCGTCCGGTCTTTCGAATCCAGCAATCAGACGGAGCAACGTGGTTTTGCCACACCCGGATGGACCGACGATCGCGGTGGTGGACCCACCTTCGACGGTGAGCCCGATCTGGTGAAGGACGGTCGTAGCTCCGAACCTCTTGTCGAGGCCGTGCACTTCGAGTGCGTAGGTCATAATCCGGCTACCTTCTTCGACTGAGTGAAGAGTACGTAGGTCATGGGCAGTGACAGCACGATCATCATGAACGCGTACGGCGCCGCCCCGGCGTAGTCGATCTCGCTGCTCAGCGACCAGAACTGCGTGGCAAGCGTACGAGTACCAGTCGGCGCCAGCAGCAGAGTCGCGGTCAATTCGTTGACGATTCCGAGGAACACCAACGCTCCACCGGCCGCCGTCGCTGGGGCGGCGAGCGGCAACGTCACTCGGATGAAGGCTGACAGCGGTGAGATACCGAGCGACTGTGCGGACTCCTCCAGACCGATGGGCGCCTGCGCGAGTCCGGCTCTCAGGTTCACCAGCGCGCGAGGCAGAAAGAGCAGCGCATAAGCCGCGATCACGACGGTGACGGTTTGATAGAGAGGCTGCAGGTAACGGATGGACACGGTGATGAATGCCAGTGCCACCACGATCCCTGGTAGCGAGCTCGAGATGTACGTGCAGGCTTCGAGGACGCGACTGAATCGCCCGCGGCGGCGGATCGAAATCCAGGCGATCGGGAAGGCGAGCACACACGTCACAACCGCGCCGGCAACACCGAAGCCGACGGTCTGGACCACCGCGGACCCAAGAAAATCGAGCTCCCAGACCGCGGTCCCGCCGATGACGAGCCAGCGCAGGACGCTGACCACGGGAACACCGACGGACAGGACGATCAGCGCCGCGAGGAACAACAACGCGGCCATCGAGTTCTTCCAACCCAGTTCGGCGGGGACTGCCCGACGCGCGGCGCCGGCGCCGATGCGGGCATACCGCGCGTTTCCCCTGACGACCGATTCGATCACCAGCAGCGTGAGACAGAGCAACACCAGAACACTGGCGAGCATCGTTGCTGCCGACCCGTTGAACGTCGACTGGTACTGATCGAAGATCGCGGTGGTGAACGTGTCGAATCGGATGAAAACGAACGCGCCGTACTCGGCGAGCAGGTGCAGGGAGACCAACAGTGCCCCGCCGGCGATGGCCAGCCGTAGCTGAGGCACCACGACCTGGAAGAACACTGCCCACGGTCCGGCGCCGAGCGCGCGCGCCGATTCCTCTACCGCCGGGTCGAGTCGACGTAGCGTCGCGGATACGGGAATGTAGACCAGCGGAAAATACGACAGCGTCGCAATGAGAACGCCGCCGTGCAATCCACCGAGGGAGGGGACCGTGCTCACCCACGAATAACTGTTCACGAACGCCGGTACGGCAAGTGGTGCCGCCAGCAGCACGGCCCAGACCTTGGCTCCGAACACTCGGGTGCGTTCGACGAGCCAGGCAGCCATGACGCCGACGACGATGCAGATCGGCACTGTGATGACGACCAGCAATACCGTGTTGGTGAGTAGTTCCCCAACCCTGGGTCGGAACAATAAAGACGACGCAGTATCGAAGCCCGTGTCGATACTTTCTACGATCACGTACCCGAGCGGGATGATCGATGCGGCCGCCACGACGAGCGCGGCGACGGCCAAGGGCAACGAGATACGACGTCGGGATCTCCCGCGACGCAACGTATTCGACTCCCTCGGCCGTCGCCGGCCGATCAGTTCGAGATTCAGAGCAGGCCGGCTTCGGTCATCAGTTCGGAAACCTGCGGGCTGTTGAGCTTCGCCGGGTCGACCTGCGGCGCCTGGAGATCAGCCAGCGGAACGAGCTCCGGGTTCGCTGCGACGTCGCTGCCCACCGTGTACTCGAACGACGTTCCGGTCTGCAGGACGTCCTGACCCTGCTTGCCGGTGATGAACTTCAGGAATTGTTGTGCCGCATCCTGTTTCGAACTGGACTCCAGGACGCCCCCACCGGAGACGCTGACAAATGCGCCTGGATCCTCGTTCTTGAAGTAGTGGAGTGCGACATTCTTGCTGTTTTCGCCGGTCTTGGCCTGATCCCCGAACCAGTAGTAGTGGTAGATGACCCCGCCCGGGATTTCCCCGGCATTGACGGCCTTCATCACCGTGCTGTTGCCCTTGTAGGTGCGGACGTTGTCCTTCATCCCCGCCAGCCATTGCTGAGTGGCGTCTTCGCCCTTCAGTTCCAGCAGAGCGCTGACGATAGCCTGGAAATCGGCGCCCGAGGGTGAGGCGGCCCAGCGGTCTTTCCATGCGGGGTCCTGCAGGTCGAGCAGTGACTTCGGCAGCTGATCCTGCTTCAGCATGTCCTTGTTGTACGCGAAGACGGTGGAACGGGCTGCGATGCCGGTCCACTTGTTGCTCGACGGACGGTATTCGCTCGGCACCTGATCGAGGGCGTCCTGGTTCACGTCGGCGAACAGCCCGGCGTTCTCGACCAGCGTCATCGCGGGGGAGTTCTCGGTGAGAAACACATCTGCGGGTGACCGATCGCCCTCGGCTACGAGTTGGTTGCCGAGTTCGGAATCGCTGCCGTTACGCAGTTCCACCTCGATGCCCGACTCCGCAGTGAAGGCATCGGCCCATTCCTGCGTCAGCGACTCGTGCTGCGCGTTGTACACGGTGATCTTCTCGGCCGCGCCAGAGTCCGCCTCGTCGTCCGATCCGGAATTCGAGCACCCCGCCATGGTCAGCACAGCGGCAGCGGCGAGCGCAACCGCAGACGTCAGTCCGTTTCGTCTTTTCATCGAATGTCCTTTGTCGGCGCAGCGGGACTCTCCAGCCGTCTACAGGAAAATGATGCCATACACAGGATTGGCAATCCTAACGACCAGGGGCGATGGACGCTGGATTCGCGATGTGGTGGTGGTCATCCGAGCGAGGTGACGCGGAGGGGCCCACGCGCCCTGGTCAGAGCCGGCTGATGAGACATCGAGCGCAACATCAGCACTCATGGGGAGGCCATAATCGTGCATCCTGCTCAATCGAGAAACCAACTATTGCGCTAGCTGATGATTGCGAGTTGTGTCGTAGGTAACAGTGTAGATGGATTGGCGGCGAGGTCATGAACGCGAGCAGCAGTGAAGACACGCTCATCCAGATCGTCACACCGGAGGGCAAGCGGACACCCCAGTCGGAGTACAGCGAGGCAATTGCTGACGTCACGATCGCCACCGTGCGTGGTCTGTACGAGGATCTCGTCGTAGTTCGGCGCATCGACGCCGAGGCGACAGCGTTGCAGCGTCAGGGCGAGCTCGGACTGTGGGCGCCGCTGCTCGGTCAGGAAGCCGCGCAGGTGGGTTCGGCTCGCGCTCTGCACTCCGAGGACTTCGTGTTCGCCAGCTACCGTGAGCACGGCGTCGCATATTGCCGGGGCGTCGACCCGACGGAGATGCTCCGATTCTGGCGCGGTTCGACACAGTCGGGCTGGAATCCCTACGACTACAACATGACGACGCCGGCCATCATCGTCGGATCGCAGGGTCTGCACGCCACTGGCTACGGGCTGGGGATGAAGTTCGACGGCGCGGAGGGCGCTGTCATCACCTATTTCGGTGATGGCGCGACCAGTCAGGGCGATATCTCCGAGGCGCTCGGATTCGCTGCCAGTTTCAGTGCACCGGTGGTGTTCTTCTGCCAGAACAACCAGTGGGCGATCTCGGCGCCGGTATCAGTCCAAACCCACATCACCATTGCCGAACGAGGTCGCGGATTCGGGGTTCCGGCCCTGCGTGTGGATGGTAACGACGTCCTGGCAGTGCTGGCGGCGACGCGTATTGCGTTGGCCAGGGCACGTGAAGGAAGTGGCCCGACGCTGATCGAGGCTCTCACGTATCGCATGGGTCCGCACACCACATCCGATGACCCGACGCGGTATCGGTCCGCTGCACTCGACGACGAGTGGAAGCGTAAAGATCCGATCGAACGGATCCGGTTGCTGCTCGAGCGCGCAGGCGGACTGGACGAGGAATTTCAGTCCCGAGTACGGGACCGCGCAGATACGACGGCGGATCAGCTGCGAGCGGGATGTCTCGGCACGATCGAGCCGTCGCCGATGTCGCTGTTCGACCACGTCTATTCCGAGCCGCACTCGCTGATAACCGAAGAGCGGGAACACTATTCCGCTTACCTTGCCGGATTCGAAGGAGCACGGTCATGACCGCAACACTCGCCGCGCCCAGGACGTTCCCGATCGCGCCGAAGACGCTTCCGCTCGGAAAGGCGCTGAACGCCGGATTGCGCCGAGCCATGGACGAAGATCCGAAGGTGATACTTCTCGGTGAGGACATCGGCAAACTAGGTGGTGTCTTCAGGATCACCGAGGGGCTGCAGAAGGATTTCGGGCCGAACCGGGTAATCGACACTCCGCTCGCCGAGTCCGGAATCATCGGCATGGCAGTAGGTTTGGCCATTCGCGGTTACCGCCCGGTCTGCGAGATTCAGTTCGATGGCTTCATCTACCCTGCTTTCGACCAGATCGTCTCGCAGGTGGCCAAGCTGCACTATCGAACCAGCGGCAACGTCAAGATGCCTATCACCATCCGCGTCCCCTACGGAGGTGGTATCGGCGCCGTCGAGCATCACTCGGAGTCCCCCGAGGGCTACTTCGCCCAAACCGCAGGCCTTCGCGTGGTCAGCTGCAGCAACGCGGCCGACGCCAACACGATGATTCGGCAGGCCATCGCGTCGGACGATCCGGTGTTGTTCTTCGAACCAAAGCGTCGCTATTGGCAGAAGGGCGAGGTCGACGTCACGGCTTCACTCGACGATGCCTATCCGCTGCACAAGGCTCGCGTCGTGCGCGCAGGCACCGACGCGACGATCGTCGCGTACGGACCTCTGGTGACCACCGCGCTTCAGGCAGCGAATATTGGTGCAGAGGAGGGACATTCGATCGAAATCATCGACTTGCGCTCCCTCTCCCCACTCGACATGGACACGATCAGCGCCTCGGTACGCAAAACCGGCCGACTCGTCGTGACGCACGAGGCCGCTACCTTCCTCGGTATCGGTGCGGAAGTTGCTGCGCGCGTGCAGGAGCAGTGTTTCTACAGCCTCGAAGCGCCGGTACTGCGAGTCTGTGGATTCAGCACTCCGTACCCGCCGGCGAAGCTGGAGGCGCACTTCCTTCCGGATGCCGACCGGATTCTCGACGCCGTCGACCGCGCACTCGCTTTCGGACAGACCTGACATGGCGACCGTCAAGAGCTTTCTGCTTCCAGACCTCGGGGAGGGCCTCACCGAAGCCGAACTGATCACCTGGTTGGTGAAGGTCGGTGACACCATCGAACTCAATCAGGTCATCGCCGAGGTGGAGACCGTCAAGGCGTGTGTCGAACTGCCTTCCCCCTACGCGGGCATCGTCACCGCTCTTCGTGCAGAAGTGGGAACCACCGTCGAGGTCGGCACCGCACTGATCGATATTTCCCAAGCAACCGAGGTCGATCCTGCACCGGAAGAACCGCCCCAACAGGATGACCATGTTCCCGTCCTGGTCGGATACGGGGTTGCCGGGGTGGCGCCGAGCAAACGAGCGAACCGCAGACAGCCCGCGCCTCCGGTAGCCCTTTCGGCCATCGCCAAGCCGTTGGCGTCACCGCCGGTTCGGCACGTCGCGCAGCAGGAAGGCGTCGATCTGGCCGAGGTGCCCGCCACCGGAGTGCATGGCGACGTCACTCGTGCAGATATTGCGGCCTACCTCGACCGGGCTCCCGAGAAGGCGCCCGCGAAGGTCGATGCTGGCAGGGATGAGACTCGTACTCCGATCGCAGGCGTCCGAAAGCACACGGCCGCAGCGATGGTCGCCAGTGCCTTCACGGCTCCACATGTCACCGAGTTCATCACCGTCGATGTCACGGCGACCATCGAACTACTGGACTCGCTGCGAACCACCGATCATTTCCGCGAGGTGCGGCTGACGCCATTGGCGATGGTTGCCAAAGCCATGTTGGTTGCGCTGCGGGGCAATCCGAGCTTGAACTCCGAGTGGGACCAGGACCGGCAGGAAGTTGTCACCAAGCACTACGTCAATCTGGGCATCGCCGCTGCCACGCCGCGGGGCCTGATGGTGCCCAACATCAAGAACGCGCACATGCTCGGCCTGAAGGATCTTGCGTATGCCCTGGCCGCGTTGACCGGGACGGCAAAAGAAGGCAAGACCGGGCCCGGCGATCTCGCCGAAGGAACGATCACTATCACCAATGTCGGTGTCTTCGGGGTGGATTCGGGGACACCGATTCTGAATCCAGGTGAGGCAGCGATCTTGTGCTTCGGCGCAATCCGGCGTCAACCGTGGGAGTTCGAGGGTGAGATCGCGTTACGATCGGTGACCACGTTGAGCTTGTCGTTCGATCACCGTCTCGTCGACGGCGAACAGGGATCGAGATTTCTCGCCGACATCGCATCGATGCTGTCCGACCCCAGAAATCTGATCGCGTTGAGTTGAGAGCACGCGCTAGGTTCTGGGCCAATGCGGTGGACGCTCGAGCGCGTCGGGAATCCTGGTTCCGGCATCGCCTATGGCGGCGTTGATCTGAAACTGCGTGAGGTACAAGCTTTTTCGAAGATCCGCGCCGGAGAGGTCGGTGTCGCGTAGGTCCGCACCGATCATATCGGCGAATCGCAGATCGGACCCTCGCATGTCTGCTGCAACAAGGTAGGCGCCGCGGAAGCTGGCACCGGCCAGGTCGATGCCCGTCAGTCTCTTCCCGACGAGGTCCGCCCCTCGATAGTTCCTTTTCTTGCCCTTTGCCTGTGCCCGAACCAGATCGCTGGCCGCCAGCAGTACCTCGTTCACTTGTCCTCGATGTCGATCGACGTCGAGCTGTGCGAGCTCCTCGGCGGACCCGTCGGCCAGTTCCTCGGTGGCGCGGAGCATGTTCTGCAGTCGGGCACGAACGGGTTCTGCCGCTGGAAGACCGACTGCCTCGGTCAAATACCAGAGCAGTTCGTGCAGAGCACGCACTACAGGGAAGACCTCGAACATCCGACCTGCCAGAGCGGTGTCCTCGCGCCAACTTCGGCCGCCGAACGTGTGCTGTGAGACTTGTTGCCCGGCGCCGAAGCAGTCGTACACCGTGCACCCACGGAATCCTGAGCTGCGGAGCTTCGTGTGTATTCCGCAGCGAAAGTCCTCCTGCAGATTGCGGCAGGGCTCGCCTGCATCCTTGTCCACGGCGAAGTCGGAGGATCGGGCGAACGGCAGCGCGACGCAGCAGAGACCGAAGCAGCTCGAACAGTCGGCGAGTAGATTGGGTCGTGGGGCGGGCAGAGTCACCCGTCAACTGTCGTCCGACTCTGATGTGCCGGTCAAGTCACCTCGGCTGACCTGGCGTAACAATCGGAAATTGTGGCCGCACAAGTGCAAGACCTCTACCGGCCGCGCACTCGAGCAGTCAACGTGGAGGCATGACGCCACCAGCCATCCTGACATCATCGCGGACACGGCTGTTCGAGAACCTCGACCGCCCTGGGCAGATGCTCGAACACCTCGGCCCCAACTGGTTCGCATCGATCATGGGCACCGGCATCGTCGCCAACGCAGCGGCGACGCTTCCGCTACATGTCACCGGCCTCCACACCTTCGCGCTGATCGTGTGGGCAATCGCGTCGACCGCGTTGATCGCCTTGGTCGTCGCGTTCGCTGCGCACTGGATCCTGCACGGCGGCAATGCCCGTCGATATGCACGGCACCCGGTTGCGTCACTGTTCTACGGTGCCCCGCCGATGGCGTTTCTGACGGTCGGCGCCGGAACACTGCTCGTCGGCAAGGACGTACTGGGGCAGAGCGCGGCATTGTCGATCGACGTGGTCCTGTGGACGGCAGGCACGCTGATGGGCCTGGCGACAACCGTGTGGATTCCATGGCGGATGATCGCTGCGCGCGCCCACTCTGCGCCGCTGCCTGCTTGGCTGATGCCCGTCGTCCCACCCATGGTTTCTGCCTCGACAGGAGTATTTCTGTTGCAGCACATGGACGGCCGACCGCGATTGGTCCTTCTTGTCGCCTGTTATGCGATGTTCGCGCTGAGCTTGACCGTTGGCATGTTCACCATGGCGCTGATCGGGCGACACCTGCTTCGCGGTGGCACTCCGCCGCTTGCAGCCATGCCCACAGTGTGGATCTGCCTCGGGTTGATCGGCCAGTCCATCACCGCAGCGAACCTGCTCGGCGGCGTCTCGGCAAAAGTGTTCTCCGGCGAGGATACAGCCATCGCGTCGGGTCTGCATCTCTTCGGGATCGTCTACGGAATTGTGATGGCGATATTCGGCGCGATCGTGTTCGCGACGGCCACTGTATTGACCGTCAGGGCTGCGTCGCAGGGACTGAGATTCTCGCTGACCTGGTGGAGCTTCACCTTTCCCGTCGGCACCTGTGTCACGGGTGCCGCAGCTCTCGGAACAGCAACTAACAGTGCCGGGCTACATCTGCTTGCCGTCGCATTGTTCGTGCTCCTCGTCACCGCATGGGCGGTCGTCGCGACCAACACGGTGCGTGGATCGTTGTCAGGACGAATTTTTCTCCCTGCGTGAGAGCGAGAGCTGCGTTAAAGTCGGATCGGAAGTCACACAGTCGGTAGGGCGCTGGCCACGGCCGTCCCGGAAGGCTCCTCGATGATTCGACAGGATTCGATCCATCCGTTGTTACTACTCGACGTCGTCCACATTCTCCGTTCCGCCGGATGTGTCTACGCCGAGGACGAAGCACAGTTGATGACCGCCGCATTCGAAGGCGCCGAACTCGAAGACATGGTGTCCCGACGCGCGTCGGGGATCCCGCTGGAGCAGTTGCTCGGGTGGGCCGAGTTCTGTGGCATACGCGTCACCGTCGGCCCCGGTGTTTTCGTGCCTCGCCGACGCACCGAGTTGTTGGTGGAGCAGGCCGCATCCCTACAGATCGAGACCGTGGTCGACATCTGTTGCGGTTCGGGCGCAGTCGGAGCTGCTCTTGCATCCGCGCATCCCGGCATCGAATTGCATTGCACCGACGTGGATCCGGTTGCTCTGGAGTTCGCCCGAGTCAATGTCGAGCCTCTCGGTGGGCAGGTGCACGAGGGTGACTTGTATGCGGCACTACCGCTGAACCTGCGCGGCAACGTCGATGTCGTGGTGGCGAATGCGCCCTACGTTCCGACGGACGAGATCGGCTCGATGCCGTCGGAAGCCCGCAATCACGAACCGAGGGTGGCCCTCGACGGCGGTGTCGACGGTCTTGCGGTGCAGCGGCGGGTGGCGGCGGACGCATCGCGCTGGCTTGTCCCCGGCGGTCATCTGCTGATCGAAACCAGCGCGCTGCAGGCACCCGAGACCGCGAGCCTCGTTCGAGACGCAGGCTTCGACACACGCGTGGTGCGCTCGAATGAGATCGATGCAACGGTCGTGCTCGGGACGTGTGGCGTTGGTCGCTGAGCCTTGACAGCGCACTGCATCCTTTGCGGAGGAGTGACAGTTCGATCGCAGTGTTCCTCGATCGTTTCGTGGCGTCAGGTCGCCGCATAGTGTGGCTCGAGGACGATAAGCAGACCACGGAGTGACCGGATGAGCATTGATGAGTACCGCCAGATATTGGCCGAGTCGACCAGATACGGGTGGGGTTTTCTGGCGGCGTACGGTTTCACCTGGCTCATCTGTGCCGTTGTCTGGCGACTGTGGTCAGCCAGGGTCGGCGCATACTGCACATTGTTTCAGGGCATGGTCGCTTTGCCACTGGCGTTCTTGCTCACGGCTCTCACACCTGGGCCGACTACTCCCACGATGCCAGGGATGGACAACGTGTCGGTGGTACTGGCGCTCGGCCAGCTCTTGGGCTTGCCCATCGTCATTGCCCTCGTTACGCGACACCAATTCACGCAAGTCCCTTCAGCAATGGCCCTCATGGTCGTGGTGCACTTCGCGCCCTACTCCTGGCTCTACGCGACGCCGTTGTATTTCATAGTCGGTGCTGCGATTTCCATAGCTGCAGCAACAATTCATACGACAGCACCTCGTGCCCCAGCGGCCACACCAGATCGCGCGGCAGCAGGTGCAGGCCGGGTGTGTCTGTCGACTGGCGTCATCATGCTCATCAGCGCCAGCATCGCCTGGTCGATCTAGACCTATCGGTGATCGCGCTAACGGTCGACACGGACCCCACCCACCACCCTTCAAAGTGATTGTCGGCGCTACAACTCGTTTCGGTCGCTGATGCTCATCTGACATGTCGAGGTACGCCGACAAGCGGCAACAGATCACCCCCGATCGTCGCTGAAAATCACACGCTCAACGACGCGCACCGAGGCATTCGAGTTCCTTCCTTCCCGACGGCTCAAGGGACAGCGATTGGCTATCGACGAACTCTCCGGTGCCCCGGCCAGCATCTTCGTCATCGGCGACTGACGCTGCATAGCGGTCGAAGAACGCCGAGAGGAGGACCGTGCGAGGATCATGCCTCGCTTATCCTAGTGCTAGAATACACCTGTGGAATTGACCCCGACCGAACTGGCCATCCTCGGTCTCATCGCGGAGCAGCCAAGGCATGGCTACGACCTCGACCAGGTGATCGAACAACGTGGGATCCGCCGCTGGGCCGAGATCGGCTTCTCGTCTATTTATTACGTGCTCACGAAGCTCGAAGGTCGCGGACTCATCGAGTCCGATGACGCTCAGACCGGTGCCAAGTCCAGA
This sequence comes from Rhodococcus sp. H36-A4, assembly GCF_027158005.1. Lineage (GTDB taxonomy): Bacteria > Actinomycetota > Actinomycetes > Mycobacteriales > Mycobacteriaceae > Rhodococcoides. Next base: position 1,001,891 of record NZ_JAPVLQ010000001.1, on the reverse strand, counting down.
CGGGTGTTCCATGCGACCACAGCGGGGCGGCACGCCGCGAAAGAAAGCACCGTCACGTTCATCGCTGACCAGCGAACCGTCGTGCACCCCGTGCTCGTCGGGCTCGCCAACCTGTCGTTGATCTCCGAGGAGGACTACGTCGACTCACTCCAGCGACGCCTGATCTGGATCGACAAACGAATCAGCGCCGTCACCGCTGCTGAGCGCTCTCAGTCCCCCCTCCCTCGTCCCGCCCGCGAAGTCTTCTCGTATTCACTGAGCCTCCTCGAGGCAGAGAGGTCGTGGCTCGCGACTCGAGTCCCGGTGTCCAATGAGTGAATCGATGCCTCGAGGAGGCAGCGACGGGCCGGTCAACGCAACGATCATCGACGCAGTCCCCACCGCCGGCGGACTACATTGCGAGACGACGGCGCTCGGCGTTCTCCTGACGCACGCCGGGCTTTCGCTGTCCGAGCCGATGCTGTTCGGTTTGGGCGCGGCGTTGTCGTTCGTTTACTGGGATTCCAAACAGCAGGACCTGCCGTTCCTCGGCGGCCGGGTCAAGCCGTTCGCGCTCACACAGGCCCTGACCTCACGACTGGGAGTGGCTCTGCGTGTGGAGGAGACGACCTCGGCGCGGAAGGCGTGGGATCGACTGCGCACAACCATCGACCGCGGCACACCTGTCGGCCTGCAGCTCGACAGCTACGAGCTGGAGTACTTCGGATCCAGGGTGCATTTCGCCGGTCACGTCGTTGCCATGTATGGCTACGACCAGGACACGGCATACCTGATCGATACGGCTCAGCAGGGCGGGAAGGTCTCGACCACCCTGGAAAGTTTGACGCGGGCACGAGCAGCACGAGGACCGATGTCTGCACACCACCGAGCCTTCACTGTGAACGTGCCCACCGCAGCGGCGAGGCCCGAGCGGATCCACGAGGCGATCGTTCCTGCGATCACTGCCTGCGCAACGGAATTCCTTGCGCCCCCGATCGCCAACCTCGGCAATCGCGGCATCCTCACTGCGGCCAAGCGGATCCCATCATGGTTCGACCGAGTGGCCGACCCTGCTCGCGATCTCGCGGTCATCGCGATGCTGATGGAGCGGGCGGGCACTGGAGGGGCGCTGTTCCGAAATCTGTATCGGGACTTCCTGACCGAAAGCGAGGAGCTCGTCGCACGCAGATCACACGCGGACATCATCGTTGAGAACGCGGCCCGGTTCGCGGAATCCGCACTGCTCTGGACCCGAGCCTCAGAATTGATCGCCCACGCCGGTAGCACGGGACAGGCGGACTTCCTGACCGAGGCGGCCGAGGTGCTCAGAAAGATCGAATGGATCGAAACAGCAGCGATGACATCGCTCGCTTCGCTGGAGAAGGCCGAACAACGGGGAGGACGTCAATGAAGGTGAACAACCCGCATGCCGCAGTGAGCCCGTCCGCGCCACTAGAACTGCTGGACAGCCGACCGTCGCTACGGTGACCGCTCGAACTCGAAATTCGTCGAGGTTCTACGGTCAAGTCATGAGCATGGAAGTCACGGCGCGGAACCAGATGTATCGGACGATGAATGCCTCCTCGCAACAGACGAAATTCTCGGCTGAGACCGCACGCAGGATATTGACGTTCGCGCAGCCACACCGGCGCAAGCTGATCGGATTCGTCCTGCTCAGCGTTGTGCTCGCGGCGCTGGCGGTCGCGACGCCCGTCCTCGCCGGTCGAGTCGTCAATGCAATCGTCGACGGTGAGGCGTTCGAGGTGGTCCTGCGCCTGGCATTGCTGATCGGGCTCATCGCCATCTTCGACGCGGCAATCGGTCTATTCAGTCGGTGGTTGTCCTCGAACATCGGCGAGGCGCTCATCCTCGACCTACGTACCGCAGTGTTCGATCACGTGCAGCGGATGCCGATCGCGTTCTTCACTCGCACCAGAACCGGTGCCCTCGTAAGTCGGCTCAACAACGACGTCATCGGTGCGCAGAGGGCATTCAGCGACACCCTGTCCGGGGTGGTGAGCAACCTGGTCACACTGGTGCTGACGTTGGTCGTCATGATCGGCATTTCTTGGCAGATCACCCTGATGGCGTTGATTCTATTGCCGGTCTTCGTCATACCCGCGCGGCGGATGGGTCGCAGGCTGGCGCGGCTGCAACGTGAGGCGGCAGAACACAACTCGGCGATGAGTACGCAGATGACCGAGCGGTTTTCTGCCCCGGGAGCGACGTTGGTGAAGTTGTTCGGCCAACCCGACGTCGAATCCACCGAGTTCGCGGTGCGTGCTTCCCGTGTCCGGGACATCGGCGTGCGCAGCGCGATGGTGCAGACGGTCTTCATCACGGCGTTGACGCTCGTGTCGGCACTTGCGCTTGCCGTCGTCTATGGTCTCGGCGGTTTCTACGCGCTACGTGGACAGCTCGACCCTGGGTCTGTTGTGGCGCTGTCGCTGCTACTCGCTCGGCTGTATTCGCCGCTGACACAGCTGGCCAGCGCCCGCGTCGAGATCATGAGTGCGCTCGTCAGCTTCGAGCGAGTCTTCGAAGTACTCGATCTGGTTCCGTTGATCCAGGACAAGCCTGACGCGACACACGTTCCCGACGGGCCGGTGTCGGTAGAACTCGACGACGTCCGATTCGCCTACCCGTCGGCTGACAAGGTGTCTCTGGCCTCGCTCGAAGAAGTGTCCACGCTCGATTCGCGTGGCGGCGAACAAGTTCTGCACGGCGTGTCGTTCCGCGCGGAGCCCGGCCAGATGGTGGCACTGGTCGGCACCTCGGGCGCAGGTAAGTCTACGATCGCCCAGCTGATTGCACGGCTGTACGACGTCGACAGTGGCGCAGTACGTCTCGCCGGCGTAGACGTGCGCGACCTGACCGCCGAGTCGATCCGAGGTGTAGTCGGAATGGTGACCCAGGACGGGCATCTGTTCCACGAGACCATCCGAGCGAACATCGTGTTGCCGCGGCCGGACGCTTCGGACGAGGAAGTCTGGGATGCACTGAACCGGGCCAGGCTCAGCGATCTCGTTGCTTCGCTGCCTGACGGGCTGGACACTGTCGTCGGCGAGCGTGGGTACCGGTTGTCCGGCGGTGAGAGGCAGCGGCTGACTATCGCACGTCTGCTGGTCGCGCGGCCGCGTGTGGTGATTCTGGACGAGGCAACTGCGTCGTTGGACTCGACGTCGGAGGTCGCCGTCCAGGCTGCGCTGAGTGAAGCGTTGGAGGGCAAGACATCGGTGGTGATCGCTCACCGACTGTCGACTATCCGTGCCGCCGACGTCATTTTGGTCGTCGAAGCAGGTCGGATCGTCCAGCGCGGTACCCATAGCGAGCTTCTCGCAGCGGGGGGACGCTACGAGGAGCTACATCGGACCCAGTTTTCGGTGGGAGCGCAGCCTGCGGAGTGACCGGGGTTCAGCAGTTGCTGGGTGCTGGGGCTCCGTCGAAGCGGGCGTTGATCCAGTCCAGTGCCTGCGGCAATCCGAGGACCGCTGCGGTGAGGTGGTCGTTGCTTTGCACCTGTACCTCTTGGACCTTGACGCCGGCTGCGCAGTAGCGGCCGAGCGTGTTGGTGATCGAGGAGACTGGGATCAGGGCGTCGGTCGGGCTGTGCCACTCGAAGTACGGTGCTTTCGGCACTCCTGGGTACATTTCGACGCTGTTCTCGTTGACGGCGGCGACCATTTCCGGGCTGTTGATCAGGTCGGTGGTGTTGGCGACCTGGGTGGCACTCTTACCGGCGCCCACGCGAAGGATGTCGTTGGTGCATCCGTTCTGCATTTCACGAGCCATTTGCTGCCCGAGCGGGTTGAGCTGCGCTGTGATCGGAATCCGGTTGGGGTATTCGCGTTCGAGACCGAGGGCTGCTGCGAAAGCGAGGCCGAAGACGGGATGGGGATTGAATCCGAGTTCGCGGGCCATCCGTTCGAGGTTCATCGGAGCTCCGCCTGCTGCGCTTCCGACGATGTTCAGTTCCGGCGCGTAGGCCGCCTGCAAAGCCGCAGCCCACGCCGTCGCCATGCCGCCCCCGGAGTATCCCGCGAGTGCTACTGGGCTCTGTGCTACCTGGAGTGGATCGAAGTGCTGGGCGGCCCGAATGCTGTCGAGGACGATCTGTCCGCCCATCTTCGCGGCGCCGTACGCACTGTTCGGTCCGAGATGATCGGCGATGTTGACGGTCCAGCCGCGCTGCAGCGCAGCGTTCAGCGCCGGGGCTTCGCGAATGACGAGGTTGGGATCGTTCGACCACAGCGCCTGTGATGGAGCGCATTCCAAGCCGAGTGCATTGATGATGTGTTGGTAGGAAAGCAAGGGGCCGTTGGACGGCTTGTTCTTCGGAGCGATGACGGTGGTGACCGCCGCGATCGGCGCTCCGGTTGAATTCGTCGAACGGAATCGAAGCTGCCAGACGTCTACGTCCAAAAATCCGGCCGGCGGAGCCATCGGTCGACTCGAGATGATGTCGCCCGGGTTCTTCGCCTCCAGATCCGGCGTCGGACCGTAGAACGCGTCCGAGATCGGCGTCGGTTGCAGTGGACCGGCAGCAGCCGGCACAGCTGCCACCAGGGCGGAACACGCGACCAGGGCCGCGGTCACTCCGGCAGCCCCCATCAATGCAATAGCGCGCATAGCGTCATACCCTTTCGAAAAATATTGGACTCGAACTGAGACTGGCTCATTTCGCAGCCACACGAGGGGTATATGTAAAAAAATCAACCCCTCGTTACTCTCCGCCCCCCTGGGCGCAGTGAAGAAAGTAAGCAATCCGAAATATTAGAGCAACGAAAATAAGTGTTCTGTACGGGGCTATGAGTTGTTCTCGATGACGACCTCCGATGGCCGTTTGTCTTCACGAATTCCACGCCAGCTCGGATGACGGAGATGCATGGATTCGGTCCATTCATAGAACCGCACCTCGGCGACGAGAGTCGGCGTGGTCCAGACGGCATCTTTCCGGTCTGCGGTGGGAAGTTGCTCGGAGAATGGCGACTCGTCGGTCTCGATTGGAGCCAACAGCTCACTCAGCTGCTCGAGTGCGCGGTCGCTGAAACCGGTTCCGACGCGACCCAGATACTGGAGTCCGCCAGGCCCGGGAGCACCGACCAACAGCGACCCGAGACCGCCTGCGCGACGGCCGCGGCCGCGTCGCCAACCTCCGATGACCACCTCCTGGGTCCGCCAGTTCTTGGTTTTGATCCAGGTCTTGGCGCGCTTGCCCGGCTGATAGATCGAGTCGGTTCGTTTGGCGACGACCCCCTCCCAGCCGCGTCGGACGCTCTCGGCGAGTGCTTCTTCGGCCGTGCCGGTCAGTTGCTCCGGCACGAGCACCGACTCGAGTCCGGTCGTCAGCAATTCGAGTAGGCGTCGCCTATCGGAGTACTTCTTTTTCACCAGCGACGTGCCGTCGAGATTCAGCAGATCGAAGGCGATAAAGCGCACTTCTCGGCCCGAACTGTTCTGTAACAATTCGAAGCTGGTTATGCCGTCGGTATCGAATACCACCGCTTCACCGTCGAGAATGACATCGTGGTCTGCCAGTTCGTCGGCCACAGTGGAAAGCGAGGGAAAGCGTGCGGTGAGGTCGTTGCCGGCGCGCGATACGAGCTTCATTTCTCCGTGGGCACACCGTGCGATCACACGGAATCCGTCCCACTTTCCCTCGAACGCCCACTCTCCGTCGGCGAGGTCGGTGATATCACCCGCCGTAGCGAGCATCGGCGCGATGTCTGCCGTGATCGGAGCCGCGTCCTTCATCAGATGCATGAGCCATTGATCGCCCTTGGTGCGGATCAGCGCATAGCGCCCCTTCGCCTTGTTTCCATGCAGGACAACGATCACCTCGTTCTCGCGCCACTTCTCCAGTTCGTAGGTACCGCTGTCCCAAATCGACACCTCCCCGCCCCCGTACTCACCTTTGGGGATGCTGCCCTCGAACGATGCGTATTCGAGCGGGTGGTCTTCGGTGCGTACGGCGAGGCGGTTCTTCCCCGGGTCCTCGGGAATGTTCTTCGGCACTGCCCACGAGACCAGGACGCCGTCGTGTTCGAGCCGGAAGTCGTAGTGCAGCCGTCGAGCATGATGTTCTTGGATGACGAACGTATCGCCGTTCCCGGTCTGCTCGGTGCTCTCCGGTATCGGTTCCGGGGTCTTGGCGGCACTGCGCTTGTTCCGATACGTGGTCAGCTTGTCCGGCTCGGAGTACTCGATCGGTGGATCCAGGTCGGCGAGCAGGTCACCGTCGCGGCGGTAACGAGCGAGGACTTCCTCGAAACCCAACTGCCTCAGTCCTGGAGACTCGAGTTCGTCCCACGATCGTGGGGCCGCGACGGTCGGTTCAGCCCGTCCTCGGAGCGAGTACGGCGCAACGGTCGTCTTCTTCCCGTTGTTCTGCGACCAATCCACGAACACCCGGCCGGTGCGTTTGGCCTTCGCCATCGTCGCCGTCACTCGATCGGGCGATCGATCCTCCAACAACGTCGCGACGCGCTTGGCCACCGTCGAGGCACCAGAGGACGTCAGGGGCTTCTCCAGCGGCACATAGAGATGAATCCCCTTGCTCCCGCTGGTTACCGGAAACGCCCGGAATCCGATCTCGGAGATCATGTCTCGAATCTCGCATGCGACCTCGGCGCAGCGGTCCAGGTCGACGTCGTCGCCGGGGTCGAGATCGAACACCATCCTCGTGGCGGGGCCCGGTGCGTTCCCGTCGAATCGCCATTGCGGAACATGCGCCTCGATCGCGCCTTGCTGGCCGAGCCACGCGAGATCGGCAGCGCTGGAGAAGAGAGGGTATGTCACGACGCGATCGGAGTGCGTGATGTCGCGCCTGTCGACCCAGTCCGGGGCGGAAGACGCAAGATTTTTCTCGAAGAACGAAGGCTGCTCGACGCCGTTCGGCCAGCGCTTCCTGGTGACCGCTCGGCCGATGATGTGCGGGAGCATTGCCGGGGCAATGCTCGTGTAGTACTCGATGACCTCGCTTTTTGTAGTGCCAGTACTCGGAAACAGCACCTTGTCGAGATTGGTCACCGAGACTTTCCGACCTGCGATGTCGAGCGTCGCCATGTGCTCAGGCTAACGGTCGCCAGCGGGGCCGCGAGACACTTGTGCAAAGCTCGAAGCATGGCAACGATCAGCGTCTCGGTAGAGATGCCCGAGGATCCGCAGGGCGCATGGGACAAAGCGTCGGCGCTCGACAGGTTCGACGAGTGGATGACAATCCATGGTGGCTGGTGCTCCCCGCCCCCCAAGGTGCTGAGCAAAGGCACCGAAGTGGAGTCCCTCGTCAAGGTCAAAGGCTTCAAGAACACGATCCAATGGACGTTCACCGAGTTCGATGAACCCAAGCTGATCGAAATGTCGGGAACAGGTAAAGGTGGCATCAAGATCTCGTTGACCATTCACGTCAGCGAGCATCGGAGCGGATCGAAACTGACGCTCGACGCCTACTTCGGTGGGGGAGTCCTCTTCGGCCCGGTCGGCAGCGTCGTCGCGCGGGCTCTTGGTTCCGATGTCACCAAGTCGGTGGCGAACCTCGCCGCTCTACCCGCCTAGACCCCAGCGTTGCGGGTGCGACGCAGCCACCACAGCCCGGCTATCGGGAGAATCACCGGGATGAACACATATCCCTGTCCGAAGTGTGACCACACGGTCGCGTCGGGGAAATCGTCTGGCTGAAGGTAGCTGAGAGCGCCCACGGCCAGCACTCCGACCAGTTCGATGATGCAGGAGACCATCACCACGCGCCGCGAGGCCTCGGTTGCTCGTGCGAGGCCGACGGTGGCGATGATGTAGACCACCGCTGCCACCGCCGACAAGATGTACGCGAACGGAGCTTCGTCGAAGCGCGTCGTCAGCTGGACCAGAGATCTCGATGTCGCCGCGACCGCGAAGACTGCGTAGACCGCGATCAGGAAGCGGCCGAAACCGGTACGGGTCGCTTTCTTCAGGCTGTCGTCTTGGGAGCTATCAGGCATATCCGGCCCATATCTGGCTCAGGCGCAGCACCATGGCTGCGAGGGTGAGGACGGCGACCAGCAGAACCGCTGTGCCGCCGCGAGAGCGATCACCGAGCGACCACCACGTGCCGACCGGAAGCAACAACAGCAAGCCGATCAGGTAGGCGCCGAAGGTGAGCCGATGAATCTCGCGATCACTGGTGAACATCGCGACAAATCCGATGATGGCCTGCGCGAGAACCACTACCTCGGTTGCTGAGATGGTCCAGAAGAGGGCACGATCCGCGCGGTTCTTCAACAGCACCGGGCTGTTCGAGAAAAGTTTGACGAGAACCCATACGCCGACGACCAGTGACATCGCATACAACAGGCCGCTGACGGCGCCGATCATCTTTGTTCCTCTTGCTTACTGGCGAGTGGTGCGGACAGACCCCAGGGTATCGGTCCGCGGACGGCTACCGTTCCTTCGGTCGATCGTCCGCGCTTCTGCGCAGTGCATGCGGCTTGAGTTTGTGGAAACCACGCACCCGCAGGGATCTGATGGCTTTGAGGCGGAACTCCGAGTCGCCGTCGAGCATCTCGGTCATCGCGGTGTCCACCAGAATGGTTCCCGGATGTGCCGAACTGGTAAGTCTGGCAGCTATGTTGACGACCGAGCCGTACAGGTCGCCGTACCGGGCGAGCACGGATCCCCATGCCAAACCGATACGGAGTTCGGGTATGTCCCCGTGTGCCTCGAACGCATACTGGAGATCGAGAGCGATGTGAGCCGCATCTTCGGCGGTCTGCGCACTGAACATGACCTCGTCGCCGACATTCTTGATGACGGACCCGCGGCCACGGGCAATGATGTTCGTGGCGATCGACTCGAACTCCTCGAGCAGAGTCGTCAGTTCCTCGATACCGAGGCGTCGGGTCAGGCTGGTGTAGCCGACCATGTCCGCGAATCCGACGGCGAGGGTGCGGCTGGTGGTTTCTTCGGTCGGGCCGGCGATGGACCGGCCTGCGGTGGCAGCCAGATGTCGACGCCAGGTGTAGGACTGCAGGGCTTCGAGAGTGGGAACTGTTTGCGCTGCAATGGATCTCGCGTCACGTCGAATCGCGTCGAGATCGGCCGGGTCCTCACTGGCGGTATGAGAGGTGATTCGATCCAGAATGTGGGAATTGACCACGGCCACCTGCCATTCGGCGAGCCGGGACATCGACTGCCCGAGAGTACGCGCGATGGCGACCTCCATCTCCGGCTTGATCACTTTCTGTTCGGTGAGGCTCGTGATCAGTCGCAGCGCATCGAGATCGGCATCGGTGTACACGACCGCGGAGGGGTCGGTGTGGACCGGAAAACCCATCGCGATCCACAGCTGCACCACCCGTTCGAGCGGAAGGCCGGACTTTTCGGCGATATCGGCCCGCGTGTACCTGCGTTCGCCACCGAGAAGTGTGTTCTCGATCTCGGTCTGCACAACCGAACTGATCTGATTGTCAGTCATATCCCAGCGTTCTGTCGAAATACGATCGGACGTCCTCGATGTAGGAGTCGAGCTTGTCCGGTTCCCAATCTGTGGTCGGAATCGGTTCGCCGACGGTCACCTTGACGGTACCGGAATGCGCCGTGAAGTCCTTCTTCCACATCACGTCGCCGGCATTGTGGATGACGATGGGAACGATGGGGACCTTGGCCTGCATCGCCAGATGAAAGCCGCCCTTCTTGAAGCGTCCCAATCTGGAGGTGGGCATTCGAGTGCCTTCGGGTGCGATCGCGACCGAGATACCCGAATGCAATTTCTCGATGGCGGGGAGCAGCGCTTCACGCGCCTTGGCCGGATCGCCTCGATCGATGTAGGCGACGTCGAAAATCATTCCGAGCAGGGCAAACCTAGGATCGCGCTCGAGTTCACGCTTGGCGACAGCGGTGATGTCCCGGCGAAGAATCGAGGTGACGATCAGTGAATCGGCCGCGCTTTGATGATTGAACATGAACACTGCTGGCCGCGCGGACCAGGCATTCTCGGTGCCGGTGACGTCGAGCTTGATGCCGGCGAGCGTCAAGGCGATGTCCGGTGCGACGGTGGAGGTGATGTTGGCGCCGGTCCGCCGACTGCGCGTGAGGATGCCGAGCCCGATGCCGATGCCGGCGCTGGCGATCACTGCCCCCATCGCAGCGGTGCTGCGAACTGCCGAAGTGAGATCGGTTCCACGTCTAGGGCTTTCGAGGCGCAATATCGGCCACCCTGCCTTCTTTGCATAACGGTCGAGCTCGGCGTCAGGATTCAACGCGACCGGCCGTCCGGCTTCGAGCAGCATCGGGACGTCCTCGCCGCCGTTCGAGTAGACGAAGCATTCTGCGAGATCGAGTTTCTCGCGCTCGGCGTAGTCGGTGACAGCCTGGGCTTTTCTCGGTCCCCACAACGAATTTCCGACCAGTTCACCAGTCAGAAACCCGTCGGTCACGCACAACAACTCGTCGAACATCATGTCTTCGCGTACCGGAATCGCCTGGTACGGAGTTGCCGACGTGGCAATGATCAAGCGATGGCCCGCATGCCGGTGCGCTTCGACGAGAATGCGAGCCTGCGGGTAGATCATCGGTGCAATCTCGTTGCGGAACAACGTGTATGCCTGCGTCATCAGGTCTTCTTCGCGGCGACCTTCCAGGCCCTTGACAGCCTTGCCCATCAAATTGTCGACGGGGGAGTTCCGCATTCGCATCTCGACGACTGCACTCGAGATTTCCCACAGTTCGCGCACCGTCACATCGAGCGTCTTCAGTCGTTCCAGGAACACTGCTTTCGCAGAGAAGCCGTTGATCAAGGTGCCGTCGAGATCGAAGAATGCTGCAGTGCCCGGTCCCGCGGGCGCCTCGGCGATAGCAGTCAACTGATCGGCCAGCTGAGTCATCAGCCCTCCTCTCCCGGCTCGTCGCTGTTCGTTGTGTCACTGCAAGGCGAGCCGTCCGGTGAGTTGATCGGATCGACCTCGTTCAGCTGACGACGAGCCATGTCGCGAATCAATCTGGCTTTACGTGCCCATTCGTTGATCTCCCGGGCGAAGTCGCGTCGGCACTGGGCAACATTTTCGCCGGCGGGATCGATGAGGTTGCGGTTCTCGGCCAATTGCAGAGCGGTGTCGAACAATTCGCCTGAAATGGACTCGCTGTGGTCGAGCTGCTGTCGCAGGCGACGGGTCTGAGCGGCACCCAAGCATTGGGCGATGAAGACAGGCTTGTCGAACTCCGCATCCACCGGCAGCAGCATCAACTGATCGGCAACGACCTGATATGCCTCCATGATCGGCTGCAGAACGCGGTGTGCGAGGTGCAAGTCCTGTGATTGAAGTTGTTGCACTGCGTAATCGGGGTCGGACAGGTTGGCTCGCCAGTTCGGATCGATGAGTTCGACTTCGGTCTCGAGTCGTTCACCGAACTCCTTTTTGTCACCGAAGAAGAATTCGAATTTCAGCAGGTCACGCAGTGCGAGTGCGGACGCCCACATCGACTCCGGCGTCGATGCCGTTGTCTGACCCTGATCCGGCAAGGTGACCAGTTCGCCGATCGCACGCATGACGAAGTAGTGAATTGCGTTGTTGCGGAAGAATGCTGCGACCAGATGTTTGTCCTGAGCAAGGTAGAACACCGGCTCGGGGCCGTCGTCGAATCTCTTGACAACACCCGCCGCCACCTGCGCGACGACGGCCGCGCGCACCACGTCGACCTCGCTGATATCGACACCACCTGCCGTGGGCAACCCGCGCCGGCGGATGTACGAAGCGAGTGGGGCGATGATGGCCCACATCTCGTGGACGTTCAATGCCCGGTCTTCGATGCCGAGCAATGCCATCGTCACCAGTGCCGCCGGGGTGACCGGTGTCGAATTGTTGATGGCGTGCGCGACGTTGATGGCGATCCGCTGGACCGCAACGCGCTTGTCCTCGCTTGCATCGACGATGGATCGGACAGAGATCGGCTCGCCGAACGTCAGGTATACGTTTCCGCGTAGTTTGCCCTGCGCGCGAACGTATCCGAGCGCCATTCGAATGCCTTCTGCCTGCTTCTTCGCGCCATGCGACTCCGCGGCCATGGCACCGACCTCGTGCAAGCGGTCGTAGGTGATAGAGGTCGGGACCAGATATACATCCTCGGCGTCGCTGTTCTCGAGTGCATCGACGAGGTAGGTGAGCAAGCCGAACCGCGGTGGCCGTAGTTTGCCCGTTCGGCTGCGTCCACCCTCGATGTACCACTCGAGGTTGAAGCGTTTGCTCAGCAGAAAACTCATGTACTGACGCAGCGTCCACTTGTAGATCTCGTCGGAGAACTTGCGTTGGATGAGTACAACGCCACTGCGTTTGGCTATCGGGCCCAGCGGCCAGAATCCGACGTTGATTCCGCCCATCACATGGTTGAGTGGGAGCCCTTCCGCGAGCAGCGCTGGTCGAAGGACCAGGGGGTCGAGATAGGAACGGTGGTTCGGGAGGAAGACCAGCGGATAGCTTTTGTTGAGTTCGCGAACCTTCTGCAACCCAGTCCGGTCGACGTCGACGCGGTATGCACGCGAGAAATACGCGCCGAGCGTTCCCCACATTTCCACCGCCCGTCGAGTCTCGGTGGCGACCATCTCGTCCAAAATCTTGTGCACGCGACGTTCGACGTCGGCGATGTTCTCACCGACCTTGGTGGCGAGTTCTTGCATCCCGTCATGGAACTTCTTCTGCTCCGTCATGTCCTCGACGACGAAACGCGGGATCTTGTACTCGGAACCGATGACGCCACGCTCGGCGCGATCGAGCGCGAGGCTGGCCTGTCTATGAATGAAGGATGAGAGCGAAGTTCCACCCACCCGATCGAACCTCGACTGCAGATCGCTGAGCGTCGCCGGCTCGCCGACCAGGACTGCCGAATGATCCGGGTCTTCGCCCGCAACCCAGCGATCCCATGCCTTGGTGGGCATCGAATTGCCGCGCGGTTTAAATATCCGGTAGAGGATGCTGCCGCGCTTCTTCTCTGTCAGCGTCACTCTCAGTGGCACGAGAAGCGGGTCTTCGGCGATGCCGCGAACCGTGTCGGCGACTTGGTGCGATGCTTCACCGGACAGAACGACCGACGGGGGACGTTGGGTGCCTTCTGCAGTCGTCGCGTCGATCCACTGGTTCAAAGCCTGAACCTCGAGTGTCGAGGCAGCGTCCAGAAGATAAACCTGCTGGCCATCGTTGGTCTTCTGTAAACGCGAATCGACGTGGTACACCGACATGCTCCTGTTCCGTGCCTAACGCAGGCACGCATGTCAGGCTACGCGGAAGCTCTGGTAGATCAGTGGGTTTCCGATACCGATCCCGTACCGCGTGTGCTGCCCGGACGTCACGTATGGTCGATCGAGTAGTGGTGGTTCTTCGGCCATCCGTTTAAGTGTTAACCAAAGTAACTTGTACTTTAAGTTACACTAAAATCCTTTCGGCTTTTCTGCTCGGTGCCCACGCTGCCGTCAAGACTGCGGCGAAGATCAGTACGACGCCGAGCGCTATCGACGCCTCGTGCATTCCGGATACGAACGCTTCCCGAGCAAGTGTCTCCAGCCTTGTACCTTGGGGTCCGGCCATCTCTGCTACGGCCAGGGACGAGGCCAACGAGTCTCCGATAGCTTGCTGCGCCTCGGGTGGAGCCATGGCCGCTGTCGGTTCGATCGATCTCGAATAACCAACGGCCAGAACACTTCCGGCTAGAGCGACGCCGATTGCTGCTCCGATCTCTCGGGCCGCGTCGTTGACCGCGGATGCGACTCCCTGTTTGTCCTCGGGAGTATTGGACACGATTGCCGAGGTAGCAGGTGCCGTGCAGAGGCCGATCCCGATCGCGGAGATGACCAACGGCACCGCGACGTCGATGTAGTCGGAGTCGATACCGAGGCGCGTGAGCAAGAACAGAGACGCCGAAAGTACGGTCAGGCCGGCTGCGGTGAGGACGCGCAAGCCGACGAGGCGCAGCAACCACGGCGACAGCACCGACAGTACGAGCACGGGTGCTGCGATGGGCGCCAATGCGACCGCGGACTGTAAAGGCGAATAGTCGAGGACCAGCTGCAGGTATTGAACGATGAGGAAGAACAGCCCGAAGGTCGCGAGGAACTGTAGTAGCAACGACACCGATCCCACGGCGAAGGCTCGGCCCCGGAACAGTCGGACATCGAGAAGTGGGTGGAACCGGCGCGACTCGACGACAGCGAACGCCCCGGCTGCGGCAAGGCCGGCAACCAGTCCGATGAGAACGAGCGGGTGCAACCACCCCCGAGCAGGCCCCTCGATGACACCGAACACGAAGAGTGCCACCGCAGCCGCGATCAGAACGGCGCCTGGGACATCGAACGGATCGGCCATGGGAGCGCTCGAGGGGCGCAGCGTGCATGCCAGTACGGTGACCACCACGGATACGAGGGCGAGAGCAAAAAAGATCGAGTGCCAAGACCATAGTTCGAGGAGGAGGCCCGAGGTGAGGAGGCCGGCTACGGCGCCCGAGCCTGCGACGCCTGCCCAGATCCCGACAGCGCGGGAGCGCGTGTGTGGGTCGAACTCGGCGGTGATCAACGCTAGCGTCGCCGGCATGACCAAGGCCGCGCCGACTCCGGCAGCCCCGCGGGTAGCGATCAGCCATTCGGGGCTGTCGACGAGGATCGGCATTGTGGATGCCGCTCCGAAGAGTAGAAGCCCGAGGACCAGCATGCGACGTCGGCCGTAGCGATCGCCGAGGGCTCCGGCCGGGAGGAGTAGGCACGCCAACGTGAGGGTGTACCCGTCGACGATCCAGGTGAGCTGGGCCTGAGTCGCGCCGGTGTCGCGCGCGATGTCCCCCAGCGCGGTGTTGAGAGCCGCCATGGCCGAGACCACCAGCGCCACGGCCATGCACGAGACGGTGAGCATCCATATTTGAGTACGAGTCACGAAGTTCCTCCCCGGCTGAACGAGACTGGCGGTATCGTAGCGAAACCAACGGTTTGCTCGGGCCGGTTCCCGCAGTGCCGACGGAGGGCTCGTTGCGCGTGCATCGGGACGTCGTCGATCATCGTCGCCTGCGCGACGAGCAATGCCACCAGACGCTCCCGGCGTGCGCGCTCGTATCGTGGAGCAGTATCGGATGCCCTTCGATCAGGTGCTTCATACCGAGGAAGCCAGAGAGCGGCTCGGTCAGGTCGACTCCGACCTCGTGGTCGCGCAGCTTCTCGGTCCGATCCTGTTCACCGAACTGGCGACACCGACTCCGCTGGGGCCCGTGCAGTGCGCAAGAATCGTCGACGACTTCCTAGCTGGGTACAGTCCCGCCTGAGTCTGTGGGACAGTGTTCGCAAACACTTTCGAGAGAGGCCGCTTGGATGCCACCGCGTAGACGATCGCCGAAGACCGACGCACTCACGCCCGAAAACCTGGAAAGCCTCGCCGCCGCGGTCGCCGGAGGGCGGCGCGCCACCGTTTACCTGATCGAGGCAACGCCGAGCCTCGGACTCCCCGAAGGCACTTCTGCGAAGGTCGTGTCCGTGGACGGCAACACCGTCACCATCTCGCCCAAGGGCGTCAACGACGAGCTTCCGTTCGAGGCCGAGGAACTGCGAATGACGCGCAACCCGGCGTCGGAGGTCACCAAGGCCACACCCCAGGCCACCAAGCCGGCACCGGCAAAGGTCGAGATAGCCGAGTGGACCGAACCTGTGGCGCCCCCAAAGCCGGTCAAAGCTGCTGCTGTCAAGCCGGTACCTGCGCCGTCGCGACCGGCTGTGGCTCCGAAGCCGCTTGCAGCGCGCAAGGGTAAGAAAGGCCCCGACAGCGTCAGCGTCACCATCCATGCCGGCCCGGACAACGATTGGTCGGTGACAGTCACGCACGGTGCGCGTCGCCCGGGCAAGGCGCAGCCGGTTTCGCCGGAGTCGGTCTCGCGTGCCGTACGAGAACTCGGCGACGACTCGGCACGGGACGCCGTCGAGGCTGTCATCTCACACGCACGCGAGGAAGCAGCACAACGCGTAGCAGAACTGAGCCGGCAACTCGAGGTAGCACGATCCACGCTCGCTGCACTGGAGCAGAAGGAAACGGAGTGAAAACAAATTTCCCCGCGCACTCGTCCATCGGTGCTACTTATTGCTAGTGTCTGCGGACACCGCTGGAGAGGGAATACATTGTTGAAGAAGTTCATGCTGGTTGTCGTCGCGGCCGCCGCCGTTGCAGCCAGTGTCGGGGTAGGGACCGCATCTGCTGCAGCGCCGGCGGTTCTGGGAGGGGGCTCCGGAATCATCGTGGGCAACAGTGCCGAGTGCACGCTCACCACGATCGGTAACGACGCAGCAGGTCGCCTGGTCGGAATCACCGCTGGTCACTGCGGTGGCGCGGGTGCAACAATCGCGGCCGAGGCCAACACCGACGCCGGAGTCGTAGGACGCATCGCATTCTCCAACCCTGAATACGACTACGCGGTCATCGAGTTCGATCGCGCGAAGGTCGTCCCGGTCAACCGGATCGGCAACGTCACCATCACCAACGTCGGCCCGCCGACGTCATTCCCCAACATCGTGTGCAAAGAGGGCCGCACCACCGGCAACACGTGCGGTATTGCGTACGGCGACATTCTGCAGTCCCAAGAGACCTGGTCTCAGCTGTGCGTCGTCGAAGGTGATTCGGGAAGCCCTGTCGTCGTGGGTACAACGCTGGTCGGCATGGTCAACGCCTACCTCGGCATCGCCTGCTTCGGACCCGAGGTCGGAACCAACATCGATGCGATTCTTCGTCACATCAACGCAGGGAACGCAGTAGGAACCGGGTTCAGCCCGATTCCTTAACGCATACTTCTTGCCCGAGTGGGCCGTCACGACAGTTTCGACTGTTGCGACGGCCCACTCGTGTTTCTCGGCTCTCACGCTCGCAGTGGGGCATTGTTCGAGCGACCGCCGACCGCCGACCGCTGGCCGCCGGCCGACCGCAGCCGGCCCCATCGCTTCAATGTCACATTCATACGATTGGTTAGCTTGAGGTGGCCATTCAAGCGACCGCCGGCCGACGTAACCGCCATTCAAGCAACCGCCGGCCGACGCAACCGCCGGCCGGCGCGAGGAACTAGATGAGCACGGCACCCTGGGATGCCGAGCCGACAAGTTTGGCGTACTTCGCCAGCACACCACGCGTGTACCGGGGAGGTAGTGGCTCCCAACCCTGCTTACGCTGTTCGAGTTCTTCTTCGTCGACGAGTAGGTCCAGTGTGCCTTTGCCGACGTCGAGGCGGATCTGGTCGCCGTCGCGTACGAGGGCCACTGGGCCACCGTCGACGGCTTCGGGTGCGACGTGACCGACGCAGAGGCCTGTGGTGCCTCCGGAGAAGCGGCCGTCGGTGAGTAGCAGGACGTCTTTACCGAGGCCTGCGCCCTTGATGGCGCCGGTGATGGCGAGCATTTCGCGCATGCCTGGGCCGCCCTTGGGTCCTTCGTAGCGGATGACGACGACGTCACCTGCGGCGATGGTGCCGTCTTCGAGTGCGTCCATTGCGGCGCGTTCACGTTCGAAAACCCTTGCAGTGCCGGTGAATACGTCGGAATCGAATCCGGCGGATTTGACGACGGCACCCCCGGGAGCGAGGGAGCCCTTGAGGATGGTGATGCCGCCGGTCGGATGGATGGGCTTGTCGAGTGCGCGCAACACCTTGCCGTCGGGGTCCGGGGGTGCGATGTGAGCGAGGTTCTCGGCCACGGTCTTTCCGGTGACGGTGAGGCAGTCGCCGTGCATGAGCCCCGCGTCGAGCAGTGCTTTCATGACCACTGGGACGCCACCGATGGCGTCGACGTCGGTCATGACGTGCTTGCCGAACGGCTTGACGTCGGCGAGGTGTGGAACTTTGGCACCGACTCGGACGAAGTCGTCGAGGGTGAGTTCGACTTCTGCTTCGTGGGCGATGGCCAGTAGGTGCAGCACGGCATTGGTCGATCCGCCGAAGGCCATGACGACAGCGATCGCGTTCTCGAATGCTTCTTTTGTCATGATGTCGCGTGAGGTGATTCCGCGGCGAAGGAGTTCGACGACGGCTTCACCGCTTGCGTGGGCGAATCCGTCGCGTCGACGGTCCGGCGCGGGCGGGGATGCGCTGCCCGGCAGTGACATGCCCATGGCTTCTGCGGCACTGGCCATCGTGTTGGCGGTGTACATGCCGCCGCAGGCACCTTCACCGGGGCAGATTGCGCGCTCGATGGTGTCGACGTCGGCGCGCGACATCAGTCCGCGTGAGCAGGCACCGACGGCTTCGAACGCGTCGATGATGGTGACTTGGTGCTCGCTGCCGTCGGACAGCGTTGCGAAACCAGGCAGCGTAGAACCGGCGTAGAGGAAGACGCTGGCAAGGTCGAGTCTTGCGGCAGCCATCAGCATGCCGGGCAGCGATTTGTCGCAACCGGCGAGTAGTACCGATCCGTCGAGCCGCTCGGCGCTGACGACGGTCTCGACGCTGTCGGCGATCACCTCGCGAGATACCAGCGAGAAGTGCATGCCTTCATGACCCATGGAGATGCCGTCGGACACCGAGATGGTGCCGAATTCGAGCGGATAACCGCCGGCGGCGTGCACGCCGACCTTCACGGCTTTGGCGAGGCGCTCGAGCGAGAGGTTGCACGGGGTGATCTCGTTCCACGACGACGCGACGCCGATCTGAGATTTACCCCAGTCCTTGTCACCCATCCCGACGGCTCGAAGCATGCCGCGCGCAGCGGTCTTCTCCAAACCGTCCGTGACGTCTCGGCTACGTGGCTTGACGTCCGGTGACTGTTTGTCCGAATAATCCTGCGGGGTCGACATGACACTCCTGACCTGTTTGCGTGGATAGGGGGCTGTTATCCAAGGGCAAGCCTAAACCTGCTGTCGCGGAGTCACCGCCGGGGACGACACGTCGCAATGTGGGAGGCAGTCGACGGATTCGGGATCGGCGCGACGCTCGCCCCTGATCATCGCCGCCGCGACGATCGCCCCGAGGACGAGTAGTCCAGCGCAGATGCCCATTGCCGTGTGAAAACCTGCGGAGAATACGGCGGGGTTGTCGTAGTCCACGCCCGAGATACCGGCGAGCCCGGGCAGTGCGGCGACGGCCAACAGTTGGCTGGTTCGCGCGAGGGCATTGTTGACGCCGGAGGCGGTACCGGCCCGATCGGAGGAGACGGCGCCGAGTACAGCGCCGGTCAGTGGTGCGACGAGCAACGACAGTCCGAGGCCGAACACCAGGACGGCGGGGAAGACGTGGAGGAGATAGGTCGAGCCCGGTTCGATGCGCAGCATCAGCAGCAGGCCGACCGCTGCGACGAGCGGCCCGATCGTCATCGGCATCCGCGGCCCGATGCGCTGGGCCAGGCGGCCGGTGCGAGAAGAGAGGGTCAGCATGAGAATGGTGATCGGCAGTGTGGCGACACCGGCTGCGATAGGCGAGTAGTTCAACGCCAGTTGTAATTGCAGTATCAGCAGGAAGAACACTCCACCCAGCGCCGCGTAGACAGCCAACGTGACGAGGTTGGCCGCGAGAAAGAGTCTGGAAGCGAAGAGCGACGGCGGAACCAGTGGGTTTTTCGTTCGCAGCTCGATGACGACGAAGATTGCGAGTGCCACGACGCCGAGGCCGACGAAGACCCACAACGATTCGATGAACCCGAAGGTGAGTAGGCCGAGCGCCAGCGCGACGACTGCGGCGCCGGGGAGGTCGAGCCGACCGTGTGCATTCGGGTCGCTGCTCTCCGGCACGTGCTTGCGCGCGACCCATACGACGACGATGGCCAGCGGAATGTTGAGCATGAACACCGAGCGCCACCCGGCAATTTCGACGAGCCATCCGCCGAGCAGCGGGCCGACGGCCGATGCGACGCCGCCGAGCCCGGACCACAGGCCGATTGCGGCGCCGCGGTCGTCGGGGTGAATCGAGGCCGAGATGAGAGCAAGACTGCCCGGAGTCAGTAGCGCGGCGCCGACTCCCTGGACCAGCCGGGCAGCGATCAGCACCTCGATGTTCGGGGCGAGTCCGCACAGAATCGACGCGAGCGCGAACCAGACGGTGCCCCAGATGAACACCTTGCGACGTCCGAGCCGATCGCCCAGTGCGCCGCCCAACAGAATGAGCGACGCGAGAGTCAGCGTGTATCCACTGATCGTCCATTGCAGCCCGGAGACACCGGAATCGAGATCCCGAGCGATGTCCGGCAGGGCGACGTTGACGACGGTGCCGTCGAGCATCGCCAGTGAGGAACCGAGGACGGTGGCGGCGACGATCCAACGTCCCCGCGAGGACGCCAGTGGGACCGACGCTTCAGCGTTCACGTGCGCAGTCTGGCACCGATCGCTGCTCGAGACACGTCGAATTCGAGCTACAGATCCTCGACGCAGACGATGAAGTTGCGCTCGTCGTAGGCGTAGCCACTGGTGGCAGGATCCGAGCAGTCGTTCACCTCGGTAGTGCCGGGCAAGATTTCTACGACTCGAACCGTCTCTGTGCCGGGCGTAGTGCAGTCGGCTCGCACCGGGTCGTCACCGGAGACCTCCATGCATCCACCGACCACCCAGTCGACGTCCAGGCACAGTGCTCCCTGCTCGACGCCTCGTAAGGTTTCGTAGTAGTACTGGTCGGCGTCGCTGATGCACTCGTCACCGGAAGGGGCTTTCGCGATCACCTTGTAGTTGGAGGCGGGGCTGCCGCACGTCGCGTTGTCGATGTCGGCATCGTCGAATGTGCCACCGAGCTCGACGCACTCGCCGATCTCTACGTCGATGTCGATGTCGATGTCTTCCTGAGCGGGAGGAGGCCTCGATGTCGTTGCTGTAGTGGGATTCGGACCGGCGTCGGCGGCCGGAATCGCCCGAGGAGTGATGTCGGAGCTACAGCTCGCAACGATCGACGTTGCACACGCCAAGGCGGCCGACACCGCGAAGAAACGGCGGACGGCGCCACGAAGTGGACGGCATGAGGTGGTCATCTTCCAAGATCCTGAATTCTTTCGAGTGAACATCGAACGCGGTCCGGTAAAAGTATCTGACGACCCGGCAAAGTGACACTCTGCCGATCTTTTTCCACGTGGTTGTCGGTGGTATGAGGCAAGATCGACCAGGTGGACCTACCTCTCGCGTGGCCTCTCCAGCCGATGCTCGCCAAGGCGGCCAAGGCAGTACCCAAGCAGCCTGCCGATGGGGACGCCGAATGGTCGTACGAGCCCAAGTGGGACGGCTTCCGCTCCATCGTCTTCCGCGACGGAGACGAGGTCGTACTCGGCTCTCGCGGGGGCAAGAATCTAGCGAGATATTTCCCCGAGTTGATCGACGCAGTTCGTCGTGAACTGCCCGATCGGATCGTCGTCGACGGCGAGATCGTGGTGCCACGTGAGATCGACGGTCGGACGCGACTCGACTGGGATGCGCTGTCGGAGAGGATTCACCCGGCCGACAGTCGAGTGAAGATGCTGGCAGAGAAGACGCCGTCGATGTTCGTGGGCTTCGACCTTTTGGCGCTCGGCTCGACGGATATGACGGGCGAGCCGTTTCGCAGCCGTCGAGCCCAGCTTCTCGAGTCCGTCGTGGGTGGCACGCAATGCCAGGTCACCAGTGCCACCGACGATGCGGCCACTGCCGAGGATTGGTTCGAAAGATTCGAGGGTGCAGGCCTCGATGGCGTTGTCGCCAAGAAGCTCGACGGCCTGTATCTGCCGAACAAGCGAGAGATGATCAAGGTCAAGCACGCGCGGACGGCAGACTGCGCTCTCATCGGATATCGAGTTCACAAGTCGGGTAAGGGAATTGGGTCTCTGCTGCTGGGCCTGTACGACGGCGACCAGCTCCGGATGATCGGCGGTGCGTCGGCGTTCACCGACAAGCGACGGGTGGAATTGCTCGACGAGCTTGCGCCTCTGCGCGTAGGGGAGGATGTGGTCTCCGACGCCCAGGCGAACAGATGGACTTCGAACAAGGATCGCAGCTGGGTGCCGCTTCGAATAGAACGCGTCGTCGAAGTTGCCTATGACCAGATGGAGGGTGAGCGGCTTCGGCATGCGGCGAGATTCCTTCGGTGGCGACCGGACCGAGACCCCATGTCGTGCACGTACGAGCAGTTGGAGGTCCCGGTGCGTTACGACGTGGCCGATGTCATCGCGGGCGGTAACTGAGATGGCTGCGAAGACGCCGCCGGCGTTCGTCGATGCTGGTGGGCGTGAAGTGCGCGTGTCGAGCCCTGACCGCGTCATCTACGAGGCAACCGACCGGACTCCGGCGATCACCAAATTGGCTGTCTGCGAGTACTTCGCAGCGGTCGGTGAGCCACTTCTACGGGCTGTAGGCGCACGACCGATTGCCATGGAACGGTGGCCCGACGGCTTTCGTGATGGCATGAGGCTTGCGCTCGGGCCGCAGGACAAGGAGGGTGACGGTTTCTATCAGAAGCGGCTGCCCAAAGGCGCGCCCGAATGGATCGAGACAGTGAAGGTCACGTTCCCGAGTGGCCGTATGGCAGACGAATTGTGTCCGAGTGAATCTGCTGCGCTGGTGTGGGCCGCGCAGATGGGCACGCTGACATTCCATCCTTGGCCGGTGCGAAAGTCGGACCTGGACCACCCCGACGAGCTTCGGCTCGACTTGGATCTGCAGCCTGGTACGACCTTCGCCGATGCGCAGCGGGTGGCGGAGGTGACCCGCGAGTTGTTGGCCGAGCTCGGCCTTCGTGGGTACCCCAAGACGAGTGGTAGCCGGGGGATCCATATCTACGTCCGCATTCGACCGGAGTACACGTTCGAGCAGGTACGGCATGCAGCTATCGGTCTCGGCCGCGAACTGGAACGGCGTGACGAGGGTGTGACGACCAAGTGGTGGAAAGAGGAACGCGGCGAACGAATCTTTCTCGACTACAACCAGAACAATCGAGACCGAACCATCGCGAGCGCGTGGAGTCCTCGGGCTCGGCCGGGAGCGCCGGTGAGTACGCCTTTGACGTGGTCGCAGCTGGCTGCCGTCACCGATCCTCGTGATTACAACATCACGACCGTCCTCGGACACCTGGAGGACGGTGACCCGTGGGAGGACATGGATTCCGAGGCGTACTCGCTCGAGCCTCTTCTGGAGCTGTGGGAGACCCTGCCGGGTGGTGAGCTCAATTTTCCGCCCGACTACCCCAAGATGCCCGGTGAACCACCACGGGTGCAGCCGTCGAAGAAAGTTGCCGAACATTGGGACGAGCAAGGCAACCGCATCGAATGAGTGCGGGTTATGGGACCGCTCGGGCTGCCTTTACGGTTCGCCGATCAGTTCATCGCTGGTAACACGTGCTGTGCTGGGCGCTAAGCTTCCATTTTTGGCCGGTCGAAAGTCGATCGGTGTTCGCGGAGGTGATTCCCATCAGTGATCAGGTTCTCGGTACAGAGTTGCCGACGCGGATGCCATTCGACTTGGATCTGAGTCGACGACTGGCCGCAGTCGCGCGGGATTTGCGTCTTCAGCACCATGATCCGGACAAGGTTCTCGCTGCGATCACCGAGTCCGCGGTCGTGAACGTGCCCGCTGCCGAATATGCCAGCATCACCACGGTGCTGCAGGGCAAGTTCGTTTACAGCGCTGCGTTGTCCGGCGAAGTCGCGGCCGCGTGTGATTCCCTTCAGGAACAGTTGGGCGAAGGTCCCTGCCTGGAGTCGGCCATCGAACAGCGCACGATTCGGATCGACGATATGGATGCCGACGGCCGATGGCCGCGTTTCGCCGACGCGGCTTCCGCGCTCGGTGTCAAATCCATGATCTGTTTTCAGCTTTATGTGGAGGGGTACAACTTCGGCGCACTGAACCTCCA
The DNA here is from genome assembly GCF_027158005.1 of Rhodococcus sp. H36-A4. Classification (GTDB taxonomy): domain Bacteria; phylum Actinomycetota; class Actinomycetes; order Mycobacteriales; family Mycobacteriaceae; genus Rhodococcoides. Next base: position 978,152 of record NZ_JAPVLQ010000001.1, on the reverse strand, counting down.
CTCCTCGCGGGTGCATGCGTTCGGTGTGGACGCGGAGTCGATCGGCTCTCTGTTCGCCGCGCACGCCGCAATAGCATTTTCCAGTGCACGTGAGGAACAGCAGATTCGGGCGGCCTTGACCAGCCGTGACATCATCGGGCAGGCCAAAGGCATGCTCATGGAGCGGTACAAGCTCAGCGCGCAAGAGGCGTTCGCGTTGTTGTCGAAACTGTCGCAGGAGACGAACACGAAGCTCGCCGATATCGCCGACCGTGTGGTGGCCGATGCCGAGACGAACGCCAAGGCCTAGTTGCTAGAGCCCGGTTCGTTCCACGGGTAGGCGTGAAAGCAGGCTGCGCGCACAGTCGACGGTCAGTTGCGGGTCGTGACTGAGTACGTAGGAAAACCTGCGTTCCATGTCCGCGCCGGTGTCGCCGAAATCTTTTGCGGCTAGAACCGCCGAGAAATGCGGTGACAGAACCACTACGACCCACTCGTCGCACACCGGATCGCCTAGCTCCAGATCGGCTCCGCGTACCTTCGGTGCCGGTTCAGGGCCGATGCCGAGGGCGAGTGCGCCGACCAGTGCTGCCTGAGTTGCCATGACCTCCCACCGACGTGCGGTGAGCGCGGTGAAGTGTTCACGCTTCTCGAACGAACCGAGGATTACCGCGGTCTGCAGGGATTGGCTAGCAATGGATTCGAGCCCCTTGCTCATCTCGACGAGCAGTCGTTTGGTCGATGGCTTGCTGTCTCGACCCGCTGCGGCAAGTTGGTACGGCGAGGATCGTGGCATCGATCCACGTTCCGGTGAGGTGCGAAAGTTCAACGGAGACAGCTTTTCCGACGGCTCTACCGGCGACCGGTTCTGTTCGGTGAAGTAACGGCCCTGCCCGACGCGTGCACCCAGTGCGAGCGCGATGTGCACAGCTTCCTCGGTGTCGATGCCCTCGGCCATGACGATGGCACCGGTTCGTTCGGTGTATGCGGCGACGGCATTGACGACGCGGGCGGTGAACAGACTTGGTTTCCGGGTGATCAGGGAGCGGTCCAACTTGACTACGTCGGGTTCGAGCAGGGGCAGCAGGGCCAGGGACTCCGGCCGGACGCCGACGTGATCGACGGCGATTGCCCAGCCGAGGCGTCGAACGTCAGCGACGGCGCGTAGGAGCTGTGCAGGCCGGCGGATGAGTGAGGTTTCGTCCAATTGCAGGACTGCGGTGCCTGAACCTGTCTGGGCACGGTCGGGGAGATGTGGAAGCGAGTCGGGGTCGATGGCGATGAACAACGGAACGGCTTTCAACGCATCGGAGTCTGCGATACGACCGACGGCGCCTTCCCATCGAACCAGGTCGAGATCGACCGTCATGTTCATCGCGCGGGCGGCCGAGGCGAGTGCGGCCGGATCACCGAATGCCGAGCCTTCGGGGCCACCGACGATGGCTTCGTGTCCGATGACCTCGGAAGTCAGCAGGTCGACGAGTGGGACGAAATCGATGTGAAGGCTGCCCGGTCCGAGAATTGATTCGAGGCCCCCGCCGTCGAAACTCCTGGTCGAGGTGTCTCCGTTCATACCAAGCCCTCACGTCGCGCGACTGACTGCTGAGCGTCGCCGCGTGAGTGGGTGAAGACGTCCAACACGAAGTCCTCGTCCATGTATCCCCCTAGCCGTTCGAGTTCGGCGTTCTCGCCGATCACCGCGTGAACGCGATCTCCAGTCAGAGGGTAGTCCGTCACGTGATGACGCCAGTGCACTGCGAGAAGTGTGCCGCCCGGTTCGAGATGCGTCGTGGCAGCATCGACGGCCAGACGAAGGTCGGGCTCGTCGAGGTAGTACCCCACCTCGCTGAGCACGATCAAGTCGAACGGCTCCTCACCGGCCACAGCACTCCAGTCGTCGGTCAATGACCACTTCACGAAGTTCACTGTCTCATCATCGACGGCGGCGCGGGCGGTATCCAGCACGGAATCGACGATGTCGGTCGAGATCAGCGCCTCGCACCGCGCGCTCAACTTCTCGGTCAGAACTCCGACCGAGCAACCAGGTTCGAGGGCGCGACGGTAGCGCTGCCGGGGAAGGGAGGCGACAGTGATCGAGTACTTTCGCTCCTCGTACCAGTTGGCGCGCAACCTGAATGGGTCCGTGCCCTCGGCGTAGACGGCATCGAAGTAGTCCCCGTTCAGTGTCATCCGAAGATCACCTCACAGGGTCGAAGCAGGCGTTCCAGTGCAAAGGGAGGTAGCACCGCCCGGTCGGCCGGGTGCTCCGACAGTGGTGCAATTTGCGTCTGAAACTCCTGTACCGCAGCCTCTTTGGCTTTTCGCGCGTTGGCATCGAGATCGACCTCGAAGGCCCGACTCCACGGAATGTCGGGATGATCAGGGTAGGCCCAGTGCCACATCCAGATCGGGTACTCGAGGATCGCGATACCGGTGCGCGACGCGGCAGTGATGCAGGCGCGGGCGGTGGCCTCGTGGTCGGGATGTCCGTCTCCGCGCCATGCCGTCAGGCACCACGTTCCTGGGCCGCCGTGCATCGAATCGGTCAATACGTGCGCGAGTTCGTCCTCGTGCTCGGCAACAGCGCCGTCCTCGAACCCCAGACGCGTCGGAGCGGTGCGCACCCCCAGTCGTGCCACGGCTCGCTCCGACTCGCGGGGACGCTCGCACACGAGGTCGGCGGGCGAGAGCGTCGGCGAACCGGGATGTGAGGCGCCACCATCGGTGACCGCAACTACGGACACTTCGATTCCGGCGGCGGCAGCGATGAACATCAGCCCGCCGACACCGAGCACCTCGTCATCGGGGTGCGGTGCGACGACGATCAACTTTTTGCACCGAGTGAGATCGAGTGAGGGAAAGCTGCGATCCCATGCCCGCCACTCCGACTCCGGAGTTCCCGAATCCGAGTCTGTGTCGAACGAGTGGGTGATGTCGTCTCGGCCGCTCACCACGGATAGTCCTCCTTAGCAATGTCTTCACCCAATGCTGCCAGATCGCGCTCGGCGTGGCTCTGCCGCAGATACACGCTCAGATCCGCGACCCGCTGGGCGTGTGCCGCGTCGGCGCACAGGGGGCCTGCGCCCAGTGCTCGGCCGACGCGATCGATGGCTTCGGTGGCAGCGCTCTCGACGATGGCCCGTACTACCCGGGCACGAATTCGGCCCTGCCCATCGGAATCCATTGGATCGGAATCTATTTCGGCAGCAGCGGTCGTCAACGCGCTCGAAGCGGCACCCAGTGCGGCCGCGACCGCGCCCAGATGCGCGTTCTTGTGAGCATCACCGCCGGAGCGAGCCGCCGCATGCAGGGTGTCGGCCACCGCACATGCACTACCGAACCAGCACGACGCGACGCCGATGGCACCGTGCCAGAAACCTGGACGTTCGATGTAGGCGCCGGGTTCACCCACAGGTTTCGCCGAAGCACCATCGAACCGCACGGAACCCGAGTCGCTTCCTGCCATTCCGACTGCATGCCACGTATGTGGGATCGGTGAGCACCAACTCTGCGTCAGATCGACTGCGAACATCTGTGACCGGTCACCGACCTTCGCCGTCACGAGGGCATCGGTACAGATGTGGGCACCCGAGCACCACGGTTTCACCCCGGTGAGCTTCCAACCACCCTGGCCATGAACGGCCTGGAGTACCGGGGTGGGCGGCTCGGCTGCCCAGACGCCCCAGATCTGCCCGCGCCGGGGCTTCGGGCCGTCGAGTTCGGCGAGGATGGCGACGGCATCTGCGTGCCCCTCGGCGAGGCGTCCGAGCACGGTGTTCTCCCTGCTCAGCATTGCCAGGGCTTGCCACCGTGCATCAGTGTTACCTGCGCCGGGCAGCGGCAGGTCAGTGGACTCCTCGACTACCCATTTCCGCAGGCGTGAAGCCATGTCGGTTGTCACTGCGTCATCGCCGCTTCGAGGTTGCGCAGGTGCCCGGCAAACCCGTCGGGTGCGCGGCCGTCACGCCGATTCGACGTCGACACCGGGGAATCGCATGCGTACAACACCGGGATCGAGTTGCTCTCCACGCGGTGAATCAGATCCACGTCCTCTCCGGTCGGCAACGAACGGAACCCGCCGACGGCTCGATAGACGTCCGCACGGAGAGCAAGGTTGGCGCCATGCACGTGGCGGTGCCCGAGTTGGTTGCGGTAACCCGCTCGGTAGGCACGGTCGAGGCCGGCCGGCGCGGAGTCGAGATCGACGCGCACGGTGCCGGCGACGGCCTGGGCACCGCGCTGCGCATGCCGTAGGTGCGAGGCCAACCAGTCTGGACGGACCGTGCTGTCGGCATCGGTCGTCGCGTACCAGGTTTCGTGCAGATTCGTAGGTTGCAGCCCGGACGAGAGGCCCAGGGCAGCTCGAAACCCCGCCGCGCGACTGGATCCGACATTGCGGAAGTCGACCGATATCACCGAGCTCTCGTCCGTGTGCGCTGCCCACTCCGCGGCGATCGTCGCGGAATTGTCGGAGCAGGTGTCGAGTACCACGATGGTGCGTACGTCCACCTCTTCGACGGACGCGCGGGAGCGAGTCAATGACGTCAATGCTTTCTGCAGCAGGTCCTCCTCGTTGTGAACCGGCACAACGACGACGATCTGTCGAATACGAACCGAACAGTTTTTCACGTGTCCATCCTTCGCGGTAGCCGATCGCAAGGCTGGCACGGCGAAGCGTCCGGACCTGGACCGTCCGGCGAATTCGACGTCCGCGCATCCGACTCGACATCTTCTGCCGCCGGTGGCTCGACGGAATGCTGATAGGTCCGATAGACCCGCAAGGTAGTGCCCGTTAGTGGCACAATCCAAACACGGGTCGGCGGCTCACGAGGAAGGGTGTGGCGGTGTTCTTTCAACGTGGAATAGCGCGGAAGGTGGCGCTGGTGGCGGGCCCCGTGCTGATCGGTATTCCGTTGGCGTTGCTGACTACCGGAACGGCGCACGGAGCCGAGCTGTCCTGCGGTGGACAGCCGCCGGTGGAAAATGTGCTCGTCGACGGGACGAGTGCATGCGGAGTTCGCACCGACGCAACGAGTAACGCATTCGCCCATGCGCTCGATGCAGTCGCGTTCGCGCGCGCCCAGGTCGGTGGCAACGCCGTCGGTCTGGCAGAGGGCGGTGCCGTCGCCGCTGCCGAAACAGCGTCAGGCCAGGTCGGCGCACTTGCGTTCGGCCACAATGCGGTGTCGATCGTCTCGCCCGATCCCGGAGCCGTCGCGGTGGCTATCTCGCTGGCCCCTGGCCAGACGTTTGTCGGGACTGCTTCGGAAGGCGTGCGGTGTGACGCGGGAGCAGGTCTCGCACTGAATTTCACTACCGGACAGAGTTGCCTGTCCGACGGCACCACCGCCTGGAGATCTGGCGTCGTCTTACCTCAGTGAGTGGCTTTTGCAATCACAAATCTTCGCTTCGACAACATATGAGGGGGATGGCAATGTCGACACAGTTCAGCACCAACGAAGAGGCATTTCTGCGGATCGGCAAGGACCTCTGGTGGGCGGTTCTCATACGCGGAATAGTGGCGATCGTCTTCGGCATCGTTGCCCTGGCCTGGCCGGATGTCACAGTGTGGGCTCTGGTCGTCGTTTTCGGTGCCTACGCGATCGTCGACGGGGTGTCGGCCATCGTTCGGGCCGCTCGGTCGAGGAAGGTCGAATCGGGCTGGGTGTGGTGGATGCTCGGCGGATTCGTCTCGCTCGCCGCCGGAATCGTCGCGTTGGTGTGGCCGAACATAACTGCAATCGCTGTTGTCTTCGTCATAGGAATCTGGGCGATTTTGGGGGGAATTCTGGAGATCGCAGGATCTCTGCGACTACGGCGGCTCGACGGTGCAACGCATTGGGTAGGGCTCATGATCGCGGGTGTTCTCGAACTCCTCTTCGGCCTGATTCTGGTGTTCTTTCCTGGTAGCGGCATCCTGGGCATCGTCTGGCTGGTCGGTGTGTTCGCGTTGCTCTTCGGTATCGCATTCGTCGTTTCGGCATTTCAGTTGCGATCGATGGCAAAGAAGGCCGGAATGATCTGAATCGTCCGATTTCGATTCGCACAATGTCGGCCGGGTGTGTGTTAATGGATTTTGATCCACACGCTCGGGGAAGACTAAGGATGGACCGAACAGTTATGGCATTCGCATCTAGGACATCGCGCCGATTCGCCGTCCGCCTGTCTCTGGCGACCGTGACGGCTGCAGTGGGTATGAGTGCGCTGATCGCGCCGGCTCAGGCCGCTCCACTCTGGCCAGGCGGTCCCGAGGCGCCCACTCTACCCGCATTCCCGGGCTCGTCGGACCCAGCCGCGCCGGTGCCTCAGCCGCAGATCCCGCGCCTGGCACCTGCGAACTTCTCCGATCCGTCCATCAGCCCGTCCGGCGGTGACGTAGTCGGCGTCGCACAGCCGATTGCAATCCGTTTCAACGAGGTGATCGGCGATCGAGGTGCGGCTGAACGTGCAATTCGCATCACGACCTCGCCTGCTGTCGACGGCCACTTCTACTGGATCAACGACAGCCAGGTCAGGTGGCTGCCCAACGAGTTCTATCCGGCACATACTCAGGTCACCGTCGAAGCAGCGGGTTCGCGCACCGACTTCTCTACCGGCGATTCCGTCATCACCACCGCGGACGACGCGACCCACACCATGACGATCACGCGCAACGGTGAGGTCGTCAGGACGATGCCGACATCGATGGGCAAGGCCGGGCACGAGACGCCCAACGGCACCTACCTCGTCGGCGAGAAGTTCCGCGACATGTACATGGATTCGTCCACCTACGGCGTACCGGTCGATTCGCCCGAGGGATACCGCACCTACGTCGAGTACGCGACGCGCATCTCCTACAGTGGCATCTTCGTCCACGCCGCTCCGTGGTCGGTCGACTCGCAGGGCTACGAGGATGTCAGCCACGGCTGCCTGAACGTCAGCACCGAGGATGGGAAATGGTTCTTCGAGAACTCGCAGAAGGGTGATCCCGTCGTCGTCGTCAACAGTGGCGGTGGCACTTTGAGCGGCTCCGACGGCTTGGGTGACTGGAACCGCTAGTTCTTTCGCTTCGACGTTCTCGGTAGTTCGGGAGTAGTTCACCTTTCGTTCGCTGCGGGTGAGCACAGTCCCCCCGGTGAGTACAACGACCGAACGAGTGCTGCCCGCGGCAGGCCGGAGATCATTCTTCGGTCGGCCGTGGAGCGACTACGCACTGTTCCTTATCCTGCTGGGGCCCAATCTCGTTCTGCTGGTCGTGTTCACCTATCGACCGTTGATCGAGAACTTCCAATTCTCTTTCTACGACTGGAACCTTTCTTCGCCGACGTCGAAGTTCATCGGCTTGGAGAATTATCGCGAATGGTTTTCCCGTGACGACACCTGGACCATCGTCGGTAACACCGTGGTGTTCACGATTGCAGCAGTGGTCGGCAGCCTGGTGCTCGGTCTGGCACTGGCGATGCTGCTCGATCGAGCGCTCCGCGGTCGCAACTTCGTTAGGTCCGCGATCTTCGCACCGTTCGTCATTTCGGGTGCTGCGATCGGAATTGCCTTCCAGTTCGTGTTCGATCCGAACTTCGGTCTCGTGCAGGATCTTTTGCACCGAGTGGGCCTGACCTCCCCGGACTTCTATCAGGACCCGCACTGGGCGTTGTTCATGGTGACGGTGACATATCTGTGGAAGAACCTCGGTTACGCCTTCGTCATCTACCTCGCTGCGCTGCAGGGCGTCCGCAAGGAACTCATGGAAGCGGCAGAGATCGACCGCGCCGGTAGGTGGACCACTTTCCGTAAAGTTCTTCTCCCACAACTGCGTCCGACGACCTTCTTTCTTTCGATAACAGTCTTGCTCAATTCGTTGCAGGTCTTCGACATCATCAACGTGATGACGCGCGGCGGGCCGCTCGGAAACGGTACGACGACGATGGTGTTCCAGGTCTACGAAGAGACGTTCCGCAACTTCCGTGCCGGATACGGCGCAACGGTGGCAACGATCATGTTCGTCGTCCTGTTGATCATGACCCTCCTGCAGGTCCGAATCATGGATCGAGACGATCAGCGATGACACTTACCGCGCCGCGCATCGGCACCGAGAAGAGGTCGCCCGTCCGGGCCCCCGACGCGCAACGGAACCGACACCTGTCCACTGTCTTCGGATACCTCGCAATGGTGTTGGTGCTCATCATGATCGGGTTACCCCTGTTCTGGATTCTCATCACCTCGTTCAAGGAGCGGGGCGAGATCTATGTCCAACCGGTGACGTGGTGGCCGGGCGTATTTCGTCCGCAGAACTACGCCGAGGCGGTGACCGAAGTGCCGTTCTTCACCTATCTGAAGAACTCACTGATCATCACGGTCGCGACGTCGTCGATCAAGTTCGTTCTCGGTGTCCTGAGCGCGTACGGACTGGTGTTCCTCAGATTTCCGGGCAAGAACTTCGTGTTTCTGGTCATCATCGCTGCACTGATGGTGCCGAATCAGATCACGGTCATCTCGAACTATTCGCTGATCTCCGATCTGGGATGGCGCAACTCTTTTCAAGGCATCATTCTGCCGCTGGCAGGCGTGGCTTTCGGAACGTTCCTGATGCGCAATCACTTTCTGTCGCTTCCAGTCGAGATCATCGAAGCGGCACGAATGGACGGAGCAGGACCGATCAGGCTGCTGCTGCGTGTGGTTCTGCCATTGTCCGGGCCGACGATGGTCGCCTTCGCCATCATCACGATCGTCACCGAGTGGAACGAATACCTCTGGCCCTTCCTGATGTCCGACGACTCCTCCGTTGCGCCGCTGCCGGTCGGATTGACCCTGCTGCAGAACAGTGAGGGTTACACCAACTGGGGCGCGGTCATGGCTGCCACGATCCTCACCATTGCACCCATTCTCATCGTCTTCCTAGCCCTCCAGCGCCACATGATCAAAGGCCTCACCTCCGGTGCGGTCAAAGGCTGATTCATCCTCATCGACAGGAGCACAACAACATGGCGAACCTCGATCGACGCGGTTTCCTCACTCTCGCTGGAACACTGGCAGCAGGTGCGGCGCTCGCAGCATGCAGCAGCCCGGGTACGAGCTCGTCGGGTGACGCAGCAACCGGGGACGCGAACACGATCGACTTCTGGTCGAATCATCCTGGAAAGTCGCAGGACTTCGAGAAGGAACTCATCTCGCGTTTCCAGGCCGAGAACCCGGGCCTGACCGTCAACCTGATCGACGGCGGCAAGAACTACGAGGAGGTGTCGCAGAAGTTCAACGCGGCACTGTCCGGCAACGATGTACCCGACGTCGTCGTACTGTCCGATGTCTGGTGGTTCAACTACGCGCTCACCGGTGCGATCGAACCGCTCGACCAACATTTCTCTGCAGCAGGGGTCGACTCCACTGATTACGTGGATTCGCTTCTCGGCGATTACAACTGGAACGGCAACCACTGGGCGCTACCGTACGCGCGGTCGACCCCACTGTTCTACTACAACAAGGCAGTCTGGTCACAGGCAGGATTGCCGGATCGCGGACCCACGACGTGGGCCGAATTCGACGAATGGGGCCCACGTATCGCGGCCGTCGTCGGCAACGGCAAGCTGGCACACGGCTGGGGCAACGCGGTGGACTACCTCGGTTGGACGTACGAGGGGCCGATCTGGACGTTCGGCGGCAGCTACTCCGAGGGCTTCGATCTGAGGTTCGGTGACGAGAAGACCATTGCCGCAGGACAATTCCTCAAGGATTCGATTCACACCAAGAAGTACGCCGGGGTGTCCAACGACATCGCCAACGACTTCGGTGCAGGCATCATCGCCTCTACCATCGCCTCGACCGGTGACCTGTCGAGTATCGACCAGAACGCAACCTTCGAGTTCGGCACGGCCTTCCTGCCGTCGTCGGACGGGAAACCGGGATGCCCGACGGGTGGAGCCGGACTGGCCATCCCGTCGAAAATCTCCGAAGAACGTAAGGTCAATGCTCTCAAGTTCATCGACTTCGTGACCAACGGCGCCAACACGGCGTACTTCTCACAGAACACCGGTTACATGCCGGTTCGAAAGTCTGCCCAGCAGGATCCGAGTGAGATCGCGTTCCTCGAAGCCAATCCGAATGCTAAGACAGCCGTCGACCAGCTCGCGTTCACTCGCAGCCAGGACTATGCCCGCGTCTTCGTCCCCGGTGGTGACAAGATCATCGGTACGGGTCTCGAGCAGATCGCGCTGCAGAACGCTGATGTGGCAACCACATTCGCGAGTGTCGCCGATCAGCTTCAACAGATCATCGACCGCCAGATCACCCCGAATCTTCCCGCGTAATGGCAGCGGTCCAGTACGCCGGCGTCTCGCATCGGTACCCGGGTGCTGAGTCGCTAGCAGTCGACAGTCTCGATCTCGATATCGCCGACGGCGAATTCATCGTGCTGGTCGGGCCGTCGGGATGCGGTAAGTCGACGTCGCTGCGGATGCTCGCCGGGCTCGAATCGGTGGAGAGCGGCCGAATCGACATCGGTGGGATCGACGTCACCGGGCTCGCACCACGGGCCAGGGACGTCGCCATGGTGTTTCAGAACTATGCGCTGTACCCCAACATGACCGTCGCCGACAATATGGGTTTTGCGCTACGGAACGCGGGAATGAGCAAGGCGGATACCGCAGTGCGCGTCCAGGAGGCTGCGAAGATGCTCGAGCTCGAAGCGTTGCTCGACCGTAAGCCGGGCAAGTTGTCCGGTGGTCAACGCCAGCGAGTTGCCATGGGGCGGGCAATCGTGCGTAAGCCCACGGTGTTCTGTATGGATGAACCGCTGTCCAACCTCGACGCGAAGCTTCGCGTCAGTACCAGGGCGCAAATCGCTGGGCTGCAGAAGCGGTTGGGTACGACGACGGTCTACGTCACTCACGATCAGGTCGAGGCCATGACGATGGGTGATCGAGTTGCGGTCCTGCTCGACGGAAAGCTCCAACAGATCGCTCCACCGAGGGAGTTGTACGACAATCCGGTGAATACCTTCGTCGCAGGGTTCATCGGTTCTCCTGGAATGAATCTTGTCGATGCTCCTGTTCTCGAGGGTGCTGCGATGATCGGCGATCTGCGCATTCCGGCTCCCCGTGGTGCCGGGGATCGAGTGGTGCTGGGAGTTCGGCCGGAATCGTGGCGGCTCGTCGGGGAGCACGTAGATGCAGTGACGTCGACCGTAGAACTGATCGAGGAACTGGGCGCCGAATCGTACCTTTACGCGGCGCCCGAACCCGGCGCGACCTGGAGCACCCAGTCCGGCCGGTTCGCTGTTCGGGTCGATCGGAAGCTGGACGTACGTCTCGGCCAGACGGTGCGGCTCGTCCCGAGCCTCGACGAGGTGTTCTTCTTCTCCGCTACTACCGGCTCGCGCTTGTAGCCGCAGGTTGCCCGAGGTCTACGGGCAGGGATGCCCAGCCGTGCAGGACTCGGGTTTCTCGCCGGACTCCCTCACCTGCCGAACGCAGGTGGGGGAATCTGTCGAAGAGCGTCTTCAGGCCGACTTCGGACTCGGCCTTCGCCAACGATGCACCCAGACAATAGTGACGCCCACCCGAGAACGAAAGATGCTTGTTCGCGTTGGCGCGGGTGACGTCGAACCGATACGGGTCGTCGAAGACGTCCGGATCGCGATTGGCCCCTGCCAGTACGAGGACCACCAGCCCGCCCTTGGGTACTTCGATGCCCTCGACGACGACGTCGTGACGGGCCAGACGACCCGTGAGCTGGACCGGTGATTCCAGGCGCAACATCTCGTCGACGGCGTTGGGCCAGTGCGAGGGGTCGCGGGTCAGTACCTCGAGCTGGTCGGGGTGGTCGAGCAGAAGTCGGATTCCGCTGCCGAGCAGATTGACCGTCGTCTCGAATCCTGCTGCCAGTACCAGCCCGGCGGTCGAGCGGAGCTCTTCGTCGTTCAGACCGACGCCGTCCTCGGTGGCCGCAATGAGCTGGCTCATCAAATCGGTGCCTGGATTTTCCCGAAGTTCGGCGAGATGATCGCCCAGCCAGGCATCGAAACCTTCGAGCCCTTTCTCGACCTGGTTGAACTGTTTCCACGACAAGCCGATGTCCAGACTCGGTGCAGCCATCTCACCGAACTCGAGGACACGCGCCCGCTCGCTGTCCGGCACGCCGAGAATGTTGCTGATCACGGCGACCGGAAGCTGAGCGCAGTACTTGTCGACGATGTCTACTTCGACGCCGCCTGCCGTGAGGTCGTCGAGTAGACGGTCCGCGGTCTCCTGCACCATCTCTCGCATCTTGGCCACCGCGCGCGGAGTGAAGACCGAAGAGACCAGCTTGCGATAGCGCGTGTGCTCCGGAGGCTCGACGGAGAGAAGTGAAGGCGGCTTGAGCGGGTGCAGTGCACTCGAGCGCGTGTGCTTCTCGATGAAACGCAGCGTTTTGGGGAGGTTGGCCCCGAGTTCGCTGACGCGGAAGTCGTCGGAGCGTAGGAGGTCGAACACGACGCGATGGCTGACCGAGATAGTCGAAATCCGGGTCTTCACAAGCGGCCCCGACGCGCGAATGCGCTCGAACACCTCTCGTGGATTCTCCCGTGTCGCGGGATCCGCCACGAGCATGGCCTGAGGGTCGCCGGCCTGCGCTGCTTTCTTGGCGCCGTAGCGCACGACCCCATGTGCGGCGAGCCACCTGATTCGAGCTTTCATTTTACTTGCTCCCCTCCTACGCGACGCGTCCTACCAGATCTTGACGCGCTCTTCCGGGTCCAAGTACAGCGCATCTCCAGGCTGTACATCGAAGGCTTCGTGAAAACTGTCGAGATTGCGCACGACGCCGTTGCAGCGAAATTCCGGCGGTGAGTGCGGGTCCACCGCGAGTCGGCGAAGGGCTTCCTCGTCGCGTGCCTTGGTCCGCCACACCTGCGACCAGCCGAAGAAGACACGCTGTAGGCCGGTCAGGCCGTCTAGTTCGGGCGCTTGGTCGCCACCGAGCGCGATCTTGTAGGCGGCTATGGCGATGGACAACCCGCCGAGATCGCCGATGTTCTCACCGATGGTGAACTCACCGTTGACGTGATGACCGGGCAGCGCCTTGGGCTCGAACTGGTTGTACTGCTCGATCAATGCGGCAGTGCGCTTGCCGAATTCGGTGCGATCGTTGTCGGTCCACCAGTCGACCATGTTGCCGTCGCCGTCGTACTTCGCGCCTTGGTCGTCGAACCCGTGGCCGATTTCATGGCCGATTACGGCACCGATACCGCCGTAGTTGGCCGCGTCGTCTGCCGCTGCATCGAAGAACGGTGGCTGCAGAATCGCTGCAGGAAAGACGATTTCGTTCATTCCGGGGTTGTAGTAAGCGTTGACCGTCTGCGGGGTCATGAACCATTCGTCGCGGTCCACCTGCCCACCGAGTTTGTCGAGCTCGCGCTGATACTCCGCGACATGTCCGCGGCGGTAATTTCCGACGAGGTCAGCTGCATCGATGGAAACGGCCGAGTAGTCCCGCCAGCGATCGGGGTACCCGATTTTCGGGGTGAACTTCTCGAGCTTCTCGAGTGCTTTCGCCCGAGTCTGCGGACTCATCCATTCGAGATCTGAGATGTTGCGTCGGTACGCTTCCTGCAGATTCTTCACGAGAACCTGCATGCGTTCTTTGGCGTCGGCCGGAAAATGCCGGTCGACGTACAGCTTCCCGACGGATTCACCGAGCAGATCCTGCACGAGTGACACTCCACGCTTCCACCGCTCGCGGTTCTCCTCGGTACCGCTGAGAGTCTTTCCGTAGAAGGCGAAGTTCTCCTCGACCAGAGCTGCGGAAAGGAGGTTCGCTCGACCGTGGATGATGCGCCACGTCAGCCATGCCTTCCAGTCTTCGATGTCTGCGGTGACCCACAACGCGGCGAAGGTGGACACGAACGGCGGTTGGCGAACGACGATCTCAGCGAACTGCTCGGTGGTGCCGCCGAGTCCGGAAATCCATGCGGTCCAATCAAATCCGGGATGCTTCTGAACGAGGGTATCGAAGTCGACGAGGTTGTAGCTCTTCTCGGCATCACGACGCGCGACGACGTCCCAGTGTCCTGCAGCGAGTTTCTTCTCGAGGTCGAAGACGCGCTGGGCGTCGTAGTCGACCCCGGCGAGAGCGAACATCTTCGAGATGTGCGCCACGTAGGCGCTGCGGATCTCGGCGTAGTTGTCCTCGCGGTAGTACGACTCGTCCGGCAGGCCGATTCCCGACTGCGAGAAGTGCACGAGGTAGCGCGAGGAATCTTTGGCGTCGGTGTCGACGTAGTGGCCGACGGCCCCGCTGATGCCGGTGCGTTGCAGACCGCCGAGCACGCCGGCCAGCGTCACGAGGTCGGTCGCGTCGGCGACGGCGGCGAGTTCGTCGGAGATCGGGGTGAGTCCGGCTTCTTCGACGGCATCGGCATCGAGGAAGCTCGAGTAGAGGTCACCGATCTTCTGTGCGTCGGTGCCCACGGGTGAATTCGAGGCCGCGGACTCCTGGATGATCGACCGCACGTCTTCTTCGGCCTTGTCGTAAAGAGTCCTGAATGCGCCGTCGACCGCACGATCGGCCGGGATTACGTAGTTTTCGAGCCACTTGCCGTTGACGTGCACGAACAGGTCGTCTTGCGCGCGCGTGTCAGGGTCTGCGTAGCTGAGGTCGATTCCGGAATTAACAACAGCAGTCATGTAAACCATCTTTACACTCTTGCGAGGAATCGGCCGATACCCGCGAGCCGAAGCCGAACCGGGATCAGTAAAGCCTGTCGAGACCAGCGGAAATGGGTACGATATCGAAACTACCGCGAAGTCTTGTCGCGGACGAACCTGGTTCCATCAAGGTCTCGGGGGAAACGGGGTGGGTAGCGGCGTGGAAGGTACTGCACCGTGACATTTCTGCGCAGATGGTGGGCTCAGCCCTGCAACTACACGCGGATGAGGAAGTATTTCGAGGCGCGAGGTGTCTTGAGTGCATACCGCATCGGAATCGGTTTCAATTGCATCTTCTTCGGGATCGCTGGACTCACCGCGTTTCTGACGGCAGTGCCGCCGAGTTCGATGATCAGCAAGGCTGTCCTGGTGTCCGCTGTCATCTCGTCGTTCGTGGTCGGTGCCCTGTGGGTACGCGGTCCGTGGCCCAGTGAGCGGATCAGCACACTCTTCGTCGTCTACGCCGATATCGGCACCACCATGGCACTGTTGTCCTTCGGGTCGCTACAGATGTCGTTTCCGATATGTGTGCTTCTCGCCGCAACCGGGTTGTACGTCCAGGTCTTTCACAGTCCGAAGCTGCTCATGGCGCACCTGCTCTGGTCTGCGGTAACCGTGGCAGGAATGTTCTTACTGATTCTGGCGTCACCGAATCTCGATCACGGTCTCGCATGGTCGCACCTGATCATGCTGCTGCCCGTCATGTTCACCACGCCCGTATTTCTCCAGTCGATCCTGCTCAACCTGCGGGTCGACGCAGATGATGCAATGCTCGACCCGCTGACCGGCTTGCACAACAGGCGAGGGCTGGACGAGGCGATACCGCGCTTCCTCCGAGGTGGAAGGGAGGTGTCGGTCTTGGTCATCGACGTCGACCGATTCAAGTCGATCAACGATCGCTTCGGACATGAAGGCGGAGACCTGGCGCTCACCTTGATCGCGCGCAGGCTCCGCGTCGACGAAGTGCTCGTCGCGAGGACCGGTGGTGAGGAGTTCGCGGTAGTGACAACGGTGTCCGCCGAACAAGCGATCTCGGTCGCCGAATGGATGCGCACTCGCTTGCACTCGCTGCAGGACATCTGCCCACTGACAGTCAGCGTCGGCGTCGCACATTCTGCTTCCGTCGACGGCGACGGAGTGTGCACCGTGACGGATCTGCTTCGACAAGCAGATGGGGCAATGTACGAGGCCAAGCGCCGCGGCGGCAACCAGGTCGTCGTCGCTGATCCGGTCGCTGCGTATCCACCGCTGCGCGTCGGCCGCACGGGTGACTGAACGCCCAGGTTGACCGCGCCGATGTATCCATCGCTGCTCTTCGCCGTGGTGAGAACGGTGGATTTTGTCGACGTGCACCTTGACGTGGATGTGTGTCGTGCGACCTACGTACCATCCTGGGAAGATCGTGGTGAATTTGGCGATTCCGTCGGCGTCGGTGGTCTGAGCGCCGCGTAGATAGGTGCCGTCGTCGGTGGTAGCGGACTCGGAGTCGCCGACGCTGTACGAGCCATCCGACGTCGCACCCGCACCTCCCATCCAGCCTCCTGGTGGAGTTCCGCCCACGCCGCCACCCTCCGGGGGTCGCTCCGTACCGCCTCCCGGGGGTGCGCCGCTGCCACCGATGTCAGCTGCCGTCGACCCGGATTCGAAGCCGGAATAGACACCACCGGCATCGCAGTGCCAGATTTCCACGACGGCGTTCGCGACGACGTTCGCAGTGCCGGCTGCCGAGCAATTGTCGAGGTCCTGCACCCGGAGCGCCAGTTCGACAGTTGTGCCTGGACGGTCCTCACGAATGTCGCTGCGGATGGAATCGACGTCGAACCAGTACGGTCCTTGGGTTACCTCGGTGGTCATGGGGCATGACGGTGACTGATTCAGCAACGCAAGAATTGCATCGGTGGTGCTGGTGGATTGCGCTCCGGCGCTCGCCGTGGCTGCGTTCGATGTCCTTGTTCATGGACACGATCCTGGGGTGTGGATCTCCAGGAACCCTGAGTTCTCGCTGGGAATCGGCTGCCAGTGATCAGTTGGGTTCGTTGGGGATGGTGACGTCGAACCTGTCCTCGATGTTCTGTTGCCACTTGTCTGCGCATTGCTGCTGCTCACGCTGGTTGTTGCCGGCATCACTGATGCAGTCGGCGAAGTCTGTGCCTCCGCTGCTGTTGAACAGTCCGATACCGATGACGAGCAGGACGATCGACAGCGCAACCGCGACCAGACCCAGAATTATCGCTACGAGGGAGATGGCCCCGTTGGTTGCGGTGCCCTTTTTGGATTTCGAACGACCGATGAAACCGAGAACCACAGCCAGCAATCCGAAGATGATGCCGCCCAAGATCGTCCAGCAGAGCACGATGCCGAGGATCGCGAGCACTACCGCCACGATGCCGGCGGTATTCTGCGGCGGCGACGGCTGTGGGTAGCCGCCTTGCTGTGGGTAGCCACCCTGTGGTGGGTAATTGCCTGGTGGGTAGCCACCCTGTGGTGGGTAATTGCCGGGCGGGTAGCCACCCTGCGGTGGGTAGTTGCCCTGCGGTGGGTAATTACCTGGTGGGGGGTAGCCACCCGGGGGCGGATCGTGGGGTGGGGGTGGGTTCTCGGGTGGCGGCTGGTCTGACACGGCGGAGACCTCCGATGCGTACGGGCGTGAGTGCTGGAGAGTCTAAGCGTCTTGCCTGGCCAGGAATTCGACTATTCGGATGCCGTGACCAACCTGTCATCGACGGTGCTGCTCACCCACCCAGGCGTTTGTGCATCTCCCACACCAGTATCTCGGCAGGTGCACTTGCCTCGATCCGTTGTCCACCAGAGGAACTCAGACGTACGGTGTCACCCTCGTACAACTCGCCGACGCCTTCCATCTGGACTGTCCCGGCGACGACGAAAACATGAAGAAACGGCGCCTCGGGAATAGTGATCGGCCGTCCGGGCTGCAACCGTGCTGCGTGCATGGCAGCCGACTTCTGGGATATGCCGATCGCGGACTGTCCGTGATGCTTCTTCATGCCGGATGCCACGGGAATCAGTCCGCCGCGCAGTAATTCGTCGTCGATCTCGAGTTGCTCGTATCCGGGTGTGATGCCAGGGGTGTCCGGCATCACCCACATCTGAACGAATCGCACGGGCTCGTGGTGCTGTTCGCCGGTCAGGCGCCAGGAATCGTTCTTTTCCGAATGCATGATCCCTTTGCCTGCGCTCATGCGTTGCGCGAGGCCGGGATAGATGACTCCGGAGTGCCCGATCGAATCCTGATGCACGAGCGACCCCTTCACCACCCACGTCACGATTTCCATGTCACGATGTGGGTGGGTTTCGAATCCTTGTCCGGCAGAGACGGTGTCGTCGTTGTTGACGAGCAGCAATCCGTGATGAGTGTTGTCCGGGTCGTAATGCTGTCCGAAAGAGAAGGAATGCTTCGAATTAAGCCATGCCACACGGGTTTTCGCACGATCGCCAGCGCGATGGACGTCGATGTGGGGAATAGGAGCGAAGCTTGCAGGATGTGGAGCGGACATGGGCCCACTCTACGAGTCGAACGATCGATAGTCGCCAGGCTCGGATAACTTTCGCGCGACGAAAGAAAAACGATCCAGTGCAACAGGTGTGTGAGATCAAGGGGATCGGGTAGCCGTATTCGGAGATTCGACCGCTCTGCACTCGGCTCAGCTCGCGCATATCGGCGGATCCATCGTTAGAGTGAGAAAGTAGACCGAGCGAATGCGGAGGCCAGTGAACTCATCTATGACCGATTCGACGCACATCAGCACGGAAGAGTTGGAAACCGCACTTCGGGCGTGGCTTCCGCAGCAACGCTGGTTCGCAGCGAAGGGCTCTCCGATCGTCTCCCTCATCGTCAGCTCGCGGGTCCCGCTGGGTTCGCGGCCAGGGGTAGAGGCAGAACACGTCCTGGTCGACGTCGGATTGGATGCACCCGTGGCCGAAGGGGGTCGCGTCCAGCGCTACCAGGTACCGCTGGGCTTTCGACACACTGTGGTCGAGGATTTGGCCCCATGGCAGTTGCCGGTACGCGAGGGCGACTTCGTGTACGACGGTCTGCGTGATCCGGAGATCATTGCGCTGTATTCCGACGCCTTGTCGGCCGCCCAGCCGATCGGCTCCCTCCAGTTCCGAAACGTGCCGGGTGAATCGGTCGAGACCGGGATGCTCGGTCGGGTGTTGGGCGCGGAACAGTCGAATACTTCGGTAGTGCTAGGTGAAGTGCTGCTGCTCAAGCTGTTTCGGCAGGTCTCCCCGGGTGTCAACCCGGACATCGAACTTCATCGCGCGTTGGCGGCCACCGGATGCCGATTCGTCGCTCCGCTGCGAGCCTGGGTCGAGACCGAGGCGGATGGTGAACTCTCGATGCTCGGAATGGCGCAGGACTTCGTGGCCGACGCTGCAGAGGGGTGGACCACCGCCTTGGCAAGTGTCCGCGACCTGCTGGCGAGCGATCGACAGGCAGCAGAGTTGGATTCCGATTTCTCCGAAGAGGCATACGACCTGGGTGCGGCAGTTGCCCACGTGCATGCGGATCTGGCGAGGGAATTGGGTACGGCCGAGCGTGTGGGATCCTCGACGGCCGTCGAGGAGATCCTCGCTCGAGTCGAAGCTGCGGCGGACGTGATACCGGAGCTGGCCGATCATCTTCCAGCTGCTCGCGAGCTCATCGCAGGCGCCGAGGCGGCGGGCACGGTGACCGTGCAGCGTATCCACGGCGACCTGCATCTCGGCCAAGTTCTGCGCACCTCGACCGGTTGGTTGCTCATCGACTTCGAGGGTGAGCCGGCAAAGCCACTGGAGGAACGTAGACAGCGAGACAGTGCGCTTCGCGATGTCGCCGGAATGTTGAGGTCGTTCGACTATGCGGCTCATCATCTGCTGCTGGACGATCCGAACGTGACCGAGGCGACCTATGCCAGGGCCTCGGAGTGGGCGAGAAGAAACTCGGCATCGTTCTGCGACGGGTATGCGTCGGTCACCGGGTCCGACCCGCGCGAAGAATCAGCGTTGCTCAGCGCATACGAGCTGGACAAGGCTGTCTACGAGGCAGTGTACGAGGCACGTAATCGGCCCGCCTGGCTGGAACTGCCGATGCGTGCGATCAGGCGCTACGCCCCGGCCCGGGCTGGTTCCTAGCCTCTTTCTTCGCGATAGCTATCGAATCGAGGCCGACAAGTCGGCCTCGATCGTGTGTTCTGCAACTCGGGCGACCTCGACTTCGACCACTCGGTCCGTCGTCTCGATTCGCTTGTCGTGTGAGTCTTCGCCCGCTCCGCACACTATGCACCGGGCGTCCCTTGGGCGCTCCCGTTCGTACTGGTGGCTGTATCTGCCGAAGCTCTGCGCCATCGTCTCGACCCGATTCTGTCCTTGTTCGCGTCGACCACACGACGACTGTGGTCGACAGTGCCGGATTCGGGCATTCGGGTCAAACAGGAGCACGGTTCCTTTCTCCCCCCGCACTAACGCGGGGGGAGAAAGGTCCCTTCCATCACATACCTGGGAATGGATTTCGAGGTCGGTCAGCCCGACTCAGCGCGTGAGCACTCCGAGATCCAACGGCAACTGAATGCCGGTGACGTGTCGCGCTTCGTCCGAGGCGAGCCACGCGACGGCGGCCGCGATGTCCTCCGGTTCGCTGATCGGGTCGGGCAACGAACCCATGAAAATCGGTCCGAGTGAGGGGTACTTCTCGATGAGGGCCATCATGTCGCCGGGTTGCATGCCGGTCGCGACGCCGTGCGGATGAATCGTGTTGACACGGATACCGAACTGTCCGAGCTCGTTGGCCATCGTCCGACACAGCCCGACGATGCCGTGCTTGCTCGCTGTGTAGTGCGCGAGAAACGGCAGGCCCTTCAGCCCTGCGACCGAACTGGTCATGACGATCGATCCGCCCGTCCCCTGATCGAGCAAAATCGGAATCGCAGCCTTCGCCGCGAAGAAGGTGCCGGTGAGGTTGACGTCGATCGTTTCTTTCCATTGTTCCGGGGTGATTTCCCACGACATTCCTGCCGCACAGATGCCGGCATTGGCGATGACGACGTCGAGCCTGCCGAGCTGGGCGACCCCGTCGTTCAATGCGGCCGACAAGGCGGCGAAGTCTCGGGTGTCGGCCTGGGTGGCAACGATCCGGCGATCGAGCGCTTCGACCGCAGCGACCGTCTCCTGCAGGTTCTCGGCGGTGGACCCGTCGTAGAACGTCGACTCGAACTCGCCGCAGATGTCGACCGCAATGATGTCGGCGCCCTCCGATGCCAGCCTTATCGCTTCTGCCCTTCCCTGACCGCGGGCAGCGCCGGTAATGAACGCAACCTTTCCCTCGAAGCGTCGTGGTTGATGTTCGGTCGATGTGATCATGGCTTCGGACAGTACAACTTCCGGTACTCGGTGCGGGGTGGATTCGACCGACGCCGAGTGAGCCCAGTACGGTAAGGGGCAACACGGGAGGTAGGGCAGTTATGGAAAGTATCGGTGCGTTCATAGGAATCGTCGTTGTCGTTCTGACGATCGTTCTCGTGGTCTTCGGTTGTGTCATGTTGTTCGTGGCATCGATCAAGCCGGACCTGATGAATTTCGATCTCGAACGTCGCTCGCGCAACAAGAAGAAGAGCGATACCGCGTCCTAGCCGGACAGTGCGAGTGACTTGGCTCATAGTTGGGCCTTGAATCTCGCGCGCCCGCTGTTGGACCGGGAAGGACTGTATTCGGTCCAGGACGCCGAAAACTGGAGACGATGACGTGAGCAGCACGCTGGACACGCAGCCGAGAACTTGTGCCACAGAGATGAAGGCACGTTTCATGGGTGAGTCGGCGCCTGCGCAATTCGTCAGATTCGTCTTCGTGGGTGCGTCGAGCAACGTCGTTTACATCGGACTGTTCCTCGCGTTGACCTCTCTCGGCGCTTTTGTCGCAAATATCGCCGGAATCGCGGCGAGCACAGTTCTGGCAAATGAACTCCATCGGCGGCATACCTTTCATGCGACGCAGCGAGTCGGTTGGTTGCAGACTCAGTGGGAGGCGGGCGGACTCGCCCTTGCCGGTCTAGCTCTCGGCACCGCAGCCCTCGCCGTAGTGCATATCGTTTTCCCCGGCTCATCGTGGATCGTGCAGGTCGTCGCCGTCATCGCGGTGAGCGCCGCTACCGGGGCGCTCCGGTTCATCGCACTTCGCGGATGGGTTTTCTGACCGCCTGGTGAGTCCGCCCAGCGTCGATACAACATACAGAGTGCCCATGCAGGGATAGGCTGGCCTCGCTCGATCGAGCGAGGAGGTCGCGATGGGAACATGGTTCACCGAGACGGTCGTGGACAACGGACGTCTTCCCTTGTTCTTTCTCCTGGTGTCGTTCCTGCTGGCATTCCTCTTCATTCGATTCAGCGTCCGGATGATCAGGGCCGAGGTGTCTTGGTGGCCCGGCAATGTCACACCAGGTGGCATGCATATTCACCATGTGATGTTCGGCCTGGTCATGGTCCTTGTCTCAGGGTTCGCACTGGTGGCCATCGCGAACTACCAGACCCCAGTTGCCAACTGCATTCTCGCGAGCGTCTTCGGCATCGGAAGTGCGTTGATGCTCGACGAGTTCGCACTGATCCTGCATCTTCGTGACGTTTACTGGGCGGAAGAAGGTCGGTCCTCGATCGACGCGGTCTTCGTGGCCGTCGCGATCTCCGGCCTCTATCTTCTCGGCGTTCACCCCATCGGATTCACCGGAGACTTCGACGTCTATCAGCAGGATCGATCGCTGATCACGCTTGCCCTGATCCTCTTCGGGTTGGCACTTCAGCTTGGGCTCGCGGCAATCACCCTGCTCAAGGGCAAGCTGTGGACGGGATTGGTCGGCCTGTTTTTCACCCCGCTCCTCATCGTCGGTGCCATCCGGCTCGGTCGACCGTTGTCACCGTGGGATCGATGGCGATACGCCGACAAGCCAGGAAAACGAGCGAAGGCGTTCAGTCGCGAGAAGCGGTTCCGTGAACCGGTCATTCGGGCGAAGATCGTTGTTCAGGAGGCGCTGTCGGGACGCTTCGGTATACCGCTCGAGACGGCCACGCCGACTACTGCGGCGACGGTGACGGATCAGCCAGTGCGGGTGACCAAGGTTCCCAATCGACTCCTGACAGCAATACGGTGGAATCACACTCGGCGCCGCTTGCGGAGGACACCGACTTGGCGGCTACCGATGACGTTGGTGTCGTTGTCGATCGTGTTGGCGGCCCTTCTCGTGGACCTGGACGGCGAAGTCGGTGACACCGATTCTGCGGCCGGCATCGAATCGACATTCGATATCGGAGCCACAGCCACGTTGCTCGCCGTCATCGCCGGCGGCATGATCACGCTTACCGGCCTGGTGTTCACTGCAATCACCCTGGCCATGCAGTTCGGTGCCTCGCAGATTTCGGTACGTGTGGTGCCGATGCTGCAACAGGAAGCCATCATGCGATGGTCGATCGGGATGTTCCTGTCCACGTTCGTCGTCGCAGTCGTCATCGCCTCGGATCTGGCGTTGTCCGGGGAGTCGACGGCACCCGTTCTGTCGACGTCCATTGCCATACTGTTGGCATTCGTGAGTGCGTTTCTTTTCATCGCGCTGGTGGCGCGCGTGGGGATGGTGCTCAATTCCTCGCGGTTGCTGCGCTGGATCGCGGCTCAGAGCCGCTCGTCCATTGTGCGAACCTATCCGGGATTCACGGAAGAGATGGAGCAAGGGCGGAGGGAAGTCGTCTCCGCTGCTCCGGTTTTGACGATACCGCCCCTCACAGCGTGGAGAGATCCGCACAAGTTCGAGTCGCTGGGTAGCTCGACCACGGTTCGACTCCGGCAACTCTCTCCTGACGGCCGAATTCTGTTGGCAGTCAATCTCGCCGGTATCGAGCGACTTGCTGCGGTATGGGGAGTCACTATCGAGGTGCTGCCCTATGTCGGCGAGTTCGTCGCACAGGACGCTGCGCTGTTCGAGGTGAACGGTCCGCAGTTGCGGGTTCGCCCACACCAGTTGATGGCGTGCCTGATATTCGGTGACACGCATAGTCCAACGGTCAGTCCGGCTGCCGGGCTGCAGGCAATCGTCGACATCGCACTCAAAGCGCTCTCACCCGCGATCAACGACCCAGGCAGGGCCGTGCAGGCAATCGACCATCTCGAAGACCTGCTCTTGACGTTGGCGCCGAGAGTTCGCCTGGAAGCGTCGGACTCGGTGTCGACACGGATACGTGGAACAACCCGAACCTGGGCCGATTACGTGGCTATCTCGACCGACGAGATCCGGCACTTCAGCACCAACTCCACTCAAGTGCAGCGTCGACTCCGCTCGTTGTTGAACACCCTGCTCGGTTACTGCCCGGTCGAGCAACATGCCCCCCTGGTGGCACGTGTGCACGCCCTGGATACGCAGATCGCGCGCGAATGGACCGGTGAACTCGATATCGCGCTGGCATCCGTCGCCGATCCTCAGGGGCTCGGTTCCGAAAATGGATCGGCAGGACGAACACATCCGCTGGTTCTGGGTGTGCCGACCGCTGAAACGGACAAATCCTCAGCGGGAGAAAAGCCCGGAAACTAGGTTATGCAAAACTTGCATCGTGATGACGGCGCTGTTTCGTGCAAGACCGAGGGTCTCGACCGAGGAAATCGCGCCGAATCGGCAGTCCGAAAGTGCATCCAGCAAAAGGAGAGTCCCTCGAATGAGTAGCCGCTTCCGTCAACGCCCCCCGGAACCGTCGACGTTCCCACTGGAAGCCGGACTTGCGCGATGACGAATATCGATGCACCACAGTGGTTCTCGGATGCGGTGGCGGTCAAACCGGTCGAAAGTGACATCGAGGTGCTCGGCGCCTCGATCCATGTCCGCTCGTGGGGTGAGGAAGATCTTCCCGGCGTCGTTCTCGTCCACGGCGGTGCTGCGCACTCGGGATGGTGGGATCACGTCGCACCATTCCTTTCGCGCGGCCATCGCGTCGTTGCGCTCGATCTTTCCGGCCACGGCGACTCGGCATGGCGTGAAGATTACAAAGTCGAGTACTGGTCTGCCGAAGTTCTCGCGGTGGCGGAAGCGTCGAACTTCATCCACCCCCCGGTGTTGATCGGGCACAGTATGGGCGGTTGGGTCTGCATGGACGCCGCGAAGGGCGACGCCAGAATTGCGGGCGTCGCAGTCATCGACACCCCGCTCAGATCTCCCTCGCCCGAGCAGACCGCAGCGCGCGACAAACGAGCGTTCGGACCACTGAAGGTCTATGCCGCTTTGGACGAAGCCTTGGCGCGCTTCCGCACCGTTCCCGACCAAGCCGACTCGTTACCGTACGTGATGGACCACGTTGCCCGCGGGTCGGTGCGAGAGGTCGACGGAGGATGGTCGTGGAAGTTCGACCCGAGCATGTTCGGCAGCGCCCGCCCGTCACCGGAGCTGCTTCGATCGGTTCGTTGCCGGGCTGCGTTGTTCCGCGCCGAACGCGGCATGGTCACCCAGGACATAGCGTCGGACATGTACGAAATGTTCGGCAGATCGGCGCCGGTGATCGAGATTCCGCTGGCCGGACATCACGTCATGCTGGATCAGCCGTTGCCGTTGGTGTCGGGCCTGCTCACCTTGCTTGCAGATTGGGACCACTCCAGGGCTCAGGTGGCCGGCGCCCAACACATGTGAGGGCGCCCAAGTGTGATGAGCGGGGGTTGCCACATCTAACAGAGTCTCGCGTGAACGTCCTCGCCGGTGGGAAACCGACCTACCCTCACATAGGTAGTTTTCACTAGAGGAGGCAATGTAATGGCGAGGGATCTGACACAGCTGGAGCTGCTACACGAGCTGGTTCCTGTTGCGGAAGACAACGTGAACCGCCACATGTCGATGGCGAAGGAGTGGCACCCGCACGATTACGTGCCGTGGGACGAAGGCCGCAACTTCGCCGCACTCGGTGGGGTGGATTACGACCCGGAGCAAAGCAACCTCTCCGAGGTAGCGCGAGCAGCGATGATCACCAACCTGCTCACCGAGGACAATCTGCCCTCGTACCACCGCGAGATCGCCGAAAACTTTTCGCAGGACGGCGCCTGGGGCACCTGGGTGGGACGGTGGACCGCCGAAGAGAACCGGCACGGCATCGTCATGCGCGACTACCTGGTGGTCACCCGCGGTGTCGATCCGGTCGCGCTCGAGCAGGCCCGGATGATTCACATGACCAACGGTTTCGCCTCACCGGCGGGCGCACAGACCGGGCTGTTGCATTCGGTCTCGTACGTCACCTTCCAGGAACTCGCCACGCGCGTCTCGCATCGCAACACCGGCAAGGTGTGCGACGACCCGATCGCCGACCGGATGCTCCAGCGCATCGCGGCGGATGAGAACCTGCACATGATGTTCTACCGCAACGTCACCGCTGCAGCCCTCGACATCGCGCCGGATCAGACGTTGGAAGCGATCTCGCATATCGTGATGAACTTCCGGATGCCCGGTGCCGGGATGCCGAACTTCCGCCGCAACGGTGTGTTGATGGCCAAGCACGGTATCTACGATCTGCGTCAGCACCTCGAGGACGTGGTGTGGCCGGTCCTGCGGAAGTGGCAGATCTTCGAACGTGAGGACTTCACCGGCGTCGGGGAGGCCAAGCGTGAAGAATTGGCCGTGTTCCTCGAAGACCTCGAGCGTCAGGCCACCAAGTTCGAAGAAATGCGTGATCGTTCCCTCGCACGCGAAGCCGCCAAAGCGGAGCGGAAGGCGTCCTAGATCTCCCCGTCGAGACCTAGGGGCGGATGGCGCCGACGGCAGCCGCCATAATGAACAGTGACCGAATTCTGGGACCGCATCAGCGCGGTCAGTCCAACTCCGCCGGCCTGGATCGTGCAGATCGCAGCGCTCGTAGCCGTGCTCATCGTCCTTGTTCCGCAGACATGGCGCATTGCCCGCAACGTGGTGACGATCTTCCACGAATTCGCTCATCTACTCGTGGCTTTTCTGACCGGCCGCAGGTTGATGGGTGTTCGATTGCATTCCGATACCTCGGGCGTAGCCATTTCTTCAGGCAAACCGACCGGCCTCGGGGTGATCGCGATGACGTTCGCTGGTTATGTCGGGCCGTCGCTGATCGGGCTCGGTGCTGCCTGGATTCTCGGCACGCAGCACGCGATTGCCGTGTTGTGGATCGGTGTCATCGCAATTGCACTGATGCTCATCCTGGTTCGCAACGTGTTCGGGTTCATCTCGCTCGTAGTGTTCGGGGCACTGCTGTTCACGGTGTCGTGGTGGGGGACCGGTGAACAGCAAGTAGCCGCGGCGTACTTCATCACACTGTTCCTGCTCGTCGCAGGCCCTCGGCCGGTACTCGAACTTCAACGCTCACGTAGCCGAGGACGAGCGCGGGACTCCGACGCCGATCAACTGGCCCGACTGACTTTTCTGCCCGGAATAGTCTGGGTCGGACTGTTTTTCGTCGTGACGGTCGGATGCCTCGTACTCGGTGGGTGGTGGATCCTCCGCCCTGTGTAGGTCGCAGACGTGTCGCTCAATCGTGATGCGGTGAGCGATTCCCTGTTTCGCGGTCGATGTCCAGGACGACATCCGGGGAGTCGGGGTGATACAGGATGGGACCAGTTTCTCCCTTTCGCAGAGCGCCCGCACGCAGGGAAAGAAAGCCTCCACCGATCAGCACGATCGTCGCCGCCCCGGCGATCCAGGCCCACCCGCTGAAGCCGCCGCCCAACGCGGTGAGGAGCAAACCTGCAGCCACGACACCGGCCATCATCATGATGACTCCGATTCGGTTCTCAGCAGTCTTGATCCAGCGCGGTCCGTGGTCCTTCTTGTCTTCGGCCATGACTTCCGTCCTTTCAGCAGTCCGTGACGGCTCCTGAAAGCGTCGGACTTGTGTTGCGGTATACCCGCTCGGTAGAGGTTCACACGCGGGACGTATCCCGAGTTTCGCGGCGGGATTTTCAGAGCTTCCGCTATTTGGCTAGGTAAGCTGAATCAATGGATCGACCCGCAGTAATTCTCGCTAACGACGACGCTGTCTACGACTTCTACCTCGAGCATCAGCAGAACCGGCAGGTGGCCAGGATCGCGTACGCCACGCTGGCCCGACGGTTCAAGCCGCGGGTCAGCTACCCTGCTGGCGCGCGTGAAGAAATTCGTAGGCTCGTCTACGACGACACGCGGTTCATCATTGCCGTCAACCATCTGACCGAGAGCGACCCGTACACCCTCGCCGCCGCCGCGTGGGCCAGTCCGCTGCGACCCGGGATCGGGCGCACTCGTGTTCTCGCGAAGGACGAGCTCTTTCAGGAATCGAAGCAGCGCAAGCGAATCGACATGATGGGGGGCATCCCGGTGTTCCGTGGAAAGAACCACGGGCTTCGCGCAGTCAGCGCAGCAGGCAGTCGGATGATGGACGTCAGTGCCGAGCGAATGCGACGCGGCGACGACCTTGCCGTGTTCCCTGAAGGCACCTGCAACCTCGAAGACGCCACCCAGGTTCAACACGTCGGCAGCGGAATCGGCCACATCGCGGCACGGGCCCGCAAGCTCGGCGTCGCGCCGGTCCTGATCTGCATCGGCCTCAGCTACGGACCCGGCTCGTCGAAGCTCAAATCTGCGAGCATCTACATCGACGAGCCGATTACCGAACTGCCGGACAAGCCGATCGAGATCGCGCGCGTCGTCGCTGCCGGATTGCAGAAAGCCGTCGACGGAGCGGTCGCAGCGTACTGAGCAGTAGCTCGATGGCAGCAGAACAGTACAAAGATCCCCGACCATAGGAGATGCACGTGAGCGATCAGATCAAGACAGCCGTCGTAACGGGAAGTGCCCGCGGAATCGGCGCCGCAGTAGCCAAGCGCCTGGCCAAGGACGGATTCGGAGTCGCAGTCGTCGACCTCGACGAGGCCGCCTGTGCCGACACCGTCGGTGCCATCCAAGCCGCCGGCGGCCAGGCCGTCGCAATCGGCGCCAACGTGGCAGACGAAGAGTCTGTGAAGACGGCCGTCGACCGGATCGCCAACGAATTCGGTGCGCCGACCGTGCTCATCAACAATGCCGGTATCACCCGGGACAATCTTCTGTTCAAGATGACCGTCGAAGATTGGGACTCCGTACTCGGGGTGCACCTACGCGGATCCTTCCTGATGACCCGCGCGATCCAGAAGCACATGATCGACGCCAAGTGGGGTCGCATCGTCAACCTGTCGAGCACCTCCGCACTCGGCAACCGTGGCCAGGCCAACTACTCGGCGGCCAAGGCAGGCATGCAGGGCTTCACCAAGACACTGGCCATCGAGCTCGGCAAATTCGGCGTCACCGCCAACGCCATCGCCCCCGGGTTCATCGAAACCGAAATGACCGCCGCGACAGCCGCACGCGTCGGCGTCCCATTCGAGGACTTCAAAGCCGCTGCAGCATCACAGATTCCGGTCAATCGCGTCGGAAATCCGGACGATATCGCGCACCTCGCGTCCTTCTTCGTCAGTG
The DNA here is from genome assembly GCF_027158005.1 of Rhodococcus sp. H36-A4. GTDB lineage: Bacteria > Actinomycetota > Actinomycetes > Mycobacteriales > Mycobacteriaceae > Rhodococcoides. The sequence goes on along the minus strand of NZ_JAPVLQ010000001.1, from coordinate 949,055 downwards.
AAGGGGCGGGCTTCATCTCCGGCCAGATCGTCTATGCCGCAGGTGGTCCGAAAGACTGAAAGTCGTTCGGGGATCTGCCCCCGGACATGCGAATGGGCCACCGCAGCCTGCTGCGATGGCCCATTTCTGTCGATATGGCTTAGTAAGAGTAGAAGCCCTTACCGCTTTTGCGTCCGAGCATTCCGGCGTCCACCATGCGCTGCAACAGTGGCGGCGGCGCATAGTGCGGCTCACGGAACTCCGCGTACAGAGACTCCGCGACGGCGAGTGTCACATCGAGGCCGACAGTGTCTGCCAGACGCAACGGACCCATGGGGTGCGCGCATCCGTTGACCATGCCTTCGTCGATATCCTCGGCGGTGGCGAAACCGGACTCGAGCATCCGAATCGCGGACACCAGGTACGGGATCAAGAGCGCGTTGACGATGAACCCGGCGCGGTCACCGGCGCGAATCGTCTTCTTACCCAGCGTGTTCGAGGCGAAGTCGGTGACGGTTGCGACCGTCTCCTCACTGGTGACGAGGCTGACGACGATCTCTACCAGTGGCAGTACCGGCACCGGGTTGAAGAAGTGAACTCCGACGACTTTGTCCGGTCGCCGAGTCGCATTGGCCATCTTGATGACGGGAATCGACGAAGTGTTCGTCGCCAAGATCCCGCTCGGCTTCACGATGGAATCCAGTTTTCCGAACAGGTCGAGCTTCAGCGACTCGATCTCCGGCGCTGCCTCGACCACGAGATCGCGATCGGCGAAGTCGTTGATGTCGAGCGTCAATATGATTGCAGCGCGGGCTTTCTCCGCTGCATCGGCTTCGATACGTCCGGACTTCACGGCACGGGCGAACGACTTGTCGAGACGAGCTTCCGCTGCGTCGGCCGCGGCCTGGCTCGTTTCCAGCACGACGACGGAGCTGCCTGCGCGAGCGCATACTTCGGCGATGCCTGCGCCCATCGTGCCGCCGCCGATGACGCCTACCAATTCGATGTTGCTCATTTGAGCAGCGCCCGGGACATCACGACGCGCTGAATCTGGTTGGTGCCCTCGTAGATCTGCGTGATCTTGGCGTCACGCATCATCCGCTCGACCGGGAAGTCGGTGGTGTATCCGGCGCCGCCGAAAAGCTGCACAGCGTCGGTGGTCACCTCCATGGCAACATCGGATGCGAAGCACTTCGCTGCAGCGGAGATGAAGCCGAGATTCTTTTCACCGCGCTCGGCGCGAGCCGCGGACGAGTAGACCATCAGACGAGCCGCTTCGACCTTCATCGCCATGTCGGCGAGCATGAACTGCACGGCCTGGAAGCTGCTGATCGACTGACCGAACTGCTTGCGATCCTTGGTGTATGCGATGGCGGCGTCGAGTGCGCCCTGCGCCAGACCGACAGCCTGCGCGCCGATGGTGGGACGGGTGTGGTCGAGGGTTTCGAGCGCTGTCTTGAAGCCGGTACCCGGATCACCGATGATGCGATCGCCGGGGATCTTGCAGTTCTCGAAGTAGAGTTCGGCCGTCGGCGAGCCCTTGATTCCGAGCTTCTTTTCCTTCGGTCCGACGACGAATCCCTCGTCGTCCTTGTGCACGATGAACGAGGAGATACCGTTGGCGCCCTTGTCGGGGTCCGTGACGGCCATGACGGTGTACCAATCGGACCTGCCACCGTTGGTGATCCAACACTTGGAGCCGTTGAGGACCCAGCCGTCACCGTCGGCCTTTGCTCGGGTCTTCATGCCGGCTGCATCCGAACCGGCCTCACGCTCGGACAGTGCATACGACGCCATTGCGCCACCTGCGAGCGAGGGGAGGACCTGCTTCTTGAGCTCCTCGGAGCCCTTGAGAATCAGGCCCATGGTGCCGAGCTTGTTGACCGCGGGGATCAGCGAGGAAGAACCGCAGACGCGGGCAACCTCTTCGATGACGATGCAGGTCGCGATGGAGTCCGCACCCTGGCCGTCGTACGCCTCGGGTACGTGGATTGCATTGAAGCCGGAGTTGTTGAGCGCGGTCAGCGCCTCGTCCGGGAAGCGTGCGTCCTCGTCCACCGCTTTGGCGTACGGAGCGATCTCCTTCTCCGAAAGGGCGCGAATTGCCGCGCGCAGTTCGTCGTGCTCGGCGGGAAGTTGAAACAGATCGAAATCAGGATTACCGGCCATGGGTGCCACACTCCTAGGGCTTGACTTCAGGGCACTCAGTGCCACGGATTTGTCCAGTCTACGCCACCTGTGGGCGACCATCAACCCCTTGATGGCACTCGGTGCCAAACGCGCGCGCCCGTGACCGCTTCAATGGTCCATTCATACGATCAGATGTCTTGAACAGCACATTCAAGCGCGAGGGGGAGTCACTTCGTATGCTCCGCCAGCGCCTCGATGACAGCCGCACGCGAGGTGCCCCGGGGAAAGACTGCAACGACGATCTGTTCCGCGCTCGTATCGAATCCGGCTCTGACCTTATGGAGTGCTTCCTGCAGGTCTCTGCTGGTGGTCGGAATACCGTCGCGGATCATCCGTCTCAAGATGTAGTTGTGAGTGGCAGTGATCGATGCCGAAAACTGGAGAATCTCCAGGTGTGAATGCTCGGGTAACGCCGCGCGCAGGTAGTCGACGAACAGCCTGTCGTAGCGAAAGACAGTCACGATCTCGCGATCCCGTAGCGCAGGGTTCTCGTGGACCACCTGGTAGCGAAGTCGTGACTGCTCTTTCCACCCGGAGAACCGTTCGAATACCAGCTGGGCCGCATCGCACACGGCATTCCAGGGGTCCGGGTGCAGCCGGCCAAGAAACGCTGCGGTCTGTTCGAGCAGTATTTCGTGGTCGGCGAAGATGACGTCGTCCTTGCCGCGAAACTGACGAAAGAACGTCCGACGCGAAATGCCCGATGCCTCGGCGATGTCGTCGACGGAGGTGGCCTCGTATCCCTGCACTGCGAACAGATCGAGTGCAGCCTTCGCCACCGAAAGGCGGAAGGCATCGGAATCCTCGGAGTCTCGCATAGTCCAAGAACGTAGTCGAGATTCTTCCGCTGCTGCTACCGATCGCGTTGCACCCGGGGTGACGATCGGCGCCACGGTAGTGTCGTTCGTACGCTCTCGGTGTACAGGAAAGGCGGCCATCTTGGCTCTCGTCGCAGGAATAGACTCCTCCACCCAGTCGTGCAAAGTGTTTGTCCGCGATGCTGATTCGGGCGATCTCGTCCGCAGCGGGCGGGCAAGTCACCCCGACGGCACCGAGATCGACCCGGCGCTGTGGAAATCTGCACTCGACACTGCCATTGCCGACGCCGGAGGTCTCGACGACGTGGATGCGGTCGCCGTCGGCGCGCAGCAACACGGCATGATCTGTCTCGACGACGCCGGGAGTGTCGTCCGCCCGGCGTTGTTGTGGAACGACACCCGCTCGGCATCCTCCGGTCAGGATCTGGTGAACGAACGCGGTGGTGGCAAGGCATGGGTCGACGCGGTCGGCGTCGTGCCGCTGGCGGCGATCACCGTCGCCAAGTTGCGGTGGCTTGCTGACAACGAACCCGGCAATGCCGATCGAACCGCAGCGGTGTGTCTTCCACACGATTGGTTGAGTTGGCATCTCGGTGGTGCGGCCGGATTCGATTCACTGGCGACCGATCGCGGTGATGCGAGCGGCACCGGCTACTACTCCGCCGCCACCGACGACTATCGCGAGGATTTACTGGAACAGGCCATGCGCGGACGGAAGCCTCGGCTTCCTCGCGTTGCGGGACCCTCGGAGCGAATCGGTGTCACGTCGTCGGGAGCCGTGATCGCGCCGGGGACCGGCGACAATGCCGCTGCCGCACTGGGTCTCGGCGTCGGTGTCGGTGATGTCGTCGTCTCGGTCGGTACCTCGGGTGTCGTGTCGGCCGTCACGGACGTTGCTGCTGCAGATGCCTCGGGCATCATCGCCGGATTCGCGGACGCTACCGGCCGGCAATTACCGCTCGTCTGCACCCTCAACGCAGCCCGTGTACTCGACGCTACAGCGTCGTTGTTGGGCGTCGACCACGCCGAACTGTCCAGGTTGGCTTTGTCGACTCGGAGCGAGGGTCTGGTGTTGATTCCCTATTTCGAAGGTGAGCGGACACCGAATCGGCCGGATGCATCGGGCGCCATTCATGGTTTGAGACTGAGTAATTCGACGCCGGGGCACCTTGCCCGCGCAGCAGTAGAGGGACTGCTCTGCGGACTGGCGGACGGGATCGACGCGCTGCGTGCAGCAGGAATCGAGACCCGTCGCGTTCTGCTGATCGGCGGCGGGGCCAAATCTGCGGCGTTACGCGAGTTGGCCCCGGTGATCTTCGGCGTACCCGTCGTCGTCCCCGAGCCCGGAGAATACGTTGCCGACGGCGCGGCACGCCAAGCTGCGTGGGCGCTGGCGGGCACGTCCGAGCCACCGCGCTGGGCATCGGCGCCCGTGCGTACCTACGAGGCCGACCCGGATCTGGCAGTCCGTGAGCGGTACGCCGAAATGCGAGGCTAGCGACGGCCTCTTAGTTGCGTTCTCTCAGTTACGGAGTCCCTCCAACGTCGCTCGGGCGCCGTGCTCGTGGAGCGAGGCGAGCGCCTTGGTGTACTCCGCCACGAATCGCTCGTTGTCGATGAGGTCGCCGAACACCGCTCGGTTTGCGATGAAGGCGGTCGGGTCGTCCTTCTGCTGGAGCGCGAGTGGTACGAGCGAATCCTTCAGTTGGTCGATGATGTAGATCGGCTGACCCTGTTCGTCGATGCCCTCGGCGTACCGCGCCCAGCTCGCGACCACTGCGGTAGCCAACGTGATCGGTCCGCCGGTGTCGAGGTTCGTGCGGATGACGGGCAACAGCCACTTGGGGATGCGGTCCGAGGATTCGGCGCACAGGCGTGCGACGGTGTCGCGGATCTCCGGGTTGGAGAAGCGTTCGATCAAGGTCTTCTTGTACTCGTCGAGGTCGATACCGGGAACCGCCTGGAGTGTGGGGGTGGCCTCGTCGTCCATGTACGCCAATAAGAACTCGGCGAACAACGAGTCCTGTGCAACCTCGTGCACCAGTCGGTATCCGCTGAGGTACCCGAAATAGCACAGTGCCTGATGGCTCGCGTTGAGTAGGCGGAGCTTCATCAACTCGTACGGAGTGACGTCGTCCACGACCTGAACTCCGACGTGTTCGAACGCCGGCCGCCCGAGCGTGAACTTGTCTTCGAGCACCCACTGGGTGAACGGCTCACCTGCGACGGGCCACTGGTCGTCGAGTGCGTACCGGTCCGAAAGCTCCTGTATCACTTCGGGAGTGGTGACCGGGGTGATTCGATCGACCATCGAGTTGGGGAAGGCCCCCTCGGTGGTGATCCACTTCGCCAGAGCGGGGTCCTTCAGGCGAGCAAACGTGGTGAACGTCGACTCCGCGATGTGGCCGTTGCCCTCGATGTTGTCACAGGACATGATGGTGAACGGCTTCATTCCCCGGTCTTTGCGGCGCGCAAGGGCTTCCACGACGAGACCGAACGTGGTCGACGGCGTCGCATCCGGCTCGAGATCCGCCGTGATCGCTGGATTCTCGGTATCGAATTCACCCGTCGTGGCTGAGAAGTTGTATCCCCCTTCGGTGATGGTGAGCGAGACGATTTTGGTGCTCTCGGCTGCCATCTTCTCGATGACGGCATCTGCGTCTTCGGGTGCGAAGAGGTATTCGACTATCGAGCCGATCACCCGGGTGTCCCACGCTCCGTCGGAATGCTTGAGCGCAAGCGTGTAGAGGCAATTCTGCGCCTCCATGACCTCTCTCATCTTTCGGTCCCCGGGCAGCACTCCGACGCCGCAGATTCCCCACTTGGACGCTTCCCCCCGCTGGAGGAGCCGGTCCACATACATTGCTTGGTGTGCACGGTGAAAACCACCGACACCGAAGTGCACTATCCCAGCTGTGACTTCGGATCTGTCGTAAGTGGGTACCTCGACGTCTTCGATGAAGTCGGCGAGGGTGTGCGAATTGAGCTTCATACGTCGATCTCCTTGTGCGAGGACGGTATTACCACTGCCTTGATGCTTCCCGGCAGTGCGTCGGCGTTGAGCGCATCCTCGACGTGTGCGAGGTCGAAGCGGCCGGTGACCATCGAGTCGAGATCGACGCGGCCGGAGAGTACGAGCTCGCGAGCGATCGGCCAGGTGTTCGCGTAGCGGAAGACTCCGGTGAGGACCAGTTCACGATTCTGAATCAGTGAGATCGGCAACGCGTAGTCGGACGCACCCATCCCCACCAAAACGACCGTACCGGCGGGACGGACGGCGTGGATGCCGTCGACGACTGCCCGTGGCGCACCCGACGCATCGATGAACGCGTCGACGTCGAGAGTCCGGACGTCTTCGGTCATCGGGTCGATCAACCGAGTTGCGCCGAATTTCTTCGCATTCTCGCGGCGGTCGGGTGCAATGTCGCTGACGATGATCGTGGTGGCGCCGAACGCGCGAGCCACCTGGGCAGTGACGAGACCTACCGGACCGGCGCCTGCGATCAGCACGCTCGATCCGGCTGTGATACGGGCCTTCTGCGCCGACGCAATCCCCACCGACAACGGTTCGAACAACGCCGCAGCCTCGTCGGAAATCTCGTCGGGAACCGAGTGCGCGAACGCCGATTGGATGAGAACGTACTCTGCCAGCGCGCCGTCGATGGGCGGTGTGGCGAAGAACTCCATCGACGGACACAAGTTGTACCGGCCCGCCCTGGACTGTGAGCTGGTCGGGTCCGGGCGCTGCGGTTCGATCGACACCCGCTGCCCGATGCGCGTATCGGCGACGGAGCAACCGACGCCGACGATGACCCCGGCAGCTTCGTGACCGAGCACCAAAGGCCCGTTGACGACGTGATCGCCGATGCGGCCTTCACGGTAATAGTGAGCATCGGAACCGCAGACGCCGACCGCGGTGACCTGCACGAGAACCTCGTCCGCCGCGGGGGAGGGCACCGGACGGCTTTCCAGACGGATCTCCTGCGGACCGCTGAGAACGCTGACCTGCATGGACTGAGTCACAAGGATCTCCCTGCTTCCGCTCCTCTGATCACGCCGACTCCGCTCTTGGTAGGTGTTGTGTAGATCACACCTTAATGTTAGCTTAATGAGCAGAAGAACACATCGTGAGCATCTGCTCGCTGGTTTGAGGGAGTGATCGTGATCGCATCGGTCCCCGAGGTGTCGGGAGTGGAGCGCTCGTCGAAGTCGAGCGACGACCTCCGACTCGCTCTCCGCGCCGCGTCGATGTACCACCTGGAGGGCGCGACTCAGGCCGAGATCGCGAAGAAGCTCGGTATCTCGCGTCCCACCGCCGGCCGACTCGTCGCCAAGGCCCGAGCGCTGGGTTTGGTGACCATCGAGATCAATGTGCCCGAGGAACTCCAGGGCACCGTGCACGCTGACATCGAAGCCGACTTGGAGCGCGAGTTCGGCCTCACCGAAGCACTTGTCGTTCCCGATGTCATCGACGGCACCGACACCGGGTACGGATCGTTGGGGCGATCCGCCGCGGCGATGCTCTCTCGACGCCTGGAGAGCGCCGACGTCCTCGGGTTCACCTGGGGGCCGGAAACCGTCGCCGTCGCCCGGTCACTCAAGACGCGTGGAGCGCGATGCGACCGTGTGGTCCAACTCGACGGTTCGATGAGTTCGGCCGACTATCAAACAGGCGTCGAATACACCCTGGGGCGATGTGCGCAGTACCTGCAGGCGAAGCCAGTGCGCCTGAACGCGCCGTTGTACGCCGATCCGGCCACAGTGACCGCCCTGCAGCAGGATTCGGTGATATCTCGCGCCCTCCAAGCCGGGACCGAGGCTGATGTGATGATGTACGGCCTCGGTCCAGTTTCCACGTCCACGACCCTGTTCGAGGGCAGCTTCATCGACCTGAACATTCTCGACGAACTGCGCCACCTCGGCGCGGTCGGCGAGATCGGCGGCAGGTTCTTCGACCTCGATGGCACTCCCACCGGGGGATCTTTGCCGGGGCGAACCGTGTCGGTCGGACTCGACGCCATCCGTGACTGTGATCGGGCGATCCTGATCTCCGGTGGCATCAAGAAGCATCAGGCCATTCTCGGTGCACTTCGCGGAGGATTCGCAACTGTGCTGGTGACCGATATCGAAAGTGCACGTTGGTTGATGGCGCACACGAAGGCTGACAGTGGAGCCTGCATGAACGACCAAGAGGGAAAGGTATCCAAGTGAGAGTTCTACCGAAAGTGGCCGTCGCGGCATCGCTCGCGATGACCCTGGTGCTGTCCGGCTGTGCCGGTGCGGGATCGTTCGGCGGTGACGGTGACGGCACGACGATCACCGTGGCCATCGTCTCGAACTCGCAAATGTCCGACGCTATTTCGCTGGCGCCGGAGTTCGAGGAGGAGAACCCAGGAATCAACCTGAAGTTCGTCTCACTGTCGGAGAACGAAGCGCGCGCGAAGATCACTGCCTCCGTGGCGACCGGTGGCGGTGAGTTCGACGTCGTGATGATCAGTAATTTCGAGACGCCGCAGTGGGCCGAGAACGGTTGGCTCACCAACCTTTCGGAGTACGCGAACGACACTCCCGGTTACGACGAGGACGACTTCATTCCGACACTGAAGGAATCCCTCTCCTACGAGGGCAGCATGTACTCGGTGCCGTTCTACGGTGAGTCCTCGTTCCTGATGTACCGCAAGGACCTCATGCAGGAGGCAGGCATCACGATGCCCGCGGAGCCCACCTGGCAAGAGGTCGCCGATGCCGCCGCGAAGCTCGACAATGACGATGTTTCCGGAATCTGTCTACGCGGAAAACCGGGCTGGGGTGAAGTTCTCGCGCCTTTGAACACCGTCATCAATGCGTTCGGTGGACGTTGGTACGACGAGAACTGGAACGCACAGCTCGACAGTCCGCAGGTGGAAGAGGCCGTCCAGTTCTACGTCGACCTCGTTCGCACACACGGTCAAGCAGGTGCAGCGACCAGTGGGTTCAGTGAGTGCGGTACTCAGCTCTCGCAGGGAAACACTGCGATGTGGTACGACGCAACCTCGGCAGTGTCTGTGCTCGAGGATCCCACGTCGAGCAATGTCGTCGGCAAGATCGGGTATGCGAAGGCGCCGAGCGCGGTCAAGGGCGACAACGGCTGGCTGTACTCGTGGGCTCTCGGCATCCCGAAGACGTCGAAGAATCCGGACGAAGCGTGGAAGTTCGTGTCGTGGATGACCAGTAAGGAATACCTGAACAAGGTAGGCAACGAATTAGGTTGGGAGCGTGTGCCTCCGGGGAGCCGCTTGTCGACCTACGAAATTCCCGAGTACAAACAAGCATCGGCTGCGTACGGCCAGGTGACCCTCGACTCCATCAATGGTGCGGACCCGAACAAGCCGACCGTGGATCCGGTTCCCTACACCGGAGTGCAGTTCCTGACCATCCCGGAATTCCAGGATCTCGGAACCCGCGTCAGTCAACAGATCAGCGCTGCAGTGGCAGGACAGATCAGCGTCCAGGACGCGCTCGCGCAAGCGCAGCAATACGCCGAAGTGGTCGGTAAGACGTATCAGGAGGGCCAGGGATGACCACAACCGAAGTGCAATCGCCACAGGCGGATTCGGAAAAGTTCGTACCTAGACCGTGGGTGATCTCGAAAGCGGAGGGTTGGCGTCGTCGCGGGCCGTTGCTACCGGCCATGATCTTTGCGATCATCGTCACCCAGGTGCCGTTCCTGTTCACGCTGTACTACTCGACGCAATCATGGAACCTCGTGCGGCCAGGGTCACAGGAGTTCAACGGGCTCAACAACTACGTCGACGTGTTCCGTGACAGTCAGTTCCGTCAGGTCGCCCTCAACACCGTGATCATGATCGTCGGAACTGTCCTCATCTCCGTCATTCTGGGGCTCTTCCTCGCGTTGCTGCTCGATCGGAAGTTCATCGGCCGCAGCTTGATTCGCACACTGCTGATCACACCGTTCCTGATCACCCCGGTTGCGGGCGCGCTGATCTGGAAGACCACGATGTTCGACCCGGTCTTCGGTTTGATCAACTTCGCTCTCAGTCCGTTCGGGGTCGGCCAGATCGACTGGGTCTCACGCTTTCCGTTGGCCGCGGTGATGACGAACCTGGTGTGGCAGTGGACGCCCTTCATGATGCTGTTGATCCTCGCCGGTCTGCAGTCGATGCCGAAGGACATCGCCGAGGCTGCCCGCGTCGACGGTGCAGGGCCGTTCAAGCTCTTCCGCGAACTCACGTTCCCGCATCTACGACGCTTCATCGAACTCGGCGCCGTTCTCGGCGCGATCTACCTGGTCAACACCTTCGACGCCGTCTACATGATGACCTCCGGCGGACCCGGCGTCGCCAGTGCCAACTTGCCCTTCTACATCTACCAGCGTGCGTTCCTCGGATTCGACATCGGCCAGGCAGCGGCCATGGGCGTGGTCACCGTGGTCGCAACCATCATCGTCAGCACCCTGGCGCTGAGACTGATCTTCAAGAGCTTCAGTGGAAACGAGGAGGCTGCGTGATGAGTACGGCAACCACGAACAAGAAGCGTAAGAAAGCAGTGCCGCAGACCTCGGACGGCGTGGCGATCAAGCGTAAGAGCAACTGGGGGCCGGGCACCGTCTGGTCTGTCGTTGCGTGGGTCGCCGGGATCGTCTTCTTCTTCCCGGTGCTCTGGATGGTCCTCACCGGCTTCAAGCAGGAGGCCGACGCGTATTCGGATCCACCGAAACTGTTCTTCACCCCGACGCTCGATCAGTACCGCGGGGTACTCGACAGTGGTATCGGCACTGCGCTGCTCAACTCTGCTTTCGCGACGATCGTATCGACGCTTCTCGTTCTGCTGCTCGGTGTTCCGGCTGCCTTTGCATTGTCGCTTCGGCCGGTCAAGAAGACGAAGGACGTGCTGTTCTTCTTCATCTCCACCAAGATGCTCCCGGTCGTCGCGGCCATCGTGCCGCTGTACGTCATCGTGGGTGACATCGGCATGTTGGACAACATCTGGACGCTGGTGATCCTCTACACCGCGATGAACCTTCCGATCGCGGTGTGGATGATGCGTTCGTTCTTCCTCGAGGTGCCGAGCGAACTGCTCGAGGCCGCGAGCATGGACGGTGCGTCGCTGTGGACCTCGGTCCGTGAGGTGATTCTGCCTCTCGTCTCTCCAGGAATCGCCGCGACGTCGCTGATCTGTGTGATCTTCTCGTGGAACGAGTTCTTCTTCGCAGTCAACCTCACAGCTGTTCAGGCACAGACCATTCCGGTCTATCTCGTCGGATTCATCACCGGTCAAGGACTGTACTGGGCCCAGCTGTCCGCCGCTGCGACGTTCGCAGCACTCCCCGTCGTCCTCGCTGGGTGGTTTGCGCAGAACAAGCTCGTGCGCGGTCTGTCCTTCGGCGCCATCAAGTAACTCGGCCCTTTCACGAACCAGGAGAACAAGTCATGGCTGCAATCAAGTACAAAAAGGCATCCTGCGTCTACGAAGGTGCCGACTCGCTCGCTGTCGATTCACTCGATCTGGACATCCAGGACGGCGAATTCGTGGTCCTCGTCGGACCTTCCGGTTCCGGTAAGTCCACGGCACTCCGGATGCTCGCGGGCCTCGAGGAGATCGACGGTGGAGCCATCGAAATCGGTGGGCAGAACATGGTCGGGGTCCCCTCGAAGGATCGCGATATCGCGATGGTGTTCCAGAACTACGCCCTCTACCCCAACAAGACCGTCGGGGAGAACATGGGGTTCGCGCTCAAGATGCGCGGCGTTCCGCTCGAGGAGCGTAAGAAGAAGGTGGCCGACGCGGCCAAGATTCTCGACCTGACGGACTTCCTGGATCGCAAGCCGGGGAAGCTCTCCGGCGGTCAGCGTCAGCGAGTTGCCATGGGACGCGCCATAGTTCGTGAACCGCAGGTGTTCTGCATGGATGAGCCGTTGAGTAACCTCGACGCGAAACTGCGCGTTCAGACTCGTACCCAGATCGCTGCGTTGCAGCGCAGGCTCGGCACGACGACTGTCTACGTCACCCATGACCAGGTGGAGGCGATGACGATGGGCGATCGCGTTGCAGTGCTGCGCGGGGGCAAGCTGCAGCAGTTCGCAAGTCCGACGGATCTCTACGACCACCCTGTCAACGCTTTCGTGGCCGGTTTCATCGGCTCTCCTGCCATGAACTTGATGACGGTTCCCATCGGATCGGGGGGTGTCCAGATCGGAAACTTCCTCTTGCCGCTCGAGCGCGAGGAGCTCACCAAGCTCGCGAGCCTCGATCTCGACAACGTGACGATCGGCCTGCGGCCCGAGCAGCTCGGGATCGTGCACGGCACCGGGGAGGGCTTCGAGGGCAAGGTCGATCTGATCGAAGAGCTCGGCAGCGAGTCCTACGTGTACGCGCATCTGGATGATCCGAAGGTCAAGGGCCTCGACGGCGGACCGGTATCGCTCGTCGCGCGCTCGGCGGTGCGTGCGCCGGCGAAGATCGGTGAGAGCATCGGTTTGAGCAGGCTCGACGGCGCTGTTCACCTGTTCCATCCGGAAACCGGCGAGCGGATCTAGGCGCTTTCTCCTACGTGTGCGGTAGCTCGGTGCCCTCCGAGCTACCGCACACGCGCAGGGCCGGCGTTATCGATCCGTGATTCAACGTCGACTGTTCTGTTATCTTTGCCGCTGCTCGCTCGACATCGGCGCCGTGCAAAATTGGTCCCTCAACGAACCTTGAGGTGGCCCCTATGTCAGGTCTTTCGGACGCGCATTCGATGCTCTCACGTGGTGCGCCACGCCTGCTCATCCAGGATCCATCCCCACCTCTTGTCGTTCACAACCTCCATGTTTCCGAAAGCAAGCACGGAGAGTGTCTTCGCGTCGTCGTCAGCGGTGAAGTCGACCTCGGGACGGTCTCGCAGTTCCGGGCTGCACTCTTCAGTGCATCGAACAGGACGATCGGTGCGCTCATCGTCGACATTCGCGAAGTGACATTCCTTGGTGTGCCGGGGCTGTCCTGCCTCGTCGACCTGGTACGGGGCAACATGCTGACTGCGCTGGCGATCGTCGCCACCACCCATGCGGCGCGTAGGTCCATCGAGATCATCGGCCAGGATCCCGACCTCGTGGTGTTCTCTCGACTCGCTGATGCGCTGCATTACGTGGACGCTGGACCCTGCCCGGGTTACCCCTGTTCGGGGGTAGCGCATCGGTAGCTGTGAGTCATAGCGTGAGTCGAGCTAGCGAGAGACGTGCGCCACAGCAGGGAGAAACATGACGAACGTGACGGAATACGACGCCTTCAAGTCGGCCAGAGATCTGCTTCTCGATGCTTACGGCGACTACGACGCTGCCGTATCGAACTTTCGCTGGCCCGATCTGGGTGAGCGGTTCAACTGGGCAATCGACTGGTTCGACGGTATCGCTCGCGGCAACGAGAAGACTGCGCTCTGGATCGTCGAAGAAGACGGGTCCGAAGCGAAGTACAGCTTCGATGCGATGTCGCACCGCTCGGATCAGGTTGCTCGGTGGCTCTCCGGGCTCGGTATCGGCCGCGGGGATTCCGTGATTCTCATGCTCGGAAACCAGGTCGAGCTGTGGGATTCGATGCTCGCGGTGATGAAGCTCGGCGCCGTACTGATGCCGACGACCACGGCGATCGGCTCGGCCGATCTCACCGACAGAGTCGAACGCGGCCAGGCTCGAGCCGTCATCGCGAACCCAACGGATACCTCCAAGTTCGAGGAAGTGCCCGGGGACTACCTGAAAATCGTGGTCGGAGATGCGGACGGGTGGACCAACCTTCACGCAGCCTACGACGTCGAGAGTCCTGAGCCGTTCGAGACCGTGACTGCCCCGTCCGACCGTTTGCTCCTGTATTTCACCTCGGGAACGACGAGTAAGCCCAAGCTCGTCGAGCACACGCAGGTGTCCTATCCGGTAGGGCATTTGAGCACGATGTACTTCCTCGGCCTGAAGCCGGGAGATGTGCACCTGAACATCAGCTCACCCGGCTGGGCGAAGCATGCGTGGAGTTGCTTCTTCGCGCCGTGGATCGCCGAAGCCACCATCTTCATCTACAACTACACGCGCTTCGACGCGAGTGCTCTCCTCGATCAGATTCGTCGCGCCGAGGTGACGACGTTCTGTGCTCCACCGACCGTGTGGCGCATGCTCATTCAGGCCGACATCTCCGGCGGAGGTGGCGCTCTACGTGAAGCGATCGGCGCAGGGGAGCCGCTGAACCCCGAGGTCATCTCGAGGGTGCAGAACGAGTGGGGCCTCAACATTCGCGACGGGTTCGGTCAGACGGAAACCACTGCCCTGGTAGCGAACACGCCAGGAGCGAAACTGAAGTTCGGTGCCATGGGCCGTCCGTTGCCTGGTATCCCGGTCGTCATCATCGATCCGGTGACGGGCGAGGAAGCCGACGAAGGTGAAATCTGTCTCGATCTGGCAAAGAAGCCGTTCAACCTGATGACGGGATACCTCGGCAACCCGGCTCGCAACGAGGAAGTCATGTCCGGTGGCTACTACCACACAGGCGATGTGGCCTCCCGCGACGAAGACGGTTACATCACCTACGTCGGTCGCACCGATGACGTCTTCAAGGCCTCGGACTACAAGGTGTCACCGTTCGAACTCGAAAGCGTGCTGATCGAGCACCCCGCCGTCGCCGAAGCTGCCGTCGTACCGGCACCCGACGAAACACGACTTGCAGTCCCGAAGGCGTACGTGGCCCTGGCGGCAGGCTGGGAGCCGAACGAGGAGACCGCCTTTCAGATCCTGAAATACGCACGCGAGCATCTGGCCCCGTACCTGCGAATCCGAAGGATCGAGTTCTTCGAACTGCCGAAGACGATCTCGGGCAAGATCCGACGCGTCGAACTTCGGGCTCGCGAAGACTCCGGCGAGGTGCTCTCGGCAGAGTGGCGGGACGATCAGTTCACCGGGCTGAAGTAGTCCGGGCGCGGGGCGTGCTCACAGTGACTGCAATGCGCGGTTTGCGACGCTGATCGAGGCGGTGGTGCACCGACGCAGGTGCGCCACCTCAGTGATGTCGAGCCGGTCGCACACCCAATCCCAATGCAGCGACACCACATCGCCCACCTTGGGCTCAGCAAGCAGTGAGCGGCCCGCGGAACTCCACCGGGCTTTCTCGGATATCGGTTCGGCGAGGGAAAGTGTGCCGCCCCGAAACCGTAGTGGCTCCGAGAGTAGATGCACGTGTTCGCCTTCTACCGAGATGACGGTGCCCCAACGGATGCGGCATTGTTGAAGCACTGTGAGCGGTACGTCGGCCACGCGCGGCAGTAGCCGAAGCCACGGGTAGACGGCGAAGACGTGAAAGCTGTGATGAGCCATGCAGTCGGCGCCGGCGTCGAGCTCGTGCACCACACCGCCGTTTTGCCCGGCGAAGTCGATACGCAGCCGCGCCATCAGAGCATTCGGGTCGACCGCAGAGGTGAGAGCACTACCCACCCAATACGCGTGCACCACCTCGACATCAAGGGGATCGCCGTCGCCCAGCGCGGAGGCCAACGTTTCCAGATACGGCCAGGCGCCGTCGAAACTGCGGGCACGCTCGCGCAGATTCATGTCACCGACGCCGGAACTGAGATGCCCGAGAAGGTCCTCCGAACCATCCGGCCCGCAGTATCCGAGTTCGTTCGGTGGATAGGCGTACCGATTGAACAGGACAGGACCGCTCTGCCTGCTGTCGAGATTCCTTGTCTTCACGTGGGTCTTGCCTTCAGCAGATTCGCGGAAGCTGTTCGCCTAGAGGTAGATCCACCACCCGGCTCGCTCCCAGCGTCGTACGAGCCACCACCATGCCCGGGTGATCGGATACGCATTCGCCGATAGCGGTCGCATTGGCCCCGAGTGGGTGCGTGCGCATTGCTTCGAGCACCCGATCGGCGTCCGCGCGCGAGACGAAGGCGAGAAGTTTGCCTTCGTTCGCCACGAAGAGAGGATCGAGACCGAGCACCCCACACGCGTCGCGTACAGCGCCGGGAATCGGCAACTCGCGCTCGACTACTGCAATCCCTACCGCGGCAGCCTTAGCGATTTCGTTGAGAGTTGCTGCAACGCCGCCTCTCGTGGGATCGCGCAAAGTGTGTATGTCGGCACCGGTTGCCAACATCGTGGCTACCAGCCCGTTGAGTGGCGCCGAGTCCGAGAGCACTTCGGTGCCGAATTCGAGACCCTCCCGGCAACTCATGACGGCGATGCCATGGACGCCGATGTCGCCACTGACAATGACGACATCTCCCACTGCGGCGCGTCCGGGGTTGATGTCG
This sequence comes from Rhodococcus sp. H36-A4, assembly GCF_027158005.1. Taxonomy (GTDB): domain Bacteria; phylum Actinomycetota; class Actinomycetes; order Mycobacteriales; family Mycobacteriaceae; genus Rhodococcoides. Next base: position 932,804 of record NZ_JAPVLQ010000001.1, on the reverse strand, counting down.
ACTCCGTCGTCGATGACGCCGATTCCGGCCGTGTTGATGAACACGCCGTCGCCGTGGCCGGAGTCGACAACCTTGGTGTCTCCGGTCACGAGGCTCACGCCGGCCGCAAGAGCTGCCGTACCCATCGCAGTGGCGATACGAGCGATGTCGGATAGTGCTGTTCCCTCCTCGAGGATGAATGCGGTGGACAACACCATTGGGCGCGCTCCGGACATGGCAAGGTCGTTGACCGTCCCGTTGACGGCGAGATCACCGATCGTTCCGCCCGGGAATACCATCGGCTTCACGACGTACGAGTCCGTCGAAAACGCCAATCTCGCGCCGCCGAGGGTCAGCACGGCCGAATCTCCGAGGCCCGCATCGGCTGCGGAGCCGAACGCAGGAAGAAAGAGATGCTCGATCAGCTCTGCGGAGAGTGCTCCGCCGCCGCCGTGACCCATGACGATGTTCGGTGAATCGCGAAGGGGCGCTGGACACACCCACGATTCCATGTCGATCGTTGCCGCGACATCGGACCCGTTCTCACGCATGACTTACCGCCGCAGGCTGTTCGAGCCGCCGGTACAGGTAGTAGGCAGCGCACGCTCCCTCGGAAGACACCATTGTCGCGCCGAGTGGATTTCGGGGCGTGCATTCCTTTCCGAAGGCTGCACACTCGTTCGGCTTGATGAGGCCTTGTAGTACTTCGCCCGACCTGCAGATCGAAGACTCCGCGGTATGGATACCGGACACCGAGAAGCGTGGTTCGGCATCGAAATCGCGATAGGCCTGCGACAACTTCCAGCCGCTCTGCGGAATCATCCCGATCCCGCGCCACGTTCGATCCGTCACTTCGAAGACCTCGGCCAGCATGGCTTGTGCCGGCGAATTGCCAGCCGCCGTCACCGCACGAGGATACGCATTCTCCAGCTCGTGACGCCCTGATTCCAATTGCAGCACAGTGCGTCTGATGCCCTCCAGGATATCCAGGGGCTCGAAACCGGTCACCACCATGGGTACCATGTACTTTTCGGCGAGGGCGGGGTAGTCACCGGTACCCATCACGCTGCACACGTGGCCCGCTGCGAGGAATGCTTGCACCCGGCATGACGGTGACTCCATGATCGCAGCGATCGCAGGCGGCACGAGAACGTGTGAGACGAGCAGTGAAAAATTTCGAATCCCTTGCTTCTTGGCCTGGTAGACAGTCATTGCATTGGCCGGTGCCGTCGTCTCGAATCCGATGCCGAAGAACACGACTTCGTGATCAGGATTGTCTTTTGCGATGGTCAACGCGTCGAGAGGCGAGTACACGACGCGGATGTCGCCCCCCGCGCTCTTGATGTGAAAGAGATCCTGTGAGCTTCCGGGGACGCGGAGCATGTCGCCGAAGGAACAGAAGATCACACCGGGCTCGGCAGCAATCGCCAGAGCCTTGTCGATGATTTCGAGCGGTGTGACACATACCGGGCATCCGGGACCATGAATCATCTCTATGCTGTCGGGCAGAAGCTGGTCGATCCCATGCCGAATAATCGAATGTGTCTGCCCGCCGCAGACTTCCATGATCGCCCAGGGTTGGGTGGTAGCAGCGTGGATCTGTTCGAGCAGGCGCCCCGCCAGCTCAGGATTACTGAACTCGTCCAGATACTTCATGATCGAACTCCCTTGCTGGTATCGGTGCTATCGGCTATCGGCTCGTTGCCTGCCTGCCGGGCCGCGCGTGCGAATCCGTCGCCGAACTCCTCGTCGAGGATGTTCATCCGTTCGAACTCCGCGAGCGTCTGCAATGCGGACACCTCGTCGAGCCGTTGAATCGCGAAACCGACGTGTACCACTACGTACTCACCGGCGATCGCGTCCGGAATGTACTGCAAGCACACCTCCTTGCGAAGTCCACCGAAGTCGACTTCCGCCATCAGCGTGCCGTCGCGATCCTCCAAGCTCATGATCTTTCCGGGTACAGCCAGGCACATGGTCTTGCTCCTTTCACGAGGCACACCCGATCAGAATCTGACCCAGCGCGAGCCCTCCGTCGTTCGGAGGCAGTCGGTGTGGATGCAGCGCAACGAATCTCGCAACGCGCAGTGCCTGCATGGTGGAAGAGAGGAGAAGCGTGTTCTGAAAGACACCGCCTGTCAGAACGACGGTATCGAGCCCGGTCGACGATCGGCCGTACTCGGCTACGTGTACGACGGCACTGGTCACCGCGTCGTGGAAACGAGCAGCGACGACGGCCGGCGGAACCCCTGCCCGGATATCCCTCACCACCGCACTGATCACGGGAGCGCAATCCACCGTGCCTCCGTGTATGGAGAAGTCGTACCGCATTCCGTCGCAGTCGACGCCGCGGGCGAGACTCTCCATTTCGATGGCTGCCTGAGCTTCGTAGTCGACGACATGTCGGATGCCGGCCAGAGATGCGACGGCATCGAACAGTCGGCCCATACTCGAAGTGGGCACGCATCCGAAGCCGGTCTCGAGCTGGTGGGAGAGTGCTTTGCGTTCGCCGGGAGGGCATGCCTTCACACTGGAAAGATCGTCCGACCAGTCGATGCCCGCTGCACGCAAGTGCGACAGTGCCATTCGATAGGGGCGTTCAACGCTTGCGTCGCCACCGGCAAGGGGGACGTAGTTCAGATGCGCCAGACGCTGGTATTCCTTGTAGTCGGCGATGAGGACCTCGCCGCCCCATACGGCGCCGTCGGGGCCGTATCCGGTTCCATCGAAAGCGAACCCGAGGACTTTCGACGTTCCGGCGAGTCGGTGTTCGGCCATGACGGCGGCAATGTGGGCGTGATGATGTTGCACCGAACGAATCGGACGATCACCCGCATGTCGCCGCGCCCACATCGACGAGCGGTAGCCGGGATGCGCATCTGCGATCAGCTGAACAGGTGCCACACCGGTCAGTGCCTGCAGATGAGTGGCCGTGGTCGCAAAATTGTGCAGCGTCGCCAGGTCGTCCATGTCGCCGACATGTTGGCTGACCCACGCGTAACGTCCCTCGGCAACACAGAGGGTGTTCTTCAGATCGGCTCCCACCGCCAGGGTCGCGGGAACGTCGAAGGGAAGCGATAACGGTAGTGGTGAATACCCACGTGATCGGCGTACTGGTAGTTCCGCGCCATCGACCACGCGAACGACCGAATCGTCGCACGCGAGGACGATGCCACGATCGTGATCGAGCCAGGCGTCCGCGAGTGACGCCAGTCGATGCAGCGCATCGTCATTGTCGTGGACGATCGGTTCGCCGCCGAGGTTCCCGGAGGTCATGACCAACGCGGTGGGCCCATCCTCGTCACCGGTGAGGCCGAGGAGGAGATGATGAAGTGGCGAGTACGCGAGCATGAGTCCGATGTCGCGATTGCGGGGCGCGACCGAGCGAGCTACTTTCTCGTCGATATCGTCCCGCTTGGTCACCAGCACGATGGGCTTTCGTACGCCGTCGAGTAGTGCCTCCTCCTCGGCGCTCAGCATGGCCAACGTGCGCGCGGACGCGATGTCGCGAACCATGACCGCGAACGGTTTGGCGCCACGCTGCTTTCGACGACGAAGAGTCCGTACTGCGTGCTCGTTCGCCGCGTCGCATGCCAAGTGGTAGCCGCCGATCCCTTTGACAGCGAGTATCCCGCCACTTTGCAGCAGCGCGCGGGCCTGGCTCAGAGCTTCCTCGCGGGTTCGGCTGATACCTGAACCGTCGATGAATCTCACTGTGGGACCGCAGTGGTGACATGCGATGGTCTGGGCGTGGAAGCGGCGATCAACGGGGTCCCCATATTCGGCGGCACAGTGCCCGCACATCGGGAATGCCTTCATGGTCGTGGTCGCCCGGTCGTAAGGCAGGGCCGTGATAATCGTGAAACGTGGGCCGCAGTTCGTGCAGGTGATGAACGGGTGCCGGTACCGAGCATTCACCGGGTCTGCCAGCTCGACCAGACAATCACTACAGATCGCAACGTCAGGCGACGCCAAAGTGCGGCCACCGTCTGCCCTTCGCGTCTCGGCAATGTGAAAACCGTTCCCTCCCTGTTTCGGTATCGACTCCACGACAACCGATTCCACCAGCGCCAAGGGCGGCGGTCTATCATGCAAACGGAGCTCGAATTTGTCGAGATCGGCGGTCTCGCCTTCCACTTCGATCACGACGCCGGCACTGTTGTTGCCTACGCTGCCCGAGAGTGCAAGCTCGGACGCGGTCGTGTAAACGAAGGGCCGAAATCCAACGCCTTGTACGACGCCACTGACTGCGAACCGTCTGCGAGCTCTCATAGCGATGGATCCTCCCGCGCTCGGCCCATCAATTCGAGTCCAGTCATTGCTTTCTCGGCGCCTGCTGCGTCGGTGCGTTCCACCGCGAAGCCCATATGGATGATTACCCAGTCGCCCGCAGTGAAAGTGTCCTCGGGCATCATCCCGATGTTGACCTTGCGGAGTTCGCCTACGACATCGACGAGCGCAAGCTGGTTGCCGTAACCCTCCAGCATTCGCACCACCCGACCGGGGATCCCCAAGCACACCGCGATCAACCCCTCGCTTCGGCCGAAGATTCGGCAGTTGTGACGAGCAAGTCGACGGTGTCGAGTACCAGCTCTACTGCGTCGTCGACGACAGCAAGGAGCGGGGGAGACAATCCGATCCCATCTTCGACCGAGAAGACTTGGCAGCCGACTACGATTGTCCGAGGTAGTTCGCCGCCGAGCGCTCCGAGTGAGATCAGAACCGAACCTGGATCCATGCTGTGCGGGTCCACCGCGCCGCCGTCGAGATCCTCGGCGGTGACTTCGAAGGCGCGAAGTGTGCCCGGACTGCCTCGATCGGGCACTGCGTCGACGATGATCAACTCCTGCGGGGCTGCAATATCGGCACTACCGAGCAGGTCGTAGGACAAGTGCATACCTCGGATGCCGTAGTCGACCGCGCGCACCCCGGGAGGTAGCGTGCGACCGCCCATCCTCCGCAGCACTTCGGGACCGAAGCCGTCGTCGCCGAGAAAGATGTTGCCGATGCCTGCGACGAGGATCTGTGGGGCGCTCACATCTGACGCATCCGTAGATACCGTTTGATGTCCGGGATCGACCGAACACCGACTAGTGCTGCGGCCAGCACCAGGACACCCACCAGAGCGGTCGCTATCGTTCCCACCACGTTCATGACTGACTCTCCCTTCGATTGCCCTGCGCTTCGAGCGGCTCGATTTCGTCCGGCGCGAAATAGAGGTACCGGCCGTACCAGTCGTGCAGATCTGCCGCCGGATCATCGAGCAACGTGACGCCCACATGAATGTCGCCGTCGACATCCGCGTGCACCGTTGCGACCCGAGCGGTGCGACCTGCCGAGAAGAGATCCTGCGCGTCGGCTCTGCGTGAGGGCCGCAACCGGACGAGGCAGCCCTTCGACACCCGGACGCCGTTCACGAGTACCGCGTCGACATCCGGTCGTACAGCGGTATCGGCTTCGGGATCCCACCACGGAACACCCTCTGGCAGTTCGGGAACCAGCCCATCCTGATCACGGAGCACGCCGTGTAATTGCTGCAATGACTCCGGTGACATCGACTCGCACCGGTCGATGATCTGTGCGGCAAGCGGATCGGTGGCACGGGCCTGAGCCTTTTCCTCGTCGGTCAGCGTCAGAATTCGCAATGTCAGAATCTCGTCGATCTCGGTGGAATCGAACAATGCCCCGTCGCTTTGCGTTGCGATCTCGGGATAGTCGTACAGGATGATCGGGGACGCGAGTATCACGTCGGTGGCGCCCAGGGCACCGGACAGCACCGGAAAACATCGACTCTGCGTGCACGACGCGGCGATGTCTACCGCGTTGTCGGGCGGCTCGAGGAGCGAGACGAACTCCGCATTCTCGCACGTGAGAAGCAGGTGCGCGCCGATGAAGGAGCACCGAACGGCACCGGCGCTGTCCAGCTCCTCCTCCCGATGGTCGTTCTCGACAGTAATCTGCACCTTCGCGAACTCCGAAGCGGAACCTGCATCGCTACGGTTGCACTGCAATGAGATTCGGCCTTTCAGTGGGTATCGGGTGCGCGCGATCCGCCCCACCACCGAACCCTCATCGTCCTCGATGAATTCGATGTCACGCCCACCGGGCACGTCGATCGGAACATACCGCGGCTCTACCAGATCGCTGAGAGAGTATCGATCGAGTGTTATCTCTTGTGAGATGGCTTCGTCCCAACTGAGCCACCTAATCGATCCGACCGTCATCTCGGGCACCTCGACGAACGTCGCGTCCGAGGAACGCATCTCGATGCTGCGTACCTGCAAGTGCAAAAATCGTAGAGTGACCACGAGTGATCCGTCGCCTCGTACGACGCACTGGGTGGACATCGTCGATTCCTCACCCATTCCCGCTGCCGCCGCACCGATCGGGCCGAGTACACCGAACTGCCAACGGGACTGGTTCTTCTGCGAGCTCGCCCGGTAGGGATAGAGCAGGTACCCCTCGTAGAGAACAGCATCCGCGACGGCTCGAGCGATCTCGAGATCGCTTCGCGCGGTCATTCGGTGACCTCATCGATCCCGATGTGCGCAGACCTCACCAGTTCGACGACAGCGTCGTCGAGGCCAGTCATTCCGCGCTCCGATCGATAGGCCGACAGGGCGTAGAGCGTATCTCTGTCCAGCCGAATCCAACCGGTGTTGGGAAAATGCATGTCTACCAACCGTCGCCATGCCCGCACCGGAAGGTCGAACCTACATTCCCTGTCCCATGGGATCTGTTGCACACCGAACCCGTTCGAGCCTTTCGTGAAAACAGTTCCGCTGAAGAGCATTTCGAGCGGAATGCTCGCATCGTGACCATCCCGCTCCTCCTCGAGTGCATGCAGATACTTCGACGACGCCACATCGAAGTCGTAGGTGCACAGCATCGGGAGGTCCACGTCACACGAACCGGAAAAGCCCTGTACCACCGTGCTGCACTGCATCCACAAGAACGAACGCAACGTGGACGCCCAGCGCTCGCGCCCACCGAACAGGTCGACCATTCCGGCAGCCTCGGCATCGGTATACCGTCGCCGATGCGGCTCGATACGTACTTGGCATCGCAGTGCCAGTGCGTGAATCTCGACGCCCGTGCTTTCCTCGATCCTCAGCTGCACAGTCAGATTGGGCGCCACCGCATATTCTTCGGGGACGATGTCGATCACGGAGAACGACAGCTGCGTCATGATGGTGCGTCCGAGACGACCGCCTGAGCCGGGCGACTGCGAGCGTTCACGGCCGCGAAAAAGTTCTCGATCTCGCGGTGCGCGTCCTGGCCGCCGTCGAATCCGCGCCACAGTCTGCGCAACGTACCGACCAACTGATAACAGGCGTCGATCGGAACGATATGGCAGGTGATACCACCATTCGTGCGAATCAGAAGCGCCTCGACATCGTCAGTGAGCAACGCCAACTGCGGGTTCGCTGCGAGCACGTTGTCCCAGGCCTCGAGTGGCAATTCCGATTCGGTGGCACCAGCGGGACCAGGGTAGAACGCGACTGTTCGGTCGAGCGTCGAATTGCGAAAGAAGAAGGCAAGGCCGACCGGTATCTCGAGCTCCTCCCATTGGCCAGGACCCAGTTCGAACTCCGGAAAGGACACGTATCGATCCGGAACAGCGCGATATCGCAACTCGGCACTAGCGTCGGTGAACAGTAGATAGCATCCCCGGCACACGCACATCAGTTGACGCGCTTGTGTGTTGACCACGTGCTGGTGTTCGTCGCCGATCGGTTCGGCGCACATCTCGCAGCGTTCGCCGACCGGGGCCGTCGGCTTCGTGCGCGTAATGCGATTGAGTGCGCCCAGCGGTCCGGTCATGGTCGTGCCCCCACGCGCGCGCTGGGCATCGCCACCGACAACACGCCATCTTTGACGAGCACGGGCAACGGATCGAGGTGTAGTCCGGGAACGTCGAGCCCGGCTCCGGCCCCTCGCACATCGTAATGCGCACGGCACGTGGGGCATCGCAGTACAGCATCCCCGACGGGCCTACCGGCTCGGCGCGCCATCGCAGCGCCCGCGAAGCTGCCCTCGCAACGAGGGCACCTGTCGAGATAGGCGTACCAGGTGTCGCCGATTCGCGCGGCGACGAGCGCGCTGCCTGCGACGGTGAATCCACCGAGCTCACCGTCTACGAGGTCGGCCAGTTCGGGTACCGCCGACCAGGCGCCTTCCACCGCGGTATGTGCATGAACCTTCGACATCAGCGACTCGCTCGAGAACAACGACCCGGACGACGATGGCCCGGACGAACCGCTGCCCAAGGAAGCTGGGTCCGTGGTGCGGACCTCGATGGACGTCGTTTCCGGAGCAGCCGCCTGCACGGCATCGGTGACCGCCAGTTCCAGTGTCACCGAAGATGAAGGGCACGTCTTGCAGCTACCGAGCAGTCGCAGGGTCACGACGCCGTCCTGCACGCCGATCAACTCGACGTCGCCGCCGTGGGAACCGAGGTAGGGGCGCACGCCGACAAGTGCAGTCCGAACACGAGTCTCGACGTCGTCCGGATGCAACCCGTGCACCAGCAGGAGGCTGGCGATCAGGTCGTCCTCCACCATGCGCGTGCTCTGCTGCGGCCCCGCCGCGGCCAGGATGCGGGCGAGTGCCTCGCCGTAGAGGTCGGCTACTTCTCGGACGAGTTGTTCGGCGCGTTCGCGCGCGAGAACTCCACCGGTGGACAGGCCGTCGACGAGAGCGTCGATACGCTCGCCAGCGCTACGCCATGCGTCCGGTGCACCACCCCTCACCGCATCGGTGTCCATGCGCGCCTCCGTCATTCACCGGTGACGGATTGGGTAGGTGAGTGCAGCTTCTCCAGGGTCTTGCCGTCGCCGAGGTACATGTGCACGCCACATGGCAGGCAAGGATCGAAACTGCGCACGGTGCGCATGATGTCGATGCCCTTGAAGTTGTCGCGATCGTTCTCCTCGAAGATCGGCTGACCCTGTACGGCGTCTTCGTATGGACCCGGGGTGCCGTACGTATCGCGGGGATTGGCGTTCCACGGAGTGGGTGGGTAGGGGTGGTAGTTCGCGATCTTGCCGTCGCGAATAACCATGTGGTGCGAGAGAACTCCGCGCACCGCTTCGGTGAATCCGCATCCGATACCCTCTTCGGGAACCTCGAACTTCTCCCACGTCTTGGTGCGGCCCGCGCGGATTTCCACGAGAGCCTTCTCTGCGAAGTGCAGCGCCGCTGCCGCAGCGTAGGCCTGGAAGTAGGTACGCGCACGATTGCGCTCGATGGTGTTGCTACCGTGCTCCGGGATTCTCCATTCGAAGCTGACCGGGCCCTTCAGCGCTGTCTTGGGGAGATTGATCTGCACGCTCTGGCCGGTCGACTTGACGTATCCGATGTCCACCAACCCGGCAAGTGCGGTGTTCCACAACCGCGCAAGCGGCCCGCCGCCGGTGTCGAGTGCCAGATGCTCTTTGCCGTCGAACCAACGAGGTGACATCACCCAGCTGTATTTGTCGTCCATGTCGCGCTTCTGGGGCTTGGGATTGGTGTGCTGATTCCACGGGTGCCTTCGGTCGACAGGATTGCCCAACGGATCGTTCGTTACGAACATCTCCTGGTCGGTCCAGTCTTCGTAATAGGACGACCCGAGCAGAATGCGGATACCGAGATTGATGTCGACCAGGTCGGTGGTGATCTGCTTGCCGTCCACGACGATGCCAGGGGTAACGAACATAGCGCGTCCCCAACTGGTCATGTCCTTGTAATCGAAGTTGCATACTTCGGGATCCTGGAACGAACCCCAGCAACCGAGCAACGTGCGTCGAAGTCCGACCTTCTCGTACCCCGGGAGCGCTTCATAGAAGAAGTCGAAAAGGTCGTCGTGCATGGGTACGACCTTCTTCATGAATTCGATGTAGCGCATCAGTCTGGTGATGTAGTCGGTCATCAGCTGAATTGTCGCTACTGTTCCGACGCCCCCGGGATAGAGCGTCGAGGGATGAACATGTCGACCCTCCATGAGACAGAACATTTCCCGGGTGGAGCGGCTGACAACGAGCGCCTCGCGATAGAACTCACCGGTGAACGGATTGAGCGAGCGCATGATGTCCGCGATGGTGCGATAACCGTGTTCGCCCTCGTGCGGAGCCCGGGTGTTCTCGGCCTTGGCCAGCACACTCGGATTGGTCTCCGACACCATCCTTTCGCAGTAGTCGACGCCTACCAAGTTTTCTTGAAAGATGTTGTGGTCGAACATGTATTCTGCAGCTTCGCCGAGGTTGACGATCCATTCACCCAGGTGCGGGGGTTTCACTCCGTACGCCATGTTCTGCGCGTAGCACGAGCACGTCGCGTGATTGTCTCCGCAAATTCCACAGATGCGGCTGGTGATGAAGTGGGCGTCGCGCGGATCTTTCCCCTTCATGAAGATGGAGTAACCCCGGAAGATGGACGACGTACTGTGGCACTCGACCACCTGTTTGTTCTTGAAGTCGATCTTCGTGTAGATACCGAGGCTTCCGACTATTCGAGTGATGGGGTCCCATGCCATCTCCACCAAACCGTCTTTGTCGGTTGCCTTGTGGGACGGGTTGGGGATGGTGGCAGTCATCGAGGGCCTCTTCTTCGGACTCGCTTCGGTGTGTGATCGGGTCGGTTACGCGTCACCACGTACGGGTGGCACCGGTCTGGAGTGTGCGGCCGGGCTGCCGCCATTTCGGCTCCTCGTCGACCGTCTTGCCGGTGATGTGTCGCAGACTGCGAATCACCGACCCATACATTCCCGACGCAGTGGTGGAGAGCTTGCCGCCCGGGGGTTCGTCCATGAACGGCATGAATTTGTCGGGGAAACCGGGCATCGTGCATCCGATGCAGATTCCGCCGACATTGGGACATCCGCCGATGCCGTTCATCCACCCGCGCTTGGGTACATTGCATTTCACGACCGGGCCCCAGCAGCCGAGTTTGACGATGCATTTCGGGGAGCCGTATTCGGTGGCGAAGTCGCCTTGCTCGTAGTAGCCGGCGCGGTCGCACCCCTCGTGCACCGTTTGGCCGAACAACCATTGCGGACGAAGTGCGTCGTCGAGCGGGATCATCGGTGCTTGACCGGTCGCCATGTAGAGCAGGTATGTCAGAGTCTCCGACAGGTTATCCGGTTGAACGGGGCAGCCGGGGACACACACGATGGGTATGTCCGCCTTCGACTTCCACTCCCAGCCGAGGTAGTCGGGGACACCCATGGCGCCCGTCGGATTGCCCGCCATGGCATGGATCCCGCCGTACGTAGCGCAGGTTCCGGCGGCCACGATCGCAGTAGCTTTCGGCGCCAGTCGATCCAGCCATTCGCTTGTGGTGATCGGTTGGCCGGTATCCGGGTCGTTGCCGAAGCCGCACCAATAGCCCTCGTCGTGCAGCGCTTCGTTCGGAATCGAGCCCTCGACGACGAGAACGAATGGCTCCAGCTCGCCGCGATCCGCCTTCCTGAACCATTCGAGGAAATCGTCGGCTCCACCTTCCGGCCCGCACTCGAAGTCGATGAGTGGCCAGTGCACGGCAACCTGGGGGAGTCCGGGGAGGGCGCCGAGCGCAATTTCCTCGATGCTCGGCTGGGTGGCTGCCGTCAAGGCCACCGAATCTCCATCACAGCTGAGTCCGGCATTGATCCACAGCACGTGGATGAGCGCCTTTTCGGCATCGACTGCTGCCTGGGTGGGCATGGCGTCCACTCTCCGGGGCCACGGGGATACCCCTACATCACCGGAGTCGACCGTCGGCTTGCTTGTGTGATGTATATCACTTTGTACTCTTGCTCACCGAATGTGTCAATGAGAAGGGTGACCCGATCAATGCTCGGCGATCCATTGGTACCAATCGTCCATTCCGTCACCGTTGGTCGCTGAAGTGGTGATGATCTCGAGCTTGCGATTGATCGACTGTGCATGCTGCGCACAGGTTTTCAGATCGAAGTCGACATACGGAAGCAGGTCGGTCTTGTTGATGATCAATAAATCGGCAGCCGCGAAAATATGCGGATATTTGAGTGGTTTGTCGTCACCCTCGGTGACGGAAATGAGGACCACCTTTCCGTTCTCCCCGAGGTCGAACATTGCCGGGCACACCAGGTTTCCCACATTCTCGATGAACAGCAGTGAACCTGAAGCGGGAGCGAGTGTATCGAGTGCGCCACGCACCATATCGGCGTCCAAATGGCACCCGGAACCCGTGTTCACCTGCACCACAGCGCATCCAGCTGCCTTGATGCGATCGGCGTCGAGCAATGTCTCCTGATCGCCTTCGATCACCGCAATCTGTCGGGACTCGCCGAGGTGTCGAATCGTGTGCTCGAGAAGCGTCGTCTTACCGGCTCCGGGTGAGCTCATCATGTTGAATGCGGTGATTCCGCGACTCGCCAACCAGCCCCGATTACGCTCGGCCAACTGATCGTTCTTCGCCAGTACTTTCTGCTCGAGAGTGATGGTTTCGGTGGGCGGGTGTCGATGGGGATGTTCATGGCCGTGTTCGTGTGGATGTTCGTGGGGCAGGGTGATGACGGGCCCACCGTCACCGTCGCATCCGCAGGTTGCGCACATCAGTTCAGCTCACTTCCATCGATAGAATTCTCAGTTCTCGACCCGAGGTCACCTCGACGTCCGCGCTACCGCATGGGCACAGCAGGATCGAGTCGGCCAGCGCGAAATTGGTGTTGCACCCATGGCAATGGGCGCTGGCGGCCGTCTCGTCGATGTCCAGTCGAGCGCCCTGCATCACAGTTCCCTCGGTGATCAGTTCGAAGCAGAACTGCATCGAATCGGGGACGACGGCGCAGAGCCGACCGACCTGCACCCGCACGCTCGCAACGGTCCGCCCCGCGGCGCGCTCGCACGCCGCATCGACGATGCACTGTGTGATCGACAGTTCGTGCATCACTCCATAGTGCGCTCAGCACAGGTCGAGCGGTACTCGTTTGGCATCGTAGTTTTCACCTCGACGCAAGTTCTGCCTCGCTATCAGTGATTGCGATCCGGGCGGGGAGTCGACGGCGAAACCGCTGTCCAGGAGCGCTCGCCATGGTCAGGGGGAATGCTGAATCCCCACGGTAGTTCGAGCCGATGCCGAGCCAGCATTGCGTGGTCCGAGAATATGTCGGCAGCACGACCGTCGGCGACGATTATCCCGCGGTCCAGAACGACCACGCGTTCGCACAGCTGCGCGGCGTAGGGAATGTCGTGCGTGACCAGCAGCATCGTGGTGTCGAGCGTCATCAGTGTCTCGGCGAGCTCACGCCGCGCGACGGGGTCGAGGTTGGCCGATGGCTCGTCCAAGATCAGTACGTCGGGTTCACACGCCAGTACCGATGCCAAGGCAACTCGCCGACGCTGGCCACCGGAGAGGTGAGCCGCACTGCGGTCGGCGTTGTCGAGCATTCCGACGGATTCGAGTGCGGCCTTCACTCGCTGCGACAGTGCCTCGCCGGTGACGCCGAAGTTGGCAGGCCCGAATGCGACGTCCTGAGCGACGGTCGGCATGAACAGTTGATCGTCCGGATCTTGAAACACGATACCGACACGTCTTCGAATATCCTGCAGTGCAGCACGTTTCAACTCCACTCCACTGATTTTCACGCTGCCCGACGTGGCAGTGAGAACGCCGTTGAGCTGAAGCATCAGTGTGGTCTTGCCGGCTCCGTTCGGGCCGAGAATTGCCACCCGCTCGCCGACGCGGATGTCGAGGTCGATCCCGGCGATCGCTACTCGTCCGTCGGGATAGGAGAAGGTGAGTCCGCGTACCTCGATGGCGGGCTTCACGCGAAGACCCAGGCGCAGAGTGAGATGGAGACAGCGAGATATGCGGGCACCAATCCCACCGACCAGGATCTGATATCGGCGGGGGCAGCGACCCCAGCGATCCCCGGCATGTCCGGGATTCGGCCGGTGAAGCCACGTGATGCCATCGACAGGTGTACCCGCTCGCCGCGTTCGTACGAGCGGAGGAACAGGCCGCCGACGCCACGTGCGGTGGCGCCGACCTGGTGAATCGCTCGCGGAGAATCGCCACGTGAGAGCCGAGCGTTCCGCATCCGGGTAGCTTCTCCGGCAAGGAGATCGATGTAGCGCAACATCAGCACGAGGATGGTGGTGACGAGTGCCGGCACGCGCAGCCGAGTGAGCCCGAGCGGAAGATCGCGTGCATGCGTGGTGGCGGCAAACGTGAGTGAGGTGGCGACGCCGAGCGTTCCTTTGACCACGATGCCCCATGCCGCCCACAGTCCCGGTTCCGACATCGAGACACCGAGGACGGACACCCGTGCGCCACCCTCGGCGAACGGAAGTAGTACCGCGAGCACGACGAACGGCAACTCGATGATCATGCGAGGCAGTATCCACCGCAGCGGGATACTCGCCCAACGCCAGACACACATCAGTAGAAGTGCGTACATGGCAAAGGGCCAGAACATCTCTCGCGGCGTGGCCACTATCGCCAGGACGGTGATGAGAGCGCACACTATCTTGACCTCGACGGGCGCGCGGTGCACAGCGGAGGAGCCCTCGCGGTAGAGGGGGTGCGCATGACCGGCACCCACGGTCAGTCTTCTCGACTGGCAGCAGGCTTACGTGCGCGGGCAATCAGCCAGAAGGCTCCGCCTGCGAGAGCAAAAGTGGCGGAAACCCCGATAACGCCCGCGACGCCCGTCAGCCCGTCTCGGCCGCCGACCGTGTAGTCGGCCAGGGGTGAGCCGGTCATCGTGTGATCGGTCTCGCTCTGCGCGATGCACGATCCGGTGAGTATTTCCGCACCATCGTCGGTCTGGACGACCTCGCACCCACGCAACGTAGCGGAGTCCAGGCCGTCGGGATGTGAACTGGCGAAGTACGACACGAAGCCGGCCACTATCAGTGCTGCGAGCGCAAACCAGAGATAGAAGCGCTTCGCCGAGGACGTCGTCATCGCACGCGCTCCTGAGGTGACGGTGCGGTACGTAGTAGGTAGACGAGGTCCGGCCGAGCGCGCGCCACAGCGACCACAGTCAGCGCCGTGAGCAGTCCCTCTCCGATTCCGATGAGGACATGGGTTCCCAGTATGTAAGCGGCGACGGTATCGAGTGAGATTGCTGCGCTCCCGCCGATCCCGTATTCGACAACGAACCCCAAGGATGCGGCGACAGTTCCGCACAGTGCGGCGAGAAAGGCGACGGTCCCGAGGCCGCCCAGTGATTGTCCGGTCGGTGTACGTCTGCGCAGAAGTATCGGACGTAACAGCAGTGCAACTCCGTAGCCGACGCACACTCCGATCAAGGCCATGTTGGTGATGTTGGTGCCGAGTGCGCTCAAACCGCCGTCGGCGAACAGGAGCGCCTGCACTACCAGGACGATGGCCACGCAGAGCGCGCCGGTGAAGGGCCCGACCAGGATTGCGGCGAGCGCGCCTCCCAGGAGGTGCCCGCTGACGCCGGCAAGGATCGGAAAGTTGATCATCTGGACTGCGAAGATGAATGCAGCCACGAGACCGGCCATCGGCACGGTCCGCTCGTCGAGTTCGGCGCGGGCCTTCCACGCGCAGAAGCCAATGCCCACAATGGCGATCACGCCGAACAGGGCCGACGTCGGAAGATTCACGATCCCGTCGCTCATGTGCATCGCGACAACGTTTTCATCGACCATCGGAGGAGCATACCGCCAACTATCGACACTTGTTCAGTTGTTCAGATGACTTTCCGAAGCACTGCCCGAGACCGCGTCTTCGTTCGCGCCGATCACGGCTGGCCCGCATGCCGGTGGAAGTCCTCCACGGCTGCTTCGACGGTGGGGTAGAAACGCGTTCTGTCGAATCTGCCGCCGACTCCGAAACGGATGAGTCGATCCTTGATCGGACCCTTCATCTCGGCAAATATCAGCCGAATCCCGCGACTCTCCAAATTTCGATCGAGGTCGACGAGTTCGTCGACGGCGGTGGTGTCGAGTCCGGTGATGGGCTCGGCGGCGATGACTACCCATTCGACCGGGGACGGCGCGTCCGCCACCACCGAGCGCACGTATTGATCGAAGATCTCACCGTTCGCGAAAAAGAGAGGCGCGTCGAATCGAACCATGGCCAGCCCTGGGATGCGCTGCCCGTCCGGATGCCGCTCGATGTCGTGGAAGCCAGGACGGTCGGTCGTGCGGACCAGTTCGGTGCGGTACGGCTGCCATGCCCGTACGACCACTGCGAGGAAGGAAAGACCTATCGCGACAAGGATGCCCTGCAGCACGCCTACGAGGGCGACCCCGAGGAAAGTGGCTGCGGCGAGAGCGAATTCGACTCGGCTCATATCCCACATGCGAACCATGCCGCGCACGTCGATCAGCGCCCCGGCCGCGACGATCACCACTGCTCCGAGCGTCGCATCGGGCAGATACGCGGTGACGCCGGGTGCAACGAGGACGAAGAGCAGGACGGCAAGCGCTCCCACCACGCCCGCCAATTGGGTACGGGCACCGCTCTGTTCGGCCACCGGGGTCCGCGACCCGCTGGCCGAGATGGGGAAGCCACCGAACAACCCGCCGGCAATGTTGGCGACACCGATCGCTTTCATTTCGGTACTACCGTTCACGTCCTCACCATGCCTCGCCGCGAACGTGCGAGAGAGCACACCGGTGTCGGCGAACGCAATCAGTGCGATAGCTGCCGCCGGTCCGATCAGATGTCCTACATCTTGCCAGTCGACGCCGCCGAACGACGGCAGCGGAAGCCCGGACGGTAATGCGCCGACCATCTCGATGTCCTCGGTGAGTCCGAGTATCGCGGACAGGACGATCGACCCGATCACGGCGACCAGAACCCCGGGGATGCGGTGGACCCATCGCTTGAAGATCGGGATGACGGCCAGCGAGGTGATGCCCACGGCGGCTGCAATGGGGTCGATCTCGCCCGCCGCGATCAATTGTGCGGTCTCCTTGGCCTGGCCGAGGACGCCGGACGCATCGACGGAAAATCCGAGCAGCTTGGGTACCTGCCCGATGACAACGATGAGCGCGATCGCGTTGAGGTAGCCGAGCCTGATGGGTTTGGAGAGCAGTTCGGTCACGAAGCCGAGCCGAAGGAATCCGCCGAGTACGAGGATGAGTCCGACGAGAACTCCTAGAATCCCGGCCAGCGCGAGTGCGCTCTCCGGGTCGTCGGTCACTGCCAGCGGGATTACCGCCACTGCGATGAGCGGCGCAAGCGAAGAGTCGGGGCCGAGGACGAGAATTTTCGACGGCCCCACGACGGCATAGGCGAGCAGCGGAACGATCGTGGCGTACAACCCGGCGTAGGCGGGCAACCCGGCCGCCTGCGCGTAGCCCATTCCGGCTGGGATCAACAGGGCGGTGAGGACCAGCCCAGCTGTGATATCGCTGCGGAGCCATGCGCGCTGGTAGGTCCTGGCGGTGGCGATTCCGGGCAGCCGGCCGAGACTTGCCGTCCACGCCTTGGTCCCTACCGTCCGCGACATGGCATGAGTATCGACCCTGGAGCGGATCACCGTGGTGATTGGGTCTAGAGCTCGATCCATCGCGTCGGTGCAAGGCTGCGCAGAAACGGAAGATCGTGGCTGGCCACGACGAGTGCGCCCTCGTAGGTCGCCAGCGCCTCGGTGAGGTGCGCTCGGCCGGCGATATCGAGGTTGTTGGTCGGCTCGTCGAGCATGAGCAATTTCGGTGGTGGCTCGGCCAGCAGGATGCGTGCCAGCGCTGCACGTAGTCGCTCGCCGCCGGATAGCGTGGAGGTCACGGCGTCTGCGTCGTGACCACGAAAGAGGAACCGGGCCAGTTGGGCGCGAATCTGTTCGTTCGACGCGTGCAGAGCCACGTCGGCAACGTTCTCGACCACCGTTCTCGATTCGTCGAAAACGTCGAGCCGTTGCGGCAGGTAGCGCCACGGTACCGAGGGGCCTGCGGATTCGAGCTTTCGCAGCAGTGTCGTCTTGCCGCTGCCGTTGGGTCCGATCAGGGCGATCCGTTCGGGACCGACGATCTCGATCTCTTCGGTGACGACTACCTTCTGCCCCGTGTGCACGTTCGTGAATGGAAGATGGATTCTTATCTCGCGGTCATCACGCAGGCGGTCCTCGGCCGCGCTGAGCACAGCCTGCGCGTCGGAGACCTTGCCCTCGTGGGCTCCGCGTAGTTTTCCGGCGGAGACCTGTGCCGCGCGCTTTCGGGCGCCCATGACGATCTTCGGTTCGCGTTTCTGCTCGAACATCCTCTTGCCGTAGCGAACCCGCTTGTCGATCTTCGTCCTGGTCTCGATCAATTCGCGTTTCTGTTTGCGCACGTCATTCTTGGCATCGCTGAATGCGGCTGCCGCTGATCGCTGTTCGGCGTCGATCACCGACCGATAGTGCGAGTAGTTGCCGCCGAACGTCCGGATGGTGCCCACACCGTCGCGCTCGGCGCGCACTTCAGCGGTGCTGTCCATGATGTCGAGAAGTTCCAGATCGTGGCTCGAGACCACGAGAACCCCCGGAAACTCCAGTACGACAGAGTGCAACCGCGCACGGGCGTCGACGTCGAGGTTGTTGGTCGGCTCGTCCAACAGGAGCACCTCGGGTTCGGCGAGGAGTTCGGCGGTCAATGCCAGCAGCATCGACTCCCCGCCGGACAACGTTCCCAGCGTGCGGTCGAGATCGTCTCGCGTGGAGACGATGTGGTCGAGTCCGACCTTGTCGAGCAATGCGACGGCACGATCCTCGGCATCCCACCGGGACCCCACTGTCGAAAAGTCGGATGCGGTACCGTCACCGGACTCGATGTGCTGCAGTGCTTCTCGAATCCCACGAAGACGGAGGACCTCGTCGACTCGCCGGCCGGGCGTCGAAGTGACGTCCTGCGGCAGGTAGCCGAGTTCCCCTTCGGTGCTGATCGACCCGCGATGCGCCTTCAGTTCACCGGAGATGAGTCGGAGGAGTGTGGATTTTCCCGATCCGTTCGATCCAATGAGACCTGTTCTGCCGGAGAGGAATACGGCGTCGAGGCCGTCGTAGACCTTCTCGCCGTCCGGCCAGGTGAACTCGAGATCGGAAACGCGAAGGGGGGATGAAGTAGGCATAGGTGCTCCAGAGGTGTGCGTGCGAGAGTGCAGGCGTAAGAAACCTCTAGAAAAGCAAGTGCCTCTCCGAATCTGTTGGCGACGAAGGCGAAATTCAGGCTAGACCGAGACTGCGGGCCTCGCAACCCTATTTACGACGGACCCTTCTTGCGTAGGTCGTCCACAGTGCTCATGGCTTCGCGTAGTTCGCCGAGCCACTCCTGCGTATGCTCGCCGACGAGCTTGACCGCCCACGCCACAGCGTCCGCGCGTGAGCGCGCCACACCGGCGTCGACGAGAGTGTCGAGAACCTTGCGCTCGGGCTGGCGGAGCCTGGTCATCACCGGAACCGCGAGGTGAGTGAAGAGCACGGCCTCACCATCGACGGCGACGCCCCACGCGATCTTGCGGCCGTACCGTGCCTCCGCCTCGTCGGCGATCTTCATCCGGTCCGCTCGCGTCGTCTCGCGGAACCGAGCGATACGGCCCTCGGTGGTCGCTGCCGAAGCGTCGTCGGGCGTGGGTAGTTCACCGATGACGACAATCTCCTCGCGGTCCACCTCGACGGTGGCCGCACCGGCGAACCACTCGTCGGGCAGTCGGCCGGCGAACCACTGCGCCGCATCCCCGGCATCGGGTGCGTCGGCTTGTTGCCACCCACCGGGGCGGCCGAACTTGTGTCCTTGGTGTCTCATGTCGAATCCTTCGTTGGTTGTGTACTTTCTAATTACATGATTACACCGTAAATCCAATATCCGCCACAACTGAGGCATGATCGTCCCCGTGCTCACTTCGAAGAGAACGGTGTCCGCCCTCGTTGCCGTCACCGCGCTGCTACTTGCCGGTTGCTCGGACGGCGGTCCGCCGGAACCGCACACCACAGCCCAGCAGTTCGTCGATGCCGTCAACGGTGGAAATGCCGAGGCAGCCGCCGCGCTGACGACGGACCCGGCCGCCGCTGCAGCAGCACTGGCGGGCCTGTACAACGGTCTGAGTGC
The DNA here is from genome assembly GCF_027158005.1 of Rhodococcus sp. H36-A4. Taxonomy (GTDB): domain Bacteria; phylum Actinomycetota; class Actinomycetes; order Mycobacteriales; family Mycobacteriaceae; genus Rhodococcoides. Next base: position 912,816 of record NZ_JAPVLQ010000001.1, on the reverse strand, counting down.
GGGGGGACGGTGACAGCGACACCCGATTTCACTGTGGAGGACACTTCCGCGGAAGGCGGGACGATCACGCTGGACGCCACGTGGCGCTTCTCGACAACGCAGGACGGCACCGAGGAGCCGGACGGTGAACCGAAGCAGTGGCAATACGACACCACGGCAACGGCCACCGAGACCGACCAAGGCTGGCGGATCGACTGGGACCCCGCAGTGTTGGCCCCGACGCTCGCGGCAGACAGCACCATCCGGTTCACGCCTACCGATGCGCTCGTGAGCGCCAAGGTGTTCGATCGTGCCGGGGGCGAATTGATGTCACAGCAGGTCGTGAACCTCGTGAACGTCGACGCGACCGCCGATCCTGCGGCCGTCGCAGCGCTCCTGACGCCGATCGTTCCGACGATCACTGCACAGTCGATCGCAGCCGACGTCGCGGGTGCGCAGGGTAAGACGGTGACTCTCGTGTCGTTGCGAGCGTCCGACGTCGACCCCATTGCTGCGCAGCTCGCCGCAATGCCGGGCGTGACGCTTGCGCCGCAGGCCCGGCTCCTCACTACCGATCGCGCGCTCGCGTCACCAGCGCTGAACGGGATATCAGAGCTGTGGCAACAACAACTCGACGCCAACAAGGGCTGGTCCGTTCAGTCGGTCAAGGCCGACGGATCCGTCGAACCGCTGGCGGGAATCGACGCCCAGCCCGCACCGGATATCGCGACGACGCTGGACTCCGCCCTTCAGATCAAAGCCGAGAACGTTCTCGCGTCGTTGCCGCAGCAGGCTGCGATCGTCGCGTTGCAGCCCTCGACCGGCAACGTGCTCGCCGTCGCGCAGAACGCTGCGGCGGATGCCGAAGGCCCGATCGCGCTGACAGGTCTGTATCCGCCCGGTTCGACGTTCAAGACAGTGACGACGTCGGCTGCTCTGGAGGCCGGGACGGCGACCCCCGACACGATCCTGCCGTGCCCAGGAACCGAGAACATCGAGGGCCGCCAGATTCCGAACGAGAACAACTTCGATCTAGGTGAGGTTCCGCTGCACACGGCATTCGCCCGATCCTGCAATACGACGATGGGCCGCCTCGGCGTCGGACTTCCCGCCGACGGATTGCAGCAGACGGCACTGCAGTACGGCCTCGGCGTCGACTATGTGACGCCAGGGTTGACCTCGGTCACCGGCAACGTCCCTCTCGCCGCTACGCCGGCGCAACGCGTCGAATCCGCCATCGGCCAGGGGCAGGTGACGGCGTCACCGTTCGGGATGGCTTTGGTCGCGTCGTCGATCGCGAGTGGCGCGTTGAAGGCTCCGACGCTTCTCGACGGACAGCCCGGTGTAGCGAATACGACGCCGAAACCTGTGGATCCGCAGGTAGCCGAACAGGTGAAGGCGATGATGCGCGAGACCATCACCAATGGCACGGCCACGCAGTTGCAGGACATCCCCGGCCTACTGGGTAAAACCGGAACCGCCGAGTTCGGGCCGAACAACGAGATCGCGCACGGTTGGTTCGTCGGGATCGCCGGTGATCTTGCCTTCGCGGTCTTCGTAGCGGGTGGTCAAAGTTCGGGTCCCGCGCTCGAAGCAGCGGGTAAGCTCCTGCGGTAGTGGGCCGGCAGGCAGATACCTGGTGTGGCCCAATCGTGACCGGAGTGTATGTCTGTCGTGCTTGTTACCCTTGTGGCTACAGTGAATATTGTGACCCATGAGTTCTGGAAGGTCACTGATGCCTCGTCGTATTCGTGTCCGATATGTGGTGGCGCTCGGCGCAACGTTGGTTTTGGCCGCTTCACTTGCGACGTGGACCCTCGACCGCCCCACGAGCGGGGCCGAATCCACGGTGTCCGACTTCGTTGCGGCGCTGAACGATCGTGACGTCGAAGCGGCCGCTGACCTGACTTCGTACCCCAACGCTGCGGCGACGTCGATCTCACAGATGTTCGACGGCCTGTCCGCAGGCGGAAAATCATCCTCGCAGTTCGAACTCTCGCAGTTCATCGACCTCGACCAGGACTCGGGGTTCTTCACCCTCGGTTCTGCGTGGAACTTCGGTGAGGGCAAGGACTGGGAGTACTCGACGCGCGGCAGCACGAAGAAATTGAGCGTCGGCTGGCGGATCACCTGGGAGCCGGAAATCCTCGCACCGGGCCTGGCCAGCGCAGTGCACTACACCCGAACGGACGCGCCGCCACCCCTGGTCTTCGACGCTGCTCAGAACGTCCTGATGAGCGAACGCACCATCAACGCCGTCTCCCTCGACCCAGCGCAGATGCCCGACCCGACAGCGTCCGCGTCGCGACTCGCCGACGTCATCGACGTCGTAGCGCCGTTGATCACCACCGAGTCGCTGACTTCTGAGCTGAATGCAGTACCCGGTGCCCCCGTACTTGCGGTGAACCTGCGCGACGACGACTTCGCGGTTCTCGAGGACGATCTGCGTGCCATTCCTGGAGTCGTGATCTCGCAGACACCCAAACTGATCGCGGGCGATCGACGCATCACCTCCCCGTTACTCGACTCGATTCGCGACGCCTGGCAACTCGGCCGCGACGCTACGTCCGGTTGGGCAGTGGATGTCGTCGGTGCCAACGGAGTTCCGGTGCGTCAGGTGGGTTTCCAGGGCCCCGCGGGTCCTGACCTGCATGCCACGCTCGATCCTCGGATTCAGTTGGCCGCCGAGGATGCCGTGGTCAGCGTCGGGACCTCCGCGTCGATCGTGGCAATCGTGCCGTCGACCGGCGCCATTGTCGCGGCTGCTCAGAACAGTTACGCCAACGAGCAAGGGCAGATCGCGTTCTCGGGGATGTATCCGGCGGGATCGGCAACGGCATTGCTCGACGCCCTGCAGTCCGGTGAGAACCCAGGCACGCCGTCTCAGCTCGGCCTCGGGGTCAACTACTCGATGCCCGGACTCGACGCCTTCGCCGGTCAGCGTTCCGGACCTGGTGGGTCGATCGATCGGATCCGGTCCGTCGGAAACGAGAGCTCTGCGGAGGCGATGACGCCGTTCGGCCTGGCTCAGATGGGTGCGGCGATCTCCCGCGGAGCAGCGCCCCTCCCGTCGATCGTCGTCGGTCAGACCGCCGTCGCCGACCAGCCGACCGATTCGATTCCCCCTGAAGCCCTGGCCAGGCTTCGAGGGATGCTGGTGGACTCCGCTCGTGCCGAAGGACTCGACGCGTATGCGGGTTTGACAGGTTTCGCTGGTAACAGTGGCGACGACCGGTGGTTCATTGCCAACAGAGGTGATCTTGCGTTTGCCGTCTACATCGAGGATGCGGACGGAACGGACCAGGCCGTGAAGATGAGTACTCGACTGATCCGAGGCATGGACTCCGGCATTGCCGAGTAGACCTTCGATTAGTTAGCCAGGGTAGCTTTAGCCCTTGTGTCTGTACTGCATTTCGGTCTGCTCATCGTCGCCGGTTACTTCGCCGGCCTCGTGGGCTTCGTGACCGGAATGGCGTCGCTGGTGTCGTATCCCGCCTTGCTGGCTGTCGGGTTGCCTCCGGTGAGCGCAAACGTCACCAACACGGTGGCGATGGTCGCCGTCGGCGTCGGCGCAACGACGAATGCTTCGGCCGAACTTGCCAAGGACAGCAAGCAGCTGGTTCGTTACGCCGTTTATTCGGCAGCGGGTGGGCTTGTCGGTGCCGTTGTTCTGCTCGTTGCGCCCGCCGGATCCTTCGAGTTGGTGGTGCCGTTCCTCGTTGCGTTCGCTGCCCTCGCGCTGCTACTGCAACCGAGGATTCGAAAGCTGTCCGGAAATCGACAGTTTCCGACGCTGTATCCGTTCGCACTGTTCTTGGTTGCTATCTATGGCGGGTATTTCGGGGCAGGTGCCGGGGTGATCTTCCTGGCGCTCGCCCTGATCGCCACATCCGAAACGATCTGGCGCGCCAGCATTCTGAAGAGTTTCTTTCTGGGCGTCGCAAACCTCGTTGCGGCCGTCATCTTTGCTTTCTCCGGCCAAGTCGACTGGCTCGCTGCGCTGGCGCTGGCGATAGGGGCCTTCTGCGGTGGCTACTGCGGCCCGCCCGTGGTCAAGCTCATCCCCCCGACGTTCCTGCGCATCGCCGTCGGAATCCTTGGGCTAGGGCTCGCAGCCTGGTTGATGTGGAAATAGCCAGGGGCGTTGCTATTTCACACCGCTCATCATTTTCTTGATCCACGGTGTCAGTCCAACCAGCGCCACGGCGACCGCGATGGATGCGGCTCCCACGCTGTAGAAGAACGGGTTCGGATTGTCCTGGTCGTAGTAGCCGGCGAGAGTGCCTGCCATGGCCGAACCGAGGGCAACCGAGAGGAAGAACAACGCGACCATCTGCGTGTGGAAGTTCTCCGGTGCGAGTTTGGTGGACAGTGACAGGCCGACAGGGGAGAGGAACAGTTCCGCGAAGGTGAACATCAACAAGATGCCGATCAGAGCGAGCAGTGGCATGTTTTCGCCGGCGAGGGCGGGTACGAATGCGAGGAAAGCGACGCCCATGATGCCCACGCCTGCAGCGAACTTCAGGGGCGTCGAGGGCTGACGGTTACCGAGCTTGGTCCACATTGCGGCGAAAATGCCCGCAAAGATGATGATGAACACCGGGTTGATGGACTGCACCCACGACGGCGGGAACTCCCAGCCGAAAAGATTTCGGTCCAATTCGGTGTCGGCGATGAGCGGCACTGTGGTGAATTGCTGCTGGAAAAGCGACCAGAACGCAGCACTGGCGATGAACATCGGAATGAACGAGATGACCCGACGACGCTCGATCGAGGTGATCTTCTTGCTGGACAGGATGATCGCGAAGTATCCGATCGCCGCGACGATCGTGACTCCGACAACGACGCTGGACAGGTTCGAGGCTTTGATCGCCCCGAATGTTGAGAGCAGGGCGATGCCCGCGATTGCTGCCACCGCGATCGCGACCCACTTGGCTCGATCGGTCGAGGGGAGCGGATTTGGAGCGACAGCACCGATGCCGTGCAAATGCTTCCGGCCGAGCGTGTACTGGATGAGGCCGAGCCCCATACCGACTGCGGCCAGCGCGAAGCCCGCATGGAATCCGATCTTGTCCCAGGCCAAGCCGGTGAGCAGCGGGCCGATGAACGCGCCGATGTTGATGCCCATGTAGAAGAGTGAGAAGCCGGCGTCCCGTCGAGGGTCCTTTTCCTCGTACAGGTCTCCCACCAAAGACGTCGCATTGGCTTTGAGGCCACCGCTACCGAACGCGACGAGGATCAATCCGACACCTACCCCCAAGAACCCCGGGAGCAGTGCCAGTGCGATGTGGCCGAGCATGATGAGGATGGCGCTGTAGAACAGGGTGCGTTCGGAACCGAGAAGTCGGTCGGCGATCCATGCGCCGAGAATCGTCGACAGGTACACGGTGCCGCCGTATGCGCCGACGATCGATGTCGCCGAGCTCTCCGGGATTCCGAGTCCGCCGTCGGACACCGAGTAGTAGAGATAGAAGATGAGGATGCCTTGCATCCCGTAGAACGAGAAGCGCTCCCACATCTCGACACCGAACAGATTCGCCAACGCGAATGGCTGCCCGAAGAATCCGGTGTCCTGCTTGTCCGTCACATCGGCCATGACAGAACTGTCCCACGTGCGACGGCCCCGAGGGGGCCGTTGGGGTCAGTTTTTCCGGGCGGATACGGCTCGCGCGAGGGCGCGCCAGCCTAGAAGGAACAGCGCCAGCACGGTCGTGGCGACGACGACGAAGCTGAAGGCAGTGCCCTGCCCGCTGATCGCCCGCAGCACCATGCCGATCGCGACGGTGGACACCCAGACGATGATGCCGGTTGGGAGAAGGAGAAACGCGTCGAACTTGTTGCGGTAGAGCGCCCAGGTGGCGGCCCAGCCGACGACCGCGCCGATCAGGAACGGCCAGGCGGTCGTCGCCAATCCGGCAAGTGCACCCGACTCGTCGTGGCTGCGTCGACCGACGGCGCAGAAGATCAGCACCAGAACGAGATCTATGACTGCAGGAATGTAGATCGGGGCGAAACGACCCGGTACGGCGGCGATGATCGGGTTGCGCTTGCTCACCGGTCCCATAATAGAGAACGGGCCCGCCGACAGTATGTCCGCGGGCCCGTTCTGGTGAAAATGGCGATCTAGGAAGCCAGGCCTGCTTCGATTTCGAGGGTCAGTGTGATCTTGTCGCCGACGACTGCGCCGCCGCCTTCGAGAGGCATGTCGATGGTGAGACCGAAGTCGCGACGGTTGATGGTGGTGGTGGCTTCGAACCCGGCGACCGGACCGTTGCCCATGCCGGCGTTGACGCCGTTGAACTCGAGTACCAGGTCGATCGACTTGGTCACGCCGTGCAGGGTGAAGTCACCGGTCACAACGAAATCGGAACCCTTGGGCTGTACCGACGTCGAGACGAAGGTGGCGGTCGGGTACTTCTCGACCTCGAAGAAGTCGGCAGTCTTGAGGTGGCCGTCGCGCTGCGCGTTGTCGGTGGTGATCGAGGTGACGTCGATTTCGGCGGCGACGGAAGGAGTGCCGTCGGCGGCAACGGTGATCGTGCCGGTGAAGGCCTGGAAACGGCCGCGGACCTTGCTGACGACGAGGTGGCGCACGGAGAAGCCGACGGTGGAGTGCGAAGGGTCGATGTTCCAGGTGCCTGCGGACAATTCTGGCAATGCGATCGCGGCGTTCATGTGAGCTCCTCTAGCTGTGGGGTTGAAGGTTCAACTTGTATAGTACATAAGCGGACCGGGGTCCGCATCTATTCCCGGATGTCGAATAAAAAAGGCCGATCACAGTTCGAAGTGGGAGGGAAAGCCCGTTATCCAGACTCGGGATCGGCGTTGTCCGCCCGCGGCGGAGCTTCCCGAGGCAGCCGTGACCCTTCGTGCAGGTCCCTGGTTTCCCGTTGTTCGACGGCTTCCCGCTGTTCGACGGCTTCCCGTTGTTCGACGGCGATGTCGTATTCGAGGTTCTCGTGCTGGTGGTTGCGGAACACGACGAGGAAAACAACCCAGCCGACGATCGCGACGAGGATGAAACTGACACCGCGATAGACGAACGCGGCTGCGACGGCCTGTGACGCGCTGATGCTGGCCGCGCTGGTGAGAAAGGCGATCAGGGTGGCGTCGACGATGACGAGCCCACCCGGCGCGAGCGGCACGGATCCGACGGCCTTGCCTGCGGCGAAGGCGATGAGCAGACCGGAGAGTCGGGGGTCTGCACCGACGGCGAAGCAAGCGAAGCCGAGGCAGGCGACGTCGGCGAGTCGGTGAACCGCCGACCACGACACGGTGAGCACGCCGTCGCGTGTGCCGAGTCGAACCGATTGGACTTGTTCGATGATCTCGTCGATACGCTTCGCGCCGGTATCGGTGGGCCGGTTACGGAAATCGTTGATCTTGCGCAACGTCCACTGGGCCGTGCTGCGTATCGCCTGCGGGTGTGCGGAGATGTACCGCACTCCCAGGACGATCAGGATGACACCCGCAATTGGCAGTACCAGGGTGAACGTGTTGACCGATCCACCCACGAGGAGGGCGCCACCGACGCCGAGGAGTGCGAGCCCCGCCGCCGCGATGACTCCGGAGATCGCGAGCTGCCAAGAGGCGACTACCGGACTCGCGCCCCACCGTCGGGTCTCACGGTAGGTGAACGCGGTGGAGAAGACCTGTCCGGCGGGCAGCGTCAGCGACATGGCAGTGCTGCCGTAGATGACCGAGACCGACTTGGACTGACGGACGCGAACTCCGCCGGCTTCGAGCAGTTGCTTCTGGACTCGGCCGAACGCGCTCAGTGAGAGTGCTTGCGCAAATACACATGCGGCGAGCCAGCCCCAATGAATCTCGGTGAGGGCCTTCCACGACTCGTGCAACCGCGGCCAGAGGTAGATTCCCTCGCCGATGAGCAGTGCGAGCAGGGCAATCCCGACGACCCATTTGAACCAGCGGAGACGATTCCGTTTCCGTGGCCCGTCGGCAACGGACTCCGGTCTTGGTTCGGCCACCTTCACAGGGTAACCACACTGCGCCCGCTGTCAGGGATGCTCGACCGGCCACGCAAGATGTGTGCGTCTACGCCGGCCGCGTAATTGAACCTGATCACCGAGTTCCCAATGCGCCTGTTCCTCGTCGCTGGCGAAGTAGAGCGCGGAGGTCGACGCGAGAACGCGGCCCGGTCTCAGCTTGGCCAGTTCGGTCAATCGAGACGCTTCGTTGACGGGATCTCCGATCACGGTGTACTCGAACCGTTCGGCTGCGCCGATGTTCCCGGCGACGGCCAGTCCCGCCGACACACCGATACCGATGTCGAGTCCGGTGATGTCGTTGAGGGCAAACCGCAGGTCACGAGCTGCAGCGAGCGCAGCGGTCGGCGCATCGGGTCGGTCGAGGGGTGCGCCGAAAATGGCGAGTGCCGCATCACCCATGAACTTGTTGACGAATCCGTTGTGCTGATCGATGACGTCGACGACGACGCGGAAGAATTCGTTGAGGAGGACGACGACCTCACTTGGAGGACGCTCCGAAGCCGTTGCCGTCGACCCGACCATGTCCACGAAGAGCACCGCGACGAAGCGAGTCTCGCCTCCCAATTCGGTACCGAACTGTAATGCACGGCGAGCCACGTCCTCGCCGACGTGTGCGCCGAACAGTTCACGCAGGACGCGTCGTTCCGCGGACTCCTCCATCATCCGGTTGAAGCCGACCTGAAGTCGGCCGATCTCGCTGCCGTCGAACACGTCGACCTCGACGTCGTTCTCACCGCGTTGGACCCGCTCGATCGCCCGACGCAGTTGCCGGATCGGGTCGGAAATCTGGCTGGCCGTCAACATCGACAGGATGAACGCCTGCCCGATTGCGAGGACGCTGAGCAGGATGATCGCTATCGCGAGCGAATTGGGGGAGAACACCAGATCGGTGGTCAGCTGGGTCACGCAGAGCAAGATGATGCCGATGACGGGCATCAGGGTGCCCAGCCCCCAGGTCATCGCCATCCGGGTGCCGATGCCGGGTGTCATGGTCCGGTCGAATCGACCCTCGCTCAGTGCCATCGCAGCGAGGGGGCGCAGGATGCGTTCGCCGAGCATGTAGGTGAATCCGAAAGTGACGGTGGCAGCCATGACCACGGTGACGATGACGGCGACAGCGAGCGACGGCATTTCGGCGACCGTCAGGACGACGAACAGAACACCCCCGAAGACCCACAGAACGGCATGCACGATCGCTTGACGCAACGGCGCGTGCAGCGCAGTCATCTGCTCCTTACGGGTGGGTGGGCCACCCCGCAGCTGCCACCGAACGACCGTCCGCAACAGGCGGGACGCGTAATAGAGGCTGACCCCGCCTCCGAACAGCAGGTAGATGCTGAAGATCCAGACATTGCGTGATCGGTCCGCGATGATCGACTCCGACTCGGCTATGGGCAGCCCATAGCGAACGAAGCCGAATACGAGCACCGCGCCGAAGAGGTTGGACAGGCCCATCGAGACCATATAGAGCGGCCAGCGACTCTTCAGGGTGAGCGAGACCGCTCGGAAAGATGCCAGCACAGGTTAAATTTACCGGGTGGGCACAGGCGAGCTGCGGGCAGAAGCACCAAAGGACCCTTCCGGTGCCCGATCGCCCGCGGATTCGGTTCATCCGTTGGTGCGTGTCGGAGCGGAATGGACGTGGCGTCTGCTGGTTCTGTTCGCCGGATTCCTGACCCTTTGCTATGTCGTCATCAGGCTCGAAACAGTGTTCATTCCCATCGGACTGGCGCTGCTGGCTTCGGCGATGCTGGTGCCGATCGTCGATTGGATGCAGAGACGCGGAGTCCCGAGGTCCGCAGCAGTCGTCGTCGTCATCATCGCCAGCATCGGTGTCGTCGTCGGAATCATGACGTTCGTCGTCGAGCAATTCATCGAGGGCCTACCGCAACTCGGCGATCAATTCACCGCGAGCATCAACGACATCCAGTCCTGGTTGTCCACTGGTCCACTCCACATCAGTGAGGATCAGATCCGGCAGACGAGCGACGACGCCGTCAAAGCCATCCAGGACAATCAGGCAGCGGTGACGTCCGGCGCATTGACCACCGCGACGCTCATCGGTGAGATCTTTACCGGCGCGTTGCTGACGCTGTTCACGCTCATCTTCTTCCTGTACGGAGGAGATCAGATCTGGAACTTCGTCACCAGGCTTGCCCCGACGTCGGCACGGCGTCGTATTCGCCTTGCCGGAAGTCAGGGTTTCGGCTCCCTCATCGGATACGTTCGCGCCACGGTTGCCGTCGCAGCTGCCGACGCCATCGGTATCGGGGCCGGGCTGGCCATTCTCGGTGTGCCCTTGGCCTTGCCGCTGGCATCGTTGGTGTTCATCGGCGCGTTCATCCCCATTGTCGGGGCCTTCCTGACCGGATTCGTCGCAGTGTTCATCGCACTGGTGACCAAAGGTCTGATCACCGCATTGATCACGCTCGGCATCGTCGTCGCAGTAATGCAACTGGAGGGGCACGTACTGCAACCTCTGCTGCTGGGACGCGCGGTGCGACTGCATCCTTTGGCCGTCGTCTTCGCCATCACCTTGGGAATCCTGCTGGCAGGCATCGTCGGTGGCCTGCTGGCCGTTCCGATCGTGGCAGTGCTGAACACGGCAATCCGCTCGTTGCTGGCAGACGACCCGGACGAGGTCTACGAGGAGCTGGAGGAACACGATCCGTCGGAGCCGCTGTTCCCGGCAACAGGGGACAGCCCACATCCACGTAGTCGACAACTCGACCCAGGAACTCTCGAAAAGCCAGATGACTGACGCACTGACTCCGCTCTGGCGCGCGTCGCAGGTGTTTCGATTCGTCACCCTGCTCTATGCGGTCAGCTACCAGGTCGCCTCGATGTCGTCCTACAACGATCCGCGCCTGAGCTGGTTTTTCGTGGCGCTGATGGCGGTGTGGACCGGGGTCTCGGCAGCGCTTCTCTCGAACCCGAGAATGCCGCGATGGAAGGTGGTGTTCGCCGACCAATTCGTCGTCATCGGGTTGATGGCGTCGACGCGGTTGGTCGCCGATCCCCAGTGGTACAGCACTCACCAAACTCTCCCGACGACATTGTGGGCCACCAATGCGGTGATCTCGGCGGCAATTCTCTTCGGGCCCAGGGGTGGAATCGCGTCGGCAATCGTGCTCGCGGCTGTGAGCGCACTGGTGCGCGATCAGGTGAACTTCGATCTGTGGACGGATGCGACAGCGCCGGTTCTGGTGTCGGTCGGGCTTGCACTCGGGTTGGCGAGCAACACGGCCAAGCGCGCACACTCGGAATTGGAGCGGGCCATCAGACTCGCGGCGATCACCGAAGAACGTGAACGGCTCGCCCGCCAGGTGCACGACGGCGTCCTGCAAGTGTTGGCGCTGGTTCGTCGACGCGGAACCGAAATCGGCGGTGCCGCAGGTGAACTCGCCGATCTTGCCGGTGAGCAAGAAGTTGCGCTGCGGATGCTGATCTCCGAGCAGGGGAACCCGAGCCGCGTCGCTGCCGGCGATGCAGAGGTGGATTTGGGGAGTCTGCTCCGACAACAGGGCAGTACCACGGTGTCGATCTCTGCCCCGACGGATCCCGTACTCGTACACAAACCCGTCGCCGAGGAGCTCGCTGCCGTTCTTGCGACAGCGTTGTCGAACGTGACATCGCACGCGGGATCGGGTGCGCGCGCGTACGTTCTGCTCGAAGATGTAGTCGGCGACATCATCCTGAGTATCCGCGACGACGGCGTCGGGATAGCCGCCGGACGCCTCGCCGAAGCTGAGGCAGAAGGCAGAATGGGCGTCTCCAAGTCGATACTGGGGAGAGTTGAGATGCTAGGCGGCACAGCAGTTCTCGATAGCGATGTCGGGATGGGGACCGAGTGGGAGATTCGAGTACCGAAGGAGCACAAGTGATGGAGAAGCAGATTTCTGTCATGGTCGTCGACGACCACCCCATGTGGCGAGACGGTGTGGCACGCGACCTCGACGCGGCCGGATTCGACGTCGTTGCCACCGCTGACGGAGTCGGGTCCGCAGGGCGTCGCGCTCAGGCCACGCAACCAGCCGTCGTGCTGATGGACATGCACCTGACCGACGGCAACGGTGCCGACGCGACGGTCCAGGTACTTCTCGGTTCGCCGAACAGTCGGATTCTGGTGCTGTCGGCCTCCGCCGAGCGCGGTGACGTGCTCGACGCAATCAAGTCCGGTGCCAGCGGATACCTGGTCAAGAGTGCATCGGCCGAGGAATTGTTCGACGCTGTCCGGGCGACCGCCGCCGGACAAGCCGTGTTCACTCCTGGTCTGGCCGGGTTGGTGCTCGGGGAGTATCGACGTATCGCTACCGCCCCCGCGGACACGAACGACACCGAAGTACTACGACCGACACTGACCGACCGCGAAACCGAAGTGCTACGCCTCGTGGCAAAAGGGTTGAGTGCGAAGCAGATTGCGACCAAACTGACGCTGAGTCATCGCACGGTGGAGAATCACGTGCAGGCCACACTCCGCAAGCTGCAGCTGGCCAATCGGGTCGAGCTGACGCGTTACGCGATCGAACAGGGTTTGTGAGCCGCCCTGTCGGGGCAACCCCACCCCATGAGTGAGACGGACAAGCCAGTGGATACGACTGTGGACCCGACCGAGAAGTCGGCCGGCCTCGATGCGGACGGTGGGCAGAGTGTGGCGGAGCGTGGGGAGGCCGTCCGCGAGTTCGACGACCACCTCGACGGGTCGGGCGACAAGCCGACGTTCCCGACCCCTGATGCCGCGGAGGTCACCGACACCGAGACGGACCCGAAGACCACGACGCGGACCGAGTAGCTCAGCTCTTGACCAACTGGGTGAGGGCGAGCTTGGCGATCGGGGCATATGGAAGCACCAGCCCTGGGAAGCCGTCGACCGTCAACCACGTCCGTGAACCGGCCGGATGCGACTCAACGCCGTGGGTCAGCGTCAACCCCAGCGCGCGGTTCTGCCACCAGGCCTGCCACGTCCAGGTGCGGGCCGCCTCGTCGACGGCGAGCACGCGGAAGTCGATCCGAATCCACAGTGGTCCCTCGACTCGGCCGGAAGTGTCGGCCACCAGCCGTTCGCCGTCGTAGTCGACGCCGCTGATCTGTGGCGCCCACGTCGACCACAGATCGGGGTTCATGTAGCGCTCCCATACAATCCCTGCGGGAGCTGAGCCGGTCGCATCGATCGTGATCTCCATACTGTGGGCTGTACCCGCGAGCTGGCCCAGTGAACCTTGCAGTTCAAGGCAGTCGCTCCGCCTGGGCATTATCCTGGTTTCATGGAGGCCAGGAATCTGCGAGTATCGGACGTCGAAAAAGAACATGTCGGTGAGTTGCTGCAGCGTGCGGTGGGTCTGGGGATGTTGTCTCTCGGGGAGTTCACCGAACGTATGGACACTGCGCTTACCGCGAAGACGCGTGGTGAGCTGAACTCTGTCGTGGCGGATCTGCCCGGGATGCAGATTGCCGAGGAGTATCGACCGACGGTCCCCGCAGCCTCGGCGCCGTATCAGCAGAGCGCCCCCACCTACGACCGGGCGCATGCGGTGTCGTGGGATCGAAGTCAGGCATCGGTCGTCCGCGGCACGATGTCGACGGTGTCACGCAAAGGTCCTTGGAACGTGCCACCCCGGATGACGATCGAGAGCAAACTTTCGAACGTCACGCTGGACTTCACGCAGGCGATCATGTCGACCCAGGTCGTCGAGATCATGGTGAGCGACTATTGCAGCACTATCTCGCTGATCCTGCCCCCGGCTGCTACCGCTGACCTCAACGGCCTCTAAACAGTCGGGGGGAGTGCGAACAACAAGGTACGCACCGGCCCGCCGATCGGGCCGCTGCACGTCATCGTGCGCGGAAAGGTCCGGTTCGGGACACTCACCGCCAAGCATCCACTGGGCACGTCCCTGCGACGGATGTTCGGCAACTGAGTTCTTTCGTAAGGGCGGTTCGGCAAACCCCTAGGTGATCAGGAGTAGAAATACTCAGCCGTTGCCGGGCACTGTCCGACATGATCTGTCCATGACGAATCCGCGTAGTGCCGGTGTCGATCCGCAATTGGTGGCGAGACTGTCAGGCCAGTTCGCAGCACTGGGGGAGCATCTCCGGCAGGTTTCCGGCGAACTCGGACAGCTGCATACGCAACTGGCAGCGCAGCAGGCGCCGATGTTCCCTGCCCAGCCCCAGCAGTTTGCTCAGCCCCGTCCCTTCACTCCGCCCCAGCCTCAGCAGTTTGCCCAGCCCCAGCAGTTTGCCCAGCCTCAGCCCCAGGAGTTCCCTCGACCGCCCCAACCTGCCCCGCCTCGACCTGCCCCGCCTCGGCCTGCCGCGCCGAGGAAGGAGCCATGGTGGCAGCGGGACGGTGTGATCTCTCGGCTGCTCGCGATCGCCGGTGCCGGAGTGACATTGATCGGCATCGTGATGCTGCTGGTTCTGGCAGCGCAAGCGGGGTGGTTCGGGCCGGAACTACGTGTCGGTGCGGGAGCGGCATTCTCGTTGGCGTTGGTCTACATCGGGTCTCGCATATTCGGTCGATCCGGCGGGAGGGTCGGTGGTATCGCTGTCGCGGCGACCGGAGTTGCCGGATTGTATCTCGACGTCGTGGCCGTCACCGTGATCTACGACTGGCTCGAGCCGGCTCTCGGTTTGGCCGCTGCCTTCGGTATCGCAGCGGCTGGTATCGCGCTGGCGGTGTCGTGGCGTTCGCAGCCGATGGCGGCGTTGATTCTTACCGGAGTTGCCCTGTCTGCACCAGTGGTCGGCGGCGGAATCACGTTGTCGGTCATCGGTTTTTTCGCTGCAACGTTCATCGCGACCTTCCCCGCCCAGCTCGGACGTGACTGGCCGCTGTTGAATGTGGTGCGCACACTGCCGATCGTTGCCGCCACGTTGCTGGGAATAGCGGAGGCCTCGTCCTATGGAGTCGAGACCGGTGATGCCATCACACTGCTGGTCGTTGCATCCGTCGTCGCCGCATTCGGGTTGGGAAGCTCGCTCGAACTCCTTCGCCGTAACGCAGCCGACACGATGGCATCGATGATGATGGCGCTCGGTGCACTGCCGATCCTTGTGGTGGGCACCCTGTTCGAGCGGTGGACACTCGCGCTGGTCGAACTCCTGGTCGCCGTTACCTGCGCGGCAACTATCGCCTTGGCGCGCTGGTTGCCGGTGCATGCCAGGATCGTGCTTTCGCTTGTCGGTGCGGCGGCGTTGTTGCAGGCCGTCGTCGTTCCGACCGCAGTGGAGCTGCGTCCGCTGACGCTGTTGGCGGTCGCTGCTGCGGCACTCGTTCTCGCGCAGAAGCTCTCGTCCAAGATCGCCTACTTCATCGGCGGCGCATTTGCCGCACTCGGAACTATCGGTTTCGTCGTCGTCGCTCCCGTCGACGGTCTCATGGATGCGGACTACGCCACCGGACATTTCGGCGTCGTGGTTGCAGGCCTGCTGTTGGTAGCGGTTGCGGCGGGCCTGGTTCTGGTTGCCGTCCAACTCGGAATCGTCGAGCAGAACGTGCAGTCTTGCTGGGTGTTCGCAGGCGTTGTCTCGCTCTACGGTCTGACGTCCGCGACGGTCGCGCTCGGAGTGGGAGCAATCGGCGGCACAACAGGTTTCATCGCGGGTCACTGTGCGGCCACCATCGGATGGATGGCGGTGGCCATGGCATTGCTGATTATGGGGCTCCGGAGTGAGAAGTATGCGCACACTGCACTGTTGGCGGGACTGTCGCTGACGGCTGCTGCTGTGGCCAAGCTGTTCCTGTTCGATCTGGTTGCTCTCGACGGTCTCTTCCGTGTCGGCGCCTTCATCGTCGTCGGACTTCTGTTGCTCTTCGCGGGCACCAGGTACGCAAAGGTGTTCGCAGACCGCGAGGCTGAACAGGTATAACCCGAGACGGGACGAACCCCCCGGCTCAGTAGGGTGCTGGCCGGCGGCGTTCGCGGGCATTTTCGGCAGCGCGGTGTTGCCGGAAGCGGCGGCGAAGCTCGCGGATTCTGGACCGAGCTTCGTCGGTGCCCGCCCGGGCAAGTTCGGAACGCGAGGGCGGGTGAGTGTGGGGAGGCATATGTTTCTCCCACCAGGTCGGGCCGTCCGGGCAATTCTCCGGGGGCGCCGGCCGCCTTTTACGAACACGAAGTGGCGGGGAATTCGGAACCGAGAAGTCGGGCAGCGTTGTCCGTCTGGAACCGGCGTTGCCCGTCCACAGGATCGCGCCACCGGACAGCATCGCGCACGCCCACATTCGGGCAGTCTTCGCTTGATGATGACAAGTACATAGCGGGTGCAGATTGGACCCGACCGTCCATCCACCTGCCCGAGGATTATCGTGGTCGAACGGGACGATGTGGTCGAGTTGGCAACGCGACGACGGCGTGTCACAGTCCGGAAATGTGCACGTACGGTACGCCATTCGGATCATCGAGGCCACAGCTTTCGTAGGCCGATACGTCAACGCTCCGGGCGGTGGCCTCTCGAGTCCGCCGTGTCCATCGGGGAACACTCCCGCAGTCTTCGATGGATCACGCTCGATCTCGCGCAGGAGTGAATCGATGTAGCGGCGTAGGGCAGAATCCTCCCCTGAGGTGTGTTGATCGATCTGGTGTAGACCCGGTCGGGGAACCTCCGCTGCCCCGCGAACTCTGCCGCGCCCGAGGATCCGCCGAAGCACCTGCTCGACCCGCGGTAAGGGTGACTCCGGCCGATCATCGCGAGTGCCGTTCGATCCCGCGACGGGATCGGCCGTGAATCCTGGAGCCGATTGTCCGGCAACAGGATTGTCTACCTCCCCCGTGCGTTCAGCGGCGTTCTTCCTAGTGGGCCTCATGACACTCGTCTCGTCGGTCTCGACAGTGTCAGATTCGGTACCCGAGCCGGTGCTTCCACCTCGGCTTACCTCGAGCACCTCGACCAACTCGGTCAAGATTGCCTGCCACCGTGCGTCTTGGGCCAACATCCGCACCAGATCCGGATCCAATGCCGTCCCGTCCGGCAACGTCGCCGGCGTCGAGGACAATCCCAACAAGGTTTCGACGTCGACGAGGATGCTGAGTAGATGACCGCGGCGCGGAGCGATTTCTTCCGCGATACCCGCAGCCGGACACTCCTCGGTGAGCTCGCAGCGGCACACCAAGGCATGCTCGCCGTACAGCAAAGCCAACAGTCCATCCACGCGGCGCTGCTGCCCGGTACGCGGATCCTTCTTGCATACGGTCGCGGCGATCTCCGAAATCAAGGCCTCTGCCTCGGCGCCTTGCAGATCCGACATCTGCGCGCGCAGTACAGACATCCCGGTCCCATCCTCGTGAATATCGACTCCGGTCGCCTTTGCCTTCGCTTCCGTCTGTGCCGCAGTCGCTTCCGCTCTGTCGAACTGCATCCATAAGCTCCACACGCGGTTGCGCAAGCGGCGTGGTGCCATACTTTCGGCTGCCGCGAGAGCTTGGAATTCGATTGCCTTTACGGTGCGTGCACTGGCTTTGCCGAGCACCGATGCCAACACCACTGCTCGCGTCCAGTCGATGCCCCCGAATATCAACCGCAGCGCCGTCAACGGCAGATGGTTCAACGCCTCGGAGGTATCGAGGAGAGTGCGACCTGTCGACAGTGACACCGTCAGTTGCGTCGAGATCTCACAGAGCACTTCACGATGACACTCCGACGGATCTCCGCCGCGCTCTTCGGCATCGGCGAGGCGGCGATCGAGGATCTCGCATACTGCCTCGACCAGGCGGCCGCGACGAACATTCTCCGCCGACGCACATTCGGTGAGGATGTCGAGCATGCCGCCAACCGCCTGGTCAGCGGTGTCGACGAACCTTGATTCGAACATACTGTCGAGTGTAACTTCTCCCACCGACACAAACTCGAAACCCAGAGATCAACGTGCGCTTGTTGATTGGTGTCCAGCCGAAGTCTCGACGCTCTGATCCTCCAGGACCGGCTCGCCGAGGCCGGTTGGACGCTGGATGCGCTTCATCCATTCCGGTGTGCACCAACAGTTGTCGCCGAGAAGCTTCATGGTTGCCGGGGCTAGGAACATGCGGATCACCGTCGTATCGATGATGAGCGCGACAATCATGCCGAAGGCAATGTACTTCGTCATCACCAGGTCCGAGAATGCGAACGAGCCTGTCACCACGATGAATATCAGTGCTGCCGCGGTGATGATGCGTCCGGAATGTGAAGTGCCGATTCGGATTGCGTCGATGGCGCTTTCGCCCTTGTCTCGCGCCTCGACTATCCGCTCGCGCCTCGACCATCCGCTCGCGCCTCGACCACCGCTCGCGCGGATGAGCAGCAGGATCATCGCCATGGTCGGACCCGGCGTGAAGTTCAACAACTTTGAACCATGCCCGTCGATGAAGATCCACGACAGAATGCCCATCGTCGCGCCCAATCCGAACGTCAGGAACATCAACAGTGTCACGATGAGGACTACCAGGATCGCGGTGGCAGTCGATCCACCAGTGCAGTGATCGAGTCCTGTTCTGTCGCAGGGGTTCCTGTGATCTGGACGCTTGCGCCGTCCGGAACTTCGATTCCGCGCAGGTGATCGATCGCAGGCTGGAAATCGTTGCGGTCTTCGAAGCCTGCTTTGATGACGATGACACCGTCTTTGCTTGCACCGACAGGTACGAACTTCTCGTCGAGTCCGGGAGCCTCGTTGGCTTGCTTGGTGATCGGCCCGAGGGACGCACCCTGCGCGTTCGAGATCACCAGCCCGAATTCGATCCTTCCTACTGGGTAAGCGCCAGTAGTGCGAGCACGATCGTGACAGCAAACTCGAGGGGACGACGCATGACCCAGCGGGTCAGCTTGCCCCACATGCCGTTCTCGATTTCCTCGGACGGCTTGGTTTTACGCATAGACGGCACCGAGATCGATCCGGGGGGTGTAATTCGACTGCGCTAGGACTACTTCCTACGCTCCCGTGCGAGGAGTTCGCTGACGCTCAAGGCCTGCTGCCCGCCGCGGTGGCGTCCGCTGTCGATATCGGCTTCCGACGGATCAGGATTGACGGGTTCGTTCATTCGACGTCGACCTTGCGACGGCGTGTCCGTGTCCGCCGTCGAGTCCGAGCGCTCAGGGCTGGTAGGCGTCGGCGGATCACTAGGGGTCTCGTTGCGTCGGCCAGGAGCATTTCGGGTCGTGATGTCGTAGCGCGTACGCGGTTCGCTTGGACGGGCACCGGCGCCGCTGCCGGCGGAACCGTTGGTGTGCGAGCCATTGGTCTGGGAGCCGTTGGTGTGGGAGCCGTTGGCGTGGGAGCCGTTACGCGGAGATCCGTTGGTCGTGCGATCTGCGCCGGAACCGCTGCCTTGGGGGTAGTCGCGGTTCCCACCCGTTCCGGTGCGCGAGCTGTCGGACTCGCGGCCGGTCGAACTACTGCTGTAGGAGCCGTTACGGGCGCCATTGGACACCGAGCGCTCGGCAGGCGTCGCGGTGGCCTCCTTCGGAGCTTCGGGAGAGTCGGTGGGCGCACGTAGATCCGCAAGCCAGCTCTCGATCGAGCGGGAGTCCGGTGCGGCGGCCCGTACAGGCTCCGGGGTGCGGGGTGGCTGCTGCCGAACCATCGGCTGCTCAGGAACTGCAGGCTGTTCCGGGACCACCGGCTGCTGCCGCACCACTG
This sequence comes from Rhodococcus sp. H36-A4, assembly GCF_027158005.1. Classification (GTDB taxonomy): domain Bacteria; phylum Actinomycetota; class Actinomycetes; order Mycobacteriales; family Mycobacteriaceae; genus Rhodococcoides. The sequence continues at coordinate 893,214 of NZ_JAPVLQ010000001.1, read as the reverse complement.
GCCGCTCTGGGACTACCGGTTGCTGCCGAACTGGTGGCTGCTGGGGCTCCGGCTGCACGACGGGGGGAGCAGCCCGAACGATCTCGGCTGCCTGAGTGTCCTCGGATGGTGCATTGGCAGGCTTGCCCGTCGCCGAACGCCGTTCTGCTTCTTTTGCCGCATAGGTCGATCGAACGGGACCCGCGCTCGATGGCGCGATCATCGGGATCGGTTCGGTCAGAGGTTCCGCGGCTTGTGGCGTCGGCCTCATCGGCGGCTTCACGGTGGTGACCGGGCGTCCGCCGACGAGCGCGAGTTCGGGGACGTCGTCCGGCATCAGCTCGTCCTCGAGGATCGTCTCGCCGAGGCCGAGCCGCTGCTGAATTCGCTTCATCCATTGCGGTGCCCACCAGCAGTCGTCGCCGAGCAGTTTCATGGTGGCAGGGACGAGGAACATGCGGATGAGCGTCGCGTCGATGATGAGCGCGGCGATCATGCCGTAGGCGATGTACTTCATCATCACCAGGTCGGAGAACGCGAATGCGCCTGTCACGACGATGAGGATCAGGGCGGCCGCGGTGATGATTCGGCCGGTATGCGAGGTACCGATGCGGATTGCCTCGCTGGTGCTGGCTCCCTTTTCGCGGGCTTCGACCATGCGAGAGAGGAGAAAGACTTCGTAGTCGGTGGACAGTCCGAAGACGATGGAAATGATCAACACCAACACTGGTGCCATGATCGGCCCAGGCGTGAAGTTCATGAAGCTCGCGCCGTTGCCGTCGATGAAGATCCACGTCAAAATGCCCATCGTCGCGCCCAACCCGAGCGTCGTCATGAGGACAGCCTTGATCGGCAACACCAGCGATCCGAAGGTCAAGAACATCAACAGCGTCACCACGAAGATGACCAGAAGTGCCATCAGCGGCAGGTTGTCGATGAGGGCGGCGATACTGTCCTGCTCGATCGCAGGAGTTCCTGTCACCATCACCGTGGCCCCGGCGGGCACGTCGATACTTCGCAGGTAGTCGATGGCAGGTTTGGAGTCGTTGCGGTCGATGAGGCCGGCCTTGAAGACGATGACGCCGTCTTTGCTCGCGCCGTCGGGAGCGAACTTCTCGATCAACCCGGGGGCCTCGTTGGCCTGCTTGGTGATCTGCGCGAGGGATGAGCCTTGAGCATTGGAGATGATTAGCTTGAGCGGTTCGGTACGCAACCCTGGGAACAGTTCGTCGAACTCGCCCTGCGCTTCACGGGTGATGTTGTCGGGCGGCAGGTAGGTCTCGTTGATTCCACCGAATTTGATGTTGCCGACGGGGAGCGTCAGCAGCACCAGGCCGAGCACGATCGGGATCGTCACCTTGAGCGGGTTCTGCATGACCCAGCGGGTCAGCTTGCCCCACATGCCGTTCTCGATTTCTTCGGACGACTTGGTCTTGCGCATGAACTTCAAACCCAGCGCGTCGACGCGTGGGCCGAGGATCGCGAGCATCGCGGGCAGAATCGTGATCGCTGTCAGTGCGGCGAGTGCGACGGTGGCGATCGAGCCGTAGGCGACAGATTTGAGGAAGCCCTGCGGAAAGAGCAGTAGGCCGCCCAACGAGGCGACGATCATCGTCGCCGAGAAGACCACGGTGCGGCCTGCAGTCATGACCGTGCGTCGGACAGCTTGGGTGGTCGAGTAGCCATCGCCGAGTTCTTCGCGGAATCTGGACACGATGAAGAGCCCGTAGTCGATGGCCAAGCCCAAACCGACGAGAGAGACCACCGGTGCGACGAAGCTGTTGACTTCGGTGAAGTTGGTGAAGACCTTGACGATTCCGTTGGCTCCGACGACCGTGAGGCCACCGACGATCAAGGGCAGCGCTGCGGCCACTACGCCGCCGAAGATGAAGAAGAGCAGTACTGCGACGGCGGGAATGGCGAGCAATTCCATCCGGTGGATGTCGCCGGCCATGGTCGACTGCAAGGCTCCGGCGACCGCCTGCAGGCCGGTGACCTGCACGTCGACGCCGTCGACGTAGAAGACGTCCTTGATCTCCTGAAAATTGTTGGTCAGCTCGGTGTCGTTGTCACCGACTATCGCGATACTGGCGATGGCGTGGGTTCTATCCGGGGTAGCCAGCGCCACGGCGCTGACGGCGTTGTCGACCTTGAAGTAGGTTCCGTTGATCTTGGAGATCTGATCGGGATGCTCGCCGACAAGAGAGTTGAGGCTGTCGGTGACCTTCGCGTTGAAGTCCGGGTCGTCGACGGTTTTACCTTCGGGCGCGGTGTAGAGAACGATCACGTCGCTGGACTGATCACGCCCGAAGGTCTCGTCGGCGAGGCGAGCGGCCTGGGCCGACTCCGATCCCGGGTCGTCCCAGCCGCTCTGGCTCAGATGGTCGTTGAGATCCAATCCGTACGCTGCGAAGCCCAGAAGCCCGGCCACCATGACTCCGATGACCGTGAACCGCAAGCGGTAGACGAGATCTCCCCATCTGGCGAACACTTTAAGAAACTCCTTGACGCCCGACGAGAAGGGCGGACAGTGGTCGGAACGGCTGCAGCCATGCGCCTTCATCCGGCAGCGAGTCGAGACTCACGCGGGGCAGAGACTCACGGAAGACTCCGGGAATGTCCTCGAGGTCGAGGAACTCCAGAGTCTCCGATGTGACCGCCCAGCTTGCGTGCTCACGGAACCCGAGCACCTGAACGGGCACACCAGTTGCGGCGATGCTCTCCAGTGGCTCACGAAAAGCCTGGCCATCAGCCGAAGCGACCATGACTCCGGCAAGCCCGCCACCGCGATTACGAAACTCGATGTGGTCGAGCATGTCGTCGTCGACATCACTGTCTTCGTCCACCTTGGGCTTGGCGAACACCGCGAAACCCACGTTACGCAACGCTTCGACCCAGGGTCGAACGACGTCGGCGCTGCCTGGAGCGATATTGGTGAATACCGTTGCCTCGGCTTCGAGGATCCCCGAACCGTTCGTCGACAGTTCGGCGGTGCGCTGCAACAGCCATCGGCCCAGCGCATCGAACCGTGGGCGGTAAGCCGCAGTCGGCCTGCCGCCGAGAATTGCGCCGAGCCCCATGTCGAGGTTAGGGGCATCCCACACCAGAAGTACTCGCTTGTTGTGATGAGAATCACTTGCGTCGAGGGCGGGTATGGGAGCGAAAGCTGTATTCGGTACCTCTTCGCTGACGCTCATGGTGTGATCTTCCCCCATATCAACTCCGTCACCGAGCTGCCCACAAGTTGGGCTTTGCCCTCGAACTTGGTGACGGGTCGCTCGTGTGTCATCGGAGACTCCCAATCGAGAACGGTCAGCAACGGTTCTGCGTTCCCGGCCTCGGCGATCCATTCTGCGTACTCGGCGTGATCGGTTGCTACATGCAGAACTCCGCCCGGCTTCAGTCGGTCGGCGATCATCGCGAACGTGGGGGCCTGCAGCAGCCGTCGTTTGTGGTGGCGGACCTTGGGCCAGGGGTCCGGAAAGAACACCCGGACGCCCGTCAGCGATTCCGAGGTCAGCATGTTCTCCAACACGTCCATCGCGTCGCCGCGAAGTAGACGAATGTTGTCGATCTCCTCGCGCTCGATTTGCTGCAGCGTCTGTGCGAGGCCTGGGCGGTAGACCTCGACCGCCATCAAGTTCACATGCGGTTCGGCCTGAGCCATCGCGGTCGTGGCGGTGCCGGTTCCGGATCCGATCTCGAGGATCGCCGGACCCTGACGGCCGAACCATCCATCGATGTCGATCGGGTCGTCAGCGACATCGCGGCCGATCTTCGGCCACAGCGTGCCCCAGGTGGTCTGCTGCGCGGCGGTCAAAGCTCCGCGCCGGGAGCGAAAGCTCGTCACCCTCGGGTACAGCCGGGACCCTCGATTCTGGCCCTGGTCGTCCCCTGGTTCGAGGTTCGGCGTGGTGCTTCGTGCGTCGTTCACTGGACCATTGTCGCCCATCGGGCGAGCGTGTGACAGATGGGTCTGGAGTTGAAGTTGAGACTTTGCGTGTAAATGCAGGCCAGCGGGTGTCTTCTGTTGAAAGTTTCTGGCGGGTCTGTGTCAGAATCGGTCCGCACGACGGGTGGGGACCCTGTCGTGAGCGCAAAGCCCGGTTACGTGCAGCAATCTCGGTGGGGGGACGACATGAGCGGAGTGAACCAGGGCCGAATGCGCTCTCTAGCGTCGAGTGTGTCCGAATGCAATCCAGGTTCGGGCCGTGAGATCGGTCTCGCGCTCGACCGCTGCTTCGCCCGGATTCGCATTCAAGTGTCCGGTCGGGTCGGGGTGGGCAAGTCCTCGGTGCGTGCGGTGCTGACTGCATCCACTGTTTCCCGGTTCCCAGACGTCGGTTGGGAAGACGTCGAGATCACCGAGACCGCTGCAATGGACGTGCCGAGCGCACCCGATCCCGATCTCGACGGGGACGTAGTGGTCTACGTGCTCACGAGTGGCGCCCAGAAGGCAGATGTCGACGCCATGGCGTCGGCGTCGCACGTAGTGCCGGTACTGGCCAAAGCCGACACCGTCGACGATCTTGTGGGGGCGCTGGACCGGTTGACGTCCGCGGTCGGTATCGAAGTGTTTGCGCTGATGGGGACGATCGCCCGGGCGGTGTCGGAGGGAGAGCCGAAGTCCTTCGAGATGCTCCGCCGAGCGGCTCCACACCTTTCCCCGGACATGATGCTGACGAGGGAGAGGTTTCTGCGTGCCGACATTCACCACACCTCGGAGTCGCGGGACGTGCCGACTGCGGCCGAGCGGGACGAACTCGTCGAACGCATCGAAATTCTCGGTGTGCGCACTGTAGTAGAGGCGCTTGGTTCCGATCCCACGATGGATGACGTGCGGATCCGGCTTCTGCTTCTCGATGTCAGTGGAGCGGCGCGGTTCATCGACACCGTTCGGCAGAGCGTCGAGCGGGTGCGCATCGAAAGGCAGGCGCGCCTACTGCACCGGTTGACCGAACTTGCTGCCGAGCATCCGACGAGCGCCGAGGAACTCGAGACCTTCCTTGCCTCCGACCAGGCAGTCCTGGCGATCATGCGGTCCGCGTTGGATGCGCTCGGCGAGACGGCGGGGCCGGGGAACAAGGTCGAATCGGCCGCACTGTGGCTCGCACGCGCACAATCCACCGAAGATCCGAACTACAGCCGGGCAGCACGCGCGATCTCGCGGGGTTATCTGCGAATGCGAGCCCGCCCGTGATCGACGTACCCGCCGACATGGACAGCGTCGTTCGCCGGTGGTTTCCGACCGGGACGGACGACATCGCGAACGCACGACGCGCGGTTCCCCGCGGCGTCTACCTCTCCGGCGTCGGTGGATCGGGCGTCTCCGCCGTCGAGAAGGAGTTGGCCGTCGCAGCGGACGGGGTGCTCGAGTGGGCTCACGACGTCACCACGGCAGCGGTGGTGGTGTACGTACTCGACGCGTCCGCACCGCTCGGCCGTGACGCCCTGGCCGAGCTGGCGCCCGCGTTGGAGTCGACGACCGTCGCTGTGGTGATCAACAAGATCGATGCTCACCGAGATTGGCGTGAGGTTCGGCGATCGGTGTCGGCAGTGATCAGCGACCGAGTTCCTCGTGCAGTCGACGTGTCCCTGTGGCCCACTTCCGCCAAGCTCGCCGAGTGCAGCCGTACCTCGGCAGATCGCGACGCGCGCGCCTCACTCGTGGACGAGTCGGGCATCGATGCGCTCGGGGAGTTCGTCTGCTCAGCGATGGTGCAGGCGGACCACGCGGTGCGAGAGCGGAAATACAACGCAGCAGTACGTGCGGCCGCCTCGGGTGCGCGTCGCGAGATCGTGAACAAGGCACGGGCGGTGACGAGCGCGTCGACGACAGCCGGGCTGCGCGCAGAGCGGGCTCGTCTCGCCGACTCTCGTGATCGCGGGCGGACCGACCGCGCTGCGACGTTGCGTAGCAGGCTTCAGTTGACTCGCGCAGAGACGATGCACGAGATCAATGAAGCGACACGCCAATTCATCTCTCAAGCAAGGGAATCTGTCGAGAACGCGAGCAGAGCGGAGCTCTCTCAACTGCCCGCTCATCTGACTCGGTTGCTCGAACGCGCCAGTGACGGAGTGGAATCCTCGTTGGTGACGAGACTGCGCTCGATCGATGCCGATCTAGGTTTGGACGCGGAAGTGCCCGCTGAGGTAGAGGCTCGGACCGAGATCGAGGAACCGACCTCGCGTCGCCGAAGCATGGAAGACCGCATCATGATTTTCGTCGGTGCCTCCGCGGGTGTCGGGTTGGGTCGAATTGCGGTGTCGCCGTTGTCGATGGTGCCCGCGCTGGCGATTGCCGTCATTCCCTTCTCGCTGATACTCGGCGCCCTCGCTGCCTGGTGGCTGGTGCGCGCCCGCTCACTGGTTGCCGATCGGGCACATGTGCGTACGTGGGCGTACGAGAGGGCAGGATCGGCCAAGTCGTTGTGGGAGCAGGGTGCACTCGCCCGTATCCTCGCCGCCGAAACCACCTTCGCGCAGGCGGAAGGTGAGACTTCGCGTGCGATGGCGATCTCGGTCGAGACCGAACTCGGACGAGTCGAGGCCGCACTGAGAGGTGCCGCGCAACATCGGGCGGCGGTTCTCGCAGCGTGCGATAGAGACCTCGCATCGCTGGATCGCGGAATCGAGAAGTTCGACGTGTCCGACCCGGCGAATTCTCACCCAGAATCTCTCGAACGAAGGGTGGAACCGACGCGGTCCGCGGCGCGTCTGAACAGATAGGGCGCGAGAGTACTTCTCGTACGAGACTTCGAGGTGGGGACCATGGACTTTACCGATGCGTTCTTCGTAGACGCGAGCACCGCGGTCGACCGCGACGAACCGTCGGAGGCGCTCTCGACACAGATGTTCGACGTCGACGGCGACGGATTCGTCGAGACTCGGGTGACCCACACCGATGCAGGGGTGACCATTGCACGCGACGCGGACGCCGACGGCGTGATCGAAACCTTCACAAGTTTCGGACGTGACGGCGGTTACCGATCCTGGGAGATTTTTCGTACCGCCGACGGATCTTCGCGATGGGAGAGTACAGATTCGGGCGAGATTTTCGATTAGTTGTAGTTGATCGTTCTTCCATGTCAGTACCGATAAGCGCGTCGGCGCGAACCGTCTTTCCATCAGCTGAATCGTTCTTGTGACCAATCGGACAACACCCCGGTTCCGGAACGGCGTCACTCGGCGTTAACCTGAGACCAGGACACCCGGCGCCCGTGTTCTCGATTGACGTGACCGGTAGGATGCGGTATACGCAAGTCGGCAATCGGGCAGCGCCCCACAGAAAGGGATGATCAGGTTTGCTTTGTACCGCTGCTCAGCCCGGCAGCGACGAAGTTGTATCTGGTTCCGGCTCACCCCAGGAGAGTTAGATGACCTCAGCGACCATTCCCGGTTTGAACGGCACTGATGCCGCACTTCCCACCCAACACAAGGAACTTCTTGCATGGGTGCGGGAAGTAGCAGAACTCACCGAGCCGGAGCGGGTGGTTTTTGCTGACGGATCCGACGAAGAGTGGGAGCGACTCACCACACACTTGGTGGACGCAGGCACTTTCACGCGGCTCAACGACGAAAAGAAGCCGAACTCGTTCCTCGGCAATTCCGATCCGACCGACGTTGCACGCGTCGAGTCGCGGACCTACATCTGTTCCAAGGAAGAAATCGACGCAGGTCCCACCAACAATTGGATGGACCCGTCGGAGATGCGTGAGCTGATGACCGGGCTCTACCGCGGCAGCATGCGCGGACGCACCATGTACGTAGTCCCGTTCTGCATGGGCCCGCTCGCCGCCGAGGACCCCAAGTTGGGCGTGGAGATCACCGACTCGGAGTATGTCGTCGTCTCGATGCGCGTCATGACTCGTATGGGCTCGGTAGTGCTGGACAAGCTCGGTAACGACGGATTCTTCGTCAAGGCATTGCATTCGCTCGGCGCCCCGCTCGCCGACGGCCAGGACGACGTCCCGTGGCCGTGCAACAGCACCAAATACATCACGCATTTCCCCGAGGACCGCGAGATCTGGAGCTTCGGTTCCGGCTACGGTGGCAACGCTCTGCTGGGCAAGAAGTGCTACTCGCTGCGCATTGCGTCGGCAATGGCTCACGACGAGGGCTGGCTCGCCGAGCACATGCTGATCCTCAAGCTGATTTCGCCGGAGGACAAGGCCTACTACATCGCCGCGGCATTCCCGTCCGCATGTGGCAAGACCAACCTCGCGATGATTCAGCCGACCATTCCGGGCTGGCGCGCCGAGACCATCGGTGACGACATCGCGTGGATGCGCTTCGGCAAGGATGGCCGTCTCTACGCCGTCAACCCCGAATTCGGCTTCTTCGGAGTCGCACCCGGCACCAACTGGGATTCCAATCCCAACGCGATGAAGACCATCGATCAGGGCAACTCGTTGTTCACCAACGTGGCACTGACCGACGACGGCGACGTGTGGTGGGAGGGTCTCGAAGGAGACCCGCAGCATCTGATCGATTGGAAGGGCAACGACTGGACGCCCGAGTCCGATCAGAACGCCGCACACCCGAACTCGCGCTACTGCGTGCCCATGGCTCAGTGCCCGTCGATGGCGGCCGAGTGGGACGACCCGGAGGGTGTGCCGATCTCGGCGATCCTGTTCGGTGGACGTCGGAAGACGACGGTTCCGCTGGTCACCGAGGCTCGCGACTGGCAGCACGGCGTGTTCATGGGCGCCACCGTCGGATCCGAGCAGACAGCAGCAGCCGAGGGCACGGTCGGAGCCATCCGCCGCGACCCGATGGCCATGCTGCCGTTCCTCGGCTACAACGTCGGTGACTACTTCCAGCACTGGATCGACCTCGGCAAGAACGCCGACGAGTCGAAGCTCCCGAAGGTGTTCTACGTCAACTGGTTCCGCCGCGGTGACGACAAGCGCTTCCTCTGGCCAGGATTCGGCGAGAACTCCCGCGTCCTGAAGTGGATCGTGGAGCGCATCGAGCACAAGGCCGAAGGCGTCGAGACGCCCATCGGTGTCGTCCCGACGGCAACAGCACTCGACATCAAGGGCCTCGACACCACCGTCGAAGACGTCGCCGAGGCACTCGCGGTGAACGTCGAGGAGTGGAAGGCCGAGATCCCACTGATCGAAGAGTGGTTCGAGTTCGTCGGTGAGAAGCTTCCCACCGGAATCAAGGACGAGTTCGAAGCGCTGAAGCAGCGTCTGGGCGCATAGTCCGATAGTACGAAGCGGGGCTCACCCTTTATGGGTGAGCCCCGCTTCGTTTGTGTGGGTGGGTTCAGCGGCGGCCTTCGGCGGCGAAATTTACTCCTGCTGTTGGAATTCGAACCCCCTGCAGGCGGTTCGAATTCCAACTAGGTGAGCGGATTATCAGACGTCGAAACCCTGCCGGCGGAAATCAAGCCGTTGGCGCTACGTACCCCGGCGGCATGAGGACCGACTTGAGTTCGCAGTACGCCTCGAGGCCTTCGGGGCCGCTTTCGCGTCCGATGCCGGAGTTCTTGTAGCCACCGAACGGGGCGCTCGGGTCGAATGCGTACCAATTGATCGCCGACGTACCTGTGCGGATCTGTGCGGCGATCTCGAGGCCGTGCTCGATGTCGGTGGTCCAGATCGAACCGGCGAGACCGTAGTCGGAGTCGTTGGCGATCTTGATGGCTTCGTCTTCGGAGTCGTACGGAATGACCGCGAGAACCGGTCCGAAGATCTCTTCCTGGGCGATCGTCATCGAGTTGTCGACATCGGCGAAAATGGTCGGTTCGACGTACCAGCCTTTGTCTAATCCGTCTGGACGCCCGCCGCCGAGGACGACACGCGCGCCTTCTTCTTTGCCCTTCGCGATGTACGCCTCGACGCGGTCGCGCTGCTTTTCCGAGATGAGGGGGCCGAGCTGTGTTGCGGGGTCCGTCGGATCGCCCACCTTCATCCATCCGGCTCCCGCGACCATGGCGTCGACGATCTCGTCGTATCGCGAGCGCGGGGCGAGGATTCGAGTTTGTGCAACGCAGGCCTGCCCGCTGTTCAGGAGCCCGGACAGCAGCAGCATCGGTATTGCCGACGCGATGTCGACGTCTTCGAGCAGGATTGCCGCGGATTTGCCGCCGAGTTCGAGTGAGCATCGTTTGAGCTGTTGGGCGGCGGTAGCACCGATACTGCGGCCGACGTCGGTGCTACCGGTGAAAGTGACCTTGTCGACGAGCGGGTGCGCGGTGAGGTACTTGCCGGTCTCGGCGCCACCGGGAAGTACCGAGAGCACGCCTTCCGGTAGTCCGGCCTCGGTCAGGAGATCGGCCAGGAGATTGGCAGACAGGGGCGTTTCCGGAGCGGGCTTGAGGAGCACCGAGCAGCCGGCCAGCAATGCAGGAGCCAACTTGTTGATAGCGAGGAACAGTGGGACGTTCCATGCAATGACGGCAGCGACGACGCCGACGGGTTCGCGGGTGATGTTGGATTGGCCGAATGCGCCGTGCCGGGTTTCTTGCCAGGGGAAGGTCTCGGCGAGCGAAACGTAGTAGTTGAGCGCAGCCAATGCCGGGGTCTGTTGGATCATCCCGACCATCGTGTGCGGGGCGCCCATTTCGCTGGAGATCACCTCGGCGAGCTCGGCGCTTTTTTCCTCGATCAGCTTCGAGAATTTCGCGAGAACCTGTGCTCGTTCCACGGGGGAGGACCGGGCCCAGGGCCCGGACTCGAAGGCGGTGCGCGCGGCCTGTGCCGCCGCGTCGATGTCCGCGGGGGCGGCTACGGGTGTCCTCCCGACGCGCTCCTCGGTAGCGGGTGAGTAGACGTCGAGCGTCTCCTCGGTTGACGGTGCGGTCCAGTGCCCGCCGATGAACAGCTTGGCGAAGTCGGTCATGGAACGAGACTAGAACACGTTGCAGTAAAGCGGAAGGATTCGACCGATGCGTATCTGCGAGAGCAGCTGGATCAGGTGACTGAGGCCGCAAGCGCCGCAGCCCCGGTCAACGTCCCTACCGCGCCCAGTTTCGCCGGCACGATCGTGAGCCCGTCGAGGAACCTCAACCGCGCATGCAGCGCGGCGGCCTCTTGAATCGGATCCCACAGCGGTGGGCCTGCCTGCGCGAACCCTCCGCCGATGACCACGAGCTCGACATCGACCAGGGCAGCGGCCGACGCGATTGCCTGACCCAGCGCCACGCCCGCGCGCTGCAATGTCGTCACCGCTACGACGTTTCCGTTCGCGGCATCCTCGGCCAACTCGGCGCCGGTGGTGCCGGTCCAGCCTTGTTCTTGCGCCCATCCGACCGCGGACGGCCCGCTCGAGACGGTTTCCACACATCCGAGACCGCCGCACGTGCATGGGGCCGTCGAGCCGGGGACGACGATGTGGCCGATGTGGCCGGCATTTCCGCTGCGTCCGTGCACGATCTCGCCGCCGAGCACCAGACCGCCTCCGACGCCGGTGGAGACGACGACGCTGATGAGGTTGTCCACGCCCTGTCCGGCTCCGAACCGATGTTCGCCGAGTGCCGCGCACCCACCGTCACCGGCCAGACGCGTCGTGGCCTCGGGGAACTTCTTGGCGATTTCCCCGGTGAGGGCGAAACCGCCCTTCCATTCGCCGATGTTGATCGGTGCGACCGTCCCGGCGACCAAGTCGACCGGGCCTGCGCACGCAATACCGATGGCGGCGATGTCCGTTCCCGCTACGACCGCGTCGAGCAATTCGGAACAGGCCTGCCACACATCGACTTTCGGGGTGGGAACGACGAGAGCCTCGCCGGGTCTACCGTCGGCGTCGACGATCGCCGCAGTGATCTTGGTGCCCCCGATGTCCAATGCCAACGCTGTCATATGTCCCAAACTACTGTCAGCGTGCGTCGGCGCGCAGGACCACGACGAGGTTGCTGGCAAGAAATTCGCGAAGTACCGGAACACGGATCATCCACCATGCCCATTTCGGGTGGTAGCGCGGAAATGCGGCCAGCACAGTGCCCTGCGTAGTCTCGCGGGCCCACCGCAGTCCCTCCGATGCCCCTACATCGAACAGGGATTCACCGAAACGATTCTTGGGTTCGCGGCCATGCTTTCGGAGGTATCTGCGGGCTGCGAACTCGCCGCCGAAGTAGTGCCAGGGGCCGGTTTCGTGGCCGCCGAACGGTCCCCGCCACAGCGTGTACGACAGGACCATCAGCCCACCGGGTTTGGTGACACGTAACATTTCCTCGGCCATGACCCATGGATGCCGCACGTGTTCGGCGACGTTCGAGGAAAAACACACGTCCACGCTGTCATCGCGGAACGGCAGGGCCATTCCCGATCCGCGGACGCTGCCGTGCACGGTCAGACCGGCGGCGTGCATCTCCGTCGGATCCGGCTCGACGGGGATATACCGGGCTCCGCTGGAGCGGAAGACATCCGCGAAATAACCGGGTCCCCCGCCGACGTCCATGACCATGCGATCCTCGAGACTGTCGCCGGTCAGACCCTGGTACAGATCACCGATGAGTTCGACGGAATCGCGGGCCAGGGCGCTGTAGAAGATGTCGGGCGCGCTCTGCTCGTGTCCGAAATCCCGAAGCAGGCTCACCGATCGGCGAAGAGTTGCGCGCTGGGCGAAGAAGCGGGTTACGGGTCGCTCGACACGGCGAGAGCTCGCGAATCGACCCTGAGGACGTGGCACGTTGCAAAAGAGTAGGGGAATGAACCCTGTCGCGACGCCGCGGGGCGGGTGAACCGTTAAGGTGTCGGAAGTTCGTATTCGATTATGCCGTGATGGGGGAGCCAGCTGTGCGCGAGGTGCTCTTGCTCTGTTGGCGCGATACGGGCCATCCCCAGGGCGGCGGCAGCGAGCGCTACCTCGAGCAGGTCGGTGCCGGACTGGCGCGACGCGGAGTGCGGGTGACGCTGCGGACGGCGTCGTATCCGGGTGCTCCGGCGCAGGAGACGGTCGACGGTATCCAGATCAGCCGCGGTGGTGGCCGATTGAGCGTGTATCCGAGGGCTCTCGTTGCGATCGCTGCAGGCAGGCTCGGGTTCGGGCCTTTGCGCGGGATCAACCCGGATGCTGTAGTCGATACTCAGAACGGCATTCCTTTCTTCTCGCGTCTCGTCGCGGGCGCGCCGGTGACGTTGCTGGTTCACCATTGCCATCGGGAGCAGTGGCCGGTGGCAGGCCCGTTGATGGCCAAGTTCGGTTGGTGGCTCGAGAGCACGGTCTCACCGCGCGTTCATCGGCGTAATCAGTATTTGACGGTGTCGTTGCCTTCGGCGGATGAGCTCGTTGCACTCGGAGTCGACCGCGACCGGGTTGCCGTGGTTCGAAACGGCGCGTCCCCGGCAGCGTCGGTCGGTGGGGCGCACACCAGAACCTCACACCCGTCGCTGTCGGTGTTGTCGCGGCTGGTGCCGCACAAGCAGATCGAGGATGCCCTCGCTGCCGTGGCCACCCTGCGACGGCAGCTCCCGGACCTGCATCTCGACGTCGTCGGTGGCGGCTGGTGGGAAGAGAACCTGCGTGAGCGTGTGCGTGAGCTCGGCATCGAAGACGCTGTCACGTTCCACGGACACGTCGAAGAAGACCGTAAACACGAACTGCTCGGCCGCTCCTGGGTGCACGTGATGCCCTCGCGTAAGGAGGGCTGGGGCCTCGCCGTCGTCGAAGCTGCTCAGCACGGCGTCCCGACCGTCGGCTACCGCAGTTCGAAGGGCCTGACCGATTCGATCATCGACGGCGTGACCGGAGTGCTGGTCGGTTCCGAAGGGCATGACCGTGACGTGCCCGCCCTCACCGATGCCATCGGGGAACTGCTGCTCGACGCCGATGTCCGCGCCGACCTGGGCGAGAAAGCTCGGGTGCGCGCGCTCGAGTTCTCGTGGGAGCAGTGCGCGCAGGGTGTGGAGAGTGTGCTGGCGGCGTCGGTATCGGGCGCTCATGTCTCCGGGCTCGTGTCATCTTCGCAGCAGGCCCCAGCAGAGTCCGCCCACCAGTAACAGGGCCCACATCAGGTGCGCGGCAACGACGATCCAGTACGACGCTGGACTGACGTCGGTGATTCCGATTGCCCCCGGAACTTTGTACAACGCCAGTTCGTCGTCGGCGTAGACGCGTTCGAGTTGGTCCAGGGTGTCCGCCGACTCGCCGAGTGGTCCGGGTGTCGTGCGCTCGACGAGGACCCAGCCGACGCCCAGCTCTGTTAGTTCGGCTGCCGATCCGCCGTCGAGCAACGTCTTTTCGACGGCGGAAGCGCGGCTGCCCTCGCCGCGAACCGACCCTCCTGCGACGATCAGTTCACCGGTCTGCAGGACGTCGAGCGGGAGCATTCGCGGTGCGGGATCGAGGACCGGCGCGTCGCCGCTGTAGGGGAAGATTCGGAAGATTCCTGCCGGCAGCACCGCCACATCCCCGTCGCGACCCTGGAGTTCTTCGGCGACGGCGTTCCACGACTTCGGATATTCGACGGGTTCGAGCTGGCCCGATACTCCCCACGCCAGATCCGGTAGCGCCAGCAGCAGTGCTGCGATGGCTGCTACGGCAGGGACCCGCGGCATACGCATTCTTGCTCCGAGCCACGTGACTCCGGCGGCGGCGGCGAGCACGTAGAAGGGCATCGCAAGTGCGAGAAATTTCTGACTGTCACGCAGCAGGCCCGCACCCGGGATATCCTGCGCTGCCCACTCGCCGACGCGGAGGCCGATTCCGGTCGCACCGAGCGCGGGCGTGACTACGGCGAGGACGGCCATGGCGGCGAGGGCGGTGAAGATCGGGTTTCTGCGTCGACGCCACAGCGGTCGCAACCCGAGTGCGACGACGGCAAGCAGCAGAAGTGTTCCGAGGACAGCGAAGTGCGTCGTGCGGGTGGCGGGAACTGCGTCGGAGTTCCAGATGCCGCCGAGGCCTGCCAGGCTGGCAAATGTGCCGAGGCCGGGTTCGGCCCGGGCGGCGAAGGCGCCGACGCCTGCCGGGTCGGTTCCGAGGGTTCCGCCACCCGATACTGCGGTGGCCACCAGCCAGGGCGAGGAGGCGGCCAACGCAAGCAGGGCAGTCAGCAGTACCCGCCGGGAGCACTGCACTCCGGAGGGCAGCGCAACGACGACGAGGGCGGTGACGGCCGCAAGGATCGCTCCCGTGGGCGTGAGCCCTGCAGCGGCGAGGCAGACTGCCAGTCCTTGCCACCGTCCCGTCCGACGCAGCGTCATCGCTGCGGTCACCGTCCACGGAAGCGCGGCATAGCCGACGAGCAGACTCCAGTGCCCCTGCAGCAATCGCTCGGCTACGTAGGGATTCCAGATGGCCAGGGTCGCGGCGGTGAGCAACGCAGGCGTCGTCACGGTCGGCAGTAACCGGCGGACCATCACCGCGGCACCCCAACCGGCCAACCACAGAGCCAGTGTGAGAATCGTCTTGACCACGAGTCCGCCGTCGAAAGCGATGGACAACGCTGCGACGACACCATCCTGGGGGACCGCACGGGCGGCAGCGTCGGTGGTGCCGAGCGCGGAATCGGTGAAGTAGGACCGAGGGGTGCTGACCGCGTCGCGAAGGAGTAGATAGCCGTTCCCCCAGAGCGGGCCCAGGACGATCATCGCCAGAACGAAGCTCCACACGGCCGGTGCCGCGGTTCGACTGCGCTGCGTCCACGACACTCTCGGCACCCTATACCGTGTTCCCATGCCGAACCGCACTGCAAGTACGTCGGCGCTCACCGGGATGACGCTGGTGACGGTTGGTTCGATGACGGCCAATGCTGCGTCGTACCTTCTGCATCTGCCCGCCAGTCGATTTCTCGGCGTCGAGGGGTACGGCGAGTTCGCGAGTCTGCTTGCTGCTCAACTCGTTCTCGCTGTCCCGGCGCTGGCATTGCAGTCCGTCGTCGCTCGTGAAGTAGCGCACGGACGTGGCACCGCCGAACTCCGAAAGCTCGGCTACCGGTGTGCCGGGGTGGTCGCAATACTCGCGTTGGTGTTGGCACCGGTGGTGGCCGTCGTGCTCGGTACCGGAATGCTGGCAACGGTGTCAGCGCTCGTCGTGGCGCCGGTGCTCGTGCTGCTCGCGACGGAACAGGGTCTGCTGCAAGGGTCCGGACAGTTCGGCCGACTCGGTGCTGTCCTTGCCGCCGCCGGGTTCGGCAAGGTGATCCCCGCCGTCGTTGTGCTGGCAGTGGGTGGTGGGCCCGGAATTGTGTTGGCCGCCAGCGCCGTCGGGACAGCAGTGGTCGCTGTCGGGGCGAGGATCGCGAGTGCGACACGAGCGGGCGATGCAGTACGTCTCCCGCTGACGGTCGGCACGGTACTGCGGGCATCGCAGGTGCAGTTGGCGCTCATCGGTCTCTCTGCGCTCGATCTGGTGATAGCGGCCGCGGTGTTGAGTGCAGAGCAGGCGGGTTTGTATGCGCTCGGCGCAGTGGCTACCAAGGCTGCGTTCTGGCTGCCGCAGGCCGTGGGGGTGGTTCTCTATCCGCGGATGGCGAATCCAGCAGAATCTGCGAAAGCCGTTCGCTCGGCATTGGCCGTCGTGGCTGCGATAGGGGCAGTGTTGGTTCTCGGCTCTGCGCTGGCGGCGCCGCTGCTGCCGTCGATCGTCGGTGAAGGTTATGCGCCTGTGCAGGGCTACCTTTGGATCTTTGCGCTGCAGGGTGCATGTCTGGCGCTGCTGCAGAGCGGACTGTTGTGGGCGATCGCCGGTGAGAGGACACAGCTCGCCATCGTTGCGTGGATCGGTTTGGCCGTCGAAGTGTTGCTGTTGTTCTTCGTCGCAGCGACGCCGCTGCAGTTCGTCATCGTCGCGGCGTCGGTTGCTGCCGTCTGTGCTGCGGTGGTCAGCGGATTCGCCCTGAGCACTTCACGTGCTTGAGCACTTCACGTGCACGAGCACACAAAAAAGTTGAGCGGAAGTACGGCCGGGGAGGCCGTACTTCCGCTCAACTGCGGTGAAAGCTTTTACTCTTTCGAGAGGTTGGTGCGCGGGATGACCTCGGTCTGATCCGTCGTCCAGTCACGATTGCGGGGCTCGGTGGGAGCGGCGCCGCCACCGTCGGTGTGCTGCGGCCCACCGGTGCGTGCAGGCTGACGCGGTCCGCCGTTACGGAGTCCGAGGAGGATGCCGGCGATCAGTGCGATGACACCGAGGATGCCGAGAACGATCGGGACTGTGCGTCCGACCAACGAGAGCTGGTCCATGCCGTCCTTGGCCTGCTGGATCTGGTATTCGACGGTGTTCTCGTCGAACTCGATCGGTGCCTTCAGAACCTCGACCTCGGCGGTGCCTGCAGTGCGCGAGTAGTACTGGTGAATATCCTCGCCGCCCTTGACGACAACGCCGGTTTCGGGCTCGACGTACAGGGTTCGGGTGTTCTCGTACCAGCGAGTCATCGTGACCGGTGCGTCTCCACCTTCGACGCCCCAGGTGGCGGCAGGCAGGGTGAGCTTGTTGGTGGGGAGGTTCACTACCGACGACAAGTCGACGGGGCCGACCTGCTGCTCGAACTTGTAGACCGTGGTGCCGTTGATCTCGGTCTCTTCGACGAAGTCGATGTCCTTCGATTCACGGGCATTGACGTCGAAGTACGGGTAGCTCTTCTGTTCGGTGTTGAACGGGAACTTGTACTGCAGGCCGGTGTGCGGCACTTCCTCGGCAGGCTTGTCGGACTGCAGCTGGATGGTGCCGACCGGGTTCTCGACGGGCATCGAACTGACGCGGTCGAGTGTCACGCGGTCGACGCTCGCGGTGAGCAGGCCGCTCTCGCCCTGCTTGTCGCTGCGGATCAGAGTCTGTCCGGCCTGCACCGTGATCTCGTCTGCGCCCGAAGGATCCTCGACGGTGACGAAGCGCTGCGATACCAACGGAACGTTCTGGTCGACGACGGCGCGACCCGCTGTCAGTGACGCAGAATTGAGTACGCTGCCAGTTCCGGTCGAGATCGTGGTGACCTCTAGGTCCAGTGGCGTCTTTTCCAGATGTGACACCGTGTACGTCGGAATCAGTATGGCCGCTACCAACAGGAAAGCGCCCAAACCGATGAGTACAAGGGCAACGATCCGGCTCGGCCCTGAGCGCTCCGCCATGTGAGAATCTCCTTAGTCGTTTTCTCGGCGTGCCATTTTCCACCCCCGACAGATCGAGGTGCGTAATTCCCCCCGACCTGGAGTGTCCGATTGGACCGCCACGTCGGTGGTGAGAGTAACAGTGATGCGACATTGCGGGCGCGGGCACGCCCGATGACGGTCGACTTTCGCGCTCTTGTCACCTGGAATGATTCACTGGTCCGATCATGAGCACATCGACCGAGACCCTCTCGCGAGCCGTCGTGCCGCTGCGCGGGTTCATCCCTTCGCTCGAGGGGATGCGCGCGTTTGCGGCCATCGGCATCATCGTCACGCACGTGGCGTTCCAGACCGGTGCTGCGAGTTCGCCCGTCATGGGGCGTATCTGGGGCCGGTTCGATCTCACGGTCGCCATATTCTTCGCCCTGTCAGGATTCCTGCTGTGGCGTCCACATGCCGCGCAGGCACGTGGGATCGGTCGTGCACAGTCTGCGGGCCGGTATTTCCACTCTCGTGTCCTTCGTATCGTGCCCGCGTACTGGGTAGTGGTGGTGCTCGTGCTGCTCTTTCTCCCCGGTGCAGGCGGTGACTACCGCGTCTGGTTGGCCAACTTGTCGCTGACGCAGGTATTCGTGCCTCTTACGTTGACCGAGGGCATGACGCAGATGTGGAGTCTGTCGGTAGAAGTGGCGTTCTATCTGCTGCTGCCGCTTGCTGCCTTCGCGATGGTGAAACTGAGGGGTTCGGCGGCGCATCTTCGGATTCCGGTGCTTGCCGTGGTCTCGGCGATCAGTCTGAGTTGGGCATTTCTGCCGATCGTGGCAGCCCCGAACACCCATCACGACAACTGGCTTCCCGGTTACATCCCGTGGTTCGCGGCGGGCATGGTGCTCGCCGAGATTTCCGTCGGACCCATCACCTGGGTGCACCGACTGTGCTCGCACCGGCGCATCGTCGGTGCTATTGCTGTGCTCGCCTTCGCATTGTCCGCGACGCCGCTCGCCGGACCCCAGGGCCTCGTTCGGCCCGAGCCGTGGCAGTACGAAGTCAAGATCGTGCTCGGCTCGGTACTCGCATTCGCACTGTTGGCCCCACTCGTGCTCGCCGACGACCACCGGCACCACCGCGTGCTGGAGCATCCGGTGATGTTGGCGTTGGGCCGATGGTCCTACGGCATCTTCATCTGGCATCTGGCGGTGCTCGCCATGGTGTTCCCGGTCTTCGGCGTCGCGCCGTTCCAGGGCCATTTCTGGCTCGTCCTGTGCGTGACGGTGGCCTTGTCGATTCCCGTCGCGGCCGCGAGCTATGCGCTGGTGGAGGATCCGATGCGCAGGCGGTTCAGTCGTTCTCGGCAGTGACGGCCACGGCGAGCGCGAGTACGGCGACAAGGGCGGCGAACTGCACCAGATAGGCGTGCCCGATATAACCCTCCGGGGATCGCCACGGCCCGCGTGAAAGCAGTGCCATGGCGATCGACGTACCGATGCCCGCGGTGGACACCAGCACCCGAGCTGCGACGGTGGTGCCGTACCGCCGTTGGAGTACCACGGTGCCGACCCAGAGGGCCACGGCCACGACGGCTCCGGTGATGCCGGCGATGACGATCGCGGCGGCGAGGAGCGCGATCACGCCTACGATCGACCGGTTCCAGGGCCGCGGCGGCGGACCAGTCCGGCGTGGGCCTGAGCGGAAGGCGAGCAATGCCAACGGGATCAGCAGGAGTAGTCCGCCGAAGATGCCGAGTCGGTACCAAGTGTTGCTCGGATAGTCGAGTACGACGGTCCCGACGACACCTGCCGGGATCACCCATCCCTGCTGCCAACCGTTCACGGTGATCGGTGCCAACGCACTACCGTCGGGAGATGTTGCGTGCCAACCGGAATTGTTGCTCTCCGGTACGACTAGAAGTTGATCGGTGTCGCGGCCCGATACCTCGATTTCACGATGGTCCGACGTCCAGGCGGTCGTGTCTGCGCTGACGGGTGAAGAACTCGTCGCGCTCGTGGCGGGAACGGGCATGGTGCGCAATCGCATTCCGTCGACGAAGAATGCGGCGCCCGGATCCACGACGACATCCTGCTCGCCCGCCGGGAGGGCAATCGGGTTGAGGGCATCGGTCTCCACCGGGAATATCCCCTCGCACAGCGCCGCCTTCAGCGGTTCACCCGATCGGAAGGTATCGACGGATGCGGTCACCGATGCGCGCACGGTCTGTCCGGCGATCGAGATGATCGGGCCACGGTCACACCCGACGGTCACTATCCGATTCTCATCGAGTGCGCCGCCCAGTACCCTGCCACCGGACAGTACTTTCACCTCGGCCAGACCGGGCGGCGCCGGCAGTACGAAGCCGAGAGAGTTCTTGTCCAGCACGTCATCCCAGTCGACGATCGAGATGACGATCCGGTCTGTCACACGCGGGCTCAGCTCGACCGTGGTGGGGCCGTCGATGTCACGGACCATCGGTCCATCACCCAGGTTCACCGCGACCCTCGTCGGATGTGCGGGTAGATCACCCAGGCTGGGGGCCAGGGTGAGGCCGTCGACGAGTGTGGGTTCGGGAAGGTTCACCGTCAGGGTGGGCTGCGTACCCGCTTGCTTCTCGATGCTCTTGGTGGGCGCGGTCCACGAGGTCCTGTCGTCACCGTCGGTGACGGCGAATGCCGAGCCGTGCAGATCGCCGACGTCCGAGGCCGCGCTTGCCACCGGACGACCGGGCTGCGAGAGGAGAGATTCGAGTTCGGGGCTCTGCCTGGTTCGCAGCGTCAGCTCGGGCAATACCGCAGTGCCCATGGGAACCGACAGGGTGCGGGAGAAGCGCCCGAGTTCTTCGGGAGGCAGGGACAATCCGCTGCTACAGCGGATTCGATCCGTGGTGTCGATGCACCCGGTACGGCCGGGGAACTCCTGGCTCAATTCCCAACCCTGCACGTCGGCGTCAGCAGTGACGGGTGGAAGTACCGCACGGTGCACGATCGATATCTGCTGCGGGGCATCACGATTGGAGTAGTCATCGACGGAGAGTTCGCTGATCCCGAACTGGCTTCCGCTGGTGCCGTCCACCGTCGACTTGGCGGTGATGCGCACCCACGGCGCCGAACCACCGGGCAGTGACACCGTCAGCGGCTCTCCGGGCTTGTCGATTCGCGCCGCGGTACTGCCGTTGGGAGTGGTGATCTCGAGCCACTTGACCGGATCCCCGATCGTCCCCGGACTGGTGCGCAGATGCAGCAATCCTTGGTTGACCGGAGCGTCGAAGTCGAGTTGAAGCCATTGTCCCAGTGCGTTTTCGATGCCGTTGGATACCCAGCTCGTCGCCAGATCGCCGTCGACGACTGCCGCGACGCCGCTGCCTGGGGCCGTTCCGCCGATTTGCGTCGAATCCGATGCCGAACTCGATGCGGTGATGCGAGCGCCCTCCCACTCGCCGTCGACCGTAGCGGCGCCGTACACCGGATAGTCGGGCACGGCATTGAGTGATCTTCGTGGTTCCTCGCTCGAACGCAGCGCGGAGCTGTGGTAATCGACCTGACCGTAGTCGGTCTCCCGATTCATCGGAGTGTCGGTCACCGTGACCTTGTCCACCGGTATCCCAGCCGCCACCGCGTCCGAGGCCAGGATGAGAGGTCCCGCGGGCACAGGGTCCGACACACCGTTTCGGCGCTGCTCGTTCAGACGCGCTATCGACTCCGGCCCGCCCTGCACGAAGGGAACGCGATCCAAGTCGACCGTGTACGGCCCGGATGCCGGTATGGCGGTTGGGTTTTCGACCTCGTAAATTTCGACGGCAGGGTACGGCGGCCGCAGATCACCGTCGATGGTGATGCCGTCCACGGTGCCCGGGGCGATGTCCTCACCGAACTGGGCGACACGAGTCAGGCCCGGTGAGCCGTCGAGAGCGCTGTGGACCTGCACCGGCCGCGTGGAGCGCGACGTCTCCGGATCGAGATCGTTTCGCACCACCACGTAGCTGATCCCCTGGCCCAGAAGGGTATCGGCAAGCCCGGCGGATGGACGGCCGTCCGCGATGAGTCGCTGCACGGAATCGAGTGCGCGGATAGCTCCGGGCGGAGTCAGCGGGACTGCGTCGCGCACAGCCCATGGCGTCGTGGCAAGGGCTTGGAGTGGTTCGTCGCGAGTCAGGCCCCACGTCTGGAGGGCGAACGGTGCACCGGGGACGACGAGGGCGCGCTGAGCGTCCGCTCCGTCGGGGGAGGAGCCCGACGCGTGGTCGGTGAGCCAGTCGGCCGCGTCGTGCCAGTATTCGGGGATGGCTTCGTAGGCGCCGCGGGGCGCGAGTTTGCCGGTCCAGGCGAGTGAGGTGGAGAAGGTCAAACCGACCAGCACCAGCCCGGCGACGGCCACCATCTTGTCGCGTTCGGGATGGGCTATTGCCTGTCGCCATCGGGCGGCAGGTACCGATCCGGGGAGGGGCACCCTGGAGAGGAGATGAGCGAGCCCGAGCACCAACGGTATTCGGATGAGGGGCTCGAGCTTGTGCACGTTGCGCAGTGGGGCGCCTGCGGTGTCGAGGAACAGGCGCACGTTATCGGCGAAGGGGGAACTCAGATCGCCGACGTAGCCGGCCGTGAGCCCTACTATGCCGACCAGCAGTACCACTGTCAGGCGCCCACGGGCCGGCATCGTGCGCATCGCGAGGCCGGCCATTCCGGCAGCCGCGATGACGCCGGTCGCGATGACCGCGGCCGGTTGGGTGACCAGGATGGCGCCCGCCACGCGCTCCGGGGAGACGAACGGTGTCCAACTGCTGGTACCGCGGAGGATCTCGGCGAGCGAGGCCCACTGCGTCGTGGTTCCGGAGGATTCGATGTAGTCGAGGAATGGTGGGCTCACGCGCCCGAGAAGGAGTAGCGGAACGATCCACCAGAGGGTGGCGAGGACACCGAAGCCCACCCACCAGGCGGCGAATACGGCCCACGCCCGGTTCGGTCGGTGGCACAGTAACCAGATCACCGCGACGAGGCAGGCGGCGGCCGTCGCGACGGCGTTGACGGCACCCATCGATGCGACGGCACATGCGGATTGCGCCGCAAGGCTTCGAGGTCCGCCCCACGGGCCGTTCGATCGTGTTGCGTCGGAGCCGCTTCGGCTGAAAGCGCGCACCACGGGAATCAATACCCACGGCGCCAGCATCATCGGCATCGTCTCGGACGAGATCGAGGCGAGAGTGGTGATGACGCGTGGGGACAGAGCGAATGCGAATGCGGCGATGAGCCGTGAGCTACGAGAGCCGATTCCCAGTGCTTCGGCCAATCGAATGATTCCCCAGAATCCGGCGATCAACAGCAGCGCCCACCAGATGCGCTGGGTTATCCACGGCGGAATCGCGAGAATGTCACCGAGCGCAAAGAAGGCGCCATGTGGGAAGAAGTATCCGTAGGCCTGGTTCTGCACCTGACCGAGGGACGCTTGGCTCGTCCACTGGTGTGAGGCGCGCGCAAGAAATCCCAGCGGATTCTGGGAGAGATCGTACTTAGTATCCGCGACCGTGTAGCCGGGGATCTGCAGGAACGAAACGAGAAACGCTAGAGCGGAGACCCCGAGCAGCCACTTACGTCCGAATCGCTCGGACGAGATCGTTCCAGCAGTGTCAGCGGCTGCCGTACTCAACCTGATTGAGCAACGACGAGTCGGCGTTGCCGGTGCGGTCGATCTCGGGACGAGTGTTGTCCGATGCTGCCGCAGTCACCCCGAACACGACACCGGCGCCCAATACAGCGCCGACTACTGCAGCAACAATTCCCGGGACAGCAAACTTCATCTCGGTCTCCACTTTCGTCGGCAGGCATCAATGACGGCGACTTTCCCCCGTGCGCCGCTAAAGGTATCACCCGATGGCCACGGTGCTGGGACGCACACGTGGTTACTTGCCGGGTGGAACTATCAGGACAGGCCGATGACTGTGGCGCAGCACATGATCTGCCACCGAACTCTGGAGCAACGAACGAAGGCCCGTGGTGCCGCGGGTTCCGGTGACGATGATGTCCACGTCGAGATCGTCGGCTTTCTCCACGATGGCGCTCCAGATGGCCGTCGTGCATTCGGCGCAGTGCCCCTCTACTTCGAGTCCGGCTTCACCGGCAAGGCGAATGCCCTCGTCGTTGATCGCTTTTGCGTCGGTCAGTGCCACGTCCTCGGTTTCGTCGTCGGCGACCCACTCGGGTTGCATGACGCCGGAAAGTCCGGACATGCGCGCCGCTTGCCGAACCATCGGCTCCCACGCGGTGACGACGATGGCACGCTTCGTCGTCAGAAATCGGCCGGCGTACTCGATGGCTCGTTTGGCGTTGTCCGAGCCGTCGTAGGCGATGAGTATCAGATCTGCAGGCATCGGTCTCCTCCTGGTGAGCTTGTGGTCGAAGGCTATCGCGTCGAGGTCGCCGATCGCGGCGCTACGGCCACCTCGGCTACCGTTGAGAACCATGATGAAGTTCCGCTCGCCCGTGCCCATCGCTGTGTTGGTGCTGGGTGTCGGTTTCACCGCCGGTTGCGGAACCGCAGCGGAACCGGAGCCCATAGCAGCACCGTCCGTCACGTCGGCCGCGACGTCGGCGGAGGCCACGACGGAAGCTACGGCGCCCCCGCCGCCGCTTGATCCTTGCGCGGCGTTCGTCGGCTCCTTGACCGAGCGGCAGCGTCTCGCGCAACTACTGACGGTCGGCGTCACCGGTACCGACGACGCGGTGAACATCGTGGCGACGGAACAGGTCGGCGGCATCTTCATCGGTAGCTGGACGGATTCGCAGACGCTGGCGAACCGCGAGGTGCCCCGGATCGCTGCGGCCGCTGCCGTGCCGCCGATGGTGACCATCGACGAAGAAGGAGGTCGAGTCTCACGGGTCGAGGATCTGTTGGGAAGCGATCCGTCCGCACGCGAGACTGCCCGCGCGATGTCGGTGGACGAGACCTATCGCATGGCGCTCGAACGGGGGCGTGGTCTGAAGGACCTCGGCGTCACCGTCGATTACGCACCGGTGGTCGATGTCAGTAGTCAGCCGGACGACTCGGTGATCGGAGATCGGTCGTATTCTTCCGATCCGAACGAGGTGATCGCGTATGCGGGCGCTTACGCTCAGGGCCTCCGTGATGCCGGAGTTTCGCCTGTCCTCAAGCACTTTCCCGGGCATGGGTCCGGTTCCGGCGATTCGCACACCGGCGAAGTGACGACGCCTCCGCTCGATCAGCTGCGGCAGTCCGATCTCCTTCCGTACACGGCACTCTCGCAGACCGGCGTCGGCATCATGGTCGGCCATCTGGATGTGCCGGGGCTGACCGATCCTGGTGTGCCTGCAAGTATCAGCCCCGCAGCGATGGCACTGCTACGCGACGGTGTCGGTTACGGTGCGAGCCCGTTCACCGGGCCGATTTTCACCGACGATCTTTCCGGCATGGCTGCGATCACCGACCGGCTCGGTATCGTGGCGGCCGTCGAGGCGGCACTGGTCGCGGGCGCAGATATCGCGCTGTGGCTGACCACTGACGACGTGCCTCAGGTTCTGGACAATCTGGAGAATGCGGTTGCCACGGGAAGATTGCCTGCACCGCAGGTCGACGCGTCTGCAGCCACAGTCGCACGGTTCAAGGGCGCCTGCTAGCTTGACGACAGAAGCGACGCAGCCATTCTTACCGAGGAGTAAGATCAGTGGTTCTACCTTTGTTTGTTCGACCCTGCTTCGACCTTGGTTTGGAGGACACATGGCTGGCGGCACCAAGCGATTGCCCCGCGCCGTCCGTGAGCAGCAGATGCTCGATGCGGCAGTGGATGTGTTCTCCGAAAACGGCTTCCATGAAACATCGATGGATGCGATTGCAAAGAGGGCATCGATTTCGAAGCCCATGCTCTACCTCTACTACGGGTCGAAAGACGAACTGTTCGCCGCGTGTATCCATCGCGAAGGCGTCAAATTCGTCGAGGCGATGACTCCGGCCGCAGATCCGACGCTGACACCGCGCGAGCAACTGCGTCGCGCATTGCTCGGGTTTCTCGGTTTCGTCGGTGATCACCGGAAGTCCTGGATGGTGCTCTACCGGCAGGCGATCGGTCAGACTGCTTTCGCCTCGCAGGTGCAGACCAGTCGCGATCGACTCATCGAGCTGACGGCGGGTCTGCTGGAGATGAGCACGAAGGATCCGGACGAGGGTCAGAACTACACGCTGATGGCCGTGGCTTTGGTGGGCGCGGGTGAGGCAGTGGCCGATCGTGTCGCCGGCGGTGAGATCGAGGTCGACGCGGCTGCCGATCTGCTCGAGAACCTGGCGTGGCGAGGTCTGGCAGGTAAGAAGTCCGCAACCAACGCATAAGACTTGTGCTCGTGCACGAAACAGCCCCTACGTTCGGCTCACGTAGGGGCTGACTCGGCTACCGCAGCGTCGCGGTGAGGTGCGGGTACCCCTTCTTGGGGTTCAGTAACGACAGATCCCAGCCTGTACCGACGGACTCGGCATACAGGTTCACGGTTGCAGGCAGCACGATCGGCTTGCCGAATCGCACGCTGTAGGTGACGTTCTCGGGAATTCGGCCCTCGATGATCTGCAATGCTGCAGCCGCGCTCCACATTCCATGCGCGATGGTCTTCGGAAAGCCGAATGCCTTTGCGCCGAGCGTGGATACGTGGATCGGATTGCGATCACCCGATATCGACGCATACTTGCTGATCGTCTTCTGATCGACTCGAAGGGTCCGCGTCGGGGGCGGTGGTACCTCGTCGGCAGGCGGGGCTTCGCGGAGTTCGCCGGACAGTGAGGTCTTCTGCAAGCTCAGGAAGCTCGAGGTCTGCCTCCAGACGAGTTCGCGACCGACGCTTACTTCGCTGATCAGATCGACCAGCAGACCCTTGCGGTGCTCGCGCAGGTTCTCCGCGTGCACTCGAACGTCCAGTGGCTCCGAGACGGAGATCGGCCGGAACGACTCGATCACGTTCTCCGCATGCACAGAACCGATCGCCGCGAACGGAAAGCCCTTGGACACCATCAATTTCATGACCGTCGGGAAGACGAGCGTGAACGGATACGTGATGGGCAGGATGTCACCGAAGCGTAAACCGGTGGCCTTGCAGTAACCGGCGAGATTGTCGGGATCGACCCTCAGTCCACGGAGCTCGAACTGGGTGGACGGCACCGAAGACGACTTCGACCCGAGGAACGGCAGCGCACCACGTGCGGCCGCGGTGTAGATTTCCGAAATCTTGGGCTGCTCCGAGAGCTCGACGACGCTCATGCGCCGAGGAGGCTCTGACCGCAGACGCGGACGATCTGCCCAGTGACGGCGTTCGACGCGGGAGAAGCGAAGTACGACACCAGTTCTGCGACGTCGACGGTCTGCCCGCCCTGCATGAGCGAGCTCATGCGTCGCCCGGCCTCGCGGGTGGCGAAGGGAATGGCGGCGGTCATCGCGGTCTCGATGAATCCGGGTGCGACGGCATTGATGGTGATCGACTTGGCGGCGAGAACGGGGGCCGAAGCCTGGACGAGGCCGATGACGCCTGCCTTGGACGTGCCGTAGTTGGTCTGGCCGCGG
This sequence comes from Rhodococcus sp. H36-A4, assembly GCF_027158005.1. Taxonomy (GTDB): domain Bacteria; phylum Actinomycetota; class Actinomycetes; order Mycobacteriales; family Mycobacteriaceae; genus Rhodococcoides. Next base: position 865,698 of record NZ_JAPVLQ010000001.1, on the reverse strand, counting down.
TTACCAGCGATGCCTGCGATGGAGGACACGTCGATAACGCGTCCGCCTTCCTTGAGTGCGCCGACCTTCACCAGGTGATCGGTGATGCGCTGTGGCGCAGCCAGGTTCACGCCGATGACAGAGTTCCAGCGACTCTCGTCCATGTTGGCGAGCGTCTTGTCGCGGGTGATGCCGGCGTTGTGAACGATGATGTCGGCGCCGCCGTGACGCTCGAGGAGGTGCTTGGCGAGCACCTCGGCGGCGTCGGGTGCGGTGACGTCGAGTGCCAGCGAGGTGCCGCCGACCTTGTTGGCGGTCTCGGACAATGCCTCACCGGCGGCGGGGATGTCTGCTGCGATGACGTGTGCGCCGTCGCGCGCCAGCACCTCGGCGATGGTGGCACCGATGCCGCGTGCCGCGCCGGTGACTACTGCGACCTTGCCGGCCAGCGGCTTGTCCCAGGATGCGGGTGCGGTGGAATCGGCGTCGCCGACGACGATGACCTGGCCGTCGACGAAGGCCGACTTGGCGGACAGCAGGAAGCGCAGGGTGGATTCGAGTCCGGAAAGCCCGGTCGATGCGTCGGGGGAGATGTAGACCAGCTGAGCCGTCGCGCCGCGTTTGACCTCTTTGCCGACGCTGCGGGTGAAGCCTTCGAGGGCGCGCTGGGCGATGTGCTCGTCGACGTTTGCCGTCTTGTCCGGTGTCGTACCGATGACTACGACGCGTGCGGAGGGCGCGAGGTTGCGGATGACGGGCTGGAAGAACTGGAAGAGCTGCTCGAGCTCGGCGACGTTGCCGATGCCGGTGGCGTCGAAGACCAGTGCGCCGTACTTGGCGTCGTTCACCTGTGACTGCGGGTAGTCGGAGAGGAGTTCGCGCAGTGGCTCGACGAGTCGGCCGTTGCCGCCGATGAGGACGGGTCCTGCCAGGGGCGGTTCGCCTGCCTTGTACCGACGCAGCTTTTCGGGCTGCGGCAGACCTGCCTGCTTGGCGATGAATGCTCCAGGCGCGGACGCCAAGAACGTTGAGTAGAGGTCTGGGGCTCCCTTGGTGGCTGCCACTTGTCCTACCTTTCACTTGGCGTCTTCGTAGTCCCGCGTGCACGCTCGATGGTGGGCGCACGCACGGGCGCGAAGCGCACGACCGGGTGTCGACAACCAACTTACTCGTCAGTAAGATGAAACTCCACCAAGGCCTTTTTCTTACCGGATGTTGGGAGACCCCAAGTGACAAGCAAGCAACTACGACCGGTCGCAATCGTGGGTGGTAACCGCATTCCGTTCGCTCGCTCGGACAAGAAGTATGCGCGCGCGTCCAACCAGGACATGCTCACCGCAACTATCGACGGCCTGGTCAGCAGGTTCAATCTGCAAGGGGAGTGTCTCGGTCTCGTCGCTGCGGGCGCGGTACTCAAGCACAGCCGGGATTTCAATCTCACCCGCGAAACCGTTCTCGGTAGCGCGTTGAGTCCGTATACCCCCGCCTACGACCTGCAGCAGGCATGCGGGACGGGTCTGCAGACCGTCGTGGCCGTCGGTGATGCCATCGCGGCCGGGCGCATCGATTCCGGTATCGGCGGCGGTGTCGACACCACTTCTGATGCACCCATCGCAGTCGGCGACGACCTGCGCGAGTTCTTGCTTTCGCTCAACCGCGCGAAGTCGGCCACCGATCGACTCAAACTGCTCGGCAATGTTCGACCGTCCATGCTGGGGATCGAGATTCCACGCAACGGAGAGCCGCGTACCGGCATGTCCATGGGCGACCATGCGGCAATCACGGCGAAAGAGTTCGGCATCCGCCGCGAGGACCAGGACGAACTGGCTGCCGCGAGCCACCAGAACATGGCTGCCGCCTACGACCGTGGCTTCTTCGACGACCTGGTGACGCCGTTCCTCGGCCTCACCCGCGATGACAACCTGCGGCCGGGATCGACCGTGGAGAAGCTCTCGACGCTGAAGCCGGTCTTCGGGACCAAGCTGGGCGACGCGACCATGACGGCCGGCAACTCGACGCCTCTCACCGATGGGGCTTCCGCGGCTTTGCTGTCGACAGACGAGTGGGCCGCCGAGCGTAACTTGCCGGTTCTCGCGCACCTGGTGGATTCGGAAACTGCCGCTGTGGACTACATCCACGGCAACGGTTCGTACACCGATGGCTTGTTGATGGCACCGACGTACGCAATTCCGCGCCTACTGGCCCGTAATGGGCTTACACTTCAGGACTTCGATTACTACGAGATTCACGAGGCGTTCGCATCCGTCGTGCTCGCGACGCTGCAGGCGTTCGAGAGCGAGGAGTATTGCAAGGAGCGTCTCGGCTTGGACGGTGCGCTCGGTTCGATCGACCGTAGCAAGCTCAACGTCAACGGTTCCTCGCTCGCGGCGGGTCACCCATTCGCTGCTACCGGTGGTCGTATCGTCGCCTCGCTGGCCAAGATGCTCGCGGAGAAGGGTTCGGGCCGTGGCTTGATCTCCATCTGTGCGGCCGGTGGCCAAGGCGTCACCGCAATCATCGAGCGCTGAACAAGCACTCGATCATCGGGGGAACGATCGGCAGATCCGTCACACGAGGGGTTGACGGATCTGCCGATTGTTATAGCAAGGCGTGAGAAAGTACTACTCCGGAATTCCACTTTCCGGTGGTGTCGACTCTTCGCCCTCGTACTCGACGACGGGTGAGTCACCGATGTCCGTCTGCATGACCGGTGTCAGGTAGTCGGGAACACCGTTCTTTATCTGATAAATGCTTGCGCCCGAGATTCCGAGATGACTGTCCTCTGAGTAGCGGAACGGTGCGAGTTGTGGTCCTTCGAAATCCATTCCGCCGGATTGGATTGCGTCGACGATGCCTTCGCGTGTCGGGTTTTCTCCGGCTGCCTGCAGTGCGGTGACGAAGGCGTAGGCCTGGCTCAGGCCGTAGACCCGATAGTTGGTCAGTGGTTCGCCGGTTCCGTTCTCGGCCCACACTTTGTTCCACAGCTTCGTCCACTCGTTGTCCTTCGAGTCGATGCCGGGGATGTATTCGAGTGAGAGTATGCCTTCGAGGGACTGGCTGCCGTCGGTGACGGCGCCTTGCGAGAAACGTCCGAGCAGTGATCCGACGAGATCGACGTCGGAGCCGATGGAGCTGTAGAACCACTCGGGGGTGTAGTTGAGCCGCATCGAGGTGAGCTGGCTCAACGCGGTGTACGACGGCACGTTGAAGCCGAGAATCAGATCGGCGCCTGCGCCTTGCAATGCCGCGATCTGTGGGGCGACGTCGGTGTTGCCGGAGGTGTAGCGAACGACCTCGACTATCTGATCGTCCAGGTACTGCCGGACGGCTTCCTCGCTGTCTCGGCCGAGGTCGTCGTCCTGCAGGAACAGTCCGATCTTGGCATCGGGGCGGTTTTTCGCGACCCAGTCGCCGATGATCTTGCCCTCGACCTGATAGTCGGGCTGCCAACCGAAGGTGTTCGGGTATTTCTCGGGATCGTTGCCCCACATGATGGCGCCCGAGGATACGAAGAGGTCGGGTACGCCCTCCTCGTTGAGGAAGTCGATGACCGCGCTGTGCGTTGCGGTGCCCAGTCCACCGACGACGGCGAACACTTCGTCCTGGAGTACCAGTTCGTTGACTACTTGTGTGGTGGTGGTCGGATCGTACGAGTCGTCGCGCACCACGTACTCGATCTGGCGTCCGTTCACGCCGCCGGCGGCGTTGACATAGTCGAAGTAAGCCTTTGCACCGGTAGGGATTTCGCTGTATCCCGGGGCTGCGACACCGGTCAACGGAAAGTGGGCACCGATCTTCACCGAAGTGTCGGAGATTCCGACCGTCGATCCCTCGGTGGTCTCGGTGGTCTCGTCACGTCCGCCTGCACCACACGATGCAGCCAAGGACACGACGGCCGCGACGGCGGTGACGCGCACCGCCAGCGTTGTGGATCTTTTCATTTCTCCCCTTTTCTTTTCAGACGCCGGTTGCGGATGATGCCCATCAGCCCGGATGGCGCGAACAGGATGACCAGGACGGTGAAGACCCCGGTCACGAGCGGTGCGAGTTCTGCAGACTGCAGGCTGCTGAGGCCGGCATCGAGACCGAGGTTGGTGACCACCGGTGGTATGTAGGTCAGGAGTAGGGCGCCGATGAGGGCGCCGGACAGCGATCCGAGCCCACCGATCACGACGGCGGAGAGCAGTGTCAAGGACAGCGTCAGCGTGAACCCGCTCGGTGCTGCGATTCTCGACGCCATTGCCAGCACGGCTCCGGCGGCGCCTGCGCAGGCTGCGCTGACGACGAAGGCGAGGATTCGGGCGCGGCCCAGGTTTATGCCTGCGAGTTCGGCGGCGACTTCGTCGTCCCGTACCGCCCGCCAGCGTCGCCCGGTGCGGCTCGAAGCGACATTGGCCAACAGTACGAAGACGACCACGAGCAGTACCCAGCTGACGTAGGACACGAATTTCGTTCCGCTGAGCTCGTTTCCGGTGAGGAAGAACATCGCGTTGTCGAGCAGCGCGGGTACCTTCGGCACCGGCACCACCAGACCTTGTTCGCCGCCGAGGTATTCGGAGAAGTACAGGGCGAGGCCGGGAACTGCGACGGCGAGCGCAAGTGTCGCTCCAGCCAGATAGGGGCCGTGCAGGCGTGCGGCCGCGATGCCGACGATGACTCCGACGATGGAGGTCACTACCGTTGCGACGAGCAAGACCAGCGGGACGCTCCATCCGGAGTCCTGGGCCCGCAACATCAGCGCGGCCGTGTACGCGCCGACGGCCATGAATGCGCCGTGGCCCAGGGAGAGTTGGCCGTTGATGCCGGTCAGGATGGTGAGGCCGCCTGCAGCAATGGCGAGGTATGCCACCGAGGTCAGTTGGCTCTGCCGGAAGGTGCTGATGCTTTCCAACACGAGCACGATCACCACGAGAGCGAGTACGGCACAGAGTATGTGACGACGAACCGGGGTCGATATCACTCGGGTCCACAATGGCGGTTTCGGCGTCGGCGCAGGGGTGGGTCGATCTTTCACGGGTGCGCTCATGTCAAACCCTTCTTGCCGTGGCGTGAGCGAACAGTCCGCTCGGCTTCAACAGCAGGACGACGATCAATATCACCAGCGCTGCAGCGGATACGAGGTCTTGGCCGAGATAACCGCTGACGAGGCTGAGGCCGATTCCCATCATGAGGCCGCCGACAACGGCTCCACCGGGGGAGTCCAGTCCGCCGAGAACGGCTGCAACGAAGCCGAATACGACGATGGAATCCATGTACCCGGGGTGGACCAGTGATCCACCGGCGATGAGCAGGCCGGCCAGCGAGCCTACGACGGCGGCGAGCGCCCAGCCGAGGGTGAGCATTCTGCTGACGCGGACGCCGAGTAGTTTGGCCACTTCCTGCTCGAAGGCGCTCGCACGCATCTTGAGGCCGAGATCGGTGAAGCGGAACAGCAGTACGAGTAGTCCGAGTACGACCAGCACGGCGACGATCTTGAAGATGTCGTATCCGGTGAGCGCGATGTTCAGGTCACCGATCGTTCGCCCCGAGAGCCCGAAAGGTGCTGGAAAAGAACGGAATTGGTTGCCGAAAACGATGGCTGCCGTTGCGTGGATGATGATGAACAGTCCGAGCGTGAGAATGATCGGATTGATGTGCGAAGTCGTGTCGACGAACCGAATGACCAGGCGTTCGATCAATGCGCCCAGTATCAGCCCGCTGAGGAGCGCGACGCCGAATCCGATCCAGTACGAGTAGCCGGCGTCGATGACGACGAGAGCGACGTAGGTGGTGATCATGGCCATGGGCGCCTGCGCGAAGTTCACGATGCGCGTCGAGCGCCAGATGAGAACCAGGGCAAGAGCGAACGCGGCATAGATCATGCCGGTCGTCACCCCGTTCAGGAGGATGGTGAGCAGTTGCTGCACGTCGGTGGGGTTCCTTTCGGCTCGTCAGAATCCGAGGTAGGCGTGGCGGAGAGCGTCGTCGTCGGCCAGGGTGTCGGCGGGCCCTTCGACGGCGACCGTGCCGAGGTCGAGTACGACGGCATGCTCGGCGATCGAGAGGGCGCTGCGTGCGTTCTGCTCTACGAGAACCACTGTCATGGACTCGGTTTCGACGAGCATTCGCAGGGTCTCGAAAATTTGGGCGATCACTTTCGGTGCGAGACCCAGCGAGGGTTCGTCGAGTAGTAGAACCGTCGGGGTCGCCATGAGTGCTCGGCCGATGACGAGCATCTGACGTTCACCGCCGGACAACGTGTGTGCGGACAAAGATCGCCTCGTGTCGAGCGGCGGGAACATCGTGTAGATCCGATCCAGAGTGACCGCGTCGTGGCTTTTGTTGCGGCCCATTGCGCCGAGACGGAGGTTCTCCTCCACGGTCAGCTCGGCGATGACCCCGCGACCCTCGGGAACGTGGGCGAGTCCCTTGCGTGACATGCGATCCGGTGCAACCCCGACGAGTTCTGCGCCCGCCATCGTGATACTTCCCGAGGTGGGATGCAGCAGACCTGAGATGGCTCTGAGCAGAGTCGTCTTGCCTGCACCGTTCGCGCCGAGGACGGCGGTGACGGCGCCTGCGCGGATGGACATCGATACCGAATCGAGGGCCTTGACCGGACCGTAGTGCACGGTGAGATCGGTGATTTCCAACTGGAGTGTGTCAGTTGCCATGTGTCACTTCGTTTCCCAGATACGCGGCGAGGACGGCCGGGTCTTCGCGTACGTCTTCGGGGGTGCCCTGCGCGATGACCTTGCCGAAGTCGAGTACGACGATTCGGTCACAGACGCTCATGACGAGATCCATGTGATGTTCGACGAGCATGATCGAAGTGCTCGAGAATTCTCCGCCTGCAAGTGAGCGGATGAGTGTTGCGAGTTCGTCCATTTCGTCCGAGGACAGGCCCGATGCGGGCTCGTCGAGGAGGAGAAGGGACGGTGTGCTGACCAGAGCGCGGGCCAGAGCAACCCGTTTCCGCACCGCGTAGGGCAGGCTCGGGGGAAATCGGTGAGCGTAGGAGTCGATACGCAGTTCTTCCAGCGTGGACATGGCGGTGGCGCGCACAGCGGCATCGTCGCGCGAGCTTCGGGGTAGGCCGAGGATGCCGGAGAGAAATCCAGCGCGGGCGGTGCGGTCGGCGCCGATCATGACGTTGTCGAGAACCGTCATCCGGTCGAAGAGTCCGAGCCCTTGGAGGGTCCGGCTCATCCCCAATCCGGGCAGTTGGTGGGGGGTGAGGCGCGTGAGCGGCTTCCCGTTGCGGGTGATGGTGCCGGCCTGTGGTCGGACAAGTCCGCACGCGACGTTGAACAGGGTCGTCTTTCCTGCTCCGTTCGGGCCGATCACCCCGAGGACCTCTCCTGGCCTGACGTCGAGGCTGACGTCGGACAGGGCCACGATGCCACCGAATGTGACATCGATGGATTTCATATCGAACACTGGTTGGGGTGCTGAACTTGCAGTCAAGTGATGTACCTCACAATCGGTTGTGGGTTCACTATGGACGCTCTGCACAACGCGCGATATGGACGCAGTGCACAAAATGTTTGGGTCCGAGGACACGATCACCGGTCAATTCGCCCACATGTCTAGGCGAAGTGCGCAAAGCTGTGCCTGTGAGCGGACCGGCGGCGAGGAGCAGTTCGGGCCAGTCCGCGCGCCGCAAACTCAGTGCCTCGGATCAGGCGACGATCCAGCAAGCATGGTCGACGTTGCTGCGTCGGGCGGATTCGATCGCGGATTCGATCACGCTGGCATTGATAGAGCAGGAGCCTGCCTACCTGGCGTCCAGTGCACCGGACATTGCCGCCGAGATTCGACGCAGCACCCGCGAACACGTCCGGCAGGGTCTGCTCACGATGTCGAGACCCCGCGAGGTCTCGGACACGACCCGTGAAGTGTGGCGTCGGACCGGCCGAGAACGGGCGCGTCAGGGGATACCGATGGAACTGGTCCTCAAGGCGTACACGCTCGGCAGTAGGACATTGTGGGAAGAGTTGATGATCGAGCGGGATCAGTATCGGTTGGTGATCGACGAAAGGCTGCTTCTCCTTGCCGGGCAACAGCTCTGGCGGGCCCTCGATGGGCAGTACGAAACACTCGTCCAGGCGTATCGACGCGAAAGCGCGCGGATGCAGCAGCGCGACATCGCCAATGTGCTCGCAATTCTCGACGGCCTCCGCAGTGGTCGTGGAGGCGATCCGGCATTCGTCCTCGAAGCCAGGGCAACTCTCGGATTGTCCGCTTCGCAAACAATCGCATGCGTCGTCGGAGTGCTCGACGATCAAGGCGAGTCGCCGTTGCCGGCGCCCGAGGACGCGCTCGACCAAATCGGTGCGGTGTCGCACTGGAACATCCGCGACGGTCATCAGTTCGCGTTGGTCGCGTTGACACGGGGGGCGCTGTCCGGCGTCGTCGAGGCGTTGGTGCCGCGGGTGGCAGGGAAGGTGGGGGTCGCGCACTCGCCCGACGGGTTGTCGTCGTTCGCAGCTGCGTATCGGCTTGCAACACTGACAGCCGAGACCGTCGAGGACGGGGAGGTGGGGGTCGCCCTGGCTACCGATCGGCTCCCACGCGTGATCATGGCGGCCGACGACCAATGCTCGGAACTGCTCGTGCGTCACGCGCTCGGGTCGTTGTCGACACACCCGGAGCCGCAGCGTGACACGCTGCTCGGCACTCTCGCGCACGTTCTCGCCAGCGATGGGTCACCGACGAACGCCGCGAAGGTGCTCTTCTGTCATCGGAACACCGTGATCTATCGAATACGGCAGATCGAGGAGCTGACCGGTCGTGTTCTCTCCGATCCTCAGAACCGGCTGCTGTTGACGTTGGCATTGGTGAAGACCGGGCACTGGGCGCGGGCAGTGGACCCCGGGCACAGGTGAGAACCCCCCGTTCATTCAACTGAATGAACACAAAGCTTTTCCAAGCTCCGTTGTAACGCTTCACAAAGATCGCCGATAGTCGTAGTGGCTCCGTACTGCTGCCCGACCCCCGACCCGGCAGCGGTGCGGAGCCACCTACATCTCGATCGAGGTGGCTCGACATCTCCGCGTCGATAGCGGATGCGTAAGCTCGGGCACGACATTCGATCGAAATCGGTGGGGGTTGTGGGAGGGCTTGAACGTGAGCATCGGTGGAGACGGCACAGAACCGCGCAAGGGACAGGAGCCTCCGGCCCCTGAAGGTCCGGTCCCTGAAGATTCGGTAGAGGACACGCAGCCCGAAGAGGTACTGCCGTACGACGCGGTCACCGAGGCCATCACCGTTGTACCTCCCGAGAACGTTGTACCTCCCGAGAACGTTGTACCTCCCGAGAACGTTGTACCTCCCGAGCGGACTTCTTCGAGCCGGCCTTCGCAGGATGAAGAGCCGGCCACTGAAGCTTATTCGGCGGTCCCTCCGAGGCCTGCAGAGCCTGCTGCCGCCCCGGGACCACCTGATCCGCCTATCGCTTCTCCCGACGAAAGTTCGGCAGCGCCCGACCCTGCCGGTGGTGGACCGGTCGGCTCGGATGAGAAGCCTCCGTGGGTGAAGGCTGCAGTCTTGGCGGGCGCTGCGGTGGCGATCTTGGCTGTGTTCTACACCGCGGACTGGTTGTCCTCCAGCGGCGCAGTTCCGCGCGGGGTCACCGTTGCCGGAGTCGACGTCGGAAGTCTCTCGCACGAGGACGCCGAGGCGAAGCTACGTTCGGAGCTCGGCGCACGCGTCGAACAGCCCGTTGTTGTCGAGGCCGGAGATCTGGACCTCGAGTTCGTGCCGGCCGCCGCAGGGCTCGGTGTCGATTGGAATGCGACGCTCGATCGCGCGGGGTCGCAGCCGATCAATCCTTTCACTCGGGTGAGTTCGTTCTTCGGTCATCGCGAGATCGGCGTGCAGTCGACGGTCGATGTTGCCGCGCTCGATGCGACCGTCGAGTCGATTCGTGCGCAGACCGACCGCGCTCCGGTGGAAGGCGACATCGTCTTCGAGGGTGCGACCGCAGTGGGTGTGGCACCCGCTCCCGGCCTGGCGCTCGACGTCGCCGGCGCGCGCGAGGCAATGCAGAAGCGATGGGCTTTCGGGGATGTCGCGGTACCCGTCGAGACCGCTGACGTGACGGTGCACCAGGACGAGGTCGATCGTGTGCTCACCGAGATCGCCGAGCCTGCGGTGTCCGCGCCGGTGGTGTTCACCGGCAAGAACGCTGCAGCCGCGGTGCTGACCCCGGAGGTCGTCGGCCAGGTCGTGTCCTTCGAACCGGGAGAGGACGGGTCACTCGCGGCGCGGTACGACAACGACGCAGCGATTCGTATTCTCGCGCCACAGTTGGCCGCTACCGAGACAGTCGCAAAGGACGCGTCGTTCGTTCTGGGCTCAGGCGCGCCGACCATCGTGCCTGGTGTCGTCGGCGACATGGTGCAGTGGCCGGTGACGCTCGAGCAGTTGCCGACTTTGCTGGCCTCCTCGGACGCCCGAACCACCGCGGCCGTGTACGCACCCGCGCCACCGGCACTGACAACCGAAGGCGCGCAAGCACTCGGCATCAAGGAAGTTGTCGCCGAATACACCACAGGCGGATTCGAGTACGCGTCCGGAGTCAATATCGGACTCACCGCCGATATCGTCAACGGCGCATTGGTGAAGCCAGGAGATACGTTCTCGCTCAACGGGTACACCGGACCACGCGGAACGGCGCAGGGTTTCGTCGAGTCGGGGATCATCGACAACGGGAGACCGGACCGGGCAGTCGGCGGCGGCATCAGTCAGTTCGCGACGACGCTGTACAACGCGTCGTACTTCGGCGGAATGGAAGATGCTGGGCACACCGAGCACAGTTACTACATCAGCAGGTATCCCGAGGCCCGCGAGGCGACGGTGTTCGAGGGCGCCATCGACCTGAAGTTCACCAACCCGAGCAAGACTGGCATCGTCATCGAGTCGTTCGGTACGGGTTCGGATGTGACGGTTCGACTTTGGGGAACGAAGACAGTGGAGGTCGAGTCCAGTACCGGGCCGCGGACCAACCCGACATCTCCCAACACGGTCACGCTCCCTGCCGGTGATCAGTGCGTTCCCTCTGGCGGTGGACCGGGATTCACTGCGAGCAATACCAGGGTGATCACCGATATTGCGTCGGGCAAAGAGATCTCGCGAGAGACTCGAACGGTCAAGTACGATCCGATTCCGATTGTGAAATGCCAGTCACGCGAACCTGATCCGAAGACTGCGGACGCTCCGCAGCCGGCACCCGCACCTCCGGCAGCAGAGTCGGCTGCGCCCCCAGCGGCTGGACCTGCCGCCGAACCTGCTGTGGTCCCTCCAGCCGATCCTCCGGCAGCAGAGCCGGCGGAGCAGCCGGCCGCTCTGCCGGAGAGCAGTGAGAACTAGTCGCTTTCGCCGCTAATTCTGTTGCAGCTGGGAACGAAGAAGCATGGTGTGTTTCGGCGCAACGTCGTCGCCGGAGGATGCGCCGCGGAGGCGTCGTGACACCCACGGCGCCGCGAAGGACTTCACCCATTCGGCATTCTCACGCCGCTTCGCGGCGGCCGCGATGGGTGCGAGTGGCTCCAATGGCTCGAGTTCGATCGAATGCGGTACACCGAGGTGATTCAGAACCTCGGATGCCATCCTGATGTGTCCGCGCGTGGACATGTGGAGACGATCCGTGTCCCACATCCGAATGTCGTCGTAGCCGTCGAGGCGCCAGAAGTCGACGAGTTCGACTCCCCGCCGGTCGGCTACTTCCCGCAGGAGTTCGTTGTAGATCGCAGTGCGTCCACGCAGTGTGCGGAACAGCGGTGCCCAGCCCGCGTCGTATCCGGTGAAGGCGACGACCCGCGCGCCGGTGGCGACGAGGTCTGCCAGTGCCGAGTCGTATCTGGCGACGACGCCGTCGATGTCGACCTTGGGCCGCATCAGATCGTTGCCGCCTGCGTAGATGGTGACGAGGTCGGGTGCGGCGTCGACGGCGATGCCGACTTGGTTTTCGATCACCTGGTCGACCAATTTGCCGCGCACCGCGAGGTTGGCATAGCGGAATTCCGGGTTCGTGGCGGCGAGTTGTTCCGCGACGCGGTCGGCCCAGCCCTTGACCCCGTTTGCGCTGGCGAGATCGGCATCGCCGACGCCCTCGGTGAACGAGTCCCCGAGCGCTACGTAGCTGTCGATTCTCGGCACAACATCAACCTCCGTGAGTACTGCTGGCTAGTTACTCGACAGTACGACACCGTCGCGGCGAATTTCATTCCCGACGATCAGGGCGCAGGACTCTCGTCTATCGAAACTCGTATCGTGGACTACGAGGTGTGCTGGCAGGATGACCGAACGTAAGGTCAGATGTCACCACCTGATCACGCTGCTCAGACCAGAACGGATATCTCATGCCTCTCGCCACCACCGAACTCGACAACGGTGTCCTTCGCGCCGCTTTCGGTCAGTTCCCCAGCGGTGTCGTCGCGTTGTGCGCCGAAATCGACGGCTCTCCCGTCGGCATGGCTGCGAGCAGTTTCGTCGCTGTGTCGATGGACCCTCCGCTCGTGGCGTTCTGCGTGCAGAACACGTCGACGACGTGGCCTAGGTTCACTGTCTCGAAGCGCATCGGCATCAGTGTGTTGGGAGAAGCGCACGACGGCGCTGCGCGGACATTGGCCGCCAAGACGGGTAACCGGTTCGAGGGTCTGGAAGTGACGACGACCGAGGACGGCGCCGTCTTCATCGGCGGAGCGAGTATGTGGCTCGACGCCACCGTCACCGAACAAGTACCCGCAGGCGATCATGCGATCGTGCTGATGCGGATCAATGAACTCGAGATCAGAGATGTAGCGCCCATCGTGTTCCACAGCAGTAAGTTCCGCCGCCTCGCAGCCGAAGAGGGATAGCGAGCGGGCAGGAAACAGAGCAGGCAGAGCACAACGGCCGCACCCCCAGGAAGGGATGCGGCCGTTGGTGTACGGGGTCGAATCAGAATGCAGCTTCGTCGAGCTCCATGACGTCGAGGTCCGTGTTGGCGAGGATGCCACGGGTAGCGGTCAGCTGGGGCAGGATGTTCTTGGCGAAGAAGGACGCGACTGCGACCTTGCCCTCGTAGAACGATTTTTCCTTGCCCTCTGCACCGTTGTCGAGTGCCGTGATGGCAATTTCGGACTGACGCAGCAGCAGCCATCCGATGAGCAGGTCGCCGAAGCCCATGAGGAAGCGGACGGATGCGAGGCCGACCTTGTACAGCTCGGTCGGCTGCTCCTGAGCTCCCATGAGCTGCTGGGTCATCGTGGTGACGATTGCTTGCACGTCTTCGAGTGCGGTGGCGAGAAGCGCGCGCTCGGCCTTGAGTCGACCGTTGCCGGCTTCGCTGTCGATGAACGACTTGATCTGGCCGGCGATGTGAGCCAGCGCGACGCCACGGTCACGGGCGATCTTGCGGAAGAAGAAGTCCTGCGCCTGGATGGCCGTCGTGCCCTCGTACAGCGAGTCGATCTTCGAGTCGCGGATGTACTGCTCGATCGGGTAGTCCTGCAAGAACCCGGATCCACCCAGCGTCTGGAGACTCTCCGCCAGCTGGCTGTAGGCGATTTCGGATCCGACGCCCTTGACGATCGGGAGCAGCAGATCGTTGACGCGGTAGGCGATGTCCTCGTCCGCGTCGGATACCTGCTTCGCGGTGACCGGGTCCTGGTGTGCCGCGGTGAAGAGGTACACCGCGCGCAGGCCTTCGGCGTATGCCTTCTGGGTGATCAGGCTGCGACGAACGTCGGGGTGGTGCGTGATGGTGACGCGGGGTGCTGCCTTGTCCGTCATCTTCGTCAGATCGGCGCCCTGGACACGCTCTTTGGCGTAGGCCAGTGCGTTGAGGTATCCGGTGGAGAGGGTGGCGATCGCCTTGGTGCCGACCATCATTCGAGCGTGCTCGATGACGTCGAACATCTGCGCGATGCCCTTGTGGACCTCGCCGACCAGCCAGCCCTTGGCCGGGACGTCGTGGCCACCGAAGGTGAGCTCGCAGGTGGTGGAGACCTTGAGGCCCATCTTGTGCTCGACGCCGGTGACGAAGACTCCGTTGCGCTCGCCGAGTTCGCCGGTCTCGAAGTCGAAGTGCGTGTTCGGCACGTAGAAAAGGCTCAAGCCCTTGGTGCCGGGTCCGGCACCTTCCGGGCGAGCGAGAACCAGGTGCATGGTGTTCTCGAAGAGATCGTCGGAAACGGCCGAGGTGATGAACCGCTTGACGCCTTCGATGTGCCAGGAGCCGTCTTCCTGCTTGATGGCCTTGGTGCGGCCTGCGCCGACGTCGGATCCGGCGTCGGGCTCGGTGAGCACCATAGTGGCGCCCCACTTGCGCTCGACGATGACCTTCGCCCATTCCTTCTGCTCTTCGGTGCCGTTGTTGTAGAGCACGTTGGCGAATCCTGGTCCTGCGGAGTACATGAACGCAGCCGGGTTGGCGCCGAGCAGCAGCTCGTTGAGTGCCCAGCCGAGAGTGCGAGGCGCGGGGATGCCACCGACTTCTTCGTCGAGGCCGACACGCCACCACTCGCCGTCGTACAGCGCCTTGAACGACTTCTTGAAAGCCTCTGGCAGCTTGACGGTGTGAGTGTCGGGGTCGAACACGGGCGGGTTTCGGTCGGATTCGGCGAAGGACTCGGCTACCGGTCCTTCTGCCAGGCGTACGACCTCGCGAAGCATGTCGCGGGCTGCCTCGCCGTCGAGGTCGCCGAAGTTGTTTCCTGCGAGGGATTCGTCGAGCCCGAACAGCTCGAAGAGGTTGAACTCGAGATCCCGGAGGTTGCTCTTGTAATGTCCCATGCTCGTTCTCTCCAAATTTGATGGTGCGGTCTCGGGTAAGTACCGCCCAAGTTAGCTACTCGTCGGTAACATAACTGGATATTACCCCCGTTCATTCCCGCTGCCAAGAGGGGACCTACTCGCGAGTAGTAACGCGTCGATCGCCATGCCGTGATCGGTGTGCCGCAGGCGCTTCTCGCCCCTGGTTGCCACGTCCAAGCCGTCGACATCGGAAGCCAAATCCTCTGGCGTATAAAGTATTTCGGGATCCTGCGGCCCGCCGACGCCGTCGGTGATGTTGAGCGAGTGGTGACCGAGAATCATGAGGATTCCGTCAGGTTTCAGAGCGCCGATTGCGCTGCGAATCACCCGTTTACGTTGTTCCGGGGGTAGATGAAGGTAGAGAACGAGGACCAGGTCATAGTTCGGCTCCGGCGAGAGCTTGGTCACATCGGCATGGACCCAGGTGAGTCGATCTCGCACCGATTTAGGTGATTTCGCGGCGATCCGACGCCCCTTCTCGAGCCCGACGGCCGAGAAGTCGACGGCGGTGACCTCCCATCCGCGGGTGGCCAGCCACAGGGCATTTCTGCCCTCACCGGCGGCAAGGTCCAACGCCCGCCCACGCGGAAGCGTCGTAGCGTATTCGACCAGTGCCTCGTTAGGAGGCGATCCGTAGACCAGGTCGGCGGCCGCATACTTGGTGTCCCACGCTGTTGCATCCATTCCGACGACCATATGTCGCCGAAGCGTCACAACGTGGTGCGCAGCAGCAGAACGTTGTAGTTCTGGTGCACCGTGGCAAGGAAGTAGAGGTCAGGACCCGAGGACCACGGGTGAATATAGGGCGCATATGCACTGCGAAGTTGATTGGTGTCGACGAGCACCTCGGGCGGACTCCACGGGCCGACGGGCGAGGGGGAGCGGCGCATGACGATCGAATCGGAGGAGTCCGTGGTGAGCATCAAGTATTGACCGAGGTACTGGTTGTATGCGACGGACAGCTCGCCGACGTTGTCGACGATGGGAGCCGCGAGCGCGGGGTCACCCTTCTTCCACTCGGCGCCGGTCCAGTATTCGTACGCGGGGAGGTTCAGGATGTCTTTTTCGAGTACGCGCGAGACGTGGCCGAGGTTGCCGCGTCCGGGAGGCGTGCCGTATTCGTAGACGAACCCGCCGTCCTTCAGGAAGGCGTTCTGCTGGAAATTGCGGCTTCCACCGTCGCTCGGACGCTGAGTCTCCGGGTGGACGGTCCAGTTCTCGCCGTTGTCACCCGATACTGCAATCGAGGAGTAGTTGGTTTCCCAATGCCCGGGCTGACCCCAGTCCTTGACCGACATCAGGCTCATGAACTGATTCTGACCGAGTGCGACACCGGCAGTGGGGATGCGGCTGATCTCGACGAAGGGAATCTTGGGGCTCGGTACGAGTTCCTTGGCCTGTCCGAGCGGGTCCTTGACGATGCTGTCGAAGCTCATGCCATCGGCCAGGTTGCCGTCGTGACTTCGCACGAGTGAGTTGCTGCGCCAAGACCACAGGCTCCCCTGCAGTAGGTTCGGCAGCCCGAGGCCTGCTGTATCGCCGAAGGCGGTCAAAATCTCGCCATTGCCGTTGTCCCACATGATTCCGAGGTCGGTGCCCAGCATGTTGACGTGCTGTGTCTCGTTCGTGCTGGACATTCCGGTTGCCTGTGCGACGGCCACGGTGCGTCCGGTGAGCTGTGGGAGGCCGAAGACGCCGTTCAGTCCGGGAATCGGATTGACGATGTTCGGATTGGCCGCTGCAGGACCGGCAATCACAAGAGATGTGACCACAACAGCAACAGCGACCGACGTAAAACGTTTCACTAGCCCCCCGGCTTTCCTTCGAGTTCTAACCAGACCGCGGGAAGCATAGCTCGAGGATTAACCTGCCGAGAGGCTTTTTTGTTCTTTCGACAAAGTAAACGGATTGGTATTCGCAGGGAAAACGGGTGTGGAGTCCGTTACTGTCGAGGTGAGGATCAGTCGTGCGGGACGGACTCGTCGACGTCTGCGGTATCCCAGTCCAAAGTCGATCCGAGTTCCTCGGAATCGGCACGACGCGCGACGCGTCCCAGCACGATGGCGACCATGAGGGCCACCACCAACCAGACGGCTATACCGATGAGTATTCCAAGCACATGGTCTTTCTAGCACCGTTATCTGAGAAAGTGCGGAGAAACTAAGCTTTTCGATTGTTGCAATGCGATCGACAGCGGTCACGGATTGGTTACGGAGGGGTAGCGGTTACCTCTGCACATGTCGAACGACCTGCTCGACCGCCTTTCCGAAGCGACTGCCCCCCAGGCACAGAGCCGCGACGGTAGCCAGGTCCGAGGCGTGGTCGACGTCACGCAGAATCGGTAGTGACGCGATGTCCGCGCCCAGTGCTTCGAGAGCCCTGTAAGTATCGATGCCCGTCGTGGGACTCGACATGGTCACCTCGAGGAGCCCGCGAGCGAGCGCGGGATCTGCGATGCCCAATCCCCACCAACCGCCGTCCTCCGCCATGCCGAGCACCGATCGCCCCGGCTCGGTGAGCTGCGTTGCGGCGTCGTTCAGCAGGGTCACCGTCACTTGAGGGGTGTCCATCCCGATCTGAAAGACCGGATTGCCCGACGCCGCAGCGTCCTCGTGCGCGTAGCGAAGCCGCTCGGCGAAACCGTCGCCCCGCTGCCCGATCACGATGTACGACGCCAGTGCGGCAGTTATTTCATCTCCTCGGCTCGCCTGGGCGAGGTCGCCGGTCATGGCGACGATGCGCTCGTCGAAGTCGGCGGCGGATACGGCGTCGAGGGTGTCGAGCAGGGCGGCTGCGGCGATGTCGGCGGCTGAATCGTTGCCGAGGGTTTTCGCGAGTCGGGTTTTCGCGAGTCCGGGTACGGGAGCTTTGGCGACGACGAGGGCGGTTACTTTCACGAGAGCACCTTCCAGAAGTCCCGCACTGCGACGACGGTTCCCGTGACCGAGCCGGACACCTTCGAGGTGCCTGCTGTCCGTGGACTGTAGGAGACCTCGTGTTCGACGACCGTCCAGCCGGCTTTCGAGGCAAGGACGAGCAGTTGTAGCGGGTAGCCGGACCGTCGGTCGGTCACGTCGAGATCGAGAAGTGCTTGGCGTCGTACCGCGCGAATGGCGCCGAGGTCATGGACGGGCAGGTTGTATTTGGTCCGAAGCCGAAGGGCCAGGACGGCATTGCCGATTCGTGCGTGGATCGGTGAGTTTCCGCGGACGGTCTTGCGTCGACCTACGGCGAGGTCCGCGTCTTCGAGGGCGGTGACCAGCAGGGGGAGCTCACGCGGATCCATCGAGCCGTCGCCGTCGAGAACGCACACGACTTCGGTTGTCGCGGCGAGAACTCCGGCATGTACGGCCGACCCGTAACCGGGCACGGACTCTTGCACGACGGCGGCGCCGTGCGTTCGAGCAACCGCCGCAGTGTCGTCCACGGAATTGTTGTCGACGACGATGACGCGGTAGCCCGCGGGCATGTCGGCGAGAACGCCGGGGAGCGAGCCTTCCTCGTTCATACAGGGAATCACCACGGTGACATCGGTCGGCTCAAACACGGGGGGCACCGGTGCCTTCGGCGTCACGAAGAGGGGCGGTTGCGAACTCGCGCAGACCGTCGAACGGCGAGATCGCGGCGTCGAATCCGATTGCGGTGCGGGCCGATTCGGGGCTGGCCACCACATGCCGGACGTCACCGGAGCGGTACTGTCCGGTCACTTCGGGTGCCGGCCCTGCGCAGGCCTGGGATAGCGCGGTTGCGACTTCGCCGATGGTGATCGGATGACCCGAGGACACATTGAGTGCAGTGAATCCGGGCAGGGCGGCCGCGATGGACAGTACGTTCGCCGCTGCGACGTCGGAGACGTGCACGAAGTCGCGCGCCTGCAATCCGTCCTCGTACACCTGCGGTGGGCGTCCGGCTTCGAGCGAGGAGCGGAACATCGCTGCGACGCCGGAATACGGAGTGTTGCGTGGCATGTTCGGTCCATAAACGTTGTGGTAGCGAAGCGCGGTCACCGAGCCGCCGGTGGCGAGGGACCAGGCGAGAGCGTAGTTTTCCTGAGCAAGCTTGCTCGCGGCGTAGGTGCTTCGGGGCTGCAACGCCGAATCCTCGCTCACCAGAGCCCAATCCAAGGTATCGCCGGTGTTCGGGTCGGTGTTGTCGAAGCGACCTTCGTCGAGGTCGGCACGCGTGCGTGGACCGGGCACCACCGTCTTGCCCGCAGCATCGGTGTATCGCCCCTCGCCGTAGACGACCATCGAGGATGCCAGCACCAAGCGTGTGCAACGTGCTTCGGCCATTGCCGAGAGCAGCACGGCGGTGCCGAAATCGTTGTGGCTTGCGTAGGCGGGTGCGTCTGCGGCGTCGACGCCTGCGCCGACGACGGCAGCCTGGTGGCACACGGCGTCGACGCCGGCCAGCACGTCCACGAGCGAGTCGTGGTCACGGACGTCGACCCTCTCGATACCCGGTGTCGGTCGATCGCTTCCGTGCGCGGAGGGAAGAAATGCGTCGATCGCGACGACGTCGTAACTGGGGCTGAGTGCGCCGAGGATGTGTCCGCCGATGAATCCGGCTGCCCCGGTGAGCAAGACGCGAGTCATGGCAACTCGATCGGAAGGTCGACGCCCTCGTGCACGCGGCACGATTCGCAAGGGCCCATCAGTGCAGAGCTGATAGCCGATCGAACCAAGGCCTTCAGTGGTTCGATGTTCTTCTGGAATTCGGCGAACACGTCGACTGCTCGAACACCCTGCCCTGCCTCGATCCCCGCATCGAGGTCGGTCACGAGAGCGATCGGGGCATAACATAATTCGAGTTCACGGGCCAATACCGCCTCGGGATGTCCGGTCATGTTGACCAGTGTCCACCCCTGACGGGCATACCACTGGCTCTCGGCGCGGGTGGAGAATCGAGGGCCCTCGACGACAACCATCGTGCCGCCGTCGACGGTCCCGGGTTGCAGTGCCGCGGTGCGTAGGTCGGCGCAGTACGGATCGGCGAATTCGACGTGAATTCCGCCGTTGTCGAAGTAGCTCTGCGTACGCCCGCTCGTTCGATCGACGAGCTGGTCGGGAATCACCACTGTTCCAGGCCCATATTCGGGGAGAAGGCTGCCGACGGCACACGGGGCGAAGATGCGCTGCACTCCGAGCATGCGCAGGGCCCACATGTTGGCGCGATACGGCACCGTGTGTGGGGAGTACTCGTGCCGAGCCCCGTGTCGAGGAAGGAATGCGACGGTGCGGCCGTTTATGTCGCCGATGGTGATGGGCCCGCTCGTCGAACCGTACGGCGTGTCGAGTGTGACCGAGTGCGCATCTTCCCCGAAAAACGAGTAGAAGCCGCTACCACCGATGACCGCGATGTCGGCTCGGTGCGAAGTTGTTGTCGGCGTTGATGTCATTGATTCATTTCCGTCCTCGGTATGCTGGGCCCATCGATGTTCGAGATTTCCACGTGGATCGCAACGTTAGGTGAACGCTATCCGGTATTGGAGAGAATCTATCGCGGCTGTCCTTGCCGTAGCGCTCGTGGCAGTGGCCTTCGTGGTCCCGTATCTGGGCAACGAGCTGATCACGCCGATCATCAACCGCACCCCGCAGCAGGTTCGTGATTTCGCCGATGCCGCACCGCTTTTCGGGTTCCGTGAGCTGCACTTCGGGTGGGGCACGCCGTTCGCGATTCTCATCGCGATCGGGGGCGTCCTGTGGGGGCCCGAGCTCGCGCGCAGACTGTCGTGGCGGATGTTGCTGCCGCTCACTTGGGGTGTGTCGCTGGCGTGGACGATGGCGCTGGCCATGGTCGACGGTTGGCGACGCGGATTCTCGACGCGGTTGTCCTCCACCGACGAGTATCTCCACGAAGTTCCCGACATCACCGATATACCGGCGACGCTGCAGGGCTTTTCCGAGCGCATCCTCGATTACCAGGCCGACTCGTGGACGACGCATGTGTCCGGCCATCCGCCGGGTGCGCTGCTGACGTTCGTGTGGCTGGACCGGCTCGGGCTCAGTGGCGGTGCGTGGGCGGCATGGTTGTGCGTTCTCGTCGGCACCAGCGCCGCTATGGCGCTCATCGTGACCGTCCGTGCCCTCGGTGACGAGACGATGGCGCGTCGTGCAGCCCCGTTCGTGGCGCTTGCTCCCGCGGCTGTCTGGATCGCGGTGTCTGCCGACGCGTTCTACGCCGGTGTGGTGGCGTGGGGTATTGCATTGCTTGCACTTTCGACGCAGAAGAACCGATGGCCTGTATCGCTTGCCGCGGGTGTACTTCTGGGCTTCGGTGTCTATCTCAACTACGGCCTCGGGTTGATGGCACTGCCGGCCGTGGCGGTGCTGGTCGCAAGGCGCGCGTTGTGGCCGGCTGTGTGGTCGCTTCTCGGTGCGCTCGCGGGCGCCCTCGTCGTTGCGGCGATCTTCACCGCCTACGGTTTCTGGTGGTTCGACGGTTACGAGCTCGTCCAGGAGCGTTACTACCAAGGCATCGCGACGGACCGGCCGTTCGAGTATTGGGGTTGGGCCAACTTCGCGGCGCTGTTCTGTGCGCTCGGGATTGCCGTTCCTGCTGCGTTTCCGCGCATCTTCACTCGGGTGCAGCCGATCAATCTTCTGGTCATCGCCGGGCTTGCGGCCGTGGTGATGGCGGACCTGAGTCAGCTGAGCAAGGCCGAAACCGAGCGCATCTGGCTGCCGTTCGCCATGTGGATGCTCCTGGCGCCCGCAGTGCTTCCGCAACGCACGCACCGGTTCTGGTTGGGATTGCAGGTGCTCGTGGCACTTGCAATCAACCACTTGCTCTTCACCAACTGGTGATGCGCTGCGCGGGCGGTTAAGCACGCTCCAACCGTGCGAAGAACCGTCCGTGGATCGGTGCGATATCGACGACGGCGAGACCGGCGGCGTGGGCGATGGCATAAGTTGCGTTGGCGCTGACGCTCGCCCACGCGAACCACTCACCCACCATCGTGTCGGTCTCCCAGCGAACTGTCTGTGGTTGTACTTCGGCGGCACCGGGCGCGTGGACCTCGGCGATGACGGCGCCGTCGGGTCGAATGAGCTCTGCGGCTCGGCGTAGCAACCTGACCGGGTCGCCGCCGATGCCGATGTTGCCGTCGGCCAGCAGGACGCAAGCCCAGTCACCGGCATTGGGTAGAGGCTCGAACAGGTCGCGAAGTACCGCCCGTCCGCCGCGACCGACCGTCAGGTCGACGGCCTTCTTCGAGGTGTCGACCCCCAGCGCGGAGATGCCGCGACGTGCCAGGCCCTCGGTGAGTCGACCGGGCCCACAGCCGAGGTCGAGGGTGGGGCCGTTGCAGTGGCCGATCATCCGGCCGTCGGCGATTCGGTCTTCGCTGCTCGATGCAGGACCACCCATCCAACGCGCAGTGGGCAGCGGCTCGCGAGTTCCGTCCGAGTGCCCCATCCAACAGGGCAAGCCGCAGGAGGCTCTGCTGAACAGTTCGTCCGCCGTTACTCTCACGTCGCTCTCCTGGTCGAGGTCTGTGCGATACGGATCGCGTACACCAGTGCACTGACTCCGAACAGCACCGCTGTCAGTGCCAACCATCGACCGAGATAGGGTTCCTGCGTCAATCCGGTTGCTGTAGTAAATGTTTCGGATCCTTGCTGAATGATTCCGGGGAAGAACAGGACGAACGTCAGCGCAGTGCCCATGAGCGGGATGCGGATGTAGTTGAGCGGGGATACGCGCCAGGCGAGCGCGGGCGCCCGTCCGCGCATCGCGTCCAGTCCGGCAGTGAGCGAGCGGTCGGCGAGCGAATACAGGGGAAAAAGAAGAAGGTCGTGGACGACGATGGCACCGGCGAACCACACTGCAATCGATTGCCACCAGACGTTCCGATTCCAGAACGTCGCTATGCCTGCCACGTAAACCACGTACCCCACCAGCGCCAACGCGAAACACACTGCAAGTAGGTGCAGGGGACGCGCGCCGTAGACGCGGGTGAAGGCCGCCATCACGCGCCCCTGAATTCGATTGCCTTCACCCATTTGGTGTTGTGCACTCCTGGCATCGCCGGGACGATGATCCGCGCGGGGTACCCGTGGTCGGGGGAGAGGTCGACGCCGTTGACCTGCAGTGCGAGTAGCGAATCGGCGTCGAGGACCTGGTTGGATTGCAGTGTGGCCTGACGAAAGGGCCCATTCTCTTCGATCGAGGTAACCTGCGCCGACCGAAGGTTGTCGACGCCTGCTGCCGAAGCGAGGTCACGTAACCGGACGCCGGTCCAGCGCTGAACCGTCGACCATCCTTCGACGCAGGCGATGGGCAGATCGGCGGTGTGTTGCTCCATCCGTAGGAGGGCATCTCTTGTGAATGTCATCGCGCTCGCACCTCCCGTCAGTTCGAGGGTCCAGCTCGCGCCCGTGGTGTCTTCGGTGATCCGGGCTGCGGAGGCTGTGCGGTTGATCTGGAAATCGTTGGGTCCGTCTCCATACGACCGGCCGCGGGGGAGCAGTATGGCGGTGTTGCGGAGTAACCCGCCGGTGGTCTGCCCCACGGTGAGGGCTGCGACGAACAGCGCACCGCCGCCGACGACCGCGAGGGCGCCGCGCCTGCTGATCGTGGGATCGCTGGGGTTCTCGGCGATGAGGTCGGATCCGTCGGGATCGACTTCCTGCTCGGTCTGCTTGTCCTTGAGTACCTGGATGAGCGAGCGGGAGCGGAGAGTGCGAAACATCAACGGCGTCTTGATGATCGCATGTGAGACGAATCCGGCGATGAAGATCCATGCGCCCCAGTAGTGGGCGGTGTAGAAGCTGAAGCCGAAGATGTAGTCGTACTGGATGTTGAGAACTCCGGTGACGATCTCGAACAGGATCCCGCCGACGAGCGCGAGCAGGGAAAGCCGTTCGAGTGCTTCGGAGACCGAGCGGATCGGAGGCGTCACGAACAGCTTGGGTACGACCGACCACAGTTTGGCCAACACGATCGGAACCAGAATCAATCCGAGGCCGACGTGCAGACCTTGGGTGAGCCGGTACAACCACGATGGGTTGGTGGGCCAGTCGAAGTAGGGGAGCCGCAGCCAGCCGACATCTGTCGGAAGGGCTTGGCCGAATTGTGGGCCATACGCTATGTAGGAGGCAAGCCCGGTGAGGATGACGATGGGCAGGCCGGCGAGCAGTACGGCGCCGAAGATGGAGGTGAGCCAGGGGCCTCGGAGCGGACTACGAAACCGTCCGCGCGGGGCCGCCATGTGCGGTGACCTCGCGCGGACGGTTTCGTCGTTCATTTACGCAGTTGCGATGGTGATGGTTGCAACGCCCACGAGCAGGCCGGGGGTGACAGCGTCGGTCTTGAACGTGTCGTTCAGCAGGCCGGCGGCGGTCTCGGAGATCTTGACCTCGGTGCCGGTCAGGATCGCGGTGTCGTTCGGGCCGGTTGCCAACGGCTGCAGTGTGCGGCCGTCGAGGTCGAAGAGAACTGCATCTTCGGCAGCAACGTCACCGTTGACCGTGACGGTTCCGGTGAGAACCGAGGTGCCCGGATCGATGTCGAAGTCGGTGAGCTCGACAACGGTTTCACCTGCGGTCAGCGACAAGCCGCTTCCGTCGTGCATGATCTCACCCTGAACGTAGGGATCGACTGTGCCCGGCTCCCAGTACTTGACGTCTCCACCGGTGATCGGGAAGACGATGGATCCGTCTGCCAGAGTGGCGGTTCCGACAACTCCGGGGGTGAGGCCCAGGGTCGTCAGGGCGCCGGTGAAGCCTGCGTCGAGTGCGACAGCGGTGCTGACGCCGTTGCTGAGGTCATCGACCTCGGCTGCTGGTGCCGGCATTGCCTCAGTGGTCTCGGCGGCAGCGGCCGAAGTGGTGCTGGACTCGGTGCTCGATGAGTCGTCACTCGAGCATGCGGCGAGTGGTACGAGGGTCATTGCGCCGATTGCGGTGGCGGCCATAACTTTACGGATCGAGATCATGTGAGGATCTACCTTTCGTTGGCTCAAGTGTTGAGCGTTGTAGGTAATTCGCCGCAGGGTCCGTTCCGGATGGGTCCGATCTTAGTCCGGTACGTAGTTCCGGCATGCCGAACCGTTGAAATCTCGTATGCGGGCTTCCCGACCCGGACCGAACTGCGCGGCAAATCACCTTGGTAGACAAATGTTCTCATGGAGAAAGGTAGAAATATGTGAAGAATGTCCGATCCGAACATTCGTAGTAGGCCCGAGTCGAGTTCGATACGTGACCGTTGCCGCACCGTTACCTAACCCCCCTTAACCGGAGGTCCGGTTTGTTACTACCGTGAATTTTGCTCCACTTTTGCTCCGACTGGGCGGGATTCCGTCGATTCGGAGCAAAAGTGGAGCAAAATTCACGCATGCCACAAGAGAGCCAAGCGCGTGACGTCACCGATCTGAAGTCCGCACTGCGTAGTCCCGTTCCGCCCGTGGTAGTCGATGTTCGCTGGGCACTGGGAGATTCGGCCGGTCGACGGCACTATCGCGACGCACATATCCCGGGCGCAGTGTTCGTCGACCTCGAAAACGAACTCGCCGAACCCGGTGAACCCGACCAGGGCAGGCATCCGCTGCCCTCCATCGACAGACTCCAAGCGGCCGCACGACGCTGGGGCGTCACCAACGGTGTGCCCGTCGTCGTCTACGACAACACCGGCAACCTCGCCGCGGCGCGAGCGTGGTGGCTACTGAAATGGGCCGGCTTCGACGACGTAACCCTGCTCGACGGCGGTTTGGCAGCCTGGATCGCCGCAGGCAACGACACCTCCGCGGGCGAGGAGGTCGCGT
This sequence comes from Rhodococcus sp. H36-A4, assembly GCF_027158005.1. GTDB lineage: Bacteria > Actinomycetota > Actinomycetes > Mycobacteriales > Mycobacteriaceae > Rhodococcoides. The sequence continues at coordinate 840,176 of NZ_JAPVLQ010000001.1, read as the reverse complement.
CGGCGCCCGGAGATGTCCAGCTCAGCGCCGGACACCTGCCGACGCTCACGACCGAGGAGGCCGCTGCACTCGCCGCGTCCGGAACGCTGCTCGACGCGCGGGCAGCCGAACGGTACTCGGGCGAGTCCGAGCCGGTGGATCCGCGCGCCGGGCATATACCCGGCGCCATCAGCGCTCCGACCAGCGCCAACCTCGACACGGACGGGCGATTCTTGACTGCGGACGCGCTCCGCGAACGGTTCGGCGGGGTGAAGCCGCAGGTCGGGGTGTACTGCGGTTCCGGCATCACAGCCGCTCATCAGGTGGCGGCGCTGGCCATCGCCGGGATAGATGCAGCCCTCTACCCGGGTTCGTGGTCACAATGGTCCAGTGACCCGGCTAGGCCGGTGGCGACGGGTATGTGACCCGTCGCCTCAGCGCAGTACCAGGTCCGCGGCCCTTTCGCCGATCAGCACGCTCGGCGCGTGCGTGTGACCGCGGATGATCGTCGGCATGATCGACGCGTCCGCGACCCGTAGGTTGTCGACGCCACGGACCCGCAGATCCGGGGTGACGACGCTCGAGCTGTCGTTGCCCATCCGGCAGGTGCTCACCGGGTGGTAGAGGGTGTGTGCGTTCTGCTCGAGGGCTTCGGTCAGCAGGTCCTCGGTAGAGATGTCTGCTTTCACGCGTGGTCGGACGAGGGCGCCGAGCAATTTCTCGAGGGAGGGTTGCGAGGCGATGTTCATGCATGCCCGCAAGCCCTCGATCATCGCGCGCCGATCGGCGCCGTCGGGATCGCTGAGGTAGCGGGGTTCGATGATGGCTTTGGCCAGTGGGTCGGCGGAACGAAGACCGATCTCGCCGCGGCTCACCGGTTTGAGCAGCACTGCCCCGATGACGGCGGCGTGGGCATCCGGCGCGATGAGTCCCTCGTCGAAGAACGGGGCGGGGGCGTAGATGAGCTCGACGTCCGGGAACGGTACTTCGTCTCGACTCTTGATGAATCCGTAGGCTTCGGCGACGTTCGAGGTGAGCATGCCGCGTCGGCGAGTCAGATAGTTGACGAGCTGCGGGATTTTTTCCGCGTGGAACAGTGAATCGGATTCGGTCTTCCAGCCGATGAGCGCACACAGGTGATCGGTCAGGTTCTTACCGACCTCCGGGGCGTGGTGCTGCACGGCAATCCCATGTGCGGCCAGTTGTGCTCTGTCGCCGATGCCCGAGAGCATCAGCAATTGTGGCGTATTGATCGCGCCCCCGGCGAGAATCACTTCCTTGGCGGCCCGGACGGTGTGGGTGAGCCCGTCCTTGGTGTATTCGACGCCGACGGCGGTGGCCCCTGCGAAGACGACGCGCGTTGCGTGAGCATCGGTGAGGATGGTCAGGTTGGCCCGCTTGCGAATCGGTGTGAGGTACGCGTCGGCAGTGCTCCAGCGGGCGCCGCGTTTCTGGTTGAACATGGTTTGTGAGAAGCCTTTGGGCTCGGCACGATTGGCGGCCTCGACAGAGTATCCGGCTTCCTGGACGGCATCGAGGAAGGAGGCCGTCGAAGCGCGGGGACTGCGCTGGTTCGACACGATCAACGGTCCGCCGGTGCCCGCGTCGAGTTCCTTTGTCGCTTCGATGCTTTCGATCTTGCGAAAGTAGGGTACGACGTTCTCGAACGACCACGAGGAGTCCGACAGTGAGGCCCACTCGTCGTAGTCGGCGGCGAACCCGCGGACCCACATCATCGCGTTCATCGACGAAGACCCGCCGAGCATCTTGCCGCGGGGCCAGTAGATGCTGCGGTCCCGCAGTTCGCTCTGAGGTTCGGTGTCGTAGTTCCAATCCACGTCACTGCGGAACAGTTTGGAGAAGGCCGCCGGGATGTGGGCGAACTTGTTCTTGTCTTCCGGGCCCGCTTCGAGCACCACGACGGTGTGGCGCGGGTCGGCGCTGAGCCGATTGGCGAGTACTGCCCCAGAGGATCCGGCGCCGACTACTACGTAATCGGCGATGGCTGGTTGTGACATGAAAGAAGGTACCTTTGTCTCTAGCCGCGCAGAGCGGAGGCGAAGATGGCAGGAAGCTTTGCCCAGGAAGGCTTTCCGGCGAATCCAGTCAACAGTCGGCCGGTGGTCGCGGCCGTTCGGTTGTCGACGAACCACGGTGGCTTGGGGGAAATCGACCATTCGCCGTTGATCAGCGAGCGAGGAGACGGACGGAAAGGTCCGCGCACTACCGTGCGTTCGGCACCGTCGATCAGCAGTGCGTTGTGGACGATGCCGATTCCGCTCTGGACGTCGTCGATCGTGTGGCCCGGGAATGCACCCCACGACGCCGCTGCGGTGAGGAATCCGACTCCTGTCCATGCGTTCACTGCGATCGTGCCGTAGTTCAGTTCGGCCAGCATCGAGTCGAACTTCTCGCCCAGCCGATCGATCGTCTTGGGGTGGGCGATGATGTTTACTCCCAGGGTGCCGATGAACTTCTCGTTGACGGTGGTCACTGCTTTTTCAGCGAATTGATCTCCGTCGTAGGGGAGTTCGATGACGCCGAGCACTGGTGCGAAGTACTCGGTCTCCAGCAGTGATGCTTCTTTGCCGGGGTCGATGTCGTCGATGAGGACGCGTCCGCCGGAGAGTCGCGAGGCCTTGGGATAGTTCTCCAGGGCGCCGGCTACGCGAGTGTCGCTGCCGGGATAGTACGCGCGACGGGAAGGTGCAGAGTCGAGTGCCTTGCGGAGTGCGGCGAGGAACTGGTCGCGCTGCTTCCAGTTGGATGACAGTACGACCGCCTGTGATGCGACGCAGTTGTAGCCGCCGTTGTGCAGGCGTTGCGTGGCAACGTGTTTCGCCTGAAATTCGATGTCGGCTGTGCTCCACTCGCCGGGGAGGACAATGGTCGGTGAGACACCACCGAGCTCACTCGTCATCGGTTTGGTCAGCACCGGGTCGTTGGCGGCTTTGCGTTCGGCTCCGGTCTGCCCGGTCCCGAAGACGATGGCGTCGTGGGTGATCGAGCTACCCGTCATGTGTACGTGATCGACCAGGTCGTGGTTGACCAGGTAGGTGCCCGCCTCGGCTCCACCGGTGAGCAAGCGGACGGCACCGACGTCGATCAGCGGCCGGAGGACTTTTCTCAGCACCGGCAGCAACGGGTCGGTGATCGGGTTGAGCTTGAGCGCGACGACGCGATTGTGGGCGAAGAGTTCGTACAGTGTGTCCAGCGGCGCGATGGACATGATGTTGCCGGCGCCGAGTACGACGCCGATGCCGTTGGTGTGCGCGGGTTCGCGTTGGGCCAGGCCTGCGGTGCGCTTGGCGGTATCGGCGTCGATTCCCGGTTTCAGCCACACATCGGCGCTGAATCCGTTGAGCAGTAGCGAGTCGAAGATGCTCAGCGGCAGTACCTGGACCGTGGTGCGCCCGCCGGGTGCGGATCCGAAGTGTGCCTGGGCGAGCGGGCTGGTGCCGGATTCGAGGGCTGCCAGAGTGTGCGCGAGGGTGGCTGCGCCGCTGACGAATGCGTAGGGGCCGGAGATCCATTCCTCACCGACGAGTGACGACGACGGGTCGAGGCCCTTGATCGAGCACGCTGCGGTGACCCACTCGGCGCCGTGCGCGACGGTCAGGTCTCGTACGTGTTCGAGGAGCGCCCGACGTGCTGCCAAGGTCAGGGTCGCCCACTTCTTCTCACCTGCGCTCAACTCCTCGAGTGCGGCGTCGACCAGGCGGTGCGTCTCGTCTTCGGGGCTGAGCGCAATGTGCAGGTCGGGTTCGTTTCGATCGGTCAAGGGGGTGGCTCTTCTCTTTACTCGGGGTGCGCGTAGGTCCACTTCTGCTGTGATTGTCGTCTCATTCGGCCGTGAGCGCTATAGGCCCCCGCTCTCCAAGTAGGCCACATAGTTGTGCGGCGGCACAGGCAAGCCCTGGCGTCGTGGGGACGGGCGAAGCTACGCTTCGATCATGGCAACCAGTACTCCGACCACCGTGCTCGCATCGACCGACCTAGCTGCGCCACTCCTCGACTCGACGGAGATGCTGGCCGAGACGTTGGTCCACCGCATACTCGATGCCGAGCACGGATATCTGGAGGCCTCGCTGTTGACCGAGGACGAGTTGCGCAGTGCCTGCCGCGAGAATCTGCGCGCGATGATCGGTTGCCTGGCCGGTCACGGTGCACCAGATCTGTCTTCGGCACACGCGACGGGGCGATTGAAGGCCGAGCAGGGTGTCCCGCTCGCCGCGCTGCTGCACGCGTTTCGGCTGGGCGGTCGACTCATCTGGGAAGAGTTGATGAATCGGTCCGACGGAGAACCCTCGCGAGCCCTGCTCGAGATGGCGGCGCAGGTGTGGGCGCTCGTCGACGTCTGTTCCGACGCTGCCGCGGAGGCGTACCGCTCGACGGTGGACACACTGTCCGAGCAGGACGCAGAATCTCGACGGCGGTTGGTGCGGGCACTTTTCGGCGATCATGTCTCGAACCCGGCCGCGGTAGCGGATGCGGTGCGGACCTTCCGAATTCCGGATCGCGGATCGTTCGTCGTCGTCTCCGCGGAGTCACGTGATGTCGAATTGTCGACGCGGGGCATCGGTGCGGTGTGGGACTCCGAAGTCGATGGCACCCTCGGCCTGCTGTTCGCGACGTCGGATGCTCTGCTCGAGGAGGTTCTGGCCAGTATCGACAACGGCGTCAGCGATGCGGGCAGTGCGGCGATCGGGGTCAGTGTCGGATTCTCGTCGCCGGCGGGAATGCCGATGGCCGTCGAGCAGGCCAGGTTGGCGCGGACCTGCGCGCGCGTGGACGGCAGCGTGTTGACACGGTTCGATGCGGTTCCGCTGCCATTGTTGCTGGCTCGGCATCCGGACAGTGCTCGGGCGGCGACCCGGCAGATCTTCGGACGTTTGCTCGAACTTCCCGACGAGGAGCGGGAGAGCCTGCTGACGACCCTGGATGCGTGGTTCGGCTCGAAAGGGTCGACCAGCGAGGCTGCGTCGCGGTTGCATTACCACCGCAACACCGTGCTGTATCGCTTGCGGAGGATCGGCGAGCTGACCGGTCGGGACTTTCTCGACCCGATTCATTGCTCGGAACTGTACGTAGGTCTGCGTGCCTATCAGTTGTCGGCCGCGAATCTCAGCGGTGTTCCGTGAGTTGCTGGTTGCTCGCGATGACGACGTCGAGAATTCCGGCACCGAGTGGGACCGGACCGCAGGGTGGGACGATCCCGGCGGATGGGTCGAGGGCGGCGAGGACGAGTCCGATGGCGGTCGGATCGTAGGTGAAGGTGAAGTGCGCGACGTTGTTCTGCGGGCAGACGTCCTGGATCACGATATTGGTGGCATCGGGGTCACGAAGCAGCGCATTGGTATAGGGCTGGATCGTTTCGTCGACACGGGTGGCGATGCTGGTGTACTCGACGCCGGGGACGGTGTCGCCGCCGGTATTGAGTTGGTTCAGAAAGTCCGAACCCTGTAGTAGTTCGACGAGTGCCGGCCCGAACTCGCCGGCGACGAGTGTCGTTCCACCCGGAACTGCCTGCAGCGCAGGGGAGGTGCCGTATGCAGTGCCGCCGTAGGTAGGTGAAGCGATGCCGATCCATTTGTTCACCACGGCGTTTCCGCCTAGACGGTTGGTGAAGTAGCGGGTGACCGCGGCGCCCTGGGAGTAGCCGACGAGGTTCACCGAAGTTGCGCCCGTCGAGGCGAGCACGGACTCGGTGAACTCTTTCAATTGTTCTGCACTCCCGGCGATGTCGCTGAACCCGTAGCTCGCGCCGTCCGGTGACGCGCCGTAGTTCAACGCGTACGCGCAGTACCCCGCCGCTTTCAGTACTGGGCCGAGGCCGGCCCAGTCCGAGTATGCCGTGGCGTCGGTTCCGTGGACCAGGATCACCGGTTCCGAATGCTCGGGTGCTGGAACGCATTCGGGATCGTTGACGCCCGGGGGGACAGCTCCGGGATTTCCCCCGGAGTACCTGATCGCATCAGCGTGGTTGGACTGCCCTGGTCCCGGTGTCGTCGGGATCACCGGCGCGGCCGACCCGACTCCCATTCCCACGACGAAGCAGCCGACACATACGGCGCTGAAGGTCAGCGCGAGACGGAAATTCATGCCACACCTCGACTTTGGTTACTCCCCTTCTAGATGCTATGCCCAATTGTGTGTCATGTCCCAGTGAGCGGGGCTATGTGGTGGGATGGTTCACAAACGTAACCTCGGTCAGGAAATTCGGCTCGCTTTGATCCAGTCCACACTCATCGTCTGTGGGAACGGTGTCGAGGCCGGGACCTTGCCGACCCAGTTGTTGCCGACTGCCACGTTGAGAAGCACGTAGTGCGGGAATGCCCCCGAGAACGGAGTCCAGTTGCCGCCCTTCGCTTCGTATTGCGCCTTGGTCAGCGAGTACTTGGCCACCCCGTCGATGAACCAGGTGATCCTGTCGGTCAGCCAGTCGACGCGGTAGGTGTGAAACGCGTCGGACAGCGGGGCGGTGTCGCCGCCGGCTTTGACATCCGTCGAAGAATTGCTGCGCGAGGGACCGTGAAGATTGAAAGACGGGCCATTGGTACCCGGAATTTCCACTATGTCGATTTCACCCTGACGCGGCCAATCGTATTCATGTCCCGGTTCCAGCCCCAGTAACCAAAATGCCGGAAGTAATCCAGCGGCCCTTGGCATCTTTATGGATGCTTCTATGCGAACCGGCGGGGCTACGGATTGTTTCCCGAAGCTCACGACGCGTGCGCTCGTGATGTTGTCGGGTGCGCGCACCCCGTCCGGTGGATTTTCGCGCCGAGCGGTGATCTGCAGGGCTCCGTTGCTCATCGACGCGTTGGACGTCGAGTTGGTGTAGTACTGCTGCTCGCCGGAACTTGCACCCCACCTGCCGGTTTGGAACGTCCACTTGCTGCTGTCCACGGCTCCGGTTCCGTTGAATGCGTCTTCCCACAGCACGCCGCCTTGTGCGGGTGGTGCGGGAGGGGGAGTGGTCGTGGTCGGAACCGGTGCAGTCGGGGTGGGAGTCGGGGTGGGAGTGGGGGCAGGGGGCGCCCCGGGTGTCCACATCAGGGCGGACAACAACAATGCAATCCAGTTCATGCTCTATTCCTGTCATGGCAATTGTCGGGGGAAACAACAAGCACGTCAGAAGGTTTAGCACGAAGGACTCGATATCAACGAGGTGAATGGGAAAAAAGAATAAATACGTGATTCAGGGGATATTGTCCGTAGATCTTTCGGACGGAAATCATGTTTATCGCACCGAAATCAGGTTTTATCCTGTTTGGGTGTTGTCGCATATGAGCCGGTGACGGGAATCGAACCCGCCTCTCAACCTTGGGAAGGTCGCATTCTACCAATGAACTACACCGGCTTGGCAGCCCTGAGGCCACGCGGACACACTCTATCAGCCGCCGTAGGCAGTCAGAACTCGATGGTCCCGGCGCGGAGGAGTTCGAGCGTCTCGGCCGCGGGAACGGGCCGGGAGATGAGGTATCCCTGCGCCCGTGTGCATCCGAGCGCGAGGAGGACATCGACCGCCGCGGTGGTCTCGACACCTTCTGCGATGACATCGAGTCCGAAGGCGTCCGCGAGCCCGACGACGGACTCGACGATGGCGAGGTCGTTGGCGTCGCCTGCTCCGAGGTCGGTGACGAAAGAGCGGTCGATCTTCAGCGCATCGACTTCGAGCTCCTTCAGCTGTGACAGTGCGCTGTAACCGGTACCGAAGTCGTCGATGGCGATGCGAACGCCGAGTTGGTGCAGGCCGTGGAGCGTCTTTCGAGTGCGGTCCACGTCCTTGACGACGGCGACCTCGGTAATCTCCAGGCACAATTGTGGGCCATCGACCCCATAGCGCCGAAGGACTGCCTCGACGGTTTCGGCGAAGTCATGTTCGACGAGCTGGGCCGGGGAGACGTTGACGCGCATGGAGATCTCGAGGGACGGCAATGTCGACTGCCATTCGGACAAGGTGCGGCATGCTGTGTCCAGTACCCACCTCCCCAACTCCGGTGCGAGGTTGGTTGCTTCTGCGACGGGGATGAAAGCACCCGGTGGTAGGAGTCCGCGCACCGGGTGCTGCCATCGGACGAGAGCTTCTACCGCGGTGATCTTTCCGCTGCCGAGATCGACCTCGGGTTGGTAGTACAGGACGAGGTCGTCGCCTTCGATCGCGTCACGCAAATGCACTTCGACGTCGCTTCGCAACTCGCTCTGTGCTCGCACCGATTCGGTGAAGTGCTCGATGTTGTCGGTACTGCCGATCTTCGCGATGAGGGCAGCCTGGTCCGCGCACCGTAGGGCACGTTCGGCCGTGATGCGACCGGGTTGGGCCATCATGATGCCGATCCGGGCGCGCTGACGTAGATCAGCGAGGGGCATGTCGATGCCGTCGATTGCCTTCAGAATCGTCTCGGCGGCCGCGCTGGCGGCGCATTCGTCTGTCGGGCCTGCGAGTACGACGACGAATTCGTCGCCCCCCAACCGGGCGATCACGTCCTCGGATCCGAGTTCTTCACGCACGATATCGGCGACGTCGCGGATGTATTCGTCGCCGGTCAGATGGCCGAGGAAGTCGTTCAACGACTTGAGCTGATCGAGGTCGAGAAACAGCACTGCCACCGGGCCGCACCCGGGTTCCTCCAGGCGCGCGTTCAGGTGGTCCAACAGTGCTCTGCGATTCGACATCCCGGTGAGATCGTCGTGCGTGGCTGCGAAGCGGGAACGGTTCTCCGCGTCCACACGTGCTTGCAGTTGCGTCATCAACGCAGCAACCGATCGCAGAGAGCTCAATTCGTCGTCGGTCCAGGTGTGCCCGGCAGGCTTGGCGAATCCGAGGACCCCCACGTCGACGCCTCCTGCGATCAGTGGGATCACCACAAGCGGAACCCCCTCTGGTGTACTCCCATCGAGATGTTCGGCAATGTCCCCCGTCGAGGACACTACGGTGACGTTTTTCATCGTTGCGGCGAGAGCGAGGATCGGGTCGGGGTCGTCCCGGTGCGCGAGCGTCGACGGGTCCGGGTACGTGATTCCGACTCGCGGCGGCCATTCTGCGACGAGAATGCTTGTCCGGGTATCGATATCGGTCAGGCGTAGAAACGCGAAGTCGAGGTCCAGTTCGCAGGCCAAGTCGCGGAGGATCGAGGGGTATGTCTTGTGGGCCGATTCGGCATCCACGCGCATGAGGGTCGTCGCGACATCGGTTACGACGACATCGAGATCTCGACGTCGATTCAGTGCCCTCTCCTGCCTCCGGCCCCCCGGTTAACGAGACCTTAACCCACTGTGGTCGATCGAGTCTGGAATGGTCAGTGGATGGCTCCGCGTGCCAGCATCTCGAGCATTTTCGCTTCGGGTACCGGCCGCGAGAACAGATAGCCCTGCGCCCGATCGCACCCTACGGCCATCAACGCTGATTTCGCTGCCTCGGTCTCGACACCCTCGGCGAGCAGTTCGAGCCCGAAGGCTGAGGCAAGGGTGGCTATGGCTCCGACGATCGCCTGGTCGTTGGTGTCGGAATCGAGATTTTTGACGAACTCGCCGTCTATTTTGAGGGCATCCAGCGGCAGTACCTTCAGGTGTGCCAGGGAGCTGAATCCGGTACCGAAGTCGTCGATCGCGATACCGACACCCAGCTCGCGGAGCATGGTCAGAATCTTGGCAGTCTGGCCAGTATCTTGCACGACAGCGTTTTCGGTGACCTCCAGGCACAGTACGGTCGGCGGAACGGAATCGTTGTCGAGTGCCTGCTCGACGATGTCGACGAATTCGGTGGCGAGGAGCTGCGCGGGTGAGACGTTCACGCGCATCACGATGTCGAGCCCGGGGATGCGAGATGCCCAGTCGGAGTAGGCGCGCATGGCATCCACGAGCACCCATCGGCCCAGTTCGGTTGCGAGTTCCGAGGATTCCGCGATATCGATGAAGTCGCTCGGGGGAAGGAGACCTCTGGTGGGGTGTTGCCAACGCACGAGCGCCTCGACGGCGGTGATGTCCCCGGTTCTGAGATCGACCTCGGGTTGGAAGTGCAGCACGAGATCGCCGTTCGAAATGGCATCGCGGAGATGCAGTTCGACGTCGTTCCGCAGTTCGGTATGCGCGCGGATAGCCGAATCGAACAGTACGACACTGTTTCCGCCACGGTGCTTCGCTACCAGCGCAGCCTGATCGGCGTTGGCGATGATGTCGTCGACGCGTTCCACTCCAGGCATTGCTATGGTGACGCCGATACTGGCGGTGCGGGTGATGTCGTCACCGGCGATCGTTACCCGCGTAGTGGCCACTGCCTCGAGGACTCGTCGCGCGACGTTGTACGGCGACGTCGGTTCGTCGTCGAGCACCGAGGGTTGCATGACGACGACGAACTCGTCTCCACCCCAGCGGGCGATGGTGGCTTCCGGCGGGAGGACCGCTCGGAGTGTGCCGGCCAGCGCGCGGAGATACTCGTCGCCTGCCGAGTGTCCGTAGAAATCGTTGAGTGCTTTGAGTCGATCCAGATCGAGGAACAGTACGGCGACAGGTCCAGCGTCGGAGGAAAGGCGACGGAGTAGATCATCGGTGAACCCTCTGCGATTCGCCAGTCCGGTCAGCGCGTCGCTTTCGGCGGCGAGACGCAGCGATTCCTCGGCCAGGATGCGGGCGTGAACCTGCGTGAACATCGACGCGATCGCGACGAGGGCGTTGGTTTCGCCCTCGGACCACGCTCGGTCGCCGCTTTTGATGAGGCCGACCCATCCGATCGACTTCTCCTGGACGAGGGGAACTACCGCCATGGAGGTGACGGGATATCCGGAAGCCGCCTCGATCCGTTGGCGGTAGTCCTCGTTGCCGACCGTAGGGCGGAACACCTTGGGGTGCACCAGATGCTCGCATGCGGCGAAGACCTGGTCGGCGTCGGCGAAATAGACGATGCCGAGTGGATCGGGCTCGGGCGCATCGGGTCTCGGAGGCCATTCGGCGATCATCACCGTCGATCGATCCCCGTAGTCGGTGTGGCGAAGGTAACCGGCGTGGAGATCGAAGAACTCGACGAGTGTGCGTAGCACCCGGGTGTATGCGGTCGATACCGAAGACGCATCGACACCGATGAGGTCCGAGGCGACGTCGGTGACGAGCGCATCGAGACTTCGTATGTCGCGCATTCCCATTCCCTCCCTGACCTCGAAATCAAGCCCCGAAATCCATCCTGGACAGGCCAGAGTGGACTGTACCGCCTACTGCACCACCGGGGTCGACGTTCGCCTTCTACTCGGAACGGCGTGCCCGTCGGTGTGGGACAGGCGCAGCACCAACGCAATCGATTCACCGTCTTCGATGCCGACCACCTTGTGGAATCGCGTTCGCAACCGCGACAGTGCGTCGGCGTGGCGCGGGGACAGAGTGTCGAACTCCGCATCGGTGTGCGCGTAGATGAAGACCGGTGACGCCGGATGTACCGCCAGTCCGTGAGCCTGCGCCGTGATCCACACGCTCTGGGTGCCGGAGCCGCCACGGACGAAGTCGGCGGGGGCGTGGCCGGACACCACGGTGACCGCGAGTGCGGAACTGGATTCGATGCGGTCGTGGCTGTCCTCGCCGAGCGCGACGCCGCCGTCCCAATCACCCAGCAGCGCCATGACATCGGATCTTCGAGATACATCGAGCTTCACCAGGTCGGTTGCATCGAGAGCCAGTGCGGCGACGTCGATTCCGGTGTCCGGATCATCCTGGCCCGGCCACCGCAGTTCGGAGATCATCTCGGTGTGGAGTTCGGCGGTGAGATATCGGATTCGATCGGATTCGGCGATGATCCCGGCGATCTCGGTGATGGCGGCACGGTCGGTGATCACCTCCAAGCGAACTCCTTCCGCTTCGGCGGCGGCATCGAGAGCTCCGACGGTGGCCGCGTCGACGTCGGCGGGGATTCCCAGATGCCGGTTGGTGGTTCGGGCCAACATGGCGTCGTAGTGCGCGGCCAGCTCGTTTTCGGTTGCGCTCGAGGTTAATTCGAGAGCGACCTCGACGGTGTCTCCGGTCGGTAGAACCGTGCTCTCGCCCAGTACGCCGAAGTGCGCGGCCGCGACGCGTGCGTTGTACAACGCTGCACCGATGGCGACATGGCTGCCCCGGTAGGCAACATCGAGCCCACTCGTGCGGGACCGATCGAGTGTCAGCCGAACGGAGTCCGACGTGGTGGTGATGGTCCAGGGCTGGACATTTCCGCCGGACGGGGCGCGGGTGGCCGAGTGCACGATCGCCTCGCTGGGCGTGTGCAACTCGGCCGCATGCAGATCGGGAAGTTCCTTGGACGAGGTGGTGACACCGAAATGCGCGGCACCGGTGGGGGTGACGAGCGCATCGAGATGGTCGTCGATGTGGATTCGCACCCGTCCGGATTCGAGTCGTTGACCCAATCCGAACCGACGGACCGCCCCGGCGACGGTGGCTCCGCCGAGAGCAACCTCGCTCCCCAACTGCGGCCAGGTAGTCGTCGTGCGGTCGACCTCGATCATCGACGCCGCCATCCGCGCCGACAGGTCCTCGGCGCCGAGAATAGCGAGGACGTACGGCACCTTGTCGTGTGTGGAGAGGTTCTCGAGGGATTTCGAATCGATGTCGCCGAGAAGACCGTGGAAAAGTGGCCGGTCGGGCTCGAGATCGAATCTTTCGACATCGAGCAGTCCGCGGTCGCTCGTTTCCATGATGACGGGGACTCGATGCTCACGCGCCTTCTCCCGAACGAGGACCTTCACGTCGAGTGAATCGCACTCCTCGATAAGTAGGTCCAGCCCGTCGAGGAAGCTGTCGGCCGACTCTGCCGTCACACCGCGATCGTCGATGCTCACCGGGAGATACGGGTCGAGCTCGGCGATGCGTCTGGCTGCGACGACCGGCTTGCCGAGGCCCAGGTCGAGCAGTGTGGCCGGGATTCGGTTGAGGTTGGAGAGTTCGAGCTCGTCGAAATCTGCCAGCCGCAGTGCCCCGCAGACCCCGTCGAGCGCGAGCGAGTACGCGATGGCGTGCCCGACGCTCAGGCCTACGATCCCGATCGTCAGCGTCGCCAATCGTTCCTGTTCTTCAGCGGTGATCTTGTTGCGGTTGCGGTCCAGTCGAAGTCGGCGGAAGCCGGCCGGCCCCAGCGTGGCGACGACGGTTCGGCGCCACGGGTAGTAGATCCATCGCATCGGTTCCTCGACGAGCTCGGCCGTCGGCCTCGGCGTCAACCGTGCCAGCCCGGCGCGTTGTTCGGTGAGTCGATCGAGGACCTCGATGCTCGGGTCCGACCGCAGTCGGTCCAACAGTGCGCGGTCCTCGTGTCGAGTCTCGTCGAGAATGACGGCTTGCCAGGATGTGGTCATGATGTTGCTGCTTCCGTCGAAATATGGGGGCTGGGGAGTAGTTGCGCTACTGCACGTGCGATGTGCTGATAGAGGTTCGAGGTCGTGTGCCGCGGAATCATGTGCTGGTCCCACCAGAGGACTCGTGTCCGGTAGCGGGCATCCGGGTAGGGAACGGCGTCGATGTGGGCCGCCATCACCGCACCGGAGTCCAGGTAGGGGCCCATTGCATGTTCCGCACTCGTGGCCAAGGTGAAGCGGCTCCTGAGAGCGACTGCGGCCAGTGTTGCGCCGATCGCCCCGAGGTATCCCGAGGTGCCCTGACGGGGAGCGTCTTGGGCGGTCCACACGCTTTTCATCTCGACGACTCCGTGCGGTAGGCGGTCGGCGACCATGCTGCGGAGCGCGGCGCGGCCGGTCGAGCAGTCGGCCCACTCTCGTTCGGCGTGTGTGTGAGTGGGCTGGGTGTACGGCCCTTGCACACGGAGTCCGCCGTGAAGACGACCCGAATCGTCGACGGCGGCAAGAAACATGGTGGTCGAGGCGCCGTCGACGATCTCGTCGTATTCGAGGGCCTTCTCGACGCCGAAGTGCGAGTAGCTCGCCAGCGCTCCCTCGGTGAAGGCGCGCCACAGCTCTGGCCGTGCTCGCGGCGTCGTTGCCAGCACCGTGCAGTTCAGCTGGGTGTCGAAATAGCTCCAATCTGTGGTCAGGGGTGTGCAGTGTTGCTTCTGCTCGCTGATCTCAGGATCGAGAACGAAAGTCGATTCCATCCGCATCCTTGTGTCGAAGTCTTGTTTGAACCCATCTGAAGTTGATCTTGCTCATTATCGGGGGTAACTACCGTTGTTCGGCAAGATAAAGAGCGCAAAGCGGGGTGCTCGACGTACGGCCACCGCCGAACCCCGGCGGTGGCCGCGATAGCCTGCGGGGTGTGCTGCTCTCCGACCGCGATATCCGTACCGAAGTGTCCACCGGCAACTTGGGGATCGAGCCGTTCGACGACTCGATGGTCCAGCCGTCGAGTGTCGATGTACGTCTCGACAAGCTCTTCCGCGTGTTCAACAACACTCGATACACCCATATCGATCCGTCGAAACAGCAGGACGAGCTGACCACGTTGGTCGAACCCGCCGAGGGTGAGCCGTTCGTATTGCATCCCGGAGAATTCGTGCTCGGCTCGACGCTCGAGCTGACGACCTTTCCCGACTACCTGGCGGGGCGACTCGAAGGCAAGAGCTCGCTCGGTCGCCTCGGCTTGCTGACGCACTCGACGGCCGGATTCATCGACCCGGGTTTCAGCGGCCACATCACCCTCGAGCTGTCCAACGTGGCGAACCTCCCGATCACGCTTTGGCCCGGCATGAAAATCGGCCAGCTGTGTTTGTTCCGGTTGTCCAGCCCGGCCGAGCATCCGTACGGCAGCGCAACGACCGGTTCGAAGTACCAGGGGCAACGAGGCCCGACACCGTCGAAGGCGTATCTGAACTTCGTCCAGTCACCGGTCGACTGATCCGACGTGTCCGGCACACTGGCGGACATGGCTTCGATACAGACCGAGCGCGAGGACAAATACGACGCGACCTCGGACTTCGTACTTCCCTCGCTCACCGAACTGATTCCGAAGGGCGGAGCGATCGACGTATCGGAGGTGGAGCTGATCAGTAGCTACTTCGACACGCCCGATCTCGATCTGCTCCGGCGCGGGATCACGTTGCGACGGCGGCGCGGAGACACCGACACGGGCTGGCACGTGAAAGTCCCCGCTGACAAGGCACGCACCGAGATCCGGCTGCCGCTCGGTACCGGTGAAGACGCGCAGGTCCCGGAAGAGCTCGCGAGCGTGCTCGCAGGCGTCGCCTTGGGGAAACCGTTGGTCCCCGTTGCCACCCTGACCTCGAAGCGTCGACGGCATGTGTTCACTGCCTCGGACGGATCCGTGCTAGCCGAACTCGCCGACGATTCGGTCGACGTCCAAGCAGAAGGTGTCCCCGACCACCGATGGCGCGAGCTGGAAGTCGAGTTGGGTGCGGCGGGGTCGGAAGAGACGCTGAAGCGTTTCGGTAAGGCGCTGCTCGCCGCCGGAGCTCAGCGCGGTGCGCACCCGTCGAAGCTGCATCGTGCGTTGGCTGTGAACTTGGAGAAGACTCAGATGCCGGAGCTCGGGGTCCTGGCGGCATACCTCGACGAGCAGGCGCAGGCCATCTTCGCAGGCGATGTGTACCTGCGTCGGGGACTCGACCCGATCCATTCCACGCGCGTTGCGATCCGACGCTACCGGAGCACACTGCGTGTGTTCGGTGCCCTGTTCGACGAGGATGTGGCTTCGGTTATGGATTCCGAGTTGGCCTGGTATGCAGGACTTCTCGGTGAGGTCAGGGATAGGCAGGTACTGCGTGCCCGCTTGTCCGACGCGGTGCACAACCTGCCGCCGAAGCTGGTGCTCGGCCCGGTTGCCGCGCGCATCGAGAGCGATCTGTTGGCCGAACAGATTCGACACCGAGGCATCATTGCGACGGAGCTGGACGGAGGTCGTTACCGGGCCCTGCTGACGAGTCTCGGTAACCTCTCGCGCGCATTCCCGGCAGCAGCCGGGGCCGAGGACGTCGACGCCGATGAACTCGATCGACTTGCGCGCAAGGCCGGCCGTAAGGTCCGTAGGCGCGTCGCGGCAGCAGTAACCGGGGGCGACGACGCGGAACTGCACCGGGCCCGCAAGGCAGGGAAACGTGCCAGGTATGCCGCCGAGTCGATCGTTTCGATCGTCGGGAAGAAGGAAGCGACGGCTCGGATCGAGCGATACAAAGCGGTCCAGGAAGTGCTCGGCGAGCATCAGGACGCCGTCGTCGCTGCACAGAAGCTGGTCGACCTCGGACGGAAGGCGGGGGTGACACCGGGGGAGAACGGCTTCACCTTCGGTGTGCTCTATGCCCAGGAGATCGCGGCGGCCGAGGCTGCTCGGGCCGAAGTGTCGAAATTGAACGTGTGAATGACTAACGAAAAACCGGAAGGCGACTGTATTCTTAGCGACAAAACCTTTCGAGTAATAGAAATTTTCGGCGTAAACGGGAAGGGGGGGAAGTCCGTCATGCGTATCGCTCTCGGCGTGCATGTCAGTACCTTCGAAGTGACGGCTTCCCTGGTCGACGCAGATCTACCTGAGCTCGGCCCGGTAGCTACCCGCGTCGTGTCGGTGGAAGCGGTGCCCGACGGTATTGGTCAGGCCGTTGCCACAGCACTGGGGTCGACCAGGATTCAAGCCCTGCAGAGCGGTCTCACGGTCTCCGGTGCTGCCATCGTCTGCGAGAACGCGATGCAGTGCCAGATCGTCATCGACGCGGTCGCTGCGTCCGAGGCGCAACCGTTGATCGTCGTCGACATCTTCGATTCCCACCTCGCCGACGGGCTACCACTCGATGTCGCTGCAGCACTGCTGGTCGGCGTAGTGGATCCGGTGAGTCCGGCCGGGCGCACCGTGTCGTCGTTCGGTCCTCGTCGCGGGATCTGGCAGGTCGCTGCGGTCGGAGCCTTCGTGTTGGCGGCGCTCGGGGGAGTCAGCGCGTTGGCGATGACGGTGGATCCTGCGGTGGACACCAGAACGGTCGTCCCCGCAGACTCGGTCGATACGCCGTACGCGACGTCGATTCCGGCGGCAGATGATTCGGTTCCTCCGGCGGCGGTGCCGTTGGAAGACCCGGATCCCGTGGTGAATTCCGATGTCAGGCCCGAATTCGTCCCGCCCGTCGGTGTGTCACGACCCTCGGCCGCAGGGGCCGAGCGCCCGCAACCGAAGCTTCCGCCTGCCGCAACGATCGCCCCTACTCTCGCGCCTACGACGACGTCGACGATCACGCCGACGTCGCCCGGGGGTGGCATCGAACCCACGGACGTTGAACAGCCGCCGGTGGAGACGTCGGTCGAGCCCACCCCGGAGCCCACGACCACCACGGACGCGCCCACATCGACGACGACGGAAGAGCCCGAGACGACTCCGGAGTAGCAGCGAGGTCGCCCGAAACATACTTCAAGAATCTTCGAAGGTATCGAAGCCTACCCACGGACTGATTTCACAGCTATGGTCTCTACATCTGTTCGGTCATAGTGGAGTCGAGGAAGCCATGAAAACGGTGCTTGGGGTGTCAGTGGGTTCGTCGGCAGCCCGGGCTACAGCTCTCGATACAGCGGACGATTCGGTGCGCTCGGTCAACGTTGCGAGGTTGTTCGAGGCGTCCGAGCACGTCGCCGCTGCTCTCGGCCTGTTGGACTCCATGGCGAAGGTGCAGGATGTGGACGCCGCGGATACCGTACTCGCGGTCCCGGACGATCCAGCGAGCAGGCCCCTGACCTCGGCGTACTCGATGCACAAGGCAGATCGGTTCATGGTCGTCTCCGAACTCGGCGCTCAGCTGAGGTTCCTGCGCGGCAGCGGACAACTCGAGGGCCTGCGCACGGTCGCACTCTGCGACGTCGGTGCTTCGGGGACCACCGTGTCGATCGCCGATCCTGCCACCGGTCAAGTTTTCAGCTCGGAGCGCACAACTCGATTCGGTGGATCGGTGTGCGACGAGGCAGTGCGCAACTATCTACTCGCCACCTACGGTGCCGACGAACTGGTGTCCGCCTCGGCACTGGACCGTCTCGGCGTCGCCATTCGGTTCGCTCGCGAGCAGTTGTCGAGCCTGCGCGTGGCGGAGGTGACCGGACCGTTCGTCGGCGGTCCGGTTCGATTGTGGCGCAGCTCTTTCGATGACATCGTCGACCGCTCGGTCAGATCGATCGAGGACTGGACCGCCAGTGCCATCGTCGACGCACCGAAATCGGTCAACGCACTGGTCATGGTCGGTGGTTGCGCGCATATCCCCTCGCTTCGCCGCGTCTTCAGGCGTGACCTGCGCTTGCCGGTACTCGTGCCCGATAAGCCCGAATCGCTGACCGCACACGGGGCGGCGTTGCTGGCCGCCGACGCATCGCGGGCACGCTCTCGACGTCCACTGACGGCAGTGACGCGGATCCCCCCGGTCACGCCGTTCGAACCGGACAGATACGACGTCGTCCCCCGGCATCGCACTGCCTGAAGCCGGCTGTGAACTGCCACAAGGACACGGTCCTACGTGTACTAGCGGCGCTCGGCCCGGTATGTTGCGAGAAATGACTGGAAAAACTTCTGAGAATTTCGATCCAGCGGAGCACGTCCGTGCAATGGTGGGCCTGCACTACCGGACGAACGACTTCTACGAGGTCGGACGCGAGAAGGTTCGTGAGTACGCTCGCGCAGTTCAGGATTTCAACCAGGTGCACTGGGACTCCGACGCAGCCAAAGCTCTCGGCTACAGCGGGTTGGCGGCGCCACTGACCTTCATCTCCCTGGTCGGCACCCTTGCGCAGCGTCGGTTGCTCGAGAAGATCGCGGTCGGATTCGACCTGGGGCAGATGCTGCAAACCGATCAGGTCCTCGAATTCCACCAGCCGATCGTCGCGGGCGATCAGCTGTACTGCGACGTCTCCCTCGACTCCTACAAGGAGGTCATGGGCAAAGACATGATGGTCACCAAGAACATCGTGTCCAATCAGCGCAACGAGCTGGTACAGACCACGTACACGACGCTACTGATCGGCCGCGACGGAGATATCGACTCAGGAATCGTCGAGGCAGCGGAAAATCTGGTGATGCACGGCGCTACGCCGTCGACTGCTCGCGAAAACGCCACCACGCATGAGGAAGAGGAGCAGGTGGAGCATCCACCGCTCGCGCTGGTCGACCATCGCTCTGCACCTTCGGTGAAGTTCGAGGACGTCACCGTCGGAGATGCGTTGCCGGAAAAGGTCTTTCGCCTCACTCGTGGCGATCTCGTGAACTACGCGGGTGTCGCGGGAGATGCCAACCCGATCCACTGGAGCGATGGGTTCGCCAAGCTCGTCGACCTGAAAAATGTTCTGGCACATGGGATGTTGACGATGGGGCTCGGTGGCGGCTACATCACGTCATGGTTGGGCGATCCGGGCGCAGTCAAGGATTACACGGTCCGCTTCACCGCGCCGATTCCCGTCGATCCACATCGCGCCGCCGAAATCCTGTTCACGGGCAAGATCAAATCGCTCGACGCGGACAGTCGAACAGCAGTGATCTCGCTGGGCGCAACCTTCGAGGGCAAGCGCATCTTCGGGCACCGGGCGACGGCCACCGTTCAACTGGCGTGATGTGAAAACTTGCGCGGCCGGGCGGTACCTCCCCGACCGCGCAAGCGTCATCACCAGCAGAAATGTCGCTCCGGGCCACCCTCTCGTTTGTGAACGGTCGATCCGGGCATCTACCCGTTATGAAGGTCGGGGTAATAGTCAGCGCCATTGCGGCGGTCATCGGCTCGTTCATCGGCTCCGGTGCGTGGGTCGGCACTCCCATCGCGGAGGCCGCCGGCGGTGCACTGAGCGCCACGTCGACGCTCGTCGCGCCCGCCGGGAGTGCATTTTCGATCTGGACGGTCATCTACTTCGGATTCTTCGCATACGCGGTGTGGCAGGCACTGCCCGGACGAAGTGAGCGCCACCTTCCCCTCCGACTGCCGATTGCGGTGTCCATGCTGCTCAACGCCGCATGGATCCTGACCATTCAGGTGGGATTGCTGTGGCTGAGCGTGTTCGTCATCGCAGCGCTGCTCGCGGTCCTCGCCCGCGTGTTCGTCCTCCTCCAACAGCAGCGCCCCGAGAACCGGCTGGACGCGGTGATCACGGACGGAACGATGGGCCTCTACCTCGGCTGGGTGTGCGTGGCGACCATCGCGAATATCACGGCCTGGCTCGTCGACCTCGGCGTCACCGGCGGAGCGACATTGTGGGCCTGCGCCGTCCTGGTCGTTGCAGCCCTGGTGGCAGTCGGGTTGGCCACGTACTCTTCGGGCGCGGTCGCACCGGCAATCGGGATCGTCTGGGGATTGATGTGGATTGCACAGGGCCGGCTCGCTGGCGACCTCATCGATGCCAGCGTCGGATGGACTGCAGCGATCGCAGCATTGGCGGTGGGAATCTATACCGCCGTCATCCGCACTGCATGACTGTGTGCACGGCCGCGACGTCCCACACCTCAGTGCGAGAGGCAATGTCGTGTCAGGCGCGAAACCAGTGGTCCTTGCCTGCGACTGCGTCGATCGTGGTGAGGACCTCACCGACATCGGCGGCGCCGTACGCGGCTGCTCCCAGCATGCCGCGAAGCTCGTAATCGAAGTCCGCGCACGGATAGAACCCTGAGCTGAATGCGCGGTGCGGGCGAGCCGTGAAGACAGGTAGCTCGCGCTTGATCATCGAATTGCGCTGGGCAGCAATAGGGTAACGGCGTCACTTTCATATGATCGAAATGTGTTCTTGCTCATGGGCTTCTTTACTTCGTGAGGCGGACGATCAACGTGACGAAGGATTTCATTCGACCCTTGCTTCACCTGCAGCGGAACCGAAATAGTGCACACGGGTGGCGAAATATTCGGACCGGGGAATGCGCTCGGTCCGTGTGTGTCACCGGTCATGCCCTCACATCGGAATGAACCGAATCTCGCTATCGTTGTTAGTACGTTGATGGACAAAGAGTTTCGCCGACACTCGCATCCGTCCCAGATCTTTCGAACTTCCGATGCTCGGCCTCGAATCGACAATCTGGCGTAGGTTGAGAGGTGGCCGAACTTCGCAGGAGAGCTAGCGCGTATGCCAACCCTCTCCGGCGAAGAATCTTTGACCTCGCTTCGGTGAACGATGACGAATGAACTGCAGAGGAGACCATCAGATGACTGACATCACCAACGTGACGGTATTGGGGACAGGTGTTCTCGGATCTCAGATCGCGTACCAGACTGCGTACCATGGATTTTCGGTCGTCGCATACGACATCGACGATGCGGCGCTGGACAAGGCGAAGGTTCAGTTCGGCAAGCTGGTGAAGGTTTACACGCAGCAAGTCGAAGGTGCGGCCGACGGAAAGGCTGAGGCCGCGCTCGAGCGGATCACTCTGTCGTCGAACCTGAAGGAAGCTGTACAGGCTGCGGACCTGGTCATCGAGGCTGTTCCCGAGAATCTCGACATCAAGCGCGATACTTACACCAAGATCGGCGGTTTCGCCCCCGCGCACACGATTTTCGCGACGAACTCTTCGACGCTGCTTCCCAGCGACTTCATGGACTCCACCGGCCGTCCGGAGAAGTTCCTCGCCCTGCACTTCGCCAACCAGATCTGGGTCCGTAACACCGCCGAGGTGATGGGCACGTCCAAGACCGACCCCGCTGTGTATCGGACAGTCGTCGACTTCGCATCCGCAATCGGTATGATCCCGATCGAGTTGAAGAAGGAACAGCCCGGCTACGTACTCAACTCACTCCTCGTACCGTTCCTCGACGCAGCTGGACTCCTCCTCGTCGACGGAATCGCCGACCCGGAGATGATCGACAAGACGTGGCGCATCGCCACCGGCGCTCCACTCGGGCCATGCCAGATCTACGACATCATCGGACTCACTACGCCGTACAACATCGCCTCTCAGGGCAACGAAGACCAGCAGCGGTTGGCTGCTTTCCTGAAGGAGAACTACATCGACAAGGGAAAGCTGGGCATCTCTACCGGAGAGGGCCTGTACAAGTACCCGAAGAGCTGACCTGCTTCGCGCGGACGGCTGAGGGCAACTGCGGTCGCCCCGTCATCGCTTGAATGGCGCCCTGAAGCTATCTGATCGTATGAGTGGACCATTGAAGCGATGGGGGGCGGGGCAGCACCCTGAACCCCGGCCGATCTATTCCCGCGAACTACGACTACCGGAATGGATATTTTGGTGGTTCTCATGCTGATTCGAGGCGCCTGGCTGACCAGTAGGCAGGCCAGGCGCGTCGGAATCTAGCTAGCGTTTGCTGTTTCGTATGCTTCGACGATGTCGGCGGGAATGCGTCCGCGGTCGTTGATCTCATAGCCGCTGTCCGATGCCCACTGGCGAATAGCACGGGTTTGAGCGGGGTCACGCTTGGTTGTCGGCGCTGAGGAAGATGCGGCCTTCGGGGCGACGCCGGCTGACGCTACTTTGCGCTTGCGGCCGCCGACGCGGGTTGCGTGTCCGACGTACAGTTCGAGCCGCTTGCGGAATTCGTTGGCGTTCTTGGTTTTAAGGTCGATGACGTAGTCGACGCCGTCGAGGGAGAACTCGATCGATTCGCCTTCGCCTTCGTCGATTGCTGTGCCGTCGATGTCGTCGACCAATTCATAGATTACTTGCTTCGCCACGTGCGAGATCCCTTCGAGGTGTGTATTCCTCTCGAGAGTAGCGAATAAATGCGGGTTGTGCGAAAACTGAGAATGGACCGATATGCCTGTTTCAAGGCTCGTAAAAGAGTGGATGGTGTTCGATCGCTAAGTAGCGAGCCATTCCCCAGTGCATTCACTGGTTAGAATTACCAGAGTTGCCGATAAGTAGTTGTTGCCGCACACAGAAACATGCTCTTGCGGGCTCAGAATCGCTGGACGAACCGATACCAATCGCCATCGTATTCTTCGTATCCGATGTCTCCGTCGTGACGCGGTTCGCCGAGGTAGGGGGCGCCGTCGGGTAGGTAGGCCAAGCCGATCGAGTCGATGAGGCCGCCCACGATGAAGAACAGGCATCCGCTGTCGGTGGGGCGGACCGAACGGACCGAGTATGCACCGATTCGGCGGGTGTCCGTGGATTTCGTGCAGTCCTGGGCGACGGTTTCCAGTGCGCCTTTCGATACCGCGAATGCGCCTTTCGACGGTACGGACAGTAAGACGAGTGCGGCTGTGATGATGACGATGGCCGGTGCAAATGCGGTCCATCGCAGCGAGTGGTATTTGAACCACCCGATCAGGGCGAGTACGAGCCATAGTGCGCCCAGGAACAGTAAGACCGCAGAGGCCAGTGCGTAGACCGGGAAGAAGACGACTGGTGGTGTGAAGGTGAAGATGATCACCCCGCACACCACTGTTACCAGCACTGTGAGGACCCCCGTCAGCCACTTCCAGGCGGTCAGGCCAGCGCGAGGAATAGCTTCTCGAGTTCGGCCTCGGTCATCGGTTCGGTGTTGCCGGCGGTCTCGCCGGTGATGCATTCGCGCAGACCGGTGGCGACGATTTTGAATCCGGCTTTGTCGAGTGCGCGGGATACGGCGGCAAGTTGGGTGACGACGTCTTTGCAGTCGCGTCCGTTTTCGATCATGCCGATCACTCCGGCGAGTTGGCCGTGCGCGCGTCGCAGTCGGTTGAGTACCAATGCGATGCTGTCTTCGTCGCCGATCATGTCGGTCTCCTTCGGATTGTGCTGAGTGTTCCCCAATGGTACCCCTGGGGGCATAAAAGATGGCGGTGACGTCATCCCGAGGGCGGGAGTCGAACGAGGGGCGGCCAGGATGAACCCAGCCGCCCCTCGAATGCTGGTTCGGTCAGGAGTTCTGGCCACCGAGAGCGGAGATCGCGGCCTGCAGCTTGGTGGTCGCTTCTTGTGCGACGGAGGACAGTTCGGCTTCGCCGGTGACCTCGACCATGATGGCGGGGTTCATTGCCTCGACAAGGAACGATCCCGCGGTGGTGGTGTCGGCGCGGACGAGGACGTTGCAGGGGAGCAGCAGCCCGATCTGGGGCATGACGCCGACCGCGCGGTGTGCGAGGTTCGGGTTACAGGCGCCGAGGATCAGGTACTGCTCCATGTCTTCGCCGAGCTTGGCTTTCAGGGTGGCCTGCATGTCGATTTCGGTCAGGACGCCGAAGCCTTGTGCGGAGAGTGCTTCTTTGGTTTCGGCGACGGCAGTGTCGAAGTCGGTATCGGTCAAAGTGGTCGATAGTGCGATGTTCATAAGTGATCCCTTTCGTTTGTGAGCGGTCCTGTGAAAGGACTACCCGTTTCGAACGTTACGAAGACTGGGCACGCCGGCTTTTGCGAGTAGCAGGCTCGCCGGGCACCATCCGACTGCAGCGTAGAGGCCCAGGTTTGCTGCGGCGAAGGCGCTCAGGAAGCGCCAACGCGGCGAGCTGGTTTCGCCGAGGACCAGTCCGGTGGTGACGACGGCCGCTGCGAGGGCGGGCACTGTGCGTTCGATGGGCCAGCCCGAGAACTTGTCGATCATTTTTTGTCTCCGATCTTCGGTATCGAAATGTCAGTGGGAAAAGCTGATGGACGGTAGGACCTTGCGGAGCCATGCCGGTGACCACCAGGCCGCGTGGCCGGTCAGGCGTAGTAGGACGGGGAGCAGGATGAGCCTGATCAGTACCGCGTCGAGTAGCACTGCGACACCGAGAATGATCCCCATCTCTTTTGGAGGTAGCGGGTCGGAGAGCGCGAAGGTGAAGAACACCGCGACCATCACCGCTGCTGCCGCGAGGATGACGCGACCGGAGTGGGCGAGCCCGTCGACCTGGGCGATCTTGGCGTCACCGGACTTCTCGTAGTGTTCTTTCGCGGTGGCGAGGAGGAAGACGGTGTAGTCCATCGCGATGGCGAAGATCATCGCGAAGAAGAACACCGGTCCCCAGCCGTCGAGGAAGCCCTGTGGGGTGAAGCCGAGCAGTGACGCGCCGTGACCGTCCTGGAAGATCAGCTTCGCGACACCGAATGCTGCGGCGGTGGACAGCAGGCTGACAACGGTACCGAGCACCGCGATCAGCGGGGCTTGCAGAGCGACGAGCAACAGAATGAAACCGAGGACGAGGATGATGCCGATCACCAGCGGCAGGTAGTCGTTCAGGGCTTGCTGCAGGTCCAGGTTCTCCGCCGGTGCGCCGCCGACCAGTGCGGTCTCCGGTAGTTCGGCGCGGAGGTCGGCGAGGATGGTGCCCATCGCTTCGTCCGAAGGGTCGACCGTCGGAAGTGCTTGTAGGAGTGAGTATCCTGATCCGTCCATGGCGGTTTGGGGTGGGGTGACCATGGCGATGCCGTCGACGCCTGCTGCCGCTGACGCGGTCTGTTGGGCGTCGGCGTCGGCGACGACTATCTGCAGTGCCCCGGGTGCGCCGTCGCCGAACTGTGCTTGGACCAGTTCGTAGCCTTGGCGAACGGGTGCGTCCTCGGGGACGACGGCGATGGACGGCATCGCAACCTTGAGCCCCAGGACGGGCAACGCGAGGGCGATCAAGATGCCGACGGAGACGACTGCGAACGGCCAGGGGTGCTTGTGGAGCAGTTCGCCCCAGGCCGCGAACTTCGGTGAGCGATGTGTTTGGCGTTTGGCGTAGGGCAGTGAAGCTGCGTTGACCTTGTGGCCGAGGGCGCCGAGTGTCGCCGGTAGCAAGGTCAGGGTTGCGACGAGGACGAAGAACACTGCGAGCATGATGCCGACGGCCATCGTTCGCACCGCGGGGGCAGGGACGAGCAGGACAGCGGTCAGGCTGACCAGCACGGTCAGGCCGGAGAGGACCACTGCTTTACCGGCGGTGTCCATGGTTTCGGCGACCGCAGCCCGCGGATCGGACTTGCGTAGGGCGTCACGGAACCGGGAGACGATGAAGAGGGCGTAGTCGATTCCGAGGGCGAGAGCGAACATCATCGCGAAGTTCATCGCCCACACCGAGATCGGCGTGACCTGGTTCAGGAGTACGAGGCCACCTGCGGAGGCGACGAGTCCGGCGACGGTCAGCAGCAACGGGAGTCCTGCGGCGACGAGGGAGCCGAACGCGAGAACCATGATCGCCAAAGTGACTGGCCAGGATATCAATTCGGCCTGAATCATGGCGTCGTGGTTGGCTTTGTTGAAGTCGGACCACAGTGCGGACGATCCGGTGGGGTAGACCTCGATGCCGTCACCGGACAGCGCGGTCAGGTCCTCTTTGACGTCGTCGACGGCTTTGACCATGTCGTCGGTGCTCGCATTGGCGCCGGCGATGACGATGCCGGTGTGCTGATCGGGGCTGATCGTCATACCGGGTTGTGGGGCGATGATTTCGCCGAACCGGGCGTCGCCGTCGAAAACTCCGGTCACTGCGGCGAGTGTCTGCTGCACTGCGGGGTCGTCGATTGTCGCGGTGTCGGAATGCACCACGACCTGCACCGCGGCGGAGGAGTTTCCGCCGAAGTGTTCTTGCGCTAGCTCGCGGACCTGGACGGATTCGGAGCCGTTGGCCTGCCATCCTGCGCCGGCGAGCGAGGTGAAGACCGATGGTGCCGCGGACCCGAGGGCGACGAGAGCGATGAGCCAGACCCCGAACACCCACTTGCGACGGGTGACCATGGTGCTACCCAGTCGGCCGAGTATGCCGGGCTTGCGGCGCTGTTGTTTCTCCGATTCACGACGTGAATCCAGAACGGTGTCCGACTCGGACATCAGCTACTCCTATACGGGTGGGGGTATATGACCGACAGCGGTCAGCGGTGGCTCTGTCGTTCCACTGTCGCACATACCTAGGGGGGTATGCAAGTACCCCCGGGGGTACCTCACCTGAAGCTAGCCGACGGCGCCCCGCACAGCAGACCGCCCAGAGGCGAAGGCAGCATCGATCTCCTCCAGCGGATGACGCTCGCCGACGGCAGCAGCCAGTAGATGCGCCGCCGGTGTGCGCTGCAAGAACTCCACTGCCTCGACGAGGTCGGCCGGCGCGTAATTGTGACTTCCGGAGACGGTGACGAGGTTGCGGACCAAAAATTCTGGATCGAACGCCACAGCTGAACTGGGAAACACCGATCCCACCAACGCGATTCGCCCACCCAGCTCCACCACGTCGAGTGCAGCGGCGACGGAAGACGAACTCCCGGACAGTTCGAAGATGGCATCGGCTCCACGGGCCACCTCGGCCAACTCTTCCGGCGCGCACACCGCGCTCGCCCCGATCTCCGACGCCGATGCTCGACGGGCAGGGTCCGGATCGCAGGCCACCACCGATACAGCACCGCGGTCGAGGGCGTAGGCCACTGCGGTCAGCCCGAGCATGCCGCAGCCGAGGACCACCACGGCGTCACCTGCGGCGAGCCCGATGCGCCGTGCCGCGCAGACGACGGTGGCGGTGGCGCACCCTGCGGGAGCGAGGAGCGTCGCGGGCAGGTCTTCCGGTACGACGATGGTGCGCGTTCCGGCGAGGAGGTGTATGTGAGTTGCAAAGCCGCCGTTGAGAGTCCACCGGTCGCTGATCGCGGTGTGCCCGTACTTGCGGAGGTCGACGCATTTCTGCGGTAACCCGCGCAGGCATCTCCTGCAGGTGCCGCAGGCTGTGCCGACGGTCCACACCACCCGATCGCCGACGGCAACGGTGGCGTCGGCGCCGATGTCGATCACGCGTCCGACGCTTTCGTGCCCGAGGACGGTGGGGACCGGAGTGTTGCGATGCCCGGCGACGGTGTGCAGGTCACTTCCGCACACCGTGGACAGTTCGATCTCGACGAGGACTTCACCATCGGCCAGCTCCGGGAACGGCACCTGCTGGAGGGAGAACGAGGTCCCTGACCACACCGCCGCGAGAGCGGTCATGCCCCGAGGCGCTTGCGCACTGCACCGCTGAGCAGGTCGACGGCGACGACGAGAACCAGAACCATCAGGATGTAGGTCATCATTTCGTCGAAACGGAACAGTGAGATCGACTGGTTGATGAGGAATCCGATACCACCTGCGCCGACAAGCCCGAGGACGAGCGAGGACCGGACGTTGACGTCGAGCCGGTAGAGCAACAGTCCGACGAACTGCGGAACGACCGTCGGCAGAACTACATGTATCGCTACCTGCGTGCTCGACGCGCCGGCGACGCGTAGTGCGTCGATGGGTCCCTGGTCGATCTCTTCCATCGCCTCCGACCACAGCTTGGCCATCACTCCGGTGTTGTGCAGGATGATCGCCAGCACGCCTGCGAACGGTCCGAGCCCGACGGCGGTGACGAAGATGAGCGCGAACACGATGTCCGGAACCGCGCGCAGGAACGACATGACGGCGCGTACGGCCTGATATACGAACGGGTTTCGGTTCGTCGACCGTGATCCGAGTACGGCGAACAGGATCGAGAACGGGATGGAGAACGTCGTGCCGACGAGTCCGATCGCCAGCGTGACCAGGCATGCCTCGATGCCGGGCTGCACGACGGTCGTCCACGAAAAGTCCGGTGGAAAAGCGGAACTCAGGAACGAGGTGATGCCCTGCCACCCGCTGATGAGAGCGGTTGCGGACACATCGGTTTCCTCCACCGCCCAGATGTGCACGGCGATCAAACCGAGGACGAGGGCGGCGCCCCCGATCGGGCCCATCCGGCGGCGCGGGTGAGGTGGTACCTCGAGGCGTCGAACATCGAGTGTGGTCATTGTTCAACTCTTTCGGAGGGGCTGTAGAGCGCGGTGACGGTGTCGTCGTCCAGGTCGTAGGCCGCGCAGGAGAAGGAGATCCGGCCCTGATCGAGCCCGACCATGCGATGGCAATGCCGTCGCGCAAGATCTGGTTGATGCAGTACCGCGGCGACGGCGATGCCGTCGGAAGCCAAGGACTGCAGCAACGTCATGACCTGTTCGGCCGAGGCCGGATCGAGGGCCGAGACGGGTTCGTCGGCGAGGAGGACGGGAGCTCGTTGGCACAGTGCTCGGGCGATGGCGACGCGTTGTTGCTGGCCGCCGGAGAGTCGGTCGGCGCGGTCGTGTGCTCGGTCGGCGAGCCCGACGCGGTCGAGGCATCCCATCGCCTCCTCCCGCAGGGCGCGGGGGAATGCGAGGGTGGACCACGACCTGCGGAGCGACAATCTGCCGAGGGCGCCTGCGCAGACGTTGTCGAGGACCGATCTTCGACCGACGAGATGAATCTGCTGAAACACCATGGCTGCCTTACGGACACGGCCTTGGGTCAGTGCGGATTCGCCGCCGATCTCGATGCTGCCGCCGTCCACCGAGGTCAGGCCTACGACGCATCGCAGCATCGTCGACTTGCCGGACCCGTTGGCGCCGAGGATGCCCACCAGTTCCCCGGCGCGCACGTCGAGGTCGACGCCGTGCAGGACGGTGCGGTCACCGAAGGAAGTTCGTAACGCGCGGATCGACAATGCGGGAGCGTCGCGCTCGAAAGTAACTACATCCCTTGTTGTTTTGGACAACACGTCGGCGGTCATTCCGCGTCCTTGGAGGTGAGTCCGAGGGCGTCGGCCAGGTCGAACAGTGGCTGATACGTGCTCTTGTCCACGGGCAGGAGTTGTCCGGCCGGGTCGACGTCGAGCAGAGCGCCCGCCTCGGCGACGGCGTCGGGCGGCAGATCAACCAGGGCGTCGGCGACGGCTTTCTGGAATTCTGGGCTTGTTCCGCCTGCGACGGTGATCGGGTCGTTGGGGATCGGGTCGGAGGTCCACACCTGACGGAACTTCGAGGTGTCGAACTGGCCTTCCCCGGTGGAGGTCGCCAGCTGCTGGGAGTTGATCTCGGCGGCGTCGACCTTGCCGTTGGCCAATGCCAGCAGCGCCTCGGGATGGCCGCCGGCGTAGGTGATCTTGACGTCGTCGTCCTTCATTCCGCTCTCGCGCAGCGCCATTCGGGGGAGACCGTCACCTGAGGTCGATCCGGGCTCGGAGAGGGCGAGCGTGCGTCCGCGGAGGTCGTCGATCGAGTCGATGTCGGAGTCCTTGGGCACCCAGATCCCGGCGGTGTAGGTCGAGAGCCGGCCGTCGGCCGTCCCGAAGGAGGCGAGCGCGCGGGCATCGGCTTCCTGGCTCGCGAAAACGTAACCGAGGGGGCCGAAGACGCCGAGCTCGAGCTGCCCGTTGCGCATGGCGAGGACCTCGGCAGAGTAGCTGTCCACCACAGTTACCTCTACCGGGCAGTTCAGCTTCTCCGACAGAGCTTTGCCGACGACCTGGAAGGCCGGAGTCAGCTTGGCGGGGTCCTCGAAAGGCTCCACACCGAAGCGGATCTTTCCGCCCGGGCAGGTGGGAGTGCTCGCGGCGGAGTCGGAACTGTCGCCACAGGCGGTGAGGGTGAATGCGAGCGCGGCGATCACGAGAGCCGCGTGGCGGGGCTTGAACATGGGTTCTCCTGGTGAAGTGAAGGTCAGAACGAGTCGAGGACGGTGGGTGCGAGGCCGAACGCGGTGGTCATGCCGATTCCGGAGGTCACCGACACCACCCGGACGTTCGAGGAGGGGGAGGCGATGAGGAAGTCGGTGCGGTCACTGCTGGCATAGACCCCACGCCAGCGGCGCCGAACAGTCAGTGGCGCGCCGAACAGTGATTCACCCTCCCGCAGAAGCAGTTCGGCGTTGCGTTCATCGTCGAACGGGGTGTGGGTGCGTGCGTAATGGTGGGTGTCACCGAGGACGATGGCACCGTCGGGGCGTTGAGTGAGCATGAGATTCATGACGGCGTCGAGCAGTTCGGGTGAGTCCGCCTTCATCCGCTCGCGTACTTCGGTGGCAGAGGGCATCGCCGCGAGCCCGTCGTAACGCAGCATCGACAGTCCGGTGAGTACGGCCGCGTCGACGACGACGTCGCCGGGCGGGGCGACTTCGAGCATCTGCAGGCGACAGCGTTCGACGTTCCATTCGGCGGCAATGTCGGGGAAGAGCCGGTCGACGTCGTGGCCGACGGCATGAATCATGTTCCGGCCGTGTATCTCACCGCGCGAGGTGTGCACCGCGTTCGTGTCGATGCCGGTGACGTGTGTGTTCCAGAAGAATTCGACGCCTTCCGCTGCCAGCCACGCGGCGATCGCCGGTACTGCGTCGCGAGGATCGACGCGGAGGTCGAGTGGCAGGTGTGCGGCGCCGATGCCGCTGAACGAACCGGTTGCGGCGCCGAGCGTCACCTGTTCTGATCCGCGTTCGGCGGCGAACTCTTCGAGTACAGCCAGCTCGTCCGGTGCACGGGCGAGAACGAGGGTGCCGCATTCGCGTACCTCGAAGCCGGCCTTGCTTCCGAGCATCAGCCAGCGTTCGCGTGCGGACAGTGCCAGCGTCAGTGCGTGTCCGGATTGTGCTGTGGCGCAGACATGCCCGAAGTTGCGAATGGAGGCGCCGACGGCACGGTCGTCCTGTTCGACGACGGCCACGGACATACCGCGCAGGGCCGCGTCGACGGCATGGGCAAGGCCGACGATGCCGGCGCCGACGACGACGAGGTCGAATCGGTGGTGGGGGGTTCGGTCGATCATCACCTGGACAACAGTTCCCGCTCGGTGACCGGGCGTCAACGGTCCGCAGCGAGTTGTTCGAACAAGTTCACCATGCGTTCATGTCCGTTGTGCAGCATTGTTTCTGCAAGGTTCGAGTGGTTAGACTGCGCAGCATCAAAGTTGTTCAATCATGTTGGAGGCCAGTCTCAGTGTCACTTCCGCTGCATTCCCGCGTCGCCGATGCTCTCCGTGCACAGATCGTCGACGGCACCCTGCCCGTCGGTGCTCCCATGCCTTCGGAGGCAAAGTTGTGCACGAGATTCGAGGCCTCCCGCGGAACCGTGCGGGCTGCGTTGGCCGCGCTACGTAACGAAGGATTGATCGCCGGTGGCCGTGGACGTCCACCGGTGGTGTGCGACACCGCCGTCGGGCAACCGTTCGAGACGTTCATGTCGTTTACCGCGTGGGCGGAGGCGATCGGCCGCACCCCAGGTCAGCGCACCCTCGAGATAGCTCGCCGTGCAGCGACTCCGCTGGCCGCAGCCTCGCTCAGCCTGGAAGCAGGCACCGCCGTCGTCGACGTGCTCAGGCTCCGGACGCTCGACGGAATGCCCGCGATGCTCGAGCGCTCCAGCTTCATCGAATCGGTCGGACGCACGCTGTTCGACTTCGACCCCGACTCCGGTTCCATCTACGCATACCTGATCGGGCAGGGCGTCGACCTGCACGAAGGTAGGCACACCATCGATGCCGTCGCCGCCACCGACGTCGACGCGGCGCACCTCGACATCGACCCAGGGGCGCCCCTGCTGCGCGAAAGGCGCAGGGCGGTCGATCTTTCTGGTACTCCACTCGAATACGCCGACGACCGGTACCGACCCGACCGGGTCGCATTCACCATCGACAACACCCGATCCGCGCACGACCTGCGCATCGTCAAGGAGATTTCGTGACCACCACTCGCTCGTTCGAACTCGCCAGCCTCGACATGGCCGGTACCACCGTGGACGAGGGAGGCCTCGTGTACGAGGTGCTCTCGCGGACCGTCGCCGACGCAGCAAACTGCCCGCTACCGGCCGAACTGCTGGCCAAGTGGAAGGGGACCAGTAAACTCGAAGCTATCACCGGACTACTCGACGGGCTGGGCGCGTCCACCGATCCGAAGTTCGTGGACGAAGTGTTCGAGGATTTTCGTGCGCGCCTCATCACCGCCTACCGGCAGACACCGCCGAAGCCAGTGGCGGGCGTACCCGAGGCCCTGCGCGCCTTGCGTTCGGAGGGCGTGAAAGTTGCCCTGCAGACCGGGTATTCCGCGGACATTGCCGACGCCATCCTCGCCGGGATGGGCTGGACAGTCGGGGCGGGGGAGCAAGACACGGTCGACGCGCTCGTCACCTCCGACCTCGTTGCCGCGAGCCGGCCCGCGCCGTACCTGATCTTCCGCAGCATGGAGGCAACCGGAGTCACCGATGTTCGACGCGTCCTGGTGGCTGGGGACACGCCCAATGATGTTCTCGCCGGGCACAATGCGGGCGCCGGCATCGTCGTCGGCGTGCTCAGTGGCTCGTTCGGCGAGGACGTGCTCAGGAAGTCACCGCTCACGCACGTGTTGCCGAGCCTCGCCACTGTCGGTGAATTGCTCCAGTAGACGAAAAAACGGAGCGCCGTGTGGCGCTCCGTTCTTTGTCGTACTGGTTACTTCTGGAGTTGCGCGACGATCTTCTCGGCAACCTCGGTGCTCGACTGCGGGTTCTGGCCGGTGACGACGGTGCCGTCGACGACGGAGAACGGTCCCCACGCAGGCCCGACCTTCAGATCGGCGCCGGCGGCACGCAGTCGGTCCTCGAGCAGCCACGGTGCCTTGTCGGCCAACCCTGCCTGGCGCTCTTCGTCGTTGGTGAACCCGGACATCACACGCCCGGCGAATGCCCATTCGCCGTCGGGCTTCGTCGCGGAGAGCAGAGCGGCGGGGCCGTGGCAGACCGAGCCGATGACCTTTCCGGCGTCGAGCATGGTGATAAGCAGCTTGCCGAGAACCGGGGAGACCGCGAGGTCTTCCATCGGGCCGTGCCCGCCCGGGATGTACACGGCTGCATAGTCATCGGCAGAGACGTCCTCGAGCTTCAGCGGCGCTGCAAGCTGGTCGTCGAGCGCGTCCAGTGCTGCACGCTGGCGAGCGGATTCGTCTGCGCCACCGGTCGATTCGGGGGCGAGGCTGGTTTCGTCGACAGTCGGGCGGACTCCGCCCGGAGTGGCAATGGTGAAGGGGATGCCGGCGTCACGGAAAACGGACAGCGGGCTCAGCAGTTCCTCGGCCCAGAATCCCGTCGGATGGAGGGTGCCATCGTTGAGGGTCCAATGGTCCGAGCCGGTGACGACGACAAGTACTGAGGTCATAGTTGTTCCTTCTTCTCTGTTTGGCTTGATGATGTCTTCAACGTCCGGTGACCGTCGACCATTCCGCGGCGAGGGAAGTCGCCCGTTCCTGTTCGATCTCCAGGGCGGTCCGGGTGTCTACGCGTGAACCCGGGCGAGGCAGGCCGACGGCAACGATGACGGCGCTGAGGGTGAGTCCGACGGCGCCGATGACGAAGGCGATGACGTACGAAGACTCCTTCGGCAGTCCGATGGGGAGTAGCTGACTGCTGAGGAGGGTAATGACTACCGCGCTGGCCAGCGAGCTGCCGACCGAGCGGGCGATGGAGTTGACGCTGTTGGCGACACCGGTCTGATCGGGGCGCACCTCGTCGACGATGAGCGCAGGCATCGCCGCGTAGCCGAGGCTGACTGCACTGTTGATGAACAGCACTCCGAGGATGATCTGCCAGCTGGCGGTGTGGAGAACGGCGATGAATGCGAAGCCGACAGCGCCGACCAGGGAGGCGAGGATCAAGGTGAAGCGGCCACCGAAGCGGTGCACGAGGCGTCCACCGATCGGTGCGACGACGACTCCGGCCAGCGCGCCGGGCAGAAGATAGACGCTGCTGGCGGCGAGGACGCTGGCGGAGAACCCGTAACCGACCTCAGAGGGGGCCTGCACGAACCCGGAGACACCGAGGAACGAGACGAACATCGCGACGCCGATGAGGAGGCCTGCGGCGTTCGTGACCATGAACGGGCGGTTGGCCAGAAGCGACGGCAGCACGAGCGGCTCGTCGACCCGGCGTTCGAGGATGATCCAGAGCGCGAAGACGATCACCGATGCGACGAGGCAGCCGATGGTGGCGGGCGAGGCCCAACCCCATTCGTGACCCTGTGAGAGCGGTAGGAGCAGTAGTACCAATCCGGCGCCGAGCACGCCGCCGCCGAGCCAGTCGATCTTGCCGCCGCCCGCTGGGCCGTGCTTGGGGACAGTGACCGCTGCCAGCACCAAAGACACCAACGTGACGCCGAGGGAGAGCCAGAAGATGCGGTGGTAGTCGCCGCCGTCGCGGGTCAGTAACCCGGTGAGCACCAACCCGATGCCGCCGCCGATGCCGAGAGTGCCGCTGACCACGGCCATCGCGCCGGTGAGCCGCTGCGCGGGTAGTTCGTCACGCAGCACCCCGATAGCGAGAGGGAAGAGGCCGAACGACGCGCCCTGCAGAATCCGCGCGAGGATCAGCAGCGGTAGCGAGGTGGTCAGTGCCGCCAGCAGCGAACCCGCCGCGACGACGAGGAGGATCCCCAGGAGTACTGGGCGTCGGCCACGGACGTCACCGAGCCGTCCGAGTATCGGGGTCAGGACTGCAGCGGCCAGCAGGTTCGCGGTCACCGTCCAGCCGACCGCGGAGGAGGATGCGTCCAGAGCTTTGCCGATGTCTGCCAGCACCGGGATGACCACTGTTTGGAGCAGCGCGACGACCATCACGGTGACTGCGAGCGCCGGGATCAGCACTCTGCTGGCCTGCTTTTCGGTGGTGCTCATAGGTCTCCTCGTGTTTGCGCAGACGGCGCGGTGTCGCTGCACCCGGAGAACAGTAGTTCACAACTATGTTGTGTACAACTGAGAAGGCTGTGAGCTGCGCCATAAGTCGGACGGTAGCGTTTGGTCATCGACTTCGACACATATGGGGGACGAATGGATGCGTTTCGTGACGGCCGGCGAGTTCACCGCGGAGCAGGCTTGGGGCGCGCAACTGCTCGCGTCCGTAGACAACGCCACTGTCCGCCTGCATTGGACCGATAGTGCTTACGTCTGGCACGTCAACGATGGCACCGAAGTGTTCGTCGTCGTCGACGGCATCGTGGACATGCACTACCGGGACTCCAATGGCGAGCACGTCGAAAGACTCGTGCCCGGAATGATGTGCGTGGCCGAGGTCGGTGACGAGCACAAAGCGGTTCCGGTCGGGGAAGCACGGATCTTGGTCATCGAGCAGGCCGGGTCGATCTGACGGCTACCGCTCTTGTTTTTCGCGCTCGGACTCTGAATGGGTGGGGCGCAGCAGCTCCGGGTGTCGATGTGGTGTGGCCGGGCGGCGGGTCTGGCCCAGCGCTGACGTCAATGTTGTTCTACATGGCGGGTTTTCGTCTTCGGTGGTAGCTGGGTCGTGGTTTTCGGTGCGGGTCGACGGTGACTGGCGGGATGACGACGGGGTGGCCGTCGTCGCCGAATGCGATGTCCCATCCGTCGTTGTGGATGGCGCGGTGGCATTCACTGCAGACGAGGGCGAGGTTGTTGACGTCGGTGGGGCCGCCGTTCCGCCAGAAAACGACGTGGTGGAGCAGGCACCAGTCGGCGGGGCGCCCGCACATGACGCAGCAGCGGTCCCGGAGGATGACGGCGGTGCGTTGGGAGGTTGTGCCGAGGCGGACCGTCCTGCCCATCGCTAGGGGAATCCCGTTGTGGTCGATGATGATCGGCGTCAGGTCGGCGTCGCAGCTCGAGAGTTCGGCGAGGTTTTTGCTGATGGGCCCGGTCCACCCGAGGCGGAAGGGCCAGTCGGGACTGCCTGTCCCTGTCTCAGCGGAAACGGCTGCCGCGTTCCCGCCCATTTTCGCCTGTGCTTCGGGGGTGAGTAGGTCCCGCAGGTTGACGGTGACGTTCACCTGCGGCCTCGACCCATCGTGCCCGGGGGCGTACCCGGTGAGGTGTGCGTCGAGTAGCTCGGAGAGCGCGTCGGCCTGGCGTTTCGATGGACTCCGGGTGTCGAGGGTGGCGTCGGGCTCGGGTCGAGGTTTCGACAGCGGTGACAGGACCGCCCGCAGCTTTTCGGCGAGGATCTTGTCGACGTCCCCTCTCAAGGTGGTGCGTCCGTCGGATTGGAGGTAGAGGTCGAACCTGTTGAGTGCGGGGTTCTCCGATGCCGGTAGCGGAGGCGGCCCCTCGGGGACACCGTCGGCGCCGACCTTCGCTTCGACCTTCTCTTCGTGTTGGTCTTCGGGTTCGACTGTGTCACCGAGCTTTTCCTGCTCCCGGCGTTCGTCTTCGCGTCGTTGGCGTTCGCGCTGAGCGTCGTCGTAGCGTGCGCGTGCGTCGTGGGCGACCGCGTGGGCGAGTTCGTGTGCCCGCTTCTGTACCTTCGCTGCGGTCGCGTCGAATGCGACGCCGAGTAGGTCGTTGACGATGTCGATGATTCGGGTGCTGCCGAGCGTTGGATCGGCGGTGCGGATGTGGGTGTAGCCGTCGTAGATTTCTCTGACGTGCGCGACGTGGATGTCACCGTCGGTGAGGGCTTTCAACACTGCGGGCCAGTGGGTGAGCCAGTTGGCGGTGTCGAATTGTCGGGCGGCGTTCCCGTCGGCGACGCGGGTTCCGGAGGCGAGCCACCGCGTCGGCGTCGAGTGTTTGAGGTTGACGTTGAGGCCGCGTCGCGAGAACTCGGCGAGGAGTGCGTATTTCTTTGCAGCGAAGTTGTTTTCGGCGTGGGTGATGTCGCTGATGCCGGACACGATCTCCTGATCGGAGAGCGCGTCGGCGCTGCGAAAGTCCCCCAACTTGTGCATAGGAAAAAGATACAACGCCCTACCGACAAGAACTCGAAAGTTGCCGGGCGTAGCCTCGACGGCATGCGTCGCTCAGCTGTGTGGTTGCCGCTCGCGGTGGTGGTGTGTAGCTCGTGCAGTTTTGGATTGCAGATGGTCGGTATCGACACGGTGTCGTTTCGGCCACCGACTGCATCAGTGGTGGAGTCCGCGGATTGCTTGTCGCGAGACATCTATACAGCCTTGACCGGTGTGGGGCCCTGGGATCCGGCAATTGCGTCCACGGCACCGGAAGTGGGTTATCCACCTGCGGGTTTCGAGCCGGTCGCGGTGGTGCGGTGCGAGCGAGGGGTCGGCAGCTCGGGTGAGATGTCGGTGGATTCGGTGCGTCTGCAGGGTGATGTGAGTGCTGTCGCGGATGCGTTCTCG
The DNA here is from genome assembly GCF_027158005.1 of Rhodococcus sp. H36-A4. Lineage (GTDB taxonomy): Bacteria > Actinomycetota > Actinomycetes > Mycobacteriales > Mycobacteriaceae > Rhodococcoides. The sequence goes on along the minus strand of NZ_JAPVLQ010000001.1, from coordinate 802,532 downwards.
GCGCGTTCGTCGCGGTATGCGGACAATATTTCGGCCAGCTGTGCCTTAGCAGTGGATGTTCCGGCGGGCTTGTGGCTCGTCGATGATGCTGGACAGGCTTTTCGCCCAGCGTGGCCGAGTGCGCCGTGCGGGTTTCAGGATGATCCGTTGGAGCCTCTCAGGATGCTGGACGAGGTGTCGCGATCCGTCCACCCAACGGGTGTCGCCGTCGACGCCCTGGGGTGTGGTGGCGCGTCGGGTAGCGAGTTCGAGAACACCACTACCGAGGACGTCGACGCGGCGGTGGAACGTGAGCGCGAGGGTGGCCGGATTCGTCCGCCTGCGCTGGCGATGCCGACGAGCGATGTAGGCGGCCTGCAGGTGTGCAGGTATCCCGTCGAGCCCGCGGGGCTGGATGGTAGTTATGTCGTACCGGGATCGACACTTGCGTTGAATCGTTCCGACAGTGCAGCACTGGCGATTCCGCTCGCGGATGCGCCTGTTGCGCAGCCCTGTTCGCTGGATGCGACGCAGATGGCTTCGACCGTATTGTTGCGGCCTGATGGCTCGGGTGGAACTCGGGTGTCGTTCGAACTCGACGGGTGTCGACGTGCCGTCGGATTCGATGGGTTCCGGGAGTTGTCCGACGCGGCCCTTGCCGTTCTGTCTCGTCCCTGACCTGCGGTTTCAGATGGTGATGGCGATCTTCCCGCAGACACTTCCGGATTGCAGTTCGTCCAGGGCTTCGGGCACGGAATCGAGCGGGTAGGTGCGGTGTATGTGGGGGACGATGTGGTGGCGTTCGATGATGTCGGCGAGGCGCTCCAGCTCCTCGCGCCGGGTGCGCGCTGTCACCACTGCGTAGCGCTGCCGCTTCGGGATCATGCGCACAGCGTTGAACAGGGACTTCTCGAAGCCTCCGGTCCAGGGTCCGCCGGTTTCGTTTCCAACGAATGCCACTGTTCCGTCGTCGGCGAGGATTCGGCGGAGCTGCGGTAGCGGTGTGCCGCCGGCGATGTCGAGGATGGCGTCGTACTTGTGTTGGGTGGTGGTGTAGTCCTCGCGTTGGTAGTCGATGACGTGCTGTGCGCCCCAACCGGTTACGACTTCGGCTTTTGCGCTACTGCAGACTGCGGTCACTTCGGCGCCCCTGGCGGCGGCGAGCGCGACGGCGTAGCTGCCGACCCCGCCGGAGGCTCCGATGATCAGCAGGCGCGTGCCTGATTCGACGCGGGCGGCGTCGAGGGCTTGGAGTGCGGTGAGCCCGGATTCGGCGAGGACGGCAACGTGGGCGTCGTCGAGGCCGGTAGGTGCGGGTGCGAGGGCCTTTGCGTCGGCGATGGCGTATTGGGCGAGTGAGCCTTTCGCGATGCCGAATACTCGTTGTCCCACATGGAAGTCGGCGACGCCTTTGCCCATGGCGACGATGTCTCCGGTGACGTCGAGGCCGGGGATACGTCGGCGTGGTGTTCGGAGTCCGGTGAAGGGGCGCATCACTCGGGGGAGGCCGGTGAGGAGGTGGACGGTGCCGCGGGAGATGCCTGCCCCACGTACTTGTACGAGTATTCGGCCGGGTCCGGCTGTGGGGATCGCGTTCAGGCCGAAGACGAGTGTTTCGCTGGTTCCGTAGCGCGGCTGCAGTATCGCGCGCATCGTGTGTGCTTGATCCATCAGCTGACCTCCGGAAGGTTGATAACGTACAAAGTACGTTACTCTGGAATGATGGTAAAGGCACGCGCTCCACGAAACTCGCTGACGCGAGAACGCGTCGTGGCCTGCGCGGTGGCGCTGGCGGATCGTGACGGCGTACCGGCGCTGACGATGAGGGCTCTCGCCGACGAGCTCGGGGTGCGCCCCATGGCGATCTACAACCATGTCGCCAACAAGGAGGACATTCTCGACGCGATCGTCGATCATGTTTTCGGCGAGGTCTACCTGCCCGCGGCGGACGGGGTATGGAGTGAAGAGCTGGCGAGTAGGTCGCGGTCTCTTCGCCTGGCGCTGGGTCGGCATCCGTGGGCGACTGCGTTGATGGAGACGCGGGTGAGTCCAGGGGAGGCGACGTTGACGAGCCATGAAGCTGTGCTCGATGTGCTTCTGTCGAACGACTTTTCGTTGTCCGGCGCTGCGCACACTTACGCGGTGGTCGACGCGTTCGTCTATGGATTCGCGCTGCAGGAGAGCATGCTCGCGAGTATCGACATACCAAGTTCGGCGCAGGCGATTCGGGACGCGATGGATCTGACGACGTTCCCGCGGATGGCGCAGTTCGCCGGCGAGCACGTTATGCAACCGGGGTATTCGTTCGCGGATTCCTTCGAAGTGGGGCTGGCGATGGTCATCGACGGCGCGGGCGCGCTTCGGTGACGACTGTGGCCCGCCTGGGAAGATCGATAAGCCGACAATGGACATAGTGTGTTGTGGCGTGCAGGATCTGGGCATGACAAAACTGCTCGACGAAGCAACGATGGATCGTTTGACTACAGCAGTAGTTGCGCTGGATCCGAAGCCGCGTGAGCGACGCTGGGTCAGTCTAAGTTTCGCAATTACCGACGCCGTATGGAGCATCGGAGCGGGTTACGCCTCGACGGTTGTGCCTCTGGTCTACCGTGTAGCGCTGCAGTTCGATGTCACCGAACCATCGGTGGCCGCCTCCACGCCTTCGTCCGAAGACCCAGTGCCGCTCCGCATGTTCGCGGATCGGTTCGATGTCGCCAGCCTGCTGGAATCAGCGAACAAGCAGAGAACCTCGACGGGCGCTGGAGGGATTCTCAAGGCGAAAGCAGTGCTGGAGCACGTCGAGATCTTTCGCGCTGAAGGTATTGAGACGCTAGATGATGCACGGCAGCTGTTGGAGGATAAGTCCAGGTTCGAGCGCGTTGACAGCGCGCTGCGTTCGGTGGCCGGCGAAGGAAGTCACGGTGTCCGGCGCGGATACCTGTGGATGCTGATCGGCGACGACCACAGAATTAAGCCTGACCGGATGGTGCTCAGATGGTTTCGGCGCCAGGGCGTCGATATCGCAGTGTGCGACGCCGCTGCTTTGGTGCATGAATTGGTCGCACGAATAAACCGAATCCCGGGTCGGGCGGCTCCAACGACGGCATGGGAATTGGATCACGCCATGTGGAACGCTGGCCGTCAGAGGCTTTAGAAGACTCCATGATTTGAATCCGCTGCGGCCGGGGTGAGGCCGCCCGACTTCTGTGGTGTGGTCATAGAAATCGAAGCGTGGGCTCCCACTCGGGGTGGCAAACTTGTTCGCACTGCTCGACCGCGGCACGTCCGGCCGCCGGCGACAGCGAGGGGACTCAGACTCTTCAGCGATCACCGGGGGTACCACAACGGAAATGATTCTGAAGAAAATTTACCTTTGATGTCTTTCACCATCGGCTGTGACGGTGGGGCCAATGTGGGTTCGCCTGCGCCTGGTGTTTCGTTGTGACGTACGGAGAGGTTGCCAGCTCCCAGCCGACCGATCATGACTGCGTCACTTCCGTAAATATGGGCGGGTTCCGATGTAGCCTGTTCTGCCCACACCTGAAGCAGATACCGCTCTACAGGCTCAGTGGTGTCACCGTGGGCGCGTCCCAAGTCGCGGCCCACTGCGTGTAACCGGATCCGCACGTGTCCGACGACGTCCGTCACGAGTACCTCGGGCTCGGAATCGTTGATATTGCCCATCCACACCGAAGACGACGGGAAGTGTGGATCTTCTGATGCGAGATTGTTCAGACTGCGCTCACAGATGACGTCCCAGCACTCACCGTCAACCGGTGCAGGGCCCGTCCACTCCTCGACGGTGACTCTCACTGGTCCGTAGGTTGCACCGGTAGCTACGTGGATTGCTCCGTCCCGAACGTCCGTCAGTGCGTCGGAGGTCAACCTCCATGGATCCTCATCCGCGGTGTCTGGGCGGATCCGAAACTGTCCTTCAGCGGTCTGGACGATTGCCGACCTGTCGCGAATCAAGGTAGCCATGGCGCCAGTATGCTGCCTACCGTCGCGAATCGATGTCTTCTATTGACGCCGTTGTTTCCGACTTGGCTTACACCGGCTGAACACGCCTTGTATTAGCTACCTGACATTGCGGCCTCGCCAGAGAACTGTCTGACATACGTAGGGCAACGCGGCTACAACCCAAGCTTCGTCCTCATCCCTCTCATCTAGCGAGCCCCGGTCGGGGTCTCACCAGTCATCGTGCGACGTCCGTGTGATTTCTTCCGAACAACACCAGCTAGCAGTTTTGGTAACGGGTGTATCCTCGCGTTAGTAACCGTTAGCTCGATCGGAAGGGTGTGTTGTGGCAACTGTGGACGAGCTCGATCAACTACTCCGAGACCGATTCGATTTCGATCGGTCCGACCTCATATCTGCGTTGCGCGCCTTGCATCCGCAGCGGCCTGGCTCGGCTCGACTGACCGCCACCGAGGCACACTTACTCGATTCCTTCGGCCTGACCGAGGATTCTGAGTCCTACGACGAGAATGCCGCCGACGTAGTCGCTCATATGGCTCGGCTCTACAGCATGGCGTACTCACCCGCAGAGGTGGCGAAAGGGTTGAACGTCAGTGATTCTCGATTGAGACAGCGCCGTCTGCATCACACGCTGTGGGCAATCGACGACGGTGGCACGTGGGTCTACCCCGCACTTCAGTTCGAACTCGTCGAGAGCCGCAGTGAATCCAAGGAACTCGTCCTCAAGCACGTCCGCGCGCTCGATCAGGTGCTGCCACATTTGCTGCGCCGAAAGCTGCACCCCGCCGCTGTGGCTGGCTTCCTCACAACACCCCAGCCGGAGCTACTGGTCGATGGGAAGCCAAGATCGGTCAGGGAATGGTTGTTGGCCGGAGAGCTGGTCGACTCGGTGCTGCAGCTTGTCGAGGTTCGCGACTGGGCAGGTTCGTGACGTCGAATCCGAGTCCGATGCTGCCGGATCCACCTTCCCCACAAGTGCTGCGCAAGTTGGGGATCCAGGACGGTGAACTACGGGTGATTACGACCGAAGAGGTGTGGTGGCGGGTTCATAGGACCGACGGCGACCACGTGCTGGCCTGGAGCGAAATGCGCACCTACGGACCGCTGTTGCGCTTCGACCCGCACGCCCTACCTCTCGGCAATGACCCGACCGGTCGCGGTGTCTGGTACGGCGCATCAACTCCGGGAGTAGCGTTAGCCGAGGCATTTCAGGTAGATCGCACGATCGATCGAGAGTGTGATCGCCCCTATCTGACGGGTCTTTCGTTCACCCGACCGATCACCGTCCTCGACGTTGCGACCGACAGCGATGGCGCCTGGGCGACGCGCACCGGCGGCAATTTCGCACTATCGACCGGACAGCACGCAGTCACTCAGCAGTGGGCACGCCACGTCGTGGAGGCATTCCCGGACCTCGACGGACTGCGATACAACAGCCGGTTCGCCGGCGCGCCTTGCCTAGCGCTGTTCACACCTGCTGGCGCTGCAATGCCCGTTCGACCAGCGCTTTCTTTGCCGTTGAGTCATCCTGACCTTTCGAGCCGCATTACCGGCGCAGCAAAAAGGTTGGGCTATCTGGTGGTCTGAAGTCGCTGAGGGACGCAGGTATCACCCTCAGCGACGACTGCAGCACCGTTTCGTGGCCTCCGCGGAACGTCAGTCCAAGCACCGAACTTGTCGACTCTTGCGGCTCAGAAGGCCGAACCGGACAGCGGTGCCGCTCGATCGCAGGGGACCGGCCGCGGGTTCTCGGGATCGAGGGCATTGAGCACGAAGTAGGCCGCTCGCCGGGATCCGGCGATGCCGGCGTGCTCGGTGTAGTCGACGTCGCATCCGTCCTGGACGAGGATGTTGTGAACGTTGTCGCCACCGGGCTGCAGGGCCGCGGAGTATGGGACGACGAGTTCGTCGTACTTCGTCGCGATGTTCGTGTACTCGATCTCGGGGTAGTAGTAGCCACCCTCCCGAATCGCCCGCATGAACGAGGAGCCGGGATCGAGCTGTCCACACGCATGGCAGATCGGTAAGTCCTCGGTTTTGATTCCGAGTCGCCGGGCCTGTTCGAAAATAACGTCCATTCCCGCCACGGTGGTGCCGTTCCATGCGGGTGCGATCGAGACGTATTTGTCGATCTTGTCTCGGCCGCCCAGGTACTTCGCGTAGTAGGCAGGCAGGATGGTGCCTTGTGAGTGGCCGACGACATCCACCTTGGATGCGCCGGTAGCGGCGAGAACTCCGTCCACGAAGTTGGCGAACTCGCTCGCGCTGTCCTCCATGTTCTCCATGCCCCCGACGGCGGTAGCCGGCCAGGGTAATCCGTTCGGCGTACCGTAGGTGAGCGCAAAAACGCAGTATCCCTCGTTCTTCAACAGCGGGACGTACGTCCCCCAGTTAGTCTGTTGCGACCCGCCCGTTCCGTGAACGAGCACCACCGGGTCGGGATGTTCTTCGGACGGCACACACCCGTAATCATTGGAACCGGGTAGCGAACCTTCGGGGTTGGTCAGCTCCGGCACGATACCGCCGAAGAAGTTGTACGACACTGGGAGTTCCGCCGCCGAGGCCTGGCCGGTCGCGGTGAACAGCAACGCAACTACCGAGCCGAGTGCCGCAATCAGTTTCCTCTGCATGCCGAGAACCTAGCCAATGCTTGATCGCCTGGGGCCTGTTTGGTCGAAGGAGGCAGCGTTCATGGAGGCTGTGATGAGCGTTGCTGCTATTCCTCTTGCCTTCCCCGAAGTCCGGTGTCGATGGTCACGGAGGCGCATGGCGAGGTCGCCGGTCAGGATCAGCAGAATGGATTCGGCGAGCCCGTCGGGATCGGTGCACGGCAGATTCGACGCCAGCGATCGTAGGGTGCGACGTAGGTGAGTGGTATCCGCCTCGACCGCAGCCGCGATTTCGGCAGGTGGGTCAGCGTATTCGGCTGCGGTTCCCAGGAAGGCGCACCACCGCGCACCGTCCGGTCGATCAGCGAAGTCGTCGATCGCGTCGAACACTGCGAGAAGACGCTGCTCATCATTGTCTGCGGTCTCGATGGCGCGGCACCAGGTGTCCTGCCAGCGTTGTTGACGACGTTCCAGCGCTGCGGCGACCAGGGCTTCTTTGCTGCGGAAGCCGCGATACATGGTCGCAGCCGACAAGCCGGCTCGAGCCAATACGGCATCGACGGGTGTGGCCTCGATGCCCCGGGTGAACATCAGTTCGTCCACTGCGTCGAGAAGTTTGGTCTCGGAGCTCTTGCGCACCGGCATGGTCTCTACCTTAGACTGCTCAATATGAAACGATCGTTTTCGTTTGTCGATGAACGTGGTGGTCTGACGGTCGCGTTCGGGACATGCTTCATCGCGGCCACGTACGGACTGGTGCGGTTGGCATACGGACTGTTCCTCCCGGACATGCAGACCGATCTCGGTGTCGAGGCCGAACAGGCGGGATACATTTCGGCTGGATCGTCGTTGGTCTACTGCGGGGCCGCAGCAATCGGGTTCGCCCGCGCCGCCACCCGACCTCGACTGCTCGTACTGTGCGCTACGTGCACAGCATGTGCTGGGGTGTGGGGGATGGCCGGTGCCGCGGACGCTTCGGCGTTCTCGGTCTTCGCTGTGATCAGCTCTGCCGGTGCAGGATTCGCTTCCCCTGCGCTCGTGACCATTGTGAGCCGCAATGTTGGTTCTGAAACCGTCGGTCGTGCCCAATCCACGGTCAACGCAGGGACAGGTCCGGGGCTCGTCGGTGCGGGGGTCCTAGCGCTGGTGCTCCTGCCCGAGTGGCGTCTGGCCTGGATTGCGATCGGTGCACTCACGGCCGCGTTCGCGGCGGCAGTTCTGATGACGGATCGAAAGCGGGCATCGACCCAAGCGGCCGCAGGGGCAAGCGGCCTGTCGAAACCCTGGTTTGCGGCGCACCTCGAGATCCTTGTCGCGGCAACTCTGATGGGTGCGGGATCCAGCGCAGTCTGGACCTACGGCCGAAGCTTCCTCGTCGAGACAGGCATCGGATCCGAACACGACACCATCGCTGCTTGGATTGCCCTCGGATTGGGTGCGACGGCGGTAATCGCCACCGCACGAACTGTCGCAATACTCGAGGCTGTAGATGCGTGGGCTCTCAGTTGCACGGCAATGGCGGTGGCTATCACGGCCTTGATACTGCAACCACCACACCTATCGATCGCGCTGGTGGCCTGCGTGGTTTTCGGGTGGGGGTTCACCGCAGCAACCTCAGCGCTCATTGCATGGACTACCGACATCGATCCGGCCAACTCAGCTGCAGGTACCGCAATGCTGTTCGTGGCCTTGGTGTTCGGGCAGGCTATCGGCGCAGCAGTTCTCGGTGCAGTCATCACCACCGCCGGGTTCCGGCCCGCGTTCACCGCAGCAGCAACAGTGACAATCTTGGCTGTCGCAGTGCGTGTGGCGCGTCAACGGAGACAGCAATCGCGTGGACGGCGGCCGTCGAACTGATCTACCGCGAAGATTTCGGACGTTCGAGATGCCATTTTCAGGACGCTTTCGCGGCCGGCGACGGTAGTGGACGTCGTTCGGGGGGGCGGTACCCAGACGCTGAATGCTGGCTGCGCGGATTGTGTAAACCGCCACTCGATCTCGTTTTACGCTATGTCGCGCTGCGCTAGACAAATTCGATCCGGTGGAAGGATTCCTGCGCGATAGTGATGGCCCTCCGGCGAGATGGTCAGCTCGTCGTCCTCCACACCGTTGACCTCCCACACATCGACAGGGCCACCAGTGTTGTTCATCCGAACAAACCAGTCTCGCTCCGAGGGGCTGCAGGCCAGAAAGCAACCCTCCTGCTCGGCCTCGTAACTACCGGCTATACCGCGGGCGGCGCCCATCTTTCGGTAGTCGAGGCCGTGCTCACGAATAGACGCACGGTTCAGCACGGATGTGACGTGGAATCGAATGGCCATTGCACACAAGCTAGTCGAAGTCAGAAACGAAACACCACCGATTAGTCCACACCATGCTCGGCGAGCGTGTGAACGGTACCGAGCCGCCCAGGTCGGATCCACCGTTAACCTGACACTCCCGGAGACCGATGTGCACATCGGTCTGGTCGGCAGTACGACGACAATGTGGGCAATAGACCCGCGGGTCCACAAGAGTCCAGCCTATTCGGAGAGTTCGAGGCCTTGTTCGGAGTCGACTGCCTGACAGCAAGTTGCCGCTGCAGCGAATGCGTAGATCGGGTCAGTGAGCAGTCAGCCGGGTCGTCTTCGCGGAAATCTGTTCGAACGTCGTCGCATGGATAGATGAGCGCAGCATAGGAGCTCATCCAAGAAACGGCCACAGGTCTGTGAAGCCTGCTGATTACACGCGATGCGAACAGGTTCATCAGGGCAATCGACGTAGATTAGGACGATGACCGACGTGCGTTACACCGATTACGCATGGATCCGAGATGATCCATTTCTGTTCGACGAGGGATTCTGTTTGACGATCTGCACTTCAGCGACCATCGACGACGTAGCGGCAGTGCTACCGGCGGTGACAGCATCGAGTAAGGGTGATTACGAAGCCCTCACCGAATTCGCGTATGACCACGGGTTCGATCTGATCGGTGGTCTCCTTCAAGTCGATGATGCCGTCGTTTTCTACGAGCCCTACGGCTACCTTGGTGATGATGCCAAGCAGTCACTATCGGTTGGTCGGACGGTGGTCAGCATCGATGCAAACCCTGCCGTCAGCTACTTCAAGTTCTTCCGAGACGGGTCGACGGTCACAACGTTCGAGAAGATGTTCGCAGACTCACGTAGCGGCGAGGACCCTGATGCACTTCTTCCGCTCATGGAACGGATCGGTGGCTTTCACCTCGGTCGAGAACCTGATGAGATGCTGCCGGAGATCGTCACCTATCACCAGGCGGCGTTCGCGCTGGCCGAGGCGATAACCGTTGTACGACTGACTCATTCGTTGCTGAGTCAGTCGCAGTACCGCATCTGTCAGTTCACCTGATCAGCAGTAGACCTTCGAGCTCATGCATTTCACCGAGGGTGTCGACCGGGCCTAGCTCCAGGGTGTACACGTCGTAGTTCGCGGTGTCGGACATGGAGCCGACTGTAGGTCCTGTACTGCGACAAATTTGTCCGGAGCCTGCTGCGTGTTGGGCTGGTGCCTCTTCGAGTGGAAAGCTGTCCTGATGACGTCGACAGAAATTTCCCAGGACGATTTTGCGTGGGTAGAGGAGGACGACCGCTTCGATATGGGTTTGTGTTTCACGCTGGTGCATTCCGCTGACCCGGAGGCTGTGCTCGAGGTGTTCAATTCCGTGAACCCGAGGAAGGCGCGCCGGGCGGCGGGGATGAGTGACGACGAGTGGATGGATTCGCTCGGCGATGATGATCTGGCGCAGCGGTGTGCGGGTGTTGCCGGTGGCTGGGTGTGGGTGCTCGAGGAGTTCGCGCTCAATGCGGTGTTGTCGCCTCTGCCGGAGCGGTTGTCGGACGCGTTCGGCACCAGTATCACTGTGCAGTGGGATGTGAATTTGCTGTCGACGTTCATGTACGCCGTCGATGGCGCCATCGAGCGGCATTTCGAGTTGGGCCGTGTGGCGGACCCGTCGGATCGTTCGGCTCCCGAAGGCTATCTCGATGAGGAAGACGAGATCGATTGGGAAGAGTGGATGTCGGGCGGTTTGTGTATGCAGGCGCGGCTCGCGGGAGTGATTGCTCTGACGGCTGATCCGATCGAACCTTTGATCACCGAGACGTGTGGCGGGGCCTGAATCGTCTGATCAACAGATAGGTTCGACGAATGTTCTTCATCGCGCTTGCGGTTGTGCTGAGTGTGGCATCGATCGTGAGTATTCGCGTCGAGCCGCGTCGGTTGTCCAACGGTCTACTTGTTGTGGCTGCTCTGCTCGCCTGGGTTTTGGGGGCGCTGAGTCTGCTCGATCGTCTCGAGGTCCGGGTCGAGGCGGTTCTGATCGTCGTCGTAGTGACGTTGATTTTCTTGACGGTGATCGGACTGATCGCTGTTTCGGCGGTCAATGGGGTCCTGGTGATTCGACGCGAAGGGCTTCGGCTGGCGACGGCGCTACCTCTTGCATTGGCTGTTGTGGCGGTGCTGGGGATTGGCCTTCTGGTCACCGTGGTTGTCGTCCTCGAATCGCATTCCCTTCCGTTGTGGTTTCTTGCGTGCTTGTGGACGGCGGTGCTGTTCGCGGTGGCTTTGGCTGCCCAGCTCGCGGCATTCGCCGCCCACGCTTTGATTTACGGACGTATCGAGCCGCCGGAGGGGAGTGCGTCCGTCGTGGCGTTGGGCTGTGGGTTGGGTCCGGGCGGCAGCGTCACTCCATTGTTGGCGAGCCGGTTGGATCGTGCGCTCGAGGTGTACAACGGCCAGGTCGACACCGGGAGTTGGCCTGCTCTGATCGTGTCGGGTGGGCAGGGGACCGACGAGTCGGTGGCCGAGGCCACTGCGATGAAGCAGTACCTTGCTGCGCGGGGCGTCGCGGAGGCGAAGGTCTTTGCGGAGTCGGAGTCGCGGAATACTCGCGAGAATCTTGTGTTCAGCAAGGAGCTACTGGACTCGGCGGGCCTGACGTCCGAGCCGATGATCGTCGTCACCAGCGACTTTCATGTGCTTCGGACGGCGGCATTCACCCGCGATCTGGGTTTGAATGCTCATGTGACGGGGGCCAGAACTGCCCGGTACTACTCGCCGACGGCCTTTCTGCGCGAATTCGTGGCCGTGCTGCGTCGCTATTGGAAGGCCAACGCGGTCTTGCTGGTTGGCATACTCGCCTTCGTGGTCTTCTTACAGAACGTCAATTGATGAACACGAAACTCGCCCTCTCGCATGTAACGCTGTTGGCGGGGGCGTTCGTGGCAGCGTTGACGCTGACGACGACGGTCCCGCACGACTTCGCATTCTTCTCCGGCGGTTACCGTCTCGATGTCTTCGTCAACAGTGCGGCATCCGCGGCGACGCTCGGTGCGATCGTTGCGGTGGTGATCGCAACCGTCGTCTCACGCACCCGGAGTGCCGGTGCGGCAGCGGGATTCGGCATCGTGCTGCTTGCGGTCGTGTCGCTGGTGCAACCGGCCGGGCAGTTGCAACTGCGGGCGCTTGCGGCGGGGCTCATTCTCGGCGGCGTCGTGGCACTGACCGGCATGCGAGAGCGTCGTACATTGCAGTGCGCTCTGGTGGTCGGCGTGGTGTCCGCGACGGCCATGGCGGGCCCGCTGGAAAGTGAAGGCATCTCGGCTCGCTACGCCGATTACCTCGAACCTGATGCACCGCAGACGTATCTGCTGGTCGCGCTGGGTGTGTTCGCTGTCTTGTTGGCGGTGTCGGCGTGGGCGCGAGCTTTCGAAGGCCAACCCGCACCCGTGGACGAAAAGCGTCGAGTCCTGTTGGTAGGGGTCGTGATTCCTGTTGCCGGGTTGATGCTGTACTGGCTGTTCCAGCGATCGGTGGCAAGCCTCGGGACCGGTGATGCCATGCAGAATCGATGGTTGCTCGGGCTTGCGGTGATCCCGCTACTGGTCGGCGCGGCGTTCGCGCTTCCCACGGCGACGGGAGCCGTCGTTTTGGCCGCGCTGGCATATCTGGGTGCAGGCTCCTCCACCGGCTCGTTCGAGATGTCGACGGCGCTCGTGTTCGTTGCGTTGTTGTTGGTGGGCACGGTGGCCGGGTGGCGCTGGCGTTCACCGATGATCGGGTTCGCGCTCCTGGCTGTCGTCGCTGCTACCGGATTGTTCACCGATCCGCCGCTCGACTGGATCAACTTGGGAGCCAACGCTTTCGTGCTTCCCTTCGCTGTCGGCCTGCTCTACACATCGCTGCTACCGACGATTGCACCCGCTGCAACGATGTCGGTGACGACGCCGATCGCGGTGTCGATCCCGATCGTCGCCGAGTTCGGTTGGACGGCCTACACCCCGCTCACCACGATCGAGCCGACGTTCTCCCCGACCGCCTGGACGTGGACGTCCACCGCTGTGTCCGTCGGCTCGGTCCTGGCGGCGGGTGCAGCATTCGCGGTTCTGCAGAGACGGTCTGGGAACAGTCCCACGAACCTGAAAGGGTGAGGGGACTCGAACCCCTTAGCCCCTTACCTCTCGTGTTTCTGCCGGGAGTGGGAGGAGCCGATTGATGACAACGTCCAATGCGGCCAAAGCCTGCGATGCTCTGCCGTCGTCGTACAGCATGGTGAGCGCAAGACCGTCACTGGTTGCGATCAATGCATCAGCCACAGCCGACGTTTCGATGTCTGCAGAAACGGCTCCTTCTCGTCGACCCTGTTCGAGATAGTCGGTGAGTGCTGCGCGAATGTCGTTGTCGACTGCAATGGCGGCTTCGGAGTAGGGGCGGTGTCCGATCGCTCGGACTGAAAATTCCGCCCAAATTCGGGCTTCGGCTCTTCGTTCGGCGTCGAGGGGGAGCGTGGCGAGTAACCAACTCCGCACGACGTCGGTGAGGGCGCCGGTGCGATCGACTGCTTGGATCCGCTCTTCCACGCGTTCGCCCACGAGTTGGAGCGCAAATTCGAGCATGTCGTCCTTGGTGCGGAAGTACTTCTGGATTGCGCCGACGGAGCAGCCGGCACGTTCAGCGACTGCTCTGATGTTCGTTCCGGCGAGGCCTTCGTCGGCGATCAATTCGAGCAGCATGTTGCCGACATGTCGCCGTCGCTCGCTGGGGTCGTATGTCGGGGGCACAGAATCCAGCATAGAATACAAACGTATTCTATGCTGGACGCTGTCAGCTTCGATCGAATGGAGTACGAAACATGTCCGACTACATGCCAACTCGTCGAGCGACCGACGCAGAGCGCCTCGACGCAACTTTTCACCTGACGGACGCTCTGGCCAGGGGAGCCTTGAGCGGCGAGGAGTACAACGATCGGATCGAACAAGTGAACGGCGCCCGGTCGATCGATCAGGTGACAGTCACGCTGGTCGACTTACCTCCCTTGCTACCGGCCACCACCACAACCGAGAAGCGTAAGAAAGATGATCTTCGAGAGTGGCTCAGGGAGTGGCAGTACTGGCTCGGCGGTTCGGTGTTGATGGTCGGCATCTGGGGAGTGCAAAGCCTGATGGACGGATCTGCGATCAAGTTCTGGCCGGGACTTCCGATTGGCATATGGGCCGTCGTGCTCATCGCGTGCGTGTTCTGGCCGAGTGAAGAGCGCGAAAGTAACTGAGCAGCAACAGATATAGACAATGTTCGATTGTTCCCCTCGGCTTGGAACTAGCATCCACCCATGAGTCGAGGTGCGTCGCTCGGTCGAGTCGCGGTTGCCTATGTCATTGCCATCGCCGCCGGATTGGTGTGGCTGCTGTGGGGCCCGGATACCGGCCACTTGTGGCTCGACGGGCTGATCGCCGATCTGATCGCGACGCTGGTGATTTTCGCGGCGAGTCGGATTCACCGCAATTCGAGCTTCTACGACGCGTATTGGTCGGTGCTGCCTCCGCTGCTGGCGTTCTATTGGTGGGTCGACGCCGGGGCAGGGGTCGACGATGCCCGTTGGTGGCTGATGATGGCGGTGATGCTGGCGTGGTCGGTGCGGCTGACGGTCAATTGGATTTACAGCTTCCCTGGTCTGCATCATGAGGATTGGCGGTACCCGCTGCTGCGTGAACGCGCGGGATGGTTCGGGTTCGGCGCGGATCTCTTTGCGATTCATGTCTTTCCGACGTTGCAGGTGTTCGCCGGGCTGATTCCGGTGTATGTCGTCGCGACGAGGGCGGGGGAGCCGTTCGGCCCGCTCGACGTCGTCGCGTTCGTCGTGGGTGTCGGTGCGGTGAGCATCGAGACGATCGCCGATCTGCAGATGCACCGCTTCGTCGCCACCAAGTCGCGGGGGCAGATCATGGAGTCCGGCCTGTGGTCGTGGTCGAGGCATCCGAATTACTTCGGCGAGTTCGGAGTATGGCTCTCGTTCGGACTGTTCGGGTTCGCTGCCTATCCGGGCGCGTGGTGGGTGTTCGCCGGTGCCGCCGTCATGTTGGCGTTGCTGCTCGGCGCGAGTATTCCGATGATGGAACAGCGAAGCCTGCAGCGACGGCCCGAGTATCGCGACGTGATGGATCGGGTGTCTCGTTTCGTTCCGCGTCCGCCCAAGAAGATTCACGCGTGAGCCGTCCCCGGCTCGTGGTCGCCGGGCTCGGTGACACGGGCGTCCTGACGGCCATTGCGCTTCGACGGCATGGCGACGTCGTGGGCATCACCGCGAAGCCTGGGTTCGTCAGTGGTCAAGAGCTCGGCCTGAGGTTGGCCCGCCCGGAGGCGTGGGTGCGTGACTACCGCATCGGGTACGACAGGTTCCGGGGTCTGGACCATGTGCGCGTCGTGCACGGCAGTGTTTCTGCCCTGGATACCGACGCTCGGACTGTCCGCATCACCCGCGCCGACGGCTCTACCGCCGAGGAACCGTACGACGTCCTGGTGATCGCAACCGGAGTGGCCAACGGTTTCTGGCGCCGACCCACGTTGCAGGACGCGGCGGGTGTCGACGCCGACATCGACTCGGCGCACCAACGCATCGCAGCGGCGAATTCGGTGGCGGTCGTCGGCGGCGGTGCGGCAGCGTCGAGTTCCGCCGCGCAGATTGCCGAACGGTGGCCGGCCAAGAAGGTGGACCTCTACTTCCCCGGTGAGCGCGCGCTGCCGCATCATCATCGACGCGTCTGGCAGCGGGTCGAATCTCGGCTGACCCGCCTCGGCGTCGGCGTCCATCCAGGTTTCCGCGCGCAGCTACCGTCCGGCGATGGCATCCGTCAACTGACCGATGCACCGGTGACCTGGTCGACGGGGCAGCCGCCGGTGGTCGCCGACGTCGTGATCTGGGCGATCGGCCGCGTGGAGCCGAACACTTCGTGGCTGCCGGGGGAGATGCTCGACGCCCGAGGCTTCGTGGCGGTGCGGCCGACGTTGCGTGTGGTCGGGCACGAGAATGTGTTCGCGGTCGGTGATGTCGCTGCCACCGATCCGCTGCGGACGTCCGCCCGCAACCGAGGCCATGTGCTCGTTGCTCGCAATGTCCGTGCGCACCTCGAGGGCGCTTCGCTGCGTGACTACCGATCACCGGCACGTCGTTGGGGTTCGGTGCTCGGCCCGCAGCGCGACGGGCTCGTCGTATTCGCGCCGACCGGTCATGGTGTTCGTGTGTCCGCCTGGGCTTCCGACGTCGTACTCCAGCGGCTCATCACCCGACAGGGGATTTACGGGGGAGTGCGGAGAACCAGCGGGAAAGTCCCTGCCTCTTTCAATTTATAGCTGGGGGCTGGGGTTGTGGCAAGGCCCCCATAGCGCTGCACAATCGTCAGTCCACGTACTGCGACAGAAGGAGATCGACGTGACGAACACGCTGAAACCATTCGAATTGCACGCTTCAGGTGCGCTGCTTCACGGGACCAAGGCCAACGTGTCGATAGGCGATCTGCTTGTGCCTGGCCGCCCGTCGAATTTCGAGACCGGTCGGATTTCGAATCACATCTATATGACTTCGACCCTCGATGCCGCTGTGTGGGGGGCCGAGTTGGCGACGGGTGACGGTCCGGCTCGGATTTTCATCGTGGAACCGGAAGGTGCAATCGAGGACGACCCCAATGTGACGGACAAGAAGCATCCTGGCAATCCGACCCGTTCCTATCGCACGCGCGAACCCGTCAGGATCGTTGGCGAAATAGCGGACTGGGTTGGACATTCACCCGAACAGCAGCGCACTATGCGTGATCGTTTGGATGATCTCAGGAGACGAGGGCTGGCCGTCATCGATGACTGAACTTGCGCCCCGAACACTCAGTCATGTCGGCAGTTCTGGTAGCAAGTGGGGCGATTCAGGCTGTGTCGATTTCGGGTACCGGGTGTGGTGCGCGTTCGAGTAGCCACTCGAATATCGGCGGCCCTCCTGCTCGTGACAGGAGAATCAGAGAAGGCCCACCGGGTGGCAGGGTTTAGAGGGGTCAGCTTTCTTCGTGTTATGCACCGGCGGCGAGGAGTACAACGATCGGATCGAACAAGTGAACAGCGCCCGGTCGATCGATCAGGTGACTGCCACGCTGGTCGACTTACCTCCTTTGCTGCCGGGCACCACCGCATCCGAGAAGCGTAAGAAAGATGATCGACGAGGGTGGCTCTCGTCCGAGCGACGCACCTCGACTCATGGTCCGGATACCGGCCATTTGTGGCTCGACGGCCTGCCCTAGAGTCACGCCCTAGCCGTCGTTCGGAGCGGAAGCTCGGTTGCGTACCTGTTCGGGTGTACCGAACCCGGCCGAAGCTCCGTCGGTGACCTCGACCTGGTCCTCCCACGGCACACGGTATTTTCCGGCCACGAGATCCTGCATGAACGTGTAGGGACAGTCGGTCGCACCGCCCTCCACCGCGACGTAACCGCGGTGGCCCAGCTGATAGATGTTGTTCTCGACTCCCCATGTGCGTCGCGCATCATCCGCACGGGACGGCACCACTTCTGCGGTGACCACCCGGTCGGGCGTGCCGTCGCCTTGGACGATCACCATGCCGTCGACGTCGCACACCATGGCCTCACCCTGGGAGCGCTGCCCGGTGGCATCAGCACCGGCCAGGCATACCGACGCAGTGAAGGCAAGGTTGTGGAATGCGTTCGTCTGGTTGGTAATTCGCCAGGAGTGCTGGATCGGATAGGTGTAACCGGCGGTGCGCAAGATGACGTTTGCCCCGCGGTAGGCCGCCTCCCGAGCCACTTCCGGCAGCATCCCGTCGTGGCAGATGATGAGCGAGAGCCGCGACCCCTTGGGGCCTTCGCATACCGGCACCCCGAGGTCGCCCGGTTGCCACGGCTCGAGCGGTACCCACGGGTGGAGTTTGCGGAAGTAGAGGACAATGTCGCCCGAATCGTCGACGATGATCCCGCTGTTGAAGGGTGCGCCGCCAGGGTTGCGCTCCATCAGTGAGAAGCAGCCCCACACATTCGCGTCTGCGCAGGTCTGGCGCAGCAGAGTGATCTCCGGGCCGTCTAGGTCGCAGAGCAGCTCGTCGTTCAGCCAGGTGGCGGGGTCGAGTCCGTTCAGGCTGTATTCGGGGAATACCACCAAGTCGAGCGTGGGCATCCCCGCCTTGGCTCCCCGCAGGACCTCGGCCAGGCGCTCGGCATTGCGAAGCGTGTCGCCCGGCTCGGTGTTGATCGGTACCTGAGACTGAACCAGCCCCAGGACCAGTCCACCGGGCGACGGGTTCAGACCGCCCAGCCCACTCATGCTGTCACCGCACTCTTCGGCTCGGACGGCCACGCATGCGCCCATGGAGCAGCAGTCTCGAACGCAGCCGAGGCGCGCAGCACCGTGGCGTCCGCGAGATGGCGGCCTACCAACTGCACGCCCACGGGGAGACCCGCGGCGGTGAAGCCGGCGGGCAGGCTCGCCGCCGGTTGACCCGTCATGTTGATGGGGGAAGTGAATCCCAACCACGCAGTGTCGGGAACCGTGCGTCCATCGACCTCTGTGGGGCCCTGAATGCCGGTGGGGAAAGGTGGCACGGTGAGAGTCGGGCTGAGTAGCAAGTCGTAGCTGGCCATGAGCCTCCACATCCGGTTGGCCAGCTTCTGGCGCGCGATTTTCGCGTCGGTGAGCTGCTCGGCCGTCCACGGCTGCTCGAGCATGGCGACGAGGTGCGGGGACATCTCCGTGCCATGTTCGGCCACCATGGCGCGCATTCCGGTGAGGTCGGTGTCGCCGACGACGAGGCCCCAGAATGCGTCGAACGGATCGTCCCAGCCGACGTCGACGTGCTCGACGACGGCGCCGAGGTCGGCGAACACTTCTGCCGCTCGGTGTGCGATCTCCCTGACTTCGGGGTCCACCGCGAGGTATCCGAAATCGCTACTGAATGCGACGCGTAACCCGTCGACCCCACCGTGAGTTGCGTTGAGCCAGTCGACGTCTCCTGCGGGGATCGAGTGACGATCGCGGGGGTCCGGGCCGGCGAGGACGGACATGAGCAGCGCCGCGTCGTCGACGGTGCGAGTCATCGGTCCGATGTGCTCGAGACTCTCCCAGCTCGAGACGCCCGGGTACCGTTCGTCGCGGCAACCCGGATAGGCGGGCACGCGTCCCATCGAGGCCTTGAAGCCGTAGATTCCGCAGTGCGCGGCGGGGATCCGGACGGACCCACCGCCGTCACTCCCCAGCGCGAGCGGGGCCATGCCGGTAGCTACGGCCACGCCGGAGCCCGCACTGGACCCGCCAGGAGTCAGATCGGGGTTCCACGGGTTGCGGGCGGTGGGGCCGATGGGGTTGTGCCCCACTCCGGAGTAGCCGAACTCCGGCACGGTCGTCTTGCCCAACGAGATGGCCCCGGCGCCGCGTACCCGCTCGACGACGATGTCGTCCTCGTCGGGCACGAAATCCCGGTATGCGGGTGCCCCACATCGGGTCGGCACACCTGCGGTCGCGATGAGGTCCTTGATGGCGATGGGGACTCCGGTGAGCGGGCCCAGCTTCTCGCCGCGGACGATCGCGTCGGACTGCTCCTGGGCTTGTGCGCGGGCACTGTCGGCGGTCTGCTCGCAGAACGCATGCAGGGTCCCGTCGAGCTCCGCCACACGGGCGAGCGCGGCTTCGACGACCTCGACTGGGGAGACCGTGCGCTCTCTGACGAGGCGGGCGAGCTCGGTGGCTGGAAGCATGGTGAGATCCTCTAGCTGCCCGGTCATGCGGGCACCGCGACGGTGGGCTCGGAGTCTGCGCGCTTGGTGCCGGCTCGGTCGAGCGCAAGATAGACCAGCCCACCGACGAGCAGACCGGCGATGGCCTCGCTGAGCTGCGGCGCCCACAGGTGGACGATGTAGGCGACGAGCGAGCCCGCAGCCCAGGCAATGAAAGGCGATGTGCGCCAAGCAGTTACTGGCCGGGCGACGCGCACTCGAAGCTGGTCGACTATGAGCACCGCACCGATCGGCGGCACGAAGATGCCCAGCAGGTTCAGCCAAACAGGGAAGTGGCTCCACACCCCGGCCAACGCAGCGACGAGGCCGAGCCCGCCGAGGACGAGCGTGAGTACGCGCATCCGGCTACCCGTGATCTGGCTCCAACCGACCGCACCGTTGTAGAGGCAGTGGGTGCACACCGAGCCGAGGTTCACGAAGACGAACACCACGGCGACCGAGGTGAGCAGAGCACCGTGCGAGGTGAGAATCGGCAGGAAATCTCCGCCACTCTCGTTCGGGGACACTGCA
This sequence comes from Rhodococcus sp. H36-A4, assembly GCF_027158005.1. Lineage (GTDB taxonomy): Bacteria > Actinomycetota > Actinomycetes > Mycobacteriales > Mycobacteriaceae > Rhodococcoides. The sequence continues at coordinate 782,384 of NZ_JAPVLQ010000001.1, read as the reverse complement.
GCTCCGGCGGCGACGACAATGCCGCCGACGAGCAGCGAGATGAAGTTGGCGATCGGAAACGCGGTGAACGCGGCGATCACGGCTTCGCGTCCGGCGCGTGACCAGCGCGTGAAGTCCGCCGTCATGGTGCCGGAGTCGGCGAATCCCGCGATGACGATCGTCACTGCGGCGCCTACGCTGAGAACCCCTGCGCCCGCGCCGCCGCCGGCGTAGGACGTGACACCCCCGAGACCGCCGTCGCGGGCGGCGAAGGTCAGAGCTACCAGGGCGAGGATGACGAACAGTGGGGCCGCGATGATACCGATGACGGTGAGCGCACGGATACCGATAAAGGTGACCCCGATGTAGAGCACTCCGGCGATGAAGATGGTGAGGGTCTCGTTCCACCCCAGTGCGGTGTGCAGTGTTGCGCCGGTGAGACCGGTCTGGAACGCGAACCACCCGATCACCACAGTCGACAAGAATCCTGCGGCGACGGCCGCGCCGCGGCGGCCGAACGTGCGAGCGGCGGTGAGCCCGAAGTTCTCTCCGCTCCGCCCGGCCATGTAGCTCAGCGCGCCGACGTAGGTGAGCAGTACGAGATTGCCGATGAGGATGGCGGCCAGACCTTTCCAGAATCCGAGGCCGTAGACGATGGTTCCGCCGAAGATGGCGTTGGTCAGGATCATCGGGAACCCGAACCACACGGCGGAGACCGAGCGCAACGAGCGACGGTGTTCCGTGGGGATAGGTTCGTGCTCGTATTCGTGAGCGAGACCGTATTCGGTGTCGGCACTGGTGGTCATGGAAGGCCTTTCGGAGGGGTTTTCAGATGGTCGGGTCAGCTGAGCGCGGCAAGCACAGCGTCCGAGGTGGCAACGGCGCCGAAGACACCGCCTTGCATTGTCACCATTCGTAGTGCAGCAGTGTGGTTTTCGGGATCGGTTGCTCCAGTGCAGTCCGACAACACGAGGCACTCGTAACCGCGGTCGTTGGCCTCGCGCATCGTGGTGCTCACGCAGACGTCGGTGGTGATGCCCGTGAGAATCAGGTGTGTGATGCCTCTGCTGCGAAGCACCAGGTCTAGGTCGGTGGCGTAGAACGCGCCTTTTCCTGGCTTGTCGATGACGACCTCGCCTTCGATGGGCGCGACCTCGTCGACGATCTCCCAACCCGGCTCACCGCGAGTGAGAATGCGACCGCATGGTCCGAGGCTGCCGATCTCGGCGCCGGCTCTCGCGGAGCGCCACCGCTTGTTCGCGGGCAGATCGGACAGGTCGGGCCGGTGTCCTTCGCGGGTGTGGATGACCGTCATTCCCAACCGGCGGGCGGTGGCGATGACGCGCTGGGTGGGAGCAAGACCTGCTCGGGTGAGTCCCAGGTCGTACCCCATTGCGTCTACGTAACCCCCCACGCCGCAGAAGTCGACCTGCCAGTCGATGTTGATCAGCGCGGTGTGCGCCGGGTTCATCTCACCGTCGAAGGGCCACGGATAGGGGTCGGCCCGCACTGGGCTCACGGACGAGCTCGGTGCGAAGTAATTGAATTTGCAGGCATATTCTTATGATCGGGTAGCGAGTGTTAAGACGAGGGTCCTCTGTGTTAATGCTTTGTTGCGCAATAAGTGTGTGACATCCGTATCGGATCGGTCCGGCTCCGAGACGACCCGACGCCTGCAGCGCCCGCATATAGACAATTGGCTCGCGGGAACCGAATGGCTCTCGAGATAATCATTCACTTCACTCGCCGTGGGTAGGCAGAGACGACCAACTGCGGTCGAGTCGCTCAGGTTGGGAGACGGGTCGACATGCCGTGATTTCCCAGGAACCTCAACGAGGAGTGCCGATGCCGATACCTACACCTGACGCCGCTCGTCTGTCCGGGCTCGGCGATCACCTGTTCTGGCCGAGCGAGGACCCCGAAACTAGCTGACCCGCGAAGGTGTCGACGACGCTCGGTGGTTGCTGATGCTGGCGTCGATGCGGACGTCAGCATTCCGAAGATGAAACGGTGGAGCGGAGTATCGCCGCGCCGTGAACGGGGTTTCTCGCTTCTTCCCGCGCCCGCCCAATCACATCCCCGCTTCAACGGTTCATTCATACGAATGAATGTTTTCAGTGCGCCATTCAAGCGATCGGTAGAAAAGAATGCGCTGCGTAAAGCCCTCTCGCAATAAATGATCATAAGTATTGATATTGCGCATCATTCGGCCTGAATGACCGTTTTGTACCGTTAGTGAGCTGCCTCACTAACGTGGATACCGTGCTGTATATTTTCGATTTACTTGCTTTACTGCCTATGCAGTAATTCTCCGGTGCGCCACCCTGGCGGTGGCCGGGTGTGATGGCGAATGCCAAGGGGAGGCGCGATGTCGGTCGCGGCCAGTGGGATCCGTCGATGACGTTGGAGCGTACATCTCGCGTCCAGGCAGTCGACAAAGAGGCTCTTCGTACGCGGATCTCCCGAAGTGTCCGTGCTCCTAGGCAATTCACCCTTACCGGTCGTTTTCTGCTCACTGCAGGTACGACCGCTGTCGCATTCGCGCCGGTGATTTCCGCCAACTTTTTTGCAGTGGTCGACGGTGCGCCCACGCTCTATCTGGTTCTGTTGCCGATGTGGGTGGTCATGATCGGGTACGGAGTCGGTCAGGTCACCCAGGGGCGTGTCATCGATGACAAAGAATTGGACTGGATCGCAGCGCTGGTGATATGCGTGGTGGCGATTGGATGCGCGTATATGGCGATTCCACGATTATTGGCGAGTGCGACGCTGTGGCATATCGAGCTCGTGCCAATTTTCGCGGTGGTTTTCTGCGGGTGCATTCTCAATTTCGGTATCAGACGGGCGTTTCGCGGCTGGCGCGTTCTTCTGTTCACGGCGTTCTGCTTCCCGGGGACGGTAGTGCTCACCGCTGCGTACTTCGGCGGCACCCCCATGGTGTTCAGCCTCGTCGTCGCTGGTCTCAATACTCTTGCCGTGTGGTTTGCGCTGGCACAGCGGCCGTTGCGCTGGAGGTTGTCGTTCGCTGTGGCGGTGTGCACCGTTCTCGGCGCGGTGGCGTTGACACCGCTGTCGAGTACCGCGGGTCTGGTGGTTCCTTCCATCGTGACGTCATGCTGTGCGGCCGGGTACGCGTTCTTTCGTCCTGGAGTTCGTTCATCCGCGGCGTATTTGGAGATGCCCCAACGGTCGTACATTTCGGTGATCGTGCTGGCTCTGGTGGCTTTGCTCGCGCTGGCGGTTCTTCCCGTTCCTGCTTCACGCGTGCGCGAATCGGGTATGGCGACCGCCCCGACCGATTGGCTCGACAGCCTTGCGGATTCGAACAGCTTCAACGTGAGTGAGCAGGAACGGTTCGATTGGGGACCGGCAATTCTGGGTCCCGGCGGCTCGGTAGTCCGGTACGAGTTGGACGTCTCCGGAGATCCTGAGCGAGTGATGTTTCTCGACGTGTTCACCGCCCGATCAGCGGGTGTTCTCTCCAGCTTCCGGGGTTCGATCTGGTACGCATCGAATCCGCCGGCCCGGGTGTCGAACGGGTACGCCGAGTTGGATCATGGTGTCGTAGTCACGGGTTCGCAGAACGGTTCCGACCAGGTCAGTACTCCGGATGAGCCACTGTGGGCAGCGTTGGGGTGGACGTGGAAGACACGGTCCGCCGACGACGGCGAGGTGTTCCAGCGCGTGTATCTGATGATGTCGAAGCGTGCGGATGAACCTCGCAACGTTCCTCGGCCGGTGATGCCCACGTTCGCAGGAACCGTGCTGGGCCCGATCGACTGGTTGGCTCGTCAACAGGGCAGCGCCGACTGGGATTCGGGCCAGGAGAAGTACATGGACACCCTCCTGGAGACACTCGAGTCGATCCTGTCGAGCGGATCCTTTCGATGACTGATTACACCCAAGCGTTGCCCGCACAATGGTCGGCGGCAGTGACATTCACCCGTGGCCAGGTGATCGGGCTGCTCGCGTGTGCGTTGGTGCTGTCGACGTCACTGGTGTTGGCGACCGACAAGACACTCACCGTAGTCGTCGTGGTCGTCAACCTCTATTACCTGGCATCGACAATCGACAAGACGTACCTGCTGCATCTCGGAATGACCAAGAGCGTTGCCGTGCGCGTGTCCGACGAGAGGGCGCTGGCTGTTCCCGATGACGAGTTACCCCATTACACAGTTTTGCTTCCGGTATTCGACGAACCCGAGATCGTTCGGACGCTGATGGACGGCGTCGGCCGGTTGAATTACCCGCGCGACAAGTTGGACATTTTGTTGCTGCTCGAAGCAGACGACTCCGCCACCATCGAGGCGTTCGAGGAAGGTCGGGTAGGCGGCGTTACTCCGGTACTGGTGCCACCGAGCGAGCCGCGGACGAAGCCGAAGGCCTGCAACTACGGGATGTCGCTCGAGTTCGAACGCAGTGAGTACGCCACCATCTACGACGCCGAGGACATTCCTGACCCTCTTCAATTGCGCAGAGCTGCAGTCATGTTCGCCGAGTCACCGCCCGAAGTAGCCTGCATTCAGGCTCGTCTCGGCTACTTCAACGAGAAGCAAAACATCTTGACCAAGTGGTTCGCCATGGAGTACGACCAGTGGTTCACCTACATGCTTCCCGCTCTTGCTCGACGCAAATGCGTCATTCCGCTCGGTGGAACGTCGAATCACTTCCGGAGCAGTGTGTGGCGAGAGCTGGGCGGATGGGACTCGTTCAATGTGACCGAGGATGCCGACTTGGGAGTTCGCTTGGCGCGCCACGGTTACCGGACGGCACTGATGGACTCGGTGACTCTCGAGGAAGCAAACAGTGATCCGGTCAATTGGATCCGCCAGCGTTCCCGGTGGTACAAGGGCTACTTGCAGACCTTTCTGGTGCACTTTCGCTCCCCGCGGAAACTGGTGCGTGAGATAGGTCCTGTTGCGACACTGCGGTTTGCGAACACCACGCTGGGGATGCCGTTGAGCAACGTGATCAACTTGATCTTCTGGTGCAGCGTCTTGTTCTGGTACGTCGGCCATCCGGCGATCATGGAGACGCTCCTACCCGGCGCGATCTACTACGTCAGTCTGCTGCTCTTCACGCTGGGGAACGTCGTGACACTGATGTTGGGGCTGATCTCCACGCGGGCAACCGACAAACCTTATCTGCTCCTCGCCGCGCTGACCGTGCCCGCGTACTGGGTCATGCAGGGGCTCGCGGCGGTCAAGGGACTTTTTCAACTCTTCTTCCGTGCTTCGTACTGGGAAAAAACTGTTCATGGCCTGTCGAACGATGGTGAGGGAAACAAGTGAGTGCGATCTGTGGTCGAGTAAGAGTGGCGTGCTCAGGGCTCGTTGTAGGACTGGTGCTGTCGCTGTCGACGGTGGGATTCGCGTCGACCGTCGATGCCCAGCCCTCCGAGTCGATCGAGGATCAGGACGCCGAATCGTTGGTCTTGAACTGGCCGTCGTTGGGTCTCGGGTCCGAGATCGTCTTCGATGCGGCCGATGTGGAACAGGCTGTGCAGGTGCCCGTTCCGGCAGGGAGTGCGATGCTCGCCTTGACCGGTCAGTTGCGCGCCCCTGTCGAACTCGGACTGGGATATCTCGAGGTCACCTCGGCCGACGGTCGTTTTCTCGGCTCCGCGGACATCCCGGATGTCGAATCAGGCCAGCGTGTGACTCCGTTCTCGATCGATCTTGCGGGTGCGGCCGTCGATGCAGCTGCCGGTATGGCGACACTGCGGATGACCGTCAGGCCGCTCGACCGTTCGAGTGCGGTGTGCGGCGCGCCGCAACGGCTGACAGCGGCCGACCTTGCGGTCAGTTTCACAGCTGCAGAACAAGTCCCGGAAACCGTCGATCAGTTCCTTCCCTCGGTGCTCGATGCGGTGGAGGTGTTCGTGGACCCGGAACCGACGACTGCCGAGAAAGAGAGTGTGTTGACTCTGGCTGCAGCCCTGGTGCATCGGTACGGCTCCATTCCCGCACAGATTTCGGTACTGCCGTTGAGCCGGACAGCGCCCGTCCCTGCCGGTGGTAGTGGGCTGACCCGCTCGGTCGTGGTGCGTGAGGCCGCCGAGGCCGGGGCCAGTATCGCCGCTGCCGGCGCCGGGTCCGTTCTCGTTCTCAGCGGAACCGGTCATGCGTTGGCCGATCAGGTCGGGGTGTTCACTGCCGGCCTCGACCGAATTGTTCAGGTCCGGTCCGCGGCAGTCACCACTCTGGCAGCCGATGAAATCCTGGGCACCGACACGTTGACCTTCGAGCAGCTCGGCGCCGTCGCATCCACGTCGGTTCTCGGTTCGGCGCAGCTGTTTTCGGGCTTCGACTCCAGTTCCTTCGGGTTGACTCAGCCCGGCAGTATGGAGGTGCATCTGATGGCCGATTACACCCCGGTGTCCGACGCCACCGCCACTGCCACCATTTCTGCCGGTGGGCAGGTGATGCATTCGCAAGAGTTGGATTCGTCCGGCCGAGTGGACACGACGTTCTCCGTCGCCGGCGGGGCAATAGCCCGCGCCGTGGGTCTGAATGTGGCCCTGACCTACAGTCCGAATGCCGGGTGCTCGCAGTTCACTGCTCCGATCCAGTTTGCGATCGACCCGAAGTCGACGGTCACCGTGTCGGGCAGTAGCGGCGGCACGGGCGGCTTCAAATCACTTCCCACCAGCCTCATGCCCACCTTTCAGGTCGCGTTCGACGAGCAGGACCCCGAGGCGAACGGTGTGCTCGGATTGTCCTACGCGACGCGCGTCGTGGCGTCGATGCAGACCACAGCGAATGCGGCGATGAGGCCGATGGTGGCACCGATGGATGAGGTCGTCGGTAGCGGCATGGGAGCTCTGCTCGTTGCCGATGCGGATTCGCTCGGAGCGGCGGGTATCTCGGCGCCGTTGGCCGTCGTCGATGGGGCGGTGAAGATCTCGAACGATCAAGGCCTGACCATGGATGTCGACGGCGGAATCGGGTCCTTGCAGGTCTTTGCGGAAGGCGATCGGACCGTCGTCGCAATCACGACGACGGGGGAGTGGTCCCTGGTCGGGCCAGTTCTCGACCGAGCAACTCCCGGTGGTAGCTGGGCAGATCTGTCCGGCGACGTCGTCGCTGCTGGTCTCGGTGGTGAGGCTGCACCGATGACAGTGATGAGCGACGGACCGGCAGGCGCGGTGTCAGGGCCGGAGCGCGGGTGGGTGACGTGGCTCTGGATCGGAGCGTCGGCCTTGGTCGTCGCTGCGGCTGTGATGGTGGCCGGGTTGTGGATGGATCGACGTCGTAAACGAGCGGCGTCCCAGTAGTGACGGTGACGGACCTTCGGGAACCCGAAACCCCGATCATTGCGAAACCTGCACGGTATGAGCGTGTCTGGACCTGCGCGCTGTTCCTCCCGTGTGCGGTGCTCTACGGCATCGTCGGATACCTGCTGGCTTCGACATACAACCTGATCGACGGCGACGGACCGTCTCGAGTGGCCAATGCGGGCTACACAATTTTCAGCCGGGACCCGCATCTGGGTGCAATCGGGTTCGTGTGGAATCCACTACCAAGCGTCGTCGAGATCCCGTTGCTGTTGCTGACTCCGGTGTGGCCGGAGATGAAGACGCTGGGTTTGGCCGGCGTGGTGCAGAGTGCGGTGTTCATGGCGCTCGCGGTGGTGGCGGTTCGTCGTATTGCGTTGGACCGGAACGTGCCTCGGGTATGGCGGTGGCTCGCCGTCGCCACCTTCGCGCTCAATCCCATGATCATCGAGTACGGCGCGACGGGGTTGAGCGAGGCTGCGTTCATCTTCTTCGTCGTCGTTGCTGTTCGACGCCTGCTGCTGTGGATGACTACTCGCGACGTGCTCGATCTGGCGTGGGCGGGTTTCGCGATCGGACTGAGCTATCTGGTGCGGTACGACGCGCTCAGCGTGGCGGCGGCAGCAGTGGTGGGCGTGTTTCTGGTGACCTGGTTGCGTTATCGGGGTACCGCCGGAAACAAGGGGGCAATGGGGACAGCGCTGCACGACGGGGTGATCGTGGGATTGCCCGCGGCGGCAGCGTTCGTGGTCTGGGCAGTCGCCGGGTGGGTCTTGACTGGGGAGGCGATTTCGCAGATCACCTCCCCCTACGGAAACTCCTCGCAGGTATCGGTGGCTGCGGTGAACCAAGGCGGAAGCGGTGTAGACCTGGCCGCTGCCGGTGGCGAGATTCTCGCTCGAATCTTCGGCATGCAGCCATTGCTGCTCGTGGTGTTGGCTGTTGCAGCTGTGGTCGCACAACGACAACGACGCCTCGACTCGTTTGTCCCTACCGCCTTGTTCGGTGCGGTGATCATATTTCAGGCCGCGGCTCAGATCACGGGTACCACCTTCGGGTGGTTCAGGTTCTACATCTTCGTCATTCCGCTTGTGGTCATCACGATTTTGACATGGTGGTCACCGGTAACAGTGAGTGCGCGCGGTACGTCGGGATGGGCTCGGCATCTGCCCGGTGTGGCCATGCTCGTCGTCGCGGTGACGTCCATTCCGGTTACCTGGATATCGATGTTGAACCCTGCGGTGGGAAACCAGGGTGTGCAGTTCGGCTTGCGGTCGATCGTGTCGCCTTCGACGAATCCGATGGACCAGGAGTATTACTTTCAACTGTTCCAGGACGACCGGGCGATCGCTGAGTGGCTGGATCGGCAGAATCTGCCAGAGGGATCGGTGCTTTCGGACAGCTTCCAGAGTTGGGGAATCTGGCTATCGTCGAACCGGCCGGACCAATTCGTGATCACCAGCGACTTCGATTTTTACGCGGTTCTCAACGACCCCGCAGCGAGCGGCATCCGGTACATCTTGGTCTCCGATCCCGTGGCCGACGGAGGCATGGATGCCATCAACATGCGGTACCCCAGTTTGTGGGACGACGGCGCGGGAATCAGTAGTCGCGAGATGAGCGTGGTGGGCCCGGGCGGCATGATCCGCTGGCGAATCTATTCGGTGGACGCAGCCGGCGGTTGACGGTTGGCGAAGTGGTCCACGCATGCGCCTTGGATCTGGCGAACGAGAAATACGGTCAACGGTGCCACTGCGATCAACGCCACCCATGCGACCGGCGACAAGGCCGATAGAGGGTGCGTTGCCGAAACCAGTACGGCCAGTGCGAGCGCACCAGCGAGCAGGGGTACGACACGTCGAGAGCGGAGCAGGAAGTCGGCTACCGAGCGCTGAGCACCGGATTGACGCTGTACCGCAGGGGCGTCGCTGTGCAGAGCTGTCATGACAATCTCCTGGACCACGAGGTGTCCCAGGAATGTACCTTTGGTTTGTTTAAACTTCAAATACAGACCAAATGTAGCTGTATGTCCATTTTGATATCGGAGAGTCCCCGTGACCGGGGCCCGTAGTGCGATGGGCCTGCGCTAAATTGAGCCGCCGAATGGCTGCTGTGCAGGTCGGGTGGAATCTACCCGACCTGCACAGTGATTCGGTGTAGCCAGCCGGCGGGCTACTAGGTGAGCGCGGCGTAGACGACGATGTTGTCGTCGTAACTGGCGGCACCATCGTCGAACGCACCGCCGCAGGTGATCAACCTGAGTCCGGGATAGTCGAGATCGCCGTAGACCGATGCCGTCGGGAACTCGGCCTTGGGATACTGCTCGACATCGGAGATTGTGAAGGTCTGCACGGTGTCATCCTCACGGCTGACGATGACACTGTCCCCGCTGCTGAGTTCGCGTAACCGGTAGAAGATCCCTGGACTCCCTGCCCAGTCGACATGCCCAGTGATGATCGACGGGCCCAGCTCTCCCGGCGTGGGCGAGCCGTCGTACCAACCGCCGGGGGAACCCAGCCGCTGGCACCTCCATGGTTCCGTCGGATTCCAAGCCGAGTCCGATGAGGTCGGAATCGACTCCTATGGCGGGGATTTCGATCCGTATCGGTGTCGACGCCGATACAGCCGGGGCGCCGACAACAGTGTCGACGACGTCCGCATCCCCCGCAGGCGGGAGTGCAGGTGCGTCCGGTGACGTCTCGGCCGACGAGGCAGAACCAGAGGAGTCGACCAACGACGACGGCTGTCCGACGACTGACCCGTCGGGTTCTGCCGGGGCGCTGCAGCCGGTGACCAAAGCCAGTGCAAGCGCTACGGCTACGGCTAACCCTCCTACTGCGCCCCGACGTCGGGACGCAGTAGGACGATCACTCAAATCTGAGCGTTGCGAGAACATCAGCTGCCGTTGGTATTTTGGTGCTGTCGCCGAACGACTATCAGTGCGGCTCCGCCGACGAGGGCCGCAGCAGAAATCCAGATCGGAACCCAGTGGCGCGTATCGCCTTGGCTAACTGTGCTGCCGTCACCGGTCTCGACTCCGCCGTTGGGTATCTGGGTGATCTGTCCACCCGGTGCATTGGTGCTCGGGCCGCCGTTAGGAGCAGGGGACTGTGGAGCCTTTGGTGTTTCCGGAGCGTTGGGTGTTCCTGGTGTGCGCGGAACCTCGGGAACAGTAGGTACGCCCGGGACTGTAGGTACGCCCGGCACTGTGGGTACACCCGGGATTGTGGGTACGCCCGGCACGGTCGGAACCCCGGGGATCGGCGGGATCGTGATGACCGGTGGGACCCCAGGAATCGTAGGTACGCCCGGGATTGTCGGGATGGTGATGACCGGTGGTGCGGTCGTTGTCGTGACCGGCGGTGCGGTCGTGGTGGTGGTGACCGGGGGTGCGGTCGTGGTGGTGGTGACCGGGGGTGCGGTCGTGGTGGTGGTGGTTGGCGGTGCGTTCGTGGTGGGCGTGACCGGTGGCTCCGTTGTCGTGATCGGCGGCACCGTCGTCGTCGTGGACGGCGTGGTGGTTGTAGTCGGCGGCGTGGAACACATCGGCCGCGTGATCGTGTTCGTGTCCAGTGCGACTTGACCGTTACGCGCCAGGATTCGGCCCTCGACTTTGGCGCCTGTTTGCAGGGTGATCGAGGTGAGTGCCATGACTGTACCGACGAACGTGGTGGTCGTGCCCAGTGTGGCGGAGCTGCCGACCTGCCAGAAGACGTTGCACGGGTTCGCACCGCCGATGAGGTTCACGGTGCTGTTCGGTGCGGTGATCAGTGTCGAACCTGCTTGGAAGATGAAGACGGCCGCCGGATCGGATTGGGCATCCAATGTGACTGTCCCGGTCAGTGCGAGTGCAGAGTCCGCTTTGTACACCCCAGGAGCCAGTGTTTGCCCACCGAGATCGGAAGATACCAATGTCGGCGGCGTTCGTCCTGCCGCGTCGTTGTATGCAGTGGTCAGATCAGCCTGTGCCTGCAGCGCGGGGGCATCTGCGGAGTGAATAACGCCATCGTTGACCAGGCCCGGGGGGAATCCGGTCACCTCTGTGCCAGGGCTTACCCCGAGATCGCCCGAGACCATGGATGGGCCGGTGTTGGTGACCGTGGTACCGGCCAGAACTGCATAGCTCTCTGCAGTTCCCAGACCCATCGGTGGGGTGGCTGCACCTGCCGTCGCATTGGGCAGTATCAATAGCGCAGCGGTTCCCAACGCAAGAATGGCCTTTACGGCGGCGACGCTTTGCTGCCTCTGGTGTGAAGGCGCTGGTCATCGAGGTTCCGTATGGTTTGACGTGCAGCGGCGAATGGGCCGAATCTGGTGTAGTCCGATGAACGCCAGATAGAAAAAATGGCGTCGGACTACGCGCTGGGCGCGTCAGGGACTTCCTCGTAAATCCGTGTGTAGACGTTTTACACACTAGGCATACATTTTCTGAATAATCGCGGAATTCGACCGGTTCACAGGTTTGTTTCAATGAAGCTAAACGGGCTTTTATGAGGAAGTATTGTTAGGGGACTCGTATTCGGGGGAATTCCCTTTTTCTACAGTCATTGAAGAAACCAAGCTATTTACTTGCTTTCGGCACGGTGGGCCCTCGCGGTTGAAGCTCGAACTACTGTGTTATTGGGCGAGCGTTCGAGGTGAGTCCTCGGTGGGTCGATCGCGGGCCGCGCTGTAAATGCCGAGAAACCGATCCGGGAATATGTGACATGCATTACATAAAATTAATGAAGTTGAAATTAAGAAACGAATTCATCCAACTGAACGACAGTGGAAACCTGAGATCCGCCCGGTTCCGTCATCGATTCTGTCCCGTTGCCCAGTTCGGGATCTCGCGAGTCTGCGTACTTCCGGCCGCTGTCGGAGCTAGGCGTTCGTTGCTCACCGGGTTCATTCGCACCTGCAGCCCGCCGTAACCCGGTGTCAATTCTACGCAAATGCTGCCTCGTTCAATAGATGAGCGAGCGGTACGGCACAATGCATCACATGGCATCGCCCTCCAATCAAATCCGCTACATCATCCGATCGTTCATCATCAACGGTGTACTGTCGTCGATGCTTATACCTACCGGAATGCGGTGGAGGCTGTACCGCGTCATGGGAATTAAAGTTTGTCGGTCGCGTATTTATCCTGGCGCGTTCCTCGCTAGCGGGCGCAATGTCGAAATCGGCCAAGGCGTGTTTTTGAATTACGATGCGTTCATCGACTCATCTGCTCCAGTCGTGATCGGAGACGGCGTATCATTCGGAATGAAGGTGTCTATTGTCACAAGTTCGCACCAGATCGGTCCTTCCAGTAAGCGAGCGGGCGCAGGAACGTGCGAGCCTGTGACTATCGGTATCGGAGCTTGGCTCGGAGCGAATGTGACCGTCCAGCCCGGTGTGACGGTCGGTGAGGGGTGCGTCGTTGGTGCTGGCTCACTGGTCACCAAGAACTGTGAGCCGAACGGGCTCTATGTCGGTATCCCCGCCCGACGGGTCCGCGACCTCGACTGAACGGCAGATGCTCGCGTAGTTGTGGTGATTCCAGCGCCCCGGTGTGTTTTTAGAGAAGATTGCATGGCGAACCGCCCAGGCTTGCATTCCTGTCGTCCCTGCCTCGAGAAGGGTCTAAGTCTCTGGTAGAGACTGTTGTGGGGGTGGGCCAGGTGTTCTGCGCCGTGCCTATCGTGGCTTGCTACTTCCCGACTTATGGTGCGGACCTTGCGTCGAAGGGTGATATCAATCGGGTTTGGGATTCTTCGGATCGCCCTTGGCCCGGTTCTGCTGAGAATTGGTAGTAGCCTTCTGAAGTGCTGAGCGATCGCGGTTATGCCAGTGACTTGCATTACATAAAAATGCTGAAGCGGGATTTAGTGAACGAATTAATTGAACTGAATGACAGTGGAAACCTTTGAGATGCCCGGTTGGGTCATCTATTCTGATCCGTTGACCCGCTGGGGATCTCGCGGCGACACGCAGGGTCGGTTGCGTCGTGCCCGCCTAATTGGCGGTGGCCATTCCGGCGCGCACTTTGTCACACTGGCCCCTTAAGATGTGCGAGAGCAATGACTGGCCATCGACGTCATGCGCTCGACTTCGCGTTCACACTGTTCGCGATTCACATTCGGCCTCTGAAATAGGAAGACTGCCCCATGCGAATTACCGTGTTCGGAACCGGCTACCTCGGCGCGACCCACGCGGCGTGTATGGCGGAGTTGGGGCATGAGGTCCTCGGAGTCGACGTCGATCCAGCCAAGCTCGCCAAGCTCGAAGCCGGCGAGGTGCCGTTCTATGAGCCTGGGCTCGAAGAGGTCCTCCAGCGCAACATCGCAGCGGGCCGTCTGAAGTTCACTTCTTCCTATGAAGAGGCTGCAGAGTTCGCCGAAGTCCACTTCCTCGGCGTTGGCACTCCGCAGAAGAAGGGTGAATTCGCGGCCGACATGATCTATGTCGACGCGGTCATCGAGCAGCTCGCACCGCTGCTCACCAAGCCTGCAGTCATCTTCGGCAAGTCGACGGTCCCAGTCGGCACCGCTGCCCGGCTCGCGACACGAGCCCGGGAGCTCGCGCCGGCTGGCGATGAGGTCGAGGTGGCGTGGAATCCGGAGTTCCTCCGTGAGGGCTACGCCGTCAAGGACACCCTGCATCCGGACCGCCTGGTGCTGGGCGTAGACAAGGCGCGCCCCGGCCGTGCTGAGGAATTGGCTCGCGAGGTGTACGCGCAGCTGCTCGAAGAGCAGATTCCCTTCCTGGTCACCGACCTGGCGACGGCCGAGCTGGTCAAGGCCTCGGCCAATGCCTTCCTTGCTACCAAGATCTCGTTTATCAATGCGATCGCCGAGGTCTGCGAAGCCGCAGGCGCCGATGTGACAGTGCTGGCAGATGCCATCGGTCATGACGACCGCATCGGTCGTAAGTTCCTCAACGCTGGCATCGGTTTCGGTGGCGGATGTCTGCCCAAGGACATCCGCGCATTCATGGCCAGGGCCGGCGAACTGGGCGCTGACCAGGCATTGACGTTCCTTCGCGAGGTCGACAACATCAACATGCGCCGACGCACCCGCATGGTGGAGTTGGCCAGAGAAGCCTGCGGATCACTGCTTGGAGCGCGGGTCGCAGTGCTCGGGGCCGCGTTCAAGCCTGACTCCGACGACGTCCGTGATTCCCCGGCCCTCAATGTGGCTGGTCAGATCCAGCTACAGGGCGCTGCGGTCAATGTGTACGACCCGAAGGCGATGGACAACTCACGCGCTTTGTTCCCCACACTCGGCTACAGCACCTCAGCGCTCGAAGCGTGCGAAGGCGCGGATGTAGTGCTGGTGTTGACGGAATGGAAAGAGTTCAAGGCACTGAAGCCGAAGGACCTCGACAGCGTGGTTCGGGCGAAAACCTTGATCGACGGTCGAAACTGCCTCGACCCGGTGCAGTGGCGCGATGCTGGATGGACCTACCGCGGGCTTGGGCGCCCGTAAAGCACAACCGGCATTATTTATAGCGATTTAACAGTCGCAACAAAATCTGTCGGGTGGTTAAAGAACTTATGTCATTCAATCGTACGAATTGGTGTCTGCGCTAGTCCAGTCGGTTTGAAAACCGTCATAGCGACCGCTAGCTGGCAATCAAGCGTCAAAGCAAATGTTTTACATAATGAAAAATCTATGCATCTGGGGATGCCGCACTTGTAGCGTCCGCCAGATGTGGATTGGTGTCTCACACCGTACTTACGTAGGAAAACCATTGTCACACTGCAGGATTGGCGGTCAGAGTGGATCGCGCGTGTGGATGTAACAGTGCCTCCAGCTCGTTCGATGAGTAGTGCGGGCCGATTTATGCGCGCGATATGCTCGCGTTCTATACAGTCGGTGTGATAATCCGATTGGGATACGTAATTACACTGTGATGTGACTCACTTGCTGAGTCGAATTTCAGTCAACGTGCGAAAATCGGAATGCTCGAGTAGTCGGGCTGAAGTAAGTGCCTTCATGCCAATGTGGAAATGAATCGTCGGGGTTCGCAGGCAATCGTTGACAGTCGTCCCCATGGCTGTCGAAGTACCGTTAGGAGGGGGAGTCGGTGGCAACGCTGGGATCAGTACGGCAGGCTTCGCAAGCAGCATCGCCGGGCAAGCAGGCGTGGCGGGAACGCCGGTTGACTTCTCGTCGGGTGTGGGAGCACCAGTACATGGACAGGCTCCGAGTTACCGACATCATTGTGGTCGTAGCCGCCGTTGCACTAGCGCAACTGATCCGGTTCGGTGAACTACAGACCACAGCGATGCTGAGTTACACAGGCATCTCTGCCGCACTCGCAGGGCTGTGGATAGCGTTCCTCGCCATCTTCCGCACACGTTCGACCCGGGTAATCGGGAACGGCGCCGAGGAGTACCGACGCATCGTCTCGGCCACCTTCCGGCTCTTCGGTGTCATTGCGATTCTGTCTCTCCTCTTCAAGATCGACATTGCGCGTCTCTATCTCGCCATAGCGTTCCCAGTTGGCCTGTTGGCCCTTCTAGTCAGTCGCTGGATGTGGCGCAAGGGTGTCGCCGCCAAGCGCAGCAAAGGTAAGTATCAGACCGCGGTGCTGATCGTAGGTAGCCGGGCGGCAGCAGTCTCGATGGCCAAGCAGTTCGAGCGATCACCTGCAGCCGGATACAGCGTGGTTGGCATGTGCCTGCCAGGGTTCGAACCAAAGCGTGATTCGGCTGTGGTGGACGGCTACGAAATTCCAGTGCTCGGCGACGAGCACAACGTCCTCGAGGCTATCCAGGCTTCAGGCGCGGATACTGTCGCCGTCACCGCCACCGAGCATCTTGGAACCAAGGGCATCCGCAAAATGGTCTGGGATCTTGAGAAGAAAAACATTGACCTTGTGGTCGCGCCTGGTGTCGTCGACGTAGCGGGCCCCCGGTTGGTCATGCGTCCGGTCGCCGGCTTCCCGTTGATTCATGTGGAGAAACCTCAGTACAACGGCGCAACTCGCTTCAGTAAGACGGCCTTCGACTTCATCTTTGCAGTCCTGGTTCTTGTGTTGATATCCCCCATCTTGTTGGCGACAGCTGCTGCGGTGAAGGCTACGAGTCGCGGTCCGGTGTTCTATAAATCGGAGCGCATGGGCATAGACGGTAAACCTTTCCCGATGATCAAGTTTCGCAGCATGATCCAGAATGCTGACAAGCAGGTAGATGCCCTGCTTGCTCAGAACGAGAGTTCGGGCGGCGTGTTATTCAAGATACGTGAGGATCCTCGTGTGACGAAGGTCGGTAAGTTCATGCGTAAGTACAGTATCGACGAGCTACCCCAGTTTTTGAATGTGCTCCGACGCGAAATGAGCGTGGTTGGACCTAGGCCACCGTTGCGACGCGAAGTCGAAACCTACGATGGCGATGTACGACGACGGTTACTTGTGAAGCCTGGGATTACTGGACTATGGCAGGTAAGTGGCCGTTCCGACCTGTCGTGGGAAGAAACTGTCCGACTGGATCTCTCTTACGTGGAGAATTGGTCGATGGTGGGGGATCTCCTAATTATCGCAAAGACGGTCAAAGCAGTTGCTGGTAGCAGCGGGGCGTATTAAAGCTCAAACGTTAACCGCTGGACAGCTCTTCAACATTCATCGACTGTGCCTGGAGTAGACATGAATAAAGGATTGACCACCGGGACTGAGCCATCTAAGCTCGTCGAGATTATCCCGGCCGGGGCAAGGGTTTTGTGGGTGGCCTCGACGGGAGGACACCTTGAGCAGCTAGTCCGCATGGCAAGCAACGTTGAGTCCGATCCAGCCTCGAGCTGGATAACGTTCGATTCTCATCAATCTAAAAGCTTACTTCGCGGCCGTAATGTGGTGAATGTGCCCTACGTAAAACCCCGTGACTTTAAGGCCGCATTTCATGCGGCACGGATAGTGGCACCGATTATCACCAAGGATTCGTACGACGTATGCGTAAGTACCGGAGCAGCACTCGCATCGTCTATTCTCCCGCTGGCAAGAATTCGGGGCCTTCGCACAATTTATGTCGAGAGCGTGAGTCGCACCGAGGGGCCTTCTTTGACAGGTAGGCTTATGAGGGCATTCCCTGGCATTTCGACGTACACCCAACATCGGACATGGGCGAAGGGCGGCTGGCGCCAACTGCAATCCCTGCTGGAGGAATGGAAGCCTGTTTCTGTATTGCCGAAGACTGGATCCCTGAAATTATTCGTTACTCTCGGTACGATCAAGCCATATAGATTTGACCGTGCAGTCGATTCGATATTGTCGTTGTTACGCCCCGGCGATGAGGTGGTCTGGCAACTCGGCGCGACGACCCGCAGCGACCTACCAGGAGAAACCCATTCCGAAATACCAGCATCCCAGGTGCTTACTACAGCACTTTGGGCCGATGTAGTCATTACACATGCGGGTGTCGGGTCTATTCTCTCTCTTTTAGATGTTGGTATATGCCCGATCCTGGCAGTCAGGGATCGAGACCATAACGAGCATGTCGATGGACACCAGAGTCAAATAGCTACTGCTATGGTCTCTCGCAAGTTGGCCTACCGATTGGACCTCAGTGAGCCTAGGCGCGATCCGCTGTACTCCGCTGCCGCAACAAAAATTGAACCGCAGGCACAATGAACAACGAAGAAGGTCTATTTATTAGCTGGGTCAAACATCACGGCAGGAGTCAGGACCTCGCGTTAGCGCTAGGTATGCTCCCCGTGTTCATAGAGGGTGGTGCCGGCCCGCTACCAATCCGCTATGCGATTCAATCGATCAAAACAATCCGTATGGTTCTAGAAAAACGCCCACCGGTGATGGCAATAATGCTGCCGCCACTCCCGTTGCTTATAGTTGTCAAACTCTTTTTCCGTGGCCGACTTATTGTTGACCTGCACAGTGGTGTCTTCTTAGATCCCAAGTGGAAATGGGCATTAATTCCGACGCTGCGTCTTATCGGCCGTAAGGCAATTGCAATTGTTACAAATTCCGCACTACAGAGTGTTTGTCAGACACACGATGTGAAAGCTATCGTTCTCCACGATCTAATTTCCAGCCCGACGGGGAGCTCCATCAAGACGCGCGACCGAACTTTCCCATCATTTATTCTTACTCCACTGAGCTACGCAAACGACGAACCAGTTGATGAGATACTCGGCGCTGCGGCCCTGGACCCAAGCCTCAATTGGGTGTTAACTGGCAAAGCGCCAGAGGTAGTAAAAATGAAAGCAACGGACAATGTGACCTTCTCCGGGTATGTGACTGACTCGGGCTACGCAGACTTATTGCAGGACTGCGCGATCGTGGTAGCACTTACTGATCGACCACATACTATGCAACGTGGCGGGTACGAAGCGATGATCTATGGCAAACCGCTAGTGACAAGCGAATTTCCTGAGTTGCAGCGCTTCTTCGGTGACGCGGCGATGTACGTGCCGACCACTGCTACAGGGATACTCGGCGGAGTGCGGGCTGCCACAACTAGCGCGGAAGAGACATCGAAATTGATGCGTCAGCTGCAAGTGAAACACGTCGCGGACCAGAAGGAATCAGTAGCGAGTCTGATTCGTTGGGTCAAAGAATTGAGCGAGGTGCACAGACCGTGATGCGAGTAGCGTCTCCCTCAGTCGAGGATTTGATCGACAGTTCAGTAAATCATCGATTCGTGCTGAACTATCGAGATATCGTGGTCTGGATTGCGCTGATCTCAACTGCACTTCCTACCCTCTATGGTGTTGAGTGGAAGGCCACCTTGGGTCCGGGATCGGTATATTTTTCCGATCTACTTCTGATTGCAAGTACAGTTGCGGCCGTCAAGATTGTTAGATCGACGCCATATTTAGGCATGCTTTCTTTAGGTGTGGTCATTTTTGGCTGTGTCGGGGTATGGCACGGTGCCACGGTGTCTTGGGTAATTCGTGATATGAGACCGACACTCTATATCGTCGCAGGTATAGTCATAGGCGCGTACCTCATGGCTCGGCCCGAGTCTTTACGATTTGGCGGACGTGCAATAACCTGGCTAATTTCTGGCACCGCGGTACTAGCAATTTTGAGTCAATTGACCTCCACCACTATCGTCGGGAATGAGGCTGGCGCTGTCAATGCCATATACTACAGCGGTCAGGCTCAATCTCTGGATAGTCGAAGAATTCAGACGGAAACCGTTTCAATTGCACTATTTGTCACATGTTTCCTTATCTCGGCTTCAGTATTCAAGTTGAAAATTGGTAGACTAATCGGAAAAAAGCACCTGATGGTCTTAATTTTCGCAGCAACATCATTGACCATAATGTCTTATTCTCGAAACTCGCTAGCGGGTATCGCCGCGGCCTCGTTTCTATCTGTCGTGATTCCTTTCGCATCTTCTCGTTGGGATAGATTCGGCCGACTTACGCTGCTAGCTTTGACTGGGATCGTCCTAGCCGGAATTCCCGTGTGGATCGGCTACCAATACGGATATTTTGCGAATGTGATCGACACGTTCTCAAGCCGAGTGTTGACTGGAATCGCACCCGACGTGATCGCCACCGACCCCTCTGTGGGATGGCGTTTTGTTGAGATGAACAGCGCGTGGACCTTTCTCTCCAACAATCCGCTGACTGGAACCGGTTTCGGAGCATATTATCGAGAAAAGATATTTGGAGAACCATTCGTGGGTGACCAGGGGCGCCTCTATCTCCATAATTACATGATATTGCCATTCGTCAAATTCGGTGTCATCGGCGGCACGCTCATGATTTCGCTCATTGGTCTCGGTATATATAAGCTGTTTCGAGCTGCCAATAACCAGAATGTTACTAACCGGCGCTTTTGGGCATCGTTAGGATGTGCCTTTACCGCGATGATGGTCGTAAGTCTCGTAAGTCCGATCATGCATGCAAGAAGTTTTGCCGCATTCGGCGGTTGCGTAATAGCATGCGGTTTGATTGTCTGCGTTGACAAACGCGCACAGATGGCTGACACACGATGAGTAACCTTGAGTCCGAGAGTTTGCAATCCCGACCGCATGGACGAAATTCTTTCGTCAGTCGCTTCCGGACGGTGCAAAGACTGGGTAAAAGTTTCTCGCTTCTAATTATTACAAACACTGTAGTAATAATATTGATTGCCGTTTTCTGCGTCGTAATGCATGAAGGTGTCCGATACAGCGACGAGCAAGGCTATTTAGAACTTGGGAAGGGCGTTGGTCAATTCGGCGTCTACCAGCTGAACGGACTAGCCACTGCTTATAGGCCGCCAGCTTGGCCGTTGTGGATTTCGACTACATTCATAATTGACTCTCCAGGCTGGGTCGTGTTTGTGATTCCAGCGATACTCCTGATGGCATCGGCCGTCTTAGCTTCTTCGATCGGCTATCGGATAGGCGGCCAGATCGCCGGCATCACAGCCCCAATTCTCGTTGGCCTCTATCCCGTCAACCTGTACACAGCGACCACGCTGTACCCTCAGACATTGGCGCTGGCGTGCATCCTTGCCCTTTGGGCGATGTGGATATTTGCGCCGACTGTCACCAGCAGTAAGTGCAGGGCAGTTGTTGCTGTAGGCGCTGGATTAACAGCATCGTGCCTGGCCTTGGCGGTGCCGACTCTGGCACTCACTGCCGCAGTGCTCTTGTTAGCGGTTGTGGTTACATTTTGGCGCATTGGTGCACGATTGGCTGCCGCGCTAAGTGTGGTATTCGCAGCAGGAACCTGGCTAATATGGGTCGTTCGAAACTACATAACGATCGGTGAGGCAGTTTTCCTCTCGACGTCGTCAGGGTTCAACCTCCTTCTCGGTAATAGTCCCAACGCGACGGCGGATAGTGGCGTATCCGCTGATATCAGCCCGAGCGTCGAGTATGCGACGGCGCACGGAATGGGTGAGCTATCTCGTAACGACTTCTACTCAACAGAGGCGCGGAGCTGGATAACGTCCAACCCGGAAGAGTCGTCAATCTTATACGTTAAAAAATTAGTAAACTATTTTTCGCCATATAACGAGCCGCATAGTGCTGCACAAAATAATGCTACGGTCCAGGCACTGATTGCGACCGTGGCCTTCGGTTCAATATTAGTACTGTGCATTGTACGTATACTCGGTCGAGAATCGATAAAAATGCACGCGAATGAATGGGTAGTAATCGCACTATTTTTTGCTAACGGTCCCATAATGGCGTTGTATTTTACGCGAACTAGATTTAGACAGCCGTTGGATGGGTTGATGGCAGTCGAAGCGGCGATAGGCCTTGCTGTACTCTTCGCGATCTGCTCACGTTTCCTGCAACACCGGAGGCAGCGAAAAGATAGGGTTGGTTTACCGTTATGATGACGCATCGACTACCAAACTCACCATCATTACTGATCGTCTCCAAGGTTCTTGGGTCTATCCTGACATTAGCGACCGCTCCGCTTATTGCAAGGGCGTTGGGTCCCGACGGTCGAGGAATTACGGCGGGAATCACCGCTGTGGTGTTTCTAGTCCCACTGCTCTGTGGATTTGGGTTGCCTTGGGTCGTTCGGCGACGTGTAGCTACTGCTGCGGATCCGCATGCAGTAATTAGGTCCGCTCAACGGCTCAGTGTCCTGTCCCTAATTCCGGCACTATTAATTTCGGCACTCGCTGTGAGCACGATATTCTCGGACCTATCTTCTCTGGAAAAAATTGTGTTTTACCTGTGCTTGTCTACCACACCATTAGTTGTTTCGCGGAACGTACTGATAAGCTATTTTGTAGTAACAAAGTCGTACACAAAGATTGCTGTTCTTACCCTCGCTCAGCCGTTATTCTACGTCGGCGGTATTTTTGTTTGTTTTGCGATCGGACAATTAGCAGTAGTTGGTGTCATCGCTGTATACGGTCTGTCGATCGTGGCTACATACGTTGCGACAATCAGATTCAACGTCGTGCGGTGGCGCGGGTCCCGTGTCCCATTCGGTGCGCTGTTGCGTGAGTCGGCCCGGGCAGGTGGTGCGCAGATCGCCGAGATGTCCTCGTACAGATTGGGCCTTATCCTGCTTCTGCCCCTTGCGGGTGCATCCGCGCTAGGCCAGTATTCTGTAGCAACGAATATCGCCATGGCTCCCAGCCCAGTGGGTAACGCACTTGGGGCGAGTTCGTTTGTTCATATCGCCAAGTCGTCTGATCGCGAACAATCAGACATCGCAGCGGAGTCAATACGTCATTCGACGATAGTAGGTTTGCTGGCGGGTGCTTTGGTCGCTGCGATTGCTCCCCTCGCTGTGCCCATCATCTTCGGAAGCGAATTCAGACCCGCTATTGAAACGACCTTACTTCTAAGCGTTGGTACTGTTTTGGTAATTGTGAACCAAGTCCTCACCTCGTCGTTATTCGCAATCAATAAAGGGATGGCTGTTACCTTTTCTCAACTTTCAGGACTCGTCGTGAGCGTTCCATTGCTTATTATTTTTGGGCAAAAATATGGTGCAAATGGAGCCGCGTTGTCGGCTGTGTGTGGCTATTTCGTAACTACACTTTTCGGCGTTTCTGCGATGCCAGTGACCATCCGCGGCCTCGTTCCCAGAAGAGGTGATTTCCAGTCTACTTTTCGTGCTCTCTTTCGCCGTGCCCCCGATCCTGTCTCAGGTAAGACTGCATAGAGTAGATCGTCGCAGGCCGGTGCTGGCGGGCTAGATTAATCTCGCGATAGTTTGGAAAGGGTAAGTTGTGATAGTTCGGGGTACAGATGGTCGGCAGTCATCAAAGAGGCCGAAGGTGACTGTAGTTACGGTGGCTTACAACTCGGGGGATGTTTTAGAGAAATGCATCTGCTCGATTGTTGACGATGATGACATTGGTACCATTATTGTTATCGACAATTCGACGGACCAAAATCAGCGCGCGCGGACTAAATCTATAGCAAATAAATATGATGTCCAATACAAATCGAACCCGACTAATCTCGGGTTTGGAGTCGCAGTCAATACCGCGATACGAGATGCCAATCTAGACAACGATGATCTAATCTGGATACTCAATCCCGACACAGAGGTCGACGCCGGTGCGGTTGCGGGCTTAGTGGATGCCGTTGTAAATCGGACCTGCGAGATCGTGTCGCCCCTCATCACAACTGGGGTTGATCGTGACAGATTGTGGTTTGCGGGGGGCGAGATCGATGTGAATCGACGATCTGTTCGTCATCCAGGCATTGGCTTGCCCCTGACTGAGATTCCAACCCTCACCAGGATCAACTTCATTACCGGTGCCGCCATGATGATGAGCGCCTCGACGTGGCGGCGGCTTGGTGGGTTCGACCCGAAGATCTTTCTCTACTGGGAAGATGTCGACCTGTGTATCCGAGCGCAAAAACTCGGCATCCGCATGGCGGTGGTTCCGAACTCTGTAGTCTGGCATGCAGTCGGTGCATCATCAGCGGCAGAAGGTAAAAGTGAGATTTACTACTATTCTATGCAACGAAATAGAGTCATCGTAATGGGTCGTTATTATGGTCGATTCAGTACCATTTTTGGACCGGGAGCTATCGAGACGGCTCGTATATTTGCGCGGGCTGCGAAGGAATCGAAGGGGCGCGCAAGTAAATTGCGTGCTGCGGTCAGGGGGTATGGCGCCGGATGCAGAGAATCTCTTACGAGCCGGCATTCGAGAAATAAGAAGCCAGCGGTCAGTCGGTTCGACGCTCCGACCAGAGTTTTGGCCTTATGGGCTGACTCCCATTCCGCGAACCTGGGAGTTAGGGTTTTGGCGGAAGGGGCTGAGTCGTTGGCTAAAGTTACATGGGGAGGCGACGTAGAGGTCGTATGCCAGGATTTCGGCTCGGGATCGACCGGTGTCTCGCTAGGCGCGCGGTCCATTATGAAGGACATTGGTCGGAGCCGAGGGCCCATCAAAGAATATTTTAGAAGTTTCGATGCAGCTTTCGATACAGGCGCCGGGGACAGTTTTACTGATATATACGGGTATAAGCGTCTGTTAACGATAATCTATTCGCAACGTCTACTCAAGCGGTTGGGTATCCCAAGCGTGATGCTGCCGCAAACGATAGGTCCCTTCAAATCGCGCACTGGTAGATTGCTTGCACGTGGTGCGCTTGCGAACTTTGACTGTGTTCTATCTAGGGATGCAGTCAGCGCCCAGTGCGCCGAGTCGCTAGGGCGAGAAGTTGATGGTATCAGTACGGATTTAGTTTTTATGTTAGTAAATCCCAGTGAATCGGTACAAAGCGATGTTCTCGTGAATGTGTCTGGATTGCTGTGGCATGAGAACTCGCACGTCAACTATGTAGACTATCGTGGTTTCGTCCGTGAACTCATTGATGGCTTGATTCTTGCTGAAAGACAGATAACGCTAATCGCACATGTGCTCGACTCGCCGCGTGAAGACAATGATGTTCCAGTACTGCGGTTGCTCGCCGAAGAGTATCAATCCGTTGGTGTAACCGCAGTTATACCGACATCTTTGGATTCTGCGAGGTCGATTATCTCTGGAGCTAATATTTTGATCGGGTCAAGAATGCACGCTTGTTTGAATGCTTTGTCTGTGGGCACTCCGGCTATCGCGTGGGCGTATTCGCGAAAGTTTGAACCTTTGATGGCGGCACTCGAGTGGCGCGCGGTTTTAGATTTGAAGCTGTCCGACGATATCGCGAACGACACCCTACAGCTTGTGTCTCAGCTTCAAGACTTACCGTATCCGGTTGCCGCTGTGCAAGCGAGGGCACGTGATTTCTCGAAAGTCGCGATGGGCGAGATTGCGAAAAGGTGGCATACGGTATGAAGAAGTCGGTGGCCCAAGAGATATCGAAGGTAGTTCGTAACGGAAATTGTAGTGGCTGCGGTGGATGTGCACAGGTATTTCAAGATGTCTCTATGGAAATTGTGAAAAATCGCTTTCTGAGGCCTTCACTGGGTGTGGAGAAGGACTACACAACAGTGGGCGACGTCATGAAGTTCAGGAGTGTCTGTCCGGGGATTGGCGTCCATGCACCGGTGCCCGTTGAGGATGGGATGAAGCAAGATTCGGTTTTCGGGCCATATATATCGGCATGGGTGGGGTGGGCTTCAGACGAAGAATTTCGCAGTGCTGGCAGCAGTGGTGGTGTGCTGACCGCCCTTTCAGCCTGGATGGTTGAGAAGGAGCAGACTGCGAAGGTAGTCGGGACTATTGCGCTTGAGGGGTCTACACGCAGCACTTCGACGAACATAACTAGTCGGATGGACGCGCTGTCCGCGGCTGGATCACGTTACGCGCCAGTAGCAAATTTGCCACTATTTGTAGTCAATGGTTCGAGTAATGCCTTGGTTGGAAAGCCCTGTGAAATCTCATCAGCACGAGCCATAATGGGCTTAGAAGGCGGTGCTGTAGAGGATACCCCCTTTATGATGTCCTTTTTTTGCGCGGGTGTTCCGAGCCAGAGTGCAACAGATGTTCTCGTCGAAAATTTGGGTGTGAATGTTAAGAGCGTTACATCGCTTCGTTACCGTGGGGCGGGTTGGCCCGGAGAGTTTGCAGTGCAGGACGCGGATGGGAATTCCGCCGTTCTTTCCTATAGTGAATCGTGGGGTGCGCATCTCGGCAAGGATTTGCAATGGCGATGTAAGTTGTGCCCCGATGGTACGGGTCGATTCGCAGATGTGTCAGTTGGGGACTATTGGGAGTCGGATGCAAATGGTTTTCCTGTGTTCGATACGGGAGACGGTAGGTCGTTCATATTTGCGCGAACGGCACGAGGTCACCAGTCCTTGATGGATGCCGCGGCGGATGGTGTGCTCCTATTGGAATCAATTTCGCACGATGTCCTATATAGCGTGCAACCACTTCAGGTCACAAGGGTCCGGACGCTGTTCGGAAGACTGCTCGGACGTTTGTTGTCAGGGCATAGAATCCCGACGTATCGTGGCTTCGCGTTGTCGGCGCTGGCACGGCAGCACTTTGCCGCGAGTTCAAGGGCGGCGCTAGGTACGTTCAGGAGAAGTTGGGGACGTAGCGGCAACCTTTTAGACCCCGAAGTTGAGAGAGGGAAAGGAATAAAATGAGAAAGTTTGTCGCAAGGACGAAAAGCGCGGACCTGTCCAGTTCAGGTCTATCGATGAATCGTTCGATCTTTAGTAAGATTGCTGTAGGACTATACAAATCCGTCCCTGCGCGTTCGCGATTGTTGAAGGCAATTGTTGCAATCGAGGGTGGGCCCATGATCTCGGAAACTCTGCGCACGATATTGCACAGGTACCATGGAGTATCGGTTGGCGGATTTTCGTATGGTGCGCTACTTGATCCGGGGTTTTGTGACCCGAATACCTCGATCGGACGGTATGTATCTATTGGGCCTAATGTTCGCAGATTTGGAGCTGCCCACCCCACTGGTTCTGCAACGATGCACCCGTTCTGGTACCAGCCCCGTTATGGCCTTGGCGCTAGCGATGTAGTCCGCGCCCAGTGTGAGATCGGTCATGATTCTTGGATAGGTGCTAACACCGTGATTTTGCCGGGGTGTAGCCGCATTGGTATCGGTTCCGTTGTCGGTGCAGGTTCAGTAGTGACGAAGGATGTTCCTGACTTTGCTGTCGTATTTGGCAACCCCGCAGTGGTCCGTCGGTTTCGATTCCCCGAGGGCGTTCGGGAAATGTTAATCGAGGAGAGACTATGGGAGCTAGACCCTAGCGAGCTCACGAAAAGACTGACAGTTGTAAATAGTGAATTGTTGAGGCGTGCACGACTGTGCGAGACGTGAGAATAATGATCGACCAGACAGTGCTGTTAGGTCTCAGCCTGCTGCGGCTGAGCGGTCTTAATTTCGGTCGTATCCGCGCTTTTGTGCGCCTCGCGGAAGTATTTTGAGTTTATCGTGTGGATTCTATAGGGGTAATAGTGTTTGATCGAGTTGCGGCGCAAACTAAAGTGTCATTCATTCTAATTACACTTAGCTTGGTTTTAGTTGGTGTCTGGTGGAGATGGTCGTCTGACGAGAGTCCAGAAGCATCGGAGGCGATCTCAGTAGGTGAGATTCGTTTTCAACCTGATTCTTACTACGATGAACCATGGGTCTACTTTTTGGGCGATTCATATTCGACAGGAACGCCGATGGATTCAGGTGTGCAGTGGCCGGATATTATTTCCGCCGAGCGGGGTTGGTATATGAGGGATTACGCATCCCGTGATTCTGGATACCTAATGCCGGGCGCGAAGAATTTGACGATCCTCGATCGAATAAACGGATCTCGTTTGGATAGTGCTGACATGGTAATCATATCTGGCGGTCTTGAAGATCTAAAGCGCGGTGATGGTTCTAAGATTGGTCCGGCGATTTTGGATACACTACTGAGAGCCAAGGAACTGGCGCCTCATGCGCGGATTGTGGTTCTGTCGGTTTTCGCGCCGGGTCCTTCTGCGAAGCTGAATAATATGAATACGCTGCTTCGTCGGGTATCTGAACGGATTGATGCTGAATATATTGATGTAAGTTCGGTGCTTATAGATAGTCCGGGCATGCTTGGCTCTGATGGGACGTTCCCTACTGACGCTGGACAGAAAGCGCTTGCGACTGAGATCGGTTCACGATTGCGGAACTAGAGTTCTGTGGTCCGTGATTGCTCGTCTTATTTGCGTAATAGGCATGCTTGCCGTTCGGAGTGAGGGGCCATTATTGATGCTCGTAAAAATGGGATTACATGTATCGGGTGCATCAAAAAGTGGTCTTGATCGTGGTCGAAACCGACGCGTCAATCAATGGGTTGCATGTTGCGCGCGACCGCGGTCCTTGCTTAGTCAGCTCGCAAAAGTTCGAGAACCTTGAAATGCCGGACGCTGTCACAAGAGCCGCCTATCACGGCGATTCCCCGTAGGCATCTGCCGCGTCGACCCGTGCACCATGAACGAGTAGTCGTCGCGCCGACTCCACTGAGCCTCCCTGTGCCGCAAAGTGCAGCGGGGTGAACCCTCGACCGTTTGCCGCGTTCGTGTCCGCTCCCGCAGCGATCTCAGCGTCGACGTTCCTTCAGTCGTTGTCTTGGCGGCGTAGTGCAGCCGAATTCTGCCGTCACAATCTGCCATTGACCTTGTTTCCGTCGCCTCAGCGACTGTCTTCGATGTCAAAGGTTCTCAGGTTGTCGTAAAGTCGTTGAGGCTCGTCTCGCCCGTCCTTCCCTGGCGAGCCACCCGAAAGGACAGCTTCGACAACCATGGCGCCCTCGTCTGAGCGACTGAAAGCTCACGAAATGTTGTCGGCCGACATTACCCGGATCAGCAAGCAGGCGAAGCTGCCGTTCCGCACCCTGCCTGACCTGGTCAACACCAAGGTGCGATACCCAGAGCTGATACCGCTCCTGATCGACTGGCTGAAGAACCTCGACGGGCGGACGCCGATGACCGACCCACAGGACTTGGCCAAGTTCCGTGAGAATCTCGCTCGCGCCCTCACCACCGTCGATGCTGTCGGGACCGAAGCTGTGCCGGTGTTGTTCGAGCAGTTTTACCTCGACCCGCCGCTGCCACCGATCAACAGTCATGCGGTGGGCAATGCCTTGCTGCATCTCGCTGTGCCCTCGGACTACGACCGGGTGGCGGCTCTCGCAGTGGATCGGTCGTTGAGTTCGGGGCGGGCGGCGATCTTGGAATGGTTGATCAAGCAGGGGAGACCCGACGGCCTCGAGATCGTCGTCGGGGAAATCGAAGACCCGAGCGTGCGTGCCCTCGGCATCAAGTACTTGCGTCAGTACAAGCCTCTGCCTGCCGGCTTGAAGCCGAAGGTCGAGCGATACCTCGACGATCCGGACAGCGAAGTGCGTAAGCAGGCGAAGCTGACGCTGCAGAAACTCTCCGAATAGTGTCGCAATAGGTTCGCGATCGGGTGCGAAATCGAAACCCAGAGAACGGCTTCGAACAACCATGGCGCCTTCACCGGAGCACCGACGTGCACACGACCTCCTCACCGCCGACATCACCCGCGTCAGCAAGAAGGCTAAACTTCCGTTCCGCACGCTCACCGATCTGGTGAACACCAACCAGCGGTATCCCGACCTGATCCCGTTGCTCATTGACTGGCTGCGCCACGTCGAACTGCGCAGCAAAGCAACCGAGCCAAGGGTTCTCGCCAACCTGCGCGAGGGATTGCCTCGCTCCCTCACCACCGTCGATGCCGTCGGGACCGAAGCTGTGCCGGTGTTGTTCGACCAGTTCTATCTCGATCCGCCGCTCCCTCCGATCAACAGCCATGCGATGGCTAATGCGTTGCTGCATCTGGCCGTGCCTTCGGACTATGACCGGATGGCAGCTCTCGCTACGGATCGGTCGTTGAGTTCGGGGCGGGCAGCGATCTTGGAATGGTTGATCAAGCAGGGGAGACCCGATGGCCTCGAGATCGTCGTCGGTGAGATCGAAGACCCGAGTGTACGAGCCCTCGGCATCAAATACCTGCGTCAGTACAAGCCCCTGCCCGCCGGCTTGAAGCCGAAGGTCGAGCGGTACCTCGACGATCCGGACAGTGAAGTGAGTAAGCGAGCGAAGCTGACGCTGCAGAAACTGCCTGCATAAAGCCGGCCCGAGCTGCCGGGTGGAGACCTATTGACATATGCAGCCATTGGGTTGCATATTGGGTGGGTGCTCCCGCAGCCTGATATCAACGCAGTCTTCAAGGCACTCGCCGATCCCACTCGGCGTGCACTTCTGGACGCCCTGCGACGTGAGAATGCGCAAAAACTCGGAGAACTCTGCGAGGGCATGTCGATGGCTCGTCAGTCCGTAACGAAGCACCTCGATCTACTTGTCGCGGCCAACCTGGTCGTTGTCGTCCGCAAGGGGCGCGAACGTCGACACTTCTTGAATCCGGAGCCGATTCACGACATCGAACGTCGCTGGATCCGTGATTTCGATCGTCCACACCTCGACGTCCTGGGCGTCGTCAAACAACGAGCGGAGGACAACGCCATGAAGGAAGCCGAACAGTTCCCCGACTACGTGTACGTCACCTACATTCGAGCGTCGGCCGAGCAGGTGTGGGAGGCACTCACCGACGCCGACATCACCGCGATCTACTGGGGCGGGATGGCCAACGTCTCCGGCTGGGAAGTCGGAGCTTCGTGGACACACCGATTCGACGGGCGGACAGGACATTACGACATCTGGGGCAAAGTCCTCGAATCCGATCGACCGAACCGCCTGGTGTTCACCTTCCAACCCTCAGCGCAGGCACTCGACGAGCCGGGCTCGGTCGTGACGTATCAGATCGAACCGGTCGTCGACGCCGTGAAGTTGACCGTCAGCCACACGAACGTTGCAAGCAGGGAGATGCTTAACGGCATCTCGCATGGCTGGCCGACCGTGCTGGCAAACCTCAAGTCCTACTTGGAAACCGGGACGACGCTGCCGAGCGAGGTCTGGCAGATGCAGAACGCAACCGAACTCACCGCCACCGAAAACTAGGGAGAGGGAAGATCCCATGAGCTCCGATTTCACGACCACCTTCACCGTCCCCGCTCGCCCGATCCAGGCATTCGAGGCTGCCGCATCACCGAAAAGTTGGTGGAACGAAATGATCGTCGGGTCCGCCGCCAAGGTCGGCGACACCTTCGTCTTCGACGTCCCGAAGCTGCACCACTCCAAGTTCGATGTCATCGAGGCAAACCCGGGCCACACCCTCACCTGGATGGTTGTTCCCTCGGGCGGTACCTCCGACCAGGAGGAGTGGATCGGAACCGTCGTCGCATTCGAGTTCGAACCGGACCCCGCCGGAACCCGCATCACCTTCACCCACCGCGGCCTGCGACCCGAACTGGAATGCCACACAGTCTGCACCACAGCCTGGGGCTATCACCTCCGCGCCGGCCTTGAAGCCCTACTGACCGGCGAAACCCCAGCACCCATCACGCCGGACACGTACCGCGACGTCGCGGATACCGTGGGCGGGCAACGTAACCGGGAAGGTTGATTCGAACGCTCCTTCAGCGGGGTGGCTCGGATTTGGGCACTGTCCACCAGGTCGAAGGACTGGCTGACCCCACCAGCAATGCGCACCGTGATGTGTCGGCGCGTCAGGTATTGGTGAGCTGATCGACTGGCTGTCGTGATCGGTATGCCGTGGCGCGCCGGGGCGGGTTGAACTGCCCGGCGGCAATGGCGGCCAAAGCGAGAGCGAAGCCGACGAGTTGAACACCGCTGAGAAGCTGCCCCAGCAATGCAACGCCGAGGCCGGCGGCCACGATCGGCGAAAGTAACCCGAGCAGCGCCGCGGAGGTAACCGGGAGCCGGCCGATGCCGGAGAACCACAGCGTGTAGGTCAGCAACCCACCGAACAAGCCGAGCCAGACGTATCCGCCGATCCCAGACCAGGTGATGGTGTCGGGGACACCCTCGACGAGCAGAGTGATCGGCAACAGGAACAGCCCGCCGGCGGTCAGCTGCCACCCCGCGAAGGCCATCGCTCCCACGCCGTCGGGCCGGCCCCAGCGCTTGGTCAACGTCACGCCGGTTGCCATGGAGGCAGCGGCGCCTATGCCTGCCAGGAGGCTGACCCCGTCCAGGGTGGCGCTGCCGGTCAGCACGATCAGCGCCACGCCGAGAACTCCGATCAGTCCCCAACCCAACCGCCACCACGACAAGGCTTCACTCAGTAGCGCCACGGCCAGAATGGCGACCACGATCGGTTGAGTTGCGTTCAAGGTTGCGGCGACCCCGCCAGGTAAGCGGTAAGCGGTCAGGAACAACAGGGGAAAGAATGCGCCGATATTGAGCACCCCCAGGAGTGCCGCCCTCGGCCACCAAGCTCCGGTGGGCAGGGTGCGAGTCAATACGATCGCGAGCAGTCCAGCAGGTAGAGCTCGGACCAAGCCTGAGAAGAGTGGATGACCCGCGGGCAGATATTCGGAAGTCACGAGATACGTCGTTCCCCACACCGCGGGCGCGATCGCGGTGAGGACGGTCGTCTTGATCACGCTCATCGGTGCGCTCGAGTGGAGTAATGCGGGATGGGGGTAGATGCCATGCCCTTATCGTTGCGATAGCGCAAGCATGAGTCCAACACATGTTTGTCACGTCATCGATCGTGATTGATGATGGATAGATGGATCTCCGCCAACTCTCGTACGTCGTCGCCGTCGCCGAGCTCTCCAGTTTCACCCGGGCCGCCGAGCGGTGCTTCGTGGTGCAGTCCGCCCTGAGTCATCAGGTGGCGCGCTTGGAATCCGAACTCGGCGCGCGACTCTTTCATCGGACCAGTCGACAAGTGCGCCTGACCGCCGCCGGAGCGGCGTTTCTGCCGGCGGCCCGGCAATGCTTGGCCGCGGCCGAGCGTGCGCGCAGCGAAGTCTCCGCCGCGACCGGAGAAGTCCGTGGCCGACTATCGGTCGGAGTGATCCCCACCGTGTGTGCGGTCGACGTGCCTGCTGCACTGCGCTTGTTCCACGATCGTCACCCACAGGTGCGCATCACCCTGGTGATGGGAGGAAGCGACGACCTCGTCGACAAGGTCGCCACTGGAGTGCTCGACGTCGCGTTCCTCGGGTTGCCGATCGAGCGGGTGATAACCGAAGTCGCGCAACACCTTCTGGCCCACGACAACCATGTCGTCGTCATGTCGGCGACACACCCGCTCGCGGATAGCGAGGAACTCAGTCTGCATGACCTGGCTGGTCAAGTCTTCGTCGACTTTCCCCCCGGGACCCCGGGGAGGGCGCAAGTGGATCAGGCCTTCGCGGCCGCTGGTCTGAGCCGCGACGTAGCCTTCGACGTCACCGATGCCCACCTGATGACCGGACTCATCGCTCAGGAACTCGGAATCGGCATGCTCCCATCGGCCTACGCCCAGCAGCTCACCGGCGTCGTCACCATTCCCGTCCACGACGCTGCACGTCGAGCAGAACACCTGATCTGGAGTAGCGACGGCCCCTCTCCTGCCGCCGCCGCATTTCTTCACCAAGTCCGGACTGCCGCCGCCTGATCAGCTGACGTGAGCACTCATCGGCACCGTCGGGCTGTAAGTTATCGTATTTATCTGTAGTGCAACAGAATTGACTCAACACGCCGACGCCGTCGGCGCATCAGCAGTTCTCGCGGAGCTGTTCGGTGACGGTGACGGCTACCTCCCGGCCCGCAGCGCCGTCGGAGTCCCGTCGTTGCCCTCCGGATCTCCCGTCGAGATCGAACTGACCGCAGCAGTGAGCAGAAAGTCCTAAAGTAATGGACTTCCTGTGGGCCGCCCTGGCGAACGATGACACCGAGCAACGAAAGCAGATGGATATGGAATTGCCGAAGATACCCTCACGTGTGTCCGGCCTGCGGGTGCCGGTCGGGGGAGATTCGGTCGGGCTGTGGCTGATGCTGACCCTCACCTTCGTCACCGGCGTCGTCGATGCCGTCGGCTTCCTCGGACTCGACCGTGTGTTCACCGGGAACATGACGGGCAACATCGTCATCCTCGGTATGGGTATCGCCGGAGCCGACGAGTTGCCGGTACTCGGACCGGGAGTTGCCTTGGTGGCCTTCGCTGCCGGCGCCTTCGTATCGGGCCTACTGCTCCGAAACACTGCACCCGGCTGGCAACCGCGCACCACCACGCTGCTCGGTATCGGCGGAGCCGTCCTCGCCGTGTTGGTCGGCGTCTTCCTCGTACTGGGCGAGGACCCGGCCCCGAACGTGAAAGTCGTCATCGCAGCGTGCATCGCCACCGTCATGGGCGAACAAGCCGCGGTCGCGCGCCGGTTGGCGATCAAGGACATGACCACAGTCGTCGTCACCTCCACCCTCACCTCGCTGGCCGGTGAAACATTCGTCGTGGGCGGCTGGCGAGCAGTGTGGAATCGACGGTTCGGCGCCATCGTGATCATCTTCCTCGGAGCCGTCGTCGGCGCCCTGCTCCTACGCGTCCACATCGCGGTGCCGCTGTCGATCGCGGCAGTGCTGACCCTGACCGTCGCGACCCTCGGGCATCGACATCGGCACCGGCATCTGAAAGCCGCGCCTGGATCTGCACAGCAGTAGTTCGGTGGGGTCAGGGTCAGCGCCCTGCACCAAACATAGGAATTCTATGTAGCATATCTATATAGCCATCGGAGGAGGTGTGGAGCATGAGATCGATTGATCGGGTATTGCCACCAGGAAGTGTCGCGGATCTCGCGGAGCAAGTCGAGCACTTGAGCGACAGCGAGTACACGCGGTGGATCATGCAGTCCATGCGTTCGCGGCCGGGTTTCATGCTTGTTCGCGACCGGATCTCGCACCTGCTCATCGCTGGTCGCGAGGATGAAAAACTCGCGAGCGCCCTTTCCCAGCATCCCGCGCTTCAAGACAGTGATGTCATCGAGGAGAGAAGGCTGCTCGGTGACGCAGTCTCCTTCATCCTGGAGCAGGAGATGTTGACGTCCACTCAGGTCGGTGAGCTGCTGCACGGGCGGTGGAAGAACCCCTCGGATGCATTGCGCAAGCTTGCGGATGCTTCCAAGATCGTACGGTTGATTCACCCTGAAACGGGCAAAGTTGTGTATCCCGCGTTTCAGTTCACCCCAGGGGTGCAGGAGACCGTTTACGAGGTCAATCGGCTCCTGGGCGCGTCCGATGAAGAGTGGGCTGCGGCGTCATGGTGGTTCGGCGAGGACGAAAATCTCGACGATGCGACGCCGGCAGAGATGGTGACGCAGGCCCCGGAAGTAGTGCTACATGCTGCGCAGATCGAGGCCGAAAGCTCGTCGAGTGAGTACCTCTGACTGGGACGAGCTTGAACCGCCCGAAGGAACTCCTCGGGCGCACACAGAGAACATCGCAGTCGGGACGTTGCTGTGGCGCGTGCACTCCGCAGATCCTCGACGAGGTGCGGACACACTCAACCCCACCATCCCGAAACCGCCCTACGGAGGCAGATTCGACTGCCCCTCCGCCGAACACCACTACTCGTATTCCTACTTCGGTGACACCTCCGCCGTTGCGCTGCTCGAGGTCATCGGCCGCAGTCTCCGGCCGTCCACCCGCCCCCGCATCGTGAGAAGGGTAGTGCTGGAGGGCAAGGTTCTCTCGCAAGTTCGGGTCGTTCAGCCCATTCCTGTTGCGTTACTTCATGGTTCGCATCTGCATCACATCGGTCAAACAGCTCGCCTCACGAAGACGCCATCCCGGATGTATCCGATCACGCGCCTATGGTCGAGTGCCGTTCTGAGAGGAACTGCCGATGCACAAGGACTGAAATACCGTAGCCGTCACGATGAAGACCAGTTCTGCTATCTGCTCACCGGCCCGAAGGACACCACGCTCGACTCCATCGAGGCAGTCGAGCGCATCGACCTGGAATCGCCAGCGGGGATCGTGAGCGTCAAACATGAGCTGCTGCGCTACAACGCGGTGCTGATCTAAACAGGGTTAAGGGCACAGATCCTGCCGAGTCTGGTTCCAGAACGGGAACAGCTGCGCACGTGTGGCGTCCGGGTGATCACGCTGGGCCAGTTCGTCGAATTCCAGAACAGTTTTTCCTGCGGTCCGGGCAACTCCGCACGCCTGCAGACTCAGTTTCGCGGAATCCACGAAACCGATATCGGCGGCGTAGGGCCCCAATACGCCAGAGTCGACGAAGGATTCGAGTCCATTACCCCACATGTTGTACTCGGTTTGAAGGTCGAAGTCGCATGGCTCTCCGAACAACGAGCTGCACGTCGTCGGTTGGCCCTGGATCACGAACGATTCATCGGCGAGCGCGGGCGACGTGGTGTCCCGGGACGACTTGATCACAGCGAGCAAGACGATGAAGATCACCGCGAAGAAGCCGAGGAAGATCAGCACGTTCAGGATGCGTTTCATGTGCATTCACCCCTCTTGCCGTGGACATTGCGAGACCGAGTCTCAATCTTGCCGGATCGAGGGTCTGGAGCGGGTGACAACCGTCAATCGAGCGTCTCGGCGTGCACCCGCGGCCAGTTCTCTGGCCAGTGTCCCGGTTCTGGCACTACGGCGAAATATGCGGCGGTGGCCATATCGAGCAGGTTCACGATGAAGGAGTCCAGGTCGAGCCTTCCTGGGGCGTCCGCCGGCATTCTGGTGCGCGCAGCGAATGCGGCAATGACAAATTTGGTGATCAGCCGAACACGTTCGTCGAGTACATCTGGGGGGATGTCGGGAAGGCTGCGACGGATCTGGTTCATGGCGCTGGCGCTCGACGGGATGTAGCGCGATTCCGGCATGCTGCCAGGCTCTTCGTACACGCGGGCCATGATTTGGATGAAGCGCCGGCCACGTTCCGAGCTGAGCTTCTCCGCGTACGGGATGGAGAGGGCTGCGATGGCATCCCGCACGGCGGCGGGCGAGGACTGATCGCCGCTGCATAGCTGCTGGGTGCACTCGTCTACGCGCTGCCGCACGTCTGCCATGTGTGCAGCCACTATCTGCTCGAGCAGCCCTTCGCGGGAGCCGAAGTAGTAGTGCACTGCGGAGTCGTTCCGCACGCCCGCGAGCGTGTTCAGCTCGCGCAGACGCACACCATTCGGACGATTGTCCGCAAACAGAGTCTCGCCCGCCCGCATCAGTCGCTCACGCGCCGAATCAGGCTCGGCACTCAGTGGATGAATGCTCATGGTTGACAGCCTAACGAACTCCGTTAGTATGATCCACATCACTCTAGTTAACGAAACTCGTTAACGTTTTCGGACTAGTTCAGGTCGGTGCCTGGTGCGCACTGGCCGGTCTACCAATCTGCCCGTGAGGATTCGATATGAACCTGCCGAAGGGGATCGACGTCACCGATCCCACGCTGTACAACAACGGGATTCCCCACGAGCTTTTCGCTGAGTTGAGGAAGAGTCATCCGGTGTGGTGGAACGAGCAGCCCAGTGGGATCGGCGGCTTCGAGGACGAGGGCTACTGGGTTGTTTCCACTCACGCCCTGGTTCAAGAGGTATCCCGGGACAGTGACCTGTACTCCTCGTGGGAGAACACCGCCATCGCTCGCTACTCCGACCATGTCCCACGCGCAGCCATCGATGCCAATCGCGGAATCATGCTGAACATGGATGCGCCGGAGCACACTGCGCTACGGAAGATCATCTCCCGAGGCTTCACCCCCCGAGCTATCGCCAAGCTGCGCGATGCGCTGTCTGCGCGCGCCGACAAGATCGTTGCCGACGCACTAGCTGATGGCACTGGAGAGTTCGTCGCAGATATCGCGGCCGAGCTTCCGCTGCAAGCGATCACAGAACTCATCGGAATTCCTCAGGAGCAGCGCCACAAGGTCTTCGAATGGTCCAACATCATGACCGGCCGCGATGATCCGGACATCATCGGCGATCCCGTCGCCGCGATCGGCCAGGTCATGCAGTACTCGATGGGCCTGGCGGCGGACCGGCGGGAATGCCCGGCAGAGGACATCGCGACCGCCCTGGTCCGCGCGCAGGACGAGGACGGTGCGCTCACCGACTTGGAGTTCGGCTACTTCGTGGTGCTGCTGATGGTCGCCGGCAGCGAGACCACCCGAAACGCCATCACCCACGGCATGATGGCTTTTCAAGACAACCCCGAGCAGTGGGAGACGTTCCGCCGCGAACGGCCCAAGACTGCCATCGACGAGATCATTCGGTGGTCCAGCCCCGTGTTTTCCTTCCAGCGCACCGCCACCCGGGATACCGAGTTGGGCGGGCAGTCCATCGGCAAGGGTGATCGCCTACTGATGCTCTACGCCTCGGCCAACTACGACGAGACCGTGTTCGACAATCCCCACACCTTCGATATCGGCCGCGACCCGAATCCGCACCTGGGTTTCGGTGGCACCGGCGCGCACTACTGCATCGGTGCAAATCTCGCTCGGATGGAGATCGAGTTGATCTACGACGCTATTGCCGAACAGATGCCGGATATCAGCGTGATCGGGCCCCCGAGCAGGCTCAACTCCTCGTTCATCAACAGTGTGAAATCACTGCCGGTGAGCTACGGGACATGCCCGGTGCAGCCGCGATGACCGATACACATGAGCGCACGGCGGTAGTCACCGGTTGCGCAACAGGCATCGGCGCCGCAACCTCAGCAAAGTTGGCCGCGTCGGGGGTGCGAGTGATCGGAGTCGATATTTCTGACGCGGATGCGTCCTCGATGCCCGGGGTCGCCACTCTGATCCAGGCAGACCTGTCGACGCAGGACGGTGTGCGCGAGGTCGCCGATGCCATCAACGAGCCAATCGACGTCCTGGTCAACAACGCGGGGGTGGCTGCAACCCGCCCGTGGCGGCAGGTGCTTGCGGTCAACGCACTGGCACCGCGGGATCTGACGCGGTTGCTGCTCCCTAAGTTCCGTGATTCGGCCGCCGTGGTCACCACGGCATCCCAGGCCGGCTTCGCCTGGCGGTCCAATTATGTGCGCGCCAAAGAATTTCTGGCGCAGGAGGATTGGGAGCAGGCTTATGCACTGTTCGACTCCCACCCCGATATTCAGGGCGAGTGCTACCAAATATCGAAGGAAGCCGCGGTGGTGAACATGCTCGCTACCGCCACCGCGAACCGTGCCATCGGGCTGCGGGCCAACTCGGTCTCGCCGGGCACCGTGCAAACCCCACTGCTGGAGGATTTCACCGAGGCAATGGGTGCCGACGCGATTGCCGGTGCCCGAGACTGGTCCGGCCGCCATGCAGATCCAGGCGAGATCGCAGACGCCATCGTGTTCATGTCCTCACCGTCCGCCAGCTGGATCAACGGCGTGGACCTACCCGTCGACGGCGGCTACGGAGCGCAGATCTTCACCCTGATGAACCCCTTGGGAGGCAACACATGACACAGGAAATCGGATCCGTCTTGACCTCGGTCAACCCGGCCACCCTCGAGGTCGTGGCTGAGACCACCATCTCGACCCCGGCCGAGATCGAGAAAACAATCGCCGCGGCAACCGCCGCCCTACCCACGTGGCGACGCGGCCTTCCCGCCCGGCAGGACCTGGCTCGACTCATCACCGGGCAAATCCACGCACACGCCGACGCGTTGGCCGAGTTGCTTACCCGCGAGCAGGGGAAACCGCTGGCCGAGGCAAAGCAGGAGATCTGGATCGCCGCCGAGGCTTTCCGCGCGGCCGCGGATGTGGAGTGGGAGACCAGCCGGACCCAGCAGGTGCTCGGTGGGCACCACGCCACCGTGGTGCACGCTCCGTACGGCGTTATCGCCGCGATCGTGCCCTGGAACTTTCCTATCTACTTGGCAACAGCCAAGATTGCACCGGCGTTGATTGCCGGAAACACCGTCATCGTCAAGCCGGCGGAGACAGTATCGAGGGTGGTCACCGAGTTCGTCGAGATTCTGTCCTCCGTCCTTCCCGAGGGTGTGATCGGGTTGGTGGCCGGCGGGCCCAGCGTCGGGCAGGCATTGGTGACGGACCGCAGGGTGCGCAAGGTGTCGTTCACCGGATCGACGCAGATCGGCCGGGAAATCATCCGTCAGTCCGCGGAAGCCGTTACGCCACTGACGCTCGAACTCGGTGGCAACGACCCCGCGATCCTGCTCGCGGACGCCGACATTGCGCAGGCCGCGGAGCGGCTCGCTGCTGGGGCGTTCATGAATGCGGGCCAGATGTGCATCGCACCCAAGCGCGTCTACGTTCCGCGCGCACAGCACAGTGATTTCACCGAAGCACTCGAAGTACACGTGCGGCAGCGTGTCGTCGGCGACGGCCTGGAATCCGGCACCACAATGGGTCCGCTCCACACCCGGGCGCAGCGCGACTTCGTCGAGAAGCTGATCGCGGACGCGATCGCGGGAGGGGCGCGCGTGGTCACGGGTGGCCCGTCTGCTGCGAAAGGTGAACTGCCCGGCCACTTCCTGGCGCCGACCGTGTTAACGGACCTCGGTGACGATGCCGACGTCGTCAGGCTCGAGCAATTCGGTCCAGTGCTGCCGATCATCGCCTACGACAACCTGGACGAGGTCCTCACGCGTATCGACGGCCAGGAGTTCGGTCTCGGTGCGTCGGTGTGGTCCGCCGACACCGACCGGGCCCGGCAGGTGGCCGAGGGAATCGAGGCCGGCACCGTGTGGATCAACAAGCACAACGCCCTCGACGTGAACGTCCCGTTCGGCGGGGTCAAGGCCAGCGGCTTCGGCCGCGAGGGCGGCCGTGCCGGCATCGACGATTTCCTCATCACCCGTGTCATCAATTGATCGAACGACCGCTATCGAACGTCTAGTCGTTCTTACCTCGAAATGGAGCACTCTTCATGGCTGTTGAAAATATGTCCAGCGACGCTGCCCAGGATCTCGAAGATGCGTATGTGTACGCCTACCCCTTGGTGTTGATGGACACCATCCGCGCGATGGTGACCAACACCGAGACCCCCACCGCAGATCGCGCGCCGCTCAACCAGTTGTTCCACTCCAGAGATTTGGCGACCCCCGCCCTCCACAGCCTCACCCGGCCCAACGTGGACACGTTGTACTCCCAGGCCTATCTTGACCTGGGAGAAGAGCCGTACCTGCTGTTCAAGCCGGAAACCGACCGGTACTGCTCGATTCAACCGTTCGATGGCTACTCGAACACCCCGGCGGTGCTCGGCACCGGGGGCGTCGGCGGGAACGACGCAGTCACCTACGCATTGATCGGTCCACGATTCGACGGTGCGTTGCCGGAAGATGTCATCCCTGTCCCGGTGTCGACCGACTTCGTCTGGCTGCTCCTGCGCGTCCGGTGCTACGGGCCCGAGGACCTGGAAGAGCCGCGCAAAATCCAAGACTCGATGGACCTGTATCCGCTGTCGCAGCACGGCAAAGAGCACACCTACCCACGCGGGAGTTACACGCCCGATCTCGATTACTTACCCGTCCTCCATCTTCAGAAGATGGAGGCGAGCGAGTACTTCGATCGCTTCAACAGCCTGGCAGCCAGCAACCCGGGTGCCCCCGAAGACCAGCCGGCCTTGGATCGATTCGCCGCATTGGGCATCGGCGCAGGATTGACATTCGATTTAGCATCTCTTCCGGAATCCGTCCAGGAACGAGCCGGTCGGCTGCCTGGTTTCATGGGCGGTAGCAAGGTCAACGAGAGCCGCCGAGTCACGGCGATCGATGGTTGGATCTACCTGGACGAGTCCATCGGAAATTTCGGCACCAAGTACCTCTACCGCGCAAGAATTGCGCACGGCGGATTCGCCAATCCCGTTGATGTCACGGCCTATCCGTCGACGCAGGTGGACTCTGATGGAGAACAGCTCACCGGGACAAAAACCTACAATCTTCATTTCGAACCCGGCCAGTTGCCGCCATACGGTGACTGGGGCTGGTGGTCCCTCACCGCCTACTCCGCATCCGGACAGTTGTTCGACAATGAACTCGATCGCTATGCACTC
Organism: Rhodococcus sp. H36-A4; assembly: GCF_027158005.1. Classification (GTDB taxonomy): domain Bacteria; phylum Actinomycetota; class Actinomycetes; order Mycobacteriales; family Mycobacteriaceae; genus Rhodococcoides. The sequence goes on along the minus strand of NZ_JAPVLQ010000001.1, from coordinate 740,937 downwards.
GATGACAGCCAGGATCTGACACTGAACGACGATGGCTCACTGGACCTTTGGATCGGTGCGACAAATCCGGGACATGGTCGTGAGTGCAACTGGTTGCCCGTCCGCCCCGAGAATTTCGGAATCACCCTGCGCATCTACTTCCCGCACGTCAGCGTCAACACTCATGACTGGTTGCCGCCCAAGGTGACGGTAGTTCCCAGCACCGAGCCGCAAGCGGTATCGCAGTGAACCGAATCATTCCGTGGCGCGGATACCGGCTGCCACACTTGAATACTGGAGGACCGGTGACTGAACGCGCACTATCCAGTACGCCTCGACTGAGCGGTGCCATCGTGCTCGCGGCAGCGACCGCGCTCTTGTTGAGTTCATGTGCGTCGAGTGAAGAAGCAGCTACAGGCGACGCGATGGCCGGCGTGAGCGGGCCGGTCGGTAGCTCGGCCGATGCCGGCGAACCGGTAAGCGGTGGCACCTTGTCGTTCGGCTCGCTGGCGCTGCCCGCAACCCTGGACCCCGCACGCACCATGGCGTCCGGTTCGACAGGTGGCACCGAGATGGCAGCAATCTACGACGTGCTCGTGCGCTTCGACGGTCAGGCCGGCGAGTTCGAACCCCAACTCGCCGAGGACCTCACCGTCAGCGACGACGGTAAGACGTGGACGTTGACCCTGCGGGACGGGGTGACCTTCAGCAACGGCGAAAGCCTCGACGCCGAAGCGGTTCGGTGGAGCATCGATCGGTACGTCGCCAATCGTGGTCCCGACTCGCAGCTGTGGAAGAACGCTGTCTCGTCGATATCGGCACCCGACGACTCGACAGTGATCTTCGAACTGTCCAGTCCCTGGGCCACATTCCCGACTATGTTGGCCACGGGCCCGGGCATGATAGTTGCCGCGCAGTCCGATCAAGCGGAGAATTTCACCCCGATCGGGGCCGGACCCTTCGTGCTGGAAGCGAACAAGCCGAACGAGCAGATTCAGCTCGAACGACGCGAGGGCTATTGGGGTGGTGACGCGAAACTCGACGGCGTACGTTTCCTCCCCTCGGCAGGCGGCCAACAACAGTTGGACATGTTCAACACCGGACAGCTGGAGATGTTTTTCACCGTCGAGGCACAGATCGTCGCTGACGTCGTCGGAGCTGGCAACCCCGGCTATCTGAATGTGATGAATGCCGGCAACGACGTGTTGATCAACAACGCTGAAGGCCGCCCTGGGTCGGACCTGAGGGTGCGGCAGGCACTGATCAAAGCCGTCGACCCGGTCGCATTCGATGAGCGGACTCAGGACGGGATCGGCCGTCCGAGCGTCGCGCTGTTCTCGGAGGCGTCACGCTGGAATACAGGCGCCCCGGCCTCGAAGTACGACCCCGAAGGTGCTCGTTCGCTACTGGAAGAAGCCAAAGCAGACGGCTACGACGGCAAGATCACGTTCACAACGCGCCAGGCACCGGAGGCGCAGGCCCGGGCACTCGCGATCCAGGCGATGCTCAATGCCGTCGGATTCGACGCAGAGGTCGAGTTCTTGAACTCCACCAGCGACATCATCCGAGTGATCAACGTCGAAAAGAACTACGACCTGGGCCAGTCCGCCCTCAGCATCCGCGATTCGGCCCCATTCCTCAAGCTCTACTCGGTCTTCCACAGCGACTCGACGGGGAACGCCTCCGGGTACTCGAACCCTGAGATGGACGAGTTGCTTGCCACACTGCAAATGGCAGGTACACAGGAGGAAATCCAATCAGCCATCGACGATATCGAGTCGCTGGCCACCGAAACGGTACCTACTCTGCCGCTGGCAGCGCAGGACAATCTGGTGGTCTGGCAGCCTGAAGTTCAGGGCGCATCCCACAGTTTCGCCGACATCATGCTTCTCGACGAGGTCTGGCTCTCCTGAGTATCAGCGACTGGGTGGGCACTCAGAGCTTTCCCGCGGCGATCAGTTCGACCGGATCGGAAAGATCGACCGTGCCGAGGTAGCCGCCGCGCTGCGCGACCGCATCATGCACGCCGAATCCCAAAAGATTCTGCGACTCGCGCGGCAAGGCGCGCACCTGCTCCATCGGTATCGACAGGACCTGGTTCTCCTCGGTCCGCAGCCAACCCACGCAGTAGCTGATGTGCAACCCGCGACGCCACTGATCAGCGGTGGTGTTCGCGCCGGCAGCGTGGATGGTCGAACCAAGGTAGATGATCCCCGAGCCGGCTTTCATCACCGCAGGAATCGCCTCGGCGTCGGTCGGTTGGCGCTGCGGATCCCACAAGTGACTGCCCGGGATAACCCGGGTGGCACCGTTCTCCGCAGTGAAGTCCCGCAGCGCCACCACGGACGCCAACTGAAGGGTCGGCCGCGGCTTGGGTACATGGACCCAGACGGCTTCGTCGCGGTGGAGATATTGGGCAGTCCCTCCGGGGCCGCGATTGAGCACCTGGCCGAGATTGAGCTGATAGGCCGCGCAGTTCGGTAGCAACACCGCGTCGCACACTCCACGATAAATCGGGTGGGTGAGCACCTCGGTGGCAAAAACCGTCGACTTCGCCGCCAGCCCAGCCAGGTGCTCAGTGTGTTCGCCGAAAAAGTCCGCCACCACAGCATTGACGAACCCACGCTCCGCACCCTGCGCTCGCTCGCTCAGGTGAGAGTCGAGTTCGGCATTGAAACGGGTGAGGAGGTCCTGGTCAAGCAGGTCTTCGACAATCACGACGCCATGCTCTTGCAGAGCATCGGTGATTGACTGCATCGACTCCGAGGCGTGAAGGCGGGGCGGCTGCGTCATGATCGGCACTCCCTAGATATACGAGACGTTGAAGTAGCGTGCACCAGAATTGTTGGGCCGGTGCAGTAATCGGCTCAGGGATTTCCAGCAGTGGATCCGATTGGGCTCTGTTTCGGCATCAGTGCGTTCAGGTAGAACTCGACGCATTCGACCGAGAGGTCGGCCAGTGAGTACTCGGCGGTGGGGCGGAACCATCGCCCGGTAAGCCACAGGCCATCTTTGATCAATTCGTATGCAACGTTCGGGGCGATCGATCGTCGGTAGACGCCTTCACTGATTCCGCGTTCGAGCGAAGCGATCCATAGTTTGTGGTTGCTCACCGCGAGTGCGCGGATCTCGTCGTGACCGCCGAGTTGTCGTATGGTGCTTTCCTCGTTGCGGCAAATCTGTGGCGAGTGTGGATCCTCGTCGATCAGCGTCAGAGACCTACGAATCAGCTCACCGAGTTCGAGCTCCGGAGGCAGTGACCGGTCGACAACCCGATGAAATTCGGTATTCATCGCACGTAAGTGGCCGATGACGATCTCCTCCAGGAGCGACTCCTTCGAGGGCACGTATTGGTAGAGGCTGCTCGGAAGGATGCCGATGCTGCTTGCGATCATGCGCATCGACGTACCTGCCAAGCCATTCTCTGCGAACAGCTTCGTTGCCGTGTGCAGCACCTGCTGTTTCCGCTGCTCGGCGTTGGCAGTGGCATTCGTCGGCATGATTCCCCGTTGCCTTCTGAGTACCCCGCAAGACGGAGCATGATCTCGGTCGCGTTGCCAGTTGGTAGGTACGTGCTGCGCAGGCCCTGGTGGCCTGATCCGCGGAGTAGTGGGGTCATCCACTTTGCCGCAGTCGCAGCTTATCGACCTTGCCGGAGGTGTCGCGGGGGAGTGCAACGACGATCTCGACATAGTAGGCCGTGAATACGGTGATGAGACGTAGGAAGATCGAAGTAACAAACGCTTGGTCAGAGACAGGCGGAGGTGACAGGTCCCAACGATCGGACTCCAGAATGAAAATCCACTAGTCCTTTTACCTGGTTTTATACTTCTATCCAGCCCATTTGCAGCTTCGTTTGTTGCGGCCTCGTAGTCCTTGACGTGACTGCCACCACATCGCTATCGTTCAACCTAGCGAATGCTTGGTTTATTCTTTCTCATCAAATATGCGCTGTGTTTCCGTGGCGAGTCTTGGCCCTATGGGCCTGCAAAAGGAGTGGATCCAGATGGATAGCAATGAGGTCGACGGGCGCGTTCACGATCTTCCAAGCGCCACCTCAGCGACGCAACTACGCAAAGTTGCGCTGTCGTCTCTGTTGGGCACAGCCCTCGAGTACTACGATTTCCTGCTGTACAGCACGATGGCAGCCCTCGTGTTCGGTGACGTGTTCTTCCCGGGGGAATCGCAGGCGGTCTCCACCATCGCCGCTTTCGGCACCCTGGCCGTGGGCTACGTCGCGCGCCCATTGGGCGGAATCCTGTTCGGCCACTTCGGCGATCGGTTCGGCCGCAAGCACATCCTCATCGTCACGATGGCACTGATGGGCGTGGCGAGCGTCCTCATCGGACTGTTGCCCAGTTACGCCGCGATCGGCGTCACGGCCCCGATTCTGCTCATCGTCCTGCGAATCTTGCAGGGTGTAGCAGTCGGCGGCGAATGGGGCGGTGCCGCACTGATGGTCGTCGAACATGCCGATGCCGAGAATCGCGGAAAATGGGCCGGCATCATGAATTTGGGGTCACCGCTGGGGTTCTTGATGTCGACGGTCGCCGTCGCCTTGGTGACTCTACTGCCGGACGAGAGCCTGCAATCGTGGGGCTGGCGTATCCCGTTCCTGTTCAGTGCACTGCTCGTCGTCGTAGGCCTCTACGTCCGGTCGCGGGTCACGGAAAGCCCAGTGTTCCAACAAGCAGCCGAACGCGCCGAAACCGAAAAGCCCGAACGCACCCCACTGAGCCGACTGATCCGCAGTCCTCGCCCCGTACTGCTGGCATGTGCTGCGGGTATTGCTCCCTTCGCGCTCACCGCGCTCATGACCTCACACATCATCGCGTATGCGACGGGCATCGGCTACGACAAGTCGGAAGTGATCCGGGTACTGATACTCCTGTCCGTGGTCGCGCTTGTCGCCATCCCACTGGCATCCACGCTGTCCGACCGAATCGGCCGTCGTACGGTCGTGTTCATCGGCGCTACAGGCGCAATCATCTTTGCGTTCCCGCTCTACATGCTGATCAACACCGGCTCCATCGCACTGATGGCGGGTGGCCTGGTCATCGCGCAAATCTTCCAGAACATGATGTTCGCACCCCTGGTCCCGCTGCTGTCGGAGATGTTCGGTACCACCGTCCGCTACACGGGCGCATCCCTCGGATACCAAGGCGCCAGCCTCATCGGCGCAGGCTTCACCCCTTTGATCGCCAGCGTCCTGCTCGCCGGATTCGGCGGCTCCAGCGTCCCGCTGAGCCTGATCATCGTCATCACCGCAGGCATATCGATCGGGGCACTGACCATGATCAAAGAGACCCGAGGGCGCGACCTCAACACGATCGACGTCGAACCTAGCCCCGCCCACCCCAGCGCGGACATCAGCGCACAGTGACCTCACACGGTATTGAGACCGACGGATTGCGTCGATCGACAGCGGTAGAAACGCGGGCTTGACGAATCCCTTTCGAGAAGAACAGAGGTGCTACGAGATGCAAGGAATCGGTACTGCATATTTGGTCGACGCCGTCCGAACACCGGTGGGACGGCGTCGCGGTGGGCTTCAGGGCTGCCATTCGGCAGATCTGGGAGCACATGTCCTCACGGAGTTGATGTCGAGAACGGGGATCGACCCGGGCTACGTGGACAACGTGATATTCGGTTGTTCCGATGCAGTGGGGCCACAAGCGGGCAATGTTGCGAGGACCTCTTGGCTCGCGGCCGGGCTCCCGGAACATGTTCTGGGCGTCACCGTGGACCGTCAGTGCGGCTCCTCCCAGCAGGCCCTTCATTTCGCGGCGTCCGCGGTTCTCTCCGGGACCGCAGAACTCGTTGTCGCAGGCGGAGTTCAGAACATGAGTGCTATTCCGATCGGTGCAGCGATGCTGGCCGGAAAGCCATACGGCTTCGACGATCCCTTCCTTGGATCGACAGGCTGGGTCCAGCGGTACGGCACCGATCCGATTGGACAAATCCGCGCCGCTGAGATGATTGCAGAAAAATGGAACATCACGCGACCTCAGATGGAGGCCTACGCCGTCGAAAGCCACACCCGCGCCATCCGTGCACGAGAGGAGGGGCGATTCGCGCGAGAAATTGTGCCGGTCGGAGATGTGACAGCAGACGAGGGGCCGCGCACACCGGACTGGGAGAAGATTCGCTCGCTCCCACCTGTTGTTGAGGGAGGTCTGATAACTGCGGCGGTATCGAGTCAGCTCTCAGACGCTTCTGCAGCGCTACTCGTTGCGAGCGAGTCGGCGGTCAACCGATACGGACTTACGCCACGTGCTCGCATCCATCACATGTCCGGTCGCGGTGCGGACCCGGTCATGATGTTGACAGCGCCGATTCCTGCCACTGAACACGCATTGCGACTTACTGGTCTGACACTCGATGACATCGACCTCATCGAAATGAACGAAGCTTTCGTCTCGGTCGTTCTCGCATGGCAGAAAGAAACTGGGGCCGATCTGTCGAAAGTCAATGTCAATGGTGGTGCGATCGCGCTGGGGCATCCACTCGGCGCGACCGGCGCACGCTTGATGACCACACTTCTCCACGAATTGGAACGCACCGGCGGACGCTTCGGCCTCCAGACCATGTGTGAGGGCGGCGGCCAAGCCAACGTGACAATCATAGAAAGACTGTGAAACAAGCGATTCGACGAATGGACGATTGGTTCGCGTACTCGATCTAGCGTTATAGAACGATTCGACGAGGACCTGCATCCTCATTTTCCCGGATCCGGGGACAGATGGCGCTTCAAGAAAGCACTGGATCGACTCGCTTACTTCAAAGGGGTGACAGCGGTCACTCCGACGGCTAAGTTGACACACGTCAACAAGTTTCGACACATGTCAGGAGTACGCATGTCCCCCTCATCCGAGACGGCCAAGACCGCTGTCGCCAAGACCACGGTGGTGATCGGTGCCGCCTCCGGTCTCGGCGCCGCGATCGCCGAGCACCTGCGTTTACATGGCCACCACGTCATCGGCGCCGATCTGGTGAGCAGTGAGTCGATACTCCCGGTGGACGTCGCCGACGAGGCAACGGTGCAGGCCCTGTTCGAGAAAATCATCGATGAACGCGGCTCGTTCACCGGCGTGGTGAACTGTGCCGGCACGAGCACTCTCTCGCCCGTGGTCAACCACGATTCGGCCGAGTTTCGGCGCATTCTGGACATCTCCTTGGTCGGCGCATTCCATGTGCTCAAGCACGCCGGAAGTCGCGTTGCCGAGGGCGGATCGTTGGTCACCCTGGCCTCGCTCAACGGGACCCAACCCGGATCGGGGCTGGCGGCCTACTGCACGGCCAAGGCCGGGCTCCTGATGCTCTCGAAGGTGACGGCTCTGGAGTTGGCTCCGCGGCAGATCCGGGTCAACACGGTCTCTCCCGGTCTCGTTGTCACGCCGTTGACCTCGCCGGCCATGGAGATCCCCGGTGTGGGTGAGGACTACGTCGAGAACACGCCGCTGGGACGCTCAGGGACGGGGCTGGAGATCGCGACCGCGTGTGAGTACCTGCTGTCCGACGGTGCGGCATGGACAACCGGCGAGGACATGCAGGTCAATGGCGGTGCACACTTGAAGCGCTACCCGGACCTGCTGGGTCTTATCGAGAAGGCCTTCGGATGAGCCGCACCGGGTCTGCGGGCGCGGACGGCGCCGATCCCTACCGAGGCCGTTTCGTCGGTCGCGCCGCGCTGGTGACCGGGGCAGGGTCCGGCATCGGGGCCGCGTTGGCCGCAGCGCTGGTCAAGGCGGGCGCGTATGTCGTCTGTACCGACCTCGACCAGACGGCTGCGCAACGCACGGCAGCGGCACTGAGGCCGCGAGCTCGTGCCGAGGCGCTCGACGTCACCGACCCCGAGCAGGTGCTGGCAGCCGTGGACCGGGTGGTCGCCGAGCACGGTCGGATCGACCTGATCTTCAACAACGCCGGCATCAGCTTCGGCGGCGAGGCCGAGCACCTGACCCTGGCCCAGTGGAATCAGATCATCGACGTGAACCTCCGTGGCGTGGTGCATGGCATCCATGCGGCCTACCCGAAGATGATCGCCCAGGGCAATGGTCACATCGTCAACACGGCCTCGGCTGGTGGCCTGATGGCAGCCGGTCTGATCACCAGCTACGTCGCCACGAAGCACGCAGTGGTCGGACTCTCGCTCGCGCTGCGTACCGAGGCAGCGGCCAAGGGCGTGGGTGTCACCGTTATCTGTCCGGGGGCGGTCGACACCCCGATCTTGGACAAGGGTTCGATCGACGCCTTCGTGGGCCGTGACTACTACCTCAAGGGTCAGCGCATCAAGACCCCGTACTCGCCGGCGAAGCTGGCCGATGAGGTGCTGGCGGCCGTCGCCGGGAATAGAGCGATCCTGGTCGCGCCGCGCTCGGCTCGCCTGGCATGGCGGTTCAACCGGCTCGCGCCGGGACTGATGCAGCGCTCGTCGATCTTATTCGTGGCTCGACAGCGCAAGTGGCAGGCTCAGCGAGCCCACAAGGCGGAGAAGACGGCCGCTCGCTGACCACCCGCAACATCCCGCCGCACTGCCTCAGTTCGCTCTAGGGGTCAGGTGGCGCTTCAAGAAAAGCACCGCATGTTCGACAGCAGGTCCGTGGAACGGCTTGCCCGGGAAAAGATCGAAGTGGTCGCCCGGGTAATGCCGGACCTCGGCGCGGCCCGCGAAGGCTGCAAGTGCCGCCGCGCGGGGCGGCGCTGATTGGTCGAAGTCGGCGATCTGGACCAGCAGCGGGACCTTGATCTTCGCGGCAGCCTGGGCCGGTGCCCTGGTGCCGAGTTCCAGCCCGACGTCCGCGCGTACTTCGTTGCGCCACGACGGACCTGCGATCGAGTGGTAATCCTCGTAGGCACCGGACAGAGTGAGCGCGCCGGGCTGCCCCGGCTTGCCGACGACAGGCAGCATCGTGGGTTTGCCCATGGTGACCCGGACCCGCGCAGCGATTCCCGTCGCAGTCGCCTTGAGCAGAGTGATCGGTCCGTGTGCAGCTAGAGCGTGCCGCATGGCGGCCAGGCCGTCGACCATCGGCACCACAGAGATGACAGCCGCAATGTCGCCACGGTCGGCGGCCACCTGGAGTACATGGCCGCCAGCCAGTGAGACTCCCCATAGGACGATCCGCTGCGGATCGACGCCGGGGAGTTGTGCGGCAGCGTCGACCGCCGCCATCCAATCCTCGACCTGACCGGCCAAGGACACGGTCTGGCGCGCGTCGCCGCCGCTGGTGCCGAAACCGCGGTAGTCGAACGTGAAGGCATCCAATCCGGCTGCGGCGAACGCCTCGGCAAAGCCGTCCAGGCCCGAGTCGCGGGTGCCACCCAATCCATGGGCCAACACGACGACCGGCCGGCCGGCCGCCGATGCCAACACGTCACTGTGAGCCGAGAAGTGGGTGCCCTCGCAGCGTGTACCAGCCACTGTGAAGCCGACGGTGCTCGATACCGTGCTGCTCGATGTTGTGGCCGACAGGGTCATGGTGTTGTCGTTCTCATTCATACCTGGCTCCAAAGGTGTTGAACGGGAGTCGAATTGCAGGGATCACGACTCAGGAAAGGGGATGGGTGCCGTAGATGGAGCGCACCCAGATGCTGGTGACCACCTCGACATGGAGGTTATGGTCGGGGCACGAGCCCATCACTCGACGCTCCATGTTGCGGTCGTTGACGTCCAGCAGAACCGCAGCCAATGTTCGTGCGTCGACTCCGTCCGGTGCCCGGCCGGCAACGCGTTCGGCTTCGATCATGGCGGCTACGGACTCTTCGAACGAGACCCGGTCGGCCTCCCACATCTTGCGGATGGACGGGTTGGTGGCTCGGGCCTCCAGCACGGCGCGGTAGAGATGCTCGTGCCGCTCGGTCACGGTGAACAGGTGCGAGATGCTTTTGCTGATGCGCTCGTTCGGGTCGCGATCGACGTCGGTCAACCAGGCTCCGGCCTCGGCCGCTTCCTCGTAGATGACTTCCATCAGGGCGCCGACCGCAGCCGCCTTGTTCTCGAAGTAGAAGTAGAACGCAGAGCGTGTGACCCCGGCGCGACGGGACAGGTCGGCGACGTTGATCGACTCGACACTGTCCACCTCCCGCAGGGAATCATCGAGCGCCGTCAGCAGCGCACTTCGGCGCGCGTCTCCTTTCGACAGGCTCCGTTGAGCAGCGATCCGAGCGTTCACCGAGGAACCCGGGCGCGGCCGATCGGCAGTTCCTTCGTCCGCAATTGGTGCTCATAGACGAAGTAGTCCAATTGCTGAGTGTGACGCGCGGTTGGAACCATGTGCCCAAGGTACAGAGCCTCGTCCTGCGCAATGACCCGCTTCATGTCTGGGACCGAAGGGAGCGAGTACTGGCCGACCAGGTAGGCGCCGAGAATCCGGGTCTGGGCCTCCACGAACGGGAACAGCGTCGGGGTGGACTGCGCGAATCCGATGAACGCAAGGTCGTCGATGCCGGGGGAGAACATCCGCTTGTACAAGCTGATGTGGTTGGCCTTGGCCGAGAAGAACTCCGGGTCGAAGAACGGGAACGTGATGTTGTAGCCGGTGGCGTAGATGATCACGTCGAAGTCAGCGCTGGTGCCGTCCTCGAAATGCACGGTCTTGCCGTCCAGACGCTTCAGATTGCCCTTGGCGGTCAGATCGCCCGACCCCAGACGCAGCGGCAATTCCACCGACTGGGTGGGGTGTGCCTCCATGAATTTGTGATTCGGCTCCGGCAACCCCATGTCCGAGGGATACCCGTTCTGCATGGGCGCCACCTTGGCGATGACCTTGCGTTGCCACTTCAGCGGGATGTGCGGCGAGGTCTTGAAGCCCATGTCCGCGGGCTTTCCCCTGATGTACTTGGGCACGATCCACGCACTCGAGCGAGTCGAGATCACGACCTCGTTGTCAAGGGTGCGGCTGGATAGTTCGACCGCGATGTCAGCAGCCGAATTACCGATACCGACCACCAGAATTCGCTTGCCGCGCAGGTGCAATGGCTGTTCTGGATCGATGTAAAGGTGCGAGTGGATGCTCTCCCCGGTGAACTCACCTTCGAACTCCGGCAACCGAGCGTCCCAGTGGTGACCATTGCCGACCACCAGAAAGTCGAACTCACGAGTCGAACCATCCTGCAGGTCCAGCTCCCATCCGCCGCCAGGCTTGCGACGCGCACTGCGGACGCCGTTGGAGAACTCGATGTTCTTCTTCAGGTCGAAGGCCTCGGCATAGTCCTCCAGATACTCCTTGACCAGCGTGTGGTGTGGGAAGTCCGGGTAGCTCTCGGGCATCGGAAAGTCCCGGAACGACAGTTGGTATTTGGAGGTGTCGATATGCAAAGACTTGTAGGCGCTCGACATGCCGTTCGGGTTACCGAAGGCCCAGTTGCCACCGATGCGATCGGACATTTCGAAGCAGGTGTGCGGAACGCCGTAGTCGTCGAGCATCTTGCTTGCGGTGAGTCCGGAGATCCCTGCGCCGATGATCGCAGTGGTGGGCTTATCGAACTTTGTGGTCATGATCGACTCGCTTACTTCAAGGGGGTGACAGCGGTCACTTTAGGTGCTAATTTGACGGACGTCAAGAATTTGAGTCGCCCTGGGGCATCAATTGTCGACGCTTTTCTCTGCTACCAACTTCAGAGTGTCGAGATCTCGGATTGCCTGGCAACCGCGCTCGATCATGGACACGAACATATCGTCACCACGAGAGGAGTCGACTGCGAAGGCGCATCCGAGCGAGGGCATCAGCAATGCTTGAATCATTCCGAATCTGTAATCTTGCCAGCAACTTTCGAGGTCGAATCCGGGAATCTCGTAACCGCTCAGCGCGGCGTGATAAGTATCGACGACGTTGCGCTCGATGGACCTGCGCAGCTCGGTTCGAACGCTGGTGCCCATGAAATAGGCGAGATCCCGAGCGGGTAGCCCGACACTCAGGGTCTGCCAATCCACAACTGAAATCTCATCGTTGTCGGGGTGAAAAAGTATGTTGTCGAGACGGTAGTCACCATGAAGCAAACTGAAGCGTCCGAAGTCTGCCAGCAACCATGGGGTCACCAGGCTCATTGCCGCGGTGAGGGTTTCGACGTCCGCACTGCTGAGTCGTGCCGCCAGCTTCTCGGCGGTGAGGCCCGCACTCATGACACAGACGTCGCCCAGTCCTTTCGCGCCGGCAGCGTCGAGCGATGTCATGGCAAGCCCATCGAATGTAAGCCATTCCGGAGTATTCCACGTCGGGCCGTGCAGGCCGGCGATTGCAGCACCGGCAAGGTTCGCTTCCCGTTCGCTACAGCCCGCGATCTGATCTCCCTGCTCCTTGGGCGCTTGATCTGCCAGCAGGAGTGCATAGTTCAACGAGTCGTCGGTAATTTCGCAGTGAAAGGATCGAGGCACGGGGATCTGCACCTTGTCGGCCACCGACGCGTAGAAGGCGCATTCGCTTCGGTAGCCGAGAGCTACCCGTGCGCGGCTTTCGTCGTCCACTACGGGCAACTTGATGACGAACGTGGTCGGCAATCCGGCGGGGTTGGCCGAATAGGTTGCCGAGATTCGGTACGTAGCACCGGTCTGACCTGTGCCGATGGGATCGACGATGACATCGCTTACCCGGATTTCCTCACCCCTTGGGGCGAGCACGCCAGTGAGCCAGGTGCTGGTTACCTCGTCTGGAAAGCGGGGGATCGATACGGGTGTGCTCACTGTGGGTCCCTTCCACGGAACTGGCTCTTGGTGTCTACTGGGCGCACTGGAGTGAATCGCAACCGGCGCATGGGGTTCGATATGACATTTGACGCTCGTCAATTAAGTTAGATGAGCATCGGCCAATAGGCAAGGGTGTCTTTGTTGCCTGACGGTGCACGTCCGGAAGAGTCGGGCAAGAAGTTCGGGGCCGGAAGGGTATTGCATACGAGACCTGGGGCAACTAGCTTAATTGACGACCGTCAAATCCATTGGTCGAGCGGCAAGAATCCTGTGGATGGTCCGCGTCGCCTGATGCAAGAATCGGAGAATCGAGTATGGCGTCGAGCGCACGAGTCCTGGATGAACTGGGCTACTACTTACTGGCGGGTGCCGGGAGCGACGGGCCCGCAACGTTGATGGACGAGGCCCGACTCGGTGAGGAAATGGGCTTCGGGACCGCCTGGATCTCCGAACGCTGGAATGTGAAGGAAGCGTCGTCACTGTCCGGCGCTGCGTGCGCGGTCACCAACCGAATGCGCATCGGCACCGCAGCGACCAATCACAACACACGGCACCCACTCGTCACGGCGTCGTGGGCGACGACTCTGCACCGACTCTCGGGTGGGAGGTTCACGCTCGGGATCGGACGCGGCATAGCAGCGATGGGCGGCGCGTTCGGGGTGCCGTCAGTGACCACGGCGATGATGGAGGATTGGGCCCAGATCACCCGAAGGCTGTGGCACGGTGAAGTCATCGTCAATCATGATGGGCCGCTGGGTAAATGGCCGGTATTGTTCCTGGATTCCGATTTCGACGAAGACATCCGCTTGGCGATAGTCGCTTTCGGCCCCAACACCCTGAAGTTGGGCGGCCGAGAATTCGACGACGTCGTTCTGCATACCTACTTCACTCCCGAGACACTTCAACGCGCGGTGAAGACGGTGAAGACGGCGGCGGAGCAGGCCGGCCGAGATCCAGACAGTGTCAGGGTGTGGTCGTGCTTGGCGACGGTAGGTGATCACCTACCCGAGGAATTACGTGTGAAGAAGACCGTTGCTCGGTTGGCGACGTACCTGCAGGGCTACGGAGATCTCCTGGTGAAAACCAACAACTGGGATCCGGCTGTGCTGCAACGTTTCCGTGCAGACTCGGTGGTGACCTCGATCGCTGGGGGTATCGACAGCAAAGCCACGAAGGATCAGCTGGAACACATCGCGACGTTGTTGCCCGAGGAGTGGCTGGAACCATCTGCGACCGGTACAGCAGAGCAGTGCGTCGACCGTATACGCGAGGAGTTCGACTACGGCGCAGATGCGGTGATCCTGCATGGCGCAACTCCGCAGGAGCTCGCGCCGATCGTGGAGGTCTATCGCGAAACCAGCTGATGAACGAGCTATGCCGGCTCGATGGGGTGAACCATCGGCCGGCATAGCCCGCGCAATCTACAGATCCGGGGCCGTCAGTGCTCCACTATCAGCATTGGGGAAGATCGATGCTGATAGTCGGAGTGTCCACTAGCGGCTGGACCGGAACCGTAGCTTCACCGGAAACGGAAGGCTCCTCCAGTTCCCAAGTGACAGTCGAGGATTCACCGGGCGGGATCGTGACGTACGCAGCCTGGACGGGTCGACCCAGCTCGGTACCCTTCTGGACCGAGAAGGCGTTGACGCCGTCGACCTTCATGCCGGTGATCTTGGCGCCCTGCGTTCCGTACAGGTAGGCAATCGACTCGTTGGTACCGTACGGGACACCGGGCTGGAAAGTACTGGCCACGTACTGAGTCAGTCCGTCCGAGTTCACGGTGTTGGTCAGTGTCGCCGTCACCGTCGACTTACGGGTCGGTCCGGTGCACGATTCCGCGGTGTACGAGATATCGCGAGTCAGGTAGTAGTCCAGCTTGTTTCCGCCTGCGTTGTTGACGATCACGTTGGCGTACGGCGCAGGATCGTTCGGGAGCGTGTGGCCGACCTTCGTACCCGCCAGGACTTCCTGTTCGGCGGGATCTGCGCTCCACACCGAGATGCGTCCCTCGCTGCCTGCCCGGCCGACCGCGTCGAGCAACTTGCGGGTCGGAGCGACGCCCGTCGTCATCTTCGACACGACAGCTGCTGAGATTTCCTGCAGGTAGTTCTTGCGAGCGAGCTGATCCTCGCCGAACCGAGCGTATGCACTGGACAGCGTCACCTCGACGACGTTGTCACCCGAAATGACCTCACCGTCGGCGAGTGTGACCGGGCCGGTCGCGTCGAGGATGTAGCCGAGGGCGACAGGATCGGTAGCGACGGCGCCGTCGAGCTTCTCACCGGTCTGCTCGGCCCACATCGAAGTCCAGACCTGGCCTGCATACGGAAAGTGCGGGCTCGCATTGGAATTGCGGAAGTCGGTCGTGGTGTTACGTGGTCCCCACAGCGCGGTGTACTCGGGGCCGAGGTCGATCGGCTGCTCCGCGAACTCCAGCTCGCGGTTGCTGCCGAGGGTATCCACCCGGGCAGTTCCGTTGTCGGCGCGCACAATTCCGAAGCCACCGAGTAGGCCGCCCGTGCCGCGTGCCTCGGCATTGGTCTGGAAGGCAAGGAAGTAGGAGCGGGGACCGTTGGCGCCCATCATCGAAGGCACGATCCGGCTCGCCGTGTAGGTGTTGCTCAGCAACCCCGACAGATCGTGGGTCTGATTCTCGAGCTGCACACGGGCGTCGTCGACCACACCGAGATAGGCGGGCGCCTCGATTGCCTTAGCCTGCGCGTAAAGGTCCTGTGCCGCGGCGGATGTCTCCGCGAGGATCGGCTCGGCGTCGGTGAGCGACTGCAAGTTCACTCGGCCGCCTCCCTCGATGACGTTGTCGGGGGAGATACTGGCACTCGCCTGCGCCGCAGGTTCGAGAACGTCGACAGCGAGGCCTCGGACGACATCGGTGATCTCGACGATCGTCTCGAGCGGACTGCCGAGCACTGGGATTGCGGCAACGATCGTGAACGGCAGCGACGACGCCGCGCTCTGGGCTTTGTCCGCGGACTCGCTCGCCTCGGCGGCAGCGGCCTGCGCTCCCGGCACATCGCCGTCGAGCAGCGCGTTCTTGGCGGAGTTCGCGGCGTCCCGCGTTGTCTCCAAATTGGACTTCGCCGTCACGGCCTCGTATGCCAGCCACGAGAGGAAGGCGAGAACGATGACCAGAACGATGCCGACACCCAACAGGACGGGGCGCTTGTTCTTGCGCGACGGCGGGCGGGTCTCGGTGCCAGAGGTCATGTCGACGGGGCTCCTGATGCTAGGGATGGTTCGAGTGAAGGGCGCGGTATTGCGAAAAGAAGATATGCGCGCCCGTGGGAAGACTAGTGCGTCGACGTCGGTAGTGGGTATTGAGGTAGTGGGGTAATTCGTTTGAATGTATCGGGAATTAATACAATCAGGTAAAAGATGGATTCGAGGCGCTGAAATCGTAACGTGATGATGGTTACCGTCGATAATAATATGGCGGTCCAGGGGGATCGTCTCATTTGGAGAGGGGAGTCGGGAGAGTGATCCGCGGTAGTTCGGGAGGGTGCGGTTCGGATTCCCCGATACCACAGCAGGGCGGATCGGCGGGTCCCGCGCGGCTCGATCCGGTGCAATCTGCGACCAAGGTCATATTCGACAGGGTCGTGGCCGCAACAATCCTGATGGTCCTGGCGCCGGTATTCCTCGGATGCGTGATTCTGACCAGTGGGGCCGAGGGTGAGCCGACGTTCGCGTCCTCGACGCGCATCGGTCGCCGGGGCGTCAATTTTCGGCTCCTGAGCTTCAGGACATCTCCTGAGCAGCGGCTCGGCGTACTCCTGACGAGGCTCGGGATGGATCATCTGCCCGAGCTGGTCAATGTTCTTCGTGGCGACATGAGCTTGGTCGGACCGCGACCCACCGCGGATCGACCCGACATTCACGAGGGGGAAGTACCCGCCGACTGCCGTCCGGGGATTACCGGGCTGTGGGTGTTGGCGCCCCGCGCAGACCTCTCAGGACCGGACGCAGCGATGCTCGATCGCCGCTATGTGGACTCGTGGTCGCTCGCGCGCGACATCCGCATCCTGTACCGGACAGTTGCCGCAGTACGGTACGGCCCCTGAACGGCTGAAAATATTCAGGGAAATAACCAGAAACAAGCGGAATGGCGCTTTTCAATACGAGTCACCTAGTTTTTGCCGAAATGCACTGCGTCCACAACGGTTAATATCACGGAAGTCGCATTGGATAAGTAGAGCAAATACCTCCGGTCCACTAGTTTGTAATTGGGCGCTACTGATCGACGTTGCTTCAGCAACGTTCTTCCGGAGTGAAGATTGTGCCGCCGGCGCAGAGGACCGTGAGGAGGGGTAGCAGAAGTGTCGTCAGTGGAAGGTGCCCCCAGCGGGATCGACTGGTTCCCGCTGTCGCCCGCTCAGCTCAACATCTACTTCGCGCAGAAGCTGGCGCCGGGAGTTCCGTTCACCATCGCGCAGTTCGTCGAGATCCGTGGCGAGATCGACCCCGCCACGTTGATCCGGGCAACCGACATCGCGTGCCGCGAGCTCGAATCGCCTGGCGTGCGTTTGGGTGAGGACGACGGCCAGCCATACCAGTGGTTCGACCTCAACGTTCCCTACGCGATGATCTACCGCGACCTTCGTGACGAGAGCGACCCCGTCGGCTACGCCCACCGCTACATGGACGAGCAATACAGAAAGCCCGTCGACTTGGTCCGCGATCAACTGATCGCCTCGGAGATCATGCAGGTCGGCGAAGCACACTACTTCTGGTACAGCCGAGCTCACCACGTCGTCATGGACGGCCTGGGTGCAATTTCGGTTCAGGAGCGCACCGCCGCGGCATACACGGCCCTGCTGACCGGCGCCGACGTACCCAAGACGCGCGCCGTCGGTGTCCGGGCGATCTACGACTACGAAACCGCCTACGTCGGTTCCACGCGCTATGAAGCCGACCGCGAATACTGGGTCGGCCGACTCGACGGTCACGCCGATGCGCCACGTCTTGCAGGCACCTCGCATTCCGGTGCGGCGGTGCCCAGTGCCGTATCGATCAGCGTCGGCGCAGTGCTCGACGACGAGCTCACCGACGCAATGGCCGCGCTGGCCCAGCGCTACAACTCCTCCGACGTCCCCGTCGTGCTCGCGACGTTCGCGCTGTACCTCGCGCGGATGACCGGCACCGACGACGTCATGCTCAGCCTCCCCGTCTCGGGCCGTGCGACCACCAAACTGCGTGACTCCTCCGGAATGATGTCCAATATCGTGCCGCTGCGCATCGGTGTCGACCCGGACGTCACCATCGAGGAACTACTGCGTCGCATCCAGGTCGAGCTCACCGGTGCGCTGCGGCATCAGAGGTTCCGCGTCGAGGACATGCAGCGTGAAACCGACGGCGGGTTCGAGGGCAGTACCTCCGCCGGCCGCGGAGCTTTCGGCCCGACCGTGAACATCATGATGTACGACAGCACAATTCGGCTCGGCGACGTCATCGGCGAATACCGTGTGCTCTCCAGCGGCCCGATCGACGACATGATGGTCAATGTCTACCCGGGGGTCGCCGGCGCCAGCACCCGCGTCGACTTCCTCGGTAACCCCGCGATCTACAGCACCGAGGAACTGAGCACGCACCATCAGCGGTTCCTCGGGCTGCTGCGTACCGTTCTCGCGGCACCGGACGGCTTGCCGCTCGCGGACCTGAAAGTGCTCTCGCCCGCCGAAGAGGACGCCCTGCTCGCCGTGGACTCGCAGGGTCCACCACCTGCTCTGCTGCCCGAGTTGCTGCGGGACTCTACCGTTGTCCGCTGCGCCGGGCAGGAACTCGCGGGCGTCGAATTCATCTCTCGTGCACGCCATATCGCGGGTCAGCTTGCGCCTTTCCTTGCCTCACCAGAGACTCGGATCGCGATCGCGCTGGACCGCTCGATGCACTCCGTGCTGGCTCTGTGGTCCGTGTCGGTAGCGGGCGCATCGTTCGTGCCCGTCGATCCGCACGATCCGACCGACCGGTTGACCTCCATGCTCAGTAGCACCGGAGTGCGGGTCGGCATCACCGAACGCGCACTGCTCGGCACGCTCCCCGGCGCAGTCGAGTGGCTGGCCATCGAAGACCTTCTCGACGCCGAACCCCTACCCTTTCAAGTTCGCCGGGTTCACCTCGACAACGAGGTGTACGCCATCCACACCTCCGGTTCGACCGGAAAGCCCAAGGCCGTCAGCGTCGGTCACCGCGGACTCGCGCAGCTTGCATCAGCGGTCGTGGATCGGTACTCGGTCTCATCGGACTCGCGGGTACTGCACCTGGCCTCACCGGTGTTCGACGCGTCCATTCAGGAAATCCTGGCGGCGTTCGCTGCCGGTGCCACACTCGTCATCGCGCCCGCCGACGTGTACGCGGGCCCCGCGCTCGCCGACCTCCTGGCCGAAGAACGCATCACGCACCTCATTACCTCCCCGACCGTCCTCGCGACGCTCGAACCGCTGGACGTCAAAGGCCTCGAGGTATTCGACGTGGGCGGTGAAGCATGCCCGCCCGCACTCCGCGACCGGTTCGCCGACGCCGGCCCCGACATGCTCGACGCCTACGGCCCGACCGAGGCAACCGTCCTCGCCACGCTTTCCGCACCCATGGGCGTTGGGAAACGGATCACCATCGGTGGTCCGCTTCCCGGCGTCCGCGCGCTCGTACTCGACAACCGGTTGCGGCCCGTCCCGTACGGCGGAATCGGCGAGCTCTATCTGGGCGGTGACTCTCTCGCGCGCGGATACGACGGGCAACCCAGCGTCACCGCGAGCCGTTTCGTAGCGGATCCGGCTGCGCCCGGTCGAAGGCTTTATCGCACAGGCGATCTGGTGCGATGGTCGATCTTCGGCACGTCACTCGAATACCTGGGCCGCGCCGACCAGCAGCTCCAACTACACGGCCGTCGCCTCGAACTCGGAGAAATCGAATCGGTTGCACTGCAGCTGGCGGGTGTCGATGCCGTTGCCGTCGACGTTCGTGAAGACCACCTCGTCGCGTACGTCGTCGGCGAGACCACAGGAGTGAGTGCGCACCTGCGCGCCTTCCTTCCGGGGTGGATGGTTCCGGACCGCGTCGTCGAACTGGATGCATTACCACTCTCCGCGAGCGGCAAGCTCGACCGCCGGGCACTGCCCGACCCGGCGCCGACCACGGTCACCGAATACGTTGCCCCGCAGACCGATACCGAGCGCGCTGTCGCCGCGGTGTTCGCCGAAGTGTTGGACGTACCGATCGTCGGCCGCACGCACTCGTTCTTCGAGCTCGGTGGCGATTCGCTGAGCGCGACGCGAGTGGTGGCCAGGCTCGGCTCCGCGGTCACGCTGCCCGTCCTGTTCGACGCGCCGACGGTCGCTGCGATTGCGGTTGCCATCGATTCGGCTGTCGATCAGCGGGATTCGCTCGATCTGCTCGACACCGTGATCCCCGAGCGGGTGCCGCTGTCGTACTCGCAGCAGCGCATGTGGTTCCTCAACCAGTTCGATTCGGCTTCGCCCGCATACAACATGCCGGTGGCCGTGCAGTTGCCTTCGGGTGGAGACTCGAGCCTCGTCGTCGCTGCACTGCGGGACGTGCTCGAACGGCACGAGTCGCTGCGCACCTACTTCCCCGACGACGGCAGCGGCCCACGCCAGGTAGTGCTGCCCACAGCCGGAGTTCTGCCCGAGATTCTCACCAGCGAAGTAGGACCCGGTGAACTCGACGGCGCGATCGCCGAGCTGGCATCGAAGGGTTTCGACGTCGCTGCCGAGGTCCCCATCCGCGCGTCGCTGCTCGCCGTCTCCTCGCATGAGGGTTCGTCCGAGGCGACGGTTGTCGTCATCGTCATGCATCACATCTCGGTCGACGGGTGGTCGATCGATCCTCTCGTGCGCGACTTCACCGTCGCCTACGCCGCACGCTCCGCCGGGCATGCTCCCACGTGGCCGCGCCTGCAAGCCCAGTACAGCCAGTACGCGGTGTGGAACAGAGCTGTGGTCGACTCCGCCGCCGAGGATCAATTGCGTTATTGGACACTCGCACTCGATGCTCTGGACCGGCCAAGCGCTGAGCTGCCGACCGATCGCCCGCGCCCGGCCGTGCAGTCGATGCAGACAGCAGGCGTCCCCCTCTCCATCGGCACCGAAGTGCACGCACAGATTCGTTCTCTCGCGCTCGGTGAGAATGCAACGACGTTCATGGTCGTCCATGCCGCACTTGCCTTGACTCTGAGTCGCTTCAGCGATTGCGACCGCACCGTCCTGGGTTCACCCTCGGCCGGTCGCGGAGACCAAGCACTCGACGACATGGTCGGAATGTTCGTCGGCACCGTGCCCTTGGCGGTCGAGGTGGACCGTGACGGCACCTTCATCGAACTCCTCGACACCGTTCGGCACGCAGATCTCGACGCGTTCGCGCACTCCGACCTGCCGTTCGAGCGGATCGTCGACGCCCTGAGCGCCGATCGATCCTTGGACCGCCACCCACTGTTCCAAGTGATGCTGGCATTCGACAATGCCCACCATCAGTCGATCGAGGACCTCCCGGTCACCGTGCTGCCCATCTCCACACACACCTCCGAATTCGACCTCAATGTCGTCGCCCGCGAAACCGCCGACGGTATCGCGGGCGACATCGAATACGCGAAAGACCTGTACGACCGGGAGACCGTCGAACGCTTCGCTGCAGCCTTCGTGAGTGTTCTCGAAGCAGTCGTCGAGAACCCGTTCGTCGTGGTGGGAGATATCGAACTCGTCTCTCTGCCTGCACAACCCGAGCGCAGCACGGAGGGAGCGCTCCTGGACGTGCTGACATGCGAGATGCCCGACCGAATTGCACTCGACGGCGAATCGACGCTGACCTACCGCGAACTGGACAGCCGATCCAACCGGTTGGCGCGCCTGCTGATCGACCGCGGCGCCGCACCCGAGACCACCGTGGCACTCTCGCTCGCACGATCCGCGGAGTACATCGTGGCCCTGTGGGCAGTGGTGAAGTCCGGCGCTGCGTTCCTACCGGTCGATCCGAGCTACCCGGCTTTGCGACGCCAGCAGATCCTCACCGGCACCCACCTGGGCTTCGGCGGTGTCGAAGAGGGCGTGCTGTGGCTTGACGAGGCTGCTGCAGATGCTTTCGACGACAGCCCCCTGGTCGACGCCGACCGCGCTGCGGCGGTGCTCCCTGCCCATCCGGCCTATGTCATTCACACCTCGGGATCCACCGGCGTACCGAAGCCCGTGACGGTGACGCATGAGGCTGTGTATGCACTTGCGCAGCAGGTAGTTTCGCGCTACGACGTCACCGCTTCCTCGCGGGTGCTGCACGGGTACTCGACGAACTTCGACGCAGCTGTGCTGGAACTGGTGCTGGCCTTCGGAGCCGGTGCCACCATGGTTCTTGCGCCCAGCGAGATACTCGACGGGGACGAGATGGCGCGGTTCCTCACTGCCCACTCCGTCACCCACTATCTCTCCACACCGGCCTTGCTCGCCACCGTGCCCCCGGTTGCCGGTGTCACCACCGTGGCCGTCGGCGGCGACGTCCTGGGAAGCGCAGTGGTCGACGACTGGGCACCGGGACGGCGAATGCTCAACGCGTACGGCCCTTCCGAGGCCACCATCGTCGCCACGCTGACCGACCCACTCGACGCCGGAGACCGCATCACCATCGGCACACCGCTGCCGCACGTGTATGCACTCGTGCTCGACACTCGCCTACGGCCGGTCCCGGTCGGTGGCGTCGGCGAGCTGTACCTCGGTGGCAGTGGCGTTGCGCGCGGCTACCGCGCTCGCCCCGCACTGACCGCGGAGCGCTTCGTCGCAGGCCCCAGTGGACAGCGGCTATACCGGACCGGCGATCTCGTCCGCTGCGAGGCATCCGGTGTGCTCGACTACCGTGGCCGCGGCGACTCGCAAGTCCAACTGCGCGGTGTGCGCGTCGAACTCGGCGACGTCGAATCTGCCCTCACCGCCCATCCCGCAGTCCAGGCTGCGGTCGCCGACGTCCGCGACGGCCGAATCGTGGCCTGGGCCGTCGGGGCCGACGAGCGCGAACTCGCACCGTGGTTGCTCGAACGGCTACCACTGTCGATGGTGCCCGCCGTGATCGTCGCGGTCGATCGCATCCCCGTCACCGCCAATGGCAAGGTCGACCTCTCCGCGCTGGTTGCACCGACCCCGGTAGCCGGAGACCACTCGGCAGCCCGAACGCTTGCCGAGGAAGTCATCCTCGGGATCTTCGCCGACGCCCTCGACGTCGTCGATCCCGCCGCAGACGCTAATTTCTTTGTCCTCGGCGGTGATTCACTGAGTGCCACGCGCGCAACCGCACGCATCGGCGCCGCGCTGGGCACCCACGTTCCGGTTCGGACCTTGTTCGAAGCGCCGAGCGCGCGCGCCCTCGCTGCGGCAATCGACCTGCTGTCCGAGGCGTACGTCAGCCCGCCCGCGCTGGTGCATCGGGCGCAGGCACGCGAGGACGGCACCCTGTCTCCCGCCGAGCGGCGGGTGTGGCTCCAGAATCGGTTCGACCCCACCTCTGCCGCTTACAACATCGCGTTCGCACTGCCGCTCCCCGCGGACTCCGACCTTGCGGTTCTCCGAGCCGCGATCGTCGACGTGCTCGAGCGTCACCTCCCGCTGCGCACCGTCTACCCGTCCACCCCGGACGGCCCGATCGCGATGCTGCTCGACGCCGAGATCGTCGTCTCCTCGATCGACGGTCGCCACGCCGACGCGAAGCTGCTGGCCGAAACTGGATTCGACCTGACCGTCGAGCCCCCCGTGCGGCTCAACGTTGTACGCAGCGGCGGTGAGATGTCGTTGGTGGTCGTCGCCCATCACATCGCCGTCGACGGACTCTCGCTCACCCCGCTCGCGCGCGACGTCTCCACCGCGCTGACCGCCAGGGCGGCAGGGCTGCAGCCAGAGTTCACCCCGCTGACAGTCGATTACTCCGACTACCGCCTGTGGCAGCACGACGTGCTGGACTCGGTCGCAGTCGAGCAACTCGCCTACTGGCGGCGCACCCTGGCCGGACTACCGGACTACCTCGAGCTACCGACCGGCACCCCGAACCCCTTGGAGAACGCGACACCCATCGCGTTCGAACTCGACGCTGCCACCTTCGCCGACCTCCGCGGCCTCGCGAACCGGCTGGGCGCAACACTGTTCGTGGTGATCCACGCCGCACTGGCCGCCGTGCTCGCCGAAGCCAGCGGCACCGCGGACATCGCCATCGGCACCCCGGTATCGGGACGCTCCGAACCCGCGCTCGACGACCTGGTCGGCATGTTCGTCGGCACCATCGTGCTCCGGACCGACGTGGCACCGAACAAGACATTCGAGCAGTTCGTCACCGACGTCCGCGACCGCGACCTCGACGCATTCGCCCACTCGGCCGTACCGTTCGACTGGGTCGTCGAAGCCGTGGAACCGACCAGAGCCATCGACTCCCACCCACTGTTCCAGGTGCTCCTCGCCGTCGGTGCGCTGGAGATCCCAACCTTCGAACTCGGCACCGGTGAAGTATCGCCACAGCGAATCGACATCTCCGAGAACCAGTTCGACCTCGAAATCGTCATCGAGCACACCGTCGACAGGCTGAGCGGACAACTCGGTTACTCCGGCGACCGCTTCGAACGGTCCGTGTGCGTCGCTCTCGCCGAACGGCTGGAGTCGGTGCTCCGACTCGTCGCCGCACGCCCGGACATCGAACTCGGCAGCCTCGACTTTCTTGCAGCCCGCTCGGACGTCGTTTCGCACACCGACGATGCCGAAGACCGCTACACCCTCGGCACCCTCGTGCGCCGGGCCGCCCAGACCTGGCCGGACGCAACAGCCGTCGTCGACGGCGGCGAATCACTGACGTACGCCGAACTGGACCGTCGCTCGAATGTGTTGATGGACAGCATTATCGCTGAAGGTGCGCGGCCGGGAACTCTGGTTGCCGTCGCGCTGCCGCGGTCCGCCGATCTCGTAGCGGCACTGTGGGCCGTCGCCAAGAGCGGGGCCGGTTACCTGCCGATCGACCCGAACCATCCGGCCACACGCATCGAGGAAATCCTCGAACACGCCCAGCCCGTCACCGGCATCACCAGGGCGGCCCTCGCTCCTGTCGGAGGACGATGGGTGACGGTCGACGGCTTGGCTAGTTCCCCCGAGCCGGCCCTGCTTCGCTCGTATTTCGAAGACACTACGTATCTCGACGACACCGCGTACGTCATCTACACCTCGGGTTCGACGGGCGCCCCCAAGGGCGTGCGCGTGACACATCGGGGTATCGCGAATCTGGTGCAGAGCCAACGCGATACGTTCGGAGTCGATACCGAATCTCGGGTCCTGCAGTTCGCATCCCCAGGTTTCGACGCCTCGATCTTCGAAATGCTCCTCGCCTGCGGCGTCGGCGCCGCCGTGGTAGTCGTGCCCGCCGAGGTCTATGCGGGACGCGAACTCGAAACGTTCATCACTAGCCAAGCCGTCACCCACGTGTGCCTGACCCCGACCGTCCTGCAGATCACCGACCCGGCGGCCACACCGACCGTCGACGTAGTCATCATGGCCGGCGAAGCAGCCAATACCGAACTGGTGCAACGCTGGTCGCGCAGCAGCACCGTGTTCAACGCATACGGGCCGACCGAGGTCACGGTCATGGGAACCTGTACGCCCGCACTGAAACACCTCGCCGCGGTGACCATCGGCGGACCGGTGCGCGGATTCGACGCCGTCGTCCTCGATGCACGGCTGCGGCCCGTACCGGACAACGTGGTGGGGGAGCTGTACCTCGGCGGCCCAGGGCTGGCCGAAGGGTACCTGTCCCAGCCCGGACTCACCGCCAGCCGCTTCGTGCCGAACATGCTGGGCGACAAGAGCAAGCGCCTCTACCGAACCGGCGACCTAGTCCGATGGGTGGAGCACCGGAACACACGCGAACTCGAGTACCTCGGACGCGTCGACTCGCAGGTCAAGATCCGCGGACATCGCGTCGAACTCGCGGAGGTGGAAGCGGCACTGCTGCGGCATCCCGACGTCGAACAGGCCTGCGTCCTCGGGCACGATCACTCGCTGGCCGCCTACATCGCCGGCGACACCGATGCCGGCGTAGTCCGCGAATTCCTCACGCGCACAATTCCTGCCTACATGGTTCCCGCCTCGGTCACCGTCGTGGATACGCTCCCGATGTCGATCTCCGGAAAGGTCGACGCGCGAGCACTACCCGAACCCACGCTGGCGACCGTCGTGCATCTTGCGCCGTCGACGCCCCTGGAGTGGAGCGTGCGTGCGTCGTTCGCGGAAGTTCTCGAGATCGACGCCGACCGTATCGGCGTCGACGACAACTTCTTCGACCTCGGCGGACACTCGCTGTCGGTGGTGCGCGTGATCGACAACCTCGGCGACGAACTCGGACGTCCGGTCCCCGTCAGCTGGCTGTTGACGCACCCGACCGCGGCGTCGTTGGCGGCCAAGCTGGACGGACTCGTCGACGCCGGCGGCGACGTCTTCGATGTCGTACTGCCACTGCGGGTCGAAGGCGAACGAGAGCCACTGTTCTGCATCCACCCAGCGATCGGCATCGCGTGGAGCTACCTGTCGTTGCTTTCGGTCACCGACCGGCCGCTCTACGGGCTCCAGGTTCCCGGCATCGCCAGCGGTGAAGCCTCGCCTGCCTCGATCGACGCGTTCGCGGCCCGATACGTGCGGGAGATCCGCGCAGTTCAGCCCACCGGGCCCTATCACCTGCTCGGGTGGTCGCTCGGTGGAGTGATCGCGCATGCCGTCGCGACCGTCCTGCAGAGCACGGGGGAGGAAGTCGCGCTACTCGCATTGCTCGACCCGCAGCTGAGCGTGCCAACTGACATGCCTGCCGACGCCGTCGACTTCGGTGTAGAGGATCTGGCGCGGCAACTGGGAGTCAACGGGTCCTCGTTCGAGGATGTCGTGGCGCAATTGCGTTACACACGAAGCGAACTCGGATTCCTCACCAGTGACCATCTTCGCAGAATGTATGCCCCGGTAGTGGCTGCTCCGCGGTGGGTGGCAGCACACCGACCCCGAATA
The DNA here is from genome assembly GCF_027158005.1 of Rhodococcus sp. H36-A4. Lineage (GTDB taxonomy): Bacteria > Actinomycetota > Actinomycetes > Mycobacteriales > Mycobacteriaceae > Rhodococcoides. Next base: position 714,243 of record NZ_JAPVLQ010000001.1, on the reverse strand, counting down.
TACGACGGTGACGTCGTGTACTTTGCGGCCCGTGGATCACACGGCGCGCAGCAATGGGAACAGTACGTCGGCGGCCACCTCTCGGTCGTCCGCATCGATGCTGAACACGAAGATCTGCTGGGTGAAGCAAGCGCCCACACCATAGGCCGAGCAATCGGCATCACCTCTTCTCGCGGAAGGCGTGGCGTGATGAACCGATCCAGCGCTGTCAAGAAACTCGAGCCGTATGTCGACAATGTGCAGGCGCATTACGACCTGTCCGACGAGTTCTTCGAGCTGTTCCTCGATCCGAGCATGACCTACAGCTGCGCGTATTTCGAGCGCGAAGATATGACGCTCGAGCAAGCGCAGCTGGCGAAAATCGATCTCGCGCTGGGCAAGCTGGACTTGCAGCCCGGGATGACACTGCTCGACGTCGGATGCGGTTGGGGTTCGTTGGCCAAGCGTGCTGCCGAGAAGTACGACGTCGACGTCATCGGTTTGACGTTGAGTCGGAACCAATACGATCACGCGCGTAAAACTGTGGCGGACCTGTCGAGTGTGCGCACGGTGGATATCCGTCTGCAGGGCTGGGAGGAGTTCGACGAGCCCGTCGACCGCATCGTCAGCATCGGCGCATTCGAACACTTTCGGCGTCAGCGGTATTCGGCGTTCTTCGACAAGTGTCGCTCGGTTCTCCCCGCAGACGGTCGAATGTTGCTGCACACCATCGTGATGCGTCCGCTCGCGGAAGTCATCGCCAGCGGTGTGGAGTTCACCCGCGACGACGCGCACTTCGTACGGTTCATCATGCGCGAGATATTTCCCGGTGGACAGTTGGCGTTGTCGGACATGGTGACCAAGAAGTCCACCGAGGCCGGATTCAGCGTGGAGCGCGAGCATGCGCTCGGACCGCACTACGCACGCACACTCGACGAATGGACCGAGCGGCTCGTCGCCGCACGGCCGCACGCAATCGCCCTGTCGTCGGAAGAGAACTACGACAGGTACATCCACTACCTCACCGGATGCTCATCGCGCTTCAAAGACGGGCGCATCGACGTCGTGCAATTCACTCTTGCGCCGGAAGTGGTGCCCGTACGAACCGAGTGAGCCTGCCTACCAAGACATTAATCCATGAGTTTTAAGCTCGACCGAAAATATTAGGGAGCCAAGTGGAAATCCAGGACTACCTCCAGATCCTGCGAACGCGTTGGATGATCATCGTCGTCACCGTTGCCGTCGCCACCCTGGGCGCACTAGCGGCCTCACTTCTGACCACGCCGACTTACCAGTCGTGCAGTCGAGTCTTCGTCTCCACCTCCGGTGGGTCGACAGTGAGCGAAAGCTACCAGGGCAACCTCTTCGCGCAGCAGCGCGTCGCGTCGTACTCGGAGCTCGTCAAGGGTGAAACGTTGGCCGCCCGCACGATCGACGAACTCGGCTTGACCGGCATCACACCTGCCGAGTTGGCGGCCAAGGTCACCGCCACGTCCACCCCCGACACCGTTCTGCTCGACACGTGCGTCGTGGACACCAACCCCGGAACCGCACGCGATATCGCGAACTCACTCGGCAACCAGCTGACAGTCCTCGTCCGTGAGCTCGAAACCCCCGAAGACGGCGGCGCGCCTGCCTCGAGCGTCCGAGTGGTCGAGCAAGCTCAAGAATCTGCGTCACCGATCAGCCCGAAGACGACCCGCAACCTTGCCCTCGGAGCCGCAGTGGGTCTGCTCCTCGGTATCGCGCTCGCAGTCCTTCGCGACCGGCTCGACAACACCATCAAGACTCGCAAGAAGCTCGAAGCTGCCGCCAACACAGCGCTTGTCGGCACCATCCCCTACGACAAGGCATTCAAAGAATCCTCGATCGTCTCCTTCGGGGCAACACACTCGGTGAGCGCCGAAGGCTTCCGCGAACTGCGTACCAACCTGCAGTTCCTCGAGGTCGATCATCCGCCGCGCGTCATCGTCGTCACCAGTGCAGTGCCCGCCGAGGGCAAGACGACCGTCGCGGTGAACCTCGCGCTCGCTCTCGCCGAAGCAGGCCACCGCGTCGTCCTCGTCGAAGGCGATCTACGACGCCCCCGCGTGTCGAAGTACCTCGGGCTCATCGGCTCGGTCGGCCTGTCGACCGTCCTCGCCGGGCAAGCAGACATCTCCGATGTCCTCCAGCCCAGCAGCTACGAGGGACTCGACGTCCTCGCATCGGGACCATTGCCGCCGAACCCGTCGGAACTGCTCGGATCGGAAGCTTCACGCCGCGTCATCGAAGAACTGCGTAAGAGCTTCGACTACGTGATCATCGACGGTGCACCACTACTGCCGGTCACCGACTCGGCACTGCTCACCACGCATAGTGACGGCGCGCTGATCGTCGCACGCTTCGGTCACACCAGCGAAAGCGAAGTGTCCCGGGCCGTCGGCAATCTCGAGACCATCGGCGCCCACGTTCTCGGCGCTGTCTTCACGATGATGCCCCTGACCCGCAAGGGTGGCGACGGCTACTCGTACTACTACGAGACCGACAAGACCATCGCACGCCAGACACCGAGCCCGGTCACTCCGGGAACAGTCTCTGCGCAGTGGTCGGAACCCGAAGGGCCAAGTGTGCCGGTCTCGACGCAGAAGGCCGACACATCGGCTCCCGTCACCGTCACTTCGGGCCGGCGGCACCGAGAATGAGACGTGCGATGGCCGCAGGAGCGGTGGTTGCTGCGGCCATCGCGTTCGCTGCCGGCACAGGAGTACTCGCCGGGCCGAGCGCGGTCGCAGCCCCAGGGGCGATCGTCGGACCGGGGACGGGATACGTCACCACCGGCGGCCTCGACGATCTGACCGCATGCTCCTTCGCCGCAGTCGGATACGACGCGTCGGGAACCCTCGTCGGCCTGACGGCGGGACACTGCATCCTCTCGCCCGGCTTGCCGGTGACGCTCATCGGTAACCTCGGCGCCGGGCCGGTCGGAACGACGGTCGCCTCGCACTGGGGTCCCGACTACGGAGTCATCGCACTCGACCCCGCAAAAGTGATCCCGGTGTCCTCGGTAGGCGGCGTCACCGTCACCGGCATCGGACAAGCCGTTCCGGGACAACCCGTCTGCAAATCCGGAGTAGCCAGCGGCGTCACCTGCGGCACCATCCGGGAAGTGCGCGGATCGGACCTCGTGACCGATACCCCGACACTGTGGGCGGACTCGGGAAGCGCACTGGTCAGCGGGACAACCCTCGTCGGCATCGCCAGCCACGCCGACGGAGTACCCCTGCTGAGCCCCACGGTCTACGCATCGGCTCTCGACTCGGTGAACATGCTCGGTGCGCGCGGCGGAACAGGCGCGGGTTTCCGGCCGATCGGCTCCTGAGTACACGTAGTGATGGGCAGGGTGTTCCAGTTGCGTCCGATCTGCGCGGGATTCCGCCTGTAGAAGGCGCAATTGGAACACGATGCTCACGTGCGGGGTGCCTCGGCCTTGAAAAGGGCCACGAAAGTTTGGCGCTCTACATGATCCGGTGCTGCGAGCGATCGGACGGCGGGCGGGTTCGGTCGGCGTCGACGAACATCTGGAGGAACGACGTCGGCCGGGACTCATCGTGTTCCGATGAGGCATTACCGGAGTCGAGGGTGCGGGGGAGTTCGTGATCTGTCATGGGGCCTCCTGATTCGGCTGAACGAGACGGTCTTATCGGGGGAGTAGTGGAGACGGAAGATGGTCGACGAGAAGTGCAGCAGCACCGAGGGATTCGATGACCATTCGCGCCGGGCGGGTGGGGGCGAACACACGCACACTGCCAGCGGACTCCAATGCGGAAGTGATGACAGCATTGACCGCGCCGGAGTACATGAACGACACCGCGGACAGGTCGATAAGCACATCCGCGCCCGATGCGGTGAGTCGGGCGAGGTTGTGGGTCAATGCAGTCCGCGATGACATGTCGAGATCGCCGGACACTCGCAGTACGGCGTAAGAGGGCGAGTAGGACTCCACTTCGATCGCGTACCGCGCATCCTGAACTGTCGTATCGGAGTCGCGTTCTTTGAATATCAGGCGGGCGATGTCGGTAACAGTCATCTTTCGGCACCTTCCCTCGACGTTGTGCGTGTTCTACACAGCAACCCTGTCAGGGCAAGATCTCTCCGCTGGAACCTCGCGGTCACGATACGGACACCGAGATGTAACGAAGCGGTAACGACCTCCTGGTTGTGGTGCCTGAAGTGCGCCGACGCCCGGGATCAAGGGATGCCCGGCCTTCGGGTCAGCCGATCGACTGTCCGTACACACGCTCGATGTCGACGACCAGAAGAACTCGACGGTCGGAGACCATCGTCGCGCGGTACTCCTCCCAGTCCGGATGCTCACCGGAGGCAGCTCGGTAGTAGTCGACCAAGGCGTCCACCTCTTCGCCGTGCGGATCGGTTCCCGGACCAACCAACGTTGCGGTGCCCTCGGCCGTCGCCCACGACCGCCCGTCCGAACTCGTCACCTCCAGCGTCGCCCGCGGATCGCGACGCAGATTATTGGTCTTGGCGCGACCGTCCGTCACCGAGATGCGCATTACGCCGGACGCCCGGTCGTAGAACGGCGTGACCGGCGACAGCTGTGGTCGACCGTCGGACTTGATCGTCGCGAGAACCCCGAGCCTGCTCGACGCGAGGAGATCGTGCGGATCGAACTGCGCTTCGGTCATGCAAACCCCCATATGGTGTGGACTCATCTGGTGGTTCGAGCGTAGACCGCCGAGCCGGAGCGCGCCTCAGCTTTCCCGAGCGGTCGACCCACGGGAGAGTACTCGACTCAGGGAGAGCGCGGCAGTACGCACGGCCGGGGCGAGCAACTCGGGCCTGAACTGCGCCTTGGGGACGGACACCGACAGTGCCGCAACCGGTTTGCCTGCCATCGTGACAGGAGCTGCCACGCAGCACCCACCGATCGCGGATTCCTCACGCTCGGATGCGACACCGGTGCGTCGTACCGAATCTATCTCGAGTGCAAGCCTTTTGGGGTCGGTGATCGAATTCGGAGTACACCGTCGCAGCGGCTGGGCAAGGACCTCTGCCACCACGTCCGGATCCTCGGAGGCGAGCAGCGCCTTACCCACCGCCGTACACGTCAACGGCAGCCGTCCGCCGGTGTGAGAGGGAAACGGCATCGCCGAGCGGCCGTGAATCTTCTCCACGTAGACCGCGTCGAACCGATCCCTGACGGCGAGGTGAACAGTCTGCTCGGTCACCGCGAAGAGGTCCTGCATGAACGGGAGCGCCGCCGATCGAAGACTGTGCTTGATGGCGACACGCTCACCGAGTTCGAATAGGACCATACCGAGCTCGAACTTGTTCCCAGTCCGGGTGAGCCAGCCGAGGTTCACCAGGCTCACCAGTACGCGGTGGGTGGTGGACCTGGGCAGACCCGTCCGAGCGCAGACCTCGGCGAGGGTAAGTGCCGTCCCGCCGGGAAACGAGTCCAGCACCAGAGCCGACCTCTCCAACAATGACGAACTGTCCCGTTCCATGGGACAGATCCTATGCACCGGCCACGAGCGTGGATAACGTCGACACCAACATCGGACACGCGAAGGCGGGCAGTATATGAGCACGAAAGTTGCGGTCATCGGATCGGGCAACATCGGTACCGACCTGGTGATCAAGCTGAAGAGGATCGCCAAGAACGTCGAAATTGCCGTATTGGTCGGCATCGACCCTAATTCCGACGGACTGGCTCGCGCCAGGCGGTTGGGAGTCTCCACCGTCGACTCGGGCGTGCAGGGATTGATCGATCACCCCGAGTTCGCCGAGATCGAAATCATCTTCGACTCCACGTCCGCCCAGGCACACGTGGCCAACGAGGCAGCACTGCGGCCCTACGGCAAGCGTCTGATCGACCTGACGCCCGCCGCCATCGGCCCGTTCGTGGTGCCCGCAGTCAACCTCGACGAGCACCTCGACGCACCAATCGTGAACATGGTGACGTGTGGCGGACAGGCGACCATCCCGATCGTCGCCGCGATTTCCTCGGTCACGGACGTGCACTACGCAGAGATCGTGGCGTCGATCGCCTCGAAGTCCGCCGGACCCGGCACGCGAGCGAACATCGACGAGTTCACCGAAACCACCTCGGAAGCAATCGAGAAGGTCGGCGGAGCTGCACACGGCAAGGCGATCATCGTCCTCAACCCCGCCGAGCCGCCGCTGATCATGCGCGACACGGTGCTGGCACTGGTATCGAACCCCGATCAGGACAAGATCCGTCAGTCGATTCTGGACATGGTCGCGAAGGTTTCGGCCTATGTTCCCGGCTACCGGCTCAAGCAGGAAGTCCAGTTCACGCAGCTCGACGACGCGGAGTCCGTCGCAACCCTCACCGGTGGCGTCGAAAAGGGCCCGGGCCTGTGGAAGGTGTCGGTGTTCCTCGAGGTCGAAGGCGCCGCTCATTACCTCCCCGCGTACGCGGGAAATCTGGACATCATGACCTCCGCTGCTCTTCAGGTCGCGGAGAAGCTGGCTGAGAACAAGACTCTGGAGGCTGCACGATGACTCGCCCCAACGCAATCGACGGCGCCGCGCTCTACATCCAAGATGTGACGCTGCGCGACGGGATGCACGCGATGCGTCACCGGATCACCCCGGAGAACGTCGCCCGGATCGCAAGCGCCCTGGACAGTGCAGGCGTCGACGCCATCGAGGTCACCCACGGAGACGGTCTCGCCGGCCACAGCCTCACCTACGGGCCGGGCAGCAACACCGACTGGGAATGGATCGAAGCCGCCGCCGAGGTCGTTCATCGCGCAAAGCTGACGACGCTGCTGCTGCCAGGCGTGGGCACCGTGAAGGAACTCGAGCATGCATTCAAGCTCGGAGTCACCTCCGTCCGCGTTGCGACACACTGCACCGAGGCCGACGTGTCGGCACAGCACATCGGCAAGGCACGCGAACTGGGCATGGACGTATCCGGCTTCCTGATGATGTCGCATCTGGCCGAGCCTGCGAAGCTCGCCGAGCAGGCCAAGCTGATGGAATCCTATGGCGCGCATTGCGTCTACGTCACCGACTCCGGCGGCCGTCTGACGATGGACGGTGTACGCCAGCGAGTGCGCGCATACCGCGACGTCCTCGACCCGGAAACCCAGATCGGCATCCACGCCCACCAGAACCTGTCGCTGTCGGTAGCGAACTCGGTTGTGGCGGTGGAGGAAGGCGTCATGCGTGTCGACGCTTCCCTCGCCGGTCACGGAGCCGGTGCAGGTAACTGCCCGATCGAGCCGTTCGTCGCCGTCGCAGACCTCAACGGCTGGAAGCACGGCTGCGATCTGTTCGGCTTGCAGGATGCCGCAGACGACATCGTGCGTCCATTGCAGGACCGGCCGGTCCAGGTCGACCGCGAGACGTTGACCCTCGGTTACGCGGGCGTCTACTCGAGCTTCCTGCGTCACGCCGAGTCCGCTGCCAAGCAGTACGGACTCGACACCCGCGCGATCCTGCTCGCCGTCGGCGAACGTGGACTCGTCGGCGGTCAGGAAGACCTGATCACCGATATCGCACTGGATTTGGCTGCCGCTCGCAAGTAGTCACGCAACAAGTACCCCGGGTGTGGTCCGCTGCGACAGGGACCGCACCCGGGGTTTCTGCTTTTCGGTCAGGTGGCGATCACGTGTCTGACGATCGTGTGTACGAGGTCTTCGATGGAGATATCGGGATCGAAGGCTCGTTGAACCCCGATCCCCAGGCAGAGGCCCACGACGATGTCGGCAGACTTCTCGGGAGTATCGGTCAACTCGACGTCGAGTCTGCGAGCGAAGTCGGCCAACATATAGGCCGCCGCGGCGCGAAGTTGGCGGTTGGACTCCCTGATCTCTTCCTCGATCACGGGATTTACGCGGCCGCGCGCGCCGAACTCCATTTCCAATAGCGCCCACCGGCGGTCGCCGATCGCGTGCTCGCACCACTGGCGAACGGCTGACTCGAACGTATCGACGCTGGTGATGCTCACGGTGAGTTGGGCAGCCTCGGTCAGCTTGTGTGCGCGGATCCCCCGAATGACGTCGCGGCAGAGTTCGTCTTTCCCGCCGAAGTTCGAGTAGACCGCGCCCTTCGAGTAGCCGGCTTCCTCCGCGATCCGGTCGACGGAGGTATCCGCATAACCACGGTCGAGGAAGTGCTCGGTTGCGACGTCCAGCAGGGCCGCCCGCGTTCTTTCCCGAGACTCCTCGCGGGTCAGTCGCGCCATGCCTTCGCCTCCTTCGATTGACTTTCGGATACCAATGGTATTTCAATGCTCATGGTACTTGAACCGTCTCGAACCGAGGAGCACATGCGAATGACCCACACTCTCGACGGTGAGTACGACGCCGTCATCGTCGGCGCAGGTATGTCCGGCATCGCCGCCTATCGAGCGCTGCGCGAGGAGGGTGTGCAGAGCATTCTGATCATCGAACGCGCCGCCGAGTTCGGTGGCACCTGGCGCGAGAACACCTATCCCGGATGCGAATGCGACGTGCCCTCGCCGATCTACTCGTACGCCGATGCGCACAACGCCGACTGGTCGAAACTCTATGCAAACCAACAAGAAATTCAGCGCTACCTCGTCGCCACCGCCGACCGCTGGGGCGTGCGCGACGCCGTACGGTTCGGCGTCACCTTCCTCGGCGCGCACTGGGACGACGCGAACGGAAAGTGGAAGATCCGAACCGACACCGGAGATATCACGGCAACTCTCGCGATCGGCGCAGCCGGCCCGTGGAGCACACCGTCCACTCCCGATCTCCCCGGCGCGGCCGACTTCGGCGGCGTCACCTTCCACTCCGCACGCTGGCGGCACGACGTCGACCTGACCGGTAAACGCGTCGTGGTCATCGGAACCGGCGCATCCGCAGTGCAATTCGTGCCCGAGATCGTCGACGCCGCCGAACACGTGACGATCTATCAGCGCACGCCGCAGTGGGTACTCCCGAAGCCGAACTACCATCAGCCCACAGCATTCCGCTGGCTACTGCGCCACAGTCCCAATGTCTCTCGCATTCAGCGCGCCGTCATCTACCGCATCCTCGAACTCGTCGCGTTCGGAACCCGGCACAGCAGAGCCATGAAAATAGCCCACGTCATCGGCCGGTGGCAGATCAAACGTCAGATCGGTGATGCCGAGCTACGTGAGACTGTCACGCCTGCTTATGTTTTCGGGTGCAAACGTCCACTGTTCGCCAACACCTGGTATCCGACACTGGGCCGTCCCGACGTCACAGTGCGCCCGAGCGGCGTCGCCCGCCTCACCGAAACCGGAGTAATCGGTACCGACGGCGTCGAGGTGCCCGCCGACATCATCATTTTCGGTACCGGATTCCACATCACGGACATGCCTCTGGCAGAACAAGTATTCGACGCCGACGGACTGAGCTTGAGCGACCACTGGCGCGGCAGCCCCAAGGCCTACCTCGGAACCACCACCCACGGCTTCCCCAACTTTGCGATCCTGCTGGGCCCGGGACTAGGGACCCTGGCGTCCGCCTTCACCGTCACCGAAACACAGCTGGGTCTGATCCGGTCCCTCGTGCGCACCACCCGCGAGCTCGGCGCGGAAGTATTCGACACCCGCGCCGACGCCGAACAGACCTACAACGACGACCGAACGCACGCCCTGGCCACCACCGTCTACAACATCGGCGGCTGCACCAGCTACTTCATCGACAAAACCGGCACCAACAGCTTCAGCTGGCCCTGGTCGACAGACGCCATGCGACGACGCCTGCACACCGCAGACCCCGCCGCATACGAATTCACCAGGTAGATCCGGTGTGGGACCAGGACGCAGCCGGAGTCATGCCACTGCCGTCGGGACGCCTGATTCGGGGGAGAGGCCTGCGCACAGCGCTGCCGGCCGGACCACAACCCGAGTTCGGTATCTACCTGACGGGTCGTGATCCGGGACAGCGCTCGCGTGTGCCGTCGTGCTCGAAGGAATCCCGAACGTCGACGCCGTCCGATACGTGCGTGATCACTACTCACACCGGGCCGTTCGTCGCACGTTGGCGGTGACGCTGGGTTTCAGTCGCGAACCAGGCGCCGAAGATCGGACCGAACTGCGCGATAAACAGTGACGAGATCGGCGGACTCGTCACCGCCGTCGACCACTTCCGCCCAGCGGTCCACCGCGATTCGGAGGGTCAATGCAGCCGTCTCGATGAGTAGGCGAGCGGTGGAAGGTACGTCCAGTTTCGTCGCCACCTTCTCGGTCAGACAGGCCAGCATCACCGCGTCGGCGGCGTAGGCAGCGGATCGCACCTGAGCGTCCGACAGGACGAGTCGTCGAACCCGCAGCAATCGTTCGGTGCTGTCTTCGGACGCCGTGACGAATCGAACGACAGAGCGTTCGTAGATGTTCTCGATCGCGTCGAGTGTGATGCGCTCCGATGGCGAAGACTCGAGCCATTCGGTGAACTCGGCCTCGAACTCGATATCGGCGATCAATACTGATTCTTCTTTGTTTGCAAATGAACGGAAGAAAGTACTTGGCGACACTCCGGCTCGACGGGCGATGTCGTCGACTGTCGTGGCGGCAGCTCCCTGAAGCTCGAACAAGTCCAGGGCAGCCTCCGATATCTCACGTCGGGTTTCCCTACGCCGTCGTTCGCGCAGGTCGGGGACTGCGCTGATGGCAGCGTCCGTCTTGTGTGCGCCCACTGGCCACCTCCTTGTCGCTCCGGTGTCAACTTACCAGCGAGAATCGAATTGACAGTCACTGTCATGCTGCGTGAAACTATCGCAACAGTCGAGACCAACCGGAGAGTTCCTTCATGCAGACACAAGACACCGTCCCCGAGGAAGAGCTGTCCTCGGCGAGCAAGATGTTGATCGCCGTCTTGGTAGTCGCTTCCTTCGTGATGATTCTCAACGAAACGATCATGAGCGTCGCGCTGCCCAGGCTCATGGTCGACCTAGCCATCACTGCCACTACAGCGCAGTGGTTGACCACCGGGTTCATGCTCACCATGGCGGTCGTCATCCCGACGACGGGGTACCTCTTTCAGCGTTTCACCCTGCGGCAGATGTTCATCACGGCGATGACCTTGTTCAGCGCCGGAACGTTGCTGGCAGCCGTGGCACCGGGATTCGAACTCCTGTTGGCGGGCAGAGTGATTCAGGCCGGTGGCACCGCCATCATGCTCCCGTTGCTGATCACCACCGTGCTCGGGCTCGTCCCAGTGCACCAGCGCGGCAAGATGATGGGGGTCATCTCGATCGTCATTGCCGTCGCGCCTGCCGTCGGCCCCACAATCTCCGGCATCGTGCTCGACTCGTTCGCCTGGCGCGCGATGTTCTGGTTCGTGCTGCCGATCGCCCTCGTTGCGTTCGGGGTGGGAGCGGCACTGGTGAAGAACGTCGGCGCGACGGGCAAGCCCCCCTTCGACGCCATATCGGTTGTGCTGTCCGCGTTCGCATTCGGCGGAATCGTCTACGGCCTCGCCGGTATCGGACATTCCTCCGAGGGCTCGTCCGTACCGGTATGGATACCGCTCGTCGTCGGCTTCGTCGCACTAGTCGTCTTTGTGCTCCGACAGATAGCGCGCCAGAAGGAAGGGCGGGCACTTCTCGACCTGCGGCCGTTCTCCACGCCCGCGTTCAGTATCGGCCTCGGGCTGCTGGCGATCAGCCTGATGACCCTGTTCGGCGCACTGATTCTGCTGCCGATATATCTACAGAATGTACGCGGACTAGACACTCTCACAACAGGTCTCATGCTGCTGCCGGGCGGCCTGATGATGGGCGTTCTGGCACCGTTCGTCGGCCGAGCATTCGACCGCATCGGGGCTCGACCACTCGTCGTGCCCGGCACCATCGTCGTCAGCGCAGCGTTGTGGCTCATGACCCTGCTCGACGCGGAGTCCCCGCTTGCGATGGCCATCGGCATCCATGTCCTGCTGTCGGTCGGTCTCGCGCTGATCATGACGCCACTGATGACGTCATCGCTGGGATCGCTGCCCAGGGATCTGTATTCGCACGGCAGTGCGATCCTCAATACCGTCCAGCAACTGGCCGGCGCAGCAGGCACCGCACTTTTCGTGACGATCATGTCCAATACCGCTGCATCTAGACTCGCCGGCGGTGCAGAAGGAATCAGCGCGAGCGAATCCGGCGTCCAGGCAGCCTTCGTCTGTGGAGGCGTGATATCGCTCGTCGCGGTTGCAGCGTCCTTCTTCATTCGGCAGACGTCAAAGGAGTCGTCCGATGCCGAACTGACCGCCGCCCACTGAAACCGGTTCTCGAGCCCGCTTCTCGAGCCCACGGTTCGGCGGCTTTGGGTTCGGCGGCTTCGGTTCGGCGGCTTTGGTTCGACGGCGAGATGTGTACTTTCTCGCCGTCGACGCGAGTGTCGGCTCGCTACCGATATCGGCCTAAGCAGGTGGCTGACTGAGCGAGAATCCGCACTTCTCGGTCGCGTACTTGTTGACCCGATCGCTGGCCGCCATTGCGTCCTGCGCAGTGTCTGCGTCCATCGACGTCGTCGACTTTTCGGTGAAAGCCTCGTACGTCGGCGCGTCGGCGGCAGTGCTCGTGGCGACGACGCTGGCATCCTTGAGCTTTGCGAGATCGGGTGAGACGTCGGGATCGTCGGCGTTGATCGCCGGGTCGTAATGCTCGCTCAGGCCGTCCGCATACGTCTTCAACGAGGCCTGCATCGCAGGCCAATCGCTCGGGTCTCCGGACAGGGTGCTCATCGAGGAAGTTTCGAAGTCCGCGATGTCCTGCAGCTGTGCGCAGATATCTACATCGGGGGCAGCGTCTGCGCTGTCGTCCGATCCGCAACCGGCCAGCCCCACGGAGACAGCGGCAGCAATGCACAGGACGGGTAAGGACGAAAGCTTCATGCGGGTATGTCTCCAAACGGATCGGGGCGTAGGTGCACACAACCGTCACAGGAGAGGGCACCTCTTGTCGAGTCGGGCATCCACTTGTTGGGAAATGTCACCACGCCGGATTGAGTACGAGGCGATTCGAACGTATGGTCGAACAATGGTTGCGCGTAGATCGAGAGGAGGTCCACATTCGCGTCGACCGTTCGAGGTGCTCACCCCGTCGGTCAAGGTTTTGATCGACCTGGCGATTCTCTATCCGCAGCCACCGCACCATCACGGCAACTACAACGCGGAAGGGTTCGAGGTCAGAAAAGTGGTGCCCGGAGACTTGACGGAATGGTCGATGACCGTCGACGGCGACTGGATCGGCAGAGTCACCTACGAGCTGATGTCGAAGGATCGTAGCGAGACGGTCACGCATTGGGTGCCGAGTCGGGTGCTCAAACCGTTGCATTGAACCGGACGGACGCTGTGCTCGTCCGGCGCGGATCCCAGTACAGTGCTCGCGGACGAGTACCCGGCCCGTCGCATCTGCCAGGGAGTGCATCGATGACATTCGTTCGAGTCGGCGTCGTAATGCGTAACAGCGTGATGATCGCGCTCGTGTTTGCCGCAGGTACGTATATATCGGCATGTGGTCAGGGCAACGACTCGTCGGCGACAGGGTTGGGGAGTGCTTCGGCAACTACTTCGGAAAGTGCTGGAGCGCAACCGGATACCGACGCGGTGACGTTCGAGGCGACCGAGGTGAGCGGATATGCGCTCGTGCCAGGCACCTCGATGAAGATCTCGATCGCGACCACCGGCGATGCCGTCGCATTCAATGCTGGATGCAACACATTCTTCGGAGCCCTGAACAACGAGGCCGGGGTGATCGACGGACCCGGTGCCGAGGCGTCGAACGGTCCGATGGGATCGACGATGATGGCATGCGACGATGCGCTCATGGAGCAGGACCGCTGGCTGCAGGAATTCCTCGACTCCACACCGGTATGGACACTCGGCGAAGACACCGTGACGTTGAGTTCGCCGGCCGGGTCGATCGCGGCCAATCGTGTCGCGGGCTGATCTGCGCCAGATAGTTTTACCCGGCAGCGCAGAGGGTTTGGGGCCCGAGGGCTGGGGTATACGCTCCATGCGCGGTAGCCGAAGGTCGGCTACGGGAGGGGTTTCATCATGCGGTTCGTCACTCTGATCGTCCTTGTATGGCTTGTGGTCGGAGGTATCGCAGTATTCCAACGCGGATATGTCTCCAGTGCGCCCGAGAACTGCGCAGGTGTCGGCACGATCGCTCTCACCGTCGTCGCAGGCCCGCTCAACTACGCAGGCGTCAACCCGAAGGTCACGGACTGCAACCTGCCGCAGCCGAGCCAGTAAGCCATTCGCACCGATCGGCCGCCGTTATCGGCGGCCGATCGGTGCGTGAATGGTCCATTCAAGCGGTGAGTTCGGGATTTTCGGTAGCCCACCCATCGCTTCAATGTGACATTCATACGATCTGATGTCTTCGGTGGTCCATTCAAGCGGGGAGATGTGCGCCCAACCACTTGAATGGTCCATTCAAGCGGGGAGGTTGGCCTATTGACGTGGCCGACCCACAGGGTGACGTTGGTCGCTGAAAATGCACCGGTCGGGCTCGCTGATTAGGCTCGACGTGTGATTCGTCGGAGCCCCTTGGCCATTGTTGCCATCATGCTTCCGGTTCTACTTGTGTCACTGATCGGATTCGGCGGCTACCTGACGTTCACGAGGGCTGCGATCGACCCAGTGACCTCTGCCGACGCGATCATCGTCCTGGGCGGTGAGCACGACGGCCGAGAGGCGTACGGCGTGTCCCTGGCCGAGCAAGGTGTTGCCGACACCGTTGTGCTGTCGGATCCTTACGGTGCCAAGGATCCGGTCATGAAGAAGTACTGCGACAAGAAGTCGGCCGAGTACACCGTGCTGTGTGTCGATCCTGTCCCCAGCACGACTCGTGGGGAAGCGATCTTCACCCAACAGCTTGCGCAGGAACGAGGCTGGAAGCACGTCATAGTCGTGAGCTGGCGTTACCATCTGCCGCGCGCTCGATTCATCTTCGGGCAGTGCTTCGACGGCGAGGTCACTATGCGTCCGGTCCCACGCACCTATGACTTTTCGCTCGTGCGGTGGGAATACACCTACCTGTATCAGCTCGCAGGCTTTGTGAAAGCCGGCGTGCAGGGTGGATGCGAGAACGTCTGAGCGAGTCAGAGTTTGCTGTAGAGCGTGACACCGGACTGCCACAGTAGGTACCCGAGCATCGCGCAGGCGATCCCACCTACGACAGTGGCGGTGAGAAAAAGTGCCGCCACTCGAAACCGTCGTCGACGCGCATACCCGACCGCCAACAGGGCAACCGAGGACATCGGCGCCAACGAGGCGAGGAAACCGAAGGCAGCGAGGCCGAGGGCCCACTGCGGGGGCGACGCGGCCACGACGAACCCGAGCACTCCGCAGGAGACCATCGTCAGCAGGAGGACCCGTCGACTATCGGTGACCGAGTCGGTGAGCACGTAGTGCGTGAGTGCGCCGCACGCGCCACCGATGGCGACGAGGAGGACGGTCACCTGACGGACTCGTGTGGTCGAGTGATGAGCGCGCCGATACCGAGCGCTGCAACGGCCGCGATGGGCGTCACCACGATGTAGACGACCGAATTCCAGGCATTGTCATGTGTGACTCCCTGCAGCGCATAGAAGCTGAAGGTGGTGAAACCGCAGGACGTCCCGATGACGAGGGGCCGCAGGATCGGCGCTGCGTGGCCCGACAGGTATCCCAACGCGGCGCCGAGGAGTAGGCACCCGACCACGTTGATCGAAAACGTGCTCAGTAGAAGCCATCGCGCGGACTCGCGCCGATCCCAGATTTCGTAGCGGACCACCGCCCCGAGCGCACCGCCGACGGCAACTGCGACGGTGGTGGGAATTCTGTCGTAGCTCATCGCAATTCAGCCTAGTGCGAATCGGCAGCGAAGCCAGGTGAGAGGGTATCCGGCGTCGAGAATCACATCAGGTGAGGGAACTTGTATCCCTCGGGTATGTTTGTCGACTGTGACGCTTGACGAGTCAGGGCTCGGCCCTCAACATTTCGACGTGGCTGTTCAGTGGCGCGGTACCGCTGCCATCGTGACGGTCTCCGGTGAGCTCGATTTGGTGACCGCGCCGCAGCTGACCGAATCGGTCGAGTTGGTGTGCGGGAAGCAACCGACGGCCCTCGTCATCGATCTCTCCAACGTCGGATTCCTTGCTTCTGCAGGAATGTCGCTGCTGGCCTCCACACATCAGAAACTCGGTGACACGGCGGGGTTTGCCGTGGTTGCGGACGGCCCAGCCACTGGCCGGCCACTGACGCTGGTCGGGCTCGATCAGCTATTCGGAATATTTGCGACGGTGGAGGAGGCGTTGGATGCGCTTCAGGTGGGTAAATCCTGACGCTTTGGGTATGACGGAGCAATGATGGCAATTGTGTTCGGTGGGAGCGACCCGACGGTCCCTCCTGCCACCGAACCGAACTCCAGTCCGCCACTCGATGACGCCATGCATCTGGACTTCGACGGGGAAGCTGCCGAGGCAGATCGAGCGTCTGCACTCCGGATCGCACTGAGCCAATGGCTGACCGGCCTCGAAGTGGATCCCAACCGTGTCTACGACGTGGTGTTGGCTACCTACGAGGCGCTGGCCAATAGCGTCGAGCATGCGTATGCCGGAGCTGCTGGACCGGGGACACTGGACATGCATGCGCAGTTCGTCCCGGCGACAGGCTCCATCGAAGTGGTCATCTGCGACCACGGTGAGTGGGCAGTCCATGCGCCCGATGCGACCCGCGGACGGGGCGTCCCCCTGATGCATGCGCTCGCCGACACCACGGCCGTGACGTCCGATCACGACGGCACCACAGTCCGCCTTGTCTGGGACGCACCCGTATCTGTTTGACCGGAGTCGCACTACCCGACTTCGGCCAATACCGTGACATGCACATAGTGAAGTAGCACAATCGCCCCATCGGGACATAGTCCGAGGGTGGAGGCGCAAGTGAATGCTTCGCAGGTGCCCGGTGCCGTGGTTGCGGACCGGTATCGATTGCTGCAGCGTCGCCCGTCCATCGGCTGGGGCGCCCGCTGGCGTGCCAAGGACCTGACATCCGGTCGTGACTTTTCCCTATCACTGTTCCGGATCGCAACAATCCAGTCCCATGACCCGAGGCCCGACGCGCTCGGAAGATTCATCGAGAACGCGCGCGCGCACGGTCGAGGAAAACAAGGACAGTTCGACGTCCTGGAGACGACGCCGTACGTTGCCGTGATCGAGGAACTCGGGTCTCGCAGCCCCTTCGCACCACCGACCGAGGCGCCACCCGACGCGGATGCGGTAGGGCCGCGCCGAAAATTGACGTGGGTGCTCGCCGCAGGCGCAGCGGTCGGAGCATTCGGCCTGCTGGGGTGGTTACTGTCCACCACGATCTTGGGGAACAACCTCGGCGACGTATCCAACGTCGCGGCGGCACCGGACCTGCCGTCGGCGATGCCGATCAAGCCGCCGCCGGCACCGATTCTGCCGGCCGGCGCCGAGGTGTGGTCCGCGGTGCGCAGCCCCGACAACCCGGGTGATGCGCAACTGGCCATCGACGCGAATCCGGCGACTGCATGGTCCACGGACAACTACCGAAGCCCCTTCGGCACGACCAACAATGGAATCGGTCTTCTGGTCAACTTCGCTTATCAGGTGGACTTCGACGCGGTCTGGATTTCGACCCCGGTGGCCGGAACGACCGTCGAGATCCGGACGCCACCGGAACCGAACGCCACGCTGAGCTCGACGCGCGTCCTCGGGTCCGCTGTATCGGGCCGCGGCGTGACGACCATCCCCACCGAGGTGGTTCCGGGCTCACGCGCCGTGTTGGTGTGGGTGGCCGAGCTTGCGCCCGACACATCCGGATTCGCGTCCGAGATATCGGAAATCGGATTCACGCCCGCCTGAGGCCAAGGCGGATCTCCTCAGCGCGTCGGCGTGGTCTCGGCTTTCGTGCGAGTCGCCCTCGTCGACGGCGATTCGGTGGTGCTCACCCCGGGTGTCTTCCTGTCTCCAGTCGTCTTGTCCTTGGCCGCGGCTGACGTCGTCGTCTCTGCAGTCGTGGTTGCCGGGGGAGTCGTGGTGGGCTTCAGGGTCGTGGTGGGCTCGGGCGTCGTGGTGGGCTTGGGCGTCGTGGGAACCGCCACCTCCCACGTCGGCGACGGCGGGACGGTGATGCCGGTGGGCGGGGCGGCGCGCGCAGCAGAGCTCAGATCCGATCGCAGGGCCGGGGGTTGCACCGTGGTGGTCGTATCGGTGAACGCTCCACCCACCGCTCCGATGGTCAGTCCGACGGCTATTGCGACACCCGCGATTGCCACCGCCGATACCGCGATGACTTTGTCGCGCATGTAGATCAACCCTCACTCCGATTCCCGCCGGCCACGTTACCGCGGAAATGACCTGCGAACGCTACCGCAGAAGGAGTGAGCGGCGCTCAGCCGGCAGTGGCATCGCCGCGTGCTGCGGTCCTGCGGCCTCCACCGAACCGGTGCTCCCAGACGCTGCCGACGAGACGGTGACCTTGCCATCGCCGCCCGCGGAGGGTTTTGCGGTGCACGGTCGTCATGCGGACCGCCCACGTCATCGCTTTGCTGTCGGTCGGAAGCTCGGCTTCGGCGAGTACTTCGTCCTCGGTTCTGACCTGATACATCGGCATGTGTCACATCTTGCATCATGCGATGGAGAATTTCCTACTGGAAAAATACCGGACCGTACGTTTGACCGGTAATGCGTATCCAGTGGTCAAGTAGGCCCTTCGAGTGGGATTCAAACGGACCGCGAGTCATACCAACCGAAGTATTTCGGGCAGAGTATCGGCTATCTGTTGTCCGATTTCTTCGTACATTTCGTGCGCCCGCTTGTACGGATCCTCGATGTCCAAGGTCGGTACCGAGTGTTTCGCACGGGCGTCGGCGATCTGGTCGAGCGAGGTGGCTTCGGAAGATCGCGCCAGTTCTGCAGCCTCGAGCAACGTGAAAGTCCGGCGCAACCTACGAGGCGCGATGGCCAGCACGGCGTCGCGGTGGCGGCTTGTCATGGTGAGGATGAGGTCCGCTTCCTCCGCTATTCGAGGCGAGATGCGTCGCGCAACGAAGCCCTCCTCGTCCCCGCCCAGTTGACGCAGCACGGTGGCCGCGGACTGGTCCATCGGGTGACCGGTCAGCCCATGGGTGCCGGCACTGGAGGCGGTCAACGTCAACCCCCTTTCGGTGGCATACGCCACGGCCAGACGTTCGGCGGTGGGGGAGCGGCAGATGTTGCCTGTACAAACGAAGAGGATATGCACGCGGTCTACGTTACGGCGATCGCCATCGAGCAACGGCCGCGCTACAGTATTGCCGAGTGGGGGCACCGGGAGTGGATCGTTATATCTCTTTCTGCGGCGAGTCCCAGTGGCGTGCGCTCGATACGTGCGCATCCAAGTGAGGCAGGTCATGACTGAGGTTCTCGGTGTTTCGGTGGGGTCGAGTGCCGTCCGGATGGCTCGTCCCGACCTGCGGCCGTACTCGGCCGGCAGGCAGACTGGCAGACAGACTGGCAGACAGACTGGCAGACAAGGACTCGATTTCTACAGTGACACGGTCGATGCTTACTGGCAGGACCGTGCGGAAGATGTAGCCGCCGAGTCGATCGGTGTGGTCCTCTCGCAGCGCAACGGATGCCCTGAAGTCGAGGCGACCGGCGTCGCCTACCGCGACCAGCAGCAGTTCGGTGAGATTCAGCAGGCGATGGCGAATCAGCGTCTCTACAACTACCGACTGGTCCCCGAGGCCAGGGCAGCTCTGGCCTATCTGGAAGCGTCAGGGGAGCTGGCCAACTTCGGCACGATCGGGCTGTACGACCTGGGAAGCTCGGGTCTGACCATCAGCGTTATCGATCGCGCGAGCGGTGAAGTTCTGCTGGCCGAACGAACTACCGACATCAGCGGTGACGACTTCGATCGGCTCATCTGCGACAACCAACTCTCCAGGCGCGGGGCGGAGCCACCTCCCGCACTCGGTATCGCGGAGTTCACCAGCCGGTGCCGTATCGCGAAAGAACAACTGTCTGCCAACGGCGCAGTCTGCCTCCCCGGGGACAGCGGCGTCATCCTCATCTCCCGAGAAGCGTTCGAGGCGCTCGTCACGGTTCCCATCGAGTACTCGGCACGGTTGCTTCGGGACGTGCTCACTCGGTCACCGCAGTACGTCGATGCCGTGTTCCTGATCGGCGGTGGCGCTCGCATTCCGTTGGTCGAGACCATCATCAGATCGTGGACCGGACTGCCGGTAGTGACGCCTCGTGATCCCGAGTCGGTCGCAGCCAAGGGCGCCGCCCTGCTCGCGACGCCGGTGGAGGACCTGGCCACCGAGGCCGCGTCGTCTTTGGCGCTCACCGGTGCCCCCGAATGGCTGAGCCCGGAGCCCGTCGACAGACCTGCGACGTCCACCCGAAAGGTTCGTGGCGCAGCGCTCGTTGCGGGAGGGTTGGCAGTCATTGCCGCACTGGGTCTCACTCTCGGGTACGGCAATTCCGACAACTCGACGAGTGCGCCCGCGGACAACGTCGAACCTACGACGACCCTGCCGTCGACGACACGCCCCGCGCCGTCCACAACCACGGTGCCCCGGCCGACACCCCAGCCGGTGATTCCGGCGCCGGAAACGGTCGAGACCTACGAGGCACCGCAGTACGAAGACCCCACGCCCGCTCCGGCTCCGGCTCCGGAGCCGGCACCCGAACCTCCGCCTCTGATCCCGGGTCTGCCGGACTTGAAGCTTCCACAGTTTCAACTACCCCCGCCGCCGGTGTTCGAGCTGCCGCGGTTCTAGTTCACGCGCCCTGGCAGTCGAAGTCGCGCGGACACCGCGAGGTGGTCGGAATCGGGGATCGGTACGGGGTGCACCTCGAGCGCATCGACCGTATCGCTCGTCACCACGTGGTCGAGCTGTGCCAGCGGACGGTCCGACGGGAAGGTCCGGAACAATCCGGAACCCGCCCGTTCGGCGGCGTCGGCGAAGCCTGCGCTCGCCAGATCGCGGAACTGTCGGTGGTCGCCCGTGGCGTTGAAGTCCCCGGCCACCAGCACCGTCCCCGGGTAGGACTCCATCAAGGCGCGCATGCGGTCGAGGTCCTCGGCCCACTGCACGGTGTCGCGAGGTGTGGCAGGCGACATGGCGTGAAACGCCACCACGGTCAGCGCGACGCCCTCGATGACGGTGTTCGCCTGGACCGGTACGAACCCGAAGTCGGACAGTCTTGTGCCGTCGGTGAGAGGAGTCCTGCTCCACATGCCGGTGCCGTCCGAGACGGGGAGAGCGGCGGTGAAGCTGTACGGCAGCAGATCGTCGATCCCGGCGCGGGTGAGGTCGTCGACCTCGGCGGGGGTGAGTTCTTGCACTGAGAGAAGGTCGGCATTGCTCGTACGGACCTCGTCGACGATGGCTGCAGCATCAGCGTCACCGTGCGCGACATTGACCGTCAGGACAGTGATGTCCTGCCCGGTGGCGGTCGCGGTGTCTGCGATGAACCGGGGGACCTGGACGCCGACGAGGATTATCACCAGCGTCACTGCGGTGACCAGGCCGATGCGCGAGTGCGTCACGGCGAACAGGATCGCTGCCACGGCGGCGAAGACCGCGAGGTAGGGGGCTCCGACCACGAGCGCCACCAGCGTGATCTGCGTCACTCCCAGCTGGCGAACGGTCAGCAACGCGACGCTGCACGCCAGGATTGCCCATGCAATGACAAGTGCCGACCCACGTAGAACGCGTCGCACTGTGGCGCCTCCGGTCGTATGAGCCGCACGCGGCAATAGTTGACTGAAATGTTGACTACACTCACGCTTATGGCCAGCTCAGACGCGGTATGCAAGTGTAGTCATCAGCGGACTGCGCATCAGCATTACCGCAAGGGAAGCGACTGCTCGATGTGTGATTGCAACCGTTTCCGACGGCCCGTCGTGTCACGTCTCATCGGTCAGGCCGAACGCCAGATTCAGCGCCTCAAATAATTATACAGTCTTTAATTGGACGCTAAACAGACCGACCGTTTACTATTGAGCCCTCAATCCAGGCAATCCGGGCATTCGGCAGGGGGCAACAGTGACATCAGACAGTTCGGTCATCTCCAGGTACGCCGACGCGGTCGCGTCGGAGGGCGCCGGCACTTCCGAAACAGGTCACCGGTCATCCACCGAACTACGCCTGCTGAGCCTGAACCCCTCGACGTACGAGACGCATTCCATCCACTCCCACGACCGGGTATGGACCGAAACCAACTGCTATGTCGATCTGTGGATCGAACTCCTGCATTCGCTGGGCGCCGATCCGATCCCCGCGTTGGCATTCGTGTTGAGCGCCGGCTGCGACGGTCGGCAGTGGGACTTCGTCAAGATGCAGTCCGAGGACCTCCGCATGCTCTACGGCGTCGACGTGCACGAGATGAACGTGTGGCGTCCGGTCCTCGATCACATCCGCGAAGGGCTCGAGGACGGTGTACTCGTCACCGTGGAGGTCGACGGCTTCTGGTTGCCCGACACCTCGGGCACCAGCTACCGCAACAACCACACCAAGACCACCATCGTTCCGAACTCGCTGGACGAAACCGAGAAGGTGCTCGGCTACTTCCACAACCGCGGTTACTTCGAGCTTTCGGGCGCAGATTTCGACGGCGTCTTCAATCTCGCCCCCACTCCGCATCCCGAGGTCCTGCTTCCGTACGTCGAGCAGATCGGACTCGGCCGCAACACCATTGCGAGCGGTGTAGGTGACCGCGATCTCGACCTCGCGCGTGCGCACTTCGCGCGGAGGCCGTCGAGCAACCCCGTCGACGCGCTTGCTCGACGCGTCATCGCTGATATCCCACTGGTGCAGCGATCCGGCCCCGACGCCTTCCATCTGTGGTCGTTCGGTTTGCTTCGCCAGTGCGGGGCGAGCGCTGAACTCGCCGCAGATCTCTGCGGGTACCTCCAGGCTCGTGGTGTGGACGGTATCGGCGCGGCCGTACCTCATTTTCTGCAGGTGGCTCAGGGAGCAAAAGCTGTTCAGTTCCGGATGGCCCGCGCCGCGCGCGGGCGTGCGGTGTCACTCGAAGAGCCACTCGCGGAGATGACCGCGAGTTGGAGTGCGGCGATGGATGTTCTCTCGCTCGCTCTGTGAGTGGAAGATAACTGGGTGAGCAGAGATCTCGAGGACTTTCTGGACGGCGCCGAGTGGCACCTGACTGCGACCGAACCAGGATCGTGTCTGCATCCTGGTGAGCTCGCAGAGGACGCCGAACGTACTGTTGCCCTCGTGCCTGGCACCGTTGCCTCGGTTGTGGACCAGCCGGATCTCGACGCGTTCGACTGGTGGTTCACCACCTCGGTGTCCGTGCCCAGCGGTATCGCCACGACGCTGACGTTCGAGGGCATCGCGACGAGGGCAAAGATCTGGGTCGACGGCGCGGAGGCTGCTCAGGTTCGATCCATGTTCGTACCGACTACCCTCGACATCCCGGCCGGTTCCCCGGTCCTCGATATCGCGGTACGTGTCGAGTCGATGGACGTCGTCCTCGGCAGTAGAAAGCCACGAGGACGCTGGCGATCCTCGCTGGTGGACAAGCAGGGCCTGCGGCACGAACGCACCACCCTGCTCGGCCGCGCCCCCGTGTACGGACCGGTTCCTTCCCCGATCGGCTTGTGGCGCCCGGTGACGCTACGGCCACGATCCCGTGCGCGACACTGTCGGTTCCACACCACGGTCGAGGGGAAGAACGGGGTGCTGCGAGTACGCGCAGATCTCGACGAGACGGTGTCGACCGTAACCCTCGACATCGGCGACCAGCGGTTCTCCTACGCCGTCGATTCCGCGGATTTCGATGTGTCCTTGACCATTCCGGATATCAGCCTCTGGTGGCCGCACACGCACGGTGAGCCCGTCCAGTATCCCGTGTCGGTGACTGTAGACGAGGATCGTGTGCACCGTGCAATGGTCGGCTTTCGTCGAACCGAGTTGCTTCGGCACGGACGGTCGGTGGAGCTGAGCGTCAACGGTGTTCAGGTCTTCGCTCGCGGCGGTTGTTGGACTCCTCTCGATCCGACACGCCTGTGGGTCGAGGAAGACGTCATGCGCGCGGAGTTGCTGCGTATGCGCGACGCGGGGCTGAACATGATCCGCATTGTCGGCACGATGGTGTACGAGCAACCTCAATTCTGGTCCCTCTGTGGAGAATTGGGCATTTTGGTGTGGCAGGATGTCATGTTCGCCACCACTGATCCGCCGCAGGACCCTGAATTCGTCGAGGTCGTCGAACGCGAACTCGAAGCACTGTTCGCGATGATCGGAGGTAACCCGGCTCTGGCGGTCGTCAGTGGTGGCAGTGAGACGCAGCAACAGCCCACGATGCTGGGGATCGCCGCTGCCGATCAGCAGATGCCGTTGCTGGACAATGTGATTCCCGAGATTCTCGAGAGCTGCCTCGCCGGCACCGCCTATGTCACTTCCAGTCCGTCGTCGACGTCCGGTGAACTGCACACCCATGTCGGTGACGGTATCGCGCACTACTTCGGTGTCGGAGGTTATCTGCGACCGATCGCCGACGTACGCACGGCGCGTGTACGTTTCGCGGCGGAATGCTTGGCGTTCTCGATACCGCCGGAGCGGCGAGCGGTGGATCGAATGTTCGGCTCCGCCAATGTTGCCGGTCATCATCCCGAGTGGAAGTCTGCGGTGCCACGCGACCGCGGATCGTCCTGGGACTTCGAGGATGTCCGAGATCACTACGTTCGAAACATTTTCGCGGTCGATCCTCACCTCGTCCGTCGAACCGACGCCGAACTCTATCTCGACTACGGACGAGCAGCAGTGTGTGAAGCCGTCACCGAATCCTATTCGCATTGGCGCAGAACCGAGTCCGAGTGCGGCGGTGCATTGGTGCTGACGCTTCGCGACCTGGTTCCGGGTGCTGGTTGGGGACTACTCGACTCCGCGGGAGACCCGAAGGCGCCGTGGTACAGCCTGGCGCGTATCAGTAGCCCGATCGGGGTGTTCCTCGTCGACGACGGTCTCGACGGTCTGAGCATCGAGATGGTCGACGACACGGCGGAACCACTGCTGGGAATTCTTCGCGTGTCACTGCACGGCGCGACGGGCCGAATCGGCGAGCCCTATGAGC
This sequence comes from Rhodococcus sp. H36-A4, assembly GCF_027158005.1. GTDB lineage: Bacteria > Actinomycetota > Actinomycetes > Mycobacteriales > Mycobacteriaceae > Rhodococcoides. The sequence continues at coordinate 689,198 of NZ_JAPVLQ010000001.1, read as the reverse complement.
AGTCGATCGAACTCGCGGGACACAGTTCGACGACGCTTGCACTGGACCGGGTCATCGGGACGTTCGCCGACGTCAATTATGCGTATCGATTCGGCACCCAGACGTTCTCCTCGGTCGTGGTGGAGCTGGACGACCTCGCCGGCGTTCGAGTCGCCGAGGCAACTCACCTCATCGGTGATACGCAAGTCCGCCAGAACGATGTGGGTCTGTCCGCGCGGGTCGAATCTGTGGAGCCAGGTCGGTGGTCGCTGACCGTGTCGACGGACTCGGCTGCACAGTACGTATGCATCGACGTCGGCGGATTCGACACCAGTGATTCGTGGTTTCACCTCGCTGCAGGGGCGAGCCGAACAGTGACCCTGACCGGCAGGGGACCGAAGCCGGCAGGGCACGTGCGCGCGCTCAATTCGGTGAAGCGAGCGCAGATCCGCTAACCGGAGATACGGCTCAATCGTCCACGTGCATAACCGAATCCGGCTGCACCGAGGCTGGTGACGACAGCGAGGGCGCCCCACAAGCGGGCGGGGTTTCCCTGTGCCGCCGCAGCGGTTTCGCGTCCGACTGCACGCGGCAAAATTTTGGCCGTGTACGACCGCTCGGAAGACAAGGCGTCCCCGGGGCCGATGAGCCGAGCGATGGCAGCTTTGGAGACCCCCTCGGCATAGCTTCGCGAGAGAAGATACCGAGGCCGCGTCCGGTCGGCGCTGACGTTGTGGTCGACGGCGATCGACGGGTCGAAAAGGATCTGCGCTTCGGGGTGAGTCTGACGGAGCCTGATGCACAGCTCGGTTTCTTCGCAGCCCAACGGAATACGCCCGATGCGGCCGATCCCGGAGACGAAGCCGCCCAGCTCCACGATCGGCGCGCGGCGGAAAGACATATTGGCGCCCATGAGGTTACGAACCGTCGAGGTAGTCGTGGGCTGGCCCCGATAGGTACAGCCCACGATCCAATCCAGTTCACCCGGTTCTCCCGCGACCGCGGTCGGCAGGAAAGCCGGGCGTGAACTGGGCCAGACCGGGTGCGCCGACCCGCCCACCGCGTAGACGGTGGGGTCCGCGTAATGCGCGGAAATCGACTCGATCCACTCGGTCGAGCGTGGTGCTGCGTCGTCGTCGAGGAACACCACGATGTCACCTGAGGCGAGGTCCAACGAGGTATTGCGGGCCCCGGACAAGCCACGTGGATGCGAGTTCTCGACAACGTTCACGGCCGAACTACGTGGCAGAAACTCCGCTCGCGCACGCTCGAACAATTGCTCGTTGTGGTCGATGACGACAAGTAGTTCCGTCGCAGCCGTGGACTGACCCAACACGGCATCGACTGCCGCACTGAGATCGTCCCAGCGATCGAGCGTGTAGGCGCAGACGACGACCGACGAGGTTAGCTCGCTCACGCCGATTTCTTGTGTAGCGGAATCGAATTCAATTCTCCGAAGACCTCGAACGCCTCGAACTCCAGATCCATGTCGGTACGCGCATCGTTGGTGCTGCGGCCCGGACGCGGGATGGACTGCTTGGCAAGCCGGCGTGCACGTAGGCGTTCGGTGAACAGCGTGCGGAGTACGCGGAACCCATCGGAGAACGTGCGGAGGTTGGACTGGCCGTAGATCCGAGCCAGCTCGATGCTCGGCACTTCCTGGATACGAACGTCGGCCTCGGCGAAACGGCAATTGATGATGGTCTCGATCTCGAAGCCATCACCCCAGAGCATCTCGCCCTCGGCGTGCTCCTGCTCGAGTGCCGGAAGGTCCAGCACCGGCACCAGATCACGCCAGAAGGCGTTGTAGCCGTAGCACAAATCGGAGAACTTGGTGCCGAAGAGCGTGTTCGCGACCAGGTGGAGGCCACCGTTACCGGCGCGACGCAGGGGAGTGATGTCGTGGCTTCCGCCGCCCGCGGTGAAGCGGCTGCCCTTCGCGAAATCGGCCCCGGCGAGGAGTGCGTCGACGAAGCGTGGGATCTCGTCTGCATTGGCAGAGCCGTCGGCATCGAACATCACGATGATGTCCCCGGTTGCGGCTTCGAATCCGCACGCTAGGGCATTGCCCTTGCCCTTGCGGGTCTGCTTGATGATGCGGATGTCTCCGCGAATCTCACGAGCGGCATCGATGGTCCCGTCGACGGAACCGCCGTCGACCAACACGAGTTCGTAGTCATGCGAAAGTAGCGGCAGGACATGCCGCAGATTGGCAGCCTCGTTGAGAGTGGGGATGACGATGCTGATGCGCGGGTTCATGGAGTTCATTTCCATTCCAAACAGGTATTAGTGCGATGACCGACTTAGGCTTGGAACATCTGCGGCGCGACCCCCGGCGGATCCCACAGACTGGACGAGCGCGTGTTCGATATTTCGAACGCGACATCCTGTTTTCAGCCTGTATATACCTTAAAAGATGCTTTGTGATTGTCAAGCTGCACGTAAACAATCCGCGGTGCTGTTTGTGAGACGTTGCTCATACCAATTGAATGTTTAAACTACTGGCCGCTCGAATACGAGAGTGTCAGCGTCCTGCGACCGCAACGACCAGGCAGGATTCGACCTCAACCAACGCTCGAACGTCTCCGCAGCACCCTCCTGCATGAACCCGTAGTACTTCATCGACTTGAGCGATTGACGGGTCAAAATCACGTACGACGGCGTGTCGCGCTGTGACGCATCCCAGTCGAAGGCTTGGAGTTGCTCGGCCGTCGGGAACTCGAGCATGTACTCGGGGCCGTAATAGTTCAGGGGCGCGTCGAACAACTCGTTCGCCTCGGCCTGTTCGACGTACTTTGCCGTCGACCTGATCGGGTAGCCGGCGGGATAGAGCAGGGTGAACGTCGAGCCCGCGGGCGCTTGCGCGACCAGATCCCGCGTTTGGTCGACCTGGGCACGATTCTCGATGATCAACGGCCACAAGCCGAAGTAACCCTGCAACCCGAAGGTCGCTGCGCCGACGGTTCCCAGAAACGCAGCTGCCAGTGCGGCGCGGGTGGCTACTCTGCCCAGGGTGGAACGGGCCTCCGACGGTTCCATGTCGAGGGCGGCGAGCAGCATCGGGGCGATGAGCAACGCACAGCCGGGAATGGCGTACAGGTAGACGCGGAAAATAGCTTCGCCGCCGTAGCTCTGCCCGGCGAGCAGTGCGATCGAGCCGAAAGCCATGACCATCGGCGCCCAGAACGTCTTCTTGGTTCGCCAGGCGTACACGATCGATGCCATCGCCAGCGCGAATACACCCGCCGACAAGGCCCGGCAGACCAGGGAGGTCACCTGCTTGCCCAGGATTCCCGGCGCCTGAACGTTGCTCGCTGCGTTCTCCACCGGATCGAAACCGGACAGCAGCCCGTACGGGGCGACGATGGACAACCGGGGATAGAGATACCCCAGAAGGATGATGGCCAGCGGAAACATGAGCCACCACGGCTTGGCCCGCCGTGTGACGAGCAGGACACCGGTGACTGCGAACAGCCAGTACGGGGTCAGTTGATGCGTGGGTACCAACGCCGCGAACGGGATGATGGCAAGGAAGCCTGCAACACGCAGTTGCGTCGAAGCGAGCAGTAGTACCAGAAAGCCCACGGCCAGAACGAAACCGAGTGCCTGTGGGGCGTAGTAGTCCTGGCCGACCCAGTTCACCAATTCCGCGATCATCGCCGCGGTGATCGCGACGCGTCGCCGGAGCTTCAGAACCCGGGCGAGCGAATAGACGAACACCGCAGTGAGGACGTGAATCATCGGTGCGAAGACGTGTGCGAGGGAGAGGATTTCGAGGTTGCTGACCTGAGCGAACCACGCCGTGACCACGAAGAAACTCGGCCACTGCGAGTAGATGTCGATTCCATTGGGCGGCAACGCCCCGAACGCCAGAATGTATTCGGTGACTGCGACGTGCTTGTACGTCCACTCGTACACCGGGGTATCGGTCACGAGCGTCACCGTCACGCGCTGCACGAGAATGGCCACACCGATCGCAGCGACAGCGATACGCAGCTGATGACGGCGAACCGCCGTCAGAAAGGCGACGACCACCAGGGCCATACAGATGACCAGGATGGGGCCGGTGCCGGCAGACAGAAGCCCGAACTGTGAATAGCCGGCGCTTTCGAGCCCCGGCAGAGCGGGCAGCCACAGCACGACGGCCAGCGCAAGTAACAGGCCGGCGATGTTGCGGCGGAGGAATTCTCGATCCCACACGATCTCGGCAGCACTCTGTGCGCGCCCGCGGATCGCCTGACGCGAGAAACTCTGCCGAGCCCACTCTCGCCACCCCTGCATATCCGGCCATTCACTGTGTCTGCGATACCACAGCACCGAGGATCCGAGTTGTGCCAAGGCCACGATCGTGGTGATCCAACGAGGTGACCACTGGTAACCCCACATAGCGGCCGACGTGACGAGAACGAAGGACGCGAGACTCAGGATGGGAACGGCAGCAAGTCGAGCCCGCGGTGGAATGTAGATCCAGCTCAGGATCGCCGATCCGGGCCCGGTGAACACGGTCACCGCGAGAAGTGCAGCACGAATCGGGGAGGGTAGCGGCACCATCGCCAGCAACGCCGCGGCGGCGGCAAGAACTGCTAGGTCGGCGAACCGGATACCGGGCCGCGGAGACGTCGACACTCGATGGGCGACGTCGCGGACATCAGTCGAGAACAGGGACACGGCTCACCTCCGACAACGGTGTACGGACCCGGCCTTCGCGTCGACTCCGACGCAATGCACCTGGGCCTTTCGCGATGGACAGAAGCTCCATCCGGCCTATTCCGTCGGGCAGATCCGCGGCGAGATCGTCCGGGGGAGAAGCGACTTTGCTCATCTTCACCGACAAGCGAACGGCGCTGCCCAGCCTTCGCGCAGCGACGCGTGCCGCGAGAGTTGCGGACCGTCGATCCGTCGCCACCGTCATCAACCATGCGCCCAAACCGAGTCCGTACCCGCGAGCTTGGACCGCCAGCGCGTCCGAATCCGCGCGATGACGATGCCACACGATCGACGCAGGCTCGTAGACCAATTGGTCCCCTGCCATGAGCACGCGGAAGAACATGTCGAGGTCCTCACCGCCGTTGGTCGGGGATCCGACGCCCAATGCTTCGTCGAATCCACCGAGATCGAACATGCGGTCGCGGGAGACGGCGAAATTCGCGCCCGTGCCGTACATACCTACCTGGAACGGGAACAGCGGAACGTCCGCAGGCGGATGCGCGAGGTCGTAGATCCGAGGGGTCACCGAACTGGCCCAGCCGACACGGCGATCGAAATAGGCCTGCGCGTGAGTTCGAATCTCCCCGCTCGGGACGATCCCCGATACGCACGTCACCCGATCGCCGCGTCGGAATCCGCGGGCAATGCTCCGAAGCCACAACGAGTCGACGGCCACGTCGTCGTCGGTGAACGCCACGATGGAGTGGCGAGCGGCACGCAGACCGGTATTTCGTGCACGGGACAACCCTGCGATGGGCTCGGACACGACACGAACCCGTGGATCTGCCAGCGATCGAACGTAGTCGACGGTGGCATTCGTCGGCGACGCATTGTCGACGACGACGACCTCGAAGTCCGGGTATTCCACCGCCAGCACCGAGGCCAACGCCCCACGCAGATGATCGATCCGATCGCGCGTGCAGATCACGATGGAGACAGCAGGCGCGAGCGGGTGCAGAGGCGATTCGGCGGTGGGAGGTTCTCCGGGATCGACGACGTCGAGTTTGCGGACGCGGTCGATGAGAGTGTCGACGCAGACGCAGCCGTCCACGATCGGAAGTTCGACGAAGCCCATCGGGTCCATGCCGTGCCGAACGAGAAGCCGTGCACGTGAATACCCCTCCGCATCGGACAGGGACAGCGACTCGGGCAGTTCGTGCTCGATGTCGACGTCGCCGATCCAGAGTGCGCCGTCCCATTCCGGTGACTGCAATCTTTCGAGTGCGGGGTTCAACACGGGGTAGATCCTTTCGATACAGCCATGGTGGTGCCGGTGAGCTTCAGTCGATTCGGTAACGAACCCAGTCGATGGACATCGTGGCGGGGAACTTCGTCTGTGCAGTGGTCGGTCCCGGCCAGTCTCCTGCGACCGCAACGTTGAACAGGAGATAGAACGGCTTGTCGAATACCCAGTATTCGTCACCGCCGGTCAGATCGGCGGGTGTGATCGTGGAGAGAATGGTCTCGTCCATGCCCGTGACGACTTTGCCCGGCGACCGTTCGACCCAGTAAGTGTGAAAATCCTCGGACAGCGGTTCGATCGGAATTCCCGACGTGCCCGACTTCTGGCTGTTCAGGCTGTCGGCCTGCGGGGCATGGATGCCGGAGTGGTAGTTGTCGGCGGCATTGAGTGTCTCGATGACGTCGATTTCGCCCGCGATCGGCCATCCGACGGAATCGATGTCGGTGCCCAGCAGCCAGAACGCCGGATGCAGTCCCTGGCCCGCAGGCATTTTGATGCGAGCTTCGACGCGACCGTAGGTGAACTCGAATGTGTCCTTCGTCGTAACCCGCGCCGAGGTGTAGCCGCCGGCGGTGTCCAACGCGGAGATGTCGAGGTTTCCCGATCCGTCCTGAGCCGAGTTGTCCGTCGAGTCGGTGTAGTCCTGTTTCTCGTTGTTTCCCCATCCGGTTCGGCCGGTGTCGTAACTCCATTTGCTCGGGTCGAGAGCGCTACCGCGAGCGGCGTCGAACTGGTCGTAGACGGTGAACTCGCTGCCGTTTCCGCTCGCCGTGGAACCTTCCTTGTCCTCGCTCGGCTGCGCCCACAGTTCGCGATAGGCGATCGTGCCCGACACTGCCACCGTTGCCGCAACTACCGCAGCGCTCAGCAGACGAGACCAGAGCTTGCTCTTCGGCGGCGGAATCGAGCCCGGTGACGGGAGCCGGGAAACCTCGATGGTCTCCGGGTCCACACGTTGCGTCATCGTTCTCCGAGGGGATTCGAGGTGGTAGCGGAGGCCACGATCTTCATGCGGCGAGCGGTCGATCGATGAGCTACCGCCAAAATCACTGTCCCGGCAAGGATGGAATAGACGACGATTCGCTCGACGGCCCCGATCCCGATCCCGACACTGTGACCGCCGATGTACATCAACGTCGCGGTGAGTGCGATCCCGCCGAGAGTCGTCACAGTGATACCGATCGTGCGGCGGAGAGAGCGGTGACCACCGGCGACGATCAGCCCGAGGCTTCCCACGACGAAGAACACGGTCGCGCCGAACGAGTGCACGCCGTAGTTCAGGCCCTGGTTCACTACCCCGGCAAGGACGCCGCCGAACCCGGCCACGCACAGGAGAATTCCGCCGCGAACGTCCACGACACCGGTGACCATCCATGCCGTCGCGGCGACGACGAGGGAGAGACCGAACAGTGCGATGGACACGTTCATCAACGGATACAGCGAGCTACACGGCCAATTGCCGGTCGGCCCGCAGAACGCGACACCGAGTTCACTGACGAAGCTGGTGCGGTAGCTGTAGAGCCCGCGCCAGGATGCGGCAACGACGAATTCGACGAGAAGAATCTGCAGCACCGCCAGGCCTGCCCAATAGCCGATCCTGGCCCACAACGATGCGTCGGGACCCGTCGTCGGCTTGCCCTGCAGCGCGGCGCGGGCTTGTCGAAGCTGAGTACTCATGGTGGTCACTCCTGGCCGCTGAGCATAGCGATGGGATCGGACAATGCGACGTCCAAGGCAGACTGGACGGTCTCGACGTCGAAGACATTGCCGTGGAACGACGCCGACACCTGGAAAGTATCGCGGACGTGCATGGAAGTGATAACGACGGAGTCGGGGAGCGCAGGTTCGCTGAGCGGATAGAACTGGCTCCCGTCAGGTTCCGCGGTCCACGCGATCCCGTCCAACTGCCGTATCCGTCCGAGGTCGGAGAACGTCAGCCGTGCGTCGGCGTTCGCCGGAACGGTATCGACCGCAGTGGCAGGTAACACCGATCTGGTTCGCAGATACGACAGTGCGCTCAATGCCCCTCCCGCGAGCGGACGTCCGTTGTCGATCGCGTGGGCGACGGCACTGTGGACCGCACGTGGAGATGCAGGATCGAGGCCGTGAAAGTCGATTCCGACGGCGAAGTTCCCCAGCACCAGATCGCTCGTCGGAAGATAGCGCCTGCAATCGAACAGGAAGGTCAGTGACTGTGCAACAGAAATGCCATGTGCAGCAATTGCATTCGCGACAGCACCGCACAGCATCGACGCCACCGACAAGTCTGGTGCGTTGCGATCACGCCAGCTGCGAAGTGCCGTCGGAGCGCCTGCCCGCGACGTCGCCGTTGCCACTGCGGGTGATCGTGTCCACGGGATGCGTCTCGGTACCGCAGTGGTCGCCGCGAGTGTCGTCGCAGTGGTCGCAGTGGTCGCAGTGGTCGACGTCGAATCAGGGCGTACGGAACGTAACCGTCCGTACAGAACAGCACCGACCTTGCATGGATTGCGAACAGCCCAGCTGCTGAACGCCCGTGGCAGAGGGCTTTTCACAACGGGTGCCGTCGCCCAGGTGGGGAGCGGGGGATCCTCGGAAGGATCGGCCAGGTAGGCGTAGAGCTCCACCGGAAGCAACGCATCGCTCAATCCATGCGAGAGATCCAGCAGGAGGTACTCACCGGCAAGGCGGCCTCGCAAAGGGACGTCGGCGGACGCTGTCGACGAGAGTTCGACGAGGGCATCGGCGATACCCGCCGCCGTGATCGGCGGTGCGGATTCCACCTCGGCGCAAACTGCGTCGGGTTCGTAGGCCCACTGCTGCGTCGACGGCGTGACCCGCAGGCCCAGTCGGGCAGCAGGGCCCGCCGAGGCCAGCTTGCGTAACCGCGCTCGGACACGTTCGATGCCACCGAAATCTGCGGGCCCGAGCCCGCCGATCAGTCGGGAATCCGACCGCAACATGTCCAGGGCAGTTGCCTTGTACGTGATCGCATTTCGGCTCACGGCGCGCCCCTCTCCGGTGCAGGCCGACGATAGGGGGCATGGATACGGCCAGGGTCGAAGATGCGAGGCCTGGAATCGATGTGATGCGCACCGCTGGTGCTGTACTCGCGGGCGTAATCACCGTTCGCGAACTGCGGCGGCAGTTCGGCCATGCCCGTCGGATACGGGCGTGGCCCGGGCGGGGCTGGAGGAAGAGGATCTTCCGGGGGAGGCGGACCGTCACGATGCGCCAACAGCCTGATCCATCGAATCAGCGGCACGATCAACACGAGTGCGCCGAACCCCTCGGCCGCCAGGTATGCCCAGCCGACAGCAGCGATGCCGAGTGAGGACGACAAGCTCAGCGAACCGATGATGATGATCGACGTCGCGATCACCTGCACCACGACAGCCAGCCGCATCTTTCGTTGGACACGCGCAAGGCCGTCGTAGAGCGATCCCACGACCGAGAGCGGAATGGTGAACGCAGCAAGTTGGACGATGATCGTGCCGTTCTCGCGGTACTCCGCCCCCACGATCCCCAACCCGAACGGTGCAATGAACGCGAGAAAGAACGAACCACCCAGCGCCACGACGGCCACCATCGTCATGAACCGTTTGGTCAATCGCGAGAACTGATCCGGGTGTGCTGCGACCTCGGCGACGAACGGACCGACGAGGACACTGATCAGGATGTACAAGGCACTGACTATCGACCAGGTCAACGAGAAATACGCGTTGCTCTCGGTGCCCAACGTGGCCACGACGATCATCGGGATCAGCAGCGGAGCCAGTGAACCGAGTGCGGTGATGCCGTAGGCGGATCCGAAGTACGACCACAGCTCTCGGCGCGGCGGAAGATTGGGTTCCAACTGATAACGCGGCTCGGTTCGCAGGGCCCGCAGGATGTGGCGAAGAACGACGACGGACGCGATGACCGCGGGGATGGCCCACGCCGCGATGATCGACGTGCTCCGAGCCGTCGCGAACAACGCAAGAAGCAGACCGAATTTCACGACGGCATGAAAGACGTTCTTGGCCGCTGCCCAGCGTGCGACTCCGAGCCCGGACGACGTCTGATCTTGCAGCGCGAACACCGCGAGTACCGCAACGAACAGTGGGAAAGTGACGATTTCGGCGGTGCTGGTGAACATCTTGTCGACCGGCGCGACGAGCAGGAACACGCACCCGAGGATGAACGCGAACGCAGTGATCGTCAGGTAACCGCGCACGACGAAAGATCTTGCCAGTCGACCGGAATCGGGCAGAAACCGCTCGTACATCGACCCGAGGCTCAGGTTGGACAAGGTCGAGAGCATCACCGCGGAGGTGATCACCGCGGAGGCGCTGCCGACTTCGGCCACCGGGTACAAGCGGCCCGCTGCAGCCCAGAACAGCAACCCGAGGCCACCGGTGATGACGGTGGACAGCATCAACGCCAAAGAATTCAGTGCCAGGTTGCGGTCGGAACTTTTGCCGTTCGAAGTCTCGTCGGGTACCTGCGGGACGGCCGAGCCCGGTGTCTCGCCACGATAGGGGATCTGGGCCGGGCTTACCTTCTGGATGGGCATCGTGTGAGACATGAGGCCCATGTCCCAACGAACCGGTTCGAGTGGATACCACTCGAGCTGCTCGAGATTGTGGTGTCGCGGTGGTGCGATCTTCGGTGCGCGGTGCTTCACAGCGGCCGCCACCGCACAGGTACAGGGGGCGCAGGCAAGCCGATCTCCATGTCGAAGGCCTCGTTCACCGCGTCGACGAGTTCTCGGCGAACCGTCTCCCGCAAATCGCGGCTGTACAGCGAATGATCGCCGGCCTCGAAGGACTTGACCGTCGTCGAGCCGGATCGGGGGTCGGATTGCTTACGCAGCCGGCGCATTCCCTCCGGGCCGCGATTGTCCACGAACCATGCACTGTCCTTCGGAGAGAGAAGGACAGTGGTTCGTACGTTCTCCGACTCCAACCTGCGTAGAGAAATCTCCGGCACCTGGATGAGACCGCGTGAACCGAGCCACAGCCACACGCGATACGGCATCGTAGGCTGCAGGCCGTTCTTCACCCGCACGCCCACATGGTGCAGGCGATCCAATGCGGACGCGACAAAGCCCTTGTCCTCATGCACCATCGAGGAACGTTTGACGAACTCGAGTCGTTTGATGGTCCAGTCGAGGGTGTTCAACAGGACTGCGGAATTCACGCCGAGTTCGCTTGCCGCATAGCTGGAGTACCAAGAACCCGAGCACATCCCGGACACCATGACGTCGCGCGGTCCGGCGCCTGCTTGCTGCACTGCCGTCAGTGCATCCTCGTTGCCCTCTTCGCTGTAGAGCTCGGTGATTTCGTTGTCCGACACCGGCCCGCTTTCGCCGGTGCCGCGGCGATCGAATCGAAGAACCGAAACACCCTCGGCCGCAAGGTATCGGGCTAACTCGACCCACAGGCGAACAGGTCCGACTCGGTGTTCGTTCGCGGTCGGGTAGAGAACGAGGGTCGGTCCGCCCATCGCGCACGACGGTGAGGTGGTCCTGATGGCGAACAGGGCGTTCGGTCCGAGGGATTGTGTCGACTCGACCACGGTACGTTCACCGTTGCCGAACTCGGCGTGATCACGCAGTGGCATGGATACCGGTGCATCACTGCCGTCGAAACGGTCCGAGAGCCACCGAGCCAGATAGGTGATGTCCGAGGTGGGCATGACCACCTCGAAATCCGAAGGTTCGAGAAACAGTTCGTGATCGGACAGCGTGTGCTCTTCGGCGTTCTGCTTCTGGACCAGGGTCCGGATGGGCTTGACGTCAGCGCGTTCCGGGCGGGTGGCGACAAGGACAGGGCAGTCGATCGGTTCGAGCGTGGAGATATCGAGAGCCGCGAGGTCCGAGACCACATTCGGGTGCAACACGGCACCGATGATCGACACCCGAGCGTCCTCCCCGGAGTCCTGCGTGACACCGACCGAATACAGGGCACGCTGCTCGCGTAAGTAGGACCGACCACGAACGACCGGGTCCCACAGGGCAGCTGCGGTCAGGGGGCCGAGCTGCGAGACCGCCGCAGCACCCAGTAGTGCGCCCGCGCGCAATCCGACGAGCGCCACCGCGTCGACCCCGCTCGAGCGCACGAACCCGGCGGCAGTGACGATGCTGCGGATCCACTGCGAGACGATGTGTTCCGAATCCTGATCGCCGGCGGAATCGCCGGTGCCGAAGTAGTCGAATCGAAGTACGAGCAGCCCCGAATCGCACAGCTTCTGAGCAAGCAACGTCAAGCCGCGGTAGGAGTCGACTTGCTCCTTACCCAATGGCGGACAAAGGATTACACCGCCCCGTGCACGCCCACCCTCGGGTACATGCACCGTTCCGAACAAGCTTTCCGATTCGGGGCCGAACCAGGTCGAGTACTTTCCGCTGGCGGTTTGCGGATTCACGTCGACATGAGAGGTGTCCGTGTTCCGCTCTGCCGTACTTCGGGTGCTCACAGGACGATCCCCTCGTTGTAAGTTGTCGTTCGCTCAGCGGGAAATGGAAGCGGGCCACTTTCGGCTGTCGAGGCCGTGGGTGCGCAACATCGCCAGTGCGATGCGCTCCATACCGAAGCCGACGCACGCGCTGTGTGCGGGTTCGCCGTCGACCGTGGAAATTCTGAACGTGTGACCGAAGTGATCACGATGGCAATTGCACGAGACCACAGCAGTGCCGTCGTCGAGGTCTCCGTAGAGTTTGACGACCAGTTCGGTCTTGAGATTCTCGTTGCGCTGGTTCGCGGCCAGCATGCGGCCTGCGCGTCCGAAGAACGGGTCGTTGGCGATGACGGCTTCGGCTTCGAGGCCGAGATCGGCAAGCACCTCCATGCCTCGCACCACCCAGCGTTCGCGGTGTGCGATGGCCTCGTCCGGGGTGCCGACACGAACGTACTCGTGCATCCGAAATGCTTGCATCCGTGCGGGATCCACCGCAGGCTCGTGCCGGAAGCAGTAGCCGTAGATATCGAGCAACCGGCCGTCTTCCGGAAGTACGCCCGTCATCATCGAGTACGACGGGTGGCATGCGGCCGAAACGAGCATGGTGCCTGCTGACTCGAGGTGATGATCCCAGTCCTTGCCTTCGGCGCGGTCCGCGAGCAGCGAGGCATGGGCCTTGTTGTCACCGTCGAAGGTGTTGATGGCGCCGGTCAGGTTGGGAAACGAGGCAATGTAGTCGGTGCGCTCGAATGCTTCCCGCGGAAAAACCGGTGGGAAGCGGAATCGTGGAGCCGAAAATCCGTGCTCGGACCGTCCCGCAGCATTGACGACCTCGTCGATTCTGTCGATGATGTCCTCGAACTCGCCCGAGCGGCCGTAAAGACCCTCCACCGAGCTGGGTACGAGGAGTTCGGCGGCAACGAGTTCCTCGCGGAATCGTGCTCGCGCCGAATCGAGTTCGGAAATCTCGGTGGGGTTCGCGTCTGCAGTCATTCAGTTACCTTTGTAGACGAGCGCAAGTTGGGAGTTGTGCCCGAGAATGCGTTCGTTGCTGACCATGATGGCGGAGCCGTGCGCGTCCCGCAGGTGACGACCGATGCTCATGTCGGAGTCCTGTCGGTAGCCGGAAATGCCGCAGATCTGCAACGCTTTTCCGACGATGTCGATGACGAGTGACGAGGCCGTCACCTTGAGGTTGTTGATCCGCACCGCGAATCCGATGGCGCTGAGATCTCCGGGTGAGTCCGCGATGGCTTCGTACTTTGCTGCCGCGCCGAACACCGCGTCCACGAGTTGCTCGTGCACGACATACAGCTCGGCGAGCCGAAGTGCGCTCGGCGGGGTGACCCCCGGCGTGCGACTGGCGGCTTTGCGAACGGACTTGCGCGCCTTCGCGACTGCCGCATCAGCGATGCCCAGCCACGCGGCACTCCAGAGCACATGCGCGGCAGGCAGCATCGTCTGCGCGGAGATATCGCCGTAGCTGTCACCCAGAATGCTCGACGTCGTGGCAGTTGCCTCGAGTTGGAATCCGGGGCTGCACGTTCCACGGAACCCGAGGGTGTCCCAGTCGCCGGTGCGTTCGAGCACGACGTCCGGCTTCTCGCAGACGACCAACACCTGATCGCTCGGAGGGCTGTTCACCGAGCGGCGAGCCGTCGCGAGGACGAACTGTGCGTATTCGCCATAGGAGATCACCGGCGCGGTTTTCGACAACCTGATCCGATCGCCGTCGTACTCGACCGCGCACCCGCTGGTTCGGACGTCGCCGCCGATGTTGATCTCGGTCGTCGCCGAGGCCACCAGGGGACGTTCGACAACGAGCCGACGCAGCAGCGATTCCATCGCGTCGGACTTCCCGTGCCGGACGATGCTCAGGACCTGTGACTGATGCATCACGAAGATCATTGCCGAAGAGGCGCATTCTGCACCCAGTGCTCGTGCGATATGCGCGAGCTGGGTAAGGGAAAGACCGCCGCCACCGAAGTGCACGGGAATGCCTGCCTCGAGGAGACCGGCTCGGCGAATCGCCTCCATGGACTCGGTCGGGAATCGGGCATCTCGATCGACTTCGTCGGCGAAAGAACGCACCGTGGCCAGTACCTCGGACATGGCCGAGATGTCGACGGCGTCCCGGTGAACGGTGGTCATTGCCCTCAGTCCGTGAGCTGTGCGACGGCTGTGGCGATGGATTCGATGCTGGCGAACGTGGCCTTCTGCAGCATGGCATCCGGGAATTCGATATCGAACTCGTCTTCGAGAGCGATCATGACGTTGACGCTGGCATGCGAGGTGAGGCCACTGTCGTAGAGATCGGCCGAGCCCTCGATGTTCGAAGCCTGAAGTGGAAGCTTTCCGAATTTGTCCAGAACTTCTCGAATCCTGGCCACATCTGCAGCACTGAGTGTCTCCATACGAACCTCCACTGAATCTCGTGACTTGCCGAGACCGGATGGCCTCGTACTGACTGCGGGTTTGCAACACGCGTACGGTTGCAACCCAGCTGTCTCCCCAGACCTTCCCAAACAATATAGTAGATTGTTTTGGAGCGTTGGCTTGAATCGATCGGCTGCTCTCGGATCGGTTTCCTACCAGCGGGTTCCCGGGGATTCGGATTTCAATCGAGATGAGCATCACGGCTGCGTGGGGCCTTGCCCCGCCCGTATGCGCTCGAGGTGGGCGGGGTGAAGAAGTACAGTGAGGGCTTCGTCGGGCCAATCAATGAAGGAACTCAGTGCCGGTGAGTGGAGCCTGCGGCGTAGCCGTGGAGCCGAGTGTCGTCCGCATCTCTTACCTCAGAGACGGGCGCCGCATCGAGGATTCGATAGACGCCGAGGGGGCCCATTGGCTCCTGAACGGCAAGCTTGCCGACTGCGGACCGTTCGACGACGTCGTACTCACCGGGCGCGATTCGGACGTAGTGGCCTCGCTCCTTGACTCGCTCGACAGTAGTGAAACCTCCACCATTCGCATGGTCGACGAGGGTTCGGCGGTGCTGGCCTACGCGCGCTCGATCGGAAAGCTCGCGGCTGCCCGTGCATTGCTGGTGCTCGATCTCGGAACGAGCGGTACGACCGCGCTCACGTTGGACGTAGCGGCAGGCGACGTCACCCGAACTCGACGCACTCCGATCCTTTCGGGTGACGCACTCGACCGGGTAGTCGAGAAAATCGTCATGTCCAAGAAGATCCTTCCCCCCGCAGACGGCCCGGAAGGTGAACGCGAATACCGCGTGTTCTTCCGCGACCTCAAAGAGATGCTCAGCACGGCTGCGGGTGTCCGCGCTCCGAACAACGGGCCGGTGCTGATCACTCGCAACGAATTCGACGACGTCGCAGCCCCGCTGATCCTTCAGACGCTCGCGTGGGCGGCCCCGTCGCCTCCGGATGCGGTGTTGCTCATCGGTGGCGGTTCGCACATGCCGATCGTGCAGTCACTCGTCGAACACGAATGGGTCGTCGACCTCATCGTTCCGGATTCTCCGATGTCGGTCATAGCGGAAGGTGCAGCGCTCGAAGGCGCACCGAGCGCTCCCACGATGACTCTCGCGACGCTGCTGGAGGAGCACGACGCGAGCACACCTCCAGCCGTGGTTCCCGAGCCCACCGTGGTTCCTGAGCCCACCGCTGATTCTGAGCCCGCCGTGGCGGAACCCTCGACGCAGTTGCCGACTCCAGATGCGGAAACGGCACTGGCGGCCATGGAGACAGCGCCGATACGGACAGTTCCGGTGGCGCTCGCCCCGGTAGTGGCGGCACCTGTGGACAAGCCCCCCGAATGGATGGCACCTGGGGAGACGGCCCCTGTTGCGACCCCCCGCTGGGATGGGTCGAACGAGACCCCACCGGCATCGGTTTCCGCGCCACGGACTCCCCGTCGCATTCAGTGGTCGATAAGGGACGCCTCCTGGTTGGGGGCAGTAGCCGCGGTTGTTCTGCTGGTCTGGGCAATCGTCGCGGTACGAGGCAATACACCGCCTCCTCCCGGGATCGGAATCGATCCCGGTTCGATTCCCGCCGGAAATTCCTCTCTCGCGGAGAGTATGCCCGCGCTGCCGGAACCGATCCCGACGCCCGAGCCGGAGCCTTCGCCAGAGGCGCTGGACACCTTCGATCCTGTCGAACCAGGCGTCGATCCGGATACCGGCAGTATCGAATACACCGAGGACGGTTTCTACTACGACGATGGTTACGTGGTCGAAGACGGCTCGGATGTGAACTGACCTCAGCGCTGACGGGGTAGCGCCGCACTTCGGACACACACCCGGTAGCGTGGCTCCTCGGGCGAGTATCGGAGTCCGACCGTCTATCGCGAAGCGAGGCAAGAGAGATGACTGTGTTGTTGGGGGTGTCCATGGGCGCCCACGCCGTGCGTATGGCTCAGCCACGCAACGAGACGGCCAATGCTCGCGTCTCGTCGACCCGCTTGCTCGAAGCCCCTCAACAGTTGTTCTTCCACAATCAAGTCATCGACACGATCGACGATCACGTCGAGTACCTGGCCGCCGAGTCCATCAGCGCGCTGGCCGCCGAGTCCGAACCGTCGATGACGACCGGCGTCGCATACCGGGACGCCCACCAAGCGGACACGCTGCACCGCGCTCTGGAGAATCAGCACCTGCAGAACTACCGCCTCGTGCCCGAGGTCGAGGCGGTTCTCGAATACCTCGTCGTCAGTGGTGAAGCCGCGGGCTTCTCGACCGTCGCACTGTTCGACCTGGGAAGTTCGGGTCTGAACGTCAGCGTCGTGAACCTGGCCGCCCGTCGAGTCGTCGTCACGCAACGCTCCAGTGCGTTCAGTGGAGATCTCATCGACGAATTCCTTCGTGACAATCAGCTCGCACGCCTCGGTAAGCCGAGCGATGCCGCCGACATGGACCTGTTCGAGCGCCGGTGCCGTGTGGCCAAGGAACGGCTGTCGAGCAATGACGCGGTCTGCCTGCCCGACGAAAGCGGCATGATCCTGCTCTCGCGGGAAAACTTCGAGGCATTGATCGCTGATCACATCGATCAGGCCATCGAGTTCGCACGCAGTGTTCTCATCGACGCAAACGTCCCGATCGACGCCATAGTTCTCATCGGCGGCGGGTCGCGCATTCCGCTCGTTCGTGAACGCGTCGGCCCATCTCTGCATTTGCCGGCAATCACTCCGAACGAGCCGGAAACTGTCTCGGCCCGTGGCGCAGCACTCTCGGCGCGGCCGACGGAGTACCCGCAGAATGTGCAGCCCCGGACGATGCCGGCGCGCCCCGCTCCCGCAGCGCCGGTCCGAACGGAATCCGACCCTGCGCCCGCCGCAGGCTTCGTCACGCCTCGACCTGTCGAAACGACTCCGACCGCAGCGAACGCGCGGAAGAATCTACCCGCTGCAGACACGGGTGCGCGGCCGTTCCATCCGCCGACAGCCCCGGCTGTAGCTCCTACCGTTGCCGCGCCTGCCGTTACTGCTGTGCCGGATGCGAGGGAAGTCGAATCGGCTTCGCCCGCCCCTAAACACTTCGCGCTCGAGAAGGTCTACTGGCTGGACGCGGACTACGAAGAAGACGACGGTGAAGACGAAGACGTGCGTCGACGACGTCGAATTCGGGCGTGGTCCGTATTCGGGGTTGCTGCTGCAGCGGTGCTCGCCGTATCGGGATTTTTCGTGACGCGTACGGACGCGCCCGCTGTCGTCGAGACCGCGGTGACGCAGCCGCCGGCCACCAGCGTGGCAGGGACGTCACCTCCGGTAGCCCCTCCGGTGATTCCGGCTCCGCTTCCGCCGCCACCACCCGTGGAGACCGTCCCGGAAGCTCCGGTCGTCGAACCCGAACCCGAGGTTGTCGAACCGACGCGTCAGCAAGTTACCGAGGATCAAACGACGGAACAATCGTCCGAGCCTGAGGTCGCACCGCCACCTCCGCCTCCACCGCCCCTGATCCCTGGCTTGCCGGACTTCACGCTGCCTACCTTGCCGCCGCTCTTCCCGCCCGCTCCCTGATCGAAGTTTCAGGCAACCGGATTCCGCGGGCGTATGTGCTCGAAGATCAGAATGGTCTCGGTGGCGGCGACGGCTGGATGGGCGCTGAGGTTGTCCACGACGAAGTTGCGTAGTGCCGCGGTGTCAACCGTCGACACGTGGATCAGAAAGTCGTCCGCGCCCGCGATGAAGTAGATGTTCAGCGTCTCCGCGAGCGCGGCGATCTGCTCACCGAATTCGTTGATTCTTCGTCGGGCATCCGCCTGTAGTCGGACCGAGATCATGGCCTGGATGCCCTGCCCGAGCGCTTCGGGATCGATTTCTGCATGGAACCCGCGAATGACTCCGTGCTCGACGAGGGAACGCACCCGTCCCAGGGCGGTCGATGGTGCAATGCCCGCTGCCGCCGCAAGTGCATTGTTGGGCGTGCGGGCGTTGTGCCGAAGTACGTCGATGAGGATGTGGTCGATGTCGTCGAGTGTTGCCTTTCGAGCATCTGCCGTGTGCCGAACATCGTTCGCCACACGCCCCACATGCCCGCCATGCGCTGAATTATCCGATCCCATCTGCCCAATCTACAGAATTATGTTCACATCCGTTGGTCCTCTTTCTGTTTATAATTCACAATTGTGGCAATCCGTCGAATAATTATTCAGGAGGCCACCATGAAGATCGGAATTCCTCGCGAGATCAAGAACAACGAGTACCGGGTGGCCATCACCCCGGCGGGCGTACACGAATTGGTCTCGCACGGACACGAAGTCATCGTCGAATCCGAAGCAGGCGTCGGTTCGTCCTTCTGCGACACCGACTTCAAAGCAGCAGGCGCACAGATATTCGCCGAGGCTGCCAAGGTATGGGGCGCTGCCGACCTGCTGCTGAAAGTCAAGGAGCCGATCGCCGAGGAGTACGCACTGCTCCGGCGTGATCAGGTCCTGTTCACCTTTCTGCATCTGGCTGCCTCGAAGCCCTGCACTGACGCATTGCTCGCATCGGGCACCACCGCAATCGCCTACGAGACCGTCACTGCCCCGAACGGATCACTCCCACTGCTGGCGCCGATGAGCGAGGTTGCCGGAAGGCTTGCACCGCAGGCAGGTGCCTACCATTTGATGGCCAGCGGTGGAGGCCGCGGCGTTCTCATGGGGGGAGTGCCCGGAGTGCGTCCGGCGAACGTCGTCGTCATCGGTGCAGGCGTGTCGGGAAGGAACGCCGTCGCCATCGCCCACGGTATGCACGCCGACGTCACGGTGCTCGATCTCGACGTCAAGGCGCTACGTGCCATCGACGATCTGTACCACGGCAGCGTCAAGACGGTCGCGTCCAGCGCCCTCGAGCTCGAACAGGCCGTTCTTGCAGCAGACATGGTGATCGGGGCGGTACTGGTACCGGGGGCGAGAGCGCCGATGTTGGTCTCCGACAGTCTCGTTCAGCGTATGAAGCATGGTTCGGTGCTCGTCGACATCGCCATCGACCAGGGCGGCTGCTTCGAGAATTCGGTTCCCACTACGCACGCCGACCCGACCTACCGGGTACACGAGTCGGTGTTCTACTGCGTCGCGAACATGCCGGGCGCCGTACCGCGGACGTCGACGTACGCGTTGACCAACGCGACGCTGCCCTACGTCTGCGCGCTCGCGGACAAGGATTGGGAAAAGGCATGCGAGGCGGACGCAGGCTTGCGCAACGGGCTCAGCACGCACCACGGTGATCTGTTGTCGGAGAGCGTCGCGGCAGCCTTCGCATGACTTGCCGACTGTCCTAGCGAGAGTGCCTGCCTGCCTTCTTCGCAGGCGTCTCCGACGGCTCCGGCGGTCCGCCCGGCCGGGCGAGCATGGCGGCGATGGCAGTGGTCAGCGGAACGGACAGCGCCAGCGCGATACCGCCGACCGAAGATCGAACGATCTCGATGGCCACGGCGTCACCGGTCAGAACATCCTGGATGGAGCGGCCGGTGACGCTGAACAGCAGCAGAAGTGGAAGCGCCCCACCGGCATACGCCAGCACCAGGGTGTAGACGGTGCTGGCGATATGGTCACGCCCCACGCGCATCGCGGAAGAGAAGATCTGCCGTCGCGTCGTCGTTGCATCCGCCGAGGCGATCTCGAACGCAGTCGACGCCTGGGTGATCGTCACGTCGTTGAGGACACCGAGCGATCCGATGATGAACCCCGCGAGTAGTAACCCGGTGATGCTGACTTGTTGGATGTAGGCCTGAACGTCGGTGTTCTGTTCTTCCGACAGCCCTGTCAGGTGGGTCATCCGAATCGCGACATAGGACAACACTGCAGCCAACGCCATCGACATGAGAGTGCCGAGGAGAGCGGAACTCGTCCGCAGGTTGACGCCGTGCGCAAGGTAGAGAACGCCGTACAAAATGACAGCACCGGAGACCAAGGCGACGGGAATCGCAGGTGCGCCGTCGAGAAGTGCGGGAAGCATGAATCCGACCAGCACGCCGAACGCCACGACCAATCCCAGCAGCGCACGAAATCCGCGCCATCTCGCAACGACGCAGATGACGACGGCGAACACACCGACGATGACTGCGAGTGGAAGTCCGCGGGCGTAGTCGTTGAACGAGTACTGGGTGGTTCCGGTGGGATCGGTCTGCCGGACCAGCCGAATGCTCTCACCGGTACGTAGGTCCGGTTGGCCGGGGCCCGGGACGATTTCGATCAGGGTGCGCGTGCCCGCATTCGGTCCTGAGTCGATCGTGACGATGCTGCGTTGGCAGTCGTATCCTGCGCTCGCAGGTGGCGTCGGGTTACCGGTGAATACGCGTCCGGAAGAAGGGCTGCCGCAGGGCCCGATGTCTTGCGACACAATCGTGCCCGCTTCGCTTTGGACCGCGCGACCACCGGAGGTATTGAACGGGAGCGGAATGTCGACGTTCTGCTGGCTCGGCCACAGTGCAACTGCACCGCCGATCACGCATATTCCGATCGCGACGAGAAGCCCCACGACTATTCGTGCGGCGACGGGTCCGAGCGGTGCCGGTGCGTTGCTGTGTCCGTGCCCATGGCCGTGACCGTGTGAATCCACGGTGTCACAGTATCGGGGCGTGGCGAGTGGCTTGCAGCCTCATCGGATAGGGAACGTTATGGAGCTCGGTGGCGGGGAGCAGGGGGGGCGTCCCCCGCCACCTTCCTGATCGCCCCGGGGGGGGTGGGGTACGACCAGTGCTCGGGCACGCGAGGTGCCGTACGCCAATGTACAGATCTACAGCCGACTTGGCACGAGCATGGAACTGTTTTATATGTCACCTTTCAATTAATTTCCCTACTTCACGGTCAGCTACGGGACCGGTGCCCATGAACGGCGAGCCAAAGAACCTATTGCTTGTACGAAGCAAGAAAATTGCCGAACCGTTCGATCGCCTCCGACAGGTCACGCGCCCAAGGAAGCGTGACGATGCGCACATGGTCGTGCCCAGGCCAGTTGAATCCGGTTCCCTGCACCACCAGGATCTTCTCCTGCAACAGCAGATCCTGGACAAGCTTCTCGTCGTCGTAAATCTCGTGCACTTCCGGGTCGAGGCGCGGAAATGCGTACAGCGCACCGCGCGGCTTCACACACGAGACGCCATGTATTTCATTCAACTTCTTCCACGCGACATCACGCTGTTCGAGCAGTCGGCCGCCAGGAAGGATGAGGTCGTTGATGCTCTGATGGCCACCCAGCGCTACCTGGATCGCATGTTGTGCGGGCACATTCGGGCACAGCCTGGTCGACGCCAACAGGTCGATACCTTCGAGGAATCCGGCCGCATGGGCTTTGGGCCCGGTGATCGCGAGCCACCCTGCCCGGTATCCAGCCACCCGGTACGCCTTGGACAGCCCGTTGTACGTCAAGCACAGAAGATCGGGCGCAAGGCTTGCCAACGACGTGTGTTCGGCGTCGTCGTAGAGGATTCGGTCGTAGATTTCATCGGCCAACAGCAAAAGCTGATGCTTACGAGCCAGCTCGACGATGCCCCGCAGGATCTCCTTCGAATACACGGCACCGGTCGGGTTGTTCGGGTTGATCACCAGCAGCGCCACCGTCTTCGGGGTGATCTTCGATTCGATGTCCGCTAGATCCGGATTCCAATCGTTTTCCTCGTCGCATACGTAATGCACGGCCTTACCGCCCGCGAGCGTCGTCATCGCCGTCCACAGTGGGTAATCGGGCGCGGGGATCAGGACCTCGTCACCGTCGTCGAGCAAGGCCTGCATCGTCATCGTGATGAGCTCGGACACGCCGTTACCCAGGTAGATGTCGTCGACGTCGAGTTCGGGGAAGCCAGGTTCGAGCTCGTAGCGCGTGACGATCGCACGTCGGGCGGACAGAATGCCCTTCGACTCCGAGTAACCCTGCGCATACGGCAACGCGGCGATCATGTCACGGACGATGACATCGGGCGCCTCGAACCCGAACGGCGCAGGGTTGCCGATGTTGAGCTTGAGAATCCGATGGCCTTCGGCTTCCAGTCGCGCCGCATGGGCGTGTACCGGGCCGCGGATCTCGTACAGCACGTTCTGCAGCTTCGTCGACTGCTGCAACGTGCGATGTTGACGCGTTTGATGGTTCGCCTGCGGTTGGTTCACCCCCCTATCGTGCCAGGTCGGTGCCCAGCGCATCCAGGCATAGTGGACCAGGCATTTCTTGTCGGTGCGAGATGCGACAATTTTCTTTATGTGCGGACGGTATGCCAGTACCCAGAGCGACAGTGACCTACGGGCAGTCTTCGACATTGCCGAGACCATCGGCGAAGAGCTGCCCCCGGCGTACAACGTGGCGCCCACGCAGACAGTGCGGACCATTCTCGAGCGCGCACCCAAAGATGAACCCGAGGCCGACGCCGTCCGGCAGTTGCGTTCGGTCCGCTGGGGTCTGATCCCGTCGTGGTCCAAGGACATCAAGATCGGTAGCAGGCTCATCAACGCGAGATCCGAGACGATCACCGAGAAACCGGCATTCAAGAAGGCCGCAGCCCGTAGACGGTGCATCGTCCCAGCCGACGGTTACTACGAGTGGGAGAAGCGCGAAGGTAAAAAAGTGCCCTACTTTCTGCACTCCGAACAACTCCTGGAGATGGCCGGCCTATACGAGCTGTGGCGTGACCCATCGAAGTCCGAGGAGGACCCGGATCGATGGGTCTGGTCGGTCACGGTGTTGACGGCTCCCGCAGCGGACGCACTCGGTCACATTCACGACCGGTCGCCGGTGATCGTGCCGGAGTCCCTTCGGGCCGAGTGGCTGGACCCGGCGATGACCGATCTCGGTTCGGTGCAGGAGATGCTGGCCGCTATCCCCGAGCCCAGCTTGGTGCCCTACGAGGTCAGCTCCGCGGTCAACAGCGTCAAGAACGACAACCCCGATCTGCTTCAACCGGTCGGCTAGTTCCGTCGCGCCGACGCGAAGGCGAGCACGGCGTCGGGCCAGCGACTCACCTACCCTGGTCGGTGTGACCCCTGCAGCGCTGCCCTTCGGATCCTGGCCATCCCCGATTTCCGCCGTCGATCTCTCCGCCAGCGGACACCCCGTCGAAGGGGGCCGGTTCGTCGGCGATGAGGTGTGGTGGTCGGAGATGCGCCCGACCGAGGGTGGGCGCACCACAATTTGCCGCTTCGAAAACGGCGTTGTGACTTCACTACTGCCCGAGCCGTTCAACGCGCGCACCCGTGTTCACGAATACGGGGGTGGGGCGTGGACGGCGACCGAAGACGGTCGGATCGTGTTCTCGGAGTTCACCGATCAACGCGTCCATATCGGTGCGCCAGGTGAGAAACCGGTGCCACTGACCCCGGCGCCTGCAGTGGCGGCGGCGGTTCGATACGGCGAACTGTCCATCGTCGGCAACGAAGTGCTTGCGGTTCGGGAAACCCATGACGGGGCGAAGGTTTCCCGCGACATCTGCGCGATCGCACTCGACGGTTCCGGCGTTCGATCGCTGGCCTCGGGATCGGACTTCCTGGCATACCCGACGCTCTCGCCGAATGGGAACATGCTGGCGTTCGTCGCCTGGAACCACCCGCAGATGCCCTGGGATGGAACCGAACTCAGAATCGTCGATCTGGCTACCGGGGTGTCCCGAACAATCCTCGGCGGTACCGAGGAATCGGTGCTGCAACCGGAGTGGATCGACGACGAGTCGCTGTACGTCATCAGCGACCGATCCGGATGGTGGAACATCTACCGGACATCCGTCGATGCAGACGTAGCGGCTTTGCATGCAGCGGATGCGGACTTCGGCGCTCCGCTGTGGCAGCTCGGCGCACAGTGGTACTCGGTGCTCGACGACGGAAAGCTCCTGACGGTCAGGACCTTCGGTACCGACACGCTCGGCATCCTCGATCCCGTCACCGGATCGCTCGACGACATCGACCTCGACGGGCTCACCTCCATTTCCCTCGGTGGCCGCCGAAGGTCGTCCGTGCTGTTGCGCGCGGGCGGTGCACACAGTGCCAGCGGGCTGAGGCTGTTGGATCTCGACACCCGCTCGCTGGTGGAAATTCGCTCGGGACGAGAGACGATTCCCGACGCCGACTACCTCCCGCAGGGTGCGCCGATGACTTTCCAAGGCCGACAGCGCGAAGTCCATGCGATCGCCTATGCGCCCCGCAACCCCGAATACCGCGGACTCGAAGGAGAGCTGCCGCCCTACGTGGCATTCGTGCACGGAGGTCCGACGGCCCACGTCGCGCCCGCGCTCAACCCGGTGTTCGCCTACTTCACGAGCCGCGGAATCGGAGTGATCGACGTCAACTATGGCGGATCGAGCGGATACGGGCGGGAATACCGCAATCGCCTCCGCGGTCAGTGGGGAGTCGTCGACGTCGAGGACACGATCGCGGCAGTGCAAGGGCTCGCCGACGCCGGTCTCGCGGATCCAGCCCGACTCGCGATCGAAGGCGGATCGGCAGGCGGCTGGACCGTCCTGGCGGCGCTCACGTCCTCGGATGTATTCGCTTGCGGTGCTTCGTACTACGGCGTTGCCGAACTGGAAATGTTCGTCGCCGAGACTCATGACTTCGAATCACGGTATATCGACAGCCTGATCGGACCGCTCCCCGACGCGATCGACCTCTACCGAAGCCGCGCACCGATCAACAACGTCGACGGATTGTCCTGCCCAGTACTGTTGCTGCAAGGGCTCTCCGACCCGATCGTGCCGCCGTCGCAGGCCGAACGATTCCGGGATGCACTCGTAACCAAGGGTATTCCGCACGCGTATCTCGCGTACGAGGGTGAATCGCACGGCTTCCGTAAATTGGAGACTCAGGTTCATGCGCGGGAATCCGAACTGTCCTTCTACGGTCAAGTGCTCGGCTTCACCCCGCCCGGGATCCCTCAGCTCGAATTGTGGAGGCCCTGAGCGTCGTTCGGGTTGGAGCGCGCACTCTTTTTGGTAACCGGGGCCGGTTGTTCGCGTCCGAGCGTGGGGGTGCGCTTTGGAAAAAGGGTGCGCGGTTGAGGTGTGCGGTTGAGGTGTGCGGTTGGAGGGTGCGGTTGAGGTGTGCGGTTGGAGGGTGCGGTTGAGGTGTGCACGGTCGAGGTGCGCACGCTCGAGGTGTGTGCGGCTAAGCGCGCACTCTTTTTGGTAACCGGGGCCGGTTGTTCGCGTCCGAGCGTGGGGGTGCGCTTTGGAAAAAGGGTGTGCGCTCAGCGGGCTATCGCTGTCGGTGGTGGCGACTTGGCCGCTCGGAGCGCCGCGGCTTCGATTCGTCGACGAATCTCGACCGGTGCAGACAGATCCGCCCACGTCAGGCGGACTACTTGAATGCCGGTGTCGCGGATCGCGTCCTCTCGAAGCTTCTCGCGCCACACCACTTCGTGTGCAGTCGAGCCTTCGGGGACTAGTCGTCCGTATTTGATCTTGCCGTCGAACTCGCACGCCGTCGTGATGGCTCGAAGGTAGAAGTCGACGCGTGCGATCGATTTACCCTGCACCACAATCGAAGTCTGTAGCTCGGGAAGGTAGCCGAGTTCGGCCAGCGTCACGCGAGTTCGAGATTCCCCGACGCTTTCCGCGCGACCGTTCATGAAGTTGGCCACCCGCAACCCTGCTGCGTTTCCGGAATGCGTCGGGCGGAGATCCAATGCGTTCAACACCTGGGCCGAGGTCAGATTGTGTAGCCGAGCAGCTTCGTCGGCTGCGCACACCGCAGGCTCGAACTTTTCGGAGCGCGCGATATCGGCGATGGTCCGGCCGATACTCGTCACTCGAATACCGTCGACATCCACTATCTCGTGCGGGTGGTATGGCGAACAGTGGAGTACGCGAACCGAACTCGTGCGCGCTCCAGTTCTTCGATTGCGTGTGACGTGCACTTTCCTCAAAGGCAGGCCCCACACCGACAGGCCATGGACGACGGCCGCCGAAACGTGGCTGAGCACGGCGTCGGGGGTGCGAGCCGCGCCCAATACTGCCTCGGCGATTACGCGGTGCTTGTCGACGGCACCGAGCGCGTCGAACTCGTCTCGGCTCACGAACGCCCCTGGGCGCAGACGTTTCCACGACTCGGTTCGGCAATACCGCTGTAGTTCGGAGTCGGTAATTCCGCGGGTGAGGGCGTCTTGCCGGCGAACGATTCGGGTCACGTGCTCATAGTCGTCAGCGATGCAGCTATGGGCAATGGCCTGTGTATAGACCTGTGGATAACGAGAGCGCGCACGCCTTTTCACAAGTAAACCCCCTTTCTCTGAGGCGAGAAAGGGGGTGCACTTGCGAAAAAGGGTGTTCGGTTACTTCTTTCGGCCCGGAGCCTTCGCGCCCGCTCGGAATCCGAGACCGCCCGGCTTGGCGGCTGGGGGAGCAGCAGGTGCGTCATCGTTCGACGGCTGTGCACTCTCGTCCGCCGACGCTGCAGGCTCAGCCGCGGTGGTCGACTCGGCTTCGGTCGACGCTGCAGGCTCGGACTCGGCCGGTGCCTCGACTGCCGGTGCCTCGACTGCCGGTGCCTCCGACGCTGGGGCCTGGGTTGCGGTCGGAGCCTCAGCCTCTACCGCCGGAGCCTCAGCCTCTACCGCCGGAGCAGCCTTTGCCGCTGGCTTGCCGGGTGCCTTGGCGCCTGGCTTTTTGTAACCGGACTTGACTGCCAGGCCCTTGGCTTTGACGGTCGGCTTCGATTCGACGGCTGCCGAAGACTCAGTCGCCGCCGGTGCTTCTACTGCCGCCGGTGCCTCAGCCTCTGCCGGTGCTTCTACTGCCGCCGGTGCCTCAGCCTCTACCGCCGAAGCCTCTGCCGGAGCAGCCTGTGCCGCTGGCTTGCCCGGTGCCTTGGCGCCTGGCTTCTTGTAGCCGGACTTGACTGCCAGGCCCTTGGCCTTGACGGTCGGCTTCGATTCGGCAGCGGCCGGAGCCTCTGCCGCAGCCTCGGTAGCTGGAGCCTCTGCCGCAGCCGGTGCCTCGGTTGCCTCAGCCGGCTTACCCGGTGCCTTGGCGCCCGGCTTCTTGAAGCCGGACTTCATGGCAAGACCCTTCGGCTTGACGGTCGGCTTGGTCTCCGTCGCTTCTGCCGAGGATTCTGCTGCCGACTCACTTGCCACGGGTGCTTCAGCTTCCGTTGCCGGAGCTTCGGCAGCCGGCGCAGCAGCCTTGGCGCCAGGCGCCTTGCCCTTCACCTGAAGACCCTTGCCGCCTGGAGCTTTCGCGCCACCGGCCATGCCGAGGCCCTTGGGCTTGGCTGCTGGCGGCGCGGCTTCTGCCTCGGGTGCGGCAGGTGTCGCTGCAGCTCCCGGTGCCTTCGCTCCCGGTGCTTTCGCGAGGCCCTTCATCTTCAGGCCACCGGCCTTGGGTGCCGGAGCTGCCGGTGCGGACGCCGACTCTGCGGGCTCTTCGACGGGCTGGACGCGTTCGGCTTCTTCGACCTCAGCGGCCTCCTCGGTGACGATGTCCGCCTGTGCAGGCTTCTCGCGTGGGATCACCTTGATGTTCTCGCCCAGAACCGAAGATTCGACGCGGGTGATGGACTCGAGCATCAGCTGCGCGACGTCGACGACCTCGACGCCTTCATGTTCGCCACCCTCTTGGCGTGCGGTGACGCCGTCGGTGAGCATGACGCGGCAGAACGGGCAACCGGTCGCGATCTTCTTCGGGTTCATGCTCAGCGCTTCGTCGACCCGGTCGATGTTGATGCGCTTGCCGATATTCTCTTCCATCCACATGCGAGCGCCACCGGCACCGCAGCACATGGACCGTTCACCGTGTCGCGGCATTTCCTTCAGGTTGGAGCCCGAGGCTGCCATGAGTTCACGGGGAGCGTCGTAGACCTTGTTGTGACGTCCGAGGAAGCACGGGTCGTGATAGGTGATGTCCTGGCCGACGGTAGCCACCGGGATCAGTTTCTTCTGCCGCACCAGACGGTTGAGGAGCTGAGTGTGGTGCACGACCTCGTAGTCGCCACCGACCTGCGGATACTCGTTACCGAGTGCGTTGAAGCAGTGCGCACAGGTGACGACGATCTTTCGCTGCTTCTGCTCGACGCCGTCGAACAGGTTGTTCAGCGTCTCGATGTTCTGCATCGCGAGCTGCTGGAAGAGGAATTCGTTACCTGCGCGGCGTGCGGAGTCACCGGTGCAGGTCTCGTCGGCGCCGAGGACCAGAAACTTGACTCCGGCGGTGGCGAGAAGCTCGGCGACGGCCTTGGTGGTCTTCTTGGCGCGGTCCTCGTAGGCACCGGCGCAACCGACCCAGAATAGGTACTCGTAGTCCTGGAAGGAGTCGGCATCCTGCCCGAAGACGGGGATGTCGAAGTCCATCTCTTTGATCCAGTTGAGGCGATCTTTGGAGTTCTGGCCCCAGGGGTTGCCCTTGTTCTCCAAGTTCTTGAACAGGCCTGCGAGCTCGGAGGGGAACTCCGATTCGATGAGCACCTGGTAGCGACGCATGTCGAGGATGTGGTCGACGTGCTCGATGTCCACGGGGCACTGTTCGACGCACGCGCCGCACTGAGTGCAGCTCCACAGTGTCTCGGGGTCGATGATGCCGCCGTCGATGGCTTCGGCGACGAGCTTGCGATCGGCTTCGTCACGGGCTGCCTGCGGGATTGCATCGAGCTTGGCCTGATCGGGTTTGCCGTCGGCGTCGACGAGACCGATTTCGTCGCCTGCCATGTCCTTCTTGCCACCGGCGAGAAGGTATGGGGCTTTGACCTGGCTGTGATCGCGCAGCGACATGATCAGCAACTTGGGCGAGAGTGGCTTGCCGGTGTTCCAAGCGGGGCACTGCGACTGGCAGCGACCGCACTCGGTGCAGGTGGTGAAGTCGAGCCAGCCCTTCCAGCTGAAGTCCTCGATCTTGCCGGCACCGAATGCGTCGACGTCGGGGTCGGCCTCTTCCATCACGAGGACCTTGCCGCCGGACATCATCGGCTTGGCTGCGCCGAGCGCAGCGGTGCCGTCGTCCTCACGCTTGAAGTAGATGTTGGGGAACGCGGTGAAGCGGTGCCATGCGACGCCCCAGTCGATGTTCTGGCCGACGTAGTAGAGCCAGATCATGCCGGACATCAGCTTGATGAATGCGAAGACCGAGACCATGACGACGCTGGCGGGGAGGATCTTGGCGACGTTCATCGTGAAGAAGTCGGTCCACGGGTTCGCGTGGCCGTAGGTGGCGATCTTGCCGGCCTTGACGAAGATCATGCCGAGGCCTTCGACGAGAACGACGGCCTCGACGAAGTAGGCAGCGCGGAACCGGGAGCCGGCGAAGCGCGACTGACGCTCGGCCTTGCGGGGATGATTGAGTTGGCGAATGGTGATGAGAACGAGGATGCCGATGACGGTGCCGATGCCGAGGATCTCGTCCATCAGGTGGTAGATGGCCCAGTTGCCGAAGATGGGCCAGTGGAACTCCGGGTTGAACGTCTGGCCGTATGCCTCGAACCAGAAGACGGCTCCGAGCATGAAACCGACCATGACGAGCCAGTGCGCCCAGCCGACGGTGCGGAACTTGACCATTTTGGTGTGTGCGGCGAACTCGACGATCATCTGCTTGAAGCGAGGAATGATCGGGCGCCAGCGGTCCGGAGCGGGTTGCCCGAGGCGCACGATGTTGAACATCTTCAATCCACCGCGGATGAAGGAGTACCAACACACGAGACTGAGCAGCGCACCGAACGTGCCCAACGAAATCGTCACGGCGTTCATGTAAGCGGCCTTTCGTTATGTAGGCAGCGGGGGAGCTGCCTCGGGTCCAGCCCGACAAGCGTACGACTTTCAAGGTTACTCGCCAGTAATAGTATTGTTCTACTGGCGGGTAACTTAGCAACGCGGAGATCGCTCTGCGCTGGTGAATCTCCGGATCGTTCAACTTTCCGGTGGGCTGAACCGGTCGGTAGAGTCCGTCCTGACGGTCACGTTATGCGTAGGGCGAACATCGTTGTTCGAGAAGGCAGTCCTAAGTTGCTGGCATCGCATCTTCTCCGAGCGTTAGGACCGGGTGTCATCGGCACTCGGTCACGGTCACGGTTCGGTACGAAATCGTGTCCTTGCCTGCGTCTGATGGTTCGGATGTGACAAATGGGAACTTTTGGGACTCGAAAAGAACGCGAGAGGATAACGATCGGTCGAGTTGTAGGTTATGCTGCTGCCGCACCGACTAACTCGCGGATTCGGTCTTGGGGTGTTTCTGCGTCTGCGGGGCAGCTTTGTTCGACAACAGCCGGGCTCGATTTGCATAGAAACGGAAACAATCTCCAGATGAAACTCAGCAAAATGGTCGTCACATCGGTGTTCGTTGCCGCGGCGATGGGCCTCGCCAGCGGAACAGCCTATGCAGATCCGACTCCGGCGGCGCCCGAGGCACCAGCACAGGACATCGGCTACGAGTCGAACCTCGAAGATCGCACCATCGTCACCACGATCGATGCGGGCGTCTTCAAGGTCGCCGACGACGGCAAGACGGTCGATGTGCTCGATCAGGCCGACAACGCAGTCGTCACCTTGCCGCTCAGCTTCAATCTCGGCGGCTTGAACTTCCCGTACGAGCAGAACGTCGACAACGACGGCAAGACGCTCCGTCTCGTTCCTCAGCTCGATCTGACCAAGGCCTCGGCCAACTCGCGCACGCTCGGCGCAACGCAGGTTGCTTCGACCGAGGAAAACCTCATCGCGCAGCAGACCTTCGTGACGCAGCTCGGTATCGCGAGCGCGATCGGTGGATTCACCGGTACTGCAATCGGTGCGATTGCTGGTGCGATCATCGGCGCTCCGACTATTGCCGGAGTTATTGCAACAATTCCGATTGGTGCAGGTGTTGGTGGAGTTATCGGCACGATCGTCGCCGGTGGACCGACGCTCGTCATCGCAGGCATCGACCTGATCAACACGCTGAACGCCGCTCCGGGAACTTCGAAGTACGCAGACAGCGTCAACTGAACGCTCTCGACATAACATCAGCCCGTCACCTCAATGGAGGTGGCGGGCTGATGTGTGTTCGAGGTCAGCCGAATCGAATACCGGGGTCCGCCAGTGCGATTCCGTTGATCACGATCGTCACCAGGTAGCCGATCAGGTCGAGTCCGACTCCGATAAGTCCGAGCATGCGGGATGCCTTCCGTTCGAGTGATGCGGCACGGGTGTACCTAATGGTCTCGCGATGATCATACGACGTATTTGAATCTCAGTACGACGCGCCGCGCATCGAATTAAACTCTGCCGCAGCAGGAGTCGGCCCTTCGGTGCGTGTGGACACGCTCGGCTCACGTGTCGGCTGTTCGGATGAACGTTTTGGTTTTCTTTACAAGCCCTTGGTACTTTGTTGGAGTGGAAACAGGCGTCACTGCAGTTACGATGCATGTCCACTCCGAGCCCTCGTCCATCGAATCCGAGTGGTCTGCGCTCGCTGACCGTGTCGGGACGGTGTTCTCGTCGAGGCCGAGCTTCGTGGCCAATGTTGTGCGTGCGTCGAGTCTCGACTTCGAATTGGTGGCGATTCGTCGAGACGGACAGTTGGTTGCGTCGGCTGCATTGTCTCTGGTGCGCCGCGGGCCGTTCACTCTCGCGAAGGTGATCGGCACCGGTTTGGGAGTGCCGATCGAATTTCTCAGCGAGGACACCGAAGCCTCCGACGCGTTGCTCGATGCCATTGCGTCCCTGGGTTACATGGTGGATGCCGATTCCATGATCACGAACGATCCCACTGTGCGCAGGCTCGCGCAGCATCCGTCATGGACAGTGAACATGATGGTGCGTGAACGTGTCCCGGTCATCGATCTCGCTGGCGGACAGACAGCCTCGGATCTTCGAAGTGCGAAATCACTGAAGAGGCTTCGCCAATACCGCAGCGAGGTGCAGCGTCGGTCGTCGTTTCGGGTCGAGGAGATCACCGAGGTCTCGCATCTGGACGCTCGGTGGAACGACATCCTGGAGGTAGCGGTCCGCGGGATCGCCGGCACCACGAAGATCAACTATCTGACTGCGCCGCATGGCGAGTTCGCTCGAAATTTCCTTCGGAGCGAGGCTCGAGCAGGCAGGCTCTGCATTGCAGGTCTGGTGATCGACGGGCAGTGGTCCGCCCACGAGATCGGGCTGCGAACAGGCTCGCGGATGGAAGGGTGGCTCACGCACTACGACCCGACAGTCGGGCGGTGCCAACCCGGCCATCAGCTGATCGAGTGGTTCGCGAACAATCACGACCAACTGGGTGTCGACGCACTCGATCAGGGAGTGGGCGTCAACGAGATCAAATCGGTCTGGGCCACATCGGATTACGAGCTCGTGCGAGTGTCGGCGGTACCGAAGACCTGGGCCATGCCCGGGGTGCTGGTCCGACTTCTTCGCCAGCTTCCCCCGGCCCTCTCGCGCATTCGAGGATTCGTCCAGCGCTGTCCCTGACCCAAGCCCTTGTCGGGGCCGACTATCTTCAGCCGATCGAGGCAGTCCTGACGGTCGTGCCTGTTTCTGCCGCAACCTGATCGATTGGGATTCCCAAGCTTGCCGTGCCACCGAACTGCGCGAGTGCGAGGCTGGCTTCGGTGCAATCTGGTGCGCCGCCACTGTTGGAGCCGCTGGTGATTCCCAGAGCGAGTGTTCCGGTCACGATGGCGCCGCCACTGTCGCCCGCGAGAGTACATGCGGTACTTGCGAACCCGCGCACGGTGCGGCTGGTGCCGTCTTCCATGAACAGTTGAGTCTCGACGCGGTCTGCGGCAACTACTCCGCAGGTGAACGATGACGACTGACCGGACTTGCAGACGGGCGCTCCGACGACGGGGGAAGCAGTGCCGGTGATGGTCACCGTGCTGCCGTTGGCTCCGCGGACGGTCGGCTTGTCGAGACCGGAGGAGGTGCCCCTGTCGTTCAGCGAGATGACGGACCAGTCGAGTGCGCTGGGGGATCCGAGGCTGGATTCGGCGAAAGTGCCGATCTGGGTGCTGTCGTGCACGTTTGCCGGGTTCGGTAGGTAGACGGGTGCACCGCCTGCACCGGTGGCGGCATTCGGATTGCAATGCCCTGCACTGAGATTGACGGACTGTCCCGAGCCCGATGTGGCATTGAACCCGAAGGAGCAGACGCTGATGTCGGTAGGCGCGGTGTCCTTGATGGGGCCCGCGGTGGTGACGTAGGTGTCTCCACCCATCGGCGTCGGGTCGGTGGGCTTGGGTCCACCCGGCGACAGGATGACCTTCAGGTTGGCCAGCAGTGTCGGAAGGTTGAGCGCGCTGCCGATGGGACTGTTCGCGAGGTCGATGACGATCTGATTGTCCAAAACGTCTATCGAAGTACCGTTTACCTGACTGGCGACCTCGCGGGGCAAGGTGGAGATCCAGTTGTTCAGGTCCGTGAGCGACCTTTCCAACCCGTCTGCTGAGACGGGGGCCTGCGCGGAGTCGTAACCGTCCTGCGCCACGGCCTGTGCTGCGTCCTGAGATGTCACCGCGACGACTGCCTTGCCATCTGGACCTATCCAGGCACCGGCAAAGTCGGCTGGTCGGTTGGCGCGGAAATCCGTTGCGTAAGTGGACAACTCCTGCGCCAGGGCCGCACGATCGAGGTACTCCTGGGGAGAGATTTTCAGATCGCGTACCACAGCCTCTGCGAGTTCACGCGGCAACTGATCTGCGGCGGACTGGTCGACTCCACTGTCGGGCTCGGCCGAGGCCGGTGCAGAGAAGGTACCGAAGAGTAAGAACGCCGTCGAACAAACCACCGCTGCGCGCAGTGCCCCCGTGTTACGCATGAAATCCCTTCATCAGGTGCTGACCGTCAGCGCCCCACCTTAGGCCATAGATCACAGAAAATTATGAACGGTATGGTCAGCGGCCTGGCAGGGAAAGATCGGGAAACGTGAAGTCGGGAAAAGTAAGCCGTGGTGGCTGCGTTTTCGTCGGCGGGAGTGGTAAAGAGGGCTCAGGCGCGACCGTCTCGGGAGCGGGCGGGGGGAGCGGCTGCGCCGGAATTGTCTCGACGATCGGCGGCTCTGTGTTCGACGGCTCTGGGGTCGGCACCGATTCAGGGCTCGGCAATTCGCTGGGCGGGGCGGCGAAGGTCGGGATCGGCACTGCAGCGGCGGGAACAGGCGTCGGCGACGGTTCGGTTGCCGGTATGGAGCCTGCATCGGTGATCGCCGGGGGGACGACCTCGGCGCCGTCGCTGAAGGCGCCCACAGCCGCGGCGATAGCGATCGAGACGAGAACGAGCGCGATCGCAGCCGCTGCCACGATTGCGATGGGGCGCTTGGAGTTCGGTGTATCTGTGGACTGTGGACCACTGGGCGAGAGTGGAACCTGCACCGGGATCGCCTCGGAGAATGCCAAGGCGGGCGCAGGAGTGACGACGGGCAGTGCGTCGGTATCGGCCGAATCCGATGGGACCGGGTACATGGCTTCGACTATTCCCAAAGCGCCGCGGGTGACGGTGACCTGATCGAGGTCACCGGAGTTCGATCGAACAAATTCCCGTGCAGCAGCCTCGTCCGAGATCAGAGTGACCTGCTCGAGGTCGACGCGGTCGAGGGCGTCCCGCACCGAGTCGATGGCGTGAGAACTCCAGGTGTTCGGGTGTGTCAGGACCGCGTGCGGCACGATGCCACCGTGCTCGGCGGTCACCGAGTTCACGAGGCAGAATGCGGCGGTCGCGACGAGATCTTCGGCGCGGAATTCTTGATCGCTGTGCTCGGGCTCGTCGACACGGCCGAGGAATCCGACGAAGGGCGTCGAGTCCGCTGACGGGTCGGCTCCGAGTCGCGCGGTGCCGTCGCCGGAGTAGAACAGGGCGGTGTCGGTGACGAAGACCGACGGGTGCTCGCTTCGGGTACGTCGATGGACTGCCACCGATACCCCGTCGGCGATCGTCATCGCCAGATATCCGGTCACGGTGTCGGCTTCAGCATGGTGTTGTCCTGCTCACTGTCCGGGGTGGCGCCGCTGGGCTCTGTCGGCGGCTCCGGATCGACCGGATCGGT
The DNA here is from genome assembly GCF_027158005.1 of Rhodococcus sp. H36-A4. GTDB lineage: Bacteria > Actinomycetota > Actinomycetes > Mycobacteriales > Mycobacteriaceae > Rhodococcoides. The sequence goes on along the minus strand of NZ_JAPVLQ010000001.1, from coordinate 653,502 downwards.
CGGCTCCTCCGGACTCGGATCGATCACTTCCGGCTGGTCGACGTCCGGCTCGACGGGTTTCGGCGTGGTTGTTTCCGGCTCGGTTTCGACGGAGGTCGCCGGGGCGGGCTGAGTTCTCGGAGGCGTGATGACGACGTCCGAGGTACGAGGCGGTTCCGCGGGCGTAGTGGTGGGCGCAGGGGCCGGGGCGACGATCGGTTCGGTCGAAGGTTCGACGAACGGTACGACCGTGGGGAACGGAATCTGCGAACTCGGACGGACGATCGGGACGGTGGCCTCGGCGACCTGTGCGCTGTCGATCTCTGGGATCGACGGCCCGGACGTGTCCTGAATCAACAGTGCCGTCAGGCCTGCGCCGAGCGTCAGCAGGGCTGCGAACGCGGCCGCCGCGAGGATGGGGGTGCGTGTCCACAGGGGGCGCACCGGAGTCCGCAGCGGTATTTCCTCGGTCACGGCCTCGATCGGGAACTCGGCGGCGAGCACCGCAGCGCCGCGTGCGGCTGCGATACCGGAATCCGATCCGGCCCACCTGACATCGAGTCCGCCCGCCCATGCTGCGCGTGCTTCGGACTCGGAGACGAGTGCGACGTGGTCGAGGCCGACGCGGCTCATGGCCATACGCACTGCCGAGACCTGCTCCGCCGTCCACCGTGCCGGGAATGTCGCTGCAGCTGCGAGCGTGTCCACCGGGGTACCGATGGACTGGGCGACGTCGGTGAGAAGGCATCGAAGTGCCATCGCGACGAGATCTCCGGGGGCATGATCGCTGGACGCTTCTTCGCCGATCGCGTCGACGAATCCGGTGAACTCGACTGCATCGGGGTCGTCGGTTCGACCGAGCGAAGCGGAACCGTCGGAATGGACGTAGAGAACAGTGTCGTGCAGCGAGGCGACATGCAGGGAAGGACTCGAACGCGCGGCCCGCGATACCGCTGCGATTGCGCGCTGATCGTCGATGTACATGCCGACGTCGGGTAATTCCTGCGCGGGCGGATGGGCCTGCGCAGGCTCGGCGGACCGATTGATCATCGCTACTGCTACCTCGTCGTCTACATATGCCTTGTGGGCGGAGTACTGAGATAGATGTCGTATGCAGGCCCGCAGAAGTTACACAGCCCGCGCACGACTACACAGTAGTTCCGTAGCCCATCCCACGCAGCATCGACAGAAGCTCCGATCGCGAGCGCGCACCGAGGCGCCGCTTGATGCGCGCGACGTGGTGTTCGACGGTCTTGGCAGAGATGTAGAGCCGATTGCCTGCTTCGCGGTAGGTGATGCCGAGGACGAGCATTTCCGCGACTTCGGCCTCGCGTGCGCTGAGCGCACCTTTCGGTTCTGCGGTTACTGCGGTCGGTGCCGCGACGGGCTGGCGAAGTGATCGAGCCACCTGGAGCAATGTTGTCGCAGCACGGGTGTCGGCGACGCGCAGTGCGGCTTCGCCGGCTAGGCGGGCGCCGTCCCACGACAATCCGAACTGGGTGAGGGAGTGGGCCGCGGCTTCGACGTCGGAGACGTTCGGATGGCCTTGCAGTACGCCCAACCAGGCGCGACCGGCGGAGGCAAGGGTGGCGCTGTACCGGTTCGATTCGGCTGCCGAGGCGAGTGCCCGCGCATGCGGAACCAGTTCGGCGGGATTCTCGGCAGCAATGGCGGCCTGAACTCCGTACCAATGAAATGCCGACGCCCAGGCACTCGGCTCGTCCAGGCCCGCGAGTACGGAATCGACCTGTGCAAGCAGATGCGTCATGCGGTCGGGTTGACCCACCCGCACGGCCCCGAGCCAGAGTTCACCGATCGGTAGCAGTGAGAACAAGTCGGCCGAGTATTCGGCGATGACGTCCTGCGCATCGTCCCACGCATTGATCAGTGCCCCTCGGTCACCGGACCGGCGGGCCAGCCCGACTCCGATCGCGTGGAAGAAGAGTCGATTTCGACTGTGCGAAGACGGGATCCGCATCGTCTCGATACGGGATGCTGCTGCCGCCAGATCACCGGACAACATGCTCGCCCAGGCTTGGAGCAATGCAATTCTGGTGCCGCTCGGATGCTGCATGGGTGCGGTGGACCGCGACACCAGCGATTCGACGCGCCCGAGATCGCCGCAGTGCAGCGCGAACAGAATGGCGGTTGCCGACGCAGTCTCGGGTGCAGCTCGCCTGGCGTCGGCGCCGGACAGTGACACCGCGCGCATCAGCGTGTTCGTTGCCGCAGTGGTCTCGGCCGTCGACTCCGCGGCGATGGACTGCTGCAACCCACTGGCCAGCAGAGTCAGCGCAGCGGTCGCCGACGTGGGCGGTGCTGTAGACACGGCCGTGACCGGTGGCACGACGCCTGCCACCGAGGCGACGACGGCGGCCAGTGGGGCGTCCGTGCCGGCGCGGTCGGGGCCGAGCCACTCGTAGAGTTGACGTCCACGCTCGGTCATGCCCCGCTCGGCAGCGACGGTCGCCGATGTCCTTATCGCTGTTCGCAATTCGCCCGCAGTCACCGAGTCGCTGTGCTCGAGAACGTGATCACCGAACCGCTCGGCTGCATCGAGATCGCCGAGCACCGCTGCTACATCGGCCCTTCGTGCAGCCAAGGAAAGTGGTTCGGCGCCCGCGTCGACGGCACACGAATACAGCGTCGCGGCCGATTCGGGCTCTGCGCGATCAGCTTCGAAGGTGAGGAAGTGCGCCAACTGTGGATGTCGAACTCCTGCACCGGCGATGGACACTGCCATGTCGGTGTCGAGAGTGTCTGTCTTGCAACGATATTCGAGCAGAGCGGTAAGTATCTCGGAGAGTCGAGGCGCGCCGAGTGTAGCGAGTAATGCCTCGGTGACACCGGACAGTGAGGGAGGTTCCTGCGCCAATACGCCTGCTGCTACTGCACTCTCGCGCACTGCTGCCGGATCGGCTGCTCCTTCGGTTGGTTCGCTCAGCACCTCGGTGTCGGATTCGGCGCCGAAATGAGCCAGCGCGACCACACTCTGCTCGGCGCGGGTCAACGCAGCGAGGTACGCCACTCGATGAGCGTGGACAGCGTCGACGACGACCTTGGTGACCGACATGTCCGCGTCGACGCGTCTACTGGCCTCCAGTGCGACATCGACGGTATTTTCACATCCACCGGTGGCGGTCAGGATGGTCCCGGCCAGCGCGCGCGAGATCGGTCGTCCAGCATCGGTTGCCCGGGCGGCGATGTCGGACTTGGTCAGCACGAAAGCAGCTACTTGTTGCCGAGCAACGGGGGAACCAGTCCGACGATGCCGCCGACCGCATCGCCCGTGCCCTGAACAACACCCCCGACGCCCTGGCCGACGCCTTGAAGCACGTTTCCTGCGGCATCTCCGGCGTCGGACAGACCCGGACCGGTATAAGCCGGTGGTGTGTAGGCCGGTGGCGAGTACGCGGGCGGGGTGTATTCCGGGAGCTGCGGATTCGGTGCGGGCGCACCCGGCGCTGTGACGCCCGGCGCTGGAGCAGGGGCGCCGGGCGCTCCGACCTCGACGGCCGGGACGACGGCGGATCCTGGAGCGGAGACGATCGAGCCGTCAGCGGCGATAGCGGTTCCCGGTGCCGGGATCAACGTGCCGTCGGCAGCGATGGTCGGAGCAGGTAGACCGTTTGCGGGCGTGCCCATTTCGGCAACGGTGGCGGCAGTTACCGCCGACGTACTGGCGCCGGTGCTGCTCTCCGACACCGAATCGACCGGCGCATCGTCGGTGGTCAGTGCGGTTCCTACGGACAATCCGCCACCGGCGATGACCACGAGCGCGGCAACGGAAGCGAAGACGATGCCGACCTTTCTGCGGCCGGATGTTCCGGGCGATTCGGTCGCGGACGCGGCAGCAGAGGATGCGAACGCCGGGCGCGGCGCGGGTCGGGTGACGGCGGCGGCAGCGGCCACCGGAGCGTCTAGGACGGCTGCGCAGGCGATCTCGTTGGCGAGCAAGGCTGCGCCGATTGCGGGGATGCGGTCCGGATGCGGACTGGTGACCACCGGAACACGCATGTGTGAGGAAACAAGTTCGGCGACAAGGGGAATGCTGGAGCTGCCACCGATGAGGAGGACCTGCGTCACATCGGAGACGTCGAGGCCCGAGGTGTGCAGCACGTCGCGAATCAGCTCGATGGAATCGAGAACCGGGCGGCGGATCAAGTCTTCCAGTTCGCCACGAACGAGCCGTGTCTCGGTGTGCACCGAGGGAAGGTCGACGGTCAGCGTCGTCGCCGTCTCGGAAGAGAGTTCTTCCTTCGCCTCACCGCAGCGTGCACGAAGTTCGACGAGGGCGCCGACGGTATCGGGATCGAACGGGTCGAATTCGAAGGAGGCGCTACTGGCCGCGGTGTCGAGCACGTGCTCGGTGATCAGGTGGTCGAACTGTGCTCCGCCGAAGTCGGTGGAGTTGGCTCCGGCTCCGATGGTTCCGGCTTCGGCACCGGTGCGCATCAGGGTGATGTCGAGGGTGGAGGCGCCGAGGTCGTAGATGACGACGAGGCCGTCGTTCGCTGCGCCGCGTGAACCCTCGAGCCAGCGCATGGCCGCCGCGGAGTCGGGGACGAGTGTCGCATCGGGCACGCCTGCACGTTCCAAAGCGCCTTGGAGCACGTCGGTCGTATAGGTCGACCACCGGTCGGGATAGGTGACCACGACGGTGGGATCACAGGCGGCGCCCGCACACGCTTCGGCAACGAGGGCCCGCGTGGCAGTGGCGAAGAGGTCCTCGGCCTGATGCGATCGTCCGTCCTCGTCGATGACAGGAACGGGATCTCCGACGCGGTCGGCGAATCCGCTGATCAGATAGCGGTTCTGGCGATCGTGGCGCCCGGCGAGGCTGGGAGCGGCACCGGGGCGAAGGTCCAGGGCGGACCTGCGAGTGACGGTGAGCATTGCTTCATCGGTGGCGAAGTCGCGGGGCGCGTGGGGATCTTCGGATGTATCGAGGGCAGCCACCGAGGCAGCTGTTCCAATCCGTATGCCGAGCCCTGCGCTCATCTTCATCTCCGGCTTCTTGTTCGATCCGCACGTCCTATCGATCTTGTGTCGGAAGCACCGCACCTTTCGTTACGTCTCACAGCAGGTGAAGCGGTATCGGCGGGGAAATCCCCTAACGGCTCCGAATCCCCTAACGGCTCACCCCTGGGCCGGTCGGTCCGACTAGGGGGATCGACCCCGTTCTGCCGGGCGCCGCAGGCACATAGCTTTGTGATCAACCACGAAAGACCGAGCAAAAGAATGGAGCCACTTCACATGGCCACCAACGCAGTACTCGACTTCATCCTCAGCCTCCTTCGCGACGACAAGGCAGCTGCCACGTACTGCGCCAACCCGGATATCGCGCTGGCCGCGGCAGGGCTGGGCGATGTGTGCCACGCCGACATCGTCGCTGTTGCCCCTCTGGTAGCCGAGTCCGGGCTGTTCGCAGGAGCAAGCTCGCAGCTCTCGGCCATCCTCGGTGCGGGTGCATCGGGAAGCATCGAAGGCGGCCTGGCCGGTGGCGGCACAATCGGCGGTGGGCTCGGCGGTGGACTGTCGACGGGCATCGGACTGACAGCCGGTGCTGTCGCAGGCGGAGGACTGGCAGGTGGCGGACTCATCGGAGGCGGAATCGGCGGTGGAGCAGATGGCGGAGTCGGCGGCGAGGTGGATCTGGCCGGTGACATCGCGGTCCAGATCGGTGCCTCGCTCAGTGCAGCTCTCGCCGCAGGCGGACATGTCGGAGCCGACCTCGGCGCAGCATTCGGTGCCGCACTCGAAGCTGCCATCGGCGCGGGCGGATCGATCGATCTCGGTGGCGCGGCAGATCTCGGTGGCGCCCTGACCGGACTCATCGGCGGCGGAATCGAGCTCGGCGGCGAGGTCACCGGAGCATTCGAGGCAGCGCTCGATGCCGCACTCGGTGCAGTCGGCAGCATCGATCTCGATGTCCTTGCCGGTGTGGACGGTGCCCTGAGCACTGCCCTCGGCACTGTTTTCGGCGTCGGCGGAACCATCGGAGCCGATCTCGGCGCCGCGCTCGGTGACGTCTTCGGTGCCGTGATCGGTGAAGGCGCACTCGATCTCACCGGCGATCTCGGTGTGGCATTGAGCGCCGGCCTCGGACTCGGAAGCGACATCGCGGTCGGCCTGGGCTCGGCACTCGACGCCGCGTTCAGTGCAGGCGGGGGAATCGGCGTCGAACTCGGCGGAGCCCTGGAGAGCGTCCTCGCCGTCGACGGTGACCTCGGCGGCACCCTGGGCGCAGCGCTCGGCGCCGTACTGGACGCCGGCGCATTGGCAGACCTCGACCTCACCGGAATCGCGGACGCCGACATCGGTGCCCTCGTCGGCGGCGCACTCGGCACTGCCCTCGATCTGGACATCAGTATCGTCGGCAGCCTGACCGCTGCGCTGAACACTGCGATCGACGCGTCGGGCGAGGCAAGTGTTGCGACCACGCTCGAAGGTGTTCTCGGCGGTGCATTCAGCGTGGGCGGCGAAGCCGGGTCAGGTCTCGGAGCCGCCTTCGACGGTGTTCTCGACGCGAGCGGAGCACTCGATCTGAGCGCAGTCCTCGGCGGCGGTCCCGAACTCGGAGCAACTCTCGACGGCGCTCTCGGATCAGCTCTCGACGCGGCAGGAGGCGTCGCAGGGTCCGGCGATCTCGACCTCAGCGGTCTTACCGGGGCAGGCGTCACCGGTGGAATCGACAGCGGCATCGACGCCGTCGGCGAAGCAGGCGCGGGGGTCTCCGGCGGATTGTCCGGGCTTGCGGGGCTGGGTGGCGGACTTGCCGGAGGGCTCGGTCACGCGGGCGGTGAGCTGGGTGGCTCGCTGACCGGCGCGCTCGACGGCGCAGCAGCGGGTGCAGTGGACATCGGCGGCGGCGTAGCCGGAACCATCGACGCAGGCGCATCCGCTGGTGCCGACGCGGCTGTCTCCACGGGCGCAGAGGTAGCAGGCGCACTCGGTGGTGGGCTCGGGTCGGTTACCGATCTGTCCGCCGATCTATCCGGTGCCGCTGCCGGTGGCGCCGACATGGTCGGTGCCGTCACCGGGGGCATCACGAGCGGCGCATCCGGATCGTTCGATTCGACCTCGTCCTTCGATTCGAGCGCCTGGTCCGGCGTGGATTCGAGCATCTTCGGACAAGCACAGTCCGACGCCGGCCTGCACTCGGACACCAGTCTTCACGGAGACCTCGACAGCTCGGCACAGTCTGTTGCCGACCTGTCGACCGGTGATCACCACACCGATCTGCTCGACCCGTAACCACGCAGTTGTAGGCGGCCCCGGGCGGTTCGGTTCGCCCGGGGCCGCTCTGTCGTTAGAGTTCACCCGAACGCTGGAGAAGGAACGTGTATCGGAAAGAAGGCTATGGACGGGCAATCGAAGCAGCTGGCCGATTTGCTCGATCGCACTGCGGAAGTGGCGCAGAGCGTCGGTCGGTCCGATCTCGTGTCGAGGGTGGAGCTCGCGAAGGAGCGAGTGCTCGATCCCAGAAGGCGCATCGTCGTCGTCGGGCCCCTGAAACAGGGAAAAAGCCAATTCGTCAACTCGTTGCTGAACCTCGACGTGTGTTCGGTCGGTGACGACGAAACGACTGCCATCCCCACCGTCGTGCAGAACTCCGCACGTCCGTATGCAGAACTGGTGCTTGCCGATCCAGGCAACGACGCCGTTCGGGTCGAAGTACCGCTCGAAGATCTAAAGACCATCACCCCTGCGGATCCTCGGGCGCAATCCCGCGAGGTCCTTCGGCTCGAGGTCAATGTACCGAGTCCGCTACTGGCCGACGGGCTCGTGCTCGTCGATACGCCCGGCGTGGGTGGTCATGGAAACCCGCATGCCGCAGGCACACTCGGTTTGATACCGTCCGCAGACGCGGTACTGGTCGTCTCCGATGCCAGTCGCGAGCTCACCGAGCCCGAAGTGTCTTTTCTGCGACAGGTTCTCGGCCTCTGCCCTTCGGTGGCATTGCTGGTCACCAAAACCGATCTTTATCCACACTGGCGGCAGATCGTCGACGCCAACCTCGCTCACCTGGCGCGTGAAGGCCTCGATGTGCCGATCATTGCGCTGTCTTCTTTGCTGCGATCACACGCACTTCGGCTCAGTGACGAGGAGTTGAACAGTGAGTCGGGATTTCCCGAGCTCTACACGTTCCTTCGTGAGAACGTCCTGTTGCGCGCCGATGCGACGACGCGGGCCGCAGTCTCGCTCGACATCAGGTCGGTCACCGAGCACCTCGCGCTGGCAATGGGGAGTGAGCTTGCGGCACTGCGTGATCCGCAGCGAGCCGAGGCAGCCGTTGCCGGACTGCAACGGGCGAAAGCGGCGGCCGAGGAGCTGCACAAGAAGACCTCGCAGTGGCAGCACACCCTCTCCGACGGTATTGCCGACCTCGCCGCGGATATCGACCACGACCTGCGTGATCGACTGCGTCGAGTGACACGCGAGGCGGAGGAGACCGTGGACGCGGGGGACCCGAGTTCGGACTGGCTCGAGCTCGGCAACTGGCTCGAAGAGCAGATCGCGGCATCGGTCGGCGACAACTTCGTGTGGGCACATGACCGTGCGTTGTGGTTGTCCGGGCTCGTCGCGGAGCACTTCGCGGCCGCCGGCGCCGTCGCGCTGCCCGATCTGGATCTGGGTGATCTCGACGACATCCTCGAACCCGTTGCCTCGCTTGCCGATCTGGAGTCGGGGAAGACCGGGATCACCCAGAAAGTCCTCGTCGGAATGCGTGGATCGTATGGAGGGGTGCTGATGTTCGGGCTCATCACCACCTTCGTCGGGCTCAGTTTGCTCAATCCGATTTCCATCGGTGCCGGCGTACTGCTGGGCACCAAGGCGTACAAGGAAGACAAGGAAAATCAGGTCAGGGCTCGTCGTTCGGAAGCCAAGATCGCGATTCGTCGCTTCACCGATGACGTCAGCTTTCAGGTCGGCAAGGAATCGAAGGATCGTTTGCGTCTGATTCAGCGGGTGCTGCGCGATCACTTCACTTCCATTGCCGAGCAGACGCTGCGATCGCTCAACGATTCACTGCGCGCAGCGCAGGAGGCGGCAAATGTCGAAACAGCCGAAAGGTCGACGCGTACAGTACATTTGGACCAGCAAATGAAGGCCGTCGCGGAGCTCAACGAGCGTGCCTCCGCTCTCGTGCGAAGCGGCCGGGCGCAGTGACACCGCTCGCCGATGCCCGTGAGCTGATCGCCGCCGCACGCGCCGCATATTCGATCGACACCTACGCTGCTGCCGCACTGACCGAGGTACTGGACCGGCTGGATCAGCCGCTACGCGTCGCGCTCGCCGGGTCGCTCAAGGCCGGTAAGTCGACACTGCTCAATTCTCTTGTCGGGCAGGATATAGCGCCGACCGACGCTACCGAATGCACCAAAGTCGTCACCTGGTATCGCAACGGAGCCAGTCCGAACGTCACAGCCTGGTACGACGGAGGCAAGTCCACACACGTGCCGGTGCAGCGCCGCGACGGACGCTTGGCGTTCGACCTCGGCGACCTGACGGCGCCGGATGTCGACCGTCTCGAAGTCGAGTGGCCAGCGCGCGCCCTGACGCACAGCACCATCATCGATACGCCCGGCACCTCCTCGCTCTCTCGAGACGTGTCGGCTCGCACGCTGTCGATGTTGACGCCGGAGAACTCGTCTTCCGGGGCCGACGCCGTCGTATATCTGATGCGGACGCTCAACGCTACCGACGTGAGCTTTCTCAGTCAGATCGGTGCTCATGTCGGCGGTGAGTCGGGACCGCTCGGTGTGATCGGAGTCGTCTCACGTGCGGACGAGGTCGGGGCAGGCCGGATGGACGCAATGATGTCCGCGCACGAGGTCGCGGCACGGTTCGCTGCGGAGTTGGAATCGACAGGACTGTGCCAGGCCGTCGTGCCCGTTGCGGGGTTGCTTGCGCTGGCCGCTGGAACCTTGCGGCAGTCGGAGTTCGCGGCCTTCGAAACCCTGGCAGGTGTGCCCGAGAAAGATCTGGCGTTGGCGATGCTGTCGGCCGACCGGTTCTCCCGACCCGGACTGCTTCCGGTCGATGCGGATCTGCGGGCGTCGATCGTCGATCGCTTCGGCATGTTCGGAATCAGGATGGCGATCACTCTGATCAAACTCGGCGTCCGTGATTCGCCGACACTGGCAGCGGAACTGACCGAACGGAGCGGGTTGAGCGAACTGCGCTCGGTGATCGACGTGCAGTTCGGTCAACGCGCGGACCAGCTGAAACTACATTCGGCACTCGTCGCGCTGCAGCGCATTCTCGAATCACGGCCTATTGCACAGTCCACAGTCTTTCGAGCCGAAGCAGGCCGGATGCTGGCCGACGTGCATGGCTTTCAAGAACTACGGCTGCTCGGACGGCTACGATCGACCGTCCCGAAGCTGCCCGACGGCGATCTCGCGGAATTGCAACGGATCATCGGCGGATATGGCATCGACAGCGCCGTCCGGCTCGGCTTGGATCCGGACTCCGGACCGGCCGAGCGCCGCGATCGGGCGCTCGACGCGATCTCGAAGTGGCGCAGACTCTCCGAGCATCCACTGCTCGATCAGTTCACCTCGCGGGCCTGCGCCGTCGCAGCGCGCAGCGCCGAAGGTGTTGTCGCCGTTACGCGTTGATCCGTGCGTCAGCGCAGGATGACCGGCACCCCCTGGTACGGGGCGAGGGTCATCGGGAAGCTGTTGAGCTCATCGACCACGCCGAGCTCCGAGTCGTCGAACATGTCGAAGACACCCGCGCCCGGTGTCAGGAACTTGGATTGAATCGTGGCTGCTACCTCGTCGGAGGAGAAGTTGATGACCGTTGCCTGAATCGTGCCCTGACCCAGTTCGTGCACCATCACCAACAAACCCTTGTGTGAGACGGTCGGTACATCGAGTTGCTGCGCGGTCGCAATGCCGAACCTGTTGCGAATCTCGATGATTCGACCGAGCCGGCTGGCGAACGAGTTCGGATCCTTCAGCTGTGCAGGCAATGCACCGTAGAGGCTGCGGCCACGGGGTATGCCCGATTCCGAGCGGACCGCGTCGGGGAAACTGTCCATCAGATCGTGCGCGCCACGGTTGATCCAGCGGGTGTCGCCTTCGCGAATCAATTCGGCGACGTCCTCGGCGTCGATGGGGAGCACACCGAGCAGGTCCCAGCCGGACAACGCGAATACGCCCGGTTGCAGGGCGTTGAACATCGCGAGCATCAGATGAACGGTTCTGACAGTGTCGATATCGGACTCGTCCATCCGATCGAGATCGCGGATGCCGAGTGAAGCGGTGATGACACTGGCTGTGGTGCAGGCGATTCCGTTGGTGGTGAAGGTTCGGTTGTACGGCGCCCAACGTCCGGTGAGTCGATCGGTGAGATCGGACCGAATCAGATCGCCCAGATCCGAACCTTTCACGACGTCGCCGCAGTAGTTGAACTCGTCCTCTGCATGCAGCGTTGCGAAGTGGATGAGCTCGAAGGTCAGCTCATCGTGGTTCTGCAGCGCGTGCACCAGCGAGGCAGGGTCGACGCCGTGGTCACGGCAGAGCGTCATGGTGAGCCTGAGGAATTCGGTATTCCCCATGACGAGCGCGTGATGGTAGGCGGGCCGGTTGATGAAGTCGTACGACAGGTCGGCGCCGTTCTCGCTCATCGCCTTGATGTCGTCGATCGTCAGATTCAACTCTTGGAAGGTGAATCCGCCCATCTTGCGCACCACACTGGCGATCAGATGATTGGCGGCCTCCGACAGAGGGTGGCCCTCGGACCAGCCGGGGCCTTCCGCGCGGCGCTCGACACCGAGGAAGCCATTGGCGTCCAATCGCAATGCACCGGCGCCGAGGTCGGCAATGGAATGGCATGCGTCGCCGATCACCAGGCGCATACCGGCGAACGACGGGTCGAGCCAGTTGATCGACGGCTGCCCGGCCTTGAAGTAGTGCAGGTACACCCAACGGCGCTCGACGCCATCGATGCCGACGACGGGGGCTGTTGCGCTCCAGTTGGTTTCCTTCACACCGAGCTCGTAGAAGATGACCCGTTGGAGCTGACCGATGATGTAGCCGGCGCGCGCGAGATTGGCCTCGGCCTCGGCGTCGATGTTCTGCGAGTCGGCACCGGCACGGACACGAGGTAGTAGATGCCAGTCCTCCGGCTCGATCTCCACCATGTGGTAGATCCCCGGGTAGTCGGAGACTGCCATTTCGGCTAGGCGAAAATCCGCCCCCTTGCCGGTGTGCCCGGGGACGATGTCGTCGATGACTATGCCGTCGTATGCGGAGGCGACGACGCACAGCCGTCGGAACTCTTCTTCCGAGCCGAACGCGGGATCGATCTTCATCCCGATCCGATCGAAATGGCCGTCTACCGAGGGCGTCGGCTTCCAACCGTGGATACCGCCGGCGACCTTGACCGGTCCGGTGTGGACGGCGGTGATGCCGATATCGGAGAAGGCCTGCCAGAGCTCTTCGTCCCCGAGGGTGTGCAGAAAGCTGGTCTGCGGAGCGTTGATCACGGAGATCGGGTAGGCGGTGAACCAGACGGGCGCGCGCTCGACGGCTCCTCGTGGGTTGGGGTCGGCGTAGGGGTTCTGCCACATGCTGCCCTTGCCGGAGAGCTGTTCGGCGATGAGTTTGGCGTCCCTCAGCATCGACTGCTCGGTGAGCCATTCGACGTATTCGGGATTGGCGGCGGACGGATCGCTGTCCTGGGAGGTGTTGCCGGTCCGGTTTGCCCGACGGACGGAGGGGCGAAGCGGTCGAGGTCTGGCTGGATAGAACTTCTCGTCGTAGGTGATCTCGCTTGGTTCGTGCTGCACTTCGGGATCCATGTGCCTCCGTAGCCTCGCTTTTCCTCAAACCCTACGTAGGGAACGGGCGGTCCGCAGCTTTGTGCATCCCCGGTCGAGGTGTATGCGAAACCCGCCGTGCTGTGCTCGGTTCGGGAATTACATCGATGTTCTTCTCGCAGAACGTGATCGACCGGTAAGCAAAGCGTCATTCAATCGAGACCGCCTGGTATGGAAAGTCTGGTTCGCATAAGTAATAGTCAATCTGGCAACAACAACATCATCTGCACCAACAACCTCACCTGTCACAGGAGACCCTCATGCGTCACATCGCCCGCGCCACCGTCCTGGCCTCGACAGCCGCTCTTGCCGCCGCCATGGGTGCGGTCGTCCTGGCGCCCATCGCCTCCGCGGAACCCGAAGCACCCGCAAGCCCGTTCGGTTCCTCGGTCGCCGAATCACCCGACCTCGTCGTCACGATCGGAACGGCATGTGTGGCGAAAGACGAAAAGAAGCCCGAGGGGGAGAAGGTCGGCGCGCTGGAGATCTCGGTCGAGAACGTCGGTAAGGGTGCCGCGTCCGCAGTGTCCATCAACTATGCGGTGCTCCCCGATGTCAACGGTGCCGCCACCGTGGAAAAAATCGATCCGGGTAAGACGGAAAAGGTAATCGTGCCGAGTGGGGCAGCCGAGTGGGTCTCGCGCCCGGGCGGCGTAGCGGTGTTCTCGCCGCAGCTCGATGCAAACTACTCGAACAACGTCGCGGTCGGCCTACTCAGTGTCGATTGCGCACCGGAACCCGCCGACACCGAGGAGTAACAGCGGAAGGTTTCACCTCGATCCTGCGCCGTGACGGCACTGCCGTCACGGCGCAGTCGTGTGTGTAGGAAGGCGCCGGGAACAAATTCTGCGCATCCTCCGTTAACCCTTTCGACAGCCTTGAGTGGATGAGGCTCAAGTCCAGCTTGACGAATTAAAAGTTGTCTTGCAGACTTGAGTGCAGTTCACTCAGCTAGGCATTTTCCACAGCAATAACAGGAGGAAACATTATGGCTCGTGCGGTCGGTATCGACCTCGGGACCACCAACTCGGTTGTGTCCGTCCTAGAGGGCGGCGAGCCGGTTGTGGTCGCCAACGCCGAGGGATCACGCACCACACCGTCGGTCGTCGCCTTCGCCAAAAATGGTGAAGTGCTCGTCGGCCAGCCCGCGAAGAACCAGGCGGTCACCAACGTCGACCGCACGATTCGTTCCGTGAAGCGTCACATCGGCACGGACTGGAACGTGGAGATCGACGGCAAGAAGTACACGCCACAGGAGATCAGCGCGCGCACGCTGCAGAAGCTGAAGCGCGACGCCGAGGCCTACCTGGGCGAGGAAATCACCGACGCGGTCATCACCGTGCCCGCTTACTTCGAGGACGCGCAGCGTCAGGCAACCAAAGAAGCCGGCCAGATCGCCGGCCTCAACGTCCTGCGAATCGTCAACGAGCCCACCGCGGCTGCACTCGCATACGGCCTGGACAAGGGCGACAGCGAGCAGACCATTCTGGTGTTCGACCTCGGTGGCGGCACGTTCGACGTCTCCCTGCTCGATATCGGCGACGGTGTCGTCGAGGTCCGTGCAACCTCGGGCGACAACCACCTCGGTGGCGACGACTGGGATGAGCGGATCGTCACCTGGCTCGTCGACAAGTTCAAGGCTCAGAACGGCATCGATCTGACCAAGGACAAGATGGCCCTTCAGCGTCTGCGTGAAGCTGCCGAGAAGGCGAAGATCGAACTGTCCTCCGGACAGAGCACGTCGATCAACCTTCCGTACATCACGGTCGACGCCGACAAGAACCCGTTGTTCCTCGACGAGCAGCTCAGCCGCTCGGAGTTCCAGAAGATCACCTCCGACCTGCTCGATCGCACTCGTGCGCCGTTCCAGGCAGTGGTCAAGGACTCCGGCATCGCCGTCAAGGACATCGACCATGTCGTACTCGTCGGTGGTTCGACGCGTATGCCTGCGGTCTCCGAGCTGATCAAGGAACTGTCCGGCGGACGCGAGCCCAACAAGGGCGTCAACCCGGACGAGGTCGTGGCCGTCGGTGCTGCACTGCAGGCAGGCGTGCTCAAGGGTGAGGTCAAGGACGTTCTGCTCCTCGACGTCACACCGCTGTCCCTCGGTATCGAAACCAAGGGTGGCGTGATGACCAAGCTCATCGAGCGCAACACGACCATCCCGACCAAGAGGTCCGAGACCTTCACCACTGCTGACGACAGTCAGCCTTCGGTACAGATCCAGGTCTTCCAGGGTGAGCGCGAGATTGCTTCGCACAACAAGCTCCTCGGCTCCTTCGAGCTGACGGATCTGCCACCGGCCCCTCGCGGTGTGCCCCAGATCGAGGTCACCTTCGACATCGACGCCAACGGCATCGTGCACGTCACGGCCAAGGACAAGGGCACCGGCAAGGAAAACACGATCAAGATCCAGGACGGCTCCGGCTTGTCCAAGGAAGAGATCGACCGCATGGTTGCCGACGCGGAAGCTCACGCCGACGAGGACAAGGCTCGTCGCGAAGAGGCCGAGGTACGCAACCAGGCCGAGTCCCTCGTTCACCAGACGGAGAAGTTCGTCAAGGACAACGAGGACAAGGTCGACGCAGATCTCAAGGGACGCGTCGAATCGGCAATCGAAGAGGCGAAGTCGGCTCTGAACGGTAGCGACATCTCGGCAGTCAAGTCTGCTGTGGAGAAGCTGTCCACGGAGTCGCAGGCTCTCGGTACCGCCATCTACGAGGCTCAGGCCAACGAGCAAGGCGGAGCTGAGGGCGGAGCTCAGGCTGCTGACGACGGTGTCGTCGACGCCGAGGTCGTGGACGAGCCCGCCGACGACACGGACAAGAAGTGACGCCCCGCGACAGCGATCACGATCTGCCTAACTCCGAGCGGGAACCGGTCACTTTCGTGGACAAGCGAAAGATCGATCCCGAGACCGGTGAAGTTCGGGAAGGTGACGCAGTGCCGGAGCCTCTAGTGGGCACCGGGGCTGCGCCCCAGCCAGGCTCGGTGGACGAAGGGGATGTCGAGGTAGAGGTGGTTGAGGACGTGCGCGAAACACAGATCGCGGAACTCACCGCCGATCTGCAGCGGGTGTCGGCAGAGTATGCCAACTACCGTCGTCGGACCGACCGTGAGAAGCAGGTAGGAGCGGAGAACGCGAAAGCGTCCGTTGTCTCCCAGTTGATTCCCGTGCTCGACGATCTCGAGCGGGCACGCCAACACGGAGATCTCGAGACAGGGCCTCTCAAAGCACTGTCGGACAAGCTCGCCAGCGTCTTCGCAAACATCGGTCTCGCTGCTTTCGGCGCCGTCGGTGACAAGTTCGACCCTTCGGTTCACGAAGCTGTGTCCCATGAGGGTGAAGATCACGATCCGGTAATCGGAACGCTCATGCGTCCGGGTTACAAGCTCGGCGATCGCGTCCTTCGGACTGCGATGGTCGGTGTGGTCGATGACGCGTCACAAGATTCGGGAGCCGATGCTCCCGAGGGGCAGTAAACAAAAATAGCGCGAGAGGAGGAAACGCCCGGTGAGCCAGCGGGAGTGGATCGAGAAGGACTTCTACAAGGAACTGGGCGTTTCTTCCAACGCGTCCACAGACGAGATAAACAAGGCATACCGGAAGCTGGCCAAGGACAACCATCCTGACGCCAATCCAGGAAACACCGAGGCCGAGCGTCGCTTCAAGGCGGTCAGTGAGGCCAAGTCGGTTCTCATCGATCCGGCGAAACGTAAGGAGTACGACGAAGCACGTCGACTCTTCGCTTCCGGTGGATTCGGCCAGGGCGGTGGCGGATTCAGCCCCGGTGCGGGCGGATTCGGCGGGGGTGGCAGCGGCCAGACCTTCGACGTCGGCGACATCTTCGGTCAGGCCGGCGGCGGCGGCGGCGACGGCGGAATCGGCGACATCTTCGGTGGACTGTTCAACCGCGGTGGGACGCAGCAGCGCCCCGCGGGCAACCGTCCACGGCGAGGCAGCGACGTCGAGACCGAGACCACTCTCGGTTTCCGTGAAGCCACGCAAGGTGTCACTGTTCCCCTGCGACTGACCAGTCCGTCCTCGTGCACCACCTGTCACGGCAGCGGTGCGAAACCAGGAACAAGCCCGCGCGTGTGCCCCAGGTGCAACGGCGCAGGCGTGGTCAACCGCAACCAGGGCGCGTTCGGGTTCAGTGAGCCGTGCGACGACTGCCGCGGAAGTGGTTCGATCATCGACGATCCGTGCCAGGATTGCCGCGGTACCGGAGTACAAAATCGCACTCGCACCATCACCGTGCGTGTCCCGCCCGGAGTGTCCGACGGCCAGAAGATCAGGTTGGCGGGCCAGGGTGAAGCCGGTCTGCGTGGGGCACCCTCGGGCGATCTGTATGTCACCGTCCGGGTTCGACCCGACAAGGTCTTCGGCCGCAGCGGCGACGATCTCACCGTCACGGTGCCGGTCAGCTACGGCGAACTGGTCCTCGGGGCCACGCTGTCGATCCCGACCCTCGACGGCCGAGTCGGCGTCAAGGTGCCACCGGGCACGGTCGACGGACGTGTGCTGCGTGTTCGTGGGCGAGGAGTTCCCAAGAAGACCGGAACCGCAGGTGACCTGATGGTCACCGTCAAGGTCGCGGTACCGCAGAAACTCGACGATCCCGCCATCGAGGCACTGCACGCTTATCTGGAAGCCGAGAAGGCCAGCGGATTCGACCCGCGGGCCGGGTGGGCAGGCGCGTAGTGACACTGGAGCCGAACACTCCTGGATCGGGTCATTCCGCAGGCTCCACTCCGGGCCCTGGATCGGGTCATCCCGCAGGCTCCACTCCGGGCCCGGGCCCCGGCCACGCTGACCCCGATGCCCAGGTGTTCGTCATCTCGGTCGCGGCCCAACTCGCGGGCATGCACGCGCAGACCCTGCGTACGTACGACCGTTTGGGGTTGGTGACGCCGCACCGCACTACCGGTGGGGGACGGCGTTACTCGCCGCGGGATGTGGCGCTGCTTCGTGAGGTGCAGAGGTTGTCGCAGAACGAGGGTGTGAACCTGGCAGGCATCAAGCGGATCATCGAGCTGACCAATCAGGTGGAGGCGCTGCAGACCCGCGTCACCGAACTTGCCCATGAGTTGGCGAACGTGCACGCGAGCTACCGACGCGATCTCGTTCCCGTACAACGCAGCGCCTTGGTCGTCTGGAAACCGCGACACCAACGCTGAGCCCCCTGTCGAAGTACGGAAGCTATCGGCTGATCGCGCACAGGCGGTGAGACCGCTTATCCTTGACGGCATGCAGACGTGGAACGCAAAAGTGGTCCAGTACAACCGACTACGCAACGACTTGGCCGTCGTTCGTCTCGTCGGGGACGCCGTTCCATTTCGAGCCGGACAGTCGGTAGAGGTCGTGGTGCCGCAGAACGCAACCCTGCCTCGACGGTATTCCTCAGCGCTTCCGCCGTCGCTGGACGGCAAGCTCGAATTTCATGTTCGAGCAGTGCCGGCGGGCTGGGTCAGTGGGTCGATCGTCAACGAGACCCGACCGGGTGACGTATGGCAACTCCGCAATCCGGGCGGCAATTTTCACATCGACGACTCCGGTCGAGATGTCGTCATGATCGCCGGAGGAACCGGGCTGGCACCGCTGCGTTCGCTCATTCTGGACCTAGCGCGTCGGCCGTCGCCACCTCGAGTGACGTTGTACTTCGGTGGTCGATCGCCCAGTGATCTGTATGCCGCGGATCTGTTGTGGATCCTTGCGTCCGAACTGCCCTGGCTGAAAGTCGTGCCAGTGGTGGATCAATTGGCGGACCCATGGGCGCCGGACAGGTGGCACGAGGCCATCAACGCCCACGTCGCAGACCCTGACGCGAGGTTCGGGGCGAAGCACTGCTGGGAAGGCAGCCTCGCCGACGTCATCGCCGTCCAGGAGCCCTTCGACCGTCACCAGGTTCTGGTGTGCGGTTCGCCTGGCATGGAAGCTGCGACGCTGTCGGCACTGGTCGACAACGGAACACCGATGGAGGCGGTCCAGCGCTGAAGCGCTACCGCCCTTCGAACACCGGGGCCCGCTTCTCGGCGAAAGCCCGGGGCCCTTCCTTGGCGTCGTGGCTCTTGAATACCGCTACTCCGAGTTCGGCGTCGATCTTGAACGCCTCTTCCTCGTGGAGTCCCTCGGTGTCTCGGATGGTCTTGAGTATCGCCTGCACGGCGAGCGGGCCGTTCGCGGCGATGAGTTCGGCGAGTTCGAGTGCCTTCTCCAGTGCCTGGCCGTCTGGGACCACGTGGCCGATCAGCCCGATCTCCTTGGCTTCGGCAGCGCGAATGTGTCTGCCGGTCAACAGGATGTCCGCCGCGATCGTGTACGGGATCTGCCGGACGAGCCGCACTGCAGATCCGCCGAGTGGGAAGAGCCCCCATTTTGCTTCTGAGACACCGAACTTGGCGCTTTCACCTGCAACGCGAATATCGGTGCCCTGAAGAATCTCGGTACCGCCTGCAATGGCGGGGCCTTCGACGGCTGCGATGAGCGGCTTGGTGAGCCTGCGGCCTTTCAACAGTGCCTCGATCTTCGACAGATCCCACCCGCCGCCGCTGAAACTGTCACCTGGGTGTGAGCTGGTCATTGCCTTGAGGTCGGCGCCCGCGCAGAATGCGCCGCCGGCGCCGGTCAGGATGGCGACCCGAATATCGGGGTCGGCATCGACGCGATCCCAGGCGTCACGCATTATCGCCATCATCTCGCCGCTCAGAGCATTGCGTGCTTCGGGTCGGTTCATCGTCACGATGAGGACTTGGCCGCGCTTCTCCACGAGTGCGTGCGGTGATTCCGTTCCGATTTCCGGCGCGCTCGACGTCACTGCGGCTCCCTCGCTCTTGTGATCTCAGTCTCAGATTGGCTATTGCCAGAAACGATAACACGTTCTACTTTTAACGCGTGGCCCTAAATATCGCAGACCTCGTAGAGCATGCAATCGACCTTGTTCCCGACCGCATTGCCCTGGTGTCGGGAGACCGAGAGATCACCTACGCGCAGATGGAAGACAGAACCAACCGGCTAGCCCACTACCTGCAGAAACAAGGCGTCAAGCCGGGCGACAAGGTCGGCGTGTACAGCCGCAACGGTATCGAGACGATCGAGTCGATGGTCGCCATCTTCAAGATTCGTGCGGTCGTGGTCAACGTGAACTACCGCTACATCGAGAACGAGTTGCAGTACATCTTCCAGAATTCGGACATGGTCGCACTCGTTCACGAAGCTCGCTACTCCGACAAGGTCGCTGCTGTCCTACCGACGTGTCCCCTGCTGAAGACGATCGTCGTGATCGACGGCGCGAAGGGCCAGGTCTCCTACGAAGACGCGCTGGAGAGTTCTTCCCCCGAACGCGACTTCGAGGAACGCACCAACGACGACATCTACATGCTCTACACCGGTGGAACCACGGGCAGTCCCAAGGGCGTCATGTGGAGGCACGAGGACATCTGGCGTGTGCTCGGCGGTGGCATCAACTTCATGACGGGCGAATACGTCGAAGACGAGTGGGACATGGCCAAATTAGGTGCCGAGAATCCGCCGATGACGAGAATGCCGATTCCACCGATGATCCACGGCGGGGCGCAGTGGGCCACGTTCCAGAGCCTCTTCGGTGGCGGAAAGACCGTGCTGCACCCCGATTTCGAGGGCCACGCCATGTGGCAGCAGGTCGACAAGTACGGCGTCAACCTCATTTTCATCACCGGCGATGCGATGGCACGACCGATGCTCGACGCGCTCATCGAGGGACGCCCGGATGGCAAGCCCTACGACTTGTCTTCGCTCTTCCTGATAGCCAGTAGCGCAGCATTGTTCTCACCCAGCATCAAGGAAAAGCTTCTCGAACTGCTTCCCAACCGGATGATCACCGACTCGATCGGATCTTCCGAGACCGGCTTCGGCGGACTGTCCATCGTCGCCAAGGGCGCCGAACACACCGGTGGACCGCGGGTGAAGATCGACGCCTCGACGATCGTGCTCGGTGAAGACGGCCATCCCGTCGAGGCAGGCTCGGGAGTCAAGGGCCTGCTGGCTCGGAGCGGGCACATTCCGGTCGGGTATTACAAGGACGAGGTCAAGACGGCCGCGACGTTCAAGGAAATCCACGGCGTCCGATACTCGATTCCCGGCGACTACGCCAGGGTCGAAGCCGACGGCACCGTCACGATGCTCGGTCGTGGCTCGGTCTCGATCAATACCGGTGGCGAAAAAGTGTTCCCGGAAGAGGTCGAAGGTGCGCTCAAATCGCACCCCGACGTCTTCGACGCCATCGTCGTCGGTGTACCGGACGAGCGGCTCGGCCACAAGGTCGCTGCCGTCGTGCAGACCCGAGGCGCAGATCGTCCTACGCTCGCAGACCTCGCTACCGCTGCTCGCAAAGAGATTGCGGGATACAAGATTCCGCGTGCGGTGTGGTTCGTCGACGAGATCAAGCGTTCGCCGGCCGGCAAGCCCGACTACCGGTGGGCATTGAGTCAGACCGAACAGCGACCGGCCGACGAGACCTCCGCGTCGCGTCTCGCCGGCGCAGAGAGCTAGGCAACCGTGCACACCGATCTTTCGGAAAAGTTCGGAATAGAATTTCCGATCTTCGGCTTCACTCCGTCCGAACATGTCGCTGCGGCGATCAGCCGAGCCGGCGGACTCGGTGTGCTCGGCTGTGTGCGGTTCAACGACGCCGAAGAACTCGACGCGGTGCTGACCTGGATGGATGAGAACACCGACGGTAAGCCGTACGGTGTCGACATCGTCATGCCGGCGAAAATTCCTACCGAGGGCGCCTCGGTGGACTTGAACGAATTGATTCCGGCCGAGCATCGAGCGTTCATCGATCGGACGCTCGACCAGCTCGGTGTGCCGCCGCTCGACGACGATGCGGCACGCAACGAAGGGGTGCTCGGCTGGCTGCACTCGGTGGCCCGCTCGCACGTCGACGTCGCGTTGAAGCACCCGATCAAGTTGATCGCCAACGCACTGGGCTCGCCGCCGAACGACGTGATCGTGCAGGCACATGAGCACGGCGTACCGGTCGCAGCGCTGGCAGGTACGGCGGAACACGCGCGCAGACACATCGAGAACGGTGTCGATATCGTCATCGCTCAGGGGTATGAAGCTGGGGGTCATACCGGTGAGATCGCTTCGATGGTGCTGCTACCCGAGGTCGTCGATGCGTTGGGCGACTCGGGTGCAGTCCTTGCGGCAGGCGGAATCGGCAGTGGACGACAAGTAGCGGCCGCGCTGGCGCTCGGCGCCCAAGGTGTCTGGATGGGCTCGATGTGGCTGACTGCGTCCGAGTATCGCCTCGGTGCACGCGCGGAGGGTAAGCCGTCGGCGATGCAGGAAGCGTTGTTGACGGCGACGTCGAGCGATACGGTTCGAACGCGCATCTACTCGGGTAAACCTGCGCGTTTGCTCAAGACGAAGTGGACCGAGGCGTGGAACAGCGCCGAGGCCCCGGACCCACTACCGATGCCGTTGCAGAACATCTTGGTCAGTGAAGCCCATCAACGAATCAACAACGCCGATAATCCCGATGTGGTCGCCATGCCGGTGGGACAGATCGTGGGCAGGATGAACGAGATTCGGGCGGTCGCGGACATAATCGCCGATTTGGTGGGCGGATTCGAGGAAGCAGTCAGCAGGCTCGACAAGATTCGCTAGACAACTCGGCGGGCTCGGGTAACCATGGGTGGGCCCGCCGAGTTGTGTTGCGGGGGAGTGTGTGTCGAGGCCGATAAGTTCCGTTGTCGCCGGGTGGGGGCGCTCGAGGCGAGCAACGGGTTCCGAGCCGACTAGTGTTGGGTCACACACGAATGAACGAACCGAATGGAGACTCGTAGTGGCTTCCGCGATCGCAGCAGGCGACCTGGTCCAGGCGAACGGGCACGCCGGCCCGTGGAAAGTGCTCGAGATCCGACAGGGTCTCGCACTTTTGGAACATCACGGTGGCCATCGACTCTCGGTGCGTACCACCACACTGTCGGTGGTCCGCAAAGGTTCTCCTGGGGGAGAGTCGGAGTCCACGGGTTCCTCGGCAGCAGTGGCCGACGAGCAGCCGTCACCTACTCTTTTCGACTGACCGGTCCTTGGAGGGGCCGTTCGAGCTCGGGCCGAAAGTCGCTGAGGGGCACACTTTCT
Source organism: Rhodococcus sp. H36-A4 (assembly GCF_027158005.1). Lineage (GTDB taxonomy): Bacteria > Actinomycetota > Actinomycetes > Mycobacteriales > Mycobacteriaceae > Rhodococcoides. The sequence continues at coordinate 630,559 of NZ_JAPVLQ010000001.1, read as the reverse complement.
CGGAGTCCGATCGCCCTCGAACCAGGGCCGTTTCGGTGTCGCCCGACCTGGCATGTAGTAGGCCGGGCGACAGTCCGAATCAGGCAGGCATGTCGGCGAGAGCGGAACCGAGACGGCGCAGCTGAGCGGTGGCATGTCCGTAGGCGAACTCCGCCCGCTTGGCGACGAGGAAGTATCGGTGCACCGGATGATCGCGATCGAGCCCGACACCACCGTGGATGTGCACCAGCGTGTGCGCGACGCGGTGTCCCGCGTCGGCTGCCCAGAACTTTGCGACCGCAACATCTTCGTCACCGTTGTTGCCTGCGGAGAGGCTCCACGCGGCCTTCCAGAGCGTCAACCGGGCGCCCTTGACATCGATGTATCCGTCGGCCAACCGCTGTGCGACAGCCTGGAAGCTGCCGATGGGCTTACCGAACTGAACACGTTCGCGGGCGTACTCGGCGGTAAGCCGAAGCGATTCCTCCAGGACTCCGACCTGGTATGCGCAGGTTCCGAGCGTGACGCGTGCCAGAACCCAGCGCGCGACGTCCGGATCTGCGAGCAAGCGTGTCGAGTCGACCTGCACCGAGTTCAATTCGAGAACTCCGATGCTGCGGTTGTCGACGCCTTGCTGGGGTAGGACCGTGACGCCGGGGTCGTCCGCGCGAACGAGGAACGCACCTGCGGCGGTCGTGACGAGGAAGCCGTCGGCGACGGGTGCACTGTCGACGCCGATCTTGGAGCCGGTCAAAGTCCAGCCGGTGTCGGTTCGGTCTGCTCGGGTCAACGGGTCGAGCGGTTCGCCGTGCTCTTCATCGATTGCCAGCGTGAGGATCGAAATCCCGGCAACGGCTGGGGCTGCCCACTCGGTCCGCTGCTCGTCCGAGCCGAACCGGGCGATCGCCGCGGCGACCGAAGTACTTGCCACGAACGGGACGGCGGCAATGCCTCTTCCGAGTTCGATGGCGATCGACGATGCTTCCAGCTCGCCGTAACCGTCGCCGCCGATGGACTCGGGTGCGGCGGCCGACAGAAGGCCGCCGGAGATCAGCGCATCCCACAGGGCTCGGTCGATGCTGTCCGGGTTCGAATCCAGCTGTCGCTGAACGTCGTTCGTACTGTATTTGGTGACGATGTCTTGGGCGAGCCCGGCGAGATCGCGCTGAGCCTCGGTGGTGGTGAAGTCCATTTCATTCTCTCCCGAAAAGTCAGCGTGCAGATGCGGGCAGGCCGAGCGCGGTCATGCCGATGATGTCGCGTTGCACCTCGTTGGTGCCGCCGCCGAAGGTGAGGATCAACGAAGAGCGATGCAGCCTTTCGAGTCGACCCTGCAGTTGGGCACCAGGCGAGCCGCGCCGGAACGTGGCGGACGGTCCGAGGATTTCCATCATCGTGCGGTATGCCTCGGTTGCCAGTTCGGTGCCGTACACCTTGTTCGCCGAGGCGTCGGCCGGCCCGGGGGTGGAGCTGGCGGCGGTGATTTCCCAGTTCAGCAGTTCGAGGTAGGACGCCTTCGCGTGTACCCGAGCGAGTGCGATCTGCACCCATTCCTGATCGATGATTCGGGTGCCGTCCGGCTTCTTGGTGTTCTGCGCCCACTCACGGACCTCACGGAGAGAGGCGACCAGAGGACCGGCCGAGGTGAGAGCGACACGCTCGTGGTTGAGCTGGTTGGTGATCAGCGACCAGCCGCGGTTCTCTTCGCCCACGAGTGCGGTCTTGGGCACCCGCACATCCTGGTAATAGGTCGCGCTGGTGTCAGGGCCTGCCATCGTGTGCACCGGAGTGGTGGAGAAACCTTCGGCGTCGGTGGGAACTATCAGCATGCTGATTCCGCGGTGCTTGCGAGCCTCGGGATCGGTACGGCACGCGAGCCACACGTAGTCGGCGTACTTGATGAGCGAGGTCCACATCTTCTGGCCGTTGATGACGTAGTCGTCGCCGTCGTGCACTGCAGTGGTGCGCAGCGCTGCCAGGTCGGTGCCTGCTTCCGGCTCGGAGTAGCCGATCGAGAAGTGCAGATCGCCTGCCGAGATGCGCGGAAGGAAGTACGCCTTCTGCTCGGGCGTGCCGAACGCCATGAGAGTCGGCGCGACACTGTTGATGGTCAAAAACGGAACCGGCGCCCCCGCAGTGGCGGCTTCGTCCGTAAAGATGAGTTGGTCCATGGCCGAACGTGCCTGGCCACCGAACTCGGTAGGCCAGCCGAGCGCGAGCCAACCGTCGGTACCCATCTGTTTGACTACATCGCGGTAAACGGTGCCCTCACCGTATTCACCGGACGTCGAGCTCAGGGCCTCGCGGCGCTCAGGAGTGATCAGGGTGGCGAAGTAGGCGCGTAATTCGGCGCGCAACTCGGCCTGTTCCTCCGTATACATGATCCGCATATCAGTGGTCCTCTCGTGCCCGGAATCTGCAACAAGTTCATGGCGAGTCGACGTCGGAATCCGTGCGTCACCCTCAGGTAAGTCGAATCATTGCACACGGGGTGGAACAGGTTCTAGTCTTGAGGGATAAGCGGCCCGTCGGCCGGGTGTGCGGCCTCGAACCGAGGACAAACCGCGATGCACGAGCGCCGACGCGGCCACATCACTAGTGAAAGTGGGTATCGACGGTGCTCGAGGTGGATTTCGATCGGTGTGAAGCGAACGGCGTTTGTGTAGGTGTAGCACCCCAGGTGTTCGACCTCGACGACGACGACCAACTGGTGGTGTCCGATACCGCGGACCTGCCCGAGAACAAGGCGGACGTGGACGAGGCAATAGCGGGTTGTCCGCGAGCCGCGCTGCGGTGGAAGGGATAGCTTGCTTGCCACAAACATAGAACACGTTCTACAGTCCGGAACGTGAACGACGAAGAGGTACGAATCGACGGCAGAGTAGCGCTCGTGACAGGTGCTGCGTCCGGACTCGGCCGCGCGGAGGCCATCGGCCTCGCGCAGGCGGGTGCCGACATAGTGCTCGGCGACATCGCTTCGGGACCGGCCGCGGACGAGACGATCGCGGCGATCGAGGCGACGGGCCGTCGGGTGGTCTTCGTGCCGGGCGACGTGAGCGAACGTTCCACTGCCGACGCCATGTTCGCGGCCGCGCAGGACAAGTTCGGCCGCGTCGACATCGTCGTCAACAACGCTGGAATCGTCCGAGACCGCATGCTGTTCAACATGTCCGACGACGACTGGGACGCAGTCGTTCGGGTACATCTGCGCGGACACTTCCTGCTCACGCGCAACGCGGGCGCTTACTGGCGGGCCGAGTCGAAGAAGTCGGGTGCACCGGTCTACGGCCGGATCGTCAACACCTCTTCCGAAGCAGGTCTGCTGGGGCCGGAAGGGCAGGCCAACTACGGCGCAGCCAAGGCAGGAATCACGGCGTTGACGCTGTCGGCATCGCGGGCGTTGTCACGATACGGGGTTCGCGCCAATGCGATCTGCCCACGGGCCCGTACGACGATGACCGAGGCTGTCTTCGGGGACGCCCCCACCGCCGGGGTCGATCCGTTGGCGCCGGAGCACGTTTCGACGTTGGTGACCTACCTGTCCTCGCCCGCCTCGGACGCCGTCAACGGCCAGGTCTTCATCGTCTACGGGCCGATGGTGGCTCTGATGGCTGCCCCCGTCGTCGAGCAGCGGTTCGACGCAACTTCGGATGCGTGGACGCCGCTGTCTCTCGGGACCGAGCTGAGTGCGTACTTCGACGGCCGTGATCCTTCCAAGACCTTCTCGGCCGGCGCGGCTCTCGATCTCGACGCTTCCGAGGTCACGGTCGGTTCGTAGCTTTTCGATTTCGGCCACATCACCGACCATGTCGGGCGAAGATGATGCGGGCACGTAGGTTTCGATGTGGCGGGTGTAAAACTAGAACTTGATCTAGTTTTACACCCGCTTCGTCGCGGTGAAGCTTCCGCTTCTAGTGGCTGAGAGGGCCCCTTGGATGTACCGAATTCTGGACACCTGGAAGCGAAAACGACTTTCTTGCAATGTAAGTGAACAGAAGGGCCGTACGCGATGTGTGCGACACTCACGCGTGATTCGAACCGCCCACTATCGAGATCGGTCGATTCTTTGACTACTGAACGTGTTCTAGTTAACATGAGCTGGACGGCCATGACCTGGATCACAGTGCCGCATGCATCGAGGGAGGTTCCATGAACGACGTTCTACTCGTACCCCTTCGTGCGGTAGGCGCTTTCTTCGACATGTCGTGGTACACCCTACGTTCGGTGTTCCGCCGGCCGTTCCAGCGTCAGGAGTTCATCGACCAGGCGTGGTTCATCGCCCGCGTGTCGATGGTCCCCACCGTCCTGGTGGCAGTGCCGTTCACCGTTTTGGTCAGTTTCACCATCAATATTCTTCTCCGCGAGATCGGTGCAGCCGACCTCAGTGGCGCGGGCGCTGCTCTTGGCGCTGTCACGCAGGTCGGTCCCATCGTCACGGTGCTCATCGTCGCTGGAGCAGGCGCGACGGCCATCTGCGCCGACCTCGCTGCACGCACCATCCGCGAAGAAATCGACGCGATGCGGGTCCTCGGCATCAATCCGATCCACCGCCTCGTCGTCCCGCGAGTACTTGCCTCGACGGTCATCGCTCTGCTGCTCAACGGCTTGGTGAGCACCATCGGCATTCTCGGTGGCTTCGTGTTCTCCGTCTTCCTGCAAGGTGTCAACCCGGGTGCCTTCGTCAACGGCATCACGCTGCTGACCGGCTTCGGTGAACTCATCGTCTCGCAGGTAAAAGCCGGTCTGTTCGGTATGATCGCCGGCCTCGTAGCGTGCTATCTCGGGTTGAACGTACGCGGTGGAGCCAAGAGCGTGGGCGATGCAGTGAATCAGACCGTCGTCTTCGCGTTCATGGCGCTGTTCGTCGTCAATGTCGTAGTCACCGCCGTCGGTATCAAATTGACAGCCGGATGAGGGGGATCTAGAGATGGCTCTCGTTGCAACCGGCCGTTTTCCGATGGTGCGTAGGCGCATCGGTCGCACATCAGGGGCGGTGGACCGCCTGGGAGAACAGGCGATCTTCTATCTCCGTGCGCTCGGGTATGTTCCGCGCGCCGCCGTTCGCTACAAAAAAGAGACACTCCGACTCGTCGCCGAGATCAGCATGGGGTCCGGGGCGCTGGCCGTCATCGGTGGAACAGTGGTCATCGTCGGTTTTTTGACGCTGTTCGCTGGTGGAACCATTGCCGTGCAGGGCTTTTCATCGCTGGGTAACATTGGGGTCGAGGCGCTCACCGGCTTCTTCGCCGCCTTCATCAACGTGCGCATCGCCGCGCCGGTCATCGCGGGAATCGGGCTTGCAGCCACCATCGGAGCCGGCTCTACGGCGCAGTTGGGCGCCATGCGGGTCGCCGAGGAAATCGACGCACTGGAATCGATGGCAATTCCTTCGATCCCTTACCTGGTCAGTACGCGAGTGCTCGCCGGCATGGTTGCCATCGTTCCTCTCTACTCGCTTGCGGTCATTGCCTCGTTCATCGCGAGTCGCTTCGCCACGGTGGTGCTCTTCGGCCAGTCTGCGGGCGTCTACGACCACTACTTCGACACGTTTTTGATACCGACGGACATTTTGTGGTCCTTTGCCCAGGCCATAGTCATGGCTCTCGCGGTGATGCTGATACACACCTACTACGGCTTCACTGCCAGCGGCGGTCCGGTCGGCGTCGGGGTGGCCGTCGGAAATGCGGTCCGCGCCTCGCTCATCGCGGTCGTGACGGTGACCTTGTTGATCTCGCTGGCCATTTACGGCAGCTCCGGCAACTTCAACCTGTCGGGATAACGGGAACATGGAAAATTCGATTACCAAGAAACTTGCGGCTGCCGGACTTGTGCTCGGTTTGGTCGCCATCACGGCGTTCGCGCTGATCACGTTCGCCGGCGGATTCACCAGCACGGTTCCGGTCACCGTCACCTCGGCGCGCGCTGGACTGGTGATGGATCCGCAGGCCAAGGTCAAGCTTCGCGGCGTCGAGGTCGGCCGAGTCGGGTCGATCTCGCAAGAAGACGGTATGGCTCGCCTCGACCTGGATCTCGATCCGTCGATGCTGTCGCTGATCCCGTCGAACGCTGCGGTCGAGATCAAGTCCACGACGGTGTTCGGCGCCAAGTACGTCAATTTCGTCGTCCCGGCCGACCCGTCGAGCCAGAGCATCGAGGCCGGCGCCGTCATACCCGCGGACAGCGTCACCGTCGAGTTCAACACGCTGTTCCAGCACCTGTCAGAGGTCCTTCAGAAGCTCGAACCCGAGAAGCTCAACGCCACCCTCGGCGCGGTGTCCTCGGCGCTGCGCGGCCGCGGTGAACAACTCGGGTCGCTACTCGAGGACACCGATTCCTATCTGAAGACAGTGAATCCGAGCCTTCCGGCATTGCAACGAGATCTGTCCGCGGCAGCGATCGTCACCAACGTCTACGCGGATGCGACGCCGGACCTCATGCGGGTACTCGACAACGCAAGTGACACGGGCAAAACCATCGTCGAGGAACAAGCGAACCTCGATCTACTCCTGATGAACGTGACCGGCCTTGCCGATACGGCAACTCAGGTACTGAGCGAGAACCAGCAGCCACTCGAGACCGCGCTGTCGACACTGACCGACACCACGACGCTTCTCGATGAATACTCACCCGCAATCTCTTGCTTCCTGGTCGGGCTCAACAAGGGACGGAAGCAATTCGGGCCTCTGGCCGGTGCAGGAGACAGCGCCTCGCTCATGCTCAGCGCGAGCTTCGTGCTAGGTGATCCGGCGTACACGGTCGAGAAGGATCTACCCAAGATCGCGGCCAGTGGTGGCCCCAACTGTTACGGGTTGCCCGACTTCGACCCGAAGAAGGCCAATGCACCGTTCGTCGTCGCGGACACCGCCGACGTGCCCTATGTGCCCGAGACTCAGCCTTCCGTCAACGTGCCCACCATCTTCCAATTCCTGTTTGCGGGGGCGTGGCCATGAGAAGTAATACGATAAAGCTTTCGATCTTCGCGCTGGTCATGGTGGTGATCTTCGGTGCTTTGGCTTTGGTGTTCAGCCAATACCGGTTCGGTAGCGCCGACTCCTACCATGTCGTGTTCAGCGATGCCTCAGGACTCCAGTCGGGTGACAAGGTTCGTATCGCAGGAGTTCCCGTCGGAGCGGTCAAGGGTGTGGACGTCGGCGATGGGAACCTCGCCGAGGTCGAGTTCGACGTCGACTCGAAGCACCGTCTACTGACGAGCACCGCAGCAACTGTCCGATACGAGAACCTCGTCGGCGACCGGTACCTGGAGCTCCTCGAAGGTCCCGGCGGGATCGAGGAACTCGACAGTGGCGGCACGATTCCGGTGAATCAGTCTTCACCCGCGCTCGATCTCGACCTGCTGCTCGGTGGCTTCAAGCCGTTGCTGCGAGGCTTGGATCCTCAACAGACCAACGATTTGTCCGCGGCGTTGCTCGCGGTCCTGCAAGGTCAGGGTGGAACTCTCGTCTCGCTTCTCGGCAACACGAGCTCGTTCACCAACACTCTCGCGGACCGCGACCAGTTGATAGGCGATGTCATCACCAACCTCAACGCGACTCTCGGCACTATCGACCGTCAGGGGACTCAGTTCGAGACCACCATCGACTCATTGCAGCAACTCGTCAGTGGCCTTGCTCAGGATCGAGACCCGATCGGTGACGCCATCCCGCGCATCGCCGGGGCGACAGGTGATCTGGCCGGGCTTCTCGAGGCGACGCGTCCCGATCTGCAGTCGATGATCGCTGCCGCGAACCGGACCGCAACCCAGCTGGACCTTGGAAAAGACAACATCGATCAGGTGCTCACTCGGCTGCCGAGCGACTACAAGAAGCTGATCAGAACCGGATCGTACGGTAGCTTCTTCCAGTTCTACCTCTGCTCCAACACGTTCAAGATCTCAGGCCCCGAGGGGTCTCCGACGCTGCTCGTCCCGACGGCGGTTCAGGATACGGGGAGGTGCGCAAACATCAATGACGTCAACTAAAGCGGATAAATCACCCAACTTCATTCACGTCGGGGTCATCGGCGTCGTATTGTCCGTCTGCATCGTGGTTGCTTCGTTGCAGTACGACCGCCTGCCGTTCCTGAACGGCGGCATCAACTATTCGGCCAACTTCACCGATGCGGGCGGCCTGATGGTCGGCGACGACGTCACGGTCTCCGGAGTCAACGTCGGCAGAGTGGAGCAGATCGCCCTCTCCGACCAGGAAGTTCGCGTCGAGTTCACGGTGCGCGAGAACATCGAACTCGGCGAGGCCACTGCTGCGGCCATCAAGACCAACACCATCCTGGGCCGCAAGTCCTTGAAGGTCTCACCCGATGGGCCCGGTTCCATCGATGTCCACGACACCATTCCGTCCTCTCGCACCAACTCCCCGTACTCGTTGACCGATGCATTGGGAGACCTGAGCACGACCGTCTCCGACCTAGACACCCAGCAACTCGGCGATGCCATGAACGTCTTCTCGGATACGTTTTCGAATACGCCGCCGGAATTGCGGACCGCGCTCGACGGCGTCACCAGGCTTTCGGAGAGCATCAACTCCCGTGACGAGAGCTTGCAGCAGTTGCTCGAGCGTGCCGAGAGCGTGACCGGAATCCTCGCTACCCGCAGCGATCAGATCAACCAGTTGATTCTCGACGGCAACGACCTGTTCGGCGAACTCGATCGCAGGCGCACCGCGATCAGCCAGTTGATCACCAATATTTCCTCGGTGTCTCGCCAGCTCACTGGTTTGGTCCAGGAGAATTCGGCTCAGATGGGTCCGACACTCGAGAAGCTCAATTCGGTGGTGGCAGTACTACAGAAGAACAACGACAACATTGCCGGCGCGCTCGATGGCCTCGGGCCGTATATCAGCGCCCTCGGTGAAGCGGTGGCGAGCGGGCCGTTCTTCAACGCCTACATCCAGAACATCCTCCCGAGCTCGTGGTGGAAGACGGTCGTGGACAGCGTCGTCGCTCCGGAACAGTTGCCTGGCACTTTGCAGGATCTGCTCCCAAAGAATTCGCCACCCATCCTGAAACCTCCGGGGCAATGACATGAAGAAGAAACTGCTGTATCTCGGTGCCGCCGTGCTGGCGATCGTGTTGGTCGTGGTCGGTTACAAGGTGATCATCGGCCTCACCCAAAAATCCGTGGTCGCTCAGTTCTCCTCTACGACAGGGCTGTACGAAGGCGACGATGTGCGGGTACTCGGCGTGACCGTGGGCAAGGTCAAGAAGATCGAACCCCAAGGTGACGACGCCCGCGTAAGCATGCAGGTTTCATCGAACGTCGCTATCCCTGCTGATGCCAAGGCCGTCATCATCGCGCAGAGCCTGGTGTCCGCGCGGTTCGTGCAACTCACTCCCGTGTTCGCCGGCGGACCCGAATTGGCCGACGGGGAAACAATTCCCCTCGACCGCACCGCGGTACCCGTCGAGTGGGACCAGATCAAGACCGAACTGACCAAACTGTCGACGTCTTTGGGCCCGGAGGGAGTCGACGAGCAAGGACCGGTAGGCCGGTTCATCGACACCGCCGCCGACAATCTCGACGGGAACGGTGACGCGTTGCGCTCGACCCTGCGCGAACTGTCCGACACAATGCGAGTTCTATCCGATGGTCGAACTGATCTTTTTTCGACCATCCGCAATCTGCAGGTGTTCGTCGGCGCACTGTCCAACAGCAACGATCAAATCGTGCAGTTCGGCGGCCGACTGGCGTCGGTGTCGGAGATGCTCGCACAGAGTTCAGACGAATTCGGTACTGCCATGACCGATCTCAATGTCGCCCTCGGTGAAGTCCAGCGGTTCATCGCCGATAATCAGGCCGGATTGGTCGAGGGAGTCGGCCGGTTGGCTGATGCGACCCGCGTCCTGACCGACAAGCGCCCGGAAATCGAGCGCATCCTGCATTCCGGACCGAATGCACTCGCCAACTTCAACAACATCTACCAACCGGCGCAGGGTTCGCTGACCGGTGCCATCGCGCTGAACAACTTCGGCAACCCGATCAACTTCATCTGCGGTGCGGTGGCGGGTGTGGGGAACTCCACGTCCGAACGCAGCGCCGATCTGTGCAAGCAATACCTCGGTCCCGTTCTCAGTTCGCTGGTCTTCAATTACCCTGCATTTCTTACCAATCCGATCAAGGGGGCGGCGGCGAATCCGGATCAGATCATCTATACCGAGCCTGGCCTCGAACAGGCACCGACGCCTGCCCCTGTATCCGAGCCGCTTGCCGGCATGCCGACCGTCCAGATTCCGAGCCTCGGTGACCTGCTGGGAGGCGGACGATGAAAACTCGCACACGTTCCGTTGTAAAGGTGGGCATTCTCGCCTGCGCCATGTCGGTGACGCTGGCAGGCTGTGAATGGGGCGGTTTGAACTCCCTGCCATTGCCCGGCACTCAGGGGCGAGGCGACGGGGCCTATCAGGTGCAGATCGAAATGCCCAACGTGACTACGCTGTCGCAGAACTCACCGGTGACCGTCGACGACGTCACTATCGGCGCCGTCGAGGGTATCGAGGTTCAGAACTGGCACGCCCTGGTCACCGTGTCCCTGAACGAGGGCGTCGAGCTGCCGGAGAACGTGACGGCCAAGATCGGTCAGACTTCGCTCCTCGGGTCACAGCACCTCGCGCTGGTGCCACCGCCCGACCCCGAGGGAAGGCTGCAGAACGGCGACCTTATCCCTATGGATCGAGCCGGGGCATACCCGACGACCGAGCAGACTCTGTCTTCGCTGTCCGTCGTGCTCAACGGTGGTGGCCTGGCTCAAATTCAGGACATCACCACCGAACTGAACAATGCCATCGGTGGCCGCGAAGATTCGGTCCGAGACCTGTTGCCGCGGCTGGACGAATTGGTCGGCAGTCTCGACAATCAGCGGGGTGACATCATTGCGGCATTGGATGGGGTCGATCGTCTCGCCGTCAACGTCGAGAATCAGAGCGCCACGCTGACAAAGGCATTGAACCAACTGCCACCGGCGCTCGACGTATTGATCCAGCAACGGCCGAACATCACCGGAGCCTTCGTGTCGCTGGGCAAGCTCAGCAACGTCGTATCGCAGTTGGTCGAAACCAGTGGCGCAGACCTGCAGACCAATATCGAAAGCATCACGCCAGTTCTCAACGCATTGGCTGATTCCGGAAGCGCGTTGACCGAAGTGTTGTCGGTCCTGCTGACCTACCCGTTCCCACAGGAGGGCATCGACAACGTGATCCGCGGAGACTACGCAAACCTGGGGATGACGATCGACCTGTCACTTCCACGGCTCGACGCCAACTTCCTCACCGGCACTCCTCTCGCAGGCCGCATCGCAGGCCTCGAAGGCGCTCTCGGGCAACAGGCCGCACCGACGGCAGCATCGGCGGGCGACCCGCTGCGTGGACCCATCAGCGCACCGACCCTGCAAATTCCAGGGCTGCCTGCAATTCCACTGCCCACCATTCCTGGACTCGGGGTGCCTGCGCCATGATGCTCACCAGATTTGTTCGCGTGCAGCTGATCATCTTCTCGATCCTCACCGTCATCGGACTCGTCGCCATGGCGACTCAATACGTCGGGGCGCCAGCGCTTGTCGGGATCGGTCGCTATACCGTCACGGTTCAACTGCCGACAACCGGAGGTCTGTACCCCTACGCGAACGTGACGTATCGGGGCACCACGGTCGGTGAGGTACAGACTGTCGAACTCACACCGGATGGCGTGGACGCCAAGATGTCGATCGACAGCGACTATTCGATTCCCGAGGACGTCGATGCCGAGGTGAAAAGTGTCTCTGCCGTCGGAGAGCAGTACGTCGATCTGATCCCGCGCAGCTCGGACGGCCCCGCCCTGTCGAACGGCGATGTCGTTCCGGTGGACCGCTCGTCGGTGCCGCAGGATGTCGGACCGATGTTGGACCAGGCGGACACGCTCCTGAAGAGCATTTCCGATACTCGGCTGCGGACCGTGGTCGACGAGTCCTTCAAGGCGTTCAACGGAGCCGGACCGGACTTGCAGAAGCTCATCGACTCGACTCGACTGTTCGTACAGGAAGCGAATGACAACTCCGGGGAAACCATCCAATTGTTGGATCAGCTCGGGCCACTGCTGGATGGGCAGGTCGTCAGTAGCGATGCGATTCGTTCCTGGACAAGCAATTTGGCGACCTTTACCGACCAGCTTCGTACCAGCGATCCGGATCTTCGTGCCATCCTCGAGAAGGGCCCGAACGCGGCAGCAACAGCCAACAAGCTGTTCCAGGATCTGCAACCGACGCTGCCGATTCTGCTCGCCAATCTGGTCAGCATCGGTGAAGTCGGTGTCATCTACAACGCAGGCATCGAGCAGATCCTGGTGCTGTATCCGCCGATCACTGCAGCGCTGATGACTGCGGCAGGCTCCGGGCCGGCCGACGAAGGTGCCATCGTCGACTTTCAACTCGAAGTCAACGACCCGCCCGCGTGTACTACGGGATTCCTTCCTGCCGATCAGCGACGTGACCCCAGCGAAATGTCCGTTCCGGACACACCGGCCGACCTGTTCTGCAAGACCGATCAGTCCGACAGCGCGGCAGTCCGTGGCTCGCGGAACCTGCCGTGCATGGAGTTTCCTGGTCGGCGCGGACCCACTCCGGAAGTCTGTCGCAGCGAGGCTGGCTATGTGCCGCTCGGAAACAACCCGCCGTGGGGCCCCGTCGAGCAGGGCGAGCCGTCGTACACCGAGATTCCCAGTGGCGAAAGCAGTCTCACTCCGGCAGTAGCAGCGCGTCCGTACGATCCGCAGACCGGAATGTATGTCGCACCCGGCGGCGTCGCCTACGCCCAACCCGGACTCAATGGCGGTGTCAATGATCTGCAGGGCCTCATGTCGGTCCAGCAGGGTACTGGTTAGCAGATTTCCCTTCGAGTCCACTCCAGCGCAGATGCGGCGGAGTGGACTCGGTAGGGAGTCGGCTTCAGAGGTTGCGGGCAGCGAACGCCACAGCGAGGTCCAGGACCGCCTTGCCTTCCGGCAGTGCGGTGGCCATCACGGGGAACGCGTGCACCTGCCCCCTCCACACATGCGTTTCGACGGTTCGGCCTGCGACGCCGAGCTTCCGGGTCATCGATTCGACGTCGGGTCGCATGATTTCGTTCTCCGCAGTCGAGAGGAATACCGGTGGAAAGATCGACGGGTCGGCATTGACGGGCGAAGAAGCACCGGGAATGGTGTCGGGTCCGGCGAGCCAGCGATCTTCGAGTGCAAGAACCTGCTTCATCGGAAGGTACGCATCCTTCTTCATGAACTTCCGCGGATGACTCTTCAAATCCAGATTGAGCAAAGGGGAGAACCCCAACACCGCGGCGGGCGGAGTGAGTCCCTCCAGCACAGCAAGTTCGGCTACCTTCATCGCGAGATATCCACCGGCAGAATCACCTGCAACGACGATCTTGGACGGATCTGCGACGGTGTCCAGCGCGGCGCGGTAGGAGCGCATCGCGTCGGCGATGGACGTACCGATTCCGCCGTCGGGGATCTGTCGGTACTCGACGGAGTACACCGGCACACCTGCGCGAGCAGACATTGTGGCGCAGGCACTCCGGTGGGTGGCCAAACCGCAGAAGACGAAACCTCCGCCGTGGAAGTAGAGGATGGTTGCATCGGCAAGAGATCCCGTCGCGACCCGCGGGTGTGTCGTCTTCTCGCATGGCACCCCGCCGAGGGAAACCTGCTCGATCGTCACGCGCTTGGGTTTCGGAAGTCGGTCGACGGCACGGTCGAGGTGACCGATCGCTCGGATACCGTTGTCGGTGAGTGGCCAGAGACTGAACGCCGGTTTCAGCGTCATCCGCATGGCATAAGACAGTACTCGTGCCTGGTGGCTGATGTCGTCGTGCCATGTGAGCGTGTGAGCCATAGGGAGTGGTCCTCTCGAGTCGACCCGACGAGTGAGAGTATCAGCCTGGTGAACCAGTTCTAGTTATAGACCTATCTGTTACCCACAGCGTGCACAATGTGAATGAGATGTAGGTCGACACCGGTTCTAGTCGGCACGACCACTGGACGCAACGAGGAAGGTTTTTATGGCAGACGACGAGGGCACGGCGCCGAGGCGCCCACGCCGTCGGGCAGTACGACCGGCAGGGCCTATCGCGGGCGAGACGACGTCGAAAGACACCGTCGAAGCACCGGCAACCGCACAGGACTCACCCGTCGACACGCCGGACCTGAAGAAAGAGGAACCGAAATCCTCCCTCGCCGAGGCTGACGCCGAGAAGAAGCCGACAACGCCGACGACGGAAGACTCTCGGCCGGAAGAAGAAAAGCCCGAGCAGGACGAGAATTCCCCGCAGTCGACAACGAACCGCCGCGGCGTAGTGCTGACGTCGTTGTTCGTCGTCGTGGTTCTCGCGTTGCTCGCTGGAGGCGTCTACCTGTTTCTGGCCAATCGAGCGACGAACGCCGAAGACGCGCAAGCCGAGCGATTCGTACAGACCGCCCGACAGACCGTGTTGAATCTGACGACGATTCATCCCGATTCGGCGCAAGAGGACGTGGATCGGTTGCTGGCCGGCGCCAGTGGTGATTTCAAGGCCGAGTTCGAGGGCCGTGAAGGGCCGTTCGTCGACGTCGTCAAGCAGGCTCGTGTCGACTCGAACGGTGAGATCATCGAAGCTGGAATCGAGAACATCAGCGACGATGCAGCGGATGTCCTGGTGGCTGCACGGGCAATGGTGAAGAACTCCGATGCCGAAGAACCCCAGCCGCGCGACTTCCGGTTGCGCGTAACAGTCGCTGACGACGGTGACGTGATGACCGCGTCGAGAGTGGAGTTCGTGCCGTGATGAAATCTGGAATTCTTGTGCGCAGCTTGGCTGTCGTCATCGTGTTGGTGCTCGCCGGAGCTGTCGGGGTGCTGTTCTATCAGTATCGGCAGAACGAGCAGACCGAGCAGGCACGTACCGACGCCGTAGCAGCAGCGTCGACGCAGGCTACCTCGATGCTGGCCTACGACTTCGACAATGTGGATCAGCAATTGGGCTCTGCTGCAGACGGTTTGACCGGAGACTTCAAAGACGAATACACCAAGTTGGTGACCGAAGTGATCGCTCCCAGTGCCAAGGAAAAGTCGCTCACCGTTCAGGTCACCGTGCAGGGCACCGCCGTCGTTTCGGCCGATCCGGACGAGGCAACGATATTGCTGTTCCTCAATCAGATCACCACCAGCACCGAGGCTCCTGACGCTGCCAGTAGCGGAAGTCGGGTACGGATGCAGATGGAAAAAGTCGACGGGCGTTGGCTCGCAAGCGAGTTGGCTCCGATCTGAGCACAGTCCACTGGAGGCCAGGTGCCTCCAGTGGGCCATCGGATTCGAATCAGCGCTGAGTTATCGCTGGGCCGTCCTGCGGCGGATTCGACAGCGCGTCGAGGAATGACCTTGCCCATCGGTCGACGTCGTGTGCGAGCACCTGCCTACGCATGGCGCGCATATGCCGTCGGCCGTCCTCGGGCGACTGCTCGAGCGCATGGATGATGGCGTCCTTGACGCTGTCGAGATCGTGCGGGTTGCACAGGTATGCCTGACGGAGTTCGGCAGCGGCACCGGTGAACTCGCTCAACACGAGCGAACCACCGAGATCGCTGCGGCACGCGACGTACTCCTTGGCGACGAGATTCATCCCGTCGCGCAGGGGAGTGACCAGCATGACGTCTGCTGCGACGAAGTAAGCGATGAGATCGTCGCGCGGGATCGGCCGATGCAGATAGTGCACGACGGGGTGGCCGACCTGGCCGTACTCGCCGTTGATGCGGCCGACCTGCTGTTCGATCTCACCGCGCATCGCCTTGTAACTTTCGACGCGTTCGCGGCTCGGTGTTGCAAGCTGGACGATGATGTTCTCGGCCGGATCGACCCGGTCCTCCTCGAGAAGCTCGCGGAATGCGTTGAGCCGGACGTCTATTCCTTTGGTGTAGTCCAGACGGTCGACCCCGAGCATGATGCGCTTCGGGTTACCCAAATCCTTACGGATCTGCTTGGCGCGATCGCGGACCGCCTTGCGGCGTGACTTCTCGTCGAGATCCCCCGAATCGATGGAGATCGGGAACGCGCCGACGCGTACCGTCCGGAAGCCGACCTGGACGGATCCGAGCTTGGACCGCACCCCGACGGATCCGCGGGAGGTGACCTGACCGGCGAGTCTGCGGGCGAGGTACAGGAAGTTCTGGGCGCCGCCCGCGAGATGGAATCCGATGAGGTCGGCGCCGAGTAGGCCTTCGACGATTTCGGTCCGCCACGGCATCTGCATGAACAACTCGACCGGCGGGAAAGGTATGTGCAGAAAGAACCCGATTGTCAGATCCGGGCGCAGCATCCGCAGCATCTTCGGGACCAGCTGGAGCTGGTAGTCCTGAATCCACACCGTCGCGCCCTGGGCTGCCGCAGCAGAGGTCGTCTCGGCGAACCGACGGTTGACCTCTACGTAGGCATTCCACCAGGAACGGTCGTAGATCGGTTTGACGATGACGTCGTGATAGAGCGGCCACAGGGTGCCGTTGGAGAAGCCCTCGTAGTAGTCCGCTACCTCACGCTCGCTCAACGTGACGGGACACAGTTCGAGCTCGTCCTCGACGAACGGCTCGACCTCTACATCGGGGACCCCTGGCCAGCCCACCCAGGCGCCGTTGTTGGCTCGAAGGATCGGCTCGAGTGCCGTCACCAGCCCGCCGGGGCTTCGCTTCCATCGCGTACTCCCGTCGGGAAGCGTCTCCAAGTCCACGGGCAACCTGTTGGCCACGACGACGAAATTGGAACCCTGCGAGGCGTCAGCCACTACTGTCCTATCGGCTCATCGTTCAGAAAGTGCAATTGCTGGTGCGTGGGGTCACTCTGGTCGTGCCGCCGGTTCGATGCCCAGCATCGCAAACAGCATGCGGCACTCTTCTGCGTCGATCGCGTATGCAGCGACGACGCGCTGCGCCTGGCTGGCGGTCTCGTCGGCCAATGCGACGATCTCGTCGTCGGCGATGTCTTTGTCCGTGGTCGTATTGGCGGCCATGATCGTCTCCGTTTGGTTGCTGGCGTACTCGATAGGTGGTGCTCGCGAGAGTTTCTTTCGCGTCGGCACCAACTCTATGAGAACTGGTCGCCCTCTCGCCACTTCCCCTGAACGAGCGCAATGCTCGCCGAAGTGACCTGGGCCCTATCGGGGCATGGATTAGGGTCGATCAATGCACTTTTGTTTCTCGGTGACGTGATGGCTGCGTCGACGACCACGACCCCCCCTTTGACCGGTACAGCGATTCTTCGCCGGAGTGTGCGACGCCAGCGCACCCGGATGATCATCTCCACCGTGTTCCTCTGCTTGCATCAGTTTTGCGAGACGATGGTTCCGGTCGCGATCGGTCTGATCGTCGGCCGAGCCATCGACACCGGTGACGGAACCGCGATGGTCATCTCGCTGCTGGCTCTCGCTGGGCTGTTCGTGGTTCTGTCGTATGCGTTTCGTTTCGGCGCGCGCATCATCGTGGTGGCGATCGAACGTGAGGCGCACATGATGCGCGTCGAGATCGCAGGCCGGGTGCTCCATCCCCGAGGCGTGCGCACCGACCTCGTGTCTGGCGAACTGCTGTCCGTTTCCACCTCCGACGCCGAGAAGACCTCGTGGATTCTCGATGTCATCGCGCGTACGGCCGCGGCGATCACAGCCACCCTCGTCAGCGCAGTTGCGTTGCTGATCATCGACATTCCGTTGGGGTTGGCGGTCGTCATCGCCACCCCGGTCATCATGTTCGGGCTGCAGCGTGCGGCTCCGTTGCTGACCAAGGCCGCGACGGCGCAACAAGCAGAGATTGCGCGAGTGTCCGGCATGGCGACCGACCTGGTCGGCGGGGTGCGTCCACTACGCGGTATCGGTGCCGAGGACGCAGCGTCGGCCCGATTCTTCGCCTCGAGCCGCACCGCATTGAGCGCGACGATGAAGATGGCCAAAGCCAACAGTATCTACCTCGGATTCTCGACGACGGTCAGTGCGCTGCTGTCGGTCGGAATTGCCGGTGCAGCAGGACTGTTCGCCCTACAGGGGCGAATCTCGGTAGGTGAGCTCATTACGGTGGTCGGACTGTCGCAGTTCATCATCGAACCGCTGACCACGATGTCGCGCCTACCGGGTGTCGCTGCAGTCGTGCGAGGTTCGGCCGATCGCCTGGCCTTGGTGCTCGGCGCGGATCACGTTCTGGCAGAAGGTGGTTCGGTGGCACCGCCGGCTACTGATATCGCCGCCACGGGCATCGCATACCGGTCTCTCGACGGCTTCGACCTTACGGCCGCTCCTGGGGAACTCCTCGGTGTGGTGGCATTGCGGCCTCAGGACGGCGAGGCATTGGCCGCGGTGATGTCCGGGCAGATCTGCGAGGACGACTATCTCGGCACAGTGACCATCGGTGGCCTCGGATTCGGTGAACTCGGGCTGGCCGACGCGCGTCGAACAGTTCTGGTGGAACCGCACAACACCGACCTGTTCGCGGGCACTGTGCGAACGAACGTCTCCGCCGGGCGCGCCCGCGAGGATCACGAACTCGACCGAATACTCGCCGCGTCCGCCGCTACCGACGTCGTCGCAATGCACGAGCGTGGCCTCGACCACGCAGTCACCGACCGCGGGGCCAGCCTGTCGGGTGGTCAGCGTCAACGTGTCGCCTTGGCCCGGGCATTGTCGGTGTCGGCTCCGGTGCTCGTCCTGCACGACCCGACAACGGCGGTGGACGCTGTCACCGAACACTCCATTGCCGCCGGGATCAAGGAACTGCGCCATAGCGGCGATCGTGCCCAGACCACCATCCTCATCACCACCAGTCCCGCCCTCCTCGCAGTGACCGATCGAGTCGTACTCGTCGACGACGGACGTGTCGTCGCCGAGGGAACGCATCACCACCTCGCAGTCACCGATGAACGCTACAAGGGGGCGGTCCTGCGATGACCACACCGGAACTTCTCCCCATCGCGACGGGTAAGCGGTCGTGGGCCTACCTGTCGGGCGAAATACGCGCCCAACGGGGACTTGCTCTCCTCACCCTCGCGATCAGTGCCGTCTCGGCGGCCATGTCACTCATCCCCGTCTACGTCTTCGGCGTCCTCGTCGACCGCGTCACCGAAGGTGCCCCGACGTCGACGATCGTGAGCGTGGTGGTCGTCATCACCACCGCCGCCGTCATCGGAGGCATCTTCACGGCGCTGAGCACCTACATGATCAGCACGCTCGGCGAGCGGACTCTCGCGACGCTGCGCGAACGGGTACTTCGGCGCGCACTGCATCTGCCGATCGGCACACTCGAACGAGTCGGCAAGGGAGACTTACTTTCCCGCGTCGGCGACGACGTCGCAGTCATGGCGAAGTCGATCGGTGAGGTCATCCCCAACATCGTCTCCGCGATTCTCCTCGTATCGTTGAGCGTGGTCGCGATGCTGAGCCTGGACTGGCGTCTCGGGCTCGCAGGCATGGTCGCCATCCCGATGTACGTGCTGGCCCTGCGCTGGTACCTACCGAAATCGGCACCTCTCTACGCCGCCGAGCGCGTCGCCATGGGCGAGCGATCCCAGGCACTCATCAGCAGCATGCAGGGCGCACGCACCGTTCGCGCCTACGGACTCGAAGACACACACCTGGCCGAAATCGACAAGGCGTCGGGCAAGGCTCGAGACATCGGCATCGACGTGTTCCGACTCTTCACACGCTTCGGTGCGCGCAGCAACCGTGCCGAATGCGTCGGACTGTCAGTAATTCTGGCCGCCGGATTCCTGCTGGTTCAGGATGATCACGTGACCGTCGGCCAGGTAACCGCAGCTGCGCTGCTGTTTCACCGGCTGTTCAACCCGATCGGCATGCTCATGTTCTCCTTCGACGACGTGCAATCGGCGGGCGCCAGCCTCGCGCGACTGGTCGGCGTCATCGACGTACCCGATGAGCGATCCCCTGGGACAGGTGCGGTCCCGGTCGACGGAACGCTGCAGATCACCGATCTCCGACACTCGTACGACACCGGCCACGAAGTTCTGCACGGAATCGACCTGACCGTCGGTGCGGGGGAGACCGTCGCACTCGTCGGATCCACCGGTGCGGGCAAGTCGACAATCGCAGCAATCGCAGCGGGCTCCATCGATTCGACCTCCGGCACCGTACGGATCGGCGGTGCGACGCTCGCCGAACTGGGCGAGAAAGGGCTGCGCAGACATATCGCGATCGTCAGCCAGGAAGTACACGTCTTCGCGGGCCCGCTGATCGAGGATCTACTACTTGCGGCACCGGATGCGAGCCGAGCGGACGTCCGCGCAGCACTCGACACCGTCGGCGCCGGCCGGTGGGTCGACACCCTGGGCAGCGGCGTGGATACCGTTGTCGGAGAAGGCGGACACGAGTTGACCTCCGCCCAATCACAACAGCTGGCACTTGCGCGACTCGTCCTCGCCGACCCCGCCGTCGCCGTACTCGACGAAGCGACCGCCGAAGCCGGGAGCGCCGGCGCCCGAGACCTGGAGGCGGCAGCGGCAGCGGCAACCCGCGGACGCAGCACACTCGTTGTGGCACACCGGCTTACCCAAGCCGCCGCCGCCGACCGCGTCGTCGTCCTCGAACACGGCAAAATCCTCGAACAAGGGCCACACGTCGAACTCGTCGCGGAGGGTGGGCGTTACGCGGAACTGTGGTCGGCCTGGCAGGGGCGATAGTTGTGGGTCAGCCCACGTGGACCCGGACACCGAACTCGTCCGGCGCCAGATCGGAACGCAGCACGAAGTTTTCGTCGTAGTTGCCGCCGCTCTGGCTGCGGTAAGCAATGGGCGAATCGGTGAACAGGGTCGACAAGCGATCCGCGAGCCCGTCCACTGCCGCTCGGTAATCCTTCGGCGTCATCCGATCCGCACTGGCGACGAGGACGGGCGGCAGTACGGA
Source organism: Rhodococcus sp. H36-A4 (assembly GCF_027158005.1). Lineage (GTDB taxonomy): Bacteria > Actinomycetota > Actinomycetes > Mycobacteriales > Mycobacteriaceae > Rhodococcoides. The sequence continues at coordinate 609,685 of NZ_JAPVLQ010000001.1, read as the reverse complement.
CATGCCTGTATACCAAAAGATTCCATGATGAATGGGGAACAATAGTTCCTCCAGAGACCCGTTGATTCCGCGCGTGGACACCGTATATTCGCTGCCGCCCATGCTCGTCACGACGAGTGCACGCTTGCCGGACATCAGGCCGTCGCCGTAGCGCCGAGTCGAACCACCTTCGGATCTGATTCCATACCCGAACCCTTCGACGAAAACGCGGTCCACCCAGCCTTTCAGAATCGCAGGCATCGAGAACCACCACAACGGAAACTGCAATACGACGGCGTCCGCCCGGCGCAGTTTCGCTTGCTCGGTGACGATGTCCTCCGCCAGAGATCCGCGTCGAAGGGCAGTGCTCGACGCCGTCGCGACATGCAGGCGGCCAGTTGGATCGTGGCCGTAGTCGTCCGCCCTGACCACAGGATTCCAGTTCATTCGATACAGATCGGACTGCTCGACGCGGTGGCCTGCCTTCCCTAGTTCGGCAAGCGCCGCATCTCGGAGCGCCCCGTTGAGCGATCGAGTGTCGGGATGAGCGAAGACCCACAAAATGTTCATGCGCTGAGTCTTTCGCTCATGCTCAGATTCGGACACTGGCTGAGAAGACAACATGTGAAAGAATCAGGCCATGACTCACAGTGTCGTCGTTTTTGTCCGCGACGGACTGCTTGCGATGGACCCAGACAAGCTCCACGTCGTGGAGGCCGGTGTGCTGACGGCGTCGGGGGAGCGGTGGGCGGTGGCTCGATCTCGTGGTGGACCGGATCCCGCTCGCCCACGTCAGTCCGCCGGCGATATTCCACCTCTGGTGTCGGGGATTCTCGATCAGGTTCAGATCGATCACACCGTTGTCGACGTGATGATCGTCGACGAGAACGAGCGTCAACCGATCGGTCGCCCGTATCTGACCCCCTCTCACCTCGCGGGCAGTAGCCGACATCGCTCGAATGCACCTGAACGGGCAAGCGCCCGTCCACCTGCTGGTGCGTGTTCGGGAAGAACTCCCAGAACGCGAACTCGCACGCGAGCCCGTGTCTACGGTGGAACTCGACTCCGGTTACTACGAACACGGAACACGAGCACGCAGAGACGCCCACGACCTTCTCGGTGGCGTCGATTCCGCTCTCGCTGACGTCGAAGCCCGTGCAGACAAATTGCTGCAGGACCTTTTCGAGGTCCTCGAATCAGAAACGGACGAAGGATCAATCGACGGAGTCGAGTGACATGCAGCCCACGTGCCGGACCTACATCTCAGCATCAGGGGGCCGGTCACCGCTCCCGATAGTGACCGGCGTTGATTCATCCTCACGCGACGGTGCAGCACTTCTCTTCCTCACAAAGACTATGGTGTGCTGCGGATTCGTCCGGACTCCAGGATTGAAGTCAGCGCTCGAACTGGGCGCGCTTGTGGTCGCCGTATGGCTCGTCGCGCTCACGGACTGCCTCCCGGAAACCGACTGTGGCGGCGCGTAGCTGAAAGGCGTAGCCCTCCCTGGTGTGACGTGATATGCCGTCGAAAACGGTGCTGATCATGCCGGAGTTGGCCACACCCTGGGACAGCAGCGCTGAGTTCAGCGCCAATTTGGCCATCATCAACTGATTGACCGGCATCCGGGCGATCCGCTCGACCAGTGCCTCGGTGCGATCGTCGAGTTCGGTGGCTGGGCACGACTCTACCGCCAGTCCCCACTCGGCTGCCTGCTTGCCGCTGATGCTGTCGCCGGTGAACAGGAGACGTTTGGCGCGTGCGTCGCCGAGGCGGTGCGCCCACATCCCGGCCGCGGGGATACCCCAGGTGCGGGTGGGAGGGTAGCCGATCTTGGTGTCATCGGCGCAGATGATCTGGTCGCTGAACAACGCGATGTCGGTGCCGCCAGCAATGGCGAAACCGTGCAGTTTCGCCACGGTCGGCTTGTTTGCATGCAACAGACTGGAAAAGCCCTTGTTGCATCGGCTCATCATCGCGTAGTCGATCATCGGGTCCCACGTACCCGACGGATCGTGATTGACCGCGTTCACCACAGGATCCAACACGGTTCCGGTCACCTTATCGACACTGTCCCCGGTCTCGAAGCGCTTCTCCGCGAACATGTCCAAGTCATAGCCGCCGCAAAAACCTTTGCCGCGGCCCGAGACCAGAATCACGTGTACACGCGGGTCCAGATCGGCTCGCTCGACCGCGTGCGTGAGGTCACGCGGGGTATCGGGAGTGATGGAGTTGCCATTCTCCGGACGGTTGAACGTGATTCGGGCGATCCGTCCGTCTCGCTCGTAGGTCAGGGTCGGGTAGTGATAGTCGTAGTCGGGTTCGGGACGGTTCTGCCAGGGTGAGTCCGGAGCTTCGGTCCAGTTCTCGTACCACCTTGCGGTGTGGCTACCGGAATGGTTCGCATCGTCGGTCATCTCGCGGCCGTCTCTGCCATACCGAGTTTCGGTGTCGCACGTTCGATGATGGCTGCGGTGTCCGTGCCGTGGGGGAGTGTGCCGAACACATCACCGTGATCGTTGCCGAGCCTGCTCACCGTAAACGCATCGGCGACGGCGGGGTGCCCGTGCCGAACCAGCAGCGAACCCTGCAGAACCTGCGCCATCTTTCCCACGACGCGTCGTGCGCGATACTGAATCGTGGCGAAGTCGGCGAATTGCGTTTCGAGCTCTGAGATTGCCGAATCCAGATGTGAATCAGCGCCTTTGGCCAGCTTCACCTCGTCGAAGAAGGCGGTGAGGGTGTGCGGTTGTTTGGCCATCGCGCGGAGCGCGTCGAGTGCGGCGACGTTGCCCGATCCTTCCCAGATCGACATCAGCGGTGCCTCGCGGTAGAGCCGCGGCATCCGGGACTCTTCGACGTAACCGTTTCCGCCCAGGCACTCCAGTGCTTCGGCGGCATGCATCGGTGCCCGTTTGCACACATAGTATTTGCTCACAGCCAACGAGATTCGGCGCAGAGCATCGGCCTGCGTGTCTCCTGATACTGCTTTGTCGGTGATGTCGGCCAGCCACAGTGCAACCGTCGTCGCAGCCTCGGCTTCGACCGCGAGGTCGGCGAGAACATTGCGCATCAGCGGTTGGTCGGCCAGCGTGGCACCGAAAGCGCGGCGGTGTGCGGCGTGATGCGCCGCCTGAGTCACGCCGACGCGCATGCCCGTCGCCGAACCGATCGTGCAATCCAGACGAGTCATGTTGACCATCTCGACGATGGTCGGAACACCACGGCCCTCCTCGCCGACCAGCCAGCCGACGGTGTTGTCATACTCGACTTCACTACTGGCGTTCGAGTGATTGCCCAGCTTGTCCTTTAATCGCTGTAGCGCAAACGTGTTTCGGGTGCCGTCCGGCAACACCCGTGGAACGAAGAAGCACGAGAGGCCGCCCGGCGCTTGAGCGAGTACCAGGAATACGTCGGACATGGGCGCGGAGGTGAACCACTTGTGCCCGGTGATGCGGTACGTGCCGTCGGACATCGGTTTCGCCGCAGAGGTGTTCGCGCGAACATCCGATCCACCTTGCTTCTCCGTCATGGACATTCCTGCAATGAGTCCGTTCTTCGACAACGGGTCTCGTAGGCCGGGGTCGTATTCGGTGGAGGTCAGTAGTGGCTCGTACTGCGCAGAGAGCTCGGCGTTGGCGCGCAACGCCGGGACGACGCCGTAGGTCATCGAGATCGGGCAACCGTGACCGGCGTCGACCTGCCCCCACACACTGAACTTCGCGGCGCGCACCAGATGTGGGTTCGGGGTGGGGTTCGTCCAGGCAGTTCCGGCCAGCCCGAGTTCGACTGACCGACCCATCAGTCGGTGATAACTCGGGTCGTAGACAACCTCGTCGACGCGGTTGCCGTAGCGATCGTGGGTCCTCAACACCGGTCGGTTGGCCTCGGCCGCGTCACCCCATCCGATCGCCTCGGCGCTGCCGGCCAGGCGTCCGACGCGGTGCAGCTCGTCGAGTGCGTGATCGGCACCGGCACGATGCATCGCTTCGAGAACCGAGGGTTGATCTGATGCGTCGTAGTCGACGAGCTCGGGGACCTGGTTGGTGACTTCGTGGCGTGCCATGTGTTCGATTCCTTCGGTTTTCGGTCAGGGATGTGCGGTATTGCTCAGTTCGCTGTAGCGCACGATCTTGCTGCGTGGACGCGATGCCGCCTGGCCTCTACGTCGTTCTTCGGTATCGATCCGGTGCCACCCTCGAAGGTCTGTGGTCTCAATCCCCCGTGCGGCGAGCATCGAGTCCAGCGTGGCGACTGCGGAGGTCGGCTGTGTGAGCCGACCGTCGGCCAGGTCTGCAAGGAGAGCTCCGACGGTTTCCTGGGAACAATTGCGATTGGTTCCGATCACGCCGGTTGCGCCGCGTTTGTGCCAGCCGACGGTGTAGAGGCCGGTGATCGGGGTGCCGTCGACATCGTCGGTGATGCGTCCCTTCGCGTTCGGTGTCCTCGCGATCGAAGGGTGTGTGGGGATTCCTGGTATCGGCTGAGAATCGTGTCCGATCGCATGGATCACCAGTGCGGCAGGGACCATCTCGGTGGTGGTGCCCGTGGATATCTGTACCGACAGCGCAGGAGCCGCGTCGTGGATTGCCGTCACGCGGGTGTCGAACCGAAATACGATTCGCTTGTCGCCCCGACTTCCATCAACTGAGCGTGTCCGCAGGAAGCGCAGTTTGCGACGCAGCGCACCTTCGCTGGGATGGAGCTCGCGCATGTCCTCCAGTTCGGGGTGTGGTTCAACGTCGATGCCGAGGCCGGGAATCGTTGCGAGCGCGGTCAGTTCCGACTCACTGAATGCCGCGTCTCGGGGCCCCCGACGCCCGAGGATCTGGACTTCCTCGACGCGGCTTCGTCGCAGTGCTTCCAGCGCGTGCGGAGCGATGTCTGTGTCAGCGAGATCGGCCGGATCGGCGAGCAGGATGCGTACGATATCGAGGGCGACGTTGCCGTTCCCGACTACGATCGCTCGAGCGCTCGAGAGATCGAATTGCTTGTCCGCTGCATCGGGATGGCCGTTGTACCACCCGGCGAACTCGTGCGCGGACAGGCTCCCCGGAAGGGTCGTTCCCGGGATGTCCAGTGCGCGGCCGATCGGTGCGCCAGTGGCGACGATGACGGCGTGGTAGTGCTTGCGTAGGTTGTCGATCGAGACGTCGGTACCGATCTCGACACCGAGTCGTAGGCGCAGATTTTTCTCGCGCGCAATCGTTTCGAACGTGGCCGCAACTGCTTTCGTCTCAGGATGATCCGGTGCCACGCCGGAGCGTACGAGCCCCCACGGGGTGAGGAGTCGCTCGAACACATCGACGTCGATGTCGTTGTGCCGCAACAGTTCTTCGGCCGCATACATCCCTGCTGGGCCGGATCCGACGATTGCTACCCGCACACCTCCGAGTTCGGGTGGTAGCACGGGGATGGCGCGAGTAGGCCCGATCGAGAACGGTGCGACAGGGCGGTCGACGAAGTAGTCGGCGTTCACCTCCACGAAGTGCTGCTGTGACGGGAGAAGCTTGTCGATCGGAACGATCGCATCGACGGGACACGCATCGGCGCACGCGCCGCAATCTATACAGGTCTTCGGATCGATGTGCAGCATTTCCGCGGTCGCGAACTCGGGTTCGTCGGGGCGGGGATGGATGACATCGAGAGGGCAAGCAGTGACGCATCGCGCGTCGCTGCAACAGGCACCCGTGATGACGTGGACCACCGCGGGCTCAGAGGACGCCGCCGACGCGGCACAGCGCGTCGCCGAAACGGTTTCGAATGCCGAGTTCGGCGAAAGTGCGCATCGCGTGCTCGGAGGCCCACTTCTGCGTCTGCCGCCAATGCTTGTTCTTCCGCGCTGCACGTGTGGCTGCACGCTTGTCCAAACCGCAGTTCTCGTACACCTGCGGCGAGACCATGAAGCGCGTCACCAATAGTGCGATGGGCCCGTACAAGGCCGACACCAACGCCTTCTGCACGGGCGAGTTCGGCAGTCGCTCGATCAGTTCTGCGCGCGCGAACTTGAGGTGACGTGATTCTTCGATCACATGGATGTGGCTGATCCGTCGAACCAGCGGCTGTAGGGCTTCGTCTCCGGCGGACTCACGCTGCAGTGCGTCTCCGTATTCCTCGAAGAACATCGCCAGCGCCATCGCGACAGCTGGAGGAGCGGTCGCAGCGAAGACTTTCCCTCCCTGGCGGGCCCACCAAGGCGCACGATAGGTGGGTGCTTCGGTGGCCGCCACCATCCGGCCGAACATCGTCGAGTGTCGGCATTCGTCGGCGATCTCGGTGTACAAGTGCCATGCATAGGCGCTTGCACTGTCCGCGCTGTACACCTGACGGATCAACATCTGCATCAGCAGGGTTTCGACCCACGCTTCGATCGCGTGCATCGAGGCCAGCTGATGTTTCGTGAATTCGACCCTCTGGTCGCGCGACCAGGCGTCCCACGTCGGTGTTCCGTACAGAGAACAGCGGTGCTCCGAGAAGTAAGCCAGGTCCGGATCGAACCCTGCGGACCAGTCGATATCTTTGTCGACGTCGAACGACATCAACCCTGCGCTACGTACGAGCCGTTCTGCGGTCTCTTCCATGTCGCCTGCGTGTAACGCCATGCCAAGCTCCTGCCGTTGGATCCAAGATGATGTGACTTGCGGTAACAGTATTACATCTTGGACGACAAGCGCTAGAGATTTGTAAATTTAAGGGCATGGTTGTCGAAAAATCGACCGCTGACCACTACTTGGTAGCTGTCAGAATTCCTCCGGCCAGTGCCGTCAACTCGGACCGAAACGCCTCGTAGGTCTCTCGGATGTCATGCCCTGGCCAGTCGGCCGGAAGGACTTCGGCAGGTAGGAGTGGATCATCGAGGATGTGCCGGACGATGGCCGCCGCGATCTCGAAACGTTCGACCAGGGCGGGCGCGTCACGCAGCATTCGGATCAACTCCTCGGCGACCGCGGCCCAACCCTGCGGTGCGAACGCGTGCTCCACCAGTTCGGCGGGGTCGCCGTCGGGAACGGCAGTGAACAGACTCAATCGTTCGCTCGCGTCGGCCCGCACGGTGGTCGGAATGTTGTTCGGACGCCCCCATACGCCCTCGCGCACCTCGCCGAATTTGGCTGCGCGCAAAGCTGTTCGCAATGCAGCGCGGTCCGTGGAATCTTCTGCACCGGTGGTAACGATCGCAAGACGCCAACTGCCGTCCCAAGTGCTCGCTTCGTGCTGCAACGCAAAATCCTGTCGGCGTTGTCGGCGGATCAGGCGTGGCGAAAGCCTGTACATTCCTTCGCTTCGGTCGAGGTCGCCGGCGGCCACCAATCGGGTGAGCGCCACTCGAACCGCTGAATGCTGGAAACCTAGTTTGGTCGCCATGGCCAGAATTCCGGCCGCCGACGCTTCTGCTGGATGTGCGCCCAGCAGCGCGCTGAGGACTGCAGATCGCGCCGTCAGCTTGCGCACGCGTGTCCCGCCCGAGGTCATCGGCAGATGATAGCGACGGGCGGAGGGTCAGGGTCCACCGCTCCCCGCAAGCCGTAACAGTCCGTCCAAACGGACTGTTACGGTGTGACGATGAATATGGCAGTTACCGCGCCTTCTTGGGCATCGGACGACGAAGCATTGGCATTGCGGGCCACCGCCCGGCAATTCTTCGAGACCGTCGCCGTTCCTAACCAAAAGCGCTGGGCCGAGCAACGATGCATTGATCGGGACTTCTGGCTCGAGGCGGGAAAGCTCGGTCTTCTGTGTCTGGCGGTACCAGAGGAGTACGGCGGTGGTGGAGGCTCCTTCGCACATGACATGGTGGTACTGGAGGAGCAAAGTCGCATCGAAGAGCCAGGGTTCGGCAACCATGTCCATAGCGGCATCGTGGCACCATATTTGCTTGCGTACGGTACCGAGGAGCAGCGTCATCGCTGGCTTCCTGGCATGGCGTTGGGTGAGGTCGTGGCCGCGATCGCGATGACCGAGCCGGGGGCGGGATCGGACCTGGCGAGCATGTCGACTCGGGCACTCCGACGGGGCGACGAGTATCTGATCGACGGTGCGAAGACGTTCATCACCAACGGCGGTTCCGCCGACTTGATCCTGCTCGCCGCCAAGACCGACCCCGCTGGTGGAGCGCACGGTATATCCCTGTTCCTGGTCGATGCGAACGACTGTCCCGGATTTCAACGTGGCCGGGTGCTGGACAAGCTCGGCCAACACAGCGGAGACACCGCGGAACTGTTCTTCGACGGGGCCTCGGTGCCCGCTGATTGCCTTCTCGGTGAAGTCGAGGGCCAGGGATTCGTTCAGCTGATGACGCAGCTGCCGCAGGAGCGTCTGCTCCTCGCGGTCGCAGCAGCGGTGAGCGCACAGCGTGCGGTCGATCTCGCGGTGGATTACACCAAGAATCGCCACGCTTTCGGGAAGCCGCTGTTCGCGAAGCAGCACGTGAAATTCGAGCTCGCGGAGTGCGCAACACTCGCCCGCGTGGCGAAAGTCTTCGTCGACGATTGCGTCACCAAACACCTGGACGGCACCCTCGACGCAGCGACCGCGTCGATGGCCAAGTATTGGACAACCGACGTTCAGTGTCAGGTCGTCGACCGTTGTCTGCAGCTCTTCGGCGGCAACGGCTACATGCGCGAGTATCCCATCGCTGAGATGTACGCCAACGCGCGCGCCCAACGTATCTACGGAGGGGCGAACGAAATTATGAAAGAACTCATCGCTCGCTCGTTGTAACCGGAAAAGGTGAAACATGACCGAAGCCACTGTGCTCATCGAACGTGACGGACCCGTCACGCTCATTGCCATCAACCGCACACACGTTCGCAATGCTGTCGACCGAGTCACGGCGGAAGCGTTGGCGGATGCGTTTCGCGCATTCGATGCTGATCCTGCTGCGTCTGTAGCCGTACTGCACGGTCGCGGTGACTCGTTCTGCGCGGGAGCCGATCTGAAGGCAGTGGCGGCAGGCGATGCGAATCGGTTTGCGCCAGATGGTGACGCTCCGATGGGTATGACCCGCATGCGTCTGTCGAAACCGGTGATCGCGGCGATCGAAGGACACGCTGTCGCCGGTGGCCTCGAAGTTGCGGCTTGGGCGGATCTACGTGTTGCAGCACAGGACTCGATTTTCGGGGTCTTCTGCCGCCGATGGGGTGTACCCCTCATCGACGGCGGTACCTACCGTCTTTCGCGGTTGATCGGTACGAGTCGTGCAATGGATCTGATTCTCACCGGTCGTCCGGTCGATGCGGACGAGGCACTGCGGATCGGTCTGGTTCATCGAGTGGTGCCTGCTGGTGAGGCGGTTCGTGCGGCTGTCGAACTGGCCCACCAGCTCAGTGCATTCCCGCAGACCTGCATGCGCCGCGACCGCATGTCTTTGCTGGAACAGCATGGCTTGTCCGAAACAGACGCTGCTGCAAACGAATACCGTCATGGGCTCGTCTCGATCGGCAGCGATGCCATCGCAGGTGCCGGCCGCTTCGCCGACGGTGCCGGACGTCACGGATCGTTCGATTCACCAGAAGGGATTATTGGGCAATGAACACTCTCACTGGCAAAACCGCGCTGGTCAGTGGTAGCGGGCGCGGCATCGGGGCTGCCATCGCACACAAACTGGCTGCTCATGGTGCCAACGTGGTCGTCAACGATCTGGACCCTACCGCCGCAGCAGCTGTGGTTGCCGACATCGAAAGCGCTGGCGGCACCGCCGTCGCCTGCTCAGGAAACGTGACGACAGAAGGATTCGCTGAACGATTCGTCGAGACCGCGGTGGGCTCGTTCGGCGGACTCGACATCATCGTCAACAACGCCGGATACACCTGGGACGGCGTCATACAGAAGACGAGCGACGAACAGTGGGACGCAATTATCGCCGTCCACCTCACAGCGCCGTATCGGATCCTGCGGGCAGCCCAACCTGTCATCAGCGCCGCCGCGAAGCGTGAAGCAGCTACAGGACAACGTAGTACCCGCAAGGTGGTCAATATCTCCTCGCTCGCCGGTCTCTACGGAAATGCCGGCCAAATCAACTACTCCTCAGCCAAAGCAGGCATCCTTGGAATGACCAAGGCCATGGCCAAGGAATGGGGCCGCTATCAGGTCACCGTCAATGCAGTGGCGTTCGGTTTGATCAAGACCAGGCTCACCGAAGCCAGCGCCGACGGTGACGCCACTGTCGAGATCGAGGGGCGCGAGATCAAAGTAGGAGTCAATCCGATGATCCTGCAAGCAGCGCAACACATCGCACCGCTGGGTCGTCTCGGCACTCCGGAGGAAGCAGCAGGTGCCGTGTACCTGTTGTGCCTACCCGAGTCCGACTACATCACCGGTGAGGTTCTCGCGTGTAGTGGTGGGCTGATCGGCTGATGCGTACCTTCGATTCGATCGATTCACTCGGCGGCGCAGTCGGTCAGAGCCTGGGTGTGACCGACTGGATTCTGTTGCACCAAAACACGATCGAACAGTTCGCAGACGCCACCGGTGATCATCAGTGGATTCACACCGACCCGGAACGAGCGCGCAGCGGACCGTTCGGGACCACCGTCGCACACGGATATCTCACTGTGTCGATATTGGCTCGATTGCTACCGGAACTGTTCGAAGTCCGCGGAATTTCGATGGCGGTGAACTACGGATCGAACAAAGTCCGCTTCCCCGCGCCGGTCCCGAGCGGAGCGCGCATCCGTGCGAGTGCGGTCGTGAGTGCCGTGGAACCAGTGGCAACCAACTGCGTGCAGCTGACACTGACGGCGACGATCGAGGTTGCCGACACCATCAAGCCGGCGTGCGTGGCAGAGGCTGTCATTCGTCTCTACCGATGACGGGCGTCGAACACCGCGTCGTCAACGGCCAGCGGGCTACGGCTGCGTCAAGCTGCACATTGCGGGGAAAACCGAGCGCCATGCGGCCATCAACTCGTTCTCCCGATCAAGGTTCTCGCGGAGTACTCCGGTCAGTGCCAGACCGCGAAAGACTTGAACCAGCGCGTCGAATGCAGTCGGAAACCCCGGCTGCGTGGAGAATTCGGGCCCGAAAATCAAGACGCCCAGCTCTCGCAGGTTCTGACCGACCTTCCGCTCGTACGGAGTGAGGACCGAACGTAGATCGTCGTCCGTGCGCGCCGCCATCCACAATTCGTAGCCGGCCAGATACAAGGGTCCCGACATCGCATCGTGCAACACATCGAATGCGAACTCCAATCGGTCGGATCCGCTGACGCGACGTTCGGCCGCCGCTCGGATAGCTACATCCTGTTGTTCCCCCACGTGCTGCACCGCAGCCAGAAACATCACCGGCTTGCTCGGGAAATGGTGTAGCAGTGCGCCACGGGACACACCGGCCTGAACCTGCACCCGCTGCGTCGTCGTCCCCGCATACCCGTGCTCGACCAAGCACCCGACAGTAGCTTCGACAACCCGCCGACGCACCGCCTCCGGATCTATCTTCCGCGTCGACATCGCAACAGCTCCTACTCTCAAGCGAGACAAACATCTATTGTCTCACCAGGAACCCAACGGGCCTCACTCACCAAGTCGACGAACGAATGCACACCACTTCTGACATCGTGCAGTCGTCTTCTGAAACTGACAGAAGACCCACAGAATGTTCATGCACTGAGCCTCTCGCCTCTGTCCGCAATCGGAAACTGGCCGAGAAGACAATATGTGAAAGAATCAGGCCATGACTCACAGAGTCGTCGTTTTCGTCCGCGACGGACTGCTCGCGATGGAATTCGGCACCGTGCATCGATTGTTCGGACAGGCGCGATCAGAAGACGGAACGGCGTTGTACGACGTCGTGACATGCACGTCGGTGCCGGGTCCGGTGCGAACCGACACCGACGCCGAGATATACGTTCGGCACGGCGTCGAAGCGCTCGAACACGCCGACACCGTGATCGTTCCAGCCTCCGATCTGGACTACGGCGAACGCTCATCGGCGAACATGATCATGTTTGACAGAGTTCCTGCAGATGCCCGGATTGCGTCGATCTGCACCGGCTCGTTCGTTCTTGCCGCACTGGGATTGCTCGATGGGCGCCGCGCGACCACCCACTGGAAGTCTGCAGAGCAGTTCCGCGCGCGCTATCCGCAGGTGAAGCTCGAGCCTGACGTTCTTTACACTCACGACGGCAACATCTTGACTTCCGCAGGGGAAGCGTCGGGAATCGATCTGTGTCTCTACATGATTCGTGAGGACTTCGGCTCATCCGTGGCCAACCGCGTTGCGCGGGGGACCGTGGTGCCACCGCACCGCAGCGGCGGCCAGGCACAATACATCGAAATGCCGATACCGCGCTCGACCACAACGTCCACGGCGGCGGCGCAAGCTTGGGCGGTCGCGAACCTCGACGCACCTTTGAGTCTCGAGGTTCTCGCGGCGAAACTGTCCATGAGTGTGCGGACCTTCACCCGCCGTTTCACGGCTGAAGTCGGAATATCACCGGCCAAATGGATTGCTCAGCAACGCATTCACCGCGCACGTGAGCTACTGGAAAACACCGACCACAGCATTGACAGGGTCGCGGCCGAGTCTGGATTCGGGACGGCGACCTCGATGCGTCAACAGTTGATGGCGGAGATAGGTGTTTCGCCCAGCGTCTATCGATCGACGTTCCGAGGGCGCTGAAACACCGAAAGCGCCCCCGGAGGGACGCTTTCGGCTTTTCGATTGCTTGTTCAGCTGTTCTTTTCTGCCAGGAACAGCTTTTCGATACGCGCTGCTTCGGCTTTCTTGTCCTCGGCCTCTTCTTTGCTTTCAGCGGCGTCCGCCAGCTCGGATTCTGCGGGCGCGGCCGCGGCTTTCTCGGACTTGGCGATCTGCTCGTGCTGCTTCTTCTCCGCGGCGCGGGCTTGCGCTGCCCGTGATTCGGCCACCTCGTCGGCCTGCTTCTTCTCCGCGGCAGCCTTCGCTTCGGCTTCCTGAGCGGCCTGCTGCTTGCGCTGTTCGGCCTGCTCACGTGCCTTACGTGCAGCGTCGTCTGCGGCTAAGGCGGCAGCCTTACGTTCCTTCTCGGCTGCTTCGCGAGAGGCCCTCAGCTTCTGGTCTGCGACCGCCTGGGTCGCGTCGGCGTCGGCTTCGAGCTTGCGGGCCTTGGCCAACTCTTCGCTGAGGTGGACCTGAGCTTCGCCACGTTGCTCGACATCTTTGTCGCCGAGCACGCTGCCGACGGCCTTGTCGAGCGATCCGACAGTGCGCTCGTACGCAATGCGAGCGGGTGCGTCGGTGCTCCACGTCTGCACGACGGATGTTTCGAACAGGTGCAATGGGATTCGGATTATCTTGTACTGAAATCGGAGAATGGACAGCGGAATACTGAGTACGTTCATGGAAGGACTGCTCCTGTTCACGGGTTGATGTCTTCGCGCAATGATTCGGCGTTGCGTCGAGCACGATCTGCTGCGGCCCGGGCTGCATCGGCCTCGGCCACTTCTTCGCCATGCTCCTGCACGGCCTTCAGCTCGTCCTGCGTCGCGGCTGCGGCGTCGGCCTGGCCCTCTGCGAGCGCCTCGATCTGTTCGGCGCGTGCGTCGACCTCGGCGTCGGCAACCTCGTCCCGGACGGTCTGATGCTTTTTCTTCTCGGCCGCGACGTGCTGTGCTTGCTGGACTCTACGAGCGCTCTCTGCCGAGGACTCGGCGCTCGCGCTGACCGCATCGCGCTGTTGCTCGGCGGTATTTCGCACGGCAGCGAGATCCTCGGCAGCCTCCTCTGATTGCGCTTGGGCTGCCATCTCGGTGGCGTTCGCCTCTGCGCGTTCACGGGCCTGTGCGCTTTGAAGTTGCCCCTCGGTGGTGAGGGAATCGTTGCCGGTTACTGCCCCGACAACCTCCTTGGCTTTGCCCTTGACCGCGTCGAACAGGCCTTTGCGGGCTTCTTCGGATGCGTTCTCATTGCTCACTGCAGTGACCCTCGCTTCTACTCCCCGGTGGAATTCGCTCGACAGCGTCCTACATGCCGAGCTCGCAACCATGGTGGACTACCCGACCGAGTCAAGCCGGAAACCCGCCGGTCGACCACCCTGTGCGCTCGGTCGTAAGCTTTCCTCCAGCCGCAGACGAGCAAAGGAGTTACATGCCGATCGCAACCGTGAACGGGATTTCGCTGAATTACCAGGTCAAAGGTTCTGGCGATTTGGTCGTTCTCATCATGGGCACAGGAAGCCCGGGACGAGTATGGGACCTGCATCAGGTCCCCGAACTCGTCGAAGCCGGCTACCGCGTCTGCTATTTCGACAATCGTGGGATAGCGCCCTCGTCGGAGAGCGCACAGGGCATGAAAATCGACGATCTCGTAGCCGATACCGCCGGACTCATCGAACTGATTCGTGAGGGCGATGAGAAGGCATACGTCGTCGGTACCTCGATGGGCTCACGCGTCGCGCAGGAACTGGCGCTGACTCGACCCGAACTGGTCCGCAAAGCTGTATTCCTCGCCGGACATGCCCGTCTCGACGAGTTTCAGAAGACACTCGGCGAAGGTGAACGCGAACTCGCCGACGCCAAGACCGTCTTACCACCGAAGTACGCCGCAGCGATCACGGCCGTGATGAACCTGTCCCCGACCACACTCGCCGACTCCCGATCGGCGCGTGACTGGCTCGACCTGTTCGAATTCTCGACGGCTCCCACATCACCCGGCGTGCGGGCTCAGCTGGGGATGGACGAGAACTTCGACAGAGGTGCAGCGTACGGAAAGATCTCGGTGCCCTGCTTGTCGGTCGGATTCGAGCACGACCGGATGATCCCCCCGTACCTGAGCGCCGAGCTGGCGAAGGTGATCCCCGACGCCCAATACGTCGAGATTCCCGACGTCGGGCACTTCGGGTATCTGGAGCGGCCCGAGGCGATCAACAGCGCCGTACTGGAGTTTCTCCGAAGCTGACCTCCAGCGTCGGCACTCGAGTGCGATACTGTGCGTTGCTAGGGTCGGGGGCACTTCACACAGAAGACTGCCGATAACAATACGTTTGCGACGAGTGAGGCGAGATGAGTACCAATCCATTCGATGACGAAGACGGACGCTTCTTCGTGCTGGTCAACGACGAAGACCAGCACTCGTTGTGGCCCACATTCTCCGATGTCCCCCAGGGCTGGAAGGTCGTCTTCGGTGAAGACACCCGCGCAGCATGCTTGGAGTACGTGGAGAAGAACTGGACGGACATGCGCCCCCGCAGCCTCCGTGAAGCAATGGAGGCCGACGCAGCTGCACGTCAGTCCGCAGAGGGAACCCCCGAGGCCTGAATTTTCTTCTTCTTCTTGAGCTCGACTGGACCGCGTCGCCGGCGAACAACCGGACGGCGCGGTTCTTCTCTGCGTCGAAGAGTAGGACGTAGCAACTCTTCGGTGCGAGCCAAGATGCGTGGACGACGCAACGTACGCGCTCCCCACTCGCCGAGCGTGACCCCAGCTGCGAGGCCGCAACCGATACCGAACGCTGCGAGCAACGCACTGATGCCGAGCAGCAGTTGGTCGTTGAGCAACGCGTAGAGGCCTCGGTACAGCGACAGACCCGGCAACAGCGGCGTGATGCCGGCGACCGCGACGATCAGCGGCGGAATCAGCGCGCGACGAGCCATGAGACCACCGGCGAACCCGACGACGGTCGCCGCGAACGCAGACGCGATGATTGGCCCGGTGGACAATGTCTGAATGAGCAGGTACACCAGAGCGCCCGCGAAGCCGCCGAGGAACGCCGCCGTCAACGCACGCCGCTCCGCGTAGCAGGCCAGTGCATAGAACAACGAGGCTGCAGCACCCGCCAGCACCTTCGTCGGCAACTCGTCGATGCCGGGGGGCGGGTTGTTGGTGATCAGCGGCAGATCGCTTCCGACGATCGCGGCGATCTTCAACGACGTCGCAACACCAGCGATGATCCCGCCCGTCATCATCAGAACCTCGAAGAAACGCGCCGACGCAGTGATCGGTGCCCCGGTAATGGCGTCCTGCACCGAGCCCACCAACGACAGTCCCGACAGCAAAACCGTCACTCCCGCCGCAATGACCAACGACGGCGAAATCGTGATATTCAGCTGCTCCTGAAAGTTGTACAACGTGATGGCAGGGGTCGCCGCGACGAATCCGCCGACCACCTGCTGGAAAAAGAACGGCAGACCCACCCGGTTCAGGACTCGCCCGATCCGGTCGATGACCATCGTCGTCAAGAAGCTCACCACCGCCACGAGCGCGTCACCACCGACCAACACGCTGATCGCCGCAGCCATGCCAGACCAGGCAAGTGTCGCGATCCAACGGTTGTACGGGTGCGGCGCCTTGGTGATGGCGTCCAACGTCTCGCGCGCAACCGCAGGCGACACCATCTTCACGCGGACATCCCGGATCAAGTTGTCCACGGCAGCCAGACGCGTGAAGTCCATCGACCGGTATTCCACGATCCGCATCGTCGACGCCGGCGGCCGCGTCGGACCGCGGTGAGCGCTGATGGTGATGGAGTTGTAGGTGACATCGACATCGCAGCGAGCGAGGCCGTAGGTGGCCGCGATGTACTGCACCTGGGATGCCGTATCCATCGCGGAAGTCCCCGACGCAAGAAGCACCTCACCGACGCGTACCGCCAGATCCAGCACTTCTGCCACCACAGCATCGTCGGTGAGGTCGATCGGCCGCAGTGGTGAAGGTGCGGCCGTAGGGGTGTCGATGGTGGCGCGACGCTCGCCGGTGAGACGGCTGAGCGAGGCCGTCACGTCTTGCAGGAAAGTCATGACCGTCTTTACATAGCTGGGGTGATCCACGCACAAGGTACCTGCTGTTACTGAGCGAGGAGTGAGTGGATATGCTGGCTCAGCACCAACGCCTCCTTAGCTCAGCGGTAGAGCACTCGCCTTGTAAGCGAGCGGTCAACGGTTCAATCCCGTTAGGAGGCTCCAGCGACAAGGCTCCGACCAGATGGTGTGGTCGGAGCCTTTTTCGTGTGATCGCCCGGTGCCTCAGTGCACACTATTGACGGTTATCGACGGGATCCCGCCGATAACGGCCGATAGTGTGCAGTCAGGTGCGGGGCAACGACGACGGTAATTCAGAGCCGTGTGAATGTGGTCGAATTCACGAAGTTCGGTAAGCGACATCCGATACTCACTATTTGGGTAAAGCTAAGAGAGATGTTCGACGCCGTCAAAGCGTCCTACCGCCAGAGTTTGCTCGCCTGCCTATGCGGATGGTGCGGGCCGCGACGGCTGCCGATCTCGTGCGCCTGACGGAGTTGGGTCTACTGCATCGGGTGGCAACGGGTTTCTGGTGGCGGTGCCTGACGATCGTGTCGGGATGCGTTGGATGCCGGGCTTGGAGGCTGCTGGAAGGCGACTGGCGAGCAGCCCGCATTTGTCTCCACTTTGCGACGCTCCGACGTAAGCCCTGCGTGTCGCATGTCGGTAGTGACGGCCGTGGATGCGGGTGGTTGCGTATGGGCTACCGGCGCAGATCAAACCCAGATCGTGTGGTCGCCCGACGCTCAGTGCACACTATCGATGGCTATTGACGGGATCCCGCCGATAACCGCCGATAGTGTGCAGTCAGCCACCGGTTTCGAAGACGTCCCTCGTTCCAGGGTGAGGTGAGTCCGCTGGTCACTATTCCCACATCGATGCCGAATTCGGCCCGTGCTTGAATCGAAAGGTAATGTGGTACAACGTAGTTCGGGTAGGGCCCGTTCGACTCAGGCTGTGGCAGTCAATTCCATTTCAGGAAGTTCGTGCATGTGTATCCACAGCGGGTCGCAGGGATGCATGGACGGGGCGAGTGCATTGGAGCCGTTCTCGGCTTTGCTGCTCGAGGGCGAACCTATGTATGGAGCTGGATCATGAGGGTAGTCGGGTGCTGGTTCCGGAGAGCACTGCCGTAAGGCATCATGAGTTGATGAGCGACCTTGAGTACCTCGCCACTTTGCTTGCTGGACTGGATGCGGAGATTGCGCGAGTCTCTGCTGCCGAATCGGGTTCCGACGAGCAGTTGTCGGCCATCGATGACGCGGCCGATGCCGTCTTGCGGTTGCGCGCGAAGGTCAAGGCCGGTTACCCCGGGAAGAAGGCTTACTACATCGCAGCGTCGACCGATCCGAAGGGAATCAGAGTCGAGGGAATTTCTGCCCTGCAGGGCAAACGCGCCCACAAACTGGTGCGAGACGGCGGTTGGATGCACGCGGATTCCACCACGGCGCTCGATCTTCTCGATGACGATCAGATCAGTCGGTACCGAGCCGTCGCGGGACGCGGCGTGGCGCAGACGTTTCGAGACTCGCGTGAATATCTCGCAGCGGCAATGGGTCTCGCTGAAAAATAGATCACACCAGCTCATTTCGGTCTTGCGTTGTTGTGCTGCAACTGAATCCGAAGCGCCATCCGGGTACAAAGGCATGGGCTTTTTCGCACCTACCCGAACGGGCAGCTTTCGTCCATGACGTCTCGCCGTGCAACAGTCTCGATTAGGTTCACGGTAGTGCGAGCGCCCATCCGAAAGGTCGACCGAAAATGTCCAGTTTTCCAGGCTTGGCCCATGTTGCAATAACGGTGACAGACCTCGAGAAGAGCGTCGAATGGTATTCGAAGTTGTTCGATTCCCGCCCGGTTCTGGACGAGGACGAAGAGTCGGGAACCTTCCATCATTCGGTCTTTGCGCTCGCGAACGGGATGCTGTTCGGGCTACATTCACACCACGGTTCGACGGCTGAGGGGCCGTTCGACGAACGTCGCGCGGGCCTGGATCACATCGCGTTCGGTTGCTCCCAGGAAGAACTGGTCCAGTGGCGAGACAGGCTGGACGAGTTGAAGATCGAACACTCCGGTATCAAACACGCAGGATACGGTTCGGGCATCTCGTTCCGAGACGTGGACAATATCGCACTCGAATTCTTCGCCCCGCCTGCGTGAGTGTCCGCGCCGCGCAGATCCTTCGAGTGACGGTCAGCGGCGGGCCGCGGCGAACACGTCGACCGGGTGCGGTACCCGGGGCCTGCCGTCGGCGCCGGGTACCGAGACGGCGTCGAGATAGGCCCGCACTGGTCCGCGCAGTTCGGGGGTCAGCCGGGCCTGCACCGCGAAGTCGAGCACCCGCTCGCTCGCGGAGGCGAGATCGACCAGCGCGTCCAGGGTGACCACCTCGTCGAGGGCGATGCCGGCGTCGACGAAGGCCTTCTCGACGTCGGCGCTGAACCACTGCCGGTGTCCCTCGAGCGGTGGGGCGAGCACGTCGACCAGGGCGTTGAGCGCGCCTCGGGGCGCGTTGAGCACCCACAGCTCGCCACCGGGTCGCAGCAGGTCGAGGGCGCCACTCAGGGTCTCTCCCACGTCGGCGACGTAGTACATCGAGTGCACGAACAACACGACGTCGAAGGTCTCGTCCACCGGGGCGTCGCTGAACGACGCGACGTGCACGTCGACGCTGAGCTCGTCGGACCCCAGCGCAGCCATGTTGGCGGTGAAAAGCCGCGCGCTCCCGGACCAGGGTTCGATGCCGACGTAGCGCACCGGTCGGCCCGGCACCGCATTCACCAGGCCCTTGGCGAGCTGGACGTCGAGCGAGCCGTCACCGCAGCCCACCGAAAGCACCGAGACCGGTCCGTCGCCCATCGTGGCCAGCCGGCCTGCGAGGTGCTCGGCGATGAGGCCGCGCTGGTCGGAGAGCTGCTCGAACGCGGCGTGGTCGCGAGCGTAGGACTCGGGCTCGAGGCCGGCCAGGGCCGCAGCACCACGCCGTAGGGCGCGTAAGTCGTCGAGTAGCACGGCTGCGGTGCCGATCGACGGGTTCGGAGCTACGTTGGACATCACAACGAGTCAACCACGACGCCCCGCCCGGTGCATCGAGGTCGGCTTTCTGAGAGAGACGAGGACTCGTGTGAGTAGCGGAGATACAGCCGACCGGAGTCTCGAGCACTGGAGCGAGGCAGGTCGTACGGGCATGGAGGCGTTCTACGCCCTTGCCACCGAGGATTACCGCCAGCTGGCGCTGGCCGCCGACTGGCCCGGCCTGCTCGCCGAACGCGCGCACGAGGGCTGGTCGCTGCTCGACGTGGCCTGCGGCAGCGGCAAGTTTCCCACCGCGCTGCGGCATTACACCGACCTCTCTGCGCTGCCCGAGCTGGCCTACGACCTGCTCGACCCGTCGGCGTTCTCGGTGGCCGAGGCGCGCGCCGCGCTGGGCCCGCCGTTTTCGGCCAGAGAAGACCTGGTGATGACATTGCAGGATCTTCCCGCCGACCAGACCGGTTACGACGTCGTGTGGGCCACCCATGCGCTCTACGCCCTGCCGCCGACCGAGCTGGACGCTGCGGCCGAGCGATTCGTGGCTGCATTGGCCCCCGGTGGCCTCGGCCTGGTCGCACAGGCCACGGCGGCCTCCCACTACCTCGCCTTCTACGACGCCTTCCGTGCCGGCGTACGCGAGGCAACGCCGTACACGAGCGCCGAACAGGTGCGTGACTCGCTGGTGCGAGCCGGTGCGGACGTGCGCGACCAGCGCGTCACCTACACCACCGGCACGTCCGATCGCGCCGTCGTCGAGGGCTTCCTGCAGCGCTGCGCCTTCGACGACTCTGTGTCGCTGGAGGAGATGGAGGCGGCGCCCGTGCTGGGCGACTACCTAGCCTCCTGCCGCGGCGCCTCCGGCGCCTATACCTTCTCCCACGAGGCGGCCCTGCTGTGGCTTTGAACAAGACCAACGACCGGCTCCCCGAGCAGAACCGGGACGGCGGCATCGAACAGGACTGGGCGGGCGACGACCAGGATTGGTGGGACTGGTACGTCACGCTGGCCGCCAATGACCAGGTGCCCACCGAACTGGTCGACGGCCCAGGCCTGCCCGGCGTCCCGGCGGCCACCGACGAGCAGGTCGAGCGCGAGCTGGCCGAGCCCTATGACCTCGACCCAGCATCGGTCGAGGCTTTCGCGCGGGAGGCTTTCGTTCGGCTGCCCGGCGTGCTGTCGCCGCCGGTCGTGCGCCGCCTCGCCGAGCACCTCGAGGGGCTGCTGCGCGCCGAGCACGGCGACGACGTCGCCGGCCGATTCACCGCGCTGGAGCAGATGTGGCTCCACGATGATCTGATGCGCGCAGTGGCGCTGTCGCCCCGAATCGGCGGCCTGGCTGCGACCCTGCTCGACGAACCCGGCGTTCGGCTCTACCACGACAACGCGCTGTCCAAGGAGCCCGGCTGCGGCCGCACGCCCTGGCACCACGACGCCGAGCACTTCCCGCTGCAGACCACCCAGGCAGTTACCGCATGGATGCCGATGTCGGCGATCCCCGGCCGGATGGGTCCGCTGTCGTTCGCCCGCGGCCGCGAGGTGCTGGGCGAGGTGGCCGACTTGGAGTTCGACAAGGTCGGCACGTCGTACGACGAGGCTGTCACTCAGCGCTTCACCGAGCGCGACGTCGCGGTGGAGTCCGGGCCGTTCGCGGTGGGCGAGGTGTCTTTCCACTCGGCTCTGTGCTTCCACACCGCGGGCCCCAACCTGACCACGCAGCCGCGTCGGGCGCTGGCCACCACCTACTTCGCCGACGGCGCACGAGTGACGTCTTCACCGACTCTGATCAGCGGTACCTGGCGCGAGTTCCTCCCAGGCGTCGAGCCCGGCGGCCTTGCGGCCTCGGAGCTCAACCCGGTGGTCGGCCGCCGCAGCTGAGCCGACCGGGCCGGTCAGTCGGGCCGGAGGCCCCTAGGACGCCGCCCGGTGCGCTGATCTGATCAGCGATCCTGCCAGTGTGGTGTGCGTTTGCCGAGAAACGCGGAAATGCCTTCCTGGGCATCGCAGGTCGTAGCATTGTTCGCCATGACCTCCTGCATCGCAGCGTAGGCGTCGCTCTCGGATAGATCGATCTGTTGGTAGAACGCCTCTTTGCCGATACCGATGGTCATGGCACTCGAGCTTGCGATGGTCTCGGCCATCGACCGGGTGACGGTGTCGAGGGATTCGGGGGCAACTACCTCGTTGACAAGCCCCCACTGCAGGGCGGTCGCCGCATCGATCATTTCTCCGGTCAGCAGCATTCGCATCGCCTGTTTGCGCCCGATTGCTCGAGTCAAGGCCACCATCGGCGTCGAGCAGAACAACCCGATCTTCACACCAGGGGTGCTGAAACGAGCGGTGGAGGAGGCAATCGCGAGGTCGCAGGAGGCGACGAGTTGGCAACCGGCAGCCAGGGCCATGCCCTGCACCGCAGCGATCACGGGCTGGCGAACGCGGTGAATGGTCAGCATCATCTCCGTGCAGACGGCGAAGATCTCGCGTTCCTCTTCCAGGGACCGTCCGACAACTTCGGTCAGGTCGTGGCCGGCCGAGAATGCGGGTCCTTCGGCGCGAACGACGATCACGCGTACGGCGGGAGTCGTTGATAGATAGAGCAGTGCCTGTTGGAACGAGCGCATAGTTGCCACCGAGAGCGGATTTCGACGCTCCGGCTCGGTCAATGTCACGTAACCGATGGCGTTTTCGACGGAGGTCGTGACGGCTGCAGCGGACGAATCCTGTGACATGAGAATCGCTCCTTGTGGTGAGACGGCGGACGTCGCGCAGAGTGAGGTCGTGCAAGCGTACGTGCCGCGGAGGGGTCGGATCGGTCGAAAGATATTTTCGTCGAGATCGACGTGGGTGCTTGGACCACGGCACGGCGGTGGAGCCCGTTCGTCTGACGGCCCCGAGAGCTCTCGTGTCACCGAAGTTAATGTCGTACCGATCTACCTATTGCATTCCAACAGCGCTTCTGCTTCAGTAAGTAAATCAGAATTAGTCAACTTCAGGAGTTTGGGATGACGCGAAGAGCAGTGGTTGCAGGCGTAGGAATGATCCCCTTCGCGACGCCGAGCCGGTCCGAGACGTACGACGTGATGGGAACGACGGCAGCGCGTGCCGCCCTCACCGACGCGGGTGTGGAGTACAGCGCAATTCAGCAGGCCTACGCGGGCTATGTCTACGGCGATTCCACATGCGGACAGGCCGTCGTATACGGCCTCGGTCTGACTGGAATCCCAGTCATCAACGTCAACAACAACTGCTCGACCGGTTCATCGGCCCTGTTCCTCGCCCGGCAGGCTGTCGAGTCGGGTGCGGTCGACGTCGCTCTCGCGGTCGGCTTCGAGCAGATGCAGCGGGGTGCGCTGGCTATGGGATTCACCGATCGGCCGTCGCCGTTCGTGCGGTTCGACGAGGTGATGGATCAGGTCCAGGAACGGGACGAGTCACCTTTCGCTGCTCAGATGTTCGGTGGTGCAGGTCGTCAATACGCCGAGAAGTACGGCACCGCACCCGAAACGTTTGCGAAGATTTCCGTCAAGTCCCGCCTGCACGCCGCGAACAATCCGTATGCGGTGTTCAAGACGCCGACCAGCGTCGAAGAAGTACTCGCCTCGCCGCACATCTACGGCACGCTCACTCGACTGCAATGCTGCCCGCCCACCTGCGGCGCGGCGGCGGCAGTCATCGTCAGCGAGGAATACGCCAAGAAGAACGGTCTCGACGCGTCCATTGTGATCAAAGCCCAAGCGATGACGACCGACTTTTCCTCGACATTCGATGAAAACGACATGACCAAGGTCGTCGGCTACGACATGTCGAAGGCTGCGGCGCAACAGGTTTACGAAATGTCCGGCGTCGGGCCCGAAGATATCCGCGTCGTCGAATTGCACGACTGTTTCACAGCCAATGAGCTGCTCACCTACGAGGCAATCGGCCTCACACCCGAGGGAACAGCCGAAAAGTTCATCAACGACGGCAATAACACCTACGGCGGCCAGGTTGTCACCAACCCCTCCGGTGGCCTGCTGTCCAAGGGACACCCGCTCGGTGCGACGGGTCTCGCGCAGTGTGCGGAGCTGGTGTGGCAGTTGCGCGGCCAGGCACAGGCCCGTCAGGTCGAGGGAGATCTCAAAGTGGCCTTGCAGCACAACATCGGTCTCGGCGGCGCCGCCGTGGTCACCCTCTACGAGAAGGTGAGCTGAGCATGGCCGTCGATACCGCAGTGATCGGAACCGAGTTCGAGCCCGTCGACATCACTGTCGATGCAGCGAGGTTGCGATTCTTCGCCAAGGCCATCGGTGAGACTAACCCCGTCTACACCGACGTCGAGGCAGCCAAGGCAGCCGGGCACAAGGACCTGCCTGTCCCGCCGACTTTCCTGTTCTCCATCGAGCTCGACAGTCCCGACCCATTCGCTTGGTTGTCGGACCTCGGCGTCGATCTGCGCTTCGTCCTACACGGGGAACAAGCATTCACCTACCACTCGATCGCCTACCCGGGTGACACGTTGACTGCGAAGTCGACGATCGCCGATGTGTACTCGAAAAAGGGCGGTGCACTGGAATTTTTCGTGAAAGACACCGCCGTCACCCGCGCTGATGGATCCGCAGTGGCGGACCTGAAATCTGTACTCGTCGTTCGAAACCCAGGAGTGGGCAAATGATATCTACCGAACACATCGAGCTCGGCACCGAGCTCCCCACGTTGGAGATCGACAAGATCACGAGAACGACGTTGGCACTGTTCGGCGGCGCCTCGGGCGATCACAACCCCATGCACATCGACATCGACGTTGCCAAGTCGGCAGGACTCGAGGACGTCTTCGCGCACGGCATGCTTTCGATGGCATACCTGGGTCGTTTGTTGACCAATTGGATTCCGCAGCAGGATATTCGCTCGTACCAGGTGAGGTTTGCTTCCATCACGCCCGTGTTGGCCAAGCCCACTGCCACCGGCAAAGTTGTCTCGATCGATCAGGTCGACGGTGAGCGTCGTGCCACCGTCGAACTCGCTGTCATCCTCGCCGACGGCACCGTCGCACTGACCGGCGACGCAGTCGTCGCCATCAACTGAAAGAGACTGCACACCATGGGAACTCTAGAGAACAAGGTCGCGATCGTCTCTGGCTCCGGCCGTGGGATCGGTCGGGAGATCGCACTCAAACTTGCCCGAGAGGGTGCGAAGGTGGTCGTCAACGACCTCGATGCGGAACCGGCCGACGAGACCGTTGCTGCGATCGAGGACGCCGGCGGCCTCGCCGTTGCGTGCGCCGGAAGCGTCACCGAAGACGGTTTTGCCGAGCGTTTCGTACAGACCGCCGTCGATTCTTTCGGCGGACTCGACATCATGGTCAACAATGCGGGTTACACCTGGGATTCGGTGATCCAGAAGATGACCGACGAGCAGTGGGATGCGATTCTCGACGTACACCTCAAGGCTCCTTTTCGTATTCTGCGCGCCGCGCAGCCCGTCATCGCGGCCGCAGTCAAGAAGGCCAAAGCTGCGGGTGAACCTATCCCATGCCGCAAGGTCGTCAATATCTCGTCTCTTGCCGGAACCGGCGGCAACCCAGGCCAGGCAAACTACTCCTCGGCGAAGGCCGGTGTCACTGGGCTGACCAAGACGTTGGCGAAGGAATGGGGCCGGTACAACGTCACCGTCAACACTGTTGCATTCGGCTTCATCAAGACCCGCCTCACCGAAGCGTCGGCAGATGGCCAAGCCACGATCGATGTTCAAGGCAAAGAGATCAAGGTCGGGGTCAACCCCGACCTGATGACCGCGATGGAACAGATGATCCCACTCGGTCGCGCCGGCGCACCGAGCGAAGCTGCAGGGGCGGTCTATTTGTTCTGCACCCCCGAATCCGATTACGTCAGCGCGCAGACCCTGGTCTGTGGCGGCGGCTTCAACTTCTAGGAGTCGAGAACATGGGCACAGCAGAATACCGATCATCGTGGATCGACGACGACATAGTCGCCTTGAAGGACATGGCCACAAAGTTTTTCGAAGCCGAACTCCTACCGAACCAGGAGCGGTTCGCAGATCAGAAATCTGTCGACCGCGACGTGTGGAACAAAGCCGGCAATCTCGGTCTGCTGTGTGCATCGATTCCGGAGGAATACGGCGGAGGGGGCGGCACCTACGCACACGATTTCGCTATTTTCGACGCGCAGTACCGTCTGGGCGACACCAGCTTCGGCAACATGGTCCACAGTGGCATCGTCGCGCATTACATCCTCGCTTACGGAAGCGAGGAACAGAAGCAACGATGGTTGCCCAAGATGGCATCAGGCGAGCTCGTCGGTGCCATCGCGATGAGCGAGCCGGGCGCAGGATCCGATCTGAAAATGTTGCGTACCAATGCTGTTCGCGACGGCGACGAGTACGTGATCAACGGAGCCAAAACGTTCATCTCCAACGGAAAACACGCTGATCTGGTCATCGTCGCAGCCAAGACAGATCAGTCTGCCGGCGCCAAGGGGGTCTCGCTGATAGTGGTGGAGACAGCTGACGTCGACGGTTACCGAGTGGGCCGCGTACTCGACAAGATCGGTATGAAGGGACAGGACACGGCCGAGCTTTTCTTCGAGGACGTCAGGGTCCCGGCCGAGAATCTGCTCGGCGACGAGGGCGCAGGTTTCGGCTATCTGATGAAGCAACTCCCACACGAGCGACTGGTCATCGGAGTGTGTGCCGCAGCTGCCACCGAGGCTGCCGTCGCGATCACGGTGCAGTACACCAAGGATCGTTCGGCGTTCGGTGGACCACTGTTCGATATGCAGAACACGCGCTTCCAGCTGGCGGAGTGCGCAACCCTGGCCAGAGTGTCGCGAGTGTTCGTCGACAACTGCATCGAACGCCATCTGCGTGGTGAACTCGACAGCACCACAGCGTCGATGGCAAAGGCGTACACGACCGATGTTCAAGGCCGAGTCGTCGACACATGTCTTCAATTATTCGGTGGATACGGGTACATGGCCGAGTACCAGATCGCTCGCATGTACGCGGATGCTCGGGTTCAACGTATTTATGGCGGCTCGAACGAAGTAATGAAAGATCTGATCGCCCGTTCACTGTGACCGCGCAACGCGAAACTGGAAGTGAGAGTCCCGTGGGCCCTTTGAATGGCGTACGCGTGGTCGAGATCGCAAGCCTGGCACCGGCACCCTTCGGATGCATGATCCTCGCGGACATGGGGGCCGAGGTGATCAGAATCGAGCGTGCAGGCGGCGCAAGGGGAGTGGGGCTCACGCCCCCCGCCGGACCTCTGGACCGCGGACGACGCAGCATCGCAGTGGATCTGAAGGATCCCGCCGGAGTCGCAGTTGTTCAGAAGCTGATCGACAGCGCCGATGTCTTCGTCGAAGGCTTCCGGCCCGGAGTAGCTGAACGTCTCGGGATCGGCCCGGACGCGCTGTTGCGGATCAACCCGAAGTTGGTCTACGGACGAATGACCGGTTGGGGTCAGGATGGCCCGCTCGCAGCACGCGCGGGTCACGACATCAACTACATCGCCATCGCGGGTGCGCTGGAGCCGATCGGCCGTGCCGGGGAGCGCCCGCACGCGCCGATGAATCTGCTCGGTGACTTCGGCGGTGGCGGCTTGATGTTGGCCCTCGGAATTGTCTCCGCACTGTTCGAGCGGCAGCAATCCGGGCAGGGGCAAGTGGTCGATGCTGCAATGGTCGACGGGGCAGCGTTGTTGACCACGTTCATGCACGGTATGCACGCAAGCGGGATGTGGGACGGCGAGCGGGGTACCAACGCGCTCGACGGCGCCGCCCCGTTTTATGACACGTACGAAACATCCGACGGCAAGTTCATGGCAGTCGGTTCCGTCGAACCACAGTTCTACGCTCTTTTGCTCGACAAGCTGGGTTTGACCGACGCCGAACTCCCAGTTCAATTGGACGTGGCCACGTGGCCCGAGGTGAAGAATGCAATCTCAGGGGTGTTCAGGGAGAAGACCCGCGCAGAATGGACCGAGATTTTCGCGGACTCCGATGCGTGTGTCACACCGGTGCTCTCGCCCTGGGAAGCTCACGAGCATCCTCACCATGAAGCCAGGGGAGCTTTCATCGAGGTCGACGGCCTGATCCAGCCCGCGCCCGCCCCGCGGTTCAGTCGAACCGCGAGTGCGCATCCGGTCCCGATGGATGCCGGAGGCCGTGATGTGGCCGGGACGCTCGCGGGTTGGGGTCTCGACGAGGAGACGGTAGCGGCGTTGACATCTTCGAAAGCCGTGTCCTGAACTGAGTCAGGCACTCATGGGTGGACTGATGTCCATGATCCGGTCACCGATGATGGATAGCTCTTCCACGAGGTGGGGCCTCTCGGATACTTCAGGGCTGTTCACCAGAATATTGACCGTAGTGATCGCAGCGAGAGCAATCGCCCGTAGTTCTTCGCCGTCCACGCCGGGGTTCATGGTCCCGAGGAGGTGAACCCATTCATCGACGTACTCGCGTTGACGGGAACGCAGTCGGTGGCGGAGGGGGTCGGCGAGACTCGAGGTCTCGTTGACCACGATGGTGATCAGAGCAGGGTGGTTGGTCATGACGTCGATGTACGAGAGTAGGGCGAGATGCAGGGCGTCGGGCGCCGAATGTGCCTGCGTGAGAGCACTGTTGAGGCCAGCGTCGAGTAGGTCTGCGCCGCGATTGAGTGCCGCGAGCAATATCTCGTCCTTTTTGGCGAAATGGTTGTAGATACTCGGGCCGGTCATCCCGGCCGCTTGCCCTATGTCGTCCATCGTGACGGCGTGGAACCCGTGCTCGGCGAACAGTCCGGCCGCTTCGACGAGTAGGAGTTCCCGCCGTGACCGTCGCGTGTGCTGCGGCGACAGTCCGTCCCGGGGGGGCGACCCGGCGGATTCATCGGACTCCAGGCGAGTGTCGGCAATCCTGCTGACCATGCCTTCCAGCGCATCGGTAAACCGATCGTCGGGGACCTGTGCACGGTGATAGGAGGGACTGAGAAGAACCGTCAGTACCGCGCGCGCGAGAAGATTGCAGCTCTCGGGATCGAGGGTTTCCCGGTGGGCAGCGATCACAGTGCTGACCTTCTGGTGGCAGTAGCGCAGTCGCCGTCTCAACTCCGCGCGTTCGACTCGGGGAAGATTGCGGGCTTCGCGCTCCCATAGAATACCGATTCCGCGACGAGACACGGCCAACGCGACAAGCCGTGTCATCGTGGCTGCGAAGTCGAGGCTGTCGTCGCTGAGTGCCTCGACGAACCGGTCGGATCCTTCGAAGGTCAGCTCGATGAGCATGGCCTCCTTGTTTCGGAAGTGGCGGTACAGCGCTCCCGGGGTGATGCCGACTGCATCGGCGATTGCGGCGATGCTTGCGTTGTTGTAGCCGACGTTGCCGAATTGGTCCGCAGCGACGCCGAGTATCTGCGCCTTGCGGTCACGAGGGCGACGGGTACCCACGCTTGCGGCACCGGCCCGGGCTGTGCTCATTTCCCACCTATCCGTTCGTGACGCGTTGATTCTAAGTTCGGTTGCCATGGTCACTGAAGCGGATCACCGAAGGGTAGGTGATCCTTTTGGGTCCCGATCCGAAGATGTGCTCGATCTGCTATCGGGGGTGTCATGCGGAGCAGATCATTGAAACTAATTATAATTTACTTATCTTACAGATAGCCATTGCATGACCGGTTTTTCAACGCTATGGTCGTGATTACAAATTCACGTGTGATCTACGTTACTGGGAGATGGACATGCCGACAATAGGGAGTGCCCTCACGACAAGTGCACAGCGGTGCCCGGACCGGACCGCTCTGGTCTACGGCGACACCAGGCGCACCTACGGTGAGCTCGACGCCGAGGTGAATCGGGCTGCGCACGCACTCGCGAAAGTTGGGTTGACCAAGGGTGACCGATTCGCCTTGATGGCAGGAAATTCTGATCGGTTCGTGATCGCGTTCTACGCTGCAGTGAAGCTCGGTGCTGTCGTGGTGCCGATCAATCCCAGGTCGGCTCCTCCCGAGCTGCGGTATTTGCTCGAGGACTCCGGTGCCACGATTCTTGCCTTCGACTCGACGGTTGCCGCTGTGGTGCACGAGGCGACGGAAGCAGCGTCCAACGACGACGCACCGGTCTTGCTCCTGGCGCTCGGTGCGGTCGAGGGCTATCCGAGCCTCGCCGAGCTGGCCGAGAAGGAAACCGCTGAGCACCCTGAGGTGCAGGTTCTGGAGACCGACGATTCGCTTATCCTCTACACCTCGGGCACGACAGGTAAGCCGAAGGGTGCACTCTTCGATCATCATCGGACCGTGTGGGTCGGTGTGAGCATCACGAGCTTGTTCGGGATCACGGACGGGGATAGGTTGCTGCACGTCGCACCGCTCTACCACGCCGCGGAGCTGACGATGATGTTGATTCCAGGGACGATGGTGGGGGCTACTCACGTCATCCTTCCTGCATTCGACCCCGCCGCGGTACTGGAGGTGTTCGAATCCGAACGGATCACCGGCTTCTTCGGCGTCCCGACGATGTACCAGCTTCTGCTTCGACATCCTGATCTTGGCAAACGCGACTTGTCATCTTGGCGCACAGGCATCTTCGGTGCGGCACCGATGCCCGCAGCGGCGGTCGAAGGCCTGCTGGAAGCATTACCCCAGGTCGAGCTGTATCAAGCATGTGGGCAGACCGAGGCTGGTCCGAGCGGAATCTACAGCCGGCCGGCAGAAGTAAGGGCCAAGCCTTCGGCGAGTGGGCGGTCGAGTTTACTGGTTACCGTTGTGCGCGTAGTGGATCCAGAAGGAAACGACGTTCCTGCAGGCTCCACCGGCGAGCTGATCATGCAGGGCGAAACGATCATGAAGGGTTACTGGAACAAGCCTGCGGAGACCGCAGACGCAATTCGTGACGGATGGCTGCACACCGGAGACCTCGCCAACGTCGACAGCGACGGCTACATCACGCTGGTCGACCGCATGAAAGACATGATCATCACGGGCGGTCGCAATGTTTACTCCGTCGAGGTCGAGAGCGCACTCGCAGGACTCGCCGGCGTAGCGGACTGCGCGGTTGTGGGCCGGAAGAACGAAGAGTACGGCGAGACTATTGTCGCAATCGTCACCCCCTTGCCTGGCTGCGAAATTACCCTGGATGACCTTCGGGAGGGGGCAAGCAAGCTGATCTCGAATTACAAACTTCCACGCGAACTGGTGATCGCCGAGATCCCACGTAACCCATCGGGGAAGATCCTCAAGCACAAACTGCGCGACCGATTGACCGAGACCTTCACGAGCGATCCGGTATCGGCACCGTCGACGTGATCGAGCACCGCACCGCGCCCCGACGCGTCGGGCTTGCCGCCGCACTGTGCGCCATGGTGTTGCTTCCTGTTGCACCTGCGCACGCGGTCCCACTGCCCGAACAATTCGCGGGCCGTACGGAGGTTGCGTTCCCCGCCGACAATTCCGACGACGGGGGAGTGCAAGCAAGTTACGTCAGCTTCGAAGATCCCCTGCCTGCGGCTGCGGGGCCGCGGCCACCGCAGTGTGATCGATTGGGCTACACACGCTTCCGTGCGGCAAATGGACCAGGCAATTCGGAAGAGTCGGCGTCGGTGTTCGTCACGATGCCTGGATATCTAGAGGGTGCAGGCTCAGCCGAGCCTTTGGCACGCAATACCGTACGCGCAGCAGGAGAGCGTGGACAGTACGTCGAGGTGTGGGTCTTGGATCGGAGAGCTAATTGTCTGGAAGATCATCGCGGACTCTTCGCTGCCGCAGACCGACAAGATCCGAATCTTGCATTCGGCTACTACGGTCGTGGCCAGGAAATCGACGGAGTCCGGCACTCCCCAGCGGCTTCGGTCGACACTGCATTCCTCGGCAATGTCGGATTGAAGCAGACTCTCGAAGATCAATTCACGGTCATGCAGCAGTTGTCTCCGAACTACCGTAAAACCCGGACGATGTGTGGTGGGCATTCACTCGGCGGCTTGACGACAGGCGCGTTCGCCAACTGGGATTTCGACGGCACACCCGGATACGACCAATGCGCCGGATACTTCGTTCTCGATTCCCGCATGGATGTTGCCGATTCGACCTTCGCCGCTCTGTCCGGATTGGTCGGCGGTGCGCTACCCGGGAACTTGGCTGCAACAGTTCAACCGTTGAACAACGCCTTGCCCTACATTCCGTTGTCCGAAGCCACCTTCACGATGCTGTCGTCGATGTTGTCGGCAGCGAGTATCGACCCTGGAGCCGCAAGCACCATCCTGCCCAATATTCAACAGGATCTTGTCGCTCGGCTCGGAGCTCGTGCGGTGTCGGCTCCGAACTATCTCGACTTCCTTCTCGGACAGCCTGATTTGCGGACTCGGTCCTATTCGAACTCTGCAGCTGTGGGTCTAGTTCTGGACGACAATTCGATGCCGATCGGGTTTGGGCGGGTGAGCATCGGCAGCTTCGATTCTCCGACTGCACCCAAGCAGTTTCCCCTTCCCTACGGGAGTGGTGCTGCATTCGCAGGCATTCTCGGCGGTAACAAGTCGGTGGCGCCTGCAGCCGGCAACAGTGCAGTCGGCTGGACGACCTACGACCAGGTCCCACGTGCAGGCAGTGAAACCGTCGACGGTGATGTGTTCACCACGAAGGAGAGTGAGGTCACCGATATCTCTCAATTTTCCAGAACGTGGTCCAATGCTGTCGTAGACGGATTGGAATGGTATTTTCCGACCCGCTTGCTGACGGAAACTCTCGCCTCCAATACTGGTGATCGCACTGGCGATTTGGTAAATCTGCGATACGACGTGACGCCCCAGTCGAAGGTGATCTATGTCGATGCAGGCGAAACTGGCTTCGCTGCCGGCCTGGATTCCCTCGGCACTACGTCGGTGGGAGCCGGCACCAGAGTGGACGCGCCCGGTTACAACCACTTGGACCTGGTGACAGCAGCGTGGAATCAAAACAACGGCCGACCTGAGGTAGTGAGCCACTCGTTGATCGACTTCCTGAACGAGCAGGTGATCTCAGCAGACTGAAACCGACGGCAGCGGTAGCCGTGGCTGCATCTCACCGCGCAGCATCTTCGGCTCCTCATGCGGTGACGAGCGATCTTGACAGATCAGATGGCAACGAAAGCGGGGCAGGCCCAACACCGCCGAATTTGAATTACGCAGCTGCCGGGGGCAATCTGGTCAGTCATGACAGACCTTGCATTCCATTCGGCCAGGGGCGTGTTGGTGACAGGCGCTTCGCGGGGCATCGGACGTGCCGTCGCGCATGCGTTCGCCGAGCGTGGCGATCGCGTCGCCGTGCATTATCGGACCGGCCGCGACGAGGCAGAGGAGACACTCCGGCAGCTTCCGGGGGAGGGGCATGCGCTCGTGCAGGGCGACCTGGCGGACCCTCAGGCTGCGCTGGTACTCGTCTCGGAGGCGATTGCGAATGTGGGTGGGGCGGTGGATGTTCTGGTGTGCAACGCGGCTGTGGCGCCGTCGGAGCGCAACCGTCACTCGGTGGCGGAGACGTCGTACGACGAGTGGGTGTCGAGTTGGCGAACCATGGTCGACGTCAACCTGCTGGGCGCGGCCAACGTGACCTGGGCTGTGGCGAATCACCTGATAGAGCGACAAGCGCCTGGAGCGATCGTGAATGTGGGCTCGCGGGGTGCGTTCGTGGGTGAGCCCGAGCATCCGGCGTACGGCGCGAGCAAAGCGGCCTTGCATGCGTTCGGGCAGTCGATGGCGTTGGCGTTGGCTCCGCATCGGATCAGCGTGACCTCGGTAGCGCCTGGCTTCATCGCCACCGAGCGACAGCACACCAAGCTGGCAGGCCCGACGGGAGATGCGATCCGTGACCAGAGCCCGTTCGGCCGCGTCGGAACCCCCGAGGACGTCGCAGCCGGTGTCCTCTACCTTGCCTCACCCGAGGCCATGTGGTCCTCGGGCACGGTCCTCGACATCAACGGTGCGTCGTACCTGCGGTCATGAGAGCCGCTTGTTCCGGAAGGTCGCACACCGGCGGGCGCACCATGCACCCGCCGGTGTACGAGGCAATTCAGTCGAAGGTGCGGTGTGGAACGCCTGCCATCAGGCCGCCGTCGACGATGAACTCGGATCCGGTGGAGTAGGAGGACTCTTCGCTGGCCAGGAAGACGACCATCGAGGACACTTCGGAGGCATTGCCGCCACGACCGAGTGGGATCTGTAGGAAGTCTTCGGGGATGCCTTCGGTCATCGGGCTGTGAACGAAGCCGGGGTGAATGGAGTTGACCCGTACCTTCTTCGGCGCCAGCTCGAGCGCAACGGATTTCGTCAGGCCGCGCACTGCGAACTTCGTGGCGGTGTAACCGTGCAGTCCAGGACTACCGCGGAACCCTTCGACGGAGGAGATGTTGATGATCGAACCGCCACCTGCGTCGATCATCGATTGGGCGCAGGCACGGATACCGAGAAACGTTCCGGTGAGGTTGATGTCGAGAATCCGCTGCCACTCGGTGGTTTCGTAGGCGGTGATCAGGTTGCCGCCTACTATGCCGGCGTTGTTGACCAGAACTGTGACCGGTCCGAACTTCTCGGTGGTCGCTGCGACGGCCTCGGCCCAGCTGTCTTCCGAGGTGACGTCGAGATGCATGTAGTGTGCGGCGTCGCCCAATTCGCTTGCTGCCGAAGCGCCTTCCTCGTCGAGGATGTCGCCCAGGACGACTTGTGCACCCTCGGCGATCATCGCCTTGCAGTGAGCCAGGCCCATTCCGCGTGCAGCGCCGCTTACCAATGCGACGCGTCCGGCCAAGCGATTCATCGAGTTCCTTCGTTTACGAGAACGCAGCGCGTGCCGCTGTAGATGGTGGGCATACAGCGATTGCAATGTATGCAGAGAGAGGAAGTGACTTCCTCTTTCTGAATCCTGTTGATCAAATCCGGTTCACGCAGAAGTGCGCGCGCCATCGCCACGAACTCGAATCCTTCGGTCATGGCAAGGTCCATCGTTTCCCGCGTGGATATACCGCCGAGAAGGATGAGCGGGAGGTCCACTGCACTGCGGAACTGGCGTGCCTGTTCGAGCAGGTAAGCCTCTTTGTAGGGGTAGGCACGCAAGAACTTGCTGCCCACCATGCGGATACCCGCTCGCTGCGGCTGTGGGAACGACGCCGCGAAGTCGCGCAACGGTACATCTCCGCGAAAGAGGTACATCGGGTTCTTCAGCGAACTACCTGCGGTCAACTCGAGCGCATCGAGCGAGCCGTCGCTTTCCAGCCACTGGGCAACCTGAAGGCTCTCGTCGAGCCAAAAGCCGCCCGGTACTCCGTCATCCATGTTCAACTTCGCCGTGACGGCGATCTCGGTGCCTACCTCGGTGCGCACGGCCGACGCTACGGCCCGTGCCACGCGCGCCCGGTTCTCGAGGCTTCCGCCGAACTGGTCGGATCTGCGGTTGAGCGCTGGGCTGAGGAATGAGCTGACGAGATAGTTGTGCCCGAAATGCAGTTCGACAGCATCGAATCCGGATTGCACGGCGATTCTGGCTGCGCGGGCATGATCGGCGACGATGCGATCGAGGTCGGATGCGCTCGCCGTCCTCGTCAGCCGCATGCTCAGTGGACTGATCTGCCACGAAGAGGCCAATGCCGTCGCACGGTTGGATTGCGAGTTCGCAACCGGTCCCGCGTGCCCGATCTGAGCGGAGATGGCGGCGCCCTCGGCGTGGACAGCTTCGGTCAGACGGTTGAGTCCTGCAACAGCTTCCGGGCGCATCCAAATCTGATGGCGGTCGGTTCTGCCCTCGGGCGAGGATGCGCAGTAGGCGACGGTGGTCATGGCGGCACCGCCGGCAGCGACGGCTCGGTGGAAATCGATGAGCTCATCGGTCACCAGAGCTTCCGGGGTGCGTCCTTCGAAGGTCGCGGCTTTGATGACACGGTTACGTAGCGTGAGGGGGCCGAGGTCGGCAGTTTCGAATATTTTCATGGCATTACCTTGTCGAGGAAGGGGTTTCGGAAGATTCTTCGTGGGTCGAACTCGTCGAATGCTGCGGAGGCGGACTCCCACTCGGGGTACCGGGAGGGGAGTGTTCGGGTCAGGAACTCGGTGTCAGCGTGGGACCGGTCGTCGGTGAACGCCCAGCCCTTCGAATATTCGGGCCGCATGGTTCCGAGTGAACCTGAATAGTGTCCATGCATCCACAGTTCCATCTCGCGGAAGAATGCATGCATGCCTGGCGTGCCGGGGAAAGAGACCACGTTCAGCCAGATTGCCGTGTCCCATTCCGGATGGCCGGGAACTGGGGACAACGCTGAAAGAGACGGCGGGCCCGAGCTTTCCACGGACACGTCCGTGTCGTGGTCGAGTCCGCACAAACGCACCTCGAACGGGCCGTTCACCGGATACTGACCCAGCGAGCTGTAATGCGTGAGCCGCTCGTTGATCCAGTTGGCCATGTCGTGGATGATCGTGGCGACATCGGACCTGCGTGCAAGCACGACGCCTCCTCCCGCAGTCACTCGCAGTGTGGTCGCGCGAAGGTACAAGCGGACGTTCTTCGACGTGCCCCAGATGTCGGCGGTGCCGGTGAGTGCCATGCCGGCCTTTACCGCATTGAGCTGCGACGCACCGAATGCGGGTGTCCCAGCCGCGAGCTGTGTCGCCACCACACCCAACCCGTCGGTGAGTGGCTCGGGGAGCGTATCGGAGAACGCATAGTTGTACGGTCCGGTCACTTCCCGCGATTGTGCCGGGCGATTCGGTTCGTCGCTCCACACTTTGAGCCACGGCTCCTGGGTGAACGGGAACCAGATGGCTTCGACGCTTCCCGACTCGGCGAGGTACTTCTCGAAAGTCCGGCCCGGTGAGCCTGCCGGCGCGAACAGCTCCTGCCAGCCGACATCGAAGGTGCTGTGACATCTGAGGCGTTTGTCGGCGCCTGCTTGGAGCGTCACCGAGGAGATGAAGGTGCGGCCCAGGTGAGTGAGCAGTGGACGAATGGCTGGGTCGGAACGGGTGAAGGCCCGCGCGACGTATTCTCCTACGGAATCGTCCCAGACCACAGCCGTCAGGGCGGTGACAAGATTGCTGACGGTACCGAAGCTGGTTCCGGGGACTGCACTTTCTCCGTCGGCTGGAGGGGTGGCGCCGTGCGCGTCGATAGCGAGAGCGCCGCCGATGGTGATGTCGCCGATGGCCGGGATACTCGACCAACCCAGTCCGTGGCCTTCGAGTGCGGTCAATATGGACAGCAGGCTCGCGCCACCCTGAGCGGTCACCGTGGCAGGGGACCCCGTCGGATCTACGTTCACGCCGATCAGGTGCGCGGTCGTGTCGAGAAGAACTACCTTGTCGACGGGGTATCCGGGGACCACTGTCAACGGACTCCAGCCGTGCATGGATCCTCGCGCTCGCAACGTGTAGCCGTGCTTCGCGGCCCAGTTGGCCAGTGTCACTACCTCGCCTTCACCCCGCGGTGCGCATGTCCAGACGTGGTCGAAGACGATCTCTTTGGACCAGTTCACGTAGCTCTGCTGATAGAGGTCGATCCCCCCAGGGAACTCGGGCGGCACCGTAAGCGAGGCCT
Source organism: Rhodococcus sp. H36-A4 (assembly GCF_027158005.1). GTDB lineage: Bacteria > Actinomycetota > Actinomycetes > Mycobacteriales > Mycobacteriaceae > Rhodococcoides. The sequence continues at coordinate 572,450 of NZ_JAPVLQ010000001.1, read as the reverse complement.
CGCCGACCGGCGCTGCAGCAGCGGGCGTCCATTGGGACCCCGCGACTGCGGCTGCTACCCCGGTGGCGGCCGCAGCGCCGAAGAAGCGGCGCCGTGACAGCGACCCGTGTACGTTTTGTTCAACCATGCAGTAACCCCTATTGCAGTATTACGATGCCAGCGGCACCACAATAGACGATAGACGATTGACGATGAGTGTGACGAAATTTCATGAATCCGGACAGCAGTAGCGGCAAGGGGCGGGCAGGTCGCCCCCGCGACAGCAGCGTCGACGACCGAGTGTTGTCGGCTACCCGCGAGCTACTGATGGAGCTCGGATGGGAAGACCTGAGCATGCGTGGCGTCGCGGCCCGTGCAGGCGTCGGACGCGGCACGATCGATCGAAGATGGTCGTCCAAAGCAGAGTTGGTGTTGCACTCGATCCTCGGAGCAACCCCCGACCTCGAACCGTTCGACGGGACGGACCCGAATGGTTGGGTGCGATGGGTGGCGACAGGTAGCCGCGAGCTGTTCGCCAAACCTGAAGTGCGCGCAGCAGTTCCGGGTCTGATCAGCACCTTCACGCGGAACGAGGATCTTCGTCGTCAGCTGTGGCAAAGTTTCAGCGGACCTCCTGCAGAATTGTTCTCCGCAGGTGCCTCACTGGACGCGGCAGATGCTGTACTCGACGCTCGCGCACTGATCGCGATGGCGGCGGGAGCCTCCCTATTTCTCAGTATCATTGCAACAGAGGATGATACGGACTCTGTTCACCGTCGAATCGAAGAACTTCTACTGCGCGCGATCGATCAGAAACCCCGGTAACGCGCTGAATAGCGGGCTACGTCGTCGTCGATAGTGCGCTGCTTGTGTGCGGTCAACAGTGCGGGATCGAGCCCGTGGGTGACCAGGCGATGACGCTGATAGATCGGCTCGAGAACGATCATGAAGTAGACGAACGGGAGTAACAGGATCAGTACCATTCCTGCACGGATGACCAACGGACCCGGTACGAGCATGCATGCGGCCAAGATCGGGACCAGTGGGACGATGCACCGGGTTGCGTAGTGCCGGGTGGAACCCGGTCCGGTGATGTCATGGATGACCCACGCGTTGAACTTCTCGGGTAGTGGTCGGCCTGCGATATAGGCGGCGATCTGCCGGACGCTCGGTCGAGGTGCGGTGGTCATCGAATCGGGTTCCCATCGGAGTCGGTCAGTTCGCTCGGGTAGCCGCTCAGACGCGCTTTGAGCCAGTTCAGCTCTTGGCGTAGAGCATCGGGGAGTTTATTGCCGCCTATCGTCGCGTACCACTGGTCGATGAGAGTGAGTTCCGCGAGTAGTTCGTCGGTGTCGGGTGTGATCGCAGTGTCGACATCGACGTGATCGATGTCGAGTCCGGTGAGATCGAGTGAGCCGGAGGTGGGAACGTAACCCAGGGGAGAAGGGACCGCGTCGACCAGCCCGTCGATTCGGCGCAACGCCCAGTCGATCACCCGGAGGTTCTCACCGAAGCCCGGCCACAAGAAGGTTCCGTCATCACCGCGACGAAACCAGTTCACGTAGAAGATTTTCGGCAGCGCCCCGGGCGAGATAGCGCGGGCCCCGATATCGAGCCAATGCTGGAAGTAGTCACCGACGTGGTAGCCGATGAAGGGGAGCATCGCCATGGGGTCGCGACGGACAACCCCGACGCTTCCCGTCGAGGCTGCAGTCGTTTCCGAAGACAGTATCGAGGCCAGAAACACTCCGTGCTGCCAGTCGAATGCCTCGGTGACCAACGGGATCGTCGATGCACGGCGGCCGCCGAAGAAGATGGCAGAGATAGGGACTCCACGCGGGTCGTTCCACTCCGCTGCAGCAGTAGGACACTGATCGATGGGCGTGCAGTAACGCGAATTCGGGTGCGCGGCGACGGTATCGGCGTTCGGGGTCCAGTCGTTGCCGCGCCAATCGATCAGATGGTCCGGCGCCTGCTCGGTCATTCCTTCCCACCACACACCACCGTCGTCCGTCAGCGCAACGTTGGTGAAGATCGAGTTGCCACCAGCCATGGTGCGCATGGCATTCGGGTTCGTCGCCATCCCGGTCCCGGGCGCCACACCGAAAAACCCGGCTTCGGGGTTGGTGGCGTAGAGCTGCCCATCCTCGCCGAATCGCATCCAGGCGATGTCGTCGCCGATGGTTTCTGCAGTCCATCCGTCGAGGGTCGGTTCGAGCATGGCGAGGTTGGTCTTGCCGCACGAGGAGGGGAATGCCGCTGCGATGTAGCGCACGTCGTCGGCCGGGGAAGTGAGTTTCAAGATGAGCATGTGTTCAGCCAGCCATCCTTCGTCACGGGCCATGGCCGAAGCGATGCGCAGGGCAAAGGACTTTTTCCCAAGTAGTGCATTCCCTCCGTATCCGGATCCGTAGCTCCAGATCGTTCGGGTCTGAGGGAAGTGGCTGATGTATTTCGTGTTGTCACAGGGCCACGGGACATCTTGTCGACCCGGCATCAGCGGAGCACCCATCGAATGGAGGCCTTTGACAAATGGCGCCTCGGTGCCCATGCGTTCCCAGACAGGTGTTCCGGTGCGGGTCATCACGCGCATCGATACTGTGACGTATTCGGAATCGGTGATCTCGACACCGAATTTCGGCTCAGCGGAGTCGAGGGAACCCATGCAATACCCGATGACGTACATCGTTCGACCGGCCATTGCGCCACGGAACTCCTCGGTCAACACCGTTGTCATGTCGACGGGATCCATCCAATTATTCGTCGGGCCGGCGTCCGATTCGTTTTCCGTACAGATGAAAGTGCGATCTTCGACGCGTGCAACGTCTCGGGGATCAGAGATGGCGCGGAAGGAGTTCGCAGGCTCGCTCAGTGCGAAAAACGTGCCTCGATCTACGAGGATTGCGGTGAGTCGGTCCCATTCGTCCGCGGTGCCGTCGCACCATACGACCTGGTCGGGTGTGGTGAGTTCGACGACCTCGCTCACCCATATCAGTAGCTCTGGATGGGAGGTCGGTGCGAAGCCGAGATCGAGATCAACAGTGCTCGATGTGGTCATGGGGTGTCCCTCCGACGTGGCATGAAGTTCCAGCGATTCGTTGTGGTCACCGGCTGTACTGAAGACGTTCGACGAGATCGAGTGCCCGGTCGGCGTAGCGGGCGACCGTCGTGGTCAAGAGTGGTTGGTCGAGGTCGGGCAGGAGTTTGCCGCGGGGCGCAAGCAATGCGAGTGCCCGAGCGCAGGCCGCCAGGACCGATGCGTCGACGCGGGTAGGTGCTCGCCGAGAGAGGGCGTCGAACAAGCCAGGCAACGCAAGTGAGGCGGCCGGCACAGGATCCGAGTCGATGGTGATCGTGCAGTCCATCTCGTCGCCGATACGGTTTTCCGCGTCGGACAGGTCGACCAGAACATCGTTGTGTGAGATCAAGCGCCTCAGCGAAAAGTCCTGTGCATCATGGAGGTTCCAGCTGGTGATGCTGCCGACTCCGCATTCGACGAGCACGGGACCGAGCAACGGTGCGCGTTCTGAGCACGCAATAATTACCCGTCCGTGGCCAGTTGATATGCCGCGGTGGCCGAGAATGGAGACGACGGATGCTGCAAGCGCAGCGGTCGTCAGGTCGATCTCGGTGACGACGGTCGGGCCGCCTCGCTCGTCGATTCGATGTGCAATCGCTTCGGAATCCGCCGAACTCAACCCGCCCACCAGTGTGGCAATAATGTCCGAGTGCACAGCGCACAGTCGATCGACGATGTCCGACTCGGTGCAATCGGCCAGTGGAAGCCGTACCGCACGCAGCGAGGTGAGTCTTTGTACGACGGCGGTGTACTCCTCCATCGCAACCCAGGTGTGAACGGAACCGCGTGAAGACAGCGGACGCGGGGACGATTGGTGTATTCCGACCACCGCCACGGCCGCAGTAACACCCGAACCCGAGTGTTCTGCGTGCCGGTATCGAGACCTCATCGCGGACCTCCACTGATTGTTAAATGTCGCATTAATGCACTATGTAGATTTACGGTATTCTTACTTGCGCAATAATGCAAGTAAGAAGGGCTTGTGGGCGATCGAGAGGACTGCCCGAATGCGCCGACCGCGGGTGAACCGAGAGGGAGTCGATGTCGGGGCCTGTCCGGGCTGTGCGCAGAATATGGGCATGCTGCACCTGCGTATCCTCTCGCCCTCGGTACTGACTCAGGACGTGCTCGCATGTCTTGTCGACAGTCCCGCTGTCAGCGGTATCGCGGTGACACGCGAGGCTTCCGTCGAACCTGTCGGTGACCTCGTCGTCGCCGATATCGCACGGGAGGGAGCGAACGAGATCATCGACTTTCTACGCGATCTCGGGGTGCATCAGGATGGCAGCATTCATATCGAGCCGGTTCGTAGTTGGCTCTCGCGCTCGGGATTCGAAGCAGAGAAGCGAACTCCGGGCAGCAGCGCAGACTCGGTGGTGTGGGCGGATGTGGCGCAGCGGTCGTACGACGACACAGAACTGAATTGGACTTACCTGAGTTTCATGGGCATGGCCACGCTGCTCGCATCGATCGCGATCGTCATCGATTCGCAGATCCTGATAATCGGTGCAATGGTTCTCGGTCCGGAGTTCGGGGCTATCGCAGCTCTCGGTGTCGCGCTGGTGCGGAAACGACCTACGCTGCTGGTCCGCGCGAGCAGGACCCTGGTGGTCGGATTCGTTCTCTCGATCGCTACGACCACTCTCTTCGTACTTGTGGCGCGCGCGGTGGGCTGGGTGGTCATCGATGACGTCACAGGACCTCGACCGAGCACCGCTTTCATCTACTCACCGGACAAATGGTCGTTCATCGTGGCAGTGATCGCGGCAGCAGCAGGGGTTCTGTCGATCACCTCGGCGAAGACGGGTGGGTTGTCCGGGGTGTTCATCTCGGTGACTACGGTGCCTGCCGCCGGAAACGTCGCGCTCGGAATAGCGTTCGGTGTTGGTACGGAAATTTGGGGCAGCACTCTTCAATTGCTGCTCAACATCACCGGTATGGCGGTAGCAGGCTGGGCCACTCTGGCAATTCAGCAGAGCCTCTGGGCACGACTTTCTGCTCGTCGCGCCGCCGCCATCGACCGCTTCCGGAGTCGCTGAGCTCGCCACGAATTACTTCAGGGCTCGAAGCTTCGCGCACATGTCGCGGAACTCGTCGTCATCGGCGCGATCCGATGGGACTGTCAAAGCAATACCGTCACAAAGATTTTCGTACCTCGATGCAAACGCTGCAGGCAGCTCCGCGTACGTGCATTGGGTGACCAGCACGTCCAGGACGTCATCGGTAACTACACCGGCGAGATCAGCCCAGTCACCCGCGCGGGACATAGCGGTCAGCTTCTCGCCGACCTCGGACAGTCCGAGAGCATCCAGAGCAACGCGATATGCCGGGGTGGAGTACAGAAACGCAAGTTCTTTTCGCGCAGGCTCCCGGGCCGACACGACGGTGGCCGCATCGCGGCCGGTGATCGTCTTCGGGACCGCGATGATGCGAGGCCTTCGACCGGCCTGTTCGAGATGGGGAATGGTGATCTGTTCTAGTACCTTCGGATGCGAACTCGTGGGATGAGCGACAAAGCCATCGGCAATCTCGCCTGCGAGCTTGCACATCCGAGCATTGACTCCGCCCGTCCATATTTCTGGAGATGGGACGTCGATCGGACCCGGATTGAAATATGGCTGCAAGCGGTCGAACGTGTAGTGCGTGCCCTCGTAATCCAACGAGTTTCCGTCGCGAAATGCTACGAAGATCGCCCGAACAGCGCCGATGTAATCACGTAGTTGCGCAACAGGGTCCGTCCACGGCATCGAATACCGGCCGACGATGTTCCCCCGCACCTGAGTCGCCAACCCCAACTGGAACCTGCCACCGGAGAAGCTCGCCAAATCCCAGGCCGCCAACGCCGTCACCATCGGGCTACGCGCAAACGCCACCACCATCGACGTCCGGACGACGAGCGTGGAGGTGTGCTCGACGGCCAAAGCAGCTACCGCGAACGGATCCCTGACGGTTTCGGAAATGTGCACGGTGTCGAAACCGAGATCCTCTATGCGCCTGACGCGATCGGCAACCTGGTGGAGCGGGGTATCGGCGGGTAGTGAAGAAACTAGTTCCATGTCTATCCAGGTGCTCCAGACGCTCGTGCCACGCGATGCTTTCCACAGCGACCTTACGGTTGGCTGATCACGCTTCCGGTCGCGGGACGTGTTTCTCCCACCGGGCGCGCCGCTCGGATTCCGACTGCTGCCACCACGGTGTGCCTCGTTCTCCCAGCGCGATTTTCGCAGCCTGCACCCCCGCACGGGAGGCGGCGGCGCCCCCGGTGGAGCGAACATCGCGTCGCCAGGCCATGAGAATCGACCGTAGTTCGGCGTTGCGGTCCTCGGGAATGGATGGGTCGGTCGCTCTCCAGCGCCGACCCTCGATCACGATGAAGTGTCCATCCTCGGTGTACTCGCGGTCCTCACTCACCCTGCCTCCCAGCTCCAGCCCTAGTCACAGCTCTCATGTCTTCGATGGTGCCAGAGCAGTCCGACGGTACTGGTCGGTGGCGGTGTTGGATGGATGAGCAGTGGGTATGCGTGATCCGGTCGCGAGTGGCGCGGCGAAGGAGTGTGAGAAGCATGGCTGGATTCGACCGATGATGCTGGCAAGAATGGACGAGTTTCAACGAAGGCATCCATCGGCGGGATTCCCGCTGGCAGTGGTGTACAAATTCCTCGACGACCGCGGCGGATATCTCGGCGCCCTGATCGCGTACTACGCGTTCTTGTCACTGTTTCCGCTGCTGCTCTTGTTCACCACGCTGCTGGGAATCGTGCTTGCCGGTAATCCGGACCTGCAGGCCAGCATTCTCGACTCCGCCATGAGTCAGATACCTGTCATCGGAGATCAACTAGGCGAACCGGACCGCCTCAGCGGCGGTGTGACGGCGATTGTGATCGGCATAGTCGGCTCGCTCTACGGCGGCCTCGGCATCTCGCTTGCGGCGCAATACGCAATGAACACCGCATGGTCCGTTCCGCGCAACGAACAGCCGGACCCGCTGCGAGCACGACTGCGCGGTCTGCTGTTGCTGAGCACTGTCGGTACCGCCATCATCGGGTTGACCGTCCTCAATGCCGTCGCGTCGTCCGGCATCTTCGGGTTTGCAGGTGGCACGCTTGCCCTGATCGGCGCCGTTGTGGTCAACGCCGCAGTATTCTCCGTAGCGTTCAGAATCGGAACGCCCCGCGCGTTGACCATCCAGGACGTACTGCCCGGGGCGATCGTCGCCGCGGTGATCTGGCAGGCATTGCAAGCATTCGGCGGAATCTACATCCGATACGTGGTGGGTAATGTCAGCACCAGCAACGGAGTCTTCGCGATCGTTCTCGGCTTGCTCGGATTCCTTTATGTCGCATCGGTACTCATCGTTCTCTGTATCGAGATCAATGCCGTCCGAGTCGACCGACTGCATCCTCGTGCGCTGCTGACGCCGTTCACCGACAACGTCGAACTCACCGAGGGTGACAAGAAGTCCTACACCGGCCAGGCAGAAGCGCAGCGGAACAAGGGGTTTCAGGACATCGTCGTCACCTACGAAAACTAGCGGACGCAGGCAGGCCTACGCAGAGGTGGCCGAGTCTCCGAGTAGCGAAGACACAATGCGCGCCAGGGTCGCGAGGTCCGACCCGTCCAGAGCGGTCAAGGCCGCAGGCGGTGTTCCAAGGACATCGTTCGCCACGCGCGCGAGTTCACGCCCGGAGTCGGTGAGGGCCACGACGCGTCGACGTCGGTCGACAGGGTCCTCCGTGCGTCTGAGGTGGCCTCTGGCTTCGAGGTCACGAAGAGTGATCGACAGGTACGGCGGATCGGAGCCGAGTTGTTCGGCGAGTTCGCCCGCCGAGATCGGTCCGTGCAGGAGCCGTCGGAGAACTTTCGTTCTGAAGAAGCTCTCTCCGGTCGCGGCGACGACCGCGCGGTGTGGATCGGACACCTCGAGGACGAGGCTGCGCAGGTCGGCCCAGACGTCAGGGGCGCTCATGAGACCAACTCCTTCGAACGGGTGGCGACGGCGTGCGCGGTGCTGCGTGCCCACCCTCCGGTGGTGACGACGGCCAGAATCAGAACCACGACACCGGCGCACAACATGACAGTCCAGGCGGGTCTCGCAGCGTCGATGAAACCGTCCTCGAAGCTGCCGACCAGACCTGCGGTCACAATCGATCCGACAACCGCGACTCCGAGTGATTGGCCGACCTGCCGGCTCGTCGATGCGATTGCGGATGCGACGCCGGCCTGACTGCGCGGCATGCCCGATATCGCGGTGTTGGTGATGGGGGCATTCACCACACCGAAGCCGATACCGAAAATGATGTACGACACCGCAAGCCAGCCGAAGGACGTGTCCGCAGTCAGACGGGTGAGCATCGTGGCAGAGACGATGAAGCCGAGCCCGGCGACCACCAGTGAGATCCGCGGCCCGCGGGATCCGGTGATGCGACCGGAGATCGGGGCGAAGACGAGGGTCATCAAGGCCATCGGCAACGTGTACAGCCCGGCGTGCAGTGGGGAGTAACCGCGGACGTCCTGCAGATACAGAGTGTTGAGGAACAGGAAGCCGCCCAGCGACGCGAACGAGCACACGGCGATGATCGTGGCGCCGCTGAACGGGACGCTGCGAAAGAACGACAGTTCGATGAGCGGTTCTGTGCGTCTGGATTCCGTCAGGATCAGCCCGACGAGCGATGCGAGGGTCACCGCGCCCGTCGTGAGGATGAGTGGGGAGGTCCAGCCCATTGCCGAGCCTTCGATGATCGTGAACACCAGACCGGCGAGCAACGCGATCATGAGTATCTGACCCGCGGGATCGAACCTGCGCGCATGGAGTGCTTTGGATTCCGGGACGTACTTCCACGTCAATGCCAACGCGAGAAGTCCTATCGGGACGTTCACCCAGAAGATCGATTGCCACCCTGCAGACGTCACCAGCACCCCGCCCAGCAGCGGTCCCGCAGCCATCGACACGCCGACGACGCCGCCCCAGATGCCGATCGCCCCTGCGCGTTCCTTGGGGTTGTCGAACGTGTTGGTGATGATCGACATCGCGACCGGATTCATCATCGATCCGCCGACGGCCTGAACCATGCGGAATGCCACCAGCCAGCCCAGCGACGGCGCGACACTGCACAGTAGCGATCCGAGAATGAAGGATCCGGTGCCGATCATGAAGATCTTCTTGCGCCCGAAACGATCTGCGGTAGAGCCGCCGAGCATCAACAGCGACGCCAGGACGAGGGTGTAGGCGTCGATGATCCACTGGAGACCCGACACCGAAGAGTTCAGCTCGGCCCGAATCGACGGGAGTGCGACGTTGACGATGGTGTTGTCGATGCTGACCAGGAAGAGGCTGAGGCAGCAGATGCCGAGCACGAGGTATCGGCGCTGTGACGAAGACTCAGTCATATGGACCGCCCGATAGTTGTACACCTATAAATGTTAGTTCGAGTATGAATACTCGAGTGATGCTTGTGCAAGCGGCTAGTTCGAGGTTCCCTGATCGAGGACCTGCCAGAGCGGATCGCTTGGCCCGATGTCGAACGTGCACTCGGTCGGTCTCGGGTCCGGAACGAACGCCCACAGCAGTGCACCAGCGGTACCTGCCGCCCGCTGACCGTCGATTTTCGCCTCGATGTGCGCGGCGCGATTTTCCACAGTCGAACAGGATCCCGCGAGCTCGCCGATCTCGGCCACCAGAAGTGGCTTACCGACCTGTGCCGTCTGCGTGATCCGACGCTGGAGTCCGTTCCACTGATCACCGGGCAGTGCGACCCCGTCGGCGCCGTAGTCGTGGTACTGAAGAACATCGACGACGGGTGACTGTGCCAGATAGCGGTATTGGTCGCCCTGGCTTCCGCATTGGCCGCCGCCGGTAAGCCCGGCAGTGATCAAGGTGCGTGGGTCGAGGGTGCGCACTCGTGCGCCGGCGGTATCGAAGAAGCTGCGCAGAACGTCATCGGCGTCGGAGGCACAGGTTCGAGTCTCCCAAGAACAGCTCGCGTCGACGCAGGTGCTCGTTTCCGGTTCGCCGACGAGCTCCCACGCGGCAAGTGCGGGTGAGTCCTTCCAGCGCGCGACGGCGGTGTCGGCCCACTGCTCGAAGCTCAGAAGCGCTGTTGCGGTGGGGGAAGGCGGTGGCGTAGTCCAGCCGTCGATGTACCACTGTCTGTCCTTGAAGGCGTTGTCTTCGCACGCGCCGTCCTGAGGTGACAAGACGGGGATGAGAAGTTGGTCGTGCGCTTCGGCCGCGGCGAAGACTGCGTCCATGGGGCCGAAGTCGAGGTTGCCGGTGAAGCGGTTGATCGCGAGAGCTTGAAACGCGTCGAAGCGCGTCAGCGAGTGTGCAGGCAGCGCCGCGAAGTAGCTGTCGAGATCGACCATGGCTCCGCATCCGGCATTGACGGACCAATCCGTAGCCAGTTGGTAGGCATTGAAACCTGTCGGCCACCAGGGTGCGCCGTCCAGTGCCAGACCGTCGGCGCTCGCGCTCACGCGGGCACCCGGCGCAGGAGCGGCGTCTGTCGGTGCTGCACCGGTGACGGCGACGAGCAGGCCAGCGCACGCCAGGACGGCAGCGACTCGACAGAAACGAACCAGGCTGTGCATAGAGCAGATGATAGGCCTGTGTATTTGCAGTCGGTAATTCTGCTCCCGGTGAATGGCATATCAACGCTATTAACCCATTCGAGCCCGGTAATCCCATAAAAGGATCCTCCGATACCGCAATTCATGGATGTACTGGTCGGTAATATTGTTTATTCGCACGACCTTCCGGGGTCTCATGTCCTGGTCACCCGGGGTGAAGATAAAATCGGACACACGTCGAGACTGTTCACTCCTTATCGGTCATAATGATCTCGAAAGATGTCACTTCCACTTAAAGGGCCGGACTATTTGATGTCGTCGACTATTGGTGTGCCTTCTCGCTGTACTGCTCGAATGGCCGCGATCAGCGGGATTGTTGCAATGATGGTCCTTTCTTCCGTGCCGGGAATCGCGCAAGCGCAGGATGAAGACCCAGAAGAGACGAACCCGATCTCGTTGTCCCTCAGCGAGACCGGCCTGGGCGCTTCGATTGCGCTGAATGGGCTGGACGGCCGTACTCGCGTCACCGTGCCGGTGCCACCGGGGACCGGGCCGTCGTCGTTGAACGCGGTGCTCACCGTCCCGGCCTGGCTCGATCGAGGTTGGATCGACGTCGAATCCGGTAACCGGCCGATCTCGCGTATCGCGCTCGCGGGCGACGCGCCGACGATCCCCGTCTCCATCCCGCTGGCAGCGGTTCCCGTTGTCGACGGAGCGGTGACCCTCGACCTCGCGTCGACGCTGATTCCCGACGCCGGCTTCTGCCCGGATGCCGCCGACGCACAGCTGCGACTCCTCGACGCCCGAGTCGATTACACCGGGGCGCCGTCGATCCCTCGAACGATTTCCGAGTTCCTGCCACCGGTACTCCGACAGCTCACCGTATTCATGCCTGCCCAGCCGAACCGCGACATGATCTCGGCAGTGTTGACGTTGACGACGTCGGTGATCGACTACTACGGCGCGCAACCCGTTCGGGTCGTCGTCCGTCCGGACACCCAATTGCAGGGTTCGCAACCGGACCAGATCTTCGAACGGTCCGTCGTCGTGTCCGAGAACAAGGACGCCGCAGCAGAACTGATCTTTCCGGTCGATCAATCACCTCCACGGTTGTTCGTCACCGGTAGCGGTACGGCACTGACCGACCAGGCTCGATTGATCACCAGCAACATTGCCGACTTGGCGGTGACCACCAAAGCGCTCGCGGGGGCGTCGGCTCCTCGAGCTGTTCTCGCACCCGATTCGACGACCCTCGACGATCTCGGAATCGGAACTGTCACAGGGAAAGGCGACGCCACCGCGACTGCGTCGCTCACGCTCGATCAAGCACGCCTCGGCCGCTCTGTCTCGGATGTGTCGGTGCATCTGACCGGAAATTACACCCCGGGCGTCGGATCGATCACTGCCGGAGTGGGCGGTAAGACGATCGCATCGTGGTCCGCCGACGATTCGGGTCGGTTGGATGAGTGGGTCGAGATCCCGAACGCCGAGCTGCGGAAAGCTACCACCGTCGATGTGAGCTTGGCCCGCCCAACGGATTCGGCCGCTGGATGTAACACGCAGGCAGCGTCGACGATCACCGTCGACGGTTCCACTGTCGTCCGATCCGGACCTTCCTCGACGCCGGCTCCGCTGGGATTCGGATCGCTGCCGCAAGCCTTGATGCCGCAATTCGACGTAGCGATGACCCAGGAAACCTTCGCCGATACCGCCCGTGCCGTCTCGGTCGTGACCGGACTGCAGCGCCTGTCCTCCAGGCCGATCATGCCGCAGGTCGTTTCTCTCGACGACGCGCTCGCCAGCTCCGACCCGGCCGTCGTGATTGCCGCAGACGGTGCTCTACCGGACTCGCTTTCATTGCCGCTGTCCTCGTCCGGAGCTACGACGTTCTCGATCGCAACGCCGGAATCCACCGACACCGACGCCTCGCTCACCGTCGATCCGGGGGTGCCTTACGCCAGCCTGCAGGTGACTACGACCGCGAACAACGCGGCATTGTTGGTGGCATCGTCGACAGGCAAAGGGGGCCGGCTCGACGCACTTCTGGGTTGGCTCGACGCCGATCCGTCGCGTTGGTTCGGCCGCAGCGGCGACATTCTCTTCGCTGTACCGGGAATCGAGCCGGTGTCGTTGTCGAGCGGAGACCTGGCAGGGGACTCATCGGAGGTGTCGGAGTCGACGGAGGCCAGCCGGTCGGGCGTCGATCGCATGAGTGTGACGCTTCTCGGAATTGCCGGCGCGGTATTCCTCGTCGCCCTCGTAGGTGCGGTCGTACTGGTTGTGCGCTCCCGTCGCTCCACGCACCGTCGCCACCGCCGCGGCGATTCACCGGTGTCATGACCGCCGATGCCGAGGCCGGCCCCGACCACACCGGGAAAGGGGACTCGAGCAGCGACGATGTCGCAGTGGTCGATTCAGTACCGGAGAAGACGGGATGGACTGCGCACCCGGCCACGGTGATCGTTCTTCGGTGGCTCCTGCTTTTGGCGTGCGTCGTTGTCGCATACTTTCCTACCTGGAAGCGGGTGTTGGAGGAAGCGTCGAACGGTGCCATCACCGCGTACATTTTCGTGCTTCCGTTTCTGGCGGCCGTAGCGGCGCAGGGAGTGGCTCGCCGTCGCGCCGGGGAGTTGCCGATTCATGATCGACAGACCGACGTCATCGTCGGCGGTCTCGCGTTGCTGGCAGCCATCGCCGTCAAAGCCCTGTGGTTGCCGCGTTACGCCGAGCAGTACGCACTCGCGCACCTCGACGTTCTGTCGGCGCTGGTCTTCTTCTTCGGCGGCGCGATCCTGCTGTTCGGTCTTCGCCCGGTCGGCCGGTTCTGGTCGGTGTGGTTGTTGCTGCTGGCTTTGAGCCCATTGATGTATCGGCTGGTCGCCGTCAATGCCGGTGGAAGTCGATTCGCCTACGGAGCAGTACTGGTGGTGTTGGGCGGCGTCGCGGGCGCGATAGCCGTCGGGCGTACTCGTCGTAGAGCGTGGCTCGGATTCGCATGCACGGTGGCAACGGGGTTCGCAGTGCTGGCGTTCATCTTGGCCCTCTGGCCTCGAATCGACATCGTTCTGTTGCAGCTCATCCCGACGGTCGGTTCGTCGATGATGATCGGGCTGGGGTTCTACCTGCTCTCCAGGCGCGGTGAGAGCAAGAAACCGTTGCCGAAGGGCATGTCCTCGTCTTCGGCGAAACGGTCGCCGAGTTCGGCGATTCTGGTGATCGTTGCTGCGGTGATCCTGCTCTTCCTCCCGCTGCCCGAGACAGCGGTGATCCCGGATACCGCCGGCCCTCCGGGATCGACGTCCGTACCGTTGGCTCCGCCGACCGGGTGGAACCGGACAGCGATCCAATCGTACGACTGGGTGCGCTCGTACTTCGGGCAAGCAGCGACGCTGACCCGGCAGACGATGAAGGCAGAAGACGGAAATCCTGAGTGGGACATCGAATCACGACCACGGACTGTGGTGGTGGACGTGCTTTCCACCACGAACCGAGCCAGTTTGGCGATCTATCCGGAAAGCACCCTGTATCGGCTGAGCAACACCCGCACCAGCGCTGCACTGCAGGTGCCACTCGGGCACGGAGTCACCGGAACCCTGTACACCTCGGTCAGCGACGCTCTGTTGTTGACCTGGACGAAATTGGTCTTCACCTGGGTGCGCGGCGACGTCACCCAGCGCGTAACGATCATCAGTGTGGACAACCACGAGGACGGCGCTACGTTCCCCAGGCCGATACCGTCGATGGCGTCGAACATCGGTACCAGTCTCGCGACCTTCCTACGCGGCAATTCCATCATCGCCGACACCGACCCGGAGTACAAAGACCGCACGCTGCTGACCGCGTTCGGTACCGGTCTCGTTCGGGCGCAATGGAATATCGATACCAGAGGTGGACAGTGAGCAGCACGCCGCGGACGCCGCCGCGCGTCGGGGAGGAGACAGCGGAGTTTCGCGCAGAGGCGCTCGACGACGCCATCAACGGACTCGCCCGCCGAAACCCACTGGCGTCGGCCGCGATCGCCTTCGTGCCGTGGCAGAAGTACACCGCCATCTCCATCGCCGTCCTCACCTTGGTGAGCGCCCTAATGAATCCTGTTCCGACGCTGCTGGTGTTGACGGTGGTGTGCACGCTGGGCTATCTGGCGATGATGTTCGACCGCCTGCTGATCTTCTCCCGAGGGTTGGATGCGACGGCGATCGTGACGGTCACCGACGAACAGGCACTCGCGATTCCTGATGAACTTCTTCCCGCGTACACGATCCTGGTTCCGGCATACAACGAGCCCGAGGTGGTCGGCGACCTCATCGCGGCCATGACCAACCTGAACTATCCGCCGGACAAATTACAAGTTCTTCTGCTGTTGGAAGAAGACGACGACGTCACCATCGACGCAGCGGCGCGCAGCGGTGTCAGCCAGATCGTGGAGGTAATACTCGTCCCGGCCGGAGACCCGCGTACCAAGCCGAAGGCATGCAACTACGGACTGCATTTCGCGACCGGAACCATTGTCACGATCTTCGACGCCGAGGATCTCCCCGAACCTCTGCAGCTGCGCAGGGTCATCGCCGCCTTCGACCGCCTGCCCGATACCGTGGCCTGCGTACAAGCAAAGTTGGCATTCCACAACGGTTCTCAGAATCTGTTGACCGGATGGTTCACTGCGGACTACGCGTTGTGGTTCGGCTACCTGCTTCCCGGTTTGATGCGCAGCACCTCACCGATCCCGTTGGGCGGCACATCCAATCATCTACGACGCGACGTCATCGAGCAGGTCGGCGCGTGGGACGGCTTCAACGTCACCGAGGATGCCGATCTCGGAGTTCGTATCGCCGCGTCCGGTTATTCCACCGCGGTACTGGATTCGATCACACTCGAGGAAGCGAACAGTGACCCGATCAACTGGGTCAGACAGCGTTCACGTTGGTACAAGGGCTACCTTCAGACGTGGCTGGTGCATATGCGCCGACCCGTCGCTACCGTGCGTGCACTGGGTCCGGTCGGCACCTACCGGCTGACGTTGTTGTTGGCGGGCACTCCGATCAGCGCCTGCATCAATATGATCTTCTGGTTCACCACGGCCGCTTGGATTCTCGGGCAACCAGCACTCATTGCCGCACTGTTTCCGCCGTACATCTACTACTTCTCGTTGGTGTCACTGATCATCGGCAACGTCGCCACCATCTACATGTACCTGATCGCCAGTAGAGAAAGCGACAACGCCTACCTTCTCGTCCCGAGCCTGACGATGCCGCTGTACTGGGTGATGATGAGCGTTGCCGCGATCAAGGGATGCTGGCAGCTCATTCGGAACCCGTCTTACTGGGAGAAGACATTTCACGGACTGAACACGCCGACCGCGGCAGCCGTCGAGACCGAAGAGACTCTCACGTGAGTTCTCGCGCACCGTGGATCGTCTTCACGTCATCACTGGCGGGCTACGTTGCGATCGGGTTGACACTGAGCCTGAAGTTCGGCTACCTGCTTGGCGACGCATTGTCGCGGACCTCGGCTGCGCAGTCGGTTCTCCTGAGCCGCGACCCACATGTGTCCGCCATCGGATTCATCTTCACCCCGTTGACTGCGTTGGCGCAGTTGCCGATCGTTGCTTTGTCTTCGTGGTGGCCGGCGATCACCCGGTGGAACATCTCCGGGATCCTGGTCTCGGCAGCGTTCATGGCGGGCGCAGTGGTGATGGTGTACGGAATCTGTCGAGATCGGGGCCTCTCGACCCGGTATTGCACGTTCCTCACGGTGGTGTTCGCGATCAACCCGATGATCGTCTTCTACGGTGCGAACGGCATGAGCGAAGCCGTGTTTCTGTTCTTCGTCTGCTGGGCGGTGCGGCGCTTGATCCGCTGGGTACACACCGACGACGTCCACGATCTGGTCGTCGCGGGTATCGCGCTGGCACTGGCCTACCTCACCCGCTACGACGGCGTCGTCGCTATTGCCGGTGCCGCTGTGCTGGTCGCGGTGATCACGGTGATGCGACGGGGTCGAGCGCAGTGGCGGACGATGATTCGCCGCGCTGTACTCGACGGGGTGCTCGTGGCAGGACCGGGTTTTGCCGCGTTCGTGGTGTGGACCGGGACGAGTTGGTTGATCACCGGGGAAGCGTTGGCCCAATTGTCCTCTGGCTACGGTAATGCCGCGATTCTGGCACAGTCCGGAGGTTCGACCGGAACAGCGCTGGGTAACACAGTGTTCGCGGTAACAGCCATTGTCGTGCTGGGGCCTGCGCTGCTGGTGGCCCTGCCGGTTTCGGCGGTCCTCGCACGACGGCGACGCGATCTCGAATTCTTGGTCGGGCCGGTCGTGTTCGGCGCGGTACTCGCATTCCAGGCCGTGAGCTTCATCGGAGGCTCCACGTTCGGCTTTCTGCGGTTCTACATCTGCGCGATACCGCTTGCCGTGGTCGCATTGGTGCAATTGGTTCCGCCGCGAGGCAATCCGCACACGCGGCGAGAAGGTGCATTCCACCGTCCCCGGCCGGTACGTGCGATGGTGCCTGCCAGGGTCGGCGTCGGGCTGGTGGTGTTGTCGGTGCTGGCTGTGCCGATCACCGGTTGGGCGATGATGCAGCCGAAGCTGGCTCCCCAGGAGTATGCGCTGGGATATATCCTCGACCCGACCCCCTCCGCCGAAGATGCCGAGGCAGTCGAAGCTCGCTCGATCATCGACTCGTTCGCCACCGAACGCGAACTCGCCGCATATCTGGATTCACAGAATCTGCCCGAAGGATCAGTTCTTCTGGACACCGTCTACGGGTTCGCGGTGGTCGCGGCGTCGTCGAATCCTACGCAGTTCGTCGTGCCCTCCGACCAGGATTTCACCACGACTCTCAACAATCCGGGTGCAGCGGGAGTGAAGTACCTGCTGACGGTTCCCAACACCGGACGTGGCGAATCCGACGCAGTCAACCGCAGGTATCCGACGATCTACGACAACGGTGCCACCATTTCCACATTCGCCTTCGAGGTTCCCACTACGGGTGCAGATCAACCGAACTGGCGGATCTATGAGGTCGTCGAATAGCGCCACCCGGCGATGCGGGGATGGATTGGTGGGTGCTCCGGTGGGTATGCGCCGTCCACAGCGTCTTACGTTTCTTACACAGGAGGACCGATGAAGGCCGGAGACGAGTTTCACAAGGGCGACAAGGTCGAATGGAACAGCCATGGCAGTACTGCCGAGGGCACGGTGGAAGAGAAGATCACCTCCGACACCGAAGCTGCAGGCAGGACCGTCAAGGCATCGAAAGACCAACCTCAATATCGCGTAGTGAGTGACAAGTCAGGCAAGGACGCGGTGCACAAACCTTCCGCCCTGGACCCGAAGTCCTGACTCGGTTACCGACCGGCGGCGGCGTACGCCGCTCCCTGAGCTTCGACGAGGTCCACCAGGTCTCGCTGGGCAACATTCATATCGACCTGGTGAATTCCCCAGTTCGGGGCAGGCACAGCCGGGATGAGCGAGGCCCCGGGTCCGTCGACCATGAGAACGCGCGGGCCCTCGCCGGTTGTGCACCGAGCATGGAAGCCGTCGACTTCCAGACCCGCAAAAATTCCGCGGATGGGAGCGTCGGCATTGTCGCGCAACGACCCCGGATTGGTGCATAACACCTCGACGTCGGGACCGGCCGTGGTCGGCGGCAGACCGAACCTCGCGTCGTCAGGAGCGGGATTCGAGAATGCCGAATAGGCGACGACACAGCCTGTCTGCGTGGACTCGGTGCAAGCGGGCACGGAATCGAAGTCGCCCCCCACACCCTCGCCCTTGCGGACGAGTACGTTCCCGCCGATCAGAAGCGCCGAGACCAGTTTCGATTGGATCGGCTGACCGTCGATGTGATCGGCGATCAGTTTCCGCAGGACGAAAGTGCCCTGGGAGTGTCCGATGAGAACCACGCCACGGCCGTTGTTGTGGTGCGCAAGGTAGTCGTCCCAAGCATTCTCGATATCGGCGTATGCGAGATTCCCGGCGGCGGTGCGCTCTTCCGCCGTCCCAGCGAACAATGCGCGCAGGGTGGTCTGCCGGTACACCGGCGCCCATACGTTGCAGTTCTCCCCGAAGGGCGCGGCCTGCAAGGCCGCCACCGCGCGTAATTCGGGTGAGGTGTCGAAGTTCGCGTTGGTGCTCTGCTGCAGTGATGCAGTGGGGTAGACGTAGAAGCAGTCGATCGGAGCGCCTGACCTACCGCCGCATGGGTCGCCTTGCTGGCCGGGCTGACACAGCCAGGTTGTCGTCGATGCGGGAGCAGGCTCGGCGGATACCGGCGAAGCCACTATGGCGAAGAACATCATGGCCAGCACACCGGCGCGAAGCACCAGGCCGGCGGGGCGTGGGATCGGCACGAGGGTGACGATAGCAGGGCAGGCGCCCGGCCACGGGGAGTCCAGAAAACGGCCCGGAAACGCCTCCGAGACTACCGATCTTCCTCGCTCACGCCCCGAGGCAGCCTGTCTGCGCCCCAACTGCG
The DNA here is from genome assembly GCF_027158005.1 of Rhodococcus sp. H36-A4. GTDB lineage: Bacteria > Actinomycetota > Actinomycetes > Mycobacteriales > Mycobacteriaceae > Rhodococcoides. The sequence goes on along the minus strand of NZ_JAPVLQ010000001.1, from coordinate 553,347 downwards.
TTCGATGAATCCGATGATGTTCTCGACATCTGTCGCCGGAATCTTGTCCGGCTCACCTTCCTCGAGCGGGTCGGCGTGGAAGATGTAGAGACGAGAGGCGAACTGGTCGAACGGCAGTGACCCTTCACCGGCTCGTTCACCGTTTCCTGCGGTACCGACGACGACTCCGTCGCCCCAATCCTGACCGCTGTCGTTGTTCGGGTTGAAGAAATAGACCCGCATGATGCCGTCGGGATCTGCGGTGACACGCAGGATGGCGATCGCATGCCAGCCGATGTAGCGGGCCGCACTGTCGGTGACGGCGACGCCGGCCGGCTGCGGGTGAATCAGCGGCTGACCACCGTTGTACGTCGGGTGATAGGAGGCGTGAAACTGCCGAATGAAGCCGTCGAGATCGATCAGATTTCCGGTGGCGACGTCGACGTTGATGTGGAATTCCCGAGCAGACCACCAGCCGTGAAACTCCGGATTGACCCAGCGATGCGGGTCGCCTTCACGGTCGACGCATCGTCGGACCATCTCTGCGTAAATTCGGTCGAGGTGCGGTACCAACAGCAACGAAACCGGGTCGAGGTCGATCGGATCGGTGGTCGCGACCCCGCCGATGCTGTCGGTCGAGGAGATCGGTTGCCCTTCGAAGTGCATGACGATCTCGTCGTCACGTGCAGCCCAGACGACCATCTGCAGTAGGTAGTCCGGGTCGTTGTACGCCCACATCGACAGTGCTCGCGCAGACTGGCACGTGGGATTGTCTCCTTGGCCGACGCCGAGTGGTTGGCCGAGCATCGACAACAGGCCACCGAGCAACCGCGACTCCGGATCGGGACCTGGACCGAACGCGACAAGCATTTTCTCGCGCACCTTCGGTGACAGCTTCAACGAAATCTGCCGCCACAGTGACGGGACTACCGGTGGCTCGTAGAGCGTCCCCCGGTCGAGAAGCAGCGCCAGGCCGTACAGGCATTGCGCTGTCTCCGGGTACACGGTCTCGGTAACGAGGCGCTGAACCAATTCCGGATATCGCTGCAGACACGTCCGGCCGGTGTCGGACAGTCCGAGCGCCTCGGCGAGTACGTAACTGTTGTTCTCCACGAGATAACGCACAAGGGTCGCGTGATAGGGCGAGACCAGCCCTGTGTCGTGCATTGCGCGGGCGAAACCGCGTGCCTCGAACTGCAGAGCTTCCGAATCCATCACCGCAAGCCGTGACCGGTAGACATCGACTCCGGGGTCTTCCCGGCATGCTTCGGTAGTGCCGAACAAAGCCGTGGTCAACCGGTCGAGACCCTGCCCGGACGTACCGAGATCCACGGTGGGGTCGTCGCGGTAGATCGCGATGCGGGTGACCATCGTCTTGACGCTGTCCACCTGAATCGGGCGTTGACGCAACACCCGCCAGATCTCTTCGAGGAGTTCGTCGAGAACGCTGTCGTAGCCGATCTGTTCGGCGACGTAACCGAACAGATCGCGAATGAGATGAGCGGTGCGTCCGAGCCGAACTCGCTCTGCCTCCGACGGCGCTGTGAACAACACTTCGAGGTTCAAAGCGAGCACCTGGGACAGGAACCGGCGAGCATCTTCCGGCGTAACGGCCGGGTGTTCGTACTCGCCGGCGACTATTGCCACCATGCGAAGTTCGCTCGTCGCTTCGAGCACAACGGTGTCGTTGTTTCCGCTACGCAGGCTCGGGCCGACGAACGCCGGAACGAGGATGTCCGGGTGCGCCCAGTCCGATCCCGCGAACAGTCCCGCGTTCTCGAGGAGCTCGGCACGCTTCCGAATCGCTGCACAACCGCCAGGTTGCGACAACACACGATGCAGTGAGTCGAGGACGCGTCGGAGCTTGGAGCTCTTGGTGAATTCCGGCGCGGTGGCGAACGCCTCGGCTGCGTGATCGAGTTGTGCGAGACGCGAAGCCAATGCTCGATCGGCCGTTGTGGTCGCGCTGGTAACCGCCTGTTCTTCCGTCGACTCTGCCGGTGGCGTGTGGTCGTCCCCGAGTTCCTGCCTCACACGTAGAAGTCCAGTTCTTCCTGTTGTTTGAGCAGATCGCGCATCCGATACGGATCTTCGCCGAAGAAGTACAGCAAGCCCCAGTGCGTACCGAAAGCCGTACGCTTGGTGACGGTCTCCTCGACGGGTGCCGAAAGGTCGTTCGTCTCGTAGTAGTCGTCGTCCAACGTGACGTCGGGAATGACGAGATTGCTGACCACGCGTCGACGCGGGTACACACCGAAGCAGCCGGCGACACCGGTGGCGTCGACGACCTCCTTGGGGAAGAAGGCGTCGATCTCTTCCTCGGTGGTCTTCGGGTCGAACGAAAGTACCAGGCCCTGGTACGCATTGAATCCGTAGGCGCGCTCGAGCAGCTCGAAAACCTTGAAACCTGGTGGCCGGTAAGCAACTTCACCGAAGTACATCTCGCCGTCGCTGGTGACGAAGTACTCGGGGTGAATGAACCCGAATTCGATGTCGAAGGTCTTGATCAGCTTCTCGATCTGCACGGTGATCTGATCACGGTACTTCTCGAGCTCGGGAGTCGCGGGTACGAATACCGAGTATCCGAGGGTTACGTACTCGGAGATGTTGAGGAACTTGATCTTTCCGTTGTGGATCCACGCCTCGACGGCAAACTCCCAGCCGTCGAGATGGGATTCCATCAGTGCCGGGAATTCCTCGTCGGGGATGGAATCGACTTCATCCGGTGTCCGGATCACCCGGTGGCCGAGGCACCCTGCTTTGTCGAACGCTTTGACGTGAATCGGGTCGTTCGGGTCGCCGTCGAGCTTGAGGAGAGTTTGGTTGACGCGCTTGAGGAAGCGGATCACATCTTCACGGTCGTGGGCCTCCTCGAAGATGCCGACGCGAATCCCACCGAGCTGTGCACGACGCTTCATCAGGGACTTGTCTCGCAACAACATCGCCTGCCCGAACAGGCGTGGGTTGCCCAGCAGTACCGAGTTGATGGCTCCGGCCCACTCGACAGTTTCCTCGTACAGCGGGATCGCGACGTCGACACCCATATCGCGCAGTGTCTCGGCGATCTCGAGCGAACGGTCGTTGAGACGTTCGAAGTTCCACGGGAGATAGGGAATATCGTGCTCAGTGCAGTATTGCTCGGCCCAATCCGGTGCCACGACGACATACCTGCGGTCGAACTTGTCGAGGGCTTCCACAGCCGGCAAGCTCCAGCCGAGTAGTGCTACGTAGCCCTTGTCCGGATTCTTCTCGAGCCGTGCAGGCTGAGACATAAAGATCCTTCCCAATCGGTGTTCCGTGGTCGAAGTCCTCCGCTCCACGGTACAGAGTGTGCACTTCGCGACCGACGGGCTACCTCTCGACGCACTGTCCGACGGCGGCGCTCACACTCCCTGTGCCAATGCACGTCCGGCTTGCCGACCACTGAATATGCAGCCGCCGAGGAAGGTGCCCTCCAACGATCGATACCCGTGTACACCGCCGCCGCCGAACCCGGCGATCTCACCGGCTGCCCATAGACCAGGCACCGTGGCCCCGTCCGAATTCTGCACGCGTCCGTCGAGATCGGTCTGGATGCCGCCGAGGGTCTTACGGGTGATGATGTTCAGTCGCACTGCGATCAACGGACCGGATTTGGGATCGAGGATCTTGTGCACCGACGCAGTACGAGCTATCCGCTCGCCACGGGAGCGTCGCGAATTGTGAATTGCGGACACTTGCAGGTCCTTGGTGAACGGGTTGTCCGTTTCACGGTCTCGCGCGGTGATCTGCCGCTCGAGATCGCGAGCATCGATGAGATTGTCACCGGTGATCTTGTTCATGCCTGCGACCAACTCGGACAACGTTTTTGCGACGACGAAGTCCTCGCCGTGCTCTTTGAATGCCTCGACCGGTCCGCTGGCTCCGGGTAGTACCCGCCCGAGAACGAGTTTGAGGTTCTTGTCGGTGATGTCGGGATTCTGCTCGGATCCCGAGAGTGCGAATTCCTTCTCGATGATTTTCTGCGTGAGAACGAACCACGAGTAGTCGTATCCGCTGTCCTGAATTGTTTTCAGCGTGCCGAGAGTGTCGAAGCCGGGGAAGTTAGGGGCCGGGAAGCGTTGTCCGCGTGCGTCGAACCACATCGATGACGGGCCGGGGATGATGCGAATCCCATGGTTCTTCCAAATAGGATCCCAGTTCTTGATCCCCTCGGTGTAGTGCCACATCCGGTCCTTGTTGACCAACCGACCACCCGCGCGCTCGGTGATGCCGAGCATGCGTCCGTCGACGTGCTCGGGTACCCCGGAGATCATCGACGTCGGGGGTGTGCCCAATCGAGCGGGCCAATTTTCCCGCACCAGATCGTGATTGGCGCCGATTCCACCGGCGGTGACCAATACGGCGCCGGCATGAAGTTCGAACTCCTCTACCTCGACCCGCGTGCTTCCCGAACCCCGGACCGAGGCGCTGGGCTCGAGAACCGACCCTCGGACGCCGTCGACGACGCCGTCGGTCATGGTGAGCTCGTCCACGCGATGACGGAATCCGAAGCGCACCACGCCTTTTGCTACTGCCTCGCGAACACGCCGTTCGAACGGGGCAAGAACGCCGGGGCCCGTTCCCCAGGTGAGGTGGAAGCGTGGCACCGAGTTGCCGTGGCCCTCGGCGAGGTAGCCGCCGCGTTCGGCCCAACCGACGATGGGAACCCATCGCATTCCCTGCGCGTGCAGCCACGAGCGCTTCTCGCCTGCCGCAAACTCCAGGTAAGCCTGTGCCCACTGGTGACCCCAGTAGTCCTCACCCTTGGGGTCGTCGATGCCGCGGTCGAACGTCGCGGTGCCGAGCCAGTCCTGCAACGCCAGCTCGGGGGAATCCTTGATACCCATCCTGCGCTGCTCGGGGGTATCGATCATGAACAGGCCACCGAGCGACCAGAAAGCCTGGCCACCGAGATTCTGTTCCGGTTCCTGATCGAGCAGAAGTACCCGCTTGCCCGCGTCGGCCAGTTCGGCGGTGGCCACCAGGCCTGCTAGACCAGCGCCGACCACGATTACGTCCGCATCCATCATCGAACCTCTTCCCCTTGTTCGCCTACACGGTTCCCCGCACGCCAGTGGACCATGTCGTGTCGGTCTCGACAATAGAGTTCCGCGGCAAGGTGTGTTGCGATACTCAGCGACGAGAACCTGTGTCAGATGTGGCGGTGCCGAGCGACTGAATCTCCGTCGAGTCCATACTTCGGCGAACGTGAAACGGGCCGATTTGGGAGTGGTCCGCGGCCACGCTCAGCGAGTGCTTGCGTCGGTGCGAGAGTCTCGAGCATTTTTCGCAGACGAGCGACCATCCGCGAGAAGGACAGGTCAATTATGTCGTAGACCATAACTGCGACGAGATTCTAGGCGTAACTGTCCGTAACAGCAAGCTGGTACGTGGAAAACGGGCCTATGATCGCCCGCATAGCGATGGGAGCACCGATGGTAGATAAGAGCACGGCTCGGGACGACATGCTGCGGAGTGCGGCACTGTTGTTCCGTGAGCGAGGAGTCGAGGCCACCTCGCTCGCTGATGTCATCGAGCATGCGGGCGCCCCCCGCGGTTCGATCTATCACCACTTTCCGCAGGGTAAGCCGCAGATCGTCGAGGAAGCAACGCGCGCAGCGGGCGCGATGATGGGGGCTGCAATCTCATCGGGACTCGCGGCAGACGGCCCTGCGCGAACCATCGCTGCAATCATCGGCGGATTTCGAGAGCAACTTGTCGCGACCGATTACACGGCGGGCTGTCCGGTGGCTCCAGCAGCTTTGGAAGGTGTGAACTCACCGGCTGCACTTGCGGCCGCGGGGGAGTCGTTCACCTCCTGGGAGGACACGATTGCGGCTTCGCTCTGGCAGCGGGGATTGTCCCAGCAGCGATCGTCTTCCCTCGCGACCACCGCGATCTCGGCCATCGAGGGGGCGCTGATAGTTGCAAAGGGCCAACGCAGCATTCGCGCGCTCGATCGGGTCGAGGCTGAACTCGTGCCCTGGGTGGAGACCGTCCTCGACCAGGCAGTGGCCGCGCGACGGGGGCCTCACAGCCGCCCGTAAAAGCCGGTAGTGAGACGCTACCTGCCGAGCTGAATCTTGCTATAACGCGCAGTAACGGATACTTTCACCTTCATTGTTATGTCGCACGACATAGCAGAAGGGGTCGTTGTGATTCATTCTTCGAACAGCATCGCTGTGAAACGAGTGCAGATGTCCAGCAGAAAACGCTGGTTGGCGCTCTCGGTGATTTGCGCGGCAGAGCTGCTGGTTGTACTCGACAACACCGTCGTCAATGTGGCGTTGCCGTCGCTGGGCGTGCAGTTGCATGCGAACATCAGCGGCCTGCAATGGGTGGTCGACGCCTACACTCTCACCTTCGCGGGTCTGCTGCTGGCCTTCGGGCACCTGGGTGATCGGTACGGACGCCGCACAGTGATGGCGGTCGGCCTGGCCGGTATTGCTGTGATGTCGATCGGCGGTGCTCTCGCGGCCGACCTCGGTCAGGTGATCGCTGCGCGCGCGGCGATGGGAGTATGCGCCGCGGCTGTGTTCCCAGCGACACTCGCATTGATCATCAATATCTTCGACGACGCCAAGGAACGTGCGCTTGCCATCGCGGCGTGGACAGCTATGGCGGGGTTCGCTATTGCGATCGGGCCGACTGCGGGTGGATTTCTGCTCGAACACTTCTCCTGGCACTCGGTTTTCTGGATCAATGTACCGGTGGCACTGATCGTTCTGGTGGCGGCGCTGATGCTTGTGCCGGAATCCAAAGCCTCACATGTCGGGAAGTATGATCCGCTGGGAATTGCGCTCTCTCTTGCGGCCATTACCGTGATGGTCTGGGCGATAATCGAAGCCCCGCATCAGGGTTGGCTGTCTCCGATCAGTTTGGCGGCCTATGGGGTCGCGATTGCGAGCCTCGTTCTGTTCGTCTTCTGGGAACTACGCCACCCCTCGCCGGTTCTCGACATGCAGTTGTTCCGAATTCGGCGATTCTCGTTGCCCGCGTTGTCCATAGCCATCGCTTACTTCAGTATGTTCGGGTTCCTCTTCATGATCACCCAGTATTTCCAGGGAGTGATGGAACTCAGCCCACTACAGTTCGGTATCCACTCGCTTCCCTTCGCCGTCGCAATTGCCGTCGGCGCGCCACTCTCTACCGTCATCGCGCAGCGGGTGGGAACCACCTCGGTGATCGTGTTCGGTTTGGTCGTGATGAGTATCGGGATGTTCGTTGCCGGGCAAGTGAAAGTCGAAACACCCTATGTCGGTCCGGTATTGATTTCGATGGTCCTCATGGGACTTGGGCTGGCGATAGTTCAGGGGCCGGCCACCGAATCGATCATGTCCTCGGTATCGCTGGACGAGGCTGGTGCTGGATCGGCCGTCAACGACACCACCAGGGAAGTGGGTGGCACGTTGGGGGTTGCTGTGCTGGGTTCGATCGTCGCATCCATCTACACGACCAAGGTCGGGCCGCGGATCGACGCACTTCCCGACGCAGTCATGAACCCTTATCAGAAGAGTTTTGCTCGGGAGACCGTCATCAGTGTCATCGAGATTGCGAAGGCTCCGACCAACTCGATCTTCGCGAGTCAGAAAGCGGAGCTGATCTACGCCATGAAAGCTGCTTCGCTGGAAGGCTTTCAGCTCGCCTCGTACATCACAGTAGGTGCCTCGTTGGCGTGTGCACTTGCCGTCGGCTTCTTCTTGCCTTGGTCGCGGCCCGAGGGCGACGGTGTGCTGCTGGCATGGCGATCCAAGGAGCGAACCGCATCCTCGACTCTTTGGTAACGCACAGGGCTAGGTGTGCGAGCAGCCCGGTCGGCTGATGGAACGTACCTGTGCTTCAGCCGGGCTACATCCCGGCCCAGGATGGGTCCTTGTCGCCGCCTTCTGCGGATCGACGTCGGCTTACGCTCCGAGGTGAGTCGGTGATGGAGCGTTCGAGCGATTCGATCGATCCGACGAGCGGCCGATTCGGGTCCGCGAACCCAGCCATCACCGCATTGCCGCGCCGACCGGTCATCTCATGGGTGAGACTTTCGTCGAGATCGAGCAGGGCGCTGATCTACGAAGTATCACCGAGCAGCGTTATCGTTCTGTTACTTTCCGTTATTCATTCGTGATGCGCGCGCCGGACTGGATGACACTCGCCGTCACCACACTGGCAACAAGTCCCCAAGCACGTCACCACATTTCGCGGAAGGAACCCGATGGCTGCCATCCTGTTCGGATCGATCAGCACACTTGCCGACACGTCCGAAATTCAACGACAAGCATTCAACGACGCCTTCGCCGCCCACGATCTCGGCTGGACCTGGGAGCGTCAGGACTACATCGAGATGCTGGCGAGCAACGGCGGCGCGGCTCGCATCGCCGAATATGCACACTCACGCGGTGAAGAAGTCGACTCCGCAGCAGTGCATTCCACGAAGTCGGAGATCTTTCAGAAGCTGCTTGCCAACTCCGACGTCGACCCGCGCCCCGGCGTCGTCGAGACGATCGCCGATGCGAAGAAGCACGACATCAAGGTCGGTCTCGTGACCACCACTTCCCCAGAAAACGTCAACGCGTTGCTCGGCGCTCTGACCGCTGTCGACGTCGACTTGTTCGACGTCGTGGTCGATTCCGCGAGCGTGTCGCAAGGCAAGCCGGATCGCGCGGCGTACATGTTCGCCCTTGGCCGCCTGGGCGAGAACGCGAAGAACTGCGTTGCTATCGAGGACAACGTCGGTGGCGTCGCTGCTGCTGTTGCCGCACACGTTCGCTGTATCGCGTTTCCCAACGCGAACACAGTAGGAGGCGACTTCTCCGCGGCGGTGGATACCGTCGATCATCTCGACGCGGATCGGCTCCGCGCGCTGACCGAAGGCAACCGATGAGCTCTATGCAAGCGCAGGTCACTGCCACCGAGCGCGCCTTCCACGTCGAGGGATACGAGAAGATCGAGTACGACCTTCTCTACGTGGACGGTGTCTTCTCGGTGAGCAATACGGAACTGGCGGAAAGCTACCGGCAGTACGGGCGGACGCTCATGGTCGTCGACGAGGTCGTCTACGCAATCTACGGTGAGCAGATCCGTACGTATTTCGAGCACCACGACATTGCGCTGACCGTACTTCCGGTGAAGATCGCCGAGACCGCCAAGTCGCTCGAGACGTTCGAGCAGATCGTGGGCGAATTCGACAGGTTCGGGCTCGTCCGGACCGAACCGGTCCTGGTCGTCGGTGGCGGGCTCACTACCGACGTCGCCGGGTACGCGTGCGCAAGCTACCGACGCAACACCCCATACATCAGAATCCCGACGACGCTGATCGGGCTGATCGATGCAAGTGTGTCCATCAAGGTCGCGGTGAATTTCGGAAAGCACAAGAATCGTCTGGGCGCCTACCACGCTTCGCAGAAGGTCCTGCTGGACTTTTCGTTCCTTCGTTCGCTACCGGAAGATCAAGTCCGGAACGGCATGGCGGAGTTGATCAAGATCTCCGTAGTGGGTAACAGTGCAATTTTCGACATGCTCGACGAACACGGCCCGGAATTGCTCCGCACCAGATTTGGGCACCTCGATGGGACAGCCGAATTACGCGCTGTTGCAGACAGTCTGACGTACCAGGCCATCGACACCATGCTCGAACTGGAGGCGCCGAACCTACACGAGATCGAACTGGATCGGGTCATCGCTTTCGGGCATACCTGGAGTCCGACGCTGGAATTGACGCCACCGGCGCCGTTCTTTCACGGACATGCGATCAACATCGACATGGCGTTGTCGACCACCCTTGCCGAGCAGCGCGGGCACATAACCTCCGAAGAGCGCGATCGAGTACTCGGGACCATGTCCCGTCTCGGGCTCGCGCTCGACAGTGACTATCTGACGCCGGAATTGCTCTCCGAGGCAACCGGTTCGATCCTGAAAACTAGGGATGGAATTCTGCGTGCGGCGGTTCCCGACCCGATCGGAGCATGTCGATTCCTGAACGACGTGACTACGGGAGAGCTCGCCGACGTGTTGACGCTGCACAAGAAGATCTGCTTGGACTTCGACCGCCGCGGAGACGGAATAGACATGTTCACCTCCGACCGGAGTCGGTGAGTGACATCGACTCTCGAACAGAACCGCGCCCGGTCACACCGTCGAGCATCCTTGCCGCAGAATTGCGAGAGGTGACCGAGCTGCTGGCAGAAGTTGCTTCGATTCCGGACGAGCTGATGAGCCGGATCACCCGCCTGCGAGATCTGGCCGCGGGGCTCGATCCGTACCTGGAGCTCTGCACCACGGAAGAGTCCCCGGCGCTGGCAGCGTTGTCGCATCGGACTCGTACTGCCGACTGGGCTTCGCGACCGGTAGAGCAGGAAATGTTGTCCGGGCAGGTCGAGGGCCAGTTGCTGAAGTTTCTGGTGCACATGACCCGAGCGAGAAGAGTGCTCGAGATCGGCATGTTCACCGGCTACTCCGCGCTGGCCATGGCAGAAGCCCTCCCACCGAACGGGGAAGTAGTGGCGTGTGAGGTCGACGAGTACGTGGCCGACTTCGCGCGAAAAAGTTTTGCAGAATCGGCAGCGGGCGCTCGGATCGTCGTAGAGGTCGGGCCGGCCTCGGAGACTCTGCGTCGGCTCAACGGAACCTCGCATCCCTTCGACCTCGTATTCGTCGACGCAGACAAAACCGGATATCTCGACTACTACCGAATGCTGCTCGACTCCGATCTGCTGACCGCGGACACAGTCATCGTCGTGGACAACACGTTGATGCAGGGTCATCCGTACGCGCCTGCGGACCGTCGGACCGGCAACGGAGACGCGATCGCGGACTTCAACCGCTATGTTGCCGGCGACCCCCGCGTCGAGCAGGTCCTTCTGCCGTTGCGAGACGGTGTGACTCTCGTTCGACGGATATCGGCGTAGTGGTCACGGCGTCGTCGGCGGTGCGCACGGTCGGGGCCCTGTCAGGTTTGCTCGCCACGCTGCCACTCGACCTTGCCGTGGTGGGCTATTCCCTTGCCCGGCGATTCGATCCGCCCTTCGATTCGCGCGCCTATCCGGTGGATTCGCCGAGCCGGACGGTTCTGATCAGTGGCGGAAAGATGACCAAAGCGCTTCAACTGGCACGGTCGTTCCACCTCGCCGGTCACCGGGTCGTCCTCGTCGAATCACCCAAATACCGGTTCACCGGACATCGGTTCTCTCGGGCAGTCGATCGCTTCTACTGTGTGCCGGAGCCCACCGACGATGGATACGCGAAAGCCTTGCGCGACGTGGTGATCCGAGAAGGTGTCGACGTCTTCGTTCCGGTGGCGAGTCCAGCGGCGAGTATTCACGATGCCGATGCGCGGAAGGTACTCGACGGATACTGCGAGGTCGTGCACGCAGACTCCGAGACCGTGCGCATGCTCGACGACAAATCACGATTCTCGGAGATGGCGGAGTCGATGGGACTCCGGGTTCCGCACTGGAAGCGGATCACCGACCCGCAGCAGATCGAAACGTTCGATTTTCCTCCCGGACGTGAGTACATCCTCAAACGCATCGCCTACAACCCTGTCGGGCGGATGGATCTGACGCGCTTGTCCGGCAGCACCCCGAAGCAGAATGCCGAGTTCGCCCGCAGCCTCGCCATGAACGAGGACGACCCGTGGATACTGCAGGAGTTCATCTCCGGCCAGGAGTACTGCACGCACGGAACCGCGCGCGACGGCGCGTTGCAGGTCTATGCATGCTGTGAGTCCTCGGCATTTCAGGTCAACTACGAGATGATCGACAAACCCGAGATTCGATCTTGGGTAGAGACATTCGTCAAGACACTCGGTGTCACCGGCCAGTTGTCCTTCGATTTCATCGAGGCTTCGGACGGGCATGTCTACGCGATCGAATGCAATCCGCGCACGCACTCGGCCATCACCATGTTCTACGACCACCCGGATCTCGCTGCTGCGTACCTGGAGGACGGACATTCGGTCGTCGAACCCACCCAGTCCTCGCGTCCGACGTACTGGATCTACCACGAACTATGGCGGTTGCTCACCGAGCCGCGGCGCCGGCATCGACTCCGAGTGATTCTCGGCGGAACCGACGCGGTGTACGAACGTTGGGACCCGTTGCCCTACCTGTTGGTTCATCACCTGCAGATTCCTTCACTGTTGCTGAAGAACCTGAAGTCCGGGCGAGGCTGGACGCGAATAGATTTCAACATCGGCAAACTCGTCGAGAATGGAGGGGACTGATGTCACCGACATCGGTACTGGTCCTGGCAGGTTCGGCAGTCGACGACTTCAACGCCGATCTCTCGCGCGTCTACGCCGGGGGATTCCTCGATGCGTTCGCCGAGAACCCGTCCTACAGTCTTCGGATCGCATTCGTCACACCGGACGGGTGCTGGCGCTTTCCGAAAAACCTCGAGTCGTCGAGTATTGCGGCAGCGCAACCTAACTCACTGAGCCGCGCAATCTCGGAGATATCCACCTGGCAAATCGACGTTGTCGTTCCTCAGATGTTCTGCCGGCCCGGGATGACAACGTACCGCTCGCTGTTCGAACTGCTCGGCATTCCGTACGTGGGGAACCGGCCGGAAGTGATGGCGATGACGGCGGAAAAGAACATTGCCCGGGCTGTCGTCGCGGCAGCCGGCGTCGCCGTTCCGGACGGGGTTCTCGTCTCCCGCGGCGAGATGACGAAAACAGAATTGTCCACAGCGATGGTGCCGGTCGTGGTCAAGCCCGTCGATTCCGATAATTCGATGGGTGTGACATTGGTTCGCGATCCGGCCGAACTCGGCGCCGCCGTGAACGAAGCGTTGCAATACTCGCAATCGGCACTCATCGAGTCGTATATCGAATTGGGCCGCGAGGTGCGCTGCGGGATCATCGTCCGCGACGGTGACCTCGTATGCCTACCGTTGGAGGAATACGCCGTCGACGAGGTATCGAATCCGATCCGTGGCCGCACCGACAAACTCGACCGGACCGACGACGGTGAGCTGTACCTGGTCGCCAAGGAGGCCACCCGCGCCTGGATAGTCGAGAGCGACGATCCCATCACCGAGAAAGTCTTCGATGCCGCGAGAAAATGCCATGTCGCGCTGGGGTGCCGTCAGTACAGCCTGTTCGATTTCCGAATCGATCGACACGGAAACCCGTGGTTCCTCGAAGCAGGTCTCTACTGCTCGTACTCCCCGAGCAGCGTCATCACCGTCATGGCGGCTGCGGCAGGCATTCCTCTCGACGAACTGTTCGCGTTGGCAATAGGCGAGGGGGACTGATGAAACACGAGATTCTGCGCCCCATCGGAGTTCGCATCACCGAGGTCGACCCCGCTCGTTTGAGTGCCGAGGACCTCGATGAGTTCGTGACCCTTCTCGCTCGGCACGGCGTCGCAGTCATGCCCGATCGCGAAATCGACGACGACCAGTTCCTGGCGTTTCTTCGTTCCTTCGGCGACCTGATGTTCACCGAAGGGGAGAGCCCTGTCGCTGGTTATCCCGATCTCAACGTGATCAGCAATGTCGGAAGATCGACCCCACCGAAGTCGACGTTTCACGTCGACACCACCTACATCGAACACCCGCCTGCCTACACCTCGCTACGAGCCGTCCAAGTCCCGACCACGGGCGGCCAGACGCTGTTCAGTAACCAGTACGACGCCTATGACACCTTGCCTGCCGAGATCCGCGCCGACATCGACGGGCGAACTGTCACGCACGTGGTGACCGGCTTGGATGGATTCGAGGATGTGTCGGCTCGGCATCCGCTGGTCCGAGTGCATCCGATTTCCGGACGGAAGGCTCTGTATCTTTCCGCGCCCGCCCGCTGTGTGGCGGTGAGTGGCACAACGGACGCCGAGGCAGCAACGTTGATCCGGTACCTGGTGGAGCACTCGACACGACCGGAGAACGTGTTCGAACACTCGTGGTCACCCGGTGACGTGGTCATCTGGGACAACCGCTGCGTCATGCACCGCGCGGACCACAGCGGGGTCGTCGGCGACCGCGTCATGCACCGCGGAATGGTGGCCGAGTTCGCGACAAGCGTGGACCATCGCATCGATAGCTAGAATCAGCCATGGCCGAACCGATCGACGAATACTTTCTGGATCGAGTCGGTTCCCTGTGCTCAGGCAGCAGCTCGGTGAGCCGGTCAGCCTCGACCGACCGCATCCTCGAGCTGTTCGATGCCCAGCTCGGCAGCAGGCATCTCGATCTCGCGGCGCGCTGGCTCCGCTCGATCGGCCGAGGTTTCTACACGATCGGTAGCGCCGGACACGAAAGCAACGCAGCGGTTGCCGGTGCACTACGACCGACGGACCCGGCGTTGTTGCACTACCGTTCGGGAGCCTTCTATCTCGAACGTGCACGCCAGGGAGGCGGCAGTGATCCGATACGCGACGTCCTCGAAGGCCTCGTCGCGGCGGTGAGCGAGCCGATGTCCGGTGGACGTCACAAAGTGTTCGGCCGGGCCGACCTTGCCGTCATTCCACAGACTTCGACCATTGCCTCGCATCTTCCCCGCGCAGTCGGCGTCGCATTCTCGATTCCACGAGCGAAAAAGCTCGGTGTGCCCTCACCGTGGCCTGCGGATGCCGTCGTGATCTGCAGTTTCGGCGACGCGTCGGCCAACCATTCGACGGCCCTGGGGGCCATCAACACCGCTGTTCACTCGGCTTATCAGGGCGTGCCGTTGCCGCTGCTGTTCGTCTGTGAGGACAACGGCATCGGAATCAGCGTGCGGACACCGGCGGGTTGGATCGCGTCCAACTTCGCTGAACGACATGGGCTCGAATACTTCTACGCCGACGGCAGTGACCTGCACGAAGTTCTCGAGACGGCGACGGCGGCATCGACCTGGGTGCGTACGCACCGCAAGCCGGCTTTTCTGCATTTGCGCACAGTCCGATTGATGGGCCACGCCGGATCCGACGTCGAATCTGCGTACCGTGGAGCTTCGGAAATTTCCGCTGATCATGCGCGAGATCCTGTTCTCTGCACGGCACGGTGGCTGATCGAGAACGGAGCCCTCTCCGCCGAGGATGTACTGGAACGCTACGAAGCCAAGCGTGCTCTGGTGATCGGGGCTGCACGCGAGATCGCGGAACTACCGCACCTCCGTTCTGCGGCCGAGGTGATGAAGCCGCTTTCGGAGATGATGCGCGACGTCGCCTCGAAGCCGCAGGCAGGCCCCACATCGTCTGCGGCAGCGATTGTGGCGGGGCCAGGGGCTCCGTTGACGTTAGCGCAGGCGGTGAACCGGGCGTTGCTCGAGGTTCTCGAACGCTATCGACAGGCAGTCCTGTTCGGGGAGGATGTCGCCAGGAAGGGCGGTGTCTACGGCGTCACGCGTGGGTTGCTGGACAGTGTGGGGCCTACGCGTGTGTTCGACACCGTTCTCGACGAGCAGGCGATACTAGGACTCGCTGCGGGAGCGGGTATTTCGGGATTGCTGCCGATTGCGGAGATTCAGTATCTGGCCTACCTGCACAACGCGGCCGATCAGATTCGGGGGGAAGCGGCGACACTACAGTTCTTTTCGAATCGGCAGTACCGAAACCCGATGGTGGTCCGTATCGCCGCGTACGGCTATCAGAAGGGCTTCGGTGGACACTTTCACAACGACAATGCTGTTGCAGCGCTGAGGGATATCCCCGGGATCGTCATTGCCTCGCCGTCGCGCCCTGACGACGCTGCCTCGATGTTGTCGACCTGCGCGGACGTAGCGGTTCGCCACGGTGCGGTGTGCATCTTCCTAGAGCCGATTGCGTTGTACCACAACAAAGACCTGTACGAGGACGGTGACGGGGAGTGGATGAACAGCTATCCGACCGAGACCGTGGAGGTCGGCCGCGCGCGGGTGTACGGCGAGGGAAACGATCTGACGATCGTCACATTCGGTAACGGTGTCCGGATGAGCCTGCGCTCTGCTCGCGCGCTCGAAAAAGTCGACATCGGTGTACGCGTGGTGGACATACGCTGGATCGCTCCGCTGCCCATCGCCGACATCGAACACCATGCTCGTGCGACCGGTCGAGTCCTGGTGGTCGACGAGACTCGTAGAACGGGCGGAGTCGGTGAAGGAGTGATCGCGGCGCTGGCCGACGCAGGCTTCGACGGCATCGTCCGCAGGGTGGCGAGCGCGGACAGCTTCATCCCGCTGGGCGACGCGGCGCTCGAGGTTCTGCTGTCCGAGGACGACATCATCGATGCGTCAGGCCGAATCCTTCACGGTGTCGACGAAGGGCGCGAGCAGTGATGCCATGTCGGCGGCGACGTCGGCGGAATTCGACGGGGGCATCGATATATAGCTCAATGCCAGCCGCACGACGGCGCGGCCGAGGACGTCGGCGTTGTGCGGTGAGGCCCGAATCCAGCTGTGCTCGAAGGTCTCGGCAAGTCGAGATGCCGCATGTTCGAGCAGAATTCCACTTTCGGTGGTGACGAGACGAAGTAGATCCGGAGGTGGGTCGTCGGTCAGTATCGACAACACGAGTGGGTCGGAGGCGCTCCGCCCGAAGAACTGGGTGAAGGCCAGATACAACGCGCGAAGGCTGTCGTTCTCGTTGGCGTAGATTGCGCTGTCGACGGCCGAGACGAAGGTGTCGGTGAGCCGCAACGCGTAGCCCTGCGCCAAACCCTTTCTGGTGCCGAACTCCTTGTAGAGGGTTTGGCGACTGACCCCCGCCGTCTTGGCGACGTCCGTCATGTTGACGTTCGACCAGGTGTGTTCGAGGAGCAGAGAGTGGAGCGCGTCGAGAATGGTGGTGCGCATCAGGCTGGTCACAGCGCTTTTGTAAGGGCTGGTCGTCTCCGGTCGCACAGTCACTTCGTCGACATTACCGCCCGCCGTCACGGCCTGCTGATCTCGACCATGAAGAAGTCGGCCTTGGCGGCACCACAATCGGGGCAGCTCCAGTCCTCCGGGATGTTCTCCCATTTGGTCCCTGGCTCGATGCCGTCATCGGGCCAACCGATTTCCTCGTCGTACTCGAATCCGCATTGGATGCATTGGTAGAGCTTGAAATCGGTGGACATGTCAGTCTGCTTTCTGTTCGAAGTCGATCTTTTCTCGGACGCCGCAGTCCGGGCACGGCCAGTCGTCGGCGATGTCGGCCCACGGGGTGCCGGCTGGAAATCCTTCACGCGGTGCGCCGACGGTCTCGTCGTAGACGAAGTTGCACACGGGGCATCGGTAGCCGGCCATCACTGTGCCTCGGGAGTCGCACCGTAGCGAGCAAGGATCTTCGCGCGCTTGCTGGGCTCGATGTTGACGTTTGTGATGTCACCGAGGTAGTGCTCCAACACCCTGTGGTCCATCACCTTTCGCCAGATCGGTGGGAAGTAGGCGAGGGCAATCATGCTTGCGTAGCCGCTCGGGAGGTTCGGTGCACCTTCCATGCTGCGCAGGGTCTGGTACCTGCGCGTCGGGTTGGCGTGGTGATCGCTGTGCCGCTGAAGGTGATAGAGAAAGATGTTGGTGACGATGTGATCGGAGTTCCAGCTGTGCTCCGGCGCGCAGCGCTCGTATCTGCCGGAGGCCGTCTTACCGCGAAGCAGCCCGTAATGCTCCAGGTAGTTGACGGTTTCGAGGAGCGCGAATCCGTAGACGGCCTGCAGAATCAGGTACGGTGCGATTCCGATGCCGAATACGGCGATGAGACCACCGAACAACACGATCGACATCAGCCAGGCGTTGAGGACATCGTTGTGGATGTTCCACGTGGACTTGCCGAGTCGATCCATACGGGACTTCTCCAGCTCCCACGACGAGCGCAGGCTTCCCCACACACTGCGGGGGAGGAAGCGCCAGAAGCTCTCTCCGAACTTCGAGCTCGCGGGGTCTTCCGGTGTTGCAACGCGAACATGATGGCCGCGGTTGTGCTCGATGAAGAAGTGTCCGTAGAACGTCTGCGCCAGTGTGACTTTCGACAGCCAGCGTTCGAGGCTCGGCTTCTTGTGTCCCATTTCGTGCGCCGTGTTGATTCCCACGCCGCCTACGACGCCGATGCTGATGGCGAGTCCGATCTTCGAGGCTAGCCCGAGGCCGCCGTCGATCCCGAGCCAGCTGAGGTTCTCTGCTGTCCACAGGTAGCAGGCGAAGACGAGGCTCGCGAGCTGGAAGGGGATGTAGATGTACGTGCAGTAGCGGTAGTACTTGTCGTTCTCCAGACGCTCCATGACCTCGTCGGGCGGATTCTGACCGTCCGGACCGAAGAACAGATCGAGTGCGGGCAACAGCCCGTAGACGAGGATCGGCCCGATCCACCACAGCACGGGGGAGACCGCAGACCAGCCGAGTTGATTGAAGACCCAGATCATTGCGGTCGCGAAGAAGACGGCGGTGGGCGGGACGAGCCCCATCAGCCATAGGTAACGCTTCTTGTCGTTCCACTCCTCAACAGGGGCGCTCGACTGGGGACTCATCTGGGTTGCCACGACGCAAACTCCTCATCTGACGCGGATTACAAGTGGTGCATGTCACGTAGTAGATGACAATACCTTATATATGTAAACCTGGTGGACAAATGAGGAGATTTGTCGACGCAGCGAAGTTCTCGTCTCAGTCCTCGATCGGCACTCCGAGATGCCGGGCGAGCTTGCGCATCGTGTCGACGATCTGCTCTTCCTTCACTCGCGGAAACCTCGCAGCCCTGCGGAACTCCATATCGGTGACGCGTGACCAGTCGTAGACCTGGGTGAGCGCGGTCCGGTCGTCGGTAACAGCGTCGAGCTCCCACGACCAGCGGGTTCCACGCGGCTCCATGCCCTTCCTGTTGGGGATCCACCCGATCCGGCGATCCTGCTCGAAAACGAACACGGTGTTCTCCATGACGTACTCACCGATCGCAGGCTGATACATCTCCATTGCGAACATTTCGCCCACAGTTGTCAGCGGCATCGGGTCGATTGCGCCCTGCAGCATGTCCGATCCGTCCAGCTCGGCCTGTAGTTCCGGATTTGCCAGGGCCGCGAAGATCGATGCTGCGGGGGCGTCGATCACGCGTCGGACCGTCAGTTGTTCGGTCAAGGGAGCTCGCTTCCAGTCTTGTGGCGTTACCTCTCGCGCACATATGTGCCCGAAGCGATCGAGCATATTCCTCTCAGCCCAGTTTCAGCCCCGCAACAGCGTTGGAGTTTTCCGGCCTGGCGAGTCCGTAATGCCCCCGCAGCGTGTCCGCGGTGTATTCGGTACGGAACAAACCCCGAGCCTGCAGGATCGGCACGACGTGGTCGACGAAGAGATCCAAGCCCGACGGCAGGACGGGCGGCATGATGTCGAAGCCGTCTGCAGCGCCGCCTGCGACCGATCTGGCATTCGAATGGGCGAGGTACAATCGGACAAATCACCACCCCGCCCACAAGCAGAGGATTCATGGACAGCGATAGACCCGGGCCGGACGCGGCTCCACGCACGATGTCGACAATGTGCGAGGCGGTGTCCGGCGAATGAGCGAAGTGCTCACCCTCCTGCTCGGCGTCCTCGTCGTCTTCCTGATCACGGTCGTCACCGGCTATTTCGTGGCGCAGGAATTCGCTTACATGACTGTGGACCGATCTCGACTCAAAGCTCGCGCCGAGGCCGGCGACCCGGGCGCGCGGCGCACTCTCGAGGTCACCAAGCGCACCTCGTTCATGCTGTCCGGCGCGCAACTCGGGATCACGGTGACCGGGCTTCTCGTCGGTTACGTCGCGGAGCCGCTCATCGGACAATCCCTGGGCACAATGCTCGGCGGGGTCGGTATTCCGACCGCGGTCGGAATAGGTATCGGTGCCGTAGTAGCGCTGCTGTTCTCGACGTTCGTCCAAATGTTGTTCGGCGAGCTGTTTCCCAAGAACTTCGCGATCGCCCGGCCCGAGCCGGTCGCACGCTGGCTGTCCTTGTCGACAACGATGTATCTCAAGCTGTTCGGATGGTTGATCACCATCTTCGACCAGGCATCGAATCTGCTGCTGAAAGTGCTGAAGATCGAGCCGGTGCACGACGTCGAACACTCCGCGACGCTCCGTGACCTCGAACATATCGTTGCCGAGTCGCGAGGTTCCGGCGATCTGCCCGACGAATTGTCCGATCTCCTCGATCGCATCCTCGACTTCCCGACGCGAACCGTCGAGCATGCGATGATTCCGCGATCTCGTGCAGCGACCGTGCGTGCCCACGATTCGCTGGCATCTGTCACGGCATCGATGGGTCACGAGCATTCTCGCTATCCAGTGCTGGACGAGGACGACGGCATCGTGGGTGTGGTGCATCTGCAGGACATTCTGATCGCCGTCGATCGGCCCGACGCCGAAGTCCGCGAGTTCGTTCGCCCGGCCTTGATTCTGCCGGAGACACAATCACTTCCCGACGCTGTTCTCGAATTACAGTCTTCGAACAATCAGCTCGCCTGTGTGATCGATGAATACGGCGGTTTGACCGGTGTCCTCACCATCGAGGACTTGGCCGAGGAGCTCGTCGGTGAGATCACCGACGAACACGACAGCGATGAGGTCGATCCCACTCCGATTGCAGCCGAGGACGGTACTTGGACGATGAGCGGTGAGGTTCATATCGACGAGGTCGAACGCTCCATCGATCACGATCTGCCCGGTGGTGACTACGAGACGATCGCCGGTTTGATCATCTCCCATCATGGAGCTTTGCCCAGCGTCGGAACCATAGTGGAAGTCGAATTGCCCGCCGATTCGGCCGACCTGGTGAACGACGACGACGAAGTACCCGAGCGATACGTGGTGCTCGAGGTGCGCAAGATCGACAACTACGTACCGTCGCTGGTCAGCCTCCAGCTGAGACAACGTGATTCGCGAAGCGGCGATACCGACCGCTCCGATGACAGAGAAAAGGATTCCCACCGATGAGTGATCCCTGGATCGTGCTGGCGGTCACTATCGGTCTGATCGCTGCAAGTGCCTTCTTCGTCGCCGTCGAGTTCGCGCTGCTCGCGGCAAAACGCCACCGGCTCGAGGATGCAGCGAGCACCAGCAGGTCGGCACGTGCTGCCCTGCGTAGTTCGAGTGAACTGACGGTGCTGCTGGCAGGTTCACAACTCGGCATCACCCTGTGCACGTTGGCCCTCGGCGCCACCACCAAACCTGCCGTACACCATTGGCTCACAACCGCTTTCGAGTCCTGGGGTATCGCGTATTGGGTGTCGGACGTGGCCGGTTTCGTGCTTGCGCTCATCATCGTCACCTTCCTTCATCTCGTGGTCGGGGAAATGGCTCCGAAGTCGTGGGCCATCGCCCATCCGGAACGGTCCGCGACGTTGCTGGCCATTCCGATGCGCGGTTTCATGTGGCTCACTCGCCCGATGCTTCTCGCTCTCAACGGTATGGCGAACTGGTGCCTACGCAAGGTCGGCGTCGAACCATCCGGACAGCTCGCCTCGGGACAGAACGCTGAGGACCTGCGCCAGCTGGTGGAACACTCCGTCAACGTCGGAGCGCTGGACAGCAGTTACTCGGCGCAGATTTCCGGCGCGCTGGACCTGCAGAAGCTGGTGGTTCGTGACCTTCTGATGTCGCCGGGTCTGCCTGTGTCAGTGTCCTCGGCGGCGACGATCGCGGACGTCCGAGCAGCGTCGATCGAGTCGGGACACCTCCGAATTCTCGTGCGAGACAGTGAAATCGTCAGCGGTGTGGTCCATGTTCGCGACACTCTCAACGGTGATGTCACCCTCTCCGAGATCACTCGCCCGGTACTCACCTTGCAGGTCGACACTCCGGTGTACGTAGCACTGGCCTCGATGCGCGAAACGAGCAATCATCTTGCGCTCGTCGTCGAAGGAGGGCAGACACTCGGCGTGGTGACGCTGTCCGATGTCCTCTCACGGCTGTTGCCGACGGCTACTTCGCCCGTCTGAAGACGACTCCCGAAGGCGTGAGAACACAAAAAAACTCGGCCCTCGCTGGACTATCTCCTGCGGGGCCGAGTGGCTTTTTCTCGAGCGTGTCAGATTGGATTGATGACCAGCAGCGTTGCCCAATACGTTGCAACGTCGTGGCCGACCTGGGGGAGTAACAGGTCATACAGAAGGTAGGACATCATCTCGCTCGAGCTCCTCGTTGTTCGCGGCACAGGCGCCACTTCATGGGTTAACGCTCTACATGGTTCACGAGCCTCGCCGGAAGGTCAATCACCCCGGCGGAATCCGCCCGTCGAGCGAGTTTCCAAAGGATGGGAGCCGATAGATGAAGGACATCACGTTCGAGCTGAGTGAGCTCCCCGTCCATCGCGTCGGCGAGCCACTTGTCGCGCTGTGCACGGTCAGCTGCGACGAGGGTCGTTCCTTCTGCGGTCATCACGATCAACAATCTTCGCCGATCGGCGGTGTCCGGGGTACGGGTCACCAAACCCTCGGCTTCGAGGGCGTTGAGATTACTTGTCAGCGACTGAATCCGTACGCCCTGCATCGCAGCGAGGTCGACGGGGGCGCTCGATCCGCCGCTTCGCTCGACGTCGCCCAGAATCTGCATCTGACTCGGTGTCAGGTAGTGCACCGGCCGCTGCTTGCGCAGCCTTCTCGTCAAAGCGAGCATCGCCTCGCTGAACTCCGAGGTAGTCATCTATCCGCCTGCTGCACGCCATCGGTACGCATGTCGGTAGCTTAAGCGCCGCTGGACCTGCGTGAATGCAACTACGTTCTCGCGCTCGGGTGCGGAGCGCGAGAACGTAGTTTTCTTCGTAGAACCTGTGCTGAGATCAGGTCAGCCGATGCAGCCCTGCAGGGTGGTGAAGCTCCCCGCGATGCCGGGTCCCTGGCATACGGCCCCGGTGGGGGTCAGCGTGATGGTGGCACCTGGGCCGGCAATCGCGATGGACAGCCCTGGCCCTACGGCCGAGTTGTCCGCGAAGCTGCCCGGTCCGAAAGCGATCGCCGCCGGTCCTCCGCCTGCCGTGCCGTCCGCTACGGCGGTGCCGCCGTTGAATCCGAGAGCGAGTGCTGCTGCGTTCGCCATGGCGTTGGCAGATCCCCAGCCTTCGAACCCGTATCCGGCTGCCGCGCTGGTGGCGTCGGCCTGACTGTCGCACTGTGAGCTTCCGACCAGCGACGCTTCAGCGTTGCCGCCCGGTGCGGTCGTACATCCGACCGGGGCGGCGGACGCCGTCGCAGGAACGAGTGCGGCGAACGCCAGTGCTGTGCCGATGGCCGCTACGCCGCCCAGACTTCTCTTCACTGCTGTCATCCTGGCTGTGGACATGTCGAGCCTCCCGATAGGTCGTTGGTAAAGGTGGGCTGCGTGGAACTGGTTCCGCCGCAGCACCGTCCTCTACGTTCCCCTCTCGGGGACACAGCCAACCCAAGCGACCATTACGTATCGGTCACAGAATAATCACAACAAGGTCACGACGACAGGATCTCGAATTCGGCAGAGGTTCCCGTGAACGGTGTGAGCCGGCCATCGATCGACCGGGCATCACCGAAATACACGATGCGGTAGCGCCCGGACTGCTGCGAAGCGGGGACATCCCACGCGATCGTGGTGTCGGTGATCGGCCCAGAGTTGTCGAAGACGATGGTGGTGTACCAGTCACTGTCGTCGTACTCTCGAACCCAATTCGCACCGTCGGCTCGCTCCACGGCCAAGTAGGTGTCGTCGCGTCGCAGATTCGAGTTGGGGTTCGCACCGGAAAACCGTACGGCGACATGTGCGCCGACGTCGTACTGCGGGGCCGGCTGACTCAGGACGTCGCCGAATGCCCTGCCAGGAGCCGGAAGGTCGACGAACGCGATTCCGCTGGGAGAGTTCGGTATCGCGCCGGTCAGGTCGGGCTGCGAAGTGCCGTTGTCGACGGCCCTGCCATCTCGCATGGCGGCTGCGAGGTCGACGGCGATTTGGACGGTTGCCGGCAGTTGCCAACGGCCGAACGGTGTCGCGCCGCCTTCGTAGTCCTGCTGGTCGTATTCCTCGGGGGTGGTCAGATAATGGCCGTAGCCGTTGGTGTATCCCTGCACGACGATCTGATCGGCGTCGACGCCGAGTGTGTCGGCCAGTGCTGTCCGCAAGCGTGAGCCCGCGACAATGGTCGGCTCGAACGGGCAGGAGAACAGGAAGAAACCGCCCAGCCGCGCGAGGTGAAAAGGAAGCTGCTGCTGCACGATTCCTGGTATCAATCCGACGGGGAGAAGGATGTCCTTCGGGGCATGAGCATCTCGTAGCCACTGCGGCATCACCACCGCGCTGAGAGCTGCCAGTGCGGGATTGCCGCCGCGTTCGCCCTCTTGAAGGCCGAGCTCCGGCAGTCCACCGCCGTCCTCCTGGCTCGACGCCGCGAAGGCGGCACCGAGAGCTGCGGGGCTGGTGGTGTGGGTGCGGCCATCGCCGGTGAACTCCGGTCGGACAGTGAAGCCGGAGAAGTCTGCATATGCCCACCGGACATCGATGCCGGTGCCGACGGCGCTCGCAGCGGACTCGGTTTGCGCACGCGCAGTATCGAATTGCCGCATGCCGATGATGCGGGTGTTCTCGAATTCATCGGTCGTCGGACCGGTCCCGGGCTGCCTGTCAAGGTTGGGTGTGATGTCGCCGGGGGTGCTTTGGCAGAATGCGGCGACGAAGCTGGGGTTGCGGTAGTCGACTTTCTCGACCTCACGCTCCCAGTGCCATGCTGCATATCCCTTGTTGTCGGTGCTGACCAAGGTGTTCGTGGCCTTCATCGACGTGCCGTGGGTGGCGAACCAGTTGATGATGCCCGCCAGTTCGCCGTCCCGCATCACCTGTAGGTTGACCGATCGCGGATCGATCTTGCCCGGGAATCGAGAGGTGTCCGAGATCGGATCTCGATCGAACGCCTTGGGAGAGCGATTTACTCCAGCATCGGTCAAGGATCCGGTGGTGATCGAGACCTGACCGGGTTGCACGTCGTCGTGAGCCCGCACGATCGCGTCCACGATGCCCGCAACGTTGGACTCGAAGGTGATCGGCCGGAAGCCGAGCGTGGTGATGTCCACCAAGAGGTGGCCGTCGGTTCCGCCGGGGGCGGCATGGGTGTGCGTAGCCGAGAGCAGGACGTTCCCTCGGTGGTAGAGGTCGCCGAAGCGAGCGGAAAGACGCCGAAGCACTTCTTCGAGAATGCTTTCGAACATGAGGCCGACCTCGCACGTCACATGCACGAGTCGCTGCGCCGAGGCGGCGTCGACGAACACGAACGCCCGCGCACGCTGCCGCAGGTGCAGGCCTGCCGATGACTGCTCCAGCACTGCGTACCCGTTCATTCCGGCACCGAGCGGTTCACCTGTCATGTCACCGATGCCTCGGCCGACTTCGAGACCTCCCGGTGCCGCCCACGCTCGCCCCGCGCTCCCGAGGGTCGCACTCCCAAGGGTCGCAGCCCCGAGGGCCGCGACCCCGGTGGCGGCGAGAAATGATCGTCTACCGAGTCCTGAATTCACTACGATTGCCCCCATGCTCGTCGATTCGAACTGCACGGTAACACCGTCTCACCGGACGTAGGGACGCTCTAGGCCAGTGCGTTCTCGTGCTGGCGATCTCCGATTCCGATGGTGAGGGCAGCGACGACGATCCCGATCAGGACACCGATGAGGGTGTCGCCGACCCTACTGAGCGCGACGGTGGGGGAGAGCTGGCCGGCTATCCCGGTCAGAAGCAACGCCATCGGGGTGACGGCGATCGTGGTGAGGGCGTAGTTCTTCATGACGAGGAGTTCGGCAACGATCTGCAGAGCGATGATGGCGACCGTCGTCTGCCAGTATCCGAGCGCAACTGCAATCAGTGCGGCGGCGATCACCGCGCCGCCGACATTGCCGAGTAGCCGCTGAATGCCGCGTTCGACCGTCGTGTGAAAAGTGATGCCCTGCATGGCCGCCATCGCGCCCATGGTCGCCCACAACGGGTGCTCGAAGCCGAAAGCAGTTGCGCACCATGCGGCCAGCAACGAGGCGAGAACGATGCGTGCCGCGTTGTCCACCAGGGAACGTGATGTCAACGAGCGCACGCCGACGGCAAAGAAGTTTTCAGGCTTGGCGGCGAGCTCGGCAGCCCGCATCGGTAACGCGTCGTACCTGCGCATCTTTCGCAGTGCGCGCTCGTGAGCGAGGATTTCTGCTGCATGAGTGGGATCTTCGTCGCGTGCCCAGGCGTCGAGCAGGTGCTCGGCGTCGTCGAGGAGAGCAGTCAGTCCGAGGCTGTGTGCGCGCGAGGTCGGCCGGGCATTGAGTGCGACGATTACGCGAGCGCGTTCGATCGATGCTCGGGCGATGCCGTCTTGTCTGGAGTCGGTGGCCGCGAGAGCGCGGGCGACCGCGAGTTGACCGGGCCCGACCGGATGCAGCAATGCCGGGAGCATTGCTGCCACCCATCCGATGGCAGCACCGATGGACACCGAAACGAACACTTCGGCCACGTCCCCGGTGGCGCTCGCGAACCCGACAGCAGCGGTCGAAGCGAACACGAGGATGACAGGGCCGGGTCCGGTTATCGAGAAGGCCGACAGGACGAGTGCCGCGACTCCGGCTGTCAGGGAGATTGCGACTATCTCGAGGGTGGAGGAGTCCGTCATCGTGCCCAGCGCGGCGCCCAGTGTCGCCCAGAGAACTATCGAGCCGCCGACGAGCGCCAACTTTCCTGCGCGCCGTGGGTACGGCTCGTGTCGCGCGAAGGCACTGCTCAGGGCGCCCAGCGCAGCGAACCCGGCGAGTTCGGGCCTGCCGAGAATGCCTCCGCCGACGAGGACGACGGCGACGGCGGCGCCGACGCGCAGGGCTGGCGCGATAGTCGCATCAGCCTGCCCGAGCGTCATCGCCTGGCGCCAGGCCGCTCGGGAAGTGGCGTGGGCGAGCGCAGAACGGGTGTGGGCGAGTCGGGTATCGGAAACAGGCACCCGGATACTTTATAAGTATTTTACTAGTGAAGTAAATGCTGCCGTCTGTGACCTGGGCCGTAAGGTGGATGACATGACCTCGGTGCAGCAATCTGGCGGAGACTTCGTGGACCAGGTTCGGCGCGAGTGGGTCGCCCTTTTTCCGGACACCGACACCTCGCCGATCGAGGTACTCGCGCGAATCGGAAGGATTGCCGCCCAGGCCAACCACCTACTCGATTCCACACTCGCGCCGAGTGGAGTGTCGAGGGCCGAGTTCGACGTCTTGAGCGCGCTGCGCCGAGCCCGACGACCACTACGAGCGAGCGAAGTGACCTCGGTGACGATGCTCAGTGGGGCATCCACCACCAAGATCTCGGAACGTCTGGTGAGGGAAGGTTTGGTCGAGCGACTCGGCCTGGACCGCGATGCGCGAGTTGTGCTGTTGCAACTCACTGCTGCCGGTATCGAATTGGTCGACACCGTCTTTCCGTTACGACTCGCGCGTGATCGTGAACTGCTCGACGGGTTGAACCGGGAGGAAACAGAGACGTTGGCGCACCTGCTGCGGAAGGTCGCGCTCAACGTCGAATAATGCGGTCGAATAATGCGGTCGAGTAATGCGGTCGAGTGATGCGACTGATCGCATGTGAGTGGAACGCCCTCGCCGAGAGCTGATTCCACCCACATGCGAAGCCCTAGACGGTGCAGAGAGGCTGTATGCCCGCCGCTCCGCCCGGTGTCGGCGAGGTGAGGATCAGGCACGAGTTGTAGCCGAGCGATTCTGCGACGGCACGGATTTCACGGAACTTCTCCGGGCTCGCTTCTGATGAGCGGGACAGGACGAAACCCGAAGTCCGGAACGGATCTCCGACGAACGCCCAGGAGTAGTCGTCCGCGATGTAGGCGACGATGTAGTTGGTCGGCCCTTCGGGGTTCTCCTGGGTGGGAACACCCGGAAAGCTCACGTGCAGCTGGGCATTCGTCACCGTGTCATTGACGCGGGCGTTTCCGAGAATGTAGTTCTGGTCCCCGTTCCAAGTGGTGCACGTGTTCTCCACGCGCACGTTGGCCGGATCGAGCAGGGTGTACTTGGCTTGCGTGTCGCGCGCGCATTCGAGGTTGAACGGCTGCGGTACCGCGGCAATTTGATTCCAGGTTCCCTGGTATCGATCGACATCGAGGGACGGAATGGGGGCGAGGGGTTCGAATCCGGCCGAACCCGACGGGGCAGGTGCTGCCTGAGCGATTCCGCCGGCGAGCAGCATCCCCGTGGCGCACGCGCCGGCAACGAGCGCGCGTGTGAGCATCGAATGTACCTTCATGGATTTCACTCCTTTTGTCCCACCAGTTCGGTACTGCTGGAATCGAATGTGTTCGGCCACCATATCCCCGGGCCGATAAGGGTGAACAGGGCTGGAATGACCAACGTGCGCACCACGAAGGTGTCCAGCAGAATGCCGAGGCCGACGATGATGCCCAACTGAGTCAGCGTGATGAGCGGAAGGACGCCGAGCACGCAGAACACTGCGGCCAGCACGATGCCCGCACTCGTGATGACACCACCGGTGGCGCCCACCGCGCGCACGATGGCCGAACGCGTGCCGTGGCCGGGCGTCTCTTCCCTGGTACGCGTGACGAGAAAGATCGTGTAGTCGACGCCGAGGGCGACCAGGAACAGGAAGGCGAACAGCGGAACGTTGTCGTCGAGAGCCGGGAATCCGAAGATGTGCAGGCTCACCCAGCTCCCGATGCCCAAGGCCGCGAGTGCGCTGAGAACCGTCGTGCCGACGAGTACCAGCGGGGCGACGACTGCGCGTAGCAACACGAGCAGCACGGCGAGAACGACGATCAGGATGGCGGGCACTACGACGAGACGGTCCCTGGCGGCGGCGTCACTGGTGTCGAGGGCTTGGGCGTCACTGCCGCCGACGAGCGCCTCGGCATCGGGAATGTCCTTCAGTGCACCTCGTAGGTCCTCGATGACGGCGAACGCTTCCTCGGATGCGGGCGGCGAGTCGGATACGACGGACCATCGAGTCAGGCCGGTGCCGGAGTCGGTGCCACGGGTGAACGAGGTGATGGCGTCGTCGGCTGCCAGGACGGACTCGATCTCGGCAGCCGAATCGGTCTTTCCGACCACTGTCGTCGGATCGGCCAGACCTGCGGGGAAGTGCTCGGAGAGTGTTTCGAAGCCTTCGACGGATTCGGCGGTCACGCGGAACTGTTCGGTCTGCGACAAGCCGATTCCAGTTCCGAAAAGCGCACCGGCACAGGCGAGAAGGGCGACGATCGTGATCGATGCGGTGCGGGCCGGATGTCGTGACACTGCGGCCGCGATCGAGAACCAGGCCCCCGAGGTGGCGGTGTCGCGATCGTCAGGGCCCGGGATGAAGGGCCAGAACAATTTGCGGCCGAACAGCGCCAGCAGTGGAGGGAGGACGAGGAGGACGAACACGGCCGCGACGACGAGGCCTGCCGCCGCGAGTGCACCCAAGCTGCGGGTGCTGGGCAGGATTGCCAGGAGCAGCGTCAGCAGTGCCAGCACGACGGTGGCGTTGCTGGCGAGAATTGCAGGCCCGGCGTGGCGGACGGCTCGGGCAAGTGCACGTCGATGATCGGACTCGGTACGCAACTCTTCCCGATATCTCGAAATCAACAGCAACGCGTAGTTCGTACCCGCTCCGAACACCAGAACGCTGGTTATGCCGGAGGTGGAGCCGTCGAACGACAGGCCTGTCACCTCGGCGAGTGCCGTTCCGACAGAGGTGGCGACGCGATCGCCGAAGCCGATGACGAGGAGCGGAACCAGCCACAGAACAGGCGATCTGTACGTCACGATGAGAAGGATCGCGACCACGAGTGCGGTGACCGCGAGAAGGGTGAAGTTGGCGCCGGAGAAGGAGTTCGCGATGTCGGCACCGAATGCCGGTCCGCCGGTCACCTGCGCGTCGAGGCCGTCGGGAAGGCCGTCGACGGCAGCGGTGCGCAGTGAGGTGACGAGGTCGTCGAGTGTGAACCCGGACAGCGAACTGTCTATCGGAACCAGGCCGAGCGTTGCTTTGCCGTCGGGTGCCGGCACGAGCGGAGGCGAACCGGCGTCGGTGCCCGCGGCGACCGCGGTCCGATCGAGGGCTTGTTGCGCGGCGGCCAGGTCGGCCTCCGACAGCACCTCGCCATCGGATCGACTGACGACGAGTATCGCGGGTGCGGTGTCCGCGCCGGGGAATTGGGTCAGCAGCTCGGTGACCTGGGCGGACTCTGCTTCCGGTGGTACCGAGGATGGTGCGCTTCCGGCCGAGTCGTTCTCACCGACGAGGGCCATGAACCCTAGTGAGAGCACCAGGACGGCGAGCGCGACTGCCCACGACCGGCGTGAGGTGACAATCCGGGCGAATCCAATCCAGAAGCCGTCGTCGCGGCGTGAGCTGTCCACCGGAAAACAATCTCACTAACTGAGACATTAATCAACCGGCAAGATCACCCACTCGGCGTGCGGATAGTCTGAGCGCATCTTCGAAGAGAGAGGACCGCAGTGGCCGATCGACGCGAGCTGGAATCGAAAATCTCGTCCGACGTACGTGCGCTGTCTGCCGTCTCCGAGGAGATCGGGCGCGCATTCAGCGCGCAACACGAACTGCGACACAACGATTTTCGTGCACTGCTCCTGATCATGGTCGCCGACGTCGAAGGCACGCCGCTGACGACGGGCGAACTCGGCGCTCGGCTCGGATTGTCGTCGGCAGCTATGACGTACTTGGTCGAGCGGATGATCGAGTCGGGTCACATTCGACGGGAAAAAGACGAACGTGACCGTCGAAAAGTGATTCTTCGTTATGCCGACCACGGCATGGCCGTCGCACGTGAATTCTTCGGTCCACTCGGTATGCGGACCAATTCTGCGCTTGCCCAAGTGCCCGACTCGGATCTTGCTGCGGCTCATCGAGTTTTCGTCGCTTTGATCGACTCGATGCGTGCGCATCACGAGGAACTGCGTCCAGGCATCACCTGAGATCTCGGTGTTCGATTCGTCTTCACTATGCGGGACGGCCCGAGTAACGTAGGGTTGACCGAGGTTGAGCTAACAGCCGTTGTCGGGGGAGACGCCCTGGCTGTTGCAGCCGTTAGCGGAACTCATGTTCACATTCGACTGTCACCGCGCTCGTACCGTTTCCCTCCCGATCGAAAAGACGATGGGATGGCTATGACTGTTACTCCACGCGGTGTCGAAGACGACGCAACCGCACACAACCACGCTGCAGTGAACACACACGCCACAGCAGATACCTCGGTGTCCGTCGCTGCTACCGGCGCTATATTTCGAGCCGTACCGTTCGGCTCGGCCGCGCTCGTTGTCAGCGTGCACGGTGACATCGATATCCGAAGTGCACCGATGCTGGCCGAGTTCGCATCCACCCACATCGATGCGAACCGGCATCTCGTACTCGACTTGTCCGATGTCGGCTTCTTCGGCATTGCCGGTCTGACCGTGTTCAGCGCCCTCGACAGTGGGACCCAAGAAGCAGGGTCGAGCTGGTCGCTCGTAGAAGGACACCCAGTACATCGGTTGTTGGAGGCTGCGTCTCTCCAACCTGCCGTGCAGGTCTTCGATCGAGTTGCCGACGCGGTCGAAGCGGCAACGAAGCCTTAACGTTCTTCTCGATCTCGGGTGACCAGCTCCAGCAAGGAGCTGGTCACCTTTTTTCGTATCCGGCCGAGCGGGCCCTGCTGGCCCAATGCCGCTCGCGCAGCGTTCATCCCGGATGCTCCGTGAACTCCGCCCCCGGGGTGCGCCGAAGAGCTACCGAGGAACAACCCCTCGACGACGGTTTCCGAACGTCCGAGTCCGGGTGTCGGGCGAAAGATCAACTGCTGCTGCAACTGTGCGGTTCCGCCGTTGACTGCGCCGCCGTAGAGATTGCCGTTCTCCGCCATCAGATCGGACGGCCGCTGAACCACCTCGGCGATGATCGACCCGCTGAACCCTGGTGCGTGTTCCTCGAGCACATCGCGTACCCGGTCGGCGACCGTATCGGCTGACGCGTCGTCGGTCACTCCGCGCGGCAAATGCGTGTACGCCCACGCGCTCTCGGTACCCACCGGTGATCTGGAGGCGTCTGCCGTGGTCATCTGCCCGAACAGCATGAACGGACGTTCCGGGAGCACCCCGGTGGTCAGGTCGGCCAACCACCGGACCAGGCCGTCGTCGTCGGCGCCCAGATGTACGGTCCCCGCACCCGAGAGGCTTGTCGAGCGCCACGGGATGGGGCGGTCGAGGGCGTAGTTGACCTTCACCACCGGGGTATCCCATTCGAAGTTGCGGAGATCCTCGTGCACCCGTCGGGGTACCGCGTCGGCCGGAAGCAAGGATCCGTAGAGCATCGGTGCGGAGACGTCGGCGATCACGGCCCGACGGACGAACACCGTGTCCCCACCTTTGGTATGAACCGCTGACGCACGTCCATCGGTGACGTCGATGCGATCGACCGGGCTATCGCAGCGCAGTTCCGCCTTGCCTGCACGGCTGACGAGCGCGTCGGCGAGCTTGCTCGCGCCACCCGTCGGCACTGGATATCCGACGTCCTGCGCCAACATCGTCAGCAGATAGCCCATCGCACCACTGACGGGTGCGTCGGAGGGGGCGTCACCGTGCATGGCATTACCCAGCACAAGGCACCTGGCAGCCTCGCTCCGGAAGAGCTCGTGCGCCATGACGCGTGCCGGCAGAGCCATGAACCGTCCGAACCGCAGTGTGTCCGCGGCACCCAAGGTTCTCGCCAACGACGCAGCGGCGCGCACCGGCGGGAACGGTCCGAAGAAAGCGTCGAGCATCGGCTTCCGGATCTTCGTCCACTGATCGAACAGGTCGAACCAGGCATCACCGTCGCGACGGTCGTATTCGGCCAGAGCCGCAGCGGTATCGGCGACATCGTTGTGGACGACGGGTGCGGACTCGTCCATCGAGGAGCGTGCGTGGCCGTAGACGGTAGGCGAACGCGACCACCGCAGGCCGTGATGCTCGAGGTCGAGTGAGGTCATCACGGGCGACGCAGCCCCCAACGGATAGAACGCACTGAAGAGATCACTGCTGAATCCTGGTATCAGCTCGGCACTGCGGACAGCGCCACCGGCTTCGGGGCCTGCCTCCAGAATTACTACGTCCCAGCCTGCGTCTGCCAGCGCAGCAGCCGCTACGAGTCCGTTGTGTCCGGCGCCGATCACCACGGCGTCCGCGGAGCGAGGTGTCATGAGTCCTACGGTACGTCTCGGCGAAAGATACAACGGTCGTGATGTTTGGTGCTCGGAGACCTGGGCACCCCATCCAGATGTCGACGAGCAGTGAGCGCGAGCATATGCAGTCATATTCGGTGGACGATGCGGTGTCCTCAGGGGCGCCTGTCGAGGCCGCGCGGGACGCGTCCGACTTGGAGCCGGGGGCCGAGCCGACCGAGGCCCGGTTCGTCGGTGTGCCGAGAGTGGACACCGAATCCGATCCGCTCGAGGACGCCGGACCTTATGTCGTCGTATCGGTGGACCGACGCGGCGCCGATATCGACACCTTCGATGCCCGGGGCGTCGCGACGAGTTCGGTTACGGTCGAGTCCGGAACTCCGCCACGACACCGCGCAGGTGAGAAGACCGTCGCCGAGATCGTCGCCGAGATGTACGACACGAAGACCGTCGAGCAGATTTTCGTGGTGGGCGTACTCCCCGTGCGTCCGCAGCTCGTGCAGAGCTTGCCCGCACGAGTGTTGCGCGACGTCATCGAGCTCGAAATCGGTTCGAGGGCGGACGGTTCCGATTCCGATCTCATCCGGTCCGCCGTGCAGGAAATACGCGAACGAGCGGCCCTACTTGCGCGCGAGCAGTGAGCGAAAGAAGAACATGACGTTCGCAGGCCGCTCGGCCAAGCGGCGCATGAAGTAGCCGTACCACTGATTGCCGTAGGGAACATAGACCCGAAGGTTCTTCCCTTCGCCTGTCAGGCGGAGCTGTTCTGCCTCGCGGATTCCGAACAGCATCTGGTACTCGTAGTTTTCCTTTGTTCGGCCGGAAGACTGGGCGAATCGTGCTGCAGCGTCGATCATCTCGGGGTCGTGGGACGCCACCATCGGGTAGCCGTCGCCATTCATGAGGATTCGGAGACATCGCACATACGACTCGGCGACGTCGCCGGGGCGGCGGTAGGCGACCGTCGAGGGTTCGTCGTATGCGCCCTTGCACAATCGAATCCGAGAGTGAGGGCCGGCGAACTCGCGGCAATCGTTCTCGGTGCGCATGAGATAGGCCTGCAGTACGGTGCCGACGTCGGGAAACTCCTGACGCAGTTCCCTGACGATGGACAGCGTCGCATCCGTCGTCGTGTGGTTCTCCGCATCCACTGTCACCCAGGCCCCTGACCGAGCGGCGGCGGAACAGATGGTGCGTGCGCCTTCGAGTGCGAGCGAACGATCGATACCTTGCCCTAACGCCGACAGTTTCACCGATACTTCGATGGCGTGGTGTTGTTCGGGTCGTAGGGTCGAACAAGACTGCAGCAAAGAAAGATAAGCATCGACTGTTGCCTTCGCCGTTGCTGCGTCGGTGGTGTCCTCCCCGAGGTGATCGACACTGACCTTCCGGCCGGAATTCAACAACGAACGCACTGCCGCCATCGCGTCGGACTCCGATTCCCCTGCTACGAAGCGGTCCACCAGTTTTCTGGTCAACGGAAACCGGTTCACCGTCGCCTCGAGCCTCGCGGATCGTGCCGCGGCAAGAAGAGCAGGTCGGAGGGGATTGGCCACTACCGCACTCACGCGAGACCCTCCCCGGCCTGGTGGGGATAGTGGTGATCGGTCGGCGGAACAAATGTCTCCTTGACCGTGCGCGCGGAGGCCCAGCGCAGCAGGTTCTGCGCAGACCCGGCCTTGTCGTTCGTCCCGGACGCTCGCGCTCCACCGAACGGCTGCTGACCGACGACGGCGCCGGACGGCTTGTCGTTCACATAGAAATTGCCTGCTGCGAATCTCAACGCCGAGTGTGCCTGCTCGATGGCCGTCCGATCATTCGCAACGACTGCACCAGTGAGTGCGTACTTCGATCCGGAGTCGACCTGGCTCAGGATGTCCTGGTACGAATTCGGCGCAGAATCCTCGTACACGTGCACTGTCAGGATCGGACCGAAGTACTCGGTGGCGAACGCCTCGTCCGTTGGGTCTTCGCCGAGAAGAACTGTGGGAGAGACGAAGTAACCTTCGGAGTCGTCACACGTTCCACCTGTCGCGATGGTGAGGCCCGGCGTGGACTTGGCGCGATCGAGCGCGGCGGCGTTGCGGTCGAAGGCCTGCTGGTCGATGACTGCGCCACCGAAATTGGACAGGTCGCTCACATCGCCGAATTTCAATTGCGACACCTGTTCGACGAACGGATCTCCCATCCGGTTCCAGAGGGACCTCGGTACGAAAGCCCGTGATGCGGCGGAGCACTTTTGTCCCTGGTAGTCGAACGCTCCACGGATCAGCGCAGTGGTGAGGACGTCGGGATCGGCTGAACTGTGTGCGAGAACGAAGTCCTTGCCCCCCGTTTCACCGACCAGCCTCGGATAAGAGTTGTACCGGGTGATGTTGTTTCCCACCTCACGCCAGAGATGCTGAAACGTCGCCGTCGAACCGGTGAAGTGGATCCCTGCCAGCCGGGGGTCGCTCAATGCGTGCTCGGATACGAGTGGACCGTCCCCGAGCACCAGGTTGATCACTCCGGGCGGAAGTCCTGCCGCTTCGAGTAGTTGCAGAGTCAGATATGCGGCGACGGACTGAGTCGGCGACGGCTTCCACAGCACGGTGTTGCCCATCAGTGCGGGCGCCGTGGGCAGATTGCCGGCGATCGCCGTGAAGTTGAACGGGGTGATGGCGTACACGAACCCTTCGAGCGGGCGATAGTCCACCCGATTCCACACTCCCGGGGAACTCACCGGCTGGTCCGCCAGAACGTGCCGCGCGAGGGAGACGTTGAATCTCCAGAAGTCGATCAGCTCGCACGGCGCGTCGATCTCGGCCTGGTAGACGGACTTCGACTGGCCCAACATCGTTGCGGCCGCGACCGTTTCACGCCAGGGGCCGGCAAGGAGGTCCGCGGCCCGCAGGAACACTGCAGCCCGATCGTCGAACGAGCGATCACGCCATGCCGGTGCGGCCGCGAGGGCTGCGTCGATGGCGTCGCGGACGTCCTGGTGTGTGGCGCTGGTGAACCTGCCGATGACGGACGAGTGCCGGTGGGGTTGCACGACGTGCTGTTCGGGTCCGGTGCCGGAGCGATGTACGCCTCCGATGACCTGGTGAAGGTGGGTCGGATTCGAGGAAAGTTCGTCCAATCGAGCGCGCAGGCGAGCGCGCTCAGGGTTGCCGGGGGCATAGGTATTGACCGGTTCGTTGATCGGAACGGGTACCGAAGTGACGGCGTCCATGGGACCAATCCAAGCCCGAAGACAGCCGAATGTATTCGGCTGATCGGACGAGAGCTGTGTGCTCTACTTGTCCAGATGGACGAAGATTCCAGAATCGAGCTGGCAACGCTGCTCTGCGCCTTGCCCGGTTCGTTCGTCGAACTCGTCGTGAACCCGGCCGGGGGACACACCGACATCCGCTCGGTAGCGTTGCTCGACGGCAGCGACCTGTCCGACAACGCGGTCGCCGACCTGGCCCTGGTGGTCGGTGCCTCCGAATCCGGACTTCTGGCATGGTTCGACGATCTGGAGTTGGCGCGGCCGCACACGCGGCCACGGGCAGTGATGGCCAAGGGCGTCGGCGATTCGGTGCCGATCCAACACGCGGCGCGGCAGTGCGGGATCGCGCTGATCGCCGTCCACCCGCAGACGAACTGGGAACGGTTGCTGTCGATCGTTCGTGGAGTGCTCGATCATTCGCTTCGGCGCCTCGACACCGATGATGTCGACGAAGGACGTTTCGGTGCCGACACCGACCTTTACGGTCTCGCGCGCACTGTCGCATCCCTGACCAAGGGAATGGTGAGTATCGAGGACGAGCGATCGCACGTGCTGGCGTACTCGGCGTCGGAGAGCGCGGCCGACGAACTCCGAACACTGTCCATTCTCGGTCGCGAAGGCCCGGCCGACTACCTGCGCACCCTCACCGACTGGGGCGTATTCGAACGCATCAGAACCAGCGACGACGTTCTCGAAGTGCCCGCCGCCCCCGACCTCGGCATTCGGCGTCGACTCGTCGTGGGGATCAGATCGATTCCCGACGCGTCCGGCACCATCGCCAACCTGGGCTCGATCTGGATTCAAGAAGGCAATCGACCCATATCCGAGGACGCGGATGGCGTCCTGACCGGTGCCGCTGCCGTCGCGGCGCGGTTGATCACACGCATTCTGGATGCGCCGAGCAACGAGGCCGTGCAGATTCAGCGATTGCTCGGCGCGCGAGGGGGAGGCGTCGACATCCCGTCGCTTGCTGCGGCACTGTCGATTCCGACGTCGGGGCCGGCCGCGACGATCGGATTCGCCGCGGTCGACAGCCGCCCGATCGGCGAGGTTGCGCCCGCGGTTCGGTTGCATGCCAGTGCCTTTCATCGCCTCTCCTTGGCGACGAAAATCGGTGACCGTATCTACGTACTGTTCCCGGCGATCACCTCGGTGAAGGCCGTGGAATCCTGGACGCGGGAAGTGATCGTTCGGATCGAAGAGCGGACCGGCGTCGCGCTGCGTGCGGCACTGACCGTTCCCGTCGCGTCACTCGCCGACGTACCGGCAGGTCGATTCGAAGTCGATAGGGTGCTCGACCGCACCATGGGCGAACATCGAGTGACCTCACTTGCCGAGTCTCGTACGTCCGTTCTGCTCGGCGAAATCATCGAACTCGTCTCCCATCACCCGCAACTGCTCGATTCGCGCATGGAGACGCTCAGAAGGTACGACGCGAAGCACTCTTCGGCGATGGTGTCGAGTTTGGCAGCCTATCTTTCCCACTTCGGCGAGATTCGGAGTGCTGCAGCGGAACTGGGTGTGCACCCGAACACGCTGCGGTACCGGATCGCTCGCGTCGAGCAGATTCTCGGAGCCGACCTTTCCGATCCGGACGAGCGGATGCTGATGGAGATTCAGCTCCGGCTTCTGCCGCGGCGCGATTGATCAGGTGATGCCCGTCGTGAGCAGCGCGGCCAGTTCGGCGTAGGCCTGCGAGTCTTCGAGCCCGGTACGCCCGGCCACCTCGCGGCTCTGGATTCGAGCCATCGTCGTCGCAGCCACATCGGCGACGAACGCGGCGTGGACTCCGCGGACGTCCCCGGCCGAAGTTCCTTCGTCGATCAGTTGCTGCACGCGTTCGGCGGCAATAGCGGTGTTCTGCTCGTAGACCTCGCGGGCAGGGGGGAACGCTGCGAGATCGTCCATGAACTGCGCCGACGCGGGTTGCAGTGCGATGCCGACCGCCGACAGATACTCGGTCAGTCGCGCGCCGGTCCCGTCGACGGTAGCGATGGATGCCTCGACACGGTCGGTCGCGCCACGGAAGAAGTGAACGGTCGCGGTCCGCACGAGCTCACCCTTGCTCCCAGCCAACGTGTACAACGTCGATTTACTGCATCGCAGGCGTGCCGCGATGTCCTCGAGCGTCAGGTGCGCGAATCCTTCGTCGAGGAACAACGCGACCAGTTGGTCGAAGAGCTGGGCGCGCCGTGCAGTCGCGTGAGCTGCGGTCATATCGCAAAATAGTACTGCAGTCGACGTCACAGTACGGTATGCAGTACCGTGAGCTTCATTGCAGTACTGTCCGTGGTTTCGTGAGGAGTGCCCAGTGCCCGTCGATCGCCTGCTGCCCACCGAGGAAGCCAAAGATCTCATCCAGCTCACCCGTGACGTCGCGGACAAAGTGCTCGACCCGATAGTCGACGCACACGAAAAAGCGGAGACGTATCCGGACGGCGTGTTCGCTCAGCTCGGTGAGGCAGGCTTGCTCAGCCTGCCGTTCCCTGAGGAGTGGGGTGGCGGAGCGCAGCCGTACGAGGTCTACCTCCAGGTCCTCGAAGAGTTGGCTTCGCGATGGGCAGCGGTCGCCGTAGCCGTCAGCGTGCACAGCCTCGCCTGCTCGCCGCTACTGGCATTCGGAACCGAAGAGCAGAAGCAACGCTGGTTGCCGGAGATGCTCGGCGGCTCGCAGATCGGCGCCTACTCCCTGTCCGAGCCGCAGGCCGGCTCCGACGCCGCAGCCTTGACCTGCAAGGCGGTGCCATCAGGTGACGGATACTCCGTCACGGGCGCGAAAGCGTGGATCACCCACGGCGGCATCGCCGACTTCTACAACCTCTTCGCGCGCACCGGAGAGGGATCGAAGGGCATCTCCTGCTTTCTGGTGCCCAAGAACCTCGACGGGCTCACCTTCGGCAAACCCGAGGAGAAGATGGGACTGCACTCGGTACCGACGACCTCGGCGCACTACGACAGCGCCTACATTCCAGGCGAGCGACGTATCGGTACCGAGGGGCAGGGCCTGCAGATCGCCTTCAGTGCCCTCGATTCCGGCCGCCTCGGGATTGCCGCGGTCGCCGTCGGAATCGCCCAAGCGGCCCTCGACGACGCGGTGGCCTACGCGAACGAACGCACGACGTTCGGCAAGAAGATCGTCGACCATCAAGGGCTCGGATTCCTGCTGGCCGACATGGCAGCCGCCGTCGACTCTGCCCGCGCTACGTATATCGACGCCGCCCGACGCCGCGACAGCGGGCTCGACTATTCGCGAAGCGCATCCGTCGCCAAGCTCATCGCCACCGATGCCGCGATGAAGGTGACCACCGACGCCGTCCAGGTGTTCGGTGGATACGGATATACCCGCGACTTCCGGGTCGAGCGGTACATGCGGGATGCAAAGATCACGCAGATATTCGAGGGCACCAACCAGATTCAGCGTCTCGTGATCGCGCGGGGCCTGCGGTCGGTGGGTTAATCTTCGGTGATGGCTGACATCCAGGTCGACACCCCCGCAGGCCCGATTGCCGCTGTACTGGAAATGCCCGCTGGGAAAGGGCCGTGGCCCGGTGTCGTGATCGTGCACGACGCATTCGGACTGAACGAGGACACCAGGGTAATCGCGCGCCGGTTCGCCGATAAGGGCTACCTTGCGATGGCTCCCGACTTGTACAGCCGGGGCGGAATGCGCAAGTGCGTCGTCGGGGTTTTCCGTGCGCTTCTCGGGCAGAGCGGCGTCGCCGTGGACGATCTGCTGGGGGCTCGGGAGTATCTGCTCGCGCGTGAGGATGCGACCGACAGCGTCGGGATAGTCGGGTTCTGCATGGGCGGTGGATTCGCTCTACTGTTGTCGCCGAAAGGGTTCGGGGCGAGCGCGCCGTTCTACGGCGTCTCGCCGAAAGACATGGAGAAAGCGCTCGGCGGCGCATGCCCGATCGTCGCTTCGTACGGAAAGAACGATCCGAGCTTGATCGGTGCCGGCAAGAAACTCGAAAAAGCACTGTCCGACAAAGGGATTCCGCACGACGTCAAGACGTACCCGGGTGCAGGCCACAGTTTCGCGAACGCACTCCCCGGCAACACGACGGCTGCGGTTCTACGCCGCATCAGCGGCCTAGGATTCAAAGATGAGCAGGCCGAAGACGCCTTTGCTCGGGTGTTCGACTTTTTCGATCGACACCTTCACTGAAGCTCGGACACAGGCTGTTTGCCTTTGAGCCAGCGATTGGGGAGCCGTCCGACCAGTTCACCCAGCGGATTTACTGCGGCGGAAAGTATCTCGACCGAATCCTGCAGGATGTCGACACTGACACCCATCCGTTCCAGGTTCGGGGCCAGCGAAGACAATGTCTCGGACAGGGTGACGAGTTGATCGAGGGGACCGCCCTTGGCGGTCAGTCGTTCGATGGCACCGCCCTCGGAGAGTAGTTGTTCGAGCAGGCCGCCTTCCTCGAGTGCCCGCTCGATGATTCCGCCCTCCCTCGTCAGCAATTCGAGGGGACCATCGGTCGCGGTGAGCCGCTCGAGCGGACCTTCGACGGCGGTGATCCGATCCAGCAGACCCCCCTCGGCCAGTAGTCGTTCGAGCGGACCGTCTTCGGCAAGTAGTCGATCGAGAGGCCCCCCGGTTGCCGTCACTCGATCGACCGGGCCGCCGTCGGCCAACAGCCGTTCCAGCGTGCCTTCCTCCGATGTCAACCGATCGACTACGCCACCGGGCGCGAGGAGCCTGTCCAGCGGCCCACCTTCGCGGAGGGCGTTACCGAAGGCACGGTCGTCCGAAGTCAGCTGACCGAGTTGTGTGAGCAACTGCATGGTGCCGCCGCGAGGATTGGCTACCGCCGCGAGGTTCATCGGGTTGACGGCGCCGGATTCCAAGACGAATCGCGTGGTGGAGAGGACCGTGCTGGTCACTTGCAGCGCAGTTTCCGTCATCGCGATCCCGGCACGCGCAGGGAATGTGATCGCCGACACCCAGTTCATGGTTTTACTGTAACCGCTGGAGACATCATGGAAGGACCTTCAAGCCGACCACGCAGCCGACGATGCCCATCAACAGTGCAACCTTGATCCACGACGCGGCCTCGTCGCCGGTGATCATTGCATAGGTCACGGTGAGCGCGGCGCCGATCGCGACCCAGACCGCGTAGGCGGTGCCCGTCGGCAACGTGCGCATCGCGAGTGCGAGACCGCCCATGCTGATCACGAGAGCGACGGCGAACACGATCGTCGGAATCGGTTTGGAAAATCCGTCGGACTTGCCGAGGGCCGTTGCCCAAACCGCTTCGAAGGCGCCGGAAACGACCAAAATCAACCAAGCCATGCGTACAACACTCCCATGCACCGTCTTGTCGCAGGCCGGGTACGGTGCGCTCGTCCGCTAGTCATGAAGAGACTGGCACGACGGTACCGCAACGTGCGTGTTCACAGGAACATCACAGCGAACGTCCAGCACGCGCGCAGGCTTCCGGTTCATGATGGTGGATGTGAGCCATCCACCGCAAGCACGCGTACTGGTTGTCGACGACGAACCGACGATTCGGGAACTGTTGTCGGTCAGTCTTCGATTCCAGGGCTTCGACGTCCAGACTGCCGCTTCGGGTCCGGAAGGTCTGGACAAGGCGAAAACCTTTCGCCCCGAAGCGGTGATCCTGGACGTCATGATGCCGGGAATGGACGGCTTCGGACTCCTTCGCCGACTACGGGCAGACGGCGTCGACGC
The DNA here is from genome assembly GCF_027158005.1 of Rhodococcus sp. H36-A4. Taxonomy (GTDB): domain Bacteria; phylum Actinomycetota; class Actinomycetes; order Mycobacteriales; family Mycobacteriaceae; genus Rhodococcoides. Next base: position 511,368 of record NZ_JAPVLQ010000001.1, on the reverse strand, counting down.
GCCAGCGCTGTTTCTCACGGCCCGGGATTCCGTCGAGGACAAGGTGACTGGACTGACGCTCGGTGCCGACGACTACGTCACCAAGCCGTTCAGCCTCGAAGAGGTCGTTGCTCGCCTACGCGTCATACTTCGGCGGTCGGGAAAGACGGAAGAGACAGCACCGTCGCGAATCTCTTTCGCGGACATCGAACTCGACGACGACACGCACGAAGTGTGGAAGGCGGGCGAACCGGTTTCGCTCTCACCCACCGAGTTCACACTCCTGCGTTACTTCATGATCAATGCGGGCACGGTGCTCAGCAAGCCGCGGATCCTCGATCACGTGTGGCACTACGACTTCGGCGGCGAGGTCGGTGTCGTCGAATCGTACGTGTCCTATTTACGTCGCAAAGTCGACACCGGAGACCAGCCCCTCATTCACACCCTCCGGGGCGTCGGGTACGTCATGCGGCAGCCTCGGTGAGACTTCGCAACATTCCACTGCGATTCACCCTGGTGGCGGCGCTGCTGTTACTCGTCGCCGCAGGCCTTCTGGCGTCGGGAATCGCGGTGACGTCGACACTCGAGACTTCGCTGGTCCGACGTGTCGATCAATCTCTCATCGAGGCGTCCCGCACCTGGGCCGAACCACGGGGGCTCGACGGCCCGCCGCCGTCGTCGTCGAAAGGTCGACCGCCGAGCGACTTCTACGTCGATGTGACCGACTCTGCGGGGCAGTCGCGATTCGTGTTGACGCCGGATGCAGACATCGGCGTTCCCGACACCGACGGTGTCCCGATCGGAACGCCGGTTACCGTGCGGTCGAAAGGCGGCGGCGGCACCGAATGGCGTGTGCTGACGATCAGCAATCAGAACGGTTCGACTCTGGTCGCGCAGCCGCTCATCGCGGTCGAAACGACCGTCGACAGATTGATAGTGCTCCAAACGATCATCGGCGCAGTCGTTCTCGCAGTACTTGCCGTCGTCGCATACTTCGTCGTTCGCCGCAGTCTGCGGCCGCTCGTCGAGGTCGAGGAGACTGCCGCCGCGATCGCGGCCGGTGACCTGCACCAGCGTGTTCCCGAACGCAGTGAGCGCACCGAGATCGGCAAACTGTCGGCGGCCCTGAACGGAATGCTGACACAAATCCAGCGTGCTTTCGCGGCCAGTGCAGCATCGGAGGAGGCGGCACGCGCGTCGGAGGACAAGATGCGACGCTTCGTCGCCGACGCGAGCCATGAGTTGCGAACGCCGTTGACGACGATCAGAGGATTCGCCGAGCTCTACCGCCAAGGCGCGATGAGCGATATCACGCTGCTGATGAAACGGATCGAAGGTGAAGCGGCCAGGATGGGCCTGCTCGTCGAGGATCTGCTGATGTTGGCGCGGTTGGATGCTCAGCGGCCCCTCGAGATGAACACCGTCGATCTGCTGTCCGTGGCGACCGACGCAGTCCTCGATGCCAAAGCAGTATCTCCCGACCGCGCAATTTCCCTGAAAATGCTTCCTGGCACGGGTATCCCAGAGGTAAGCGGAGACGACGCACGGTTGCGTCAAGTGGTGGGAAACCTGATGGGCAATGCGATCCGGCACACCCCCACGCAAGCCGAGATCACGGTCTGTGTCGGAACCACCGACACGACAGCGCTACTGGAAGTACGCGACACCGGCCCTGGCCTGTCGGCTGAAGAATCCGCGCACGTCTTCGAGCGGTTCTACCGCGCCGATTCCTCGCGCACTCGCGAAAGCGGTGGCAGCGGACTCGGGTTGTCGATCGTTGCCGCATTGGTCAGGGCACACGGCGGGACCGTGACCGTCGACAGCGCGCCGGGCCAGGGCGCGACCTTCCGCGTCGAACTACCGCGCATCGACGGGTAGGGCCGCGCTACTTCTTCTTTCCCCTGCAGAGCAGCACGACCAGTGCGCCGGCTACCGATACCGCGGAGGTGAACAGGACTGCGGAGTTCCAGCCTTCGACCAGCGCGGCAGGAGAACTCGTTCCTCGCGGCACCGCCAACACGGCAACCACGGTCACACCTACCGCAGATCCGACATAGCGGGCAGTGTTGTTCGCGCCGCTGCCCATCCCAGCACGTCCGGCCGGGACGCTCGCGACGGCTTCACGTCCGAGTGCTGCGTTCAGTACTCCGCTCGCGACACCTGCGAACAGCAGGCCCGGGAGAAGCCGAAGCCAGGTCGAGTCGACCGAGAGACCGAGCAGTGCGAGTTGTCCGATCGCAACTCCGATCAAACCTGCTGCCAGTTGCACACTGCCGGTGACGCGGGCTGGGATATGGCGTGCGAGAAGAGCTGTCGCGACGGAAGTAGCAGACCAGGCGAAGAGCAACAGTGCCGCGCCCAAGGCATCGATGTTGTAGGCGTTACCGAGAAATCCGGACATGAACGACATCAGCGCGATGATCCCCGCACCGGTGACGACTGCCGCGACAGTAGCTGCGACGAACACCGGTTGGGTGAACAGGTTCAGATCGAGCATTGCCGCGCGACTTCGGTATTCGACGACGACGAACACGATCAGCAGCACCGCCGATACCGCGAAAAGACTCAACGGCAGTGGACGCGCCCATCCTTGGCGCCCTTCGACAAGGGCAGCGAGAAGAGCGCTCAACCCGAACGCCAGCAGAAGCGCGCCGGCGGGATCGAGTCCACGAGGGGTATCCGACGTCGACTCCCGCACGAATCGATGCGCGGCGACGGCGAGCAGTGCGCCGGCGACCGCGACGAGCCAATACGCATCACGCCACGTTGCCAGCCGATCGAGCGTCGCGACCAGGAGTGGGCCGAGGGCGATTCCTGCGCCGAGGCTGGCGCCCCAGACGCCACTGGCATGCGCACGGCGTGGGCCTGCCGGGTGAGTATGCGCAATGATTCCGAGGCTCGACGCGATCAAGGCGGCGCCGCCCAGTCCTTGCAGCACGCGCGCAAGAACGAAGATCAACGTAGTCGGCGACACAGCGCAGACCACCGAGGCGACGGCCAGCACGAGCGCGCCGAGAACGAACGTGCGACGCCTCCCGAAATCGTCGGCCAACGTTCCGGTGGTGAGCAGTGCCGCACTGAGCCCGATGCTCATTGAACTGAGAATCCAGGTCTTACCGGCGGTGTCGCTGCCGAGGGTGGCAGCGGTGGAGTTGATCGTCGCCAGCGGTGACGTGAACGCGACAAGGGTGAGCAGGGTGCCGAGGGCAGCGATCGCGAGGGACCGTCGTTGGTCGACGGTAGAGTCGGTCTGGGTCACGGCTTGTGCTCGGCCGATCAGGTAGGAACGTTGGCGCCGTGGCCGGACTCGCGGAGCGCGGCACGCAGCTTCTCGGCGGCCTCGTCCTGGGACTGCGGTGACGGGTTCGGGTCTGCCCCGGAGATGTCGAAGTTACCCATGTCGTAGGCAGGAAACACGTGCAGGTGTAAGTGCGGAACCTCTAGCCCGGCAATCAACAGTCCTGCCCTCGGTGCATCGAACGCCGACCGCACCGCTGTGCCGATGATCTGGGCGACTGCCGTGATCTTGGCGAAGGTGGCGCCGTCGACGTCCTGCCACTGGTCGATTTCCTCTCGAGGAACGACGAGCGTATGACCTGGAGTAACCGGGGCGATAGTCAGAAACGCCACGACGTCCTCGTCTTGCCACACGAATCGTCCCGGAATCTCGCCACTGATTATCTTGCTGAAGACCGATGCCATAGTTGCAAGGATAGGCGGATCACAGCTGATTGCCAGCTCGGTGGCAGGGACGTCGCAGGTCGAGGCCCGAACCTGGTGTCATGACAGCGAACCCACTACTTCGAGCCGGACGGAACGAAGAACACCGCCGAGAGTCGGAACCGACGGCCACCGCCACCCTCGAGGTGGTCATTCCCGTGTACAACGAGGAAGACGATCTCGAACAGTGCGTTCGGCGGTTACACGAGCACCTCGATGCGAACGTTCCCTTTCGCGCCCAGATCACGATCGCCGACAACGCCAGCACGGACGGCACCCTCGCCGTCGCACATTTTCTGGCCGGTGACATCGACGGAGTCCGCGTCCACCACCTGAACGACCGTGGACGCGGGCGTGCGCTGAAGGCAGTGTGGTCGGCGTCCGAAGCCGACGTCGTGGCCTACATGGACGTCGACCTCTCCACCGATCTCAATGCGCTGATGCCGCTCATCGCCCCGCTCGTGTCCGGACACTCCGACCTCGCGATCGGATCTCGACTCAACCGATCTTCGCGGGTGGTGCGTGGCGCGAAACGCGAAATGATCTCACGCAGTTACAACCTGATTCTGCGTACCTCGCTGCGCGCACGCTTCTCGGATGCGCAGTGCGGCTTCAAAGCCATCCGGACGGACGTCGCCCGGGAGCTATTGCCGCTCGTTCAGGACACCGGTTGGTTTTTCGACACCGAACTGCTCGTCATCGCCGAGAGGGTCGGACTTCGTATCCATGAAGTTCCGGTGGACTGGGTCGACGACCCCGACAGCAGCGTCGACATCGTCGATACTGCGATCAAGGATCTCCAGGGGTGCTGGCGGGTCGGGAGAGCTCTAGCCTCCGGCGCCCTGCCGATCGCCGAGCTGCGCACAAGCCTCGGACGGGAGCCTTTGGTGCCAGGTGTGCCGCGCGGCATGGTCGGACAGCTGGTTCGGTTCGCCATCATCGGGGTGTCGAGCACCGCAGCGTACACACTGCTGTACTTGGTCCTGCACCCATCGATCGGAGCGCAGGCCGCGAACTTCTGCGGTCTACTGATCACCGCAGTGTTCAATACCGCGGCGAATCGAGCCTTCACGTTCGGAATTCGGGGCTCGAAGAGCGCAGGCAAGCATCAGATTCAGGGATTGATCGTCTTCGCCTTCGCCCTGCTCATGACCAGTGGTGCACTGGCGTTACTGCACGCATGGGCGCCAGGAGCATCCCGACACCTCGAACTTGCCGTCCTCGTGGTGGCGAATCTCGTCGCAACGGTATGTCGATTCGTTGCCCTTCGTTGGGTTTTCCGAACCAGAGAAGGTGCAGTTCAATGACGACACTGATCGAACGACAACCGGAATCAGCCGAGCCAATGCCCGAGTCAGGTCCCCGCTGGGAGTGGATCGGTCTCGGCGCGCTCCTCGTCGGTACTGCCGTCGCCTACATCTGGGGGCTCGGTGCGTCCGGCTGGGCCAATTCTTTCTACTCCGCTGCGATACAGGCAGGGTCGGTGTCGTGGAAGGCATTCTTCTTCGGCTCTTCCGACGCGGCAAACTCGATCACCGTCGACAAACCACCGATGTCACTGTGGCTGATGTCGCTGTCGGTTCGAATGTTCGGACTGAGTTCGTGGGCGATGCTGATTCCGCAGGCGTTGCTCGGTGTCGGTTCCGTGGCGTTGCTCTGGGCGACGATTCGAAGGCAATTCGGATCTGCAGCAGGACTTCTCGCTGGTCTGACGCTGGCGGTCACTCCTGTTGCAGCCCTGATGTTTCGTTTCAACAACCCCGACGCACTGCTCGTACTACTGATGATCTCGGCGGTGTGGGCGTCGATGCGTGCAGTCGAAGACGGACGCACTCGATGGCTCGTGCTCACCGGCATATTCGTCGGCTTCGGATTCTTGACCAAACAGTTGCAAGTGATGCTTGTGATCCCGCCGATTGCGCTGCTCTACCTGTTTGCAGGCCCACCGAAGCTCGGTCGACGGTTCCTACAGTTGTTCGCCGCCCTCGGTGCCGCGATCGTGTCCGCAGGCTGGTGGCTCCTGATCGTCGAGCTGTGGCCTGCGTCGTCGAGGCCGTGGATCGGTGGCTCGCAGAACAATTCGATCCTCGAACTCACCTTGGGTTACAACGGACTCGGTCGCCTGAGCGGTAACGAGACCGGCAGTGTGACTCCGGGTGGCGCAAACGCTGGTCCCGGAATCGGCGGGGCAGGCGGCAGCAGGTGGGGTGAAACCGGCATCACCCGCATGTTCGACGCGTCCCAGGGAGGCCAGATTGCGTGGCTGATCCCGTCGGCTCTTATCATTCTTGTCGTCGGAATTGTGCTGCGCGGCAAAGTTGATCGAACCGATCCGAAGCGTGCGGCGCTTGCGGTATGGGGATTGTGGCTGCTGGTAACCGGGTTGACATTCAGTTTCATGGCCGGCATTTTCCACTCTTATTACACGGTGGCTCTTGCACCGCCGATCGCTGCGCTGATCGGCGCAGGAAGCGTACTGGCATGGCGTCATCGCGAGCGGTATTGGGTTCGGATCGCAATGGCGGTGGCCACACTGGCCGCGGTGGCGATGGCATGGGTCCTGCTAAACCGCAGCGCAGAATTCCAGCCGTGGCTTCGCTGGACGATCCTCGGCGTCGGCATCCTGGGCGCAGTGCTGGTGCTGATTCCGGCAATGACACGTGGAAAGCTCGCGGTCGCCTCGATTCTCGCAGTAATGTTCGCAGGACTGGCAGGTCCTACTTCCTACACCGCCGACACGCTTGCAACCCCGCACACCGGTTCCATCGTCTCCGCGGGGCCCAGTACAGGTGGCATGGGAGGCTTCGGCGGAGCTCGCGGCACGGGTGGCATGCGCGATGGCGGTGGCCCGGGACAAGCGCCGGAAGCAGCAGCAACACCGGGTGCGGCGGCAGTTCCCGGCGGCGCCTCGGATGGACGCGGCACGACGGATGGACGTGGCGGCGGCAGCACCGGCGGTGGCGCCGGAGGGTTGCTCCAGGGCAGCTCGCCGACAGAGGCCATAACCTCGCTCCTCGGGGAAGATGCCGACTCTTACACCTGGGTCGCGGCAGCAGTCGGCTCCAACACTGCCGCCGGCTACCAACTGGCCACCGAAGACCCGGTCATGGCGATCGGTGGATTCAACGGCAGCGATCCGTCGCCGACACTCGCTGAATTCCAGCAGTACGTTGCCGACGGCGAAATCCACTACTTCATCGCAGGTGGTAGCGGCATGGGTGGCAGTAACACCGGCACTGCGTCCGAGATAGCGGAATGGGTAGCCGCCAACTACACCCCGACCACGGTGGACAGCGTGACGGTGTACGACCTGAGCAACTGAGTTTTCGCTCGGAGCGGGTCGAGCCGATACTCTTGTCTACTGTGCGCGTACTCGTCATAGGTTCCGGTGCTCGTGAGCACGCCCTCCTCCTTGCTCTGAGCAAGGACCCCAAGGTCAGCAAGCTGCTGGTCGCTCCAGGTAATGCGGGAACGGCGAAGCTCGCCGAGCAACACCCCGTCGATGTCGCCTCGGGTGCGGCGGTAACCGAACTGGCTCGAAAGGTCGAAGCGGACCTGGTCGTCATCGGCCCGGAAGTTCCGCTCGTGCTCGGCGTCGCCGACGCATTGCGCGAGGCCGGGATCGCGACCTTCGGACCGTCTGCAGCAGCTGCTCGTATCGAGGGCTCGAAGGCGTTCGCCAAAGACGTCATGGCTGCGGCCGGCGTCCGAACAGCGCACAGTGAGATCGTCGATTCACCCGCGAAGCTCGATGCGGCACTCGGCCGATTCGGACCCAACTGGGTCGTCAAAGACGATGGGCTCGCGGCAGGCAAGGGCGTCGTGGTCACCACCGATCGGCTCGTCGCTCGCGATCATGCTGCCGAACTTCTCGAAACCGGACATCCGGTGTTGCTCGAATCCTTCCTCGACGGACCCGAGGTGTCGCTGTTCTGCCTCGTCGACGGCGAGACGGTGGTCCCCTTGTTGCCGGCGCAAGACCACAAGCGCGTCGGCGACGGTGACACCGGACCTAACACCGGTGGTATGGGGGCGTACACCCCGCTTCCATGGCTTCCGCAGGCCGTCGTGGACCAGATCGTCACCGAGGTCGTCCAACCCGTCGCCGCCGAGATGGTCAAGCGTGGCTGCCCGTTCTCCGGCTTGCTGTACGCGGGCCTCGCGATCGGCGTCGACGGCCCCGCAGTGGTCGAGTTCAACTGTCGCTTCGGCGATCCCGAGACGCAGGCAGTTCTCGAATTGCTCGATTCTCCTCTCGGTGAGGCGTTGAACGCGACAGCTAACGGGACGCTGGCTTCCTTGGCGCCTTTGCAATGGAAAGACGGCGCTGCGGTAACCGTGGTCCTGGCGGCGGAGAACTACCCCGGCCGTCCGCGCACCGGAGATGCGATCACCGGTGCCGGGGGTCTTGGCGTTTTCCACGCAGGTACCGCCTCGCACGAGGGCAAGGTCGTCTCCGCAGGTGGCCGGGTACTCAGCGTTGTGGGTTCCGGTGCTGATCTCGCCGCGGCCCGAGCTGATGCGTATTCGAAGATCGAGTCGATCCGGTTGCCGGGTAGCCACTTTCGCACCGATATCGGCCTCGCAGCCCTCGAGGGGCGCATCTCTTTGTGAGTTCCGTGAATTTTGCTCCACTATTGCGCGAAACTTCCCGAGTTCGGTAGATTTCGCACAATAGTGGAGCTTCATGCACCCCTACTCTTTCTACGGCGCCGCACCACCGCGGCTATCTGATCGGCAACTCGATCCAGATCGCGGTTCACCGTCGCCGCAGAGAATCTCAGCACCAACCAGCCGTCCAGCACCAGCGTGTTCTGCCGTACGCGGTCGTTGTCGAATGCCCGCGGATCTATGTGGAACTGGCGCCCGTCGATTTCGACGATCACCCGCGCCGGCCGACAGGCCAAGTCGACGATGTATCGGCCCAACGCCGTGTTGATCTCCATCCGAATACCTCGTGCCAACACAGCCCGCGCCACCAGGCGCTCTGGCTCCGACCAGGTTCCTGGACAACATTTCTCGAGCTGCCGACGAACCTCTCGCATGCCCGCCATCCCTTTGGCGGACTCACAGTGCTCGGCGACCTCTCGCCACGACACCCGTGAGGAGATGCACCGGTCGAAAAACCGTTCCAAAGGTAGACCCTGCATAGCGGCGGCCACATCCACGAAGCACTGCACCGCCGATACGACCTGCATGCCCCGGTGCTCTTCCGGCGACACCGAACGCCGGTGCACCTTCAGCCAACCCGGCCCACTGATCCGCGAGTCCCTGGACAGGGTCACATGAACGACTGTGGGCTCGGTGTCGAGTAGATCCCACAACCACGCGGCGCTGAGGTGGCTCAACACTGCATCTTCGCGCCATAGCGTCGCCGCCACACACAGGTCGTAATACGACGGTTCCGGGTCCGAATAGACGCAAGGCAACAGTCGGATCATGCTGCCGCTGCGCATCCGGCGGGTGATACCGGATCGACCGATACCCGATTCTTCGAGCTGCATGCGTGTGTACACCCCCATGCCAAATAACGGTGCACCGTTTTCGACACTGTCGGGGGTTCGAAACGAGATCTGTGGATAAGTGCCGTGCCTGTGGATAGGGCTAGAGCGCCAACGGTTCGATGAGCGCCGAACGCATGTCGTCTGGGGTCACCGAAGCCAGCGCATCGAGATAGGCGACGGCGAAAGTTCCTGGGCCGCATGATTGTTCGGCTGCACGTTCCGATGCGACCGCCACATGTGCGTGTGCCGACGTCATTCCGATCAACGGTGTCGGTGACACGCTGAGGTACGCGGCTACGAGCGCCGCGAGCGAACATCCAGTAGCGGTGACCTTGGTCAGAAGTGGGCTACCTCCACCGACTTTCACACCCACGGGCCCGGCGTCGTTTCGTCCGACGATGTAATCGACCGGACCGGACGCCGACACCACGTGCGCGAACTCGAGCAGCGCCACTGCTGCTGGAACCGCGGCCTCGGAATCGGAGGCACTGTCGACTCCGCGCGCGAAGTTACCGAGCCCCGCAAGCGCGATGATCTCCGAGGCGTTCCCGCGAATTGCCGTGGGTTCGAGCGTCAAGAGCCCGGCGGCGAGTTCGGTCCGCCACGGCAGTCCGCCGACGCCGACCGGATCCAGAACCCACGGAGTGCCTGCGGCACGGGCAGCCTCCGCTGCCAGCGTGAAGGCGGCAGCGGTTCCATCGTCGGGGGTGCCCAGGTTGACGAGAACTCCGGAAGCGATCGAGGCGAATCCCGCGGCCTCGTGGACATTGTCGATGTGCGCGTTGCTGGCCCCGGCGGCGAGCAGAACATTGGTGACGAAGTTGGCGGACACCACGTTGGTCAGTGATTGCACCAGCGGAGTCGACGAGCGGAGTGCATCGAGGGCATTCGCTACGTCGGTCACGGTGGGGCAGGTCGTCGATTCCGGCATTCGTACAGTCTTTCACCGCGGGCTAGCCTCGAAGTGTGCGCACAGAGTCGAACAGATCCAAGATCGAGCCGTTCCACGTGATGGACGTATTCAAAGCCGCTGCCGTGCGAGCGCGCACGCACGGCGACGTACTCTCCCTGGCCGCCGGACAACCGTCCACCTCGGCGCCTGCTCCGGTACTTCGCGCGGCCAGGGACGCCCTCGACGCACATGTGCTCGGATACACCGAGACACTCGGCATCCTGCCGCTGCGCGAAGCCATCGCTCGACATCACGCGCACGAGGCGGGGGTCCCGGTACATGCCGACGACGTCGTGGTGACCACCGGCTCTTCGGGGGCGTTCACGTTGCTGTTTCTGGCGGCGTTCGACGTCGGCGACACCGTTGTCATGGCTCGGCCCGGGTACCCGGCCTACCGGAATACTCTCGCCGCGCTCGGATGTCGTGTCGTGGAATTGGACTGCGGGATCGAGTCCAGATTTCAGCCGACGGTCGCGATGCTCGACGCTCTGCCGGAACCGCCCGCAGGGTTGATCATCGCCAGTCCCGCGAACCCGACCGGCACGATCATCGACGCCGACGAACTCGCCGCGATCGCACGCTGGTGTGAGCAGCACGGAACTTTGCTGATCTCCGACGAGATCTATCACGGCATCTCCTACGGTGACGCCCGGACGTCGAGTGCCTGGGAGACCTCGAGGGAATCGGTAGTGATCGGTTCGGTGTCGAAGTACTTCTCGATGACGGGTTGGCGGCTGGGTTGGATGCTGTTGCCACAGACCTTGCACCGGGCGGTGGAGCGCCTGGCATCGAACATGACCGTCTGCCCACCCGCGATCGCACAGGTGGCGGCCATTGCCGCGTTCACCGAGGAATCACGCACCGAACTCGACGCTCACGTGCGCCGCTACACCGTCAACCGCACAATCCTGCTCGACGGTTTGGCTGCCGGCGGGATCACCGATCTTGCCCCCGCGGACGGGGCGTTCTACGCGTACGCCGACATCGGGCACCTCACCCAGGACTCACGGGCGTGGTGCGAGAACGTGCTCGCGACGACGGGTGTGGCACTTGCCCCCGGCGTCGACTTCGATACCGAGGCAGGGCACCACACCGTTCGATTCTCGTTCGCAGGTACGACCGAGCACATGAGGGAGGCATTGGCGCGCTTGGCTCCGGCCCTACGCGCGCACAGCAGACAGGCGTGAGAGGACATCGCGGATGTCGGCCTCGGACACGTCGCGATGCGTCACGAATCGGACTTTGCCCGCAACGGTGACGGCGCCGATGCCATTCTCGGCAAGCTCGGAGACGGTTCCGACGGGGTCGGCCGACGTCGCGAGCACGATGTTCGTGTCCGGTTCCATCACGTCCCATCCCCGTTCGCGTAGCCCCTCTGCCAGCAGTCGAGCGTTGTCGTGGTCGGCGGCGAGTGAGGCGAGGTTGTCCAGCGCCACCAGCCCTGCCGCTGCAAGTATTCCGCCTTGACGAACACCGCCGCCGAGCATCTTGCGGACGCGTCGAGCCTCGGTGATGCGGGCCGAATCGGATACGAGCATCGACCCGACAGGCGCGCCGAGGCCCTTGCTCAGGCACACCTGGACGGTGTCGGCGCCGACTGTCAGTTCGCGGGGGTGCACACCCTGCGCAACGGCCGCATTCCAGACACGGGCCCCGTCGAGGTGCACGAGCAAGCCCGCTCTACGAGCCGCATCCAGCAGTGCATTCCATTCCTCGGGTCCGAACACTGCACCGCCGGCGAAATTATGGGAGTTCTCCAGACACAGCAGCGTGGTGTTCATGGTGAAATACGGTCCAGGTCCGCCTGCCGACGCCATCACGGTCGCAGGCGTCGGACGCCCGGGCCCACCGTCGTGTGGCAGCGCCGACGGCATTCCTTGCGCCAACCACGCTGCCGTCCCCAGCTCGGACCCGAGAACATGAGAATGCTCCGGCGCCAGAAACGCATCACCGCGTCGCAAGTGCAGCATCAGCGCGATGATGTTGCCCATCGAACCGCTCGGGACCCACAGTGCGGCCTCGTATCCGAGCATCGACGCGACGCGTTCTTCCAATCGCGCCATCGTCGGGTCGTGGTCGAGGACATCGTCACCGACCTCGGCATCGGCCATCGCAGCCCGCATGGCCGCATCCGGGCGAGTCACCGTATCGGAGCGGAGGTCGATAGTTCTGTATTGCATGAAGTTCACGATTGCACACGATCGAATGGCCCGTTTGCCCCAGCGGAGAAGGGCGGGCCTGGCACGATGGCTTTCAAATGCCAGAAGCACCTGCAGGGCCAACGATCAAGGTGTCGGGCGCAACCCCGAAAGGGGAGCGTCGACGACACGCATTGGCGTCTGCCGCCGCCGAGCTCCTGGTAGAGGGCGGATTCGACGCGGTTCGCCACCGCTCGGTCGCAACCCGCGCCGATCTTCCGCTCGCATCGACGACGTACTACTTCCACTCGCTCGCCGACCTCATCGCGTGCGCGGTGGAGATACTCGGAAACCGGGAACTCGAGGTCATGAGGGGACGGATCGACGAACTCGGAAATCTCGATCAAGACGTCGAGTCGACAGTCGAACTGATCGTGGACCTGCTCATCGGGCCGAAAGACGACTCGATCGAAGGACGCGAACGGCTCATCGCCCGCTACGAACGATTCATCGCCTCGGCGCGACACCCCGAGTTGCGGGAAGTGCAGTTGCGGTTGCGCGCGCAGATCGACGACCTGCTCACCGACGTCCTGCGACGCTCAGGACGCATCGTCGACGAACTGCAACTACGACGGCTCGTGGCCGTCGTCGACGGCGTCGTGGTCGGTGCTCTCGGCGAGGTCGACCCCGAACCCCGAGCGATGGCCCGGAGCATGTTGATCAGAGTCATCGACGTCGTGGCCCCCGCACAATGAACGCAGTACCACCTGGTCGTTCCGCAGGCTCCACTCCTGCCTGAACCACCTGGTCGTTCCGCAGGCTCCACTCCTGCCTACCTGGTCGTTCCGCAGGCTCCACTCCTGCCTGAACCACCTGGTCGTTCCGCAGGCTCCACTCCTGCCCCACCTGGTCGTTCCGCAGGCTCCACTCCTGCCTACCTGGTCGTTCCGCAGGCTCCACTCCTGCCTGAACCACCTGGTCGTTCCGCAGGCTCCACTCCTGCGTAAACTTGTCTCTCGTGACTATTCCGAATGTCCTGGCCACCCGTTATGCGAGCAAAGAACTGGTGAACCTGTGGTCTCCGGAGCACAAGATCGTCCTCGAACGCCAGCTGTGGCTGGCCGTTCTCAAAGCGCAGGCCACCCTCGGTGTCGATGTGCCCACTGCCGCGATCAACGACTACGAGAACGTGATCGGCACCGTCGACCTCGCATCGATCGCTGCGCGTGAGCGTGTCACCCGCCACGACGTCAAGGCCCGTATCGAGGAGTTCAACGCACTCGCGGGCCACGAGCACATCCACAAGGGTTTGACTTCTCGTGACCTGACCGAGAACGTCGAGCAGCTGCAGATTCTTCGCTCGATGGAACACGTCCACAGTCACGGTGTGGCCGTTGCTGCGCGGCTCGCCGAACGCGCCGCGGAATACTCCTCCCTCGTGATGGCAGGGCGCAGTCACAATGTCGCCGCGCAGGCAACGACCCTCGGCAAGCGCTTTGCATCGGCGGCGGACGAGCTGTTGATCGGCCTCGCTCGGATGCAGGAGCTGATCGCGCGTTACCCCCTTCGCGGTATCAAGGGCCCGATGGGTACCTCGCAGGACATGCTCGACCTGTTCGGGGGAGACGCCTCGAAGTTGACCGCTCTGGAGCGCATCGTCGCCGACCACCTCGGGTTCCGGCACGTGCTCACCAGCGTCGGTCAGGTCTACCCTCGCTCGCTCGACCACGACGTCGTATCCGCCCTCGTTCAGATCGGGGCCGCACCTTCCTCGTTCGCTCATACGGTTCGGTTGATGGCAGGCCACGAGCTGGTGACCGAGGGCTTCCAGCCCGGTCAGGTCGGCTCTTCGGCGATGCCACACAAGATGAACACGCGTTCGTGTGAGCGCGTCAACGGTCTGCAGGTGGTGTTGCGCGGTTACGGATCGATGGCGGCCGAACTGGCAGGCGCGCAGTGGAACGAGGGCGACGTCTTCTGCTCGGTCGTCCGCCGCGTCGCGCTACCGGATGCGTTCTTCGCAATCGACGGCATGATCGAGACTTTCCTGACGGTGCTCGACGAGTTCGGTGCGTACCCGGCCGTCATCGCCAAGGAACTCACGCGCTACCTGCCGTTCCTCGCGACGACGAAGGTGCTCATGGCTTCCGTTCGCGCCGGGGTCGGTCGTGAAACGGCACATGAGGCCATCAAGGAACACGCTGTCGCTGTCGCACTCGCGATGCGGGAGCAGGGGCAGGATCCGGATTTGCTGGATCGCCTCGCCGCCGATGACCGCATCCCGCTCGATCGCGCAGGTCTCGATGCCGCTCTTGCCGACAAGTCGGCGTTCATCGGCTCGTCGGAATCGCAGGTCGCGGCCGTCGTCTCCGACGTCGAGACGCTGATCGCGCAGTTCCCAGAAGCTGCGAAGTACTCTCCGTCACCGATTCTCTAGTAGCTCCGGCAGATCGGCCACCGAACCGATGACGTGATTCGGCTGCAGACCGAATTCGTTCTTGGCTCGGCGGTCGAGGGCGTCCTGGCGGAACTTTCCGGTGCGAACCAGGACACCGGTCATGCCGACGACCTGGGCTGCGAGTACGTCGTTGTCGATGTCGTCACCGACCATGACGACGTCGACCGGGTCGGCGCCCATTCTTTCGGCGGCGGTCTGAAAGCCAAGTGGCGCAGGCTTTCCGATGGCTTGCGCAGTGTGTCCGGATGCCTTCTCCATGCCGACGAGATACATTCCGGTGTCGATGCGGAGTCCGGATCCGCTGGTCCACATGAGACTTCGATGCATTGCGACGACGGGGATGCCGCGGCACAGCCAGTCGTAGACTCGGCTCAGGCGCTCGTGGGTGAACTCGGGACCTGCCCCGCCGACGACGACGACGTCGGGATCGTGCGTGGACGACTCGTCCACGAACTCGATTCCCGGCATGTCGCCAGCGATGTCGCCGTTGTTGACGAGTACGACGGAAGCGCCCGGGTAGGTTTCGCGCAGGTGGTCTGCGGTGAGGCTCGCGGCCGTGACGATGTCGTCGGCAAGGACCGGAAGACCGACTCCTGTCAACGACTCCGCGATCTGTGTACGAGTTTTCGAGGTGGTGTTCGTCAGGAACGCGCGGGCGATGTCCTTGCGGTCGAGATAGTCGAGAGTCTCGCGGGCACCCGGGAGAGGCTTCCACGACGTGACGAGCACCCCGTCGATGTCGAACAGAACGCCGCCCAAGATACTCATGGTCAGACTTTAATCGCAGCACCGTTTCGGTGCAGTTCTAGACTGTCTCTTTGTGAACCCCTATACGATCTTTGCCGAAATCATTGCAGGGAACGCGGAATCGTCTCGCGTCTACGAGGACGACGTGGTCATCGCGTTCATGGACATCCGGCCGGTCACGCGTGGGCACGTTCTGGTGGTCCCGAAGAAGCAGGCTCGCTCGTTGGCGGAGTTGGAGCCGGACACCGGCGGTCATCTGTTCGTCGTCGGGCAGAAGATCGCGGCCGCGCTGCGGGCGAGCGACCCCCGATGCGCGGGGGTGAATCTGTTTCTTGCGGACGGCGAAATCGCAGGCCAGGAAATCTTCCATGTCCATCTTCATGTCATTCCGCGTACCTCGGGTGACGGATTCGGTCTTCGTGCCCGACCGACTTCCCCCGAACGCGCCGAGCTCGACACCCAGGCTGCACATATCGCGGACGCTTTGGGGTAATCGATCCATGCCTGTGGCAACGAAGAAGACCGATGAGGCCGACAGGCTCGAACAGTCCGGTGGGCTCGCCGAGACGAACTCGCGCCGCGCTCTCGGCCTTCTCGTTCTGCTCGGCGTTCTGGCCGCGATCTGCCTGTTCAGTGTCGCGGTCGGCACCAAGTACATTCCGCCGAGTGAGGTCTGGAATGCGCTGCTGCACTTCGACGAGTCGAGCAACCACGTCATCATCCGCGAGATCCGTGTACCGCGGACGGTGCTGGGGTTGATCGTAGGTGTCGCTCTCGGTGTCAGCGGCGCGCTTATTCAGGCTATGACGCGTAACCCGTTGGCGGACCCGGGCATCCTCGGAGTCAACGCCGGTGCGGCCTTCTTCGTCGCACTCGCTGTCGGCATGCTGGGATTCACCGGGATCTGGTCCTATATCTGGTTCGCGTTCCTCGGCGCCATCCTCGCGACGGTGGCGGTGTATGCACTCGGATCCATGTCACGAGCCGGTGCGACTCCGATCAGGCTCACGCTGTCCGGAATTGCGCTGTCCGCGGTGCTCGGGGGCATCACTTCCGGCATGCTGCTGCTCGATCCCGATGCGTTCGACAAGATGCGATTGTGGGGTGCTGGTTCTTTGGCTGGTCGAGGACTGGACATTTCATTGGCGATCTCGCCGTTCGTCATCGTCGGTTCGGTGCTCGCACTCGTCATCGCGCGACCCCTCAATGCACTTGCGCTCGGAGACGATCTCGCTCGGTCGCTGGGTGCGAAGGTGAACAGCACCCGGGTGATCGGCGTCATTGCAGTCACTCTTCTTGCCGGTGCTGCGACGGCGGCCGCAGGTCCGATCGGCTTCGTCGGCTTGATGATTCCGCACATGGTGCGGTGGTTCGTCGGACCAGATCAGCGATGGATCCTCCTGTACACCGTGGTGGCGGCGCCGTGCCTGCTGCTGCTCTCCGACATCGTCGGGCGACTGGTCATCAGGCCTGGCGAACTGCAGGTCGGGATCGTCACCGCGTTCGTCGGAGCGCCAGTGCTCATCTTTCTCGTGCGCCGCAAGAAAGTCAGTGGGCTGTGACGACCGAGACCGAGGTCGATTTCGGTCGCAGAGTTCGCATCATTCGCCTTGCCGGTGACAAGCTCAGCGGGCGGGTAGACATCCGCACCGTGGTGGTCTGCTGCCTTCTGGCGCTCGTATCGCTCGCCGTCGCTGTCCTAGCGCTCGGCACCGGTGACTACTACATCGCGCCGGGCGAAGTACTGGCCGCGGTGTTTTCCGATGCCGGAAGGTTCACCGAACTGATCGTCATGGAGTGGCGATTCCCGAGGGTAGCCCTGGCTTTGCTTCTCGGTGGTGCTCTGGGTGTGTCGGGTGCGATCTTCCAATCGCTGACGCGGAATCCGTTGGGAAGCCCTGACATTATCGGCTTCGACACCGGCTCGTACACCGGTGCGCTGATCGTCATCCTCGCGCTGGGAGGTGGCTACTATCCCACCGGCGTGGGCGCCTTCGTCGGTGGGATCTCTACTGCTGCAGTGGTGTACGTCCTCGCTTTCAAACGTGGTGTACAAGGTTTTCGGCTGATCATCGTCGGTATTGCGATCAGCGCGATCCTGGCGTCGGTCAACACCTGGTTGATCGTCAAAGCCGACCTCTCGGATGCCCTGGCCGCAGCGGTGTGGGGCGCGGGGACTCTCAACGGTCTCAGCTGGGGGCAGGTACGTCCGGTGGTGATCGTGTTGGTCGTTCTCACGCCGCTGCTGGCCATCTTCGCGGGGCGCCTACGGATGCTCGAGATGGGCGACGACGCAGCAAAAGCGCTCGGTATCCGGGCGGAGCCGACGCGGCTGATACTGATCGTTCTCGGCGTGGCGCTGACCGCGCTCGTCACGGCAGTGGCCGGTCCGATCTCGTTCATCTCGCTCGCTGCGCCGCAGCTGGTTCGACGCTTGACCAAGACTGCGGGTGTCGCGCTGATTCCCTCGGCGGTGATGGGTGCACTGCTACTGCTCGTCAGTGACTATGCCGCGCAGCGCATATTCGCGCCGACGCAGTTGCCGGTCGGTGTCGTGACGGTGTCCATCGGTGGGGCATATTTCGTGTGGTTGTTGGCTCGGGAAGGTAGAAAACAGTGACTGGAAAGAAGCCGCGCTTACATGCGGACGACGTCACGATCGGATACGACAAGCGAATCGTCAGTGAGGGGCTGACCGTCGAGATTCCAGACGGTCAGTTCACCGTCATCGTCGGTCCCAACGCGAGCGGCAAATCGACGTTACTGCGAGCACTGTCGCGGTTGTTGAAACCGACGGTAGGGACGGTACTTCTGGACGGCAAGGCAATCTCGACTTATCCGGCCAAGGAAGTTGCCCGACGCCTCGGGCTGCTGCCGCAGACGTCTATCGCGCCGGACGGTATTTCGGTGGCGGATCTCGTTGCACGCGGCCGTTATCCGCATCAGAAGCTGATAAGGCAATGGTCGCGGGACGACGAGGCTGCTGTCGTGTTCGCGATGAACGCGACCGGCGTGAGCGACCTCTCCGGACGGTTGGTCGACGAGTTGTCCGGAGGGCAGCGTCAGCGAGTGTGGGTGGCAATGGTTCTCGCCCAGCAAACCCCGTTGATGTTGCTCGACGAACCGACGACGTTCCTCGACATCGCGCACCAGATCGACCTTCTCGATCTGTGCGCGCAACTCAATCGAGATCAGGGCACCACGATGGTCGCTGTGCTGCACGATCTCAATCACGCGTGTCGCTATGCCGATCACATCATCGCGATGAAGGACGGCGCGGTGGTCACTCGCGGTAATCCTGCGGAGGTCATCACCGCGGAACTGGTGGAGGCGGTATTCGGATTGCCGTGTCGCATCATCGAGGACCCGGAGTCGCTCACGCCGTTGGTCATTCCGCTCGCACGCCCACGACCCTCGTGATGGATGCCGGTCATGCTCGCAGCGTGGCGCCGCCGTCGACGTAGAGCGACTGCATGGTGATGTGACGGGCTCGATCCGACAGTAGAAACTCGACAGCATCGGCGATGTCCTCAGGAGAAGCTATGCGGCCCAAAGGGATTCCATTCTTGAAGGTCGCGAGATCGCCGTCGATGACCGGCCGTGCGTAGGACATGTCTTTCGGGTCCGCCCACATCGAGCGTTGCATGTCGGTGTCGGTCGACCCCGGAGCGACGATGTTCGCGCGAACTCCGTACGGTGCCAATTCCAAGCCGAGTACCCGGGTCAGCATGGTGGATGCAGCTTTCGAGGATCCGTAGGCGCCCATCGACATGCGCGGTACACCCGCAGCATTGGATCCGACTACAACGATGGACCCGGCCCGTCGCTCACGCATCGATCGACCGACGGCTCGGACGACGTTGAGCAGCCCGAACACGTTGACCTCGAACATGGCTCGCCAGTCTTCGACGTGGGAGTCCAGGATGGATCCGGTGTCGAGAATGCCTGCGACATGGGCGAGTGAGGTGATCGGCCCGGCGGACTCCTCGATCGCAGTGACCGCGGCGAGGACGGCGTCGGCATCGCGCACGTCTACTACGTGAGCGGTGGCCACGCCGGTGATCTGCGACGCCGTATGCGTCATACCGGCTGCGTCGATATCGAGCAGTGAGAGGTCGTGGCCTGCTCGAGCGAGCGATATGGCGACAGCGCGTCCGATTCCGTTACCCGCTCCGACCACGACTGCGAGCGTCACAATGCCACCCCGAGGGCGCCGAGGAGAGTGCCGAACTTGGTTACCGTCTCTCGTAATTCGGTGTCCGGGTCCGATTCGGCGACGATTCCCCCGCCTGCGTAGGCAGTCATGCGCTTTCGGTCGCTGCTGATCTCCGCGCAACGGATGGCCACCATCCATTCGCCGTCCCCGTCTGCGGTGCACCATCCGACGGCGCCTGCGTAGAAGCCACGCTCACCCTCGAGTTCCTCGATCGTGCGGTACGCGAGGTCGGTGGGTGTCCCACACACAGCGGGTGTGGGATGTAGTGCGCGTGCGAGATCGAGTGCAGTAGTGGATGGATCACGTAGTTCGCCGCGTATCGGAGTGCCCAGGTGCCAGAGTTGCGGAGTGTGAGCCAGGGTCGGCTCCGGCGGTATGTCCAGCTCGCTGCAGAACGGGGCGAGCGAGTCCCGGATTGCATCGACGACGAAGGCGTGTTCGCGTCGGTCCTTGTCCGACTCGGTCAGACTGCGTCCGTTCTGCCGATCGCGCGCCGCGTCGGGGTGGCGAGGGGCAGATCCGGCCAGTGGGTGACATGTGACCACCGTTCCACGCCGGCGAACAAGTACCTCCGGGCTCGATCCGACGAGGGTTCTGCCTATGTAGGGGCCGCCTGCGGCGCTCAGGTCGACGCAATAACCGTTGCGTTCGGGTGTTCCTGCTATCAGGGCCGCTAGAACGGCGGTCGGGTCGACCGTGCCGTCTGCGATCAGGGTCAGCGTGCGTGCCAGGACCACCTTCTGCAGGGGCGTCGAGGGCTCGCGGAGTACGTCGAGTGCAGTGCGGACTCGGTCGGTGTGTTCGCCGTCATCGAGTGGGTCGGCGAGGACGAACGTTGGTAGAGAGGGGCATTCGGACTTCGGACTCCATGCCTGTTGCGTCACGGTGAACACTTCCGGTGCGGACAGTGCGCAGTGTGCCTGAGTGGAGAAGGGGAGGGCGCCGACGATCGCGGGGACTTCTCCCGAGCGCAGCGCAGCTTCGGCCGCGGCAACGCTGTCGTACTGGGCGCGCAGTCCCTGCGCTGATACCGAGCCGTGGGGGCGTGAGAGAACGAACCGTCCGGTGGTGGTGTGGACGGCAGTGTGAGAGCCCATTCGCGTACCTCTTTTCTTCTCGCTTGGATCCGTCGACTCGCGGACGGTCGGGTATGCGTAGCCTAAGCTCATGTGGCGACAATAGGTTAGGCTACGTTCACTCCGACCCGACAAAGGATGACTGGAACCACATGGCGAACACCCTTCCCGACGTAGTAGACATCCTCGGAGTCGGCTATGGACCGTCCAACCTGGGACTTGCGATAGCGCTGGAGGAACGTAACGCGCAGGTGCCCGCAGGTGACCGCCTCACCTCGATGTTCGTGGAGAGACAACCCGGCTTCACCTGGCATCCCGGCATGCTGCTGCCCGGCGCGACCATGCAGATTTCGTTTCTCAAGGATCTGGCGACGCAGCGCAACACCGGCAGTGAGTACACGTTTCTCGAATACCTCTCGCAGCGTGGTCGTTTGACGCACTTCATCAACCTGCAGACGTTCTTTCCCTCCCGACTGGAGTTCCACGACTACCTGACCTGGGCGGCGGACAAAGTAGCCGCCGACGTGCTCTACGGCTCGTCGGCCACCGGAGTTGCGTGGACGGGTGAGCATTTCGAGGTCACCGTCGAGACATCGGATGGGGAGGGTCGCACTCTGCGCTCGCGCGAGGTCGTGCTTGCAGGCGGGCTCACCCCGAAACTCCCCGCGGGCGTCGTAACGGGGGAGCGCGTTTTCCACAATCACCGGGTACTCGATCATCTCGAGGGATTGCCGGAGATACGCCATCAGCGATTCGTCGTGGTCGGTGCAGGCCAGAGCGCCGCCGAAGTGCTCGCCCACCTCCACGATCGGTACCCCGGCGCGGAGGTGCACGCCGTGTTCGGCAAGTACGGGTACAGCCCTGCCGACGACAGTCCCTACGCCAACCGAGTTTTCGATCCGGAAGCCGTCGACGACTTCTATACTTCGTCCCCGCAGCTTCGCGAACAATTGATTGCCTACCACCGCAGCACCAATTACTCCGCCGTCGATTTGCCGTTGATCGAGGAACTCTACGAGCGTGAGTACGGGGAACGAGTGTCCGGCGACCGCAGGCTGTTCGTCCACGGTGCGTCCGAAGTGTCGACGCCGCGCGTGACCGGGGCAGGGGTAGAGGTATCGGTGCATCATCGACCGACGGGCCGCGAGGACAGATTGCTCTGTGACGCAGTGATTTTCGCGACCGGTTTCCAACCGCTGGATCTGCGTGCCATCCTGGGTCCACTTGCCGATGATTGCAATTTCGCTGCGGACGGAACTCCTGAGGTCCAACGCGACTACCGACTGCGCACCGCAGAGAACGTCACCGGTGGGATCTACCTCCAGGGCGGAACAGAGCACTCGCACGGACTGACCTCCTCGTTGCTGTCGAACATCGCGGTGCGATCCGGAGAACTCGTGGACTCACTCGCTTCCAGGGCGATGCTCGACGCCGTGCTGACGTGATGAAACTGCCGATTTTCTTCGACGCGCCTGTGACTCCACTCCCGACCACCGATATTTCGATCACGTCGTCGACGACGCCACGTCAGCTGACGTTACGAACCATGTTCGCGGCGAAGAAGTACACGATCCCGGCGGGGGTGCTGATGATCGTCCATCAGCTCTGCGCTGCACTGGTTCCCGTTATCATGGGCCTGGCGATCGACCGAGCGATCAGCGCACGTGACCCTCGGCAGATGGTCCTGTGGATCGCGGTACTGGCGCTCGACTACGCCTTCGTGTCGTTCACCTTTCGCTTCGGTGGGCGCATCGGATTCCTCGGCATGAATTCCATCGCGCATCAGGTGCGTACGAAGATCACCGATCGCATCCTCGATGCACGCGGCATGGCCGGACCTGCTCGTCAACCCGGAATGTTGTTGAGTATTGCCACTTCCGACGCGCGTGCCCTGGCGACTTCGGTCGCAATCGTCATCTACCCCCTCGGTGAGTTCGCCGCAGTGATCTTCGCAGCAGTGATCCTGCTGACCATTTCCTGGCCGCTCGGGCTGGCCATCCTCGTTGCGACGCCGCTGATGCTGTGGCTGATGGACCGGGCCGGGTCTCCACTGCGCCGCAGAAGTGTTCAGCAGCAGCAGGTCGCCGGGGAGGCTGCCGGTACCGCCTCCGACCTGGTCGGAGGGTTCCGGATAGTGAAGGGGATCGGTGCAGAGCACGCGGCAGGTCGGCGTTACCAGGCTGCCAGCGAGCGCGCCCTGCAGGGAACGTTGAAGGCGAATGTGGCTCGGGCCGGTTACCTCGGTTCGATGGAGACAGTGTCCGGGTTGTTCATCGCAGGCGTTGCGGTCGCGGCAGGTCTGATGGCGGTCGGTGGTGCGATGACCGTTGGTCAGCTGATCACCGTGGTTGCGGTGACACAGTTCGTCCTGGGCCCGCTCCAGGCATTCGCATCCAATTTCGGCACCATCTGGGCTGGGGCTCTGGCCTCGGCGGAACGAGTAGCGAGCGTTCTCGATGCCGAGTACGCGAGCGAGCGGCCCGCCAATCTCGGAGTTGCCACCGGTTTCGAGATGAACTTCGTCGGTACCGAATGCGGCGGCGTCAGCGCAGTGAATTGGCAAGTGCCGGAGGGCGAGTTCGTTGCCGTGCAGGCGGACCCGGTGGTCACGGCCGCGCTTGCCGCGGTACTCGGCGGACTCGCCCGACCCGAAGCAGGTTCCGTCACCGTCGGCGGCATCGACATCGACGCACTGCAGCGATCCGACCGCAGGAAGACCCTGCTGGTTGCTCCACACCACAGTGACTTGTTCGAGGGGACGGTTCTCGACAACATCGAGGCTGCAGGCCCCGTCACCGACGATGCAGTGACACGGGCAGTGTTCGCTGCCGCCTGCGACGACGTCGCCCTGGCTCTACCTGACGGGCTCGACACCGACGTCGGTGAGGCAGGTCGGCTGTTGTCGGGTGGACAGCGTCAACGAGTCTGCCTTGCGAGGGCGTTGGCTGCCGATCCGGCAGTGCTGGTTCTTCTCGATCCGACGACCGCGGTCGATTCGGTCACCGAAGCGGTGGTGGCAGAGCGCATCGTTCGGGAGCGAAGCGGTCGCACGACCATCGTGTTCACCTCGGCGCCTGCTCTGTTGGCTGCGGCCTCGCGGGTGTTGACGGTCGAGACCGTGTCCGCGGGCCACTCGAAAGTGTTGGAGTACAAGTGAAGCTACCGATAGCGGACGCGCGCGCCGTCCGAGCCGAGGTGCGGCGTTCGCTGGCCGGTCAGGGTGGACCTCTGGCCGCCGTCGTGACGACCATGGTCATCGGTGCCGCTCTGGGTCTCGTTGCGCCGTGGGCTCTCGGGCGAATGGTCGACGTCGTCATCGAGGAGGGCGCCTCCGATCGAATCTGGGTGCTCGGCATCGTGATGGTGTGTGCAGCACTGGGATTTGCCGGATTCACCGCCCTCGGGGTCGTGCTGTCTTCGCGGTTGTTCGAAACGGCACTCGCTCGACTGCGTGAGCGGATGTTCGCCACCAGTCTGTCGCTACCGCTCGAACGGGTCGAACGAGCTGGAAGCGGAGATCTTCTCTCCCGCGCTACCGACGACGTCGACGAGGTTTCTTCGGCAATCGAGAACGTCGTGCCCGCCCTGTCGACTTCGCTGTTCACAGTGATCCTGACCGCGGTCGGCTTGACGGCGTTGGATTGGCGGTTCCTCGGTGCGCTGGTGCTGGTGGTTCCGATCTACGTGCTGGCAGTGCGGTGGTATCTGCGACATGCGCCGGGTATCTACGCCGCCGAGCGGGCAGCGATGGGCTTGCGCGCACAACAGGTACTCGGGTCCATCCGCGGCCTCAGGACGGTGCACGAATTCGATCTGGCACCGAAATTGTCGAGCCGCATCGGGTTTCACTCGTGGGAGGTCGTCCGCTGGACGATGCGAGCGCGGATCGTCCAGAACCGGTTCTACGGTCGGCTCAACACGGCTCAGTTCGTCGCGATGGCAGCCCTGCTGGTCATCGGTTACTTTCTCGTCGGCGCCGATGCGTTGACGGTCGGCGCGACGACGACGGCAATGCTGTTCTTCCTTCGGTTGTTCGATCCGATCGATGCTCTCCTGCTCGTGATCGACGAGTTGCAATCGGCACTTGCATCGCTGGCTCGCATCGTCGGGGTCATCGAGATCGGTGATGGAGTGCTCTCGACGCGAGAGGAGTCGATCGCGTTGCCGGCCGCCGGGGTGCTCGAGGCGAGGCAAGTGAGTTTCGGATACTCGGCGTCGTCTCCGGTGTTGGACGAAGTCGACATCAGCATCGCGATCGGTGAGACCGTCGCGCTCGTGGGTTCCTCCGGAGCAGGTAAGAGCACTCTTGCGGCTTTGCTCGCCGGGGTGTTCTCACCCGATCGCGGGCGGGTGAACTTCGGTTCGGTTTCCTTGCTCGATGCACCCGAAGTGCAACGAGCGCAACGGATCGTGCTCGTCTCGCAAGAGGTACACGTCTTCACCGGGACGCTGCGCGAGGATCTGGCGCTGGCGGACCCGGACGCGGACGACGCGGCGATGGAGTCGGCGCTCGGGAAGGTTCTCGCAGGTGACTGGTTCGACCTGCTGCCCGATGGCCTCGATACCCGCGTAGGCGATGGCGGGCATCGGTTGACACCGATGCAGGCTCAACAGCTAGCCCTCGCACGAGTGGTGCTTCTCGATCCGCCGGTGGTCATTCTCGACGAGGCGACCGCGGATGCAGGTAGTGCCGGCGCGTCGCTGTTGGAGCGATCCGCGGAGGCAGCGATCGAGGGCCGCAGTGCGCTGATCGTTGCGCATCGATTGAGCCAGGCCCGTCGCGCAGACCGAATCATGTTGATGGACAAGGGACAGATCATCGAGACGGGTTCGCACGACTATCTGCTCCAACGGGCGGGCCGGTATGCGGAGCTGTGGGCGGCCTGGAGCCGTCACCGCTGACCGCCGAGAAACCACACCAAGCGAGAGGAACGAAAATATGGCGATACCGCGAATTGCGAGCTACACGATGCCCACCCGCGAGGAGATCCCAGCAAACGCGGTCGACTGGGAACTCGACCCGAGCAGGGCAGCACTCCTCGTCCACGACATGCAGAACTACTTCATCGATGCGTACCGCGACGCCCCCGAATTGATCACCTCGGTGACCGAGAACATCGCCGCGATCCGGACGCTGGCCACGGAGCTCGATATCCCCGTGGTGTTCACCATGCAACCAGGTGACCAACACCCCTCTCGTCGGGGAATTCTGGCGGACTTCTGGGGCCCGGGTCTCGGGTCGGGTCGCGACACCGAGGTCATCGAGGCACTGCGACCCCAGCGCGGTGACATCGAGGTCACCAAGTGGCGGTACTCGGCGTTTCAGCGAACCGATCTGCGTGAACTGCTCGGTCATCATGGGCGAGATCAACTCATCATCACCGGCGTCTATGCACACATGGGGTGCATGCTCAGCGCGGCCGAGGCCTTCATGTCCGATGTGTGCCCGTTCCTTGTCCTCGACGCGACCGCGGACTTCTCCCGCGACGAGCACCTCATGGCAGCGACCTACGCGGCCAAACGATGCGGCGTGGTCGTCACCACCGACACGGTCACCGAATCACTACGCCGCGCGCCCGCTGCGTCGGCGGCCGGGGCTGGGGCGAGAAGTTGACCGTCGAGCCGCTGCTGCTCGACGGCGTCGTCGGCTATCCGGACGATCTCGCTGCCGAGTACCGCAGCAAGGGTTACTGGATCGATCGGACTCACTCGGATCTGTTGGCGCTCAGTGCCGCCGCTCATCCCACTCGCGTTGCGGTGGTCGACGATTCGCGCAGCCTGACCTACACGGAATTAGCGAACCGCGTGGCCGTGGTCGCGGCCGAATTCGATGCACGTGGGATCCGTCGCGGCGACCGGGTGATCGTGCACATGCCGAATACGACGGAGTACGTCGAGGTGGTCTTCGCGCTCTTCGAACTCGGCGCGCTACCGGTGTTCGCGCTGGCCGCCCACCGTGCTGGTGACATCGCTCAGTTCTGTGCTGCGACGACCGCGGCAGGGTACGTCTGCGTCGATCGTTTCGGCATGACCGACTTCGGTGCCATCGCGGCGGAGATCGGTGCGGCCTTCCCCGATCTGATCACCGTGGTGGTTTCCCACGGTGACGCCGAGTGGGCAGGCGGCACACCGCTTCCACGGCAGAATCGTTCCCTCGCCTCCGATGTCGCGTTTCTCCAGCTGTCCGGTGGTACGACCGGAACCCCCAAACTCATTTCCCGCACACACGAGGACTACCTGTACTCCGTTCGCGAGAGTGCCCGAATCTGTCATCTCGGGCAATCCTCGGTGATGCTGGCGGCGCTGCCTATCTCACACAATTTCACGATGAGCTCGCCCGGTCTTCTGGGAGTCCTGGCGGTCGGCGGATGTGTGGTCATGGCACCCGACCCCAGCCCGGACACCTGCTTCGCTCTCGTAGAACGTCATTCGGTGACACACGTGGCCCTCGTGCCACCGCTGCTCGTCGCCTGGCTGAACTCGTCTTTGCTCGGTGGTAGCGATATTTCATCCTTGATCGGCCTCTGGGTCGGCGGCGCCACACTGTCGGCCGAGGTCGCACGCAGAGTCACCCCCGAACTCGGCTGCGCGTTGACGCAGGTTTTCGGTATGGCCGAAGGACTGGTCAACTACACCCGACCGGGCGACGACGAGGAGACAGTGTGCACCACGGTCGGTCGACCTATTTCGCCCGATGACGAAGTTCTCGTCGTCGACGACGAGGGTCGCGCTGTAAGCGACGGTGAACCGGGCAACCTGTACACGCGTGGGCCCTACACGATTCGGGGCTACTACAGGGCGCCCGAACACAACAGCACCTCGTTCACCGCTGACGGCTTCTACCGCACCGGCGACATCGTGACCCGTGACAGTCGGGGATACCTGCGAGTGGTCGGGCGAACCAAGGATCAGATCAACCGTGGCGGCGAGAAAGTCGCTCCGGCGATGGTGGAGAACCACCTGCTGGCCCATGAAGAAATTCACGACGTCTCGGTGATGGGGTTCCCCGATGATGTTCTGGGAGAGAAGATCTGTGCCTACGTCATCCGCCGGAATCCCGAATCGGACTCGCCGACCGCAAGTCTCCTCCGGAAGTTTCTCCGCACCGAGCGCAAGGTGGCGGCGTACACCGTGCCGGATCGCTTCGAGTTCGTGACCGAACTTCCGAAGACCTCTGTCGGCAAAATCGACAAGAAAAGACAGTGAAGATGACCGCAGCTACGTTGCTACCGTTGACCGGCGCTCAAGTGGGAATCTGGAATGCCCAACGCCTCGAACCGGAGTCGCCGTACTACCTCGTCGGTGAGGTCCTCGAGATAGACGGAACAGCGAACGAGATTGCGATCGATGTTGTCGCTCTCGTCGAGGCCATCGAGGCGACAGTCCACGACGCGGAAACGATGCGACTACGTTTCGTCGAGACCGAGGACGGACCTCGGCAGTGGATTGTCGATGCAGGTGCGGTGTCGGTGCCGATCATCGACCTGACCGAGGAAGCGGACCCGCGAGCGAGTGCCGCAGAGCGCGTCCTGCAATGCAGGGCGCAAGCAGCCGCGGAGTGTCGCAGCATGGTCGATCGTGGACTCTTCGCCTACACCCTGCTGCGCCTGTCGGTTACCGAGGTGTGGTGTGTTCAGCTCTACCACCACCTGATCGTCGACGGCTACTCAGCGGCCATGATTTCGCGTCGATTGGCTGCGCGTTACACCGCTTCGGTTGCGGGTACGGCATTGCGCCCCAATGCGTTCGGATCTTTCGGTGAAGTGGTGGACGAGGACGGGCGCTATCGTCGATCCTCGGATTTCGAGACCGATCGGCTGTACTGGTCACGCCGACTCGAGCCACTTCCAGAAGATCTCCGACGCACCGGCTCCGATGACGGCCCGAGCGGGCGGACCCATTCGGCCACGACCATCGTCGGCAGCGACGCTATGGACCGAATCAAGGCGATCGCCGACGACTGTGGCTGCACGTGGGCGGACGTGCTGATCGGCGCCTACACCGGTTTCGTGGCCCGTCTGCTCGGCACGTCGGATGTCGTGGTCGCATTTCCGATGATGGTGCGTACCACTCGGGCCTCGCTGACCACGCCCTCGATGGCCGTAAACGTTCTTCCACTGCGGGTGTCGGTCGATCTCGTCAGCGACATCTCCGCGTTGGCGACGTCGGTGGCGACCGCCCTACGGGAACTACGCGAGCACCAGCGATACCGCGGGGAGGATCTCGTTCGAGACCTCGCCGCTCCCGACGCGGGCGCGATTCTGCACGGCGTCGGAATCAATCTCAAGGCTTTCGACTTCGAGCTGAACTTCGGCGGTGCCGTCGGGACCCTGCGCAATGTCGCGGGTGGGCCGCCCGAGGAGTTCGGTCTCACCGCTACCCCGATCGAGGGTGGGCGAATGTTGCTGGGATTCGAAGTTGACGCCGGTGAGGTCCCCGAGGCGTGCGTGCGAGCTCGAGTCGACGGGTTGTCCGCCCTGCTGTCGGCGCTGTGCTCGCCCGCGAGCCCCCAGCTCGGCCAGGTGGACTTACGCTGCGGGGGAGTCGATCCGGCATGGACCTCTGCCCCGCTAGCCACACAGTCCGGCTCGGTGTCCACACAGTCCGATCAGGGGTTCATACCCGATATGTTCGCGGCAATGGTTGCCACCCGGCCGGACACCGTGGTGCTGGCGGAATCCGATAAAGTCACCACCGCCGCCGAACTCGCGGATCGCGTCTACCGGATCGCGCGTCTGATCCGGGACCGCGGCGTAGGCACCGGCGACGTTGTCGCGCTCGCGCTTGCTCGATCCTCGGATCTGGTGGCGGCGATGTTCGCCGTCTGGGAGGCGGGCGCGGGATACGTCGTTCTCGACCCCGCATATCCCGCCGAGCGATTGAACGACCTCGCCGCGCGCTCGAAGCCGTCCCTGTCGATCTGCGAAGTGGACGCACCGATATTCGAGATCGATTGCGAAACAGTGTACTTGGGCCTCGATCGAACAGAGCGTGAGCTGGCGTCCCTGCGTGGTGACCGCTTGGCGTCGCACGAGCTCGCGAGTGCACGACACCCCGAAGACTTGGCCTACGTGTTGTTCACCTCGGGTTCGACCGGAACGCCGAAGGGCGTCATGGTCCGCACGGGCGGACTGAGAAACCTGGTGCAGCGCCACCGTTACACGCTGTACGCCGATGCGACTCTTCGCGCCGGAGGTCGACGCCTTCGCGTCGCGCACACCACCTCGTTCGCCTTCGATGCCTCGTTGGATCCGCTGCTGTGGATTCTGGACGGGCACCGAATCCACTTGTACGACAGTGACGTACAGCGCGATGCGGAGCAACAGGTCGAACGGTTCTCGGCAGACCGTATCGATGTGATCGACACGACGCCGTCGATGGCAGCGTTCCTCGTCGACGCAGGACTCGCACCCCTCGGCACGATAGTTGTCGGCGGTGAGGCCCTGCCGTCGAGTCTTGCCGGGCGGCTCGTGACGAGCGCGGCGCGGGTCTACAACATGTACGGACCGACAGAAGCCACCGTCGATGCGATCGGTGCCCAGGTCGACGGGCCGACAGTGCGTATCGGTCGGCCTCTGGAAGGGACCGCGGCATACCTGCTGGACACTGCGCTCCGGCCCGTTCTGGAGGGTGAGACGGGTGAGCTCTATCTCGCAGGACCACAACTCGCGCGCGGGTATCTCGATCAACCCGAGGCCACCGCGGACCGCTTCGTGGCAAACCCGTTCGGTAGCACCGGTGACCGCATGTACCGCACCGGTGACCTCGCTCGATGGCACGCCGAGAGCGGATACGAATACTTCGGTAGAGCCGACGATCAGGTCAAGATTCGTGGACATCGCGTCGAACTCGGTGAGGTCGAAGCGGCATTGGCACACACCGTGGGCGTCGGCTCCGCGGTCGCCGTCGTCACCGGAACCGGTTCGGCAGCAAAATTGCTCGGCTACGTCGTTGCCGACAGCGAAGCTACCGATTTGGGCGGCGACCAGGTTCGACGCGATCTACTCACCCGAATTCCGGAACACATGGTGCCGTCGGTGGTGACAATCCTCGACCGACTGCCGGTGACGGTCAACGGCAAGGTCGATCGGGCGAAGCTTCCCGATCCACAGCGGATCGGTACACCGACCTCGCGAACTCCGAGCACCGCCGCCGAGTATGCGTTGTGCTCGGTGATCGCCGAGGTCCTCGATCTGGACGAGGTCGCTCTCGATGCCGACCTGTTCACACTCGGGGGCGACAGCATCGCTGCGATCAGCATCAGCTCTCGCCTGCGTAGTCACGGAGTGCTGCTCACGCCCAAGGAGATGCTGTCCGGCCGTGATCTGGTGACTCTCGCCGAGACGAGCAGGACCCTGGCCACCGATATCGAAGCCTCGGTCGACGACATCGAGTTCGGACCGGCCCCGACGTCGCCGATCATGCGCAACGTTCTCGACCACAACCCGATCGACACAGTTGCGGCGTACGCCCAATGGACCGCCGTCGAGGTGGACGACGCTCTCGATCTCGCTACCCTGCGCGAGGCAGTGCTGGCTGTGCTCGATCACCATCCTGCCCTGAGAATGATCGTTC
The DNA here is from genome assembly GCF_027158005.1 of Rhodococcus sp. H36-A4. Lineage (GTDB taxonomy): Bacteria > Actinomycetota > Actinomycetes > Mycobacteriales > Mycobacteriaceae > Rhodococcoides. The sequence goes on along the minus strand of NZ_JAPVLQ010000001.1, from coordinate 480,003 downwards.
GGGATCCGGCGGGCGTGGAAATTGTCGAGACCGTATCGGGCGCAGAGGTCGAGGTGGCCGAGTACGGTCCCCTCACTGTTCGCGAGGTCGAGGGCGCACTCGCGAACTACGCCCGTATCGCGGCGGATTCGCTATCGCTCGATCGTGGAAACCTGATGCAGTCGGCCGTGATTCGAGTCTCCGATGGACCGGATGTGGTACTGACCGTCGTGCACCACTTCGCCGTGGACGCGGTCTCGTGGCCTGTCCTACTGACCGACTTCGTCTCGGCGTGCCGCGGACATGGCCTGGCTCCCCGCACTGGCACTTCGTGGCGGCACCGCGCACTGGATCTGGCCGCTCGCGGCACCGTGCACCGGTACCTCGACGAGCTCGATCATTGGCACACCGTGCTGGGTAGCGGCAACGAGCCGTTTGCCGGTGGGGCGCTTCGCGGCGGCATCGACACTCACGCGAGTGCGTCGATCACGCGGACTTCGGCAACTTCGGCCATCACCGGCGCCGTCCTCGACGACCTGTGCAGCAAGTACCGGATGCGCCCCGACGAGATGCTGCTCGTTGCATTGACGATCGCGGTGCGCGCCCACTGCGGCCGCGCACTGATGGACTTCCCCGTCATGATGGAGGGCCACGGCCGCGATGCGGACGAACGCACCTCGGTCGGCCCGGGTTCGACCGTGGGATGGTTCACCACCGAATACCCGGTATCGGTGCCGGTATCGCTCCTCGCGGACGAGAAGATGCTGCGCGGGGCGCTGGCAGGAAGCGGCGTCGTGGCCGACCTCCTCCACGAGATCAAAGCGCGACGACAGGTCGGCCGGGACAACGGCCTCGGTTACGGGGTCTTACGATTCCTCGACGACGCGGGTAAGGCGCTCTCGGCCCTACCGTCGCCGCAGATCGTGCTGAATTACCTCGGCAAGTCGACGTCGATGGTGGGCCAGGGGTGGCGGAGCGTGTCCTCGGATTCATTCGGGGTCGTCGAACCACCGCTCCGGGTGCTCTCGGAGGCATTGGCGCTCAACGCTTTCCTTTGCGAAAGCCCAGCGGGGATGCTTCTCGAGTTCGAGTGGACCGCTGCGAGCGAAGTGCTCGACACCGCAAGTGTGACCTCGCTACAAGAATGCTTCGACGGTGCACTCGCCGCTCTTGCCGCGCATGCAGCATTGTCGCCGGGCGGACTCAGCGCAGTCGACTGCCCCGACGTCGTGATCACCCAGGGACAGATTCGACAGCTCGAACTGCTGACCGGTCCGCTGGAGCGGGTGATGGCGCTCTCCCCGTTGCAAGAGGGGTTGCTCGCTCATTCCGCACGCTATGCCGATCACGACGTCTACACACTCACTGCGGTGGTCGATCTCGCAGGCGACCTCGACGTCGAGAGACTGCGCAGGGCGTTCGCGAGCGTCGTGGCCCGTCACTCGAATCTTGCAGCGGGCTTCCATTTCGACACCCTGGACACTCCGGTGCAGGCCGTGCCGCGCACGATCGACATCGCCTGGCGAAGTAGCGATCTGCGGTTGCTGCCGTCGGAGACCGCGGCGGCGGCCGCATCGTCGGCACAGCAACAGGCTGCCGGTCGCGTCTTCGACGTGCGCACCGGACCGCTACTGGCTGCGCACGTACTGGCATTGCCGGGGGAGCGGACACAACTGATCCTCAATGCACACCACCTGGTCACGGATGGGTGGTCTACTCCGATCGTCCTGCGCGAGTTGGTGCATCACTACAACCATGGAAATCGGTCGCTTCCTCCGGCTGCGGATTACGCCGAGTTCATCAGGTGGCTCTCTCGGCGCGACCGCAGTGCAATGCGTGCCGCTTGGGAGCTCAGACTGTCCGGGCTGTCGGAACCGACGTTGGTGGCGAGAGGAGAGAGCACCGGCGAACACGCCGTAACCACCGAAGTGACACTGTCTCGATCGCTGGGGGACCGCCTTGCAGTCGCGGCCCGCGAGAACGGGTTGACGGTCAACACGTTCGTTCAGGGTGCCTGGAGCGCAGTGCTGTGCTCGCTCGTCGGCCGCGCGGACGTCGTTTTCGGCACCACGGTGTCCGGACGGCCCGCCGACCTGGCGCGGGTGGAAGAGATGGTCGGACTGTTCAGTACGACGGTTCCGGTCCGTATGCGTCTGGACGATCGCCCGCTTGCGCAGGTGCTCCGGGAAAGTCAGAGCGAGCAATACGACCTCGGTGATGCCGAGCACTTGCCATCGCCGGACATCGCCGCCTGCAGTGACGTCCATAGTGGCACTGCTCTTTTCGACACACTTGTAGTGTTCGAGAACTACCCTGCGCTCTTCGGGGGCGAGACGGTCGACACCGATCCCGACGCCACGCGGATCACCGCAGTGGGCAATCTGAGTCTGACCCAATTCCCGTTGTCGCTGCTCGCACCTCCGGGCGAGAGCTTCCGGCTCGTGGTCGATCACGATCCGACCGCCGTCGACTCGGCTACTGCTTCGGCCGTCGCGGCGGCGCTACCGAACGTCATCGAGGCCATGCTGGTCGGTCTCGATTCTCCCGCCGCCGATCTCGTGCCCTCGTCCGTGAACAGGCTGACCTCCTTGCCTGCCGATACCCCTGCAACCGTGCGTGTTCCGGCTATCGGTGTTCCAGCCTTCAGCGTGCCAGCGGTGGGGACCGTCACCGAGGTGTTGGCCGAGGTACTCGATGCCCCGTTGCAGCCCGAGGACGACTTCTTCGAGCACGGCGGCCATTCGCTGGCTGCGATGCGTGCAGTCAGTGGCCTGCGTAAGCGCGGAATCGTGGTGACCGTCGCCGACATCTTCGGTGCGCGCACCCCGCGCGCGCTGGCGTCGCTCTCGCGCACGGTCTCCGTCGACCTCGTTCCGACTGCTGGGCAACGCAACGACGAGATAGCGAGCAGCGTGCCGGTGCTCTCGTCCGCTCAGGAGCGACTGTGGATTCTGCAGCACCTCGAGCCCTCCTCGCACACGCACGATGTGCCGGTGGTGCTGGAACTGTCGGGTCCGGTGGATCTCGACGCCCTCGGTGCCGCGTGGCGCGAGGTGATCATCCGTTACCCGATACTGCGGACCTGCTATCCAGCTGCCGAGAACGGCGAGCCCTCGGTAGTGGTCCTTGCCGAGGACGCGATACCCGCAGTGCTGACTCGTGAGAGTGCGCTCTCGCTCACTGATGCCGTCCGAGGTGAACTATCGAGTACCACAGCAGCATTCGATATCGAGAACGCCGCACCGGTACGAACGGTTCATCTCACCGGGCCGGACTGGGCAGCACTGGTGATCGTGATTCACCACATCGCCGTCGACGGCGCGTCGGTGTCGCTGATACTGGGCGCCCTGGCCACGGCCTATCGCGGTCACCTGGACGGCACGGCTGTGCCGCCGACCGAGCAGGCTCTCGAGTTTGCGGAGTTCGCAACAGCCGATCGCGCCCGGATCAATTCGAGCGAAGCGCAGGAGGCGTTGCAGTACTGGAGATCGCACCTCGCCTCGCTGCCGGTCGAGTTGGAACTGCCGATGGACCGGCCTCGCCCACGACATCCCACACACACCTCGGTGTTTTCGACACGAGAACTGACCGACGCCATGGCTACCGCCGTCCGCGCTGCCGCCGTCCGCTATGGAGTCAGTCCACTGATGCTGATGGAAACTGCAGTGGCGTTGGCGTGGCAGCGGTTCGGCGCAGGAGAGGACATCGCGCTCGGCACGACGGTGTCGGAGCGAGAACTGTTCGACGACGGCAGGTATCGGGACACGGTCGGGTACCTGGTCAACACCGTCGTTCATCGGATCGATCTGGCGGGCAACCCCACGCTCGCGCAGGTCCTCGACCGAGTGCGCACAGTAGGGGTGAATGCGCTTTCCTACCAGCAGGTTCCGTTCGATCGCGTAGTCGATGCGGTAGCGCCCGCACGAGCGAACGGACGCCATCCGCTGTTCCAGACCTTCGTCGGACACGAGATCGGTGGCGAACCGGTTCGGTTGGGCGAGGTCGAAGCGAGACCGGTCGACCCGATCGATCCACCCGCCCGGATGGACGTCGTGGTGTGGTTGCGCGAACGCGGACCGTACACCGACATCCGACTCGGTGCCGACGCCGATCTGTTCGATGCGGCCACCGCGGCGTATCTACTCGACGAGATTTTCGCTGTACTCGACGTCGTGGTGCATCGCCCGGATACGTCGATCATCCAGATCGGTACAGACCTTCCACCTGCGGACGAGCCGAGCCGGAGTGCTGCTCCCCGTTCGGTCATTCAGCGGTTCGTGGAGCAAGTTCACACGAGACCCGAAGACGTGGCGATCATGGCAGGCGGGCGTGTGTTCGATTACCGCCACGTGGGCGCACAGGTCGATTCGCTTGCGCGAGAATTGATCGCGACTGGGGTGGGTCCTGGTTGCGTCGTCGGTGTCGCCGTCGAACGAGACTGGAATCTGCCCATCGCACTGCTCGCAGTGCTGCGATGCGGTGCGGCATACCTCCCGCTGGACATCGACTATCCGCGGGAGCGGTTGCAGTACATGATCGATGATGCAGCTCCGGTCTGTGTCATCACCACTGCCGCCGTGGCCGACTCGATCCGGTGGATGGCGCTACCGCAGGTCGACGCGGGCAAGGTTGATACATCAGCAGATGTCGTACTGCCTACGCCCCCGGGGGCAAGCGATCAGTTGGCCTACATCATCCACACCTCGGGAACGACGGGAAAGCCCAAGGGCGTCATGGTCACCACCGCCAACATGGCGGTGTTCGCCGACGCGGTGACCGACATGGGATGGGTACGTCCCACCGACCGACTCGCGGCCGTGACCACTGTCTCGTTCGATATCGCAGTGCTGGAATTGCTGTGTCCGTTGACGGTCGGCGCGGCCGTGGTTCTCGTTCCACGGGCGTCGGTGGTGGATCCGGCGAAGCTCGAGACGATCATCGAGGACTACGGCGTGACCGTGGTGCAGGCGACACCGTCGCTGTGGCGGTTGCTTCTCGATTCCGGTGCACGTCTTGCTCGGTTGCGTGCACTCATCGGTGGTGAGGCCGTTCCGGCCGCGCTGGCCGATGCGCTGACGGGCGCCTGCGCCGAGGTGTGGAACGTGTACGGGCCCACCGAAGTCACCGTATGGGCCACTGCGGACAAGATGACACGTGGCAATCCCGTCAGCATCGGGTCCCCGTGGGACGGGGTGCGAGCGCACATTCTCGACGACATGTTGCGGCCGGTTCCCGAGGGCGCAAGCGGCGAGTTGTATCTGGGGGGAGCCCAGGTGGCCAGGGGATACCTCGGACGGCCCGGTCACACGGCAACTCGATTCGTCGCCGATCCGGAGCGAGCCACCGAACGTCTCTACCGGACAGGCGATCTCGTGCGTCGCAGAGGAGGACGCACCGAGTACCTGCGAAGAACCGATGACCAGGTCAAGGTACGCGGATTCCGAGTCGAGCTCGGTGAGGTCGAGACGGCGCTGCGGACACTGCCCGGCGTTCATGACGCGGCAGCCAAGGTCGTCGAGATCGCCGACGGCACTGCCCGCCTCTTCGGTTATGTCGTGTTGGGGACGACACCCGAAGACACAGCCGGCGACATCTCTCGGATGCGCGGGGAACTCGCGGACATGCTGCCCGATCAGTTCGTGCCGCAGACGATCACGGTGATCGACCGCCTTCCCCGAACGTTGAACGGAAAGCTCGACCGATCCGCGCTTCCCGAACCCGAGATCGCAGCTCCCCCGTCAGTATCGGGAAAGACAGTGTCCGGAAAGGCAGTGTCCGGAAAGGCAGTGTCGGAGAACACCGTATCGGCCGACCTGCTCGCAACGGCCGGGGAGATTCTGGGTATCGAGGTCGATCCGGCATCGAGCTTCTTCGAACTCGGCGGTGACAGCATCGCCGCCGTGCGGTTCGTTGCAGCCGCTGCCAAGCGAGGGGTCGACATCGCCGTCGCCGACGTCTTCGACGCGAGCAGTCTCACCGAACTTGCGGCCGGGGCGTCCCGCACGGAATCAGGGGCAGTCCCCGAGGCAGAAGGGTTCCCGGGTGAGCTCGTAGAGGTGGACGAGCAGGCCAGGGAAATGCTGAATGCGTCGTATCCCGGGTGGCAGCAGGTTCTCCCGCTGACGCCGCTGCAGCGAGGCATGTACTTCCAGTCGGTGACCGGCGGCAAAACCTCGACCGACAATTATCATGTGCAGCACCGGTTCACCTTCGCTGCGTCGATCGATCGACGTGCGCTCGGTGCAGCAGCGAATGCAGTGCTTCGCCGGTATCCGAACCTCGGCGGCGCCTTCACACACACCGCTTTTGCCGAGCCCGTTGCGATCGTCGGCCCCAGCACGATATCGATCACGGACATGCAGAGTGGCAACACCACACTCGACACAATCGCCGCGGCTGAATTCGGGCGAGCCTTCGACCTCGATCGTGCGCCGTTGATCCGGATGCTGATTGCCGTGACGCCGAGCGGTTCCGAGGAACTCATCGTCACTCAGCACCATCTGTTGACCGATGCGTGGTCGCAGGGTGTGATGTTCACCGAGCTGTTCGTGCTGTACGGGGTGGCGCGCATGACGGCCGGCCTTTACTCGGAGGAGTCGGACATGGTGTCGGCGTTGGCGCGGGTGCTCGATCCGCCGGCGGACTTCACCGATCACCTCCGGCGACTGGCTGAGCGGGACGTCGTCGGTGCTACCGACGCGTGGGCTCGATACCTGGGCGACCTCGCCGAGCCGACGTCGGTGGCACCAGCGCCAGATCGCGCGAGCATGGCGCTTCCGCATCGACGCACGCGTGCGATCGATGCCGACGTGAGTGCCGGAATCGTCTCCGCTGCCGCAACACACGGAGTCACCGTCTCGACCGTGGTGACATTGGCGTGGGCTCTCACGTTGCGACGCTTCACCGGACGCGACGATGTGGTCTTCGGCTCCACCGTGTCCGGGCGGGACCCGGTAGTGCCGTCGATCGATCGCATGGTGGGTCCGACGCTCAACACCGTCCCCGTCCGGGTGCGAATGCGCCCTGCGGCGCTGCTGCCGGAACTGTTGAAGGAGATGCTCGCAGAGCAGGGCGGGCTGATCGAACATCAGCATCTCGGGTTGGGCGAGATCAGCCGTGCGGCAGGGTTCGCCACCTTGTTCGACACGCTGCTCGTGTTTCGTAACATCGGCGGCGACGCTGCCCGCGTCGAGGTGTTCGAACGTGCGGGTATCACTGCTGCCGAGGCCGACGATGCCACGCACTACGCGATGACGGTCGACGTCGATCCGCGAAGTCGCAGTGGCGCGATGGAGGTGACGATGGAAAGCCGCCCGGATCTCATCGACGATCGCACTGCCGAATCGTTGCTGGAAATCATGACCGAGATGCTGGCGGCGCTGATCGGTTCGCGGACCGTCGCCGACACCGGCCGACGGTTCGATGAACTGGAGCGGACGCCGTTGATCGCCGATCGCGTTGCGGTTCCAGGTCCGGGGGAGCGCGAGGGCAGCATCGATGCGTTGCTGTCCGAGCGGGCTGCGGCGACACCCGATGCACCCGCATTGACGTGCGGAAACGTGACACTGAGCGCCCGCGAGTTCGACGACGCTGTGACCGCGATGGCGCGATACCTCGTCGCGACGGGTGTCGGCGTCGGTGACGTGGTCGCCTTGTTGCTCCCACGTACCACCGAACATGTGGTGGCAATCTTCGCCGTGATGCGCGCGGGCGCAGCGTACCTCCCACTCGATTGCCAGAATCCGGCTTCGCGGTCGCGGGAGATCCTCTCCGACAGCGGGGCCACGACCATCGTCACCTCGTCCGCAACTGCGGCCGCCGTCGTCGTAGCGGGGCTGGACATCGCGGTCGTGGATCTGGCCGATCCAGCAGTGAGCGACATCCTGTCCGGACATGTTCCGGCGCAACCGGTGTCACCGGATCAGGTCGATGGACCACGTCATCGAGATCAGTCCGCCTACATCATCTACACCTCGGGTTCGACGGGTAAACCCAAGGGCGTCGAGATCGGTCACCGCGGGCTGACCTCGATGTATCACAATCATCGCGACGAGATCTTCGCGCGCACCGAACACATCGTGGGGGGCAGGCAGCTACGCATTGCACACACGGTGTCGTTTTCCTTCGACATGTCGTGGGAAGAACTGTTCTGGATGCTCGCCGGTCACCATGTCCACGTCATCGACGAGGATGCGCGAGCCAACCCCGTCACGTTGGTCGAGCACTACCGCAGCGTGGGAATCGACGTGGTGAACGTGACACCTTCCTATGCAAGGGAATTGATCGCCGCCGGTCTGCTCGACGGCGAGCGGGCACCGACGCTGGTCATGCTCGGCGGCGAAGCAGTCCCGCAGGAATTGTGGACGCGCCTGCGCGATCAGCGTGATGTCGACGGTTACGACCTGTACGGCCCGACGGAGTTCACGATCAACGCCATGGGTTCGGCGGTCGCCGACAGCGAGACGCCGTGCCTCGGAACCCCGGTACGCAATGCGGTTGCGCGGGTGTTGGATTCGGGTCTTCGTCCAGTTGCACCGGGTGCCGTCGGGGAGCTCTACATGTCGGGGGACGGTATCGCGCGCGGATACCGAGGCCGAGCAGGGCAGAGCAGTGCGGTGTTCGTGGCCGATCCGGACGGGTCGGGTGAGCGGATGTATCGCACCGGAGATTTGGTCCGCTACAGCGAAGGCGGCAGGCTGGAGTATCTCGGACGTGCCGACCGGCAGGTCAAAATCCGCGGAATCCGAATCGAACTGGGAGAGGTCGAGTCTGCCCTCGAAGCCCTACCCGGCGTGGCGAGAGCCGCTGCGACCGTGCGGCAGCACGGTTCGAGCGGCCGGTTGATCGGATACGTGGTGACCGACGGCGCACCGTCGGAGCGGGATCTGCGGGAGATGCTTCGGGACCGGGTTCCCGCACATCTGGTACCCGCGCAGATCGTGAACATCGAGTCGATACCGCTGACCGTCAACGGAAAGCTCGATCGCGGCGCGCTCCCGGATCCTCCAGCTCGACATGCCGGCGAGAGCTTGCATACCGACAGCCAGCGCACGGTGGCCGAGGTATTCTGCGCAGTGCTCGGGCTGGAGGAGATCGGTGCGGATGACGGCTTCGCCGACAGTGGCGGCGACTCCTTGGCCGCCATGGCTCTGGTGTCGATGCTCACCCGAAGAACCGGCATCGCAGTGGATGTCAACGAACTTCTCACCCGTCAATCGGTTGCCGCGCTGGCGCAACTCGTAGACATAGGGCGAGGCGAATGAAAATGTCCGGCCCGGCCGCGAACACCGCGTGCCGGTTTCGATCGATGATCTCGAAAGGATCCATCTCAGTGTCTGATTCACAGTTTCGACGACGTGGTCTTCGCATAGTTGCCACCGCATCGGTGGCCTTCGTTGCGCTCGGGTTGGCTGCGTGTAGCTCCGACAGTTCGAGCGAGGACACCTCGGGTACCGAGACGCGCGTCGTTTCCACCGACAAGGGCGATATCACGGTGCCCGCCGAGCCACAGAAGATCGCCGTGCTGTCGGCAGGCCTCGCGGGCTACCTGTTCACCCTCGACGCCCCCATCGCGATCACCGACACCAGGCTGCTCGGGGTGACCAATCTCGACGGTGGCTTCCCACCGCAGTGGGCGGAGAAGGCAGACAAGCAGGGCACGCAAGAACTGCCTGCGGGTGAAACGTTGAACATCGAGGCGCTCGCGGCGGCCGAACCGGACCTCATCATCGGTGGCGGCCAGGGAATCTCCGCCGTCCAGGCGAACGAATCCTACGATCAGCTCAGCAATATCGCACCGACGGTATTGATTTCGTCTTCGCTCGCAACGTGGCAGGAGCAGCTGACCGCGGTCGCCGAGGCCGCCGGTGAGAGCGAGAAGGTCGACGGTCTGCTGCAGGCCTACGAAGACAAGGTCGCCGAGGTGAAGGACTCGATCACCATTCCGGCGACGCCCGTGTCGTACTTCCTGTCGCTGAGCACCAACGAGCCCGCGTTCATCCCACAGAGCGCCACCTTGCCCACACTGCTCTCGGCCGTCGGTTTCGAGCCGGACGACGTGATCACCAAGGCGAACAACCCCGAACTGTACGGTTCGGGTGACTCGTTCATCATCAGCAACGAGCTGTTGGCGCCGGTAGGCAGTGCCCCGGCCATGTTCGTCGTCCCGGTCGCCGGGCGCACTCTCGCAGAGCTCCAACAGGATCCGCTGTACGTCGGCCTGCCTGCATTCGCCGGCAACAAGGTCTACGAACTGCCTGCCACCAGCTACCGTCCGGACTACGACGGCGTGATGGCAACTCTGGACCAGGTCCAGGAGATGTTCACCAAGTAGGACGATTCGGTCCGAAACCTGTTCACCGACAACGAAGGAAGAACACTGTGCTCACCCGCGAGACCGTCATCGGTGATATCGCCACCGCCCTGGATCGGCCGCTCGGCTCGATCAGCGAGGACACCAACCTGCTCGACGAAGGGTTGGACTCGATCCGCATCATGGGGCTTGTGGAACGATGGCGGTCCGCGGGTGCGCCCGATATCGACTTTCCGACGCTTGCCGCCGACCCGACCGTCGCGCATTGGATCGCCGTCGCGCTCGGCGAGTACTGAAAACATTCGACAGAGAGGTATTTTCGATGGTGGCGACTGTCCGCGAGGTCGAGGTTTTTCCGATTTGCATACGAGAACTGGACGTTCTGCGGGTAGAGGACATCACCCCGGGAATGCGTCGAGTGATCGTCGGGGGTCCCTCGATGGATCGCCACGTTCGCGACGGCGTCGAGCTTCCGCCGGTACGTACCCGAGGATTCGACGACGACGTCAAGATTCTGCCCGTCGATCCAGCGACCGGCGCCCTGCCGTTCACCGTTCCGGTCAACTCCGACAACGGGACGGTCGATTGGCCGGCGGGCTCGTTCCAGTACAGCCGGACGTACACCGTGCGCCGCTTCGACGAGGACACCCGCGAGATGGCACTGGACTTCGCGATGCACGAAGGTGGGCTGGCAGCAGGCTGGGCACACGGAGTGCAGGCGGGAGAGAAGATCCTCGTTGCCGGGCCCAAACATTCTTCGTCGCTGCCGCGTGGCGTGGATTGGATGATGATCGCCGGCGACGAGACCGCGCTGCCCGCCATCGCACATTGCCTCGAAAAGCTGCCGGCAGATCTTCCGGCCACCGTGGTGATCGAGGTGGCCGAGCCTTCGCACCGCCAGGAACTCTTCTCCGCGGCTTCGGTGGACATCACCTGGCTGTACCGGTCGGAGAACGGCGGCCAGTCTCGGATGGTCGACGCGGTGCAGGCCGCGCAGTGGCGTCCGGGCCAGCCCTATCTCTGGGTCGCAGGTGAGGCGTCGACCATCAAGCCGTTGCGCCGATGGGCCAAGCAGGACAAGCAGATCCCGAAGCAGTTCGTCGAGATCGCCGGATACTGGCGTTTTCGTGAGACGGCCGCGTTGGCTGCGGGCCAACCGGTTCTCGATCCCGCAGGTGAGCCCAGCCCCGACGAACGACTACACGAAATGTCGGAACTACTGCCACCTTTCGCCATTCGTACCGCGGTGACCGTGGGAATCTTTGCCGCGGTCGACGGCGGTGTGGATACCGCGGATGCCATTGCAGCGGAATGCGCGACGCATCCGGGTGCGACGGCGAAGCTGCTGCGACACCTCGTGCTGATGGATCTCCTGAGCCATGACGACGGCCGCTTCACCCTGACCGAGATGGGATCGCTTCTTGCCGATCAGGACACCTTTGTCAGCCAGGCATTGCACTTCGACAAGATCCACACTCGTCTGGATCTGGCGTTCCTCGGATTGCTCGAATCGGTTCGGACGGGGTTGCCCGCCGCCGCGCACAGCTTCCTCGACAAGAAAACCGATCCGAGTTTCATCGAAGACTTCCACGAAGAGTCCGCGTTCGGAGCGGTGTACCGGGCCCCGGCCTTACCGGTTGCGGTGGACCTTCGAGACGTGACGTCCGTCGCGATCTACGGTGAAGGCGCCGGGGTATACGCCGATACGCTGGCACGCGTATGTCCAGAACTGTCGATCACTCTCGTCGGGCTTCCGGCCTTGAATGCCAGGAACCTCGGTGACGTCGCGGAGACGCGTCGGGACGCGATCACCCGCGTCGACGCCAGCGAATTCGCGGCTTTGGCAGCGCCCGTCGACGTGGTGATCGCTGTCGACGTGCTCGACACACATCCGGACTCCGACGCTCTGCTGCTGTTGCGCACCCTCGGGGCATCCGCCAGGCGAGTCGTGCTGATCACCGACCTACTCGATCCGTCGACGACCGACGATCACGACACCGAGGAGGATCTGCTGCGGCTGTGTCTCTACGGCGCCGGGCGTCGTACCGAAGCGGAGGTGTGCGCGTTGGTAGCCGAATCCGGCGGTGGAGCCGCACGGGTGGGGTCATTGGGATGGGGGTCGACGGTGTTGGAGTTCGCGGCACCCTTGTACGAAAGCCACAGGGTAGGCTAGCCTACGCAAATGGTCATCGTAGCGAGGGCGAAGAAATGAGCGAAGGCGAGCTCGGCTTCTACTACGCCGACGTAATGGGCGTGGAACAACTCACCACGCACATGGTGAGGGTGACGTTCGGCGGAGAACACCTGGCCCGGTACGAGGGCATCGGTGCCCCGGACGAATGCGTCGCCGTCTACTTCCCGCGCAACGGAGAAACTTCCCCACCGCCGATGACCGAGGTCGACGGAGTCTGGTGGTATCACGGAATCGAAGACGTCCCCGAAGGTCGTAACTACACGGTCCGGCGGTTGAACAGCGCCGCAGGCGAGCTGGTCATCGACTTCGTCGCACACGACGGGGGAGTGGCAGCCACCTGGGCGCGGCAGGCAACCGTCGGCCAACGGGTGCTGCTGGCGCGGCCGCGGTCCTGGTACCGCGTCCCGGCCGACGTTCAGTGGCAACTCCTCGTTGCCGACATGACCGGACTCCCAGCGCTCGGACGCATCATCGAGGAACTACCGGCCGGCATGAGAGCTCATGCCGTCGTGGAGGTGCTCGAGCGGGGCGACATCCAAAGTTTCGACACGGCAGCATCCGTCACTTACGACTGGCGCATCGGTTCCGGAAACGGTGACTGCGCAAGCGTTCTCGACGACGCTGTACGCAACTACGAATTACCCGAAGGCGTCGGATACGTGTGGTTCGCCGGTGAGGCCGCATCTTCGCGCGTGGTACGCAAGTACTTCCGCAAGGAGCGAGGTTTCGACATCGCACATTTCCACATCATCGGATACTGGCGCGCGCGGTCCGAGCAGTGGCTCGAGAAATACAAGAAATACCAGGGCGAGGCACTGGCGCTCTACAACAGCGTCATCGAGGCCGGGCGCACCGAACAAGAGGCGAGCGAGGAATTCGACGCCATGCTCGAGCGCGTGGGGCTGTAGCGGGGCGTCATCGCGCCGAGTTCTTCGGCATGAACAATGCGGCGACAGCCATCAGCATCGCCGCCACCGCCACCCCGAGAAAGACCACGTGGATGGCGTCGGACAGCTGTTGCGGATCGGGTTCGCCCGGGCCGGAGATCCGGGAGTTGACGATGGCTCCGAAGATGGCAACGCCGACGGCACTTCCGATCGATCGAGCAAACATGTTGGTGGAGGTGACGACGCCACGTTCGGACCACTCGACGCTCGATTGCGCGGCGATGAGGGTGGGACTGGCGATCAGCCCCATGCCGAGACCGATGACGAAACACACGGCGGCTATCTGCCAGATGGCGCTACCGGAACCGATGAACGTCGACGCCACTGCACCGACGAGGGCGATGGACGCTCCGGTCAACGCGGTGGTGCGAAAGCCGAACCGGAGATAGAGCCTGCCCGATTGCGAGGCAGCGATCGGCCATCCAAGGGTGAGCGTCGCGAGTGCGAACCCCGCCACGATCGCGCCGGTCCCGAGCACCCCTTGGACGAAGGTCGGTACATACGACGTCAGGCCCAGAACCAGCGCTCCGACGAGCAACGAGATGACGCTACTGACGACGAGGACTCGCCGGGTGAAGACCCATAGCGGCAGAATCGGCTCGGGCACTCGCGTCTGCACCCACGCGAACAGCGTGAGTGAGAGGACGCCTGCGGAAAAGATCGAGATACTGATCGGCGACGCCCATGACCACGACTGCCCGCCTTCGAGCAGACCCAACAGCATCAGTGCTGCGCCCGTGGTGAGCAAGCCTGCTCCGAGGTAGTCGATCTTCGGCCTCTTCCGTTCCACGGCACCCTCGTGGAACTTGGTGATCAGCATCCACGCCGCGAGCAGACACAACGGGATGTTGACGAAGAAGATCCAGCGCCACGACAGGTATTCGGAAAAGATTCCGCCGAGCGCCGGACCCAGCACCGCCGACATGGCCCACACGCTCGCGAGATATCCCTGTGCTTTCGCGCGTTCGGCCAACGTGTAGATGTCACCGGCGATGGTGATCGACATCGGCTGCACGGCTCCCGCGCCCAGACCCTGGACCGCTCGAAAAGCGATCAATGCCGGCATGCTCCACGCCAGTCCGCACAGAATCGAACCGAGCAGGAAGACACCGATTCCGAACAGCATGATCTTCTTGCGTCCGAAAAGGTCGGACAACTTGCCGTACAGCGGCACCGAGACGGCCTGGGCGAGCAGGTAGATCGAGAACAACCACGGGAACTGACCGAAGCCGCAGAGGTCGCCGACGATGGTCAGGACTGCGGTGGCGATGATCGTGGAGTCCAACGCAACCAGCGAGGTGCTGAGCATCAACGCGATGAGTACGGGCCCGCGTTCGGACCGGAAGCCGACGTCGGCGACTTCGTTGTTCGTTGCCATTGCGGTTCATTGTTCTCCCGTCGCCGGGAGAGCGCGCCATCAGGCCCAGATAGGGTGATTACGTGCGCCCAACTCTTCATAGCTATCAGCATCTGGCCGGCGGCAAGGTTCGCGATCTCTATATCGTCGACGAAGATCACCTGCTTCTTGTCGCGAGCGACCGCATCTCCGCCTACGACCACGTCCTCGATACCCCGATCCCAGACAAGGGCAGGGTCCTGACGGCGATGAGCGTCTTCTTCTTCGACCAGCTCGGCGGAGTGAATCACCTCGCCGGTGACCCGCTCGACGAGAGGATCCCGCAGGAACTCCTCGGACGGGCTCTGGTGGTGAAGAAGCTGCAGATGGTCCCGATCGAGTGCGTCGTCCGTGGCTATCTGACGGGTTCCGGATTGTCGGACTACCGCAGCACTGGCGCGGTATGCGGAGTCGAACTGCCACAGGGCCTCGTCGAATCCTCCAAGCTGGACGAGCCCATTTTCACTCCGGCCGCCAAGGCAGCGATGGGGGAGCACGACGAAAACGTGGACTTCCAGACCGTCGTCGATCAGGTCGGTGAGGCGCTTGCCTTCAAGCTTCGCTCGGAAACCCTCGAGATCTACATCAGTGCCGCGAATTTCGCGCTCGATCGTGGAATCATATTGGCCGACACCAAGTTCGAGTTCGGTCTCGACCGTGATGGCAATCTCGTTCTCGCAGACGAGGTTCTCACCCCCGACTCCTCGCGCTACTGGCCCGCCGACGGATACGTCGAAGGCCGGGTGCAGCCGAGTTTCGACAAGCAGTACGTCCGCGACTGGCTCACCGGTGAATCCGGCTGGGACCGCCATGGTCAGAGCGCGCCGCCACCGCTTCCCGAGGAAGTCGTCGCAGCGACACGCGCACGTTACATCGAGGCCTACGAACGTATTTCGGGTCTGAACTTCGAAGATTGGGTCAAGCCATGACACTCACACCACCGATCGCCAAAAAGGTTCCGCTGAAGCGAACCCATCATGGCGATACCTTCGTCGACAATTACGAGTGGTTGCGAGAGAAGGACGACGCCGAGGTCATCGCCTACCTCGAAGCCGAGAACGCGTACACCGAGCAGGAGACCGCCGGGCTGGCCGAACTGCGGGGGCAGATATTCGACGAGATCAAATCGCGGACCCAGGAAACCGATCTGTCCGTCCCGACGCGGATGGGCAACTGGTGGTACTACTCGCGCACCCTCGAAGGGAAGTCGTACGGGCTCCAATGCCGTTGCCCGGTAGACTCACTCGATAATTGGACTCCGCCGACACTGTCGGCGGATACCGAGATCGCCGGCGAGCAGATACTCCTCGACTCCAATCTCGAAGCAGAAGGACACGACTTCTTCTCGCTCGGCGCCTTCTCGATCAGCCAGGACGGGAACCTCCTGGCCTACTCGACCGACACCGAGGGCGACGAGCGATACACGCTGCGCTTCAAGGACCTCTCGACCGGTGAACTGCTCGCCGACACGATCGAGAACGTCTCCACGGGTGCAACGTGGGCTATCGATCACCGCCACGTCTTCTATCAGACCGTCGATGAATCCTGGCGGCCGGACACCGTGTGGCGTCACACCCTCGGCACCCCTACCGAGCAGGACCAGAAGGTCTTCCACGAGCCCGACGAAAGCTACTGGGTCGGCTTCGGATCCACTCGCAGCGAAAAATACCTGATGATCTGGGTGGGGTCGAAGATCACCACCGAATGCCTCGTCCTCGAATCCGCCGATCCCGAAGGCGAATTCCGCGTCGTTCTCCCGCGCGTCGACGGTGTGGAATACAGCGTCGAACACGCCGTCGTGAAGGGCGAGGACCGGTTCCTCATCCAGCACAACGGATCGGTGAACGGCTGGGGCACCGAAGGGGAGAAAGCCGAGAACTTCCTGCTCGCCGAGGCCCCCGTCGACAACCCCGAGGACCAGCGGATCCTCGTTCCACATCGCACCGACGTTCGACTCGAGGACGTCGAAGCGTTTGCCGACCACCTCGTACTGAACTATCGACGCGAGGCTCTGACGCGGCTGGCGATCTGGCCACTCGACGAGAACGGTTACGGCGAGTACGCGGAGATGACGTTCGACGAGGAGCTCTACTCCGTCGGAGCGGGTTCCAACCCGGAGTGGAGTCAGCCTCTGCTGCGTCTGGTGTACACCTCGTTCATCACCCCCGCCAAGGTCTACGACTACGACCTCGCAACGGGTGAGATGATGCTGCGTAGGTCGCAACCGGTATTGGGCGACTTCGACGCGAACGACTATGTCCAGCATCGTGAGTGGGCCACCGCCGCGGACGGTACTCGAATTCCGTTGTCGGTCGTCCTGCGCAAGGATGTGCCGGATGGGCCGGCTCCGACACTGCTGTACGGCTACGGTTCGTACGAGGCGAGCATGGACCCGTCCTTCTCGGTCGCACGGCTGTCGCTGCTGGATCGGGGCATCGTGTTCGTCGTCGCGCACGTTCGCGGCGGCGGCGAAATGGGCAGATCGTGGTACGACAACGGCAAGACCCTGACCAAGAAGAACACGTTCACCGACTTCGTCGCTGCCGCACAGTATCTGATCGACAGTGGCCGCACCTCGCCGCAGCATCTCGTCGCCGACGGCGGAAGTGCCGGTGGGCTGCTGATGGGCGCGGTCGCGAACCTCGCACCCGAACTGTTCAACGGGATTCTTGCCAATGTGCCGTTCGTCGATCCATTGACCTCGATCCTCGACCCATCGCTGCCGCTGACCGTCATCGAATGGGATGAATGGGGTAATCCGTTGGCAGACATGGAGGTGTACGAGTACATGAAGTCGTACAGTCCCTACGAGAACGTCGAGGCAAAGAACTACCCGAGCATCCTGGCGATCACCTCGATCAACGACACCCGCGTGTTGTACGTCGAGCCGGCGAAATGGGTTGCTGCGCTGCGCGCTACGAAGACCGGTGACTCCGACCTGCTGCTCAAGACGGAGATGAGTGCGGGTCACGGTGGCGTCAGCGGGCGATACGAGAAGTGGAAGGAAGCGGCTTTCGAGTACGCCTGGATCGTGGACAAGACGGGCGGTTCACTCGACTACCGCCAGAGGTAACGGACCTGCGGTCGCCCCGCCTTGCCGTATTCGGTGATGCGGGTGACCAGGCCGTCGTCGGCGAGGCGTTCGAGGTACCGCCAGGCCGTCACTCGCGACACCCCGACCGCCTTGGCGACCTCGGAGGCGTTGAGACCGGCAGACGACTGACGGACGATAGCGGTGATGCCGTCCATCGTCTGCGGCGCAATGCCTTTGGGTGTGGAGGCGCGATCGTCGGCGATCCGCAGATGGGACATTGCACGGTCGATGTCGCGTTGGCTGGCTGCATTCTCCCCGGCAGCCAACGCGTCGTGGAACTCGCGGTAGCGCTCGAGCTTGTCTCTGAAAGCCGCGAAGGTGAACGGTTTCAACAAGTACAGCACCACACCGTGGGCGACCGCGGACCGCACGACCGAGAGATCACGTTCGGACGTGATGGCGATGACGTCCGGGCTGGGACGAAGACCACCCAGGGCAGCTGCGACGTCGATTCCGTTGGCGTCGGGTAGGCCGATGTCGAGAAGAACGAGGTCGATAGGTTCCTCGGCTTCGCTGGCCGCGCGCATCGCCCCGTGGCCACTGTGTGCGACGGCGGCGACAGTGAAGCCGGGTACCCGGTCGACGTAGCTTCGATGGGCTTCGGCGATCAGTGGTTCGTCGTCGACGATCAACACCCTGATAGTGCGGGGCAACACCCTGATCACGAGCGGTCCCCGGCCGGGATGCGGGCGAGAAGCACCGAACCGTAGGTGACCTCGGACGTCATCTCTCCGCGGTGGCGATTGACGATCTGGGTGACCAACGCGAGTCCGAGTCCACGCGAATCGGCCTTCGTCGAATAGCCGCGGGTCATTGCGGCACGCAATTTTTCCGGTGACATTCCGGGGCCG
Source organism: Rhodococcus sp. H36-A4 (assembly GCF_027158005.1). Classification (GTDB taxonomy): domain Bacteria; phylum Actinomycetota; class Actinomycetes; order Mycobacteriales; family Mycobacteriaceae; genus Rhodococcoides. The sequence goes on along the minus strand of NZ_JAPVLQ010000001.1, from coordinate 461,230 downwards.
CTGTCGGCCACACGAACGATGAGGACTTCATCGGAGTCACGGACCGTCACTTCGACCCACGGTTGTTCGGATTCTTTCGAGGCATCGATCGCATTGTCTATCAGATTTCCCACCACGGTCACCAATTCACGCGGCGTCAGCACGCCCACGGGTCCGAGCGCAGTGTCCTCGGTGACGGTCAGCTCCACGCCCTGTTCGGCGGCCTGACTCATCTTGCCGAGCAGCAGTGCTGCCAGTGCAGGTTCCTGCACGGATGCCATCAATCGGTCGATCAGATGCTGAGACAACTCCAGGTCGGCGGTTGCGAACTCGACAGCTTCTTCGGAGCGGCCGAGCTCGACCATGGTGATGACCGTGTGCAGACGGTTCGCCGATTCATGGGCCTGTGAGCGGAGCGATTCGGCGAAGCTGCGGACCGAGTCGAGTTCGCCCATGATGTTCTGCAGTTCGGTGCGGTCACGGATGCTGAGTACCTGGCCCAGCCGAGTGCCCTCCCACATCACCGGATCCTGGTTGACGAACAGGACCCTGGAATCGGTGAGATGAAGTTCGCCGCGGACGATTCCGGTGTCCATCGACTGCATCGACTCCGGCAGCGAGGCCCGCGTCACCGGCCCGTCCTCGAGGTCGAGAAGTCGACGCGCTTCGTCGTTGACGAGTTCGGCGCTCTCACCGTCGCCGAAGACGACGAGACCTTCGCCGATCGAATGGAGAACGGCGTCGTGATGGCCGTACATAGTGCGCAACTCGGCCGGCGCCATCCCCAGCGTCTGACGCCGCAGACGGCGACTCAGGAGTATCGATCCAACTGCTGCGACAGCGAATCCCGAAAGTACGACGGCGAAAATCATGGGTAGACCGCGAACGAACTGTTCGCTGATCTTCGCGCGGGTGACGCCCGCCGAGACGAGGCCGACGATATTTCCCGAGGTATCGGTGACCGGGGTGACCGAACGGATCGACGGACCGAGCGACCCGACGTACGTCTCGGTGATGGTCTCACCGCGCAGCGCGTCATCGATGTTGCCGCTGAACGGTTTACCGATCAGGTCGACGGTCGTGTGCGTGAATCTGGTGCGGTCCGGTGCCATGACAACGATGAAGTCGACTCCGGTGATCTTCCGGATACGTTCCGTCTCGGGCTGCAAAATTGCCGTCGGGTCATCCGATGCGATTGCCATCGGCGTCGACGGTTCGTTGGCAATGCTGACAGCCACCGCGACGACTTCTCGGGAAGTCGCCTCGTCACTGTTGGAGCGTTCGTTCAGAACGGTGAGTACGCCGCCGGCGAAAACGACGACCGCAATGACCGCCAGCTGCAAGAGCAACACCTGCCCTGCGACGCTCGTCGAACGCTTGGTCATGTCAGGTCACCTCGAATGAATAGTAGAACCGTGAACAGAATGAACGTATTCGTGACTGTGGCCTGGATCTACACCAGCATCGATCCCTAGCACGGCGTGATTCAACTCACTTCATCTGTCACAGAGGATGTATCAATGACTACCAGCATCGACGCTGACACAAGCCAGACCCCGCCACCCAAGCCCAAGACGAAGCGGGACAAAACGCATTGGCTGTACATCGCCGTGATCATCGCGGTGGTCGCCGGCGTCATCGTAGGTCTGCTGTGGAAGGAAGTCGGCGTCGACCTGGCGGTGCTCGGCACATTGTTCGTCAGCTTGATCAAGATGATGATCAGTCCGGTAATCTTCTGCACCATCGTCCTCGGCATCGGATCGGTGCGAGCCGCGGCCAGTGTCGGCAAGGTCGGCGGACTGGCTCTCGCCTACTTCCTCACTATGTCGACCATCGCCCTCGGGATCGGCATGGTCGTCGGCAACCTCATCCAGCCAGGCAGCGGGCTCAACATCCCAGCCAGTGGCGCAGGTGACAAGTACGCGGCCACCGCGGAGGGCGCGGGCGGCACGATGGACTTCATCGCCGGCATCATTCCGGAGACGCTCCTGTCCTCGCTGACCGAAGGCTCGGTGCTGCAGACCCTGTTCGTAGCAATCCTCGTCGGCTTCGCCCTCCAAGCGATGGGCAAGCAGGGCGAAGGCATCCTCAAGGGCATCGGCGCAGTGCAGAAACTCGTCTTCCGTATTTTGACGATGATCCTCTGGCTCGCCCCGATCGGCGCCTTCGGTGCCATCGCAGGCGTCGTCGGCGCGACCGGATTCGACGCCGTCATCCAACTCGGCACCCTGATGTTGGCGTTCTACATCACCTGCGCCATCTTCGTCTTCGGCTTCCTCGGCCTGATTCTCCGCTTCGTCGCAGGCTTCTCGATCTTCAAGCTGGTCAAATACCTGGCCCGTGAATACCTGCTCATCGTCGCCACCAGCTCCTCTGAGTCGGCGCTGCCGCGGCTGATCGCCAAGATGGAGCATGTCGGTGTCGAGCGCACCACCGTCGGAATCGTTGTTCCGACCGGATACTCGTTCAACCTGGACGGAACCGCCATCTACCTGACGATGGCATCGATCTTCATCGCCGACGCCATGAACCTGCCGCTGTCGATCCCGGAGCAGTTCTCGTTGCTGCTCTTCATGATCATCGCCAGCAAGGGTGCCGCAGGCGTCTCCGGTGCCGGTCTCGCCACGCTCGCCGGCGGCTTGCAGAGTCACCGCCCCGAGTTGCTCGACGGCATCGGCCTCATCGTCGGAATCGACCGCTTCATGTCCGAAGCTCGTGCAGTGACCAACTTCTCCGGCAACGCCGTCGCCACCCTGCTGGTGGGCACGTGGACCAAGACGATCGACGCATCCCGCGTCAAAACAGTTCTCGACGGCAACTTGCCGTTCGACGAGACCACCATGGTCGACGATCACCTCCCGGAGGACGACAAGCAGCTCGAGCAGGTCGAGCGCGTCGGACTCGAGAAGGAGGCGGCCAGGGTCTGATACCTGCCGGGCGCCGCGCACCCCACGTCGCCCGGTTCGGAAACGAAGTCGCCCGGTTCGGAAATGAAGAGAACGACCCTCACCGAGGGTCGTTCTCTTTTCATATGGTCGGTTCCCCTTCCCGCGATAACCACAGGTAAGTTCGTCGGCATGACTGAAGTTCAGAACATCGGCATCAACACGCTGGGCGGAGCGCCCACCACGCTCGATGAGTACGCAGGCCGAGCAGTGTTGGTGGTGAACGTCGCATCCAAGTGCGGCCTGACCCCTCAATACTCCACCCTCGAAAAGATGGCCACCGAATACGCGGCACAGGGCTTGTCGGTAATCGGCATCCCCTGCAACCAGTTCGGTGGACAGGAACCCGGCACAGCCGAAGAGATCGAATCGTTCTGCTCCACCACCTATGGCGTCACCTTCCCGATGTTCGAGAAGGTCGATGTCAACGGCGAGAACCGGCACCCGCTCTACGCCGAGCTCACCAAAGTCGAAGACGCGGACGGCACGGCAGGCGACATCCAGTGGAACTTCGAGAAGTTCCTGATCTCGCCCGACGGCGTTGTCACCAACCGGTTCCGTCCCCGCACCGAACCCGATGCACCCGAAGTTCTCGCAGCGATCGACAAGATCCTGCCGAAAGAGACCATCGCCGTTTAGACACGGTCAATGCTGATGTCGAGCCTCGTTCACCCTGGTGCGCGAGGCTCGAGTCATGTCTGGAGCACTGATCGTTTCGGTAAGTGGAATCAGAGACGACACCCGCGACTACGCTGCGGAATTCGCCCATGAACTCGACTCGCGATCGGTGCCACTCTCGTTGCTCGTCGCGCCCCGGCTGAAGGACAAATACCGGCTCGTGAAGGATTCCGCTACCCAGCAATGGCTTCGGGGCCGTCGCGACGGTGGGGACGCCATCGTCCTGCACGGTTACGATCAGGCGGCAACCAAGCGTCGCCGCGCCGAGTTCGCTGCCCTGCCGCGCCACGAGGCCCGGCTGCGGCTCATGGCTGCTGATCGTGTCATGGAGGAGACCGGCTTGCGGACAAGGGTTTTCGCGCCGCCCCGGTGGCTTGCTTCGCCTGGCTCAGTGTCGGCATTGCCGGGTGCCGGGTTTCGAATGATCGCCGGTATCAATGCAATTCGAGACCTGGAAACGGGTACCGCCGAGCGGGGACGAGTTCTCGGTATCGGGGAGGGCATGAAGGCCGAACCGTGGTGGTGCAGGGCGCTCGTGATCGGTGCGGGCCGCGCAGCTCGACGTGACGGCCTGGTGCGATTGGCCGTCAGCGCACAGCAACTCGGGTGTAGCGGGCCGCGCCGGGCGATGCTCGACGCGATCGACCTCGCGCTCTACAGCGGGGCGGTGCCTGGCGTCTACGAGCACGTGCGGACGGTTCGCCGAGCCGCATAGCCGTCAGCGGTGTATCCCTTGCTGTAACGGACCATTCGGTTCGCGGGATGTAATCCTCGACTGAGCAACCGATATCGCAGGTGGCGACATGAAACGACTTCTTCTCGTAGCGATCAGCGTCATGGCCTTGGTGGCGTGCGGGAATTCCGAGGACGGGAAGGCGACTCCAGCCCCGGAATCCTCGGCGGCGCCTGGACAACAGAATGTGCCGCAGACCGTCGTGCCCTCGCCTGGGGCACTCCCGCCGATCATCGAGGATCGCCCGCCCGGCGAGAGAACGGAAGGGGCGCCGAGCGTCGAGGCTGCGCCTGCCACGCGTACGCCCGGTTCGCAATATCCCGTCTGCTTGGATCTTGCCTCGACGACAGTGACCGATGCTCTCGCCTCACTGCTGCAGTACTTCGACGGCGTTCCGTGGGTGGCAACGGAGATCGGTGACCCGTGTGGGTCGTTCACCTGGGTTCGCGCCGATACGTCAGGCGGTACCGCCAGCTCGCCGGTGCAGGTGTTGTTCTTCGCCGACGGCGACTACCTCGGCACCGGAACGTCCGAGCCGTACGCATTCACGTTCGTCGACTCGCAGTCCGTCGACACCATCACCGTCGGGTACCGCTGGCTCGTCGGTGACGATGCCAACGCCAACCCGAGCGGCGGTCCCGCATTGATCCGCTACCAATGGGATGGGTCGTCGGTGACGATGCTGGACGCGCTTCCCGTCGAGGTGACGGGGTCCTAGAGCTCGATCGAACCTTCTTCCGGGAAGGTCCGGAATTCGGTGTTCTCGTCGGCCAACTCCTTGTAGCGCCCGTAGTAGATCCCGCGGGCCTGCTCGGCAATGATGGCCTGGTGGATCGGGAAGGCCGTGCGGGGCGCGACTGCGCGTAGGAAGTCGACGGTTTCGGAGAGCTTCATCCACGGCGCCGCGGCGGGGAGCGCGAGAATGTCCACCTTCTGCTCGGGGACGAACAGTGAATCGCCAGGATGCAACAACTGGGACGGATTCTCGGGAGTTCCGAGGAGATAACCGGTGTTGTCGATCACCGGTAGGTCCGGGTGAATCACCGCATGAGTGCCGCCGACTCCGGTCACCTGGATGCCGCCGACCCCGAACACATCCCCCGGGTGCGTCGCCGTCCAGCGTTCGCCGAGCTGCGACGCCGTCATCGGGTCGGCGTAGAGCGCCGCCCTCGGATTGCCTTGCACCAATGACGGCAGGCGCTCGAGATCCACGTGATCGGGGTGCTGGTGAGTGATCAGGATGGCGTCGAGATCGGTGATGCCGTCGAATCCGTGGGAGAAGTTGCCGGGATCGAAGAGGACGGTCGTCCCGTTGAGTTCGACGAGGAGGCAGGAATGTCCGAAGTGAGTCAGCCGCATCACCCCACAGTAAACGCAGTGTCATCCGCACGGCAGTGCCTGCGTAGACTCTCACCTGCCGGTACCTATATCTCGAGGAGCTCTCACGTGGCCCGTGTTGTTGTCGACGTCATGCCCAAGACCGAAATTCTCGACCCCCAGGGTCAGGCCATCACAGGCGCGCTGGGGCGTCTCGGGATCGCAGGTGTGTCCGATGTGCGTCAGGGCAAGCGTTTCGAGCTCGAGGTCGATGACAGTGTCGACGACGCCGAGCTGGAAAAAATTGCTGAATCGCTGCTCGCGAACACGGTCATCGAGGACTGGAAAGTGACCCGTCTCGCATGAGCACTCGTATCGGTGTCATCACCTTTCCCGGAACTCTCGACGACGTCGACGCCTCCCGTGCGGTCACGTTGGCAGGCGGCGAGGCCGTCAGCTTGTGGCACGCGGACGCCGACCTGAAGAACGTCGACGCGGTAGTCGTTCCGGGCGGCTTCTCCTACGGTGACTATCTGCGCGCCGGCGCCATCGCCCGGTTCGCACCCGTCATGGAATCCGTCGTCAAGGCAGCAGAAGGCGGCATGCCCGTCCTCGGTATCTGCAACGGCTTTCAGATTCTCTGCGAAGCAGGTCTGCTGCCAGGTGCTCTGACGCGTAACGAGGATCTGCACTTCGTGTGCCGCGACCAGTGGCTGAAGGTGGAGAACAGCAACACCGCGTGGTCCTCGCGCTACGAGAGCGGCGCCGAGATACTCATCCCCGTCAAGAACGCCGAAGGTCGATTCCAGGCCTCCGAAGAGGTTCTCGACGAGCTGGAGGGCGAAGGCCGAGTCGTGTTCCGCTACAGCGGTTCCAACCCTAACGGTTCGCAACGCGCAATCGCCGGTATCTCCTCGGCCAACGGTCGGATCGTCGGACTCATGCCGCATCCCGAGCACGCGACCGAGCCCCTCACCGGCCCGAGCGACGACGGTCTCGGCATCTTCTACTCGGCGCTCGACGCGATCGTCTCCGCGTAGTTGTCGGTGGCCTCGGTTAATCTCCGGGCATGACTCTGACTCCGGCGATGATCACGTTCGATTCTTCGAACCCCGGCCCGCTCGCGCGGTGGTGGGCCGAGCAGACCGACGGCCGCATCGACGAGGAGAACGACGGCTGGTTCTACACCGTCGTTCTGCCGTCGGTGCCGTACCGCCTCGCATTCCAGAAGGTCGATGAGCCGACGCCCGGCAAAAATCGGATCCACCTGGATCTGACGACGTCCGACCTCGCGGCTGAGCGGTCTCGGCTCGTGGCTTCGGGTGCATCCGAGGTGGCCGAGCACACGATGGGCGACTTCACGTGGGTGACCTTCGCCGATCCCGACGGCAACGTTTTCTGCATTTCAGGAGCGCACTAGCCGTCACGGTCCGGGAGCCGGCGCGCGCCGAGTGCGCGGCATTTTCGACGGTGCAGAAGCCATTCCGTGGGTGTTGGGAATGGTGAAGCCAGGTTGGGGCCGCCACGCGATCCGGTCGTATGTGACTTGATCTGTTCGACGCCGCAGCTGACACAATGGTCCCCATGCCGTTCAGTGATTCCAATGCGACTGCCGCCGGTCTGTGCAACTTCGTCGACGTCTCGCCGTCGCCCTTCCACGTGTGCCGCACGGTGTCGGTGCAACTCGAAGAAGTCGGGTTCGTCCGCGTCGAGGAGACCGCAGCCTGGCCGACGGAGGTAGGGCGGTACTACCTGATTCGTGGCGGCTCGCTGGTGGCATGGTCCACTGAGAGCGACTCTCATGAGCCCGGTCTCTCCGGCTCCACTCCCGGCGATTCGGGTCATTCCGCAGGCTCCACTCCCGGCGGATTCCGTATCGTCGGCGGACACACCGACAGCCCGAACCTGCGCGTCAAGCAAAACCCCGACCTCGAGTCGGCGGGGTGGCAAATTGTCGGTCTCGAGCCGTACGGCGGTGCCTGGCTCAACTCGTGGCTCGACCGCGACCTAGGAATCTCCGGACGGCTGAGTGTTCGAGACGGCAACGGACTGAGGGAAGTGCTCGTCAAGATCGACGAACCCATCCTCCGCGTACCGCAGTTGGCGATCCACCTGTCCGAGGATCGCAAGGGCGTCACCCTCGATCCGCAGCGTCACGTCAACGCTGTTTGGGGACTGGGCAATTCACCCCGATCGTTCCTGGGATACGTCGCCGAGCGCGAAGGAGTGGATCCGTCTGCGGTGCTCGGCTGGGAACTCATGACGCACGACCTGGCGCCGAGCGCAGTCGTCGGTGTCGAGAACGAGTTGGTCAGCGCTCCGCGTCTGGACAACCAGGCGACGTGCTACGCCGGAACGCAGGCTTTGATTGCGGCAGTGGAGAACCCGACCACCGCGACTCCGGTGCTGGCCCTCTTCGATCACGAGGAGGTCGGCAGCATGTCCGATCGCGGCGCCTTCTCCGATCTGCTCAACACAGTGTTGGAGCGAATCGTGCTCGGGCGCGGCGGGGGACGCGAGGAGTTCCTGCGAACGATGGCCGCTTCCATCTGTGCCTCAGGCGATATGGCGCACGCTACGCACCCAAACTACCCGGATCGACACGAGCCCGCGCACCGCATCGAACTCGGCGGCGGACCGGTGTTGAAGGTCAACCAGAACCTTCGGTACGCAACCGATTCCGTGGGCGCCGGGGCCTTCGCGTTGGCCTGCGATCAGGCTGGGGTGCCGCTACAGCGCTACGTCCATCGCGCCGACCTGCCGTGCGGGTCCACGATCGGGCCGATCACCGCCTCGCGCACAGGCGTGTCCACCGTCGACGTCGGGGCGCCGCAGTTGGCGATGCACTCGGCGCGCGAGTTGATGGGCGCGTCCGACGTTGCTGCCTACGCCGCCGCGCTCGCTGCGTTTCTCGCCCCGGCTCGGTAAGCGCGCACCCTTATTCCCAGGTAGACCCCTGACTTGTTCGGCTAGCGCGGGGGTGCGCTCAGGAAAAAGGGTGCGCGCTTACAGGCGCCCGGCCCTGACCGGCTATGGATTCGATCACTTCCGCGAAGAACCACATGACGGCCTTGCGGGGGATATCCACACCCCTGACCACCATCTGGGGCGTCATGACGCCCGATTATTCGGATAGTTCTCGGTGAGCGGTATGTCCTCCGGGTCATGTTCGGACGCTGATTTCGGCCTGGCTCGCTACCGGGTGAGGGACGAGGATTCGGGCATGTCGGCCGCGCCCGATAGACTTCAGCTGGCATTTCGCTCCAAGAAGGGACCCCACTCCTCGTGTCCGTCGATACAGTGACAACCGCAGCCGCCACACCCGATGTAGAGCAGCCGTACAAAGAGCTCGGACTCAAGGAAGACGAGTACGTCCGAATCAAGGAAATACTCGGCCGTCGCCCCACCGATGCCGAGTTGGCGATGTACTCGGTCATGTGGAGCGAGCACTGCTCGTACAAGTCCTCCAAGGTGCACCTGAAGTACTTCGGGGAGACCACCACGGACGAGATGCGCACCTCGATGCTCGCGGGCATCGGCGAGAATGCAGGCGTCGTCGACGTCGGTGACGGCTGGGCCGTCACGTTCAAGGTCGAGAGCCACAACCACCCGTCGTACGTCGAGCCCTATCAGGGCGCCGCGACAGGCGTGGGCGGCATCGTCCGCGACATCATGGCTATGGGTGCACGTCCCATCGCAGTGATGGATCAGCTGCGCTTCGGTGCCGCTGATGCACCGGATACTCGTCGCGTGCTGAGCGGTATCGTTTCCGGGGTCGGCGGATACGGAAACTCCCTCGGCCTCCCCAATATCGGTGGAGAGACGGTGTTCGACGCCTCCTACGCCGGTAACCCGCTGCTCAATGCTCTGTGTGCCGGTGTCATGCGGGTAGAGGACATGCATCTCGCGTTCGCATCGGGGCTGGGCAACAAGATCATTCTGTTCGGGGCTCGTACCGGTCTCGACGGCATCGGCGGCGTTTCCGTTCTCGCCTCGGAGACCTTCGACGGCGACGAGACCGACGGCAAGCGCAAGAAGCTTCCGGCGGTTCAGGTGGGAGACCCGTTCGCCGAGAAGGTCCTCATCGAGGCGTGCCTCGAGCTGTATGCCGGCAAGCTCGTCGTCGGCATCCAGGACCTCGGTGGTGCTGGATTATCTTGTGCCACTTCAGAGCTGGCGTCCGCTGGCAGTGGGGGAATGTCCATCGAGCTCGAGAAGGTGCCGATGCGCGCCACCGGCATGACCCCTGCCGAGGTGCTCTCGAGCGAGTCGCAGGAGCGCATGTGCGCCGTCGTGACTCCGGACAACGTCGATGCGTTCATGGCGGTCTGCAAGAAGTGGGATGTCTTGGCCACTGTCATCGGCGAGGTCACCGACGGCGACCACCTCGAGATCACCTGGCATGGAGAGACCGTCGTCGACGTTCCGCCGAAGACCGTCGCCCACGACGGCCCGGTCTACAACCGTCCGGTGCAGCGTCCCGCGCATCAGGACGCACTGATCGCGAACACGACTGCGTCGCTGAAGCGTCCGGAAACGCCGGATGAACTGAAGGCAACGCTCCTGAAGATGATCGCCTCCCCTCAGCTCTGCAGCCGGAAGTTCATCACCGAGCAATACGACCGCTACGTCCGCGGCAACACCGTGCTGGCCGAGAACGCCGATTCCGGAATGATTCGCATCGACGAGAAGACCGGTCGCGGTATCGCGCTCGCTACCGATGCGTCGGGCCGATACACCGCGCTCGATCCGTATCAGGGTGCTCAACTGGCCCTTGCCGAGGCGTTTCGCAACGTCGCCGTCACCGGTGCGACTCCGAAGGCCGTCACCAACTGCCTCAACTTCGGTTCCCCCGAGGACCCGGGCGTCATGTGGCAGTTCCAGCAAGCTGTTCGCGGTCTCGCCGACGGCTGCGTCACTCTCGGTATTCCCGTCACCGGCGGAAATGTCAGTTTCTACAACCAGACCGGCTCCGAGCCGATCCTGCCGACACCCGTGGTGGGCGTCCTCGGTGTGATCGACGACGTGCACCGACGCATCCCGACGGGCCTGGGTCTCGAGCCCGGCGAAACGTTGATCCTGCTCGGTGAGACGCACGACGAGCTCGACGGTTCCATCTGGTCGCAGGTCGAGCACGATCATCTCGGTGGCGTCCCGCCGAAGGTCGATCTCGCGCGGGAGCAGTTGCTGGCGGACATCCTTCTCGCCGGTTCGCGTGACGGCATGGTCACCGCCGCCCACGACCTGTCCGAGGGGGGACTGGCTCAGGCCGTCGTCGAGGCAGCGTTGGCCGGTGAAACCGGATGCCGCATTCTGCTCCCCGAGGGTGCAGATCCTTTCGTGGCGCTGTTCTCGGAGTCTTCGGGTCGTGTTCTCGTCGCGGTCCCGCGCACCGAGGAGACTCGCTTTTCCAACATGTGTACCGCTCGTCAGCTGCCGTGGACGCGTATCGGCGTCGTCGACGAAGGCTCCGACGAGATCGAGGTTCAGGGTCAGTTCTCGGTCCCGATGACCGAGTTGCGGGAAGTGTTCGAGGGTACTCTTCCCCGACTCTTCGGATAGGGACGTGTCGCGGGGCGAGGTATCGGAGGACGCGGCGGAGGTCGTGAGCACAGTCGAGCGCGAACATGCTCATTACCTCCGCATTCCCGTCGAGTTCTCGATGCCTTCCCCGCTCGCGCACCCCTTGCTCATGTGGCTGTGGGGTCTGCCGAAGCTCGACTTCACCGGCCTTGCCTTCAGTGCGCTGTTCTTCTGCTGGTCGCTGACGCCGTCGCTCCTGCCCCGAGATTGGTTGTTCCAGGGCCTCATCGGTGGAATCAATTCCGCGATCGGTTACGGGTTCGGTGTCGCCGTCGGATGGCTGGTACTCCGAGTGTTTCTGCGGCCACGTTCGTGGTGGCCGCTGCCACCACGAGCCGAGCTGGGCCTGAAGATCTTCGTCCCGATCGTGGCAGTCCTCGCGTCGCTTGTGATGCTCGCCTACTCCGCAGGCTGGCAACGCGAACTGGCTGCGCTGATGGACGCCGAAGGAACCACCACGACCGGGTACTTACGGACCGGTGCTCTGAGTATCGCCACGGCCGCATTGTTGATCTCGGCCATTCGGGTGCTCCGAGACTTCGTACGCCTCGTGGTCCGGCAGATCAACAAAGTGATCAAGATGCCGCGTGAGGTCGCCAACGTCATTGGTGTGGTCTTGGTGGTCGTTCTCGTGGTCGCGCTCGTTCAAGGCGTGTTGCTTCGTGCGGTGTCGGACGTGACGAACTCGATCTTCAGCCTCCAGAACGACGAAACTCGTGACGGCGCAATCCAGCCCACCGAGCCGGAACGATCTGGAAGTCCACAGTCCGCCGCGTCGTGGGAATCACTCGGATTCGAAGGCCGAAACTTTGTCTCCAGCGGCATGAACGCCGACGAGATGACGCGGGCGCTCGGACGGGAGGCCATGGAGCCGATCCGTGCATACGCGGGACTGGAATCCGCTGACAACCAGGACGAGCGGCTCGACCTCGTCGTCGACGAACTCGAAAGAACCGGTGCCTTCCAACGTAGCGCCCTGGTCGTCGTACCTACGACGGGGACGGGCTGGGTCAATCCGACCGCCATCGAAGCCGCCGAGTTGATGTTCGACGGCAACGTGGCCACGGTGGCCGCGCAGTACTCGTATCTGCCGAGTTGGATTTCCTTTCTCGCCGAACGAGAGATCGCATCGGAGGCAGGCAAGGCACTCATCGACAAGGTTCACGATCGCTGGCTGCAAGAGCCGGAGGCGACCCGCCCCAAGTTCTACGTCTACGGCGAAAGCCTCGGCACCAATGCCGGCGAGGGCGCGTTCGACGGTGTGGCCGACATCCGTGACACGACCGACGGTGTGCTGTGGGTGGGACCGCCGAACGCCAATCGCCTCTGGAGCCAATTCGTGGATCGACGCGACCCCGGCAGTCCGGAAGTACTCCCGGTCTACTCGGACGGTCTCGTGCTGCGCTTCGCGGACAACTCGGGGGCGATCCCGCCGGCCGATCAACCCTGGTACGGCCCGCGGGTGCTCTACGTCCAGCACGCGTCGGATCCCGTCGTCTGGTGGTCGCCGGACCTGCTGTTCGAGCGGCCGGACTGGCTGTCCGAGGCGCCCGGGCCCGACCGACTGCCCGATATGCGCTGGTTCCCGATCGTCACGTTCTGGCAGGTAGCTGCGGATCTGACCAACGCCGCGGGCGTCCCGGACGGGCACGGACACAATTACGGAACGCTGGTCCTCGACGGGTGGGTCTCGATCGCCGCCCCCGATGGGTGGACCGCTGCCGACACCGAACGTGTGCGCGCCGTCATGGACGCCTACAAGGGCAAGGACGGCCCGGAAAAGTGATCCGCGGGATTGCGCTCGGCGCGGTGACCACGGGCTGGAGTACTTGGGTGTTGCCGCGGTTGGCGTTGTCCGACCGGCACAATGCCGTCGCGAATCTCTCGTTCGGAATCGGCACGGCCGTTCTCGCCCGCACGCTCGGCATCCGCCCCGCAGGCCTGCGGCGTTCGTCCTGGCGTTCGGGGCTCGCTTGGGGAGCCGCGGCAGGCGCTGTTCCGGTGGTAAGCGCAGTCGTCATCGCGGCGCGACCGTCGTGGCTGGAGCGCGTGCGTCCATCCGACGACGACCTTGCCGAATGGATCCTGTTTCGCATTCCGTTCGGAACCGTGGCGTGCGAGGAACTCGTCTTCCGAAGCGTGTTCGACGCAGCATCACCCGCACTGTCGCCAATATTCTTCGGACTGTGGCACATTCACCCTGCACGGACAGCAGGCGATTCGGTGGTCGGCACCGTGATCGGGACCGCGGCCGCGGGGGTCATGTTCTCGTGGTTACGCAGATGCAGTGGAAGCGTCCTCGCCCCTGCGCTGATGCATCTGTCGGTCAACGTGAGTGGGGCGGTTCTGGCTGGAACTAGGCTGCGGAACTAGGTTAGGGCGATGGCGCCGAGCAAACTCGTAACCCCCGCACAGGTACGCGAAGCGGTGCTGGCCGTCGCCGATTGGACCAGAGGCCAGGACGTCGAGAAGCCCTCGCGCTCTGCGCTCGCCGATGCAGTTCGGACCACCGTACGCACGCTCGCGCAGGTCGCACCGGGTTCGAGCGTGGAGGTGCGGGTTCCGCCCTTCGTGGCAGTGCAGTGCATCACCGGCCCGCGACACACCCGCGGCACGCCGCCGAACGTCGTCGAGACGGATCCGCACACCTGGTTACAGATAGCGACAGGGGTTCGCACCTTCGACGATGCGTTGAAAGATGGGTCCATCACAGCCTCGGGGAGTCGCGCCGGTGACGTCGCACACTGGTTGCCGATCATGGGGCTGCCGATCCTGCGGGAATGAGCCCCGAGGGAATGCCGTGCACACACGATGCGTTTTCTCTTGCCGTGGGCCCGTAGACTGGTCCCAGCCCCCCCGCCCTCGTCCCCCTTAGGGAGCAGTGCCAGTGACCAACGCCGAGTTGTCGGTCGACAGTCCGAATCTTTTGGTAGGCAAACCACTGGACGTACCCGAAAGTGAGCCGCGAGAAGAATGCGGAGTCTTCGGTGTATGGGCTCCAGGCGAGGATGTGGCAAAGCTTACTTACTACGGGCTGTATGCGTTGCAACACAGAGGCCAGGAGGCCGCGGGAATCGCCGTCTCCGACGGCGCACAGGTGCTGGTCTTCAAAGACCTCGGACTCGTCAGTCAGGTGTTCGACGAGCAGACCCTCGGCGCTATGCCGGGGCATGTCGCCATCGGACACTGCCGCTACTCCACGAGTGGCTCGGTCATCTGGGAGAATGCACAGCCCATTTTCCGCACGACCACTGCCGGGACGGGCATCGCGCTCGGCCATAACGGAAACCTGGTCAACTTCGCCGAACTTGCCACCCGAGCACGCGACGCAGGTCTCATCAGCGACCGACTTCAGGGCAACGGGACGTCGGACTCCGACGTCGTGACAGCCTTGCTGGCCCACAAGGCCGCAGATCGCACCATCGAGCAGGCCGCGATGGAGCTGTTGCCGACGCTCGAGGGCGCATTTTGCCTCACCTTCATGGACGAGCACACGCTGTATGCAGCGCGTGATCCGCACGGCGTGCGACCGCTGTCGTTGGGGCGGCTCGATCGTGGTTGGGTCGTAGCCAGCGAAACGGCTGCACTCGATATCGTCGGTGCTGCCTTCGTTCGCGACATCGAGCCCGGTGAACTGCTCGCAATCGACGCCGACGGCGTTCGATCCTCTCGTTTCGCCTCCCCAGAGCCCAAGGGCTGCGTGTTCGAATACGTGTACCTGGCCCGTCCCGACAGCGTCATCGGCGGCCGCTCCGTGCACTCCACTCGGGTCGAGATCGGTCGACGGCTCGCGAAGGAACACCCTGCCGAAGGTGATCTGGTCATTCCAGTTCCCGAGAGTGGCACTCCGGCCGCGGTCGGATTCGCACAAGGTTCCGGCATTCCGTACGGCCAAGGACTGATGAAGAACGCCTACGTCGGGCGAACGTTCATCCAGCCGTCACAGACAATCCGTCAGCTCGGTATTCGTCTCAAGCTCAATCCGCTCAAGGAAGTCATTCGCGGTAAGCGTCTGATCGTCGTCGACGACTCGATCGTGCGAGGCAACACGCAACGCGCCCTCATTCGAATGTTGCGCGAGGCCGGTGCACTCGAGATCCACGTGCGGATCGCGTCGCCGCCCGTTCGCTGGCCATGCTTCTACGGCATCGACTTCGCCTCACCAGCAGAGCTGATCGCCAATGGTGTCGATTCCGGGGACGGAATCCTCGAAGGGGTGCGTCAGGCCATCGGTGCCGACTCCCTTGGATACATCTCGATCGAGGGAATGGTCGCGGCGTCCGAGCAGCCTGAATCCAGGCTCTGTACTGCATGTTTCACGGGCCAGTACCCGATCGCCCTCCCACCGGACAACGCTCTTGGCAAGCATGTGCTCGAAGGCATGCTTGCATCGGCCGCCGGCCAACAGACCGAGACCGACAACGCCAACGCGAGCGCGTTGAGCAGGCCCTAGCTTCGTGTGATGGTCGGCCTCGTGTGATCGTCGTTACGTCCCATTCAGCGTTGTCGATGTCACAAGCTTCGGACTAGGTCTGTCGTGTTCCCGGACGATTGTCCGCTCCGGTACCGTGAGAGCGCACTATGCGCACGATGCGCGAATACAAACAGTACGAGCACACAGGCTGGAGCCGCATGACCGAGGAAACCCGACCACCGAGCGCAACCTCCTCTGGTGGTGCTTCCTACGCCTCGGCAGGCGTCGACATCGCCGCAGGGGACCGAGCGGTCGAACTGTTCGCCCCCCTCGCCAAGAAGGCGTCTCGACCCGAGGTCATGGGCGGTCTGGGCGGATTCGCCGGACTGTTCGCGCTCAAGACCGACTACCGGGAGCCGATTCTCGCGGCCTCGACAGACGGGGTAGGCACCAAGGTCGCCGTCGCACAGGCGATGGGCAAGCACGACACCCTCGGATTGGACCTCGTGGCCATGGTCGTCGACGACTTGGTCGTCTGCGGCGCTGAGCCGCTTTTCCTGCAGGATTACATCGCCGTAGGCCGCGTCGTACCGGAGATGGTCGCCGAGCTCGTCAAGGGCATTGCAGACGGCTGTGTCATTGCAGGCTGTGCGCTTCTGGGAGGCGAGACTGCCGAGCATCCAGGTCTGATGGCAGACGGAGACTACGACCTGTCGGCAACCGGGGTAGGCGTGGTCGAAGCCGATTCGGTTCTCGGTCCCGATCGAGTGCGCCCCGGCGACGTCGTCATCGGCATGGGATCCTCGGGCCTGCACTCCAACGGCTACTCCCTTGCGCGCAAGGTTCTGCTCGAGATCAACCACATGGATCTCGGCGGCCACGTCGAAGAGTTCGGCCGTACTCTCGGTGAGGAGCTGCTCGAGCCCACCAAGATCTATGCAAAGGATTGCCTGGCGTTGGCTGCCGAGACCGAGGTGCGGACGTTCTGTCACGTCACCGGAGGCGGATTGGCGAACAATCTGGGACGCGTCATGCCCGCAGGGCTCGTCGCGGAACTGGACCGTGGAACATGGAGTCCGGCACCCGTGTTCTCACTGATCGCTCAGCGTGGACGCGTCGAACGCAGTGAGATGGAGCAGACGTTCAATATGGGTGTCGGCATGGTTGCCATCGTCGCGCCCGAGGATGTGGACCGCGCACTCGCTGTCCTGACTGCACGGCACATCGACTGCTGGACTCTGGGAACGGTCAAGAAGTCGACGGACAAGACGCTTGCAACCGAGCGCGCCGTACTGCTGGGCAATCACCCGCGCTTCTGAGCGCACAGCGTTCCATGACAACTACTCCATGACAACTATCGGGAATCTATACAACTGAGGGGGAGCCGCAGTGCGGCTCCCCCTCAGTTGTATAGATCGCAGATCAGCGTCGCCAATCCTCGTATTCATCCTCTTCGACGCGGGTATAGCTTTCCGCGTCCGACGAGGAGGATATGCCGCCCGAGGTAATGCCGCCACGGTGGGATTTGGACGAACCGCCGGAGAGTTCTCTTTGTAAACTCTCCAAGTCCGTTGTTGGAGAGCTGTACTTGAGCTCACGAGCGACCTTTGTCTGCTTTGCCTTAGCCCTGCCTCGGCCCATGGCGTTGCCCCCTCGCGGACTTGCGGGGCGGCCTGGGGAAATTTGGGCGCCCCGTTGGTTTTGGTATTTCTTCCTGGACCACACTCTAGCGCGAGAACGGCTCAGATGCTCATACGCCTCTGGGTGGCATTATTCCTTCTTATATGTATCACGTGTCCAGAAGTGCCGGTCAGGGCCGCTGGCCTGCGGCAATGCCCGTAGCGTCGGTAAGGATCACGAAGACGCATCGCGACGCAAAAGTGACCTGTCTTCCGGTTATCTCCCGCGGAGCCGATCGATTGCTGCGCGGCCCGCCTGAACGTCGTCGTAGTTCGGAATCGAATCCGGGTCGATCGACGCCGCACACGGACCGACGACCAACTCGGTGCCGGCTGGAATGGTTCGCTTGATCAGAGCCAACGCGATGGGGCCGAGTTCGAAGTGATCGACGACGGTGCCGAGCCGGCCGACGGTACGCCCTCCGGCCGTCACCGGATCCCCGGTTTCGGGCCTGCCGTCGGCAGAACCGTCGAGATGAAGAAGAACCAGATGGCGTGGTGGCCGACCCAGGTTGTGCACGCGAGCGACGGTCTCCTGCCCGCGGTAGCAACCCTTGCTCAGATGCACGGCGCCGAGTTCGGCCACTCCGCCGATCCAACGGACCTCGTGGGGGATCGTCTTCTCGTCGGTGTCGATACCGACCCGCGGGCGAATCGACTCCACCCGTAGCGCCTCGTATGCCCACGTACCGGCGGGGGTCGCGCCCTGCTCGCGCAGCTTCTTGAACCACTCGGTCAGCGACGCACGTGGGACGAGTAGGTCGTACGCGTTCTGGCCGGGCCACGGCATCCGTCGGATGAACCCGCCACCTTCGAGGGGGAGTGCGGCATAGACGTCCTCGGGGGTCGGCAAGCCGGCAGCATCGAGGACTCGATGCGCGTCCGAGCCCAGCACGCTCGAGACTACGAGCTCGTCTCCTTCCCGAGGCCCGGCCTTGGACCAAAACACCATCTTCTTCAGGAACGCGAGGAGATCGGGCCCGTTCGCGGCCTCGGTGTCGATCCACGTGATGCCGTCGAGATCGGTCTGTACGAAGTGATGTTCGACGCGTCCGTTGATGTCCAGACTCAGGTTCTCTGCCGACGTGCCGTCGGGCAGGCCCAGCACCTGTTGACTGGAGATCGTATCGAGCCAGGTCAGGCGCTCTTCCCCGCTGATCGCTATGACGAAGCGGTTGGAGCGGTCGATGACTGCCGCAGCAGATGTCGCGTCTCGTTGCTCACCGAAGGGATTGCCGTAGTGCCAGGCCACGGCGCGGTCTGCAGAGTCTTCGGGCGAAGGCACAGCGCCGGGGAGAGTGAGAAGTGGGCTCGGGTCGATCGGGGCGGTATCGGGCACGTCTCCCATAGTAGGAGCATCTGGCAGGAGCGCAGCCTGCGGAGCGACTCATCTGGCAGGAGCGCAGCCTGCGGAGCGACTCATCTGGCAGGAGCGCAGCCTGCGGAGCGACCCCACTAGGGTAGACGCCATGTCAGACCGTGTAGTAGTGACCCTCGATGGGCAAGTTCACGACGCAGATCAACCGCTTCTGTGTGCCGACGACCTTGCCGCAGTTCGGGGTGACGGAATTTTCGAGACGCTTCTGATTCGGGATGGAGCGGCGTGTGGGGTGGAGAGGCACCTCACGCGTCTGGCTGCCTCGGCGAGGGCACTCGATCTGCCTGAGCCCGACCTGGACGACTGGAGGCTGGTTATCGGCCTTGCGGTGGACGAGTGGGAGCGCAAGACGCGGAACGAGGGTGCACTGAGGGTGGTGTTGAGCCGTGGCCGGGAGAGTGGCGGTGGCCCGACGGGTTACGCGACGGTAGGTCCACTGCACGAACGGGTCGCCAAGGCCCGCACAGAAGGGGTGTCGGCTATCACCCTCGGTCGCGGGTATTCGGTGGATTTCGCCGCGGCGGCGCCGTGGCAGTTGATGGGTGCCAAGACGCTGTCGTATGCGACCAACATGGCTGCGTTGCGATATGCCGCCCAGCAGGGCGCCGACGAGGTGATTTACACCAGCAATGAGGGGCAGGTCCTCGAGGGTCCGCGGTCCACAGTGGTCATCTCCCGCGGTAAGACACTGATCACACCGCCGGTCGAACACGGGATCTTGGCAGGAACCACTGTCGACGCTCTGTTCGACGTCGCGACCGCAAAGGGATACACCTGCGAGAAGTCGAACATTTTTCCCGCGGATCTGATTGCTGCAGAGGGTGTTTGGTTGATCTCGAGTATCACGCTCGCGGCGCGTGTCGTCACCCTGAACGGGGTCACGCTGGGCACCCCTGGGAACGCCGACGACATCCGATCGATGGTCGATTTCGCGATCGAACGTGGGGAGGGCGACACTGTCGACGCTTGAGCTACTACTCCGCGTAGTAGTAATCTAGGATTCGCTGCAACAAGCCCGCGTCAGCGGTAACTTCAGTTACCTGCCCGGGGGCGGGAGAGTCGGAGTCGTCATGGATACCTTGGACATTTCGAGGTGGCAATTCGGTATCACCACCGTTTACCACTTCATTCTCGTTCCGCTGACGATCGGTCTTGCCCCGATCATCGCCGCGATGCAGACGATGTGGGTGATCACCAAGAAGGACTCCTGGTATCGACTGACCAAATTCTTCGGAAAACTCTTCCTCATCAACTTCGCGCTCGGTGTCGCAACCGGCATCGTCCAGGAGTTCCAGTTCGGCATGAACTGGAGCGAGTACTCCCGCTTCGTCGGTGACGTCTTCGGTGCACCGCTCGCGCTGGAAGGGCTCGTCGCGTTCTTCCTCGAGTCGACCTTCCTCGGACTGTGGATCTTCGGATGGGGCCGGCTGCCCAAACTTGTTCACCTGGCCACGATCTGGCTCGTCGCGATCGGTGTCAACGCCTCCGCATTCTTCATCATCGCCGCCAACTCGTTCATGCAGCACCCAGTCGGTGCGATCTACAACGAAGAGACCGGTCGCGCGGAACTGACGAGCATTTGGGAACTACTCACCAACAACACCGCACTCGCCGCATTTCCGCACGCCGTCGCCGGCGCATTCCTGACGGCTGCAACGTTCGTCGCAGGGATCTCGGGCTGGTGGATGGTGCGAGAGGCTCGCAAGGGCCGCGACACCAACTCGCGGAGCATGTTCCGACCGGCCGCTCGAATGTCCTTCGTGGTCATGATCCTGTCCGGCATCGCGCTGATCTACACCGGCGACGTTCAGGGCAAGCTCATGTTCGAGCAGCAACCCATGAAGATGGCCTCGGCGGAATCGCTCTGTCACACCGAAACCGATCCGGACTTCTCGATCCTGACTGTCGGTACCCACAACAACTGCGATGGCGTCACCCACGTTCTCGAAGTGCCGTTCGTGCTGCCCTACCTTGCCGAGGGGCAGTTCTCCGGCGTCACGCTGCAGGGCGTCGAAGATCTACAACTTCAGTACGAACAGCAGTTCGGGCCGGGCAACTACCGACCCAACCTGTTCGTCACCTACTGGGCTTTCCGCGCGATGATCGGCCTGGCCGCAGGCTCGGCACTGCTCGCGATCGCCGGACTCTGGGTTACCCGCGGTGGACGCGTCCCGAACCAGCGCTGGTTCTCCTGGCTGAGCCTCGCCGCGATCCCGACGCCGTTCCTGGCCAACAGTGCCGGTTGGATCTTCACCGAGATGGGACGTCAGCCGTGGGTTGTCGCTCCCAACCCGACCGGCGTCGATCGAATAAGACTCACTGTCGATCAGGGAGTGTCCGATCATCCGGCCTCCCTCGTCGTTGCCTCGCTGGTGACGTTCACGGTGGTCTACGCAGCTCTTGGCGTCGTGTGGTTCTACCTCCTCCGCAAATATGTCGTAGAAGGCCCGCTCGAACACGATCAGCACCCGCCGGGTAGCGATCAGGACGATCCGACGGATGACGATGCTCCGCAACAACTCTCGTTCGCGTACTGAGGGGAACGATCATGGGACTTCAAGAATTCTGGTTCGTAGCGATCGCAGTGTTGTTCACCGGCTACTTCGTCCTCGAAGGTTTCGACTTCGGCGTCGGCATGCTGATCCCGGTCTTCGGACGGGCATCGGATCCGAAAGTCGGAGAACGCAGGCGTCGAGCAGTTCTCAACACCATCGGCCCGGTGTGGGACGGAAACGAGGTGTGGCTCATCACCGCCGGAGGTGCACTGTTCGCGGCATTCCCGGAGTGGTACGCAACCCTGTTCTCAGGGTTCTACATACCCTTACTGCTGATCCTCGTCGCGCTCATCCTGCGTATCTGCGCCATCGAGTACCGCGGCAAAATCGACGACCCGGTGTGGCGTCGACGCTGTGATCTCGGCATCGGAATCGGTTCGTGGATTCCGGCCGTGCTGTGGGGCGTCGCGTTCGCCAACATCGTGCGCGGAGTGGCGATCGACGAGAACAAGAAGGTGACCGCAGGGTTCTTCGACCTGCTCTCCCCGTATGCCCTGCTCGGCGGCGCCACGATGGCGCTGGTGTTCGCGCTGCACGGTGCCGTGTTCATTGCGCTCAAGACTGCAGGCGACGTACACGAGGACGCGGTCAAAATGGCGGTACGGCTATCTGTCCCAGCTGTCGTGGTCGGCGGAGCCTTCGCCCTGTGGACCCAACTCGCCTACGGGACGGGGTGGACGTGGATCATGGTCGGGACCGCCGCTATCGCGCTGATCGCCGTTGTCGCTCTCACCGCCAAGGTGCGCGAGGGCTGGGCATTCGTGTTCACCACGATCGCCGTCATCGCCGTCGTCGTACTGCTGTTCGGATCACTGTTCCCCGACGTGATGCCGTCCACGACGGATCCCGCGTTCAGCTTGACCATCGAGAACGCGTCGTCGAGTCCGTACACGCTCAAGGTGATGACCTGGGCAGCGGCCTTCACCGCACCGGTCGTCATCGGATATCAGGCGTGGACGTACTGGGTGTTCCGCCAGCGCATCTCCACCGCGCACATCCCCGACTCGATCGGATTGCCGCTCGGTCGCAAGTCATGACAGTCACCGCCGCGCCGCGCCGGGGACCGATCGACCCCCGGTTGTGGCGGTACTCGCGATCGGCGCGGCGGTATCTGCTGTCGACAGTGCTTCTTTCGCTCGTCGATACCGCGGCGATCATCGTCTCCGCGGTCATGACAGGCACAGTGCTCGCGGGCGTCATCACCGATCCCGCAGCACGATCGATCTCGCACTGGTCCGGGCAGTTGGCAGTTCTCGCCGGAGCCATCGTGGTCAGAACTACCTCGACCTGGCTGCAATCGCGCTATGCGCATCGTGCGGCCTCGCGCGTGGTCGAAGAACTCGAGAACGACGTCCTCGCCGCCGCGTCGAACGGTGATCCACGTCGACTCGATTCCGAGCGCGAAGGCGTCGCGACGGTCGTGACCAGGGCTTTGGGTGGTCTCGCGCCCTATCTCACCGGCTACGTGCCCGCGCTGATCCTGGCGGGAACGCTGACGCCCCTGACGCTCATGGTCATCCTGACCGAGGATCTGACATCGGCAGCGATCATCTTTGTCACGCTTCCGCTGATTCCGATCTTCATGATCCTGATCGGCCTGCTGACCAAGGGGAAGGCAGAGGCGACGCTCGAATCGATGACACGATTGTCTGCCCAACTACTAGACCTCCTTGCCGGACTTCCCACGCTCCGTGCACTTGGCCGTGAACACGGGCCTGCAGCGCGGGTCCGGGCACTCGGCGAAGCACATCGCCGCGCGACCATGCGTGCACTGAAGATCGCGTTTCTGTCCTCGATGGTTCTCGAACTGCTTGCCACTCTGTGTGTAGCTCTCGTCGCCGTCAGCATCGGACTCAGACTGGTCTTCGGGGACATGGCTCTCGAGGCCGGCATCATCGCGCTGGTACTCGCACCCGAGGTGTACGTTCCGCTACGCCGGGTAGGGGCCCAATTCCACGCCGCCGAGGACGGCGTCGCCGCGTCGGAGAAGGCGTTCGGCGTGCTGGACGATCGCCCGGCGGAGAGAACGGGGGTGCGATCGATTCAAGCCCGTGGCGCACGGCTGGAGCTGGCTTCGATTTCTGTCGATGCGCGTGGCGGCAGCGCCCCGCACCGACTCGACGCCGTATTCGAACCCGGCACCGTGACAGTGCTGGCCGGTGCGAACGGCGCAGGAAAGTCGACGGCGCTGAGCGTGATTCTAGCGCTGACTGCGCCCGACGAAGGCGCGGTCACCGTTGGCGGAACAGACTTGGCCGACGTCGATGTGCATTCCTGGTGGCGTCAGATCGCATGGCTCCCACAGCGACCCGTCCTTCTTCCCGGCACCCTGGAGAGCAACCTCCTGCTCACCGGGACACGGCCCGATCCCCATGAACTCGACAGTATTTGCGCAGCAACAGGTTTCGATCAGGTTCTGGCAGAGCTACCGCTCGGATGGCAGACCGTCGTCGGTGCCGGAGGTGTCGGGCTCTCCCTCGGACAGCGCCAACGCCTCGCGCTGACACGAGTCCTGACCTCCTCGGCCCCGGTGCTTCTGCTGGACGAACCCACGGCTCACCTCGACGCGACTCACGAAGCGACAGTACTGAAAACCATTCGTCGTCTCGCCGACGAGGGCAGAACCGTCGTAGTGGTCGGTCACCGTCGTTCGGTTCTCATCAGTGCCGATTCGATCATCGAAGTGCAGGCCCGCCATGCTCGTTGACCTTCGGCGCGCCCTCGAACTTCTCGAACTTCGTCCGTCCCGAGTGGCCATGTCCGTGGCGGCAGGGGTCGCAACCTTGGGTAGCGCACTGACTCTTGCGGCGGTATCCGCTTGGCTCATCACCCGCGCCTGGCAGATGCCACCGGTGTTGGATCTGACGGTCGCTGTCGTCGCTGTTCGGGCACTGGGCATTTCGCGCGGCGTATTTCGGTACCTGGAACGCCTGGCTACTCACGACACCGCCCTGCGCGGAACGACGTCGGCGAGAACTCGTCTCTACGAACGGCTCGCCGCTGGCAATCCGGCCGCAGCTGCGGGATTGCGTCGCGGCGATCTGATGTCGCGCACCGGCAACGACGTCGACGTGCTCGGTGACGTCGTCGTGCGTGCGATCGTGCCGATCTGCGTATCGATAGTTCTGGCGATTGCAGCTGTCGTCGTGTTGGCGTTCGTCTCGCCGGCTGCAGCACTGATTCTGCTGCTGGCTCTCGTGGTCGCCGGGGTACTCGCGCCCTACTGGGCGGCGAGATCTGCCGTCATCGCCGAGTCCGAGGGCATTTCGGCCCGGGCGGAGTTCAGCGAAACCGCCGTCCGCGCCCTCGACCACGCCGGGGAGTTGCGGGTTGCGGGACGATTGGACGAGACCCTGGGGGAGGCTGCCGAAGCCAACCGAGCATCGGTCGAAGCCCGCGACCGGGCGGCTCTACCTGCAGCCTTTGCTGACGCGGCTTTACCTCTTTCCATCGGTGCGGCGGTGCTGGGCTCCCTGCTCGTCGGTATCTCGCTGTACGGCAGCACGGGCGGAACAGCAGGTGGCATGACGCCGATGGCGTTGGCGATCATCGTGCTCGTGCCGCTTTCCGCCTTCGAGGCGACCTCTGCCCTGCCTGGTGCCGCCATCGCACTCACCAGGGCTCGCATTTCGGCGTCACGCATCGTGGAGCTGCTGGACGCTGCGGATGAGGCCGCTCCGCAGACAGTGAATGATCTGGACTCGCTCACCGACCGTGTTACTGCGAGAAACTTGCGGTGCGGCTGGCCGGGGTCTTCCTCGACTACGGTGCGGGTCGATCTCGATGTAGGTCCCGGAGCGAGGGTAGCGATCGTCGGTCCCAGCGGTATCGGTAAGAGCACTCTCCTGATGACGCTCGCGGGACTGCTGCCACCGATCAGCGGCACCGTCGAGGGCTCCGGCGCCCGTTTCTTCGCCGAAGATGCGCACCTGTTCGACACGTCGATTCTCGAAAACCTGAGGGTGGCACGCGGCGACGTGCAGTCGGACGAGGCGGTCGAGACGCTCGACCGAGTCGGCCTCGGCGCCTGGATCTCCTCGCTCCCGGACGGCATCGACACGCCCCTTGTCAGCGGTGCGCAGGCCGTGTCCGGAGGACAGCGTCGACGCATTCTGCTGGCTCGGGCGCTGTTGTCCGATGCGCCGGTCCTGCTGCTGGACGAACCGACCGAACACCTCGACGACGACGGGGGAGCGCAGCTCCTGCGACGGCTCCTCGACCGCTCCGACAGTATCGTCGACGGGAATCGTGCGGTCGTGGTGGTGACGCATCAGCTTCCGGCGGACAACCACGCTGACCTGGTCTTGGACTTCGGCGTTGCCGACGGAAATATTCCTTTGCCGACTTCGGAATCACGGCGTACTTTGTTGAGTACACGGGAGAGGAGGTGGTCTGACGTTGAAGAACTCTAGGACACGTGAGGTGGCTGTCAGCTAGCCGCAACCGCTGACGGATTCACTTTTCGAAGACCGCGCGAGCGGCAAGCGAATCCAAGGCAGCTGCCCGGCCCCCGAGCCCTCGGCCTTATCCGGCCGAGACCTGAAAGCAGGTATGGCTCGGGGGCCGTTCGCGTGCGTGGGGACCAGATTGTCGAGACCGAAGAAGATCTCAGCCGATATAGCGGACGAGGCGAGCAGACAGCCGTGGTGCTAGCTCTCCGTCGGCGTCGATGCGTTCCTCGACGTACGCGAGGTCGGCGCCATCGACGATGCCGTAGAGCCGCTTGGCGCCACCGACGAGAGCACCCGAAGTGGACCGGATGACGACATCGGTCGCCAGTTCCCACGAAGTCTGATTCAGCGCGTGCCCGTAATAGAGTTCGACGACGCCGGTGCTGTGCGTCAGCAGAAACTCGATGACCTCCGGTGTTTCGCTGCCCTTGACGTCATCGCCGGTGATCCGCCAGAAGCCGGTTTCGCGAAGGTCGGGGTGCGCGTAGTTTCCGTCGGAGTCGAGACGCCACGAGCGAGATTCCCAGCTGAGGTAGGCACCTCCATCGTGTGAGACCACGATTTGCTGCCCGAACGGGTACTCCTCTCCCGACTCGGGATCGCGTCCCTCACCTTCGCCGCGCCAGACGCCGACCAGCGGAAGCAGCGCAAGCATCGCTGGATTCAGTTCGGGTCCGAGGCGAAGGTTGGCGGTGTCCTCGGGGTGCGGAAGATCCGGCAACGTCGGAATGTTGCGTGCCGACGCTGCCTCGAACTTCTCGGCAGCTTCGGCGATCGCATCATTAGCGGACCGTGTGGTCTCGCCCGACCCGTCGGCTGCGCGCTCGGTCACGATTCTTCGGTAACCAAGCGGTAGACGACGTAGAGCGAGAACGCGATGATGGCTACTGCAGCCAGTGCCAGCAGAAGCTCGAAGAAGATGACCACGACGCCGAGTTTAGACCCACGCTATCGACTCTGCAGAATCGCGGTCGCGACAACGCCGAAGTCGATAGTGCAATCTCCCAGTATCGGGCCCCTGACATCGGGGATTCACACTCTGTAGCAAACGATGGGGGCTCTGCACGGTACCTTCTCCAGTGTGTGTGTCGGGCGTTGTACGCCCGACACCCTTTTGTCTGGTCGAAAGCTGTCTCGAAGTGTGCTGGAGAGGATCTCGAATGCGTCGCCGAACACGTGCGGGCTCGATATTGACGAAGTCCGCGACGCTGGGGGTGGCGTTGCTCCTTGCAGTTCCCGCGGCCGCGGCCGCATCCCCGGAATCGGGTTCGTCCACGACGGGGTCTGCAGGCATGCCCTCGCCCGAAGAAGACCGCCCGAATATCGACCCGAACAACTTTGCCCAGGAATGCCCGGACATTCTGATGCTCGCCGTGTCCGGCGCCACCGACTCGGACGCCGATCGCGATCCGCTGAACGAAGAACCCCGTTCGCCGATGGCCAACTGGGTGGGCAACGTGACGCTTCCTGTCGGCCAGGCCGGCGCGAACAACCCGGGATCGGTCGGCTGGCTCTACGTCCCGTATCCATCGACGTACGGAGTTGGATTTCTGTCCGACGTGCCCACGTACCAAGAATCGGTTGCCGCAGGCGTTGCCTCGACCAACCGTCTGCTCGACGAGTACAAGAACAAATGCGGCGAGAACACCAAGTTCGTCCTCCTCGGTTACAGCGTCGGTGGCGAGGTGGTCGAGCGGGTCGCGATGGAACTGGGCCACCGCGCTCCCGATTCGCTCGTCACGGGCGAAGACATCGCCGGTGTTGCACTCTTGGGGGATCCTTACCGACCTGCAGGCGTACCTAATATCGACGAGCCGGGCCCGACACGCGGTGGGTTCCAGTCGCCGGAGGCCAAGGACTACGGCACGCTGAACGACAAGATGACTTGGGCTTGTCGACCCTACGATCTTGCCTGCGACGCTCCCGAGAACATTCTCGCGCTGCAACTGGCACTCGGAGTACTCGGACAGATGCGGCTGACGGTGATCGACCCCGTCCAGTCCGTCGCCGACTTCGCCCGCACGGTGGCCTCCATAGCGACCCGCGCGATCGTCGATATCGTCACCCAGAAGGACTGGGTCGGGTCCGAAGAGACGCTGCTCGAAGTGCTTCTCAAGGTTTCCGATCAGACCTACCAGGTCGACGAGGGGAAAGCCCGTGCAGATCTGACCCCCGAGCGCCTACGCGAAGACCTCGATTGGGCGATGGGGCCAGGAGCCGAGACGGTGCGTGCCAAAGTGCGTGCCGAAGGCGAAGGTCTGGTGGAGAACAACAAGGGAATAGTCGATGTCCTCATCGAGCCGTACATATTTCTCGGATTTCTCCAGCACCTGTTGTACTGGAACAACAATCCGAATGACGGCCGCGCGTGGGAGAGCGAAAAGATTGTCGCCTGGGTGACGGATCTGGCGGAAACAGAACGCGATAAAAAGGGCGTCGACGATGCACCTCTGGCCACCTCCGAGGTCGATCCCAACCCGGCTCCGGATGCTGCACCGGTACCCGAGGCATCGCAGGAACCGAATCCGCAGACACTCCCGACGCCCGGAACCCTCACTCGTGACACCGATCTGGGAGCGCTGCTCGATTCCTTCGGCGTAGCGCTACCGCCAGGTGTCTTCCCACCGCAGTACTCGACGGTTCCCGAGCCGACCACTGCGCCGTCGACCGAGATCGTGCCGCAGAACTAGGACACACACGAAAGAGCCCCGCATCGAAGAAGAATCGACGCGGGGCTCTTTGTTGTTCTTGGAGAAATCAGGCTCCGACGGTCACATTCGCCGAGTGCACGCCTGCACCTTCCGGGGTGATCACCGCGTCACCGTTGCCGGACGAGGACAGTGCACGCAATGTCCACCGGCCGGGCGCTGCGAAGAACCGGAAGTCTCCGGTTCCCGACGCCACTACCTCTGCTGTGAACTCGCCGGTGCCGTCGAGCAAACGCACGAATGCGCCGCCCACAGGCTCACCGTCGGTGGCAAGAACACGACCGGTGATGACGGTCTCCTTCTCGACATCGACGCCTGCCGGAATCGTTTGGCCTTGAACGGGTGCTCCGCACATGATCAGTGAACCTCCAACTCGATGGGTGCTCCGACGAGGGAGCCGTACTCGACCCAGCTGCCGTCGTAGTTCTTGACGTCGGACTTGCCGAGAAGTTCCTTCAAAACGAACCAGGTGTGGCTCGAGCGCTCGCCGATGCGGCAGTAAGCGATGGTCGCCTTGCCCTCGTCGTAGCCCTTTTCCTTGTACAGCGCCTCGAGGGCGTCGTCGTTCTTGAACGTGCCGTCCTCGTTGGCAGTGGTGCTCCACGGGATGTTGATCGCAGAGGGCACGTGTCCGCGCTGCTGCGCCTGCTCCTGCGGGAGGTGCGCCGGCGCGAGGATCTTGCCGGAGAACTCGTCGGGGGAGCGAACATCGATGAGGTTCTTGTTGCCGATGGCGTCGATGACCTCGTCACGGAATGCGCGGATCGACAGGTCAGGCGTTTGTGCCCGGTACTGCGTCGTGTCCCGAGTGACGATATCGCTCGACAGTGGACGGCCGTCGAGTTCCCACTTCTTACGGCCGCCGTCGATGAGCTTGACGTCGTTGTGGCCGTACAGCTTGAAGTACCAGTACGCGTAGGCGGCGAACCAGTTGTTGTTACCGCCGTACAGCACGACGGTGTCGTCGTTGGCGATTCCCTTCGCCGACAGGAGATCGGAGAACTGGTCCTGGCCGAGGAAGTCGCGGCGAACCGGGTCCTGCAGGTCCTTGCGCCAGTCGAGTTTCACTGCGCCTTCGATGTGACCGCCGTCGTAGGCGCTTGCATCTTCGTCGACCTCGACGAAAACGGTCTTCGTGGCGTTCAGGTTCTGCTCGGCCCAGTCGGCAGAGACCAGGACGTCGGAGCGGGCCATGGGTTTCCTTTCGGTGATGGATATCTGAGGGTAGAAATTGTGTCGGTCGGTGATGGGTGGGTAGGTAGGTATGTCAGGCGCGAGCGGCGTGCGATCGCGCTCGCGCCACGAGGGGATAGATCTGGCAGCCGAGACACAAGGCGAAGGCCGCATTGAGGAAAGCCGCGAACAGTGCGAAGCCAGTGGCCACAGCGCCGAGAGTTGGTAGCCCAGCGGCGAAACCGAAGACACCGGCGGCCGCGAACAGGAAGCCGACGAGCTGCGCGAACCTCAGTGGCGGCGTCGGCTCGCGTTCGCTGGTCGGTGACAACCTGGGTGCGAGGAACAGTCCGAACAGTCGGCCGTAGGGGCTGCGCCGCGGACCGAAGGCGGCGCCGATCGCGAAGACCACGGCCTGAGCAGCCAGAAGGACTGCCGCGGCAACAATGGAGAAGGACGACAACAGAAGAACTACTACGAGCACGGCGGTGGTGATCCACGCCGCGAATCGTGGGCCACGGGCATCGACTTGTTCGACCGCGGAATGTAGGTCGGTAGACATCGTGAAGGTGCTCCTGCACTGGATTTGTTGACGGAGTCGGGTGTCGAGGCGGGTCCGATCTACGGAACCGGCATATCTGCAGAGGGGTAATGAGGGATCTACCCGTGATCGGCTGAAAGCTTTCCGGAGTGCGCACCAACAGCACCGGCGGAACGAGGGATCAGCAGCAGCGACAGCAACAACCGCCCAGTCGGCACAGGTCTACCGTGCGACGACTGGTGAGCAACAGCTCATGGCGGGACAACACATCGAACACCCTACCCCGAGAACTCGGACCAGCAGAACTACAGGTCGAGCAACGCAGCCTTCAGGGCGGCCGCTTTCGGGACTCCGGCAATCCGAACGCGCTGGTTCAGCTGCCAGTCGAGAACGAATGTCGTGGGAAGCGACAGAACCCCCAGCTCCCGGGCGAGCGCCTGGTGTTCGTCGATGTCGAGTTCGAGCTCGGTTGCACCGTCCAGTTCGGTGAGTACCTGACCCACCACGCGTCGCACAGCACTACAGGGGCCACACCAGTCAGCGGAGAAGTGCAGAACCGTCGCGTGCCCCGAGACAGCACCGGCGTCCGTCAGCATGGCGGTCAACTGTGGGGAGGTTCCCTCCGTGGCGGCATGCCGTACCTTTCCAGTGCGTGAGGTGAGGACTACGCCGACCACCGATGCAGCAACCAGTACGACAACGAGAATTGTGATTCCGGTCATGACTTTTCGATCTCGTCCAAGTCGATCGTCACATTCTCCGCCGAGCCTTCGATCACGATTTGCGAACCCTCCGCATAGACATCGGTCGGGAGCACTCCGAACGGAAGCGTCTGGCGATCGATCGTCTTGGTGAACAAACCGAGCACAGAAGACTTCGCGAAGTCGGGGATCGTGAAATCGGCACTGCCCTCGGGGCCGAAGTAGAAATCGGTCGCGACGATGCTCACCCGATCGCCATCGAGAATCAGATCCGCCTGGACGCTGACTTCGGTCTCGACCGGGCCGACCGGAACGGTGCCGGTGAGCACGACTCCGCCGTTCGTCGTCTTGCCGGACCCACCCGAACCGCCCGTTCCGTCCGACTTGTCGGCGGGTGGAGCAGAAACCTGCAGGTCGACGATGTCGAGGAAGCGTCCGAGGTCCGTCGCTTCGATGCGCACCCGCCCGTCCAGTTTATCGACGGGAACGGTCTGAACCGACCCGTCGGCCAAGTCCGACAGGGGGATCGACACGCCACGCAGATTGGCTTCGATCGTCGTCGAC
The DNA here is from genome assembly GCF_027158005.1 of Rhodococcus sp. H36-A4. GTDB lineage: Bacteria > Actinomycetota > Actinomycetes > Mycobacteriales > Mycobacteriaceae > Rhodococcoides. Next base: position 429,831 of record NZ_JAPVLQ010000001.1, on the reverse strand, counting down.
CCGACGTAATCGTTGGGGACGTCCTGTGCTCGGACCTCCACGTTCTGGTACTTGCCTTCGGCGGCCTGGGTCAGAAACGGGAAACCGTGGATCGTGACCTGAGGGTCGGAGGTAAGGTCCCCGCCCTCACGAATTGCGCGCGAGACGCGGTACTCGGAGTAGGCCGCAACCCCGAAGTCGACGACGAGGGCGAGTGCCAGCAGACTCACGAGACCGATGATCAGTTTGCGCATGGGGACCATTGTGACCGACGGATCCGGGGCTGCGTTGAACGGTGGTCCCCGTGGGCAAGTTAGTCTTACCCCCTGAGAAAGCCGTCGGCTTCGCTCCCGAAGACGGCGTCCCGCCGAGAATTCGACTCAGTTCGATATCGGCACGACAGCGGTAAGAATAGAGGCTGTGTGGAGCTCCTGCTTCTGACCTCCGATCCGAATCCAGAGGCCGTCCTACCGTCGCTTGCGCTTCTGTCGCACCATGTGCGGCCTGTTCCCACCGAAGTTTCCTCGCTGCTGGAGGCAGGTTCCGCTGACATTGCCCTGGTGGACGCGCGCACCGATTTGGCCGCCGCGCGCGGATTGTGCCGGTTGCTGGGTAGTACCGGCTCGGCGATCCCGGTGGTCGCCGTACTCACCGAGGGCGGTCTGGTGGCCGTCAACTCCGAATGGGGCCTGGACGACATTCTGCTCCCCGGCACCGGACCCGCCGAGCTCGATGCCCGTCTACGTCTGCTCGTCGGACGTTCCGGGGGAGTGGCAAGTCCGGAGGCATCGGGAAAGATCACACTCGGCGAGCTCGTCATCGACGAGGGCACTTACACCGCGCGACTGCGCGGACGCCCCCTCGATCTGACGTACAAGGAGTTCGAACTCCTCAAGTATCTGGCTTTGCACGCCGGACGAGTGTTCACGCGTGCACAGCTGCTCCAGGAGGTGTGGGGATACGACTTCTTCGGTGGCACTCGAACCGTGGACGTGCATGTTCGACGCCTCCGCGCGAAACTCGGCACCGAGTACGAGTCGCTGATCGGCACCGTTCGCAACGTCGGATACAAGGCGGTGCGTCCTTCTCGCGCCACAAAGGGTGGGCCGGTATCAGCAGGTCATGAAGACGATGGCGAAGACAGCCCCGAGCTGACCTCGGTCCACGGCACGACACATGGAAGCACGGCTCAGTAGATGACCCCCTCGTTCGAAATCTCCCGACTCGACTCCGCCGCGATGACCTCGGAGGTGTCCGAGGCCGTCAAGAACGTGGTGTCACGTGCCGCTGTCACCGACGGCACCGCACCCCTGTCGGAACAGGCAGTCAAAGCACTCTCGGCGGACAGTTCGGTGCAGCATCTGATTGTTTCCGAGAGCACTCGTATCGTCGGCTACGCGGGCATCGCAGCTGGTTCGGCCGAGGCTCCGTCGATGGCCGAAGTCGTCGTGGATCCGGAGTTCCGCGGTCGAGGCGCGGGTCGAAGCCTCGTCGACCGTGCACTGTCCGAGGGGGGCGACGGAGCCAGAGTGTGGGCCCACGGGAACCTCGAACCCGCACAGGCGGTCGCCGCCCGACTCGGCTTGACGGTGGCGCGCGAACTGTTGCAGATGCGTCGCCCGACGGCGACGCCGGAACTGCCCGAAGTGGTTGTTCCGGAAAGCATCACGCTGCGCACCTATGAAGGACCTCGCGACGATGCGGAACTTCTTCGCGTCAACAGTGCAGCGTTTGCCTGGCATCCCGAACAAGGTGACTGGACCGCGAAGGACATTGCCGATCGCCGCGACGAAGAATGGTTCGACCCAGCCGGGGTGTTCCTCGCTTTCGAAAAAGACACCGATCATCTTCTCGGGTTTCACTGGACGAAGGTGCACGCCGCCGAGGCAGGCGAAGACGAGATCGGTGAGGTCTACGTCGTCGGTATCGACCCGGCGTCGCAGGGGCGTGGTCTCGGTCGGGTTCTGACCCTGGCAGGCCTGCACTACCTGCGCGAGCGACAACTTGCCGAAGTGCTGCTCTACGTCGAGGCGGACAATACCGCTGCAGTGCACACCTACGAGCGTCTCGGTTTTTCGCGATTCCACGTCGACGCCGCCTACTCGCGTCCGTAAACGGACAAATGCCCACTCTGTTCATTCGCCGTTCACTGTTTCGGGGGTAGCTGTCAACCGGCCCCCTCTACGTTTTGCTGTGGGTAGCGCCGACGCTGCCCTATCAGCGACAACGGCAACAAGAATCCTCGGAGGAAACGGTGAACCTCAAGCGCAATGCTGCTTTGATCAGCGCAGCGGCGATCAGTGCCATGCTGCTGACTGCGTGCGGCAGCGACTCGAACATCGAAGCGGCATCGGGGACCACGGCCGCAACATGTGAGGGCAAGTCACCGCTGACCGGTGAAGGATCCTCTGCTCAGCAGAACGCGATGTACAACTTCACATCCGTCTACGCGGGCATGTGCTCCGGCAAAGCCGTGGAATACACGACCAGTGGTTCGGGCAACGGCCGTACCCAGTTCGTTGCCGGCCTCGTCGACTTCGCAGGCTCGGACTCGGCCATCAAGGAAGAGCAGGCTGCCGCAGCCGCCGAACGATGCCAGGGCAACCCCGCTTGGAATCTCCCACTCGTCTTCGGCCCGGTTGCTATCGCGTACAACCTCGACGGTGTCGACAACTTGGTGGTGACCCCCGAGCTCGCGGCCCGGATCTTCACCGGCCAGATCACCACCTGGAACGACCCGGCGATCGCCGCTGTCAACGAAGGTGTCTCACTACCGTCCACGCCGATCATTCCGGTTTATCGGTCGGACTCTTCGGGCACCAGCGACAACTTCCAGCGGTTCCTCTCCGCCTCTGCTCCGCAGGCGTGGACACTCGACCACAGCTCCGACTGGGCAGGAGGCGTCGGTGAAGGCGCGAACGGTTCGTCCGGCGTCGCCCAGGCAGTTGCTGCGACCCCAGGCTCGATCACGTACGTCGAGAAGGGCTTCGCCGAACAGGAGAACCTCGGCACCGCCGACGTCGACTTCGGGAACGGACCTGTCGAACTGAGCAGCGAGACCGCGGGTAAGGCCATCGATACAGCTGAGTTCTCCGGCGAGGGCAACGACCTCGTCATCGATATCGACGCCCTCTATGCGAGCGACGTCGAAAATTCCTACCCGCTGGTTCTCGCTACCTACGAAGTTGTCTGCTCGAAGGGTTACGACGCCGACACCAGTGCAGCGGTCAAGTCCTTCCTGCTCAGCGCAGCGAACGAAGGCCAGCAGGGTCTCGAACAAGCAGGTTACGTCCCGCTGCCGGAGTCCTTCAAAGAGCGTTTGGTCACTGCGATCGATGCGATCGCCTGATTCAATGAGACGAGTGCCTGTGCCGATGTCGTGGATCGATCTCCTCGACATCGTGCAGGCTCCGTCCTCGACCACCACACGAGAGACGTGAGCGGTATGAGAGACACCAACTCGATCACCGGCGTTACGTCCGCGGATGACACCACCGCGACCGGGGCGCCCCGGAACACGGAAGAGTCCATTCAATTGCCGGACAAGAAGGCCAAGGGCGGTACCGTCACTCGCCCTGGTGACCGCATCTTCGCCACCCTTGCCAAGGGCTCGGGTGTCTTCATCATCGTGCTCATCGCCGCCATCGGACTGTTCCTGCTGTGGCGGGCGATCCCGGCGCTGCAGAACAACACGGTCAACTTCCTGACGTACAACGGTAGTTGGAGTACCTCGGACACCTCGGCCATGGTGTTCGGAATCCGGGACCTGTTCCTGGTGACCGCGACCGTATCGATCTTCGCGCTGATTCTGGCGATGCCGGTCGCGCTCGGAATCGCGGTCTATCTCACCAACTACGCGCCGAAGAAAGTGGCGGGCCCGCTGGGCTACGTCATCGATCTGCTTGCTGCAGTTCCGTCGATAGTCTTCGGACTCTGGGGCCTGTACGTGTTGGCGCCGGCCATCAGCCCGTTCGCCGAATGGCTCAACACAAACCTCGCCTGGTTTCCGCTCTTCGCCACCGGTTCGGTATCGATCGCCGGTGGAGGCACCATCTTCACCGCCGGCATCGTCCTCGCCGTCATGATCCTGCCGATCATCGCGGCAGTGACACGTGAAGTATTCGTCCAGACGCCGAAAGGGCAGATCGAAGCGGCCCTCGCGCTCGGCGCAACACGGTGGGAAGTCGTCCGAACCACCGTCATTCCATTCGGAAAATCTGGATTCGTCAGCGGCTCGATGCTCGGGCTCGGACGCGCACTCGGCGAGACCATCGCGCTATACATCATCATTCGCAGCACACAAGCGACCTTCGGATGGACACTCTTCGACGGCGGAAACACCTTCGCGACAAAGATTGCACTCGCGGCAGGTGAGTTCAACAACCAGCTCCAGGCGGGCGCCTATATCGCGGCGGGCCTCGTTCTCTTCGTACTCACCTTCGTCGTCAACGCGGGCGCTCGCGCCGCCATCGCCGGAAAGAAGGCCTAGGCCATGACCGCAACGCTGGATCGTCCGGTCAAGGAAAAGACCTTCAAAGGCGTCAGTGCTCGACGTAAGTTCGCCAACGGATTCGCGACCGTGCTGGTCAGTCTGGCAGTACTGGTCGCGCTGGTTCCGCTCATCTGGGTGCTCTACACGGTGATCTCGCGCGGCATCAGTGCAGTGGTCGCACCAGAATGGTGGATGAACTCGCAAGCAGGCCTCACCCCGTTCATCGCTGGTGGCGGTGCCTATCACGCCATCGTCGGCACGCTGATGCAGGGATTGTTCTGCGCGTTGATCTCGATTCCGATCGGTGTCTTCGTCGCCATCTACCTCGTGGAATACGGTGTCGGAACACGCCTCGCCAAGGTGACGACCTTCATGGTCGACATCCTGACCGGAGTCCCGTCCATCGTTGCCGCGCTGTTCATCTACACACTGTGGATCGCCACATTCGGCTTCGACCGGTCCGGCATCGCCGTCGCGCTTGCCCTGGTTCTGCTGATGATTCCGGTCATCGTGCGGTCGTCGGAGGAAATGCTGCGGATCGTCCCGCAGGACCTGCGCGAGGCGTCGTACGCACTCGGTGTACCGAAATGGAAGACCATCGCGAAGATCGTCGTGCCGACGGCACTGTCCGGCATCGTCACCGGCATCATGCTCGCATTGGCCCGGGTCATGGGTGAGACTGCGCCGGTGCTGATTCTGGTCGGCTCCGCTACCGCGATCAACTTCAATTTGTTCGAGGGGCCGCAGACCTCCCTGCCGCTCATGATGGTCGACCTGCAGAAAGCAGGAACCGGCGCACTCACCAGCGAGCGCATGTGGGGAGCAGCACTGACGCTGATCCTGATCATTGCTTTGCTCAACATCGGCGCGAAATTGGTCTCCAAGTTCTTCGCACCCAAGAACTTCTGACCACTGCGCCACCCACGAATCTCCCCGCTCGAGAAACACAGGAGCCGATCATGGCAAAACGTCTCGACCTCAAAGACGTCAACATCTTCTACGGCAAGTTCCAAGCCGTCGCAGGTGTCACCCTCGCGGTTCCTCCGCGTGGCGTGACTGCCTTCATCGGGCCCTCCGGCTGCGGCAAATCCACAGTGCTGCGTTCGCTCAACCGTATGCACGAGGTCACCCCGGGTGCGCGCGTAGAAGGATCAGTGCTGCTCGACGGCGAGGACATCTACGGCTCCGGCGTGGACCCGGTCGGTGTCCGTCGCACCATCGGCATGGTCTTCCAGCGTCCCAATCCTTTCCCGACGATGTCGATCCGGGACAACGTCGTCGCAGGCCTGAAGCTGCAGGGCGGACGAAAGAAGAAGGAACTCGACGAGATCGCCGAGCGCTCTCTCAAAGGCGCGAACCTCTGGAACGAGGTCAAAGACCGCCTGGACAAGCCCGGTGGTGGTCTCTCAGGGGGCCAGCAACAGCGACTATGTATCGCCCGTGCCATTGCAGTGAAGCCCGATGTCCTCCTCATGGACGAGCCGTGCTCGGCACTGGACCCGATCTCGACGCTCGCCATCGAAGACCTCATCGGTGAGCTGAAGAAGGACTTCACTATCGTCATCGTCACGCACAACATGCAGCAGGCCGCACGCGTGAGCGATCAGACCGGCTTCTTCAACCTCGAGGCCACCGGTAAGCCAGGCAAGCTCATCGAGATCGACGACACCGAGAAGATCTTCTCCAATCCGACCCAGAAAGCCACCGAGGACTACATCTCCGGTCGCTTCGGGTAGGGAAGTACATGAAAAGAACCCCCGAACGCCGAGCGTTCGGGGGTTCTCCTTGTGCGCGTTCGATACGAGCGAAGGGTCAGCTGCTGGGCAAGTGTGTGCTGCTCAATTCGGTCGGCATCTCACCGGTCGCGAGGAAGATGACTCGGCGCCCGACCTCGACTGCGTGGTCGGCGAAGCGCTCGTAGAACCGCCCGAGAAGGGTGACGTCTACAGCCGCGGCGACGCCGTGACTCCATTCACGATCCATCAGCACGGTGAACAGGTGGCGATGGAGGTCGTCCATCGCCTCGTCCTCCTCGTGAAGCTTGGCGGCGCGTTCGGGATCGCGGGTCTCGAGAACCTCGCGCGCCGATGCTCCGAGTTGGACGGCGATTCGACCCATTTCGGCGAAGTAGCCGTTGACCTCTTCGGGGAGAGCGTTGTTGGGGTGACGACGCCGGGTGATCTTGGCGACGTGCAGGGCGAGCGCCCCCATCCGCTCGATGTCGGCGACGATCTGGATTCCCGATACGACCGAGCGGAGATCCCCAGCAACCGGAGCTTGGAGCGCGAGGAGGGTGAATGCCCTCTCCTCGGCAATGGTGCTCAGTTCGGAGATCTTGTCGTGATCGGAGATGACCTGCTCGGCGAGGAGCAAGTCTGCTTGAAGTAGTGACTGAGTTGCCTTCTCCATCGCAGAGCCGGCCAGTGTGGCCATCTGTCCGAGGGCATCGGCAAGGTCGTTCATCTGTTCTTTGTAGGCGACGCGCATACCTATGAGTTTAGTAGGTCACACCCATCTGGTCACCGTCGAGAGGGTGAACGGAGCGTGAATGCCTTGCTCAGGCGCAGGTATCGTCGGCGGCGTTCGTGAACGAGAGATCCTCGGGCAACGGCGCGCCCTCGGTCGAACCCTGAACTTGCGTAGCTTCGATCGGCTCACCGAACGCCGTCGGTGCAGTGGTGTACCCGGGATAGTCCGAGCCGAGCACGACCTCGACGATGCTGTCGAGCCCCTGCGCTTGCTCGATGACTGCACCGGGTATCGCCGACGCCACCGTTGCAGCCTCGGATTCCTGGCCCTCCGAGTAGCGGACGACAGTCTGCTTGGCTGTTCCGACGAAGTTGCCGACATCGAGAATCTGGAAACCGTAGGTGGACAGTTCGCTGGACGCAGTGGCTGCCATCCCCACCATCTCGGAAGCATTGGAGACCTGGATCGAGACGGTTGTCGGATCGACTGCCAGCAGCGGCACTGTCGGTTGAATCGACGGCTCCGCGCTGGGCGGCGGATCTTCACGTTCTTCACCGGGCAACGGCTCATCGTTGATGATGGCATCGAAGATCACGGCGATGGCGTCGTCGATCGGGATCTCGTTGCCCCAGTCGTTGGTACCCGAAGTGGGGATCGTCAGAAAGGTGACGGCTCCTGCATCGACGTTCTGCAGGGAACGGCCGAGAGTGACGAGGTCTTTGGTCTTCACGTTCTCGACGAAGGTGTCGCTGGTGAATGCACTGACGAACCCATTGAGCTTGCCTGGGTCCAGCAGGACCTTGTTCGAGAGCGCAGAGCGTAGGAGGGAGGACAGGAACCGCTGTTGACGCTTGATACGCCCGTAGTCACCGTTGCCCTCGCTTTCTATATTGCGTGCCCGTACGTAGTTCAACGCCGTGCGGCCGTCGATACGTTGCTCCCCAGCTGTTTCCAGCACGGTGCCCAGTTCATAGTCGATCAGGGGCTGCGGCGTGCATACTTCGACACCACCGACTTCGTCCACCATCGATTCGAATCCGGCGAAGTCCATACCGACGAAGTGGCTGATCTTCAAGCCGGAGATTTTCTGGATCGTCTTGACGAGGCACTTGGGTCCGCCGAGCGCATAGGTCGCGTTGAGCTTGTCGCCGTCCGCGGACGGGTACATCTCACCGGTGTACGTGTTGGTGGCGTTGTCGAAGCCCTCGCATTCAGGACGAACAACGTCCAGGTCGCGTGGGAAAGAGACCGCGACGACACGACTTCGATCAGCAGGAATGTTGACCAGCATGACGGTATCCGAGCGAGCGCCTTCGGCATCGGCCACTGTGCCGGCGCCGACCTCGCCGCTGGCACCGGTCCGAGTGTCCGTTCCGACTATCAGGTAAGTCTCGTCACCATATTGACCGGCAGCGTCCACGACGTCCGTCGAATCCAGGTCCAGAGCGGCGACCTGCGCAAAGCCTTTGTCGGTGCTACGAAGATATCCCCAGACCATTCCGGTGAGAGCAAGGGCGAGAACGGCGACGAGGGAGACGAATCCGCGGCCGATATTGCGGAGTCGCTTTTGCCGACGCACCTTGCTCATGGCCAAGCGGGTGAGAACCGGGCGATCATCGGCAGGGACGCCGACGGCCTCGGGCAGCGCGACAACCGGGGGTGGGCTCACCGGTGGCGGCGTCGAGTCCTTGATCGGGTCGATCTTTTCCGTGGGGTCTTCGACCTCGGGCCGGCTGGGCCACACGCGCACTGGCGGCGTCTCGGCGGGTGGATCGTCGTCGGCCATCTTGTCCACGAGGTCGGCGACCGATACCGAGTCGGACTTTCGAGAGGAACGATTACCCGGCCGGTTGAATTTGCCGCTGGGGGTTTCGCTGTCCGAGGACGTGGCGTTCGGCTCGGGCACTTTGCGGTCGGAGGCGGGCGGGGAGGATGCAGACGGGGAGGATGCAGGCGGATTCGGCGGCACCGGCGCACCACTGGGTGACCGAGGCTCGTGTGAGATTCGGGAGATCGGACGCTCCCAGGGAGCTCGTCCTTCGGGCGCAGGTGGGCCCGAGTCTCGATCGTCACCCACGAATGTGAACCTGGCCTTCCGCGTATCTCTCTTGCCGCCGAGTCAGGCGATTCCCGCAATGATACTGAGGAAACCTGTGGGGTCCACTCTCGATCATCGCGGTCATTACTTCGGTCAGCCGCCGGAGTTCATCAAATCTGCTCCGACCGGCACTCGATCGTCCTCGGGGTCGTCGAGCCATCCCTCGGGCAGCGACACAACGCCGGGCGAACCTTGTCTGCCACGTGGGCCTTCGGCATCTTTCGGGAATGCCACCAATGGGTCGAGTTGGCCGAGAAGATCGTCCAATTCGGTCAAGGTCTTCACCAATGCCATCGCCACGCGCAGGTCGGATCCGGCTGGGAAACCGCGCAGGTACCACGACACATGCTTGCGTAGCTCACGAAGGCCCTTGTCCTCACCATGGTGTGCAGCCAGAAGTTCGGCATGGCGACGAATGATGACTGCGACCTCGCCGAGCGTCGGGGGCGTAGGCTCCGGGTGCCCCGCGAAGCGTGCACTGAGTTCGGCGAACAACCAAGGACGTCCCAGACAACCTCGACCGACGACGACTCCGTCGCAACCGGTTTCGGCCATCATTCGAACCGCGTCCGACGCCGAGAAGATATCGCCGTTGCCGAGAATGGGGACGTCGGTGACGTGCTCCTTCAACCGAGCGATCTCACTCCAGTCGGCTGTTCCCGAGTAACGCTGCGACGCCGTACGTGCGTGCAGCGCAACGGCTGCCGCACCTTCGCCTGCCGCGATCCGGCCGGCGTCGAGATGCGTGTGATGTTGCTCGTCGATACCGACGCGGAACTTGACCGTCACCGGAATCGATGTTCCCTCTGTTGCTTTCACCGCCGCCGCTACGATGCGTCCGAACAGTTTGCGCTTGTAGGGGAGCGCGGCGCCACCGCCTTTTCGCGTCACCTTCGGGACCGGACAACCGAAGTTCAGGTCGATGTGGTCTGCGAGGTTGTCTTCGACGATCATCTTCGCCGCGGCGTAGGTCGTGTCCGGATCCACGGTGTAGAGCTGCAGTGACCGCGGGGTTTCGGTCGGACCGAAGGTAGTCATGTGCATCGTGGCGGGCTGGCGCTCGACGAGCGCACGAGCAGTGACCATCTCGCAGACATACAGACCGGAAGTACTGCCGGCGCGCGCAATCTCCTGCTCTCGGCACAATGTGCGGAACGCCACATTGGTCACACCTGCCATCGGAGCGAGAACAACGGGACTGTTCAGCTCGAGTGAGCCGATCTGCAATGTCATGGGAGAAGCCTCTTGAATCTGTGGACGGGAGAAATGCCGTGTGCCCGGCACCGATACCGGTACCGGGCACACGGAATCTCAGTTCAGGAGGCGCGAGCCTCCGCTTTGGCGGCTTCGCGTGCGAGGGAACGATCACGCATTTCTTCGAACTTGGTGGCCTGACGCTCGAGGTCTTCGAGGAACACGGCCAATTCTTCACGCTTGGCCTCCCCGACGCCGGTGAAGTCCTCACGTTCGAAGATCTGCCACTTCCGCAGGACCGGCCACACCACGTCCTCGAGGTGCTGACGCAGATCGTAGATACCGTGCTTGGCCATCAACACACCGTTGCGGCGGAAGTTCGGCATCCCGGCACCGGGCATCTGGAAGTTCATCACGATATGCGAGATCGCTTCCAACGTCTGATCCGGCGCGATGTCGAGGGCTGCAGCGGTGACGTTGCGGTAGAACATCATGTGCAGGTTCTCATCCGCCGCGATGCGCTGGAGCATCCGGTCGGCGATCGGGTCGTCGCACACCTTGCCGGTGTTGCGATGCGAGACGCGCGTGGCGAGTTCCTGGAAGGTGACGTACGAGACCGAATGCAACAGCCCGGTCTGTGCGCCCGCCGGTGAGGCGAAACCGTTGGTCATGTGAATCATCCGGGCCTGCTCGAGCGCGACCGGATCGACACCGCGGGTGACCACCAGGTAGTCGCGCATGACGATGCCGTGCCGGTTCTCCTCGGCGGTCCACCGTCCCACCCAGGTGCCCCAGGCGCCGTCCTGCGAAAAGTTTTCGGCGATCTCGCGGTGGTACGAGGGCAGATTGTCCTCGGTGAGCAGGTTGGTGATCATCGCTGCTCGCGCTACCTCGGAGAGGTTGCTTTGCTCCGGGTCGTAATCCACCCCACCGAGTGCGGCGAAGTTGCGGCCTTCGTCCCACGGCACGTAATCGTGCGGGTGCCACTCCTTCGCCATCGACATGTGGCGGTTCACGTTGTCTTCCGCAACAGGAACCAGCTCGTGTAGCAGCTCCAGCTGTGTCAGATCCCTCGCCATTACATTGCCTCCATACATTGCCGATATCCGGACCTAGCCTACGGCACCGTAACTTCGCTGTGAACGCTCCCGAGTTGCGTGGCGCACAGTAGTCGGCCGGGAACCAAGGCGTAGTTGCCCCCGTAGCAGTTCAATTCCCCATTGACAGTTCGTTCCCCGTAGCCGAACTGTTACCAAGTGTACGACGATGTATTTCGGATGTTGCCCGGGCCGTCGGTGGAGATTGAGGGCGTCCGAGCCGAACACGCGGTGGACGGCATCCGCCACCGCGTGGACCTCCTCGGTGCCCCCAGTAGGACTCGAACCTACGACCTGCGGATTAAAAGTCCGTAGCTCTACCAACTGAGCTATAGGGGCGCGGATCGAAAGTGTAATGGGTGTTCCCAGTCGGCAGGCAGGTACCCCCAAAGAGTGTCGAGCAGCTATTTGCCGAAGCTGCTGCAACCTTCGGGCGCGGGGATTCCGGCGAGCCGCTCGTCGATCCACGCGTGGGAACCAGGCAAGCCCGACACTGCGACTGTCATGTGCTCACCGAGGTATTCCTCCAACCGGACGTCGGATCCGTGGGCGCACCATTCGTCGTACAAGGTCTCGGCGCCTTCTCGGGGGATCCAAAATTCCTGCTGTCCTTGGTAGATGAAGACTGGGGCCGACGGTGCGAGGTCGCCGCCCATCCGCGTCTGAGCAATGATCTCCTCCGCGATCGGAGTGCGATCCACGTTCGGTATGTCCGAGAGTGCTTGGACGGGTATCGGTGCCACCAGCCCGCCAGGGGCGAGTAGATAGACACACATGTCCTTCGCGATCTGCGCGAGCCGAAGTCCGTTCGCGTTCATGAGTTGGAACATTTCCGGGTACTCGCGGGCGACGCCGAGTGCTGCGGAGAGAAACAATGTCGATGCTGCATTGGTTCCGTTCATGGATCCAAGCAGAATGCGGTAGTCGATCGGCGCACCGCCGAACGCGGTACCGACGATGTTCACCTCCGGGGCGTAGGACGGTGCGAGTTGCGCGGCCCAACCGGATGCGATTGCGCCTCCGGAATAACCGGTCACGGCGATCGGAGATTTCTTGTCGAGCCCCAACTGCGGTAGAGCGACCATTGCTCGCAGTGCATCCAGTACTGCGTGTCCGGCCATCCGTCCGGCGGCATACGCCTGCCGGGGGCCTTGGTGGTCGGTGACCACCACTGCATAGCTTTTGGCCAGAAAGAGCTGCACTGCAACAATTTCCGGTGCAATACCGCGCGGGAGTGTCCACGACGGTGCGCACGTGTTGCCCAGTGAATCTATTGCCATGTTGTAGGCGACGACAGGTCGACTGCCTTTTCCGGTCCATGGTGCGGTGGGCACGATCACGGTGGTGGCAGCTGCGACGGGGCGGTCCTTGGAATCGGTGGATCGAAACAGGATCTGGGTGGAGGTCACCGGTGTGATCAGTGGGCCGACGTTTACCTGCCGGGTGCCGAGGATGGCTCCAGGGCTCGAATTCTCGTATCCGGCAGGCGCGTCGAACCATGGGTCCGAGAGCGATGTGGCCGTGGCAGACGCGGGATCCTGCTTCGGCGTGATGAAGTCCGTCACGGGATCGGCGCTGACCGACCACGGATGGGTAGCGATCAGTGCGGTAATGAAAACTATTCCTGCCCAGCGATATAAGAGCTCTTTGACAACCATGCTGTCACCCGAATTCGTCATCCACGACCGGCCTTGTGTGTCCTTGATCACACTATGTCCAAATTTGACGTCGCGAGTTGTCAGCGACCGGTCGAGTTCGAATCGTTATCCGATTCTTCCGAGACCTGGACTGGGGCAATCGGATAACCATCGAAATGGGTGCGCCGCCCAGGAGGCGTCGAGGAAAACCGGGGTTGGGAAGTTGTCACCGAAACACATTGAATCAAGGCGTTTCTCGTGGTTCGACCTCTTGGCACCGTTGTGGATTGACTGGAGGAGTATGTGTAGTCGATCGAGGATGTCTTTGATCGACGCGAGGATGCCGGCTCGCGATATTCAGTTGCGCAACTTCGTAGTTCGGCTTTGGGTCGCCGCAGTATCCAAGGTGGTTCTGCCGGTGGCCGAGGTATGAAAAGGCTTGCTCATGCCGAACCGGCATCGAGTCGATGACGAAGTCGCAGTACTTGTAGGACCAATCGCTTCGGCTGACGGAGGGGGCGGGGGCCTTCGTGATGCGATCGAGGTCATTTTGTCGACAGGTCCTGCAATGCAGGGTAATTCGTTGAACAAGGCTATGGAGAAGCTCACGGCGTTGGCGGCGATCAAGGCCATGCATGCCAGGGTGAGGGGATACTTCGGTCGGAACACACCGTTCCCTGGTTACGACCGCGCTCTCGGCGTCTGGCTGAGTACTGTGCTGCTGAGCGAACTGGCGACAGGATTGCGGTGGAGTTTCAAACGTCGCGATTGGCTCTGATGGCCGTCGGCAAGTCGGCCGACCGGTTCGGGGCCTTACAGTGGGGTATTATTTGTAAAGTATGCGCTTCTCGGGGAGAGTCCACCCTGCCCTGCGTGAGCTAGTGGCTCGAGTGCGCACCCCCTGCAGCGCACTCGAGCCGGGTGAAGCGTACCACTCGGATTGTTTGTTTCTCGTCGTCGATTTGTCTGTTTTCTGGGTTTCTCAGGTATTTCTGGGGCTATGAACAGCTTTGTCGAGGACATGGTGACGTACGCTCGGTCAGCGGTATGGACTGCTGATATGCAGAGCGCTTTTTTCGGAGGCACGAAAAGTAATGGCACAACAAGAGCGCGCACGCAGGACCAGAGCGGCGATCGTCGAGGCTGCGGCGACGGAGTTCGCCCGACGTGGATACGCGGCTGCGTCCGTCAATGCGATTTTGGAGGGCTCCAACGCCACCAAGGGTGCGATGTACTTCCACTTCCAATCAAAGGAAGATCTGGCCCGGGCAGTGCTCGTAGCTGCGCTGGAGAGGTACACCGCTATCACCGAGAAGTGGCAGGGCTCGACGCTGCATCCCTTCGAAATCATTCGCGGCATCATCGACGACATCGCGCTCGGATTTCAGACCGACGTCATAGTTCGAGCCGAGTTTCGGCTGATCGTCGAACCGGAGTTCTACAGCGAGGTCAAATCCGGGAGTGGCCGAGCATGGGGCCTGGCCGGACACGAATTGGCACGTAAGGCCCAGGAGATGGGCGACATGAAGCGGGAGTTCGGCCCGGACATATTCACCAGGGTGCTGAGCGCGTCACTGGCGGGTCAGCGGTTCATGGCCGACCTCGTGTCGGACAGCACCGAACTGCGTGCGCTGTTCCAGGAATCCCTCGAAGTGCTCCTCTATGCGATGGCAACACCTCAGTGGTTGGACGCCTGGCAACGTGTCGGATGGCCACCGCTGGAGCCGGCGGCCTCAAAAAGCGCCTCTGACCTGCCGGTTTGAGTTTTTCGGAAGAAGTGCCCTAAGCTATCCAAGCTCCCAACGGAATGCCGTTGAGGGTAACGTCAGAGCAGTTCGAGATTGTGGAAGCTCGTAGTTCGAGTAGCTACAAGTTCGAGCAGTTCGGCGGGCCCCCTTCGTCTAGCGGCCTAGGACGCCGCCCTTTCAAGGCGGTAGCGCGGGTTCGAATCCCGTAGGGGGTACGTTCGATCGCCGGAATTGACAATCCGGTGTGCAGTACAGCAGTCTCTTGCAGGCTGGTGCGGTTCGAAGCGGGTTGATCACCTGCTAAAGTTTGCGCCAGTTGAGTTCGACGCAAGGCCCTGTAGCGCAGTTGGTTAGCGCGCCGCCCTGTCACGGCGGAGGTCGCGGGTTCGAGTCCCGTCAGGGTCGCAAGTTCGGTGTAGACACCGAATTAATAAATCAGTACGAAGTTCAGCTCAGTACATGGCATTGTCACCGGTGCCGCCCGGCCAGGTAGCTCAGTTGGTACGAGCGTCCGCCTGAAAAGCGGAAGGTCGCCGGTTCGATCCCGGCCCTGGCCACCACAGTCTCAGTATCAAGCCTCATTCGGTTCATCCGAGTGGGGCTTTTTTTGTTCTCTCGAGCGGCGAGCGAGATCGGAAACCCGGCGCCGAAACCTCCGGACTTTCACCCAGTGAGAATTCATCCCCATTGTGCTGTCGGCCACTGCTACTTTTTGGCTCTACCGAGCGGGAATGTGCCGCCTCCTGAGGAGTCAAGGACCAAAAATGCTGCACGACAAGTCAACTCGATTCGAGTTCGAGGATCGAAGCCGCCCGTGCGCGATGACCACCCCTGTCTCGCGACCAGCACTTGGGGGACGTCGATGACGACGAGTCCAGGTTCAGTGGCTCCAGAGACGATGGCGCCGCAGGCTGCCCGCTACACGAGAAAGCGTTCGGCTGCGGTGATCATCCTCGTTCTCAGTTTGGTCGAGGTCATCAGCGCGTTCGAAACCTCGATGGTGTTCGCTGCAATCCCGACCATCATCAGCGACTTCAACAGTGACGCTGCGACGGTCGGTTGGGCAGTGACCGCATTCCTCCTGGTTGCCGCTGCCTCTGCCGCGGTGTGCGGACGTCTCGGTGACATGTACGGGCGTGAGCGGGTTTTGATCATCGTCCTGGCTATCGCCACGTTCGGCTCGTTGTTCAGCGCCATCGGCGACAGCGTGGGCGCGATCATCGGCGGCCGCGCCATCCAAGGCGTTGCAGGTGCGATTCTTCCGCTGTGCATCGGACTGGCACGTGCGCATCTGCCCAACGTGAAGGTTCCGGTTGCGATCGCGGTCATCTCGGGTACCGCCGTGGCTGCCGGCGCTGGATCGGCCTTCATCGCCGGCATGATGATCGACTACGCGAGCTGGCACATGATTTTCATCGTCGCGGCTGTATATGCGACGTGCATGTTGCTGCTCGTGGCGTTCGTGCTTCCGTGGCTTCCCCCCGTCGGGACCACCCAAAAGCTCGACTGGATCGGCACCATCGCATTCGCACCCGCCATCGCGGGAATCCTGCTGGCCATCACCAAGGGCAGTTCATGGGGTTGGACCGATGGAAAGACCCTCGGCCTGCTTGTCGGCGGTGTGGTCGTTCTCGCGCTGTGGGTTCTGTGGGAGCTTCGCGTGACCGACCCGATTGCGAACGTGCGTCTGCTTACCGATCGCAAACTCGCGTTGACGATGCTCGCGACGCTGACCCTCGCGGTGGGTCCCTTCGGAATCAGCAACTTGATCGTCCCCATCGTCCTGCAGTCGCCGTCCAGTGGCTCTTTCGGTCTCGGCATGTCACCCAGCGCGGCTGGGGCTCTGACACTTGCGGGCGCGTTGCTGGGCTTCTCTTTCACTCCGTTGAGCGGGCGTCTCTCACGAACGGTGGGTTCTCGCGTTTCGCTGCTCATCGGCGGACTCATGTATGCGGTGTCGGCGGTGCTGCTCTACGCGTTCAACGACGCCAAGCTCGGGATGTTCGCAATGGTCGTCACCGTGTCCATCGCGACATCGTTCGCCTACACTGCGCTCCCGAACCTCGTCGTCGAGTCTGTTCCGGTCGAAAACACCAGCGAAGCAACCGGTTTGAATGCAGTTGTTCGAACTGCCGGGCAGGGGATCGGCGCATCTATCGCGACGGTAATCCTGGCATCGTCCGCCATAGCGGGGAGTATCGCACCCACTGTCAGTGGATTGAACCTGGTCGTTGTGGTGATCCTCATCGGCACCGCGGCTACCATCGCACTCGCACTGATGCTGCGGCCAGGCACGGTCTACGCCGAGGCCTGAGTGTCAGCGAAGCCTCGACAGCGATAAGACCACGGCACCCCAGCGGACGAATGTTGGGGTGCCGTGGTCGTCGAGCACGTCTGTAATGTGCCCGCCGGCTCGAACTCGCTAGGCTTGGCCCGTGGATGTGATCGAGGAAGCCCAGCGCGATCTTGCGCGTGGGGACAATGCACACGCTCGGGACCGACTGTATGCGGCACTTCGTACGACGCCAGCGTCCCAGCCGATTCTGGAACTACTCGCCTACACCCATCTGCTGATGGGCGAACGTGCAGCAGCGGGCGCCGCCTGGTTCCTGACCTCGAAAGCAGACGGCGATCCCACCGCATCAGCTGCGTTCGCAGCATTGGAAGCGCGCTATCGGTCGCCGATCTCGTTGGCACGAGGCCTACCGATAAACGCACCTTCCGAGTACTACCCGGCCCCGGCACAGGCTCGACTCGAACGATTGTCCTCGGCTATCCGTGCGAACGGCCAACAGTGGGTTCCACCTCGCGACACGGTCTACTTCGACGAGGTGGGCGTCGATTCCGACGACTTTCTCGACGACGACCTTCCCGGTTCGAACGGTGCCTACGGCGACCGAAGTCGTCCGATTCGGCAGCGCGTGGTGGCATCGTTGATCATCTTGGCAATTGCTGCGACGTCGGCTTCGGTGATTCTGGCCATCGTGTTCGGCTGACCGCTTCTTCACGCGTTCGCAGCAGTTGCTAGCTTCCGATCAGTTGTTCCTGGGTGGCGAGTGCAGTTCCCCATCGGGCCAGGGCGACCCGACGTGTTTCCGGTTCACCGCCGTCCCTGCCTTCGGCGATGGTGATCACTGTGCGGGACAGTTCGAACAGGCTGACGCGATTGTCTCGGGCGGTCGCGAAAAGATCCTCTACTGCCCGCGCGACACTCCCACCGCGAACGCCGACGAGGACACCCGTCGCGATGTCTACATCGGTGCGTGAAGCTGGTCCCCGAGACGTCATTGTGTCGGGACTTCTATCGATCATGAGCGGTTCCTTATTGGTTTGGTTCGGTTCTGCTGCCCATTGCGCAGACGCGCCCACTCTCCCACACCCAGTCGACGGGTACACAAGGACAAGCTCCAAGTCTCACGAAGGTGATGCTCGAACGTGGATGCGTTCGCCCTGGGGGCCGAAGAGACTCAGTATCTCCACTGGTCGATCGTCGACCGCACCGAACCAATGTGGCACGCGTGTATCGAATTCCGCGGCCTCGCCCGGCTTCATGACGATGTCGTGTTCACCGAGTACCAATCTCAATCTGCCGTTGAGAACGTAGAGCCATTCGTAACCTTCGTGAACGCGAGGATCAGGGTCGGTGCAAGCGGGATCGACGACGAGCTTGTATGCCTGCATCCCACCCGGTCGTCGGGTAAGGGGGTGGATCGTCACGTGCTCGCGTCGAATCGGAGCCGAGCGGACCCGCGGATCCTCGACGGGTGGCGCGCTGACGAGTTCGTCCAAGGGGATCTGGTGCGCCCGGGCGATCGGGAGGAGTAGCTCCAGGCTCGGTTTTCGGTCGCCGGATTCGAGTCGGGAGAGTGTGCTGAGCGAGATTCCGGTCGTCTCGGCGAGTGCGGCGAGCGTGGTGCCACGCTCGCCGCGTAGTCGCTTCAGACGTGGACCCACAGCTGCGATGATGTCGTCGAAGTCCGCTTCAAGGCTGGCCATGCACCTATTGCAGTTTCAGCAAACGGATTTGTCAAACGGTGATGCGCAGGGTGAGTCGATCGCCGAAGTAGTGATCGAGCGTCCTCTCGACCTACATACTGTGAATGTGACCACCGACGTTACGTCGCAGCAAGCACCTCTACGCCGCTCGCGTGTCGTGCGAGATGCATACGGTTCGACGGCGGCCGAGGCTTTCATGATCATCGCCATCGCGACGATTCTGCTCACTCGCCTGTATCTGGAATTGACCGACTACCCACAGGTCGGCGGTAAAACCCTTCACATCGCACACGCGCTGTACGGCGGCGCCCTGATGATGTTCGCCCTGTTGATCGGGTGGATGTTCATCGGGTTCGCGGTCCGCGCACTTGCCGTCCTGCTCGGCGGTATCGGATTCGGCCTGTTCCTCGACGAGGTCGGCAAATTCGTCACGAAGGACAACGACTACTTTTACGGCCCGTCTTCGGAAATCATGTATGTGCTCGTAGTCGTCGTCCTCGTGGGTAATCGAATCGTGCGCGACATTCGACGTCCGTCGCATCAGGAGACGTTGGCCAACGCGGCACTGATAGCCGCGCATGGCATCGCACACGGATTGCCGGACCACCGGCGCGCGTGGGCTCTGCGGATGGTCGACCGGGCCGAGGCGGAGGGCGAGGATGCCGCGACCATTGCCGGGCTCCGACTCCTTCTCGAGAACTGCAGGACCGGATCGGCACGCCTGTACGACGCCCAGCAGTTCGCGCCTCGCTTGATCCCGAAGTTCTTCAAGAGCCCTCGATGGGTGTCCGTTTTTGCGTGGGGCATGACCCTCGTGTCGTTCCTGGGCGTGGTCTTCGGGATCGTCGAGTTGGTTCTCGGGAATCTCCATCTCGATACTCGCGACATGAATATCGAGGTCGAGGGTATGGGGGTAGCGAGCGGAATTCTGTTCGTGTCCTCCGTGCTGACCTTTGCGCTCGCACTGCCGTCGGCGATTCGGCTTCGTCGAGGAAAATTGTGGCCACTGCACATGCTTCGCATCGCGGCCTTGATCTTCACGCTGTTGAACGCGTTGGTCGATTTTGCTCAGGAGGGATTCAGTGCGCTGGCCAGCGTCGCGATCGGATTGATGGCGCTGGCTGTGTTTTCACATCGAATCAACGTTCGGACGGCGGAGATTGCCGAGGAGAATGCCGCACACGGCGATGTTCTGTCTATGCCCCGCTAGGGAGTTCGAGTGTGCGAGTACTGACGAAAGTTCGAATCGTCTGGGTGAACGGATCTCGGAACTCGATCGATCGAGCCAGCAGCTGCAGTGGATGCGAATAGTCGTCACCGGCGACGTCGTAGAAGTCGGGGTAGAAGTTGTCACCCAGAATCGGCACCCCCAACGAGTTCATGTGAAGGCGCAGTTGATGTGTGCGTCCGGTGGTGGGTCGTAGAGTGTAGAGACCGTGACTCAGGTTGTGGTCGGTGAGCTCGACATGCGTTTCGGCATTCGGTTCGCCAGGTACTTCTTCGGCGCGAAGTACGCCGCGTACCTTGATCATTCGGCTACGCAGCGTGAGTGGAAGCTCGAGCTCCGGATCCAATCGTGCCACGGCGTGATAGACCTTCGTCACGGCCCGCTGTGCGAACAATTCCTGATAGGCACGGCGAACTTCGGGGCGGACGGTGAAGATCAGCACTCCCGCGGTCAGGCGGTCGAGGCGATGGGCGGGGCTCAGGTCGGGCAGACCCAGCTCTCGGCGCATCAGCACGAGCGCGGACCTGGCGATGTACGCCCCACGGGGCATCGTCGCCAGAAAGTGCGGCTTGTCGATGACCAACAGGTCTCGGTCGTGGTGGAGGATGTCGATCGGGAACGGCACGACGGGTTCGAGCGGTGGATCGCGATAGAGATAGATATCGCTGCGCGGAACGAGCGGTGAGCTCGGGTCGAGGGGCATCCCTGCCGCATCCACCACTTCCCGTGCCGCGACTTTTTCTCGCAGACGTCTCTCATCGTGTGGGAAACGATCGACGAGATAGTCCACGACGGTGGGGAAGGTCTCGGTATCCGGCATTCGAATCCGGGTAGGACCGAGGCCGTCACGCAGGGGAAGCGGTGCGCGTGCCATGGAACAACTCTAACGTCGGATCTGTCGGTGCAACACGAGCGCTGTAACGAAGACGCGACGGCAGAGCTGTCCTCTGGCGTTCTAGATGGAGACGATCATCTTTCCGGTGTTCTCACCGCGGAGCAGACCGATGAATGCCTGCGGCGCGTTGTCGATACCCTCGACAACGGTCTCGTCCCACTCGATGACGTTGTCGGCAAGCCATGTCGCCATCTTCCCGCTGAACTCACCGGCGAGATGCTGGTAGGAGCCGGCGATGAAGCCCTTCAACATGAGTTCCTTGCCGATGGCCAGAGCCAAGTTTCGAGGCGCAGGAGTGGCTTCGGTCGAATTGTACTGAGAGATTGCTCCGCACAGTGCAATTCGGCCGTTCTTGTTCATCGACGCGATGGCAGCTTCGAGGTGGTCGCCGCCGACGTTGTCGAAGTACACATCGATTCCGTCCGGAGCGGCCTCGGCGAGCTGCTTCGTCACCGAACCGTCGTGATAATCGAACGCAGCATCGAAGCCCAGCTCGAGTAGCCGAGCAACCTTGGCCTTGGAACCTGCGCTACCGATTACGCGAGACGCTCCGAGTGCCTTGGCGATCTGGCCGACCAGTGAACCGACGGCGCCCGCTGCACCCGAGACGAACACCACGTCGCCGGGCTTGAACTGTGCCACCGCGGTGAGACCGACATAGGCGGTGAGCCCGGTCAGGCCGAGAGCCCCGAGGTAGGCAGAAGGGGACCCCTTGTCGAGGTCGACTTTCATGGCCGATCTGCCGTCGAGGACAGCGGTGTCCCGCCATCCCTTCCCGTGCAGCACGGCGTCGCCGACTGCGAAAGCGTCACTGCGGGTATCGACTACCTCGCCCACGGCGCCGCCGTCGAGCGGTGCATCGACCTGGAACGGCGGAACGTACGACTTGACGTCGTTCATCCGGCCGCGCATGTAGGGATCGACGGACATGACGATATTGCGGACGAGTACCTGACCATCCTGAAGTTCGGGAAGGTCGATCTCGACGGTGCGGAAGTTCTCCGGCGTCGGCTCACCGTGTGGACGTGAAGCGAGATGAATTTCCTTGGCGCGCAAGGGATACTCCTAGTCTTCGGTGACCGTGACGGTCACATCGATGTTGCCGCGGGTCGCGTTGGAATACGGGCAGACCTGGTGGGCTTTGTCAGCAAGTGCCTGGGCCTCGTCGTGGGGGAGATTCGGTAGCGTCACCTCGAGCGTGACCTCGAGCTGGAATCCGCCGGCGTCGTTGGGGCCGATGCCGACCTGGGCACCGACAGCTGAGTCCGTCACATCTGCCTTGTTCGCACGGGCGACCATTTGCAGGGCGGAGTGGAAGCAGGCTGCGTAACCTGCAGCGAACAGTTGCTCCGGATTGGTGCCCTGGCCGTTGCCACCCATGGCCTCGGGGATCGCGAGTTCGAGGTCGAGACGACCGTCCGAGCTGCGGGCGCGGCCGTTGCGGCCTTCTCCGGTTGCCAATGCTTCGGCGGTGTAAATGGTAGCCACAGTCATCCCTTTTCTTGGTGGAGTGCGTCGGCCAGTGCGGCCAAGACGTTCTTGAGGTTGGTGAGTTCGTCGACGCTCATGCCGGTCTGCGAGGCGAGTTGCATCGGTATGCCGGCTGCCTCGCTGCGTAGCGCGCTGCCCGCTTCGGTCAGGTGAATCTCGACTCTTCGCTCATCGGACGTGAGGCGCCTACGTTCGATGAAGCCGAGGCCTTCGAGCCGTTTGAGCAGCGGGGACAACGTCCCGGTGTCGAGATCGAGGGCGGTGCAAATGTCACGGACGCCGCGCCCGTCCTTTTCCCACAGCACCAGGAGTACCAGGTACTGCGGGTAGGTGATCCCGAGTTTGTCGAGGATCGGACGGTAGGCGGCAGTGGTGGCTCGCGATGCCGAGTACAACGCAAAGCACACCTGGCGATCGAGTGCGAGTTCGTTGGTCACGTGCACAAAGGTAGCGCACGTTTAAGTTGTTCGCAACCTATATGGACCGACTGCACACTATCTCGCCGTTTCGACGGGATTCCGCCGGTCGGGCCAGACAGTGTGCAGTCAGGGGTCGAAACTAGCGAGCCAGAGCAGCGGCCTCTACGAGGTTGCGCAGTGAGGCTTCGACCTCGGCGTTACCTCTGGTCTTCAGCCCACAATCCGGATTGACCCACAAACGACCAGCAGGAACGGCCTTCAATGCCGCCTGCAAGGAAGCGGTGATCTCCTCGACGCTCGGAACCCGCGGTGAATGGATGTCGTACACACCTGGACCTACACCGAGATCGAATCCGACGTCATTGAGATCGTCGAGGACTTCCATGTGGGAGCGAGCGGCCTCGATCGACGTCACATCGGCATCGAGTGCGACGATCGCATCGATCACCTCGCCGAACTCCGAGTAGCACAGGTGAGTATGGATCTGCGTGGAATCCGCTACCCCTGACGTCGACAGCTTGAATGCACGCACAGCCCACTCCAGGTACGCCTTCTTGTCCTCTGTGCGCAAGGGGAGCAGTTCGCGTAGTGCAGGTTCGTCTACCTGGACGATCGCGATTCCTGCCGTCTGCAGGTCGACGGTCTCGTCGCGGATGGCCAGTGCGACCTGATCCGCGGTGTCGGCCAGCGGTTGATCATCGCGAACGAACGACCACGCGAGGATCGTCACAGGTCCGGTCAGCATGCCCTTGACCGGCTTGTCCGTCAGTGATTGAGCAAAGGCGATCCAGTCGACGGTCATCGCACCCGCCCGGCTCACATCACCGAACAGGATGGGCGGACGCACGCAACGTGAACCGTAGGACTGAACCCAGCCATTGGCCGTGGCCGCGAAGCCGTGTAGCTGCTCCGCGAAGTACTGCACCATGTCGTTGCGCTCCGGCTCGCCGTGCACGAGAACGTCGAGGCCCAACTTCTCCTGCAGTGCAATGACATCGGCGATCTCGGCTTGCATGCGACGCACGTACTCGGCGTCGTCGATCTCGCCCTTGCGCAATTCGGCCCTGGCGAGACGGATCTGGGTTGTCTGCGGGTACGAACCGATCGTCGTCGTCGGGAGCGATGGGAGGTCGAGTCGAGCCGCTTGGGCCACCCGACGCTCTGCGGCGGGACTGCGATCGACTGCCACACCACCCTGGAGTCGGGTGCGAACTGCGCTGTTGTGCACTCGGGGGTCGGTGCGACGTGATTCCGCCGCGACCCGTGCAGAGGCGAGTTCGGTTGCAACGCCATCGGTTCCCTCGCGAAGTGCACGTGCGAGCACGGTCACCTCCTCGACTTTTTCTGCGCCGAACGCCAGCCACGACCGCAGTGGATCCACGATCCTCGTCTCGGCTTCGAGCGTGTACGGAACATGAAGTAGCGAGCAGGAACTCGACACGGCGAGCGCGCCAGCGCTGCCCAACAGGCTCGCCAGCGTGGCAAGGGCCTGGTCCAGATCGGTCCGCCAGACATTGCGACCGTCGACGATGCCTGCCACCAGAAGCTTGCTCGCCAGAGCGGGCACCGCAGCGACCTGCTCGACGGTTCCCGGGCCCGTGAGATCGACCGACAACCCCTCGATGCCGGTCGAGGCCAGTATTGGCAATGCGTCACCGAGGTACCCGAAGTACGACGCCACCATTATTGCCGGCCTTCTCTCGACGGCGCTGAGGTAGTCGTAGGCGCGTCCGGCGGCGGCGAGTTCGGCTTCGGTTCGATCCGCGACCAGAGCAGGCTCGTCGATCTGGACCCATTCGGCACCCGCGTCGGACAGCTGTGTCAACAGATCCGCGTACAGCGGGAGGATTTCGTCGAGGCGGTCCAGCAGCCGAGCGTCACCGCCGACCGATTTCGAGAGCAGCAGAAATGTGACTGGACCGACGATCACCGGGCGGGCCGGAATGTTCAGTGCGCGAGACTCGTTCAGCTCGCCGAGAATCTTCTCCGGGTGGAGAGCGAACGTTGTGCTCGGTGCAATCTCGGGTACGAGGTAGTGATAATTGGTGTCGAACCACTTGGTCATTTCCAAGGGCTGCACGGTGTCGTTGCCACGCGCGGCGGCGAAATACCGATCGAGATCGTCCTCGATGGCGCTTACCCGTTCGGGCAGCGCTCCGAGGAGGACTGCGGTGTCGAGCACCTGGTCGTAATAAGAGAAGGTGTTGATCGGCACGGAGTCGAGCCCAGCGGACTTCAGCGAAAGCCAGTCGTCCTCGCGTAACTGCTTGGCGACAGCGCCGAGTGCGGCGGCATCGATCTTTCCGGCCCAGTAGGACTCGACAGCCTTCTTCAGTTCGCGCTTCGGGCCGATTCGGGGTGAACCGAGAACTGTCGCAGTGAATTCGAATGTCACTTCGTGTGTCTCCAGATACATGGCGTGATGGGTGGAACACCACCGTGCGCGCGAGTACGCCTGAGCCCAAGACGAGACTTCAGGTCTACTCGCCCACTCCACGGGGCGGTGAACCGCTACGCACGGCGTGCGCAGCACAGAAGGCAGGTATTCGGACTCGCAGGCGCGCGATCTTGCTAAGAAAGCTCGAGATCGCTCCTAGTGGCCGTCGCTTCCCAGAGAGGCTTCTCCAGTGCTTGATAGACGGCGGTCGTTCCTGCATACCGCTGCGGGACAATCCCGGATTCTCACCGGGTTCCCTCTTGCGTCGCCCTTGCGGACTTCGGGGCTCCTCTTGGCCGCGGGCGAACCGACTGCATGCATGAGCATAGGCGCTCGGCTGCCTCCGGAGAAAGAGCTGCTACTCTCGAACCCATGACGCGCACGTATTTTTGGTTTAGCAGGCCGGCCCCGGGTGGGTCAGCCAGCGACACCATGCGCTGACACCCCACCCCACGAGCCGGAATCAGACCGGCTCGAAGTGCGCGTGGATTCACCGTGAACGAGTCGGTCTGGGAACAGGATCTTCCTTCATGACAATCGACATCAATACCAGCGATCCCGCTCTCGACGACTCGGCTTTGGACGACCGACGGACGATCAGTATCAGTCCGCTTCTATCGCCGCGGACCGTTCGGCGTGAGCATGCCGCGGACGACGCTGTGGCGGCCGTGGTACGACGCGGGCGCGACGGCGTCATCGACATTCTCGACGGACGTGACGACCGGCTGATCGTCGTCGTCGGACCGTGCTCGGTGCACGACACCACCGCGGCGATGGACTACGCCCGGAGATTGGCCGCGAAGGCGGCCGAACTCGATGATCGCCTGCACATCGTCATGCGCGTGTACTTCGAAAAGCCGCGGACCACTCTCGGCTGGAAGGGCCTGATCAACGACCCGCATCTCGACGGCAGTTTCGACATCAACGAAGGCCTCCGTGTGGGCCGTCAGTTGCTCGTCGACATCTCGAGTCTCGGTCTTCCGGTCGGATGCGAATTCCTCGACCCCATCACCCCTCAGTACATTGCGGACCTGGTCAGCTACGGTGCCATCGGCGCACGAACCGCAGCCAGTCAGGTGCACCGTCAACTGTGCAGCGCGTTGTCGATGCCCGTCGGAATCAAGAATTCGACCGAAGGCGATGTTCAGGTCGCGGTCGACGGAACTCGGGCAGCGGCGTCGAGTCATGTCTTCCCCGGAACGGACCTCGACGGTCATTCCGCGTTGATCAGAACCGTCGGGAATCCTGACTGCCATGTGATCCTGCGCGGCGGCACCGACGGTCCGAACTACGACGCGGAGACTGTCGCCGACACCATCGCGCGGCTCCGGAAATCGAATCTTCCCGAGCGAGTGGTGATCGACGCGAGCCACGGCAACAGCCGAAAAGACCACAACAAGCAGGTCGATGTCGTGACGGACGTGTCGGCACGGCTCTCAGCAGGCGAGCACGGGATCGTCGGTCTCATGTTGGAGAGCTTCATCGAAGCTGGGCGGCAGGACCTGACGCTCGGTCATGCGAACGAATTGACCTACGGTCAGTCGATCACCGATGCCTGCCTGGACTGGGACACCACAGCGGCGCAACTCGATGCACTCGCAGCCGCTGTCACCGAACGCCGCGCGGGCGGAACTGCACGCTGACGCGAGGGCCGGTGGCACGAGCGCTCTTGGGCACGGCGTGCTCCCACGTCCGTTGGCACGAACCGCCCATGACGATCAGATCGCCGTGGCCGAGAGTGAACTTCAACGATGCGCCGCCGCCACGCGGACGCAGCATCAATTGGCGGGTGGCACCGAGTGACACGATGGCAACCATCGTGTCCTCGGTGGCGCTGCGGCCGATGTTGTCTCCATGCCAGGCGACGCTGTCGGATCCATCCCGGTAGTAACACAATCCGGCGGTGGCGAAGGGCTCGCCCAATTCGGCCCGATAGTGCGCATCGAGCGCAGACTTGGCCTCGAGCAACCGTGCCTCGGGCCAGCTCTCGTGCTCGGAGTAGAAGCGCACCAAACGAGGCACGTCGACCACGCGGTCGTACATCTGGCGTCGCTCGGCTCGCCAATCGACGTCGGTGACGAGTCGATCGAACAAGTCCATGGTGCTCGCCCATCCGGGGCGGACATCGATCCATGCGCCGTTCGTGAGAGTGCGTCGCGTAACCGTGGATCCGAGTGGACCGAAGGCCTCGTCGGTGTCGGTGAACAGCGACCCCTGCAGTTCCACGCTCATGACCGATATCCTAGCGACATTCGAACGTACGTTCCAACGATTGATTGCCGAATTTTGTCGCCCTCGTGTCCTATCGTGTGCGCATGGGATACGAAATTCAAGTCACGATAGACAGCGACAGCCCTCATGAGCAGGCCGCATGGTGGGCTGCGACCCTCGGGTGGCAGGTGGAGGAACAGGACGAGAAGTTCATCAGGAAAATGGTGGACGCCGGTCACGCGAGCGAGGACGACACACTCCTCTTTCACGGTCGGCTCGTCTGGAAGATCGGCGCCGCAATCGTCGATCCCGACCGACCCTCGGCGCCGCGCGTGCTCTTTCAGTGGGTTCCGGAGTCGAAAACAGTGAAGAACCGGTTACATTTCGACCTGAGGATCGGAGACAATCGCGAAGCGGTGGCAGAAAGCCTCGTCGAGACAGGAGCATCGATCCTCTATCGCGGTCAGCTCGGCCCGAGTACATGGATCACGATGGCCGACCCGGAGGGCAACGAGTTCTGCCTGTGTTAGAGGTACTTCACCGATACGCGCCCGGTGTCTGCCCGGTCCACCGCTTGAATGCCCGTCGGAAGGCGGACGGCTCCGAGAATCCGAGCTGGTGAGAAAGGTCGTCGACCGAATCGCCGCGACTCAGCCCGGAGATGGCGGCGTCGCGTAGTACTTCTTCGCGGATCTGGTTCACCGACGTGCCCTCCTGCCGCAACAGTCGGCGAAGGTGCGCGGTACTGACCGTCAGCTTGGCGGCGATCTCGTCGGTAGCTGGACTGCGGCCCTGAAGTCCCAGTTCGAGTGCTCGTCGCACTTGTGACGATGCGGTGCTGTCGTAATCGCGCGCAGTGAACAGCAAGTTCGGTGACTCACGCAAATAGTCCGTCAGGCTCGCCTCGGTTTGCACGATCGGCGCTCGCATCGCGGCATTGTCGAACTCGAGGACTGCGACCGATGCACCGAATGCCACTCGGGTGCCGAACATTCGATCGTAGAGCTTGGCGGTTTCCGCATCGGCCATGTCATAGGGCAGTTCGACCGAGTGCAGCTTCACTCGACCACCGATGAGCCACGCGGCGAAGCGATGTACCAGTAACATTCGAAAGTCGGTCAGCAATTGGCCGGCCCGCTCCCTGGCCTGCTCCGGCAGATGTGTGTTGTCCACCGGCGGCATCGTCAATCGCGTTGTGCTCTCACCGCGAGTGATCGTCATTGTCGGAAGTCCCGAGAGCACGCGCGTGGTTTCCGTCATCCGGTTCAACGCCGACGCGAGGTCGGGACTGTGTATGAGGGTCTGGCAGATGACGCGAAAACTGCCGCGCCGCATGGGCGTCGACGCCAATCCGAACAGCTCGTCGCCGGTGATCTGCCATGCGGACTGGGTGAACAACGTGACCTGTTCGGCGGTGAGTCGTGCGCGCGGATCCTTCAACGTTTCCGGTCCGATTCCCGCCATCGACAGTGGATACGACAGATCGACGCCGCTGCTCGCCGCGAGAGCAGTGGCATTGACGACGAAAGCGACGGGGATGGTTCTGGCGGTCATGGTGGTTGTCAGAGTCTCAGCAGTCTGTCGGACGCTTCGGCCAGCACGTCGTCTTTTTTGCAGAAGGCGAAGCGCACCAAAGTTTTCCACGGCTCGGCATGATCGACGAACGCGGTGACAGGGACGGCCGCCACGCCGATTCTCGCGGGAAGTGTGCGACAGAATTTCAGGGCGTCGGTCTCACCGAGCGGTGCCACGTCGGCACAGACGAAATACGTTCCGCTACTGGACTTCACCTCCAGACCAGCTTTGGTCAGCGCGGCGGAGAGTACGTTCCGTTTGGCGTGCAGTGAGTCTCGGAGTTCGTCCACCCAGGCGCCTTCATGGGTGAGCGCGTGCGCTACCGCAGGCTGGAATGGGGTTCCCCCGACGAACGTCAAGAATTGCTTGGCCGAGCGCACGGCATCGATGAGTTCGGCTGGGCCCAGCGCCCACCCGGTCTTCCAACCCGTTGCGTTGAAGGTCTTCGCGGCACTGGAGACGGTGACGGTCCGCTCGAACATGCCGGGCATGGATGCAATCGGTACATGCTCGGAATCTTCGAAGACCAGGCGCTCGTAGACCTCGTCGGTCAGGACGAGCAAGTCGTTCTCGCACGCGATCTCGGCGATCCGGACGAGCTCATCACGCGTCAACACCATTCCCGTCGGATTGTGCGGGGAATTGATTACGAGAAGTTTGGTGTTCACCCCGATCGCACGTTCGAGCGCATCGAGGTCCACGGCGAAACCGGTTCCATCGGCGACGAGAGGGACCGTGGACCGACGGGCGCCGGCCAACGCGATCGCGGCAGCATACGAGTCGTAGAACGGCTCGATCAGCAAAACCTCTTCGCCGGGTTCGACGAGCCCGAGGATCGTCGCGGCAATGCCTTCGGTGGCACCGACGGTGACGAGAATCTCGCAGGACGGGTCGTAGTCGATGCCGTAGCGGCGAGAGCGATCAGCGGCAATGGCCTCGCGAAGGACCGGCATACCCGACCCTGGCGCGTATTGATTGAGGCCGCCGGCAATGGCGTCTCGAGCGGCCGCAAGCATGGACGCAGGCCCGTCGGTGTCGGGAAATCCCTGACCCAGATTGACCGCGTCGCTCGCCACAGCGAGTGCTGTCATCTCCGCGAAGATCGTCGACGCGAAGGGGCGTAGACGCTCGACAGTTCGGCTTCGGTGCTCCGCGGACATTCATGCAGCGTAGCTGGTGTCACATTCGGTATGCGCGCCTCGTCCAGGAGGTAAGAACCCCATCATCGGAGAAGGAGAACGACATGTCGAGAATTCCGCCGGTAGCCCCGGCCGACGCTCCCGTACTGGTCCGAATGGCGTACAAGGCCGCATCCAAGATGGTCGGTGAGGTTCCTGAGCCCTTAGCCGTGTTCGCGAACCATCCGAAGCTGTTCTTCGCGTCGCTGACGCAGGAACTCGCAGCAGACAAAGCTTCGACTCGGCTACCGGTGAGTGTCCGTGAACTCGCTGTCTTCCGAGTGGCGTGGACGCTCGGCTGCACGTGGTGCATCGATTTCGGCAAGATGACCCAACGCCTCGACGGTCTCGATATCGAGCGGCTGCAAGAAATTGGCGACTATACGACGTCAACGAAATACACCGACGACGAGCGAGCCGCGATCACATACGCCGACGTGATGACGGCCGACCCCAGTGCGGTGACGGACGCCCAGGTCGCCGATCTGGAAGACCGGTTCGGCCGGGCCGGCGTCGTCGAGCTGACGTATCAGATCGGCCTGGAGAACATGCGTGCCCGGATCAATTCGGCTCTCGGGATCACCGAGCAGGGCTTCAGTTCCGATGCGTGCCGGGTTCCCTGGGAAAGTCCAGCGGCACCGTAACGCCTCGAAGCTTGGCCGGGTTGGCGAAATCGTAGGACGCCCAGACCGAACCATCACGCACCGTGAACCCACCGGCCCGCGCCGGAAAGCTTCGTGCACCGACGAGGCCGGACGAGACGTATCCAAGCTGGCCGTTCACCGAGGCCGGTTCCAGCGAGCCGAGCGTGTTCTCGCCGTACATCGCCACCAGCCCGAGGAAGAAGTGGGCGCACTTGTCGGGGCCGCGTACGATCTGTGCAGCCGTGCGGGCGGTGCCGCCACTGTCTCCGATCATTCGGCACTCCGGGTGCAAAGCCTGCGCGACCCGGCCGACGTCACCGGTCGCCAACGCGGCCATCAACGCCGTCACGGCAGCGTCGTGCTCGGCATCCGGTACCGGCGCCGGTGTGGAGTCGACCTGCTTGCGTGCACGCGAGGCCAGTTGCCGAGCCGAAGCAGTGCTCACATCGAGAATCGAAGCGACGTCGTCGAAAGGGACGGAAAAGCCGTCGTGCAATACGAAAGCGACGCGCTGCGGGGGAGTGAGCGAGTCCAGGACCACCAGGGCGGCGAGCCTGGTGTCCTCGGTGCGAACGACGATCTGGAGCGGATCGACCGACAACGTAGTCCCGGCCGGGACGTCGCGTGCGGTGACAATGGGCTCTGGAAGCCATTGTCCGACATACGTTTCTCGCCTCGAAGCCGCCGATTTCAGCCGGTCGCGACAGATCCTCGCCACAACTGTGGTGAGCCAGGCTCGAAGATCCTCGATGGACTCGGCGTCGGCCGACGCGAGCCGGATCCAACTTTCCTGTACCGCATCCTCGGCGTCGGCGACACTGCCCGTCACCCGGTAGCCGACTGACAGCAGATGGCTGCGATGTGACTGAAAGTGCTCCGCAAGCGAAACAGTGCTCATGATCAGAAAAGTGTAGGCCGAGCAGGGGAGCGTGAGCCGATTTTGCCTTCACAGCCGACGATAGTGTCGATTGCGGCATCTTCTACTTCCCCGAAGCTGCCTACGATCGATCCGGGATCGAACTGTTCGAGCGCGAAATCATCCCAGCACTCGCCTGAGCCCCGACTTACCGAAGGTCCTTGGGCAGGTCGTGTGGATCGACCGACAACTGCTGGTTATCGGCCGCACGCACCTTCTCGGACAAGCCGATGTTGGCAAGCAGCAAGGCCCACTCGGGTTCGGTGATCTCCGACGTGGCTCGCTCGATGACGGACGCGTCGGTGGTTCCCCAGGCAATGGGCATGGGGGAGACCATCTGCCAGGTGTCACCGGTGGTGTTCGTGGTCCGGTCGGCAAGCACCGCGATCGACGGAACCAGTTCCCCTTCGACCAGTTCGTGGCCGGGCAGGGCGCGAATACTCCTGGTCACGAGCACATAGTGCCGTGCCTGGGCGTCGGGCTTCGCGATGTCCAGCAGAGCGAGAATGGTGACCCCGCGCGGACGGGTCTCGGCGATGACGGCCGGAATCAGCTGACCCTTCGCGTAGAGGTCCTCGACGGCGCCCACCTTCCGCGGTGCCCACACCGTGACCCACAGCGAGGTCGCTGCGGCGATGAGAAACACCGCACCCAGAATGTACGACCACGGATGAGCCATCCAGAAGAACCATGCTGCGAGGGCAACCAACACGACGGCCGTGACGATCGCAGACACTCTGAGCCTGCGAACCTCTGCCATCGTCTCGTTCACCGACGCGGCATGGGCTACATCGACAGGGAACTGGAAACGGCGCACATGCTCATTAGTAGCACGAATATCAGATGGCAGGACCGAGCAAGTCGTCTGCGTCGGTGATTCGGTATGCATAACCCTGCTCGGCCAGGAACCGCTGCCGGTGTGCTGCGTATTCGGCGTCGAGTGTGTCCCGTGAGACGACGGAGTAGAAGTGCGCCTGACCGCCGTCGTGCTTCGGACGCAACAGGCGTCCGAGTCGCTGCGCTTCCTCCTGGCGTGAACCGAAAGTTCCCGAAACCTGAACTGCCACAGATGCTTCCGGTAGATCGATGGAGAAGTTCGCGACCTTGCTCACCACAAGGGTCGGGATCTCGCCCTTTCGGAAGGCGTCGAACAACACCTCGCGTTCCTTGTTCTTCGTCGAACCTTGAATCACCGGAGCGTTCAGTGCCTCACCGAGTTCGTTCAACTGATCCAGGTAGGCGCCGATCACCAGGGTCGGCGCACCTTCGTGCTTGGCGAGGATCGACTTCACGACCGCCACCTTGGTGTGGGCCGTCGAGCAGAGTTTGTACCGTTCCTCGGGCTCGGCAACCGCGTACGCCATGCGCTCGGCGTCGGTCAACGTCACCCGGACCTCGATGCACTCGGCGGGTGCAATCCACCCTTGTGCTTCGATGTCCTTCCACGGGGCGTCGTACCTCTTCGGCCCGATGAGCGAGAAGACGTCGCCCTCGCGGCCGTCCTCGCGCACCAGCGTTGCAGTCAACCCGAGACGGCGACGTGATTGCAGATCCGCCGTCATCCGGAACACCGGCGCGGGTAGCAGGTGGACCTCGTCGTAGATCACCAATCCCCAGTCACGGGAATCGAACAGTTCGAGGTGTTTGTACTCACCCTTGGTGCGACGCGTGATCACCTGGTACGTGGCGATCGTCACAGGGCGAATTTCCTTGCGCTCGCCGGAGTACTCGCCGATCTCTTCCTCGGTGAGCGAAGTGCGAGCGATCAGCTCACGCTTCCACTGACGGCCGGCGACGGTATTGGTGACGAGAATGAGCGTCGTCGCCTTGGCTTTGGCCATCGCGGCGGCGCCCACCATCGTCTTACCCGCACCACACGGAAGTACTACGACGCCGGAGCCGCCGGCCCAGAACGAATCAGCAGCCATCGCCTGATAATCGCGCAGAGTCCACTTACCGCCCTCGGTGTCGAGTTCGATGGGATGCGCCTCGCCGTCGACATAACCGGCCAAGTCCTCCGCGGGCCAGCCGATTTTCAGCAGCAGCTGTTTGAGGTGCCCACGCTCGCTCGGATGGACGAGAACGGTGTCCTCGTCCACCATCGCACCGAGCATCGGAGCGATCTTCTTGTGACGCATGACCTCGGTCAACACGGCGCGATCCAAGCTGATCAGTGAAAGCCCGTGGACCGGACTCTTCACCAACTGCAACCGACCGTAACGCGCCATCGTGTCGACGATGTCGACGAGCAAAGGCTGCGGAACGGCGTAACGCGAGAAGTTGACGAGCGCGTCGACGACCTGCTCCGCATCATGGCCCGCGGCCCGCGCGTTCCACAGAGCAAGCGGAGTGATCCGATACGTGTGAATATGTTCTGGGGCGCGTTCGAGTTCGGCGAACGGAGCAATGGCGGCGCGAGCGGCACCTGCGAGCTCGTGATCGACCTCGAGCAACAGGGTTTTGTCGGACTGGACGATCAGGGGGCCGTCGGTCACAGTTCCTCCTAGAGAACTTCGCGTTGCATGGAAGAAAGTGCGCAACTTCTCCATTGTCCTGATATAGCGCCCTCGGCGCCATGTGATGCTCCGCGCTCGGATAACGGAGGCCTGGACGCTAGTCGATCAGTGCGACCGAGGTGATGCGGTGCAAGGTGAACCGGCGGACCTCACCGGTGGCCGACACATATGCGTCGAGCTGGCCGCCACCGACATTGACAGGATCGACGATGCGTTGTGACGCAACCCCCTGAGCGTCGACGTACCCGATCGACACACTTCGCCGCGCTTTCAGCGCAGTGTGGAGCAACGCCATCGTGGCCGATCCAGTGGCGCGCGTCCCGTCGGCGAGGACCGGGCGCCCACCCGCGCGAGATGCACGATCGCCGGCGCGCAGTTCCGAGACGAGGCGGGTGAGCTGCTCGTCGGTGGCGATGGCAGGCTGCCTGAAAGCAGAGCGAACTCGGTGCAGCGGAATCCGGGCGCCGCGTGAGCGCAAATCGAGGATGATGCCGTTGGCATCCTCCCCCGCAGGTGCAAACCCTGCCGCGTCGAGTGCCCGCATGACTTCGTTGAGCGGGGCCTGGGATATCGCGACCGTCGGTGCGAGCGCGCGTAGCGCGAGCTGTTCGGCCGCAGCAGAGGTAAGGACCTCGGCAAGCAGGGCCGGATCTTCACATCGCACGAACGACGCCGCGACCCCCGCGCGTAGTCGGCCGTGACGGCGGGCGACATCGTCGATCAGGTAGGTCAATCCCTGGGGGACGGGCGTACGGGAGTGCGCGGCGAACAAGGCGTGCAGCTCGGCTGCACTCATTCCGACGTCGAGCGCTCGGCGAAGAGAGTTCTCGGTGATCCGATAGACCGTCGCAGCACCTGCGGACTCGACATCGGCGACGAGTTCGATCCGGTGCTCGAGATCGGGCTCGAGGGGGCCAGGCGCGACGAGTGTGAGATCGGCCTGAATCAGGACGTAATCGATCGGTTCGGGTAGCGCAGCACGCATCGCGGCCTCGGCGTCGCCGCCGTGCAGTAGCGCCTTACCTGGCGTCGACAGCGCTCCTCGGGCGACGATGCCCATTGCCGTCGCCTCGCCGATCATCTTCGATACCGGTCGAAGCGCGTATCGCGACATGGCACGTGGTCGACGCCAGGCGAGGCCGCGCGAGACCTCGCCTTCGGCGATGGCATTGCCCGGGCCCAGTTCGGCGAGGAACTCGAGAATCGTTCGACGGTCGCGTGGAGCTGCAGGCGAGCGCACCTCTTCGGACAACGCGGCCACCGGTTTGTCGTTGGGGTCGCGCATCCCGATCAGCCAGGGCGCACGCTGTACGTCCAGCCATGCCGCCGCGAGGGTCTGCCATCTGGATGCCGGTGTTGCGGTGGTCCACGGTTCGACGGCTGGGGTCGGACCCCAGTAGTCCTCGCCCGAATCGTTGGGTGGCAGCGGGTCGGGGGTTCCGCTGGTGATCAGCGATGCAGCTGCCAGCACTTCCAACAGCAGGCTGACGCGGTGTTCGTCGAGCCCGGTTGCCTTGGTGATGCGCTTGAGTTCACGTACGCCCAGGCCACCGGCTTTGAGTGCGGGTGCAGGCGTGATCGACAGCGCTTCGATGATCAGTGCACAATGCCGAATCAGTTCCAGGGCCTCACCCGCTGCGGCAGCATTGACGTCGGTGAGAGGGTATTTGGTGCTGGCGCGCTTCGGTGGCGTCAACGACGTCGGATCGAAAATCGGCTCGCCGCGTAGGGCCTGCCCGACCTGCTGGGGGAGTTCGACCGTCTGTTCGTCGAGCCAGATCAACAGCCCGGCCCGCAGTAGCTTCTGAACGGGACGATCCTCGGATGTGCCCGGTGCAGCATCTCTGGTGCGACCAGTCGGTGATGACCGGGCCAGGGTCATCAGCAGGGTGCGTTCACCTTCGCCGATTCGAGCGAGCGCGTCGGTGATTCGCTCTGGGGTGAGGTCTTCGGTCGGGTCGAGTATTCGCCCGATTCGCCACGGGACCGCATCCCGCGCCGCCGGCGGCATCCGAATCGAACCCGTTCCCCAGACGAGTGCTCGTTCTCGCAGAAATCCGAGGGCTTTGTCGACGGCCTTGGTCGTGGCTCGCTTGCCGACAGCAGCATCGAGTCGTTCGCGTTCGACCGGCATTTCGTGGGAGCCCTCGAGCGCAAGGATCTCCAGAATAGTCAGCGCCAACGTGTCGAGTGCGTCAGCGCAGCGCAGGATCGAGGCACGCTGTTCGGCCCGTCCGCCGAGTACGCCGATGGTCGTCGGCGGTGGCACGGTGAGGTCGGGTCGCAGCGTGAGGATGCTGACGAGCTCGTTATCGGTCCGTGAAGAAAGCCACGCTGCGAGGTCTGGAGGCACTGCAGTATCGGTCATCGACTACCAGATTAGAGACCTGGACTGGCTTTGGGTGCAGCGCAGGTGTCAAAATGGTCCCATGGTGAACAAGTCGAAGAAGCCCTACGTAGATCCAGGCTGGCCGGAAACCGCTCGCGGCGACCATGCGGTCAGTGAATTGGCGTCCTCGCGCTCGGGAAGCTTGTCGCCGTTCGGCGAGGAAACCGAGTTTCCGTTGCCCGTGGACCAACTGCTGTACGCCCATCCAGTGACCGTCATCAACCGTTAAGTCCGAACCAAAAAAAGGGCCCCCGAGTGATCGGGGGCCCTTTTTCTGTTGTATGAGATTTCTACTGAGGCAGGAATGCTTTGTTTGCCTGGTAGAAATTGACGACCTGCGGGTCGAGCTGGATGCCCTGGGTCGCGTTCTGAATGAACGAAGAGATCGCCGGATCGTTCGTGACGGTCTGAACGGCGCTCGTGATCCCGTCGATTACCTCGGCGCTGCCGTCGATGGTGGGGATGCTCGTGAGGTCGGGGAGCTTCGGTGCCTCGGGAGCGGACTGTGGCGATGCAGGCACGCTGCGCTCGCTGGGCGAACTGCTCAGGCCCAGGCTCGACGAGCAGGAGGGCCATGCGCCCCATCCCTGCGAAGCGAGAACCTTCTCGGCCACGGCGATCTGCTCTTCGCGGCTGGCCTGGTTCGCAGTGGCGGCGTACTGCCCGCCGCCATGTGAACTCCAGGTGCTCGGTGAGAACTGCAGGCCACCCTGGAAACCGTTGCCGGTGTTGATGCCCCAGTTACCGCCTGCTTCGCACTGTGCGAGACGGTCCCAATCGGAATCGGGGGCTGCGCTGGCGGTGCCGGTGAAGGCCATGCCTGCGGTACCCATGATGGCGCCGGTGACGGCGACCTTGGCTACGGTCCGGCCGGTGGTGGTCGGCTTACGGTGACGTCCGCTCATACGAGTTGAAATCCTCTCCACTGGCGCCTGCGAGGTCAGCTGTCGGGTTCGGGCTGAGAGGTAGCCCGGCCCAGCGCTTCCAAGTGAAAGTGCGTGGGCTTCACCCCAAGGAAATTCTCTGCCGAGGTAGCGAATTTCCGGTTATCCGAGAGGACGTGTGGGTCCCCCGTCCTCGTCCCCTGGGTGTTCTTGTGGGGGTCCGTTCCCGCGGGACGAGGTTTGGCGCTGCGGGTCCGGATTCAGCCGAAGTTTCTCAGCCGTGGACGACGGTACTGAAATTCCCGCGGAGTGTCACTATTTGGTAACTCTTGCTTTTTCGGGTCGTCCGGGTGTGCAGCCGGACACGGTTTTTGGTTACGGCCGAATGCGCTGCTAGCGGCGCTGCCGTCGGGTGAACCCTCGGTCGTTGCGCATCCGTTACCACGCTGTTATGTGATGGAAGTCACACCCATCCAAGGGTGATGCTGGTGTGTCTGGAGTGTCAGGAGTCGACGATGTCTTTGCCGAGCGGCATGAGCGAGATGGGGACCATTTTGAGGTTCGCGACGGCGAGCGGAATGCCGATGATCGTGATCGCCATGGCAATCGCCGACACGATATGCGCGATGGCCAGCCAGATCCCCGCAACGATGAGCCAAATGACGTTGCCGATGATCGCCGCCGCCCCTGATGTCGGCTTGTCGACGATCGTTTTGCCGAACGGCCACAGGGCGTAGACGCCGATGCGGAACGACGCTATGCCGAAGGGGATCGTGATGATGAGGATGCAGCAGATGATGCCCGCCGCGAAGTAGCCGATAGCCAGCCACAGTCCACCGAAGATCAACCAGATGATGTTGAGAATCACTCGCATGTGGTGCCCCCTGTTTTATCTCGCCCGTCGGCCGGACAGCAATGCAAACACTATCGCCAGCACGAAGCCCAGGGGCGCGAAGATCATTGCGGTCAGATAAAGCCACAGCGGCGGGTCGTCCCCGGATAGCGCAGGCACCGCGAAGATGGCGACGATCGCGATCAACCCGATCGCAAAGATCGCCAACGAGATACGAAGAAGGGTCGTGCCGTTACGGGGTGTTTGATCAGCCACGTCGCTAACGGTAGCCCGATAAACCGGCGTGCTGCCGAGCACTCCTTCGCGCTATGCTGGGGCATTCGCGTCCAACACGGCTGTTGGGCGCGAAATTTGTGCAGAACAGGCTATTTACCGAGACAAATGGACGGGTGAGCGCAGTGCCTACCGGCAAGGTGAAGTGGTACGACGTCGACAAGGGATTCGGTTTCCTCTCGCAAGAAGAAGGAGAGGACGTCTACGTCCGCTCGTCAGCGCTGCCTGCGGGTGTCGAAGGCCTCAAAGCAGGTCAGCGCGTCGAGTTCGGTATGGCAGCAGGACGGCGTGGGCCTCAGGCGCTGAGCTTGAAAGTTCTCGAGCCGGCTCCCACCCTGCGTCAGAACACCGCCAATCGTCGCGAGCCCGTCGAGCGTAAGCACACGCCCGACGAGCTGCACGGGATGGTAGAGGACATGATCACGCTCCTCGAGGCAACGATCCAACCTGAACTGCGTAAGGGTAAGTACCCCGATCGCAAGACCGCGCAGAAGATCTCCGAGGTGGTCAGGGCCGTCGCGCGCGAGCTCGACAGCTAACCGGTCGGTGTCGTCGCGATCGACCAGATCGCGTGGCTGATGATCTCTTCCTGCTGGGTGTCGGTGTCGATGATGCCGGAGGGCAACCTGATTTCGACGCCCAGCAGTGCTCGTCCGTCTGCGTCGACTGGTGGCACTGTCAGACCCAATTTCTGATCGGGAAGATACAGCGAGTCGGTCTCGACGACGTCGGCCCCGGCATCGTCGGAGTACACAGCTGCGAGAATCCACGGCGCCGAGGTGATCTCGGAGGGCAAAGACAGCTGCAGCGGGTAGCCCTCCCGAACCGGCACGCTCGCGCTCGATCCATCGTTCTCACACAGCGGCGCCTCGACCGGGCAGTACAGGTACGGCTCGACGGTGACGGCTTTTCCGTCCGCGAATGCCGTGATGGTCGGTCGGTGCGCTGGAGCGTCGGACACGAGCTGTGCGAGGACAGCGACGAACGCCACGCCGACGACGATCAGTCCGGCAGTGCCGATCGCCAATAGCTTTTTGGTCTTCGGTGCAAGATTCACTTAACTCACGTTCTCTTGGGGTGAATAGTCGGAACTGCTCTGCTCGGCGTGCTCGGGTCGGTTTCCGCCGAGTCCTGGGAGCAGTGTCTTGCCTCGGTAGGTGAGTATGGTCTGCACCAGGCCGGCCGTAAGCAAGATCGAGACGACGGTGAATCCGAGCCAGTACTCGGTGGGCAACAGCACGCCCAGTGTTCCCCCGAGCACCCAGCACAGCTGTAGGACGGTCTCCGAACGCCCGAATCCGGACGCAATGGATTCGGGTGGGAGATCGGATTGCAGAGATGCATCGAGCGACACCTTGGCGAGTGCACTCGCACAGGAGGCGACCAACGCGGCCAGTGCGGCGGTCAGCAGGCTGTCGGTCACGGCCGCGACGATGGCAACGACGGTGACGGCGAACGTACATCGGATGATCATGATGGCCGGCCGGCCGAGCTTGATCCGAGCGCCTGCGGCGTTACCGGAGAAGTTGCCGATTGCTGCGCATGCACCGACCAGTCCGAGCATTGCGGCTTGCTTGATCGGCTCGTGTTCGGTCTGAGCTTTGGCAACGAAAGCTATGTAGAGCGTCAGAAATCCGGTGAGAATACGTATGGTTCCGTTGCCCCACAGGCCGACGATGACGGCTTTGCCCAGCGGTTGGCGGCGGTTCTTCGGTGGTGTGGTTCCCGGCTTCACACGGTGCATCACCTCGGTCTCGGCGTCGTCACCGTGGTATCTCAAGGTGGCTGGAACTTCGCCTTCGGTCACTTCTACCCACGACGGGATCCGCATGCTGAGGTAGGCGCCCAGCACGGTGATGGCGGCTACGAACCACAGTGCGCCCGGCGATCCGGAGAGCCAGGCGATAGCGCCCGCGATTCCGCCGGCGACAATGGTTCCGCCGATCAGGCCGAACACCGTCAGGCGAGAATTGACTCGAACGAGGTCGATCTCGGGTGGCAGCACTCGCGGTGTCACGGCGCTCTTGAGTACTGCAAAAGATTTACTGAACACCAGCATGCCGAGCGCAGCCGGATACAGAATCCAGCTGTCGAAGTTGAACACCAGCACGACGGCCAGAACCGTCCGCAGCAGGAACGAACCGGCGAGAGCGAGCCGTCGACCATGCTGTAGCCGATCGAGCATCGGTCCGATCAGCGGCGCTATCAACGCGAACGGAGCGATGGTGATGACGAGATACAGCGCAACCTTCGTCTTGTCCTCACCGGTCGCGGCGGAGAAGAAGAGTGTGTTGGCCAGCGCGAC
The DNA here is from genome assembly GCF_027158005.1 of Rhodococcus sp. H36-A4. Taxonomy (GTDB): domain Bacteria; phylum Actinomycetota; class Actinomycetes; order Mycobacteriales; family Mycobacteriaceae; genus Rhodococcoides. The sequence continues at coordinate 388,907 of NZ_JAPVLQ010000001.1, read as the reverse complement.
AGCAGTGGCGGCGTCGGAGGCGAAATTGGCCATCGTCGCGTACGTCAGCGCGGTGAGTCCCGATTTGTCGGCACCGTCTGCTTTCGCGGCTCGATGAAAAGTCGCGATGCCCTTGTTGGTGAGCTCGCGGCTGCGCATCGCCGCGACTCGAGTCACCGTCAACTTGCGGGGCATGGGCGGCGGCTTCGGTCCAGGCGGACGATCACCCGGCGGGGAAGTCGACGGGTGAAGGGGAGGCAGCGGGGTTCTGCGGCTGGCGGCGCGCGGAGCCGGTGGATAGTTCTCGAACCCCGGGTGGTCCTCTCCCGGCGGGGTGTCGGAGTCTCGAGGGTCGCTCACGTCGTCAATTCTGTCCTAAAAGTGGAGGGTGTGAGTACACCGACTCACTCCACGGGTGTGAACTCCACCTCGAACATGCTCGGCCACAGCTTTCCCGTCACCAGAAAGCGGTCGGTGCCGGGTATCTGGGCGATCCCGTTGAGTACGTCGGCACCGTCGCGCTCACGCTCGGTCATCGAGTTCCAGAGCGGCTCGGCATCGATGATCTCCGACACCGCCCCGGTGGCAGGGTCGATCTTCGCGATATCGAACGTGCGCCAGAGGTTGGCGTAGACAGATCCGTCTTCGGCGCATTCGAGTTCGTTCAACGATTCGAGCGGCGTTCCGTCGAGCGTTACCTCCACGGTGCCGGTTGCCTCGAACGTGTCCGCGTCACGGAAGGTCAGCATCGAGGACCCGTCGCTCATCACCAGGCCGTCCGCTGCAGCACACAGACCCCAGCCTTCACCGTCGTAGCCGACCTCGCGCTTACCGGCCAGAGTGGTCTTGTCTCGGGCGAACGCGATTCCGTTCTGCCAGGTGATCTGCCACAGAGTTTCGCCCGCGACGGTCAGCCCCTCGCCGAAGTATTCGGCAGATAGATCCACACGTCGCAGTTCTTTGCCGGTGTCCAAAGACGACACGCGCACGTACGACGAACCCTTGCGGCCGGTGCCCTCGTAGAGCTCGCCCTCGTCGATCTCCAGGCCCTGGGTGAACGCGGAACGGTCGTGCTCGAGGGTCCTGACCACGGTGACCGTCGACCTCGTTGCCGAAGAATCTGCGCTGACCTCGGGTTCCGCCGAGCACCCGACAAGCAGAATCGGCACCGCGAGGACACCGAGCACGCGGCGGAGCGAGGCGATCATCTGCCCCATCATGGCAGCCCGAACTGGGCACTCAGGAAGTGATGCGGCAAAATGAACATGTGAGTTTCGCATCTTTCCCAGAGCTCGACCAGATTCGTCCTGTCCTAACGGAAGCCGCCGAGTTGGCGCGCCGTGCTCTGATCGACCTGGGTGAAGGCGGCGTCGGCGATTATCTCGGTGTCACCGCCGAGGACGACAGTGCGGCGACACATCGCTTCGTCGCCGACCTACCCGGCTATCGCGGATGGCAATGGGCCGTGGTCGTCGCAGCCCCCGCCGACGCAGACAGCGCCACCATCAGCGAACTCGTCCTGCTTCCGGGCCCCGATGCCCTGGTGCCGCCGACCTGGTTGCCGTGGGACGAGCGCATCCGACCCGGCGATCTGGGGCCGGGTGATCGGCTCCCACCGCGAGCGCACGATCCGCGTCTCGTCCCCGGGTACGTCGCTACCGGCGATCCCCAGGTCGACGATGTCGCGTACGAGCTCGGCCTGGGCCGTCCACAGGTTCCCAGCCGTGAAGGGCGTCTAGACGCGGCCGAGCGCTGGCACGACGGTGAGTTCGGTCCGGACAGCGAGATGGCGAAAGCTGCACCGTCGACGTGCGGACTGTGCGGGTTCTATCTCCCGCTCGCTGGATCGTTGTCGGCGGCGTTCGGCGTCTGCGGCAACGAGTATGCGGCCGACGGCCATGTAGTTCACGTCCAGTACGGCTGCGGTGCGCATTCCGATACCGAGCTTCCCACCGGTGCAGGATCGCCCGCCTATGATCCGTTCGACGACGCGGCCCTCGATGTCACCGCGCAAGCTCCTGCTTCTCCGGCTCCCGGGCCCGAGAACACCCCTGCGTCGGACCTTGTGTCGGACCCAGTGTCCGAGCCACTACAGGACGCGCAATCGGACAGTTGAGAGATCCGTACGACACCGAGTCGTTGCGCGCCTCGACTCTGTCTGCTTGGACTGATTCGCCTACCCGATTGCGGGAAGACGCTGCCACCGAAGCGGACTTGGTTCGCGGGGGTTATCGCGACCGTCTGCTGACCGAACTCGCGCAGAATGCTGCCGATGCGGCAGCCCGAGCGGGAGTCGCGGGACAGATGAAGGTCTGGGTGTCCGGTCGCGATCTGCACGTTGCCAATACCGGTGCCCCACTGGATCTCGGCGGCGTCCACGCGCTGACGGCCTTGCGGGTATCGGCCAAGACATCCGGTGTCGGTCGCTTCGGGGTGGGTTTCACTGCGGTCCGCTCGGTCAGCGACGAGATCGAATTTCGTTCCACTACAGGTGGAGTGAGCTTCAGCGGTGCCAGGACCAGCAGTGTCCTTACCGATGCGGGCCTGGACGTACCCGATGCAGGCGTTCCCGTGTTGCGACTGGTCTGGCCTGCCGAAGAGCTTCCAGCAGTGGGGTTTTCGTCGGAGATCATCCTGCGGGACGTCGAGGTGGCAGGGCTGCTCGACGCCATGCGCGCCGAGGCGATCGACTTGTTGCTCGAATTGGAATCCTTGGTCTCGATCGAGATCGGCGCGGATCGGTTCGACCGCACGATCGAGGGGGAGGGTCTCGAGTCGGTGAAGGTCGGCGATCGCGAGTGGTGGCAGTTCCGTACCGCTCACGCCAGATGGCTCGCCCCTGTCTCCGACGGGGTGCCGACAGTGGTGGCGTCGGATGTGCTTCGCGCGCCTACTCGTTCGGACGAGGAGTTGTCACTGCCTGTGCTCGTCGTCGCGGACGTGCAGATGCAGCCTGACCGCCGACGCGTTCTTCCCGGTGCGCACCTGCAGCGCGTCGCCGAGGGGTACGGCGAGATGATCGCTGCTTTTCCTGCCCGGTTCAGAACTCGATTGGTTCCGGTCCCGGGCTTTCCGCGCAGCGAGGTCGACGGGATTTTGCGTGAGCAGGTTCTTCGGGAATCCATCTCTGCTCGTTGGCTTCCCTCGGTGGCCGGTGAGAATCTGATCCCCTCGCGGGCTATGGCGCTGCCGGGACTTACCGACGAGCTCGGTGAGCTTCTTGCTGATGTGTTCCCCGATCTGGTCGGGGCCGCGCTTTCGGGTCCGCGGCACGCAGCCGCGCTTGCTGCGGTCGATGTACACCGAATCGGCCTCGCCAGACTCGCCGAGATGCTGACGGGTATCGACCGTGAACCTCGTTGGTGGGGGCGGCTGTACGACGCGTTAACCCCGCTGGTCACCGACGGCGTGGCCGCGGAAGAGCTTGCAGCGCTGCCGGTTCCGCTGTCGGACGGCCGGACGATAACCGGTCCCCGTACTGCCGTTCTCGGAGCGGGCGTCAGTGGGGTCGGGTCGGTGCATTGGGCTCGGCTGGTGCACCCGGATGCGGTGAGCCCACTGTTGTCGAGGTTGGGCGCGGTGGAGGCAACCGCAACCGATCTGCTGTCCGATACGGCGCTCGAAGCGCTACTCGAGGACCTCGACTGGGACGATTCCGACGCCGTCGGCGATACCGTGACTTCGGTGCTGGCGCTCGCCTCGTACGCGGGGGAGCTGCCTTCCTGGATAGGTTCGCTGCCGCTCGAGGATTCCGATGGGGAGCTGCGCGCCGCCGATGAATTGCTGCTGCCCGACGCCCCACTTGCAGGACTGTTGGTCGAGGACTCACCTTTCGGGCTCGTCGCAGATTCCGTCGTCGCGCACTACGGGCCTGCAGCGCTTCGCGCGGTCGGAGTGGGCTGGGGATTCGGCACCGTGACCGACGACCTCCCTACCGGTCCGGATCACGATCTCGACGACGAGGATTCGTGGTGGGCTTCGCTGGCGGAGGACCCGGCGGTGCTCACTGCCGTGCGCGACCTCGATCTGGTCGATGAGCAGCGGTGGCCGAATGCGTTGACGCAATTGATGTCCGATCCGGCGACCCGAGCCGCGGTGCAGGCGCGTGACGGGTACACGGCGTGGTGGCTGCGCACGCACGCCCGGATCGACGGTGAGCGGCTGGGAAGCTATCGAGCGCCCTCGGACTTCACGTTCGCCGGTCTGCTCGACCCACTCGATCACCCGGATGCCGACGATGTGGCGGCGGCTCTTGCCCCCAGTTCGTGCGACAGCGCATGGTTCACCGGCCTGATTCTCTCGAGATTGGCCGATCCTTCGCGATCACCGACTCCTGCGGTCGTTTCGCGAGCTCATCGACTCGTCGCCGACGCTGTCACTTCGGGACGAGTGGAGCTCGACGAGTTGGATGCGCCGACGAGAGTGCGTGCTGTTTCCGGCTGTCTCGTCGATCCTGCCGACGCGATCGTGCTCGACCGCCCATGGTGTGTGGCAACGGTTCCCGCCGACATCGCCATCCTGTCGTCCATGGATACCGCGTCGTCGTTGGCGTCGATCCTGGACGTGCGCACCGCGTCGGAGTCGATCCACGCAGAAGTGCTGGGAATCGGCAGGGTGAGTTCTTGGGACCGCGAGCCCGGAGCGGTACTCGCATGCGCAGAAATGGGCGTGGAGCTGCCGGTCGGACAGGTTGTCGTGCACCGCGAACTTCTCGTGAGACTCACCGGGGCGGTGGAGGGTGAGCGTCACCTCGCCTGGTGGGTGACCGAGGACGGAACGACGCATTGCGCGCAGAGTTGGGAGCGACCCCGTGGACGGTGACGTGCTGGCATGGATGGTCGAGCACCGGGTTGTGTGGCTGACCACAGTCTTCTGGATCATCACCACGCTCGGAAACACCGTGGCGATGTTTCTCTTGTCGGTCACTGGATGCGCAGTCCTACTGCGGGCCGGTCGTCGACGGGAAGCTGTCATGGTGGGAGGCGCCATGCTCACTGGCTGGGGGCTGATGAGCCTGCTCAAGTTTATTTTCGGGCGCGATCGGCCGCCGATACCGGAAAGGCTCGTCGAGATCTCGACGCACTCGTTTCCTTCGGGGCACGCGATGATGTCGGCGATCCTTGCCACGACGGTGACCGCAGTGTTGCTGCGGTCGACCGCGTTATGGCTCAGAAATCCGGTGGTTCTCGCGATACCAGCGGTTGCATCCCTGGCGATCGGCTTCTCGCGGATCTATCTCGGCGCGCATTGGACGACGGACGTCCTGGCGGGATGGTGCTTCGGTATCGCGTGGGGGTTGCTGTGGGTCTACGCGCTCAGCGCGCGAAGTCGCTCCGCTGTGCGATGACGAGGAGTTCATCGCGCATCGAGGGGCTACTGACTGCATGTGCGCGTGCATAGAGGGCGCGGAGCGAACGAGCGTGGGTGCGACGATTGCGGTACTGAGAGACGAGCTTCATGACCTGGCCTTCGGGTAATTCATGGGATGAATCAACTGACATAACCCATACTCCCCGCAATCCCAGAGTTACTCAACCCTAATAAAGGTGAGTTTCCGCACGTCGGGCCACTATGCGTGACTGCGGTTACGTGAGGCCGCGTTGAGCGGTCCTGCTCCCGCGACGAGCGGCAGCGCGCTGCATGAGGAACAGTGTGAAGCCGATCACGCCGACGGCGACGCCGGTCCAGCAGGTCGGCAGCGCATCCGCCCACCGATCACCGCTGACGAGCACCACCACGGTAGCAACGACCCACGCGAGTATGCCGACCGCGATGACAGGCGCAGGATCTGTGAGCCGTACGCTCAGCGCGGGGGTTTCCGGCTTACTATCCACGAAATGTAGGTTACTCCCATGGTGTCGCCCAAAATCCTGGACAACTACTTCAAAATCACCGAACGTGGATCTACGGTCGGTTCGGAAGTGCGCGGCGGCGTCGTCACCTTCGTGGCGATGGCGTACATCGTCGTCCTCAATCCGCTGATCCTCGGCAGCTTCTCCGCGGACGACGCCGCGGCCAAGACTGATGTGCTCGGCAATATCCTGCCCGTCGCACAGGTCGCCGCGGTGACAGCGCTCGTCGCCGGGTTCATGAGCATCTTGTTCGGCATCGTTGCCAACTATCCCTTCGGTATCGCCGCCGGACTCGGGATCAACACGCTTCTCGCCGTCACCATCGCTCCACAGGTGACGTGGCCGGAGGCCATGGGGCTCGTCGTCATCGACGGCATCATCATCGTGTTGCTCGCGCTGACGGGCTTTCGTACCGCGGTGTTCAACGCCATTCCGTCCGAATTGAAAGCGGCGATCGCGGCAGGCATCGGTACGTTCATCGCCTTCATCGGACTCGTCGACGCCGGTTTCGTACGACGCATCCCCGACTCCGCCGGCACCTCGGTCCCGGTCGGTCTCGGTATCGACGGCTCCATCGCCTCGTGGCCGACGGCGATTTTCGTGTTCGGACTGCTGTTGATGGGCGTTCTCGTGGTGCGGAAGGTGCGCGGCGGGCTGCTGATCGGCATCGTCGTCACCACGGTGCTCGCCGCCGTCGTCGAAGCATTCACCGATATCGGGCCGTCGAACGGAGTGGATCCGAAAGGCTGGAATCTCAGCGTTCCGATCTTGCCCGATCAGCTCTTCCAGACCCCGAACCTTTCCCTGGTCGGCGAAGTGGATCTTTTCGGCGCGTTCACCCGCATCGGCGTCCTCGCAGCGAGCCTGCTGGTGTTCACTCTCGTTCTGGCGAACTTCTTCGACGCAATGGGAACGATGACCGGGCTCGGCAAGGAAGGCGAGCTGATGGATTCCAAGGGGCAGCTACCCGGAATCGGCAAAGCGCTCGTCGTCGAAGGAGCCGGCGCGATCGTAGGCGGTGGCGCGTCGGCGTCGTCGAACACGGTCTTCGTCGAATCTGCATCCGGTATCGCCGAGGGTGCGCGAACCGGTTTGGCCAATGTCGTGACCGGCGTGCTCTTCCTGGCCGCCATGTTCTTGACGCCACTCACTGCCATCGTGCCCATCGAGGCTGCCTCGCCGGCGCTGGTCATCGTCGGTGCCTTGATGATCGGACAGGTTCGCGAAATCGACTTCTCCAAGTTCGAATTCGCGCTGCCTGCGTTCCTTACGATCGTCGTCATGCCGTTCACGTACTCGATCGCGAACGGCATCGGAGTCGGGTTCATCACCTGGGTGGTCCTCGCGGTGGGACGCGGCAAGGCGAAGACGGTTCATCCCCTGCTTTGGGTCGTAGCCTTGATGTTCGTCCTATATTTCGTCGTCGGACCGATCACTGACGCGGTTACGTAGGCCATAACGCGCGCCAGGGCGTAGTCTCTGCGCTGTGACGTCGGGAAACAGCGTGAAAGACAACCGTGAGTTGGCAAGCGATCTATCACTGGCCGTGGTGCGATTGACTCGCCACCTGAGGGGGAGACGTGTCGACTCGCAAGTGTCGCTGACTCAGCTGTCGGCTCTTGCGACCCTGAGCCGCGAGGGCGACATGACGCCGGGTGCATTGGCGTCCCGTGAACGAGTGCAACCACCATCGATGACACGCGTGATCGCGTCGCTTGCGGAGCTCGGACTGGTAGTTCGCACTCCGCATCCCACCGACGGTCGACAGGTAATCGTGTCGCTGTCCCCGTCCGGTCACACGCTGATCGCCGACGAGGCCAGTGCGCGTGAGGCGTGGATGACCTCTCAGTTGGCGGGCCTGAACGAGATTCAACTCGTCGTTCTCCGCGATGCAGTCGACATCATCGGCGCGCTGGTCAACGACTCCGAGTAGGTAATTCGTTACCTGAGGTTAGTATTTGTGGAGTGCCCTCTGCCTCCCCGATGTTCGCTGCCTTGCGAACCCGCAACTACAGGTTGTGGGCGTCCGGGCAGATAGTTTCTCTGGTCGGAACGTGGATGCAGAGGGTGGCGCAGGACTGGCTCGTTCTGACACTGTCGGGCGGTAACGGCGTCGCTGTCGGCATCGTGATGGCTCTGCAGTTCGGACCGACGCTGCTGCTGTCGGTGTGGGGTGGGGTCCTCGCAGACCGGTACGACAAAAGAACACTGCTGATGATCACCCAGGCCTTCGCAGCAGTCTGCGGGCTCGTGCTCGGTCTCCTCGATGTCGGCAATCTCGTCGAATTGTGGCACGTGTACGTCATCGCGTTCGTTCTCGGCTGTTCCTCCGCCATCGACGCGCCGGTGCGCCAGTCCTTCACCATCGAGATGGTTGGCAAAGAGACGCTGGCAAACGCAATCGCGTTGAACTCCATGACTTTCAACATGGCGCGCATCATCGGGCCGGCTTTGTCTGGTGTTCTCATCACGTTCATCGGCACCGGGTGGGTGTTCCTGATCAACGCCGCGTCCTTCGCTGCGGTCTTCGGCGCTCTCGTCGCGATGCGATCTGCCGACCTATTCCACGTCGAACGAGCCGCGCGCGCGAAAGGCCAGGTGCGGGAAGGATTCCGGTACGTATGGGGGCGAGACGATCTGCGCGTTCTCCTGGCAACGGTGTTCATGGTGTCGACGTTCGGATTGAACTTTCCGCTCAGCCTGGCAGTGTTGGCTCGCAACACCTTCGGCAGCGGCGCCGACGCTTACGGGTTACTGTCGACGGCATTGGCCGTCGGCACACTTGCAGGCGCGACCCTTGCGGCCCGCCGATCCGGCACGCCCCGCCTGCGGTTGTTCATCGGTGCCGTCATCGCTTTCGGGGTGTTCGAAATACTCGTCGGACTGATGCCGAACTACACACTCGTTGCAGTTCTGCTCGTCCCGACCGGAGCGCTGATTCTGACCTTCACCACCTCGGCGATGAACATTCTGCAGATGTCGGTGCCGTCGGAGATGCGGGGACGGGTCATGGGCATCTACATGCTCTGCTTCCTCGGCGGCACACCGATCGGTAGCCCCGTGCTGGGCTGGCTCGCCGATGTCCTCGACCCGAGAGCTCCGTTGCTGTTCGGTGGCGGCGTGTCGCTGGTCTCGGGCGTCGGCGCGGCCGTCTACCTGATCAAGCACAACAATCTGCCCCCTCGTATCCTCACGTGGCGACGAACGACAGTCGCCGCCACGTGAGATCTAGAACTCCCAGCCCATGACTGATGCACGGTCGGTCGAGAACGCGAGATCCACCGTGTGCAACGCGTCCGAATCCCGGCTCCACAGGCGATTCGAGGCCGCGAACCTACTGGCACGGTGAGTGCCGAAATACAGACTGCCGAGCACATCGAGCTTCATCGACGCGTCGGCGGGAGCATCGGTCCGCGTGACGGTGGCTTTTCCAGCACTGATCGTGACGTCGAAGGTTCCGCCGGCCTCGAGGAACGGATCGAAGACGTCGAGCACGAACTGCGCGTCGACGGCGTAGGTACGGGCTGCGAGGGCAGCTTCGATATTCATGACACGGCTCCACAGTGCGTCGTGGTGACCGGTGATCTTCGGTAGGCGATTGTTCGTCAGCAGGAACGGCAACGCCTCGTCCGGGGCCTGACTGACCTCGATGGTGTCGACGAGATCGATCCCGACGAGCACTTGCCACATCTGGGCATACGCGTCGTCGGTGACCGCTATGAATTCCTCGACGACAACCTTGGTGTCGCCGGACATGTTTCGGCGGTAGGCGACGTAACCGTCCGGGTGAACCATGAAGAAGAGCGCGGTCAATCCTTCTCGACCGTTTTCGCGGTCGGCGAAGAAGCGCTCCCAGCGGATCGGCGGCTTCGGTTGTGCGCCTGCCGTCTTGCGCTGCCAGCGATGGTAGATCTCGGGAAGCAGAGTCGACGCCTCGGTGGACTCCACCAATCGGACGTCGGTCACTGCGGGGACGTCCGGATGGAACTGTGCGAAGCGGCGATCGAGAACCACTCGGTGTTCCTCGGTGGCAGGCCCGTAGCCGAAGCGTCGGTAGATCGTTGCCTCGCTGGCTGTCAGCAACGACAGGGGGGCGCCTGCCGCTTCGAGATTGCGATGCTGTTCGGTGAACATGCGCCGGAGGATTCCGCGTCGACGATGTGTCGGTGCGACCGAAACCCAGGACACGCCCGACGCCTCCACCTGAGCGCCGCCCGGGACCGTCACCGACATCGGGAAGTGCATCGCCACTCCGACGGGCGTGCTTCCATCCCACGCCATTACGACGTGACGCGAACTGGTGAGAATCTGCGTCTCGGCAAGATCCTCGGCATTCTGGTGTTCACCGAATGCATGCGCATCCAGAAGCGCCACGGCATCCCAGTCGTCGTCGGTTGCCGTCCTGACAGTGATCGTGCCCTCGGTATTCATCGCACTCGACCTTTCCATACAGATGCCAAGATGGACACGTGGTAAACGTAATCGACATCGACGACTCTGCCGATCCGCGACTGGACGACTTTCGCAACCTCAATTCCTCCGACCGCAGACCGGACCTCCCCGACGGGAAGGGGCTGGTGATTGCCGAGGGCGTTTTGGTGACCGAGCGGTTGTTGACCTCGCGGTTCCCGACGATCAGCCTGCTCGGTGTCGACCGCAGGCTCGTAGAACTGGGTTCACGCCTCGACGGAGTGGATGTTCCGTTCTATCGGACCAGTGCCGAGGTGATGGCCGACGTCATCGGATTTCATCTGAACCGTGGCGTGCTGTCCGTGGCGAGTCGGTCCCCGGAACTCGACGTCGCCGACGTCGTCCGCGATGCCAGGACTGTCGTCGTGCTCGAGGGTGTCAACGACCACGAGAATCTCGGCGCAATGTTCCGTAACGCCGCAGGCCTCGGGGTGGACGCTGTACTTTTCGGGGCGGCATGCGCCGACCCTCTCTTTCGTCGTGCCGTACGAGTGTCCATGGGACACGTACTTCGGGTTCCGTTCGCACGGGTTCCGGACTGGCCGAGGGGCTTGAAGATTCTCCACGACAGCGGCTTTCAGACCATATCGTTGACGCCGAATCCGTCGGCGATTCCTCTTGCCGAGGCGATGACGGGGGAGAAGGTCGCATTGCTGCTCGGCGCCGAGGGGCCGGGGCTGACCGAACATGCCATGCGCGCTACCGATGTTCGCGCACGAATTCCGATGGCACCCGATACCGACTCGCTCAATGTGGCCACCGCGGCTGCGATGGCGTTCTACGAACGGGTGCGCGTGCAGTGACCGAGCACGTCGCCTATACCGGCGTTCCGGTCGCGCTCTTCGCGGCTGTCCTCGTCGGAGCCGCGCTGACAACGTTCGGCCTCGAACTTGCAGCCGTCAACGTATTCCTGGCAGTGGGGATCAACTTGATCGTCGTCGGGGGTGCAGCACCGACTGTGCTGCGCTTTCGACACACGCCGCTGTGGCGGTGGCTCGTGTACGGAACGTGTGTCGGTGCCGTCCTCAGCTTCGTAGTTCTGGGGATTTCCGTCTCAACCAGCGCATGAACGAGCGATCCGGCATCGGCTCGGGTGGGGCCTGGTCGGGTGGGGTCTGTTCGACCCGTCGGGGTTCCTGTCCGGGCGCATACATAGTGAATCCACACACCTGCAACGAGATCGGATCGAACTCGTCGCCGCGTGGCTCGCCGGTATAGCGGTAGCCGAGCCATTCGGAGTTGGCTGCTTCGGCAAATTCCTGTGGGTGGAACGGAAGCGAGAGTGGGTCGGGCATGACGCCGGGCGGATAGACCAACGGGTGCTCTCCGGCCCAGAACCCTCGCTCCCACACCAACGGAAGACCGGAGTCCTCGTAGATGTAGATCGGAGTCGCGCTGAACGAACGTCGCAGAGTGCCGCGTTCCCAATATGCGAAGGCACCCCACGCCGTCTCCGGGTCAGTCATCACTAGGTACGTGCGCTCGGACGACACCGGGCGAATCCAGGGCTCTGGCAGAGTCGACGGAGTTGCGACGGCCAAGTCGGACGCACAGACCACCGTGACGCCCGGATACGCCCCGATGTAGATCTCGTCGGGGCCTACTCCGGCCACGGCCGACACTGGTGAGAGCCTGCTCGGTACGGCCACGCGATCGGGGAACAGGCGCCCGGCCAGCGCTGACGCAGTATCCCAGTCCGAAGTTGTAGAGGATCTCAGGACCGCGATCGGGTCAGGAGTGTCGACGTACCAGACAGTTGATGCTTTGGCCCCCACTCCTGGCACCCTTCTCGATCTGACGTCAGCCCATCATGGTCAATTGTGTCCGCTGCTGCGGACACCCAGTAGAACGTCCTCCCACGAAGGCATTGCAGGCTTGCCCTTCTTGTCCTTCTTCGGCGCAGGAGGCTCGTGCCGCTTCGTCTCGGCGACCGCGGGCACCGGGGGCTCGGCGACCTCTGGTGCGGCGTTCTCTGGCGCGAGGTCCACTGGCGCGGCGTTCTGTGGTGCCGGGGCCTGGGGTGCGACGGTTTCGATCTCACTGTCCGCGGTGGTGCCGTAGTACTCGTCGAAGGATTCCTCGGATGTCTCTTCTTCGATTGCCAGCGAGTGCACCGGAGCGAGTCCGCGCAGCTGCCGTCCGAAGTCCGGGTCGATCAGCTCCGCTGCGGCATCGTCCAGTGCGGTGATGGTGCCACCGTGGCCGTCGGGAAGATATTGCCAATGCGCCTTGTTGGTCGTCCGACCTGCCTGCCACTTCAGCTGAGCTACCCACTTGTTGTCCTCGTCGCGCCACGCGTCCCACGTTGCTTCGCCGAGATGGTGGCCGCGAGCGCGGAACGCAAGCGCGACGATCTCGGCCAGAGTCTGGACGGCAGGGCCGTCGTGACGAAGAGGGTGGCCGGCTTGCGCCATGCTGGATGCCTGGGACCGTTCGAGAAGTACCGGATGGGCGAAGACCTCTACCCGGCTCAACGCCATTCCCGATTCGTTTGCAACCTGTTCGACGGTGGCCCCACCGCGGATACGAGCCTGGATCTCCCTGGGCCTGAGCACACTGTCCATTTGGATCTCAATCTGTCCTAGTCGAGCGATGTCGCCGCGAGAGGCCGCGCGGAGCTTGTCGTCGGCTGGAAGCCGGAATTTGTCGCCGGTGGTTGGATCTGCGCAAATGACGTGCTGACCGTCGGGTTCGAGACCGACCACACGTAGATCTCGCACCTTGACCTCCTCATCGCGCCGACTCGCGATATCGTCCTGTTCGACAGTAATCCAATCGTGATCGACGGTGTGTCTCCGACACGCGTCCGGCGTCATCGATGCTCGTGAGTCATGAGCGTAGTCATTGCAGTGTCCTGCTGTGGTGGTTCGGTGATGGCAGCATCAAAAGTGTTGGCGCCCTTGGCTATCGAGTCTCGGTAAAACGCACATCGGGCGCTCCCTCCGAGGTCGTTGCGCTCGCGAACGTATCCGCAAGTGTAAGCCTCTTCGGCAGCGCCCGAGCTGTGAGCGTTCTGCTAACTCAGTGTGGAAACGACCCAATCGATGCTCTTGGTCAGTGCCGTGACGTCGTCCGGTTCGATGGCCGGGAACATCCCGACGCGCAACTGGTTACGTCCAAGCTTGCGGTAAGGCTCGGTGTCGACGACGCCGTTGGCGCGAAGAACCTTGGCAACCTGAGCGGCGTCGACCTTCTCGTCGAAGTCGATGGTGCCCACGACCTGGCTTCGGTGTGCCGGGTTCGACACGAACGGAGTGGCGAAGTCGCTCTTCTCGGCCCAGTCGTACAGGCGCGAAGACGAGTCCGCTGTGCGCTTGGTCGCCCAGTCCAGACCACCCTGGCTGTTGAGCCACTCGATCTGATTGGCGAACATCAGGAGCGTCGCCACTGCGGGGGTGTTGTAGGTCTGGTCCTTGCTGCTGTTGTCGACCGCGATCGGCAACGACAGGAAGTCCGGAACCCAACGGCCCGAAGTCTGGATTTCACTGACGCGCTCGAGTGCAGCCGGGCTCATCAACGCAACCCACAGGCCACCGTCGGCGGCGAAGCACTTCTGCGGAGCGAAGTAGTAGACATCGGAGTCGGCGACATCTACCGGCAGACCGCCCGCACCCGACGTCGCATCGATCGCGATGAGTGCGTTCTCGGAACCGGCAGGCCGGCTCACCGGGATCGCAACGCCGGTCGACGTCTCATTGTGTGCCCAGCCGATCAGGTCGACCGACGGATCCGACGTGGGCTCGGGAGCACTGCCTGGTTCTGCCTTGACCACGATCGGATCGCCGATGAACGGGTTGTTCTTGGCGACCGAGGCGAACTTGGAGCTGAATTCGCCGTTGGTGAGGTGCAAAGACTTCTCACGGATGAGTCCGAAGGCCGCGGCATCCCAGAATGCGGTGGTGCCACCGTTGCCGAGAACGACCTCGTAGCCGTCGGGCAGCGTGAACAGGTCCCGTAGGCCACTGCGCACCCGCGCGACGACGTCCTTGACGGGTTTCTGGCGATGGCTGGTGCCGAAGACGGATGCGCCGACGTCGACCAAGGACTGCAGCTGCTCAGGGCGAACCTTGGAGGGTCCGCAACCGAACCGTCCGTCGGCGGGCAGGAGTTCGGTGGGAATGATCGGCAATTCGGCCATTGAGTAGCGCATCCTAGCGTCGTGGGGATATGGCACCTACAGGGTAGTCGGACCCGCACTCAGGCGATCTGGCCCCACCCGTCGACGGATTCGGGGGTGCGGGGCTCGGGACCGGTGTAGATGGCTGCCGGGCGTACGAGCTTACCGAGTCGCTTCTGTTCCATGATGTGCGCGCACCAGCCGGCGGTGCGGCCACAGGTGAACATCGCGGGCATCATGTGCGGGGGAACCTCGGCGAAATCGAGGATCACAGCGGCCCAGAACTCGACGTTGGTTTCGATTGCGCGGTCGGGGCGACGCTCACGCAGTTCGGTCAGCGCGGCCTGCTCGAGTGCGGCAGCGGCCTCGTAGCGGGGTGCACCGAGTCGCTTCGCGGTCGCGCGCAACACCCGGGCGCGGGGATCCTCGGCGCGGTAGACACGGTGCCCGAAGCCCATGAGCTTTTCTTTGCGGTCGAGGATTCCCTTGACGAGTCCGCGGGGATCGTCGGACTTCTCGACCTCTTCGATCATCGGCAGTACTCGGGCCGGAGCGCCACCGTGCAAAGGGCCGGACATGGCGCCGATCGCTCCGGACAGTGCCGCGGCGACGTCGGCTCCGGTGGAGGCGGTGACTCTCGCGGTGAACGTCGAAGCATTCATACCGTGCTCGGCCGCGGAGACCCAGTAGGCGTCGATGGCCTCGGTGTGTGCCGGGTCCGGGTCGCCCTTCCAGCGGGTCATGAAGCGGGCGGTGACGGTGTCGCACCGATCGATCTGCTTCTGCGGCACAGCAGGCTGGTGGATTCCGCGAGCGGACTGTGCGACGTAGGACAGTGCCATTACGGACGCGCGTGCGAGCTGGTCGCGGGCGGTGGCGTCGTCTATGTCCAGTAGCGGCTCGTAGCCCCAGATCGGCGCGAGCATCGCAAGCCCTGCCTGGACGTCGACGCGGACGTCACCGGTGTGGACCGGGAGTGGAAACGGTTCGGCGGGCGGCAGCCCGGAGCCGAATTTCCCGTCGACGAGCAGTGCCCATACGTTGCCGAACGTCACCCGCTTGGATACGAGGTCTTCGATGTCGACGCCGCGATAACGCAAGGCACCGCCGTCTTTGTCCGGTTCAGCGATATCGGTGGTGAAGGCGACGACGCCCTCGAGGCCACTGACGAAATCTTCGGGGACCTGTTGAACAGCCATTGCCTGGACTCTCCTCGTAACCGTAAATGCCCGGCTCCAGCCGTAGTGCCCGGTCCGGGCCGCGTCCGGGCTTTCTCTTCAGGAAGAACTTTAGCCGGTCGTACTCGGGAGTAGCGTCTGGGTTCGTGCCGAACCGAAAACCACACCTTGCCGATTTGCGTGTCGACTACGGCACGGACACCGACCTCGACGTCGGTCGATTGCGGAGCGGTTGGCTGCCGGTGGCACAGGAGTGGTTGACCGAGGCCATCGAGGCGGACATTCCCGAACCGAATGCACTGGTGCTCGCCACCGTCGATGCCGCGGGACATCCGTCCACGCGCACGGTGCTGTGCAAGGGCCTCGACGTGGACGGCGTCGTTTTCTACACAAATTACGACTCCGACAAAGGCAGGCAACTCACCCACACGCCCTATGCGTCCGTGACGTTCCCGTGGATCGGTATCGGACGTCAGCTGACCATTCGCGGCGCGGTCGAGCGGGTGTCCGCCGAGAACACAGCCGAGTACTTCGCATCACGGCCACGGGGATCGCAGCTGGGTGCGTGGGCATCGCAACAATCGCGCCCGGTGAGTTCGAGGGCAGAGCTCGAGCACGCGCTCGAGGATGTGGACCGAAAGTTCGACGGCCAGGTGGTGCCCGTTCCTCCGCACTGGGGTGGGTTTCGGGTCCTTCCCGACACCGTCGAGTTCTGGCAAGGGCGAACAAACCGCCTGCACAACCGAATTCGGTTCACGGTCGCGACGTCGGAAGTCGAGCGACTACAGCCGTGACCCGACTTCATTCGCTATAGAGTCACCGGAGAGGACTCCCAGCATGGACAATGACACCCATGCCTGACGAACGAAGCGCCAGCGAGACCTACCGGTTGGTCAGTGGGAAGTATCGAGCCGAGATCGTCTCCACGGGTGCAGGCCTGCGCATGCTGGAGTTCGACGGCTTGCCGCTGACCGAGACGTTTGCAGCGGGGAAGAAGCCGCCGCTGTCGGCCGGGCTGGTCCTTGCGCCCTGGCCCAACCGAGTCGCCGACGGGAGATTCACCTTCGGCGGCATCGAGCATCAGCTCGAGATCACCGAACCTTCGCGTCACAACGCCAGTCACGGATTCGTGCGACGTGTCGAGTGGACTGTCGTCGATCGGGCGGACGCCCGCGTCGTACAAACGGTGGACATCGGCGAGCAGCAGGGGTGGCCGTATCCGTTGACGCTGACTGTGGCGCACGAGCTGACACCCGACGGTTTGGTCGTGACAGCAACCGCAGAGAACGTCGGAAGCGCTGCTGCTCCGTTCGGTATGGGGTTTCACACCTTCGTTCGCGTCGGGGATGTTCCGTTGGACGAATGCACCCTCGAGTTTTCGGCGGGCACCAGATTGCAACTCGATCCGAAGCGCATGCTGCCCAACGGACCTTCCGTCGAGACTGCGGGTACGGAATACGATTTTCGAACGCCGAAGTCGTTGAAGGGTGTCTGGCTGGATACTCCCTTCAGCGCCGAACTGCCCGACGTCGACGGCCATGCCCAGCACATTCTTCGGGCACCGGACGGGACCGCGACGGTGCTGTGGACCGACCGTGAATTCGACTGGGTGCAGGTCTTCACGGCCGATCCTGCGCACGATCAGGCGTATCCGGATCGGGGTCGGGCGTTGGCAATCGAGCCGATGACATGCCCGCCCAACGCGTTGAACTCCGAGATCGATCTACTGGTTCTGCAACAGGGACAGTCGTGGTCGGGGACGTGGGGAATGGAGTACCGATCAGCATGACGATCCTCGTCTGTGGCGAAGCCCTCGTCGACCTCGTACCCGTGCACGAGGGACCGTTGTTGTCGCCGAAGCTCGGCGGGGGACCGTTCAACGTCGCGGTCACTCTCGGTCGGCTCGGTTCCCCGGTCGCCTTTCTGTCACGGGTGTCGACGGATCCGTTCGGTGAGCAGATTCTCGGCAGCCTTCGCGACGCCGGTGTCGACACGACCTGGGTGCAGCGAGGCGCGGAACCGACGACGTTGGCGATGACGACACTCGCCGACGACGGGAGCGCGCAGTACTCGTTCTATGCCGACGGGACGGCCGACCGTCTCGTGGCGGATCCTGGCCAGCTCCCCGACGAGATCACCGCGCTGTCTTTCGGCACGTTGTCGCTGCTGTACGAACCGGGGGCTTCGGTGTACGCCGCATTGCTTCACCGTGCGCACGCCGCCGGGAAATTGACGATGCTCGACCCGAACATCAGGCCTGCGGCCATCGACAGTCCGAGCGGGGATATCACCGCCGACGGTTTCCGGGCGAGATTCAAGACGTGGTTGCCCGCCGTCGACATAGTGAAGGTCTCGGAAGATGATTCCCACTGGCTGGGATCGGGCCCGGAGGGTACTTCGGTCGACGACTGGCTCGCGAGCGGCGTCACAGCAGTGGTGATGACTCGCGGCAGCGACGGCGTATCGGTGTTCACCGCGAGTGGCGAAATCAGCGTGCCCGGTGTATCAGTTGATGTCGTCGACACCATCGGCGCAGGTGACACCGTTCACGGCGCGTTACTCCACTTCTTGGAAGAGGAGAACATTCTCACATCTGGCGCACTGAGTGAGATGATCAAGGAAGAGTGGGAGCGAGCACTGAGATTCGCCGCACGGGCCGCCGCCATCACGGTATCGCGTCCGGGAGCAGACCCTCCGTGGGCGTCCGAGGCGCCGAGAGACTAGTTTCTCTATCGACTGAAGATTGTTTCCGATCTAAGTACATGTCCGTTACCAGAGTTCGAGAGGGACCATTCGTGCCCGCTGAGAATGAAGCAAAAGCCACCCTCACCTATCCCGGTGGCGAACACGTCATGTCCATTGCCAAGGCAAGTGAAGGCAACGACGGTATCGAACTGGGAAAGTTGCTGGCTACCACCGGCTACACGACGCTCGACGGTGGTTTCGTCAACACTGCGTCGACGAAGTCGGCCATCACCTACATCGATGGTGACAAGGGCATCCTGCGTTATCGCGGGTACCCGATCGAACAGCTTGCCGGTAAGTCTTCGTTCATCGAGGTCAGCTACCTGTTGATCTACGGCGAGTTGCCCACGGATGATCAGCTCGAGACCTTCACCGACAAGATCCGTCGACACACGCTCCTGCACGAGGACCTCAAGCGGTTCTTCGACGGTTTCCCGCGCAATGCGCACCCGATGCCGGTGTTGTCGAGTGCCGTCAATGCGCTGTCGGCGTACTACCAGGATTCACTGGATCCCGACGACCCCGAGCAGGTGGAGTTGTCGACCATCCGCTTGCTGGCCAAGTTGCCGACCATCGCGGCGTACGCCTACAAGAAGTCCGTCGGTCAGCCGTTCCTGTACCCGGACAACTCGAAGAGCCTGGTGGAGAACTTCCTGCGTATGACGTTCGGCTTCCCGGCCGAGCCGTACGAGGTCGATCCCGAAATCGTCAAGGCACTCGACATGCTTCTCATCCTGCATGCCGATCACGAGCAGAACTGTTCGACGTCGACGGTTCGTCTCGTCGGTTCCTCGGACGCAAACCTGTTCACGTCCATCTCCGGTGGCATCAACGCACTGTGGGGCCCGCTGCACGGCGGCGCCAACCAGGCAGTCCTCGAGATGCTCGACAAGATCAAGGCCGAGGGCGGCGACGCAACCGACTTCGTCAATCGCGTCAAGAACAAGGAAGACGGCGTGAAGCTCATGGGCTTCGGGCATCGCGTCTACAAGAGCTTCGATCCGCGCGCGACGCTGGTGAAGGAAACCGCGCACACGATCCTCTCGAAGCTGGGCAACGGTGACGAACTCCTCGACATCGCGCTCAAGTTGGAAGAGACCGCGTTGACCGACGACTATTTCGTCGAGCGCAAGCTCTACCCGAACGTGGACTTCTACACCGGACTGATCTACCGCGCGATGGGCTTCCCGCCGCGCATGTTCACGGTGTTGTTCGCCATGGGCCGGCTTCCCGGCTGGATTGCGCACTGGCGCGAAATGCACGAGGACCCGACCACCAAGATCGGTCGCCCACGTCAGATCTACACCGGTTACACCGAGCGGGACTACAAGGATCTCGGTTCCCGCTAGTACAACCTCCGCGAAAGCCGCCGTCTCCGAAAGGAGTCGGCGGCTTTTGTCGTATCCGGCCAGGGCAAGAGTCGAAGGGCTAGAACTGCCGACGGTTCGCCAGCACCGGAAGCTTCGCGCGGATCGGTGCTACGAGTGCGGCGTCGATATCGACGGTGAGCAGGCCAGGGGTCGCGTCGAGTTCGCCGAGAACCTCGCCGGTCGGGGAGCTGACGACGCTGTGGCCGACGCCGAGTGGGGCTGTGCCCCCGGCGTTGTCGGGTTCGGCTTGATCGCAGGCGGCGACGAAGGCGGTCGAGTCGAGCGCCCGCGCTCGCGCCAGCAGTGACCACTGTTCGACCTTGCCGGGACCGGAACCCCAGGATGCAGGCACGACGATCAGTTCCGCACCCAGATCCCCGAGCCGCTGGAACAGCGCCGGGAACCGCAAGTCGTAACAAGTGGCGAACCCGACGGTGACGTCGTCGATCGTGAGAATCAGTGGATCCGAACCAGGTGCGACGGTGTCGGATTCGGCGAAACCGAAAGCGTCGAACAGGTGGATCTTGTCGTAGTGCGCTTCGGTGGTGGGGCCGGTGATCAGCAGGGTGTTGCCGACTCTGCCGTTGTCGGCCGGGGTGAACATGCCTGCCACGACGGTGATCCCGATCCGCTGCGCGATCTCGCGGACCGCGTCGGCCCACGGGCCGTCGAGGGGTTCGGCGACGCCTCGAATCGGACCAGAGAAGCATCGCATCATCGCCTCGGGGAACACGACGAGTGATGATCCGGCTGCGGCAGCAGCACGGGTGTGTGCCTCGATGATCTTCAGGTTGTCGGCCGGTTCGGTACCGCTGGTGACTTGCGCGAGGCTGATCCGGATTGTTCTGCTCATCTTCGATCTCCTGATTGACGTATCTCGAGTGCTCTCCGCAATCGTATGCAATCGCGTTGTGGGCTCAGCGTTATCCGATGCCAATCCGCTGACCTGCGAAAACGGGCCAATTCTCATACCTGCTCCGCTCCGCTGACCTGCACAACGTAAAGTTCAGCGAATGACGAAACCAGTGATCGAGTTTCAGGCTGGACCTCCCCCCACCGATCTGGTCGTGGTGGACCTGGTCGAAGGTGACGGTGCCGAGGCTGTTGCAGGCGGCGATGTGGAAGTTCATTACATCGGTGTCGAGTTCGACTCCGGTGAAGAGTTCGACTCCTCCTGGAGTCGCGGAGAGTCGATTCAGTTCCCGCTGCGCGGACTGATTCAGGGCTGGCAGGACGGAATTCCCGGAATGAAGGTCGGCGGCCGACGTCAGCTGACCATCCCACCCGAGCTCGCATACGGTCCCGCAGGCGCAGGCCACCGCCTCTC
Organism: Rhodococcus sp. H36-A4; assembly: GCF_027158005.1. Classification (GTDB taxonomy): domain Bacteria; phylum Actinomycetota; class Actinomycetes; order Mycobacteriales; family Mycobacteriaceae; genus Rhodococcoides. Next base: position 367,869 of record NZ_JAPVLQ010000001.1, on the reverse strand, counting down.
CGGCAAGACCCTCGTGTTCGTGATCGACCTGCTCGACGTCAAATAAGCTTTTCAGGCCCACCGAGGGTTCACGCCAGGGTCTGGTCTTCGAGTTCGAGAACCAACCTGGCACCGCCCAGAGGGCTGTCGGTGAAATAAGCACGGCCACCGTGCAACTCGGCCTGTTGCTCGACGAGCGCCAGGCCGAGTCCGGAACCACCCTTGGCTGCGGAGGCGCCGCGGTAGAAGCGTTCGAAGACAGAACTCCGCTCCTCTTCCGGCAGGCCCGTTCCGTTGTCGTCGACGATGACTGTGACGAGGGTGCCGTCCTGTTCGATCGTGATGGTCACCGCGTCGGCGCCGCCGTGGCGCACTGCGTTGGTCAGCGCATTGCCCATCGCCAGCCGAAGTCCGGTGGGGAGAGCGCGCATGGACACCGACGGTTCGGAGTCGATGTGTACTGCTAATCCTCGATGTTGCCGCATGGCGTCCTGTGCGGCGATGTCGCAGATCTCGACCACATCGGTCGGGACGCGGTCGCTGTCGCTCGACAACTCGCCAGAGGCCAGCCGTTCGAGCGCAGCGAGAGTAGTTTCCACTCGCCCCTGGGTGCGCTCGAGGTCTCCCAGAATCTCCTGTCGCTGAGCAGGTCCGAGATCGAGCGTGCTGAGGACCTCGATATCGGTGCGCATTGCTGTCAGCGGAGTGCGTAGCTCGTGCGCAGATACTGCGGCGAAATCGCGGGCAGTGGACAGTGCGGCGTTCGTGCGGTCCTGGGCGTCGTTGACGCGTTGGAGCATTCCGCCGATGGCGATGGCGAGTTCGTCGGCCTCGCGTACCCCGGTTTTCGTGTCGGGTGGCATCGGCGGTTGGGCGCTGACCTGGCGAGTCAGCTCGACCAGCGGTCGGACCGCGCGTCCGCCGAACAGCCAGCCGAGACCGGTCGAGACGGCGATCGCGCACAGTCCGACGAAGATGACCTGCTTCTGCTGCTCGTCGGTGACCTGCTGTGCTTCGATGGCCGGCACCCCGATAGCGATCGAAATATCCACCAGGGAGACAGTTTTGGTCGTGTAGACCCGAAATCGCTGACCGTTCACATCGACGGTGGCCGAACCTTCTCCCAGATCGGGAAGCTGGATGGGTGTCGATGCACGGACGGTATCGCCGGTTCGGATCGTCACGGCGAATGCCGCGGAAAGTTGATCGAGGAATGTCTCGAGCACAGCAGCATTGGGAACGAGCGCCTGTGATGCCGTCGTCAACCTCTCGTCGAGCTGATTGACGTTGTTGCGTGAAATAGCAACCGAGGTCACCACTGCGAGAGCTGCGACGACGAGGGTGGCGCCCAGTGCCGTTGCTGCGGCGACGCGCGCTCGCAACGAGAACCTCACGAGGGCACCCGAAGAACGAATCCGACGCCGCGAACCGTGTGCAGCACCCGAGGCGCGCCTCCGACTTCCAGCTTTCGGCGCAGGTATCCGACGAAGACGTCGACCACATTGGTGTCGGCTACGAAGTCGTAGCCCCAGACGAGTTCGAGCAACCGCTCGCGCGTGAGCACGACGCCCTTGTTGCGAGCAAGAATGGCCAGCAACTCGAATTCCCGTTTGGTGAGGTCGAGTTCGCGGCCGCCACTGTGCGCGCGGTAGCCGGGCAGATCTACGGACAGTCCACCGATCGAGATCTCCGAAGTCGATGCAGGGGCGGGCGGGGGCGCACTGGCTCGCCTTCGCAGCATGGCGTTGATACGGGCGACGAGCTCGGCAAGTACGAAAGGTTTGGTCAGATAGTCATCGGCGCCGGATTCGAGACCGGAGATTCGATCGTCTACCGACGCGCGCGCACTCAGCACGCAGATCGGGACATCGTTACCCATCGCGCGCAAGGCCTTCACGACACTCGCGCCGTCGAGAATCGGCATGTTGATGTCCAGGACGACGACGTCCGGCGACCGACTCGAGACCGCCGTCAGGGCGGCCGCGCCGTCGGCGGCGGTGATCACCGTGAATCCGGAGAGCTGAAGTCCTCGTTGGAGCGAGGACAGGACGTCGTCGTCGTCGTCGACTACTAACACTGTCGCAGATTCGGGCACTGCCCCATTGTGCCTATGCTGCCCAGCTGTCGACGGTCGACTGGCGTTCTTCGGGCGTTTTCGCGAAGAACTCCTCGAGTGCGCTTCGGCGGCTGAGGTCGGTGTCGAGCGACCACGCGACGGCGGGCGCCTGCGCGTACAGGGCCTGGTAGTACTTCTCGAAGGTGCAGGTGCTGTTGACCAAGGACTGTGCGCCTGGGAATGTCGGTGTAGATCTCATAGAAGAGTTCCTCTCTTGGGGTATTTCCCAAGGTAGGAGGAATTCTTGCAGTCACTGTGAATGTCGAGTGGGAGTTCTATGAGAATCGTTCGCCGACGTCTGTGACGTCGACGACATCGCCTATGTGGGTTCGGTCGCCTCCCGCTTTCTTGGCGGTGTACATCGCCTCGTCAGCACTGGCAATGAGCCGATTCAACAACAGTGTCGGGTCGGTTACGAGTCTGCTCGGCACCGGCACCGACAGTGATATCCCGACGCTCGCGGTCACCGCTGGTTGCGAGCTGGTCCGCACGACCGTCCGAAGGAGTTCGGCACGGTGGGCCAAGTTCACCGATTCGCCCGCGACTCGACGTTCCATCACCACGAACTCCTCGCCGCCCACGCGGGCGAGCGAGGCGTCGGGAATGGCCTCGCCCAATGCCTTCGACACGGCCACCAGTACGGCATCACCGGTTTGATGGCCGTGGGCGTCGTTGACCGATTTGAATCCGTCCAGATCGAGAAGATAGACGACGAAGATTGTGCCGCCCTTCGATCCCGGCCGTCGGATCTCGCGATGGAGGCCGCGTCGGTTGAGCGTGCCGGTCAACGAATCGAATTCGGAGGCCTCGGCGTCGACGGTCAGGATGCCCATCAACAACAGAGTCATGATCGGCACCGTGCTGATCACGGCCAGGACGGCAGTGGCGATCGCGATCACTTGGATGGGCGGAGTGCCGTCGGTGATCTCTCGGACCGAGATGATCATCACGACAGTGGCGGCCGAGGTCATGGCAAGTGCGAAGACACGGGAACCGTGAAAGAACACGACATAGCCGAGGATGGCTGCGTACGAAGAGCAGGCCATCAATCCGAGGAGTGGGCCAGGCATCGTGAGCGCTGCCTCGCCCAGGAAGATGCAGCTGGTGGTGACGAAGCACAGAGACAGCTGAACATCGAGCCAGGGCTCCGCCCGCCAGAGCAGAACGGCCCATCCGGTGTCGACGACGATGACGACAATTGCCATCACCATCAGATGCGGTTCGCTGGACGCATTTTCTCCCAACCGGAACAGCAGGGGTTGCATGCCGAGGACGAGCAACGTGACGACCACCGCGACCCGGGTACTTCGCATGAGGCCGCGGTCGACGAGGTAGTCGGTGAACATGTCGTATCGGTGCGCCGTCTTCCAGATCCGAACCGATTCTGCGCGTGCCCGTGCGATCGGGGTGGCAGGGGTGCGTCTCACTGGCATGAAGATCGACAGTCCATTCTCACCCAACGAACCGGGTGGTCGGTTGCTCGAAGATACTTCCACTATCCAGGATTGTGCGGAGTGGGGATGGGTAAGACTGAACTTATGACACTCGTGTGGTTCCGCCGTGATCTTCGACTGGGCGACCTGCCGACCATCACGGCCGCAGCGGACTCGGGCGATCCGGTTCTCGGGCTCTTCGTCCTGGACGATCGATTGCTGAAAGCCTCCGGCGGGCCGCGTCGCGACTTTCTGTTCCGCAGCCTGGCAGCTCTCGACGAGCAGATGGGCGGTCGACTGCTCGTCGTCAACGGCGATCCCGAGACCGTGGTGCCTAAGGTCGCCCGGGCGATCGACGCCGAGTGCGTCCATGTCAGTGCCGACTACGGTCCCTACGGACGTGAGCGGGACGAACGCGTCGGTAAGCAAGTGTTATTGGTGACGACGGGATCGCCGTATGCCGTGGCACCAGGGCGGGTCGTCAAGAGCGACGGTGAGCCGTACAAGGTCTTCACTCCCTATTTTCGGCAATGGCTGGATCACGGCTGGCGGGGACCTGCCGATACCTCGGCATCGACGCTCGACTGGATCGACCCCGCCGACGTGTCCGGTCCGCGGCGGGTGCAGATTCCCACCGAGGAGGACGGCTCGGACTTCGCTGCCGGTGAGAAGGCCGCGTCGACCCAGTGGAGTGAGTTCCTCGAGCGAGTGAAGGGATACGACGACGAGCGCAATCGTCCCGACCTCGATGCAACGAGCCGAATGTCGGTCTACCTGAAGTACGGCAACATCCACCCGCGGACCATGCTGAAAGATCTGGGTGCGCTACGCAGTGAGGGCTCGGCCGCGTATCGACGGCAGATCGCCTGGCGAGATTTTTACGCGGACATACTGTTCCAGCGACCTGACAGTGCGCGTGAGAACTATGTGAAGAAGTTCGACAAGATCGAGCTCGACTCCGGAAAACATGCGGACGAGTTGTTCGCAGCGTGGTGTGAGGGGCGTACCGGATTTCCAATCGTCGATGCCGGTATGAGGCAGTTGAATTCGGAGAAGTGGATGCACAATCGGGTACGGATGATCGTCGCGTCGTTCCTCGTCAAGGACCTTCATCTTCCGTGGTGGCGAGGCGCACGCTACTTCATGAACACCCTGGTCGACGGCGATCTTGCCAGCAACCAGCACGGGTGGCAGTGGACCGCAGGATCGGGCACCGATGCCTCGCCGTACTTTCGGGTGTTCAATCCGATCACTCAAGGCGAGAAGTTCGATCCGACCGGTGATTACGTGCGGCGTTGGGTGCCCGAACTGCGCGGGGAGGAAGGAAAAGCAGTGCACACCTTGAAGTTCGGTCGCCCACAGGGTTACCCGGACCCGATCGTCGATCACAAGCATGAACGTGAGGTAGCTATCGCGCGGTTCAAGGCGCTCTAGCATTCGAGGTGCTCTAGCGTCGACGCGAGACGCCGACCCCGACGAGGCAGATTGCCCCACCTACCACTGCGAGGTAGTGCGGAATCTCCCCGAGTAGAAGCCACGCCAACGTGATGGTGATCGGTGGTACCGCGTAGGTGGTGACGCCGAGGCGGCCGGCATCCATGCGTGTCAGCGCGTACGCCCAGGTGCTGAAGGCCAATGCGGTCGGTATCAACCCGAGATAGAGCAGACCACCGACAGCGGCTCCCGACGCATCGGCGAGGTCGCCGATCAGAGCCGGCGCGAAGGGGAGTGTGCACAGAGTTCCGATCGCGCACGCCATCCACGTCACCTGCAGGCCAGGTACGGAACGCAGTACCGGCTTCTGGCTCAGTACACCGATCGCATACGTCACTGCTGACACCAGACACAATGCGATGCCGAAGAACCCGGCGTCGGTCTTCGTCGTATCACTAGTGGTGAGAGCGGTAGTGACCCCGACCATGACGGCACCCGCGAACGCAATGGCCGCACCGATGACGAGCCATCGAGGAAAGCCCTCGCCGAGGAGCAGGCCCGCGAACAGTGCAACCAGAATCGGGCCGATCTGAATGAGCATCGACGTGGTCCCGGCATCGACGCGCTGCTCGGCCGCGTTGAGTGCGACGTTGTAGATCGCGAACCAGAACACCCCGATGCTGAGAATCTGTAGCCACTGAGTTCGGTTCGGCCGGACCCACTTGCCCTGAAGCAGCAGAATCGACCCCAACACCGTGCTCCCGATCAACAACCGGCCCAGTGCGAGTGGCCCGGCGCCGAACGAGGTCCCGACACCGCGGATCGCCACGAACGCCGACGCCCATGCCACCACCGTGGTGACCACGGCAGCGACGGCGAGCCAGTCTGCTTTCGGTGAGGTACCGAGCTTGCTCATGACGAGGACGCTACTGTGGCCGAGCGGATCTGGGCGCGCGAACCTCGCCGTCAGTGTCGGAGGAGCTTCTCCAGCGCATCCAATACCGCCGGATCCTCGATGGTCGAGGGAACGCCGTACTCGTCCCCGGCGACGATCTGACGCATCGTCTTGCGCAGTATCTTTCCTGACCGTGTCTTCGGAAGCGCGCCGACGATGGTGACGTCGCGAAAGGTCGCGAGCGCCCCGATCTGTTCTCGCACCATGGCCACCAGTTCGGTGCGGAGCTGGTCCTCGGTGATCTGCTCACCCGACTTGAGGACTACGTAACCACTCGGGCGTTGGCCTTTGAGGTCGTCGTGGATGCCGATCACCGCGCACTCGGCGACAGCCGGATGGCCCGCGAGTACCGCCTCCATCGCGCCGGTCGACAATCGATGTCCGGCAACGTTGATGACGTCATCACTGCGGCCGAGCACGTAGACGTAGCCGTCGGAATCGATGTACCCGGAGTCTCCGGTGAGGTAGTACCCTGGAAACGTTTCGAGATATGAACTGCGGAAACGTGATTCGTCGTTCCACAACCCGACCAGGGTGCCCGGTGGCAATGGCAGTTCGATGACGATATTGCCTTCCTCGCCCGCCGAGACGGGGTTGCCGACGGCATCGAGAATGCCGACGCGAAAGCCAGGCACCGGCACTGTCGGCGAACCGGACTTGATCGGAAGTGGTTCCAAGCCGAGCAGATTGGCGCAGATCGGCCACCCGGTCTCGGTCTGCCACCAATGGTCCACGACCGGAATGTTCAGGATGCGGCACGACCATTCGTAGGTGTCCGGGTCGAGCCGCTCACCCGCGACGAACAACATCTTCAGCGAGGAAACGTCGTACTTGCTCAGCTCCGCTGCCTGCGGGTCCACCTTGCGAATCGCGCGCAGGGCAGTGGGCGCAGTGAAGAGCGCCCGAACACCATGATCGGCAACGACACGCCAGAACGCCCCAGCATCCGGCGTCCCGACGGGTTTGCCCTCGTACAGAACTGTCGTCGCTCCGGCGAAGAGGGGACCGTAGACGATGTAGGAATGGCCGACGACCCAGCCGACATCAGAGGCCGTCCACATGACCTGGCCTGCCCCGACGTCGTAGATGTTGCTCATCGACCACGTCAAAGCGACGGCGTGCCCACCGTTGTCGCGGACGACGCCCTTCGGTTTACCGGTGGTGCCGGAGGTGTAGAGGATGTACAGCGGATCGGTCGCCTGCACCGGGATCGGATCGGCGTCGGTGGCGCCGGCGACCTCGGTGTCCCAATCGAGCCAGTCGTGTTCGGTCGGTATCCCGTCGCGAGCTTTGACAATGACCTTCGGTGGTGCGGCCGTGGACATGTCGAGAGCCTTGGCGATGAGTGGGAGGTACTCGATGACGCGGGCCGGTTCGAAGCCACCGCTCGCCGTCACCAGCAGGGTGGGCTCCGCGTCGTCGATGCGTGCGGCAAGCTCCTTGGCGGCGAACCCACCGAAGACAACCGAATGCACGGCGCCGATGCGTGCGCACGCCAGCATCGCGACCACGGCCTCGGGGATCATCGGCATGTAGACCACGACACGATCGCCGACCCGTACGCCATGCGCGAGCAGGACTCCGGCGAACCGTGACACTTCGCCCAGAAGTTCGGCGTAACTGTAGGTGCGCTGCACACCGATCATCGCGGAGTCGTAGATCAGCGCGGCCCGGTCGCCGTGGCCTGCGCGAACGTGGCGGTCGAGCGCGTTGTAGCAGGTGTTGAGGGTGCCGTCGGCGAACCATCGCTCACCGTCGAACGCCGTCGTCGGGGCGCTGTTCCAGTCGACGGCCTGCGCAGCGTCGAGCCAGAATTCCTCGCGTCGGTCGATGCTGTTGTCGAATGCTGTCCGGTATTCGCCGCTCATGGGGCAACCATAGTTGGGCGTCGGTTGCATGTGGGTACTTCTCCGGTGGTCGCCGAGAATTGCACACTATCGGCGCGGATCGCCGGAATACCGTCGGATTGGGCCGATAGTGTGCGCTGAGGCACCCGGAAATATGCGCTGAGGCACCCGAAACTGTGGATGGACAGGAGTTGTCCACAGATTCGAGATCGCCTCTACCGCGAAGCGGTCCCGTCGGCAACGGTGTACGCCATGGGGGTTCGTACATCAGCACAACTGATCGCGGCGGGGGTGAGCCGCGGGAATATCGCCTCTCGCGTGCGCTCGGGGAAGTTGATCAGAGTTCTACCGCAGGTCTACGGCGACGAGAAGCCTGACTATCCGGGCCTGTGCACAGCCGTGACGCTGTGGAAACCAGGTGCGGTGATCAGCCATTTGTCCGCGGCGTGGCTGTGGGGGCTCATCGAGTACGAGCCTGCGCATGTCGAGGCGACCGTGGACCCGTCGGGCCAGGTTCGCTGCCCCGACTGGATTCGGCTCTATCGACGCACACTCCCGACGGTCACGGCATATCGGGGGTTGCCGGTCGTCACGATCGAGCAGACCTTCCTGGACGTGTCGGTGACGCTGCCGAAGCCCCAGTTGGAACAGTTCTTCGACGCTGCGATCGACATGCACATTCCCTGGCACAGAGTCGCCGAATTCTGCGCGACCACAGGTGGTATGAACGGTACGACTGCGCTGCGAGAACAGCTTCGGCGGTGCTGCCCGGGTACCCGTTCGGAACCTGAGCGACGCGTGGCCAGGGCATTGACCGCGCGCAACTTTCGTATGGAGATCAATGCGAGAGTCGGCCGGTTCTACGGTGACCTAGTGGACTTCCGCGCTCGAGTCATCGTCGAGATCGACGGGCGCGCGTTTCACATCGATCCGGCGACATTCACCAGCGATCGTCGACGGCAGAACACATTGGTACTGGACGGGTGGCTGGTGCTGCGATATTCGGCGGCGACGGTGATGTCGGATCTCGACGGTGTGGTCGAGGAGATCATGACGGTTGTGCGGAGGAGACGAAAGTCGGTCAACTCTCCACCGCCGGCCTGAGTGCACACTCTCGGCGCGGATCGTCCGAATCCCGTCGAATCGGGCCGATAGTGTGCACACAGCAGTGCTACTTCGACCCCGACCGTCAGGGCGGCGTCATAGTCGGTGCCGCCGACGTTAGATTTCCGTCAAGTATCTCGAGCGGGCGGTCGGGTGCGGAAAGACTGAAGGACGTGACCCTCTTCGAACTTCTTCCTTCGCTTTCCGGTGCAGCACGTCCCCGATTCGACCCGACCACGTGGCCGGTGACGACGCGTTACCACCGCGGTCGCTTGACGTTCGACGGGATGGCCGCCGAGGATGTCGCCGACTGCATGGGTACGCCTGCGGTGTTCCACGGTGTCCTGGTGACGAGGTCCGCTCGGTCATCGCAGGCATCGTACGGATCGACGGCACGATCGACGACGTGGCCGACGCCGAGATCGCCGGCAGGCATTCGGTGGCAGGGCGTGAGTTCTTCGCCGTCGGCGACACCAAGATCGAACTACCGTCCGACGTTCGGGCAGGTGACGTTCTAGCGCTGGTCCCGAAGTCCCAAAGTCCGATAGCGGCTCAGGCGGGTGGTCAACCGCGTGCCCGGAATCTGCTGACTCAGGTCTTGTAGTTCGCGCGCGATGGCCCCGGCGACGCGAAGCGAGAAGTCGATCGGTTCCGTGGCCGCATCGGGGCTTTCAGGGATGATGGCGTCCACGATTCCCTCACGAAGGAGATCGACGGATCGGATGCCCTGCGACTCGGCCATGTCGGCGGCATGGCTGGTGTCGCGGTGCACGATGGCACTTGCACCTTCCGGCGGCAGTGGTGCGAGCCAGGCGTTCTCCGCGCACAATGTGCGGTCCGCCGGTAGCAACGCCAGGGCGCCACCACCGGTGCCTTGCCCCAGAAGCACCGACACCGTGGGCGTGTCGAGGGTGACGAGATCGGATATGCAGCGGGCGATCTCGGGCGCAAGGCCACCTTCTTCCGCCTCCTTCGACAGCGCTGCGCCGAACGTGTCGATCACCAGAACCAGCGGAATCGACAGTTCTTCGGCGAGCCGCATGCCGCGTCTAGCTTCGCGGAGCGCACCCGGGCCCATCGTAGCGGTGACACTGTGGCTGCTGCGATCGTTGCCGAAGAGGACACACGCGATTCCTCGAAATCGGCAGAGCGACAAAAGAATTGTGGTGTCGGATTCGCCTTGGCCGGTACCGCTCAGTGGAACCTGTTCGGTGGCTGCATGTTCCAGTAGTTCGCGAACCCCGGGGCGGTCGGGTCGACGGGAGGAGATCACCGACTGCCACGCCGTGCGCTCTTCTATGTCTGCGACCAGCGGCGCAGGTTCGAGTGTGACGGCCCGTGCGGCATCACCTGCGACGACGCGCAGGATCCGCACGAGCAGATGGCGCAGATTCGCCACCGGCACCACGCCGTCGATGACGCCGCGTCGATACAGGTTCTCGGCCGTCTGGACGCCCTCGGGGAAGGGCTTGTCGTAGAGCGCCTGGTACACGCGTGGTCCGAGAAATCCGATGAGCGCACCGGGTTCGGCGACCGTCACGTGCGCCAACGAACCCCACGAAGCGAATACTCCGCCGGTCGTCGGGTTTCGCAGATAGACCAGATATGGCAATCCAGCCTGCTTGTGCAGCGTGACGGCGGCTGCGATCTTGACCATCTGCACGAAGGCGAGAGTGCCCTCCTGCATCCGAGTTCCACCGGACGTCGGTGACGCGATCAGCGGCAGCTTTTCGGCCGTGGCACGTTCGATTGCAACGACGATCCGTTCGGCAGCGGCCACACCGATCGACCCCGCCAAAAAGCCGAACTCGCACGCGATCACGGCTACCCGACGGCCGTCGACCGTGCCGGAGCCGGTCAGGACCGATTCGTCGACGCCAGTCTTGTCCCGGGCTGCCTCGAGATCTGCTGCGTAGGCGGGGCCGGGGGAGACGTCGAGGGGAGTGGTGTCCCAGGAGACGAACGATCCGCCGTCGAGAACTGCATCGAGTATCTCGGCGGCGGACGTTCGTGTGCTCATGGTGGGAAGCTTAGCGAGCGAACGCTTCTTTCCACGTGACGGTCTTGCCGATGCGCAGGATGGACCGTTGGTAGATCTTCGCGGCGACGACGGCGAGGGCCGCGGTGGTCGCGAGCATGATCAGCGCGGTTCCGACAATTTGGTAGACCGGCGCGACTCCGGCGGCGATGCGTAGCGGCATCATGACTGCGGAGAACGGTGGGATCCAACTCAGCACACTGCTCAGGGTGCTCTCCGGATCGCCGACGGAATAGAAGGCGGAGAAGAACATTGCCATGATCAGCAGTAGTAGTGGCATGGTCGTGGAGTTGACGTCCTCCTGCCGCGAGACCATGGACCCGCCCGCCGCATAGAGCACTGCGAAGAAGGCGAAGCCGAGGATGAACCAGCCGAGGGTACCGGCGAACACGCTGATCGCGGCACCGGTGACGGTCAGAACTCCGGTGGCGAGGCCGGTGCCGACTCCCGCGATTCCGTACAGGGCGAGTTGAAGGATTCCGACGGCGCCGATGCCGATTATCTTGCCCCACAGCAGCTGTAGTGGCCGCACGGTCGATAGCAGCAATTCGACGACACGCGAGGACTTCTCCTCGACGACGCCCATCGCGACGTACATACCGAAGCCGATGATCTGCGCGTAGAGGATGAACACTGCGGACAGTGCCAGCGCAGTGCGCTGTCCCGCTTCGGGATCGGGCGGATCGATGGCGTCGACGGTGACGGTCGCTGACGTGGTGGCGGCGTTCAATGCGGCGCGATCGGCACCCTGCGCTTCGAGCGCGATGTCGGTCGCCTGGCTCTGGACGCTGCTTTCGATGATGGCCCGTAGTGTTCCAGTCAGTTCGGAATCGGTGATCGCGGTGTAGGCCCCTGCATTCTCGGGCACGAGTGCCACGGCAACGTCACCCGATTCGACACCGCTCCGCGCGGCAGCGGCATCGGAGAGTTCGCGGACCTCGACTGGATTGCCGACGGCATCCCCGGTGGCCTGCAGTACCGCCGCTATCGACTGATCGCCGACGACGCCGATGACGTCCCGGTCGTCGTCACCGCCGGAGAAGATGGAGAATGCGATGATGCCGCCGACGATGGCGGCGAGGATGATGATGTTGCTGATGACGAAGCTCTTCTTCATCACCTGTACCGCGAACTCGCGCTTGGCGATCAAACGTACAGCTCGGGTCGATGTCAGTTTTTCGCTCATGCCACTACCGCCTCTCGGAACAGATCACTGAGCGATGGTTTGTGGACGGAGAATTCGTGTACCGGGCCGGTGGCCAGTGCGGCATGTAGAACGTCCTGATCGGAGGCGCCTTGTTTCAGGCTGAGCACGAAGTGTCCGTCGCGATGACTCAGGGTGGTGACTCCGGCAATGCTGTCGGCCCATCCTTCGGTGGCGCCAGGCGCATGCACCTGCAACTGAGCGTCGCCGGATCCGCGGAGCTCGTCGACGGTTCCGACTGCCCGCATCGACCCGGCGGCGATGATGCCGACCCGATCGCACAATCGCTGTACCAAGTCGAGTTGATGGCTCGAGAAGATGACGGGGACTCCTGCGGCGGCTTTCTCGCGTAGTACCTCGCTCATGACATCGACAGCTACTGGATCCAATCCGGAGAATGGTTCGTCGAGAACGAGAACAGCGGGATCGTGTACGAGGGCCGCGGCGAGCTGCACGCGTTGTTGATTGCCCAGACTCAGTGCGTCGACGGTATCGCCGAGTCGTGAGGATATTCCGAGTCGCTCGGTCCAGCGTTGTACTGCGTCCTTGGCAACGGAAGACGAGAGACCATGCAGCTCGGCCAGATACGCCAGCTGCGGGCCGACCTTCATCTTGGGATAGAGCCCGCGTTCCTCGGGCATGTAGCCGATGGTGCGGCGCACTTCGAGGTCCACGGGCTTTCCGCCGAGCAGGACCTGTCCGGAGTCGGCGGACAGCACGCCGAGCGCAATGCGCATGGTGGTGGTTTTACCTGCACCGTTGCTGCCCACGAAGCCGAACAGTTCGCCAGGGCGGACGTCGAAGCTCAGTGCGTCGAGGGCGACCGTGTCGCCGTATCGTTTGGAGATGGAGTCGATCGTGAGGGTGCTCATGATCCCTTTCGGTCAGAGGTCTTCTGGATCGGGGTCGGGGGTTATCCAGGCGAGAATCAAAGCGGGAGAGCAGATTCCGGCCAGCAATGCGGTCAGCGTCCAGAGCGCTCCCGCGTAGGCGAGACGATCGTTCTCGATCCAGGTCGAGAGGAAGATCGACGCCATGACCGCCACCAGCACCAGGCCCTGGGTCACTGTCAGCCCGATCGAGCGAGCTTCGTTGCGCTGCTGGACTTCCCACTCGTCGAGTGCGCCCGCCGGCGCGTCACTGTGCCGACCGGACACTGTCTGCAGCATCGTCCACAGGACGAGGAACGCCGCCGTGGCCGGCAGCCAGGCGATGGGAGCGTACTGCCAGAACAGGGACAGAATCGAGATCACCAGGAGCGTGAAGAGAACGGCAACGACGGAAACCCCGAGGATGCGTCGACGCCGCTGGGTGCGCCACGTCGGAAGCCAGTGTCGCGTTTTGGCGTCGTTCTCGAGGAAGCGTCTGGTTCGAAAGGCCTGGTAGCGGGTCAAAATGTCCGCGGCTTCGGGTGTGGTCATGGGTTTTTCTCCCTTCGATACAACTCTGCGGAGAGCGGTCCGAACTCTTCTCGCGAGAACACTGCTTCCACGGGTAGGTGGAAGACGTCGCACATTCGCAATGCGAGATCGAGACTCGGGTAGTGGTCACCACGTTCGAGGGCGCCCACAGTCTGGGGGTTCACTTCGACGAGTTCGGCAAGTTGCGCGCGGCTCATCTTTCGTTCTGCCCGCAGGACTCCCACCCGGTTGTAAATCGGGAGCGTGTTCCCACGCTTTATGGGGCTCATGTATCAAAGTGTTGTATAAACCCAACGATTCGTCAACCCTACATTTCTGACAACTTCCCGTCGGACATCACCCAGCGTCGCGTACTGCGCACCGTGGAGAGCATCCGTCGATCATGCGTGACCAGCAGCAATGTTCCTTCGAAGTTCTCCATCGCCCGCTCGAGTTGCTCGATCGCCGGGAGGTCCAGATGGTTCGTCGGCTCGTCGAGTACCAAGAGATTGACCCCTCGCGCCTGCAACAAGGCCAGGGCGGCACGGGTTCGTTCACCCGGAGACAATGATCCTGCGGGCCTCAGTGCGTCGTCTCCACGGAGACCGAATTTCGCCAACAGAGTCCGGACTTCAGCGTCGGGCCACTCAGGAACTGCGGCGCTCAACGAGTCTGACACCGTCGCAACGCCAGTGAAAAGCTCACGTGCCTGGTCGATTTCGCCGATCGCGACACCAGAACCCAGTGACGCGGTGCCCTCGTCCGGCACCAGCTTGTCCAGTAGTACCGACAGCAACGTCGTCTTACCCGACCCGTTCTCGCCGGTGATCAGAATGCGATCACCCCACTCGATCTGCGTCGTCACCGGTCCGAAAGTGAACGCCGGCCGAGAAACCACGGCACCGCTCAGCACCGAAACGACGGTGCCGCTGCGCGGCGCGCTCGCGATCTCCATCCGCAGTTCCCACTCCTTGCGTGGTTCCTCCACGACTTCGAGGCGCTCGATTCTGCGTTGTGTCTGCCGAGCCTTCGCCGCCTGCTTCTCGGTCGATTCGGCACGAGTCTTACGCGCGATCTTGTCGTTGTCGGGCGCTTTGCGACGAGCGTTGCGAACCCCGGACTCCATCCAGTTGCGCTGCATCTGGGCGCGAGACTCCAGCGAGGACTTGGTGTCGGCGAACTCGTCGTACTTCTCGCGCGCATGCTGCCGAGCGATCTCACGCTCGTCCAGATACGACTGATAGCTGCCGTCGTAGACGTCGATTCGGTGCTGCGCCCGATCCAGTTCGACTATGCCGGTGACCGTGCGCTCGAGAAACTCACGATCGTGACTGACCACGACGATCGCCGCGCGGGTGTCGACGACGAATCGTTCCAACTGTTCCAACCCAGCGAGGTCGAGATCGTTGGTCGGCTCGTCGAGAAGCAGGATGTCGTAACGGGCCAGCAGGATCGCTGCCAACCCGGCTCGGGCCGCCTGCCCACCGGAGAGCGAGGTCATCAAGACCTCTCCACCGGTGTCGAGACCCAATTCTGCCAAGACCTTCTCGGTGCGCTCGGCCAGATCGGCACCGCCGAGCGCGAGCCACCGCTCCAGCGCCGGGGTGTACAGATCCTCGCCATCGCCGGATCCGAGTGCTTCCGCCGCAGCGTTCATCGACTCCTCGGCCAGCATGACGCCCGTCCGACGGCCGAGGAACTCGACAACCTTCTCACCAGGAACGCGCTCGGGTTCCTGCGCGAGATAACCGACAGTGGCATCGGGCGGAGAGGTATAGATATCGCCCTCGAAATCTGCGGTTCCGACGCCTGCCAACAGCGTCAACAAGGTGGACTTACCGGCCCCGTTGGCACCGACCAAACCGATGACATCGCCTTCGGTGACGGTGAGGAAAAGGCCGGAGAAAAGCGTTCGGTCTCCGTGGAAAGCCGCAAGATCATCCACGCGCAAGGTTGCAGTCACGCCGCAAGTATCCAACGGGTCGCTCCGCAGGCTCCACTCCCGGTATCTCGTGGGTCGTTCCGCAGGCTCCACCCCCGGTATCTCGTGGGTCGCTCCGCAGGCTCCACTCCCGGTATCCCAGGCCCTCGGAAACAGACTCGTCACCCCTCGGGAACAGACTCGCCCGGTCACCCGTTGGCACTCGTATGACCTTTTCTTCCGAGACCAGTACCGTCCCGACAATTGTCCTCAACGACGGGCATGCAATTCCGCAGCTCGGATTCGGTGTGTGGCAGGTTCCGGACGACGGTGCCCAAGCCGCCGTGGCCGAAGCGCTGAAGGTCGGCTACCGCAGCATCGATACCGCGAAGGTGTACGAAAACGAGACCGGCACCGGTAAGGCCGTCGCGGAGTCCGGAATCGCCCGCGACGAGCTGTTCATCACCACGAAGCTGTGGAACGACGACCAGGGATACGACTCGACGCTGAAGGCGTTCGACGCCAGTATGGCCAGGCTCGGGCTCGACTACCTGGACCTGTACCTCATTCATTGGCAGCAGCTCGACCGCAACAAGTACATCGAGACGTTCAAGGCTTTCCAGAAGCTGAAGGCTGACGGCCGTATCGGCTCCATCGGCGTCTCGAACTTCACCATCCCGACGCTCGAGAGGCTGATCGAGGAGGTCGGGGAAACCCCGGCGGTGAACCAGGTCGAGGTTCATCCGCACTTCGTGCAGACCGAGCTGCGCGCGTTCCATACCGAGAAGGGGATCGCTACCGAGGCGTGGAGTCCGCTGGGTTCGGGGACCGTCCTGGATGACCCGGCGCTGGCCCCGATCGCAGAAGCACACGGGGTTACCCCAGCTCAGGTCGTACTGCGTTGGCACATTCAGCACGGAAACGTGGTGATCCCCAAATCGGTGACCCCGAAGCGGATCGCGAGCAATTTCGACGTGTTCGGGTTCGCGCTGAGCAACGACGAGCTACAGCAGATCAACGCGCTCGATTCGGTAGACGGACGCACGGGCCCCGATCCGGACAAGTTCAGCAGCTAGTTCGCCACTATGGTGGCCCCATGGCCGAACCGCTTGCAGGCAAGACGATCGCCCTCACGGCCGAGCGCCGAGCAGAAGAGTTCGCGGTGATGCTCGAGCGGCGGGGTGCGGCCACGGTGCACGTGCCCGCGATTCACGTGTTGCCGCTGCTCGACGATTCCGAGCTGCGTGAGGTGACCTCGGGCATCATCGCGCAGCCACCGGAGATGGTGGTGATCAGCACGGCCGTCGGTTTTCGTGGGTGGCTCGACGCGGCGAAGGGGTGGAACACCGAAGACGAGCTCCTCGAAGCGCTTCGGGCCTCGCGCATCGTTGCGCGAGGCCCGAAGGCGCGGGGCGCGATCCGCGGCGTCGGCCTACGTGAGGAATGGTCGCCGACCACCGAAGCATCACAGGAAGTGGCCGACCACCTCGAAGCCGAAGGTATTGCAGGAGTTGATGTTGCAGTCCAACTGCACGGCACCATCACCGAATGGGAACCGACGATTCATTTGAGCGAATCGCTCGCCGGACTCGGCGCGAAGGTCCGGCCCATTCCCGTCTACCGCTGGATCCGGCCGGTGGATCAGCGCCCACTGGTGGACTTGTTGGTCAAGATTGCCGATCACGACGTCGACGCCGTCACCTTCACCAGTGCCCCGGCCGTCGCGTCGCTGCTGTCGACGGCGAAGGACAACGGGATGCTCGAGCAGTTCCTGACGGCGCTGAAGGGCCCGGTCGCCGCGATCTGTGTCGGTCCGGTCACCTCTGCGCCCCTCGATGTACTCGGTGTCCCGACGCGGATGCCGGACCGCGCGCGGCTGGGCAGTCTCGCCAAGTTCGTCGTCGAGGAGTTGAGTGACTAGCCGCTCCGTCCCGCCTGATGGGACAGATGCTGGGCCCTGTCGAGTTCTGCGCATAACGTCACAAGCATGACTACGATCGAACCTCTTGCGATCAGCGAAGCTGCTGAGCGCCTTGCGACTGCGACTGCAACTTCCACCCCCTGTTCACCCGTTCGGGACCTCATCGGCAGTGAGGACGTGGACGCCGCCTACCTGGTCCAGACGCGCAACATCGAGGCGCTTGTCGCTTCCGGCCGCACTGTCGTAGGACGAAAGATCGGTTTGACTTCGCCCGCTGTGCAGAAGCAGATGAGTGTCGATCAACCTGATTTCGGTGTTCTTCTCGACGACATGGACTGCACGCAGGACGACGCGGTCGACTTCACCCGGCTACTGCAGCCGCGGATCGAAGCCGAGATCGCCTTCACGGTTTCCCGTGACATCGAAGTCCCCATCGATGCCGGTACTGCACCGGACTACGTGAGCAAGGTATTCGCGGCATTCGAAATCGTCGACAGCCGCGTGGTCGACTGGGACATCAGCTTGGCCGATACCGTGGCAGACAACGCTTCTTCCGGTCTGTACGTTCTCGGAGATTCTCTGGACCGCAGTGACGCCCCGAACCTCGAAGAAGTCGAGATGACGCTGTACGCCGATGGGGAGCAGGTCTCGACGGGTAAAGGATCCGACTGCCTCGGCAGCCCCTGGGCCGCATTTGCATGGTTGGCGAACACCAGCTTGTCCTACGGTTCACCGCTGCGTGCGGGAGAAGTCGTTCTATCCGGTGCCCTCGGCCCGATGGTCTCGGTGACCGCAGGCTCGACCTACTCTGCATCCATTACCGGAATCGGCGACGTCACAGCGGTTTTCACTGCGTGACGTCACCGATTCGGGTGTGCGTCAGCCGGTGACGCGCGCGGCGTTTCCGGCGTCGACCGGAAGCACCGTGCCGCTGATATGTGCACTAGCTTCTGCGGCGAAGAACAGAACGACGCGGGTGATCTCCTCCGCGTCGAGCCACGGCACCGGCTGCGCATGCAGGGTTTGCAAGATGGGCGCGACGTCGTCTGCGGTCGGCTTGTCCAGGTCCGGTCGCATCATCGCGTACAGGGAATCATTGTGAATCATGGGAGTCGAAATGTTCCCGGGTGCAATCGTATTCACTGTGATTCCGTGTGGTGCCAGATCCAGTGCGGCACTCTTGCTGAGTCCGATGACCCCCCACTTCGACGCCGCGTAGGCGGCCATATTGGTGTTTCCGGCACGGCCCAACATCGACGAGATGGTGATGATGCGGCCGTATCCACGACTGATCATTCCGGGTGCGACAGCACCGACGGTGTTGAAGACTCCGGTCAGGTTGGAGCCGATCGTTTCTGCCCACTGAGCCTCGGACATCGACTGCACCGGCGCGGCGACCGATACGCCGGCATTCGCGACAGCGATGTCGATGCGGCCCAGTTCGGACTCGGCGCGCTCCACGAGGGAGTTCATTGCCTGTCGGTCGCTGGTGTCGAAGGTGGCACTGATCGCCTTGCGTCCAGTTGCCTGCACGAGCCGGACCGTCTCGTCGAGATCCTCCTGTGTGGCAAGCGGGTACCGCACTACGTCGCGGTCCTCGCAACGATCGCACAGCACCACGTCGGCGCCTTGTTCAGCGAAAGCGATTGCGTGAGAGCGTCCTTGGCCTCGTGCTGCACCGGTGATCAGGGCGACTTTGCCGTCGAAACGTTCCATGTGTCGTTTTCCTCCTGGTTTGTTTACCTCGGTGGTCGATCGACGTCAGCGCAGTTTGTTGCTTCCACCGTCGGCCATCAGCGTCTGTCCGGTCATGTACTTGGAATCTTCGGAGGCGAGGAACACTGCCACCGGAGCGATATCGGTTTCGGGATCTCCGATTCGCTGTAGCGGGACCTTAGCGGCACTCGCTGCAGCGCGCTCCGGGTGGGCAGCCTGCCAGGCACGCACACCCTCGGTTGCTGCGAAGGGGCAGAGCACGTTGACTCTGATGCCGTCCACAGCCCACTCGTTGGCGGCAACGCGGCTGAGCCCTCGAATTGCTTCTTTCGCTGCGGCATAGGAGGCCTGAGTGGGCATTCCGTCCAACCCGGAACCGGAGGCGAAGTTGATCACCGATCCGGAGGAGGCTTTGAGGTGGGGGTAGCAGGCCTGCATGAGGTGCACCGTGGGGTAGAAGCCGGTGTTGAACGACAGATCGAACATCTCACTCGTCGTATCGACAAGCAGTGCTTGCCGTGACGCGTGAGCGTTGTTGACCAGTACGTCGACGGATCCGAAGGCGGCGACAGCAGCGTCGCAGATCGTCTGTGCCGACTCGGCGAGCGATATGTCGATGCAGAGAAACTCTGCATTCGGGCCCAGTTCGGCACTGAGTGCAGCTCCTCGTTCCTCGTCGATGTCGACGAAGAACACCTTGGCACCTTCACGTACGAAGACGGTGGTGATCGCGCAGCCGATACCGCCCGCACCGCCGGTGACTATTGCAGTCTTGCCTTCGAGCCTCATTCGCCGCCAACCGAATCGTCGGTCGCAAGTGCAAACTTTTCGAGTTCTGCCACGCTGAATGCGGAGTAGGTCTCGTAGGGGCCGCGGCCGGAGAAGTAGGGAGTCAGATTCTCTGCCAGCTCGTCGATCGTGAATTTCGAACCTGCGGCATCGAATCTGTTCTCGACCTTCGGCGCTGCCATCAACGCCACCATCTTGCCGTAGACGACGAAGACCTGTCCGTTGATCTCGTCCGAAGCTTCGCTGGCGAGGTAGTGGACGAGGGTTGCGACCCGGTCGGGGGAGAGCGGATCTTCGGCGGCTTCAGCAGCGGTGTTCTCCCCGAATGCCTGAGCCGTCATCGCCGTCCGCGCACGAGGACAGATCGCGTTTGCCCGAACGCCGTAGCGGGAGAGCCCTTGAGCGGTCGACAGGGTGAGGGCGGTGATCCCCGCCTTGGCTGCCGAGTAGTTCGGTTGGCCGGCGGAGCCGAAGAGGAAGGCTTCGGAAGAGGTGTTGATGACGCGACCGTAGATTGGACCGCCGACCTTCTTCGAGAGTGCTCGCCAATGAACAGCGGCGGCGTGAGAGGTGGCCGCGTGTCCTTTGAGGTGCACTCGAATGACATCGTCCCAATCCGATTCGGTCAGGTTGAAGATCATCTTGTCGCGAATGATCCCGGCGTTGTTGACCAGAATGTCCATCGAACCGAACTTCTCGTTTGCCGACTGCACGAGTCGTTCGCCCAGAGACCAGTCGGAGACGTCCCCGAGGACCGCGATCGCCTGGCCGCCTGCAGCGACGATTTCGTCGGCGACGGACTGCGCATTGTCGCCGATGTCGTTGACGACGACTGCGGCACCTGCAGCCCCGAGGGCCATTGCTTCTGCACGGCCGAGTCCGGCACCTGCGCCGGTCACGATCGCTGTTCTTCCGGTCAATTCGAGTGCTGTGCTCACGAAATGCCTCCATTTCAAAATTAGAGTTGATTCTATTTCTAGCGCACATACCTGGAATGCGCACGCTTTCGGTACGTGAATCGCTCTTCGTGGTCGGCCTGAAACCGTCCTGGTCAGTCCTGAACGCCCCTCGCCAACAGTTCCCGAGCTTCCGCGCGGCCGTCGAGCAGGCGGTTCGTCCGGCGCGTCACCTTCCACTGCCCTTCGATCTTGGACAATTCCCACCGGTTCGCGGTGATGCGAGCGACTCGGTAAGCGTCACCGTCATGGAGGATCAATTGCGATTTGCATGTCACGACGGCCTGAAGTCCGTCCAGTTGTACATGTCCGGGTTCGAGCAGGTGGGCGCAGCCGCCATGGATGTAGCCCTGATGCGCGCGGGAGCGAACCATGGCCGAAATTTCGGCCTGGCCGGTCAGTACGCCGGTGTCGACGTCGTACACCCCGTCCTCGGTCCATAGGCGTGCGACGGCCTCAGCCGAGCCGCTGTCGACGGCGGGGCCATAGGTGGCCAGCAACTTCGTGATCGCGAGCGTGTCCTCGAGGGCCTCGACTCGATCGAGGAGGTTCTGCAGCAGCTGGTCGGTGTCTGTCATGGTGTTGCTCCGGTCTGATTCGAATGGAACTCCACGCCCAGCTCGTCGCCGATGTCGCGGAGGGCGGACAGTTGATCGCAGTAGTGATCGACGCCTGTTGCGTGGATTGCGGCGCTCACGATGGTGGCACCGGCCAGGCGTCGGCGCGCGAGCGAGTCGGCGACTGCGGCTCTGTTGCCGAGCGGGTCGAGCGGCGCGCCTGCACTCAAGACCACTTCGAAATCGGCTCGCTGCTCACCCTTGGCCAGCATGCGTTCGAGGTCGCTCAGCGGCAAGCCGAACGGAACCCAGCCGTCTCCTTGGGTTCGCGCTCGCCGAAGGGAACGGGGGGTCCGGCCGCCGATCCACAGTGGTACTCGTGATTGGACGGCGTGGGGCTTGACCACGAGGTTGTCGAAATCGTAGTGCGTTCCGTGATACTCGGGATTCGATTTCGACAGCGATTCCCGCAATGCTGCCAGTGCGTCGTCTGCGCGAGCTCCACGGCCCTCGAACTCGGCGCCGAGCAGGTCGAACTCCTCTTGGAGACTGCCGACCCCGAGACCGAGTATCAGCCGGCCGCCGCTGACGACGTCGAGTGTTCCGTAGCGCTTGGCGATGGCGAGTGGGTGGTGATATCCGAGAACCAGAACCTGGGTGGCCAGCTTGATTCGGCTGGTGTGCGCGGCGAGGAACCCGAGTGTGGCCAGCGGGTCCCAGTAGGTCGCCCCGCGCTCGGCGGCGATATCTACCGGTACGGCAACGTGCTCACTGCAGGTCAGGTGATGAAATCCGAGATTGTCGGCTTGGCGCGCAATGCGCACCAGCTCCTCGATGCCTGCGCTCGCCTCCCACTCCGCGGCGTTGCTCGGGTGTTGGACGACGATCGGGGACGTTATGCCAATGTGCATCGGTGACGCTCCGAGGTTGGCCGAGAAGGTTGCATGCCTTCATCTGTAGTACCTCTGGCCGTTCGATGCGGTGCTAGTTCCCGTTCACCGGACTCGGTGACGGCATCAAGAGGGCGGACCCTCTTCTATATGGGGCGGACAGCTGTTACCATTTCAAGAATTCATTTCAATTTTACCGGCAGGCTTACTGCCGATTGCGGAGGCACCGGATGAACTCGGTCGGTCCAAACACCTCAACACCCGGTGCTGCAGAAAAAAAGGATCTACCGCCTTCGATGGTGGAACGCATGACGCTGATCCTCGATGCGTTCGATGGTCGCGCTTCCCGCCTGACGTTGGAGGAGGTGGCTTGCCGTACGGAGCTGCCCAGGTCCACCGTGTACCGAATCCTCGACCAGCTGGTACGTCTGAACTGGGTCGAGCACGCCAGCTTCGGCTATTGCCTCGGTCGTCGTTCGATCGGTCTCGGTGGAGGCGACAACAACCACAGTCAGGTCCGAGCTGCGGCCGCACCCCTGCTGCACAATTTGCACGTGCGCACCGGAATGGTCGTGCATCTCACTGTCCTCGACGGTGGCATGAGCGTGTACCTCGACAAGCTCGGCGGCCGCGGCGCGACCGCCATCCCGACCCGGGTCGGTGGTCGTGTACCCGCCCACACAACCGCGAGCGGTAAAGCGATGCTTGCGTGGTTGGACCCGGAGGAAGTGGATCGGCTGCTCGGGGAACGTCTCGATCGTAGTACCGACACCACCATTTCCGACATCACCACGTTGCACCGAGAACTCAACCGCATTCGGCAGCGGCGCGGTTTGGCGTTCGAGCGAGGTGAATCGGTCCGCGGAATCGGGTGCGTCGGTGCTGCTGTCCGAACGGTGGAGGGGCCGGTGGCCGGCATCTCGCTCTCCGGCGATGCGGGAACCGTCCAACTGGAACGGGTTGCTCCACTCGTCGTCGACGCGGTGCGCGAGGTCACCAAGGCCATGTTCCCCGCACTCGAAAAATCTCGGCGACGTTCTCTCGTTCCGCACGCGCACGAGAGCTCCTGGTCGACCGAAACGTTGGACCAGCTGTTGTCGGTGCAGTCCGGGCACTGGCTCTGATGTGCAAGCGTCGAACCTTGCTCGACGCTTGCACATCGGAAGTGTCCGCTGAGTCGGCATAGCTTTCGGGCCTCAGGTGCCCGAGATGCCGGACGTGTCGGCGAGTCCGAAGGCTCCGCGGTAGAAGACCATCGGGCGCTGCTCGCCGAGGGCTTCGAGGCCCAGAACGCGTCCGATGGCAACGTCGTGATCACCGGCGCGATGGACTGTTTCCACCTCGCAATGCACGCGTGCCAACACGTCCGGCAGGGCCGGAGTTCCCCAGCTCGATCGTGTCCAGTCCAGGCCTTCGAACTTCGTTCCTCGACTGGAACCGAAGCGAGAGCACATGTCCGCCTGGTCCTCGCGCAGCACGTTGACGGTGAAGCGGCCGATCTCTCGAATGCTCGGCCAGGCACGACCACGGTGATCGGCGCAGAAGAGAATCAGTGGAGGTTCGAGTGAGACGGACGCGAACGACTGGCAGCAGAACCCGATCGGACCGTCGTCGGACAGACCTGTGATCACAGTGACGCCACTGGCGAAGTGGCTCATGGCGTGGCGCATCTCGAGCGGCGTCGGTGCAGTGCTGACGGTGGTGAGGTCGGATTCCATCGACTCGATCGACATCGCGCACCTTTCGGTTTCGTTGTGTCGCCGAGGGATTCGGCGATCGGGTTCCAGGTTAGGCAGCACCGTGCATACGCCGGAATTGTCGTCTCGTTCAGTGGAATCAGTCGGTTACGCCGCTCGCGCAGATCGGGTGGTCTCGCTGACCGGGATGAGGAACGATCCAGCGGTCTGCTGGTGGCAACGTGTGCTCACATGACCAATGTCTCGAGTGTCCAGGAAGGCTCGAAAAAGGAGCTTCGCACCGATCTCGGCGTACTTCGGTACTACGAAGCCGGCGACGGCCCACCCCTGGTGCTGCTGCACGGATCGGGCCCCGGCGTCACGGGGTGGCGGAACTTTCGCGGCAACATCGATGTGTTCGCCGAGCATTTCCACACCTACGTACTCGAATTTCCGGGCTTCGGCGTCAGCGACGACTTCGGTGGACACCCGATGGTCACCGCCATGGATGCAGTCGTGCGATTCCTCGACGGCCTCGGCCTCGACAAAGTTGCCTTGCTGGGCAACTCGATGGGCGGGATAGTCGCCACTCGATTCGCCATCGAACACCCCGAGCGAGTCTCGAAGCTGGTCACCATCGGTGGGATCGGAAGAAATATTTTCAGCCCCGGACCGGGTGAAGGTATCAAACTGCTGATGGAGTTCACCGACGATCCGACCAGGGAACGCCTCATCTCTTGGTTGCACTCCATGGTGTACGACCCCGCCATGGTCACCGAAGATCTGATCGAGGAACGGTGGGTTCAGGCAACCGATCCCGAGACCCTCGCGAGTGCCCGAAAGATGTACAGCAGCGCGGCTTTTGCCGCAAATGCGGCAGCCGCTGCGAAGTCGACGGAGGCACCGTACTGGGCTCAGCTGCACCGCGTACAAGCTCCAACCCTGCTGACCTGGGGTCGAGATGATCGAGTCAGTCCGATGGACATGGCGCTGCTGCCGATGCGCCTGATACCCAATGCCGAACTACATGTATTCCCGAAGTGTGGTCACTGGGCGATGATCGAACAGAAAGCCGCCTTCGAGAGTGCAGTTATTGCTTTTCTTCTGAGAGAGGACGCCGTCCAAAAATGAGTATCGATTCGGAACAGTTCGACGAAACAGTCGATTTCCTCATCGTGGGAAGCGGCGGCGGAGGTATGGCCGCTGCGGTCACAGCAGCCGATCGCGGGCTCGACACACTCGTCATCGAGAAGGGTGTGACGTTCGGTGGTTCCACCGCGATATCCGGCGGCGGCATTTGGATTCCGAATGCTCCCACACTGGTAGACAAGGGTGTCGTCGACACTCGTGAGTCGGTTCGTACGTACCTGGACAGCATCACTGTCGGTACCGTTCCGGCAGAGCGTCTGGATGCGTTCGTCGACAACGGTCCGGCGTTGATGCAGCTGCTGGACAAGAGTCCGCACATGAAGCTCTTCTGGGTGAAGGGCTACTCCGACTATCACCCCGAAAACGAAGGCGGCAGCGCACTGGGCCGCACCATCGAATGCCAACCGTTCGATACCCGTGCACTGGGCGACGACGAGAAGTTCCAGCGTCCCAACAGCATGAAAGGCCCGCTCGGACTCTGGGTCACCTCGAAGGACTACCACGACCTCGCGATGGTCAAGCGTACGTGGAAGGGTCGTCGAGCGTCCCTGGTCGCGGCGTGGCGAGTAGCGTCGAACGTCGTTCGTCGACGCCACATGGCGACCGGTGGACGCGCTCTTGTGGCGCGACTGCGGATGGTTCTCAAAGACTCCGGTGTTCCGGTGTGGCTGCAGACCTCGATGACCGAGCTCATCGTCGACGAAGGCGGAGTGGTACGTGGAGTCGTGGCCCTGCGCGGCGACAAGACGATACGCATCGCGGCTCGAAAAGGAGTCCTCCTCGCTACCGGCGGATTCGAGCACAACTTGGAGATGCGTTCGCGCTACCTGCCCGAGCATGGAGTGGCCGACATCAGTTCCGGTGCTCGCGAGAACACCGGTGACGGAATCGTTGCAGGCCTTTCCATCGGCGCCGACGTCGCATTGATGGACGACGCATGGTGGATGCCGTCAGTTCTGCATCCGATGGGCGCGGTCATTCCGTTGGTGTCCGAGCGCTGCATTCCGCCGTCGGTGATCGTCGACAGCAAGGGCCAGCGTTTCACCAACGAATCCTCTCCTTATGTGAACTTCGTTCACGACCAGCTCGAAGGTGGTCACGTTCCGGCTTGGTTCGTCATGGATACCAAAGCCCGCTCGCGTTACCCGTTTGCACAGGTCTTGCCGGGCGTGCCACTTCCCCAGGGATTTTACGATTCCGGGGTCGCCCACAAGGCGGACACTCTCGCGGAGCTTGCAGCGATGATCGATGTTCCTGCCGACGCGTTGGTCGCCACCATCACTCGATTCAACGGGTACGCGCGGTCGGGTAAGGACGAAGAGTTCGGTCGAGGTGACAGCGCCTACGACCGCTACTACGGCGATCCCACCATGAAGAACCCATGCCTCGACGAGATCGATCGTGGTCCTTTCTATGCAATTCGTTGCGAGCCCGGCGATCTGGGAACGAAGGGCGGGCTCAGCACCGACGCTCATGCCAGGGTTCTTCGCCCCGACGGTTCCACAATCGATGGCCTCTACGCGACCGGTAACACGTCCGCGTCGGTGATGGGGAACGAGTACGCGGGAGCGGGGGCGACGATCGGACCGGCGATGGTCTTCGGATACATCGCGGCCGAGCACGCGGCCGATTCACAGGGCACGGTTTCGTCGACCGATCGAGAAGACTCGAACGGGCAGGCCAAGCGAGTCTGATCCGCTTCGAAGGACCCGTTCTACCGAAGTGGAAAAAATGCAGTACAACGGAGAAGACGACAGCCTGTGCACATCCGGCCGGGCACCGAAGTAGAAAGCCGAGATCATCATGGGTCAGGTTCTTGACAACATCTCACAGTTCGCCGACGAGATTCGCGCAGAAGGTGTCGAGGGGGACAAGCTGATGCGCTTGTCCGATGCCTCGGCGAAACGCCTACGCGACGCCGGAGTCATGCGCATGCTGGCGCCGAAAGAATACGGCGGCTACGAGTCTCACCCTCGCGAATTCGCCGAGACGGCGATGGGTATCGGCGCCATGGACGGTGCCGCAGGTTGGGTCAGCGGAATCGTCGGTGTCCATCCGTGGGAGCTTGCGTTCTTCGATCGCAAAGCCCAGGACGAGGTGTGGGGCGAAGACAACGACATGTGGATGGCCTCCCCGTACGCACCGATGGGTGTCGCGACGCCTACCGACGGCGGCTTCATCCTCAACGGACGGTGGTCGTTCTCCTCGGGCACCGATCACTGCGGGTGGATCATGATCGGTGCCGCACTCGGTGACGCCGAAGGCAAACGCGCGATGCCCCCGACGATGCTGCACGTGTTGCTTCCTCGCTCGGATTACGAGATCGACCCGGACAGTTGGGACGTGGTCGGGCTGCGCGGAACCGGATCAAAGGATCTCATCGTCAAGAACGCGTTCATTCCGGATTACCGGACTCTGCGGGCGGACAAAGTGATGAACGGGACGGCGGCAAAGGAGTTCGGTCGGGAGCAGACTCTCTACAACTTCCCGTTTTCGTGCATTTTCCCACTCGGAATTACTTCCTCACTGATCGGTATCGCCGAAGGTGCCCTCGCATGTCATCTGGATGCTCAGCGAGATCGGGTAACAGTGACAGGAACAGCCATCAAGGAGGATCCGTATGTGTTGTTCGCTATCGGCGAGGCAGCCGCGGAGATCGCGGCCTCCCGTGCCGCGGTACTCGAGACCGTGGATCGCTTCTGGGATCTGACCGAGAAGAAGCAAGAGGTCACCTTCGAGATGCGAGCTATCGGTCGTCGGACTCAGACTGCTGCAGCATGGCGAGCAGTAAGGGCAGTGGATGAAATTTTCGCCCGTTCAGGCGGCGGCGCTCTCCACGTGAAATTCCCGATGCAGCGGTTCTGGCGTGACGCGCATGCGGGACTTTCTCATGCTGTTCACGTTCCCGGTTCCATTTTCCATTCCTCGGCATTGACACAGCTCGGCGGTGAGCCGCAAGGCATCCATCGCTCGATGATCTGACAAGCCTCCTCGACGAAAGGTACTTACGATGACGGAAATACGCGGTCTGGGCTATCTCAGAATTCAGACGCAGGATGTACCCCGCTGGCGCGAACTCGTTGTCGACGGTCTGGGCATGGCCGTCGGATCGGGGCCGGAGGCCGATGGCCTCTACTTGCGTGTCGACGAGCGTCGATCCAGGCTCATCGTGTTGCCCGGTGACACCGACAAGGCGTTGGCCGTGGGCTGGGAGGTCCGTGATCAGTTCGCTCTTCAGCGCGTACGCGAAGCTGTGGAGAAGTCCGGGCGAGCTGTCGAGGTCTTGTCGGACGAAGAATCGCTCTACCGCGATGCCGAGCAAGTGATCGCATTCGACGACCCTTCGGGCACCCGTGTCGAAGTGTTCTTCGGGGCGGTACTCGATCACAGTCCGGTGGTCACCCCGCACGGTGGACGGTTCGTCACCGGGGCGCAAGGACTCGGCCATGTCGTTCTGCCCACACCGGCAATCGACGAGACTTACACGTTCTACACCGAGGTGTTGGGCTTCCTGCCGCGTGGGGCCATCCGAGTCGGCCCTCCGGGGGCCGGACCTGCACGCCGGGTGCGGTTCATGGGTGTCAACGAGCGGCATCACAGCCTGGCATTGTGCCCGGCCCCGCACAGCCAGGATCCGGGCATGGTGCACCTGATGACCGAGGTCGACACTCTCGACGCGGTGGGTCAGGCTCTCGATCGGGTAGCGAAGCTGGGATTCTCCATCTCCTCGACGCTCGGTCGCCACACCAACGACAAGATGGTCTCGTTCTACGTCCGCGCACCAGGTGGATGGGATCTCGAATTCGGCACCGAAGGCAAGTTGGTCGACGAGAGGTACTACTCCTCGGAGGAAATTACCGCTGACAGCTATTGGGGACACGACTGGTCCGGGTCGGAGATGCTCGCTGCATTTGCGCCGACTCCGTCCGCTGAGGCAGTCCAAGTAAACTGACGCCAGCCCAACGAAAAGCGCTGCGCATTCATCTGAATGCGCAGCGCTTTTGCGTTTCGGTAGATACTCGCCGAAGAGAATCAGTCCCGGTTGAGTAGCTTCCTCATACCGGCCGCAGCTTTTTCCACCATCTCTCCGCGGGGGAACCCGCTGCGGCTCTTGGCGGTCTCGTAGTGTCCACCGGCGACCCAGACAGGTCCGTCGGTGATGTGTTCGAGCCCTTCACGGGCAACGTCTGCAGGCTCGGAAACACGCATGCCGGGTATGTCGAAGTTCAACCCGGCGCGCGCCATAGCTGGTGTCCGTGTGACCCCGAGGACCAGGTCGACGACGTGCACGCCGAATGGTGCCAGTTCCAGCCACAGACCCTCGGCGAAGATACGCCCGAAAGCCTTCGAGGCCGCGTACACGCTCTGGTGTTCGGAGCCCATGTATCCGGCCATCGAACCGACCAAGATGATGCCGCCGCGCCCGCGCTCGCGCATCGCAGCACCGAAGTAGTGCGACAAATGCAGTTGCGAGGTGATATTGAGGTCGATCACTTGCTGGAAGCCGGACAGGTCGCCGGTGACGAACTCATGCCCGTAGCTGTTCGCGCCTGCGTTGAAGATCAGCAAGCCGACTTCGAGGTCCTCGGTCGCTGCGCGAATGCTCTCGATTGCATCGGCGGAGAGAAGATCGAGAGCCAGCGTCCGAACCTCGACGCCGTTCGCACGCACGCGAGTTGCGGTCTCCTCGAGCGGGCCGGGCTTGCGAGCGATGAGAACGAGGTTGAAACCGGCCTTGCTCAACTGGTCGGCAAATTCCGATCCGACGCCTTCGGACCCGCCGGCGATCACCGCCCACGGGCCGTACTGCTCGATATCGATCATGGAAGAACCTTTCTGAAGAATGTCAGTCGACGACGATCGGCGTCGGAACCGGATCGCTGTCGGTGACGACGACGTCGCCGCGGTTGGCAGCATCGACGATGCTTGCGCTCAGTGCGTGACAGCCACGGCTGGGTGCACCGAGCCGGCCGTCATTGGGAGCATCGTTGTCGATTTCATGGCAGAGAGCGCGAGCTGCCGCGTCCCACTGGATCGAAGTGTGTTCCCAACTGTTCTTCGCAACGAGCACCTGCGCACTGCACTCACTGCACCGAAGCGGTTGCATTCTGCTCCTCCAGTTTCCGAGCGACGTTGGCTTCGACTTCCTTCTTCCACGACTCGACAGGACGTGTGGTGTCAAGCTCGAACTCGAATCGTTCCGTCATCTCAGGAGTGACGTCGGCTACGTCGACGTAGAACTGCTCGTACCACCGGCGAAGCTGGTAGACCGGACCGTCTTCCTCGCAGAGCAGGGGGTTCTCGATGCGTGACTTGTTCTTCCAGATCTCGATGTCCTGTTCGAAACCCTTGGCGATGAAGGTTCCGAAGTTCCTCGCCGTTTCCTCGGCGGCATCACCTTGGAGTTCGGCGGACTTCTTGACGATCATGCCGTACTGCAGAACGAACTTGTTTGCGCTGACCGGGTAGTGGCAATTGATCAGGACCGAATTCACGTCGTGGGTATCGAACTTGTATGTCAGGTCGTCGACCATGAAGGAAGGTCCGAAATAGGTTGCATCCGAACTGTTGCCGAGCGACTTGGGCTGGCCGGCTGTGTTCGGACGCATGTCCTCGCGTGACTGTCCGTTCATGTACTGGCTGGCGACGTGCCCTTCGAAGACGTTCTTGAAGTAGGTGGGGAAGGAGTAGTGCACGTAGAAGAAGTGCGCCATGTCGACGATGTTGTCGACGACCTCACGGCAGTTCGTGTCCACCTCGGTGCGGTACCAGACCCAGTCGGACCAACCATCGTCGAGTGCGCCTTCGATGCGGGGAATGGTCACCTCTGCCGGCGGGGCATTGCCCTCGGGATCGTTCCACACGAAGAACATGCCGTCCTGGTCGAGGACATGCCACGAACGGGTACGTGCCAGCGGGGGCACGCGACGCGCGTAAGGAATGTTCTTGCATTTTCCGTTGCTTCCCCAACGCCAATCGTGGAACGGGCAGGCGACCTCGTCACCCTTGATCGTTCCCTGAGTGAGGTCGCCACCC
Source organism: Rhodococcus sp. H36-A4 (assembly GCF_027158005.1). Classification (GTDB taxonomy): domain Bacteria; phylum Actinomycetota; class Actinomycetes; order Mycobacteriales; family Mycobacteriaceae; genus Rhodococcoides. Next base: position 336,748 of record NZ_JAPVLQ010000001.1, on the reverse strand, counting down.
ATGTGGCGGCAGTATCCGTCGAGGACGGCGAGCGTGCCCGAGCTGTCGGCGAAGACGACGAGCTTGGTCCCGAAGGCCTCGATGGAGTGGGGCTTGCCGTCCTTGAAGTCGGCCGACAAACCGATGCAGTGCCAACCGCGGGCGAAGCGCGTGGGTGCGGCGCCGGCTTCGATCTCTCGTACTTCTTCGCTCGTGTTCTGCTGGATGGTCACAGTGGTCACGTCCTGTCTTGTGGAGAAGTCCAACGGCGATCTGGTCGTTGCCGTGTTTGTAGCGACGCTAGGTGACCTCCGACACCGAAGTCGGAGAGTTCTCACTGGACGGGACTCGGACTTTTCAGAAGGAATTCGCGCTCTCGATCAGCGACCCATTCGCTCGACGGCTGCGGAACCGGATTATCGTTCGAGTATGACTACCGACGTCCTGGGAGCTGTCCGCGATCTACTGCCGACGATCGCCGAGGCAGCAGTCAAGGTCGATGAAACCGGACGTGTGTCGGACCAGATGATTCACGAGCTGGGTAAGACTGGGGTCTTCAGGCTGCTTCAACCGAAACGGTACGGCGGTACCGAGTCCGATCCGGCGAAATTCTTCGAAGCGGTTCGGATGATCTCGGGGGCCTGTGGATCCACCGGGTGGTTGACTTCCGTCCTGGGAGTTCACCCGTGGCATCTCGCTCTCTTCGACGATCGAGCGCAGAGCGATGTGTGGGAACCCGACGACGGCGCGCTCGTTTCTTCCGCGTACGCACCGGTCGGGAGGCTGCACCCTGTCGAAGGTGGGTATCGACTCAGTGGGGAATGGCATTTCTCCTCCGGATGCGACCACGCGTCGTGGGCGCTGCTCGGTGCAATCGTGGTGGGCGAGGAGGGGCGCCCGCTGGACTTTCTCACCGTCCTGGTTCCCCGCTCGGACTACCGCATCCGGGATGTGTGGGACGTGATGGGAATGCGAGGAACCGCCAGCAACGAGATCGGTGTCGTCGATTGCTTCGTCCCCGAGCATCGGACCAAGAGCAACTACGAAACTGCGCAACTTCGCGGTGCGGGCCAGAAAGTGAACCGAGGACCGCTGTACCGGCTTCCGTTCGCCACTATCTTCACCACTGCGGTCGCCTCGCCCGGAGTCGGAATCGTGGCGGGGTGCTACGAACGCTATCTCGCCAACATGCGCGAGCGGGTGCGTCTGAGCCTCGGCGGCGGGAGGTTCGTGCACGATCAGTTCGCGCAGGTCGCCATTGCCCGCGCATCGTCGGAGATCGATGCGGCGATCCTGCAGTTGGAGCGCAATGTTCGCGAATTGTGGGAATTGGCGCTCGAAGGCGAAGAACTACCGATGTCGATGCGTCTGCGTGCGCGACGTGATCAAGTGCGAGCGACCGAGCGTGCGGTGGAGGCGATGGACCTGTTGTTCAAGTCGGCAGGGGGCCACTCGTTGTACCGCGGGAATATGATCGAACGGGCGTGGCGCGATGTCCACGCCGGAAGTGTCCACGTGGCCAACGAGGCCGAACGTGCTTTGGCGTTGTTCGGCCAAGGCGCGTTCGGCCTCCCGGTAGAGGACAATCTCGTCTGATCAGGACAGCATGGCGCGAACTGCTCGGTAGGCGAAAACCATGGCGGTGCCGAGCGGCACGCCCGGGCCTGGATACTTCGCGCCACTGAGCGAGGCGCTGGTGTTTCCAGCCGCGTAGAGGCCCGCGATCGGGGTGTCGTTCTCACGCAGTACCCGAGCGTCGACGTCGGTGCGCACTCCGCTCTTGGTTCCCAAGTCGCTCAACACAATGCGTGCGGCGACGTACGGCCCCTTCTTCAGTGGCGTCAAGGCCGCATTCGGCAGTTCGGGAACGGGCCGGCAGAAGAACTTGTCGTAGGGGTCCTCGCCGCGATGGAACTGCTCGTCGATACCGGTTGTCGCGTATTCGTTGAACTGGTCGACGGTGCTGCGAAGGACCTCGGGGGAAACCTCGATCAGTGCGGCCAATTCTTCGATCGTGTCGGCAGTGACCCACGTACCGGCCTCGAAATGAGCGTCCGCGGATACCGACGGAATCGAAATGGTCGGAATGACAGCGCCGCTGTCGGTGGCCTCGAATACGAGATACGACCGCTCGCTGCCGTGCTCGATCATTGCACGACCGAACTGGTCGTACGGAAGCGACTCGTTGAGATAACGCTTGCCGGCGTCGTCGACGAGCAGTCCGCCGCGGACACCGACCATGAATGCTGCCGACCCATCCGGCAATGCGACACCGGGGCAGTACCACGCTTGACCGGCCAATGTGGTCTCTGCACCGACACGGACCGCTGCCTGGATCGCATCGCCGGTATTCGAGCCCTCCGGCGCCATGCTCCATCGCGCGAGACCCGGCATCGACTCTGCATCTCGCAGTGGCTGATCCTTTTCGATGCCGCCTGCGGCAATCAGGACGCCGCGACGCGCGAGAATGCGCAGTGTCTTTCCATCAGGTCCGGTCGCCAGTGCGCCGACTACTGCGTCGTCCTCGACGATCAGCTCTGTCAACGCAGTCTCGGTCAGTACACGAGAGTTACCTGTGCTCTCCAGAGCCAGTAACAGGCGAGAGATCAGGGCACGTCCACCGCCGAGCTTGCCCTCGGGGTGCGGTGCTCCGTCACGATCTGCATCGAGTTCGGGGCGCACGCGCTCGAGCAGATCGCCGACGGCGGAGGGTTCGATGTCGAGTGCGTTGATCGCTCGTCCGGAATCCATTCGGCCGGGCGCGCGGAAGTAGTCCGGGAACGGACGCCACTCGAATTCGATATGCGGGTTCTTCTCGAGTAGATCGACGACGTCGGGTGCCGTCGAGACGAATGCCTCTTGCCGATCGACTTCGTAGTCGCCCACGACAGCACGAAGGTACTCGCGTGCCTTCGCCGTCGAATCACCGATGTTCGCGCGGTCCTGCACTGCGGTGCCAGGAAGCCATACGGCTCCACCGGAGTAGGCGGACGTACCACCGAGTAGTGGTGTCTTCTCGAGGACCAGCGTGTCCTGCCCGGCTTCTGCGGCGCAATATGCGCCGGTCAGGGCGCCGCCGCCCGAACCGATGACCAGGACATCGCACTCGATCGACTCGTGCATGGTGATGTTCTCCGTTCGAATTGCCCGCGATGATGATGCGTGTACTTCGACATGCGGGCGGGTCGAAATACACGAAGGCGCGGTGGACCACGCAACAGTACTTTCCCCGGTCGGGTGTGGTCGGGTCTCACTGAGTGGGCAATATTCGAAGAATCCGAGGCGAGATGTCAAGATCTAAGGTGACCTACCGGGTGCGTCGGACCAGCGTGGGAAGTCTGGGGAGGGATGATCGAGAGTGCCGAGAATCGCCGAAGTTCGAGACGCCGCGGAGCCGAGTTCGGTCGAGCAGCACGCCCGGCATGTCCGCATCATTCAGGCAGCGGCAGCACTCGGTGCCGAGAAAGAACTCGCGCGCGTTCAGATGCACGACGTCGCCAAGGCGGCGGGCGTTGCCATCGGGACGCTGTACCGATACTTCCCGTCGAAGACTCATCTATTCGTCGCGGTGATGGTCGATCAGATCGACCATATGGGTTCGGGCTTCGCCAAAGGATCATCGGCTGCAGCGCTGCCCAGCGACGCGGTGTACGACGTACTGGTTCGCGCGACGCGTGGGTTGTTGCGCCGGCCACTGCTGTCAGCGGCCATGATCCAGTCCACGACGACGGCCAACGTCGCTGCCGTGCCGGATGCAGGAAAGGCGGATGGGGCGTTCCAGCGTCTGCTGCTCGAGTCTGCTGGTATCGAAATGCCCACTGAATCGGACGTGACTGCGCTTCGCTTGGTCGTGCAACTGTGGTTCGGTGTCATTCAGTCCTGTCTCAACGGACGCGTGTCGATTCTCGACGCCGAGAAGGACATCCGTAAAGGATGCGATCTGCTTCTCGTAGACCTGTCGCCTCGCTGAACGGTGCACCCCGAACTGATCGAGTGCAGTGCAGTATCGTAAAAAATAGAATACATTTCAGAAATCGACGTCGCCTCGCGCGGCGGTAATGTCTCGAGGAGTCGACATGCTTGCTCAGAACACCCCGGTGATCGTAGAGGCGGCCAGAACACCTATCGGACGTCGCCGAGGGGCCCTGTCCGGTGTGCATCCCGCCACACTCCTCGGCGTGGCGCAGCGCGCAGTTCTCGACCGATCTTCCGTCCCGGCTGCGAGCGTGGGTCAGGTCGTCGGCGGTTGCGTCACCCAAGCGGGCGAACAGTCGAACAATGTGACTCGGCAGGCATGGCTCCACGCCGGATTGCCCTATGGCACCGCGTCGACGACCATCGACTGCGCCTGTGGATCGTCCCAACAAGCAATACACATCGTCGCCGGACTTATCGCATCAGGCCAGATCGACGCAGGCATCGGATGCGGCGTCGAGGTCATGAGCCGGGTCTTTCTCGGACAAGCCGCCACTCCGGACACCGGAAACCCGTACCCCCCCGACTGGACCATCGACATGGGGGACCAGTTCACCTCGGCGCAACGCATCGCCGAGCTTCGCGGGATCACGCGGGAGGACGCCGACGCGTTGGGTCTTCGCTCGCAGCAGCGGGCCGGCCGCGCGTGGGCAGACGGGGTGTTCGAGCGCGAAATCGTCCCGGTCGATGTTCCTGTACTGGGCGAGGACGGTGCCCCTACCGGCGAGAGCGTCCGTGTGGAACGTGATGGCGGGCTGCGTGAGACGAGCGCGGCCGCCCTCGCCGGACTCTCGTCCGTGATGCCCAACCAGATTCATACCGCCGGTAACTCTTCGCAGATCAGTGACGGCGCCGCCGCAGTGCTGTTGATGAGCGAGGCACGGGCGCATGAGCTCGGAGTTCGTCCGCGTGCTCGAATTCTGGCGTCCGCCATGATCGGCTCGGACCCTTACTACCATCTCGATGGTCCAATCGAGTCCACCGCACTCGTGCTCGAGCGTGCCAAGATGTCGCTTGCCGACATCGATCTCGTCGAAATCAACGAGGCCTTCGCGTCGGTGGTGTTGTCCTGGGCTCAGGTTCATAACGCAGACATGTCGAAGGTGAATGTGAACGGTGGCGCCATAGCGCTCGGGCACGCGGTCGGATCGACCGGAGCTCGTTTGATCACCTCGGCGTTGCACGAGCTCGAACGCTCCGACAAGTCCACCGCGCTGGTGACGATGTGTGCCGGTGGTGCTCAGTCCACAGCGACGATAATCGAACGCATCAGATAAGCGCGCATCCCACCGACGAGAGAGCCGAGACCTTTCATGACCATGGCACTGACCGAAGACGCACGGGACCTCACCGATGCGGTTCGCGCATGGGCATCCCGTACCGTCACCCCCGATGTCCTGCGTAGTGCAGTCGATGCCGATACCGAGAAGCCGCCCGCCTTCTGGGGCTCACTGGCCGCGCTCGGCGTACTCGGCCTTCATCTGAAGGAAGAAGTCGGCGGCGCTGGTTGCGGATTGAGTGAAACTGCCGTGGTAGCAGAGGAACTCGGTAGAGCTTTGGTTCCGGGGCCGTTCCTCTCGACCGTCCTTCTCAGTGCCGTCCTCGACGAGACAGGTCGCAGCGAGGAGCTCGTTGGGTTGGCAGACGGCTCGACGATAGGCGCGATCTCGCTGCACCCCGGCTCGTTGCGCCTGAGTTCGCAGGCGAATCGGCATGTGCTCGACGGGGCGTCGGACTTCGTCATGAGTGGTCAGGTCGGCGATCTCTTCTTGTTGGCGGCACTGGATGACGACAATAGGACGGTATTCGTCGTGGTGCCTCGAGGCAGCCTCGAGGTCGCAGCCGTGGAGAGCTACGACCTGGTGCGACGCAACGCAACTGTGACAGCACACAGTGTGTCGCTCGAACCCGGCGACGTCGTATCGATCGATGCCCAGCGGGTATTGGATCTTGCGGCAACTCTGTTCTCCGCCGAGGCATCGGGTGTCGCGGACTGGGCGGTACGCACGGCCGGTGACTACGCGCGAACGCGTCGCCAGTTCGGCCGGGTCATCGGTCAATTCCAAGGCGTCAAGCATCGCATCGCACGCATGCTCATTCGTAGCGAGCAAGCACGCGTATGTGCGTGGGACGCCGCTCGTGCGGCAGACGGTGGTGCGTCTGCCGCGGAGGTATCGCTGGCTGCTGCCGTTGCAGGAGCTACCGCGCCGGGTACTGCATTCTCCTTGACGAAGGACTGCATTCAAATCCTCGGCGGCATCGGTTATACCTGGGAACACGACGCACACCTCTACCTGCGGCGGGCGCAGACTCTGCAGATCATGCTCGGCTCGACCGCTTCCTGGCGTTCGCGGGTCACGGCTGCGACGCTCGCCGGGGCCCGGCGTTCACTCGAAGTCGAGCTTCCGCCCGAAGCTGAGCAGGTCCGCGCGACGGTACGATCCGAGCTTGCCGCGATTGCCGATTCCGAAGACACCGACCGCATTCGGCTGCTGGCTGAAAAGGGCTACACAGCACCGCATTTGCCGTCGCCATGGGGTCGAGGGGCAGATGCAGTCGAGCAACTCGTAATCGCCGAGGAACTGGCGTCGTTCTCTCTCGTTCCCTACGACATGATCATCGGCAACTGGGTCGTTCCCACGCTCATTGCGCACGGCAACCCCGAGCAGGTCGAACGCTTCGTACCGGCCAGCCTCCGCGGTGACATCCGTTGGTGTCAGCTGTTCTCCGAACCCGGCGCAGGCTCCGACCTTGCCGGATTGAGCACGAAGGCCACGAAGGTCGAGGGCGGCTGGCGGTTGCAGGGCCAAAAGGTCTGGACGTCCATGGCGCGCGAGGCGCACTGGGGGATCTGTCTTGCACGCACCGACGCATCGGTGGCGAAGCACAAGGGATTGTCCTACTTCCTGGTGGACATGCGCAACAGTCCGGGCCTCGATATCCGGCCTCTGCGCGAGATCACCGGCGAATCGTTGTTCAACGAGGTCTTTTTCGACGACGTGTTCGTGCCGGACGAGATGTTGGTGGGGGAGAGTGGCGACGGTTGGAAGTTGGCTCGAACAACGCTTGCCAACGAACGTGTCTCGCTGTCGAACGATTCATCTCTCGGTTCGGGCGGTGAGGCTTTGTTGAGTCTCGCCGCAGAACTGCCCGGCGGCCTCGATGCCGGGCAGTCCGCAGTCCTCGGCGAAGTTCTGTGCGACGCCCAGTCAGGTGGTTTGCTTGCATTGCGCACGACGCTGCGCACACTTGCAGGCGATCAGCCGGGGGCGGAATCCTCGGTGGCAAAAGTCATCGGCGTGGAGCACATTCAACAGGTGTGGGAAGTGGCGATGGAGTGGGCCGGACCGTCGTCTCTGGTCGGCGAACAGCCCAGAAGTTCGGCACAGCACATGTTCTTGAACGCTCAGTGCATGTCGATAGCGGGCGGTACCACCAATGTTCAGCTCAATATCATCGGCGAACGGTTGCTAGGACTGCCACGGGATCCAGAGCCGGGTAAGTGACCATCGGACAACCGCACTCGAAAGATCGAAGGAACCCTCAATGGCTATAGACCTCGAAACAGCGCTGGCGGCGGAGCCGACAGTGCGCGAGATCTCGTGGACCGACCGTGATGTGATTCTTTATCACCTCGGCGTCGGCGCGGGTGAGAACCCACTGGACCCTGCTGAGCTGGGCTGGGTGTACGAGAAAAACCTACGTGTGCTGCCGACCTTCGCGCTGGTTGCTGGAGGTGGTATTTCAGCGGGTGTCTCCAAGAGCACCGGTCTGGCGATGCCAGGCGTCGAAGTGGATCTGCGCAAGCTCCTGCACAGCGGCCAATCGCTGATTGCACATGCACCGATACCGCCGACCGGCAGCGCCCGCATCACGACGCGTGTGGCGAACATCTGGGACAAGGGCAAGGCAGCAGTGATCGAACTCGAACATGCTGCAACCGATGATGACGGCCGTGCACTGTTCACGACGGTGATGCAAATTTGGGCTCGTGGCGAGGGCGGCTTCGGTGGCGAGGCCGGACCGGACACCACTGACGCCGTGCCGGATCGGAAACCGGATCACCTTCTGCAATCTTCGACCCGTCCCGATCAAGCGGCGCTCTATCGCCTCAGCGGTGACCTCAATCCACTGCACATAGACCCGAGCATCGCCGCCGCGGTGGGATTCGATCGGCCTATCTTGCATGGACTCGCGTCCTACGGGATCGTCTGCAGGACAGTGACCGAGCGTCTGTTGGACTCCGACCCGAGCCGAGTCAGCGATTTCTCGGTCCGTTTCGCCGGGCCCACCTATCCGGGTGAACCACTCGAGACCTCGGTCTGGGAAGAAGACGGACTCTTGATTCTCCGCACGAGTTCTCCCGAGCGCGACGGACAAGCCGTCCTGACCCACGCATCCATGAAAGTAGTCTCATGAACGGAAGCGATCTGTGAACGCCGGAACACACCCCACTCACGACACCAGCCCTTCAGGGACGGTGCTCACCTCGGGTCGCAGTGATTCCGCCGTCGATCGAGCCACCGAGGCCGCCAGGCGAGTGATCGACGCGCTGCTGCGTACCGATCGCGGCAATGCCAACCTCGAACGGGTAGCCGAGGAGTTGAACGGTGTCGCCCAGCACTTGGAAAGTCACTCTCCCGCTGTGGAAGAGCGGCTGATCGACATGTGGAACGGCGAGGGTGTGACGAGGCACGATCCGGTTACCGGTCTCGAAAATGCAATTGCCCCTCCGCTGGTGCTGGAAGGTAAGTCCGACGGCTCGGTCGAAGGCACCGTCGAATTGACGCTTGCGTACCAGGGCCCCCCGGGGCACGTGCACGGAGGCGTGTCGGCACTGCTGCTCGATCACACGCTGGGAGTTGCCAATGCGTGGTCCGGAAAGTCCGGCATGACAGCACAATTGAACATTCGCTACCATAGCCCGACGCCTTTGTTCGAGCCGCTCACCGTCACTGCAAAGCTCGACACCGTCGACGGGCGCAAGATCAACACTGTCGGCAACATCAGGACAGCGGACGGTCGAATATGCGTTTCCGTCGAGGGATTGTTCATCGATAAAACGGTGCCACGTCCACGCTGAGCCGAGTGGTCGAGCTGGAAAGGACAACGGCGTCGCATCGGATTTTCACCCGGTGCGACGCCGTTGTCGTGACTTCTCCTACACGCTGATGTCGCGCCTCGAAAGCTTCCCGGTTGCGTTGCGGGGCAAGCTGTCTCCGGTGATTCGCCAGCGGGTTGGCACTTTGTAATACGACAACCGCTCCGCCGTCCACTCGCGCAGTTCGCTTTCCTCGAGCACAGCGCCTGGTCGAAGAACCACCACCGCAGACACCTCTTGGCCGAGATCGGTGTGCGGTGTTCCGATGACCGCGCATTCGAGCACGTCAGGGTGTTCGTCGAGGCACTGCTCGATCTCGACGGGATAGACGTTCTCTCCACCACGAAGGATCAGATCCGACCGCCTGCCGGTCAGTCGAAGTCTGCCGTCCTCGATCAACCCGAAGTCTCCGGTTCGCAACCATCGTCCCGGTGAGATCGCGGCTTTGGTTGCCGCTTCGTCTTCCCAGTATCCGAGCATCACGAAGGGACTACGTACACATATCTCACCTTCGGTGCCGTCGGGAAGCCATTCGCCGAACGGATCACGGATTTCCAGGCTGACAGTGATGATGGGTCGGCCCAGGGTTCCGGGATGGCGTTCGAGGTCCGGACCGGCAGCGACGGCGATGGCCGTGCTGCACTCGGTCAAACCGTAGCTGTCCACCAGGGAGTTCTTGGCGAACGGAACCTCTTGGCGCAGGCGTTCTTTGAACGCGATCGACGAAGGCGCGGAGGCAAGTGCGAACGAGGTCAGTGAGCTCAGATCGAAGCGATCGAGATTGCCGTGTTCGACGAGACGGGCAGCCATGGTGGGGACCGCGCCCCAGTCGGTCACTCGCTCACGTTCGACGAGACCGAGGATGGTGTCGACGTCGAAGGCGCCTTCGTTCATGACGACCGCGCCACCGGTTGCGAGGCGGGGGATCACGAGATTGTGAAGGCTGGCGATGTGGAACAGGGGCGAGGTGAGTAGGTACTTCTTCTCGCTCGGGACCGACGGATCGAACTCGACACCGCTGAAGGCTGCGACGAGGGCGTCGCTGAACCGATGGTAATCGACCACTGCGAGAATATTCCGCTGCGAGTGCAGAGCGCCCTTGGGCTTTCCGCTCGTCCCGCTCGTGTAGAGGATGGCTGCGGGATCGTCTTCGTCGACAACGGTGGTGGGGAGCTCGGCACCGCGGTATTGCTCGAAGATCCTCGGTAGGTCTTCCTGCATCGTCAGTACCGGTACCTCGACGTTGACGGCTGCCAATGCGTCAGCACGTTTGGTGTCGGCGATGATCACACTTGGCCGGCTGTGCTTGACGCCGTATTCGATCTCGCGGGGAACCCACCAACTGTTCAGGGCAACGGTAATGGCACCGAGCGACTGGGTCGCCCAGAACGCGACAACCCATTCCATGGAATTCGCGGCAAGAATCGCTACACGATCGCCTTTGCCGACCCCGTAGTCCTCGCGCAGAGCAGTCGCCAATGCTGCAGCGGCGGCGATATGGTCCGCGTACGACATCCTGCGGTCGGCGGTGACGAGGTAGTCTCGCTCACCCCATTTCGCTGACGCTGCCAGCAATTCTCCTACTCCCCGTGTCCGGTGCTTCATCACGGGCATACGGGTACCCAGGACAGGCTCCTCGGTCAGTTCGAACCTCCCGCCGGGGCCAGTGAGCCGGGTGATCACTTGATCCAGGAAGAACTGCGGATCAGTAGAAGCGGTCATCGAAAGGGCCTTTCGTCCTCGGGCAGGTGTACCGCCACAAGATGGCACGTAGCGCTCAGTGGCAGACGGTCGTTGCCACTGAGCGAGACTCCCCCCCGGGCAGTCACCATCCGCCGATACGTTACGGGAGTATTCGGACCTGGAGGACAGTTATGACCATAGATCTCGACTCGCCCACCGTGCAGGTCGATCATTCGGCACCGGCCACATTCGGGCCGATCACGCTGCGCAGCCGCAACATCGAAACAACGACGACAGAGATGTGCGCATGACTCAGGACTTGGCTTCCGAGGAGAAGACCCTTGCGCTGGATGACGAGGGGCATCGCGGGACCATCGCGGAGATGCTTCTCGATCGACTGGGCGATCACCACGACGGACTAAGAACCCGCGAACAGGACTGGACGTGGCACGAGGTAGTCCACGAGAGTGCAGCGCGGGGTGCGCTGGCCGAGTCGATGCGGGTCGACGGACCGTTCCACATCGGTGTCCTGCTCGAGAACACCCCTGAATTCGTGTTCTGGCTCGGTGGCGCGGCGCTGGTCGGTGGAACGATCGTCGGGATCAACCCGACCAAGCGGGGCGCGGAACTCGAAGCCGAGATTCGCTACGTCGACTGCCAGTTGATCGTCACGGACACTGCCGGTATGTCCATGCTTTCCAGCCTGGATCTGGGCCTGACACCGGATCGTTTCGTCCTCGTGGACGAGCCCGAGTACCTGGACAGATGCGCCGGTTCGATGCAGGAGGCACCGGTAGTATCACCGTCGGTCGACAGTTCGAGCCTGATGTTGTTGTTGTTCACCTCTGGGACGACGGGTGCGTCCAAAGCGGTCCGCTGCAGTCAAGGTCGGCTTGCCAGGCTTGCCTACACCAACTCGGCCAAGTACGGACATTCGCGCGACGACGTCGACTACTGCTGCATGCCGTTGTTCCACGGCAACGCACTGATGGCGCTGTGGGCTCCGGCTCTCGCCAACGGCGCCGTCGTGTGCTTGACCCCCAAGTTCACCGCGTCGGGATTCCTGCCTGATGTGCGATTCTTCGGCGCGACCTTCTTTACGTATGTCGGGAAGGCTCTTGCCTACCTGATGGCGACGCCGGAATCCGAGGACGACCACGTCAACACACTCGTGCGAGGATTCGGTACCGAAGCGTCCCCGGAGGACAAGGTGGAGTTCGTTCGGCGATTCGGAGCCGAACTGTTCGAGGGATACGGATCGAGCGAAGGCGCCGGTTCGGTAACTCTGGATCCGAATGCACCGGCGGGCGCGCTCGGTCGTCCCGCTCACAAGAACATCGCAATCGTGGACCCCGAGACGCGTGAGAAGAAAGGTCTCGCCCGGTGCGACGAGTACGGCCGGGTTCTCAACCCAGACGAGTCCATCGGTGAGATGGTCGATATGGCCGGCGCGTCGGCTTTCGAGGGCTACTACAAGAACGAGAGCGCGATCGCGGACCGGTTGCGGCACGGCTGGTACTGGACGGGCGACCTCGGCTACATAGACGAGGACGGCTTCATCTACTTCGCCGGACGCAAGGGCGACTGGATTCGGGTCGACGGTGAGAACACCTCGGCCCTGTTGGTCGAACGCATCTGTCGGCGGTATCCATCCGTCATCGCTACCGGTGTCTACTCGGTGCCGGACCCGCGTTCGGGTGATCAGGTCATGGCTGCGCTGGAGGTGCCCGACGTCGAGGCTTTCGACGCCGCGGGCTTCGCAACGTTCCTCACCGCGCAGGACGACCTGGGAACCAAGTCGGCGCCGCGCTTTCTTCGAGTCTCGGCGAACCTTCCCGTGACCGGTTCCAACAAAATCGTCAAAAACCAGCTGCAGCAGCAGAATTGGCGCTGCGAGGACCTGATCTTCCGGTGGGAGGGTCGAGGGGCTCCTCAGTACCGGTTGATGACCGAAGAAGACAAAGATCTGTTGGAAAAGGAATTCGACACCTATGGGCGTCGACGGTTCCTGTCCGCCTGAGTCGATCCACCCATTGGTAGTGACAGCCGGAGTCAGGCACGAGGAGTATTGAGATGGATCTCAAGGAAACACCAGAACAGAGCGCTCTCCGGCAGGAGTTACGCACATATTTTGCAGAGCTGCTGCCGCCGGAGAAGCGACGCGTCGCCGGAGAGCAAGGGGTCGGCGGCGAGTACTTCCGGGAAATAGTGCGGTTGCTCGGCAAAGACGGATGGCTCGGAATCGGCTGGCCCGTGGAGTTCGGCGGCCAGGGACGCTCTGCCGAGGATCAGTTCGTGTTCTTCGACGAGGTTCAGCGGGCCGGATTGCCGTTCCCGTTCGTCACCGTCAACACGGTCGGTCCGACGCTGATGAAATTCGGTACCGAAGAGCAGAAAGAACGCTTTCTGCCCGGCATCCTGGCGGGCGAGATCGTCTTCGCCATCGGCTACACCGAGCCCGAGGCAGGCACCGATCTCGCGTCGCTGCGGACGAAAGCAGTCCGGGACGGTGAGGACTGGGTTGTCAATGGCAACAAGATCTTCACCAGTGGCGCCAACACGGCCGACTATGTGTGGCTCGCAGCCCGCACGGACCCGGATGCGCCGAAGCATCGCGGAATCTCGATTCTCATCGTGCCCACCGACGACGAGGGCTTCAGCTGGTCGCCCATCAACACTGTCGGTGGATTGATGGTCACCTCGACGTACTACAGCGATATTCGCATCACGGACGCCGAAGTGGTGGGCGAGATCAACGGTGGCTGGCAACTCATCACGGCGCAGCTCAATCACGAACGGATCGGCCTCGCCGCGCTCGGCGGCCGAACCCTCGGTCTCTGGCGTCAGGTATTCGACTGGGCGCAAGACAACGGTGCCCTCGAAATTCCCTGGGTGCGTATCGAATTCGCCCGCACCCACGCAAAGCTCGAGGCGATGCGGCTGATGAACTGGAAGATGGCCGCTGCCGTCGCACAGGACACCTTGTCCGGAGCGGACGCGGGCGCCATCAAGACCTACGGTACGGAAACGCACATCGAGGTCTACCGCGCGCTGCAGGGCATCCTCGGTGCGGTGGGGCGTCTTCGGCCCGGTTCTCCCGGTGCAGTTCTCGGCGGTCAGATCGAACAAATCTCCAGGCAATCCGTCGTGAACACCTTCGGCGGTGGGGTCAACGAAGTCCTGCGCGACATGGTCGGCACGATGGGCCTCGGCCTGGTTCGCGCCAAGAGGAACGCATGATCGAGGTGAGCGCGCGCCTGCGCGAATTCGAGGGCGCGGTATTGGTCCCACCGACACTCGGACCGGACCCGGTGAATGCGCCGATGATCAGACATTGGACGGAGGTCATGGGGGGCGGAGACTCGACGGTTGGGGATCCAAAGCATGCCGACGGTTCGGTTGCACCCGCCGCGATGCTCCAGGTGTGGACGATGAAGTCCTACACGGACAAGATGTCCGGAGTCGACCCTTCGCCGACCTGGACCGAACTGATCGCGATCCTCGACGAGGCCGGATTCACCTCGGTGGTCGCGACCGATTCCGATATGGAGTTCTTCCGGGAGCTACGTCCGGGTGACCATCTTCAGGTGTCGGAAGTCGTAGAAGCAATTTCCGAGGAAAAGAAGACCGGGCTGGGCGTCGGGCATTTCATCACCACGCTCAAGACGTATCGCGATACCGACGGCATGGTCGTCGGAACGCAGCGGTGGCGTACGTTGCGGTACCGGCCGGCTCAGAAAGCCGTTGCTCGCGCCCTGCGACCTCGTCCGGCGCTGAACGACGACAATGCGTTCTGGTTCGCAGCCGCTCTCGAACACCGGTTGGTGATACAGCGATGCGCGTCCTGCGGTGTGCTTCGACATCCGACCGGTCCGATGTGTGGACAGTGCCAATCCACCGACTGGGACACCGTGGACGCGTCAGGGCGCGGTCATGTGTACAGCTTCGTCGTCAACCACCATCCACAGATCGATGCCTTCGACTATCCGTTGATCGTCGCTGTCATCGAACTCGAGGAGGGCACTCGCTTGGTCGCCAATATGACCGGCATCGAGCCCGCGGACGTCACCATCGACATGGCCGTCGAGTTGACCTGGATCGATGCCGACTCGGATCTGACTTTGCCTGCCTTCCGGCCTATTTCATCTCAGGAGCACTGATGGATTTCAGTTTCAGCGAAGAGCAGCGAACGATCGGTGAACTTGCCGCCGATGTCTTCGGAGCGCGCGCAAGCACTGATCGAATCGTGGCCGTGGAGGCCTCTACGGATCGGATCGATCGGGACCTGTGGGACGAGCTCGGCCGCACCGGTGTGCTCGGTATCGCGGTGAGTGAAGAATTCGGTGGAAGCGCCCTCGATTTCTCCGCACTCTGCGTCGTGCTCGTCGAACAAGGGCGCCGGGTTGCGCCGGTCCCGCTGTGGCCACACCTTGTGAGCGCGTTGGCCATCGACGAGTTCGGAACCGAGAATCAGAAGAACGAGTGGCTTCCCGCCGCAACCGATGGTTCGAAAATGCTGACGGTCGGACTCGAAGGTTTCGGTCCCTTCGGTAGCGGTGCACCGTCCATGACCGCCGCAGAGGTCGACGGCGTCTGGCGCGTGACGGGATCGAAAGTTGCAGTCCCGTCGGTACATGTCGCCGCACGAGTTGTGGTCTCTGCCGAAACATCCTCGGGCCCTGCGCTCTTCCTGTTGGATCCGTCTGCCGACGGTGTGAGCCAGCAGGTCAACGAATCCACTACACACGAACTATGTGCAGATATCACCGCAGAGGGTGCGCGCGTCGATATTCTCGGTGCAGCCGATGGCAGTGCCGTCGGTAAGATCGAGTCTTATGTCGAAATCGCCTTGGCTGCAGTTCAGTTGGGTGTCGCCGAGAGTGCAGTGACGCAGGCGGTGGCGTATCTGAACGAGCGAGTCCAGTTCGGGCGACCGCTCGCCACGTTTCAAGCGGTGGCGCACCAGCTCGCCGACTGTTACATCGACCTCGAGGCTATGCGTGTCACCCTCTGGCAGGCAGCCTGGCTGCTGTCGGCGGGGGAGGACCCGGGTACGTCGGTGTTGGTCGCCAAATGGTGGGCCAGCGACGCCGGACAGCGAGTCGTGCACCGAACACAGCACGTCCACGGTGGTATCGGGGTGGATACCGAGTACCCGATTCATCGCTACCTGCTGTGGGGCAAGCAGATCGGAGCCACCCTGGGAGGCGCGGCGTCCGATCTGAACCGGCTCGGCGACCTCTTGGCAACCGGGGTCGAGGTCATCGCATGAGCAACCCCGCGGTGAGAGATCGAGTATCGAGTGATTGCGTAGTGGGAGAGGAACTACCGGAGTCGGTCGTGCCGATCACGCGGGCACTGATCGTCGCAGGTGCGCTCGCGACGCGCGATTTCCAAGACGTTCACCACGACGCCGTGCAGGCAGTCGCGCGGGGGTCGAAGGACATCTTCATGAACATTTTGACCACCAATGGTCTGGTGGGACAGTTCGTCAGCGCGTGGGCGGGCCCTGCTGCGACCGTGCGAAGAATCAAGGTCCGGCTCGGGGCGCCCAACTATCCTGGAGACGATATGCATTTGAGTGGAACGGTGTCCAGCAAGGACGGCGACACGATTGTGGTGACAGTGCGCGGCCGCAACAGTCTCGGTGAACACGTCAACGGGACTGTGACCGTGGCGTACGAATCCCCGGGTGCTCGATGAGCAACCAACTGTCCGGTGCTGCAGCCATTGTCGGAATCGGTGCCACCGAGTTCTCCAAGAATTCCGGGCGCAGCGAACTTCAGCTCGCCTGCGAGGCCATCGTTGCAGCCTTGGCAGATGCCGGTATCGATCCGTCCGAGGTCGACGGATTGTCCACCTTCACTGCCGAGACGAACGGTGAGGCGATCGTTGCTCGCAACACCGGTCTCGGTGAACTGAAGTTTTTCTCGCGCATCGGATACGGCGGCGGGGCCGCATGTGCCACCGTGCAACAGGCGGCGATGGCAGTCGCCACGGGCGTCGCCGATGTCGTCGTCTGCTATCGCGCATTCAACGAGCGATCCGGTACGCGTTACGGCTTGGGCCAGCACGACCGGCCGATGGACAGCACGGCCGATCGGGCCGCGTACGCGTGGCTTACGCCGCAGGGCCTGTCGACTCCCGCTCAGTGGGTTGCGATGTTCGCCCGTCGTTACATGCACGAATACGGCGCGACGAGTGAAGACTTCGGCCGCGTCGCCGTGGTGGCCCGGGCACATGCTGCGGTCAATCCCGCCGCGTGGTTCTACAACCGGCCCATCACACTGGAAGATCACCAGAATTCTCGATGGATCGCCGAGCCGCTGCACTTGCTGGACTGCTGCCAGGAAACCGACGGCGGTCAGGCATTGGTCATTGTTTCTGCCGAGCGTGCGCGGGATTTGAAGCATGCCCCGGCGATCGTCCGAGGTGCTGCGCAAGGGTCGGGTCGAGATCAGCACATGATGGCGAGCTACTACCGCTCCGAGATCACCGGCATTCCGGAAATGGGAGTGGTAGCGAAGCAGTTGTACAGCCAGAGCGGGTTGAAGCCGGCGGATATTTCCGCCGCTGTCCTCTACGACCATTTCACTCCATTGGTGCTTCCGCAGCTCGAGGAACTGGGCTTCTGTGGGCGAGGCGAGGCGAAGGATTTCATTCGCGAAGGAAATCTCGACATCGGCGGATCTTTGCCCACGAATACGCACGGTGGTCAGCTCGGGGAGGCCTACCTACACGGTGTGAACGGTATCGCCGAAGCTGTGCGTCTACTGCGTGGGACGTCGACCACCCAACCGAACGAAGTGAACAATGTACTGGTCACTGCCGGTACAGCCGTGCCCACCAGTGGGCTGATCCTAGGACGCGAGCAATGAGCCCGACCGAACAGATCCCCATGACCCCGGACCAGTGGAAAGGCGTGGATCTCGGCACCCGGACGGTGTCCTACGAAGAGAAGGACGCCATCCTCTATGCGCTGGCGGTGGGAGCAGAGGCCGGCGAGTTGGACCTGGTCTTCGAGAAGAACCTTCGTGTTCTGCCCACCTTCGCGTTGACCCTTGCACAATGGGCGCCCGACGAGTTGGGCTCACGTGGCGGCTTCGATACCACCACCGCACTTCACGGATCGCAAAGCATGGAGGTCATCGCCCCGCTACCCACGAGCGGTTCGATCACCATGCAGGCATCGGTGGGCGAGGTGTGGGACAAGGGTGCGGCGGCCGTCTTCGAGGTAAAGGTCGAATCGCCGTTCTTCGTGGCAACCTGGGCAATCTTCGCGCCGGGGTCGGGTGGCTTCGGCGGCGAGCGAGGACCGGCGAAAACGACCCGACCCGAGCAGAGTCCCTCCTCGACCGATGTGCTCCGCACCAGCACAAATCAAGCTGCGCTGTACCGACTCACCGGCGATCGCCACCATATCCACATCGATCCGAAGGCGGCCGAGACCATCGGTCAGCCGCGACCGATCATGCACGGGCTCTGCACTCTGGCGGCGAGCACACTCGCGCTGGCCCGCAGGCTCGGTGTCCACCCGGCCGATCTCTCCAGCGTGAGCGGGCGTTTCGCAGCGCCTCTCTTCCCGGGAGACTCACCGGACCTGCTTTCGTGGGACGAGCCCGACAGCACCGCCTTCGAGTTGGTCCGCGACGGGCAGCCGGTCATCGCCGGGGCCCGTGCGCGGTTCCACTCGCACTCGCGAGAATGAGCGACCGAGGTCAGGGATGGGTTGCCAGGTAACGGGCGGGGTACTCCCCGCCTCCATGTACCGCGAGGTCTGCTCCGTTGACGTAGGACGCCCACTCGCTGGAGAGGAACAAGCACGCTCCGGCGATGTCCTGGGGAACGGCCATCCGGCCGATTGGAAGGGTACGGACTACAGCCGCACCGCCATCGTCGCCGTACACCGCGGCGGCGCTGTCGGTGCGGATGAGGCCCGTCGTGATGTGGTTGATCCGTACTTTCGGGGCCCACTCCAGTGCAAGGGCCTTGGTGAGCACCAGAAGGCCGGCTTTGGCTGCACTGTAGGCGGCGGTTCCGGGTTGCGGATCATGTGCGGAAACGCTGCCGATGTTGACGATCGAGCCACCTTCGGGTTGCGTCTGCATCACCGCGTTGGCGGCCTGCGACACATTGAAGGGCGCGAGAAGGTTCAATGCCACGATCTTCTCGACGAATCGTGGTGAGACGGTTGCAGCATCGGCGTCCGGTGAGCCACCGGCATTGTTCACCAGCACATCGAGTCGGCCGTGCGCTGCGAGAGCGTCATCGATCAATCCTGCGGCGTCCGCTGGATCACGGACGTCCGTCGCACGGAATGTCGCGCTGCGTCCGTCGAAGCTCGGCAACGACTCGGGAACTGTGCGGCCACAGACCATTACGTCCGCGCCGGCAGCCAAGAACGCCGTGGCGATTTCGAAGCCGATACCTTTGGTGCCGCCGGTGACGACGATGCTGCGGTTGGAGAAGTCGAAAGCTGGAGGGGTAGTCACAGTAAATCCTTTTTCGATGATGGTGGAATCGGTGAAATGCCGATTGTTGAACAGAACGCATTCGGTTACGGTCGGCGGACGAGCAGTCCGAAGAATTCAATTCTAGATATCAGGAGTGAAAATGGGAAAGCTCGACGGCAAGGTTGCACTCATCACGGGTGCGGGTCAAGGTATCGGCCAAGGTATCGCACTTGCGTTGGCAAAGGAAGGTGCGTCGATTGCCGTTGCCGGCCGCACCGAAAGCAAACTGCACGACACCTGCGCAATGCTGACCGACATCGGAGTCCGTAGCGAAGCAGTCGTGTGCAATGTGAAAGATCGAGGGGACATCGTTGCCGCTGTGGAACAGACGGTGAGTGCCCTTGGTTCGGTGGACATCCTGGTGAACAATGCCAACGACTGCAAGCCCGGACCGATCTTGTCGATAGTCGACGAAGAGTACGAAAGATCTTTCGCATCGGGGCCCCTGGCGGCTCTGCGCTTGATGCAACTGTGTCATCCACATATGAAGGCGCGTGGGGGCGGCGTGATCATCAATATGGTGACTGCGGCTTCGGTGCGCTGGGACGCGAGTAACTACGGTGCCTACGCTTCGATCAAGGAGGGTATGCGCGCACTCACCAGGTCGGCTGCCTGCGAATGGGGCGAGGACCGAATTCGCGTTCTGGCCGTGGCCCCGCACGCGAAGACCCCGGCCCTGGAACGGTGGATGGGGAAGAATCCAGAGGAGGCAGCCGAGTTCGTCGAGAGTATTCCGCTGGGCCGGGTCGGCGACCCGGAAGCTGATATCGGCCGTGCTGTGGTGTTCCTCGTCAGCGACGATGCCGGCTACCTCACCGGAGCCACGATTCCTCTCGACGGAGGACAGTCGCGCTGGGGATGATTTCTCTTCCTGCCGAGTCTCGCACAGCGGGAATGCGCTGAACCTGTTCCGAGGCGAAACTATAGTCAGTCTGGATATTTTTCGCATCGGAAAGGGCACGAACGCGATGACATTAGTCGAGGCGCCGCACAGTTCACGGTCGGTGGTGGTGACAGTTGCTGCCGTAGTAGAGGAAACCACGGACGCGCGCTCGTTGGTCTTCGACGTACCGACAGACAGTCGGGAGCGCTTGAAGTACAAGCCGGGCCAGTTTCTGACGCTGCGGATTCCGAGTGATCGCGAAGGCTCGGTGGCGCGCTGCTATTCGTTGGCGAGCTCGCCGTTCACCGACGAACTCCTCAAGGTGACGGTCAAACGCACCGACGGTGGCTTCGGTTCGCACTGGCTGTGCGACAACGTCGCTGTCGGTGATCGCATCGAAGTGCTTCCCCCGGCGGGGGTGTTCACCGTGGTGGACCTCGACGAAGATGTCGCGCTCTTCGCAGCAGGCAGCGGCATCACCCCGGTGATGTCGATCCTGAAATCGCTTCTCGACCAGGGCAATGGCAAGGTTGTGCTGTTCTACGCCAATCGTGACGAGAACTCGGTCATCTTCGCTGCGGAGCTACGAGAGTTGGCTGCCGAATTCGACGATCGACTGACAATCGTCCACTGGTTGGAATCGGTGCAGGGGCGACCCACCGTCGGCCAACTGGCAACGCTGTCGCAGCATTGGATCGACAGACGTGCATATATCTGTGGGCCCAAGCCGTTCATGGATGCCATCCAGGGGTCGCTGACGACCGCCGGTGCGTCGCGAAGCAGGATTCATACGGAAATTTTTGTCTCACTGACCGGAGACCCTTTTGCGCCGGTGGTCGACGAGCTGAGTGCACTCGACGCTACCGACGGGCCAGCACCCGCTTCGGTGGAGGTCGAGATGGACGGTGAGTCTCACGAGATGATCTGGCCACGTAGCTCGACGCTCGTCGACGTGATGTTGTCCAAGAATCTCGACGTTCCGTATTCGTGCCGAGAGGGCGAATGCGGTTCGTGTGCATGCCGTGTGCTCGACGGTGAAGTAGAGATGGCGAATTCGTCCATACTCGATCCTGCCGACATCGAAGAGGGATACATTCTCGCCTGCCAAGCACGCCCGGTAAGTGACAGGCTGAAAATCGAATTCTGAGAGTGAATCGAAAAGACCGGGAGGATGGCAATTGCCACCCTCCCGGTCTTTTTCGTTCACGCTTCTGCTATTCGGTCACGATTTCTTTTCGCGCAATTCGTTTTTCAGCACTTTGCCCGACGCATTCCGAGGCAAAACTTCGGTGAACTGCACCGACCGGGGTGCTTTGAAGCCGGCTAGCTTGTCCTTGCAGAACGAGACGATCGCCGCCTCGGACAGATCGGTGCCGGGCGCCAGGACGACGTAGGCGCGGCCGACCTCGCCCATCCGCTCGTCGGGTACACCGATCACGGCGGCCTCGTACACCCCGGGAAGTCGCAGCAACATTGCTTCGATCTCGGCCGGGTAGACGTTGAATCCGCCGCTGATGTACATGTCCTTGAGGCGGTCGGTGATGTCCAGATAGCCGCGGTCGTCGAGGACTCCGACGTCGCCGGTATGCAGCCATCCATCCGGGTCGATGGTCTTGGCCGTCGCCTCGGGATCGTCCAGATAACCGAGCATCACGTTGGGACCGCGCAAGAGGATCTCGTCGTGTTCCCCGATCCGGATTTCGAAACCTGCGGTGGCGCGTCCGGACGAGGTGGAGACGGTGACCGGGTCGTCTTCGATGCGACACATCGTTGCCACTACCGCTTCGGTCTGGCCGTAGGCGGTGAGGACGGCATCGAACGACAGTTCGGTCTGCATCCGTTCGACCAGAGCCACCGGGACCGGGGCCGCGCCGGTGACGGCAATTCGAAGGTTGGACATGTCGTAGTCGGCGCGCCGGGGGTGATCGAGAATGCTCTGGTAGATCGTCGGCGCGCCCGGCAGGACGCTGATGCGCTGCTCGGACACGATGGCCATCACTGCCTCCACGTCGAACACCGCCATCGGGACCACTGTGGCCCCGGCGAGTAGCGCGGTGACGAAACCTGCCTTGTATCCGAAGCTGTGAAAGAACGGATTGATGATCAGGTAGTTGTCTTCTGCGGTGAGTGCGGCGTTCTCGGTCCACGACTGCGCCACCGACATGAGCTGACGATGCGCGCTCAGCACGCCTTTGCTGCGACCGGTGGTGCCCGAAGTGAACAAAATGTCGGAGACGGACTCGGCATCGACCGCTGCGCTCCGGATGTCGGCCTCTGCGTGGGACGTAGCGGTCCCGACGTCGAAGAATTCGTCCCAGTCGGTGACACCGGGCTTCGGTTGATCGGTGCCGCTCAGTGGGATTCGCACGACGAGCGGCACCTGCAACTCCGGTGCGGCCTCCTGCAGTCGATCGAGTCGATCGGTACCGAGAAAGTCACCGACCACGACGAGGGCCGCGGCGTGTACGCGGTCGATGATGTCGGCGGCCTCGGTGCCGGTGTAGCGGGTGTTGATGGGAACGACGACGCCGCCTGCCCAATGGGTACCGAGTGCTGCCACGATCCAGTGGTAGGTGTTCGGCGACCAGATCGCTACGCGCGCACCTGCTTCGACCCCGGAGGCAATGAGCGAGGAAGCGAATGCTTCTACCTGCTCGTGCAGCTGGGCGAAGGTCAGGCTGCAATCGCCGTCGATGATCGCGAGACGGTCGGGATGGTTCTCGGCGGCGCGAGTGAGCGCTGCCGGTGTGGTGCTCGGTCCTTCGATCATTCGGCTCCTAACCTAACGCTTGCTTGGCAGATTATCCTATCGAGGAGGCTCAGCGTATTTCGTTGCCGAATGGCAGATTGAACAACCAAGCACTTGCTTGGTACGCTAACACGGCAATCATGAGAGCTGTCTGCAGCTCGACCGATCGACTTCCACGTCAGCAACGTCAAGGAGACATACACGTGAATGACATGCTCGAGGGACGCGTTGTAATCGTGACCGGAGCCGGCCGCGGTTTGGGGCGTGCACACGCTTTGGCTTTTGCGGCCGCAGGCGCCAAAGTTGTCGTCAACGATTTCGACCCAGGCAAAGATGGACGTCCGACGGGGGAGAGCCCGGCCGAGCAGGTCGTCGATGCCATTCGGGCAGCGGGCGGCGAAGCAGTGGTCAACGGAGACGACATCGCCGACTGGGACGGTGCCGAGCGGCTCGTGAACACGGCACTCGATGGTTTCGGACGTCTCGACGTTCTTGTCAACAACGGTGGATTTCTGCGTGACCGCATGCTCGCAACGATGAGCGAGGAAGAGTGGGATGCAGTCATCCGAGTGCATCTCAAAGGCCACTTCGCACCGATGCGCCATGCCAGCACCTATTGGCGCGCACAGGCGAAGGCAGGCAATACCGTCGATGCCCGCGTCATCAACACCAGTTCGGGTGCAGGCCTGCTGGGCAGCATCGGACAGGGAAACTACGCGGCGGCCAAAGCTGGCATCGCGGCGCTCACCATCCAGGCCGCAGCCGAGTTCGCTCGGTACGGAATCACCGTCAACGCGATCGCACCCGCTGCGCGTACGCGCATGACCGTCGGTGCGGGAGGCGCAATGGCAGAGACCATGGCGGCGCCCGAGGAAGGCTTCGACGCGATGGCGCCGGAAAACGTCTCTCCCTTGGTCGTGTGGCTGGGTAGCGCAGCTTCCGCTCATGTCACCGGAAGGGTCTTCGAGGTCGAGGGCGGCAAGGTGTCTCTCGCCGACGGTTGGCGCCACGGGACCGTCATCGACAAGGGCGCCCGTTGGGATCCGCAGGAACTCGGACCCGTCGTCGACGAGCTGATCGGTGGCGCCGTACCGCCGACACCCGTGTACGGAGCCTGAACGCTCGCACTGCCTTCGCTCATCCATCGATTTCGACTCAACCCACTTTCAGGAGCCCCACGTGCCCGAAGCTGTAATCGTCTCTGCCGCCCGTTCGCCGATCGGGCGCGCACGCAAGGGATCACTGAAGGATCTTCGCGCCGATGATCTCGCCGCCACCATCATTCATGCGGCGCTGGACAAAATCCCGGCGTTCGATCCGCGAGAACTGACCGACATCATGATCGGATGTGCGCAGCCCGCAGGCGAGCAGGGTTACGGCCTCGCTCGCGTGATTTCCGTTCTTCTCGGTTACGACACCGTGCCCGGTACCACGGTGCAGCGATACTGCGCCTCCAGCCTTCAGACCACTCGGATGGCCTTCCATGCCATTCGCGCCGGCGAGGGCGACGCCTTCATTTCCGGTGGCGTGGAGATGGTCTCGCGTTTCGGACTGGGTAAGTCCGACGGGATGCCGGACACCAAGAACAGCAAGTTTGCTGCACCCGCAGAGCGCGCTGCAGCGCAGGCAGGCAGCACGTGGACGGATCCACGCGAGGAGGGGCTACTTCCTGACGTCTACCTCGCAATGGGCGAGACCGCGGAAAACGTAGCAGGCCTTCGTTCCATCAGCCGTCGCGAACAGGACGAATACGCCGCGCTCAGTCAGGCACGCGCTCAGGAGTCCATCGCTTCCGGATTCTTCGATCGCGAAATCACACCCGTCCAGACTCCGGACGGACAGACGGTCTCTCGCGACGACGGCCCCCGCGCAGGCGTCGACGTCGATTCGCTGTCGACGCTCAAGCCGGTCTTCCGACCTGATGGAACAGTCACAGCAGGCAACTGCTGCCCGGTCAACGACGGCGCAGCGGCCTTGGTCATCATGTCCGAGCAACGCGCCAAGGATCTCGGGATCGAGCCCCTCGCGCGCATTCTGTCGACCTCGGTTTCCGGAATATCTCCCGAAATCATGGGCTTGAGCCCGGTCGAAGCTACCCGTCGGGCCGTCGCTTCGGCAGGCTTGAACGTCAGCGATGTCGACCTGTTCGAGATCAACGAAGCCTTTGCCGCACAGGTCATTCCCAGCTACCGCGACTTGGGAGTCGACGTCGATCGGGTGAACGTGCACGGCGGTGCTATTGCACTCGGGCACCCGTTCGGTATGACCGGGGCCCGGATGACGGCGACGCTGCTCAACGCTCTCTCCTGGGGCGACAAGGAGATCGGCGTCGAGACCATGTGCGCCGCCGGTGGACAGGGCATGGCGATGGTGGTTCAGCGTCTGAAGTGATTCACGGCCGTATGGTGTCCGCCAGTTCCATTGGCCCAGAGGGGTCATGGTGGCGGGCACCATACGGTCAACGCTCGAACAGTGCGCTGAGCGCGGGGCCGACGTCACGATAAGTGCGGATGACCCTGATGCGGCCGTGTCCGAGGCGAGCGAGATCGCGCCCGAGGTCGACATCGTTCTCGCCCGAGGTGTCGAGCAGGATGTCCAGACGCGGAATCCTCGCCGCGGTAGGGCGTGGATCGGGCCCGGCGTTGTGCACGCAGTCGGAAAGCAGAAGCACTCGCGAGTCCGGCGAGGAAACTGTCCTTAGCAGCCCGTACGCGGTGTCGAGCGCGAACTGGACGTTCGTCAGACCGCGGGCCGGAATCCGCAGGACGGTATCGAGGATTCCGAGGGGCGTCATCGAGTCGCCGAAACGCGTGAGAACGGCTGCATCGGACCAGAATGCGACCACGGCAAGGTTGTCGCGATTCAATTCACCTGCGAGTGCGCCGACGGTCGCCGCGGCTGTCCGCACTCGTTCACCCTTCATCGATCCAGAAATGTCGACGACGAGAACGACGGACCGCTTGGTGTGCAGGCGTTCTCGTACCACGATGTCGTCGTCCTCCGGCATCGGAATGGCAGCGAGCACATCGAGCGTGCGGTCGAGGTCGATCTCATCGCTGCTGCCCCGGTATCGGAGCGAGGTCAGTTCGCCTACCCCGCGTCGGGCATGGGTGTCGCGACGGGGACGTCGAACAGCCAAGCGAACAGCAATCTTTCGAGCGCGTGCTCGGGTCGCGGCGTCGGACGCCGGGTCTTGTGTGGTGGCGTCTGCGAGTGCGATCACCTCGGCAGTCTCCTCCGTGAGCCCTGGCACCGACGAGTTGTTCTCCCCGGCAGCCTTTCCCGGCACGGGACGCCCGTCGGCGATCAGTACCGCGCCCGCCCCACCAACGGGACGGAACAGTGACGGCGATTCGGTGAGTTGTTTGGGCTTGCGCCGCAACGGCTTCAACGCGCCGCCGGTGCCTCGGTTTCCGGGCCTACGGACCGGTGAGTCGGCAGTGACGGCTCTTCAACCGGGTGCCGCTGCGGCGGGGCGGAGCACGAAGTGGTCCTCCCAGATGGAGCGCAGAACCATTTCCGGTGTCGCATCCGATGTCTCGTCGACGTGGATGCGTCCGGACAGTGCGAGAAGGACCGCGTCGAGCATCACCTGCTGGTAGCTCTCCGGTAGTTCACGCGGGGGCTCGACGTGGGTACTCGCGGGGAGTTCGACGGAGCGGAGCAGAGCCAACTGCTGCGCGATCAGGGTCAGATCGATCGCGCCGCGCACACTGCTGCCCTGCGTGATGTCCTCGTGTGCGCGCGTGGCTCGGGTGATCGCCACCGAATCTGCAATCAAGCGGGGGGAGTCGGATTCGGTTCGTAGCCCTACGATTCCACGTTCTGCCCCGGAATCCTGGTACCCGATGGCAAGTCTGCACATCCGGTCGTGCACGCTCGTCGACAATCGTGTGGTGCCGACGTTGTCGTAGGGGTTCATCGATGCGATCAAACGGAACGTCGGGAGAGCATGGACGGTGCCGACACGCGGGATGGCGATGCGTCGCTCTGCCATTGCGGTGAGCAGCGTGTTCAAGGTGTCTTCCGGTGCACGGTTGAACTCCTCGATGTACAGAAATCCACCGGTGCGCATGGCCTCGACAAGCGGCCCCGGCACAAAGTTGTCCTCGCTGTAATCCTCGCGAAGAACTCGGGCAGGGTTGTGGTGGCCCACTATTCGGGCGGGTGTCAGGTCCGCGTTGCCCTCGACGAACAGTAAAGGAATGTTCCACTCGGCAGTGATGGCGCCGAGCAGAGTGCTCTTGCTGGTGCCGGGCGGACCCTCGATGAGGAGGTCCCGCCCGGCTGCAACTGCCGCCAACAGCAAGTCGAGTTCGTGCTCTCGCCCGACGAGGCGCGCCGCGATCCGGCGGCGGATCTCGACGATCGACAACGGAGCGAGCTGCATCTTGCCGTCGAGCTGTGCCATGGGTTCTCGCTACTTCGCCAGGAATCCGGCATCGACGGGCAGTGTGACGCCCGTGACATAGCGGGCCTCGTCCGAGACGAGCCAGGCGATGGCGTTGCTGATATCGATGGCCTCGATCATCGGGACGGGCAGGAGATTGCCCCCCAGGGCAATGGCTTCGGGGTTGGCGACGAGATAGTTCTGCATCGCCTCGTTGAGCACCATCGGGGTGCTCACGCCCGTCGGATGCACGCTGTTGACTCGAATGGAGTACTGCGCCAACCAACTGGTGAACGTACGCATCAGCCCGACGAGGGCGTGCTTGCTTGCCGCGTAGCCGTCGGCCGCTCCCGATCCGGTGCCGCCTGCACCGGACAGGCCCTGGGTGGAACTCGTCAGGACTATGGATCCGCCCTGGCCCTTCTCGATCATGCTGGGTACACCCGCGTGGACGGTGTTCCACGCGCCGAACAGGTTGACCTCGATGACATCTCGGAAGGTCTTGACGTGATCCGGGTTCACGGCACCCAGGGGTGCGATACCGGCATTGGCGAGAATGATGTCGATCGGACCCAATTCGGCGACCGCCTTGTCGACCACGTTCTTCAGCGCGTCGTAGTCGCGGACGTCGGCTTCCGTGGCGATGATCCGCCTGTCGAGTGCCTCGACCTCCTTGACGGTCTGCGCGAGATCTTCCGGTGTTGCCATGGGGTAGGGGACCGTATCGATCTGTGCGCAGATGTCGACGGCGATGATGTCGGCACCTTCTTGCGCGAGCTTGATGGCGTGGCTACGGCCTTGGCCGCGTGCCGCACCGGTGATGAGGGCTACTTTCCCGTCGAGCTTTCCCATGATCGAGCTTCCTTTTTGTCTATCGGTGAAATCAGTTCGAGCGCAGAACGCTTCGTCGAAGTGGACAAGGGCGTTGTGCGGCGCGATGTCCGTGTCGGACACACGCTCGAAGGTATATGACACCGAGTGCAGGAGTAGGTGGATTGCTTGAAATTTTTAGTTGCTGCTCAGTGTGTCGAGTAACTCGGTGACCGCGGCCCGCCCGGCCCGATTGGCGCCGATGGTGCTCGCCGACGGCCCGTACCCGAGCAGGTGCACGCGCGGGTTCGCCGCGACACGGGTCGCAAGACGGCCGTCCATGACGATTCCGCCGCCAGGCCCGCGTAGTCGTAGCGGCGCCAAGTGGTCGAGTGCGCTGCGAAATCCGGTCGCCCACAGGATCACATCGGCATCCACGCTCGTGCCGTCCTCAAACCGAACCCCGTTCGAGGTGATCTGCGAGAACATCGGTAGGCGGGTCAATGCGCCCCGATCCCGCGCTGCTTTCAGACGGTCGGTGAGCAGCAATCCGGTGACGGATACGACCGAGCCGGGCGGCAGCCCGCGTCGAACTCGATCCTCGACCATCGCGACGGCATCTCGCCCGGCCTCGGGTCCGAAGTTCGCCTCGCGGAATTCCGGTTCGCGGCGCGTGACCCACGTCGTGCTGGTGACCTGAGAAATCTCGTCGAGCAGCTGGACGGCCGAAATGCCACCACCGACGACGATCACGTGTTCGCCATCGAATTCTTCTGCCGTTCGATAGTCCTTCGTGTGCAGTTGCCGGCCGGTGAACAACTCGGCGCCCCGATAGTGCGGAATAAACGGTTTCTCCCACGTACCGGTGGCATTGATCAATCCTCGTGCCGACAGAACAGTCGCACCGGCTTCGATGCTGAAGCGTGGTTCGCGGTCGCAGACGACGTTCACCGTGACAGGCCGTCGCACCCGGAGGTCGAACTTGTCCTCGTAGGCACGGTAGTAGCGGGGTACTGCCTCGGCAGCCACGACGGACTCGGGGGCCTCACCCGTCAACGTGTCTGCAAACTCCATTCCTGGCAGATCGTGGACCCTGTTGACCGTACTCAGCGTCAGTGACTGCCAGCGGTACTGCCATGCTCCACCCGGTGCCGGAGACCGGTCGAGCATCACGAAGTCTTCTTCGGCCTGCA
Source organism: Rhodococcus sp. H36-A4 (assembly GCF_027158005.1). Classification (GTDB taxonomy): domain Bacteria; phylum Actinomycetota; class Actinomycetes; order Mycobacteriales; family Mycobacteriaceae; genus Rhodococcoides. The sequence goes on along the minus strand of NZ_JAPVLQ010000001.1, from coordinate 307,472 downwards.
GCCCTGCCCGATGCAGGTGGTAGCCGGCCGACAGCCCGGCCTGTCCCGCGCCGATCACCGCAATATCCGTTTCGATCACATCGACCAGTAGATCAGCCCGCGCAGCACCACGGTCTCTACCGCTGGGTAACGTCTAGGTCATGATCGGACAGACTCGTGACGGCGACGTCGTCACACTCGAACTTCAGCGACCGGAACGCCGTAATGCGCTCAACTCTGCACTGTGTGTGGCCCTGCGCGAGGGAATCGAAGACGCCGTCGCCGGCGACGCCAGGGTAATCGTCATCACGGGTCAGGGCTCGAGCTTCTGTGCAGGCGCAGATCTCAGTGGTGATGCGTTCGCGAGCGACTTCCCCGAGACCCTGAACACGCTTCTGCAGACAATCCAGAATGTCCCGATCCCGGTCATCGCTGCCGTGAACGGTCCAGCGGTCGGTGCCGGGACCCAGCTCGCCATCGCAAGCGATCTTCGGGTCGTCGCAGACGGAGGCTACTTCGAGATCCCGTCGACCCGTCTGGGTATCGCGGTGAACAACTGGACCATCAAGCGGCTCTCCTCGCTCGCAGGCGGTTCGGTCGCGCGCACGATCCTTCTCGGTGGTGAACGTCTGCACGCAGAACAGGCACATCACAGCGGTCTCGCCAACAAGCGCGGTGGAGCGGACGTCGCGCAGCAGTGGGCACAGTCGATCACCGAGCTCGCGCCGCTGGCATTGAGGCATCTCAAGCTCGTCTTCAACGACGACGGTGCGCACGACGAGCCGAAGCCCGAACAGTGGGAAGCGTTCGGGGCCGCGTGGAAGAGCGAGGATGTGCTCGAAGCCCGGCGTGCACGCAACGAGAAGCGCCCGCCGAAGTTCCTCGGCAAGTGAACTTGAATCCGGTCCTCGGCGGGTAGCTGCCAACCTCGCCTCGCGTGCGTATGCTTTTCACGTGAACCGGGAGGTGTGGTGAGCACCGAAGAGAATCCGCGCCTGCAGTACGAGGGATCCGACGGCGTGCGACACGAGGTGATCCTCTTGCCCGAACGCGCCCGACTCACCGTCGGACGCTCCCCACAGGCCGACATCGCGTTCGAAACCGATCACGAGGTCTCACGGCTTCACGCGGCGATCGAGTGGATGGGAACGCACTGGACTCTCGTCGACGACGGATTGTCCAGGAACGGTACCTACCTGAACGGGGACCGGCTCACCGGTAGGCGGAGTCTGCGGCAGGGGGACACGATCCGCGTCGGTGGATCGACTCTGACCTTTCACGATTACTCCGGACTACGCGACGAGGCCACTCGCATCGCCGCGGACCTCCCCAAGGCCAGGACACTGACCGACACTCAACGCGCCGTTCTCGTCGCGTTGTGCAGGCCCTACAAACACAACGCGACGTTTGCAAACCCGTCGTCGAATCAGCAGATTGCAGCGGAAATCTTCCTGAGCATCGATGCCGTCAAGACTCACCTGCGCGTCTTGTTCGCCAAGTTCGGGGTCGAGGATTTACCGCAGAATCAGAAGCGAGTCAGGCTCGCCGAACGCGCCCTGCACAGCGGTGCCATCTCACAACGCGACCTGTAGCGCAGAACCGGTAGTGGTCGCGGCGGTCTCGGCTGCCACGACGAGAGTACGGATCGCGTCGGCTACTTCGGTTGCACGTTCGAGGATCACCATGTGCCCGGCATTCTCGATGCTCACCATTCGGGCGGCGGGCAGTAGGGCCGCAATGGCACGTGAGTGGCGGATGGGCGTCATCGAGTCCTCGGATCCACACAGCACGAAGGTCGGTACGACGGCCAGGGCTGCAAGACCCTCGCTCTCGTCGAACTCGTGCAGAGAACCGAGGAATCCTGCCATCGTGACGACGGAGGTGTCGTTGAGCATCGCTGTCGCCAGCGCGACGACCCGTGGTCTGACGCGACGGGATCCGCAACCGGCAGCCCGGACGATGGGAGCGCACACTCCCCGGCTCATGCGCTTGGTGATCCCCATGATCGACGGGGCGCGTCGAACCGCTGATTGAAACAACGTGACCAGCGGATGTGCGAGGCAGACGCCGAGGCCTTCCTCTGCCAATCCCGAGGATGCGGTAGCGATCAATCCGACGCCTACCAGGCGTTCGCCTACTTCACCCAGGTGCTGACGGGCATAGGACATCGTGGTCATACCGCCCATCGAGTGACCGACGATCACGTACCTGCCGGTCGGAATCACTGCTCGTACCACTGCGCCGAGGTCGTGGGCGAGAGTGTCGATCGTGTACGACTCGGTGTCGGCGGATCCGGAAGCACCGTGTCCGCGGTGGTCGTAGAAAACCATCCGAACGTCCGCTCCCCATGACTGCTCCAGTTCGTCTCGGACGTCGAACCAGGATTCCATCCGTAGGCAGTGACCGTGCACGAACACCACGGTGAGGCCGGCATCGAGGCGTCCGCTCTCGTGAACGGCCAGCGTGGTGCCGTCGTCTGTCACGACTGTGCTGTGCCTGCGCTGCTCGTTCATGAGGGACTCCGATGTCTTCGATGGTCTCTAGTGGTGATTCGCGGGAACCGCCACTTGTGTTACCTGCATCACTGTGCCGCGGAACTCCTGGCTCGGGAACGCACCTGAGAGGGGGTAGAGCCGCACCCCAGGGGTCACGATTTTCACCCTCGGGTGGGTATCGACCAAACCATCGACCGCACAGGATCGAACTACATACAGGCGCAGGGTGAGCAGGGAGGACGAGGCGATGACCGATGTCGACGTCGTGGAGGTGCTCGAGTCGCAGGTGGCGCTGGCGGTAGCCGGAGACCGCGTGGCGCTCGGCAAGGTGCTCGAACTGGTACAACCACGCCTGAAGAGGTACTGCGCTGCACGCTTGGGCAATCTGGACGTATCGGCCGACGACGTCGTGCAGGACGTATGCCTCGCTCTGGTGACTGCCGTTCCGAAGTACCGCGACATGGGGCGGCCCTTCATGGCGTTCGTGTTCGGCATCGCGTCACACAAACTGGCCGATGCGGGTCGAAGAGCGACGGTTCGGCGGGCCTACTCGCTCGAAACGGTAACCGATGAACTGGTGTCGGAAGAAACGCCCGAGGACCGCGTTCTGGAAACCGAATTGCAGAGCCACGCGCAGGCGCTGATGGACACACTGTCGCCGCAGCACCGAAAAATCATTTTGATGCGTGTCGTGTGGGGAATGACGGCCCCGGAAACAGGCCGCGCCCTGAATATGACCGCCGGGGCGGTTCGGGTCGCGCAGCACCGAGCGCTGAACAATCTGCGCTCGGAGTTGACCAATTTTTCTCTATTGTGTGCGTGAACGTGCATCGCCGGGGTAAGTGAACACCATTTTTGTCGAGTGAACCCCCAAGCTCTTCCGAGATCAAGGGGGTTCACTCGAGAAAAATAGTGCGCGGTCAGCGCGACAGCGGCACACTCACCGAGCCGACTAGACCGTCCGCGTCAACCGATCGGCAAGCAAGCGCGAGAACTTGGCAGGATCCTTGAGTTCGGTGCCCTCAGCGAGTAGTGCTGTCGCATACAGCAACTCGGCTGTCTCTGCGAGGTTCGGGTCCTCGCTGCGATCCTCACGCGCCTTCTTCAGGCCCGTCACCAGATCGTGAACCGGGTTGAGCTCGAGGATGCGCTTGGACGGCGGCACGAACTGCCCCGACGCCTTGTACATCTTCTCGAGTTGCGGCGAGAAGCTGAACTCGTCACCGACGACACAGGCAGGTGAAGTGGTCAGACGTGAGGAGAGGCGAACCTCTTTGACGTCGTCACCGAGAATCTCGGTCATCCACGTCAGCAGGTCGGCGAAGTCCTTGTCCTGCTCTTCGCGCTGGGCCTCGGCCTCCTTCTTCTCCTCCTCGGTGTCCAGGTCGACCTCGCCCTTGGAGATCGACTGGAATTCCTTGCCGTCGAAGTCGGGGACGTTTCCGACCCACACTTCGTCGACCGAGTCGGTCAGCAACAGCACTTCGAGGCCGCGAGCTTTGAAGGCCTCCATGTGCGGGGAGCTTTCGATCTGCGAACGGGACTCGCCCGTCATGTAGTAGATCTGCTCCTGCCCGTCCTTCATGCGGTCGACGTACTCGGCCAGCGTCGTGACGCCGTCCTCGGAGTTCGTGGAAGCGAAAGACGAAATGCCCAAGAGGGTTTCGCGGTTGTCGGAGTCCGAGATCAGGCCTTCTTTGATCGCGCGACCGAACTGCGACCAGAAGGTCTTGTACTTCTCGGGCTGCTCGGCCTGCATTTCCTTGATCGTCGCGAGTACCTTACGGGTGAGGCGACGACGGATCGCGCGAATCTGCCTGTCCTGCTGCAGGATTTCGCGTGAGACGTTGAGCGAGAGATCGGCTGCGTCGACGACACCGCGAACGAAACGCAGGTACTCGGGCATCAGTTCTTCACAGTCGTCCATGATGAAGACGCGCTTGACGTACAGGTGTACGCCGGTCTTGCCTTCGCGCATGAACAAGTCGAACGGTGCCTGCGACGGAATGAACAGCAGCGCTTGGTATTCGAAGGTGCCCTCGGCCTTGAACGGGATGACCTCGAGTGGCTCGTCCCAGGCGTGGCTTACATGCTTGTAGAACTCCTTGTACTCCTCTTCGGACACTTCGTCCTTGGAGCGGGTCCACAGTGCCTTCTGCGAGTTGACGGTTTCCGTCTCGATCGTGACGGTCTCTTCGCCGCCCTCGCCGTTCTCGTCCTTCGGGCTGGTGACTCGCTTCTCCACATCGATGCGGATGGGCCAGGCGATGAAGTCGGAGTACTTCTTGACGAGTTCCTTGACCTTGCGCTCGTCTGCGTAGTCGTGGAGGTGGTCCTCTTCGTCTGCAGGCTTGAGGTGCAGAGTCACCGAGCTGCCCTGAGGTGCGTCCTCGACGTCACTGATCTCGTAGGTGCCCTCGCCGGTGGACTCCCACTTGGTTGCCGTGGTCTCGCCTGCCCGACGCGTCAGCAGTGTCACTTTCTCGGCGACCATGAACGTGGAGTAGAAGCCGATACCGAACTGTCCGATCAGCTCCTCGGACGCTGCTGCATCCTTGGCTTCCTTGAGCTTCTTGCGTACTTCCGCAGTGCCGGACTTGGCGAGCGTGCCGATGAGGTCGATGACCTCTGCACGCGACATGCCGATGCCGTTGTCGCGGATGGTGAGTGTGCGTGCCTGTTTGTCGATGTCGAGTTCGATGTGCAGATCGGAGACATCGACGTCGAGGTCCTTGTTCTGATACGACTCGAGGCGCAGCTTGTCGAGTGCATCGGAGGAGTTGGAAATCAGCTCGCGTAGAAAACTGTCCTTGTTGGAGTAGATGGAGTGAACCATCAAGTCGAGGAGCTGTCGCGTCTCCGCCTGAAATTCCCGCTGTTCCGTGGTCATGGGTAGGTGAGATCTCCTTCTAGGGCAAACGGTCGCCGAATATTCTAGTGCAAGGCTACGTCTGCGCGCATATGGCGAGCTGGTCGCACCTCGCGCGGAGCGCGGCTGACCTACTGTGGTGCGGTGACGAAGAAAACGATACTGCCGATCGCGCTCGCAGCTGCCGGCGCGGCGTGGCTGACCAGGGCTGCCTGGGGTTTGCCGGCACAACTGGGAGCCGGCACCGCCAAGATCGCCCCGTATGCCGCGGGCTCCTCTCGATATCGTGACCGACGTTTCCACAACTCCGAACCGAGTTCGAGCTTCACCGGCGGTGGCGAGGAGTCGATCCTGCGGTCGCTGCTGCGCGGTCGTTCGCAGGGGCGGCCGAGCCGTCCGGTTCCGCTCGCCCCACTGATCGCTCCCGTCGATGCCGGCGATATCGCAGTGACCTGGTACGGGCATTCGAGCGTACTCATCGAGGTCGACGGGGTCCGTGTGTTGGCCGATCCAGTGTGGAGCAACCGGGTATCTCCATCCACGGTCGTCGGACCCGCGCGATTGCATCCGACCCCCGCGCCGCTCGACGCGTTGCCACGTGTAGACGTGATCGTCATTTCCCACGATCATTACGACCATCTCGACAAGGCGACCGTGCAGCAGTTGGCGGGCCTGCACGATGCACCGTTCGTCGTACCGCTCGGGATCGGTGCTCACCTTCTTCGGTGGCGAATTCCTCAGGACCGAATCATCGAGCTGGATTGGGACGAGCAGACCGAGGTCGCCGGACTGACGATCACGTGCACCGAGGCGCGACACTTCTCCGGACGAGGGCTCAGGCGGGATCTGACGCAGTGGGCGTCGTGGGCCTTCGCAGGCGCCTCGCACCGCGTCTTCTTCGGCGGCGACACCGGCTATACCACCAAATTCGCCGAGATCGGCGCCAAGTACGGACCCTTCGATCTCACGTTGTTGCCCGTCGGAGCCTACGACCCACGCTGGGCGGACATTCACATGAATCCCGAGGAAGCGGTGCGCGCTCACGGCGACCTCGGTGGCGACGTCCTGGTTCCCGTGCATTGGGCGACATTCAATTTGGCGTTCCACCCTTGGTCGGAGCCGATCGTCCGATTGACCGCGGCAGCCGAGCAGGCGGACGCGAAAGTTTCGGTACCGATGCCTGGCCAACGGGTAGACCTCGCGCGTACGTCGGCCGGCGACCGTTGGTGGGCTCGGCTGGGCTGATCGACGGCCCAGTCTTACTTCTCGACGGCCCAGTCTTACTTCTCGACGGCCCAGTCTTACTTCTCGACGGCCCAGTCTTACTTCTCGACGGCCCAGTCTTACTTCTCGACGGCCTAGTCTTACTGCCATGTCGATCGAAACGGACGCTCAGCGCGAGAACGGACTCACCGAAGCAGAGGTGGCGACACTTCGATCCGAGGGCAAGTCCAACGACGTCCCAGCCCGCGCGAGCCGCTCTGTCAAGGAAATCGTTCGTGGCAACGTCTTCACCCGCATCAACGCGATTCTGGGTGTCCTGCTGGCCATCGTGCTGTCGACGGGTTCGATCATCGACGGGATGTTCGGGCTGCTGATCGTCGCGAACAGCGGTATCGGCATCATTCAGGAGATTCGAGCCAAGAGAACTCTCGACGCGCTTGCGATCGTCGGGCAGAGCAAACCGGTCGTCAGGCGTGATGGTGAGGCCATGGAAGTCGCGCCGGACGAGGTGGTGCTCGGTGACATCATCGAGCTGGGTTCGGGTGATCAGATCGTCGTGGACGGGGTGGCGATCGAATCGGACAGCCTCGAGATCGACGAATCGCTGCTGACCGGTGAGGCCGACACCATTCACAAGCAGGTCGACGGTGAGGTGTTGTCGGGGAGTTTCGTCGTCGCGGGGAGTGGGGCGTACCGGGCGACGAAGGTCGGTCACGATGCCTATGCAGCCAAGCTTGCCGACGAGGCCAGCAAGTTCACGCTCGTACATTCCGAACTGCGTAGCGGCATCGACAAGATTTTGAAGTTCATCACCTATCTGATGATTCCGGCGGGCGCCCTGATCATCTACAACCAGTTGTTCTCGAGTGGACAGTCTCTCGGACCCGCGCTGAACGGCATGGTCGCGGCGTTGGTTCCGATGGTTCCCGAGGGCCTGGTGCTGATGACCTCGATCGCCTTCGCAGTCGGAGTGGTCCGACTCGGCCGGCGGCAATGTCTCGTGCAGGAACTGCCCGCGATCGAGGGCCTCGCGCGCGTGGACGTGGTGTGCGCCGACAAAACCGGAACGCTCACCGAGAACGGTATGCGGTTGGCCGAGCTGCGGGTTGTGGATTCAGGTGATGCCGAGGTCCTGCCGCCGGTTCTCGCTGCGCTGGCGAACGACGATCCGCGGCCGAACGCGAGCGTGCTCGCCATTGCCGAGGCGTATCCCGACGCTCCCGGTTGGACGCAGACCGCGGTAGCTCCGTTTTCCTCGGCAAAGAAGTGGAGCGGACTGTCCTACGGCGACAACGGGAATTGGCTGCTCGGTGCGCCCGATGTCCTGCTCGACCCGCAATCGGACACCGCGCGGGCGGCCGAGGAAGCCGGATCGGCCGGTCTGCGGGTCCTGTTGTTGGCGAGCAGCAACCTCCCCGTCGACGACCTCTCTGCCCCGGGCGAGGTGACGCCCCGCGCCTTGATCGTTCTCGAGCAGAAAGTGCGCACGGATGCCCGTGAAACGCTTGAATTCTTCGCAAGCCAGTCTGTTGCCGTCAAGGTCATCTCCGGTGACAACGCGGTCTCGGTCGGGGCTGTCGCCAGTTCGCTCGGTCTGACAAGTTCGCCGATCGACGGACGCGATCTGCCGGAGAACTCGGAAGAGTTGGCCGACACCGTCGAGAATTCGACGACTTTCGGACGGGTCCGGCCGGATCAGAAACGAGCGATGGTCGGCGCGCTGCAGTCGCGCGGGCACACCGTCGCGATGACCGGTGACGGAGTCAACGACGTGCTCGCCCTCAAGGATGCCGACATCGGTGTGGCAATGGGATCGGGTAGCGCCGCAACTCGGGCCGTCGCGCAGATCGTGTTGTTGGACAACAAGTTCGCGACACTGCCGTATGTGGTCGGCGAAGGCCGTCGCGTGATCGGCAACATCGAGCGCGTATCGAACCTGTTTCTGACCAAGACCGTCTACTCGGTGTTGCTGGCGTTCCTCATCGGGCTGACCGGGGTGTTGTCGCAGATTTTCCATTTCGAGCCGATTCCGTATCCGTTCCTGCCGAGGCACGTGACCATTGCTGCCTGGTTCACGATCGGTATTCCGGCATTCATTCTCTCGCTCGCACCCAACAACGAGCGTGCCCGAACCGGCTTCGTATCCCGCGTGATGCGTTTGGCGATCCCCTCGGGTGTGATCGTCGGTGTCGCGACGTTCGTGTCGTATCTGCTCGCCTACCAGGGCGCCGACGCTACCGAAGCACAAACCATCCAGGCCAGTACGACAGCATTGATCACGTTGATCATGATCGCTTTATGGGTGCTCGCAGTCGTCGCAAGACCGTACGTGTGGTGGAAGATCGCGCTGCTCACTGGATCGGTCGTCGGCTATCTACTGCTGTTCACCATTCCGTTCTGTCGCACGTTCTTCAAACTCGACCCGTCGAATGTCGCGATGACCACGTCGGCGATCATCATCGGGGCCGTGGGTATCGTGGCGGTCGAGGCCGCCTGGTGGATCAGTGCCGCTCTGCACGGTGACAAGCGTCGACTGTTCGGTGCCATGCCGGTGGGCGGAGCGACGTAGTCTTGTTGCCTATCCACGAACGAAAAGGAGCGGTCATGAGTTTTGCAGATACGTTGAAGGGCCTCATCGGTAAGGGGCAGAAAGCCGCCGCCGAGAATTCGGACAAGATCGAGCAGGCCGTGGACAAAGCCGGAGACTTCGTCGACAAGAAGACCGGCGGAAAGTACGCCGAGCAGGTCAACAAGGTCCAGGACGCCGCAAAGAACGCCATTCCGGACAAGTAATGGGTTCGCGCTCGGTGGACGGCACAATCTAACTGTGGACGGACCCATCCTGCTTCTCGTCGTCATCGCCGCTGTCGCGGTCGCCGGGTTCGCCAAGCGTCTCGACCTCCAGGTTCCGCTGGTTCTGGTCGCAGTGGGGTCCGTTGCGTCGTTCATCCCGGGCGTGCCGCACGTGACGCTCGCACCGGACCTGATCCTCGGCGTCGTACTGCCGCCGTTGCTGTATTCGGCGGCACTGAACTTCTCGTTCGTCAGTTTCCGTAAGAACCTTGCGCACATTCTGCGGCTCGGGATAGTGATGGTTCTCGTCACGACCTTTGCAGTCGGTTACTTCGCAAACTGGCTGGTGCCGGAATTCACGCTCGGAGCGGCGCTCGTACTCGGCGCAGTCGTCGCCCCACCCGATGCCGTGGCTGCCATCGCAGTGGGCCGTAAGCTCGGGCTGCCGTCCCGGATGATGGCGATTCTCACCGGAGAAAGCCTCGTCAACGATGCCGCAGCGTTGACGCTGTTCACCTTGGCGGTCGCCTCGGTGACAGGGCAACGCATCGCCATCGATTCACCGATCCTGTTCTTTGCCTACGAGATCGTCGGCGGTGTCCTCGTCGGCCTAGTTCTTGCCGGAATAGTGCGATTCGTCCGGTCTCGGATTCAGGACTCGGCGCTCGAGACCGTCCTCGGGCTCGTGCTTCCCTTTGCGGCGTATCTGGCCGCCGAGGAGATACACGCCTCGGGTGTATTGGCCGTCGTCACAGCTGGTTTCGTGTTGGGCCGCGTCACGGCCGATGTCGCGGTGACAACCAGAATTCAGGAACGTCAGGTGTGGCCGACGGTCGATCTTCTGCTCGAGGCGTTCGTGTTCGCCTACATGGGTTTGCAGCTGAAGTTCGTCATCGAGGACGTTCGAGCCGACGGCTTGCCGGTGCTGCACATCTTCGCGTATGCGCTCTTGATTCTCGCCTTCGTCATCGCGGTGCGCCCAGGGTGGATATTTCTCAACACCGGTCGCCGGTTGATGGTGCGAAAATTGTTGCGTAAGAACAAATCCGGGAGCTCCGATGCGCTCGGCCTGACATGGCGCCAAAACCTTGTCCTGTCGTGGGCGGGGATGCGCGGCGTGGTGATGCTTGCTGCGGCGTCGGGTGTTCCGCTCGTCACTGTCGCAGGCGATCCGTTTCCCGGGCGTGGAGTCATCCAAGCCATCGCCTTCGTCGTCGCGGTCGGCACGTTGTTGATCCAAGGGCTGACGCTTCCATATCTGATCCGTCGCTTGGACGTTGCCGACCCACTCGAGAAGCAGCAGAACGACGAGCAGTGGGCTCGCGCGCGGAGCATCTTCCGCGCATCGGCCGAAAGGTACATGACATCCGCTGCGCGCGAGGGGCTTCCGGGCGTGAGTGGAGAATCCGTCGATGCCGTTCTCGAACGAGTACGGAGATCTGTTCGCGCTCGCATGGACGCCGACGAAACCGAGGACCATGAGGAACGGGCAGCCGCTGCAGGGGCACTGTTCGATGCGCTTCGTCGAAACGTTCTGGTGGCGCAGCGTGCAGCCCTTGTCGAGGCACGAGACTCCGGCGAGCTCGATGACGAGGTTCTTCGAGACGTCCTCGACGGTCTCGACGTCGAAGAGGCCGCTGCCGAGGCTCGCATCGATCGTAGGAGCAGGTAGATGCGCAAGACGATAGTGGCCACCTTCTCGGTGCTGACCTTCTCGGTGCTCACCCTGACCGCCTGCGCCCAGCCCCATGCGGTGACACTCCCACCCGCTCACGCTCCCGTTCCTGCTGCGCCGGTCTGGGACGAGCGTGGTTCGATCGTCTCCGCACTGGAGATGGGACATACCGATCTGGCGGTCCGCGTCCTCGGTGCCACCGCTACCCGCGTCGTGTATCGGTCGACATCGGGAACAGGTGATATCGGTACCGAGGTATCGGGAGTGGTGTTCGTACCGAAGGGTGCTCCACCTCCCGGCGGTTGGCCGATCGTGTCCGTCGGACACGGCACGACGGGTGTCACGGACGAATGCGCCCCCTCGCTGTACCCGAACCTGTTGGGCACTATCGGCACGGTAGCGCCGTTCCTCGAACGCGGCATGGTGGTCGCAGTGACCGATTACGAAGGACTCGGGACGCCGGGGGAGCATCCCTACCTCGACCCCGATGCAGCGGCCCACAACATGATCGATGCCGTCCGAGCAGCCCGCAATGTCGTTCCCGATGCCGGAACCAGGTGGGGTGCCGTCGGCAATTCGCAAGGTGGACAAGCGGTCTGGGCCGCTGCCGAGCGAACGGACTACGGCGACGGTCTCGATCTCGTCGGCAGTGCTGCGCTATCGCCCGCACTCGATCTCGCCCCCATGTTCGATCTCGGCGCGTCGAACACTCTTGCACAAATGCTGTTGGTCCCGTTTCTGGTGGACGGGCTCCGCTCACAGCGGCCCGAAGTTTCCGACTCGGACTACATCAGCGGCGCCCTGGTGACAGATCGGCGGGCACTGACGGCGTGCACGGACCTGCTCGGTTTCCAGAAGGCGGAAGCAGCAACGCGATTGATGCCGGACGACGCGAAGCCCACTACCGAGGCCGCACGCATCGCAATGGTCGACTGGCTGCGTTCGGTAGCACTGCCACGAACCCCGACTGCTGTCCCGCTGTTGGTCGTCGTCGGCGAGCAGGATCAACTGTTCGACCCGAAATGGACACAGGACGCAGTAAGACAGGCATGCTCGATGGGTGACGTCGTCGAGCTTCGTCGATCGCCGGACCAGGGTCATTCCGATCAAGGCGCGACGAACGACGCAGTCGAGTGGCTCAGCGGTCGTCTCGCGCGGCAACCTGCACGCGATACCTGCCAGGGAGGCTGAAGGATGTTCGATCGACCGACACCAGAGGCCGCCGAGCCACTGCTGATGTTGCGCGCGCTGTGCATGGCACTGCCGGAGGCAACCGAACGAGTCAGTCACGGCGAGCCTGCATGGTTCGTCCGTAAGTCACCGCAATTCGTCATGTTCGCCGACCATCATCACGACGACCGGATCGGGTTCGTGGCCGCAGCACCTGCAGGGGCGCAACAGGATTGGATCTCTCGTGATGGGAGCCGATTCTACGATCCACCGTACGTCGGCGGTCGCGGCTGGATCGGGGTGTACCTCGACGTCGAGCAGGACTGGGAACAGATCGCCGATATCGTCGAGGACGCGTACCGCACCGTCGCGCCGAGAACGCTCGTCACCCAACTCGATGCGGAGCGGCAACCGGAGTGAGTTCTGCGCTCATGTGGTTCGCCGTCATTGTGGCGTTCGCGGTCGTGGCCATCGCGGTGATCAGCCTGCGCGGACGCCGCGCACTGACGACGCCGGAGGAGCGGGCAGTCCATTCGACGTTGCACACTGCCTCACTCGCGGCACGGCCACTTCGGCAGGGACTGGGCGCGGAATCCGCAGCCGAGGCCGCCCCTCATCTGCGTGCACTGACCGGGACCGACGCACTCGGGGTGAGCGATTCGGACGGCGAACTGTTGACCTGGAACGGCCCCTACGAAGAGCTGTCGGAGCTCTTTCACCAGGCTGCTCGACGCGCGATCGACGGAGAGCGGCGGGTGCTGTTGGCGTATCCGCTCGGCGGGGACCACGCGGTACGCGCGTTGATCGCCCAGCCCTTGCTGATCGAGGACGTCGGGGTGGTCGGTGTTCTCGGTGCTGTGACGACGAACGTGCCGGGGCCCGGCATGCTCGGCGCTATCGCCGAGGTCGCGCGCTATGCGTGTGGCCAGATCGAACTCGCCGAACTCGACGCATCCCGCGCCAGGCTGGATCGAGCAGAGGTACGGGCACTGCGAGCGCAGATCAGCCCACATTTCATCTACAACGCCCTCGGCACCATCGCCTCGTTCGTGCGAACGGATCCGGATCGGGCGCGTGAACTGGTACTCGAGTTCGCCGATTTCACGCGATACTCGTTCCGCACAGCAGGAGAGTTCACCGTCCTCGCCGACGAGTTACGCAACATCGACCGGTATCTGACGCTCGAACGCGCGCGTTTCGGCGACACGCTCCAGGTGACTCTGCAGGTAGCTCCCGAGGTACTGGGCGTTGCGCTGCCGTTCCTGGCACTGCAGCCACTGGTGGAGAACGCCGTACGGCACGGGCTCGCCGGCAACCCTGGCGGCGGCAGCATCACGATCGTGGCGGCCGACGAGGGTACCGACTGTTTGATCAGCGTCGAGGACGACGGTGTCGGGATGGATCCGGAACTGTTGCGAGCAGGCTTCCCGAGCACCGACTCCGACGGGTCGACCCACGCTCACGTCGGGCTGTCGAACGTCGACGACCGGTTGCGTGCTGCTTTCGGCAACGACTACGGCCTTGTCGTGGACACCGCGCCGGGATCGGGTACGAAGGTGAGCATGCGGGTGCCGAAGTTCAAAGCAGGTATTCGAGCGTGACCTTCATCTGGCAACATGAGCTGCGCCCATGACTCCCACCCCCGACGCCCCGCCCCACCCTGGTCTCACCGTGCTCGCAGTCGACGATGAAAAACCTGCGCTCGACGAGCTCGCATACCTGTTGAGCAGGCAGGATGTCGTCGGCCAGGTCTACACGGCTTCGGACGCAACCACAGCGCTGCGACGGCTACAGCAGCAACCGGGCCCGTCCTCGCCCGTCGTCGATGCTGTATTTCTCGACATCAACATGCCGGGTCTCGACGGCTTGGAACTCGCTGGAATTCTCGCTAACTTCGCCCGGCCACCTGCCGTGGTGTTCGTGACCGCACACGAGAACCGTGCCGTTGCTGCGTTCGATCTCGGTGCCGTGGACTATCTGCTCAAACCCTTGCGCGAGGAGCGGCTCGCGGAGTCGTTGCGCAGGATCGTCGCTGCGAGTCGCCGCACCGACGGTCAGGAGTCTGCGGGGAGCGAGGAGATCATTCCCGTGGAACTCGGCGGCACCACCACGCTGGTGCAGCGCTCGTCCGTCGGGTGGGTCGAGGCGGAGGGTGACTATGCCAGGCTGCACACCACCGGGGGGTCGCACCTCGTCCGAATTCCGATCTCGACGCTCGAAAGCCGCTGGGCCGACATCGGATTTCTGCGGGTGCACCGTTCCTACCTCGTGTCCTTGGCATTGGTGACCGGTATCAGAAGCGTCGGATCGGGGCTGGTGGTCTGCCTACGATCCCAAGGCGAGCTTGCCGCCGTCGAGCTGCCGGTGAGCCGCAGACATGCCCGCGAGCTGAAGGATCGTCTCGTTCGCGGGCCGCTGCAGGCATGGTCCAAACCATGACGGATGCGAAGCCTGCGCGGCAGCGTGTGATCCTCGCGCAACGGCGTGGCGCAAGAATTGTTCGTACGCGCGTCGAAGTGCAGGAACAGACCGAAGTGGGCGACGCGATGGTGCGAAGCCTCGTGCGGGCGCAATTGTGGTTGTCGATCCGATCGGCCGCACTGACGTTGGGTGTACTGTTCGCGATTCCGCTTGTCGGACTGTTGGTTCCAGCCTTCGCCGATGCCGTGGTGTTCGGGATTCGACTGCCGTGGCTGGTGCTCGGCGTGCTGATCTACCCGTTGCTTCTCGGTGTGGGATGGGTCTACGTACGCCAGGCGGAGCGCAACGAACACGAGTTCACAGACCTCGTGGACGACTAGCCATGGCAGTGCCGTGGGTAACGGTGGCGGCGTTGTTGGCTGCCGCCGTCGCGACCGTTGCGATCGGAATCTACGGCGTCCGATTGGCCCGCACCACCTCCGATTTTCTTGTCGCGTCGCGTACCGTCGGGCCGCGTTGGAACGCTGCGGCGATCTCGGGGGAGTACCTCTCCGCGGCCTCGTTCCTCGGAGTCGCCGGGCTCATCGCCAAATACGGCGCCGACGCGCTGTGGTATCCGATCGGCTTCACCGCCGGCTACCTCGGCCTACTGTTGTTCGTCGCCGCACCGCTACGACGAAGTGGCGCGTACACCGTTCCCGACTTCGCCGAGTTCAGGCTGGGATCACTGTGGCTCCGCAAGCTCGCTATGGTGGTGGTCGTCGTCATCTGTGCGCTCTATCTGGTTCCGCAGTTCCAAGGCGCGGGGTTGACGCTGAACATTCTCCTCGGCGTGCCGGGGTGGGTCGGTGCAGCGTTGGTCGGTGTCATCGTCATCGCGAACGTGGTGGGCGGCGGTATGCGCTCGATCACCTTCGTGCAGGCGTTTCAGTACTGGCTCAAGTTGACTGCTGTTGCCGTCCCCGCCGTCGTCCTTGCGCTGCACTTCTACGGCGATGATCGCGTGGTGGGGAGTTCGGCTCCACCGACCGTGGACCGCGAGACCACCGTCGAGATCAGCACGGATGTTCTGGTGCAGGTGGATTCGCGCATCGAGGTGACCGTGTACGGCACAGTCGACGACGAACCGGTGGGCGGCAGGATTGCCCTCGACGCCGGCACGCATGAACTGGGTGAGGGGACATCGCTGATTCTCGACGCCGATTCACCGGTGCCGGTGGTCGCAGGTGCGCCGACGATCGATCGCGAATGGGCGTCGCCCGGTGGGGGTCTCGGCGGAACGCATCCGATGTATCAGGTCTATTCGCTGATTCTCGCGACGTTCCTCGGCACCCTGGGTCTTCCGCACGTGTTGGTGCGGTTCTATACCAACCCCGACGGGCGTGCAGCCCGGCTGACCTCGCTCACCGTGCTCGGCCTCCTGAGTGTCTTCTACCTGTTTCCCACGCTGCTCGGAGTGTTCGCGCGCTTGTACGTGCCACAGCTGCTGATCACCGGAGCTTCCGATGCGGCCGTTCTGCTGTTGCCGGGTTCGGTGCTGTCCGGGATAGGTGGACAACTGCTTGCTGCCCTCGTCGCGGCCGGTGCGATCGCTGCATTCCTGTCCACGTCCTCGGGCCTGTTGGTGAGCATCGCCGGGGTGCTGAGCACCGACGTATTGCGGGGCAGAGTCCGAGACTTCCGCATCGCTGCGATTCTTGCGGGGGTGGGCCCGCTGATTCTGTCCCTTGGACTGGTCTCGCTCGACTTGTCCAGGACGGTGGGTCTGGTTTTCGCCGTCGCCGCGTCGACGCTGTGTCCGCTGCTCGTGCTCGGTATCTGGTGGCGCGGCCTGACTCCGGCCGGGGCGGCATCCGGACTGATCGGTGGCGGAGTCCTCTCGCTCGGCGCCGCGTCGTTGTCGATCTTCGGCATTCCGGACCGACTGTGGGGCGGTTGGGCTACAGCGATTCTGGGCTACCCGGCTGCCGTCAGCGTGCCGATCGCGTTCGCTCTGATGATAGTGGTGAGCAAAGCGACGTCGTCGTCGATTCCGGCCGACGTCGGCCGAATCTTCACCAGGCTTCATGCACCCGAACGTCTCGGCGTGGGGCGCGACCGTGAGCAGGAGTTGTGAGCCCGTTCGCCGTTGTCATACGACCGTTCGGCGCACAACCCGACAGCTGAGCGTGTGATCGCCACTACGGCATCGTTTTGTGAGCTGGCTCTCATACTGTTTCCCCTCAGATGTGAGTCACAGCCCGTGACGAGCTAGATGAGGAGCTGACAAGGTGACACGACCGGATACTTCACCGCCGCCACCGGATGCGCAGGCATTCATCGACATGCAGGCGAGTCCGGAGTTTCAGGAGCTACGACGTAGATTGCGCAGCTTCGTCTTTCCGATGACGGCATTCTTTCTCCTCTGGTACCTCGTGTATGTCTTGCTCAGCACCTATGCGACGGGCTTCATGTCCACTCTCGTGTGGGGAAACATCAACATCGGCCTGTTGCTCGGTCTAGGACAGTTCGTCACCACCTTCGCGATCACCGGCATCTACGTGAGATTCGCGAACCGTGAACTCGATCCACGCGCGCTGGCCCTGCGTACCGAGATGGAAGCCTCCCAGGAGTTGAAGCGATGAATCTCGCGCAAGCAGCAGACACGACAGTCGGCGAGCCGATAGTCAACATCTCCATTTTCGTGGCCTTCGTGCTCATCACGATGGTCGTCGTCATCCGGGCCAGCAAGAAGAACACCACGGCGTCGGAGTTCTTCACCGCAGGCGGTGGATTCTCCGGACCGCAGAACGGTATCGCGATTGCCGGTGACTACCTTTCTGCCGCAAGCTTCCTCGGTATCGCAGGCGCGATCGCCGTCTACGGGTACGACGGCTTTCTGTATTCCATCGGCTTCCTCGTCGCGTGGCTCGTCGCCTTGCTGCTGGTCGCCGAATTGCTCAGGAACACAGGTAAATTCACGATGGCAGACGTCTTGAGCTTCCGGCTGCGGCAGGGGCCGGTTCGCACGGCTGCTGCACTGTCGACGCTGACGGTCTCGCTGTTCTATCTGCTGGCGCAGATGGCAGGCGCGGGCGGTCTCGTTGCCCTCCTTCTCGATATCTCCGACCGCACCGGTCAGTCGATCGTCATCGCGATCGTCGGTGTGCTGATGATTGCGTACGTCCTCATCGGCGGAATGAAGGGCACGACCTGGGTGCAGATCATCAAGGCGGTGCTCTTGATCGTCGGCGCCGCATTCATGACCGTTCTCGTGCTGGCGAAGTTCGGACTCAACTTCTCCGAGCTCATCGGTAGTGCACAGGCCATGGTGTCCGGATCCGCCGACGCCACAGTCGCCGCACGCGACATCATCGAGCCGGGTGCGCAGTACGGCGGCAGCGCGACGTCGAAGATCAACTTCCTCTCGCTCGGTATCGCACTGGTTCTCGGAACCGCGGGTCTGCCGCACGTCCTCATGCGCTTCTACACGGTGCCTACCGCGAAAGAAGCTCGACGCAGTGTCGTGTGGGCGATCGCCCTCATCGGTGCGTTCTACCTGTTCACCCTCGTCCTCGGTTACGGCGCCGCCGCGATCGTCGGACCGGACCGGATCCTCGCGTCGGCAGGTGGCCAGAACTCCGCTGCACCACTGCTCGCCTTCGAACTCGGTGGCGTAATCCTCCTCGGCGTCATCTCGGCAGTAGCGTTCGCGACGATCCTTGCCGTCGTCGCAGGATTGACGATCACCGCGTCGGCATCCTTCGCCCATGACATCTACGCCAGCGTCATCAAGAAGGGCAACGTCGACGAGAAGAAGCAGGTCAAGGTTTCGCGCATCACGGCCGTCGTCATCGGTGTCATCGCCATCGGCCTCGGAATCCTTGCCAACGGTCAGAACATCGCATTCCTCGTGGCACTGGCATTCGCCGTCGCTGCGGCAGCGAACCTTCCGACCATCCTGTACTCGTTGTTCTGGCGTCGGTTCAACACCACCGGCGCACTGTTCAGCATGTACGGCGGTTTGATCTCGACCATCGTCCTGATCATCTTCTCGCCTGCAGTGTCCGGCTCGAAGACCTCGATGATCCCCGGATCGGATTTCGCATGGTTCCCGCTGTCGAACCCGGGCATCGTATCGATCCCGCTCGCGTTCATCCTCGGCATCGTCGGCACGTTGATTTCGAAGGATTCGGAGAGTAGGGCGAAGCAGGCCGAGATGGAGGTCCGTTCGTTGACCGGCATCGGAGCAGAGAAGGCCTCAGCTCACTGACCTTGGGTTTTACCAATCGAGACGCCCGTGTATGTGCTCCTCACACGGGCGTCTCGACATGTCCGGCTACCATCCGTGCTGTGGCCAAGCTCAAAGTGACCGCCGACGTCCCCCTCGACCCGGCACAAACGTGGACGCATGCGTCCGATCTCTCCGACTACGACAAGTGGCTTTCCATCCACGAGGCGTGGCGCGGTGAGCTACCCGCCGAGCTCGCCGTCGGCACCACGCTGGACTCGGTCGCCAGTGTCAAAGGCATGCGCAATCGGGTGCGCTGGACCATCGAAAGCTACGACCCGCCGAACAAGCTGAAGCTGAAGGGCAACGGCAAAGGCGGCGTCAAGATCGCTCTCGTTCTATCGGTGAGCGCCGGCCGAAACGGCGGGTCGCAGTTGACTCTCGACATCGATCTCGGTGGCGCACCCCTGTTCGGTCCCATCGGCTCTGGCGTTGCCCGAGCTCTGAAAGGGGACATCGAGAACTCGTTGAAGACCTTCGAGTCGCTCTACGCATAACGCGTGCAGGTCAAAGCCGCGATACGCTTCGGCGAGCCGCGCAGTGGGGGTCTGATCGGAGGCTCTCGCTCATACGGAGAGGTTCTTCACAATGCCCGGTAGACACAGTCCAGCGAAACATAGTGCCGCGCGCTCGGCCGCCAACTCGACAGGATTGATGAAGTACGGCGTTCTCGCCGTCGTACTTCTGGTGATCGTCGGCGTCGGAGTCTTCGCCGCGCAGAAAGCGTTCGGGTCCGGGTGCAAGGATCCATCCACCTACACCCTTGCTGCCGATCCGGCGATCGCGAGCGTAGTGCAGGACGTGATCGACGACACGTCGGCCGAGGATCTCGGTTGCGCGAACATCGAGGTGACGGCCACCGACTCTGGAGAGGCATCCGCTGCCGTGTCCAAGGGCGTGGACGTCCCCTCGCTGTGGATACCGGATTCGGCACTCTGGGTGGGTAAGTCTGTGCGGGCCACCGGCTCGCTCGTCGATCTTGCCAGCCAGTCGGTCGCGAGCTCGCCTGCGGTGATCGCCGCTCGTCGAGACGAAGTGCCGTTCTTCGACACCTGGCTCACCGCGCTACAACTCAAAAGTCTCCGAATCGGAAATCCGTTGACCAACACCATTTCCGACGCCGCGATCCTCGCTGCCCTCGCCGAAGCAGGTGCAGACGCAGTCACAGTCGACTCCGTGTCCGCTGCCCTGGTCCCGATCGCGCAGGCGCAGGCTTCGACGAGAGGCGAAGCAGATCCGGTTGTTCGCCTCGACGACATGTCTACCGATGGTGGCGTTTCCGTCGTCTCCGAACAGACGCTGGTGAACTACGAGAAATCGACCGGCACCGAACTCGGTGCCACGACACCGCCGACGGGAAGCTTCTTCCTGAATTTCCCACTCGCCGTCACCGAACCCGCCGGTGATTCTCACGAGAGCGCCAAGACCGTCGGGCTCGCCGTCGCCGAGGCACTCGCCTCCTCTTCCGGCCTGGCAGCGCTGTCCGACGCGGGCTTCCGTCCACCGGGCAACACACCTCTCAGCGACGGCCGCGGTGTCGGAAAGATCCTGACATTGACCATCGCCGACCAGCAGACCGCCGAGGCGACGTTGCGGCAGTATCAAGTACTCGCGCTGCCGTCGCGGACTCTGGTGATGGAGGACGTTTCCGGTTCGATGGCCTACGGTGCCGGAGCGGATACGCGCATCGGATTGACGGTTCAAGCCAGCGAAACGGGAAGCAAGCTGTTCCCCAACAATGCGGCGATGGGGCTGTGGGCATTCTCGATCGGCCTCGGCGGCGGGAGTCAGGACTACAAAGAACTGGTTCCGATTCGCCGTCTCGACGAAGACGTGAACGGGACCTCGCAACGCAACCTCGTCGTCCAGCAGATCGACACCCTCCCGGGTCTCGTCGGCGGCGGTACCGGCTTGTACGACACGACTCTTGCAGCATTCCGCAAGGTCAAAGAGGGATACGATCCCGACTACATCAACAGCGTCATCATCCTGACCGACGGTTCCAACGAGGATCCCGGCAGCGTCGGACTCGAGGAGTTGCTGTCCACACTCCGCTCGGAGCAGGATCCGACGAAGCCGGTCATCATCGTCACCATCGGCATCACCGACGACGCCGACGCTGGAGTTCTTCAACAGATCTCTGCAGCCACCGGCGGTACAAGCTTTTTGGCTCGAAATCCAGCAGAAATTCCCAACGTGTTCGTGAATGCTCTCAAAAGTCGATCAGGTCGCTGATTTTTGGGCATTTTTGGGGTAAGCGTATCCACAGGTCGCATTTTGGTGCATGATGCAGGTCGCTGATAAATAGCTGACCAACGGGGGAGTGCGCGGAAATGTCTGGGCGTCACGGAACAGGAACTCGGAGCACTCCGGCTGCAAAATGGGCCGCGGTTGTGGTGGTGGCCGTCGTGGTCGTCGTGGGCGGGTACTTCGGAGTCCAGGCCGTACGCGCGACAGTTGCAGGTTGCGATTCCACGGGCCAGGTATCGCTGGCCGTGGACCCGACCATCGAGCCGGTCGTAACCGAGGTGTTGACCCGGTCCAGTGAGCTCGACCGCGGTTGTACCGATTTCGAGGTTCGCGCCGAGGCACCGACCGATACCGCAACGGAGCTTGCCGGTGCCGATGGCAGTCGGCCCGACCTGTGGATTCCCGATTCGACGCTCTGGTTGCTCAAGACACTCCGCTCGACGGGGGCACTACCGGAAGTTGCGAAGTCCTCGGTCGCCAAAACGCTGCCGGTCTTGGTCACACGCCAAGGCGAAGCTCCCACGGCACAGAACTGGTTACAGGTTCTGCAGACTCCGCAGCAGCGAATCGGAGATCCGCTCAACAGCAGCGCGTCGATTTCCTCCATCCTCGGAGCGTTGGCCGAATCCGAGGTTGCGATCTCCGATCCGAAGGCAGTCTCGGCAGCACTCGTTCCTATCGCCCAGGATTACGGGCGAATCGCAGACACCCCGCACGACACGACCGACCTGGTCGCGCAGGTCGCTGCAGAGGGAGGCAGCAGTGTCGCCACCGAACAGAGCGTGGTGGCCTACAACGAAGCCAACCCGCAGGCGTCTCTGCTCGCGTCGGTTCCGCCGACCGGCAGCTACTTCTTGGACTACCCGCTTGCCGTGACTGCGGCAATGGGGCCGGATTACGACGCCGCGAAGAAGGCCGGGGCTGCCCTGGCCTCGCTGTTGGCAAACTCGGCGACAGCCGATGCCCTGCTCGACGCAGGTTTTCGACAGGCCAGCGGAACTCCGTTGACCGACGGCACCGGTGTCGGGTCGGCCGCCGCCCTCGAACTGAAGAATCCACTTTCCATCGAATCGACGCTGCGCGACTGGTCGGTGCTGGCCCTGCCACTGCGGACAGTTGTGGTCGAAGACGTGTCCGGGTCGATGGCAGCCAAGTCGGGTGACTCGACCCGCATCGCACTGACCGTGGAAGCCAGTCTCGGCGGTAACGCACTGTTCAACTCGCAAGCAGAGATGGGCTTGTGGGCGTTCTCGATCGGCCTCGGCGGAGGTAGTCAGGACTATCGGGAACTGGTCCCTATAGGACCTCAAAGCAACGTCGTCAACGGACTTCCCCAGCGTGACGCAATCCTCGCAGGCATTCGGTCGCTGCCGTCGTTGGTCGGCGGGGGCACTGGTCTCTACGACACGACGCTCGCTGCCTTCCGCAATGTCAAAGCAGGCTACAACCCCAACTTCGTCAACAGCGTCATTCTCTTGACCGATGGTGCCAACGAGGATGCAGGTAGTCCGAGTCTCGACGACTTGATCGCCACGCTGCAGCGTGAGCAGGATCCGGTTCGGCCGGTGGTCATCGTGACCGTCGGCATCACGACGGACGCGGACCCTGTTGCCTTGCAGAAGATTTCCGCGGCTACTGGCGGAACGAGCTACATCGCCGAGGACCCGCGCGACATCCCCGACGTGTTCGTGAAAGCGCTCAACAGTCGAACCCAACGTATCGGCGGGGAATAGCTGCACCGCTCTGCTCAGAACGCGAACGTGACCACCAAGGCTGCGGCGCAGCTGAGCACGACGACGGTGAACGCAATGACGTCGGGCAGGTGTGGCCGGCTGGGGTAGGCGGTTATCTGTCCAGCGCCGCCGCGGGCCGTGATGGCCTCGCCCATTTCCGTGGCGCGTCGGATGGCAATGGACATCGTTGCGGTGATGAGGTCGACGATCGAATTGTCCGCGACGCTGTTGAGGACCGATTTGGGGCGCAGGCGTCGGGCAGCGATCATGACGCGCATTTCCTCGATCAACAACGGAAGCGAACGTAGGCACAATGCGACGGTCGCGGCCCATTCGTCGACCGGCAACCTCAGCTTCTTCAACGGCGTTCCGAGAATGGAGACGGCGGGTGCGATATCGCTCATCGACGTCGTCCAACCGATCATCAGTGACGCTCCGAGTAGCACGAATGCGAACACCATTGCCCGCAGAAACAGCAGCACCGCCGAGAACCCCAACGGGGCGTTGATGAGTGCGCCGATCAGAAAGAGAACCCAGATCAACTTCGGCGGGCGGGGTATCGCGGTAGGCGGCACGCGCGCGATGATCGCGGTGACTACCAGCAGGCCGACGACGATCCCGAGTGCCGGCCACGATGGCGCGATCAGCAGCATGATGCTGATGAGCACCACCGACATCAGCTTCGTGCCGGCCCACAGCCGGTGGATCGGCGAGTGTCGCGGAACTTGGCGCAGTACAACAGTTGTCACGACGACACTCCGCGGGTTGTCGTTTCGGACGTGATGCGCCCGCCGGCAAGGGTGATCGTTCGGTCGCACACGCTGTCGATACCGTCGATGTCGTGCGAAATGACTATTATCGCGATTCCCTGACGTCGTAGTTGACCGAGCACACCGATGATGTCGGTTCGTCCCGGCGGATCGAGTCCTGCGAGCGGTTCGTCGAGAACGAGCACCCGAGGCTTGTTCACTACGAGTCCGGCGATGACGACTCGACGCATCTGTCCGCCGCTGAGTGAATCGATCTCTCGACCTGCGAGCAGTCGATCCAAGCCGACCGCGTCCATTGCGCGAGAGACATGCATGGAACCCACTTCTGGGCCACCGGCAGCCGCGATGTCCTCTGCGACCGTGCGGCGCTGAAGTTGTAGCCGTGAGTGTTGAAACGCCAGACCTACGACACCGACCTTGTCCGACACCGGAGAACCTTCGAAATCTGCGGTCCCGGTCGACGGCTTGGTCAGTCCAGCGAGAATCCATGCGAGCGTGGACTTTCCGGATCCATTGCCGCCCAGGACAAGCAGCCCGTCGCCTGCATGCACAGTCAGGTCGATTCCGGTGAGCGCCACCTGCGACCACGGTGTACGTCTGTTGTAGGTGTGCCCGACGCCTCGGAGAGCCATGATCGGTGGTCCGGCACGAAAGTGGGTGGCCGCCGGGTCGAAGATCGCGGTACGCATCCATTCGGCGCTGTGCTGCACCTGTGCCCCGCCGTGAAGATGGACCACACGATCGGCCGCGGCCGTCTCCAGTTCCTGGTGCGTCACGAGTACGACGGACATCCGGTGTCGAGTGGGGAGATCGGCCAGCAGCGCCACCAGGCTCGCTCGGCCGGCGGCGTCCACCATCGTGGTTGCTTCGTCGGCGATCAGCAATGCGGGGCGTCGCGCCAGTGCAGCCGCGACTGCCAGCCGTTGCATTTCACCGCCGGACAGTGTCGAGGTGTCGCGTGCTCCCATTCCGCCCAGACCCACTTCGATCAGGAGTGCGTCGATATCGGTTTCGGCGTCTACGGGCAGACCCCATACGACGTCGTCACCGACGCGGCTGCCGAGGATCTGACTCTCCGGCCGCTGCAGAACTACCGCTGTTCCACCTGCCAGACCCAAACCGGCAACACCGGGGCGGTCCACAGTCCCGGTGGTGGGTGTACGCCCCGCGAGAATACGTGTCAGCGTCGACTTGCCGGACCCGTTGTGTCCCACCACGGCTACGAACTCTCCGAAATCGACAATGAGGTCGAGGCCTTGTAAGGCTGCGGTGCGGGAGCCGTCGTAGCTGAAGCCGACGTTGTTCAACCGGACCGGTAGCGGTGCGACCACCCCATCGACCGCGGCAGGCAAATGATCGGCGACGGGGATGGTCGAGAGGCGGTCGAGAATGGCTCCGAGGATCAGCCACGTGAAGAACACTCCGACGACGATGCTGAATATCGCGGTGCCGAGTATCCACCACCACCAGTTGTCCAGCACCGCACCCACACCCGCACGCAACGTGTCCGCGGCAGGGACCAGAAGTTCGGTCCTCGACATCAGTCGGGCAACGCCCTCGATGGTGTTCTCGATTGTCTTCAGAAACAACTCACGCAATGGTGCCAACACGAACAACACGGCCACCGTCACCAGACCGATTGCGGGCCCGACGACCGCTGAGGTGACAAGCACTCGGAACAGTCCATGACCGAGACGTTTGGCCCGGCCCACCATCCCGCCGAGAAGAGCGGCCGTGGCCACGGTGACAGCCGTCGACCACCCAGCAGCGACGAAGGCGACGAGAGTCCCGGCTACAGCTGCCGAGACGAGCACCCGAGTGCGATGGCGTTGCGCAACGACAGCCATCGGTACAGCAGCTACGATCTGTAACGCGGTGGCCAGCGGAACCACCATCGCAACCACCGAGAGAGCGACTGCAAAGCTGCTCATCACGGCGGCCGTCGCGAGTTCGACAGGCGTCAGCGCAGTCGACGTGCGGTGTTCGGTGCGGCTTTCGGTCACCGGTCCAGTGTGCCAGCATCGTCCTTACACTCACGCCAACAGGAACCAGAGAGGCGTACCCGAGTGATCACGGTGGAAGAAGAAGGCTGGGATACCCCGGCCGGGGCGCAATTACGAGCCGCTCAGCGGGCGGAGTTGGATGCTCGCTACGGAAACAGCAGCCACGAACCTGGGATGCCACCGTCCGGGGAGGACATGTTGGTATTCGTCGTCGCGCGCGACGATTCGTCGGTGGGCGTCGGGTGCGGGGGATTTCGGTTGCTCGGGGGCGAGGAAGCGGAGATCAAGCGGATGTACGTCATTCCCGCCGAGCGCGGACGCGGCGTATCGGTCGCCATCTTGCGCAAACTAGAAGAGAGCGCGCGAACTCACGGTATCCACACTCTCAAGTTGGAAACCGGATCGCGTCAACTGGACGCCATCAGATTCTTCGAGCGGGAGGGTTACACCAGAATCGAGCCATTCGGCCCGTACGTCGATGCCCTGACCTCGATCTGCTACGCCCGCACGCTGTAACCGAGTCCGAAAACGACTGTGCGCGCGCAACCATCGGTTGCGCGCGCACAGTCTTCGTTGGATCTAGCGAGTACGGCTCGCGGCAGGACCTGCGGGACGACGACTACGTCCTCCTCCGCCGCCGCCGGCTGCGTGCTGGCGTGCTGCACCGCCTTGACTGCCCTGGCCCTGGCCCTGACCGCCACCACCGCCACTGCGACGCGGAGCGCCGCCGCTGCGAGGGTTGCTGCTGCGTGAGCCCCCATTGCCGCGTGGGCTGCCCTGACGAGGCTGCTGAACGGCCTTGACTGGGACGGGCTCGACATATCGAGCTTGCTCGCCGACGAGTTCGGACACCTGAGGTGAGTCGGCCGTGACGCGGACCGGGGTCACCTTGATGTTGGCCTTGCGCAGGAGGATTGCGGTGTCCTTGCGCTGCTCCGGGAGAACGACGGTCACGACATCTCCGGCGCTTCCCGCGCGAGCGGTGCGGCCCGAGCGGTGCAGGTATGCCTTGTGCTCGGCAGGCGGATCCACGTGCACGACGAGCTGAACGTCATCGACGTGCACACCGCGAGCGGCGACGTCGGTGGCGACGAGTACGCGCGCCGAACCCGAGGAGAATGCGAGTAGGTTGCGGTCACGTGCACCCTGAGAGAGGTTGCCGTGCAAGTCGACCGACGGGATTCCAGCTTCGGTGAGCTGCTTGGCGAGCTTGCGAGCCTGATGCTTGGTCCGCATGAACAGGATGCGACGTCCGGTGCCCGAAGCCAGCTGCTGCACGAGCTTCTTCTTCGCTTCGACACCGTCGACCTCGAAGACGCTGTGCGTCATGGCTTCTACGTGTGAATCGACTTCGTCGACGGAGTGCGTCACCTGGTCGGTGAGGAACCGCTTGACGAGCTTGTCGACGCCGTTGTCGAGCGTCGCCGAGAACAGGAGACGCTGACCCTTCGGTGGGGTGGCGGCGAGAATTCGAGTCACCACCGGAAGGAACCCGAGGTCGGCCATGTGGTCGGCTTCGTCGAGAACGGTGATCTGCACGCCGTCGAGTGAGACGTGGCGCTGCTTCATCAGGTCTTCGAGCCGACCCGGGCAGGCGACGACGATGTCGACGCCACCCTTGAGGGCGGA
Organism: Rhodococcus sp. H36-A4; assembly: GCF_027158005.1. Lineage (GTDB taxonomy): Bacteria > Actinomycetota > Actinomycetes > Mycobacteriales > Mycobacteriaceae > Rhodococcoides. The sequence goes on along the minus strand of NZ_JAPVLQ010000001.1, from coordinate 280,191 downwards.
TACCTGACGGTTCTGCGAGACGCCACCGAAAATGGTGGTGACGCTGAGCCTGTACGCCGCGGCCAACGGTTCGATTGCGGCGGCGATCTGTGTTGCCAGCTCGCGGGTGGGGGCAAGGATCAGTCCGCGTGGGCGGCCTGGCTTGCGGTTACCTGGGAGCTGTCCGGCGAGGCGGGCAACCATGGGGATCGAGAAAGCGAGGGTCTTGCCACTGCCCGTCTTTCCGCGGCCGAGAACGTCGCGTCCTACAAGGGTGTCGGGGAGTGTGTCAGCCTGGATCGGGAAGGCGTCGACCTTGCCCTGGCTGGAGAGAACTTCGGCGAGCGCGTTCGGAACGCCGAGTGAAGCAAAGGTAGTCATAACGATGTGATGCGCCTTTCGGGCAAGGTGTTGCACCAGGGGCTGTACGCCCGACAAGTGCAAAGGGGTGGCGAGACTGCCGGTGGGCAGTTTCGATCGCCGTAAGAAAAGCCTGTGCGCGGTGCACATGGACTACGCGGCCGGAGCCGGGCGGAAGTAGAAGCATTCCACGACGTCTGACGTGCAGCTACGCGCGTCGATGACCAGTGTAACCGGTGGCGCTGTCGTTTCCTTCCCGGAGTGACCCATCAGGCATCTACGCCGCGGAGAGGTCGATCACCAACTCTTGCTCGATGAACGACGGGTAGCTGATGACCACGGGCATCGGCGGCGCTGTCGGGCTGTACTTGTGCCCGGTCGGTGTGGTCATGTCGTAGATGTGGATGACGCCGGGCTTCCGTGCTTTTCGAGGTTCGGCACTCCACCCATCTGCTTCCTTGGCGTGATTGCATGCGGCGCACAAGCCTGCACCGTTGTTCGCGCTGGTGTCGCCTCCGCGTGCGTAGGACCGAATGTGGTCGTGGTGACGAATCGGTGCGTCGCACCACGGTGTTCGGCACGTTCGATCACGCAGGTCGATCAATCGGGCCAGCGCTGCCGGGAAGATTCGAGCTTTCGATTCCATCGAGGTGAGCGCGCCGGTCGAGGGGGTGGCATACACCCTGCGGAGCTCTACCCGGGTGGTGTCCGCGCACGCTGTGCCTACCAACTTGCGGGCGATGACCGCAGGGATCTCTCCGTATCCCTGCAGGTGGGCAGGGACGGTGCTGTCGGCGAGAAGAGTCGTGTCGGCGATCACGAGGTTGACCGACACCGGTGCACCCGCGCCCGCTGATGTCGTTCCGGTGATGCGCTCGTACGCCAGATCGGCCATGATCTGGTCTCTGGTTCGGCTCTCTCCGCCGGCGTTGATGATCGAGTCGGCGTCACGTCGGAGGGTCGCCCACATGCAGACGGCACGATCCATCGATGTCACCGTGGTGAATTGGCACATGAAGTCCGGTTGCGGTCGAGTGCTGGTGCGGCGCGCCGAGAACGCCTTTTCGAAGCGCTTCACTACCGACGCGGGATCGAGTTCAGCGGCCATCGCGCGGGCCCTCGCGGCGATGGCGTCGTCACCGAGTCCATTCAGGATGTGCCCGTCCGCACACAGTCGTCTATCGATGACCTGCCGGTCCTCGAACGTCAAACATGCTGTCTCTCTGGCGATCAGGATGGCGCGATACTCGTTGAGCTCACCGCCGCGTAGTCGGTCGAGCGTGTGCGGCATCTCGTGCACGAGTGATCGTGCCAATCCGAGGAAGGTGGCACCCTTGTTCGGGGACACGCGCCGCGCGAGTCCGATCTGCGAGGCGAGGCCTGCCCGCCACTGCGCTTTGGGTTTTCCGAGCGCCTTCCGTTGCTCGCTGATCGAGACGGCGACGGCATCGGTGGCCACAGCCTGGGCTGCTGCGCACGCGCAGGTTGCGGTCTCCAGTGCGGTGATCAGGTCGATACCGGTGGCCGCGTCGGGCACGGGTTTCAGCTCGTTCAGTCGCGCCACGAACTCCATTACCTCGGATACCTGCATGAGATCCCCCAATCTCGAACGTATGTTCGACTATATCGAACCTCGGCCGAATCTGCAATCCCCACTGAAGTCGACGACCTACCCCTCCGCTGCTGTGAGCAGAGATGTTGGTGCGCAAAGGTTCTCGTGAGCAATAGTGGAGCCATGGCCGACTCGACACCGCAAATGTTCTCCTCCGACCTCCGTCGACAGCTGTTGCGTCATCGAGTGCTCGTCCTCGATGGTGCACTCGACTACGACAACGGGACCGTCTTTGACCGCCCATCTGCTGACCCTCGCCGCCGAGAGTGCCTCGGCCGACATTGCTTTGTGGATCCACTCGCCGGGCGCTTCGGTTCCAGCGATGCTCGTTCTCCGTGATGTGATGCGCCTGGTGCCGTGCAACGTATCGACACTTGCCCTCGGATTAGCCTGCAGCGCCGGGCAATTCCTTCTATCTTCGGGTACCCATGGAAAGCGTTACGCCTTACTGCACGCCCGGATTCTGATGCACCAAGGTTCTGGGGGCATCGGCGGTTCGGCGGTCGAAGTGGAGGTGCAGGCAAACGACCTACGGCAGACCCGTGACACGGTGCTCGGTCTCATCGCCGAGGACACCGGACAATCGCCTGAGCAGATTTTCGACGACTCGCTGCACGATCGCTGGTTCACCGCCGCAGCTGCACTCGAGTACGGATTCGTCGACGCAGTCGTCGACTCGTTCGATCAGGTGATGCCAGCTCGTCGCATGCCGGTCGGGATGGGGGTGCAGTGATGAGCTCGTACACCATTCCCAATGTCATCACACGAGATTCACGCGGCGAACGCGTCGTTGATGTCTACTCGCATCTACTTAGTGAACGCATCGTCTACCTCGGGACCGGCATCGATGCCGGTGTTGCGAATGCACTGATTGCGCAGTTGTTGCATCTCGAGGCGGACTCGCCCGACCGGGAGATATCGATGTACATCAACTGTGAGGGCGGCGACACCGCAGCCATGCTCGCGGTGTACGACACCATGCAGTTCATCGGATCTGCCGTTGCAACTACATGTGTCGGTCAGGCGGTCGCAGCGGGAGCGGTCCTGCTTGCCGCAGGTGCACCGGGACGTCGATCTGCGTTGACCCACAGTCGGGTGGTCTTGCATCAACCGGCAGCGCAAGGTCGCGGCACCATCCCGGACCTCATTTTGGCGGCTGACGAGGTGGTGCGCGTGCGCTCGGAGATGGAGGCGATACTCGCCGAGCACACCGGCCGAGATGTTGCGACGCTGCGACACGACACCGACCGAGACTTGGTGCTGACCGCGTCGGCAGCCCTCGACTACGGAATCGTCGACCAGGTTCTGAAGAACCGCTAAGCGGCGAGCATTCTCACGCCACCCCGGGCGAGATCCTGGTGCGCGAGGCCTGCGATCTCCGCAATGGACGTCCCCAGCGCACCGACGACGGCCGCGAGGATCTCGCTCGACGGATCCTTGCGGCCACGTTCAACTTCGGAAAGATACTGCGGTGAAATGCCGGCGCGAGTGGCGGTGTCGGACAAAGTGTCGCCGCGGGAGTGTCGGCGTTCACGTAGGCGACGGCCCACCACCTCGCGCCACAACGGTTCCATGGCCGTCACCCGGCCGAGTGGCTTCGCTGTGTCAGGAGTGCGCGGCGGCCGGCGCGATTCGATGCTGATGACCTCACCCATGGGCCGAACCCTAGCGGTGTTCGGAATGCGGTTTACCGGATTCTGCTCAGAGCAGAGAGACAGTTGGCGTCGTAAACGACCGTCGGCGACGTTTACGCCCCTACTTTCGGCGACCTTCAGGAGAGCGAAATGACCACTATACAAACGCCCGACCAGCGAGAACAAGAAGGACCAAAGCTCAACGGCCTCAGGGTTATTGGCTATGCGCGGGTCTCGACCAGCGCGCAATCCACACGCGGACATGGCCTGGGTTCTCAGCAGGACCAAATGCGAAGCTACTGTGCAGCAAACGATTTGAACCTGCTCACTGTCACGTACGACGTGGTGAGTGGCGGAAGTAGTGAGAAGATGTTCGGTCGAGCTACTGCGCTAGCTGCGATTGAGTCTGGTCTCGCGGATGCACTCCTGGTCCGCGCCTTGGATCGGGCGACGAGAGACCAGCTCGACGCAGCCTCACTGTTCAAGCGTGCGGCCAAGAACGGGTGGCGCCTGCTGGACTGTGACCGCGCGGACAGTGGCGACCCAAGCCAGCGCCTACTTGCTGACGTTCGTATTGCGATGGCTGCGGAGGAGAAGCGCCGCATCTCAGAGCGCACTGTCGAGGGATTGCGTCGAGCCAAGGCCCAAGGCCAGACGCTCGGCCGTCCATCGCGGATCGACCCCGGCATCGTCGCGGAGATCATTGCGATGCGGACCGAGGACGGCCTGAGCGCGCAGGCAATAGCGAAACGGCTGGATGAGATCGGGTTGAGCACCCCAGGTAACGGCCTTCAGTGGCATCACAGCACAATCCGTCGCCTGCTCCAGAGAGAGGGAGTGGCCTGATGGACGGCATCGCAGTGTTCCTTATGGTCGTCCTACCAATCACCTTCGCTGTGATCGGCGCAGTCTTCAACAGCGGAAAGAAGTAGCAATGGCCCACATCGAGAAGGCAGAGACCAAGCGGACCAAGGACGGCAAGCCGCAGTCGTCGTACCGGGTGAGGTGGACCGAGAAGGCCCGCGACGAGATGGGACGACCGATTCCATTCAGCCCCGGCAGGCCGGACGGTCGAGCCAAGGAGGTCAACAGGCAGCGCACCTTCCGATCTAAGGAGGCAGCGCAGGAGTACTGCGACGAGCTAAACGCTCAGCGGCACAAAGTAGTTGCCGCGTCGCCCTCAGAACTGCGCAAGCTCGGAGACCAGGCGCTCGGATATTTCGCTCAGCAGTACTTCGAGGGGTTGGCCGGGTCGGTGAAGCCGAGGTATGCGCGGGAGACCGAAGCCGTCTACAACCGCTACATCGCCGGTACTTTCGCCACGCGGGCCATAGCCTCGATCACTGCCGCTGACATTCGCCGATTCCGGGCCGACCTGCTGAGTCCGCGACCGAAACGCAGCTACCGATCCAACGAGTCGGTGGAGATGGTTACTTTGGCGAGGACCACGATCAAGCCTGCGTACGACGTGTTGCGGAGAATCTTGGATGTGGCGGTCGTGGACGGGGCTATCCCGGCGAACCCGGTCCACTCGGTGCCGCTCGGTCGGACCCCGGCCACCGTCGACGCGGACACCCCCGAGTTCGAGGCTCGACCACTCACCTCCGAGCAGGTAGGCGCTGTCACCGACCACATCACCCGCGTCCAGGGCTACCCGATTTACGCGCTGGCGGTGACAACGAGCGCCTACAGCGGGCTCCGCGCGGGAGAGCTTGCCGGCCTTAACGTCGGGGACGTGGGTTTGTCAGAGGGTGAGGGGCGCAACGGATCTTTGCGCGTGACGCGGACTAGGCGAGCGGTGCGGGGTGGCTTCGAGACAGGCACCCCGAAGAGCAAGCGCAGCCGTAGGACCGTGCCGATTGACGGATGGCTGGCGGACGACTTGCGTCGGTACCTCCTTGAGGTTCACCCGTTCGGCAACCCCGACCACGCGGACTACGACCCGAACGCACCGTTGTTCCCTGGTCGGTATGCGACGGGGGCGACGTTGCCGGACGGCCTAACGCAAGACGCGATCCGACCAGAGCGCGCGACGGTCGTTGACCCGGAGGTACGTCGGAAGAACGGAGCCGCCGACCGCCGCAACGCGACCTTCGACCCGACGGCGACCTGCATTCGGCCCGCCCCGTCCGAGGGGTACAAGTGGAGCGTTTCGATCAACCCCGGCAACGTCGCTGACCACTACTTCGAGCCAGCCCTGCGCGCGGTCGGCCTGTCGCACTCCCGCTGGCACGACCTCCGCCATACGTTCGCGGTGATGAGCCTGAGCGCGGGGGAGCACTACATGCAGGTCTCGAAGTGGCTCGGTCATGCGTCGTTCGTGACAACGCTCAACGTCTACGCCGACTACATCGCGGAGAACGAAGGCGGGAAGCGAGCCCCGCTCACGCGACCGCTTGCGGAACCGACCCCGGATCGATCGGCCCCGCAGGAGGCGTCGAACGTCGTGCCGTTGTTCGGAAGGAAGGCTGTGGGATAGATAGGGTTCGGAACAGGTGGTCTTGTTGCTAGCTGTCTTTCGAGAGTGCGTCCAGCACGCTTTGAATAGCGGTTCTTTGATGGTTGAGTCGGGTTCGTAGGTCGGGCCCTGCGGATGCATATCGCTCGTTGATTTCTGTAAGTTCCGCACGAAGCAATTCGCGATCTGACGTGCTTTTTCGAGTTCGTCCACCGCTGGTCGTCTTGGCTGCACTGAGTACGGCTGGCGGCAAAGTGGGCGGCGAGTTTAAAGGCGCGGGGATGTAAAGGGGCTGGGACGTCAACGTGCGGAACAGTCCATCGTACGAATCTAAGTCGTCCGGATCGACGTAGAATCGCTGCAGGCGACTCAAGTCGCTTGGCACTGTAGAATCGCTAATTCCAGGGAACATAACTAGTTTAACCTTGCGTTGCCATTCTGATTGATGTTTCGCGAATTCGCCGTGAAGAGCGTCTGCTTCACCCACCGCGCCCGCGCCTTCAGTGGGCTTATTCTTCCCTGACCACCTATCTGCCCATGGGGTCGAAACTACGACAAGAACATACTCAGAGGTTGCAATTTTGCCGGGACCGTAACGGCCCCAGTCGATCTCCTCATCAGAGAAATGGTACAAGTCAACGTCAGCATCGATTCCCCCTGACTGTCTAAGCGTCGTCGTGAACGTGGCAACCCGCCTTTCCCATTCTTGGACCTCGCTCTCTTTCCACGACGAAGCTGCGTGCGCCCAGGATACGAATGCGGTTGTGCTGCCTTGCTTCTCGTTCACCTGCGATACCTCTGTACTGGCCTTCGTTTCTTTCAGTGTTTGCGCTGGTTTGTGGAAACCGAGAGTTAAAGCATCACCTTGGATCTTGCGCGCTACCGAAATTGCTGCTCTAGCGGATTCGAATTCACTTTCCATACAAGTGCTTTGCCATGCTCGCGAAGATCGCGTCGATCTGTTGTGGATCTGCATCGGCCGCTATGTGGACTTGAATATCGAGATGGAGCGACGGAATCTGCTTCCCATTGTCTGGTGGAGTCGCGGTGTGCGTGGGCTTAGAGTCTGCATTTGAACTAGTGGTCTCGACACTACGATCGATGGTGTCGGGCTGCTCGATTTTTCTCGTCTCAGCAGTCGGGGATTTTTTTGTCGGTGCCGACTGCTTCTTTGGCTTGTCGCCCGCTTCGGGAGGTGACTGATCGTGCAGTAGAACAAAAAATTTCGCCTGTGCCTTAGCTGTAGTTTCGCCCGTGCCCTGCCTCATGAACCATCGCACCGCTGCGTCAACCTCCTCGGCGGGGTCGTTAATGGCATCGAGAAGGCTGGAAGGGTAGACGCGTTGGACGATCGCGGCGCAAGCTTGCGCATACTGCTCATCATCGCGGAAGTCGTTGACTAGTTCGGTCGGTTTAAGATCGTCATCAATCAAACCAACAGTCTTTAGTTGTGGGATCAGATTCGCGGCGGCTTTGTCCGAAATACCCAAAACTGTGTGCAAATAATCTTTGTCGATTGCCTTGGGGATGGAACCGCGAAGCCTGCGGTGGAGGTCGCCCCAAGCGGTCGCTCCAAGATAAGGGTATGAGCGTTTGGGTGCTGTTTCGGTCACCTGGGCCCCTAGTTTAGATGGTCGGAAGGAAGATCATCATCTCCCAGAACGAACCCACGGGTCGTTTTGACACGCAGATAGAGGGAAATTTTGCGACGTCAAGTGACGTTGCTCCGCGCTTCACGCGTAAATCACGCGCGTTTCGGGGTTGGAGCGGTCGATTCGGACCCTCAGATCGGGCCTGGCAGGCGCTCTACCTGCGGCGCTGTGTGGTGCCCTCGGCAGGATTCGAACCTGCGACCTACCCTTTAGGAGAGGGTTGCTCTATCCCCTGAGCTACGAAGGCGAGTTGTGCACGTGCGAGTGTACAACTCGCCTTGTCAGTCGGCGGCAATCGCGTCGACGATTGTCGAACGTGCAGCGTGGAGAGCTGGGGGAGCCGATCCGATGAGGGAGAGGGCGAGTGCGACGAGTCCGTAGATGACCACGGTCGGCCCGATGGAGTAGGGGATGAAGATTCCGGTGCTGGCGCCGAGGATGAGGGTGCTGAGGTATTGCAGGGCGGCGCCGATTCCGATGCCGAGGATGCCGCCGACGATCCCGACGGCTACTGCCTCAGCTATGACCATCCGTGCGAGTGTGCTGCGGCGCCCGCCCATGGCGCGCAGGACGCCGAGTTCGCGTCGGCGTTCGAGGACGGACAGTGTCAGGGTGTTCAGTAGTGCTACTGCGGCGACGAGTGCCACGATCCATTGGAGCGCGACGGCCAGTGCTCCGGCCTGCGCGATGGACCCGCTGGCTCCGGCCAGCGCTTCCTCGCCCGAGTACACGTACACCTCGGGCGGCAGGGTGGTGTCGAGTTCGCCGAGCACGGTGGCGGCGTCGCCGTCGACGGCTATTTCGAGGTAGGTCGCGCCGGGGCGGTCGAACCATTGCTGCATCGATTGCAGCGAGATGGCCATTGTTCCGCCTGCGGCGTTGAGGTAGTCGACCAGTGCGAGAACTTCGACTTTTCGGATGCCTGTCGGAGTGGGGAGCTCGATGATACTTCCAACCGAAATTCCCTGTGCTTCACCGAGTGTGCGCGAAATCGCGACACCGTCGCCGCGTAACACCGCAGCGCGAACGTCGTCGTCGAGGACGGACAGGGTGACGGCATTGCTGCCCTCGCCGACGGCTTGGATGGAGACGAATTCTTCGCCGAGCGTGGCGTAGGCCCATTGGCCTTCGACCACGTTCTGTACCCCTGGTGTGTCGCGGACACGTTGCACCACTGCGGGATCCAAGGTGGAGCCCGCGGGCACCACCGAGCTGGGGGTGAGCGAAACGTAGATGTCGGTGCGTCCGAGAGAGGACAGTGAATCCGTCGCTGCGGAGGTCAAATTGTCCAGGGCTCCCGACACTCCGACACTGACTCCGACGGCGACGACGATGGTCATCACCGTCGCCCAGATCCGTCGCGGTGCTCGTTCGACGGTGGCCGTCGCGAGTCGGCCGGCGCCGCCCCAGCGGCGGGGGAGTGCGGCGACGGCGTCGACGATGAGTTTGGTTCCGCTGACGCAAAGAGCGAGGACGCCGAACAGAAACAGTGCACCTGCGGCGAGGGTCAACTGGCCTTCGATGGTGGAAGCGAGGACGACTGCTCCGACGACACCGAGCACTCCGAGTGCCGCTGCGCCGACCGTGATGGACCTTCTTCTACCGGCGTCCGTCTCCGAGCCCCCGACGGCGAGTGCTTCCACCGGCGAGATTCGGTACACCTGAACCGCGGCGACCGCGGAGGCGCCGACACAGGCCAGGATGCAGGCGATGATCGCCACGGGGATGGCGTAGCCCGGCAGCACGTATTCGATGCGAGCGTCGAATTCTTGCAGTAGAAAAGGTGGCAGACTGCTGATGGCGATGCGGCCCATGATAATTCCGAGCGGAGTGCCGATTGCCCCGCCGATCAGTCCGACGAGGGCTGCTTCACCGAGGAGATCGCGGACGATGGTCGATCGCCTGCCTCCGAGTGAGCGCAACACCGAGATGGTCGGGCGGCGTTTGGCTATTGCCATGTTCATGACGTTGAACACGAGGAAGCCTGCGACGACGAAGGCGATGAGCGAGACCATCAATGTCGCATTGCGCGTCAGACTGATCGCGGAATCTGCTCTGTCGGCCCGAAAGTCTGGGTCCATCACCGCCACGCGGCCGGCGACGGCGTCGGTCATCGATTCCTTGACGCCTTGTTTCGCACCGTCGATCACGAAGATCGAGTCGATTCTTCCTGCGCGATCGGTGAGCGTCTGGGCCAAGTTCAGTGGCGCGACGAGAAACATTCCGCTACCGATTCGCTGTGATCCTGCACCGGAGACCACACCGGCGACGGTCAGCGGTGTTCCGCCGACGTCGAAACTGTCGCCTTCCTGCAACCCTGTCGAGGGTCCGACGAGCACTGCTCCCGGTGTGGCGAATTCGGTGACCGACCCGGAGACGGCGGTCTGCAGATCAGAGTCCAGTGCTGTGATCGAGGAGTCGATGCCGATGACGGTGATCTTCCCGAGCCCGGTCACGAGGTCGCTGCGGAGCATGGGAACGGCCGCGTCGACACCCGGTACTGCACGAACCACATCGAGTTCGGACTGGGAGAACCCGCTGTCGGTGACGCCGATGACCTCGAGGTCCGCGTTGCCGGCAATGGAAGCGGTGAGCCGTTCGACCGATCCCGTGAGCGAACCGTATGTCCCGAGGACTGCGATGAGCAGACCTGCAGCAACGGCGACGACGGCGGCCGAGACGAGCGATCGAACCCAGTGTGTACGGAGATCTCGAAGCCCGAAAACTCGGAATCGGCTGAGAGCGGTTTCGATCACAGTTCGGAACCGGACAGGACATCGGTGTCGATCCGGCCGTCGAGCATGCTGATGACCCGGTCCGTATTGCGAGCGGCCTCGAGGTCATGGGTCGCCATGACGACGGCTCGGGTGCCGTCACTGTCGTGGGCTATGTCGGCGAGGATGTTCAGCACGGTCTGCGAAGTCTTGGAGTCGAGGTTGCCGGTCGGTTCGTCGGCGATCAGCAGCGCCGGATTCATGATGAGAGCTCGGGCTATGGCGATGCGTTGAATCTGTCCACCGGATAGTTGCGCGGGCCGGTGCTCGGCTCGATCGGCCATGCCGACCATGTCGAGCAAGCGGAGGGCATCGACTTTTGCTTTACGGATGGGCATTCCGTCGAGAAGTTTGGGGACGGCGACGTTTTCCCACGCCGACATCGTCGGGAGCAGATTGAAGAACTGGAACACGAAGCCGACTTTGTGCCGCCGAAAGTCCGATTGCTCGTTGTCGCTCAACCGGGTGATGTCGACGCCGTCGAAGATGACAGATCCCGAGTCGGGTACGTCGAGGGCGCCGAGCATGTGCAACAAAGTGCTCTTTCCCGCGCCGGAGGGAGCGACGAGCGAGACGAACTGTCCACCCTCGATCGTGAGATCCACGCCGTCGAGGGCTCGTACCGGTTGATCTCCGGCCGAGTACTGCTTGACGACGCGGTCGAGGCGAAGCGACAGTGCTGCCATGTTGATGGCTCCCGTTCCGAAAAGGAGAACCGCCCACACATGTGCGGGCGGTTCTCTGTAGTGACAGCGTCCGCCAGTGCGCCTCTCGGCAAGAGGCCGCTCGAAGCGGCAATGTTGTTGGTACCCGGGGCATGGATCGAACGCTGTCGAAGTGTTCAACCACATCCCTGGAGCAACTATTCCTTCACTGTTACTACCCTGGGCGGGGATTTTCTAAGCAGCACCCTGAGATGCTTCGAGTCGGCGTGCGACCAGTGCAGCTTGCAGGTGGCGGATGCCCGAGGGCCGGGTCGGATCGAAACCGGTGAGCTGAGCGATGCGCTTGAGTCGATAGTCGACCGTATTCGTGTGCAGATGTAACTGCCGCGCCGATCGCTGTCGATTGAGGTCGTGCGAAATGTGGATCTCCAACGTCTCGAGCAACTCCGGCGAAGAATCGAGTGGTTCCAGGATCTGGCGAAGGTGACGCCGGCCCGGACCAGGCCGGGTGAGTTGGTATTCGAGCACCAGATCGTCCATTCGGTACAGACCTGATGGTCGGTGCAGTTGGTGCGCGAGCGCAAGAAGTTCGTGGACCTGGTCGGCCGCTGTGGGGATGTCGGACATGGAGGACTGCTCGGCGGTCACAGTGACAGGAACTTCGGCGGCGGTACTGATGCGATGCACCAGAGCTTCGACCCATTCTTCGTCGTGGACACCGGGGATGAGGACGGTGCCTCCTTCTGTGCTCAGCATCGACAGCGGCGTGCGGCCGCATATCGTTGCCAATTCGGCTTGCACGCGTCGTAGCTTGCGCCGGGCAGCGACTGTTTTCTGGATCGCCGGGTCGTTCTCGTCCGGGTGCGGGGGGACGGCGATCGCGAGTACGAGGTAGCTCTCGGCTAGTTCTATGCCGGACTGGCGCGCAATTGCAACGGCGTTGTGGCCGCTGAGTAGCGAGGACACCAATGTGTGTGCAGCTGTGTGATGTTCGCTGGCGACTGCTTGGAGTTCCTCTACATAGCTCTTGGACGCCGCGATCGATACTTTTTCGGACAGCAGTACGAACATCCTGGCCGCCTCGATCAGGTTGCTCGTGTCACCTGCACCTGCGCGTTTGGATACGAGATTCCAGCCGATCTGAATGCCCTCGTGATAGACGGTGAGCACTGATTCGAGTGGAACGCCCTCGCGTGCCCACTGGCTTGCCTTGGCTCGCAGTTGGGCAAGATCGCTCTCGTTGGGAGCTCGACGTTCGTCGAGCATCTGGACCGCGATGCTGATGCATTTGACAGTGAATTCGGTGACGTCGCCGTGCAACTGCTCGCCGGGCAATGAACCGCAGGGAGTGTTGGCAGCGAAGTGGCCGACGAGTTGGCGCGCCACGGCACGGTAATCGCGAAGCGGAGCGGACGCGAGCTCGCCTGCGACCATTATTGCGAGGCTCTTCGTGTTGTGAACGGTCACAGATCAGCCCTTCGGGTAGGAACTTCAGCTCTGGAGGGAACAAAGTTTCTCGCAAGTTTTATAGTGCAAACTTGCATTTTTTGACTCGAACTATGTCATATAACCACTTTTTGCATACTTTAGGTTTGTTTTTGGGCTACTAACGGACTTGATCATAGGATGTTACGAACGCCTTATCCAGGGTTTGAAAGAAAGAATTTGTGAAGGCTCTCAACTGCATGTCCCGAGGCTTGCGACATCGCCTAAAAAATCGGCATCTGGTTCACAACACGATGGTCGGCCGCTTAACGTTGACGGACGGCCATTCGATCGGCTGAGGGAACGTGCGAGGTGCGCTCGAGGGGGTGGGATGGTCAGCGGAGCGGTGAGTCAACTGGTACTGCTTCGAGAGCTGGAACCTGTGATCGGAGCAAATCTGGACAGGCACTTGGCCGCAGCGACCACGTGGGACCCGGCGGAGTATGTCGATCCCGAGAGGTATTGGCGTCAGCGCCGATCCACCCTGACCGAAACCGCCAAGGCAGCGTTGGTCACCTCGCTACTCACGCACAGTAGTACTGCGCTCGACCATCGCGAAGTGTATGGGACGAGTACTGCTCGCAACACCTGGTCCAGATGGATGCACGAGTGGAACGGTGAGAAGAAGTGTCACGCCGAGGCAATCCATCGATACTTGGTGGCGACGCGAAGCGTAGATCCGGTTGCGTTGGACCGCGCGCGTTTTCAGTGCATGACCGTGGGGATCGAGTCCGCGATGGAAGGTCAACATCTGCTGCGATCGATCGTTCACGCCACGGTCGATGTCATGGCCACCATGGTCAGTCATCGCAACACCGCGGCCGAGTGCAACGATCAGGTGGCTACCGAACTTCTGGGTCGCATCGTCGCGGACCAGCAGTTGCACTTGGATTTTCTTCGCGACGCAGCGTCTGCCGCGCTAGATATCGCACCTGCTCAGACGGCGAAGGCCATCACGGAGGTCATCCTCAATTTTCGGATGCCGGGCACCGGGATGCCAGGCTTCGAACGCAGTGCGATGCTTGTCTCACGCAACGGGATCTATGATCTGCGACGTCATCTCGACGAAGTGTTGTTGCCGGTCCTGAGGCACTGGCGAATTTTCGACCGTGTCGATCTCGGCCGGGGCGTGGGAAGCACGGCGATACTCTCGGACTTTCTCGACGACTTGGAGAACCAGGCGGAAGTGATCGAAGCCCAAAAGCTCCGTGCGTCGTAGGGGCGACGTACGAGGAAATAGCTCCCCGGGGGGTCTGTGGGAAAAGTAGCCTCTCTCCGGTTTCGATGATGAAACTGGAGGGAGGCACCTTTTGTTGCCCCCGACAGGACCGCATGTCGTCTATCCTGGTCCGACATCTGATCCTTACCGGAGGTTCGCACGTGACTAGACCCCGAACCATTGTCGTAGGCATCGACGGATCGGAATCGGCGGACCGTGCGGCGATCTGGGCCGCCCATTCGGCCGTGGCCAGGAACGCGGTGTTGCGCATCGTCATCGCCATTGCACCGCATCCTTCACCTATGCCGCGAGACCCTGGCGAAACAACAGACGCAGTAGCCCGGTCCCGACTAGAAGCTGCCCGAATCCTCGCCCGAGAGTCGGTCGAAGGTGCTCCACTCGACATCGTCGTCCAAGCGTGTGAGGGCAATACTGTAGACGTTCTGCTCGACCAGTCGTCCAGAAGCGACATCGTGGTCCTCGGTGCGCGTGGGCTCGGAGAGTCGGATTCAGGGGTACTCGGATCGGTGGCGGTCGCGCTGAGCGCACATTGCACCTGCCCGGTCGTCGTGGTCCGTGGGCGATCGATGGACGGTCTGCCGCCTGCGCAGGGGCCGGTAGTGGTAGGAGTCGACGGCTCCGCAATCAATCAGCTCGCGATCGTTGCCGCGTTCGACGAAGCAGCACAACGCGGTTCGGCGTTGATCGCGGTGCACGTCTGGTCCGATGTCAGTCTCGCGCACGGCGCAGGTGTACCGCAGGACTGGGATGTCATCTCCGCCTCCGAACAAGCCGTGCTCGCGGAAAGTCTTGCAGGCTGGCAGGAGAAGTACCCGGACGTCGAGGTGCGGCGCGTTGTCGCACAGGATCGTCCGGTGCGCGTGCTCAGTCAGTTGTCCGAGCAGGCTGCGCTGATCGTGGTCGGCAGTCGTGGACGAGGCGGATTCACCGGCATGTTGCTCGGATCCACCAGCTACGCATTGATCCAGACTGCCGACTGCCCAGTGATGGTGGTTCGCGGCTCCTAGATGGAGACCGTCAGGAGGAACGCGACGTCTTCGACGGCCTCGACGCTGTGCCTCGCGTCCGGAACGACCAGGAGATCGCCGGCGGAGCCCTTCCAGGACTTCTCGCCGCTCACAAGCTTGAGCTGACCGCTGAGGACGATCACCGTCGATTCGCCGGACAGGTCGTGCTCGCCGAGCTTGGTACCTGCGACGAGGGCTACCACTGTCTGACGAAGATGGCGCTGATGGCCGCCGTAGACGGTCTGTGAACTTCTGCCACTGGACGTGCCGACGGCGAGTTTCAACTGTTGTCGGGCAAGGGCGGTGAGTGACTTCTTGTCCATGCGCTCAGTATGACTCACGAGAAGCTTCGGTCAGAGCGGTCTGCTCGAATGACTGTGCAGATCAAGTACTTTGGTAAGCCTTGCCGTACTGAATGAAGCGATAGCGAATGGCGTCGTTGCTGCTGGATTGCCACTCGCCGGTGAGTGCGACCCAGTCACCGGACAGGGTCGGCGCCGAAGTGTCGCCAGCGACCGGAAGGTCGATCTCGGTGACCTGCAACTCCGTCGCGAACGGCATTGCCGCTCGGTATATCTCACCACCGCCGACGACCCAGGCGGGGTCGCCGTCGGTGAGACTCAGCGCAGCTTCGACGCTGGAGACGACCTGAGCGCCTCGCGCCTGCCATTCCGTGTTACGCGTGACAACGACGTTCCGACGTCCAGGCAGCGGACGGAACTTCGGCGGAAGTGAATCCCAGGTCTTTCGCCCCATGATCACCGCGTGATCAGCGGTGATCTGTTTGAAATGCGCAAGATCCTCCGGAACTCGCCAGGGGATGGACCCGCCGTCGCCGATTGTTCCGCCAGTGGTCTGCGCCCAGATCATTCCGATATGACGAGGGGGCATCAGACTGCCACCGGCGCTTTGATTGCCGGGTGGTGCACGTACCCGACGACCTCGACATCTTCGAAGGTGTAGTCGAAGATCGAATCACGTTGTGCGAGTCTCAGCTTCGGGTAGGCATACGGCTCACGGGTCAACTGCTCGGCGACCTGATCACGGTGATTGTCGTAGATGTGGCAGTCTCCGCCCGTCCAAACGAAGTCACCGACCTCGAGGCCGACCTGCGCCGCCACCATGTGCGTCAACAACGCATAGCTCGCAATGTTGAATGGGACGCCCAGAAAGAGATCGGCGCTGCGTTGATACAGCTGGCACGACAGCTTGCCGTCTGCAACGTAGAACTGGAAGAACGCATGGCACGGAGGCAACGCCATCTGCGGGATCTCACCGACGTTCCACGCCGAGACGATCATGCGTCGTGAATCCGGGTTCGTGCGGAGGGTGTCCATCACCTGGGAGATCTGGTCGATGTGTTCGCCCGACGGCGTCGGCCACGATCGCCACTGCACGCCGTAGACGGGCCCTAGTTCGCCGTCTGGGGCTGCCCACTCGTCCCAGATGCTGACACCGTGCTCGCGCAACCACTCGACATTGGACTCGCCGCGCAGAAACCAGAGCAGTTCGTAGACGATCGACTTCAGGTGCACGCGCTTGGTGGTGATCAGCGGAAAGCCCTCGCTGAGATCGAAACGCATCTGGTGCCCGAAGATGCTCGTGGTACCCGTCCCGGTACGGTCCGATTTGGCGGTGCCGGAATCGAGAACGTGGCGGAGCAGGTCCTCGTACGGCGTTGGAACCTTCACGGTGAACAGTGTAGGCGCATACTGGATCAATGCCTGAGCTGCCCGAGGTGGAAGCGCTCGCCGGGTTCCTGCGCGCACACGCGTTAGGGGCCGTCATCGGCCGGATCGACATTGCCGCACTGAGCGTCCTCAAGACATTCGATCCGCCCGTCACCGATCTGCAGGGGCGTGATGTCACCGATGTCCTCCGGTTCGGCAAACACCTTGGGTTGCAGGCAGGCGACCTGTGGTTGATCACGCATCTCTCGCGTGGTGGCTGGCTGCGCTGGGCAGACAAGCCGAGTGCCGCGCCGCCGAGGCCGGGCAAAGGCCCGCTCGCGCTACGAGTGCACTTCTTCACTCTCGAAGGGCTGACGCCTGCGATCGACTTGACCGAGGCAGGCACCAAGAAACGCATGGCAGTGTGGGTTGTCCACGATCCGCGCGAGGTCCCGGGCATCGCCCGCCTCGGTCCCGACGCGATGGACGTGACCGAACCGGAGTTCGCCGACATTCTCGGCCGCACTACCGCGCGTCTGAAGACGGCCCTGGTAGATCAGTCGCTCATCGCCGGGATCGGAAACGCATATTCCGACGAGATCCTGCATGTGGCGAAGCTGTCCCCGTTCGCCTCGGCCGGCAAACTCGACGCCGAAGCAGTGTCGGTGCTGTACCGGTCGATGCGAGAGGTTCTCGCCGACGCCGTGGCCCGCTCCGAAGGGCAGGACGCCGCACGACTGAAGGGCGAGAAGCGGTCCGGAATGGCTGTGCATGCCCGGACTGGTTTGCCGTGTCCGGCGTGCGGCGACCCGGTTCGCGAAGTGTCCTACGCCGAGCGATCGTTCCAGTACTGCGCGACATGTCAGACGGGCGGCAAGATTCTTGCCGACCGTCGGATGTCGCGACTTCTCAAGTAGCGGCGCTGAACGGTTCGGTCATCTGGCTGGCGTATCCGCGGTAGCCCTCCCATGCGAGCCGACGGTCGCGTCGGGGATCGCGCTGCACGCGTGTGCGGACGTCGAAGATCATCGTTTCGCGAGTGGCCTCGGAGTATTTGGGCCATGACTCCTTCGGTGCGCCGGTGGTTGCGAAGTGCAGCCACTGCGACTGCACTTGCTCGGTGACGGCAGCCCAGGCCGAGCGGCCTCCCGGAATCGTCATCAACTTTCCGACCATCGTGTCGTTGAGTCCGAACACCGCGGACATCTCGAATCCGTGCGTCGCGTCGAGCCCGAGCCAACGCATGACTCTCGGCGCGTAGTCGAAGCGGTAGCTGTAGGTCGATGCGTACTTCGAATGTGCTTCGGCAACCTCCAACGAAGGCTTCCAGAAGGTGAAGTCCCCGCCTAGGTCGATCGCGGCGTCGGCGTCGGGATAGCTGGGGTAGCCTTCGGTGACTGCAGCTTTCGCCGCCGGATCGGTAAGGGTGAACAGCTTGTCGATGCGTTCGGGGTTCGTCGGCAGTGCATCGAGGATCTTGGGAAACAGTGTCGCCTCGCGGCTGTTCGTGCCGATGATCAGCGGTACTCGGTGTGCAGTGCCCTCGGCATAGGCCTCGAGCGGATTGCACGGCAGAAAATCTCCGTCGACTACCGGACCGAACGGGTGGAGGCCGGGGGTTCGTTCGAAAACTGCCTTGGCGAGCCGGTTTCCGGCACGGCCGAACTGGGAGACGTCGGCCGTGTCCAGTGTGTGCGCAGCATGCGCGGCATCACCGCCGAGATGACCTAGGAACTCCTTCGCCCACGAGGTCGCACGCTCGTGCGTCGCGACGAGACCCGGCGCCGAACTCTCCGAAATAGCCTGCCTGAAAAGTCCTTTGGCGGCCGGTGTCGCGAGAAGGGTGGTGACGGCGTTAGCGCCCGCCGATTCACCGAAGACCGTCACATTGTCGGGATCACCGCCGAACCGACCGATGTTGCGCTGGACCCATTCGAGCGCAGCCACCTGATCGCGCAATCCGAGGTTCGAGTCGAACTGCCGCTCAGGCGTCGAGAACTGGGTCATATCCAAGTAGCCGAGGGCCCCGAGCCGGTAGTTGATCGACACATAGACGATGCCGTCGCTCTCCCGTAGCGACCGGCGTACCAACGAGCCGCCGACGTACAACGGCGTCGCTGAGCTACCAAGGGTATAAGCACCGCCGTGAATGAACACCATGACCGGCCGCGGCTTTGCGCTCGCTGCAGCGGGGGCCAGCACATTGAGGTTGAGGCAATCCTCGCTTACCGGCTGGTACTTGTTGATGGAGAGCCTGGTGTATGCCTTGTTCTGCACAGACGCGTCGCCCCACTCGGTCGCGTCTCGGACGCCCTCCCACGCGACGGTCGGCTGCGGCGCGCGCAGGCGCAGTAGTCCGACGGGCGGCGCCGCGTACGGGATGCCGCGCCACGTCAGCAGTTCTCCCAGCGACTTGCCTTGGATGACGCCGTCCACCGTGGTCACTCTGGTATTCGCTGACATGCACCGAGTGTACAAACGTAACGTTACCGAGGGGTAGGAGTGGAGAATAGGGGAATGGTTTTCCACTACCACGCCGAGATCGTGCAACTTCTGGTATCTCCTGCCCATGCGTACTTCGGTCGTTCGAAGGACGGCCCGGCGGCGGACGTGTCCACCGAGCTGGTCGACCGTGTCGAGATCGTTGCGAACAAGGGCATTCGAGGGGATCGCTTCTTCGGGGTGAAAGCGCACACCGAGGCCGCGGTGACGTTTCTTGCAGCGGAAGCGTGGGAGGCGGCCGGTGACGTGCTCGGCACGGACATGCCCGATCCCTCCGTGGCCAGGCGCAACGTGGTGATACGCGGCATCGAACTCGATCCGCTGCGTGGCATCGAATTCGAACTCGATTCGGGCGAAGGCAGGGTTGCATTCCGCGGAGGTAGGCCCGCACATCCGTGTTCATGGATGGATTCGATGGTGATCGACGGCGCCCGGAAAGCATTGATCGGCCGCGGTGGCCTGCGGACCGAACCGCTGAACGACGGGGTTCTGCGTGTGGGTCCGGTGACCCTGCACTCCCCGGTGGAATTGGATGCGGCAAAGGCGTCGGCGCAGGTGAAACGAGCCCAACCCCTGCGATAGATTCCTTGGGGAGTCATCTGCGGACCCGCACGTGAATTCGCGTTCGACGAAAGGGAGAACATGTTGCCGCTCAGTGGTGTTCGCGTCCTCGAGCTCGGAAACTACATTGCGGCACCCACCGCGGCCAGGATGTTGGCCGACTTCGGGGCCGAGGTCATCAAGGTCGAGCGCCCTGGGACGGGCGACGAGCTCCGCAACTGGCGGCTCTACTCGGGAACAACCTCGATGCTCTATCGGACGATCAACAGGAACAAGAAGTCGATTGTGCTCGACCTTCGCACCGAGCAGGGGCGTCGGGACGTCATCGACTTGGCGGAGAAATGCGACATCGTGTTGGAGAACTTTCGGCCGGGCACGCTCGAGAAGTGGGGGCTCTCGCCCGAAGTGCTCAGTGCGAAGAATCCCGACTTGATCATTACCCGCATTTCGGCGTTCGGGCAGACCGGTCCGATGTCCGATCGCCCAGGTTTTGCGGCAGTCGCCGAGGCATACGGCGGATTCCGGAATCTTGTGGGCGACGCCGATCGGCCGCCGGTCCGCGTCGGAGTCTCCATCGGTGACTCCATCGCCGGGCTGTACGCGGCGTTCGGGTGCGTCATGGCGCTGTTTCAGCGACAGAATGCGAAGTCGGCGTTGTCGTTGTCTGAGCGTTCCATCGACGTCGCTCTCAACGAATCGATCCTGTCAATGATGGAATCGCTCATTCCCGACTACCTCGCCTACGGCGTCGAGCGTGGGCGAGTCGGCGGCCGGATGGAAGGCATAGCGCCGTCGAATGCGTACCCCTGCAACGACGGTCATTCGATCATCATCGCGGGCAACGGAGATGCGATCTTTGCGCGCTACATGGCGACGATCGACCGCCCCGACCTCGGCGCTGATCCGGAGCTGTCCTCGAATGCCGGCCGTTGGAGCAGGCGCGATGAGTTGGATGCAGCTATCTCGGCCTGGACCGGCCTGCATTCGCGCGAGGACGCATTGAGGATTCTCGACGAAGCAGGCGTACCGTCCGGTCCGATCTACACGGCAGCGGACGTCGTCGCCGACGAGCAGTACAAGGCGCGTAACATGATTCAGCACTTCGAGGTGGACATCGGTGAAGCGGAACCGGCCGAGGTGGGATTCGTCGGAATCGTGCCCGTGATCGGTGAGAAATCGATTCCGATCCGCTCGGTCGGTCCGGACCTCGGCGAGCACACCAGAGAGGTGCTCTCGACACTTCTCGGTAGGACCGAAGAAGAGATGGGACTCTGATGTATCAGTTCGCTCCATCGGCGCAGCTGCGCGATGTCACGATGCGAGATGGGCTCCAGCTCACCGGCAAGATGCTCTCCACCGAACGGAAGCTGGAGGTGATCCGGCAGCTGCTCGCTCTCGGAGTGCCAGAGCTCGAGATCGGGTCGTTGGCGCGCAGCGACAAGGTGCCACCCATGGCCAACACACTCGAGGTGGTGGCCGAGCTCACCGCCGAGGAACTTGATACCTGCTGGGTATGGGTCGCTACTGCGCGCCACGTCGAGAAGGCCGCGGCAGCCGGAGCCCGCAACTTTCAATACTGCTTCTCGGCGTCGGACGCGCACAACGAAGCGAATATCGGACGCAGCACCGAGGTCTCACTGGCGGCGATGCCGGACGCGATCGAAATCGCGCGATCGGTCGGCGGGCAAATCGAGCTGTGCATCGCCACTTCCTTCACCTGTCCGTTCGACGGGCCGATATCGGAGGATCGAGTGCTCGATATCGCCCGCGACGAGCGAACCGACGGCGCAACGGACATCGTCATCTGCGACACCCTGGGTCAAGCAGTGCCCGCCCAGGTTGGTTCGCTGATTTCGCGCGTCGTTGCAGAGACCCCGCAGCGGCGCATCGTCTTTCACGGGCACGACACGTGGGGTCTCGGGGTCGCGAACACGCTCGCCGCTATCTCCGCGGGAGCCACGCTTGTCGACGGCTCTCTCGGAGGGCTGGGCGGTTGCCCGTTCGCTCCCGGTGCCAGCGGTAACACCTCGAGTGAGGACATACTGTTCGCGACCAGACCGGACTGGCTGACTCCCGCTACCCTGGCAGTCATGGTGGAGATATCTGAACAGCTGTTGATCGACCTCGGAGAACCCATGCGTTCCAAGACGGTTCAGGGTGCGCGGTCGCGTCAGCCCGGTCGTGCTCCCGCGTTCGAGTGGGTCGTATGAGAAAAATCTTGGTCACAGCGCCTATTCCCGCGCCTGGGATGGACATTCTCGCTGCGGCAGGCGAGGTGGAGCTGCTCGCCCTCGACCACGACGGGCTGGCCGAACGCTGTGCCTCGGGCGAATACAGCGTCGTGGTGTCACAGTTGCGTGATCGGTTCGACCGCGAGCTACTTGCCTCGGCGAACATCTCCGGCATCTCCAACTACGCGGTCGGGTACGACAACATCGACGTTGCAGCGGCAACGGAGCACGGTATCACCGTCGCCAATACCCCTGGGGTGCTGACGAATTCGACAGCGGACATTGCGCTACTTCTGATGCTGTCGACTGCCAGGCGTGTGATCGAGGCCGATAACTTCGTTCGATCCGGCGCATTCACCGGATGGGAGCCCGAGCTGATGCTCGGCACCGACGTGTCCGGGCGGGTGCTCGGTCTCGCAGGCTTCGGCCGCATCGCGCGCGCTACCGCCCGTCGGGCCCTCGGATTCGGCATGACGGTCCAGTTCTGTCCGCGCCCGCCGTCCGACCGTGAGGTGACCGACGGCGAACTGGGAGAGTTCGCCGGCCGCGTCCAGCACGTATCGTGGGACGAGCTGGTGACGACGAGTGACTTTCTGTCGCTGCATGTTCCGCTCACCGCCGACACCCATCACCTCGTCGATGCGTCGACGCTGCGGGCGATGAAGAGCTCGTCGATTCTGATCAACACTGCCCGCGGTCCGGTGGTCGACGAGGTTGCACTGGTTACTGCTCTGCGCGAAGGCGTCATCGGTGGCGCGGGACTCGACGTGTACGAGAACGAACCGAGGCTGGCACCCGGTCTTGCCGGATTGCCCAATGTAGTACTCCTACCGCATGTCGGAAGTGCCACGGTATCGGTGCGATCGGAGATGGCGCGGCTCTGTGCCGAGAATGCGGCGGCGATGGCCAACGGCGCCCCACCTCCGCACCCGGTGAATTCTCCAGTCCCGATGTGATCGAGGAAAAAGGGGCGTAGCTTCTTACCTTCACAGAAGTTCGGAGACGCATGAACGACCGACGCACACTCACCACCGGGCGCGTGGTGTTCCTCGTCGTCGCAGCAGCAGCACCGATGGCTGCCATGATCGGCAATGTCCCCTTGGCGCTCATCCGAGGCAACGGGGTGGGGCTGCCTGCCGCATTCGCAGTCAGCGGCATTGTGCTGCTGTGTTTCTCGGTCGGGTTCGCGGCGATGAGCCAGCAAGTGGTCAACACGGGCGCCTTCTATACCTACGTCGGGCTTGCGCTCGGTAAACCGCCGGGTGTCGCAGCTGCGTACGTCGCGGTGCTCGCGTACACCTCGCTCGCATGCGGACTGGCCGCGGCATTCGGATACTTCACCCACCTCGTGGTCCTCGACTCCGGTCTCGACGTTCCTTGGTGGGCCTTCACCGCCGTAGCCGTCGCCATCGTCGCCTGTCTCGGGTTTCGTAACGCCGATCTGTCTGCGAAGGTGCTTGGCACGTTGATGGTCGCGGAATTCGCGTTCCTGACGGTGTTCGACGTTCTCGTTCTCGGAGAGAAGGGTACGGCTGCCCTCCCTCTCGAATCGTTTGCTCCCGCACAGATATTCTCCGGATCGATCGGCATAGCGATGATGTTCGCATTCTCCAGCTTCATCGGATTCGAGTCCGCCGCACTGTACGGGGAAGAGACGAAAGATCCTCGACGCAGCATTCCTCGCGCGACGTATATCGCCGTCGCGACCATCGCGGTGTTCTATGTGCTGACCAGTTGGATCATCGTCGGTGCCGCCGGAGGTCTCGACGCGCCGGCGATGGCACAGACCGAACTCGGGAATCTGCTGTTCGCCTTGGCCCAGGAATACGGTGGAACGATCCTCTACGACGGCACCGCAGTGTTGCTGTGCACCAGCGTTCTCGCGTCGTATCTGGCAGTGCACAATGCCGCGAGCCGGTATCTGTTCGCACTCGGTCGTGAACGAGTGCTACCGGAGGTTCTCGGGCGGTTCCATGCAGTGCATTTCAGCCCGCACGTCGGCAGCGTGACCGTAACGGCCGTCAGTACATTCGTACTCCTCGCATTCGCAGTCGTGGGAGCCGATCCCTATCTGGTGGTGGCAGCGGGCGCAATCGGTCTCGGCACATTGGGAATCATCGCGTTACAGGCGGCGGCCGCATTATCGGTCGTGGTTTTCTTCTGGACGCGTCCGGACCGGTCGATGGTGCGCACGGTCGTCGCTCCGGGAATCGGGTTCGTCGGCTTGGCGACGGGATTGATTCTGGCTGGAACCCATTACAGCACTTTGACCGGATCCGATTCCATGGTCGTCAACGCCATCCCGATTGTCCTGATCCTTGCCGCGATCGCCGGGATCTTTGTCGCGCTGAGAATCCGGCGTCGAGACGCGGAGGCCTATGCAGGTATTGCGGCCGCATCCTTGCGCTGACGGCTACTCGCGGCGCGATTCGAGCAACCGGAGCCACACCTCACTGACGGTCGGGTATGACGGGACCGCATGCCACAGGTCGTCCAGCGTCACCTTGCCGACAACGGCAACCGTTGCCGCATGGACCAATTCGGCCACTCCTGCCCCGACGAAGGTTGCGCCGACGATCACGTCGGCAGCCTTGTCGACCACCAGCTGTGCATGACCGGAATAGTCGTCCTGCTGCAGCGAAGACCCGGCGACGGCGATGTCCACCCCCAGAATCTCGACGTCGATGCCAGCCTCTCGGGCTTGCTTCTCGGTCTGCCCGACCGAAGCGACCTCGAGCGCAGTGAAGACCACCTGAGGTATCTGCCCGTGGTCAGCGGTAGCAGCAAACCTCTTGCCGTGCAACGGTTTACCTTCGGCTCGCGCAGCGATGACATCACCGGCAATCCTGGCTTGATACTTGCCCATATGCGTCAGCGGGGCGCGCCCATTGAGATCCCCGGCGGCGTACAGCCACTCGGTGCCTGCCACGGACAAGTGGTCATCGGTGTCGACGTACTTGCCATCCGCCATCCCGACGACGGAGAGCCCGAGGTCTCCACTTGCCGGGCGACGCCCCGCCGCGACGAGAATCTCGTCCGCGGCGATTATCTCGCCGTCGACTGTCAATTCGACTACTCCGCCGTGGATCTTGCCGACACCGGTGGCCCGCGCATCGGGACGCGACACGCTCGTCAACTCCGCATCGAAGCGAATCTTCGCGCCTCGCGCACGAAGTGCGTCGGCCACGAGGTCACTGGCAAACGGCTCGCCGGACGCAAGCAGGGCCGACCCGCGGACGATCATGGTCACCTCGGCGCCGAAGGACAGTAACCACGTAGCGCTCTCGCATGCCACGACACCGCCACCGATGATGGCAACTCGGGAGGGAACCTCGTGCATGTTGGTTGCGTCGCGAGATATCCACGGCAACGCGTCGCGCAGCCCTGGGGTGTTCGGGACCGATGCCGTAGTTCCCGTCGCGAGAACCACAGCGTGTCGGGCCGTGAGCGTGCGACCACCGACGTCGACCGTCTTGGTGCCGGTAAGCCGGCCGCTTCCGCGGACGATGGAGATCCCGGAGGATTCGGCCCACTCCACCTGGGAGGAATCGTCGAGAGAATGAGTGAAAGATTCCCGACGCGCCAGCACGGCCTCCACGTCGAGTGATCGGTCACCGATCGATTCGCGGACGCCCGGCATGTTTCGGGCGGTGTCGAAGACCTCGCCTGAACGCAGCAACGCTTTGCTCGGCATGCAGGCCCAATACGAGCATTCACCCCCGACGAGTTCGTGCTCGACGATGACTGCGGTGCGATCGCTGCCGGCGATGGCATAACTTGCCGCGTTCTCGCCGACGGGCCCGCCGCCGATCACGATGACATCGAATTCGTCAGTGCTCTTTTCGGTCATCACACCAGCGTGGCATAGGGTCGGCGGTCATGACAGGGAAGACGAGGAAGAAGATCCTGATCACCGGTGCCAGTTCGGGGCTCGGGGAGGAGATGGCCCGGCGGTTCGCAGCCACCGGCAGAGATCTCGCACTGTGCGCGCGCCGAGTCGACAGACTGGACGCGTTGCGCGAGGAACTCATCACCGCCAACCCCGGAATCAACGTTGCCGTCCGTGCACTCGACGTCACCGATCACGAGGCCGTCGTCCGCGTATTCGGCGAGCTGAAGGACGAACTTTCAGGTCTCGACCGCGTCATCGTCAATGCCGGTCTCGGTAAAGGCGCGAAAATCGGATCCGGGCGCGCGGACGCCAACCTCGCA
Organism: Rhodococcus sp. H36-A4; assembly: GCF_027158005.1. Taxonomy (GTDB): domain Bacteria; phylum Actinomycetota; class Actinomycetes; order Mycobacteriales; family Mycobacteriaceae; genus Rhodococcoides. The sequence continues at coordinate 254,149 of NZ_JAPVLQ010000001.1, read as the reverse complement.
ACCGCACGCACCAACTTCGTCGGTGCGCTATCGCAGGCCGAGGCCGCACTCGAAATATTTCGCGCACAGAAGCACGGTCATCTCGTACTCGTCTCGTCCATCAGCGCGGACCGCGGTCTTCCCGGCGCGAAAGCCGTGTACTCGGCAAGCAAAGCCGGAGTTGCCGCCCTCGGTGAAGCGTTGGCCACCGAACTCGCCAAGACGGACATCGTCGTCACGACGCTACTGCCCGGATTCATTGCCACGGACATGTCCTCGAAGGCCGGCGACAACTCCTCTCTGACAGCAACTCTCGACGAGGGTGTCAGTGCGATGGTCGACGCTATCGAGAAAGAAACACGTCGCGCTGCGTTGCCAGGACTCAAGTGGCAGGGCATCGATATCGCTCTGCGTTTCCTGCCGAACAAAATTTCCAACCGGTTGGTGTGACCTACTACAGGTAGTGCTCGACCTGCTCGGCAGTGTTCACTTCTATCGGTTCACTTCTATAGGTTCACTTCTATCGCCACGATCGGGCAGTGAGTTGCCGATGCGTCAACACCGCCCGCGCGTGGTCGGCCAAAGTCTCCGAGGACGGAATCAACGCTGGATCGGTGCCGACGAGCGACAACGTCGACGTCCCGTCCAGCGTCGAGAGATAAGCGGACAGGATCGTGGTGGTGCGCGCAGACCCGGAATGAGGGTGGAGCGCCCGCGTCGCCAGGGTGCTCGCGCGATGGCTGCCGATGGCACCGACCGAATCGGGTAGGTCACCGATGTTGGAACACAGGGCCGCCGCGTGCCCCGGCGCCGAGGTGAGCGCCGCTGCAGCCCGCTCGGGCAGGAGCTGAACCATTTCGGCTGGGAATCCGCTCGGAGCGCCCGCGGGGGTGGTGAACGCACGCTTACAGGCGTTCTTGATCTCCGCGAGTGAATCGGTGCGCGAGATACGAACCGTGGCCATTCCGATTCCATTGGCGCCCGGTGTGTTCGAGCGGAACGGGACATTGATCGACACCGGTTCGTGCTGCCCGAGCGACACCATGATCTCGGTGACGACGGAGATGAACTCCGAATTGTTCAGACGAGCCTCGATATCGAATACGGCAGTGGTGACGGACACTTCGTGCGGGCTCCCGTCGGACGAAGCTCGGATGTAGTCACGAAGTTCGCGACGGGCCAGCCGACTGAACAGCAGGCCGGCAAGGGCGACAGCCGCAGCTTTGAATACACGCCAGGCCAGTGCGGCGGCGTCGCAGACATCGGAGATCGGGCGCGCATGCGCTTCCGGCGGGACGATTCCGGTGAAAGCCATCCTCGCCGCCTCGATCAGACCCGCAGCATCGGCGACGACATGCGAGCACACCAATGACAGGACGGTGCCGCCTTCGTCGGTCGATCGTGCCGAGAGCCGCCAGCTTGGGCCGGCTTCCGGATCGAGGGCGCATTCACCCTGCACATCTGCCCAATCCAGCACCTCCGACGCGGCCAGGGGAGTGGTGTCGTACTCGAGCGGTAGTGCGTCGGAGCTCGGAGCCCAACGCCGTCGCGCACCGGGCACGGTCGGGGTGACGACCCGGCGCCCGAGTGGCCCCAACGAGAGGTTGGAGTGGATCGCCGCCAGCTCGACGTGATCGACGGCGTCCTCGCTGCACCACACTCCCTGGAGCACGATAGGAATGCCGAAGCCTCGATGGGTGCGCAGAAAGATGTCGTCTATGACGGAGAGCCGGGCTGATGTCACGGGTTCGGGACGCCGTGCCTTCCCGCACCCGACGCGAACTTTTCCGCACCAGCGAGGGCATCGGCGGCCATCGAGATGGCCCCGTGTCGGAATTCGTTGACGATGGCGTCTTCTTCGCTCTTACCGTCCTGCTCCAACAGTGACATCCGATCCTGACGAAGGCAGGTCTGCGGAAGTGTGCTGAGTTGCGCGGCGAGAGCTTCGGCTTCCACCCGTGCATGCCCCGTCGGGACCACTCTGTTTGCCAGGCCTATCGCGAGTGCTTCCTCCGCGTCGACGGCACGGCCGGTCAGGATGAGATCCATCGCGCGTGAGGCGCCGATCAGCCTCGGCAATCGCACGGTGCCGCCGTCGATGAGAGGTACGCCCCAACGTCGGCAAAAGACTCCGAATGTACTGTTCTGCTCGACAATTCGTAGGTCACACCACAGGGCCAGTTCCAGTCCGCCTGCGACGGCGAAGCCGGAGACCGCGGCGATGACCGGTTTCGACAACCGCATCCGCGTCGGGCCCATCGGGCCGTCGCCGTGCTCGGTGGCGTGATTCGATCTTTCGGTGCCCAGCGCTTTGAGGTCGGCCCCAGAGCAGAACGTGCCACCCTCGCCCCACAGCACCGCGACAGCCGCGTCTTCGTCGGCATCGAACTCCTCGAAGGCCGCGACGAGTTGGGCGGCGGTCGGTCCGTCCACCGCGTTGCGGGATTCCGGTCGTGACAGCACGATGGTGGTGACCGGTCCGGAGCGCACGATCGAAACTGACATATCTGAACCGTACTCGAGAGGGCTTGCGTGAAGCACTGAATCGGTGCTTCAATCCTTCACATGCCGTACCGCCGCACCACGGCCGTGCAAGCCAGACTCGATGCCGGACGCGCCACACTCTTCGCGTCCGCCATCGACGTGCTGTCCGCGCAGGGCTACAAGGGCCTGTCGATCGCCTCGGTCGCCGCCGCGGCCGGAGTATCCGCAGGCAGCGTATACACCCATTTCGATAGTAAATCCGACCTCGTCGTGGCGATATTTCGTGAAGTATGCAGTCGGGAGGTCGACGCCGTCGCGGAGGCAGGTTCCACCGGCACTGTCATCGAACGAGTCACTGCGATCGTCGAGACCTTCGCCGGCCGTGCCTTGAAAAACCGCACCATGGCCTACGCGCTGCTCGCAGAACCCGTCGATCGTGCAGTGGACGCCGAACGGCTCGTCTTCCGCAGGAGCTTCACCGACGCCATCGCCTGCGCAGTAGTGGCCGGTATCGCAGCGGGAGACATTCCGGAACAGAACGCCGACCTCGCGGCGGCGGGACTCGTCGGTGCCGTCGGCGAAGTCCTCGTCGGCCCACTCGGTCCGGATAGTTCGTCAGCAACAGAGCCCGACGTCGTACCAGATCTCGTTGCATTCGCCCTGCGCTCGTTAGGAGTTCGCCTTGACCGTTGAATTTCCCGTCACCCACACCGTGTTCAACCAGGTGCCCGATCTGGTGCCATACGACACCTCGGACGACGCGACCCTCCTCGAAGGACTCAGACGTGAGGGCGGAGAGTGGGCATCGCGCGAGCTTCGCGAACTCGGGGATCTCGCCGGCAGTGTCGAAGTGCAGGAATGGGGTCGGCTCGCAAACGAGAATCCTCCCATCCTGCGCACCCACGACCGCTACGGCAACCGCGTCGACGAGGTCGAGTTTCATCCGCACTGGCACGACCTGATGTCGGTCGCGGTGGCCAACGGACTGCACGCGACGCCATGGCGGTGCGATCGCTCGGGCGCCCACGTCGCCCGCGCCGCCAAGTTCTATGCCTGGGGTCAAGCCGAGGCAGGCCACATGTGTCCGATCTCCATGACCTACGCGGCGGTGCCTGCACTACGTCACAATCCAGCGCTGGCCGACATGTACGAACCTTTGCTCGCATCGACTCACTACGATTTCGGTCTTCGCGTTCCCACAACCAAGCGGGGGCTCATCGCCGGAATGTCGATGACCGAAAAACAAGGCGGGTCCGACGTCCGAGCCAACACCACCACGGCCGCTCCATCCTCCGACGGAACGTTCACAATCGTCGGACACAAATGGTTCACTTCCGCACCGATGTCCGATATGTTCCTCACATTGGCGCATGCACCGGGTGGACTGTCGTGTTTCTTGCTCCCTCGAGTACTGCCCGACGGAACCCGCAATCGAATAGTGCTCCAACGGTTGAAGGAAAAACTCGGCAACAAGTCCAATGCCTCGGGCGAACTCGAATACCAGGGCGCGACGGGGTGGCTCGTAGGCGAGGAAGGCCGCGGCGTCCAGACCATCATCGAGATGGTCAACATGACCCGACTCGACTGCGTCATCGGTTCGGCGTCCGGGATACGTAACGCAACCATCCGCGCGGTGCATCATGCCCGACACCGTTCCGCATTCGGAGTGCCGCTGATAGATCAGCCACTGATGCGCAATGTCCTGTCGGACTTGGTGATCGAATCGGAGGCGGCAACAGTGACCATGATGCGACTGGCTGGAGCCACCGATCGCAGCGCCAACGGTGATGCCGGTGAAGCCGAGTTGCGTCGAATCGCACTGGCCGTCAGCAAGTATTGGGTCTGCAAGCGTGCGCCCTCACATGCCGCCGAAGCTCTCGAATGCCTCGGCGGCAACGGTTACGTCGAAGAATCCGGGATGCCGCGGCTCTTTCGCGAATCGCCGCTGATGTCGATCTGGGAGGGCTCGGGCAACGTCGCAGCACTGGATTCGCTTCGTGCACTTGTCAAGCAGCCGGACAGCGTCGAAGCGTATTTCACCGAAGTGTCGTTGGCATCAGGATCGGACTCGCGCCTCGACGACGCCATCTCACGCGTCGGCAAAGAACTCTCGGACAGCTCCGACATCGAATACCGCGCTCGACGCGTCGTCGAACTCATGGCACTCGTCTTCCAAGGATCGTTGCTCGTCCGCCACGGTGATCCGGCCGTCGCCGACGCATTCTGTGCCAGCAGGCTCGGTGAGGATTGGGGCGGTGCATTCGGAACACTGCCCACCGGAGTGGATACTCGGGCGGTGTTGGCGCGGGTGTAGGGGCTGGTTGCTGGTTGCTGGGCCGGGTCGGCTGGTTGCTGGGCCGGGTCGGCTGGTTGCTGGGCCGGGTCGGCTGGTTGCTGGGCCGAATTTACTCCCCGAGTTGGGATTCGAACCCCCTGCAGGAGGTTCGGATCCCCACTAGGGGAGTCGATCCGACCGGTACGTACCAACAGGTGCGCCATTTGCTGCTGCCCGGCGAAAAGCGCCGCGCAGACGCGTGACCAGGACGTCGGGCTTCGACAGGTCCCGCCAGTCCCACCGAACGACGACCCACCCGAGGTCGTGCAGACGGTTTTGGCGGTTCTTTTCGTCGATGACGGCTCGCACAGAATCCGACTCGTATTTACCCTCACCGTCGAACTCGCCGATCACGCCATCGGGGAACAGAAAGTCCACCCTGCCCAGGAATCCCCCCGAGGTGTCGTAGACCCACTGGTTCAGCAAGGGCGTAGGCAAGCCGAGGTTGTGAAAGAGCAGTCGACTCCGTGATTCGCCGACGCTTTCGCTGCGGGAGGACATGAGACCGACCGCGTGGCGTGCACGGCCCACCCCCGTTCGTCCAGCGGCGTCGTCGATGGCTTCGGCCAACTCGAACGCGGTCGTCAGACCACTGTGCAGTGCCTGGTCACCGACACACACCGCTTGCTCGACGCCCTCGGTTCTCGTCAGGTCGATCACCGTCCGCGCAGGAACCGTCACCGGTACGCCGTCGATGATCATGCGATCGGAATCGGGCAGACGCGTCCCGTGCAGGGTTCGTCGTCTGCCGAGCTTGCTGGCGTAGCTTCGTCCGATCGTCAGAGCAGCTTTGTCGAGAGCGATGCCCCACACCGGCATACCGTGCAACACCGCTGCGGACACGTGACTGAGCACAGCGTCGTCTGCAGAGTCCAACAGCGCAGCTTTGGCGAGCAGGAGATGCTGCTCGGAGGAGTCAAAGGTTCGGTACACCGCTGATCGCACGAAGCAGCCACGACGAATCGACAACAGTGTCCGGTCGGCTCGACCGCGTCGTAGATCGTCGTCCGTGTAACCGGATGCAAGCGCGTCGGCACGGGTGAACATGCCCGGTTGATCGAAGTCCATACCCAGTTGGACGTGGATCGAGGCCGTTTGGATTCATCTCCGGACAATTTGCTCCCCGTATAGGGATTCGAACCCCCTGCAGGAGGTTCGAATCCCAAATAGGGGAGTAAATTGCACCCAGCCCCTGCACCCAGCCCCCCGGACCCAGCCCCCCGGACCCAGCGCCCCGGACCCAGCGCCCCCGGACCCAGCGCCCCCCGAGGACCCAGCGCCCCCCGAGGACCCAGCCCGACGCTACTGCGCCCGACCCCGCTGATCGCGGTACCACCGCACGAGGGCGTCGGTGGAGGAATCGCTCTGCGGCGCCGGGGCGTCGACGTCGGTGAGGACGGGGGTCAGTTCGAGCGCCTGGGTTTTGCCGAGTTCGACGCCCCACTGGTCGAAGGGGTCGACGCCCCATACGGCACCTTCGACGAACACCTGGTGCTCGTAGAGTGCGATGAGCTGACCCACTACGGACGGTGTCAGCTTCGGTGCGAGTATCGATGTCGTCGGCCGATTGCCGGGCATGACCTTGTGCGGTACGACGTCGGCCGCGGTGCCTTCGGCGGCGATCTCTTCGGCGGTCTTGCCGAAGGCGAGCACCTGGGTTTGCGCGAAGTAGTTACTCATCAGCAGGTCGTGCATGCTGCCGGTGCCGTCGCGGGTGGGGAGGTCGTCGGTGGGCTCGGCGAATCCGATGAAGTCGGCGGGCACCAGACGTGTTCCCTGGTGCAGCAATTGATAGAACGCGTGCTGCCCGTTGGTACCGGGCTCGCCCCAGAAGATCTCTCCGGTCGAGGTGGTGACGGGCGTGCCGTCGGCCTTGACGGATTTGCCGTTCGATTCCATCGTCAACTGTTGGAGGTAGGCGGGGAATCGTGAGAGGTCGTTCGAATACGGCAGTACTGCTCGGGTTTCCGAGCCGAAGAAGTTGGTGTACCAGAGCCCGATCAGTCCGAGGAGTACCGGCGCGTTCTGCGCGAGCGGGGTCGTACGAAAATGCTCGTCTATGCGGTGGAATCCGTCGAGGAATTCCCCGAACGCTTCCTTCCCGACGGCGGCCATCACGGCGAGGCCGATTGCCGAGTCGACCGAGTACCGACCGCCGACCCAGTCCCAGAACCCGAACATGTTGGCGGTGTCGATACCGAACTCGGCGACCCGTTCGGCATTGGTGGAGACGGCGACGAAGTGCTTGGCGACGGCGCCCTCGCCGAGGGTTGCCGTCAGCCAGCGGCGTGCGCCGGTGGCGTTGGTGAGGGTTTCGAGTGTCGAGAACGTCTTCGATGCGATCACGAACAAGGTGGTCGCCGGATCGAGGTCTGCGAGCGCGGCTACCAGGTCCGCAGGATCGACGTTGGAGACGAAACGCGCTTCGATGCCTGCGTCGGCGTAGTGGCGCAACGCGCGGTAGACCATGACGGGTCCGAGGTCGCTGCCGCCGATACCGATGTTGACGACGGTTCGGATTTTCTGGCCACTGGCCCCGGTCCACTCGCCCGAGCGAACGCGATCGGTGAATTCACCCATCCGTGTCAGTACTTCGTGCACGTCAGCGACGATGTTTTGGCCGTCGACCTCGAGGGTTGCGTCGGCGGGTAGCCGCAGCGCGGTGTGCAGGACGGCGCGGTCTTCCGAGGTGTTGATGTGCTTGCCCGCGAACATGGCGTCGCGATGGCCTTCGACGTCGGCTGCCCGTGCGAGCTCGACGAGCAGTGCGAGGGTCTCTCGATCGACGCGATGCTTGCTGTAGTCGATGTGTAGTTCACCGGCGTCGAGCGTGAACTCGCGGCCACGATCAGGATCGGCGGCGAACAGATCGCGCAGATGAGTGTCGCCGATGGAGTTGTGGTGTGCCGTCAGGTTCTTCCAGGCCTCGGTGCCCGTGATGTCGCCGCTCATATTTGCCAACCCTAATGTGCTCCGACGGGATGCGCGCGTCATCCCGTTTGCCGACGACTGCGCGAGGGCACACTCGGGGTATGGACCACAGCACCCTCATCGAATCCATTCCAGCGAAGTTGTGGATCGGCGGCCACGCGGTCGATGCCGAAAACGGCGCGACCTTCGACGTCAATGATCCAGCTACCGGCAGGCCGTTCACGAAAGTGGCCGACGCCAGTCCCGCCGATGCGCTCAGGGCTCTCGACGCGGCTGCGAATGCGCAGAGTTCCTGGGCAGCTACGGCGCCGAGGGAGCGTGGTGAGTTGCTGCGCGCTGCGTTCGAGAAACTCACCGAGCGCGCCGATGATGTCGCGACGCTGATGACTCTCGAAATGGGAAAGGCGTTTGCCGAGTCGCAGGCCGAGATCAAGTACGGAGCCGAGTTCTTTCGCTGGTTCAGCGAGGAAGCCGTCCGTATCGGCGGCCGGTATACGCAGGCCCCGGCAGGCAACGGCCGAATTATGGTCAGCAAGGCGCCCGTGGGGCCGGTCCTTGCGATCACGCCGTGGAACTTCCCACTCGCCATGGGCACGCGCAAGATCGGACCGGCTCTCGCTGCAGGATGCACGATCATCGTCAAGCCTGCCAGCGAGACACCGCTGACCATGCTCTTCCTTGCACAATTGTTCGCCGAGGTGGGACTGCCCGAGGGGGTTCTGTCGGTGGTGACGACGTCGAAGTCGAGCGCAGTCTCGGCCCCGCTGCTCGAAGATCCACGACTGCGCAAACTGACGTTCACCGGATCCACCGAGGTAGGTAAGAAGCTGATCGAGCAATCGGCTGGAGGCTTGCTCCGAACGTCGATGGAGCTGGGCGGAAACGCACCGTTCGTAGTCTTCGACGACGCGGATATCGACGCAGCCGTCGACGGCGCGATGCTCGCGAAACTACGCAATGGCGGCGAAGCCTGCACCGCAGCCAACCGTTTTCACGTGGCCAACAGTGTGCGAGAGGAATTCACCTCGAAACTGGTGGCACGGATGACGGATACGAAGCTCGGACCAGGCATCGACCCGTCGACGACTCTCGGCCCACTCATCAACGCGGACCAGCTGAGCAAGGTCGTGGAATTGGTCGATGATGCGGTCGCAGCAGGTGCGACGGTGGCGCTCGGTGGCGAGGCATCCGGCGGTGAGGGCTACTTCTACCCGGCGACCGTGCTGACGGACGTGCCGCCGACGGCTCGAATCCTGGCGGAAGAAGTGTTCGGACCGGTCGCGCCGATCGTGGGTTTCGACACCGAGCAGCAAGGCATCGACGCCGCGAATTCGACCGAGTTCGGCCTCGCCGCCTACATCTACACCGAGGATCTGGATCGGGCGCTTCGAGTTGCCGATGCGATCGAGAGCGGAATGGTCGGAGTCAACCGCGGAGTGATCTCGGACGCGGCTGCGCCGTTCGGTGGCGTCAAGGCCTCCGGGTTCGGGCGAGAAGGTGGAAGTGAGGGGATCGAGGAGTACTTGGAAACCAAGTACATAGCCCTTCCCTGAGAAGGCACTGCCCTGAGAAAGGACTCGTTGTGCACGGGAAGCCGTGCACAACGAGATTCTGGAGTCTTTACCGGCCGAGGCGTCCGCGACCGAGGCGGAGTAGCAGCATGGCGAGCGTGTGGCCTTCCTGGCCAAGGCTGCTGAAGCGGTCGAGCACCTTCATTTCGCGGCTGTGGACCATGCGCGGGCCACCCGAAGCCATCCGTGTTCGGCCGATCAACTGCGATACCTCGCTCCGGCGCTGAATAGCAGCCAGGATCTCGGCGTCCAGGCGATCGATTTCCTGCCTCAACTCATCGATCTCGGCTTCGGTGGTGGGCAACGCATTCTCGGAGTCGGTCTTCGTCGTGGATGCCATTTCTTCTCCTTGTGTCACATCATGGATCGTTACCGCGTCCGGCACCGTTACGTCTACGGAATCCGGGTGAATACCTGAATTGAACGAGCTGGGGTAGGTGCCTGACATGAAAGAACCCCGGGGCCCTCGTGGCGAGGGCCTCGGGGTGCAATCACTTACCGGCCGCCCTCGCATTCGGTCGTTCTCACGACACGAAAGATAGGACGCCGACGCACGGCTGTTTCGATCACCGATTCAGTTTGCCACTTGGATCGCTTCGTGGAAAGTCGGTTGATCGCGACAATGATGGCAGCGGTTCTGCTTGTCGGTGGGCGCCGGTAACCTGGGACAGCGATGAACATGAATCTTGTAGCTGTACCCGTTCCCGGTAGATCCAAGTCCGAAGCACTGCTGGAGGGTCTCAACACACAGCAGCGCGAGGCCGTCATGCACACCGGGTCGCCTCTCCTGATCGTTGCGGGCGCGGGTTCGGGCAAGACTGCAGTCCTGACGCGCCGCATCGCATATCTGCTGGCCGAGCGTGGTGTCACCCCGGGGCAGGTGCTTGCCATCACGTTCACCAACAAGGCCGCAGCCGAGATGCGCGAGCGAGTCGTCGGACTCGTCGGGCCGCGAGCGAACAACATGTGGGTATCGACGTTCCACTCGAGTTGCGTCCGGATACTACGTAGCCAGGCGTCCTTGTTGCCGGGGTTGAACTCCAACTTCTCGATCTACGACGCCGACGATTCTCGTCGCCTGCTGACGATGATCTCGAAGGATCTGCAGATCGACACGAAAAAGTTTTCGGCGCGTCTGCTCTCCACGTCGATCTCCAATCTCAAGAACGAGCTGATCAGCCCGGACGATGCAGCGTCGGATGCGGAGAAGGAGTCTGTCGAGCTGCCCAAGCTCATCGCTCGGGTGTACGGCCATTATCAGCAGCGTCTGCGCGCTGCAAATGCGATGGACTTCGACGATTTGATCGGCGAGACGGTCGGGATGCTGCAAGCGTTTCCTCAGGTCGCGGAGTACTACCGGAGGCGATTCAGGCACGTTCTCGTCGACGAGTACCAGGACACCAACCACGCCCAGTACATGCTGGTTCGAGAATTGGTCGGCACTCCGGACGCCGACGGCGCGCTGGAGGGCACCATCGAGCCGGGTGAGCTGTGTGTCGTGGGTGATGCGGATCAGTCGATCTATGCGTTCCGAGGGGCCACTATTCGCAACATCGTGGAGTTCGAGCGCGACTACCCCGACGCGCGCACGATCCTGCTCGAGCAGAACTACCGTTCGACACAGAACATTCTCTCGGCCGCCAACTCGGTCATCTCCCGCAATACCGGCCGACGCGACAAGAAGCTGTGGACGGACACAGGTGAGGGTGAACTGATAGTCGGTTATGTAGCCGACAACGAGCACGACGAGGCGTCGTTCGTCGCATCGGAGATCGATCGACTCGTGGACAACCACGATGTGCGCTACGACGAGGTGGCGGTCTTCTATCGCACCAACAATTCCTCGCGAGCACTCGAAGAAATCTTCATTCGGCTCGGATTGCCCTACAAGGTCGTCGGCGGTGTGCGCTTCTACGAGCGCAAAGAAGTCCGCGACATGGTGGCGTACTTACGCGTGCTGTCCAACGAGGACGACACCGTGAGCATGCGTCGTATCCTGAACACTCCGCGCAGAGGAATCGGTGACCGGGCCGAGGCATGTGTCGCAGTGCATGCCGAGCAACGGGACATGAGCTTCTCGCGGGCACTGCGAGATGCAGCCGACGGGCGCGTCGCATTACTGAACAGTCGGTCTCAGAAACTCATCGGCCAGTTTCTCGAACTGCTCGACGAACTTCGCGCGGTTCTCACGACGACGGACGGTGATGGTAACGACGTCGTCGACATCGGCGACGTCGTCGAGGCAGTTCTCGACAGGACCGGATATCGGGCGGAACTCGAGGGGAGTAGCGATCCTCAGGATGGTGCCCGCCTCGACAATCTCAACGAACTGGTCAGTGTGGCAAGGGAATTCACCTCCGAGGCGCGAAATCTTGCCGCGGTCGCGGCCGAACTCGACGCCGAGGGCGTCACCGAAACGGTGCCCGACGGCGAGGCGGATCCGGAGGAGGGACTACCGGAACCTGGTTCGCTCGGGGCATTCCTCGAACGAGTGTCGTTGGTAGCCGACACCGATCAGATTCCAGACTCCGGTACCGGTGTCGTCACGTTGATGACATTGCACACGGCCAAGGGGCTGGAGTTTCCTGTGGTCTTCGTGACCGGCTGGGAGGACGGGCAGTTCCCGCATATGCGCGCGCTCGGAGACCCGAACGAGCTGTCGGAGGAACGGCGTCTTGCCTACGTGGGAATCACCCGGGCTCGCCACCGGCTATACGTAACCCGCGCGGTCATGCGCTCGGCATGGGGGCAGCCGATCAACAACCCGGAATCACGCTTTCTGCAGGAGATTCCGCAGGAGCTGATCAAATGGAAGCGTGAGGACCCGGGTGTCGGCGGTGGACGCTCCATCGGCGGTGGGCGCACAAGACAGGGCAGTTACGGCGGCGGGGGATTCGGCGGTGGAAGTTTTGGGGGTGGAAGTTTTGGGGGCGGGGCTTCGAGTACACCGAGTTTCGGTTCCGCTCGTGCGCGCAACAACACGTTGGTGTTGGCCGTAGGCGACCGCGTCAACCACGATAAGTACGGCCTCGGAACCGTCCTCGAGTCGACTGGGAGCGGAACCTCCGCGATGGTTCTCGTCGACTTCGGCACATCCGGACGAGTGAAGATGATGCTTATCGGTGGGGTGCCGATGACCAAGCTCTGATTGGAGTCCACCGCCAGCTACACACGTTCACGAAAGGGCGTGTGAGCTGGGGGGAATGCCTGTGCGCGGGCAGAGAAGGTGGCGCTAGTCCCTTTCGGGGCCGAGGCCGATGCCGCGTGAGGCCAACCAGGGGAGCGGGTCGATCTTGTTCTCGCCGGGCAAGTGGACCTCGAAGTGAAGGTGCGGGCCGGTGGAGAAACCGCGGTTGCCCATGGTGGCAATTTGATCGCCGGCCATGACCTGCTGTCCGACCGACACGGTTGCCGTGTCGATATGGCCGTACACGGTGACGGTGCCATCTGCGTGCTGTACGCGAACCCACATTCCGAAGCCGGAAGCAGGACCTGCATCGATGACCTTGCCGTCGGCAACCGAGACGATCGGCGTTCCGATGGCGTTGGCGATATCGACACCGGCGTGAAGGGTGCCCCAGCGGGCCCCGAAGTTGGAGGTGTAGGTTCCGACGGCCGGTAGGACGAACAGCGGGCGTCGGGCAGCGGCTTCGCGTGCGGCGCGCTCTTCGCTGAAACGCTGGCCTTTTGCCAACAAATTGCTGAACTGGCTCAGGTCTACCGGGTTGGCGACGTTGAGTATCTGAGGCGCGTGAGAGGCTGCTGTGCTCTTGGTGTCGGCGGCGAACTGGGCTGCCTGCGGAACTGCCGTTGCGGCAATGCCGGGTGCGGCGGGCGCAGAACCTGCAGCCAGAGCGACTTCTTCGGAAGTGGCGGCGGCAGGCGCGTGATCGATAACGGCCTGTCCCGCGGCGACGATAGCCCCGGCAGCAACAGCGAGAACGGCTGCCCGACCCTTGAGTGCGGTGGGCGGCGTGGGGATGCGGTGCGATCCACCGCGGCGGGGTACTTCCAAGATCGGTGTAACGGATTCGGTGCCCGCGGCGCTATCGATGTCGACGGAGCTGTGCAGCTCGGCATCGTGGTAGCTCTCGGCGGGGCCGTAGTTGCTGGCGAAATAGTCGTAGGTCGGCGTTTCGAAGTCGGCGGCCTCGGTTCCCCAGCTGGTATCGGTCGAGTACACGGTAGGTGCACTTTCGGTCACAGCGGCCGGGGTGACGAACTTGCTGGTGGTGAAGGACGCGCGGTGCTGCGACAAAACCTTCGACCTCCGTTTCGTGATCTGCTCGTTACTTAAGACTCCGCAGACGGTAACGAAACGATCGCGAGGCGCGCAAGTTTTTGGCTCAGACTGGGCCGATATGTGACATGCCTCACATTGTGAACAGGGGAAATGTCCCCCCGGCGATCAACCCCGCTCGGTTACAACTACCCGAATGCGCGTTATCGAAACGCGGCCCGCGGAGTCGATGTAAATCTGCGCCGGCAGATAACGTCGCTGTCGTGGCACCTATCTCCGAGACCGACCAGTCCGCTCAGGTACTCCCTCGACGGATCGAGCCCGACCGCGACGACGACAAGAGCGCGTTCGCGCCAGCAGTTCTTGCAGCGTCCGCGACTGTGGTTGCCGCGCTGTGCGGCGTCGTAGCGCTGTCGTTCGAGTCAGTTGTCACGCAGGATTCGGTCACCGCAGCTAACGGAGAGGCGATCGGCGCGGGCGTCACTGTTGCGGAGCTCATTGCGCTTGCGCCGGTGGTCCTGGTGTCTTTGATGGCAGTGCTCGGTGTGATTGCGCGCCGCGCTGCGCTCACCGGCGCTGTGACGGCCGGTTACGGGGCGGTGTCGGCCGGTCTGGCCGTCCTCGATGTCGGACTCCTGATCGATCCGATCGATTCGAATCGTCTGGAACTGTTTCGTCCCATCACTGCCGCTGCGCTCCAACCAGGCGCCGGTGCCTATCTGATTCTTGCCGCACATGTCCTAGCGGCGCTGGGCGGGTTGTTCGGCTTGGTTGCGGTGAGCCGAGCCTCCATGTCCGACGGATACGGACACTCCACTCACGCGGACATGACCAACCGGGCCTCGGCAATCCGAATCGGCGGGTGGTTGTCCGTACTTGCCGTCGCCGCTGCCGCTGTTGCGGCGGGATCGATGTTCGCGTCGCCCTACTACTCTTCCGACGCCATCGTGCTGGTTTCCGTTGCGATCGACTCCCCGATGACGACGTCGGTGGGGTCGGGAATCGTTGCCCTGGCCGTACTGATCGTGGTGGCGGCTGTGCTTGCGTCGATTTCCCCTAACGTCGCGGCCGGCGCTTCCGTAGGCGCAGGACTCGGCATGCTCGGCGTCACGGGCTCGCGAGTGGTGGCTGGTGCGTCGAGTGGGCCGGGGGTCGACGCGGCGCCCGGATCGTGGGTCGGCGTCATTGCGTCGGCCGTGCTCGTGGTCGTAGGAATTGTGCTCGTCCCGGTGTCCAAGCTCCGGGAGCGACGTGGCGTCTCTGCCGAAGTTCGACGCGCCACGCCCGTGGACTCGACGTCGGCAACAAACCGTTGGCATGTCGTTGCCGGAGTTGTGGGTGTCGCGACAGGTGTCCTCATCGTCACCGGCGCCCTCTTGCCGACCCTCACCGTTCCGGATGGGCTTCCGGCTCCGACGATCCTGGCCACGAGGGTCGCCGCGGTAGCGGGGTTCATAGTGGTCCTGGCGTCCATCCCGATGTTCTTTTCGGTATTGGCGGCAACAGTCCGTCCCGCGCTCGGTGTCCTGACGGCTGCCGCCGTGATGGGTGCATCCGGCGTTTTGCAGTCGGTTGTCCTGGCCGCCGATATCGACGGCATTGCCCTCGGCGTCGGCGGCATCGCGACGGCACTGGGCACTGTCGGCGCAGTGTTGTGTGGCGGATGTGTGCTTCTCGCCGGCAGCGCTGAGCGCGAGGACGTCGACACCTCGGACATGCGCGTCGACGTCAGGCTCGGATCAGCGGCATGGCTCGGAGCGCTGCTGTCGGTGGCAGGCCTGGCGCTGCCGCTCTACCGTGGCACGGACGTCACTGCAGCGTGGTTCGGTACTTTTCCCTGGGGATGGGACGTCTGGGGACAGGCATTTCTCGCTGTGACCATCGTGGTCTCCGCCGTCGTTGCGTCACGGTCGAGGCCTGCGCGCGGCACTGCACTTCTTGTGGGCTGCGTGATCGCGATGATCATCTATTTGCTCGGGTGGCCGCTGACCAAGACACGCGCTCTCGAGCCCGTGATCGGTCCCGGAGTGATCGTCGGGGCGCTCGGAGCGCTCACTCTTGCTGTGGCCGCGCTACTTTCGGCTCGTAGCCGTCTACGGTGAGGCGTAGGACACATGGCACCTGCCGGTGAGATAGACCACATACCATCCATGCGCCCGATGCGCCCGTGGACTACCTGGATAAAGTCGATGCTCAGACCCGCTCACACCCTGGAGCGGGCGTCAACGTAGACGAGACGGTGAGCTGATGGATCTCTTCGAATACCAGGCGAAGGAATTGTTCGCCAAGCATGGCGTACCAACCTCCGCAGGTCGTGTCACGGACACGGTCGCCGGAGCAACAGAAATTGCCAAGGAAATCGGCAAGCCAGTAATGGTCAAGGCGCAGGTCAAGGTCGGCGGACGTGGCAAGGCCGGCGGCGTCAAGTACTCCAAGGACGTCGCAGCAGCCACTGAGAACGCAGAAGCGATTCTCGGTCTCGACATCAAGGGCCATGTCGTCAAGAAGCTTCTTGTTGCAGAAGCATCCGACATCGCCGAGGAGTACTACATCTCCTTCCTGCTCGACCGCACCAACCGCACCTACCTCGCGATGTGTTCGGTCGAGGGTGGCGTGGAGATCGAGGTGACGGCGGTAGAGAACCCCGACGCACTCGCCAAGATTGCAGTCGATGCCGTCAAGGGCGTCGACCTCGCTTTTGCTCGTGAAATCGCCGAAAAGGGAAAGCTTCCCGCCGAGGTGCTCGATTCCGCGGCGGTGACCATCCAGAAGCTGTGGGAGGTCTTCATCAACGAAGATGCTCTCCTGGTCGAGGTCAACCCGCTGGTTCGCACCCCGGACGATGAGATCCTCGCCCTCGACGGCAAGGTCACACTCGACGAGAACGCAAGCTTCCGTCAGCCCGGCCATGCGGACTTCGAGGACAAGGACGCTGCCGATCCCCTCGAGGCGAAGGCCAAGGAAAACGACCTCAACTACGTCAAGCTCGACGGACAGGTCGGCATCATCGGTAACGGTGCCGGACTGGTCATGTCGACCCTCGACGTCGTTGCATACGCAGGCGAAGCCCACGGTGGCGTCAAGCCCGCCAACTTCCTCGACATCGGTGGCGGCGCCTCGGCCGAGGTCATGGCTGCAGGCCTCGACGTCATCCTCGGTGACGAGCAGGTCAAGAGCGTGTTCGTCAACGTCTTCGGTGGGATCACCTCCTGCGACGCGGTTGCCAACGGCATCGTCGGCGCGCTGAAGAAGCTCGGTGACGAGGCCAACAAGCCGCTGGTGGTTCGTCTCGACGGCAACAAGGTCGAAGAAGGACGCAAGATTCTCGCCGACGCCGCGCACCCGCTGGTGACGCTCGCCGAGACCATGGACGAGGGCGCCGACAAGGCCGCCGAGCTGGCTGCGAAGTAGAGGAAACCATGTCAATCTTTCTGAACAAGGACAACAAGGTCATCGTCCAGGGCATCACCGGCGGCGAGGGCACCAAGCACACCGCTCTGATGCTCAAGGCCGGCACCCAGGTCGTCGGCGGCGTCAATGCACGTAAGGCCGGAACCACGGTCAAGCACGTCGACAAAGACGGCAACGACATCGAACTTCCCGTCTTCGGCACGGTCGCCGAGGCAATCGAGAAGACCGGCGCGGACGTCTCCATCGCTTTCGTGCCGCCGGCATTCGCCAAGGACGCCATCGTCGAAGCGATCGACGCGGAGATCCCGCTGCTCGTCGTCATCACCGAGGGAATCCCCGTGCAGGACTCCGCGTACGCGTGGGCCTACAACGTGGAGAAGGGCAAGAAGACCCGCATCATCGGACCGAACTGCCCCGGCATCATCACCCCCGGTGAAGCTCTCGTCGGCATCACGCCCGCCAACATCTCCGGCACCGGGCCCATCGGCCTCGTCTCGAAGTCCGGCACGCTGACTTACCAGATGATGTTCGAACTCCGTGACTTCGGCTTCTCGACGGCCATCGGCATCGGCGGAGACCCGGTCATCGGTACCACGCACATCGACGCCATCGAGGCGTTCGAGAATGATCCCGAGACCAAGATCATCGTCATGATCGGCGAAATCGGTGGCGACGCCGAAGAGCGCGCTGCCGATTACATCAAGGCCAACGTGACCAAGCCCGTCGTCGGCTACGTCGCAGGCTTCACCGCCCCCGAAGGCAAGACCATGGGCCACGCAGGCGCCATCGTCTCCGGCTCCTCGGGTACGGCTCAGGGCAAGAAGGACGCTCTCGAGGCTGCGGGCGTCAAGGTCGGCAAGACGCCGTCCGAGACCGCCGCACTTGCTCGCGAGATCCTGGAATCGCTCTCGGTCAAGTAGCTTTCACCTTCGAAAGGCCCGTCACCGGTGGTGGCGGGTCTTTTGGCTTCTGCCCGCCCGCGCTCGCTCGCCACCGCCCGCCTGCTTCAATGGCCCGCTCTAGTTATCTGATCGTATGAATGGCACATCGAAGCGATCGATTTGCTGGTGCCGCACGGTCTTTGGCCCACTCAGGTGCTGTGTCACCTGCGCCGGTCGATGCGGGCCGGGGTGTCGCGCCGGGTCCGTAGACTAGCGTGGTCCGTGGACCCGAATTCGACGTAGAAACATGAGGTGAGTGTCATGACCTATCCGCCCGAGGGCCCAAACTCAGGTTCGCCCGGTTACGGAACCGGCGGATACGGTAGCCACGGCCCGTCCTACGGCGCGACCCCGCAGGGTCCGTCTCCGCAGGGTCCGTCGCCGCAGGGGCCTTCTTCGCAGGGTCCGTCTCAGCAGGCGCCAGGGCAGCAGTCGTACTCGCAACCAGGTCAGTACTCGCCGTCGCCCACTTCGGATACGCCGTCGCCGCTTCCGCGGATTCTGACGCTGGTGGTCGCCGCGCTCGGCGGGATCGGTTTTCTGGTCGGACTGGCCGGCCAGTACTCGGCTTTCGACGTGTCCAGTAACTTCTTTCAGTTCGGTAACGGTGACCCCACTTCGATCGCGCTGCTGTTGGCCTCGGGGCTCGTGGCGGCGGTCGGATTGTTACCCAAGCAGTCGAGCACCATCGGAATCGCGGCAGCGTTGGCGATTTCAGGGTGGCTGACGCTGGTATTTCAGTCCTTCAATATCGACTCGGGCGGAGGAATGGGCAGCTCGATCGGTCTGGGAACCGGTGCCATCATCGTCTTGGTACTCGGGTTCTTTCAGTCACTTGCTGCGATCGCCGCGCTTCTGTTCGGTGCGGGTGTATTGAAAGTTCCTGCGCCAAAGGCTGTTTCGTACGGCCAGCAAAATCAGTTCCAGGGTTATTCGCCAACTCAGGGTTATCGCCAGCAGGGCCAGCAGCCACCGAACTACGGTTACGGTCAGCCACAGCAGAGCTATGGAGGCCAGGGCCAGGGTGGATACGTTCCACCGACCTACTCGGGACAGCCTGTACCCAATCAGCCTGCGCGCGGTCAAAATCCGTCCGGCAGCGTCGGTTACCCGGTCGACCCTCAGCAGCAAGGTGCAAGCGGACCGACGGGCTCTGCCGATCAGGCTTCGCCGTACAGCCAGTATCAGTACGGCCAGCCTCCGGTGGGTTCTGCTGGATCGGGGGCGCCTCAACATGCAGTCCCGCCCGAGACACAGGCAGTGCCGACGGATCAGCAGTCAGGAGGGCCGTCCACACACACGGAGGGTGGCTCGACCGGTGGGCCTTCCTACAGTGAACCCACCCAGGCGTTCGGCACCACTCCCGCCAACGACGACGAGAAGTAGGGCATCTCCGGCGCGCCTGATCCATCGCCTCGCCCGATAGTGAAACCCTCATCCCTGATGAGCGCTCTACTGAATCACGAGAGACGGCGTACGCGGCACCCGGCACAGCAGCGTCCACCGCTGCTGACCCCTGCCCAGTCCAGAATGTTGGTCCGGGTCGGCTTCCGGGTTCCCGGCCTCTTGATAGCAATCCTTGCTTCGCTCGTTCTGGTCACGCTCGTCTCCGCCAACAGTGAGCTCACCGGGACGCTCGGCGCGATTGCCGGTATGTGGTTCGCCGTTCATCAGGTGCCGTTGAGTATTTCCGGAACGGCTCTCGGAGTGTTGCCGTTGCTTCCGACGATTGTGCTCATCGTCGTGGTCGCACGCGGCGTTCACCGGGTTTCCATGGAGTTCTCGACGCGTCGAGAACTGGGATCGATCTTCGCTGCCGCCGTACTCGGGCCACTGCTCGTCACCGCGGTCGCGTTGGCTGTCGCCACCGATGCCTCGGCCGCGATCGGTCTGTCGAGCCCGAATGCGTTTCACGCGTTCGCTTGGGTCGCCGGAGTTCATGCCACCGCTGCCGCTATCGGTGTGGTGATGGGAAGCTGGGATTCGCTCGGGCTGGCCCCGAGGTTCCCCGCCTGGGTGGGGGAGGTCGTGCGACCGACGACGCGCGCCGCGATGGTTCTGATTGCGGGTGGTGCAGCTATATCTCTCGCGGCGATGGTCGCGTCGTGGTCGACGATGGAGATGCTGCTCGACGCCGGGAACGGATTCGTCGGCGTCCTCGGGCTCACCGTCCTCTCGATCCTCTATCTACCCAATGTGGTGCTCGGAACGTCTGCGGTGTCGGTCGGATCCGCAGCGCATGTCGGCGAAGCCTCGGTCAGTCTTTTCCACACTGGGGCCGGTCCACTTCCGCCGCTCCCGGTTCTTGCGGTTCTGCCGGAAGGCTCAGCGCAGACGACATGGTTCTTGATGCTCGTGGTCCCGATCACGGCTGCTGTCATGCTCGGTCGCGATTGCGCACGTCGAACCGTCGACGTGCATTACGCAATGTCCTCGGTCTGGCTCGGTGCCGCGGCACTTGGGTTTCTCGCGGCAGTGGGCGGCTTCGCGGCAGGCGGAAATCTGGGGACGTTCGGCACCGTGGAAATCACGGTGTGGTCGTTCGGTTTGTTGACATTCGCGTGGTTGGCGGTGGTCGGATCACTGGCTGCCGCACTCACCGCGTGGCGTGGGGGATCGAAGCACGATGAATCGGTTTCCGAAAAAACCGTGCGCGAAAGCGACCAGCCTGTCCTGACGACTCGTGCCCAGCCCGCAGAGACCCAGCCCGCAGAGACCCAGCCCGCAGAGACCCAGCAGTCTGTCGATGTCGAACCCGTCGTCCTCGAGGAACGTGCTTTGGACGCCGAGATTATCGAAGTGCCCGAGGCCATCGACGTGCCCACGATTGCGCCAGAACCCGATGCGGCTGCGTCGGCGGCCGATGACGTCGTCGAGGCAGAGGTTGTGGACTTGGCTGCACAACAGACGTCGGACGTCGAAGAACCGGTCGAGGTGAAGTCCACAGAGGACCTGCCCGTCAAGCCCGCAGAGCGCAGCGACTAGTCTTTGTGCTGGCCCGGATCGACGGGCAACCACGACGATTCTCAGGAGAACTGCGCTGACTGCCTCGCGTGAGCACCGAGCACGAGTCGTTGTCCTCGCTTCGGGCACCGGCTCGTTGTTGCAGTCGCTGATCGCAGCTGCTGCGGTGGACACTTATCCAGCGCGCATCGCGGCAGTCGGTGTCGATCGCGAGTGCGACGCCGTCGAGCATGCACGTGCGGCTGACATCGACCACTTCCGTATCGGACTTCGTGATTACGCGGACCGCGCGCAGTGGGATGTAGCACTCACCGAATCCGTCGCGAAGCATCAGCCGGATCTCGTCGTCACCGCCGGGTTCATGAAGATCCTGGGCCCGAGCTTCATCGATGCTTTCGCCGGGCGCATCATCAACACGCACCCGGCACTGCTGCCGTCGTTTCCCGGTGCACATGCTGTTCGGGACGCGATCGAATACGGCGTCAAGCTGACGGGGTCGACAGTGCACCTCGTCGACTCGGGTGTCGACACCGGACCGATCCTGGCTCAAGAGGCCGTGGCGGTGCACGAAGGCGACAGTGAATCGTCGCTGCACGAGCGAATCAAAACTGTGGAACGACGGCTGCTGGTCGATGTGGTCGCGGCCGTGGCCACCCGAGGTGTTGTCTCCGATGGACGAAAGGCTCAGATTAGGCGATGAGTGAACGTAAAGCAGTGCGGCGTGCGTTGGTCAGTGTTTACGACAAGACCGGACTGATCGAACTCGCGACCGGTTTGCACAACGCAGGTGTCGCCCTCGTGTCCACCGGTTCCACGGCGTCGAAGATCGCCGACGCGGGGATTCCGGTCACCAAGGTCGAGGATCTCACCGGCTTCCCCGAGACGCTCGACGGCCGGGTCAAGACCCTGCATCCACGCGTTCATGCAGGAGTGCTCGCGGACACTCGACGGCCCGAGCATCTCGCGCAGCTCGAAGAGCTCGGTATCGAAGCGTTCGAGCTCGTGGTCGTCAATCTTTACCCGTTCACTCAGACCGTTCGTAGTGGCGCGTCCGAAGACGAATGTGTCGAGCAGATCGATATCGGTGGACCGTCGATGGTTCGCGCTGCGGCGAAGAATCATCCGTCGGTGGCCGTGGTTGTGGATCCTGCTCGGTACGAAGGTGTTCTCGCTGCCGTGTCCGGTGGCGGATTCACGCTCGCCGAACGTACTGCCCTTGCGGCGCAGGCGTTTGCACACACTGCGTCGTACGACGTCGCAGTCGCATCGTGGATGAGCAGTGTCCTCGTGAGTGATCCCGAGTCGACATTTCCCGAGTGGATCGGGGGCACGTGGCACCGGTCTGCAGTGCTTCGATACGGCGAGAATCCGCATCAGGCTGCTGCGCTGTACATCGACCCAGCGGGTGACGGCATTGCGCAGGCGAAGCAGTTGCACGGTAAGGAGATGTCGTACAACAATTTCACCGACGCCGACGCCGCGTGGCGGGCTGCGTTCGACCACTCTGCGCCGACTGTCGCGATCGTCAAGCATGCCAATCCCTGCGGTATCGCGTTGGGCGAGAGCATCGCCGAGGCCCATCGCAAAGCGCACGCGTGTGATCCGGTCAGTGCATACGGCGGCGTCATCGCAGCCAACCGCGAGGTGACCGTCGAGATGGCGGAGCAGGTAGCGGAGATCTTCACCGAGGTCATCGTCGCGCCGTCGTACGCGGATGGTGCATTGGGAGTTCTGCAGCGCAAGAAGAACATTCGTGTGCTTCTTGCTACGCCGCCGGCACCGCAGGGTATCGAGCTGAAGCCTATTTCCGGCGGCACGCTCCTGCAGCAGCGCGACGCGATCGACGCCGATGGTGACAACCCGGCCAACTGGACTCTCGCAGCCGGTGAGCCGGCCGACGAACAGACGCTGAAGGACCTCGAATTCGCTTGGCGTGCATGTAGAGCGGTCAAGTCCAACGCGATACTTCTCGCCCACGATGGCGCCTCGGTGGGCGTCGGAATGGGTCAGGTCAATCGCGTCGATGCGGCTCATCTGGCGGTCCAGCGGGCAGGCGAACGCGTCGAAGGTTCGGTTGCATCCTCGGATGCTTTCTTCCCTTTCCCCGATGGGTTGCAGGTGTTGCTGAGCGCAGGGGTGCGGGCTGTTGTACAGCCCGGCGGATCGGTACGTGACAACGAGGTCATCGCTGCCGCTCAGGATGCCGGCGTCACGTTGTATCTGACGGGTGCACGGCACTTCGCGCATTAGAGTTCGCAGTTGTGCATCCCCGCTCGTCGGGACGCCCGAATCCGGGTAGGGGGTGCACAAATGTGCGAACGCTCGTAACGTGGTGAAGTGACCTCTACCAAACCTGGCATGACCACCGTCGGCGAACTGCGCTCATCCGGACACGTACAGCGTTCGGTCAAGGAAGAACTCCGGGACAATCTGCTCGACGCCCTTCGTGAAGGGACGTCCGCATGGCCGGGAATCGTCGGCTTCGACAGGACGGTTCTGCCACAACTCGAGCGCGCCATCATTGCCGGCCATGACGTCGTTCTTCTCGGGGAGCGAGGCCAAGGCAAGACGCGTCTGTTGCGTACTCTGCACTTGTTGCTCGACGAGTGGTCGCCAGTCATCGAGGGTTCCGAGCTGGGCGAGCATCCGTACGAGCCGATCACTCCGGCGAGTATCAGGAAAGCCGCCGAGTTCGGCGAGGCACTGGGCATCGGTTGGCGCCATCGCAGCGAGCGGTATGCAGAGAAGTTGGCGACACCCGATACTTCTGTTGCAGACCTCGTCGGCGACGTAGACCCGGTCAAGGTCGCCGAAGGCCGCAGCCTCGGTGATCCGGAGACCATTCACTTCGGGCTGGTTCCACGAAGTCACCGCGGAATTGTCGCGATTAACGAACTCCCCGATCTCGCCGAGCGCATCCAGGTCTCACTGCTCAACGTCATGGAAGAGCGCGACATCCAGGTCCGCGGGTACACCCTCCGGCTGCCCCTCGACGTCTTGCTCGTCGCGAGTGCGAACCCTGAGGACTACACCAATCGTGGACGCATCATCACGCCGCTGAAGGACCGTTTCGGCGCGGAGATCCGCACGCACTACCCAATCGTGCTGGGCGACGAGGTCTCGGTCATCGAGCAGGAGGCCGAGCTGACAGCGACGGTCCCGTCGTATCTGCTCGAGGTTCTGGCGCGCTTCACCCGACTTCTGCGTGAATCGCCGTCGATCGATCAGCGTTCGGGTGTGTCAGCGCGCTTCGCGATCGCGGCGGCCGAGACCATCTCGGCTGCGGCCGTTCATCGCGCTGCCGTGCTCGGCGAGGCCGATGCAGTAGCGCGTCCGGTGGATCTGGGCACGATCATCGAGGTTCTGCGCGGCAAGGTCGAGTTCGAATCGGGGGAAGAGGGCCGCGAGGTCGAGGTGCTCGAGCACCTGCTGCGTCGTGCAACGGCCGATACCGTCCGTGAGCGACTCGGCGGAATCAATCTGGCCCCGTTGGTGACAGCGATCGAGCAGGGCGAGCCAGTGGTGACAGGTGACCGGATCACCGCCAAAGCGCTGCTCGGAGAGCTTCCCGATCTCGAGGTGCTCGACGAAGTTTCGGATCGGCTCGATGCTTCTTCCGATGGCGAGCGGGCCGCGGCAACCGAACTTGCACTCGAAGGGCTGTATCTGGCCCGCCGGATCGCCAAGGATCCAGACGAAGACGGTCAGACGGTGTACAGCTGATGTCGGCCAGCAGATACGGTCGATATCACGGAGGACCCGATCCGCTGGCTCCTCCGGTCGATCTGAGGGAAGCACTCGAATCGATCGGTAACGATGTCCTGGAAGGGGCGTCTCCGCGCAGGGCTCTGCAAGAGATGCTGCGACGCGGTACGCAGAACATGCGTGGTCTCGACGATCTCGCGGCGCAGGCCAACCGTCGTCGTCGAGACATGTTGCGTAAGAACAACTTGGACGGCACCCTTCAGGAGGTTCGCGCGCTCCTCGACAAGGCCGTGCTCGAAGAACGCAAGACGCTCGCTCGCGCACTGGACGACGATGCGCGCTTCAAGGAGATGCAGATCGGCGATCTCTCACCGTCCACCGCGCAGGCAGTGCAGGAACTGGCGGACTACGACTGGCGCTCGCCGGAGTCGCGGGAGAACTACGAGAAGATCAAAGATCTGCTCGGTCGCGAGATGCTCGATCAACGCTTCGCCGGCATGAAGAAAGCGCTCGAAGGTGCGACCGATGAGGACCGGCAGGCGATCAGCGAGATGCTGAAAGACCTGAACGAGTTGCTCGACGCGCACAACAAGGGCGAGGACACGGACGCGCAGTTCGACGAGTTCATGAACAAGCATGGGCAGCACTTCCCGGAGAACCCGCAGAATGTGGAAGAGCTCCTCGACTCGCTTGCGCAGCGGGCAGCGGCAGCTCAGCGCCTCAGGAACTCCCTCAGTCCGGAACAGCGGGCGGAGCTGGATGCGCTGGCGCAACAGGCTTTCGGTGATTCGAATCTCCTGAGCCAGCTCGACCAACTCGATGAGAACTTGCAGCAGGCAAGGCCAGGTGAAGATTGGGACGGATCGCAGAACTTCCGCGGTGATAACGGTATGGGCCTCGGCGATGGCACGGGTGCGCTACAGGACATCGCGGAGCTCGAGAATCTGGGAAACCAACTCTCGCAACAGTACAACGGTGCTGCGCTGGACGATATCGATGCGGAATCGCTTTTGAAGCAGCTCGGCCCGGAAGCGGCAGCGGATGCGCGAATGCTGACGGAACTCGAAAAAGCTTTGCAGCAGCAAGGTTTCATGGACAAGGGGGCCGACGGTCAATGGCGGCTGTCTCCGAAGGCGATGCGTCAGCTCGGACAGTCGGCTCTCCGCGATGTCGCAGGCAAGATTTCCCGACGCGGTGGCGAGCGAGACACCCGCAAGGCAGGCGCGATGGGGGAGCCGACCGGGGCGTCGAGGGCATGGGAGTTCGGTGATACCGAGCCGTGGGACGTCACGCGTACGGTCAACAACGCGGTGTTGCGCACGGCGGCCCAAGGATCGAGTTTTCCGGTGTCCTTGCGGGTTACGGACGTCGAGATCAGTGAGACCGAAACTCGAACGCAGGCGGCCGTCGCGCTGCTCGTCGATACGTCTTTCTCGATGGTGATGGACGGCCGGTGGGTGCCGATGAAGCGCACGGCGTTGGCGCTCGAGCATCTGGTGAGCACACGGTTTCGGGGCGACGATCTGCAGTTGATCGGGTTCGGGCGTCACGCGCAGAAGTTGACGGCGTCGGAGTTGGCGGGCCTGGACGGTGCCTACGATCAGGGCACGAACCTGCACCACGCCTTGCTGTTGGCGGGTCGGCATCTGCGACGACACCCCAACGCTCAGCCGGTGGTGCTGATCGTGACGGATGGCGAGCCGACGGCGCATCTGGAGCCGGACGGGAATGCGTATTTCGACTATCCGCCGAGTCCGCGCACTCTGGGTCTCACGGTCCGTGAGCTGGACAATATTGCGAAACTCGGTGCGCAGGTGACCATTTTCCGTCTTGGTGACGATCCGGGGCTTGCACGTGTCGTCGATCGGATGGCCGAACGGGTCGGTGGGCGGGTCATTGCGCCCGATTTGGATGGTCTCGGAGCAGCGGTGGTCAGCGACTATCTGAAGCGGCGTCGGAAATCCTGAGTCTTTGGTGGGCTTTCTCGACTGTCATGCCGCGTTGACGACGGTGCGATCTCCGAGCGGGCTGTGCAATGTCATCTGCATCGTGCCGTATACGGCCACCATGATGCAGGCTTTGTCTGCCGCTTCCTGACGTGTGCCTGTCCGGAGTGCGATCACCACTTCGGTATCGGTTTCGGTGACCTTCGCGTCCGCGCCGTAGCACTCAGGCGTCCCGGTGACGAAGTGGATGGCGATGGTGTTGGGAGAAATCTGACTCCACGATTCGAACGGTGTCGGCGCTGCGCGAATCAGTTCGGGTGTCGATTCGAACATCGTCCCGACCTCTCCGACAGGGACCTCGACGGGAACAGGTGGGGAACTAGGGGAGCGCATCGGGTCGGTGGCGGCCGGACTGCTCGTGGTTTCGACGTCGACTCTGCCTGCCGTCGTCGCCTCGCTTGCGCAGCCGACGAGCAGGATGCACATCAGTACTCCCGCAGCCAGAAACCTCATGCTTCCAAGGTAGCGCCGTGAGCTGAGTAGAACCTTTGGGTTGCGCAAGAGTTGTCCTCAGGCCAACAATGCCGTGACGAGTGCGATGGCAGGGATCGAGAGAAGTGTTGTCACGAAGGCTGTGTCCCTGGCCATGACGACGCCGCGGTTGTATCGGCTGGCGAAGACGAACACGTTCTGCGCGGTGGGGAGAGCGGAGATGACGGTGATGGCGAAAAGCTCGTGTCCCTCCGCGCCGAGGAGCCGAGCCAACAGGTAGCCGAGGACGGGTTGCAGAATCATCTTCAAGCCGGTGGCGAGTGCTACGTCTCGCCGCGGACTGACGCCCTTCTGGAGTACCCGGGTCCCGTACAGCGACAGACCGAAGGCCAGCAATGCACCGGGGACGGCGGTTCCCGCGACGAGTTCGAAGGGTTGCATCAGGGCTTCGGGCAGTTCGAGTCCGGTGATGGACAGAGCGAGGCCGAGTCCGCCGGCAAGCACGATCGGATTTCTGAACGGCGCGATGAGGATGTTGCGCAGTGACGCCTTCTTGCCCATCGTCGAGATGTCGAGAATCGTGAGCGCAAGCGGCGAGTAGATCATGATCTGAAAGAGTAGGAGTGGGGCAACGAAAGTTGCGTCGCCGAGCACGTAGACGGCGATCGGGATTCCGAGGTTCGCGGCGTTGACATACGACGAGGCGAGGGCGCCGATCGTCGCTTCCGGGGTAGGTCGTTTCGACACCAGCTTGGCGATGAGAAGATAGATGGATCCGACCACCAGCGCGGAAACCCCGGCGACTGCGAGGGTCGGCGAGAGAATAACCGCGAGATCCGACGTCGCCATCGTGACGAACAGCAGAGCCGGGGTCGCGACGAAGAATACGAGTCGGCTCAGGACGAATTGGCCGTGGTCACCGAGAACCCCGAGTCGCGCCAGCATGTATCCCAGCGCGATGACGACGAAGATGACCGTGAAGCCTTCGAGAACTCCGGACATGAAGGTTTCAGGGTCTCGATTCGGATCGGTAGTAGGGCGCCTCCAACTTTAGTGGCTCACGAGAAAGGCCACGCACCCGAAGGATGCGTGGCCTTTCTGAAAAGACTGTGATCAGCGGCTGGTGAACGGCAGCAATGCCATCTCACGAGCGTTCTTCACTGCGACGGCGACCTGACGCTGCTGCTGCGGCGTGAGGCCGGTGACGCGACGGCTACGAATCTTGCCGCGGTCGGAAATGAACTGACGAAGAAGGTTGATGTCCTTGTAGTCCACCGTGGTGACCTTGGCGGCGTTCAACGGATTCTTCTTGGGTCGACGGCCAACCTCTGCGCGGACCTTCTTCGACGGTGCTCTCTTGACTGCCATCTCTACCTTTTCCCTTACCAGCTCGACTTATGGACGCCATGCAGCTCCTCGCGGCGCGCGGGCTCGCACATGTCGATGCGTGAGAGTCCACACTTCCGCAGGTAACCGCGCGGAGGTCCATCCGCAGCGTCGCGATTGCGCAATCGTACCGGACTCGAAACATGCGGCAAACGTGGCAGTGCCACTCGGGTCTCCGTGCTCCCGGAATCATGCTTGGGGGGCTTGGTGATGATGGCCATCAGATCTTGTGCCCTCGGGTGCGGATCCGGGTGATGACGGCGTCGATGCCGTCGCGGTCGATGGTCTTGATGCCCTTGGTGGACAGGGTCAGCGTGACGCGCCGGCCGAGGCTGGGGGCGTAGTACGTCTTCCGTTGGATATTGGGGTCCCACCTTCTGCTGGTTCGGGCGTGTGAGTGCGAAACCGACTTGCCGAATCCCGGCTTTCGCCCCGTCACTTGGCAATGCGCGGACATACGCGCCCCTCTCTATCGGTAATGAAAATCGTATTCGACAACGGGACACGACGAATGTAGCGTGCCTTAGGACGCAATGACAATCATTGTCGAAGAAAGGGCTTCAGTGAATCTCCCCACGGACCGCCGCATACCGGTGGTACTCGTGTCCGGCTGGACCGGAGCCATGGATGCGGTGGTGACCTCACTTCTCACCGAGGGAACCGTCACCGTGCGCCACGACCTCGACCGCGTACGCGAGGGTGTCGTGCGCAGAACCATCTATACGACGGGAGAGCAGCCGCGCGAGACGATCCTCGAACTCGCGCACGGATGCGTTTCCTGCACTCTGCGCCAAGACCTGCTGCCGTTGCTCCGCACGCTCTCGAACCGCAGTTCCACCCACCGCATCGTTCTCGCCATGGACCCGACTCTCGAACCTGCGATGTTGTGCTGGGCGATCCGTCACGTCGTCGTCGAAGGCATCATCGGTCGGGTCGACGGACCGGCCTCGCGTGACGTCCGCATCGAAGCCGTCATCAATTGTCTCGACGCGGCCACGTGGCTCGACGACGCGACCGGCGACGATTCCCTCGCCGACCGGGGTGCGCCAGCCAGTCACGACGATGAGCGGACGCTTGCCCAGTTGGTCGTCGGGCAGGTCGAGTACGCCGACGCGCTCGTCGTCACGGCAGGCTTCGACGTCGAAAGCTGGGATCGGGGACCGCTCGCCGCAGTCCTGGCGCGGCTCGCGCCAGGCACCCCCGTTGCGTGGATCGATGTCGATTCCATCGTCGACGGTGAAATGCTGCTCAGCGCAGTGCCTTTCGACGCGCGACGCGGTGCGGTGTCCGATGCGCACTCACCGCTGCTGCGAGGGCAGCCGCCACTCACCGAGGACTGTGGCGTTTCGCTCGTCGAGTTCACCGCATCACGTCCGTTCCACCCAGAGCGGCTCCACGAGGCCGTCGACGTACTGCTCGCCGGCGTCGTCAGTGTCCGTGGGCGAGCCTGGGTGGCGACGCAACCGAACGAGGCTCTGTGGGTCGAATCAGCAGGTGGGGGCTTGCACGTCGCAAGCGCGGGGAAGTGGCTGGCGGCGATGAACTCCAGTGAACTGAACCGTGCCGACTTCACAAGGCGGGCGATGGCAGCACTGCGGTGGGATGAGGAGTTCGGCGATCGTGACACCTCGCTCGTGGTGCTGGTCCACACTGCCGATCCGTCGGAGATCGATCGAACACTGCGGTGGGCGCTGGTGTCCGACGAGGAAATGCTGAACCGCGAAAAGTGGATCACGTGGGCGGACCCATTCGGAAACAGTCACGAAGATCCCTGCGACAGAATCCAATCCCCTTATTCGGACGTCAACAGAGAGGCAACAGAATGAAAAAGAGTATCCACCCTGACTACCACCCGGTGGTGTTTCGGGACGCGGGTACGGGAACGCAGTTCCTCACCCGCTCCACCATCACCTCCGCCCGCGATGTCGAGTGGGAGGACGGCGTCGTCTATCCGCTCGTGGTTGTCGACGTCACCAGCGAATCTCACCCGTTCTGGACCGGTGCCACGAGAATCATGGACACCCAGGGGCGCGTCGAGAAGTTCGAAAAGCGTTATGGACGTCGAACCAGGAAAGGTGCCTGAAACATGGCCGTGCCGAAACGAAAGATGTCGCGCTCCAACACTCGCAATCGGCGGGCGCAGTGGAAGGCAGTGGTACCGGACCTTGTGACCGTGCGGGTAGACGGCAATAGTTTTCGGGTGCCACGCAGGTTGGTCAAGGCAGTGTCAATGGGTGTCTACGATCCGAGGTAGACGCCGGTAGGTTGACTCCATGGTCCAACCTGCCCCGTCAGCCAAAGACGTCAAACGGTGGCGACGCTACCTCGCCGATGAGTTGGCAGAGGCCGCTGTCTACCGCGATCTCGCTGAGCGTCGCAGCGGTGAGGAGCGAGAAATCCTTCTCGCCCTGGCCGAAGCCGAGGGTCGGCACGAGCGACATTGGCGCACACTGCTGGGCGATCGCGTCGGGACGCCTCTGAGGGGCGATCTCCGGACGAGACTGCTGGGAGTGCTGGCGCGGCGGTTCGGTTCGGTGTTCGTGCTGGCGTTGGCGCAGCGGGCAGAGTCCAGGTCACCGTATGCACTCGATGGCGACGCGACCGAAGCGATGATCGCGGACGAGCAGATCCATGCCGAAGTGGTCAGGGCTCTGGCCGCACGTGGGCGCAACAGGTTGTCGGGGACGTTCCGTGCAGCAGTGTTCGGCGCGAACGACGGGTTGGTGAGCAACCTCGCTTTGGTGCTGGGCATCAGCGGCAGCGGGGTCTCCAACCACATTGTGCTGCTGACGGGACTCGCTGGCCTGCTGGCAGGGGCGTTGTCGATGGGGGCAGGGGAGTACGTCTCGGTGCGCTCGCAGCGGGAACTGCTCGAAGCCTCGTCACCCGACCTGGGAGCGCGCGATGCATTGCACAACCTCGACGTCGACGCCAACGAATTGGCACTGGTCTATCGGGCACGTGGAATGAGCTCGGACGAGGCCGAGTCGAAAGCATCGAAGGTACTGCAGAGGCTGACGGGAGACGACGACATGGGTCCAGCGGCCGACGCCCACGAATCCGTCGGCACGGGTTTTGGGGCTGCAATCGCGAGCTTCTGCTTCTTCG
Source organism: Rhodococcus sp. H36-A4 (assembly GCF_027158005.1). Taxonomy (GTDB): domain Bacteria; phylum Actinomycetota; class Actinomycetes; order Mycobacteriales; family Mycobacteriaceae; genus Rhodococcoides. The sequence goes on along the minus strand of NZ_JAPVLQ010000001.1, from coordinate 222,656 downwards.
CATCGGGCGCGGTCATCCCAGTGTTGCCGTACCTCGTGGGCATGGAAGGCGTTGCAGCACTTGTGGTTGCGTCGGTACTGGTTGGAATTGCGTTGATCTGTACTGGGCTCATCGTGGGCCTTCTCAGTGGCGGGCCACCCGTCAAGCGAGCGCTGCGTCAATTGGCCATCGGTTACGGAGCTGCCGGCGCGACCTACCTGCTCGGAACTTTGTTCGGCGGGGGCGTCTGATTCGGTCGGAATCGATACTTCTGGCGCTAGAGTTCCTGCCATGCTCACCGCTGTACGCCACTTCGCCGCTGTCACAACAGTTGCCGTCCTGCTCGTAGCAGGGTCGGCCGCGTACGCCAGTGCAGACGAGGTGAACACCTCACCCGGCACCGTTGTCGCGGTAGAAGATCTTGCCTCGGAACTGTGGTTGCCGGGCGCAGGCGATGCCAAAAGAATCACCTATTGGACTCTCGGATCCGACGGTGCGGCCGCGCTGAGCACCGGAGCGTTCTTCGTCCCCGAGGGGAATGCCCCCGAAGGCGGCTGGCCCGTCATCGCCTGGGCCCACGGCACATCGGGTCTCGACGACAAGTGCACACCGTCCCTCGTCGGCCCGCCCGATCCAGCGCGCGATCGGCAGTACCTCGGGACCTGGCTCGAGCAGGGATACGCGGTCGCTGCGACGGACTACGTCGGGCTCGGAACCCCCGGCATAATGTCGTACCTCGACGGCAAACTGGAGGCGCACAACGTCGTCGATTCGGTGAAGGCATCGAGAACCGTCGAGAAGTCACTGTCCGACAAGTGGGTCGTCGTCGGGCAGTCACAGGGTGGTGGTGCCGCAATCACCACCGCGCGCTACGCTTCCGAATTCGGCGGCCCCGACCTCGACTACCGGGGAGGCGTCGGGACCGGGGTGCCTGCCAACATCGAACTTGCGCTACTTCCCGCAGGCCCCGGATTTCTTCCCATCGCCGTCGGTAAAGGCGTGACGACGTACCTGCTCTACATCCTTGCGGGGTTGCGTTCGGCTCACCCGGAGATCGACCTCGACTCCTACCTGACGCCTCTCGGACGCGAGACCGTCGATCGAGCTCAGACACTCTGCGTCCTCGAAGCTGAAGAAGAGTTCGACGGCATTGTCAGCGGCGACTTGTTCTCCCGCCCGCTCAACGAGATACCGAACTTCTACGGACTGATCAACGACTACATGGGTGTTCCCTTCACCGGCTACGACCGACCGGTGTTCATCGCTCAAGGTCTCTACGACACGGATGTGCCTGCGCCGTCAGCGCTTTCGTTGGTTGCCCAGATGATCGCCAACGGTCAGCCGGTAACGCTGCACACTTATCCCACCGACCACAGCGGCGCGATGCTCGCTTCGCAGGCAGACTCGATCCCGTTCGTCGCAGGGCTCTTTCGTTAGGTGCCCAATGGTGTGACACTGAGGGTATGGACCAGCGAATTCACTTCCTGACCCTCGCAACTCCTGACCTCGACGCTGCGCGCACATTCTACCGCGACGGACTCGGGTGGACGCCCCTGCTGGATGTGCCGGGCGACATCCTCTTCTTCCAGACCGCGCCAGGGTTGGTGCTGGGGCTGTTCGACGCCCAGAAGTTCGTAGAAGACATGGGACGAAGCGGTGGCCCGGCGTCGGTCAGCGGGCTGACGCTCTCCCACAATGTCGACAGCCCCGATGCGGTCGACGCAGTTGTTGCAGCAGCCGTGGAAGCCGGTGCAACGCTGATCAAGTCGCCTCGTCGCGCCGACTTCGGCGGATACCACGGGCACTTCGCAGACCCCAACGGATTGATCTGGGAAATCTGCCACAACCCCGGGTGGAGCATCGACGACAACGGGAACGTCCGACTGACCGAGGTGTCGTAGAGGAACTCGGTGAGCCTGTTGGCACGCAATGCTGAGGCGCCGATCACTACAGCATGACGGAAGTCCACAGATCGTGCGCAGTCGAGGACCGTCCGCGCGAGGGGCATCGTCGGAGTTTCGTCCAGCGGAATTGACTCGATACCTGTGCGCGCGTGTATGTGTCGAGTAGAGGCGCGGCCCCCACCGGTTGGGCCCAACACGTCAGGTGGACTACCTCAAACTTGTTGTTCCACAGGTCCAGCCCGTGCACGGCCGCAGCGGAGATATGGCTGACGACGTTCCCTCAACTCATGGCCTGCGACCTTCGATGACGATCAGTTCCTCGCGGCGACATCCGACCTCGATCAGTCCGGTCGATTCCATCCATTCTGCGCGCTCGCGGAGAACGGGGCCGAAGTCGATTGTTCGACGGCGCAGTACCTCGGCGTCGAGGCCCGTTTCCCTTAGTTTGTCGAGGGACTCTTCGATTCCACAGAATTCGGACTGTACTAAAAGTATCGCGCCACCTGGAGTGAGGAGGTCGAATGCGTTGGTGCACAGTAGGTCCAGTACGACGCGCCCGCGGTCTCCGGCATCCCAGGCTCGGTGTAGGCCCATCCCGGCAGGAGGTTGCGGCGACGGTACGTACGGGGGGTTGGAGACGATGACATCGAACGGCGCATGATGCGATGCGTCGGAAAGGGTTCCTACGCGGGCGTCGACATCGACATTGTTGGTGTCGGCGTTTGCCAGCGCGCAGGCGACGGCCCGTTCGGAAATGTCGTACGCCATCACTTCGCGGGCGCCGCACCGTGCGGCTTGGATGGCGGCGATGCCACTGCCCGTACACAGGTCGAGAACCCGAGCGCGGGCTATTGCGCTATGCGCAGCGATTTCCGCGCACAGAAGGTACGAGTCCTCTTGGGGCGCATAAACACCGTCGTGGACGCTGATGGATGGAAACGAGCGTTCTTGTGTAGCGGTCACCTGGCACCTCCTTGGCGATGGTTAAGTTTCTCCCGCGTTGCAGGCGGGCGAACCTGTCGAAGGAACGCCATAAAACTATCGTCTGTATCGACGAGTTGAGTCATCATCATAGGTATGTCGTCTGGAACTGAACGAATCACCGATGCGAGTGCCGATGCTGTGTGGTCGGTGCTTGCCGATGGATGGAAGTACGCAATGTGGGTGGTGGGTGCGTCCCGTATCCGCGCTGTCGACAGCGAATGGCCGGCACCTGGCTCGGCGATCCATCACTCGGTCGGCGTATGGCCCGTTGTGCTCGATGACACCACGACCGTGCTCGACTCCCAGCCGGGACGGGAACTGCAACTGCGGGCCCGTGCTCTGCCATTCGGGACCGGACACATCACTCTTCGGTTGCATCCGCAAGCGTATGGCTGCCGAATTCAGATGATCGAACACGCTGTGAGCAAGCCCTTCAGCATGCTTCCGGACTCACTGCAGCATGCCGCCGTTCACCCACGAAACTCCGAAGCCCTACACCGACTGGCATTACTGGCGGAACAAGCAACCGGTTGATTAATTGCTCGTGTGATGCGTACTAAATTACCTTTCGGGGTAAGACCGACGCACGCGGTTCAGCAGCCAGCCCGTGACGAGATCCTCGCCGTCCGCCTGCGGACGGCTCACCGCCGACAGGCACCCACGACTTCAACGGAAGAAGGCTCCGATGCCCCCGACACCCCGACCCGATCAGCGTGGACCCGCACCCGTCGGTCCAGCGGGCGCCCCTGACGGTGGCACCGCACAAAGTGGCGAATTCCTGACCACTGCGCAGGGGTTACGCCTCCCGGATACCGACCATTCACTCAAAGTCGGTGACCGCGGACCGACGCTCCTCGAGGACTTCCATCTCCGCGAGAAGATCATGCATTTCGATCACGAGCGCATCCCGGAGCGAGCAGTACATGCACGCGGCGCTGCCGCGCATGGGACCTTCGAGTCCTACGGCTCCGCGAAGACCGTCACCAAAGCAGGGTTCCTCGCGGAGAAGGGCGCCAAAACCGACGTATTCGTACGTTTCTCGAATGTCTTGGGTTCTCGTGGGTCCGCCGACACCGTCCGCGACACTCGCGGTTTTGCCGTCAAGTTCTACACCAACGAAGGCACCTTCGACCTCGTCGGAAACAACATGCCGGTCTTTTTCGTCCAAGACGGCATCAAATTCCCCGACATCGTTCACGCCGGCAAGCCCCAACCCGACATCGAACTTCCGCAGGCCCAGTCTGCGCACGATTCGTTCTGGGACTTCGTCTCCCTGCACACCGAGGCGACCCACCATGTCATGTGGAACATGAGCGATCGCGGCATCCCACGTTCCTACCGCACGATGGAAGGCTTCGGAGTCCACACGTTCCGGTTGACCAACGCCGATGACGAGACTCGATTGGTGAAGTTTCATTGGAAGCCCGTTGCCGGAGTGCATTCGCTCGTGTGGGAGGAAGCTCAGATCGCGGCAGGAGTCGATCCCGATTTTCACCGTAGGGACATGGCCGACGGCATCAAAGCCGGCGCACCTCTGGAATGGGAATTCGGCATCCAGGTCATGCCCGACGACGGCACCGACACTTTCGAGGGCATCGACCTGCTCGATCCCACCAAACTCGTTCCCGAGGAACTCGTCCCGGTGCAACCCATCGGCAAGCTCACCCTCGATGCGAACCCCACCAATTATTTCGCCGAAACGGAACAGGTCGCGTACCACCCAGGCCACCTCGTGCCGGGTATCGAGGTCACCAACGACCCGCTGCTACAGGCCCGTCTGTTCTCTTACCTCGATACACAGATCAGCAGGCTCGGCGGACCCAACTTTGCGCAATTGCCGATCAACCGGCCCCACGCGCCCGTGAACGACATGCTCCGCGACGGTCTACATCAAAGCGCGGTTCATACCGGTCTTGCGCCCTACAAGGACAACTCCATCGACGGCGGGGCACCGACATCGGCAGGCAAGGAAGATCACGGATACGTCCAGACCGAGCGTCTCATCGAGGGCCGAGCGGTACGCGCCAATCCAGTGTCCTTCGATGACCATTTCACCCAAGCGACCATGTTTTACCGCAGCCTCACCTCGGTGGAGCAGGATCACACCGTCGAGGCGTTCACGTTCGAACTGGGCAAGGTATTCGAGCAGTCGATCAAGGAACGCGAACTCGGGGTGTTGGCCAACGTCGATGCCGATCTTTGCGCTCGTGTCGCTGCGGGGCTGGGACTGCCCGCTCCGGACGGATCACCTGCGGAGAATGTCGTGGTTTCCCCCGCGCTGTCCCAGATCATCGATACCCCGGGTCCGATCGCGGGCCGGAAGATCGGCGTCATCGCCGACAGTGGTTCAGACCTGTCCGGTATCGACAAGCTGAGGACGGCAGCGCAGGGACGTGGGGCGACGGTGCACGTCATCGCCGCTGTCGGCGGAGTGCTCGGCAAGGCTGCTCACACGCAGATAATCGAGCGGACCTTCTTGACGGTTCGATCTATCGAATTCGATGCGTTCGTTGTCGCGGGCGGTACTACGCCGTCCACCGATATCAAGCTGGTCGTCCTGCTGCAGGAAGCTTTTCGTCACTGCAAGGCAATCGGTGCCTGGGGTGATGGCACAGCCGTGCTCGAACAGGCAGGGATTGGGACAGCCGACGCTGGAGTCGTGGTCGGAGAGACGGCGGTCAAAGCGTTCAACGACGCGTTACTCGACGCTGTCGGTCTGCATCGGGCGTGGGACAGAGCCCCGGCGGTGATGGCTTCAGCAGTTCCGCCTTCGTCTCCAGCACCGAAGCAGTAGGTCACAACCGAAAGGTAAACGTGAGGCTCACCGGTGCTCGGTCAGCAGCTCAGCCATGTCGTCGAGACCGAAGAACGTGGCGATCGTGGTGGCTGACCGAGTACCGGTGTCCGGGTTGGCATCTGCCGTCAGGAAAAGTTCGACCAGCTCGCGTGAACGTCGAAACACCGCAGCAGCCAACGCCGTCTGCCCGTTGTCGTTGACCCGCTCGACATCGGCGCCGGCAGCGAGAAGTATGGACACGGCCTCGACGCGAGCGTGATACGCCGCGAGGATCAACAGTGTGTCGCCTTTGTCGTTCGTCAGATCGGCAGACCCACCTGCCTCGATGAACGCTGCAAGCCACGTCCCGTCCCCGCTTCGGGCACAGTCGAACGCGTAGCGATATACCTCCAGCACATTCTCACTTGTTGTCATGACGGGCCTGGACGCGATGTTGGGACCGGTTGATTCACACCGATGTGCATCCCCTGTCGACGACGAACCAAACACTGAGCCGCTCAATGCCCGTGGCAGAGCCTCGCAGCGCGAGAACATGTACGTTGCCTCCAAATGGGCACTGCGCGGGCTCACCGTGTACTCCAGCAGAAGGTCCGAAACTACCCGGGCGTCGAGGTCAGTTCAGTGGCGCCAGGATCTGAAAAAACACCGATCTACGAGAAAGCAGCACCGTAATCGGCCGTGGAGGGCTCTCGGTGGCAGAGGATGACTCGTCGCAGTCAATAGTTTATTGATTGAACGATGGAGCTGCCGCACCCCACACGACAACGCAGTCGCCGCAGCAAAATTGAACTGTTCTGCGGCGCAAGCCATCATTCGGTTTACAGTAGCGAACTCGCGCCTTTACCCCAGGCTGACATGATCTTGTCGGCAAGCGCGTCCTCCACGAAAGCCATTGCACGCATCCCGAATACGATGTCTTTTTCCAGATGAGGCTCGGTGCGGATCAGCTCTCCGACCACGTCGTGCCGGAGAATCTGTTCGTGCACCGCATCGGCCTCGACATGTTCGGCGTAGAAGGCAATGCACGGCTTGGGTGCACCGAGACGTTCGAGTCCGGCGACGAATCGTGCCGAACCCGGCGAAGAGGTGATTTCGGTGGCGGCGAAGTGGCCGACGGTGGCACCGCGCAAGCCGCGGTGAAGTCCGAATAGTGACATCAAATTCACCCACGCCAGGGTTTCGGCGGGAACCTTGTCGATGAACCCCAGGTAGGTGCTGTTCATTTCTGCTGCATCCATCAGATTGGCCCACAGTTGCTGGTGGGCGCGATCGCTGCGGCCGCCGCCGTATTCATCGAACTCCACGGCCACGAACGACGCTTTGACCTGGCCTTGTAGTCGCGGGATTGCCCACGCATGTGGGTCGGCCTCTTTGAGATGGTAAATCGATCGGTGCGCGAAATACTCGCGCATCTGCACCCACGAACCCTCACTTTGCAGAAACCAGGACGGACCGTTTCCTGTCTTGGGCTCGATCGACAGGGCTTCCATTTCGGCTACCGCGTCGGTGCCAGGCTCGACATTGTCTCGAAGGTAAGCCAAGAACGTGCTCTCGAGCATGCCTCGAAAACGCAGAATGTCCGGATTCCACTCCCAGGCGTCGTCGACGCCCTGGAATCCTCGGTAGTGGAGCTCGTAGCAGACCGTCAAGGCCAGGTGCAGATCGCGGGAGGATGCCGCCGCCTCGGGAACCGACAGTGGCAAGTCCGTCGTACTCGTATCGATCTTGCCGCTCAGAACTCGCACTACGGCGTTGGACAACTCTCCACAAGGCGCAGGCAAAGCCGGCGCGGTGTGCCGCAAAGTAATCGTCATTACTCTGTTCTACCCTGCCGGCGTCCGTGACAATCCTGAGCGCGACAATAGTGACGCGGAACGCCCATGAATGTCGGCAGAGTTTGTGGCCCTCTCAGATGGGTATTAACCGATCTTGCCGCGCAGGTGCTGCGGCCAAAAATGACGAAGGGATGGACGTGGGCGGTCGGACATGGGTCAGTCGAGTTCAGCACAAGACTGTCGACGTTCATGAGTGCTGAGAGTTTGCGCATTGCACTTATCGCTTCGAACCGCTTTCCGATCAAACAGCCTTTTGCCGGCGGCTTGGAAGCGCACACCTGGCATCTTGCCCACGCGCTCGCCGATGCCGGTCATCAGGTCACACTATTTGCGGGTCCAGGTTCTGATCCGGGACTCAACAGCTCCTGCTTGAGCGTCGATTACCTCAGCCTGAGCGAGCGCGCCAAGGCGGATGTGTCGATGCCTGCCGACGCGTTCATGTCCGACCATCATGCGTACCAGCAGCTGATGCTGGATTTGGCGTCGGACCGGCGCTTCGACGTCATCCACAATCACAGCCTTCACTATCTCCCCATCGCAATGGCACCGAGCTTGTCCACGCCGTTCTTGACCACTCTGCACACTCCGCCCACCCCGTGGATCGAGTCGGCCATCGCCACGTTCAAAGGAATGGGCCCACGGTTCGCCGCCGTCAGTTATCACACCGCGTCGATGTGGAACGGCATTGTCGACGACGTCGATATCGTCCCCAATGGCGTCGACGTGGGCAGCTGGCATCAGGGCGCGGGGGGCCCGTATTTGGTGTGGTCGGGCAGATTCACCCCGGAAAAGGGCCCGCATCTAGCGATCCGAGCCGCAGAGATCGCTGGTTATCCACTCAAAATGGCCGGTCCCGTCTCCGACCCGGACTATTTCTCTCGTGAAATCGGTCCACGCCTGGGTCCGCAGTGTACGTACGTCGGCCATCTCGAACAGAAAGAATTGGCGGCGTTGGTGGGCGGGGCAGCAGCAGCCCTCGTCACCCCGACCTGGGATGAACCTTACGGATTGGTAGTGGCTGAGGCGCTGGCCTGCGGCACTCCGGTGGCGGCATTCGCCCGCGGCGGGATACCAGAGATCGTCACCAACGAGAGCGGAACGTTGGTTCCCATCGACGACGTCGACGCTTTGGCCGCAGCGATACCGCGGACCGTCTCGCTTTCCCGCACCGAAGTACGCGCGCACGCTGTGCGCCGCTGCTCGGCGGAGACCATGCTGGAGGCGTACCTGCAGCTGTACCGGCAGATGATTGCGCACCCGGTGATTCCTCTGCGCTCACGCTGGCCCCATCAGGTATCTACGTCGTCGTATCTGCACGCGTGAACCACCGTCGACTGCCGTCTCACTCGGCACGCACACTTCAGGAGCGTCGATGAGGTACGCCAGGTGGCGCGAACGCAGCACGTTGGTGCGGGGCTGGCGGTTGTTGCGCACCAGGCGTCCGGTCACCTTCACCGACAAAGTGAAATACAAGATGTTAAGAGATCACCGAGACTTGCTGGTGGAGTTCGCAGACAAAGCGGCGATGCGAGGCTACGTCACATCGGTGTTGGGAGAGGGGTACTTACCCGCTGCCTATGCGCTGCTCGATGACCCCGGTCAGTTGGCTGAGATCGACCTGCCCACCGAATACGTTTCCAAACCCACGCACGGCAGTGGTGCGGTTGTCGTCGTCTCGGACAAGGCCGACCCAGTAGCGTCGCTGCCTCCGGTGGAGGCGTGCTGGTCCTATACCCATGTACGTCCCGGCCGCGTCGACCGTGGCCAGCTGGTCGAGATCGCCAGTTACTGGCTCGACCAGCTGTATGGGCAAGGCCCCAACCGGGAATGGGCTTACGGCCGCATTCCCCGCAGAATCATTGTCGAGGAGTTGCTGACTGGGCCCGGCGGCGGAGTCGCCGATGACTACAAGCTGTTCGTCTTCCACGGCCGATGCGAGTTCATTCAAGTTGACACCGGCCGTTTCGGGCGACGCACCCAGGATTTTTATCGCAAACCATGGACGCATTTGCCCCTGAGTGGGGGCCCTCCCCACGCCGATCCGCCTTACCCGCAGCCCGAGCTTTTGGGCGAGATGATCGACGTCGCCGAACGTCTCGCGCGGTCAACGGACTTCGTGCGAGTCGACCTCTATGTCGTGGGCAGTCGCATCGTAGTCGGGGAACTCACCAGCTACCCAGCCGGGGGCCACAGTCCGTTCTCCCCAGAATCGTTCGACGAAGAATTTGGCCGTTTCTGGACCGTTCCCAGGCGGTACGACAATTCGACGCAGTGGCAGTCCCGACCGACAACGCCCGAGATCGGCGAGCCGAGAGGCGAACTGCGTGCGTAAAGGGGCCATTGCGCCCGCAATTTGCCTCTCACCGTCCTTAACGTTGTAATCAAATTTACTACTACACGATCGGCATACCGTGACAATTGCTTACCCGCAGCTCAGAGGGATGGTCGCGATGCGCCTTGCCCACCTCACACCGCTCGGGTTCGATCATTAAGGGCGCAATCCGGCGTGGACGTTTCTTCGCTATCGCCGGTGTTGGCATGCTGGGAGTGACGATCATCGGTGGTGGCATTGCCACCGGTCAACTGCCGATGAACCTGGCGCTGTCCGGTCAACCGTTCACTGCAACGATATCTGCCCTCGGCGCACAGGGAATTACTGTATACCCACGAGCAGTGAGCACTGCTGCAGGTGAACAGCCCAGCATTGCCGTTAAAATCGACCAGGTACAACTGACGGACGTCTGCCTGTCCACAGTGGCGCGAGGGCTGCCCTTCATCGGAGATGTAACACTCTTTGCGCGCGTTCCCGGTGACAACACCACAGCCGAGAGTCTTGTATTGGACGCCGCGTCTGTCGGTGGGGCATTGACCGTCGCTGATGTGCGACTAGGTCTCGATGCAAGTGCGCTTGGTGAGGTGACCGGTTCGCAGACATCCGCGATCACCGTCGGTGAGTCTTCGGCAGCGGTGACCACCGTCGATGTCATTGCGCTCGCCGCGACAGGGGCGTCCTTGCAAGGCCTCGCCGTGAGCGTCGAGGGACGCGAAGCGTCGTGCTGAACAACCCGTTGCCACAGTCCCGCAGTGCACGCTTTCGATCGTGGCGTGCGTCCCGTCCGTTCTGGGGTGGTGCCCTACTCGTGGTTTCGGGGCTCTGTTTGTTGCTGCCGGCCTTTGCGACAATTCGGGTCGGTGATCTGCTCATCTCGATCAGTACGATTTCCGGGGTGTCGACGCTTCTGCTCGGATCGTTGATGCTCGTGTGCGCGGGCACGGTACTGCTACAGCCGGGGGCGCGTGTTCCAGCAGGTGTGGTGGCGATGTTGTTGGCTCTTGTGGCTCTGCCTGCCGCCAACTTCGGTGGATTTTTCATCGGCACACTTTTGGGCGTAGTCGGTTCTGCCGCAGCACTGTCTTGGCGCCGCATCGAGGATGCACCGACAGCCATGCCGTCTACGAACACCGAAGGGGCGTAAGCGGTTCAGGCGAAAATTAGACTGCGGGACTGGCCCATGGTTGCCTTCAGTTATCTCGTGGCGAAAGGTTCGACGTGACCGGGCCTTCGAGGACGGTCCCATCGGCGGCGAAGCGGGAGCCGTGTAATGGGCAGTCCCAGGACATTTCGGCGTCGTTCCATGCAACGATGCCTCCCAGGTGTGGGCAGACCGCCGAGACCGTGTGGGTGACACCATTCACCGTGCAGACAGCCTTGGGTGTTACCCCGCGTTCGATCCTGCCCTGTCCCTCCGCCGGTGGCGGTGACTGCGGGCTTGTGGATAAGGGGGCGATCCATCCTTTGGTCAGGTTCACGGCGACATTGGTGTTCAGTCGAACGGCCTCGACCGCACCGGTGAGCTGACGCACATTCCAACTGTCGTATGCACCGGCCCAGGGAAGATCGCCGCCGAAAGCCCTCTGCGCCAACACCATTGCGGCGGCGGCAGCGTTGGTCATTCCCCACTTGTCGTAACCGGTCGCGACGCAGATGCGGTCGTCCCCGGGGAGCAGCGGACCTGCGTAGGGCAGGACATCGATGGATTCGTAGTCCTGCGCAGACCAGCGATACCGCCGGCTGGCACCGGGGAAGTTTTCGGCGGTCCACTTGTCCAGATCCTCCACTTGGCTTTGCGGAGATGATTCACGGCCGACGACGTGTCCGTTGCCCCCGACGAGTAGCAGATCACCTGTAGGAGTGGGGGCATATCGGAGGGAACGACTCGGTGAGTCCGCGGAGATGTACATGCCCCGCGGGACCGGCCCTTCGATCTCGTACGCGGCTGCATACGAACGCAGTGGTTCCAACCGCGCGAAGAATCCGCCGCGGTCGAGCGTCGGTGTCCCGGTTGCTAATACGACTCGGCCGGCGCGGACCGTACCGCGATCGGTCGTGACGTCGACGTGCCGTAGCCGGCGGTGCACCCCGCGTACCCGAATTCCTTCGGTGATGTGGGCACCTTCGGTGACGGCGTCCTCAGCGAGGGCTTCGATGGCATCCATGGGGTCGAATTGGGCTTGGTTCGGAACCGATACTGCACCGACGACGTCGAAGGGCAATTCGGTCGTGGTGGTGTAACTTGCGTCGATTCCCGCCGCGAGTGCAAGCCGCATTTCTTCTTGCACCGATTTCAGGCCCGCTGCACTGGTGGCGTAGGTGTACGCGGTCTCGCGTTGGACGGCAATATCTCGGGACGCGCAATAGTCGAGCAGCCAGGTCTGGCCGGCTATGTTGCCATCCACATAGCGGCGCACCTGCTGTTGGGTATGTTTCGACGCGATCGAAGACAGCTTGGCCCCCTGCAAAATGCTGATTTTGGCGGTGGTGTTGCCGGTGGTGACGGCTCCGAGTGTGCGGGCTTCGATCACTGCGACGCTGTCACCGCCACGCGCATATAGGAGCGCGGTGATCAGGCCTGTGAGGCCGGCGCCGACGATAACAGTGTCGTATCGCTGCCCGAAATCGACCGAATCGTAGGGTTGGCGTTTCGGCCGGTCGAACCACATCGAGGTCTGAGTCATACTTCGATGTGCCCGGAGGAAGCCGGGCGGAAACCTTGCGCTTCACTTCGCTGATCCAGCGCGCTCTGAGCATGCCTCTGAAGACGCTGTAGCCGACTTGCATGCAGTCGGCCAAAGACGGCTGAGTTCACCGGACGGCGAGCTGTGATCCTGGGGTGGGCGCAGTTCGTCCAAGTGACCAGGTGACGACTTTTCGCAGAAGCACTATCACCGCGACAGTAATGATCGCCCGCCACGGCGCTGCGGCAGTGAGCCGCAGCAGGCCAGCGGCAAGTAGAAAATCGAGTAATACGGGAAGCGCTACGGACAGTCTATGGGTTCTGACGAGTACGGCACTCGCGATGACGACGCCGATGCCTGCGATGAGCGGTGTCAGGTCGGTCAGCAATGTACTCATGGTCGGTCATCGGATGCGTCGGAGTCGTTGCTGGCTTCGCGATGGCGATCGATAATGCGTTGTTCAGCTGCTACCTCGCGGGCGAGGAAATAGTTCAACGCGGTACGTATCGCAGCGATCGCCGCCAGCTTGCCGATCTCGTCGAAACTTGGCGAGATCGCGGTACGTAAAATGTCACTTGCAAGTTGCAGTTCCAAACCCAGGGCGAGGAATCGCCCAAGCCGCAGCCTTACTGGCACGAAAGCGTCGGTATTGCGTTGTGGCAGTGCCCGAACAAATCCGAAGACTGCAATCATCGCCCCGGTGAAGATGACCACTGCGCCCGCGGCTTCGACTAGCCGCACCATCAAGTCCACTGCCGAGCGGAGCAATTCTTCGGGAAGGATTTCCAGGGCGAAAGTACTTGTGCTCATGCCGTCGGGGCTTCTGCAGGTCGACGGGTAATCCAGGACGTGCTCAGATAAGAATTGCTCATTCGGTGAAGCTACCCAGATAGCAGGGGTATCAATCGTGTACCCACCATCGGCTCTTGGCGGTCCGCCCCCATTCGAGTCGGCCTTCAGAGGTCAGGGCGCGAACTATGGCCAGGGCGGCCGTGGGTGCGTCGCCGCTCTTTCATCTCGGATTCGAAGATATGCCTCTTGCCATCTTGTAACGCATCCCGCACTCGGCGTTCCTCGGCGCGAAAGACCGACCAATAATTGTCGTCGAAGTCCTCGACCATCTGAAATGTGTTGGTGGCATTGGCGGCCGTGCCGATGGCCCTTGGATCGGCGACGGCGGAGGCAGCGCCCTGGCATGTGGGTCCGGTCTACAGAGCAGAGATGTCCGGTGAGGGTGGTCAATATTTCTGTTCGAAAGCGCAGGTGCTGGAGCAGGCGTCGCAGTCGATCGTCTTCGTCCCCTGCACGTTCGACGCCGATGCCGGTGTCTGGTTTCGGGTGGTTCTCAGTCCGTACAACTGGGGCTTCAGCTTCTGAAAGATAGCTATAGCCACTTCTGTCGCTTGAAGGTCACATACAGTGCGCTCGAGCAGAGGACCATCGCCAGCAGTGCAAGCGGGTATCCGATGTGCACACTCAGTTCCGGCATGACCTCGAAGTTCATTCCGTAGATCGCGGCGATAAGTGATGGCGCGAATAGAATGGCGCCCCATGACGAGATCTTCTTCACTTGCTCGTTTTGTTCCAGGCTGACTTGCGTCATGGCGCGGATTTCATCGTTCTGCTGTTGGGCGACCATCGTCGAATTGACCGAGAGTGCGTTCTGCAGGTTCGATCGGAATGTTTCGACGCGTTCTGCGATCCGAACGCAGTGGTCGAGCACGTCACGCAGGTTGCGTTGGAGTTCGATGTCGACGTGATACTTGTCCGAACCTTTTGCGAGGTGCTCGATCATCGTCACCAGCGGCCCGGTTGCGCGTTGGAACTCGGTGACCTCACGGGAGAGGGTATAGATGCGTCGGGACACCGATTCGTCTCTCGAGAACAGTTGGTCCTCGATTTGGTCGATGTCGATCTGGAGTCCTTCGACTACGGGTTCGTACTCGTCGACGACTTGGTCGAGGATGGCGTAGAGCACAGCCTCGGTACCTTGGCGGAGCAGTGAGGGTGTCTTCTCGAGTCGTTCGCGCACCACTTTGAGGTCCGGTGATTCAGCGTGCCTGATGGTGATGATGAAGTCTGGGCCCAGGAAGATGTGGAGTTCGCCGAATTCGACCTTCTCGGTCTCGTCGATGTACCGAGCAGGTCGAAGTACGACGAATAGTTGGTCGTCGTACCGTTCGAGTTTCGGACGCTGGTGTGCGGCGATGGCATCCTCGACTGCCAGGCGGTGGAGGCTGAATTCGTCTGCGACGGAGTCGATTTCGTCGACTCCCGGGCGGTACATGCCGATCCAGGCCATCCCTTTGCGTTCTCGCATCACATCGTAGGTGATGTCGAGACTGCCTGGGTTGGCTGTCCTTTTGCCGTCGACGTACACGGCGTTGTCGACGATCGGCAACGTGAACCCAACCTTTCCTGTGGCGCTCCTCGAATGAACTCAGCGTGCCACAGCGGTGGTGGATGCGCCCATGGCACGCTTACCGGGTGCTCGTGGATGTGTTGGGTTATGTGGGAATCGCGGCGTTCGCAGCGTCGGGCGCTCTGATCGGTGTTCGTAAACGCCTCGATCTCTTCGGTGTGTGCGTCGTCGGAATCACGACGGGAGTCGGTGGCGGCATCATCCGCGATCTCCTGCTCGGGATCCACCCGCCGACGTCGCTGGATCGGTGGCCCAACCTTACGGTCGCGCTCATCACATCGCTGTTGGTGTTCGTTGCGCATCCGGTCATCGATCGTGTCTGGAAAGGTGTGCTGCTCTTCGACGCGTTCGGAATGGGGTTGTTCGCGGCGACGGGTGCGACGATCGCGTTGGAGAGCGGGGGTAGTTCACTCGCGGCCTGTCTCATCGGTGTGACGACAGCTGTGGCGGGCGGCGTCATTCGAGACGTCCTGGTCAACGAGGTTCCGTTGCTGCTTAGGCGCGATCTGTATGCGGTCCCGGCATTGTTGGGTTCGGCGGCGGTTGCGGTGACCGAAGCAATCGGATGGTCCGAGAATCTCGGCCTGGTCATCGGCACCGTTGCCGCGACGGGGCTGCGTGTTCTGGCCCTGTGGCGACGGTGGAATCTACCGATTGCCCGACGCCTCCCTGCCGAGGAGTAGGACACATCGGGACCCTTCTCAGACATATCTCAGTCCTTAAGGACAAACTAGACGAATGCGCATTCTGGTTGTCGACGACGATCGAGCGGTCCGTGACTCGCTCAGGAGATCCCTCACCTTCAACGGTTACACCGTCGACATTGCTGTCGACGGTTTGGATGCACTGGAGAAAATTGCCGCGGAACGCCCGGATGCGCTCGTCCTCGACGTGATGATGCCCCGTCTCGACGGGCTCGAAGTGTGCCGACGCCTACGTAGTGTCGGTGACGACCTGCCGATTCTGGTACTCACTGCCCGTGACTCGGTGTCCGAGCGCGTGGCCGGTCTCGACGCCGGTGCCGACGACTATCTGCCCAAGCCGTTCGCGCTCGAGGAATTGTTGGCTCGATTGCGCGCGCTGCTTCGTCGGACCGCGATGGATGCCGACGGAGAATCGGAAGCAATGGAGTTCGCCGATCTCTCATTGGATCCGGTCACCCGCGAGGTGACCCGCGGTGAACGGTCGATCAGCCTGACGCGAACCGAGTTCTCGCTCATGGAAATGTTGATCATGAACCCGCGTCGAGTACTGACACGCAGTCGAATCCTCGAAGAGGTGTGGGGATACGACTTCCCGACGTCGGGGAACGCTCTCGAGGTGTATGTGGGCTATCTGCGACGTAAGACCGAAGCAGAGGGCGAATCTCGGTTGATTCATACGGTCCGGGGAGTCGGCTACGTGCTCCGCGAGACGCCTCCGTAATGGTTGCTCCCTTCGGGCGTCGGCCGCCCGCGCAGGCAGTGTCGGACCCGTCGGCGATGCGTCCTCCCATGCCGTTGACGCGGACGGTGTCGTTGCGTTGGCGAGTGACGTTGTTGGCCGCGTCGGTGGTGGCTATCGCCGTGGCGGTGATGGCGATTGCGGCCTACGCCGTCGTATCGCGGGCGTTGTACGGGGACGTCGACAACCAGCTTCGAAGCCGGGCAGACGCGTTGGTCAACAGCAATCTGGTCACATTCGACCCCCGGTACGTTGCTGGTGCGACGTTGTACAGCACCGACGTCTCGGTGGCGCTGATCTATCCCGATCTCACCAAGTATGTGCCGCCAGGTTCCAAGGTGCCGATCGGAGACGCGGAAGTCGCTGTCGCCGAAGGGAAGAGTGATCTTTCTTTGCGAACGGTCGACGGGCAGCGAGTGCTCAGTCAGCGCACACAGGACGGCAGCACAATTGTCATTGCACAACGGCTCTCTCCCACTGGCGAGGTGCTCGATCGGCTCGCGTGGGTTCTGCTGTTCGTGGGCGGTGGCGGTGTCGCGCTTGCTGCCGGTGCTGGAATGGCTGTGGGCCGCACCGGGTTACGTCCGATTGCGAGATTGACTGCGGCGGCCGAACGCGTCGCCCGCACCGATGATCTGACGCCGATTCCTGTCACCGGTGACGACGAATTGGCTCGTCTCACCGAGAGTTTCAACACGATGCTCCGAGCCTTGGCTGAATCCAGAGGGCGTCAGAGTCGACTCGTCGCCGATGCTGGTCACGAACTCCGCACCCCCTTGACGTCGTTGCGCACCAACATGGAATTGCTGATCGCCTCGGGCCGCCCCGGCGCCCCGTCGATTCCGGATGAGGACATGGCTGAGTTGCGCACCGACGTAGTCGCGCAGATCCAGGAATTGTCCACACTCGTCGGGGATCTCGTAGACCTAGCCCGTGAAGACACACCTGAGACGGTTTTCGAGCGTGTGGATCTTGCCGACGCCGTCGCCCGCAGTCTCGAGCGTGTACGACGGCGTCGCAACGAAATCGACTTCGTCGCGACCCTCGAGCCGTGGTTCGTCTATGGGGATCAGGCTGGGTTGTCGCGAGCGGTGCTCAATGTTCTCGACAACGCTGCCAAGTGGAGTCCCGCCGGCGGTGAGGTCCGCGTGGTGATGCGCAAGATCGCTGATGGACTCATGGAACTCACCGTCGACGATGGCGGACCGGGGATTCCCGAAGAGGATCGCGAACTCGTGTTCGATCGCTTCTACAGATCGACTGCGTCGAGGTCTATGCCCGGGTCCGGATTGGGGCTTGCGATAGTTCGGCAAGTTGTTGTCAAACACGGTGGCACCATCGGTGTGGAGGTGTCCGAACGTGGGGGTGCACTGATTCGAATCGTATTGCCGGGGGAGGTGGATCCGCAGATCGTGCCGACGGCTTCGGATATCTGACTTTCGCGTCCCGGATTGGATTTGGAGAGTCTCGGGAAATCAATAGGCGCATCTCAGCACGCTCTCAGAAGCAACCGGCATTGTTACCGATAACAAAGGCGGGCGACCTCGACCGAGGTTTCTAATGAAAGAAGTACCAACTGATGAGCGACGATCGCACAGACTCCGGGCATAACCCCGAGCATCCGAAAGCGGATCCCACTGCCCAGAATCCGTCGGATCAGCACTCCACCCAGCAATTTCCTCCGCAGCAGCATCCGCATAGCCAGCAGCAGGCCACCGGTCAGTACGGAAGCCCGTCATACGGTCAGAATCCGTACCCCCAGCAGAGCTACGGCTACAACCAGCATGCTGCACCACAGCATCACGAGGCGACTACCCAGGCGCCCGCTGCGCTCAAGGCCCGGCCCGGCCGAACCACTCTTGTCGCCGGAGCTATCGCGCTGGTTCTGGTCGGCGGCGGAATCGGTGGCGCGGTAGGGGCAATAGCTACCAACAACGCCAACGGCACTGGCGGAGTAACGAATTCGCTCAACTCCAACGTCACTGCGGCGCAACCTGCCGCCAACTTCCCCGACGGCTCGGTTCAGGCTGTAGCGAACAAGGTTCTGCCGAGTGTCGTGCAGATTCAGGTCAAGGGAAGCCAGGCCGAGGGAGAAGGCTCCGGCGTCATTCTGTCCTCGGACGGACTTGTTCTCACCAACAATCACGTCGCTACCGGCGCAGGCGCCAACGGTAAACTGACCGTCGCCTTCTCGGACGGATCGATTGCAGATGCAACTTTGGTGGGCGCGGATGCTGTTTCCGACATGGCGGTCATCAAGGTGCAAGGCAAGACAGGGTTGACCCCGATCGAACTCGGCACTTCGTCGAACCTCGAGGTGGGGCAACAGGTTGTGGCAATCGGTTCACCGCTCGGGCTTGCCGGGACCGTGACCACAGGTATCGTGTCCGCGCTGAACCGTCCGGTGTCGACCAGCGGTGAGTCGGGCAACCAGAACTCGGTGATCGATGCCATTCAGACCGATGCTGCTATCAACCCCGGCAACTCCGGTGGCGCACTGGTCGATACCGAGGGGCAGCTGATCGGCATCAACACTGCAATCGCCTCACTCGGCGGAAGCAAGTCCTCGGGCGCTCAGAGCGGCTCCATCGGACTTGGCTTCGCGATTCCGGTCGATCAGGCCAAGCGCATAGCCGATGAGCTGAGCAAGACCGGTAAGGCGACACAGGCCATGATCGGTGTTCAGGTCCCCTCACAGGACGATGCGAACGGTGCGACGGTGGTCGAGGTGACCGAGGGGAGTCCAGCGGCCGCAGCTGGTATTCCCAAGGGTGCTGTCATCACCAAGGTCGATGATCGGGTGATTTCAAGTGGTGACGCTCTTATTGCAGCCGTGCGTTCGCACGCCCCCGGCGATTCGGTGAAGATCACCTACAACGAAGGCGGTAAGGACAAGACTGTCGAGGTGACCCTCGGAACCGCCGAGCCGCAGACCGGTGCAGTACAGGCGCCGTCCGAATCGGAGTCGCAGTCACCACTGCAGATCCCCGGATTCCCTGGTGGTCGCTGATGTGGTCCGATACCGATTCGCTGACGACAGTTGCAACGATTTACGCACAGCGTGAGTCCGGGCAGCGCGCTACTACTACGGTAAGCACTATGGAAATAGAGGCACCTCTGGCTGGACGGGCGTTGGTCGTGATCGTGGACGATCGGACCGCACACAGCAGTGAACAGGACTCGACCGGCCCATTGGTCACAGAGTTGCTCACCGAAGCAGGATTCTTGGTCGACGGCGTTGTTGCCGTGACATCGGATGAGGTCGATGTGCGCAATGCGCTCAACACCGCTGTCATCGGTGGCGTCGATCTGGTCGTGTCGATCGGCGGAACCGGCGTCTCACCGCGGGATGTGACTCCAGACGTCACTGCCGAGGTTTTGGATCGAGAGATTCCGGGCATCAGTGAGGCCCTCCGATCGTCCGGGCTTGCGGCGGGCACTCTCGACGCTGGTCTGTCTCGTGGGCTCGTCGGGGTTTCCGGCAGCACACTGGTGGTGAATCTCGCGTCCTCGCGGGCCGCGATCCGTGACGGCATGGCGACGCTGACCCCATTGGCGAGTCAGGTCATCGCCGACCTTTCCGGCCTGGACGCCTGAGTAGGAGGCCTCCTTTCATGGCCGAGCACAGCAACGAGAAGCACGACGAGAGCCGAGCCCGAATCGAACGGGCTCGGCTCGCTCGTATCTTCGGTGACGTCCTCCCGGAAACGACAGGCGATGAACAGGCGGGCGCAGAGGACACGAGATCGGACCAGTGGTTCGATCGGGAGCGTCCGCCACACCACTATTGATGTGATCTAGGACACGTTTTCCGTGTGGCATCGAACGTGTGTTCATTTGTTGTTTACGTGTTTTTAGCACTGTTTGTCAGCCCGAAATGGGTGTCGCGCTTCCGATCACGGTGATTTCAATCCTCATATTCGGGGCGTTCGGCGACAGTGTGAGGCGTGTTACTTGAGTGTCTGCCCACTTCAAGCCGTGTGTGCTCCTCGGTGAGGTTTGTAACGGGTCGGCCACGGGCGCCGAAAATGTGTTCTGCGTTACTCGTCAGTATGTTGTCAACGTCGTTCACCTGCCCGAAACACATCACGAACGGGACACCTTCGTCGGGCAATCGTAGGGATTGTCACGATCCGGCAACTCCTCTAATGTTCCCCTCAGCTTCCGGTTTCAAGGACGTGGACTTACACGTTCGACGTCTTTGGGTCGGAACTGACAAAGAACGCGATCCGAGGATCGAAGTTCTGCTCGGGGATTCTCGGCAATGCTGCCGTCGTGAACCGAGGGTGAAAGCCACAAGCTTCCCGTGCGACTGTGCTGGGACTGAACATGATGAGGAAGTAAATGACGGAGATCCAGAAGTCGCGGCGTAGCCGTGGGTTCAAGTCCATGAGCGTTGCAGTTGCAGCAGGCGCTTCGGTTATCGGCCTGGTGCTCGGCACCGGTACCGCATCCGCCGCAGTCGACAGCACCAACACGGTCGTCGACGCCAACGGCAACACCATCACCGTGTCGCTGTCCGACACCTTCATCAACAGCGTCTCGCCGCTCGACGGCAACCCGCTCACCCGCGAGTGGTTCGCCAACGGCACCGCAGGCTGGACCGTTACCGGACCTGACGCCGCAGACTTCGACGGCACCGTGGCCATCGGCTACCAGGTCGGCTACCCGGCAAGCCTCGGCGGCAAGGTGACGTTCGAATACAAGACGCCTTCGCTGGGTGCAACCATCTCCGAGGCATCTCCGTCGCTGTCCCTCGGTAACGTTCTCCCGCAGGCTGGCTTCTCCGCGGATATCGCTCCCGGACCCGGCATCGTCGACGCCACCGCCGCTTCAGGCAGCATCCAGGGCACCGAGGGTGACGCCGAAGGCGCTTCGGGCACCATCCAGATCGCCAACGCTCACGGCACCGCGACCGGCATCCTCGGCAACGTTCGCGTTCGCCCGTATGTCTCGGTCACCAGCTCCACCGGTGACGTTGCTGTCACCTACGGTGTCCCGTGGACCTTCAACTGATCTCGATCGGTTGATCGAAAGCTTCACACCCCAGCGCTGATGCGCTGAACCTGATCGGGCCCGTCCGGAGTTATTCCGGACGGGCCCGATTTGTTCGTCCCCAACTTCCTCTGAATGCGTGCACCGGACCCGGCGGGCTCCGGTGCGCGAGAAACGGCTGATAATTAATGCGCTTCACTTTCATTCCCGTCGTTGCCTTTGCCGGCATGGTTGCTCTAGTCGGTTGCGGCAGTGGCGAATCGGCGGACAGCTCGGCCTCGGGCGCGAACGCCGATGTCTGCGCACAGTTCAAATCTGCGCACGACGAACTGACGACACTCGCCACAACCGGCCCCGGTGTCGGCGGGGACCCCGTCCAGTGGACCGCGGACAAAGACACGGCGCTCGCCAAGATCTCCCCGCTCGCCGATCAGGCCGAGGAGGAGGTGAAAGCGAACATCGAAGCGCTTGTCTCGGCGCTGCCGAAGGATTCGCTCGAACTCACCGAGGCCGACAGCGCCTCGGGTCAGGCGTTCGTCGACAACTCGGAGGCGGTGGCAGCATCGTGCGGCAACGACGGTACGACGGTCACTTTGGCTGAGTTTCCACTGCAAAAGTTCTGATCCTGGAGTGAACCGGGGAATTGTCCCTGTGAACTGCTTGGCGTAGGAGTTTCGAAATCTCACTGTCCGAGGGATGGCGGTACAACCTCTCGGATGGTTCAGGTAGGCCGAAGGCCCGTTTCCGCTGAGGGGATCAGGGGAAGCGGGCCATTGTCCTAAAAGTTTTTTCTTACTTGCTGTGCAATCCGCCGCCCGAATTTTCGGCATCGCCTACTGCCTCGCCGCTGCCGCCGGTGTCATCCGCGGGTGTCGAGAGCCTGCGGCCGACGTCGGTTCCACCGGCCAGCATGTCTCGAATCTGAACGAGGACGTCGACGTCGCTGAGTTCCTTGTCGGGTTCGCTGACGAACCGCTTCTTGGCGGTAGTCACCGGCAGGACGAGTACGAAATACACCACTGCAGCGAGGATGATGAAGTTGATGACCGCCGTGATCACGGCGCCTACATTGACGAATGTCTCAGGGCTCGAGGTGATTTGGAATCCCCACCCGTATTCGTTGGAACCGCCGAGGGCCGCGATGAGCGGGTTTACGATGTTGGTCGTGAACGCGGTGACGATGGCTGTGAACGCAGCGCCGACGACCACCGCGACGGCCAGATCGACGACATTTCCGCGGAGCAGGAAGTCCTTGAATCCCTTGAGCATGATTCTCCTCGAGTACTGTCGAGCCGATGGACGGCATAGCGCTATTGGAAAAGGTTAACGGAATGAGCGACGTTCAGGGCGAAAGCCGGCTGGTCCTTCGATTGTTGTCTCTATAACGTTCTTGTAAAAATTGATTCCGTTTGCTCATGACGGCAGGCCGAACGTCCAGTAGCCTTCCCCGGGAAACGCCTCGCTTCATGTGAGGGCCGTCGGATTGCAAAATCTTTTCAGTTGACGCTGCATGAGGGGAACCATGAACGAGTCTCGCTTTTTCGCGCTGCGCAGGTTCGGCCGGCTGGCCGCACTCGGGGCAGTGGCGTCCGTAGGTATCGGACTGCTGTCCGCCGGTGCCGCCAACGCAGAAACTTTTGTCCCATTGGCCAACGGCGAGAAAGTAGCCGGCCCCTACAAGATTGCGCACTTCGACGAGTCCGCAAAGGTTGCGCCTCAAATTGCTTTCAACGGACTGAACCGAAACGCGTGGGCCACCGGCACGGCACTGTCCGAGGTTCCCGAAGGTTCGACCGGAACATTGAAGACCGGTTACTTGGTGGGATGCCAACTCGATATGACCGATCTCGAATTCGGGTTGAATTTCGATGCCGGTATCGAGGGTGGCAACACCAACATCATCACTCTGTTCCCCATTCCCTTCTTGATCGGCGGAGAAGGTGAGACCGAGAACAAGATCGGTGGCGGTGCCGACTTCGACATTCCGTTGCAGGACCGCGAAGTCGCCGCGATCGAAATAGCATCCAAGGATGTGTCGGGACCGACTACGGCAATCCAGTACCAGGACGTCGCGATCTCGGTCCAGAACTGTGGAGGATTCGCGCAGGCTCGGTCCTACACAACACTCGAGCTCACCGGAAACTACCGATACAAAGGCACTCTGTACGGCCAGCCGTTCAGCCTCGGCTGAGACTTTCGAACTTCGTAGGACCTAGAGGGGAACAGACACAGTGAAGAACAACAGAACTGTTGCTGCGCGCATCGCAGCACTCGGGGCGGTCGGTGCCGTCGCAATCGGATTCTGGTCGGCAGGTGCAGCGAGCGCAGATACGTTCGTGCCGTTGCCGGACAACGAGATCAGCAAGACTCTCATCGACGGAACAGTGGTGACGGTCAAAGGCTTCGGCCAAAGCGGGCTCATCTCTCCGTCCATGGGTGCCACGCCGACACAGCGCAACGTGTGGGTGACGGGCAACTACACAGTCGAGACCTCCAACCCCGGTGGCGGAAAGATCGAACCAGGCTTTCTCGTCGGGTGCCA
Source organism: Rhodococcus sp. H36-A4 (assembly GCF_027158005.1). Classification (GTDB taxonomy): domain Bacteria; phylum Actinomycetota; class Actinomycetes; order Mycobacteriales; family Mycobacteriaceae; genus Rhodococcoides. The sequence continues at coordinate 198,739 of NZ_JAPVLQ010000001.1, read as the reverse complement.
GGTCGATTTCGCAGCAGGCATCGGCGGCGGAGTGGGCGCCACCTTCGGTCAGGGAAATACCATTTCGGTCGAACCGGGTGACTTGAGTTCGTTGAAAATCGACCGTACCCAGCCCAACACCTATGAGATCGGCGCAGGCCTCGACCTGGAGCTCGCGCCGGGACAGCTCAACGACGTCAAGCTGGTCGCCGACGAGACAAATGCGAAAATCGATGGCGTCACCGTTGCGACCGAAACGGACAACGACTTCCCGTTCGAAGGCAACGGAGGCGGCTTCACCTTCGCCGACGAAACCTTGAGTGTGTCTGGCTGCGCAGGCTTCGCGGAGGCCCGTTCGTACGTAGACGTCACCATCGAAAACGATGCGGTGACGTCCACTGTGACGCTCTGGGGACAGCCCTTCAGTATTGGCTGAAATCCGAATGCATGTGCTCAGGTGACGACGCGTCCGATCGATGCGTCGTCACCAGGATCGAATGCCACTACTTCCTGTGATCTGTCTCAGTATTCGATGTGCAAACTTGTGGCGGGATAGGATGCCGCTATGAGTCGTCACAGAGCCGCTACTTTTGCGCCTTCGAGCGACTGGATCGAAGGCGTGCTGGGCAAGCGGCACCGGCTGTCCGAGTTCTACGATCCGGCCTCCACACGCGCAGACCAATCGGATCTGCTGTGGATGTTCCCCAAAGCCGCTGACGTGGAGGACACGGAGCACAGGGCCGACGCGGAGCGAAACCTGGCGACATCCGCAGCGTCGTACGTGCTCCGAGAAGTCTTCGCGGAATTCGATTCCTATGTCCTGAGCCTGACCGAACAGCGCACCATCGAGCATCGACCTCTGCGCTCGGACGACAGCCTGCACAGCGATGTCTTTCTCGAAAGCCACCGTCGCGACAACAACTCGGATTCTTTCGGCGTCAAAATCGTCTTCACCGATCGGATCGGTGCGCTGGTGTTCACGACCTTCGCGACCTACGCCGGTCACTTCGATGCCCGCTCGGTGGACGTCGACGACACCGAGGCGTCGGATATGAAAGATTCACCCTCGGATGGCAGGCACGGGCTCACTGTCAGTGGAACGTCACGGTCAGTGAGCTGACCAGGGATGCGGCGGCAACAACCGTCGCATCCTCAGGTGACATCGCCACGAGTACAACTCGGTCGCTGCTTCGCTGACGTGCGTCTTTCTCCGAAATCAGTACGACGACGGAATCGGTCGTCAAAATTCGCGCACTCTGTTCACCGCCGTCCCCGTCGGCCTGGACAGTCAGCACGTCGACGATGTCGCCCTCGCGTAAGAGATCTGTGACCGCGGCGTCGGTCAGGCGGACGGGCACGATTCGGCCATCGGCCGAACCGAGCGCTGCCCCCGCCAACCGCGGTGTGAGGAGACGGACATCGGTGAGAGGTTCACCGGCACGGATCGGGCCCGCCACTGTATGTGTCGTCGCTTCGTCGATATCGGTGATTACGCCGTTGGGAACAGTTCCCGGCTCGTAGCCGGCAATCCGGACGTCCTCGGGCTGGAGGGGCCTACCCGGAGCCAGATCGCGGGCCGCAACGACAATCGGTACGCGATCTGTCGCAGCGGCATCCCTGACGAACAACACAGCCGCCAGAAAGGCAAGGGCCCCAGCCGTCGAGCGGCGGACGAGCACGGTGCGAGTCCAGCCCGGCCGAACAAGTAGTCGATCCAACATTGTGGAATCGAGACGAGCATGTCGCTGTGGCATGAGATTCACCGTAACGACGGACTGTCTGCATCAGCAGTCGAAACAGGCCCCGGCTGTGGATAACGCCGAGGCCTGTGGACAAACGAGAAACTACGAGGTTGCCGCTGCTTTCGACGGTGTCGAAGAGGAGGTGCTCGGCGTCGAAGGCGCGCTGCTCGAGCTGGACTCCTTGGCTTTCGCATCGGTCTTCGCCGGTGCGGAATCGCTCTTGTCGCTCTTCGATTCGCCCGCGCTTTCGCTGGCTGTGCTGGCGCCGCTACGACTGTCGGTCCGGTAGAACCCGGTTCCCTTGAACACGATTCCGACCGAATTGAACAGTTTCCGCAACTTGCCGCTGCACTGCGGGCACACAGTCAGTGAGTCCTCGCTGAACGACTGCACAATGTCGAACCGGTTCTCGCACTCGGTGCAGGCGTATGAATAGGTGGGCATCGATGTTCCTCCGCGCTGGTCCACTGGTCAACTGCTCGACTGGTCACCATGGAGATTTCGCCATTGCTCGGTCGAGACCACTGGTGTGCCGAAAAAACTGCTGGAACTTCTCCGAGAAGGAGAGAGCATTAGCACTCTACAGTCATGACTGCCAACGCTGCCATTCAGGCGGCTATTCCCGACTCAAGACAATGAGGCCGCCGGACGGGGTGAGGGCGTGGGAGGCGCGACGATCATGCGGTTCCTCGGGGAGTTCGTCTACCAACTCCGAGTCGCGAACTACCGCTATGACCGGGGTTCCGGCAGGGACCAGATCGAGTGTTCGATCATAGAAGCCGGCACCCCGACCCAGCCTGACTCCGCGTCGATCTACGGCTAGCGCAGGCACGAACACCACATCGCACGTCGCGACTCGCGCGGAAGGCAACGGTGGTCCCGTCGGTTCGTACAGGCCGTATTGCGCGGCCTTCAGATTTTCGCGCCCTGTGTACTCTGCCCACTGCAAAGGCCCTGGTTCCCTGGCCACAGGGACCAGTACAACCGGGGATCGAAGGCGAAGCGCGTCGAGCATGTCCAGCGACCCCGGTTCGCTTCCCACCGGGACATAGGCCGCAACAGCGGACGCGCCACACACCGATTCGGCTGCGGCATGACAGAGTTTCAGCGACTCGTCTTCACGGGTCATCGCGGTCGAGTTACGGCGAGATGCGAGGACGCGTAGGCGCCACTCCTTCTTGGAGATCGGTTTCACAGCATTACCAGCAGCATCGTCTTCAGCAACATGGGTCGAGCCTAGGCACCTCGGGAACAGTCGGCAGGCGCGGAGCGAGATCCGCGGTGACCATGGATAAGGTGGGCAGCATGACAGAAGCCGCAGCAGACGCTCCGATAACGCATGTCGGGCATCAAGGGCACTTTCGGACAGCGATCGTTCCGGCCGCCGGCATGGGGACACGCTTTTTGCCTGCCACCAAAACCGTTCCCAAGGAACTGCTTCCGGTCGTAGACACACCAGGAATCGAACTCGTTGCAGGTGAAGCGGCCGACTCCGGCGCCGAGCGTCTCGTTATCGTCACCTCGCCCGGTAAGGACGGCGTCGTCGCGCACTTCGTCGAGGATCTCGTTCTCGAGACGAAGCTCGAGAAAAGCGGCAAGTTGAAGATGCTCGCGAAGGTCCGCGTCGCTCCCTCGCTCCTCGATGTCCAATCTGTCGTGCAATCCGAGCCTCTGGGGCTCGGGCACGCCGTCGCATGTGCCGAAGAAGTACTCGACGACGACGAAGACGCCGTGGCAGTCCTGCTGCCCGACGACCTCGTTCTTCCCCGAGGTGTACTCGACGTGATGTCCCGGGTGCGTGCCAAGCGCGGCGGCACCGTGCTGTGCGCCTTCGAAGTACCCGAAGAAGATGTCTCCTCCTACGGAGTCTTCTCCGTCGAAACCGTGCCCGACGCGGTGAACCCGAATGTCCTCAAGGTGACCGGCATGGTCGAGAAGCCCAAGCGTGAAGATGCGCCGTCACTGTTCGCTGCGGCAGGCCGCTATCTGCTCGATCGAGCGATTTTCGACGCCTTGCGACGCATCGAGCCGGGTGCTGGTGGCGAGATTCAGCTCACCGACGCCATCGCGCTGTTGATCGACGAGGGTCATCCGGTCCACGTCGTCGTACATCGCGGTTCCCGACACGACCTCGGAAATCCCGGGGGATACCTACGCGCTGCGGTTGACTTTGCACTCGAACGCGATGATTACGGTCCGTCTTTGCGTGAATGGCTGACCGAACGTCTGAGTGACGATTGGGCGCCGCAACTCACCACGTATGAATAGGCCCGGAGTACAGAGATAGAGAAGGGGCCAGATGCGCTCGGTTGAAGATCAGCAGACCAGAGTGACCGCTGCGGCGGTCGCTCCACGGCCTGTCCGAGTAGCGATCTCGGAAGCGCAGGGCTTGTTGTGCGCCGAGGAAGTGGTCACCGAGCGACCCCTGCCGGGTTTCGACCAAGCAGCGATCGACGGTTACGCAGTGCGCAGCGTCGATGTCGCCTCCGCTGGAACCGACTTGCGCAACGAGGACGACGAGCGCATCGAGTTGACGCTGCCTGTGGTCGGGGAGGTCACCGCCGGCTCGAGGCAACCAATTCGGCTGCAACCGCGGCAGGCTGTGCGGGTGGACACCGGTGCACCGCTCCCGACGCTCGCCGACGCAGTACTCCCGCTGGACCGCACCGATGCGGGACGGGCGCGAGTGAAGGTATATCGACCGGTGCGCTCGGGCGACTACGTCCGCAAGATCGGGGACGACGTACAGCCGGGTGACGTTGCTGTGCGGGCAGGAACCATCATCGGCGCAGCCCAGGTCGGTCTGCTCGCTGCCGTGGGGCGTGACAAGGTACTGGTCCATCCGCGACCACGCCTGTCGGTTATTTCTGTCGGCGGAGAACTCGTCGACACCGACCGCACCCCGGGACCCGGCCAGGTCTACGACGTCAACTCCTATGCGCTTGCGGCCGCGGCACGTGACGCCGGCGCAGACGTCAACCGCGTCGGAATTGTCAGCGGTGACCCCAAACGGTTACGTGAAGTTGTCGAAGGCCAACTCATTCGCTCCGAGATCGTCGTCATTGCCGGTGCAGTCGGTGGCGGCGCCTCCGACAGTGTCCGGGAGGCACTGTCGGACCTCGGTGATCTCGAAGTCGAACGTGTTGCGATGCATCCGGGTTCGGTGCAGGGTTTCGGGCAACTGGGCCGCGACGAGGTACCGACCTTCTTACTTCCCGCCAACCCGGTCAGTGCACTCGTGGTGTTCGAAATCATGGTGCGGCCGTTGATTCGCATCGCACTCGGTCGTCGCCAGCCGATGCGTCGCACAGTGACTGCGCGAACGGTCGCGCCGATCACCTCCATCGAGGACCGCAAGGGCTTTCTGCGCGGTCAGCTGATGCGTGACGAAGGCTCTGGTGAATACCTCGTACAGGCGCTCGGTGGCGCGCCCGGATCCTCCTCACACCTGCTCGCCACTCTCGCCGAGGCCAACTGTCTCGTGGTCATCGAGCCGAATGTCACCGAAATCAGAACGGGCGAAGAAGTCGACGTAGCTTTCCTCGCCCAACGGGGGTAACGACTCCGCGGCGATGGTGCAGCGGCCCCGCCCAAGGCGCTAATGTCGACAGATGCCGCGCACGTGGTCGAGCCACCCAGGTTGGCCGGCGAAACTGGGACCCCTCACTGTTGCCGGGGGCAACGTCACCCTCCGCCCAGTGAAGCTCCGGGATGCGGGTGCCTGGAGTCGGCTCCGACTCCGTGATCGCGACCATCTGGAGCCGTGGGAACCGACAGGCGAGGGCTCGTGGGCCGCACGACACCACATCTCGTCATGGCCCGCCTTGTGCTCCGGGCTCAAGTCCGAAGCTCGTAAGGGCCACATGCTGCCGATGGCCATCGAGGTCGACGGTGAATTCTGTGGACAAATGACTGTCGGCAACATCATTCGTGGTGCGCTTAAATCTGCATGGATCGGGTATTGGGTGGCCAAGGACGTCAATGGTCGCGGCGTTGCCACGGCAGCGTTGGCCATAGGTCTCGATCATTGTTTCGGTCCGCTCGGACTCCACCGCGTCGAAGCAACAGTGCGACCGGAGAACCTTCCGAGCCAAGCTGTACTACGCAACGTCGGGTTCCGTGAAGAAGGACTCCTGAGGGACTACCTCGACGTCGATGGGCGCTGGCGCGATCACCTCCTGGTGGCGCTGACTTCCAACGAGGTTCAGGGCACCGTCGCGGACCGGTTGGTGCGCACTGGACGGGCGGCCTGGGCCTAGAACTCGGACGTGTCCACTCGTGACAGATGTGACTGGAGTTACGTGTGTGTAATCTGGGTCGGCGCGTCGTCGAGGTTCGGCAGCAACTTCCGCATAGCCTGAAGACGTCATAGATGTCGGACCCAACAGGCATGAGAGGAGAACGCTGATATGCCCAACTCGATCATCTGGATCGGTCTTGTCGCAATCTGGTTGTTCGTCCTGCTGCCGATGATGATGAGCAAGCGCCCACGCATCATGCAGACATCCGACGTCGCCCTCGCGACCCGAGTTCTGTACCGCGGTGGAACCACGAGGCCCCAACGGGGACCTGCCGCCGGACACGCAAGCGACCCCGACTGGCGACCCGAGTACGACGAGCGCACATCGGCACCCGCCGGCGTCGTCTTCGGACGAAACGCACCGAGCACCGACGCGGAGGACCCGATGGACACTCTTGCAGAGACCGAAGAAACAGACACGGACGACGCCGAACGTGCTTACGTTCCGAGCCGTCGAGGACGCGGCGGCTTCGACGCCGAAGCTGATGCGATTGCAAGCGCCGCTCGGTACTCCTTCCGGCAGCGTGCAGTACTCGGGTTGATCTTCGCCGTCATCGCGACCGGTGCTCTCGCGGTAATCATGACGCCGATGTTGTGGTGGGCTTGCACCCTTTCGGTCGCAGCCCTCGCTGGATACCTCTACTACCTGCGTCGGCAGGTCCATATCGAGCAGGAGATCCGACGGCGGCGCATGACCCGAGCGGGTCGCTCACGTCTCGGTGTGGAATCACGCACCGACGAAGAGCTCCGGCTCGTTCCACAGCGACTGCGGCGGCCCGGTGCCGTAGTGCTCGAAATCGATGACGAAGACCCGGAGTTCGAGCATCTCGATCACTACGACGAGCCTTTTCAGCAGTCGGCGCGCGAGAGTCCTGGCGTCCGGCGGGCATCCGGGGCCTGACGTTCCACGGCTTCCGATCCTTTTGATAGGGTTGCGCAGCAGTGAGAAACGCTGCACCAGGGGCTGTGGCGCAGTTGGTAGCGCGTCTCGTTCGCATCGAGAAGGTCAGGGGTTCGATTCCCCTCAGCTCCACCCTTGAAACCGCAGTTCAGGCCCCATTCCGAGCTTCTCGGGTGGGGCCCTTTTTTGTTTTGGGCCACAATGTGGGCACCGGACTGCGGAGCGTTCGGTCTGCGCTCGCGGTGCCGCCTCGAGTGACAGGTGAGCGTCGTGTGAACAAAGAGGTCTCCGACCGGTAGTCTTGCTGACAAGTTGAGATCAGAGTCAGTGGGCGACGAACCGGGAAACGTCAGCCCGGCCCAGCAATCTCGAACGTGCGCACTGAGAGCTATCTGGAGAATGAATGACTTTCGAGATTGTCGACCTCGAGGAAACGTGGGTCGCCGGTCTTCCTGTTCGTAGCCCCAAGCGGGCGTTGGGCAGGTTGAACGATCCGGCGCTCAATCGTGCGTGGTCTTCGGTCCTGAAGCAGGAAATTTCCGGTCCGCTCGCGTCCATTTATACAGACTTCGCACCCGGTATAGGTTCTTACAATACGCAAATAGTCGGTTATCGCTGCACTTCTTTGAGTCAAGTTACCCGGGGGCATCTGGTGGCCAGGGTGCCGCGTACCAAGTACGCGAAGTTCTCGGCGGTGGGCCATTTCCCCGACGTCATGACGCGGTTGTGGAAACAGATCGATCACGCCGAAGAGCAGGGTGAGATCAAGCGACTGTTCACCGGCGACTACGAGTGTTACCCACACGCATACAAAATCGATTTGTACTTGCCGCTGGATTCCGCAGGGCGGTCGGCATGACGTTCAGCGTGACCGCGCGCAGTGCAGAGTTGTTCGGTGGGTTGGTAGCCCCACTTTCCGTTCCGAGCTCCGAATCCAGTAATAGTGAGCTGTTTCGCTTTCTGCGAGAACGCATTCGAGACAGATCGGCCGACCCTATTGCAGTCAGTACGGTCTTCGTTCCAGACGAGCTCGGGGACTACAACGTGGTGATCGGTTTACCGTATGAGTCACCGAGTGATGTGCCTGTCGGGGACGTGTTCTTGCAAGTCCCGAGCGGAATATTCGCAAGGTTCGTACCGAGCGGTAATCTTCGCGACCCTATCGACGATGTCTGGGCCCAGGTCGATGAGGCAACTGAATCCGGAACGTTATTTCGGGCATATAAAGAAGATGTCGAAGTCGTTACACATTCCGGCGAAGTGGAACTCTTTATCTCGGTTGTTATCTGATTCCGTGAGGTGTTCGCCCCATTGGGTCGCCTTCAATCACATTATGGACTTAGTTGTGGTTAGTATTACCCTGCGAGATACGGGTTCAGTGAGTTCGAGACTACGGATTCCTGTGACTCGGATGTCCACGCTGAACAGCGTAGGTGTCATGGTAGGCAAATGGGCAGGGGTGAACGATCATGGTTAGGCAACTGAGAGCGGAAGCAACACGCGCGGCCGCACTTCGTGCAGCAGCGGATCTTTTTCTCGATGTCGGGCACGCGAACGCGACACTGAGTCAGGTGTCCGCACAGTCAGGCGTCACGAAGGGCGCCTTGTACTTCCACTTCGCCTCGAAGGAAGAGCTTGCCCGCGCCATTGTCGACGAAGGTCACGAGCGTGTATCGACTGCGTGCGCCGGTTTGGTCGACAGTCGATCGCCTGCCCTGGAGTCGGTCATCGGCATTTCGTACTCCGTGCTGGAGTTGGCGGCTTCCGATCCTCTGGTCCGCGTGATGTATCGGCTGCAGATGGAGATCGACGGGTCCGAAACCGCAAGGGGCAGTGTTTTTTGCACCTGGGGAAACATTTTCGAGCATCTCTTCGATCGGGCGATCGAACACGGTGACGTCGCCGATCACCTCGACTCCGGAAACGCTTCGCTTCTCGTATGCGAGATGCTCGCGGGTGTATTGATGGTGTCCGAGGCTCAGTCCGCGCTGGAGAGCGCACCGTCCCGTATGGAGAAGGTGTGGAACACCGTGCTTCCTTCACTCGTTCCGCCGAACAAGCTCGGCTACTTCCGCGAGTTCGCCGCGCGCAGTCTCTCGAGCTTCGTGCCGTCCGAGGAATTCTCCAACGCGTAGAGCTCACGTCTGAGCAGGCTTGCTAAGGGTCGATGCCGAGCGGACACTGTGTGATATGAGCCACGCAACGAGTTACCGTGTAATGTCCGACACCGAGCTCCGAAAAGCAATCGGCACCTTGCAGAGTCGCGCCGACGACGCACGTCGGCGCGGAGCGGAAGCAGATGCCGAGCGAATCGAGCAGACGGTGAACGAGTATCGCGACGAGATGTCGCGACGCTTGTGAGCTACCGGTTCAGGTCGTACCGAATCGTTCCGTTCTGATCCGGTACGGCGCATGACCTAGTTCTACGAGCATGTCGGCAGCCGACTCCACGAAACCGGTAGGACCGCAGACAAAGCAGTCCGGCGAAGAGTCCGGCTGCCATTTGTCCGACGCCAGATCCTGCGCAGTCAGCCGGCCCACCCGGCCGTCGTATTCCGGCGGCGCCTCGCGGGTGAAGCGATAGTCGACGTCGACGCCCTCCGGCAGTGAGCGGAGCTCTCGGGCGTAGATCAAGTCCACCGGAGACCTGACCGAATAGATCAACCGGAACGGAGTCTTCCTCGCGCTGCGACTGCGGGCCCGCGTCATCGCCATGAGCGGCACGATGCCAGATCCTCCCGCAATCAGCAGGACCGGGGACTGGCGGGTTTCGTTCCAGACGAACCAACCACCGATCGGCCCGCGCAGCTCGATCTGCTCGCCGATCTCCAGCGTGGACGTCAGGTAGGGCGATACCTCGCCGTCGGCGACGGTCTGAACCGTCAACGCAATTCGGTCACCGTCGCTCGGTTGAGCGAGAGAGTAACTTCGTTGCGCGCTGTACCCGTCCTCGGCGGTGAGCCGAACGTCGACATGCTGACCTGGCTGGTGTCCGGCCCAACCTTCGACGTCGTAGATCAGTGTGCAGGCAGTGTTCGTTTCGAAAATCTTCTCGACAAGTGTCGCGACGAGCCACTCCATGGTGAGCTCAATCTCCCTGATATCGCTGTTCCTGCCACGGGTCGCCGTAGTCGTGATAACCGTTGCGCTCCCAGAAACCCGGTTCGTCCCGCATGAGTAGCGTCAACTTCTCGATCCATTTCGCGGACTTCCAGAAGTACAGGTGCGGCACCAGGAGTCGAGCTGGGCCTCCGTGTTCGGGAGACAACGGCTTACCGTCGAATGTGTATGCAAGCCAGGCTTTTCCGCCGCGTAGATCGGAAAGGGGGAGATTGGTGGTGTAACCGTCGTGGCTGTGCGCCATGACGTGCGTGGCCTGCGTTTCGATACCGTCGAGAAGCGTGTCGAGCGAGACTCCACGCCACCGAGTGTCGAGTTTCGACCACTTGGTGACACAGTGGATATCCACTGTCGGCTTCTCTTCCGGCAGCGCACGCATCTGCTGCCAACTCCACTGATGCTTCGAGCCCATCTCGGTGGAGATGGTGAACTGCCACCGGTCCGTGTCCACCCTGGGCGTCGGACCGACGGACAAGACGGGGAAATCATCGACCAGATACTGACCTGGTGGGGTGCGGCCGTCGTTGCCGCGACGCTTTCCGTGGAATCCTCGGGACACCAGTGCCATGGTCATCTCCTCGTCTTGTCTGCTCTGGCAGTGTCCTCCGCTTTTGTTTCCTGTGACAACTCGGTGTTCCCCGTGACCACTCGGTCGACGCGTAGGGTGCGGTCAGGAACGCACAGCAGGACGCCGCCGAGAGTGTGGGAGAAGAGACACCGACATGGGCATCACCGATTTACGCGGTAAGAAGACGTTCATCACCGGGGCAGGGAGCGGGATCGGCCGTGCGACAGCACTCGCGGCCGGTGCTGCAGGTGCCGAACTCGTACTCACAGACATCAACGGCGTAGGTCTGAAGGGCACCGTCGACGCCGTCCGGTCCGCAGGTGGAAAGGTTTCTCGCTCAGAAGCATTCGATATTTCGGTGTACGAAGATGTGACGACATTCGCAGACGAAGTCCACGCAGAAGGTGGCAGCCTCGACATCGTCATGAACGTCGCTGGAATTGCTGCGTGGGGAACGGTGGAGCATCTCGAGCATCGGCACTGGAAGTCCATGATCGATGTAAATCTGATGGGGCCGATCCATGTCATCGAGAACTTCCTGCCGCCGATGGTGAAAGCCGGCCGGGGTGGACACCTGGTGAACGTCTCTTCGGCCGCCGGGCTGATCCCCTTGCCGTGGCATGCCGCTTACAGTGCGAGCAAATACGGTCTGCGCGGCGCATCCGAAGTGCTGCGATACGACCTGAAGCGGCACGGCATCGGGGTGAGTCTCGTCGTGCCAGGTGGAGTCAAGACAGGCCTGGTCGACACCGTGGACATCGCGGGGGTCGACCGTGACGATCCGCGGGTGCAGAAGCTGCAACATCGGTTCGAGGCGCGTGCCGTCGAACCGGAGAAGGTCGCCGACGCGATCCTGACAGGCATTGTGAAGAATCGCTATCTGGTTTACTCGTCCAACGACATTCGGTTCGCCTACTGGTGGGCACGCAAGTTCGCACCACCGTACGAGTTCGTGCTGCAGAAGGCCAACGATCAGTTCAGCAAGCTGCTTCGGAAGTAGTTCGTCGGTTCGGTGAATGGCCCAAGGTTGCGCACAGCGCATTACGGTTGAGTGATGACTGCAGAACTCGGCGCTGATTCCGAGGTCGGACCATTACGTACGGTGATGCTTCACCGCCCGGGCGACGAACTGCGACGTCTCACACCCCGCAACAGCGATCAGCTGCTGTTCGACGGTATTCCGTGGGTCGATCGAGCGCAGGAGGAGCACGACGCGTTCGCGGAACTGCTGCGAGGACGCGACGTCGAAGTGCTGCTGTTGTCGACGTTGCTCACCGAGGCGATGACGGTGAGCGGAGCAGCGCGGATGCAGGGTATTTCGGCGGCGGTGAACGAGCGGCGTCTCGGCCGCGCGTTGGCGCATGATCTTTCCGCACATCTGCGAGGGGTCCCTGCCGCGGAGCTGGCGCAGATCCTCATGGCAGGCATGACGTTCGACGAGCTTCTGGAAGCGGAGAGTGGTGACCCCGAACTCAGTGGTGCGTCATTGGTTCGTCGGATGCACCACGGAGCGGATTTCATCATCGACCCGCTGCCGAATCTGCTGTTCACGCGTGACTCGTCGTTCTGGATCGGTAATCGCGTCGCGATCACGTCCCTGGCGTTGCCAGCTCGGCTGCGCGAGACGACCTTGACCGATCTGATCTATGCGTTCCATCCGAGGTTCCTCGGTATTCGGCGCGCCTACGAGTCGCGGACGGCTCCGGTCGAAGGAGGCGATGTGCTGTTGCTCGCCCCGGGTGTGGTGGCCGTCGGGGTAGGGGAGCGCACCACGCCTGCCGGTGCAGAAGCATTGGCTCGCAGCCTGATCGAGGATGACTTGGCGCACACGGTGTTGGTTGTTCCTATCGCGCAAGAGCGTGCGTCCATGCATCTGGACACTGTGTGCACGATGGTCGACGTCGATGCCGTCGTGATGTATCCGGCCATTCAGGACACGCTGTCGGCGTACACGATTCGTCGAGAAGACGCCGGCGTTTCCATCCGCGGTGCTGATCCGTTTCTGGAGGCTGCAGCTGCAGCGATGGGAATCGGCAAGCTCCGAGTCATCGATACCGGACTCGACCACGTCACCGCCGAACGCGAGCAGTGGGACGACGGGAACAACACCCTCGCCCTTGCCCCCGGTGTCGTCGTTGCTTATGAACGCAATGTCGAGACCAACGCCAGGCTGGAGGCGTCGGGCATCGAGGTACTGCGGATCAGCGGTTCGGAATTGGGCTCCGGACGTGGCGGGCCGCGGTGCATGTCGTGCCCGGTGGCACGCGATTCGCTCGAGCCCCCTGTATGAATGGCAGGCCCGGCATCGATGCCCACCGGAAACATCGCATTACAAAACTTCGCGGACCCTGTCCGCTGGTCGCGCCAGCACCGTTCCCTGGTCCGTCACCACGATCGGCCGTTCGATGAGAATGGGATGCTCGACCATCGCCTTGATGAGTTCGTCCTCGGAGGCGTGAGCCAAGTCGAGTTCTTTGTAGACCGGCTCCTGCTTGCGAATTGCTTGCGACGCAGAAAGGCCGGCGTCGTCGAGAAGCTTGCGGAGACCGTCCTTCGTCGGCGGTGTGTCCAGGTATCTGACGATCGTCGGTTCCAGCCCGGATTCTTCGATGATCTTCAACGCAGTCCGAGAGGTGTTGCAGCGCGGGTTGTGGTAGATAATCGCAGTAGAAGCCATGTTTGTTGATTCTGCCACCAGGGTAGGCGACTTGACATGACGGATTTAAGAGTGGTTATCGCTGGAGGTCACGGAAAGATCGCGCAACACCTGATTCAGGTGCTCACAGCGCATGGCGACCGCGCGGTCGCATTGATTCGCAATCCCGAGCACTCGAGTGCGGTGGAGTCACTGGGTGCCCTTCCCGTGGTGCTCGATCTGGAACTGCGACCGTCGACGAGGCAGCCGCAGTTCTCGCCGGCGCCGACGCGGTCGTGTTCGCTGCCGGGTCGGGTGGATCGGGCGGGGCCGCGAGAAAGGATTCGGTGGACCGAGCAGGTTCGGTGCTCCTGGCCGATGCCGCGGAGAAGGCCGGAGTCAAGCGATTCGTGCAGATCAGTTCCTTCGGTGCAGGTGAGCCGGTAGCCGATGACGCCGAGGACAGCTGGAAGGCGTATATGGCAGCCAAGACGGCGGCTGAAGAGGACTTGAAGGCCAGAACAAAACTCGACTGGACCATTCTTCGTCCGGGCGGATTGACCGACGAGGAGGCCACGGCGCATATCGCCTTGTCGGAGCCGCCGCTCGAGCGAGGGACTGTGCCGCGCGGCGATGTTGCAAAGGTAATTGCAGCATTGATCGAAACGCCGTCGACAGTCGGTAAGACCCTGATGTTGACTTCGGGTGGGGTACGCCTGGAAGATGCCCTCTGACTGTCCTGGTTCTGCAGGCGCACGAAAGCAAAGGGTCCATATGCGAGTGCACCTCGATCCAGCATCCAAAACCCCACTGTACGAGCAGCTCCGCGTTGGAGTTCTCGATCTGGTGCGAAGCGGAGAATTGATCGCAGAGACGAAGATTCCCACGGTTCGGGGATTGGCTGCGGAGCTTTCGATAGCGCCGCACACGGTGGCGAAGGCCTACCGGGAACTGGAGCATCAGGGAGTCATCGAGGCCCGTGGTCGGCTCGGTACGTTCATTGCTTCCGGAGGTGATCCCACCGAAGACAGTGCCGCCCGGGCAGCGATGACGTATGTGGCAGAGCTTCGGGCATTGGGGTTGTCCGACGCCCGAGTGCGAGATCTCGTCGATGTGGCTCTCGCATCGAGTTGACGCTTCAACCTCGCCGTGTCAAAGTTGCCGTGTCTCGCTGCCGCCCCGAAGGAACTGATATGAACTCGAACATCTTCCGTGACGTCGCAATGCTGATGGCCCGACTCGGTCTCGGCATCATCTTCATCGCCCACGGTTGGCAAAAACTCAACACCAACGGTCTCGACGCCACCAAAGCAGGCTTCGACGGAATGGGCGTCCCGCTACCCGGTTTGTCCGCCTACTTCGCAACCTTCGTCGAGCTCATCGGCGGAGTCGCACTCGTTCTCGGCATCTTCACTCCGATCGTCGGCATTCTGCTCTTCGTCGACATGCTGGGGGCATTCTTGTTCGTGCACTACGACATGGGGGTCTTCGTCGGCGAGGGTGGCTACGAACTGGTACTAGCGCTCGGGGTCGGATCTTTGTTGTTGGCGGCAGTCGGCGCCGGACGATTCAGCCTCGACGGGGTCTCCGGAGGCAAGACGAGCTTGGCGAAAATGCGCAAACGTCGCTAGCGCCAGCTCGGCAGCCAAAGTTGCTGCTGCCACAGTTCCGGTGAGATCGGCATCGCGGTCAGAATCGGCCACAACCAGATGAAGTTCGCGACCACCAGACCGACGTAGAGGCACACCAGTAGTAGCCCAGTGCCTCTACGTTCGGCTGATGCGCGAGCGCGGCCGATGATCTGCCCGAGTATCAAGGCGAAGCCCATAACCATGAACGGGGCCATCGCGACTGCGTAGAAGTAGTACATCTGCCGATCGAGCGTGATGAACCACGGCAGAAATCCTGCGGCGTACCCAACGACGACTGCGGCGAACCGCCAATCTCGCCGGACCAGGAACATCCACAATCCCCACGCGAGCATCGGCACCGCGAGCCACCACATGGCCGGTGTACCGATCAGCATGATGGCCTTGACGCACGACGACGCCGAGCAGCCCTGCACTTGCTCACCGTCGGCGAAGTAGTACAGCATCGGGCGCAAGCCCATCGGCCACGACCACGGCTTCGATTCCCACGGGTGACGGTTGCCCACAGAATTGGTGAGACCCTCGTGGAAGGTCAGAACATTGCCGCTGTAATACCACAATGAGCGCAGTGCATCCGGGACGAACGAGAACAGCCCGCCCGTACCGATCTGATTCCCGACGGCATGGCGATCGACTCCGGTTTCGCTGGCGAACCACCCTGAGTACGTGCATAAGTAGACGATCAACGGCACTACGACGAGGGCGTACAGCGACGGTCCGATGTCTCGAACTGCGGTACCGATCCAGGGCCGCGACACTCCGTTCGCGCGCCGCGCCGCGACGTCGAATCCGACGCACAACAGTCCGAAGAACGCGATGAAGTACATCCCGGACCACTTGGTTCCGCAGGCGAGACCGAGCATGATTCCGGCGCCGAAACGCCACCAGCGGACACCGAGCCTGGGCCCGAATTCGCTTGCCTTGATACGTCCTTCGCTTCGCACCTTCGCCATGCGTTCACGGACGTCGTCTCGATCGACCACCAGGCAACCCAGAGCCGCGGTGACGAAGAACGCCAAGAAGATGTCGAGCATGCCGACGCGTGAGGAGACGAATGTGACGCCGTCGGCGATCAGTAGGACGCCGGCGATCGCTCCCACCAGCGTCGACCGCGCCATCCGTCGTACTATCCGAATCACGATCAGTACCAACAGGGTTCCGAACAGGGCTGCCGAGAACCGCCAACCCCAACCGTTGTAGCCGAACAGTGCTTCCCCGGCTGCGATCAATTGCTTGCCTACGGGCGGATGCACCACGAGTCCGTAAGCGGGGTTGTCCTCGACCCCACCGCCGGTGAGCACCTGCCATCCTTGCGGGGCGTAATGCTTCTCGTCGAAGACCGGTGTGCCGGCATCGGTGGGGTAACGCAGAATCGCGAAACGGGTGATGGCGGCGATGGCAGTGAGAACGAGAGTGACGATCCACCCGCGTCGACGATCGGTATCGCGGTAATAGTCGGCCGCCGCAACGGTGGGCCCGGGAGTGACGACGGGGCGCGCATCGGTCGACAGGGTCACATGCCGATCGTAGGCGGCGCAGCGGAATGCGAGAAGGTCGGTGTGGGGGATGATGGGTGCATGCTGATCCTTGCCGCAACACCCATGGGCGACGTGGGTGATGCGTCCCAGCGACTGCGCGACGCACTGGCCACGGCCGACGTCGTCGCAGCAGAAGACACCAGGAGAACCAAACAGCTGGCGAGTTCGCTCGGGGTGACCATCACCGGCAAGGTGATCAGCTTCTACGACCAGGTCGAAACCGCGCGTCTTCCCGGGCTGCTCGACGCGATCCGTGCCGAGAAGTCGGTCTTGTTGGTCACCGACGCGGGTATGCCGTCCGTCAGCGACCCTGGTTACCGACTGGTGGCCGCCTGCGTCGAGGCCGACCTTCCGGTCACCTGTCTGCCGGGCCCTTCCGCGGTGACCACCGCACTCGCGCTGTCCGGACTACCCGTCGAACGGTTCTGCTTCGACGGGTTCCCACCGCGCAAGCAGGGCCAGCGGCGAACCTTTTTCGAGTCCTTGCGGACGGAATCGCGTGCCTGTGTGTTCTTCGAGGCGCCTCACCGTCTTGCTGCCAGTCTCGACGACGCCGTCGCAGTCCTAGGCCCGGATCGACGTGCTGCGGTCTGCAGGGAGCTGACGAAGACGTACGAGGAAGTCAAGCGTGGCACGCTCGGCGAGCTGGCAGAGTGGGCCGCTGACGGGGTTCGCGGCGAGATCACCGTCGTGCTCGCCGGAGCGCAGCCCGTTGCCGCAGAACCGGAAGATCTGATCGGTGAAGTAGAAGAACTGGTTGAGTCGGGGATGCGGCTCAAGGATGCATGCGCGGAGTTGGCCGTCGGCGGCGTCAGCAAACGCGAACTGTACGAGGCAGTTCTCGATTCTCGTAAATCGGCGCAGGACACACTGTCGTAAGTTTCGGGACGGGCCGTCAGCGGTGGGCTGTGGAGGTGAATTGGTAGGTGGCCGCGTCGACGATTTCCTCGGGCGTGATGGCGATTTCGTCGTTCAGCCATGCGGTGACCAGCTCGGCCAAGCCACCGACGAACAAGAGGCCGTTGATTTCTCCCTGGTGTGGTGGCCACGCTCGATCGCCGTACATTCGGGTGGCTTCGTCTGCGACCATCTGAGCGAAACCCCGCAGCGCGGCGCGACGGTGGGTGCGCAGCGGCTCGAACGCAGCCGATTCGATCATCGCAACCCGTCCCTTGCGCGGATCCTCGGTAAGGATGGTGACGAATGATGAGATTGCATTTCGTACGCGTTCCTCCAGTGTTCCGGTGTTCGCTCGAAGTGCGGTCAACCCTGCCTGCCGAACTTCGTCGGCGATACCGTCCAGAACTTTCTGCAGTAGATCGTCTCTGCCGGTGAAGCTTTCGTAGAAGTATCGTTCCGTCAGCTTGGCGCGGCTACAGATGGCTGTCATCGTGGCGCCACTTTTTCCGGTAGCGGCAAACACGTCCAATCCTGCTTCGAGCAAACTCTCGCGCCGTTGAACTGCCCGTTGGTCTGCGCTCATGCCGCCGTACCGGCGTGGCGTGGTTGGAGTCATGGAGTGATTTTGACAGATGCGAGCTTCGCGACGCTTCGATCGGCGATCAGCCGACGACCTGCTGACGCAGCCCCTCGGTCGCTGCTTCGAGGATGGTCTTGGTGCCCTTCCTAATGAGAAAACCTGGAATCGGAATCTTCGGGTCGATTGTCAGCTCGAATGCCACATGAGTGCCCTTGGCTGTCGGCGTCAACGTGTACTCGCCGTGCTGCGACTTCTGCTGCGACCCCTCCACCAGATCCCAGCTGACAGTCGTACCGGTCCAGGTGTACTCCACGACCTGTTCGTCGTTGATTCCTAGAATCGATACCGCCATCTTGACGTGATGGGGGCGGCCGTCGTCGAAACGGTCGATTATCTCGACCGTTTTGTGGACCGGCGACCACGACGGAAGCCCTTCCACATCTGCGAGAACCTCGAGTACCGCTCCGGGATCGGCCTCGATATCGACGTTTTTGTTCGCTGTGACTGCCATGGGGACAAGGTAACTCAGGCGGAGCGGTCCGCGACCGGAATCGAGCCATGCGAGCGCACGAAGTCACCGATCCGCTGGAGCGCGCGGTGTGCTTCCGGCAGGAAATCTGCCACCTGGAACACGTGCACCTGATCCGCCCACACTTGGAGTTCGCAATCGACGCCCGCAGCGCCCAGTCGCTCGGTCATCAACTCGGCGTCGGCAAGGATCATCTCGGTGGACCCAGCTTGGATCAGCACCGGCGGTAGCCCGCGCAGGTCTGCGTCGACGGGTGAAACCCTCGGCCCCTGTTCTCCTTCGACGACGATCCGGGCGTCGACCCTGTCTGCCAGCACCGTCAGTGGAGGCACTGCCTCGGGCGGGAAAATAGCGCATTTCGACGCGTTCTCGTGGTTGAGCTTGTTCGTCGGGTCCATGTCCGTCAACGGTGACATCGTGAAAATGCCGGCAGGCATCGGCAGATCCAACGTCTGCAACGCCAATGTGACCATGAAGGCCAGGTAGCCACCGGCGGAGTCGCCGGCGATGAAGATCTGATCCGGGCGGTATCCCGAATCGAGAAGGAAGCGGTAACCGTCGATGCCGTCCTCGACTGCATGAGCGATCGGATTACGGGGCATCATCCGGTAGTCGACCGAGAGCACGGGCGCGTCGGCGTACTGCGAGACCCGCGAAGTCAGCCTGCGGTGGGTATTGAGGCCGCAGCAGATGAAGGCTCCTCCGTGCAGATATAGCACCACATTGTCGTTCCGGACTCCTTCGGCACGGATCCATTCGGCGTAGCAATCGGCCAGCATGATCCGGTTGCACTGCGCGCCCTTCACTGCAGGCATCAGCATGCCTGCGTAGTCGACGAGTCCCATCGGCCACGGAAGAAGTGGCGCCTTGGCCCACAGGGACAAAAAGGGTCGAATCGAGAACTGCAAGCCCGTGGAAAGTGCTCGCGAGCGCAGACTGCCACCAGGCAGATCATGCCTGCGGGGTGCGCGGTTCGGCGTCGACTGTGGCTGCCGCAGTGCGGTAAGCGCTGTGTTCATCGTGCTCGCCTCGATTCGGCATTTGTTTGGAACTCCTACTAACGGACCTTAGCGTGTGACATATATCGCTCGAACGTAAGGTCGTGTTCGATGTCACACCGTGATCGAAACTAGGCTCAAAGGTGATCCACATGGCGCTCATGCCCGTTACTGAATCCATGTTCTTGATCGCTGAATCGCGGGAGCATCCGATGCACGTCGGAAGCCTTCAATTGTTCGTGCCACCTGGTGATCCGCACGAATTCGCGCAAGAGGTCCACGACAAGTTGACGACGGGTGAAGTCCACGAGTTGTTCCGAAAGCGCCCCGGTCGCCCCGTCAACGTCATGGGCAGCCTTGCGTGGTCACGTGAGCCCGACATCGACTTCGGATACCACGTCAGGAGGTCAGTTCTGCCCTCTCCCGGGCGAATCAGAGAGCTGTTCCAGTTCCTGTCGCTCAATCACAGCGCTCCGCTCGACCGATACCGGCCGATGTGGGAAGTACACATCATCGAAGGTCTCGCCGACGACCGCATCGCGCTGTATACCAAGGTGCATCACTCCCTCGTCGACGGTGTCTCTGCCCTGAAGTTGACGCTCAACGCTCTCAGTACCGATCCCGAGGACAGAAACGGTGTCGCAACATGGGATCCGTCGCTGTTCCGCGAGAAGAAGACGCGTGGAACACCGTCCGCACTCGAACGAATCACCGGCGGGTTGACCCTAGGGCGCACAATCGCCGCCGATCTCGTGGACTTTCTGCCCGCGGCAACCCGAATCGGCTTGCGCGCCATGCGAAACGAAGGCGCACAACTACCTCTGCGCGCGCCCCGCACGATGTTCAACGTGCCGATCGGCGGTGCTCGACGTTTCGCGGCCGAAAGCTGGTCCATCGAGCGAATGACGAAGGTGGCCAAAGCCAGAGGGGTAACGCTCAACGACATCGTGCTCGCAATGTGCTCCGGTGCGCTGCGGTCCTACCTCATCGACCAGGAAGCACTACCTGAATCACCCCTGATCGCAATGGTTCCGGTATCCCTACGTAAACCCGGGGAGGACAAAGGGCCCGGTAACTCGGTCTCGGTGATTCTGTGCAATCTCGGCACCCACGAATCCGACCCACTTGCCCGGCTCGACGCGATCACGGACTCCACCGCCAAGGGCAAGAAGATGATGCGCGAACTCAATACACTCGAATCACTCGCAATCGGCGCAGTGACCATGGCGCCGTTGTTGTTCGGGCCGGTACCCGGCTTCGTCAACTACACGCCCCCGCCGTTCAACGTCATCATCTCGAATGTGCCGGGCACCTCCGAGGAATTGTATTGGAACGGAGCCAAACTCGACGGTATCTACCCGGCTTCGATCGTCTGCGACGGCATGGCATTGAACATCACCGTCGCCAGCAACGGCGATTCCCTGAACTTCGGGCTCATCTGCTGCAGGCGCAGCGTCCCGCATCTGCAGCGGATGCTGACGCATCTGGAGAACTCCCTGGAGGAGTTGGAAAAGGCGCAGTAGGTGGGCGGGGGTCGGTGTGCCGGCTCGGGACTCCACTCAGTCCGCTCACCGTCGCCTGTTCACCGTCGCCCGCTTACCGTCGCCCGCTTACCGTCGCCCGTTTACCGTCGCTTGAATGGACCCGTCAAGTTATCTGATCGTATGAGTGGTCCATTCAAGCGATGCGGGGTGCGGCCGCACAACACCGACACCGACACCAATGCCGATCCTGCGCTACTTGACCTCGTACTTCGGGAAGACCGGTGATGGAGCGGGCAGAGGCGTACCTGCGACGATTCGGGTGCCGATGTCGGCGAACTCGTGCGCTGGACTGCCGAGTAGTTCGAGGATGCGGGCGGCCGAGTCGGGCATGATCGGCTGCACCAGAATGCCGACGATGCGCAGTACCTCCATCGTCACGTAGAGCACGGTTGCCATGCGCGCCGGGTCCGTCTTGCGCAGCACCCACGGCTCCTGCTGCGAGAAGTAGCGGTTGGTCTCGCCGAGAACCGACCAGATCGCCTCGACGGCCGAATGCAGTGCCTGCACGTCGAATTCGCGTCGGCAGATCTCGAGCAGTTCGTCTGCGCGTGCCAGCATCGCAGTGTCCTCGGCGGTGAATTCGCCCGGCGTGGGTACTACGGCATCACAGTTCTTGGCGACCATCGTCAGCGAACGTTGCGCCAGGTTGCCGAGTTCGTTCGACAGATCTGCGTTCATCCGCGTCACGATCGCCTCGGCGCTGTAACTCCCGTCCTGACCGAAGGAGACCTCGCGCAACAGGAAGAAACGGAGTGAATCGAGTCCGAACTCTTCGACCAATGCGAAGGGGTCGACGACGTTGCCGACCGACTTGGACATCTTCTCGCCCTTGTTGTTCAAGAAACCGTGGACGAAGACCCTCTTGGGCAGTTCGACACCGGCTGACATCAGGAACGCAGGCCAGAACACGGTATGGAAACGCGTGATGTCCTTGCCGATGATGTGAAGGTCTGCGGGCCAATACTTCTGGTACTTCGCCGACTCGGTGTCCGGGTAGCCGACGCCGGTGATGTAGTTGGTCAAGGCGTCGACCCACACGTACATCACGTGCTCGGGATCGTTCGGTACCTGGATGCCCCAGTCGAACGTCGTCCGAGAAATCGACAGATCTCGCAGTCCGCCCTTGACGAAGTTGACGATCTCGTTGCGTCGCGAGACCGGAGCGATGAAGTCCGGCTGCGCGTCGTAGAGGGCGAGAAGCTTGTCCTGATATGCCGACAGACGGAAGAAGTACGACGCTTCCTCGGTCCACTCGACCGGAGTGTTCGTTTCGGTGGCGACCCGGGTGCCGTCGTCGGCGACAGTGGTCTCGGCCGCGGTGTAGAAGGCTTCGTCGCGAACGGAGTACCAACCGGAGAATGCGTCGAGGTAGATGTCGCCGTTGGCCTCCATGCGCCTCCACAGCTCTTTGCTGGCGGCGTGGTGGTCTTCGTCGGTGGTGCGGATGAACCGGTCGTGGGAAATGCCGAGAGCCTTGTCGAGCTCCTCGAAGGCATCGGAGTTGCGTGCAGCGAGATCGACGACGTCGATGCCTTCTTTGACGGCCGTCTGCTGCATCTTCAAGCCGTGTTCGTCGGTTCCGGTCAGAAACATGACGTCGAAACCGTCGAGTCGCTTGAATCGGGCGATCACATCCGTCGCGATGTACTCGTAGGCGTGTCCGATGTGCGGAACGCCGTTCGGGTACGCAATGGCAGTTGTGACGTAGAAGGAGGGCCGTGAGGCATCAGCTGGCGCAGTCATGGTTCGCCTACTCTATCGGCGTGAGCAAAGACCGTCCTGCACCACCATTGCCCGAGCCGCTCGGCCACCTCGTCGACGCGCATACCCACCTGGACGCATGCGGTGCCGTCGATGCGGCCAGTGTCACTGTCATCCTCGACCGGGCCGAGTCGGTAGGTGTTTCTCGCGTGGTGACCGTTGCCGACGATCTCGCTGCGGCACGCTTCGCTGTCGACGCTGCGCACTGGGATCGGCGAGTGTGGGCGGCCACGGCGATTCATCCGACGCGAGCCAACGTGCTCGACGAAACGACCCGCACCGAAATCGAGCAGCTTTCCGCCGATCCTCGGGTAGTCGCGGTTGGGGAGACGGGCCTGGACTACTACTGGCCCGGCAAACTCGACGGGTGCGCGACGGTCGAGGAACAGCACGAAGGATTTCGCTGGCACGTCGATCTGGCAAAGCGGCTGCACAAGCCGCTGATGATTCACAATCGCGAGGCCGACGACGATCTGCTGGCCGTCCTGAAATCCGAAGGTGCCCCCGAGACCGTGATCTTCCATTGCTTCTCCTCGGGGCCGGAAATGGCGAGGTCCTGCATCGACGCGGGGTACGTGCTGAGCCTGTCCGGGACCGTCAGCTTCAAGAACGCTCACGCTCTGCGGGAAGCGGCCGCACTGATCCCGGATGCGCAGTTGCTGGTGGAAACCGACGCTCCCTTTCTGACACCTCATCCGTACCGCGGGGCTCCGAACGAGTCCTACTGCCTGCCGTACACCGCTCGGGCGCTCGCGGAGATCCGGGGCCAGGATCCAGGTGAGCTTGCCGCCCACGTCACTGCCAATGCGGAACGGGTGTACTCACTCCCGTCGGGCCGGTAAGGAAAGACACGACGCGGCTTCGCTTACAACCGGTTGCCTGCTTGGGTTGCAAGATATCCATCAGTTCGTTACCGTACCGTGACCGACCGCCGGGCGTTTCGAACAGAAGGTAACGCTCCAGAATCCAGGAATCGCTTGTGTCTAGTATTGCCCGCCTTAACTCCACCAGGTCTTTGACCTTCTATCTGGTGGTCGCCGCGCTGCTGGCGACATTGATCGTCGGGGGCGTCACCGCCGTCGCTCGTCACAAAACCGTGACAATCGACGTCGATGGCGAGATGATCACGCTCAGCACGATGACGTCCGACGTCAACGGTGCGTTGGGTGCGGCAGGATACGAACCGAGCGACAAGGATCTCGTAGTGCCCTCCGGCGATTCGTCGCTATCCGACGGCGAGACGGTCGTCCTCCGGCGCGCTCGAGAACTGAGCGTGACGGTGGATGGCCAACCCCGAGCCGTCTGGACCACGGCGTTGACGGTCGACGAAGCCCTTTCACAGATGGATCTGGCACAGGACGTGCACGTTTCCGCTTCGCGCGGTGAGCGACTGCCACTGGAAGGCACGTCGCTGGAAATCGCTCTACCGAAACAGGTCTCGCTCGTCGACGGAGCTGCTCCGGCCGCACCGGTGACGATGGCCGCACCTACCGTCCGGGAACTCCTCGAGCAGGCAGGCGCGCCACTCCAAGAAGCCGACACAGTGGTCCCCGCACCCGACGAGATTGTCACCGAGGGCGCGTCGATCACCGTGACCCGAGATCGAACCGAGACCAAGTCCGAAACCGCCGATGTAGCGCCACCCGAGCAGCGCATCGAGGACCCGACGATGAACATGAGCCGCACCGTCGTCGAGAATCCCGGCGCACCCGGCATCTCCGACATCACCTGGGCGGTCAACACCGTCAACGGCAAGGAAGTCGGCCGCGAAAAGGTAACCGAGACCGTCAAGGTTCCGGCGCAACCGAAAGTAGTTCGAATCGGTGCAAAGCCGGGCACCGAGGTCCCGCCCGTCGAAAACGGCAGCACCTGGGACGCGCTCGCACAATGCGAGGCAACCGGCAACTGGGCCATCAACACCGGCAACGGATTCTTCGGTGGAGTGCAGTTCGACCAGAACACCTGGGAGCGCCAAGGCGGCCTCAAGTACGCGCCCCGCGCGGACCTTGCGAGCCGCGAGGAGCAGATCGCCATCGCCTCGGTGACGCAAAAGTCTCAGGGATGGGGAGCGTGGCCGGCATGCACCTCCCGCCTCGGCTACCGATGACAGGTGCGTAGAGTTTTCACAGTGCAAGAACATGTGCGGGAACCCGCGGCGCTGCTAGGGCCCGCGGAGGTGCGATCTCTCGCCGCCGAGTTGGACGTGCGTCCGACCAAGCAGCTCGGCCAGAACTTCGTGCACGACGCCAACACGGTGCGACGCATCGCGGCCGCAGCCGACATCTGTGGCAGCGACACCGTCCTCGAAGTCGGACCCGGCCTCGGCTCGCTGACGCTGGCGCTTCTCGATGTCGCAGACGCCGTCATTGCCGTCGAGATCGATCCGAAGCTGGCTTCACGGTTGCCGCAGACAGTGGCCGAGCGAGCGCCGTCGCTGGCCGACCGTCTCACCGTCGTCGAGTACGACGCACTACGAATCAAGGCCGCCGACATCCCGGGGGAGCCGGTTGCCCTCGTCGCGAATCTTCCCTACAACGTTGCGGTTCCGGTTCTACTGCACCTGTTTTCGGAACTGCCGTCGCTCCGCACTGCTTTGGTGATGGTCCAGGCGGAAGTAGCGGATCGACTCGCCGCAGACCCAGGCAACAAGATCTACGGCATCCCCAGCGTCAAGGCGGGATTCTTCGGAACCGTCAAGCGCGCAGGATCCGTCGGGCGTTCGGTGTTCTGGCCGGTGCCGAAAGTGGAGTCCGGGCTGGTACGGCTCGATCGGTACGCAGAGCCACCGTGGTCGATGGATGACGCCCATCGACGTGCGGTGTTCGCCGTCATCGATGCCGCATTCGCGCAACGTCGCAAAACCCTGCGTGCAGCACTCAGCGGTTGGGCCGGCTCGCCCGTCATCGCGGAGCGCCGGTTACGAGAGGCCGGGATCGACCCATCTGCTCGCGGGGAAACCCTCGACGCCGCTGCCTACGTGCGGTTGGCAGCAACCGAAGCCTGACCTGTCGGGTTCGGTTCGGTCCGTATCGCTTCGATGGTCCACTCATACGATCAGATAACTTCTGTGGTTCATTCAAGCGCCCGAGAAGTGGGCTTCAGTGCGCCCCGGCAGGTCACACTCCGTCAGCACCCGCTCGGTACCGGCGGCTGAGCACTATGTGGCGCTCCGCGAGCACTCGGCATTCGTCGGCGAGTTGCGGCGGATCGAGGACCGTGAAGTCCGTGTCGAAGACGGACAGCCATCGAGCGATCGAGGGCAGTGAATCTCCGGCCAACGCGACGATGCAGGTCTTGTCGCTTTCGGACTCGAGAGTGCCCCATTCCGCGTCGACCATCGGTGCGATCGTCTCGATCGGCGCGTGCAGCCGTATCCGTGCCTGCACCTGAGCGAGTGCACGGTCGATTCCCCGCGCAACGAATGCCGCAGCCCCGCCGTCGGGCAATTCCCGCGGGATGAAGCGCGGACCCGTCGGGATCTTCGGTTGGAGCCGGTCGACGCGGAACGATCGCCAGTCCTGTCGAAACAGGTCCCATCCGAGCAGGTACCACCGGGAGCCCGCACGCACCAGGCTGTACGGCTCCACCTCGCGTCGGGTCTCGGTTCCGTCGTGGCTGCGGTAGTCGAATCGCAGTCGTTCGTGGCCATGGCACACGCCCGCAACCGCCGACAGCACAGCAGCGTCGACGGCGGATCGTGCGGCCGGACGGTCTACGACGTCGATGCGCAGTGCGTCGAGTCGGTGCCGAATGCGCGACGGCATCACTTGGCGCAACTTGGTCAGGGCGCGCAAGGACGCCTCCCCGATGCCCGCTACCGAGCCGCCTGCCGCGGATTGGAGTCCGAATGCCACTGCGAGTGCTTCGTCGTCGTCGAGCAGCAGGGGCGGCATTTCGGCGCCCGCACCCAGCTGATAGCCGCCGCCTACGCCTGCGGTGGCGTGGACCGGGTATCCGATCTCTCGGAGCTTGTCGACGTCGCGTCGCACCGTGCGCGGGGTGACGTTCAGTCGGTCCGCGAGATCGGCCCCCGCCCAGTCACGTCGGGTCTGGAGCAGGGACAGCAACTTCAGAAGTCGTGCCGAGGTTTCCCGCATACCCTGATGATGGCAGTAATTGCGGACCGATGCTGTCCGCAGTCGGGATGATCCGGGAGTTAGGACGGCCACACGAATGTGGGGTCCCTCGATTTCTCCACTACTGTTGACCCTCGTGCTCTCAGTCGTCCCCAGCCCCGTAGTCGTCAGGGCTCCGTCCAAGGTGAATTTGCACCTCTCGGTCGGTGACCTGCGCGAGGACGGCTATCACGAGCTCACCACGGTCTTTCAGGCGCTGTCGTTGGCCGACGAAGTCTCGGTGGTGCCGGCTCGGGCCTTGCGCGTGACCGTTCGCGGCGATGATGCGCGGTCGGTTCCGACCGACGAGCGCAATCTGGTGTGGAAGGCAGCTGTCCTGCTGGCCGACGCCGTCGGACGTGAGCCGGGCGTCGAAATCACCATCGACAAGGGCATCCCGGTGGCAGGCGGTATGGCAGGTGGGAGCACGGACGCGGCGGCGACGCTTGTCGCGCTGAACGCCATGTGGGATCTGGACCTTTCCCGAGCGGAGTTGACCGATCTGGCCGCCAAGCTCGGCAGCGATGTCCCGTTCGTTTTGCACGGCGGAACTGCGATGGGGACCGGCCGAGGGGAGAAGCTGCTTCCGATCCTCTCGCGCAACACATTCCATTGGGTACTCGCGTTGGCCAAGGGCGGACTGCAGACCCCTGCCGTGTTCGCCGAGCTGGATGAGCTGCGCGCAAAGGGCAACCCGCCGCGCCTCGGTGAGCCCGAGGCACTGATGCATGCGCTCGCGACCGGTGATGCGAATGCGCTTGCGCCGCTTCTAGGTAACGATCTGCAGGCTGCTGCTGTATCGCTGCTTCCGCAATTACGCCGGACCTTGCGCGCAGGGGTGAGCGCCGGCGCTCTGGCCGGGATCGTCTCCGGGTCGGGTCCCACGTGCGCTTTTCTGTGTGCCGACGCTGATACAGCAGTGTCGGTCAGTGCTGAACTATCCGGTGCGGGTGTCTGCCGCACCGTACGTGTCGCGAGTGGCCCGGTTCCCGGCGCTCGCGTAGTAACTAGTGAATCGATTGGTTTCTCCTGATGGTCAATCTCGTCAATCTCGAAAACGTCTCCAAGTCTTTCGGCGTCAAACCGCTGCTCGACGGAGTGTCCCTCGGTGTGCAGGAGGGCGAACGCATCGGCATGGTCGGCCTCAACGGTGGTGGTAAGACCACCACGCTCGAGGTCCTCGCCGGCATCGAGCCGCCCGACTCGGGGCGGGTCAGTCGGGTCGGTGGACTGCGGATGGCCGTCGTCACCCAGCGCGGTGTGCTGCCTCCGGGTTCGACCGTCGGGCAGGTCGTTCTCGATCCACTCGGCATGGCCGAGCACGAGTGGGCAGGCGACTCGCGCGTACGTAACATCCTGACCGGCATCGGTATTGCCGACCTCGGTCCTATCGGTAGCTCAGGGCTCGATGCGTCCATCGACAACCTGTCCGGCGGTGAGCGCCGAAGAGTCGCGTTGGCGGCGGCGCTCGTCCAGGATCTCGACCTGTTGGTGCTCGACGAGCCGACCAACCATCTCGACGTGGAAGGCGTGCAGTGGCTCGCCGCGCATCTGGTGTCGCGTCGGAGCGCTCTCGTCGTCGTCACTCACGATCGTTGGTTCCTCGATACGGTGGCGAACCAGACGTGGGAGGTCGTCGGCGGCGGCGTCGAAACCTACGAGGGTGGATACAACGACTGGGTGTTCGCCCGTGCCGAGCGCAGCAGGCAGGCCGATGCTTCCGAGGAGCGTCGACGCAATCTTGCGCGTAAGGAGTTGGCGTGGTTGCGTCGCGGCGCACCGGCCAGGACCTCGAAGCCCAAGTACCGGATCGAAGCCGCCGAAGCGTTGATCGCCGACGTGCCTGCGCCGCGCGACTCCGTTGCCTTGGCGTCGTTCGCGCAGCGTCGCCTCGGCAAGGTCGTCATCGAACTGGAAGATGCGCGACTCGAAACTCCGGACGGCCGTGAACTGGTCCGCGACTTCACCTGGCGCCTGGCGCCGGGTGAACGAGTGGGTCTGGTCGGGGTGAACGGTTCCGGTAAGACCACGCTCCTGCGCACTCTTGCCGGTGAGTTGGAACCCGCCGCCGGCAAGCGTATTCAAGGTCAGACCGTCAAGATCGGTTGGCTCAAGCAGGAATTGGACGATCTGCCCAAGAAGCTGCGAGTTCTCGACGCAGTCAAAGAGGTAGCTGAGCGAATTACCTTGGGCGACAAAGAGGTATCGGCGGGTCAGCTCGCCGAACGCCTCGGGTTCACCCCGGCCCGTCAGCGCACTCCGGTCGGTGATCTGTCCGGCGGTGAGCGTCGACGCCTGCAGCTCACACGGGTATTGATGGCGGAACCCAACGTGCTGTTGCTCGACGAGCCCACCAACGATCTCGATATCGACACACTGCAACAGCTCGAGGACCTGCTCGACGGCTGGGCAGGGACCATGGTGGTCATCAGTCACGACCGGTACCTCATCGAGCGGATCTGTGACTCGACGTGGGCGCTGTTCGGTGATGGCAAGCTCACCAACCTTCCCGGTGGCATCGAGGAGTACTTGCGTCGGCGCGCGGTGATGGCGGCTGAGGCCACACCGGATTCGCTGACTACCGGCGGTGTCGTCAAGACCGCTGTGCGTGATGCCGGATCCGAGAGGGCTGCTCGTAAAGAGCTCAGCAAACTGGAGAAGTCCGTCATTCGTTTGTCGAAGCGGGAAGCGGAGCTGCACGCCGAACTGGCGGAGGTGGCCACCGATCCGGGCAAGCTCGTGGCATTGGACACCGAGCTCAAGCAGGTGGTGGCGGACAAGGACGTCGCCGAGGAGCGTTGGATGGAGCTGGCCGCCGAGCTGGAGTGACCTGCACATGATGGCGGGGCACGACGGCAGTAGGTACTTTCGAGAGCAGGACGGTTCGGCGGATCGCGCACACCGGATACGAGAGGACCTACGAGTACATCGTGTCCACACTTTTAATACCCAGCTTCCAGCTGACAGCCAAGATGGAGTCCAGTCAGTGACGTCCGTGGTGCGCAAAGCCATGGGTGATTCGTTCGAGGATCTCCATCCCAAGGTCCAATGGCGCTTCGGGCTGTCCGCGGCGGACGGGCTCTGCCAGATCGGCGTCGGCGTCATGGAAGAGATGACCCATTCGGCGTTGGTGCCGCGGCCCGTTCTGTCGCTCGGGGCACGTCGGGGTTTGTTCCCCGGGGGCCGAGGAACCGACATTCCCTTTACCGTCGCCAACTACGCGTACACCGACGATCTCGGTCGGGAGACGATGTCGTTCGTGCGCCGATTTTCCTTCGTCGGAAAGCCACAGGGCATGAACTCGGTGATGGTCACACCGGCAGTGGCACAGGGGCACGATTTTGCGCTGGATTATCTGGGATATAGCTCGGACATGCTGGTACACACTCGATGCAGCGCGGACTCCGATGGTGGAATCCTGCTCGAGAGCGGCGCTCCACGGATACGCGGGCTACATGTCCCTGCGTTCGCGTCTGCCCTGACAACCGGACGTGAGTGGTGGGACGAGAGCGAGCAGCGTCATCGCATTCAGATCGACGTCACCAGCCCGATATTGGGTCGGCTGTTCCACTACCGAGGATGGTTCACAGCCGAAGAACGGGCGTGTGCTCCCGCCGACATTCCCGAAGATGCACGGCCGTCGCGGCTGGAAGAGCACGAATAGCCCTGGAAGCGGTGGAACCCTCTGGTGCTGGACATGGTCGAGCCAGAGGGTTCCGTCACATGTGGTGAGAGATCAGCGGTAGCCCTTGGCTGGGTTGAGCAGATCGAGCACGATGGTCTGTCCGTTGGACCGGACATGGATCTCAGGGTTCTGCAACCCACCGGAGGTGAGGTACTCACCGAGGAGCTGAAGTAGCTCGTCGGGGCCGACCGAGGTGTCTGGCGTACGGATGTCACCGGTGCGGCTGCCCAGCTCGTTCTGAGTGAGTCGGCCCGCTATGCGTACCGACGCAACACCCATAGCGGTCCGGCGGTCGGGGGCTGCGCCGCGCGCCGGGCTCGACGACGGGCCGCTGCCGGCGCCGTTCGATGCGTAAGTGCTCGATCGGCCGTTGGTCGGCAGGCCGTGCTCGGAGATCTGATCGCTAGTAGTCACTTCAACCTCGTTCGAATCTTTGGACGGCTGCTCGGGGGCGGCACTTGCGGGTTCCTGCTTCATGCCCGAATGCTCCACTTCCTGCCTGATCGCAGGCTTTGTGGGCGTAGTGGGTGCCGTCTCGACGGGATCCTTCGCCGGGGGCGTCGCGGTCTTCGGATTGGTCGATGCAGGCGACTCAGCCCAAGGCGGCAAGATGTCTGCGGCCAATTTCGGGGTCGGCGTACTCAACCGGTGGGCCGGTGTTTGGCCGATCTTGATTCCCGCCTGCGGATAGCTGGAACCCTGCGTCATAGAAGACCTCGCGTCGTGAAGAACCTGTGTCATGCCACGTCTCGGCGTGCAATGCTCTGCACTCGAGAATGAAACGTACCCGAAGCCCGTTCGGACTTCGGAAGCGTAACACTATGACTGTTTAGCCGGTCCGATTGCGAGTATTTTCCCGTTGCGGGTCACTCACCCGCAGCGACGAGGGGTTCCAGCGTCAGCTCGGGCATCTCCTTCTGGAGATACTGCAGACGCCACTTGTCGCTGACGAGAGCGAGCAGCACGCCATCCGTTCGCGTGAAGACCTCCACCCCGCGCTGGCGACCCAACTCGACCGCAGACTCGGTGTCGGTCCGACGAGCCAGTGAATAACCCAAGGGCTCCAGACGAGCATCGACACCGAACTCAGCTTTCATTCGGGCCATGACCACCTCGAACTGCATAGGACCGACAGCTGCGAGAACCGGCGAAGCGTCACCGCGAATATCGTTGCGCAACACCTGAACAACGCCCTCGGAGTCCAACTGCTCCACGCCGCGACGGAACTTCTTGTACTTGTCGGCGCTGTCCACACGCAATAGTGCGAAGTGCTCGGGCGCGAACGAAGGAATCGGCGGGTACTCGACCTTCTTCTCCGTGTACAACGTGTGCCCAGGCGCGAGCGCAGTGGCGTTGACGAGTCCCACGACGTCGCCGGGATACGCGTGCTCGACGGTGGTCCGCTCCCGGCCGAACACGGTCAAGGCGTACTTGGTGGTGAACGGCTTGCCGGTCTGCGAGTGCGTTACGACCATGCCGCGCTCGAATACGCCCGACACGACGCGCATGAACGCCAACCGGTCCCGGTGCGCGGTGTCCATTCCAGCCTGCACCTTGAACACCACAGCGCTGAACGGATCGGTCACTTCCCTCGCCGTGCCCTTGACGTCTTCCCTCGGTCCTGGCTGAGGCGCAAGCGCCACCAGGGTGTCCAGGATCTGGCGAACCCCGAAGTTGAGCATCGCCGAACCGAAAATGACCGGTGACGTCTGGCCGGCGAGGAACATTTCCTGGTCATGGCCCTGGCCGCTTAGAACCAGGAGTTCGCTCTCTTCCACTGCCGTGTCCCACTCGATGCCCTCACGCGCAGCGGCAGCGTCGGCATCCATCAATTCCTCGGGGGCGATCGTTGCGCCACCAGCGGTGCGAGTGAATCGGATGTAATTGCCTGCCCTGACGTCGAGCAGACCTCGGAAGTCCCCTGCGATGCCGACAGGCCAGTACAACGGCGTCGGTGTCAGTCCGATGCGCTGTTCGATCTCGTCGAGGAGTTCGAGTGGTGACTGGCCCGGCCGGTCCCACTTGTTGATGACGGTGATGACCGGAATGCCGAACTGGCGGCAGACCTGAAAGAGCTTGAGCGTCTGTGGTTCCAGACCCTTGGCTGCATCGATGAGCATCACTGCCGCATCGACAGCGGTCAGAACCCGGTAGGTGTCCTCGGAGAAGTCGGCGTGGCCGGGAGTGTCCACGAGGTTGATGACGTTGATCTCGTCGACGCTCGGGTCGAGCTGGTAGTTGAACTGCAGCGCGGTCGAACTCACCGAGATGCCGCGTGCCTTCTCCATCTCCATCCAGTCCGAGACCGTGGCGCGTCGACCGGCTTTGCCATGGGTGGCGCCCGCTTCCGAGATCACTCGCGCGTGCAGTGCGAGCGCTTCGGTCAGCGTGGACTTACCGGCGTCGGGGTGGGAGATGACGGCGAACGTGCGCCTGCGATGGACTTCGTGGACGAGTTCCTTGTGCGGGTTCTTCGGCTGCGCCGTCGACTCGGTGGCGGTACTGCTCTTGTCGACCGGAGCGTCTACCGAATCGGGCGGCGTACTCAAACGAACCTCAATCTCACGTTGTGCGGCATCGGGCTCGTACCAGGGTACTCGGACGAATCAGCGGTAACGGTTCACCTCCGCGCGAGGATTGAATAACCTGAACACCACCTGCCGCGACCACGCTCGCTCGACGAGGAGATGGCATTGAGTAAGTTCACCGAAGAAATGTTCGCGACGGCAAAATCCAGTCGTCGCGGACTCGTGACCGGCGAGCCTGACCAGCCGCTCCGTCAGTCCTGGGGTGAGATCCACCAGGATGCACGCGCTATGGCAGGCGCTCTGGCAGAGGCAGGCATCGGGCACGGAGACGCGATCGGTGTCCTCGCCGGGCAGCCGGTGGATATCGCACCTGCCTGTCAGGCGACGTGGATGAGGGGCAGCTCGGTCACGATGCTGCACCAGCCGACGCCGAGGACCGACCTTGCCGTGTGGGGGCAGGACACCGAATCCGTCGTGAAGATGATCGACTGCAAGGCCGTCGTTCTCGGCGCTCCATTCGACGTCGCCGCGCCGATTCTGGAGGAACGCGGTATCGCCGTATTGAAGATCGAAGACATGCGTCGCGGCACTCCCGTCGACCCGATCGACACCTCGGAGTCCGACATCGCGCTCCAACAGTTGACCTCTGGGTCCACCGGGTCACCCAAAGCGGTGCGGATCACCCATGAAAACTTTTTCGTCAACGCGTACGCCATGATCGATCGGATCGAGTTCGACGTCGACCGCGATGTGATGGTCAGCTGGCTGCCGTTGTTCCACGACATGGGTATGGTCGGGTTCCTCACCGTACCCATGCAGGTCGGTGCCGAGGTCGTCAGCATCACCCCACTCGACTTCCTGCGGTCGCCACTGCTGTGGGCCAAGCTGATCGACAAGTACCGCGGAACTGTCACGGCGGCACCGAATTTCGCCTACTCACTGCTCGCTCGACGGCTACGACAAGCCGATGACGATTTCGATTTGGATCTGAGTTCTTTGCGCTACGCCTGGAACGGCGCCGAGCCGGTCGATCCGGACACGATGATCGCGCTCGCCGAGGCCGGGCGGCCGTATCAACTCGACCCGCTGGCCCTTGCCCCTGTCTACGGTATGGCGGAAACGACTCTGGCCGTATCGATTCCGGATCCACTCCAAGGACAGGTGCTCGACGTCGTCGATGCAGACCTTCTCGAGGCGATGGGTCGGGCAGTACCAACCACCAAAGGCAACGTGCGGACCCTGGCGACGCTCGGCAAGATGGTGCCGAACCTCGAGGGGCGCGTGGTGGACAAGGAAGGGCAGGTACTGACACCGCGTGGTGTCGGCATCATCGAAGTACGCGGTAAAGCGGTGACTCCCGGATACATCACCGTCGACGGCCCGGTAGCAACCCAGGACGAGGACGGCTGGCTCGATACCGGTGACGTCGGCTATTTCACCGAGGACGGTCTCGTCGTGGTGTGTGGACGTATCAAGGACGTCATCATCATGGGCGGCCGCAACATCTATCCCACCGACATCGAGCGGGCTGCAGGGTCGGTGCGCGGAGTACGCCCGGGCAATGCCGTCGCAATCCGTCTCGACTCCGGTGACAAGCGGGAAAGTTTCGCAGTTGCCGTGGAAACCAACGATTTTCAGGATCCGGAGGAGGTCAAGCGGATCGAGCGTGAAGTGGTCCACGCCGTGCACTCGGAGGTAGGCGTGCGGCCCCGCACGGTCGCTGTCCTGGGACCTGGGTCGATCCCGAAGACGTCCTCGGGCAAGCTCCGTCGGGCCAATTCGGCTGCGTTACTGGGGTAGCGCGCACCCTTTTTGTAAAGCGCACACACCTGCTCGGATGCGAGCAGGGCGCGCAGGTTGGGAAAAACGGTGTTAGCTTCAGCGCGGCAAGCTCAGCGCGGATGAACTTGGTTCTGCGCAGCTTCGAGCCCGTCGCGCAGAAGCAGTTCCGCCGCATCGGCAGCTTCCTCGCAGATCACGCCGAGATCCTTGCGTTCGGCTGCGGAGAACGGCTTCAGGACGTACGCGGCAGCATCCATTCGACCTGGCGGTCGGCCGACCCCGACGCGTGTGCGCAGATAGTCCTTGGTGCCCAGCTGCTGCGAAATCGAACGCAGGCCGTTGTGTCCGCCCTCGCCGCCGCCGAGCTTGAGGCGAATCGATCCGAACTCGATGTCCAGTTCGTCGTGCACGATCACGATATTGCCCGGATCTACGGAAAAGAACCGCGCAAGTGCGGCCACCGGTTGGCCCGACAGGTTCATGAACGTGCGCGGCTTGGCCACCACAACTGGTCGATCGCTCAGGCGGGCCTGAATCACCTCGGAATTGGACTTCTTGTGAGAAGAAAACTTTGCACCGATTCGAGCGGCCAACACGTCGGCGACCAAAAAACCCACGTTGTGCCGCGTCGCCTCGTATTGCGGTCCGGGGTTCCCGAGTCCGACGATCAGGGCTGGCTCTACATTCACAGCGACCATGCTTCCATTACGTGACAAACAACGACGCGCCGCTCCCCAGTGCAGGGGAACGGCGCGTCGGCAGTACAGGGCCGAGATCAGCTCTCGGACTCTTCCGAGCTCTTCTCGTCTGCAGCTTCTTCTTCGGTTTCGGCCTCGCCCGTCTCGGAGATGGGCTCGGTGCCTTCGCCTTCGGCCTCGAGGTCCGCCTCGGACGGAGCCTCGACGACATTGACGAGCAGCATTTCGACGTCGGACACCAGAGTGACATTCTCAGGCAGCGTGACGGCGCCTGCGAGAATCTGCGATCCGGCCTCGAGGCCCTCGACCGAGACGGTGATCGACTCGGGGATCGACAGTGCGTCGGCGTCGATTTCGATGACGGTCGAGTCGGTGTAGACCAGGGTGCCGGCAGCGGCGTCGCCCTCGACGACGACGTTCACCTCTACGGAAACTCGCTCACCCTTCTTGAGGACGAGGAGGTCGGCGTGCTCGATGCTGCGGCGGATCGGGTGCACGACGATGTACTTGGTGAGTGCGACCTGCTCTGCGCCGTCGATGTCGAGCGTCAGCACGGCGTTGGTGCCGTGGTTACGGAGCACGGCAGCGAAGGCGCGGGAATCGAGTGCGAGGTGCTGCGGGTCGGTTCCGTGTCCGTACAGAACGGCAGGAACAAGGCCGTCGCGACGTGCGCGGCGGGCTGCACCCTTACCGAATTCGGTGCGAACGATCGCCTTGAGGTTGTTAACAATTTGCGCCATGTGGTGAATGCTCCTGGTGTATCGCTTGTGGCGGATAAGACTCGTCGGGGCTGACACGTACGAGCAAGGCCAGGGGCCGAGCCGCGTCGATCACGGTAGTTCCTGTGTAGGTTCTACCCTCGCCGAGACAACCCGGAAGACTTTACACGACGGCTCTACCGACACTGCGAGTGCATCGGTAACTCACCGGTCCCGGAGCACCTCGACCATCTCGTCCAGCTGCGCGAATGTGACGAAATAGTGTGGTGACGCCCGTACGACGGCGTCGAGCTTCCGACGCGTCATGTCGACAAGTGTCGAGCTGCGGGGACTCACGGTGACCGTGACGCCCTTGGCCGCCAGGAGGTCGCGGACGGCGGTCGGTGCGAGCGCCTCGACCGTGAAGGACACGATGCCGCTCTTGCGGTCGCCCAGATCGTGCACGGACACACCATCGACACCCCGTAGCGAAGTGCGCAGGTATTCGGCACGCTGAGATATCGCTTCTTCTGCGTTGTCGATGCCGATGTCGAGCAAGTAGTCGACGGCGGTACCGAGCGCTAGTCGAGCTGCGACGTCGCATTCCCAGAATTCGAATCGAGTGACGTCAGGCGCCAGTCGGTACTCGGACTCACCGATCCACTGGGCGCTGTGTAGGTCGAGGGCCGGCGGCTCCAGAGATGCGGACAGTTCCGGGCGCAAGTACAGGAAGCCGGTTCCACGGGGCCCGCGTAGCCATTTTCGTCCGGTTGCGCTCAGAGCGTCCACTCCGAGCTCGGCGACATCTACGCGAATTTGACCGATCGATTGACACGCGTCGAGCAATACGAGTGCGCCGAATCGATGCGCCAGATCGGCCACTGCGCGCGCCGGATTGATCAGACCGCCGTTGGTCGGAGCGTGCACGAGTGAGACAATTCGGACGCGTTCGTCGAGCATTGCTTCGAGCGCGAGGAGATCTATCTGCCCTGTCGGATCACTCGGCACGATCTCGACCCGCGCGCCCGTCGCCGCAGCGCGTTGCAGAGCTGCGATCGCGTTGCTCGCGTACTCCACTTCGCACATCAGAATTCGATCACCCGCGGTCAGTGGAATCGAATAGAAGAAGTCGCTCCATGCGCGGGTTGAACTGTCGCTCAACGCAATATCCGAAGTCCGCGCGCCGATCAACGTCGCGATCGAAGTCTTGACGGCGGCGAGATCGTGCGTGCGCTCGATGGCAGCGCGGTAACCCCCGACGACGGCTTCACGACGCAAATGCGCAACGGCTGTCTCGACGACGGGGGTCGGAGGCAACGAGGACCCTGCACTGTCGAGGAAGACTGAGGTCTCTGCAGCAGGGGTGTCGTGGCGAATTCTCTCGGGATCCAACACCGTAAGTGTGCCTTCCTGTACGAGAAAGTTGTCGGTGCGCTGTGATGCACTTCTGGTTATTGTCGATGCAGGGTTCCACAGTATCCGCGTTTCGTGCAGCACGGCTCTGGGTAGTTCGAGCTCTGGGGTAGTCCGATCCACCTTTGTACAGAAGCACGGGTCATGCGAGGAGGCACTTTTGTCGTCCAACGAGAAGTCGCTCGGGCTGAGTTCTCGGCCTGCGGCCGAGGCCTATGTGTCGCGGGTCTGCTTCAAGCTCGGGCCGCCTCAGCTCATCGGTGCCGAATTGGAATGGTTGACTTTTGCCGCGGACGGAGACAGACCGTCCCTCGAACATCTTGCCGCCGCGCTGGGGGACTACGCACCGCGCAGCATCGCACCTGATTCACCCGCCCTGACGTTGCCGGGCGGAAGCGCCGTCACCATCGAACCGGGCGGCCAGATCGAACTCTCCAGCTCACCGCATGCGTCGGTGACCGAACTGCAGAGCGCGTTGGATTCGGACTCCCGTGTAGTCACCGCCGTCATGGAAGCGGGCGGCATCTATATGGCATCGATGCCCGCAGACACCGAGCGTGAAGCGCGCAGAGTGCTGGTCCTGCCGCGCTACTGCGCAATGGAAAATCGCTTCACCACCATCGGCCCGTTCGGAAAGCTGATGATGTGCAACACCGCGGCAGCTCAGGTCAGCGTCGACGCAGGAGTCGATCGTGCCGAGGTCGCTGCACGGTGGGAGATGTTGGAGGCCGTCGGTCCCGCATTCGTGGCCGCGTTCGCTTCCTCGCCTCGTCTACGGGGCGCACCGAAAGGCACCTGGGCGTCGCAACGCATGCGTACCTGGCTCGAACTCGATGACAGTCGTACCGAAGTTCCCGCCACCGGTGATCCCATTGCGGACTATGCGAAATGGGCGCTCGACGTTCCGCTGCTGTGCATTCGTAGCGAAGGGGAAAGCTGGGAGGCGCCGTTCGGATCGACGTTTGCGGATTGGCTTGCAGGAGATGTCGCTGAACTGGCCGAAAGGCAGCCGACCACTGCCGACCTCGACTACCACCTGACCACACTGTTTCCGCACGTCCGCGCCTGCGGACACCTCGAGATTCGTTACCTCGACGCCCAACCCGACGGGCAATGGGTCGTTCCGGCGTCCGCGTTCGAATCGTTGTTGTCGACTCCGGACGTCGTCGAAGCGGCAACCGCGCTCGCGCACCGGACTGCAGGCCGATGGATCGATGCCGCACAGTTCGGGTTGGCGGATGCCGACCTACGTGAGACTGCCGTCGAGCTGCTGCGGTTGTCTGCAAGCGCGGGAGGTGATCACGGGGGCTCGTTGTCAGCGGCCTCTGAGCGATGTCGCCGGGGGGAGTCGCCCGAACCAGGAGACGCAGTGGCCCGTTCGATCAACGCGGGCCATTCCATGAGCAAGGAGACGGTGTCATGACAGTCGAGCAGCTTCGTGATCGAGTCGAGGCCGTGCTTACCCGTAGTCGTGCACGTAGTGCGCTGCTGACCGAGAGTGTCGACGAAAAAGAGCTGACCGCGCAGCACTCGCCACTGATGAGCCCGTTGGTGTGGGACCTCGCGCACATCGGCAATCAGGAGGAATTGTGGCTCGTCCGCGACGTCGGCGGCCGTGATCCGGTTCGCCGGGACATCGACGAGCTGTATGACGCGTTCAAGCACTCGCGTTCGAGCCGCCGGTCGCTGCCTCTTTTGTCACCGGATGAAGCTCGTGCCTACATCGGCACCGTGCGAGAGAAGGTGTGGGACATTCTCTCGTCCAGCCCGCTCGACGGGCGCAGACTCGAGCAAGATGCATTCGCGTTCGGCATGGTTGCACAGCACGAACAGCAGCACGACGAGACGATGCTTGCGACGCACCAGCTTCGGCTTGGGCCGGCGGTCCTGTCGGCGCCCGAGCCTCCCGCCCCGACCGTCGAAGCGACGGGCGAGGTCGTGATCGAGGGCGGCCCGTTCACGATGGGCACCACTTTCGATCCGTGGGCACTCGACATCGAACGGCCGGCGCACTCGGTGTTCGTTCCCACGTTCGCCCTCGACGTCGCACCGGTCACCAACGGTCGGTATGTGGACTTCATCGAAGACGGTGGTTACGACCGAGAAGATCTGTGGAGCGAGCGCGGTTGGTCACACCGGATCGCCGAGGGACTTCGAGCGCCGTTGTTCTGGGAGCGTGACGCAGGTGGTGCGTGGTGGCGCCGCCGATTCGGTGTCACGGCCCCGATTCGACCGAGCCAGCCTGTGGTTCACGTCGGCTTCTTCGAGGCGGAGGCGTACGCGCGCTGGGCAGGCAAGCGCTTACCGACCGAGGCCGAGTGGGAGAAGGCGGCGCGTTTCGACTCGTCGACCGGCTCGGTCCGCAAGTATCCGTGGGGAGATGCAGAGCCGACGCCATCCCACGCAAATTTGGGTCAGCGGCATCTGGAACCGGCCGACATCGGGGCCTATCCAGCGGGGGCGACACCGCAGGGTGTGCAGCAACTCATCGGTGACATGTGGGAGTGGACGTCTTCGGATCTGGAGCCCTACCCGGGATTCGAGCCCTTTCCGTATGCCGAATATTCCGAGGTGTTCCTCCGCGGTGACTACAAGGTGTTGCGCGGCGGTTCGTTCGGTACCGACGAGGTCGCCTGCCGAGGCACGTTCCGGAATTGGGACCACCCGATTCGTAGGCAGATCTTTGCCGGCTTTCGGTGCGCACGCGATGTCGAGTCACGCTGAATGTGTCGTCATCTCGGTTACCTCGGCCCGCAGCGTAGCGTAGCTGACGCTGTGACGGTGGGTAGCAATTCGCTGCGTGTTCAATCGTGGGCGCCCAAGGACATGCGGGGCGGGGGCACCATCAATGCCGACGGCTTCGGTGCCGCGTGGTGGGATGCAGATACCGTGCGCCGCTACCGAAATCCGATGCCGATCTGGTCGGACCCAGCTATCGACGAGGTCCTCGTCGACGCACGGTCGACGGCGATCGTTGCGGCAGTGCGCTCGGCGACCGTCGGAATGCCGGTGGAGCGCAGTGCGTGTGCCCCGTTCACGGACGGCACCTGGGCATTCAGTCACAACGGTGTCGTCTTCGGTTGGCCGGAGGTGATGACGGACCTCGCCGAGCAAGTGCCGTTGGCGGACCTCCTGCGTCTACCGGCACCGACGGATTCGGCAGCATTGTGGGTCATCCTGCAAAACCTTCTTCGTGACCACGAACCGGATAAGGCGTTGCGCATCCTGGTGAACCGCGTCGAATCCGTTTCGCCGAGTCCGCGGCTGAATCTTCTGCTCTCCGACGGGCAGACGCTCTATGCCACCACCGTCTATCACTCGTTGTCCGTACTGCGAGGCGAAGACACGGTCACCCTCGCGTCCGAACCGCTGGACGACGATCCGTCGTGGGAACCGATTTCGGATCACCAGTTCGTGGTGGCCCGGCCCGGCTACCTCGATATCACCGACCTCGATTGAAGGAGCATTTTCGTGTCAGATAGTGCGTTGGATGTCCACATCTCGCCGGAACGGTTACTGGAGGACTTGCGATCGGATGTGAGGCAGGGTCTGACTGCGTCGCCGAAGTGGCTCTCGCCCAAGTGGTTCTACGATGCCACCGGCAGTGAATTGTTCGAGCGGATCACCGAGTTGCCCGAGTACTACCCGACTCGAACCGAGCGGGCACTCATCGAGGCCCATGCACAAGACATCGCCGAGCGCACCGACGCGGCGATCCTCGTCGAACTCGGTTCCGGTTCTTCGGAGAAGACCAGATTGCTGATCGAGGCCGGAATCAAACATGGCTCGCTTGCAAAGTACGTTCCGCAGGATGTCTCGCCGTCGGCGTTGTCCGGCGCAATCGAGCAGATTTCGCGCGAATTTCCTGCGCTCGAAGTCCATGGGATCGTCAGCGACTTCACGGACACCTTGCAGAATCTGCCCGCCGACGGGCGGAGAACCATCGCCTTCCTCGGCGGCACACTCGGTAATTTGACTCCCGAGGAGCGCGCGGGGTTCCTGTCCGACATAGCCAGTGCACTGATAGCCGATGAATTTCTTGTCCTCGGAGTGGGCCTCGTCATCGACCCGGATGTTCTGGTCCCGGCATACGACGATGCAGCGGGTGTGACGGCAGAGTTCAACGTGAACGTGCTGTCGGTACTCAACGATCGGCTAGGGGCGAATTTCGATCGCTCCCAGTTCGAACACGTTGCGGTGTGGGATGCGGACAACGAGTGGATCGAAATGCGCCTTCGTGCGAAGGAGGCTCAGCACATTGTCATCGCGGATCTCGCCCTCGATATCGAATTCGCCAAGGGCGAGGAGTTGCGCACCGAGATCTCGGCCAAATTCCGGCAAGAGGGGATAACGGCAGAACTGGCCGACGCAGGCTTCGGTGTCGACCAGTTCTGGACGGACCCGCAGGAACGATTTGCGCTGATCCTTGCTCGTCGCGGCCGCTGAACCTTTCCCGCCCGCATCTCTCGTCCCGACGGTCCGTGGTCGGCGCTGGTAGTAATGAGGTAGGTACCACGCGATAAAGATCGGACTGGACTATGTCGAACAAAATTGTGTCCACTATCGCTCAGGTGGCCGAGTCAGGCTTGGGCATCGTCGGTGTTCGCGTCGGCACTGAGGAACCCGCTCACACCAGTCGGCGACTGACCGATGAGGTGGAAATTCGTCGCTACGACCCGCGAATTGCGGCATCGACCACGGTCCATGCCGACGAAGAACAAGCACGCCGGGACGGGTTCCGTCGCCTGGCCGGTTACATCTTCGGTGGCAACACGGGCTCGCAGAAGGTCGCCATGACCGCGCCCGTCAGTCAATCGTCCGCCGACTCCCAACGGATCGCGATGACCGCACCGGTGTCGAGCAGCGCCGACGGCGACAGTTGGGTAATCCGGTTTTTCATGCCGTCCACTTGGACGATGGACACGTTGCCGACGCCCAATGACGACCGCGTGAAGTTGGTCGAGGTTCCGGCGGAGACGGTCGCCGTGCTGCGCTTCAGCGGTGGCCGTGGTCGGGACAACGTTGCGCCGCAGATCGAGAAATTGTCAGAAGTGCTGCGCGCCCACAACATCGAGATGTCGAACGAGCCGATGACGTGGTTCTATGATCCGCCCTGGACGCTGGCATTCCGGCGTCGCAACGAGGTAGTTGTGTCGGTGCCCGAAGGTTCCTGAGCCTCGACTCGGGTGTACCGACACTGCAGGTGAGGCGATGCCGGTGAGTGCTCGGTTTCTTTTTCGACCGGCAACGCGACTACCCCCTGTGTGCCACCCTCCCTCGAACACACATGCTTCGGTGTGCGGAGGGAGGGGAAGTCTCAGCTGGTACGGCGGCGAGCCTTTTCGAGCGCGCCCAGTGTGCCCATCACACTTGTCCGCTGACTGGTGAGGTCCTTGAGCCGCGCACGGGCCGGCAATCCGGAGCTACCGTCGAGTGCGGCGATCTTCTCGTCGATGCTCGCCAACTGCTCGAGGAGTTTCTGTCCACGTGACTGAAGTTCGATCAGGTCGACACTGCTCACACCTGCCTGGGATTTCTTGGGGGCGGCTTTCCCCGATGCAGATGCCGACGTCGGGGCTGCGGCAACTGCGGCAGCTGCCCTGGGCCGCAAAGCTTTGCGCACGGCGGCAGGATCGGGAAGCTTCTCGAGGCGGATGCGATTGAGAACCTCACGTGCGTCGCGAGCAGTGACGCGGTACTCGCGCTCTTCCTCGTCTTCGGACGCGAGGGTCCCGCCGAGGGGGCGCAAACCATACATTCCGATGAAGTGCTTGGCCTCATCGATGATGGCTTCGTGTTCGCGGCACTGGCCGCAGCGTGGCTCGTTTCGATACATTTCGATCGAATCGGTGCTCCCACACCACACGCACGCGCCCGGAGTCCAGCGGGCGATTCGGACGGTAGAAGTTGCGGTCGGGCTGTCCATAGTTTGTGCGTCGATCACGACGAGTCATCCTAGGTTACAACGAAACCCGCCCCGCACACCCCTCCCTGTCGAACTGCGGTTTTCGAACCTGTTAGTGACCAAGTTCATGCAGTGGGGGAGAGATGGCGGAGCGGGTGTGACGAAACTGAGCCTGCGGAACAACCAGATAGTGCTGGGTGCTACGCGACGCCGTTGAAGAGGCTTGTCACCGAACCGTTTTCGAAGACCTCGCGGATGGTGCGAGCAAGCAGAGGCGCGATGGAAAGCACGGTGAGTGTTTCGAAGTGCTTGTCTTCGCTGATCGGGAGGGTGTTGGTGACGACAACTTCCTTTGCCCCGCATTCTGCGAGACGTTCGGCGGCGGGGCTGCTGAGGACGCCGTGGGTGGCTGCGATGACGACGTCACCGGCTCCGGCTTCCTTTAGCACCTTCACGGCTCCCGCGATCGTTCCACCGGTGTCGATCATGTCGTCGATCAGGATGCAGGTGCGTCCTTCGACGTCTCCGACGACGCGGTTCGACTTGACCTGATTGGGCACCAACGGATCGCGTGTCTTGTGAATGAACGCCAGCGGTGCGCCGCCGAAGCTGTCGGCCCATTTCTCGGCAACGCGAACGCGCCCAGAGTCGGGGGAGACGACGGTGATGTGTTCGAGGCTGTACTTGCTCCGAATGTGATCGGCCAACTGGCTGTGCGCATGCATGTGGTCGACGGGGCCGTCGAAGAAGCCTTGAATCTGGTCGGTGTGCAGATCGACGGTGATGATGCGATCGGCGCCGGCAGTCTTGAGAAGGTCGGCGACCAGACGCGCGGAGATGGGCTCGCGTCCGCGGTGCTTCTTGTCCTGGCGGGCGTACGGGTAGAACGGCAGAATTGCGGTGATGCGCTTGGCCGATCCGCGCTTGAGCGCGTCGATCATGATCAGTTGTTCCATCAGCCACGTGTTCAGCGGGAACGGGTGACTCTGCAGAACGAAGGCGTCGGATCCGCGGACCGATTCCTCGAAGCGAACGAAGATCTCACCGTTGGCGAAGTCGCGTGCGGTCTGCGGGGTCAGGCCGATTCCCAGTTCCTTTGCCACCTGCTCGGCAAGCTCTGGATGTGCTCGACCCGAGAAGAGCATGAGGTTCTTCTGGTTGTCGATCCAATTGGGGGTGGTCACTGCTGTTCGCCATCCTTTGATTCGTGCGCGTTTGTCGACTTGGCAGCCACAGCCCGAACAGCAGCTTCCGCCGCCGCCGTTCCTGGCCGTTTCTTTTCGACCCAGCCCTCGATGTTGCGCTGGGAACCCGCGGAGACGGCGAGCGCCCCCGGGGGTACATCGTGTCGGAGCACTGTCCCGGCTCCGGTGTAGGCCCCGTCACCTACTCGGACCG
Source organism: Rhodococcus sp. H36-A4 (assembly GCF_027158005.1). Lineage (GTDB taxonomy): Bacteria > Actinomycetota > Actinomycetes > Mycobacteriales > Mycobacteriaceae > Rhodococcoides. The sequence continues at coordinate 153,773 of NZ_JAPVLQ010000001.1, read as the reverse complement.
GGGCGACGAACATATTGTCCGATCCCGTCCGGACGTGCGAACCGACGATGGTGCGGTTCTTGTCGACGCCGTCGTAGTTCACGAAAACACTCGACGCGCCGATATTGGAGTGCTCACCGATGGTCGCGTCGCCGACGTAGGTCAGGTGCGGCACCTTCGAGTGGTTTCCGATTGTCGAATTCTTGGTTTCGACGAAGGTTCCCACCTTGGCGCAGTTCCCGATGTCGGACCCTGGACGTAAGTATGCGAACGGTCCAACAGTGGCACCGGAGCCGATGGTGGCGAGATCGGCTTGGGTCCGCACCACCGACGCGCGCTCGCCGACGACGACGTCTCGGAGCGTGGAGTCGGGTCCGATGACGGTGTCCTCGCCGATGTGAGTGCTTCCCAACAACTGGACGCCGGGTTCGAGACGGACATCCGCGCCGAGAGTGACATCGACGTCGATCCAGGTAGTGGCGGGATCGACGACGGTGACGCCTGCGCGCATGTGTCGCTCGATGATGTGGCGGTTGAAGATTGCGGTGACGCGGGCGAGCTGAACTCGGTCGTTGACACCCAGAACCAGGTCCGGATCAGCGAGCTGAGTGCCGTAGACCGCCAGGCCGCTGTTCTTGCTGATCTTGACCACATCGGTCAGGTACAGCTCGTGCTGCGCGTTCTGGGTGCTCAGTTTGCCCAGCGCAGTTCGCAGTGCAGCGGCATCGAACGCGTAGACCCCGGAATTGACCTCGTCGATTCGGACCTGTGCCGGGCTCGCGTCGGCATGCTCGACGATTTCGGCTATTTCACCGTCGGCGGTACGTACGATTCGGCCGTATCCGTTGGCGTCGGCCGGCACGAATGTGAGGACCGTCGCAGCGGCAGGCTTGGGTGCGCTCAGATGCTCGTCGAGCAACGCTTTGAGCGTGTGGCCGTCGAGAAGGGGGACGTCGGCTGCAGTGACGAGGACGGTGCCCTCGAAGTCGTCCGGTAGCGAACGTAAACCGCACTGCACTGCGTGACCGGTACCGAGTTGTTCGTTCTGTACGGAGGTGGAGATGGTGCGTCCGAGTTCGACGCTCAACTCGTCGACCGATTCCGTTACTCGCTCACGATCATGTCCGACGACGGTGACCAGGTAGTCCGGCCCCAGATCGGCAGCGGCATGCAAAGCGTGGGCAAGCATTGTGCGGCCGGCGAGGGGGTGGAGGACTTTGGGAGTCTTGGACCGCATTCGGGTGCCTGCTCCCGCTGCGAGAACGACCACGGCGGTGTGCAACGGCAACTGAGCTCCTTGCGAATTGCTGGTTACTTTTTCGACAGAAATTCTTCTCGCTCCGCCGCCAGGACTCGAACCTGAACTATCTGAACCAAAATCAGAGGTGCTGCCATTACACCACGGCGGATCGTGGACCAGCGGTTTCTCCGGTGACCGAATACCTTTGTGAATCAGGTCTACGGCCGCGGCTCTCCCACCGAGCGCAACGAGTCTCGCATGAACGGTAGTTGCCAGTCGAACCGCGCCCAAAATTGAGCACTAGGCTTGCCGAACGAGGCTCCTTGCAAGCAAGCGAGCGAAGAATTTCGGTGGGAGGCATTTTGTCCGAACCCGAGCGGGTACCGCGCGTTCGTATGACGGGGACGCAGCGACGTGAGCAATTGATCGAGATCGGGAGGTCCCTGTTCGCCGAGCGCGGGTACGAGGCGACGTCGGTGGAAGAAATCGCAGGTCGGGCACACGTGTCCAAGCCCGTCGTGTACGAACACTTCGGCGGGAAAGAGGGCCTGTATGCGGTGATCGTCGATCGAGAGATGTCGACGTTGCTGCAGATGATCACGTCTTCGCTGGAACAGAATCGCTCCCGAGTCCGCGTCGAGCTAGTCGCTCTGGCCCTGCTTACCTATGTGGAGGACCGCACCGACGGCTTTCGAATTCTGGTTCGGGATTCACCGGTCGCCGCGGTTGCCGATGGCAAGTACTCGTCGTTGTTGAACGATGCCGTGTCTCAGGTAGGCCACATTCTGGCAGGCGACTTCACGCGGCGCGGGTTCGACGCAGGGTTTGCCCCCTTGTATGCGCAGGCGCTGGTCGGAATGGTCTCGATGACGGCCCAATGGTGGCTCGACGTGCGAGAACCCTCGAAAGAAGTTGTTGCGGCTCACGTTGTCAACTTGTGTTGGAACGGATTGACCAATCTGGAGGCTGCGCCGCAATTGGGCGGCAAATGAGCGGTCGATTTTCGCACTACCGCCCGAAAGAGCGGGTAGGGTCAATTTTGTGGCACTGAGAGTTACGTCACAGATGCTGGATTTAGTTGTACGGACCGTTAGCAAGTTGACCGAGGCGCGAAAACCACTGGATGGTACCGTTCGCAGCATTGCGCAATGGCAGTCCCAGTATTCCTAAGGCGGATCGAATGGTCAGACAGGCCCGCGCTGAGATTACTCGCGATACGGTGTTGTCCGGTGCAGCAAACGTGTTTCTGCGTCTCGGATACGCGAACGCGAGTCTCAGCGAAATCATCTCTCAATCTCAGGTCACCAAGGGTGCTCTCTACTTCCACTTCGGCTCGAAGGAAGAACTCGCGCGTGCCGTGATCGACGAGGGTAACGCCAGGCTCACCGCTGCGTGCCAGCAATTCAACGACGGCCGCATCCCGGCTCTCGAAGCTGCCATCGGCATCTCGTACATCGTGGTCGACATGTCGGTCACCGACCCCATGGTCTCGGCGATGATGCGTCTGAGCCACCAGATCGGTGATTACAGCGGCACCAAGGGCAATGTCATGGCCGGCTGGAGCGTTGCATTCGACGCACTTGCAGCCAAGGCGATCAAGCAGGGCGATATCGAACAGGATGCCGACCCGAACACCATCGGATCTCTCGTTCTCGAGATCCTTACCGGCGTGCACATGGTTGCCGTCGCTACCGGAACCACCGAGGAGTTGCCGTCACGCATGGAGCGCCTCTGGTACTACCTCCTTCCTTCGCTCGTCACGGCAGGCAAGCTCGACTACTTCCGCGAATTTGCGGCGAGACGGGTGATCCGGCACTAGCACCCCGGCTCGATGGGCCTGCCCAGCCGTCGCCGGGTCGGTCTGCTCCCATAGAATTGTTTGCGACCGCCGGTTTGTTCCGTTCGCCATGATTGTGGTGCGCTTTCGAACCGGATTACCTTCGTGTCGTCCTTCGTTCAGGAGCCCTGCTGTTGTCTTCCGATTCCTCGCTTCACCTGTCGGGCGTCGCGCGCGTCGCTCTGGCAGATTCCGCCTTGATGACCGTCAGCGAGGCCGTCGGGACTGCGGAATACACGCTCGTCGCGCCGAACTCCTCACGGCCGTTCGTCGCTGCCGCGATCGCGCAGCAGGCACAGGTGCTCGTCGTCACCGCGACGGGACGTGAAGCCGACGACCTCACCGCTGAACTCGGCCAGATGTTCGGCGACTCGGTGGCGCAGTTTCCATCATGGGAGACGTTGCCGCACGAGCGGCTATCACCCAGTGCGGACACCGTCGGCCGCAGACTCGAAGTGCTGCGTCGGCTCGCACGGCCGGACGACCAGGATTACGGTCCACCTCTCCAGGTCATCGTCACCACGGTGCGATCGCTCGTTCAGCCGATGGCCCCGGGGCTCGGGGAGATCGAGCCGATCGGATTGAAGGTGGGCGTCGAGATCGACTTCGTCGGCCTGATCCACCGACTCGTCGAGTTGGCGTACACCCGAGTGGACATGGTCGGCAAACGCGGCGAGTTCGCCGTCCGTGGTGGGATCCTCGACATCTTTTCCCCGACGGCCGATCATCCGGTGCGTGTCGAGTTCTGGGGTGACGAGGTCACCGAACTCCGGGCCTTCTCCGTGGCCGATCAGCGTTCCCTGCCCGATGTCGTCGTCGAGTCGGTCATCGCACCCCCGTGCCGTGAACTGATTCTCACTCAGGATGTTCGTGATCGTGCGGCGGTGCTCGCCGGCGACAATCAGGCCGACGCGGCGCTGGTGGAGATGTTGGACAAGATGTCTGCCGGGGTGCCGGTGGAAGGCATGGAGGCGTTGCTTCCGCTGCTGCAGCCCGGTGAGCTCGAGCTGCTGGCCGATGTGCTGCCGAAGGGTGCGCATGTCCTGCTGTGCGATCCCGAGCGAATTCGCACGCGTGCAACTGATTTGGTCCGAACCGGCCAGGAGTTCCTCGAAGCGTCGTGGACGGCGGCGTCCGTGGGCGGAGCGGCACCGCTCGACACCTCGACCGTGGACACCACCGGTCTGGGCGGGGCGAGTCTCGACCTCGGAGCGTCCGCATACCGTTCGCTACGCCAGATCCGCGAATCGGCGCAGGCGCTCGGGCGGCCGTGGTGGACCATCAGCCCACTGGCTTCGGGGAGCGAGACCGAGGTCGAGTTGGCCGTCGAGACCGTACCCGAGGTCCGTGGCTCGGAGGAGTTGCTCACCGGACTCTTTGCCATGCTTCGCGGTCATGTTTCCACCGGCGGTCGCGCTGTGATCGCCGTCGCGGGGGCGGGAACCGCAACGCGCATCATCGAACGGCTCGGCGAGGCGGAAGTGCCTGCTGTCGCAATCGATTCGGGTTCCGAGCCATTGCCCGACGTCGTGAGCGTCCTGTGTGCCTCTCTCCACGCCGGTCTGATCCTGCCCGACGCGAAGCTTGTGATCGTCACCGAAAGCGACCTGACGGGTAACCGCGTTGCCGCCGCCGAGGGCCGAAAGCTACCGGCCAAGAGGCGAAATCAGGTCGATCCACTTGCGTTGAAGGCCGGCGACAGTGTCGTGCACGATCAGCACGGTATCGGCCGGTTCGTCGAAATGGTCGAGCGGACCATCGGTGGAGCTCGCCGCGAATACCTCGTCGTGGAATATGCACCCAGCAAGAGGGGGCACCCGGGGGATCGATTGTTCGTGCCGATGGATTCCCTGGATCAGCTCTCCCGCTATGTCGGCGGGGAAATGCCGTCACTGAGCAAGCTTGGTGGTTCGGACTGGTCGAACACGAAACGTAAGGCGCGCAAGGCTGTTCGAGAGATCGCCGGAGAGCTCGTGCAGCTGTATGCGGCTCGTCAGGCGGCGCCGGGCCATGCTTTCGGCCCGGATACTCCATGGCAGCGTGAAATGGAGGACGCGTTCGCGTTCACCGAGACGATGGACCAGATGACGGCCATCACCGACGTCAAGGCGGACATGGAGAAGCCGGTCCCGATGGACCGTGTCATCCTCGGCGACGTCGGTTACGGCAAAACCGAGATCGCTGTTCGCGCCGCTTTCAAAGCAGTCCAAGACGGCAAGCAGGTCGCGATACTCGTGCCGACTACCCTGTTGGCGCAACAGCATCTGCAGACCTTCACCGAGCGCATGGCGGCCTTCCCTGTGACGGTCAAGGGGCTCTCTCGCTTCACCCACGGTTCGGACTCGAAGCTGGTCATGGCCGGGCTCGCCGACGGGACGGTCGATATCGTCGTCGGTACCCACCGGTTGCTGCAGACCGGTGTGGCGTGGAAAGACCTGGGGTTGGTGATCGTCGACGAGGAGCAGCGATTCGGCGTCGAGCACAAAGAGCACATCAAGTCCCTGCGTACGCACGTCGATGTCCTGACCATGTCGGCGACGCCGATTCCTCGTACTCTGGAGATGAGCCTGGCCGGCATTCGAGAGATGTCGACGATTCTGACTCCGCCGGAGGAGCGTCACCCGGTACTCACCTATGTGGGTGCCTACAACGACAAGCAGGTCGCTGCGGCCATCAGGCGCGAACTGCTCCGTGACGGTCAGGTCTTCTTCGTGCACAACCGAGTCAGCTCGATCGACAAGGCAGCCAAAAAGATTCGTGACCTCGTACCGGAAGCTCGGGTGTCCACCGCGCATGGTCAGATGAACGAGGAAACCCTCGAGCGAACCGTGCAGGGGTTCTGGGAACGCGAAACGGACGTACTAGTCTGTACCACCATCATCGAAACCGGTCTCGATATCTCGAATGCGAACACCCTGATCGTCGAACGCAGTGATTCGCTGGGCCTTTCGCAGTTGCACCAGCTTCGTGGTCGGGTCGGGCGTAGTCGCGAACGTGGCTACGCGTACTTCCTGTACCCGCCCGAGAAGCCGCTCACCGAGACGGCGTACGACCGGCTGTCCACCATCTCGCAGAACTCCGATCTGGGTGCCGGTATGGCGGTGGCGATGAAGGATCTCGAAATTCGTGGTGCCGGTAACGTTCTCGGCGCCGAACAGTCCGGGCACGTGGCCGGTGTCGGTTTCGACCTGTACGTCAGACTGGTCGGAGAAGCTGTCGAGGCCTACCGGGCAGCCGCTGATGGGAAGCCGATCACCACCGACGAGGCCCCCAAGGAAGTTCGGATCGACCTGCCTGTCGACGCCAACATTCCGCCGGACTACGTCACCAGTGATCGGCTTCGCCTCGAGGCATATCGAAAGCTGGCCGCTGCTGCGGATTCCGAAGCCATCAATGCCGTCATCGAGGAGTTGGTGGACCGTTACGGCCCGCTGCCCGAGGAAGTCGGCAGGCTCGTCTCCGTCGCGAAGCTGCGGCTCATTGCGAAGGAATACAACCTCACCGACGTCAACGTCGCTGGTACACAGGTCAAGCTGGCGCCGATGGATCTGCCCGATTCCAAGCAGATTCGGCTCAAGCGTCTCTACCCGAGCGCGCAGTACCGTGCGACCACCGGCGTCGTACAGCTGCCACTACCGCGCGTCGAAGGTGGGGGAGTCGGAGCGGCCAGGGTTCGTGACGTCGAATTGGTGCAGTTCATTGCCGACCTGATCCTTTCGCTCGACAGTAAGCCGTCTCGATCGGTTCTGTTGGAGCACACTGTGGGGGTGTGATGACGGTAGTCCTGCTCGACCCGACTCGGCCCGGTCAAGTTCCCGCAGAGGCCGTCGAATTCCTCAGTGGTGTAGTCGAATTTACCGAGGAAGTGCCCGTCGGTATTCGGTGGCTATTCGCCGGAACGGCACGTTCCGACGACTCCGGCGGCGTGCTCGTCAGTACCGACCCACGTAATCGTGATGTCCTCGAGCGCATTCGGCGAGGCCACTGGGTCATCGCGTCCCCGAAGCTCCCCGGTGACGATCTCATCGCAGCTGTCGTGCTGATGGATCGACTCCGAACGATCGGGGGCTGGGAAGCGCAACAGACGCATGCCTCATTGAGCGGTTATCTCCTCGAGGAAACCTACGAGTTGCTCGACGCAATTCACAGTGGGAACCTCGTCGATCTGCAGGAAGAACTGGGCGATCTCCTGCTGCAGGTTCTGTTCCACTCGAGGATCGCTCAGGACACAGAACACGGCGGCTTCGACGTCGACGATGTCGCTGCTGGTCTGGTCGAGAAACTGACGCACCGCACACCACACCTGACCGACGGTTCGACGGGACCCATCGACGTCGCGGCTCAGGAACGGGCGTGGGAGGAACGCAAGGCGGCAGAGAAGGCGCGCGGATCTTGCCTCGACGGAATTGCGATGGCCCAGCCCGCACTTGCATTGACGCAGAAGGTCATTGCGCGCGCGTCCAAGGCAGGTCTCCCGCCAGAGTTGGTGCCCGACGACCTGCGAACAGTGCACATCGGCCTCGATCACAGCAGTGGGGGCGAGAGTGCGGAGGATCTGCTCCGCCGTCGGGTGCTGGAGTTCGCCGAGCGTATCCGTTGTGCCGAAGTATCGGCCAAGGATCGCGGGGCTGTTCCCGGGCAGCTCTCCGCGATCGAGTGGATCGAAAACTGGGGTCTGCGGGCGTAAGTTTGCCCCGCACCCTCAGCCTGCCCCGCGCCCTCAGCCTGCCCCGCGCCCTCAGCTTGAATGGCGCATTCAAACTATCTGATCGTATGAATGTGCCATTCAAGCGATTACGCGAACAATGTAGAACCCCAGTACTCCGATTCCCCGAGCCCCGGTGGGCACGCGAAGACTGCGGAGCCGACGTGCTGGATGTACTCGTTGAGTAGGTCCGTTCGCGCCAGTGCGAGTTGCAGCGGCACGAACTGGGTCAACGGATCACGGCAGTACGCGATGAAGAAGAGTCCGGCGTCGAGGTGGCCGAAACCGTCGGATCCGTCGGTGAAGTTGTAGCCGCGCCTCAGGATCTGGATGCCGCCGAGCTCTTCTTTGGACGCCAGCCGGACGTGTGCGTCGACGTCGATGAGGGGCCCGTCCGGACCCTTCGAATCGAGATCGAGCGCATCGAATTCGTCGGTCAGGCCCAGTGGAGCGCCGGTTCCCTTGCTACGCCCGATTACTCGCTCTTGCTCTTTGAGCGTCGTGCGGTCCCAGGACTCGATGAGCATACGGATTCTTCGTGCAACGAGGTACGAGCCGCCACCCATCCACTCCTGGTCGTCGGCAGGATCGACCCAGACGTTCTCGTCCAGCATCTGCGGATCTTCGGCTTTGAGGTTGGCAGTTCCGTCTTTGAAGCCGAACAGGTTTCGAGGCGTGGCCTGAGCCGTCGACGTCGACGAGGTGCGTCCGAAACCGAGTTGCGACCACTTGACCGACACCGTCCCGAATCCGACGCGAGCCAAGTTGCGAATGGCGTGCACGGCAACCTGAGGATCGTTGGCACATGCCTGAATACACAGGTCGCCGCCCGATCGCGCAGGATCGAGGTTGTCGGCGGGGAAGTGCTGGAGGTCGGCCAACGAAGCGGGCTTTTTGTCTGCGAGACCGAACCGATCGAACAAACCTGGACCGAATCCGATGGTCAAGGTCAGTGATGAGGCTGCGAGGCCGAGGGCTTCGCCGGTGTCGGACGGTGGCTTGTACTCGCCTGCCCCGACGGCGCCGTCCTCGAATGTTTCTTCGCCCTTGGTCAGTCGCTCGGCCATATCCGTCCACTTGCGGAGCAGTGCGACGAAGTCCTCGCGCGAGTCGGTGGTGATGTCGAAGGCGACGAAGTGCATGCGGTCCTGTGCGGGCGTGACGATGCCTGCTTGATGGTCACCGCGGAATTCGACGACGTCGGACGTCTGGGACTCGGAACCGGCTGCTGTGGCGTTGCCTGCGATGGCCCCGACACCGACAAGCGCGGCCCCAGCCCCGACGGCACCGAAGAGGCGCCGTCGGGAGAAGCCTGAGGCGGCCGAATCTTTGCTATTACTCTCCCGCGACGACACCCTGCACCTGACTCACTTCGGCGGACAATGCGTCGATCTTGTTCGAAAGTTCTTGGCGCTGTGGTTCGGTCACGGTGTCGTAGAACACGAAGCCGTCGCCGACACGGTACTTGGCGAGTTCGGCGTCGAGTTCGGCGAAGCGAGTGTCGATCGATGTTCCGAGTTCGGGTTCACGCTCGTCGATGATCGGGCGCACTGCGGCGATCGCGGCCTGCGCGCCGTCGACGTTGGCCTGGAAGTCCCAGAGGTCGGTGTGCGAGAAGAAGTCCTCTTCGCCGCTGATCTTGGTCTTGGCTACCTCGTCGAGCAGTCCCTGAGCGCCACCGGCGACCTGGATCGGGTCGATGGTGAAGTCGTCGGCCTTGACCTTCTCGGCGAGTTCGTCGATGTTGGCCTGCAGCTGATCGGCCATCGCGTTGGTGTCCGGCTGCAGTCCCTGCGCCCACAGGTCCTTCTCGATGCGGTGGAAGCCGGTCCATTCCGCGCCCGGCTCGACGTCGGGCTCGCGGAGGTCGATGCGGGGATCGAGGTCGTCGGGGAAGCTCTCGGCGACGGGCTCGATGCGCTCGTAATAGCTACGCGCGATGGGGAACTGGGCCTTGGCGCCCTCGACGTCGCCGGCCTTGACCGCTGCCACGAAGCTTGCCGTCGTCTCCTGCAATGCATCGATCTGGCTGACAACGTAGCGCTTGTAACCCGATGCGGCCTCCGCGAGCAGGCCGTCGTCGTCGGCCTGGCGAACGGCGTAACCGCTGACGACGAAGTCTGCGCGGATACCGTCGCCCACCATGCCTGCCTTGCATGCAGTTTGGTACGTGCCGGGGTCGGGCAGCGCGACGATGAGCTGGCGTGTCAGGCCGGGGCCGATGTTCTCGACCTCGCCCATGACTCGATCACCCTCGCCGTAGACATAGAACTCGGTGACCTTGCTGCCGTTGTTCGTGATCTGGAAGGTGGAGTTTCCGGTGGCACCTTCGGAGGCACCGATGTCACATCCGCTGTCGGTGGCGGTGACCGTGATGTCCCCGTCACTCGCCTCGGAGGACGATTTTTCGGTACAACCGGCCAGAGCCAGCGGAAGAACCGCAACCGCTGCCAGAGCGTAGGTGGTACGACGCATTTTCTTCAGTGCCTTTCGGAAGCGTGGAGAACAGGCTCTGGTGTCGCGGGGACGCGAACCGGCCGGAGAAAGAGAAATAGGACGATGACGAGATATGCCAACCAGCAGACGGCTTGCAGGACCGTCGGCTCGGGTCGGAAGTTGAAGATGCCTGCTAGCACGGTGCCGTACCAGCTCGAGGCGTCGTAGTGCGCGGTGACGTCGAACGCCACCGAAGATCCACCGGGAAGCACTCCGCCGATCTGCAGGGCCCGTATTCCGTAGGCGAGAATCCCCGCGGCGACGACGATGAGGAAGATGCCGGTGTATTTGAAGAACACGGCGAAGTTGATGCGAATCGCACCGAAGTACAGGAACACCGTCAGCATGGCCGCAATGACGATGCCCACGAGGAGTCCGAGCAACGGCCACAGGCTGCCGTTGGTGTTCTCGGCGTATCCGACCATGAGAAGCGCGGTTTCGATTCCCTCGCGCCCGACGGCGAAGAAGGCGAGTGTCAGAACTGCAATCGGACCGACGGTCAGTGCACGTTCCATTCCGCCCTTCAGCTCGCCCGAGATGTCCTTGGCTGCGGTGCGCATCCACAGGACCATGGCTGTGACAATCGCGACGGCGACGAGGGAAGCGAGGCCGGCGATGATCTCGGCGGTGAGACCGGTGACCGTCGACGTGCCGTAGTGAATGACGAAGAACACGACCGCGACCATGGCGACCGCAGCACCGACTCCCAGCCACACCCATTTGAGTGCATCCCGGCGATCGGCTTTGACGAGGAAGGCGACGAGGATCATCACGACGATCCCGGTTTCGAGCCCCTCACGAAGTCCGATCAGTCCACTGCCGAACATTTGGGTTGCGATCGACGGCGCAGTTCCGGCGGCAGCGAGTACGGACACGGGGGACCTTCCTGGAATGGCACTGAGTTCGGTACGCCTGGCCTTCCGTAGGGTAGGCGACCCTCATCTGTTAACTATTACAGGAACATACACCCAGATAGCCAGCGCAAAAACATCACAAACGGGCTCTTATATAGAGCTTTAGGTTTCTATTACCTTTGATGTGCAGGATGGGTGGTGTGACCCATCGACCCCGCCGAGCCGCGATCTTGCTGTCCACAGCCTTGGCAGTGGCGATCATGGCCAGCGCATGCGGTTCCTCCGAACCTCCGCGAGTTATTCCCGAGGGCATACCTCCCGGCCCAGGGGCTCCGGTTCCGGACATCGACTTCAACGCTCCGGGACGCACCGCAGATCTGTTGCTCGCGTGGGCTGCACCGCAGTCGGATGCGCTGAGCATCTCCGGTCCGGCGCTCGCGGCATACGCGCATGCGGCCGCGGTCATGTCCGCCACGGCACCGGACTGCGGGATCGCCTGGACCACTCTCGCCGGCATCGGATTCATCGAGAGCCGCCACGGTACTTACCAGGGCTCTGCCGTCGCGCAGGATGGCACTGTTGCGCCGACCATTCGCGGAATCCCGCTCGACGGCGCTCCCGGCGTCGCCGAAATCCCGGATACCGACCGCGGTGCCCTCGACGGCGACGACATCCACGACCGCGCCATGGGACCGATGCAGTTCATTCCTGAGACATGGAAGAAGTGGGGTGTCGACGCCAACGGCGACGGCGTCCCGAATCCGGACAACCTGGACGACGCGTCCCTTACCGCAGCCCGGTACTTGTGTGCGCGTGGTGGCGACTTGCGCACCGCTGAAGGGTGGGAGCGGGCCCTGATGGCGTACAACCAGTCGGGCGTCTATCTCCGCGATGTCCGCGATGCTGCCGCGGCCTATTCGGTGGGAGCCGGCGCCTAGCTCCATGTCGTATGCGGGTAGGTGAGCGAAGCGGCTAGTCTGACACACGGCACAGTCCGCAACTCGGTCGTGGCGTCGTGAACAGCGGCGTTGTCGGTCCCCGTTTATAGGAGAAGCATTCGTGGCCATCATTGAGCAGGTCGGAGCTCGCGAGATCCTCGACTCCCGTGGCAACCCCACTGTCGAGGTCGAGGTCGCATTGGACGATGGAACCCTTTGCCGTGCGGCAGTTCCTTCCGGTGCATCCACCGGCGAGCACGAGGCCGTCGAGCTTCGTGACGGCGGCGACCGCTACGGCGGCAAGGGCGTGGAGAAGGCCGTCAACGCTGTTCTCGACGAGATCGCACCGGCCGTCATCGGCCTCGACGCCATCGAGCAGCGCACCATCGATCAGGCCCTGCTGGATCTCGACGGCACCCCGGACAAGTCCCGACTCGGCGCGAACTCGCTGCTGGGTGTTTCACTCGCTGTCGCGAAGGCTGCTGCAGAGTCTGCGGGCCTCGAGCTGTTCCGCTACCTCGGCGGACCGAACGCGTACATACTTCCCGTCCCGATGATGAACATCATCAATGGCGGCGCGCATGCGGACAGTGGCGTCGACGTCCAGGAGTTCATGATCGCTCCGATCGGTGCACCGACGTTCAAGGAATCCCTTCGTTGGGGCGCCGAGGTCTACCACTCGCTCAAGTCGGTTCTCAAGGCCAAGGGGCTCTCGACCGGACTCGGTGACGAGGGTGGATTCGCTCCTGACCTCGCCGGTACCAAAGAAGCACTCGACCTCATCCTCGAAGCCATCAAGAAGACCGGACTCGAGCCGGGACGCGATATCGGCCTGGCTCTGGACGTCGCAGCCACCGAGTTCTACACCTCGGGCACCGGCTACGCCTTCGAGCGTGACACCAAGACCGCCGAGCAGCTGTCGGCGTTCTACGGCGAACTCGTCGACGCATACCCACTCGTGTCCATCGAGGATCCGCTGGACGAGAACGACTGGGACGGCTGGGTTGCACTCACCGAGTCCATCGGCGACAAGGTTCAGCTCGTCGGCGACGATCTCTTCGTCACCAACCCTGAGCGTCTGGAAGACGGCATCGTTCGCGGCGCCGCCAACGCACTGTTGGTCAAGGTCAACCAGATCGGCACCCTCACCGAGACCCTCGACGCAGTCGAGCTGGCGCATCGCAATGGTTACAAGACCATGATGAGCCATCGCAGCGGCGAAACCGAGGACACCACCATCGCTGACCTGGCAGTTGCCGTCGGAAGTGGTCAGATCAAGACAGGTGCACCCGCTCGAAGCGAGCGAGTCGCCAAGTACAACCAGTTGCTGAGAATCGAAGAAGCTCTCGGCGACGCGGCGCGTTACGCAGGCGAGCTGGCCTTCCCCCGGTTCAATTACGAGGGATAGATTTCTTACGCAAGCGTTGAAGGTGGGTCATGGCGGCAGGACGAGGTAGACCGGGGACAAGTCCAGGTGGGCGTGATCCTCGGCCTCGCGGCCGCTCGGCTTCACCTCGTAACCGGCAGACCGAAGCTGCGCGCGGCGACGCGCGCAGCACCGGTCAATTGCCGCCCGAGCCGTCCGATCAGGCACGCGATGCCGTCGTGGCGGGCAGGGCAGCGCCACGACGCGTCGGCGTCCAGGCGTCGACGCGTCCGGAGCGGAGTTTTTTCGGGCTGTCCACCGGTCGCGCTGTGATCTTGGCGGTCGTGGTGTGTGCGTTGGCGTTGACGCTCGCGATGCCGCTGCGGACGTACTTTTCGCAGAGGACCGAGCTCGCTTCGGTCCTTGCGGAGCGTAAAGGGCTCGAAGACGACGTAAAGAATCTCGAACGTGAGAAGTCGCAACTGAACGAACCAGCACGCATCGACGCCGAGGCACGCAGTCGGCTGCGGTGGGTGATGCCGGGGGAGACGCCCTATCAGGTGCAGCTTCCCGGTGACATGGCAAAGTCCGACGCCGAAGCGAAATCGATCGAACAATCCGAGGGCCCGTGGTATCGGGATCTTTGGGAATCAGCAGTGCAGCCGCAGCAGAGCGACGAGCCGGAGCAGCAACCACTGCCCGCACTCGTTCCTGCGCCTGCACCGGTACTAGAAGGAGGACCTGTCGGGTGACCGGTGCAGGAAAATCGGCAGTCTCGCCGGAGGATCTAGAGGCGGTTGCGACCCAGCTGGGGCGTGAGCCTCGCGGGGTCCTCGAGGTCGCCTACCGATCCCCGGACGGCAGGCCCGGTGTGGTGAAAACTGCACCCAAACTCCCCGACGGCACGCCCTTCCCGACCCTGTACTACCTGACCGATCCGCGGCTCACCGCAGAGGCGAGCAGGCAGGAATCTGCAGGCGTCATGCGTGAAATGACCGAAAGGCTGGGGACCGACACGGAGTTGGCAGCCGGATATCGGCGAGCCCACGAGTCCTACTTGGCCGAACGCAACGAGATCGAATCGTTGGGAACGGACTTCACCGGTGGAGGTATGCCGGACCGCGTGAAATGCCTGCACGTCCTCATCGCGCATTCGCTCGCCAAGGGCCCAGGTCTCAATCCACTCGGCGACGAGGCAGTTGCTCTCGCCGCCGAAAACCATATGCGCGGCAAGGCCATTCCAGCGGACTGGCCGACCGTCGCAGAACTTCGCGGGGAGACACAATGACCAGAGTTGCCGCCATCGATTGCGGAACCAACTCGATCCGGCTGCTCGTCGCCGATGTCAAGGACGGTGTCCTCACCGACGTCGCCCGTGAAATGCGCATCGTGAGGCTCGGCCAAGGCGTCGACGCGACGGGAGCGTTTGCGCCCGAAGCCATCGAGCGAACCCGAGATGCCTTGCAGGAGTACGCCGGAATCATCCGCGAGAGCGGTGCATCGGCACTACGCATGGTGGCCACCTCGGCCACGCGCGACGCGTCGAACCGCGAGGACTTCTTCGCGATGACGCGCGAAATACTCGATCCGATCGTCGCGGGCTCGGTCGCCGAGGTCATCACCGGTGACGAGGAAGCCAGACTGTCCTTTGCCGGAGCCGTCGGTGAACTCAATGCTGCCGGTGCACCTTTCCTGGTCGTCGACCTCGGAGGCGGTTCCACCGAACTGGTGCTCGGAGACAACAAAGGCGTCAAGGCTGCTTTCTCGGCGAACATCGGCTGCGTCCGGCTGACCGAGCGGTTCCTGCACAGTGATCCGCCCACCGCAGACGAGATCGCCAGTGCCCGTGAGTATGTGCGCGCCAAGCTGGAAGAAGCCTTCGAGGAAGTGTCGATCGGAAACGCGACGAGCTGGGTCGGCGTCGCGGGAACCATGACCACCATTGCCGCCATCGCCTCCGGACTCACGGAATACGACGCCGAGAAGGTGCACCTCACCCGGGTGCCGTTCGCGGTCCTGTTCGAGGTATGCGACCGGCTGGTCAACATGACGCGTGCAGAACGAAGCGAGTTGGGCCCCATGCACCCAGGGCGGGTCGACGTCATCGGCGGCGGTTCGATCGTCTGCAGCGTCTTGGCCGAGGAATTCGAACGACGCGGAGCGGTCAGCACACTGATCGTCAGTGAACACGACATTCTCGACGGGATTGCCCTCTCGGTGAAGGTCTAGGCAGGTAGAACTCCCCGGTGCCGCGGGTATTTTCCGTGTTGCTGTTCGATCGGATGAGCTTGCAGTAGTTCATCTTCCACCTTCAGCTGCGAAGAGAACCCGCGATCGTGACGCCGGTGATTCCAGGGCGGATACAGCCTTATAAGATGATCGACGCGGACCTGCACGTCCGCGGTGGCCCCTATAGCCCAATTGGCAGAGGCAACGGACTTAAAATCCGTCAAGTGTCGGTTCGAGTCCGACTGGGGGCACCGGAGTCCATATGGATCCAGAATCATGGACCGGGGCAGAGGTTTCGGGTGGTAACGCGGACGTCAGTGGCCTCCCGCGGATCTGAGTAGACAACTGAGGCAGCGGATTTCAGATCCACGCGGGGACGTCGCTGTCCAGCGGCTGGGCGGATTGCACATCCGCCTAAGGAAATCGAAGACCTACCAAGAGTGCAGGTGGGCAGCGAAAGCCCTGTTCTACGCCGACTCCCGCGAGACCTGCCCGCCCGGCGCCGACGTCCGCTGGGCCCAGGTTGTCGTCGCCTACGGCACCGGGGCCGACTGTCTGCCATCCGACTACTCCGGAAATGCGAGCAGTTCGGCAGGCATGGGTGCTGCGGGGTTATTGGATTGCTCCGGATAACCTAGAACGTGTTCTAAACTCAGGTCACCCGCCTCGAGATCGCGGCGCAGTCACTTGGAAGGAATGACGATGCAGTTCAACCTTGCGGACGTTTTCGAGACAGTCGCCGATGCCGTACCTGATCGCGTTGCATTGACCTACGAGGGTGAGAACTTCAGCTATGCCCAGTTGGACGCGGAGGCCAACAGGACCGCCCAGCTGCTCACCCAGGCCGGCATCTCCCAAGGCCACCATGTCGCACTGTTCCTCAAGAACAGCGTCGAGCACGTAACCTCCATCCTGGGATTGCTCAAGATCCGCGCGGTCCCGATCAACGTCAACTACCGGTACACGCCCGCCGAACTCGAGTACATCTTCATCAACTCCGATTCGGCCGCGGTGGTCGTCGAAATCCCCGAGCACCAGCGCGTCCTTGCTTCCCTATTGGAGGCGTGCCCGATGATCCGGACGGTGATCGTGATCGGCGAGATCGCTGCCGAACTGCTGTCCGCCGCGAAGGGACACGCAGTTTCCGTGGTTTCATTCGCCGATGCTCGTGAATTGTCGCCCACAGCCGAGTTCGATTCCCGTACGGGCGACGACCTGTACCTGCTCTATACGGGCGGGACCACTGGATACCCGAAGGGCGTCATGTGGCGGCAAGATGACTTTTTCCGCAAGCCTCTTTCCGGCGGAAACCCATACGGCGAGGGGGCCCGGCAAGACCTCGCCGAGATCGCCAGTGCTGCAAGGGAATTTCCCGAACTCTCGTTCCTCATCGCCGCGCCCCTGATGCACGGTGCGGCGTTGTATTCGTTGTTCACCTTTTTCACCCTCGGTGCTCGCGTGGTCCTCAGGCGAGACTTCGATCCGCGGAAGGTCGTCGAATCGATCGAGAAGGATTCGGTGCAGGTGATCCTGATCGTCGGCGATGCTATGGGGTTGCCGTTGGTCGATGAGATGGAACGCCGAAAGGGCGAGGTCGATCTCAGCTCGCTGTTCTCGATCACCTCGGGCGGCGCGATCTGGTCCACCAGCGTTCGGAACCGCATGTTGGCGGTCAAACCGGACCTGCTGTTGCGGGACAACTTCGGCGCCTCGGAGTCTGGGAACGACGGCGCCTTCACCATCGACGAGGTCGGCACTCTGCGAATGCCACCCTCGCCGAGCATGACACTCGTCGACGAGTCTCTGAACGAGATTCCTGCCGGCTCCGAGGAAGTGGGCTATATCGCCCGGATCGGCAACGTCCCTCTCGGCTACTACAAGGACGAGGAGAAGACCGCCCGGACGTTCCCGACACGCAGTGATGGCACGCGCCTGTCGGTGCTCGGCGACATGGGGAAGGTCGAAGCGGACGGCACGATAGTCTTCCTCGGACGCGGCTCTCAATGTATAAACACCGGCGGCGAAAAGGTTTTCGCCGAGGAGGTCGAGGCCGCCCTCCACGCGCACCCGTCGATCGCCGACGCACTCGTCGTCGCAACACCCGACCAGCGCATGGGCCAGCAGGTTGCCGCGGTGATCGCAACCTATCCCGAGTCACCTGAACTAACCCTCGACGACGTTCAGGAGCACTGCCGCAAGACGCTGGCCGGCTACAAGATCCCGCGTTCGGTGGTGCTGGTCGAGGAGGTCAAGCGAACCCCTGCCGGCAAAGCGGACTACCGCTGGGCGACGACAGTGGCGAGCTCCTAACGCCCAGCCGGAGCAGCGGTTGCACGAGCAGAACGCATAGCGCGCAACCGCTGTTCCGTGTCCCAGGTAGGCGAAACCGGCGGCCGGTCGGTCAACTTATGGCAGGCGCCCGTCCGTAACGATCTTGATCGGAGTCGGCCAAAACGGCGCGAAGTGCGGCAGCTGCCGTTGATACTGCACCCGTGACTTCGACCAAACGAACCTGTTTGTCCGCGATATCTACAACGCTACTTGTTTTCGCAGCCACGTTGGTTGCAGGCCCGGGAAGCAGTGCTGCACAGCCGGCCTCGCGCTACACGATGGTGGCGTTCAGCAACGCCAGCGACCGCGATATGGATGTCTACGAGTCGGGCGACGCTACGTCGTTCCAACTCGTCCAACATTCGGCGTATCGGCCGCCGTCAGGGCTTGTACGTGACCCGAGCATCTTCAAGAACACAGACGGGCTGTATTACGTCACCTACACCACGGCCGAAGGGGCGAATATCGGCTTCGCTCGCAGCCCCGACCGCATCAACTGGACGTCAATGGGAACGTACCCGGTCCCGTTTTGTTGCGCCTTCATGCCAGGTACCGGAGACGGTGTCGGTTTCGTGAATCTACCGGGCACCGGATCGGCAGGGTCTTCGGACGGGCCGTCGCTGTCGCCGTTCGTCACCAAAGCGTGGGCGCCCGAATGGTTCGTGGACGGCGACCGTGTCAACGTCATCCTTTCGTTGTCGACCGGGGGAGGGTTCGTGCCGTACATGATGACCGCGCTCGATCCATCGCTCAGAATGTGGAGTCTGCCTGTTCCGCTCGCCGGGATCGGCGCGGACCATATCGACACCACTGTGGTGCAGGTTGGATCGACCTATCATGCGTTCACCAAAAACGAGACGAAGAAGATAATCGAGCATGCGGTCGCGTCGTCGCCGGCGGGACCCTATTCCTTCGTCCCGTCTGGAGACTGGGGCACGATGCTGGAGGGGCCGGCCCTGGTGCAGTTGCCGAACGGCGCCTGGCGGATATATCTCGATGCATACACCGAAAACAAGTATCTCTATTCCGACAGCACGGATGGCTTACGAACGTGGTCGGCGACGCAAGAGCTTCCAGGCCTTTCGGGGACGGTGCGCCATCTGGGCGTGATGAGTGAGCCGGCGTAGCGACGGCTCGTCGAGTTAGGTGCTATATGCGAAAACGTCTATCGATGCTGCCGGTTGTAATCCTCGGATGTGCACTGGCGGTAGCCGCCCCCGCCGCCGCACAACCGACGGCTGTGCCTGGCGGATTTTTCGCGGGATACGGCGCCGAGGCGGCGAATCCGGGAGGCGATCCGCCAGGCGTCAACGACTGGGATTGCCGGCTCCCTCCTGAGCACCCTCGCCCGGTCGTGCTGCTGCACGGTACCGCCGCCAATGCGCAGATCAATTGGAATGCGATGGCCCCTGCGCTGAAAAGCGAAGGCTACTGCCTCTTCGCTCCCACCTTCGGAGTCCTTCCGACGGCTACCAGTTGGCCTATGAACGTTATCGGCGGCTTGGGATCGATGTATGACAGTGCCGCTCTGGTCCGAGAATTCGTGGAGAAGATTCTCGCGGCGACAGGTTCCAATGAGGTCGACATCGTGGCCCACTCGGAGGGCACCCTGGTGGGCGGTTATTACGTGAAGTTTCTCGGCGGCGCTGATGTAGTCGACAAGTACGTCGCGTTGACACCGCCGTGGAAGGGCAACGAAGCCTATGGTGCCGGCGTTGCGCTCGATCTCGCGTCGCAACTCGGTGTCGAAGAGACGATGTCGAACATCTGGGACCCCATCGCCCCGGCGCTGCTGCAGATGGCGAAGGGATCCGACTTCATGAACGAGATGACCGAGAGCGGACCGTACGCGCCCGGCGTCACCTACACGAATGTCATGACTCGCTATGACGAGTTGGTTATGCCGTATACCGCGGGTTACGTCGAGGCGCCGAACGCGACGAATATCGTAATGCAGGACAGTTGCGAGCAGGACTTTTCGGTCATGCGTCCGTCGGGGCCAACGTGCGAGGCCAGCAATTCGTGCTCAATGCACTGGACCCGGTCAACGCGCAGCCTGTGCCATGTGTCTTCGTGCCACCGATGGTCGGCTGACCAACTAGCCGAATACGCCTGGGCGGGCCGCTGTAGTTTGCTGCTCAGCTCGAGGGCGACGCGTAGAACTTTCCGCCACTTAGTGTTTCGCGCGAGTAGCCAGTGTCGGTAACCCTGCTGTTCTGAGACTGAACATTTTGTCACAGCTGGAACGCACCCAGGAAATGTGCTTTAGCTCGGACACACGAATTGGCTGCAAGGTAACTACTTTGGATCAGTCTCTGGATTGCTGAGAAGATCTGGAGTGGCTCCTTTATTCGAGGGGGAAATCGACCCCGTGCTCGGACTCGGGACGGGACCCGAAGTAGCGCCGCTGTGTTTCGACTATTTCGCGATCGTTGATGCTTGCTTCACGTATGCGCATGAGTCCGTTGCCGTCGAATTCCCAGAGTTCATTGCCGAAGCTGCGGTGCCACTGCCCGCTGGTGTCGTGCCATTCGTATTGAAACCGCACTGCGATCCGATTCTCGTCAAATGCCCAGAGGTTTTTGCGTAGTACGTACTCGAGTTGCGTTCCCACTTTCGGGTGAGGAACTCTACGATAGCGACGCGGCCGCAGACGAACAGGTCGCGGTTTCGCCAGACGGAATCCGGTGTGTACGCCAGGCTGACGCGATGGGGATCCCTTGTGTTCCAGTCATCCTCAGCGGCCTGGACTTTATGCAATGCACTACTCAGATCGAACGGTGGCACTGGCGGTCGTTGCTCAGTCATCAAGATGTCCATTCGATTTCAGTAGGCATGAATGGTCGGTGGGTGGTAGATCAGCGGCATCTCAGGTGCGAACTGTACTTCGTCTGAACCGGTGCGGACGGCAATCACCCATGTCATCAAACTGTCACTGCAGCAGAACCGTCCGCTGAGAGCTCGCAAGCCCTCGTCGACGCCAAGTATCGGTGCGACCAGGCCTGCTCATCGTGAGGGCAAATAACGCTGCCCCTGGTGGGTACCGTGAAACTCATGGCCATCAAACTCGAGAATGTTGGTATCGCAGTCCGTGACCTCGAAGCGACGATCGAATTCTTCACTGATCTCGGTCTGACCGTCCTCGGCCGCGACACGGTCAGTGGGGAGTGGACGGATACGGCGGTGGGTCTCGATGGCAATCACGCCAAGATTGCCATGCTCGCGACACCCGACGGCGACGGTCGTCTCGAGCTTTTCGAGTACATCCACCCCGAAGCGATCGAGACGGAGCCCACCCTTCCGAACGAGGTCGGCATGCATCGCGTCGCTTTCTCGGTCGACGATCTCGACGCGGCCCTCGAGATCGCTGCGAGGCACGGCTGCTACCCATTGCGCGGGGTCGCGAGATACGGGGACGTCTACAAGCTCACCTATGTCCGCGGACCCAGCGGCATCATCGTGATGCTCGCCGAGGAGCTGAACAAGAGCTGACGCACGTTCTCGATCGGTGACGGCAGGCCCTGGTGAAGCCTGCCGTCACGCAAGTCGTTATCTAGAGGTCTCCCGCGCTCTAGGTGTCAGGCAGGCACCGGCGTCCGCAATTCCCGCCGGGCCGCTGCTTGGAGCGCAGTCAATGCTGCGACGGCGAGTGCCTGGGCCAGAACGAACAGCACGCCCCAGCCGGTGAGGCCGCCCCAGCCGCCGATGGCGAAAATGATGCTCGCGGCAACCCAAACCAGGTTCAGAACAACAACTTCCAGCACCATTGATGGACTCGGATGGACAGCGACCCAGGCGAGAAAGCCGGCCCATGCCAAGAGGCCGACGCCGACCACGACGGACAACGTCACGTCCAGTCCCAGTGGGCCTTCCAGTACATCAGCGAGAGCGACCAGTAGAACTCCGAGGCCGCCGGAAGCCAGGGCGTCGAGTCGAAGGAGAGTGCGAATCTGGTTCATGGCTTACTCCTCAGGAATGTCGGTCGACGGCAGGTCCGTCGACCATGACGACAACGGTGCCTTCCGCGCGGAGCAGAGTCGATTACCTAAGAGGTCATGGTGGTAATGCCGATCCGTTGTCAGACTGGTCCGATGACGACCACTACCGCTCCGGTCACGTTCGGCGCTCTGCTGCGGCAGTGGCGATCTCATCGACGAGTGAGTCAGCTCGAACTGTCGAGTAAGGCCGAGGTGTCGACCCGACATCTGAGCTTCGTCGAAACCGGCCGATCCCAACCCAGCCGTGAGATGGTGCTGCGGATGTGTGTGCACCTCGATGTGCCTCTGCGCGAGCGCAACCGGCTTCTTCTCGCCGCTGGATTCGCGCCGGTGTATCCCGCGAACGACTTGGCCTCACCGCAGATGGAGCCGGCTCGTATCGCAGTGCGTGAGGTTCTCGAAGCACACTCGCCCTATCCCGCCGTGGCAGTCGACCGAACCTGGAACATCGTCGACGCGAATGCCGCGGTCGCTGTCCTCACTCAGGTCGTTTCGCCGGCCCTGCTGGCAGACCAACCGCTCAACGCGCTGCGGCTGACCCTGCACCCCGACGGCATGGCGCCGCACATCACCAATCTCGGCCAGTGGCGCGCCGCGGTACTAGCTGCGCTGCTGCGTAGTGCCCATGCCCGAGCTGACGCCGAGATGCTCGCATTGCACGACGAACTTCTCACTTACCCAGGGGGTGAATTGGATAGCGATCACGCGGTCACCGACCCAGGTGCCGTCTACGTGCCGTTGAAACTCCGTGTCGGAGATACCGATCTATCGTTTCTGGCGATCATCGCTACCTTCGGAACCGCATTGGACATCACTTTGTCCGAACTCGCCATCGAGTCGTTCTTTCCTGCAGACGCCGTCACCTCGGACTATCTACGCAGGTTCGACCGGCAAGACCACGGGACCCAGCCAGCGTTGTAGGTAGCGGCGCAGGTCTTGCTCGCTCCGGGGTGGGTTCCCCGGGGAGATGAAGAACGACTGCATGGTTCGAAGTTGATGTTCGACGAGTTCGCGGAGGGCCTGCTCGTCGTAACCGTGGTGTTCCCAGTCGACGTCGAAGCGTCTGATCATGGTCATCCCGAAGGCCATGGCCTCGTCGGAGGCGATGCCTTCGGTGTGTGAGTGCGCACCCGACAGCATGATCGCCAGGTGGGGGGTTCTGGGTACGTCGCCGAGTGCGAACATTACGGCTTCGACGACGGCTTCGGCCGGATCCTCGATGCCACGCACGTATTCGGTGAGGCGATCGAGGAAGGCGCCGACGGACGCTATGGCAGCGGCTCGGAAGAGTGCGTCGGCGCTGGGGAAGTACCGGTAGACAGTTTGCCGGATGACACCGAGAGACTCCGCGACGTCGGCGATGGTGACTTCGCCCTCCGTGCTGCCGATGAGTTCGACTGCAGTATCGACGATGCGCCGCGCGGCGTCTTCATCGCTCTCAGGTGGTGCCCCACCCCACCCGCGCCTGCGTGCCACTGTTGGTGTGTCCTCGTTTCGCCCGTCGGGTCGTCATCGTTCGTTGCCGGACCGAGAGTATCGCGAATGAGTACGGCACTGTGGCACCTCGCCACTCGTGCCGTAACCGGATTCAGTGGATTACACCAACCTCAACATACGTAGCGACACGGAGATGTATGTTCGTCGTAATAGAGGTCCCGGCTCTTCCGCTCGAAGGACCTCAGCCCTACGTCAGCAAGAGAGAGGTGTCGTACATGACCGACCTTCATCCCCGAAAGATGGATTTCGGATTCGAGGACGCGGACGTCCCATTCGTGTGGAACCCGGAGAACCCTGCGTGGTCGAGCATGTCGAACGCGGTGTCGTTCCTTGCGATCGGTTTCGAAAAGATGATCGTGAAAGCAATCCTCCAGTCCAAACCGTTGATGACCGACCCTGTGGTCGCGGAAGAGGCCATGGCGTTCATGCGTCAGGAAGGTCATCACTCGACCGCTCATCGACAGCACGTGAAGGCCCTGATCAGGCGGTATCCCGGACTGCAGAACACGCTCGATGCAGTACTCGGTGAGTACGACGTACTCACCGAGGCGACCTCGTTGAACTATCGACTCGCCTACACCGCGGACCTCGAGGCGACGTTCACCCCGGTGTTCAAGCTGATGCTCGACAACGAAGCCACCTTGTTCGCGCCGGGCGACGACCGTGTTGCATCACTGTTCCTGTGGCACTTCGTAGAGGAAGTCGAGCACCGCAGTTCTGCGCTCATCATCTTCGATGCCCTCGTGGGCAATGAGGGCTATCGCGTGCGGATGGCGCCGTCGATTTTCGCCCACGTGATGAAGGTGATTCGGATTGCCTGCGCGGGGTTCAACCAGCATGTTCCGCTCAAGGATCGGCAGGTCGACTCGTTGTCGATGTTCGCCGCCCACCGCGCGAAGCAGAAAGTGCTCACCCTCTTCGTTCCCTACCTGAGCAAGGGGACGATGCCGCGAGCTTTCGACGGCCTGCCCCTCAAAGAACAGCTCACTGCCCTCGCAGGGGCCGCCCGGAGCCAAATGCCCCGGCACAAGCCTGAACACGAGAAGCTCCCGGCGCTCGCAGACGAGTGGTTCAAACGCTACGACGAGGGTTACGACTGCACACGCTGGTACAGCGCAGCGTCGTCCGATCAGTCGGTCGCATCGGGGGCCAACTGATGGCAGGTTCATGTTCACCTACCTTCGATCAGCTCTCCACGGCGTTGGGATTTTCCTGCGGGGAAGCCGGTGGACTGTTCGAGCTTCGCAGTCCGTTCGGGTTGGAGAACTGGACTCTGCCGGTGCTCGAGATGATGATCGTGCTCGGGTCGGTGCTCGCGCTCGTCTACGCGATCGTGCGATTACGTCGTCACGGTGACCCCACCAATCTGGTCGTGTGGTTCGGCGCGACGGCCTTCCTGTTCATCATCGAACCGCCGCTGTATTTTCCGGCAGCGTTCGGGATCGAGGAACATGTCGACACGATGTTCGCGCACAACCTCTTCACCGTCGAATTCTTGTGGGGACGACTTCCGCTCTACATCGTCGCCATCTATCCGCTGATGGCGACGCTCGCTTTCGAAATCGTCCGGATGCTCGGGGTGTTCCGAAAATATGGCGTGATCCTCGGTGCTGTGTGTGTCGGATTCGTCCACCACGCGTTCTACGAGATCTTCGATCACCTCGGCCCCCAGTTGCGGTGGTGGGAATGGTCGACCGACAACCCGATCAACCAGCCCATGTTCGATGCCGTCCCGATACCGAGTGTCGTGGTGTTCGCCGCGCTGTGGCCGATGTCGCTGGCGCTGTGCGCGCAGTTCTTCGTCGGCCGTCACGTCGATCAGGGTCGACGCTTCACCGGTCTCGAATTGGTTTGGCGCACCGTGGTAGTCGGATTGCTGGCATCGGTCGGCACGTTCGTCCTGCCACTTCCAGCGACGGTTTTCGGGATGGGTAGCGATACCGTGCGAGGCATTCTTTACGCGGCCGAGCTTGTAATTCTGGCGCTCGTGGCGATCCCCATCCTCATTCGCCAGTGGCGTGCATTGAGGGTTGGGCAACCGCGCGAGCCGGTGTATTCGGACGGCTTCGTCCGTATCTACAGCCTCGTGTACCTCGGCGTTATGGCGGCACTGTGGGCGAGCGCGCTGCCGGACTACTTCGCCGCCGTCGACGGTGTCACTGCCAACGGCGATCCGATCGGCAACCTCTGGTACACGCTCGGATGCTTTGTCGTCGCAATAGCATGTGTTGCAGCAGTATTCACCATCCCAAGGACAAGCTCAGATGTTCCAAGCGCTGAATTGAACTCCGCAACTCAGCCGCATATCGACGCGAAGTAGGCCGTGCCCTGCGAAACCACCTATCACGTAGGACTCCCGCGGGCTTTCGATATGCGATTACATGGTGGGTGTACCCGATCGACGTGCCGTTCCCGGCGTCGGTCTCGATGTACTCACAGTTCACGGACGGAGATTCTCGATGAAAATCGTTCGCAGTTCGATCAAGACGGTCAAGGGCCCACAGGAATGGTTCACCGGTGATGTCTACATGGATGCGGTCGCGGCTGCTCCACCGCCGTCGCGGGTATCGGCCAATATGGTGCACTTCATGCCGGGCGCGCGTACTCATTGGCATCGGCACTCGCTCGGTCAGACCGTGTTCGTCACCGAGGGTGTCGGACTGTGCCAACGTCGCGGCGGCCCGGTAGAGGTGATCAGGCCAGGCGATCGTGTGCTGTTCGAGGCAGATGAGGAGCATTGGCACGGTGCGTCGCCGGATCGTCTGATGGTGCATCTGGCAATCAACGAGGGTGACGACATCCACGATGCAGTTCTTTGGCTGACCCCGGTCTCCGACGACGAATACCCAACGGCCGGTAGTGCCGAGTGATCTCGGATCGGCAGGCGAAGGGGAGACTTGTGTTCACACCGATTTTCGTGATGAGCCGCATCACGGGGTGGACTGCGCACATCATCGAACAAGGTGCGTCCAACGCACTGATCCGTCCGCTCAGCGAATACTCGGGAGTGCCGCAGCGCGCCGTCGTTGCCTGACCGTCGGCGGGGCAAGTGAAGGTCGACAACGTGGTTCGTAGCGCTGAGGACCGCGCATAGTGCGATCACCGGAGGTCGTTGGCCCTCGTTGTGATCGAGAGTGACCACGTCGTGGTTAGGCTCTAGTGCGTGACGACCTCCGCCGACGACCCCCCTGAGAAGCGTCGGTGGTTCTTAGACGCCGCGAAGTTGACTCCGGTTCGTTTCGTTTCTCTGGGATTTGCGGTTGCCATCGCGGTCGGGACGGGTCTTCTCAGCATCCCCTGGGCCAGCCAGCCAGGATCGAGCGCGAGTCCACTACAGGCATTGTTCACCGCGACGTCGGCGATGTGTCTTACCGGTCTCGTCGTGGTAGATACGCCGACCCAGTGGTCGGGTTTTGGGCAAGGCATCATTCTTGCGCTGATCCAGCTCGGCGGGCTCGGCATCATGACCATGGCCTCGTTGGTGGGGCTGATTCTCGCGGATCGAATCGGTCTGCGGAGTCGGCTCAACACGGCCGTGGAGTTGCGAGCAACGGGACTGACCGACATTCGCAGCGTCGTGACCGGAGTCGTCCGCACCAGTTTCGTCATCGAAGCCGTCATAGCATCAGGTCTCGCACTACGTTTCTGGTTGGGATACGACGAACCGCCGCTGCGAGCGGTGTGGCTGGGCGTTTTTCATTCGATCTCGGCGTTCAACAATGCTGGGTTCGTCCTCTTTCAGGGCAATATCATCGGCTTTGCCACCGACCCTTGGATTTGTATACCCCTGATAGTCGCCGTTGTGCTGGGCGGACTGGGCTTCCCGGTGCTCTTCGAGGTGATCCGGCAGATTTGTCGCCGCCCGTCAGAATTGCCGCGGCGTTGGTCCCTGCATTCTCGACTGACGCTGTCGGTGACCGGAGTGCTTCTGATCGTCGGACCCGCGCTGGTACTGGTACTCGAATGGTCTCGGACCCTCGCGACCTTCGGTGTCGCAGATAAAGTGCTGGTCGGTAGTTTCCAGGGAATCATGTCGAGATCCGCGGGCCTGAACAGCATCGACTGGGCGGAGGCCGACCAGGCAACGCTGCTCGTCACCGATGTGCTGATGTTCATCGGTGGGGGAAGCGGCGGCACGGCCGGCGGAATCAAAGTCACCACGTTCGCAGTGCTGTTGTTCGTCATCATCGCCGAAATCCGTGGAGATCGGACAGTGACGGTGTTCGACCGGCAGATCAATGCACGCGTGCAGCGGCAGGCCTTGACCGTCGCATTGTTCGGTATCGCACTTGTGGTGATTCCGACCGTGGTCCTCTTGGCAGGCACACCTTTCGGCCTCGACGAGCTGTTGTTCGAGGTCGTATCGGCTTCAGCGACTGTCGGACTGTCGACCGGGATCACCGGCCAGCTTCCACCTTGGGGGCAGTTGATCCTGATTCTGCTCATGTACGTCGGCCGAATCGGGTCGATCACCCTGGTCAGTGCACTTGCGGCGCGTGATCGTGGGCGCCGCTACACTCTCCCCGAAGAAAGGCCGTTCATTGGTTAAGAAACCTTCCTCCAACGTGGTCGTCGTCCTCGGGCTCGGCCGATTCGGCAATTCCCTTGCACTCGAGCTCATGTCGCAAGGTACCGAAGTTCTCGGCATCGACTCCGACGAAACGCTCGTACAACGTATGTCGGATCGCCTGACTCACGCAGCCGTTGCCGACACCACCGACGAGGAGGCACTACGGCAGCTCTCGGTGCACGAGTTCGACCGCGCGGTGGTGGCCATCGGTTCGAAACTGGAAGCGAGTCTGCTCACCGCCTCGGCCCTGATCAATCTGTCGGTCACCAACATCTGGGCCAAAGCCACCAGCAATGCGCACGCAAAGATCTTGACGCAGATCGGTGTCCACCATGTGGTGCGACCCGAACACGACATGGGCAAGCGGGTAGCGCACCTCGTTCGTGGACGAATGATGGACTACATCGAGTTCGACGACGAATTTGCCATGGCCAAGACGTCGCCACCGAAATTCGTCATCGGAATTCAGTTGGGTGACAGTGCTGTTCGTACCAAACATAAGGTAACAGTGGTGGCGATCAAACGGTCTGGCGAAGGTTTCACCTACGCTGCCGCTGACACGATCGTCACCGCGGGGGATACCATCATCGTCTCGGGAAAGGTCCGCGACATCGAACGATTCAGTGAATTGCTCTGAAAGTGTGCCGACATACGGTGGACGGGTCCAGGCGGCCGTGTCAAGGATCGAAATCATGAGAATCGAAGGAGTTGCGAGTGCGCCTCTCTAGCTTTTCCGGTGTAAGTCCGTGGTGAGCGCTCTGCGTGTCCGGCTCCTCCGGGCGCGTGAATCGTTCTGGTTTCTTCCCGCGCTTCTCGGTATCGTGGCCATTGTTCTGGCACAGCTTCTGATCACACTCGACCGCCGTCTCGACGGTAAAGACTTCGGCGCGTGGGGTTTTCTGCTCTATCGGGTCGGAGCGAGCGGAAGCCGTGACATCCTCGGTGCCATCGGTGGTTCGATGCTGGCGGTGGCTGCAACGTCATTTTCTATTACGATCTCGGTCCTTGCGACCGCAAGCTCCACCTATGGTCCGCGGCTCGTGCGAAATTTCATGTCGGACCGAGGGAATCAGTTCGTACTCGGAATTTTCGGAGCGACGTTCCTCTACGCGTTGATGGTGCTGCGTTCGATCCGTTCCGAGTCGAACGACGGGATCTCCTTCGTTCCCGACATTGCCGTCAATGTCGCAGTCCTACTGGCAGTACTCGACGTCGCGGTATTGGTGTATTTCATTCACCACATTGCGAATTCGATCCAGGTCTCGACTCTTTCCGCTCGGGTTCGCGGTGAGTTGGTCGCGGTGGTCGATTCGTTGTATCCGCAGACCTTGCCCGAGGACGCGGTCGCCGCACGTTCTCTGCCTGAACCTTCGGTGAATGTGCTGGCGCAGTCCTCGGGTTTTGTCGTCGGTGTCGACGAACAGGCATTGCTCTCAGCAGCCTGCAACGGTGATTGCATCATCGAACTGCGGATCGGACCGGGAGACCACCTGATCGCGGGCGAGCCTATCGCTGTGATGAGTCGTGGTACGGATTCGGATACCGAAGATGCGGTCAGGGCAGCAGTGAACCTGGGGGACACCCGTACCCCGAATCAAGACATCCAGTTCGCGGTACAACAGTTGACAGAGATGGCCGTGCGGGCAATGTCACCGAGCACCAACGACCCTTACACTGCCCGAAACGCGCTCGCCGAACTCGCCGTGGGACTGGTTCCGCTCAGCACGCGGCCGACACCCCTGCTCGGACGCGTCGATGGCGCGGGGAACTATCGAGCTACCGTGACTCGTGCGACAGCGACGGATCTGATCGACCAAGTCTTCGACGCCATGCGCCACTACGGTCTCGGTAATCCGCTTGCAGTGATTGCAGCCGCGGAGTTGGGTCAGCGCATCGGGACTGCCGCAGTGCATTCCGACATCCGCGAAACGGTTCTGCGTCAGTTGGCGGCTCTGAACCGAGCCTACGGAGACAGTGACAGCGACCCGATCGACATCGAAGCCGGTAGAGCGCGCATCGTCGCGGCAACCACCGCGATCACCGCCCAGCGTTGATCACTTCCGGTAGAAGCAAATACGCTGGTGAAAAATTTGGACACGAGAAGAAGGAAGTACATGCCGACACGTGCATTTGTCATCGCAGGGTCCGAAGCCACGGGTGGCGCCGGGCTGCAGGCCGATCTGAAAACCTTCGAAAAGCTCGGTGTCTACGGCGTCGGCACCATTACCTGCATCGTGTCGTTCGATCCTGCTTCGGGTTGGGGGCATCGATTCGTTCCGATCGAAGGCTCGGTCATTGCCGACCAGATCGAAGCAGCAACTTCCGCACACAACCTCGATGTCGTAAAAATTGGCATGCTCGGCACGCCGGAGACCGTTGCCACCGTGGCAAAGTCGCTGGGTGGACAGGCTTGGCGTCACGTCGTCGTCGATCCGGTTCTGATCTGCAAGGGTCAAGAACCGGGTGCTGCCCTGGACACGGACACCGCGTTGCGGACGGACATACTGCCGCTGGCCACTGTCGTAACCCCTAACCTGTTCGAAGCCCGAACGCTCGCCGGGATGGACGCTATCGAGACTGCCGAAGACCTGGCCGAGGCGGCAAAGAGAATTGCCGACCTAGGGCCTCGGTATGTTGTCGTCAAAGGTGGCACAGGCCTGCCCGGTGACGACGCGGTGGACGTGCTCTACGACGGGCAGGACATCACCTTCTTTCGGGCGCCGAAGATCGGGAACGAGCGGGTATCCGGTGCGGGCTGCGTCTTCGCGGCCGCCATCACAGCGGAGCTCGCCAAAGGCGCGAGTGTTCTCGAAGCAGTGTCCACGGCCAAGGATTTCGCGCATGCGGGCATCGTCGGTCGGATCACGACGAATGCTCCGTTCGCCGCTGTCGGGTGGCATGACTGAGTAGTTCAGTGCCCGGTGAGATCGAGGGCAGCGTCGACAATGGAATCGGTGTCGATGTGGTGATATTTGTAGACTTCGTCGAGTGAACCGGCCTGCCCGAAGTTGCTCACTCCCAACGATGTCGACGCGACACGATTGACGGTCGCCAGGAATGCCAGCGAATGGGGATGCCCGTCGAGGACCGTCACCATCGGGGTGGCTCGTTCCGCAGGAAGTAGTCGATCGAGGATCCACGATTCGCCCGTGCTGTGCCCTTGTCTGGCTCGGAGGGCTCGGTAGAGTTGGCCCGGGCTGGTGATGCACAGTACGTCCGCGAATACTCCCATCTGTTCGAGCCGTTCGGCCGCGGCCAGAGCTTCGGTCATCAGCGCACCCATCGCGGCGATCGTGACTGTTGCCTTCTCATTGCGGGTCAACGCATAACCGCCTGCAATGACTTGGCGTCGACGACGGTCGCGCGCTGCAGGGTCTGTAGGGACGTCGGCGAGGGTTTGATCGACCGGGCGTGTCGAAAGGCGCAGATAGGCCGAGGTGCCGTCAGGACGGCCGAGGAGCGAGATGCTGGCGAGCAGAGTCCACTCGACGTCGATGGCGAATGCCGGCTCGTAGCTGATACATCCGGGTTGTTCCAGGCCAATCGAAGGTGTCTTGATCGATTGATGTGCACCGCCCTCCGCGGCAAGGGTGACGCCGGACGGGGTGCCGATGAGAATGGACTGCCCGCCGGCGTAGATTCCGAACGACCACGGCTCGAGAGCTCTCTCGACGAACGGGTCGTACATGACGCCGATGGGGAACAGCGGTTGTCCCCATCGACTCCAGGTGGAACCGAGTTCGCCCATCAGCCCGACCACATTCGTTTCGGCGATGCCCAGTTCCATGTGCTGTCCGGTCGGCTTTTCGCGCCAGTGCACGATCGTTTCGGAATCGTCGTCGAACCAGTCGCGACGTTCGGCGGAGGACCAGACGCCGACTTTGTTGACCCAAGCGCCGAGGTTGGTGGTTGAGCTGACGTCGGGGCTGACGGTGACGATGCGTTCAGCGGCCTCCGGTGCTTCACGGGTGAGATCGATCAACACTCGGCCCAGCGCAGCTTGGGTGGTTGCAGTTCCCTTCGGCGTTCGTCCGATATCTGTCGGTATGACGGGATGCTGCGCTACGGGGATTTCGCCTCTGCGTAGGCGGTGCGCAGTGTCGCTACAGATGCGCCCGGCCGGGCTGTCGGCCGAGAATTTTGCCCACGGGTGGGTGGGATCCGTGTCGAGCGAGACGGCAAGAGTGTTGTATTCCTCGATGGTGAGCAGTGACGAGTGATTCTGCGGGTGGCCCTGAGTCGGTAGACCGAACCCCTTGACGGTGTACGCAATGATCACGGTCGGGCGGGCGTCGTCTATGCGGGAGTACGCCTCGCGCAGCGCAGCGAGATCGTGACCGCCGAGGTTGCGGATGGACTCGGTCAACGTGGTGTCATCGAGAGATGCGACGAGTTCGGCAATGTCTGCGGCCCCAGGTCCGTCGCCGGGTAAGCGAACTCGCACTTGGTCTGCAGTGCAGCGCAGGAGGCGTTGATATTCGGGGTTCGGCATGTCGAGGATGCGCTCGCGTAGTGCACTTCCGCCGGCGCGGGTGAAAAGCTCTTCGAGGAGGTGGCCGAACTCGACGGTGACGACCTGCCACCCTGCAGCGTCGAACATCTTCTCGAGGCGGCGGGCGGCGATGTTGGGCACGACGCGATCGAGTGATTGCCTGTTGAGATCGACGATCCATACGATCTCGCCGAGGTCGGCGGTACCTGGATCGAGGATGGCCTCCCACACTGCGCCTTCGTCGAGTTCGGCGTCTCCGACCAACGAGTACTGACGTCCGCTGAACCCTTTGGCCGTTCCGCTGGCGCCACTCCTGTCCGCGCCACCGAAGCTGGTCTCGATGTAGCGGCGCGACATCGCGCCCCATATCGGTGCAGTCGCGCCGATGCCGACAGACCCGGTTGAGTAGTCGACAGGATCAGGATCTTTCGAGCGCGACGGGTAGGACTGCAATCCTCCGAATGTCCGAAGCGTCGTCAGGTACTTTTCGTCCAATTCCCCCAGTAGGTAATTTATTGCATGCAGGACCGGGGATGCATGCGGTTTGACCGACACACGGTCGCCTGATTCGAGTTGCTCGAACCACAGTGACGTCATGATCGACACCATCGATGCGCAGGATGCTTGGTGGCCACCAACTTTGAGGCCGGTTGGATTGGGGCGGACTCGGTTGGCGTGGTGGATGATCGAGGTGGACAGCCACAGCACTTGCTCCGCGATGTCGTGTAGCGCGTCGTGGGTGACCGGCGGTGAGTTCTTCTCTCCGGCAGCGATGCTTGTCATCGCGTTGCTCACCTCCTTCGGGTCGCGCTACGGCAAGCAGACATCACTCTTCGTCGGTATCTTCCTCTGGTTCGAACGAGGACTCGGAAGAGTGTCCGACTGCTATTCCATCTTCGGTATTCGGAATCGTGTTGTCCTTGCCGAGATTGTCGGCTGTCGAGCTGGATTCGGTTTGGTTCTTACTCATGGTCTGTCCCTTTCGGTAGGCATTTCACGTGTAGGTAGCCAGAATGGTCCGTAACCAAACTACGACCACCCAGGCGCCTTCGCTTGACGGGCGAAGAGCACCCTTCTGTCACGTGCAATCGCCGAGTCGACCGGATCGGCGTCGAGAACGAAGTAGGGTCGGGAAAAGATTGGCGGGTCAGAGCACGTTCAGGCGATGGGTGGGGACGATGAGTTTGAAGTCACCTGATCGGCGGGCGCTCGACGGAGCGCTGAGTCGAGGGATGTCGGAAATGGCGCGTGTTCTTCAGCAGAACTACGCGAGTATCGAAGACACACTGGTCTCGATCACCACTATGGCGGTCGGGATGGTCCCAGGTACCGATCACGCCGGAATAACGTTGGTCATCGGACGCAGCACGGTCGAGTCGAGGGCCGCGACAGGTGAGTTACCGCGTCGACTCGACTCTCTACAACAGCAATGTGGGCAGGGGCCATGCCTGGACGCAGTCTGGGAGCAGCGGACGGTTCACGTCGAAGACATGAGATCGGAACAGCGTTGGCCGCAGTTTGCCTCTGCGGCATGGGAAATGGGTGTGGGTTCGATGCTGGCATTCCAGCTCTACACCGGGCGAGACAATTTGGGAGCCCTCAATCTGTACTCCGAGAGGGCCAACGGGTTCGATTCTGCAAGCGAGGAACTCGGCTTGTTGTTGGCCACGCAAGCTGCCGTTGCACTGATCGCTGCTCAACACGAGGATCAGATGCAGTCCGCGCTGGCCTCGCGTGACCTCATCGGCCAGGCAAAGGGCATGATCATGGAAAGATACGGCATCGACGCGGTCCAGGCGTTCGATCTACTCAGCAGGCTCTCGCAGGACTGGAATATCAGCGTCGCCGAACTGGCGGGCCGAGTGACGCAGCGGCGGTGAACGTCGAGATTGCGCGGTCGATTTTAGGCGGTGACCGCCGTGTTTCGTTCGAGAACCAGGGTGCGCTCGATGGCTGTGCGGCCCAGTGTCAGAATGTGCTGGTGAACGTGCGCGCGAAGAACAATGTGAGGATCGTCGGAGCTGCCGACGGTCCGGTAGTGATGCTCTCGCACGGTTTCGGTTGCGATCAAAATTTGTGGGGTTCGGTCACCGATCGCCTAGTGGATTCCTTCAAGGTAGTTCTGTTCGATCACGTGGGTGCCGGCGGATCGAACCAGGACGCATGGGACGCCGCCAAGTACGCTGACCTCGAACAGTATGCCCGCGACGTACTCGACATCGTCGAGGAACTCGATCTACGCGATGTCGTGTTCGTAGGTCACTCGGTCGCATCGATGATCGGGGTCCTGGCTGTGGCCGAGGCGCCCGAACGATTCTCGAAGTTGGTTTTGTTGACGCCGTCGCCTTGCTATATCGACGATGGCGATTACCGAGGTGGGTTCACCAGAACCGACATCGACGAGTTGCTCGATTCGCTCGACAGCAACTATCTGGGTTGGTCAGCGGTCATGGCTCCGACCATCATGGGTACACCGGATCGACCCGAACTCGGGGAGCAGTTGACCGATAGTTTCTGCCGAACGGACCCGGCGGCTGCCAAAGTGTTCGCGATAGCGACGTTTCTTTCGGACAATCGCGCCGACCTGAAGCGCGTAACCGTGCCGACTCTCGTGGTCGACTGTGCGCGCGACACGCTCGCCCCGGCTGAGGTCGGCCGATACGTGCACGAGAACATCGCCGGCAGCACGTTGCAGACACTCGACGTCAGCGGACACTGCCCGCAAGTCAGTGCCCCCGAACTGACGGCCACCGCAATAGCCGCGTTCGCGGCGCGGTCGTGAGCGCGTCGAAGGAACCCTCTACCAGCGACGCCCTCGAAGAAAACCTGCTCGATCTGTACGAGAACGCGCCGTGCGGGTACCTCTCATTGTGGCCGGACGGCACCATCGCGAAGCTGAATTCGACAATCGCTACCTGGCTGGGCCATAAACAGGACTCGATGATCGGGACGTCGTTCACCCGACTGCTCACTGCGGGCGGTCGCATTCACTACGAGACTCATTTCGCGCCGATTCTGCACGTTAACGGTCACATCGACGGCGTCACAGTAGATCTCGTCACCGCGGACGGCGACCGGTTGCCGGTGTTCTTGACCGCGAACGTCAAGACCGACGAGTCCGGTGAACCAGTGTTGATTCGGATCACTGCTCTCGACGCGCGCCATCGGCGGGCTTACGAACGTGAATTGCTCCAGGCCCGTAAGCGTGCAGACGACAGTCGAGCACGAGTCGAACTGTTGGCTAAGACCTTACAGCGCTCGCTACTGCCGTCCTCGCTGTCTCCGCCTGCGGGATTGGACGCGCAGGCCTCCTACCACTACGCGTCGACGGAGGACGTAGGTGGCGACTTCTACGACCTCTTCCCGCTCGCGACCGGCCAATGGGGGTTCTTTCTCGGTGACGTCTGCGGAAAAGGTGCGAGCGCGGCGGCGGTGACGTCGTTGACGAGATACACACTCCGCGCGGCTGCGGTGTACGACAGGGACCCAATTGCAGTGTTGCACAATCTCGATACCGTGCTGGAGCAGGAGTTCCACGCAACCGAACCACAGTTCTGCACCGTGATTTTCGGCGTTCTGACGATCGCCGACGGCGGGTTCGAGGTGGAGTTGGCCGGCGGCGGGCATCCTCCGGCGCTCCTTCTCCGAGCCGATGGCAGTGCACGTTACGTGGAGACGACAGGTGGCCAGTTGGTCGGCATACTTCCCGATGCCAGGTTCGTCTCGACGCGACTGTCACTGCGGCCGGGAGACACTCTCGTGCTCTACACTGATGGATTGACAGAAGCGCGTGTCGGGCCCGGCCGTGAACGTTACGACGACACCGGAGCACTACTCGACTTCGCGCGGTCACATTCTCCGACTACTGCCGACGCGATCATCGATGACATCCGCGCACTCCTGGACAGCTTCGGGTCGGGCCTCGAGGACGACGCCGCTGTACTGGCGCTCGGTGTGCCCGCCGGACCCGATCCTCAGCTCGGTGAGTCGAGTGCCGCGAGCGCAGTCGGCAGGTCTTCGTAGAGAGAGAAGACCTGATCCAAGCCCATCAGCCGGATCGGACGACTGGTGGCAGGACCGTCGGCAACCACGGCGAACTGTAATGTGTCGCCGAACTTGTTCTGAGCGACAGTGAGCACGGTCATCGCGGCCGAGGCCACGAATGTCACCTTGGCCAAATCCACCACCAGGGCGGCGGGCGCCGTGAGTGCACCTTTGGAGATCGCTGAGTCGAGCGCAGGCGCGGTCCGCATATCCAGCTCACCGGACACGGTGAGCACGAGCGTCGACCTGTCCAGATGAATCGCAATATCGAATTGCGCTGCCTGTGTCTCGTCGACCGGCATGGGCACTCCTCGCTCAGAAGCGGTCCGAATGTGAACGCTTACCGGTCGATTAAACCAGGCCCTCGTTGCTGACCGGACGGACATCGAGAGCTGAGTGATTGCCCCGGCCCTCGATCGCCGTCAGAGGCGCCCTTTCAAGATCGAATTCCAGTAGACCCGAGGTAGCACGTATCGATCGAACGCCCACGCGCTGCGACGGGGAGTGAGCGGATCGAGAAACGACGGAAGTGATGAGGACACCGCACCCGTTCGGTCGAATTCTCCCGCTATGAGTCGATGTGCGTCGACCGTCACCGGGGCGACGGTGTACCCGTCGTAGGAAGACAGTTCGGTGCCGGCGCGAGCGGCCAGCATGTTGTCCACCAGTATCGAAACCTGTTGGCGTAAAGCGCCGCCAGAAGGATCTGTGTGTACGGCCGCACCGTCTCCGACTGCCCACACGCTCGGGTGCGTGCGATGCGCGAAGGTCAGCGGATCGATGTCGACCAATCCATGTTCGTGGTCGCCGGCCAGATCCGAGGATTGCAACCACAGTGGGCCTCGGAAGGGCGGCACCAGGTGAAGGAAGTCGTACTGCAGTTGCTCGGCGTTACCGTCGACATCTGTCACCGTGATTCGGCGTTCTTCCGGCTCCAGCGACGTGACCGCCGTACCGGTCAGTATCCGGACGCCGAGTTCCCGCAAGCGGCTCAGCAGCCGAGCATCCAGTTCTGGAACCCCGAGGAGACGGGGGTGGTCGATGACGAGAGTGATCTCGATACTGTCCAACCGGCCGGTCCGTTGCCAGTGAGCGACCGCGAGGAACAAGGGTTTGAGCGTCGTACCGGTACAACTGACAGGAGCCCTGGGCACGGTAAATACTGCGTGACCGGAACTGGGCATCGTTTCTACCAGCGCCCAGGTCTTCTCAGCACGGTCGAGGTAGTTGCTGGCCACCGCAGGCGAGTCGAGCGCGGTGTAGATGCCCGGTAACGCGTCGACATCCGGAACTAGACCGGGGCCCAGCACCAGGTCGCGGTATCGGTAGCGTCTCCCCGATGCGCACGTCACGGTGCGCTCCGCAGCGTCGACGACGGTGACCGAGTCCTCGATCCAGGTGCATCCGTGCGGCGTCACCGATCTTTGGGTGCGTTGCGCGCTGTTCAGCGAAGCCTGGCCGCCACCGACGTAGGACAACAGCGGTCGGTAGGTGTGAACTTGCTGGGGTTCGATCACCGCGACGGAATTGATTCCTTTACGGATGAGGCGTGCGGCAGCGCTGACACCGGCGTTTCCACCGCCGACGATCACAACGTCGAAGAAGGTAGCGGTGTGGTCCTTCACGTGGGGTCTTCGTGTGCCAAAGCGCGATAACCATGGGCGCCTGCGCGATCGATTGCAGCTTTCACCAGCCCGAATACGGCTCCATGCACTGCTGCGGCGATTAACACCTCCCGTGCGGAGCGTCCGAGATCCTTCGGGTCCGGGGCTTTGTCGTCGTCGTCCCCGATACGCTTCCACACCTGTTTGAACACCATTCCGGCTACTACTCCGCCGAGCACGCTCATTGCCAACGACAGCGGCTTGTACATCGTCTTCGATACCGTGCTCATCGGAGGACCCCTCGTCTCGACTTGCGTCGCCGGACGACGACGTATGCAATCACTGCACCGACCGCAGCCGCCGCCAGAGCAGCGACGATTCCCGGATTCGATTCGGCAGTGATCTTGGCCTTCTCGACGCCTGCCGACGCGCTGTCGTGCACGCGGGCCGGGACGTCGGCCTTCGCTGCGAGCGCTGCGACGGTTTCGGAAAGTTCGGCACGTAGCTCGTCGACGTTGGGCGTCTGCTCGTGCAAAGGCTGGGCTTCGTTGGAGTGTTTTCCGGTCATCGGATGCCTTCCTTGATTGCGGTGATGTCCTTGTCGACGCTGGCGACAGTGTTTTGGGGAACGGGAGGG
This sequence comes from Rhodococcus sp. H36-A4, assembly GCF_027158005.1. GTDB lineage: Bacteria > Actinomycetota > Actinomycetes > Mycobacteriales > Mycobacteriaceae > Rhodococcoides. Next base: position 114,956 of record NZ_JAPVLQ010000001.1, on the reverse strand, counting down.
AGCGCGTTCTTCGCACGCTTGGCCCCGACGAGCGCAAGAATTCCGCCGACAACGGTTACCGCCGCCGCGATGATCAACGCGGCGAGCCATGGGTCCAGCACGGTCGCCAGACCGAGAACAGCCGTGGCGATGAAGGTGGCGAGCCCGAAGAACAGTAGTAGCGCGCCGGCGCCGGAAATCCCGATTCCGATTCCCAGGCGGGTGCCTTTGGTTTTCACCTCGTCCAGACCGGCCGAGATTTCGGTGCGTACCAGGGTCGAGACTTGCTGGGTGAGCCGTTCGACGAGTTGGACGGTGGAGAGATCTGCAACCTCGCTCCTGCTTGCGTGCCGTATGTCGTCCGGTCGAGTATCGGGTCGGTCTGTCACGGTAGTTCCTTCCGTGCCGGTTCGAGAGTCGGCTTCCTCTGACTGATCGGGATTGTGTTGGGTGCGTAACAGGCGGCCTTGTTCGACGGCTTCAGCATCCTTTTGCTCGTTCTTGTCCGAGACCCGCGTATCGCGTGGCGGCAATTGGAGCTGGTCCTCGGCGACGATCCCTGCCTGTAGCTGACGGCCTCGTTCCAACTCGGAATCGAGTTCTGCTCCGAACAACAACGCCAGGTTGGTAATCCACAGCCACAGCAGAAATATGATTGCACCGGCGAGCGACCCGTACGTCTTGTTGTAACTGCTGAAGTTGGCGACGTAGAAACCGAAACCAGCCGATGCGAGAATCCACGCGACGATGCCGATTGCAGCGCCTGCGCTGATCCAGCGAAATTTCGGCTGTTGGACATTGGGTGTTGCGTAGTAGAGAACGGCTACAGCGAGAACGACCAGTATGAGGACGACCGGGAAACGGGCGATGTTCCAAACTGTCAACGCGGTTTCACCGAGGCCCACCGTTTCGCCAACCGCTCTGGCGACCGGGCCGCTCAAAGCCAACATAGCTGCCGCGCATGCCAGCAGGGCGAGGGCAACCAACGTCACCACCAGCATTATCGGACGCAGCTTCCAGACAGGTCGACCTTCGTCGACCTCGTACATCCGATTCATCGCTCGGCCGAATGCACCCACATAGCCTGACGCCGACCACAGTGCGCCCAATAGCCCGGTGATCAAAGCGAACCCAGCCGCCGGAGCTTGAACCAGCTGCTCTATCGGTCCGCGCAACGTATCCACCGCAGAGGCCGGACCGAGATCGCCGACGACCTGAAGGACGCCGTCGACGGTCGCTTGGCCCTGCCCGAACACTCCCAGCAGCGACACGACGGCAAGCATCGCCGGGAACAGTGACAGCACAGCGTAATAGGTGAGAGCCGCGGCGAGATCGGTACATTGATCGCGCGAAAACTCTCTGGCGGTCTTGCGGACGATAAACAGCCAGGAGGGTTTGGTCAGCTCAGTGGGTAACTCCGGCTTTCGAGGGTCGTCGGGGTCGGCGTCGACCGGGGCTGGTGAATCTTTACGTACGTGCACAGTCCGGACATACCCACCCGTCGATTCCGGAAACCGTGGCGACTCACCGATAAAAGAAGCCGGCCCGAGCTGATCAGCTCGGGCCGGTTTCCATTGTTCGAAACTTCATCGATCAGGGCGTCGAGACAACTTCCTTGGCGATCGCAGCCAGTCTTGTCTGGGCCGCGGATACGACCCCATGGCGATTCTTGTGCGCTTCTTCGAAGGCGAGCACGACGCGAATGTCCGAAGGATCAACCAATTCCTTGATTGCAGATACGGATTCGGAAACATTCAAGTCTTCGTAACCATCGATGGGAAGCTCCTCGGGCTCGAGGATGCCACCGGCTGCACGTGCGGCGTGGATAGCGTCGGCTACTCCGTCGGCGCCCTCGTCGCGAGTCACACCCTCGGCAGCTTCCAGGGCAGCGTCGCGGCCGGCGGCGAGAGCCTTCGCTGCAACATCGCCTGCGTGGGCCCCTCTGCCGAGTAGCTCGCCCAAACGGTCGGGTGTTCCGCGGGCCGCGTCGAGTGCTCGATCGAGACTGCGGGCGGACCATGTCGCGGGCGCATTGACCAACTTGACGGCGCCGCCTGCTGCGGCCTGCAGCGGTGACCGGCGCAGTGCTGCGGGGCCGCCCAGTGCGTCTTCGGCGAGGACGGTTTCGAGCCATTCGACAGTGGCGCTGTGTGCGGTGATCAAACGATCGGCCAGGTCGACCACCTTCGCCTCGTGAGCTGCTGTTGCGAGAGCCTTGATGTACTTTGCACGGCCGAGCAGCTGTTGTTCGAGGGCAAGATCGCCGAGAAGTGCTTCGTCGAAGGGTTGGGCCTGCTCGCCGAGGGTCTTGAACAGTGCGAGGGTGCGTCCGAGCAGTGGCCCGACGACATCAGGAAGGCCACCGAGGTCACGGAGTGCAGATTCGATCGCGTCGGCGCGGTCACGGCCGTTCGACGCATTCTGTTCGAGCTCTGTGCGGACTGCTTCGGTGCGAGCTTGAGCAGTGCGAGTTTGGGCTGTCTGGATTTCGGTGTTCGTCAGTTGGAGAACGGCCCGCAACTGTGCGAGCAGGGTGGATGTAGCCATCGTGCGCTCCTTTTCGAGTTGTGTGGGTCTCTCGTTTCTGGTGTGCCCCCCACGTAGTCAATGGCACTGCTTAGTGCGTTACCCGTCGATATCGGCGACAAACACCGACCGAGTGAGGGTGATGCGCATCACTTGGCGCTCTCGGGTCGGCTCACTCGAAGATGAACTCGCCCGAGTGTCGTCGGAATGTCCTTTTCGAAGTTGATGCCCGGGGTGGTCGTCGCCTGGGTGGAGGGTGGTTGGATCTCTGTATTCCACTGCACTGCAATGAAATACAGACCAATCTGCGACGCGGCCCGGTTCGGTTGATTCGCGAATCCAGCACAAACATGCGTGACCGGGGTTAACGTGTACATCGTGGCAGAGCGCGGGGCGAGACCCCAGGTTTCGATAGTTCGCAGGACGATGCTGAGAGCCGTCCGATTGTTGTTCAATCCGTTGAGGCCAGATGACTATCTTTCGATGATCAATCCGCTCTGGACTACTCGTGAGCTGCGCGGCAAGGTCGAGCGAGTCTCGCCGGAGGGGTCGGAGGCAGTGTCGGTCTACATCCGGCCAGGCTTCGAATGGGCAGGCCACACCCCGGGGCAATATGTGCGCCTCGGAGTGCTCATCGACGGCCGGTACCACTGGCGAGCGTATTCGCTGACCTCGGATCCCGACCCGGTCGACGGCCTGGTGAGCGTCAGTCCCAAGCTGGTCCCGGAAGGCACGGTGTCGCCCTACCTGGTCGGCACCATCAGGGCCGGCGACATAGTCCGGCTCAGCGAGGTCGAAGGGGAGTTCACGCTTCCCGATCCGATACCGGTGAAGATGGTGTTCATCAGTGCGGGGAGTGGTATCACACCGATCATCAGCATGCTTCGAAGTCTGGACCACCACGACCACATGAAAGACATCGTCGTAGTCCACTCGGTTCACAGCCGTGAGCAGTTGATGTTCGCCGACACCCTCGCCGAACTGGAAGCGAAGCATCCTGGTTTTCGTTTCGAACTGCGCATCACCAGCGACGAAGGTCGAATGAAAGCCACCGAGCTCGACAAGCTCGTTCCGGACTGGCGTGAGCGTGAGGCGTTCTGTTCCGGTCCGGGGGAGCATCTGGACGACCTGCGGTCCTACTGGAAGGACGAGGGCGACTACGAGCGGTTCCATCATGAAAGCTTTCAGCCAGTGATCGGTGGCAATGCAGACGACGGCGAGGGCGGCACTATCCGGTTCGTCAACAGTGACAAGGACGTGGAGTGCGACGGCGGAACGACGATATTGGTGGCCGGTGAAGACGCAGGTCTCGACCTGACATTCGGATGTCGCATCGGGATCTGCCACACCTGTATCGGAACGCTGAGGTCCGGGCGTTTACGTGACTTGCGCAACGGGGATGTATCGGAACCAACGGGACAAGCCGTGCGAATTTGTGTGAACACGGCCGAGGGCGACATCGAAATCGAGCTATGAGATCTCCGGAGGGATTTTTATGACCATCGACCACTCGACTCGCACGGAGCCGGTCAATCCGCTGGCACACCTGAGCGAGGAGACCATCGCACAGTTGGCCAAAGAGTTCGACGCCATTCACGACGAGGTGTACGCGAGTCTGGGGGCGAAGGATCGGAAATACATCACCTCGGTAATCGCGGCACAACGCCAACTTCTGGTCGCGGGGCGCGTACTTCTGCTCGGCTCGACGAGCAAGCCTGCTTGGCTGGCGGGCACCGCCTGCCTCGGAGTTGCGAAGATCCTCGAAAACATGGAGATCGGCCACAACGTCATGCACGGGCAGTGGGACTGGATGAACGATCCAGAGATCCACTCTTCGGTGTGGGACTGGGACACTGCATCGACGGCGCAATCGTGGAAGCACTCACACAACTACGTACACCACACGTACACGAACATTCGCGGCAAGGACAAAGACCTCGGGTACGAGATCATGCGTATCGACCCGCGGCAGAAGTGGCACCCGGTCTATCTGGCGCAGCCCTTCTACAACGTTCTCCTCATGGCGTTCTTCGAATGGGGAGTGGCGCTGCACGATCTGGACCTCGATGCGTTGCGACACGGTGACAAGTCGCCGAAGGAACTGCTGGCCGATCTCGAGGGTATTGCAGGTAAAGCACGTCGGCAGTTCGTCAAGGACTACATCGGCTGGCCGGTTATCAGTGCGGGCGCATTCGGCCTGGCGCAGCTGATGTCCGGAGGGCATCTGCGCGAGAGCAACAAGTCGAGAGTGGCTGCGCGGTTGCGTAAGTCGACACGATTCGGGAAGAACAACGCCGTATCCAACGTGCTCGATGCTCGCTTCAGCGGCATCGAAAGCACGTTCCTCGCAACGTTCGCCGCAAATTTCTTCGCGAACATCATTCGCAATGTCTGGTCGCACGGCATCATTTTCTGCGGGCATTTCCCGGATCAGGCCTACACGTTCAGTGAAGAAGAAGTGGAGAACGAAACCCGCGGCGGCTGGTACGTTCGCCAACTCGTCGGGGCTGCCAACATCGATGGCGGGCCACTGTTCCATCTGATGAGCGGGAACTTGAGCTACCAAGTCGAGCACCATTTGTACCCGGACATGCCGAGTACGAGGTATTCCGAAGTGTCTCCGAAGATCAAGGACATTTGCGAGCGCTACCAACTGCCGTACAACAGTGGCCCGTTGATGCAGCAGTGGGGGATGGTGCACCGCACGATCGCCCGACTCGCTTTTCCCGGTGGCAAGCTTCGTCCGAAGCCCGGCCCCTACCGGCCCGACGAGGGCTGGCGTAGGAAGTTCCACGAAAGCGAAGCCGCCAATTCGCGCAGCCGCGTTCCGGCGAGCCATCCTGACGCGGGGCCCGAGCACCGGAGCGGAGGCGTGGACGTCGAGCCGCCTCCGCGTGGCGACGACTGATGTTGCTGACGGTGCGGTGCCCGATCGAGTAGGACAGGTACCGCACCGTTCGGTCCATCAGTAGTGAGAGTGCTTGGGGTGGGTCAGCTTTCGGCTACCCGATCGCTCTCCGACATGCCTGTGGCGGAGAGGGCCGATTCGAGGTCGGTATGACGGAAGATCGACGTGACGTGGTCGTGAACGACCCGGAAGCTGGCGGCCTCCGCAGTGGGTACTGTCGGCTCGGCCTCGCTTGTCGCCGATTCTTCGACGACAACGACGCCGTCCCGGTAGAACATCGCACCGGGAGTGAGTGTCACTCCGGGAGTGCGCACCCACTCCTGTAGGTGCTCGAGCCCCTGCGCAGCGCCATCGGCCGAGCCCACCTCGATGTCGTCACTCGACAAAGCCAATACCGTGTCCACGTCGGTCGAGTTGAGTGCGTCGTGCCAGGCCAATACAGTCGCGATCTCAGAAGTGCTCACCGATCGAGTATAACGACGTCCTCGATAGTTTTCGCTGATGCAGACAGTCTTCGGTACCGGTCTCGGGTGCGTCGGGGCCCGCGTGCCGCGACGTCCTCGATGAGCGCGTCCACAGTCAGTTCTGCATCGACCTTGTTGTCGCCGATTCCGCCCGTGGCGCCACGCTTGGCCCAACCGACCACGTAGCAACCTGCTACGAGTGTTCCGTCATGGTCGGACACGCGGCCGTCGATATTGTTGATGGTCCCCGATTTCTCGTCGAAAGGAACTCCCGCAGAGGGTGTTCCGCGATATCCGATCGCGAGAAGTACCAGCTCGGTGGAAATTGATCGTGCATCGTCTCCGGTGCCGACGAGGACCGACTCGACACGGTTGCCGCCGTGAACGGCGAGAGGTGCCCGTCCGAAAGCGAAGACGATCCGAGGCGAAGAATGCGGTGAACCCAGTTCGGCGACGTCCGCGCCACACAGCGCCGACGCCGGAGCCGAGGTGGGAAGCTCGTCGATTATCGACAGGGTCTCCGGCGATCCGGCTACCACCACATCGACGTGTGGGCGGTCGATCAGCGCCTTGCACTCGGAACGGGTGAATGCGGCGAACTCCGGACCTCGACGAGCGAGAACGACCACTTCCTCGACCCGGTTCCGTCGGAGAGCCTCGAGGGCATGGGGTGCGATGGAGGTGCATGCGAGATCGTCCGGGTCGGCGGTAAGGATGCGCGCTGCATCTAGGGCCACGTTGCCGTTGCCGACGATCGTGACACCCCGAACTCCGGTGAGGTCGACGGCATCGGCGGCGACGTCGGGATGGCCGTTGTACCAACCGACTACGGTGCGAGCGCTGATCGAACCGGGCAGGTCGAGGCCTGGAATGTCGAGGGGGCGATCCTTCTCCGCACCCACGGCGTACACGACGGCGTCGTAGCGTTCGGCCAGAGTCTGGTGGTCTATGCCGACTCCGACCTCGACTCCCAGCTTCATGCTGACGCGGGGGTGCGCGAAGATGCTCCGGAAATGCTCGTTGATTCGACGTGTTCCGAGGTGGTCGGGTGCCACCCCGTAGCGAGCCAGTCCACCTGCTGTCTGCAGGCGGTCGTAGAATGTCACCCGGCTGCTCGGAAGCCGAAGGAGTGCCTGTGCGGTGTAACAGGCAGCCGGGCCGGTCCCGATGATCGCGACATCGATGCGTCGAAGTTCGTTTACCGCCGGGGCTGGGAACCGCGGAGGTGCCCAGGCCGGATCGATCGGTTTGTCCTTGTAATAGTCGGCGTTGATATCCGCGTAGATCGACTGCTCCGGTGTCAGACGCGAGACGCGGGAAATTGCGTCGACCGGACATGCATCGGCGCATGCCCCACAGTCGATACAGGAGCGTGGGTCGATGTACAGCAACTCGGTCTTGCCGAAATCCGGCTCATCAGGCGTCGGATGGATGCAGTTGACGGGGCAGACCGACAGGCAGGACGCGTCGTTGCAGCAGTTCTGGGTGATGGCGAAGGCCATATCAGCTATTCCTTCTTCACAGCATGTGCAGCCGACGATAAATTGCCTCCGCCGGCTTGGTGGCAAGACCGCAGTCCAGCAGGAAAGCCATCAGGTGTTCGCTGCTGGTTCGCATCATGGTGTGGTGGTGGGCGTTGTTCTTGGCCTCTTTGATTGCTCGATCTGCGTCGAGACCCGCAGCCTCGTATACCCCTTTGTTGACCATGTTCGAGACGATGATGCGAGCGGCGATGGCAACGACCAGCGCACTCGACTTACGTCGCGCGACGCTCTTGCCTTGAATCCGTTCACGCATCTGCGCACGGGCGAAGGTCATGTGTCGTGATTCTTCGACCACATGGATCTTGCTGGTGGTGCGCACCAGGGGGAGGACGTTCTCACCGCGCATCCAATCGCGCTGCATCACGTCGAGAACTTCCTCGGCCACAAGTATTCCGCCATAGGCGGCTTCGGCAGACGCTATCGCTTTGAAGCCGCGGCCGAGTTCGATGCTCATCCGGCGCGGTAGGTAGGCCTTGATGCCCATGGTCGTACACGCACGAGCAAACATGATCGAGTGTCGGCACTCATCGGCGATCTCGGTCAATGCGAACTGGAAATCGGAGTTCGACGAGTCCTTGCAGTACTGGTCGCGAAGAACCATCTGTTGCAGGATCATCTCGAACCAGATGCCGGTGCTCATGATCGAGCACACCTCGTGGCGGGTGAGCAGGATGCGCTGTTCCTGCGTCATCTCCTCCCACATCGCTGTGCCGTAGAGAGTGCTCCATTCCGGATTGAGGCCGAACAGGGTGGGGTCGAGGGGTTCGTCCCAGGCAACTTCTTCGGCCGGGTCGTACGACAATTGCGCGGCGGAATCGAGCAGCCGTGCTGAGACATCCTCGGCTTCGATGGTGTCGATCGAGCTGACGGTGCTGGTCATCGCGGGTGCATCCTCTCGTCTTTCGTTCTAGCCAATGTAGCTGTTACGAAGATTACCAGTTACTTCAAGAAACGGATAGGTTTCAACTGGATCGTCGACGGCAGCGGCCCCGAGGCCTTAGACTGCCCGACGTGACGACACCACCGCCGCCCGCACGACCATCCCACCTCGACTCGCCGATCGTTCCCTCGGTGATGAAATACGGTGCCAAAGCGCAGGTCTGGTTGTACCGACGCACCGGCGGCCGGATCGGTGGGAAATGGCGTATCGGCAGCGGATTCCGCAAGCCGGTGCCAGTGCTCCTGCTGGGGCATCGAGGCCGAAAGTCGGCCACCGAGTACACCACTCCCCTCATCTATCTGCTCGATGGCGACAACGTGATCGTGGTGGCCTCGCAGGGCGGAATGCCCAAAAATCCGCAGTGGTATTCGAATCTGATGGCGAGCCCGGACACCTGGCTGCAAATCGGCCCCGAGCGACGTGACGTGCAGGCACGCACAGCGGACGCCGTCGAGCGCGCTCGCCTGTGGCCCTTACTGGTGAAGCGATATGCAGATTTCGCGAACTACCAGGCGTGGACCGACCGCGAGATCCCGGTGGTCGTTCTCTCCCGTCGCTAGCGCACGCGTGGCGTTCGTTGCCTATCCGGGATTGCAATCGCATCCTCAGCACGAGGTCGCCGCACGCCAGTTCGATGGTCGGTTCGGTGCGATGATGGCTTTTGCGATCGACGCCGACACCGATACCCACAACGCGTTCGTCGCGAATCTTCGAGTGATCACCTCGGCAGTATCACTCGGCTACGACGAGTCGTTGATCGTGCACGTAGGAACCGAAGGTGCGCGGGTCGCCCGGTATCCAGATTCTTTCCGGACCCTCGGACACTTGCGATTCTCTGTCGGGTTGGAGGATCCGGCCGATCTGATCGCCGATCTCTCGTCGGCACCGGATCTCACAGTTCCGTCGAGTTCTCGAGCGACCACGGCGCGGTCGGCGTCCGGGAAGTAAGAACGACCGGGAGGCTGTGTGCTCAACCTGCCCGGACGCCCCGGCGGCGAAGTGAACCAACACGGCCCCGCCTGCGTATCGCACTACCCGTTCCGCCGGTCACTACAAACATCGAACTTTCTCCACCCACGCGTGGTGCGGTCTTCGATGGCGGAATGTAAGGAGAACGCGCCGACCGGTGACGAAATGTTTCGAATGCGGCGGGGTCTGGGAACATGATGGTATGGATCGGATACCTTGCGCGCCCCTCACCTCATCCACTGGCGGTTCCCGATGCTGACCGAAGAGGTCGTACTCGTCGACGACGAAGGCCGGAAATTGGGAACGCAGGCGAAGTCGACAGTGCATACGACGACGACCCCGCTGCATCTGGCGTTCTCGTGTTACGTATTCAACGGCAAGGACGAGGTACTGGTCACCGAGCGTGCCCATCACAAGTCGACCTGGCCGGGGGTGACTACCAACAGCTGCTGCGGGCATCCGGGACCAGGGGAGAATTTGGGTGATGCGGTCCTGCGCAGGTTGAGTCAGGAGTTGGGAATCGAGGCAGGAGGCGTGCGCCTGCTGCTTCCCGGTTTCCGGTATCGAGCCGTCATGGCAAACGGAATCGTGGAAAACGAACTGTGTCCGGTGTTCGGCGTCGTCTACGACGGGCCCGCTCCGAAACCGAATCCCGAAGAGGTCTCACGCGCGGATTGGGTTCCATGGCAAAGATTCTCGAGATTCGTCGCTGAGGGTGGTGCTGTATCGCCGTGGTGCCGTGAGCAAATGGAACGCTTGCACGACCTCGGTGAATCTCCAGCACGTTGGCCTACAGGTGATCCGGACGCCCTCCCGATCGTCGTGCGTGACCCACACCAATGGCAACCGACGCTGTCGTCGGAGTGAGTCGATAGCTGACTGCTTCAGCCGGATCGCCGTTGAAACTACGACGGTGGTGCGCCGACCATCCGAAGCGCCAGTTCCACATAACGCGAGGCCAGGACGTCCGGGTCCGAGAACGACTTACTCGGAAACCACCGGCTGACGTCGATTCCGAGCGAGGTGATCGCCAAAGTGGCAGCGTCGGTATCGGCGATCGAAAAATCTCCCGCGAGCACGCCCGCGCCGATGATGTCGGTGAACACCTTGGAGGTGGCACGTCGAACAGCGGCGATCGTGCGAAAGTGTTCGGTCGTGAGCGATCGCAGTTCGTATTGGATGACCCGTGCCAATGCGTGATGACGGGCATGGAACTGGACGTACGCGTGGACCGTGGATGCGAGTCGAGCCGGCGGCGGGTCGGTTTCGACATCGGCCTGTTTCGTTTCGGCGAGCGCACGGCGGTGTCCGTCGAGGCTCGCGTCGAACAGTAGCGACTCTTTGGTTTTGTAATGCGGGTACATAGCCCCGGGACTGAGATCGAGGCTTGCGGCGATCTCGCGCGTCGACGTCGCGCCGTAGCCTTTGGCAGCAAAAATCTCGATGGCTGCGCTTCGGATTCGGGCGGCGGCTTTGGAGGTGCTCACCTCGTCGACACTCATGGTCGGTCGATCCCTCCTCTTCATGCCCAGGGTTGACACGATCGGGTGCCGGGTCAATTATAGGCAGGTGCATAGAAAATATGCACTTGCATAGTTCCCACCGCGACTTTCCGACACGAGGCATGCCATGACCGACGTACTCTCTCGCCGCGATCTCGACTTTCTGCTCTACGAGTGGCTCGACGTCGTATCGCTGACGGACCGCGCACGGTTCGCCGAACACTCGAAGGAGACGTTCGACGCGGTACTCGACCTATGCTCCGACATTGCGCACAAGCACTTCGAGCCGCACAACAAGAAGTCCGATGCGAACGAGCCGACAATGCGTCCCGACGGCTCCGTGGACATGATCGGCGAGGTCAAGGCCGCATTGGACGTCTACTCTTCTGCCGGGCTCATAGCGAGCCAATTCGATGAGAGCGTCGGCGGGATGCAACTGCCGACTACGGTCGCGCGCGCGTCGATGGCGTACTTCCAGGCGGCCAACGCCTCGACTGCGTCCTACCCGTTCCTGACCGTTGCGAATGCCAATCTCATCTCGACATACGGAACTGCCGAGCAGATCGACGAGTACGTGCGTCCGATGTTGGAGGGCAAGTACTTCGGCACGATGTGCCTGTCCGAACCTCAGGCGGGTTCCTCGCTCGCCGACATCACGACCCGGGCAGAGAAGCAGGACGACGGCAGCTACCGGATCACCGGAACCAAGATGTGGATCTCAGCTGGCGACCACGAACTCACCGAGAACATCATCCACCTCGTGCTGGCCAAAATCCCAGGTGGGGGAGCGGGAGTCAAGGGTATCTCGCTGTTCATCGTCCCCAAGCTACGGCCGAACGCCGAGCGCAACGAGGTGACTCTCGTCGGTTTGAACCACAAGATGGGTAACCGTGGGACAACCAACACCCTTCTCGCTTTCGACGGATCGGTCGGCTACCTCGTCGGCGAGGAGCATCGCGGTCTCTCCTACATGTTCCACATGATGAACGAGGCCCGAATCGGGGTCGGGTTCCTGGCAATTGCGCTGGGTTACGTCGGATACCTGAAGTCGCTCGAGTATGCGAAGGTTCGCACTCAAGGTCGGCCACTGGGGTCCAAAGATCCGTCATCTCCTGCAGTGCCGCTGGTCGAGCACGCCGACGTCAGGCGAATGCTGTTGGCACAGAAGTCATATGTGGAGGGAGCGCTTGCACTCGGTCTCTATTGCTCCAGGCTCGTCGACGAGCAGGATTCGACGACCGACGACACCATCAAGGCGGAGTCGACGCTACTACTCGATGTGTTGACGCCGATCGCGAAGAGCTGGCCGTCACAGTGGTGCCTCGAGGCCAACAGCCTGGCGATCCAGATTCACGGCGGCTACGGCTACACCCGTGACTACGACGTCGAGCAGTACTACCGAGACAATCGCCTCAATCCGATTCACGAGGGGACGCACGGCATTCAGGGGCTCGATCTGCTCGGCCGGAAGGTGACCATGCAGGCGGGGGCAGGGGTGGCGCTCCTCGGTTCCAAAATTTTGGCCACCGTCGAACGGGCCCAGCCGCTGAGTCCCGACACGGCCCGGTTCGCCGGTAAACTGGAAGCGGCATGGAACCGCACGGTCGAGGTCACCGCAGCGCTGTGGACGACGGGTGATCCTGCTGTGGCACTGGCTAATTCGACTGTGTACCTCGAAGCGGTCGGACATGTGGTCATTGCTTGGATGTGGCTCGAGCAGCTCACCGTCGTAGAAGGCAAGACCGGAGCCTTCTACGACGGCAAACGCCAAGCAGCACGGTATTTCTTCGGCTACGAGCTACCGAAGACAGGCCCGCAATTCGACCTCCTGGCGGCCCTGGACCGTACGACTCTGGATATGAACCCCGAGTGGTTCTAGGCCCTGCCTTCTAGTCTTCTGCTGTCAGGAGGGTGAACGAGTGCTCACGAATCAGGATCGTCGGGCCCTCGCTTTCATAGGCCTGATCGGGATCGCTCGACAGACTCTGCTCCCACTTTCCCTCCGGCAGCGAGAAGTCCACTGGGCCGGAAGAGGAGTTGACGAGCCAGGCGAAGGTGGTGTCATCCTCTGGCGCCGTCATGCGCACGAGCATGGACAGTGCTGCCCCGTCCTCCCAGTCCTCGTCGCCTAGCTTGGCGCCATCGGCCCGGTAGAAATCCACCGAGTTCTCGGCATTGCTGTCACTGTCGTGCCGGAACCACTTCGGACGCAGTGCCGGATGCTCGCGGCGCATGCGTAGGAGTTCGCGGGTGAAGTTGCGGAGATCGAGATCGGCGTTTGCCCAGTCGAACCAGGACAGTTCGTTGTCCTGGCAGTAGGCGTTGTTGTTCCCCTGCTGAGTTCTGCCGATTTCGTCCCCCCCGAGGATCATCGGCACGCCCGCAGACAACAGCAACGTCGCCAGATGATTTCGTTGTTGCCGTGCGCGCAGGGCAAGGATGCCTTCGTCCTCGGTCGGGCCTTCGGCGCCGCAACCCCACGAACGATTGTCGGACTCGCCGTCCTCGTTGTTCTCGCCGTTGGCATCGTTGTGCTTGTCGTCGTAGCTGTTCAGGTCGGCGAGGGTGAAACCGTCGTGCGCAGTGATGAAGTTGATGCTCGCCAATGTCGGCCGACGGCTGGCCTCGTAGACGTCGGGGCTGCCGGTGATGCGCTGCGCGAAGGCGCCGAGCGATCCGGGTTCACCGCGCCAGAAGTCTCGAACGTCGTCGCGGAATTGGCCGTTCCACTCGGACCAGCGAGCGGGGAATCCGCCTACTTGATATCCATGGGTGTCCCAAGGCTCAGCGATAAGCTTGACCGGCGCCAGCGTCGGATCTTGGTGAACCAGATCGAGGAACGCGCTGTGCTTGTCCAGATCGGAATCCTGGCGGGTCAGAGTGCTCGCAAGATCGAATCGAAACCCGTCGACGTGCATCTCGGTAACCCAATACCGCAAGGAGTCCATGATCAGAGCCAGCGCGGCTGGGTGGCCGACGTTGAGGCTGTTGCCCGTTCCCGTGGTGTCGAAGTAGGACGCTCTGTCGTCCTCGACCAACCGGTAATAGGACCTGTTGTCTATTCCCTTGAGCGACAACGTCGGTCCCAGGTGATTTCCCTCGGCCGTGTGGTTGTACACCACATCGAGGATCACTTCGATTCCGGCGTTGTGGAGAGCTTTGACCATGGCTTTGAATTCATCGACCTGGCCGCCGGTGTCTCCGGCGCTGCTGTACTCGTTGTGCGGGGCGAAGAAGCCGATCGAGTTGTATCCCCAATAGTTCCGAGAACCCGCTTCGAGGAGATGGGAGTCCTGAACGAACTGATGAACGGGAAGCAGTTCGACGGTAGTCACACCCAGGGCGACCAGTTCGGCGATCGCTGACGGGTGGGCCAACCCTGCATAGGTTCCGCGGATGGACTCCTCCACGTCGGGATGCGAGGCGGTGAAACCCTTGACGTGAACTTCGTAGACGACTGTGCGGTCCAACGGAATTCGAGGTGCGGCATCGCTGCCCCAGTCGAACTCGGACGCCGAGACCACCGATAGCGGCATGGACGCCGCGGAATCGTCGTCGTTGCGAGTGTCGGGCTCGTCATGGTGGTGTCCGAATACCGATTCGTTCCACTCGACTCCGCCGGCGATTGCTCTCGCATAGGGGTCGAGGAGGAGCTTGTGCGAATTGTGGCGTAGACCGGACTCGGGATCCCATGGTCCTTCTACCCGCAGTCCGTATCGTGAACCCGCGGTCAGATCCTCGACGATCCCGTGGAATACATGGCCGGTCCGGATGTCGAGCGTGGTCGAGGACACCTCGGTACCGTTCTCGTCGACGACAACGACGGCGATGGAGTCGGCGGTTTCGGAGTACACGGCCACATCGGCCCCGCCCGTGGGAAATAGAGAGGCACCGAGTGGGTACGGCCTGCTGATGGTCGTGGGTCTGGCGTCGTTCATTGCTCTGCTGTACCCCGGCCCCCGGGTGACAAACCACGTTTGGAAACGAATGACTCGCGGGTACATGGAGATATGGCAAATTACAGAGTTCTCGATCCCAAAGGCGAAGTCGTCGAAACCAAGGACATAGACAGTGCGGAGGACGCACACTCGTGGTTCATCGACAAGAAAGCCGACAACTCCGAACTTGGCTGGCGCCTCGAGGTCGACCACGATGGTGAGTGGGCATTCGTCAGCGACACCGAAGGCAGCTGACTCCATATAAGCGAAACGGCACCGCGGCGGAGTATTGCCGCGGTGCCGTTTCGTTTTGTCTTCGTCCAGGGGGTGGGACACTCACTCGACGTAGGGCGCGGCAAGCGGATCGGAGCAGTGTATGAATGTTGTCTTCTCAGCGGGGTCCGTGGAGGTCTTCGGCGTCACTCTCGTCGGCATCAGTACCACCACAGGTGTCAAACTGCTCGTCACTGCCGTGTTCGTAGTGGCAGTGCTGGCGCTACGGGGGGTCGCGCTGGCGGTGACGCGGCGAACACTCGGTGGTGAGGTGGGAGATTCTCGCCGATTCTGGGCACGTCAAGGGGTGCACGTGGTCGTCGCGGGTGTCCTTGTGCTGGGGTTGGTATCGATCTGGGTGACGCCTAGTACCGATATCACCACCGGTGTCGGATTGATCAGTGCTGGACTGGCATTTGCTCTGCAGCAGGTCATCACCTCCTTCGCCGCGTACTTCGTGATTCTGCGTGGTGACACATTCGGGATCGGCGATCGGATCACTCTCGGCGGCGTCCGCGGTGATGTGGTACGGCTCGGGTTCCTCAAGACGACCATCATGGAGATGGGCCAGCCACCTTCGGTGTCGGACTCCGATCCAGCTATCTGGGTTAATTCACGCCAGTACACCGGACGCTTGGTCACGGTCACCAACGGTGTCATCTTCACCGATCCGGTGTACAACTACACTCGTGAGTTTCCGTACCTGTGGGAGGAGATGATGCTTCCTATCACCTACACAGACGACCGCGCCCGTGTGGAACAGATACTTCTCGATGCCGCTCGTGCTCACGCCGTCGTCGACAACCGGGAGGCCGAAAATGCGTTCGCGTCCATGCGTGCGCGATACGCACTGTCGGAGACATCTCTTGCCCCTGCCGTCTACTGGCGAATCACCGATAACTGGCTCGAACTGTCTCTACGGTTCCTGGTGCCGCATCGCGGCGTACGAGCGATCAAGGACCGGATGAGTCGAGATATCTTGACCGGCCTCGACGCCGCAGGTATTGGTATCGCCTCGGCTACCTATGACATCGTCGGGATTCCGACGATCACCATCACTGATCCTGATGATCGAGAATTACCGCGTACGACCCGACCCCGATAAGGGCGCGGCCTTCGATCTGCTCGGCGCCGACGATGAGCGAGTTGATCGCTCCCGTCTCAGGATCGAAATCGACGTCGTCGACTTTTCCGAGCTCGACACCACCAGTGCTGAGTACGCGCTTTCCGACGACGTTGTGGGTCTTTCCTTCCAGCGCCGAGAGTGAGGCCTCGTCGTCGGCATCAACGATCGCATCCGAGGAGCCGACGGTGACAGCATCGATTCCGAACGCAGAAATTCCCGACCAGGCGAGCGCATTCCCCGACTTGGCCTTCTTGAGATGAACCCCGGCGACGGTGCGGTTGTGCGGATCGATAAAGAACCCGGCAATGGTCCCGACCGTGTCGGCGGTGGTTGTGCTGACCACCTTGCGGCCGATGGACTCGGAGAACAACATCAGTTCTTACCCCCCAATTGTGCGCGGAATGCGTCGACGGCAGCACCGAACCCGGCGAGATCATCACGCACGAAATCGGTGGCGCTGGCGGGCACCATCAGATGTTCCCCTGATGCAGCAAGTGTGTCGGGCAGAGGGATGAGCACGGTGGTGCCCTTGTTCTTCATCGCCTCCGAGGACTTGATCTCGTAGCCCACTACTTCGCACTTTCCACCGTAACGGCCACTGACTTCGATGATGACGTCGACAACGGTGCCCAATTCGGTACCGGAGTCGGTGAGGACGGTGGAGCCGAGGATGTCACCGCGCCGCTCGTGCGAGGGTTGCGGAGTGTCGTCGCTGGAGTCTGGAGCGGAGAACATCTCGCCTGCCGGGGAGAGCATGTCCTCGCGGAGAATCATCACTGCGTCCGGACCCAATGCCGCGACGGACCGCCATGGAAGTACCTCTTTCCGGGGACCGGAGAACAGTCCGCGACCGGCAAGAGTGAAACCGGCGACGGCTCCGCCGTCCGGTGCGTAGATGATGTCCTTGATCTGCGAGACATCTTCACCGGTGAAAGTCACAACCGGACGCTTGGCGATCTCACTGGACCGCATCAACTGTTCGATCATGGTTTTCTCGCTCTTCCGGTCTTGCCCGGCCGGCCAGTGATGATTACACCGCCGGATCGGCGTTTGGCCTGAATGGCCAGCACGAGCGCAACGAGCGCCACGATCACGACCAGGGCCACGATAACCCATCCCCACCACTGCATGTTGTTCTCGACTCTCTCGCGTCCAGGTCCTTCAGGCGTACAGCATCAATGTTGTCGGGAAGCGGACTCCACCAGTTGGCTACTGCGCGTACGAGTCCAATCTACCCGGTCGAGCCGCGCCCACTGGGCTTACTTCGACTGAAACTTCCACATTCACTTGGATTCTCGCACCAAGGGGATGACAGGAACTCCGTTGTCGAGGACCTCGTCCCCGCATGGCACGAATCCGTGCCCGGTGTAGATGTCCACGAGGTAGCTCGGCGAGTCGATTCGACATCTGGCCGAACCGACATCGGCCAAGGCAGCCTGGAGCAGACGGGTGGTATGTCCCTTCCCGCGTTCGGAGCGTCGGGTACACAAATGGCCGATGCGCAAAACCCGATCAGGTCCGCTGCCCTCTTCGGTCAGTCGTAACGTGCACAGCACTTCGTCGTCACGCTCCAGCCAGAAGTGCCTGGTCAGCGAGCCTAAGTCCTCACCATCGAGCTCGGGATAGAAGTACGCCTGCTCCACCACGAACACCTCTACGCGCAGCTTGAGCAGCGCGTACAACCGCTGGGTGCTGAGGTCTGCTGCCCATTCCCGCTTGGTTGTCACAGCGCGCGTGGCTGGTGCCGACGTGCCGGTGTTGATCACTTGGTTCATCGGTACGGTCCCTCGCATCCTGTGTGGGCACCGGCGTTCAGTGCGGAGCACACGTTGCTTACCCCGTATTCGCGTGGTTCATGCAATGCGATCGATGGATCCGTCGGGACTGCGTACGATCCGGCCCGCACGTTCGAACTCGTCCAGCCACCCGGCCATCGGCCATCGGCCCCAACGGCGATGAAACAGAGCCGCATTGCGGACGATGTCGTCGAGATGTTCGATCGGGGGTGACGACACACGATGATGCTGGTGGTAGGCATGTGCGCCGCCGACCCAACGCAACCCGACACCGATCGAGCGAGCTACAGCAGCGAAATCGGTGTCCTCGCCGCCGTATCCGAGGTATTCGTCGTGAAATCCGCCGATACGGTTCCAGGTGTCGGTCGAGAGGGCGAAGGACAGTGACCAGAAGAGGTCATAGTTCCTGCCTGTCTCGACCAGTCCCGCAGCCGGATTCGGACGCGCCGGATGAGGGTCGGTGTGGGCGTGCAACTCCTCGACGGCCCACGCCGAGGTCCGAGCCGGTAAATAAGTGACCGGTCCGCAGAGTAAAGACGTACGGTGCTCAGGCTGTGTTGCGCAATCGTGATAGCGCGTAAGCAGTTCGGGTGACGGAATGCAGTCGACGTCGAGAAAGACGAGAAGATCGGTTCCGCCGTCCGATGCCACTCGGGCGCCCTCGTTTCTTGCCTGCCCGATCGGAAGCCTGCCTTGGGGTGCTGCGAGGTCGACCACCTGCGCCGAGCATTCGGTTTCCGCGACGACACCAGCGATCTCGTCGTCGTCGACGGCGACGATGATGTGTTGTTCGGGTGCGAGCATCGACTGGGCGAGGCCACGCAATTGGCCCCGAAGATGCTCGTGCCGTCCCGACACGACGGTGATCACGGATGTCTTCATACGGCGGCCGTCTCGGACAACAGCCGAGCTGCGCGGCGGGCAGCGCCGGACGCTTCGACGCGATGCCAGCCCGCCGACCCCACGCGTACTGCTTCGGCCAACAAGGATCGCCAACGTTCGGGGGAAGGCCACGACGGCGCCACGACAGCTACTCCTGCCCTGGCGAGGGCATCGGCGGTGGCGTCCTGTTCACCGTAGGGCCGATCCTGGGGCACGATGACTGCAGGAACCTGCGCGGAGGCCACGTCGGCGAGTGCATTTTGTCCGGCGTGCGTGATCACCACCGACGCCGAACACAAGTGTGGCCATACGTCGTCGATCCATGATTGTGTATCGAGTCCGGCTGCCGTCCAGGTGTATTCGGAGTTGCGTTCGGCCGCGGCATCGATATCTTTCTTCGTCAGCGACGTTCCGCCCGCGCCCCCGAGTACGAAGACAGTCGGTTCGGTTGTCGTGTTCGAAGTGCGGGGTCGCCCGGCGAATCGGCTGATCGAGCCCACGTAGGTGGTTTTGGTAGAAAAAGCATGGAGCGAGGCCGGGTCGTACACGTCCTTCGACCACGGGGCGATGATTGCTGTTGCGATCCGATAAACCAGCTGATGTTGCTCGTCCGTTCGATCGCCAGGCATGGCGACGATGACGACAGGAATGCCGAGCAATCGAACGAACAGAGCTATTTCGACAGACACGTCGACGACGACGAGCCGCGGATGTGTTCGTGCGACCCACTCGGCAATCATGGCCATGCGCTCGGTGAACCCACGAACGCCGATCGGTGCCCAATGGACCACCCCCGATGCAGTCGGGTCGAGATCGCCCGTCTTCGCCGAGTCCACATCGAGTGGCAGAGTCAGCCAGGCGAGGTGAGCGTGTTCGGAGGATCGCGGGCGCGAGGACAGTACGGTCATCGGTTCTTCGAGCTCAGCGGCGATCGATGCCGCACGAGTCACATGCCCCGATCCGTGATGATGCGCGTAGTACCCGATCATGCCGCACCTCGTCGAACCGTCGTCTCACCGATCATGTGCTCGTAGAGCTCCGAATAGTGGTCCACCATCGCAGTTTCCGAGCATGCTGTCTCGGCACGGGCCCGGGCAT
Source organism: Rhodococcus sp. H36-A4 (assembly GCF_027158005.1). Taxonomy (GTDB): domain Bacteria; phylum Actinomycetota; class Actinomycetes; order Mycobacteriales; family Mycobacteriaceae; genus Rhodococcoides. Next base: position 95,011 of record NZ_JAPVLQ010000001.1, on the reverse strand, counting down.
CGCTCCGTGAGAGTGCTGTGGCGGCGACGAGGGCAGTTGCCAGATCCTTCACCGAATCTGCGGTGGCGAGGCGACCACAGACGGGGGTGAGAATCTCCGGAATCCCGCCACGGTCGAAAGCGGCGACCGGAGTTCCACATGCCAAAGCTTCGGCGACAACCAGGCCATAGGGCTCCTCCCACACGGGCGTCACCAGAGCAACAGCGGCGGCACCGACGAGAGCCGCCAGCTCCCGCTGACGAAGATGGCCGACGTAGGTCACCGAGTCGTCGAGTCGCGGCACAACGTGTTCCCGGAAGTACTCGGAATTCGAGACAGGTCCGGCGAGGCGAAGTGGAACTCCGGCCACCCGCGCGGCATCTATAGCAAGATGGGGCGCCTTCTCCGGCACCATACGGCCGGACCAGACGGCGTATTCTCCGCCGGGTCCTTCCGGCCACCGCTGCGTCGAGATGCCATTGGGGACGACATGAACCCCACCGAGCACGGGTGCCCACTGGCGAGCGGCATGCTCACTGACTGCGACGAACGACGACGCAGGACTCGCCGAGATAGCGATCGCCGACTCCAGCCAGGCGAATGGGGGAGTGTGCAACGTGGTGAGCATCGGCGTCTGCACTGTCGGAGACATCGCAATGGGCAGGTAGTGAAGGCTGTGATTGTGGATGATGTCGAAGGAGTCTCGCAGTTCTCCGGCCAGATCCATCATCACCGACAGGTACGCGTGATGCTCGCTCACAGCCCAGGCGGGGGTGGTGATGTCGGCTTTGGAAATTGCACTCAGTTCCAGTCGTGCGACGTGAAGATTACCGCCGGTGACCTCCACCGACGACCCCTCTGCGGCGAAAAGCGTCACGATGTGGCCGCGTTCGGTCAGGGTGTGGGCGAGTTGCCAGATGTGCGCCTCCATGCCACCGGCAAACGGTTCGGCGATAGGGAAATTCGACGAACCGAGCAGCGCAATGCGTAAAGGGCGCATCAGCGGGCCTCGGTCAGGATGCGGCTACCTCGCGACAGAGCACGTTCGTAGATTTCGTAGTGTCGGCGGGAGAGCATGGTGCGTTCGCGTTCCCGTTCGACTCTGGACGCGGCAGGAGTCCGGCCACGCGCAGCGTGAACATCCCGAAGTGCCTGCGCAAGGGTGTCTGGTTCGAATCGGTCTATCCCGAATTCATATGTAGTACAAGGTTTCTGATCGCCGTAGTATCCGCAGTCGGGGGCAACGACGGCGGTTCCGAGGTCGTAGCATGCTTCGAGCCAGCCCGAGTGTGTGCCGAATCGATACGGTAGTACAGACACGTCGATCTCTTTCAGATAGCGCCACAACTCGGTGTCGTCGAAGCGGCGATGCACCCGAACGTCGACGCTGCGGAATCGGTTGTATGCAGTCAACGCTGCACCGACTGCTCCCCGCTGGTCACGGTGGGCGAACACCTCCTCGTCGATGTCGAGTTGCACTCGTGCGTTTCCGAGTTCTGCTGCGGTGCAGACTACGACGTCCATGACCGCCAGCGGATCGAGATTTGCACGAAGGCTCTTCGCGTGAATCCCGATGACGAACTCCCGCTCGTGTTCCGCTCGCGCCGGTCCGATCAGGTCGAGCGGAACGACGTGGGGATGTGGCAGCACAGTGGCAGGGGTGTTCCATCGCGCAGTGATCTCCGCGGCAGCGGCGTGAGTGAGAGTGATGACGTTGTCCGCGGCAGTCACGAGAATGTCGAGTTGTGCCAGGTGCATGGAGTTGTCCGCGAAGTGTGGATTGTGCAGATCGTGCACGGTGAGCACGAAAGGCTTGTCGTGCGCGCGCAGAATCTCGACGATGGCGGCCAGTCGCGCAGGCTCGACCGCATCGAACCCGAAGTGAAGATGGAACACGTCGAATGTATCGATGTGCTCGGTCAACCATCGAGGTTCGAGCCACCGAGGAGGCCACCACCGGTTCTCTGTCTCCTCGGCGTCGACCGGTCGGGGGTCGGGAAGTCGGAAAAATGCCGGCTCACCCATGTCCACGGTGTCCGGTGCGAGATTGGTGATATATCGGTGGTCAGTAGGCACCGAGGCGATCGTGATCAAAATAACGGGTTCCTCTGTCGGCAGAGTGGATATACGGGGGAGTGTCGAACCCGGCCCGGCTGCTCGAGAGGGAGTGTATTTGCGTGACAAACGAATACTACAGCGCGCGCGTGACCACGGACGGCCGAACTCTGCATTACGGCAGCTTCTACGGCGTCGATGCCGACACCTCGGACACCCGGCCGGTGCTGCTCGTCTGGGGGAACTGCCAGGCGGAAGCGCTGCGTATCGTGCTGGCGTCGTCGGCGAACAGCCCATTTCGCACCGTCCGCGTGCCGCCCGTTCACGAGTTGACTGCCACTGACATTCCGCATGTCGAGCGTCTCCTGCAGCAGACTCGGGCCGTGATCGCACAACCGGTCCGGGCCGGTTACCGAGGGCTGCCCATCGGTACCGCGGACCTCACGGACATGGCCCCGTCCATCACGATCAGGCTCATCTGGCCGGTCATCCGGTACTCCGGGTTGTACCCGTGGCAGATCATCGTTCGGCACCCCAGCGATCCCTCGGCCGTGCCTCCTGGTGTGCCGTACCACGACCTTCGGACCGTACTGGCGGCCCGCGACGGCCGAACGCGGTTCGACGAGTGGGATCTCGAAATCTCGTCGAGGGGAATTGTCGACGCCGCGCAGGCGAGCATCGCCGAACTGGACCGACGCGAGCGGCGCGACTGCGACGTCGCGATCTCCGATGTCCTTCGCCCCCTCGGCAGCGCGGCCGCGCACACCATCAACCACCCGGGCAACGCGGTTCTGATCGAACTCGGTAGTCGTATCCTCGACGCGCTCGGTCTGCCAGGTCCATCTTCGCTCGATCGCGAACTGCTCGGCGTCGTCCGAGCACCGCTGGAGCGACGGGTGATCGATGCGCTCGGTCTCGAGGCGGTAGCCCGGTCCGCGTGGACCGTCGATGGAGTAGTGCTGCAGGAGCAGGCTATTCACGATCAGCAGATGTCCTGGTATGCACAGCATCCGGAGTTCGTGGACGCTGCGCTGGGCCGATACAGCGGACTGATCGACATCCTCGGCTTGCCGACATGATGGGCACTGTGTGTCATTTGATTGTCGGTCCTGAAACACACGGCGTCGTCCGGTACGGCCTTGCCGTGTGTGACGCGGCGCGGGCGGAAGGTTTCGAACACCGTTCGATTCGGTCGTACAGTGCAGAGGCAATGGACGTCCTCGACTGCGTTCTGGTCCACCTTCATGTCACCGACAGATTGTTCGGCAGTAGCCCTCGGCAAGCGCTGACCGATCTTCGGGCATTGATCGCAGCAATCGGAACGCCCGTTTCGGTTACGTTGCACGACCTGCCGCAACCCTCGGACGGACCGTCGATGTCGGACCGGGTCGAATTCTATCGATCTGTTCTCGATCTCGTTGTGGGAGTGGTGGTGTCGAGCGAACATGAAGCCGAGCTTCTCCGCGAGTTCGTCCATCCCGATGCGGACTCACCCGTCGAGGTCGCGGTAGTACCGTTGATGATTGCCGGCCCGATGAGACCGAAGCGGGTGCTGCCGACGGTTGGACGGACTGTCGGAGTACTCGGGTTCCTTTATCCAGGTAAAGGCCACATCGAGACAATGCGGGCAATGCAGACGCTGCCTGCTTCCGTGGGGTTCACCGCTCTCGGGATGCCGTCCCCAGGGCACGAGTATCTGGTCGACGAACTCCATACCGAGGCAGCAGTGTCGGGGCGGGAGTGTCTGGTCACGGGATTTCTCGACGACGACGAACTTACGCAACGTATGTGGGAGGTCACGGTTCCAGTGGCTCATCATCGACACCTCTCGGCATCGGGTTCGATCAATACCTGGATCTCGGCAGGACGGCGTCCACTCGTACCGCGAACCAGGTACATCGATGAGTTGAACCGTCGGGCACCGGGCGTGCTCACCATCTACGAGAACGTCGACGGTGCACTCGATGCGGCGCTTGTGGCTGCTACGGAGAACCCCGCCCACACGTGGACGGACCCGTCCGTAGTTCCATCACCGTCGCCGGCTGAGGTGGCGAACACGTATGACGCGATTCTCCGAAGTTGGTCCGCGTGAGCAGCACAGTAGATATCGGTGATGGCCGGATGTTGGTGCCCGACAACGACTGGGATCGTGTGCACGGCCCGTCGCGATATCCCTTCGTCAGCGTGATTATTCCCTATTACGACCAACCAGGTCAGTTGTCGCTCGTATTGGCTGCGTTGACCGAGCAGACCTACCCGGCGGATCGACTGGAAGTTGTCGTTGCCGACGATGGATCCTCGCTGCCGCCGCCCATCGACCGATGGGGTTCGCAGTTGAACATCGTGATCGTCCGACAGGAAGACCTGGGTTTTCGAGCGGCTGCTGCACGGAATCTCGGGGTGTCCGCCTCGCGCGGTTCGGTTCTGTGTTTCCTGGATGCAGACACCGTGCCGACGCCAGACTACATACGCGCGGCAACACGCTTGCCCTCGATTCTTCCCGATGCCTTGGTGGTCGGAAGGCGGAAACATTTGTCGTCCGCGGTGACCGAACCAGCCTGGCTGGTCGACGCTTACGAGCGGACGCAGGATCTCCTGCACCCAGGATGGGACGCGTACAAGTACATGATCAGCGCGGTGATGACCTGCGGGCGTTCACTGTTCGATGCCATCGGAGGTTTCGACGAGTCGTTCGTGCAGTACGGAGGGGAGGACTGGGAGTTCGCCAACCGTGCCTTCATGGCCGGCGCGGTATTCGCCTACGAACGCACGGCCCTTGCTTGGCACGACGGCCCCGACTGGGCCGAGCGATCCGTGTCGGCACGAACGGACTCCAAGAATGCCGAGGCTTTGAAACTTGCACCGTTGATCACCGACCCTGCGGCCAGGAGGTCAGGGCTTCGATACCGCGTCCCGGACTGTGTCGTGATCGTAGCCTCGGGGTCGCACAGTGCGGCGTCGTTGTCGGTGACGATCGCGTCTTCGGTCGGTGCTGCGGACGACTGTGGTGTATGGGTCGTAGGCGAGAGCGCCTCGGACCTCTATTACGAACTGGGACTGAATGATTCGCGGGTCCATCTCGGTGAACCCGACGACTGGATACGAGCGCGGTGTCGCTTCGTAGTCGAGGTGACCGGTCGGGTGATATTCGGCGAGGACTCGTTGCGGCGGTTGTGTGCCGAGGTGGGACCAGGTGTGGCAGGCGGTGTGAAAGTCGACTTCGCCGGCGATAGCGGTAGTGGAACCGGTGATGCAGCAGTGGCGGTATGGACGACGCGAGCTCTCCATCGGAGCCGTCGATGGGTCGCCGAATCCGGACGGAGTGAATCGGAGTTGATGATCGCATTGTTCGGCGTGCGCCGAGCCCCCGCTTCGGTCGTAGGTGCCCAGGTGGCCCAGTCGGAGCCGTGGTTGTCCTGGTGAAGGTCAGCCTGGTACTCGAACCCCCGCTCGGCCGTTGAATCTATGCAGAATGGCCTTGGCGCAGCGAACCACCGTGCAACGATCGTGCGAGATGACGTAGTCGAACTCCCGATCCGGTCTCGAGTCTCCGATGTTCATCTCACGCGCGGACAGTACGCAGCAGAAGTGAGCCCCCAGAACTACGACGTTCCATTCCTCGGTCATGCCGTCGGCAGAGTCGAGGGACGCTCGGTGGATGTGGGTGTCGGACGTTTCGGTCATTCCGACGCCGCACACGCCGGTATAGGCGCTGTGTTCCGCCATTGCGTGCCAGCGGGCCTTCGTATTTCCTCGGAAATGTCGATCGTGCTGAAATGTTCCGAGTATCAACGTTTCCGGGCCGGCCACCGACGCCTGCCATTCTATGTGTGTGCTCATTTCCATGAGCAGGTTCTTGCGGCTACGTGTCACGACACGACCGGCAGATGCGATGGCGAACGGCGACGTCGAGTCGGCATCGGGGGTACTCCAGGTGCGCGATGCGAGGACGGCACGAGAACTGCTCTCCGACAGCGACTTGGGTGAGGACCGAGGTGGAAACAGCAGACCGATTCCGAAGGTTGCCCCCAGTTCGAGCGCCCTGACGCGATGGGCTTCGGAATCGATGCCACTGGCGACTATCACTGCACCGGTCCGCTCGGCTTGGGCCGCGAGAACATGCGTGGCCCTGGCCACGTACGGGTCGGGATCGGAAGCGCTCATCTCGGGTGCCAGAACGATGATGTCGGGTTCTATCAGAGGCAGGATCCCGAATGACGCGAACTGCCCGCCGACGTCGTCGACTGCAATTATATGGTTCTGTGCTCTGGCCTTCTCGACCGCAAGCAAGGTCTCCGCCGGGTTGTCGACCATCGAACTCTCGCGCACGACGAAGGTCCCGCAAGCGTCCGACGCTACCCCGGTGCCGATCAGCAACGGCGTCATCCAACCGATGCTGTCGAGCACGTCGCTCGACGCGTTGTGCAGCGCATCATCGAAGTCACTCGTCCCGTAGCGCTCGTCCAGATAGATCTTCACACCGCCGATTGCGTCGTCGTCGAGCCGGCAGATGGGGGAGTAGTGAAGAGTCATGATGCTTCGCTCGCGGGCAGTGAGATCAGAGGGTGGCGGCGAGGAGGCCGACGATGCCGAGCACCAGTGCACCGATCATCAGTGTGACGGCATGGCCGCCAACCGACAAGACGATAGCGGCGGCGATGATCGCTGCGAATGCGGAACCGAAGACCAGGCGATGATGAACCTGGGGGATCAGGGTCGTGCGTTGGGAATTCTCGTCGAGCGTTGCGTAGTTCATGCCCACTCCTCGTTGCCGATCGTGCTGAGCCAATCATGAAGCAAGGAAGTAGCTGCCCTGCAACCCATTGGATAACAGATTGATCACAAAAGTAACGAATAGGTAACGTGGCAGCGGGGTTGGCCTCTGTAACGTGTTGCTACACAGTAACTATGGCCGTTCGAGCCGGCAGGCTCGTCGGCCGAGCCGGATCCGGTCGGTCGCCTGGGTCATGCGGTGGGCACGGGCAGCAGTGGATACCGCGCATTCTGGCGAGACCGTCCAGATCGCTGTCGGCATGCCGTGGCACACTGGCCATAATGAACAACTCCGAGCTACCAAGCGCCGTAGTCACACTCGCGCGTACTGCGTCGCGGGTGGCGGTGCTCACGGGCGCTGGGATGTCGGCCGAATCCGGGATACCGACCTTCCGTGATGCGCAGACGGGGCTGTGGTCCAACTTCCAACCCGCTGCCCTGGCGAGCCCGGAGGGGTGGGCACGCGACAGTGACCTGGTGTGGGGTTGGTACCAGTGGCGCACAGAATTGGTCCGCCGGACGCAGCCGAATGCCGGTCATGTCGCACTTACTACGTGGCAACAGCGTGCGCACCTCGACATCGCTACCCAGAACGTCGACGATTTGCACGAGCGCGCAGGCTCGAAGGTCGTATCGCACGTGCACGGTAGTTTGTTCGATCCACGCTGTTCCGAATGCGGGGTTCACTCCGAGCCTGCGTACGAACCGAGTGATGAGCAGTCGGATCGAGTCCCACCGCCACCGTGTCCTGAGTGCGGCGGACCTATGCGTCCGGGAGCAGTGTGGTTCGGCGAACCGCTGCCGGAGTCCGAATGGACGTCGGCAGTGTACGCCGTCGAAAGCGCAGATCTCGTGTTGGTCGTCGGGACATCCGGCGCAGTTTTCCCGTTCGCTGGGCTGCCGGCAATGGCACGCAGCTGCGGCGCAACTGTTGTCGAGATCAACCCCGTGGAGACGGAGATATCCGATATCGCCGATCACCGCTGGCGAACCACCGCGGCCGTCGGATTGCCTGCATTGGTGCAGGCGCTCTAGGTGCCGGCATAACTCTGTCCGCTGATCCTGACCGTATCCGCGCCACGCGTCCCGGATGGTCGCGGACCCGCTATGCCGTGAGGGCGGCGTTTGCCATCACTCTGATTACTTCTCGCGATCGGCGGGACATGCTTCGTCCAATGCTGTGAGGGGTCGAATTCAACAGACCGAACACGGCGTGCGCTTTGGTGCGGGCGTCGTCTTCGTGCAGTTTCGAGTCGGATCCGCGGAGTGCTGCTACCCAGACCTCGACGTATTCGCGCTGCTTGCGTCGGACATCACGTCGAGCGGACGTCGGCAGATTCGCCAGATCGCGGTCCTGAATTCGGATCAACGCCGGTTTACTCAGTGCGAAGTCGAGATGGAAGTCGACCAGTTCGGAGATCGTGCCGGACGCGTCCGCAGCGTCCCGCACGACCCGTCGGCCACCGGTCAGTAGGTAGTCGGAAATGTCCACCAGTAGCTCGACGAGGACTGCTTCCTTGTTGGGGAAATGGCGATACACCGCAGGTCCACTGATCCCGACCGCTGCGCCGAGATCCTCGAGCCGCACGGCTGCGTAGCCGCGCTCGGCGAACAGTTCGGCCGCTGCATCGAGAAGCTCGATGCGTCGCGCAGCCTTGCGCTGCTCGCGAACGGTCGGTTTCGACTCGGCAGGCGGCGACACTGTGCTCATGGTGAAATCCCCGACTTCGGCTCGATACTGGACAACTCGGTTAATGAAAGTTTACTATTGATTTCGGTTAGTGATGATTAACCGAAATTTCGGTCAGGGAGTGGGCACCACTATGGCGATCGATATCGAAGCCAACAGGCTCGAACACAAGAGGCTCGTCGAAGAACTGGGCGAGAAGCTGGACCGCGCTGCACTCGGAGGCAGCGATAAGTCCCGCGAGCGACACATTGCCAGAGGCAAATTACTACCGCGAGATCGTGTGAACGAGTTGCTCGATCCAGGCAGCCCCTTTCTCGAGATCGCCGCGCTGGCAGCCGACGGAATCTACGACGACGAGTGCCCCGGCGCCGGAATGATCGCGGGAATCGGCAGAGTGTCCGGCCGCGAGTGCGTCATCGTCGCCAACGACGCGACCGTCAAGGGCGGCACCTACTATCCGCTCACGGTGAAGAAGCATCTGCGCGCGCAGGAAATCGCGGCGCAGAATCGACTGCCCTGCATCTACCTCGTCGATTCAGGCGGTGCGTTCCTTCCGCGGCAGGACGAGGTGTTTCCCGACCGCGAGCACTTCGGCAGGATCTTCTTCAACCAGGCGACGATGAGCGCGGCAGGCATTGCGCAGATCGCGGCTGTGATGGGCTCGTGCACGGCAGGCGGCGCCTACGTTCCCGCGATGAGCGACGAAGCCATCATCGTCAGAGACCAGGGCACGATTTTTCTCGGGGGACCGCCGTTGGTCAAGGCAGCAACGGGTGAAGTCGTCACGGCCGAGGAACTCGGGGGCGGTGATCTGCATTCGAAGGTGTCCGGGGTGACCGACTACCTTGCCGACGACGACCGAGACGCACTGCGCCGAGTGCGTCGAATCGTCGCCACGCTCGGGCCGGTCCCTGCGGCACAATGGCCGATACGGCAAGCGCTCGATGCCACCGTCGATCAGCAAGACCTCTACGACGTGGTGCCGATCGACTCGCGCACTCCGTACGACGTTCGCGAGGTCATCGTCCGCATCGTCGACGGCGGGGAGTTCGACGAGTTCAAGTCCGAGTACGGAAAGACCCTCGTAACCGGGTTCGCGCATGTGCACGGACATCCGGTCGGAATCATCGCCAACAATGGCGTGCTGTTCGCGGAATCGGCGATGAAGGGCGCGCACTTCATCGAACTGTGTGACAAACGCAGTATTCCACTCGTATTCCTGCAGAACATCGCTGGTTTCATGGTCGGCAGAGACTACGAAGCAGGCGGCATCGCCAAGCACGGCGCCAAAATGGTGACCGCGGTCGCGTGCGCTCGGGTCCCGAAGTTCACCGTCGTCATCGGCGGTTCCTACGGTGCAGGCAACTATTCGATGTGCGGCCGCGCCTATTCACCGCGCTTTCTGTGGATGTGGCCGAATGCCCGAATCTCCGTCATGGGCGGTGAACAGGCAGCCTCGGTACTGTCCACGGTCCGCAGTGAACAACTCGATGCGGCCGGCAAGCCATGGTCGAACGAAGATCAGGAAACGTTCAAAGCACCGATTCGAGAGCAATACGAATCGCAGGGCAACCCCTACTACTCGACCGCGCGATTGTGGGATGACGGGATCATCGACCCCGCGGACACCAGAACTGTTCTCGGACTTGCTCTGTCGGCGAGCGCTCATGCGCCGCTCGAGCCGGTCTCCTACGGCGTTTTCCGGATGTGAGATGTGATGACGAGACAGATCGACACAGTGCTGGTGGCCAACCGCGGCGAGATCGCGGTTCGCGTCATTCGAACGTTGCGGCGCATGGGTATTCGATCCGTTGCTGTGTTCAGCGACGCCGACGCAAATGCACGGCACGTCCGTGAGGCAGACACCGCGGTCCGCCTCGGTCCAGCCCCCGCGCGTGAGAGCTACCTCGCGATCGACAAGGTCGTCGAAGCCGCGCACCGCACCGGAGCGCAGGGCGTCCATCCGGGCTACGGGTTTCTCTCGGAGAATGCCGAATTCGCCGCAGCCTGCGAGGCTGCCGGACTGGCGTTCCTAGGACCACCCGTTGCGGCAATCGAGGTGATGGGCGACAAGATCACGGCCAAGAACGCAGTGGCGGAGTTCGGTGTACCGGTAGTGCCCGGTATCGCTCGCCCCGGACTTTCCGACGCGGACCTCCTCGATGCCGCCCAGGACATCGGCTATCCGATCCTGGTCAAGCCGTCGGCAGGCGGCGGCGGCAAGGGCATGCGACTGGTCGAGGAGGCGGGAGCACTTGCCGGTGCGTTGGCGAGTGCACGACGCGAAGCGGCTTCCTCGTTCGGTGACGACACGCTGTTCCTCGAACGGTTCGTTCTGCGGCCTCGGCACATCGAAGTACAGATACTCGCCGATCAGTTCGGACACGTCGTGCACCTCGGCGAACGAGAGTGCAGTCTGCAGCGCAGGCACCAGAAGGTCGTGGAGGAAGCGCCGTCGCCACTTCTGGACGATGCGACACGAGAACGTATCGGGAAGGCGGCGTGTGACACGGCTCTCAGTGTCGACTACTCGGGCGCGGGAACCGTGGAGTTCATCGTCTCGGCGGATCGCCCCGACGAGTTCTTCTTCATGGAAATGAACACCCGACTTCAAGTCGAGCATCCGGTGACGGAAATGGTCACCGGGCTGGATCTGGTGGAGTGGCAGGTTCGAATCGCCCGCGGTGAACCGCTCACGATTCGGCAGGACGAGGTGACACTGACCGGTCATGCGATCGAAGCCCGCGTCTACGCCGAGGATCCCGGTCGAGGATTCCTGCCCACCGGAGGGACCGTGCTCTCGCTTCGGGAACCGTCACCCACTCCAACAGTTCGCGTCGACTCGGGCGTGTCCGTCGGGTCCGTCGTCGGCAGCGACTACGACCCGATGTTGGCCAAAGTGATCGCGTACGGCCCCGATCGAGCTTCGGCGCTCGCTACTCTCGATCGCGCGCTTGCCGACACCGCAGCGTTGGGCGTTGTCACCAACATAGAGTTCCTCCGATTTCTGCTGGCGGACAGCGATGTCGTCGAGGGAAGTCTCGATACCGGATTGCTCGATCGCACGGTCGAGGACTACGAAACAGCGCCTGCTCCGGACGAGATCTTCGTGGTCGTGGGCGTCCATCTGTGGTCGTCATTGTGGACGGACTCGGATCCTTCGCGACCGTGGACGGTCCCGAGCGGTTGGCGAATCGGCGGGCGAGCCCAGCCAGTGACGTATCGACTATCATCGGGAACACGGACCGTGCATGTGCACGTGCACGGCACTCTGTCGGACGCATGGGTAGCGGTCGACGACGGAGAATCGCAACCGATGTCGTTCGCTCGTGTCGAGGACGGCGACGTGGCCATGGTGCGCGCCGGCGTACGTTCGCGCTTTCGGCTTGCCGACGACGACGCGACTGTCTGGGTGTCCTCACCGGCCGGCACGTGGGCAATCACATCCGTCGAAGAGACCAGTGTCCGTGGTGAAGACAGCCACTCCGGAGATGCCGAGATGACCAGCCCGATGCCGGGAACCGTTATCGCCGTCGGTGTATCCAGCGGTGACACCGTGGAGGCAGGCTCGGCGATCGTCGTCGTCGAGGCAATGAAAATGGAACATGCAATGACAACACCGATCGGTGGAACGGTGGAACTTCTTGTCGTAGTGGGAGAGCAGGTTCGTGTCGATCAACTTCTCGCCCGCGTGAGCCCGAGAACCGAAGTGGAAGAAGGAAAGTCATGACCGATTATCTCGCCACCGGAAACCTTCCCGACGAGTACCAGCAGCTGATCGCGAGTGTCGCCGACTTCGCCACGTCGGTGGTGGCGCCGGTATCGGCCAAACACGATGCCGAGCACTCGTTTCCGTACGAGGTCGTTGCAGGCATGGCCGAGATGGGGTTGTTCGGCCTACCGTTCCCAGAGGAGTACGGCGGAATGGGCGGCGACTACTTTGCGCTCTGTCTTGCCCTCGAAGAGCTGGGGAAGGTGGATCAAAGTGTTGCGATCACGCTCGAGGCGGGAGTCTCCCTCGGCGCGATGCCGGTCTACCGCTTCGGTAACGACGAGCAAAAGCAGGAGTGGTTGCCCAAATTGACGAGCGGAAGCTCGCTCGCGGCCTTCGGGTTGACCGAACCCGGGGCAGGCAGCGACGCAGGGGGGACACGTACCACCGCGAAACTCGTCGGTGGTGAATGGATAGTGAACGGCAACAAGCAGTTCATTACGAACTCTGGCACCGACATCACCGAACTGGTCACCGTCACCGCAGTAACCGGCGTCGACGAGGTGACCGGAAGGAAGCAGATCTCCTCGATCCTTGTCCCTACGTCGACTCCGGGCTTCGTAGCGGAGAAGGCGTACGACAAAGTTGGCTGGAATGCATCCGACACACATCCGTTGTCATTCACCGACGTCCGGGTTCCGTACGAAAATCTGCTGGGCCAACAGGGCCGCGGATACGCCAACTTTCTGCACATTCTCGATGAGGGACGCATCGCCATCGCTGCACTGTCGGTAGGCGTTGCGCAAGGGTGTGTGGACGAAAGCGTCAAGTACTCCAAAGAACGAGAAGCCTTCGGTGGGCCGATCGGACGAAATCAGGCCATCGCGTTCAAGATTGCTCGGATGGAAGTGCGAGCGCATACAGCCCGTACAGCCTATTACGACGCTGCTGCGCTGATGTTGTCGGGAAAGCCTTTCAAGAAACAAGCCTCGATCGCGAAATTGGTCGCCTCCGAAGCGGCTATGGACAATGCGCGTGACGCCACACAGATTCACGGGGGATACGGGTTCATGAACGAATACACCGTTGCCCGGCACTATCGGGACAGTAAGATTCTCGAGATCGGCGAGGGGACCACCGAGGTGCAGTTGATGCTCATCGCGCGGGGGCTCGGACTATGACCACGGACAAGCGTGTCCGTCAGCGCGGGCTGTGGTTCGAGGAAATGGAGCTCGGCACCGTCTACGAACACCGGCCCGGCCGAACGGTCACCGAGGCCGACAACACCTTCTTCACCGCGCAGACGATGAATACCCAAGCGCTGCATCTCGACGCAGCCTTCAGTGAGGGCACGACGTTCGGCGTACGACTGGTCAACTCGATGTTCACTCTGTCGACAGTGGTCGGCCTCTCGGTAGCGCAGTTGACGCAGGGCACGATCGTAGCCAACCTCGGGTTTTCCGAGGTGAGGTTCCCGAAGCCGATGTTTCACGGGGACACGCTGTACGCGGAGACGCTCATCGTCGACAAGCGCGAATCGAAATCCCGACCCGGCGAGGGCATCGTCACCTTCGCCCACACCGGACGCAACCAACACGGCGACGTCGTAGCCACGGCGGTCCGCAAGACTCTCGTCAGGCTTCGGCCCGCGGAGGACGCGTCGTGACGTGGGTGCCGCCGGGTCCTGGATGGTTGTTCTGTCCGGCGGATCGACCGGAACGCTACGAGAAGGCGGCACAGCGGGCCGACGTCGTAATCCTCGACCTGGAGGATGCTGTCGCTGCCGGCGACAAGCAGAAAGCCAGGCAGTCGTTGCTGTCCACCCCTCTCGACCCTGCATCCACTGTCGTCCGAGTCAATGCGCACGGCACTGCCGACTTCGAACTGGACATGGCAGCACTCGCCCAGACGGCGTATCGCACAGTGATGCTGCCCAAATGTGAAAGTTCGATCCAGATCGGTGCGGCTGCGCCTTATGAGGTGATCGCAATCGTGGAATCACCGCTCGGCGCCGTCGCTGTGTCCGACAGCCTCGGCGCAGAAAATTCGATCGGGGTGATGTGGGGTGCCGAGGACCTGATCGCAGCACTGGGGGGTAAGGCGAGCCGATTCCCCGACGGTACGTACCGGAAGGTGGCACAACATGTCAGGTCGACAACACTGCTCGCAGCCAAAGCGCGCGGTGTGTTCGCCCTCGATTCGGTAGTGCTCGATATCGGTGACATCGCTACCTTGACGGCCGAATCGGAGGATGCCGTGGCAGTCGGGTTCGACGGGAAGGTTGCTATTCATCCTTCGCAGGTACCGATAATTCGAGAGGCTTTCGCACCGACCCAGGCGGAGATCGATTGGGCTGAGCAGGTCGTTGCGGCTGCCGCAGATGAGCGCGGAGTATTTCGTTTCGAAGGACGGATGGTCGATGCGCCCGTGTTGCGGCAGGCCGAGCAGATACTACGTAGTAGACGGTAGATTCGCTGACGCGGACCGAAAGAGCTTTGTCGAAACAAACGAGGCCCCGCGCTGATGCGCGGGGCCTCGTCTACGTGCAAGGGCAATACCTGGCGATCAATACCAGGTTTTGCGGCCACCGATAGCGCGCCCGGTTGCACCGAGGATGGTGAGGACGGCGCCGACGACGATCAGGATGATGCCGATCGTGGTGAGGATGCTGATCGACGTGAAAAAGCCGATGAGCGCGAGGATGATTCCCAGGACGATCACTATTGTTCCTTCTTTCGAATTGGATGCTGCGTGCGGCATCAGATGATTGCGTTGATCGCCAACCATCTGAGAACTTACCCTGATGTCTCTTGAATCGACAGTAGCGGTTGATCTTTCGAACTTCTCACAAAGTCGAATTCCAGCCGACACCGCTCGGGCCCACGACGGCATAGCCTTCTGAGTGTCATTGTTATGACACATGAAAGATGCCCGCGCAAGCGGTTCGCCACTGGCTGGACGAAAGACACAACACTCCGCAGCGGAGTGTCGGGCAACTGATGTTACCCCGAATTATTCCGCGTCAAACGCGATCATCGATTCGAAGTGAAAATTTCAGCGCGCGTCTGCGGCAGCTTCCTTTTCGCTCGATGCACCGCTTGTGGAAAGCTGTCCACCGGAGTTCTCCAGGTGCGCGCGAACGAACCAGTGGAAGAGTTCGAGTTGACCGCTCTGCCCGATCAACAAGTCCTCGGTGACCGGATCGACCTTGCCGATCTCTTCGATTGCCTTGCGCGTGTCGGTTATGACACCGGTGTACACGAGGTCGAGTGCGCCGAGGTGCTCGATGGCTGCGGCCCGCCCGATCGAGTAGTCGTCCCATGAGCGCTGCTCGACGATGGTGCCCGGCGTGCCCTTCGCCGAGGATCCCAGTGTCGCAATGCGCTCGGCGACATCGTCGGCGAAGCCACGCACGGTTTCTACCTGTGGGTCGAGCATCTCGTGGACAGAGATGAAGTTGGGGCCCACGACATTCCAGTGAATGTGCTTGAGGGTCAGATGAAGATCGTTGTATGCGTTCAGGCGATCCTGGAGCAATGCCGCGACACGCGCTCCCTCGTCGGTGCTCATGCCGGGAACTGTGTATGAGTTCGATGTGGTCATGACAAACAACTACCCAGGACGAACCGGAGTGAAACACAGCTCCGAGAAGGTGAATCCGAAAAGGGGGTATCCGACCGGACCTGTCGGATACCCCCTTTGCCTTGCCCGTGTTACTTTTCGCCGGAAGCCAGCTCGGAAGTCTCCTCCTTTGCTGGGCGCACGAAGCTGAGGATGATCGAGCCTGCCAACACCGCGATGATGACTGCGAGGCTGACCAGCGATGGAATCTCGGGGATCGAGGTACTGATGACCTTGTGGCTGGCCTGCAAGATCAACTTGACCCCGATGAATCCGAGGATGATCGCCAAGCCCTTGGACAGGTAGTGGAACTTATCCAACAGGCCGGAGAGCAGGAAGTACAACGCGCGCAGTCCGAGAATCGCGAACGCATTCGACGAGTAGATGATGAACGGATCGTCGCTGACGGCAAGAACTGCAGGGACACTGTCTACGGCAAAAACAAGGTCGGCAGCTTCGATGGCAACCACGACGGCCAACAACGGAGTGGCAATGCGCTTTCCTGCCTCCTTGACGAAGAACTTCGTTCCGGAGTACTCGTCTTGAACCGGGATAACCTTGCGCAACAGGCGAACCGCAAACGAAGTGCTCGGATCATACGAATCGTCCTCATCCTTCATCAGCTTCCACGCGCTGTAGAGCAGGATGGCTGCGAAGACGAACAAAACGACGGTGAACTTGCTTACGATAGCTACACCTGCGGCGAGGAAGATGCCGCGGAATACCAATGCGCCGATCACGCCGAAGAACAGAACGCGGTGCTGATATTCCTTCGGAACTTTGAAGTAGCCGAAGATCAATGCGAATACGAAGAGGTTGTCCACGGACAAGCTTTTCTCGAGGAGCCAGGCCGTCGTGTATTCCACGCCTGCCGTCGTACCGAGAGTGGCGAAGACGACTCCACCGAAGACGAGTGCGACGCCGACCCACAATGCACTCCACCATGCAGCTTCCTTGAAGCCGATGACGTGTGCACCGCGATGCGCAAGCAAATCGATGGCGAGCAGGGTGAGCACGACCGCGGCAAACGCCGCCCATGCCCAGAGAGGAACGTTCATCGGCGGTAGTCCTTACTGGTGAATTGAGATAGCTTCTGGGTCAGGGACGCCATGGAACGGGCTCCTTGTCGCTTCGATGTTCTCTGCGGCAACTCTGTTTACCGCGACTACTTAAGTGTGCCTGTCGTGAAAGCGGCATGCACCGTGCGATCGCGGACATGTTTGTCCACCTTCAATTGCCGTGAACCGGCAACTACGTCTGTGAGGTGGTGCTGGTCGGCCAATCCAATAACTTCGCTCCGAATACTGCTGTCTGCAGTGCGAATCTCTCGCTGGGGTTGTTCACGTCGTGGCCGGTCAGCTCGGCAATACGCGCTAGTCGATAGGTGACCGCGCGAACCGAGAGGTGCATCGACCTTGCCGTCATCGCGGAGTTACCCCCGGATTCGAAGTAGGCGAACAACGTGCGCAGAAGGGGAACGGCGCCGCCCCGCGCAGCCAGCAGGGGCGTCAGTACTGTCTCGACGAGATCGGTGATCGCGGGTCGGTCGTCGAGCAACACTCGATACACCAGCAGGTCTCGCGCATCCAGCACCGGTGTGTCGAGTCCGAGTTTGCCCGCCAGGTCGAGCGCGTCGAGTGCCTCGCGGTAGGAGGACGCCACCCCGGCAGCACTCTGACCAGGACGACCTACTCCCAAACGTTGAGTCCACCCATCGGTGCCGTGAACTTGACCGACAGTGCTTCGGACACGTTCGGTCACCAGTTTCACCGCATGATGGTCGGGCGCCGCGAACACGACGACGAGACGGCCTTCCTTGCTGGCAACCAACGTCTCGGTGTCACCTTTGCTCCCGGCGATCGCGCGCTCGACGTCGGTGATCATCGAAGCATCGTCGGTGAACGGGGAAGTCGCCTCTACGACCAGGACAGCGTGAGGTCCCGTCAAGTCCAGTCCGAACGACTCTGCGCGACCCAGCACCCCAGCGATATCGGCGCTGCCCGAGAGAAGATCGTCGACGAACTCGCGTCGAGCGGACACCTCGGCGCGGACCAAAGCTCTGCGGGCGAGCTGAAAAGCCTCCGCGAGCTCTGCCACCGCGTCGTCGACAGCATGCAACATCACTTCACCTGCAGTCACGACGGCGCTTGGGTTCTTGGCTGCGTCCACCACCGCGGGCAGCTCGCGCCACAGGCGCCAGGCCGAGGACAAGTACAGATCGAGCAACGCCCTTAATGCAACGCCTTCCTTGGCCGCAGTATCACCATGAACCCGCAATGCGCGCAGTTGACGACGCGTCAATGGGCGTCCGACAGCGACGGCGTCGGTGAGGACCTCGAGGAAATCTCCGAGAAGTTCGGTGGACAAGCCACCTGCGTCGGCTGCTGCGAGGTCGGCAACCTGCTGGTACTTGCCGTCCGGGTCAGGTGCGTCCGATCGGTAGGGCATCGGGCTCATCGTATGCGCCTCGGGCGACACTATCGATTCAGTGCCAGAACGGACAACAGTTCATAGGCTACGTGCGCGGCGGCTATACCGGTGATCTCAGCGTGGTCGTACGCAGGGGCAACCTCCACGATGTCTGCGCCCACCACGTTCAGTCCGACGAGCCCACGCAACGTGTTCAGCAGCTCTCGCGAGGTCATGCCTCCAGCTTCCGGAGTACCAGTTCCCGGTGCATGAGCCGGATCGAGAACATCGATGTCCACTGAGACGTACACCGGACCACCGTCGAGTCGGTGCCGCATCCGCTCGACGATGCTCGCGAACCCATCGACCTCGTAGTCATCGGATCGGATCACCTGGAATCCGAGAACACGGTCGTCCTCGAGGTCTTGCTCGGTATAGAGCGGCCCCCGGATACCGATGTGCTGGGAGCGTTCGAGGTCGATGAGACCCTCCTCGCTCGCGCGGCGAAACGGAGTGCCGTGGGTGTACGGGGCGCCGAAGTAGGTGTCCCACGTATCGAGGTGAGCATCGAAATGGAGCACGGCAACCGGTCCGTGGTCGCGCGCGAGCGAACGCAGGATCGGGAGAGCAATAGTGTGATCGCCGCCGAGAGTCAGTACCGAAGAACCGTCGGCGCGTAGATCGGTCACCGCCGACTCCACCGAATTCAACGCCTCGGTGATATCGAACGGGTTGATGCCGATATCCCCGAAATCGGCGACCTGTTGTTCGGCGAACGGTGAGACTTTCAAGGCTGGATTGTACGGCCGAAGCAACTTCGAGGCAGCGCGAATGTGACCGGGGCCGAAGCGCGCCCCCGGTCGATAGCTGACGCCCGAGTCGAACGGAACCCCGAGGATCGTGACGTCGGCTCGAGAGACTTCGTCGAGCCGCGGTAGTCGCGCGAACGTCGTCGGTTCGGCGAACCGCGGGACCTTTCTCGCGTCGACCGGTCCGATCGGTGGCGTTTCGGTGCTCATAGGAAGCGCTTTCTGATAGTTCTTCAGGTACGTCCAGCGTCGTTGGTCGGATAATTGTCTATAACTCCATGTTGCCCGGCAGTGCCTCGTTGTCGCACGATTATCGAACAAGCGCGCCTGCCCGCCGGACGCGAAACCTGCGGAAAGGACCAGCCGATGACTACCGCGGTACGAGTGTCGCTGTTTCAAGGCCCCGAACTGGCAGGCGACGTCGAGGCCAACCTCGCTGCCATATCGCGCGCGGCGATTGCCGCTTCGGACGCAGGAGCGTCGATGCTCGTCACTCCCGAGATGTCGACGACTGGCTACGACGTCGGACGTCTCGTAGAAGAACGTGCAGAGGCGGCAGACGGGCCGATCTTCGACGCCGTCGTCGAGATTGCCCGGAGCTCCGGTCTCGTTGTGGTGTACGGGTTTCCGGAACGAAGCGAGGAAGGAATCTACAATTCGGTACAGGTAGTGGGTAGCGACGGGACCATCGTGTCTCGATATCGCAAGACGCATCTGTTCGGTGAGCTCGATCGTGGGCACTTCGTTCCAGGCGACGAACTGGTCGTGCAGTTTCACTTCGGCGGGCTGACCTGCGGACTTCTGACCTGTTACGACGTGGAATTCCCCGAAGCCGTTCGTGCGCACGCCGATGCAGGAACCGAATGGTTGATCGTCCCTACTGGGCTGATGCACCCGTTCGACATGGTTGCCACACACGTCGTGCCTACTCGGGCCTATGAAAGTCAGCTGTTCGTCACCTACGTGAATCGGTGCGGAATCGAGGGCGATCTGCATTACTGCGGTCTCACCTGTGCCATAGCGCCCGACGGATCCGAACTCGGCCGTGCCGGCCGCGGTGAGGCACTTCTCACGGTCGATATCGATCCCGGTGTACGTGCCACGTCGAGGGAGATCAATACCCACCTGGGCGACCGAAGACACGATCTCTACCCCCAGGATGGGAAGAGTGGCAGATGACCACCCCCGTCAGCCCGGACAGCACCGTCGAGGACGACCACGAGCTACCGCTCACCATGTTCGGTCCGGACTTTCCGTTTGCATACGACGATTATCTGGCTCACCCGAACGGACTCGGCTCGGTGCCTGAATCGGCATACGGAACCGAGGTAGCCGTGATCGGCGGCGGCCTCGCGGGCATGGTCACCGCGTACGAGCTGATGAGAATCGGCCTGAAACCGATCGTCTACGAGTCGGATCAGATCGGCGGTCGCATGCGGTCGGTGAAGTTCGAGGGCCATCACGGAGTGGTGGCGGAGATGGGCGCAATGCGCTTTCCTCCTTCGTCGACGGCGCTGTTCCACTATCTGGATGCAATGGGTCTGCACACCGAGCCGTTCCCCAATCCGCTTGCCGAGGTCACCCCGAGCACCGTGATCGATCTCAAGGGCGTCAGCTACTACGCGAGCAGTCTCGACGATCTGCCCCCGGTGTTCGGCGAGGTTGCGCGAGCCTGGCAGCGCACTCTGGAGCAGTATGCCGAACTGGTTCCTCTCCAGCGGGCAATTCGGGCGCGGGATACCCCCGAGATCAAGCGGCTGTGGAACGAGATCGTAGTGAGGTTGGACGATCAGACTTTCTATGGGTTTCTGGCGGAGTCCGAGCACTTCGGATCTTTCCGTCTGCGAGAACTGTTCGGGCAGGTCGGTTTCGGCACCGGAGGGTGGGACACCGACTACCCCAATTCCATCCTCGAAATCCTTCGAGTCGTGGTGACCGCAGCGGACGACCACCATCGCGGCATCGTCGGTGGCGCTCAACAACTACCCCAACGACTGTGGACGAGCGCAGCACCAACAGCGCACTGGCCGGTGGGCACCACGGTGGCGTCGCTGAACGATGGGACGCCGAGTCCGCGCGTCACCGAGCTACGACGCGCCGCCGGTGGAACGGTGGTGCACGACAGTGAAGGGGGAACCCGCACCTTCCCGGCGACAGTGGTGACTGCTCAGTCCTGGATGTTGCTCAGCAACATCGAATGTGACGATGATCTGCTGCCGATCGACCATTGGACGGCCGTCGAGCGGACGCACTACATGGGTTCGACCAAGGTATTCGTTCTCGTGGACCGCCCGTTTTGGAAAGACAAGGACCCGCTCACGGGCCATGACATCGTCAGCATGACTCTCACCGATCGGATGAGTCGTGGAACGTATCTGCTCGATCAGGGGGAGGGCAAACCGGGCTTGATTTGTCTGTCGTACACGTGGTCGGATGATTCCCTGAAGTTGTTGGCGTTGGGCCCGGTCGAGCGGATGAACATCATGCTTCGTTCATTGGAGGGCATCTATCCGGGTGTCGACTTCCGAAGTCACATCATCGGAGATCCCGTCACCTTGTCATGGGAGACCGAGCGGGACTTCATGGGAGCCTTCAAAGCCAATCTGCCCGGCCACTACCGATATCAGGAGCGATTGTTCTCGCATTTCGTGCAAGACGATTTCGATGAGCGGCATCGTGGGATCTTTTTGGCCGGAGACGACATTTCGTGGACCGCAGGGTGGGCCGAAGGTGCGATCCAGACTGCACTCAACGCGGTGTGGGGAGTGGTGCATCATCTCGGCGGCGGAACAGCGAAAACCAATCCGGGGCCAGGAGACGTCTTTGGAAGTATTGCGCCACTTCGATTGGGGGACTGAGGAATAGGGGAGAACTGGTCAGCTGCGTGGTGTTGCGGCGGCGCGATTCAGTAGAGGCCTGGTGCGATACGGAATCAGTTCGCTCATAGCGATGGACATGTTGGTGCGTTCCACCCCCGGAATTTTCAGTATCAGTCCGGCGACTCGGTACAGATCATCGGCATCGACCGCGGCTATTCGAATGTGCATGTCCGACGCGCCCGACAGTCCGAAGACCTCGAGTACCTCTTCGATGGTGCGGAGATGATCGGTGACCTCGGCGAGTTTGTGCTGATCGACACGGGTGGTGACGAAAGCCTGCAATGCGTACCCGAGACTTCTCGGACGCACCCGATGATCGATGGAGGTGAGAGCATCCTTCTCGTCCCATCGAGTCAACCGAGCTTGCACAGTGTTCCGTGAAATTCCTAGATCTCCCGCGAGTTCGACGCCTGTCGCGCGTGGTCGATCGCACAACGCGAGCAACAAACGGGCATCCGTTCGGTCCAGATCGGTCATGCAGTCCACGATATGCGTAGACCACAACGTGTGCGCCGAAAGGCGCGCTCAGACGTCGGGTGCGGCAGCGAAGTCGCGACCAGGGGCGAGGTCTGCGGCGGCCAGGCCGCGATCGACGACGTCGAACGGCAGACCTGTTCCTCTGATCAGTGCAGCTCCGACACGAGAGAGTGCCGAACACGTCTGGATGCCGTAACCGCCTTGTCCCGCACACCAGAAGAAACCGTCGACCCGCGGGTCGAATCCGACTACCGGCGTCCGATCCGCGACGAAGCTCCGCAGACCGGCCCAGGACGATCGCACGTGACGAGCGGTCAGAGTCGTGGTCTCGTGTATGGCGTCCAGGGCACGTGCGATTTCGAGTTCGTCCGGCCGTGCATCGCTGGGTTCCACCGGTGTCTCATCGGCGGGAGAGCAGAGCAGCTGAGCACCTTCGGGCTTGATGTAAAAGGACTCATCGATGTCGCTGAGCGTGGGGAGCGCGTTCGTATCCATCTCTTCCGGGGCGCCGATCATGAAGATCGTTCGACGTAGTGGCCGGAGTCCCGATCGCTGCGCTCCGGCAAGGGTAGCGACCGAATCTGCCCAGGCTCCAGCAGCATTCACGACGATCTCGGCCCGACGTACCGTCCCGTCCTGCGAAGTCACCTGCCAGATCCCGTCGCGACGTTGCAGGTTCACGACGCCGCTGTCGGTCTCGACATGGCCGCCTCGCTTGCGCAGGCCGCGGAGGAAACCCTGGTGTAGGGCATGGACGTCGATCTCCATCGAACCCGGCTCGTGGAGTGCGAGATCGATGTGGTCGGCTCGTAGCGGTGGGAACAGATCATGCGCGTCACGAGAGGAGAGGAGGTGCGCGTCCGGTGTCAGCGATCGGATTTGCTCGAACATGGACTCGAGGATCGCACCGCGTCCGCGCGCAGCGAACTGCAGTAGCGAACGGGGAGAGAGCAGTTCACTTTCGAAGTGCACCGGCGGCTCGAGGAGGAAGTCTCTACTCGCGCTCGTCAAGGCTCGAATTGGCTTGTTGCCGTACGTTTCGAGGAACAATGCGGCCGAACGTCCAGTGGTATGGAACGCGAGCGTCGACTCCTGCTCGAGTAGGCACACCGTCCGGTCGGTCGCGAGTTCATAGCCGATCGATACGCCTCCGATGCCGCCCCCGATGACTATTACGTCGTAGGTCCGGACCTCGAGGTTCGATGTCATACCTGCTGACGCTACCGCGGCGACCGAGTTCCTTGCCTGCACGGTGAAAGTGCGGCCGGTCCGAGGCATTGGTTATTGTCGTGGAATGCGAGAAGCGAGTACCAACGACCAGTTTCAGCTGTCGGGTGCATGGAACTTTCGGGACGTCGGTGGTGCGCGCACCACCGAGGGTCTCGAAGTGCGTCGCGGAGTGCTCTACCGGTCGTCGGAACTGACCAGGCTCGATGCTCGTGGACACGAAGAGCTGGTACGGCTCGGGGTGAAGCAGGTCTTCGACCTGCGTGGTGAGACGGAGATCGAGAGAAGCGGAACCGACCGCGTCCCCGGCAGCGTTCGTGTCCACAATGTTCCCTACGACAACCACAGGGGCGAAAAGGCCCCACATGAGGCGCGGATCACTGCGAGTGAGGATGCCCAACTCGACTACATGATGCGTGCCTATACCTCCTACGCATCGCTCGAGGGCGCGCGTATTGCAATACGTAGGGTGGTCACGGCGCTGGGAACCGGCGAAGGACCGGTGCTGGTGCATTGCGCCGCAGGCAAGGATCGGGCTGGTTGGACCATAGCGACGGTGCTTCGCGCTGCCGGAGTCGACGACGCACACATCGTTGCCGACTACCTACGCAGCAATGCCGCCGTCGAGTCGTTACGCGCCCACGTGCAGGCGAGTTCAGCAGCTGACGAAAATGGTGCGCCGATCGAATTGTCCGATGCTCTTCTCGGGGTGACGGAGCGGTACTACCGGCACGGGCTGGAGGCCGTCGAGCATGTGCACGGATCGTTCGATGGATATCTCGATGCGATCGGAATCGACGGAGACGACCTCCTCAGGCTCCGATCGACGCTGCTCGTCGGACCCGGAGGGGCAGTTTCGATGACCTCGAATTAGAGGCCTCGGATTGAATTTTGCACTGCTTCTCGACCGATGCGCCGGGAGGTCACGTAGCCTCGTCATCATGCGTACTGGCGATATCGCGCCGGATTTTCGACTCCCTGACCACCTGGGGAACGTCCGGAGCTTGAGTAAACTGCTGGTCGACGGCCCGGTGGTGCTTTTCTTCTACCCGGCTGCGACCAGCCCCGTCTGCACCGCAGAAGCGTGTCATTTCAGAGACCTCGGGGGTGCATTCGAGTCGTTCGGCGCTCAGCGAGTCGGAATCAGCACCGACACCACCGGTAAGCAGTCGCACTTTGCGCTGCAACGCTCGTTCGACTATCCAATGCTCGCCGATACCGACGGCGTGGTGGCCGAGCAATTCGGGGTGCGTCGCGGAGGGCCACTCGCAAGGCTGAGACGAAGGAAGGACATCGGTCGGAGTAGGTCACACTCGGCGCGATCTTCAATGAACTCAGCGCGATTTTCGATGATCCGTCAGTTGTTGTCGGTGAAGCGAACAACATTTGTGATCGACACGAATCAAGTGGTCAGGCTGGTGGTCAGGAGCGAACGCTCACATGTCCACGCTGACAAGTCCTTGGACTATCTACGCTATTTGTCCTGACGGGGTTTCGCCGCTGAACAGCGTGGTGTAGACAGCAGGCTTCTTGTTTTCGGCAGGCGCATCATCCGACGCGTCTTCCACGTGGCTGAACAGCGCTTCGATCTTTTTCGGTTGTTCCATTCTTCGAGCATGCTCCCGATCGGCCGAAAATGCCATTCGGGCGCGCTGATGACGTGTCGAAATTATTGACGTTCAACGTGTTTGGATATGCATTCCAGGGGTGAAACACTGGTCGGATGCACGAATTGGAATCCGTCCTCGCCGGCCTACGGCGATTTCCCGACACCGAAGCACCCAACCTCTTTGCCGTAGACCCCACAGATCGCCTGTTGCTCGACTCGGTACCTGCTGCGCTGCAGGTAGGCCCTGGCATGCAGATCGCGGTAGTCGGGGACCACTACGGCGCTCTCACTCTCGGCGCCGCTGTGCAGTTCGGGGCCACCGGAATTCGAGTACATCAGGACTCGTCGACCAGTGAAGCAGCCTTGGCACGTAATGCCGCAGCGGTAGGACTGTCGGAGGTGTACGGGAACTTCTCGCTGGGTGAGGACCTCCTGCAGACTGCGGACGTCGTCCTGATGCAACTGCCCCGCAGTCTCGCCGAGCTGACCGAAGTGATCGAACTCATCGCCGCATACGCGCCGAACGACGTGCTGGTCCTTGCCGGTGGTCGCGACAAACACATGTTCCCGGCGATGAACGACATTCTGCGCAAGAATTTCGAGACGTTCAGCGCGGGGCGGGGCAGGCAGAAGTCGCGGGTGTTGTCCGCGGCGACACCGATTCGTGCGACGTCGCGTACGTACCCGGTCACTCGGACGTTGGAAGACGTCGGCTTGACGGTGGTTGCCCACGGTGCTGTGTTCGCCGGGTCGACGCTCGACATCGGAACCCGTTTTCTTCTAGAGCACGAGAGGAAAATGAAGCGTGATGCGCACGTTGTCGTCGATCTCGGTTGTGGCACAGGAATTGTCGCGTGCATGCTCGCGCGCGAGCGCGAGGGAATTCGCGTGCTGGCCACCGATCGCTCGACGGCGGCCGTCGATTCCGCCCGCGCGACTGCCCAGGCGAACGGCCTTGCCGTGGAGGTCCTTCGGGATGACGCCATGGCAACGCTGGAAGACGATTCGGTAGACCTCATCGTATGCAACCCGCCCTTTCACGAGGGCGCGGCGGTGCACACCGGTGGGGCCGAGAAGCTCTTCGCCGCAGCCGGTCGGGTTCTGCGGCCCGGCGGTGAGTTGTGGACCGTATACAACTGGCACTTGAACTATCGGGCTGCGCTCGCGAAGGCTGTCGGGCCGACCGAAGTGAGGGGTAAGAACAAGAAGTTCACCGTCACTCGGTCGACCGTCGCCTGATCGGCTATGTGACGGGGCCGCCGTCTTCGGGGGTCCCGTCGATCTGACCGCGATTACGCCCGCGATCCTCGATCAAGGTTCCTTCGACGATCTCGGCCTGTCGCTGACCGTCCGCGTAGTCGATATCGGGATCCTCGTCGGATTCGAGGATCACATGGTCGACCAGTTCCTCGGTCAACTCTGCGTCGGGAGTTTCGGCAACCGAACGTGCCTCGGACTCCAGCGCGATGTCCGGTTCTTCTTCGCTCAGCTTCTCCTCCAAGCTCTCACCTTCGAGGGCTTCTTCGGCGGTAGTCCCGAACTTGTCTGCCTCACTCCAGTGGTCCGGTGCGTCCACGACCGTGTCGCCGTCGTCGTTGCGCAGTTCGTCCGAGTCCAAGCTTTCGCTCTGATCGAGGGTCTGTCCCGGTCCGTCTTCGATGCTCATGTCCTCCATACTGCACGGCCGAATTTTCCGCTTGTGCGAGCGACCCACCGTCCGGGCCGGTAAAGTCCGAATTGTCCGAACATGTCGGTCCGACTGGGAACTTTTGTCCGGATGTGGAACGTTCTTCATATAACTGCCCGGGGATTTCCCCGCGGTCTGCTCGTTACGACGAAGGGAAAGAGACACGGTGCGCACCTCCAGCAACCCGGTGTTCCGCAACCTGCCCAAGCAGGAGGGCGGCGGATACGCCACTTTCGGCACTGCGACGGCTGGTGCCTCGCAGGCCACACAGCAGTTCGGGCAGCCGGGTACGCAGCCTGAGCCGTATCGGACTGGTCCCACCACGCGGGCGATGACGATCGACGATGTCGTCACCAAGACGGGCATCACACTCGGTGTGCTGTCGATCACCGCGATCATCTCGTACCTGCTCGTCGACAGCAATACCGACCTGGCCGCACCGTTCGTCATCGGTGGCGGACTCGTCGGTCTCGGCCTCGTGTTGTTCGCGACGTTCGGCCGCAAAATGGACAACAAGGCCATCGTTCTGGCCTACGCGGTAGCGGAGGGTTTCTTCCTCGGTGCGTTGTCCTTCATGTTCACGAGTATCGAATTCGGGGGTGTGGGCGGTAGCACTCTCATCGCCCAGGCGGTCCTCGGCACGTTCGGCGTATTCTTCGGCATGCTGGTGGTCTACAAGACCGGCGCTATCCGGGTCACCCCACGATTGACGCGGATGATCGTCGGCGCTCTCATCGGCGTCGTCGTGCTGGCGCTGGGCAACCTGGTGGCGAGCTTCTTCACCGCCGGCGGACTGGGTCTGCGCGACGGTGGCACTGTGGCCATCATTTTCAGCCTCGTCTGCATCGGTATTGCGGCGTTCAGCTTCCTGCTCGATTTCGATCAGGCCGACCAGTTGATCCGCGCGCAGGCTCCCGAGAAGGCAGCGTGGGGCGTAGCTCTCGGATTGACCATCACCTTGGTCTGGCTCTACGTCGAAATCTTGCGTCTGCTGAGCTACTTCAACAACGACTAGTTCTTGCACGAGAAAGGCCCCGCACTCCAATGGAGTCCGGGGCCTTTCTCGTGCAAGAAGCGACCAGGGATGTCTCGATCAGCTCAGGCGTTCCAGAACCATTGCCATACCCATGCCGCCGCCGACACACATGGTCTCGACGCCGAACGTCTTGTCCTGCGTCTTCAGGTTGTTCAGCAGCGTCGTGGTGATGCGGGCACCGGTCATTCCGAAAGGATGCCCGATGGCAATAGCGCCACCGGAGATGTTGAGCTTGTCGTGATCGATGCCGAGATCGCGTGCGGATCCGAGAACCTGGACCGCGAACGCCTCGTTGATCTCGAAGAGGTCGATGTCCGAGATCGACATGCCAGCGATCGAGAGCGCCTTGCGGGTGGCCTCGATCGGGCCGAGACCCATGATCTCGGGCGAAGTACCGGTCACACCCGTGGAGACGATACGCGCAAGCGGCGTGAGGCCGAGCGCCTTTGCCTTCGTATCACTCATGATCACCAGCGCGGCTGCACCATCGTTGAGCGGGCAAGCATTGCCTGCGGTGATGGTTCCGTTCGGACGGAAGACCGGCTTGAGCTGACTGATCTTCTCGTACGTGGTCCCTGCACGCGGGCCGTCGTCCGTCGAGACGACGGTGCCGTCGGGCAGTGTGACCGGGGT
The DNA here is from genome assembly GCF_027158005.1 of Rhodococcus sp. H36-A4. Classification (GTDB taxonomy): domain Bacteria; phylum Actinomycetota; class Actinomycetes; order Mycobacteriales; family Mycobacteriaceae; genus Rhodococcoides. The sequence goes on along the minus strand of NZ_JAPVLQ010000001.1, from coordinate 66,415 downwards.
GATTTCACGCTCGAAGAAGCCGCTGGCGATGGCTTCCTCAGCACGATTCTGGCTCCGCACGCCCCAGTGATCCTGATCCTCGCGGCTGATGCCGGTGACGAGCGCAACGTTCTCGGCGGTCTGGCCCATCGCGATGTACGCGTCGGGGAGGTCGCCGTTCTCTCGGGGATCGGTCCAGCTGTCCGCGCCCTCTTCTTGCGCCTTCTTGGTGCGGGCCTCGGCATCGGCGAAGAGCGGGTTGTGGCTCTGCGGAAGCGAATCGGAATTGCCGTGAACGAAGCTCGAAACACTTTCGACGCCTGCGGAGATGAAGACATCTCCTTCGCCGGCCTTGATCGCGTGCATGGCCATGCGAGTGGTCTGCAGTGAAGACGAACAGTAGCGAGTGATGGTCGTGCCGGGCAGTGAGTCGTAACCGAGAAGAACGGCGACAATCCGAGCGAGGTTGTTGCCCTGCATTCCGCCGGGGAGGCCACAGCCGAGGAGCAGGTCATCGATGTCGGTCGGGTCGAGCTCGGGGACCTTGGCGAGCGCTGCGGCCACCATCTGCACGGTCAAGTCGTCAGAACGAATGTCCTTGAGCGATCCCTTCATTGCGCGACCGATAGGTGAACGAGCGGTACTGACGATTACTGCCTCTGGCATGAAATCTCCTTTGTTGGCTGCTGCCTGCGAGACTGCGCTAGCAGGCGTTTGCTGTTTCGAACATATCGCTAGCCGCTCTGTGCCTCTATTTCGGCACCTCGACGGCGCAGAAACCTCTCGATCGACGCAGTTGCCCGAGGCCGGAATCTGCGAGACTCTACTGCCGCGGATACCTCGGGCAGCTGGGGTAGTGGTCCGCCGCGCCATTCTCCGAGCGCGGCCGCGAGGACGGGAAGCAACTGACGTGCCGCGAGTTCGTAGCCCGCCGCCGACGGGTGGAAACGATCGGCCGAGAACATGGTCTCCGGCGCGGCAAGAAACTCCGGAGCGAGCAGATCTGCCAAAGCGACCGGATGACCGCCGGCAGACAGGGTGGCCGCGGTCTGTGCGCGAGCGAGTCGAAGGCCCCAGTTCCGCACGACGGTGCGCAGCGGTTGCGGAATGGCTGTGACCACACCGAGGTCGGGGCACGTACCGACCACCACCACAGTTCCCTGCGCGGTCAGACGTTCCACCGCGGCGCCGAGTCGCGTCGCCGAGGCGCTGATCGAGAACTTCTTGGTGACATCGTTGGCGCCGATGAGGATGACAACGGCGTCGGGCGCAGGACCGGCGACGAACATCGCATCGACCTGACCTTCGAGTCCTTTCGATGTTGCACCCGCAAGCGCTTTGGTGCTCAGCCTAATTCGTTTGTCCGTCTCCTCGGCCAAACCGCGGGCCACGAGGACACCGGGCACCTCCTCCGCGACGGCGCACCCGACGCCTGCAGCAGTGGAGTCGCCGAAGACCATCAGGTGAATATCGGCCGAAATTCCGGGCCGCCAGCGCTGCGGGGTCGGTGATCCTGCGGTGTAGACGCCGTCGGCCTCGGGAGGTTTGGTGGTGTTCCTCCCGATCACGCCTCGCGCGGAACTCGCCTGGGACATCAGCGTTTTGTACGCAGCCCAGGATGCAGTGCCGGCGGAGGAGCCTGCCAGGACGGTCGCGGCACCTGCTTTGGCGGCCCTCTGCCATCGATTCACCGGCACTCGAGGTCCATTTCTTTCTGCGCCATGCCGTCCATCGTATGCAACGAACCACACGTGCCTCGGTGGTACCGGGAAGCCGCCCGTGGTGGCGTCTGGGAAGATGTAGGTATGCGCATTGCTCAGCACGTCACCGAACTCATCGGCAACACTCCGTTGGTCAAGCTGTCCTCCGTTGTCGGCGACAACGCAGGGACGGTCGCTGCCAAGATCGAATACCTCAACCCGGGCGGCTCGTCGAAGGACCGCATCGCGGTCAAGATGATCGACGCCGCCGAAGCTGCAGGAGAGCTGAAGCCCGGTGGGACGATCGTCGAGCCCACCTCCGGTAACACCGGCGTCGGGTTGGCTCTGGTAGCTCAGCAGCGGGGTTACAAGTGCGTCTTCGTCTGCCCCGACAAAGTCGGCGAGGACAAGCGCAACGTCCTCCGCGCGTACGGCGCCGAGGTCGTGGTCTGCCCGACCGCCGTCGCACCGGAGGATCCGAACAGCTACTACAGCGTCTCCGATCGTCTCGTGCAGGAAATCGACGGAGCTTGGAAGCCGAATCAATACGCCAACCCGGCAGGCCCCCAGAGTCACTACGAGACCACCGGCCCCGAGATCTGGGCCGATACCGACGGCAAGATCACTCACTTCGTTGCGGGCGTCGGTACCGGCGGCACCATCTCCGGAACAGGCAGGTACCTCAAGGAGATGTCCGGCGGCAAGGTCAAGGTCGTCGGCGTCGACCCTGAAGGTTCGGTCTACTCCGGCGGTACCGGCCGTCCGTACCTCGTCGAGGGCGTCGGCGAGGACTTCTGGCCGACCGCGTACGACCCGTCGATCCCCGACGAAATTATCGCGGTATCCGATGCGGACTCGTTCGACATGACACGACGGTTGGCTCGGGAAGAAGGCCTGCTGGTCGGCGGATCCTGCGGCATGGCAGTGGTAGCTGCGATCAAGGTTGCCGAGCGTGAAGGCCCCGACGCGCTCGTCGTCGTGCTCTTGCCCGACGGTGGCCGCGGTTACCTGGCCAAGATCTTCAACGACGACTGGATGTCCTCCTACGGATTCCTGCGCTCACGTCTCGACGGCAAGACCGATGAACCGTCGGTCGGTGACGTCCTGCGGGGCAAGTCCGGCGCGCTACCGGCACTCGTGCACACGCATCCGTCCGAGACCGTCCGCGACGCCATCGAGATTCTCCGTGAATACGGCGTCTCGCAGATGCCGGTCGTCGGCGCCGAGCCGCCCGTCATGGCAGGGGAGGTTGCAGGCAGCGTCACCGAGCGCGATCTGCTCAGTGCAGTCTTCGAAGGACGCGCAGCACTCGCTGATCCGGTGGCCAAGCATATGAGCGAGCCGTTCCCGCTCATCGGCGCAGGCGAGCACGTGTCAGATGCGACGAAGGCGCTGGGGGAGACCGATGCCCTCATGGTCGTAGAAGAAGGCAAGCCGGTTGGTGTCATCACCCGACATGATCTCCTCGGATTCCTCAGCAAGGGTGCATAGCCCCACGTGAGTGGAATTTGTGCCCTCGGGCGTGAATTCCACTCACGTGCGTCGAGCGCTTATCGCACTGCGCTCGACCCGGTCAACGCCTGGCCCACTACCAACTGGTGTACCTCGGACGTGCCCTCGTAGGTGAGGACGGACTCGAGGTTGTTGGCGTGCCGTAGCACCGGGTACTCCAACGTGATTCCGTTGGCACCCAAAATCGTTCGACATTCACGGGCGATCTTGATCGCCTCCCGCACGTTGTTGAGTTTGCCGACCGATACTTGCTCACCTCGCAGTTGGCCCTTGTCCTTCAGGCGTCCGAGGTGGAGTGCAAGGAGCTGACCCTTTCCGAGCTCCAAGGCCATGTTCGCAAGCTTTGCCTGGGTCAGCTGGTAGGCGGCCAGGGGCTTGTCGAACACCTCTCGGGTTTGGGAATACTCGATCGCCGATTCCATGCAATCTCGGGCCGCTCCCATCGCACCGAAAATGATGCCGAAGCGTGCCTCGTTGAGGCACCCGAGCGGGCCGCTCAGCCCGCGCGCCTCGGGGAGCATCGCGTCGTGGGGAAGCCTGACGTCCTCGAGCACGAGTTCACCGGTGATGGACGCCCGAAGCGACAATTTGTTCTTCACGGTGTTCGCAGTGAAACCCGGAGTGTCCGTCGGTACTACGAAGCCGCGAATCTTGTCATCGGTCTGTGCCCAGACCACGGCGACATCGGCGATCGGGCCGTTGGTGATCCACATCTTGCTGCCGTTGAGGATCCAGTCGCTTCCGTCCTTCTTCGCTCGGGTCCTCATGCCGCTGGGGTTCGAGCCGAAGTCCGCCTCGGTCAGTCCGAAGCATCCGATGCTCGACCCCTCGGCCATCGACGGGAGCCACTGCTGCTTCTGCTCCTCGGAGCCGAACTTCCAAATCGCGAACATCGCCAGCGAACCTTGCACAGAGACGAGGCTGCGAATCCCGGAGTCCATGGCTTCGAGTTCCATACAGGCCAATCCGTATGCAGTCGCCGAGGTTCCAGCGCAGCCGTAACCTTCCAAGTGCATCCCGAGCAGGCCGAGTGCGCCCAGTTCCTTCGCAAGTTCGCGAGCGGGGACAGTGCCCGCCTCGTACCATTCCGCCAAGTGCGGGCGGATGCGCTCGTTGCCCAGCTTGCGGACCGTCTCGCGAATCTGACGTTCCTCGGAGTCCAGGAGAGTATCGAGCGCGAACAATTCTTCGACGCTCTGCGAGCTGTGGGGTGTCGAGTCGGCCACGGTGTGCCTCGTTTCTTCCGGCGGTGTTCTCCGCTGGCTTGGATGAGTGTTGCCGCCGAAATTTCGTGCGGCTGAGTCTCCCGCAGGCTACCCATTTCCTGCACCTATTAGTCTGGAAGCCATGAGTGAGCAGCGCAGCAAGGCAGACAGCACGTCCGTACAGGGGTTTTCCACCAAAGCGGTGCATGCGGGGTACGAGCCCGATCCGTTGACCGGTGCGGTCAACGTGCCTATCTATGCAAGCTCGACGTTCGCTCAGGACGGCGTCGGCGGCATGCGCAGTGGGTTCGAGTACGCCCGCACTGGAAACCCGACACGTCGGCCGCTCGAAGCCAACCTTGCTGCGATCGAATCCGGCACCTACGGCCGAGCGTTCTCGTCGGGCATGGCGGCCACGGATTGCCTCCTTCGTGCGACCCTGCGACCCGGCGACCACCTCGTCATTCCGAATGACGCTTACGGCGGCACTTTCCGCCTGATCGACAAGGTTTTCACCCAGTGGGGTATCGAGTACTCCGTCGCGGCAGTGTCCGATGTCGATGCCGTTCGTCAGGCGATTCGGCCGAATACCAAGCTTGTGTGGGTCGAGACGCCGACCAACCCGCTTCTCAACATCGGCGACATCGAGGCACTCGCGGAGGTTGCTCACGGCTCGAATGCGAAGTTGGTCGTGGACAATACTTTCGCCTCGCCCTACTTGCAGCAGCCACTTGCACTCGGTGCGGACGTCGTGCTGCATTCGACGACGAAGTACATCGGCGGACACTCCGACGTCGTCGGCGGGGCACTGATCACCGATGACGAAGAGCTCGACGCGGCCTTCGCGTTTCTGCAGAACGGGGCCGGTGGAGTGCCAGGGCCGTTCGACGCATTTCTGACCCTGCGCGGCATCAAGACGCTGGCGTTGAGAATGGAGCGTCACAGCGACAATGCCGAAAAGCTCGTCGAGATGCTGAACAGTCATACGGCGATCTCGCAGGTCATCTACCCGGGATTGGCGGAACACCCTTCGCATCATGTCGCGGCAAAGCAGATGCGACGCTTCGGCGGCATGATTTCGGTTCTGCTCGGCGGCGGTCAGCAGGCAGCGCTCGACTTTTGTGCTCGCACTGAAATCTTTACCCTCGCGGAGTCCCTTGGTGGCGTGGAATCACTCATCGAACACCCCGGGGCGATGACTCACGCGTCGACGGCAGGGTCGCTGCTCGAGGTTCCCGATAATCTCGTTCGCTTGTCGGTAGGTATCGAAGACGCCGCTGATCTCATCGGCGATCTCGAGCAGGCGCTGGGCTGACACACGCAGTGATGATCGGTTTGATCGACTCGGGGCTCGGCCTGTTGCCGACGGCTGCACACTTGAGGGAACTGCGTCCCGAGCTCGATCTGATTCTGCTGATGGATCCAGACGGGGCCCCATGGGGCCCGAAGCCGGACGCGTGGGTGATCGATCGCGTGGTGAATGCTGCCGATCGCGCTGTGTCATCGGGAGCAGAGGTAATCGTGTTGCCGTGCAACACCGCGAGTGTGACGGCATTGGCGCACGTCCGTCGCCACCTCGGTGACGCGATTCCGGTGATCGGCACCGTCCCAGCGATCAAACCCGCTGCGGCAGCAAGTGATCGGATCGCGATTTGGGCAACGGCTGCAACGACGGCCAGTGCGTACCAAGCGCGGTTGATCGAGGAGTTCGCGACGGGTCGGTCCGTCACTTCGGTCGCGTGTCACGGTCTCGCGGATTCCATCGACCGGGGCGACACGGAGGCGATCTCCGCGGCGATCCGTGCTGCGGTCGGTGCCACGCCGGAACATGTCGATGCCGTAGTTCTCGGATGCACCCACTATCCGTTGGTATCGAACGAGATCGCTTCTCTGTTGCCGGAGAACGTGCGCCTGTTCGACAGCGCCGAAGCCGTTGCCCGGCAGACGCTTCGGCGGATCGACTCGGCGGGTGACTTTGCTGCCGGGTCGAGTGAGCTGACAGTGTTCCTCAGCGGCCGGGCAGGTGAGCTTCCGGCCAGTGCGCTTGCGCACCGCGAAGGCCGGTTGCTGAGCGAACTGTCGATCCACCAGTGAGCGGGCGGGCCGCGCTTTCGGCACCGGAGACCAGGCAGGTATACCGTTAGTTAAAGCAATGATCGTCGCATTAGCGGAAGTAGGGACCTACGTGGTCAGCGTCGAGTCGAAGATCGCCTTTCCCCCTCGCGCCCGGATGCAGCGTCGACTGCCGTACGGTGTCGCGTTCTGGGTCGTCGGACTGACCTACCTCGTAACAATGGCGTCGTCGGCAGCACCGTCCCCGCTCTACCCGATCTACCAGAGCAACTGGAACTTCTCATCGACGACATTGACCGTGGTTTTCGCGGTCTACGCGTTGGCGCTGCTCGCAGCTCTGCTCACCGTCGGAGGTCTGTCCGACCACGTTGGGCGAAAGCCCATTCTGGTGGGTTCGATCGCTCTTCTGGTGGTCAGCCTGCTGCTCTTCATCGTGGCCGACGGCGTGTCAGGTCTGATCGCTGCGCGCATCGTGCAAGGACTCGCCGCGGGCGCTGCGATCGGTGCGATGAATGCAGCAGTGGTCGATCTCCAGCCGTCGAACACCTCGGGTCCGCTCGTGAACAGCGTCGCACCCTCACTGGGTTTGGCCTCGGGCGCGCTCGGCGCCGGACTGTTGGTGCAACTCGCCCCTGCCCCGACGGTCCTCGTGTACGCCATGCTCATCGGAGTTCTGGTGATTCTCACTGTCGCCCTCGCGTTCCTACCCGAAACCTCCGCGCTCCGAGGAGTGGACTCGAAGCGGCATCTTGCACATTTGGTGCTCCCGAAGATGGCAATACCAGCCGACATCAGGACACCATTCCTGCTCATCGTTCCTGCGCTCGTCGCAACGTGGTCCTTGGGCGGATTTCACCTCTCCCTCGGATCGTCGATCATCCGATCGGTCTTCGGAATCGACAATCACATCGTCGGCGGACTCGAAAGCTTCGCGCTTTTCTTCTCCGGATCCCTGGCAGCGGCATCCGTACGACATCGCCCACCGCGCACCGTCATGATCGCCGGTGCCCTCGTCTTGGCAACCGGCGTGGCGATCTCCCTTCTCGCAGTGAGCACCTCGACAGTCGCGCTCTACTTCATCGGCACCGCCGTCGCAGGTGCAGGGTGGGGCAGCGCATTTCTCGGAGCCATGCGCACGCTCGGAGCTCTCGTCCCCGCAGCCGATCGCGGAAGCATGTTCGCCACGACCTTCGCCATCAGCTACCTGGCATTCAGTCTGCCCGCCGTCGTCGGAGGATTCGCCGTACACATCTTCGGCTTGGAGCGGACTGCCCTCGTGTACGGCGGATTCGTGATCTTGCTGGCCTTGATCTCGGCCGTCGGATTCGGCATCGCCTCACGGCGCGAAAGCGGGCCTCGGTAGCTTCCCCAGCGCTGACATTTCTTCCGGCGTCAGAACTCGATTTCAAGGTGGTCGCTGACCGGGTGAGCTTGGCAACCGAGGATCAAGCCCTCGGCTATGTCCTCGTCGTCGAGGACCTCGCAGTTGTCCATCGTCACTTCGCCGACGGAGAGGGTGCACGCGCAGGATCCGCATTCGCCCTCTCTGCAGGAGTACGGGACGTCGAGTCCGCCGGCCAGCATCACGTCCACCAGTGTCTGCTTCCGTGGCCACGAGAGGGTATGAGTTTCGCCGTCGAGTTCGACCTCGACGGTCGCGGCCGACGCAGTGTCATCGTCGGTCAGTTCGATCTCGGGGGCGTCGGTGAACGGATCCCCGGCGAGGGACAAGAACACCTCGCTGTGCACGTTCTCGCGGGGGAACCCGCCCGAGGAGAGCGCCTTGTGCACTGCGTCCATGAAGGGCGCGGGCCCACACATGAACGCGCGGTACTCGCGGAACGGTGTCGCGAATGTTGCCAGCTGATCGACCGTCGGAATGCCCTGTAGTGATTCGAGCCAGTGCACGACCACGAGTCGGCGGGGATATTCGGTTGCGAGAGCACGAAGTTCTTCGGCGAAGATGACCGAGTCCCCGTCGCGATTGGCGTAGAAAAGGAACACCTTCCCGGTGCCCTCTCCCAGCGCGGACTTCAAAATCGAGATCACCGGAGTGATTCCCGATCCTGCGCCGAACAGCAGGAAGTCGTCGTCCAGATCTGCCGGGGTGAACCGTCCCGACGGCGGGAGCACCTCGATGGTGTCGCCGGCCTTCACGTTGTCGCATACCCAGTTGGACCCGTAACCGTCGGACGTGCGCTTGATCGTCACCTTGGGGCGGGCGTCGCGGTGCGGTGAGCTCGCCAGGGAGTAGCACCGAGCGACCGAGCCGGTCCGGTCGCTCGGAATACGCAGGGTGAGGAACTGCCCGGGCTTGTAGGTGAATTTGTCCTTGGCGTCTTCGGGGATATCGAAGACGATCGACCGCGCATCGGCCGATTCTTCGATTACATCCGCCACCGTGAGCAGTACGGATCTGGAGCCGTGGGGCACGTCGACTGTCGTCATTCGGTGGTGTCCTCTCGATCAATTGTAACGTGTTCTAGTTTAGCCATCTCGTCTCGCTTCTGTCGATCTTCGCCTGTCCTGTTCGGCCGTGCAGCACCGGGACCTACCCGATCGGATAGTTCACCTCCGGCGAAGGCAGGGTTCGCGTCGGTATCTGTTCACAGACCGCCTCCCGGCCGACAGAGTTGCCATCAGTGAGACGCCGATCACAGCCGGTGTCCACGCAATCCATCCACACCGAGGAGATACCGATGGCAATCGAGCTCAACCAGATCTGGGAGTTTCCGATCAAGGAGTTCCACCCACTGCCCCGCGCCAAGCTGGGAGTCGGTGCCCACGACATGCTCGGTGTCGAGGCCAAAGAGCTTGGATTCAAGCGCGCCTTGCTTGTTACCACCGGACTTCGCGGATCCGGAATCATCGAGGAACTGATCGGCAAGATCGAATACCAGGGCGTCGAGGTTGTCCTCTACGACAAGATAGAGAGCAACCCCAAGGACTACAACGTCATGGATGGTGCCGCTCTGTATCAGAAGGAAAAGTGCGACAGCGTCATCTCCGTAGGTGGTGGCTCCAGCCACGACGCAGCCAAGGGCATCCGCGTCGTCGTCGCTCATGACGGCCGAAACATCAACGAGTTCGAAGGATTCTCCAAGTCCACGAACAAGCAGAATCCGCCGCATATCGCCGTATCCACCACGGCCGGAACCGGTTCGGAGACTTCCTGGGCCTACGTGATCACCGATACCTCCAATATGGACAAGCCGCACAAGTGGCTTGCTTTCGACGAGGCGTCGACTCCGACTCTGGCACTCGATGATCCGCTCCTGTATTACACCTGCCCGCAACAGTGGACGGCATTCTGCGGATTCGACGTCCTCGCTCACGGCGCCGAGCCGTACGTGTCACGTCTGGACTTCGCACCCTCACTGGGTAATGCCATCTACTCGATCGGCTTGGTGTCCAAGCATCTTCGCGAGGCCGTGTACGACCCGGGCAATCTGAAGGCTCGCGAGGGCATGATGAACGCCCAGTACATTGCGACTCAGGCGTTCAACTCCGGCGGACTCGGCGTCATCCACTCTATCTCGCACGCCATCAGCGCCTTCTACGACAGCGCGCATGGACTGAACAATGCCATCGCCCTGCCGCGGGTGTGGGAATACAACCTGCCTTCTCGCTACAAGCGCTACGCCGAGATTGCCGTAGCCATGGGCGTCGACACCAAGAACATGACTACCGTTCAGGCTGCCGACGCCGCTGTCGAGGCCGCGATTCGACTCGCCAAGGATGTCGGTATTCCCGACAACTTCGGCTCCATCCGATCGGCAACCTACGGCAAGAACCGGATGAACACCGGCAAATACGCAGGCAAGGGCGACGTGATCAAGGGCGACGAGAAGTCGGTACTGAAGATCTCCGAGCATGTCCAGGACGACTGGTGCACACCGGGCAATCCGCGGGAAGTCACCGTCGAGTCCATGCTCCCGGTGATCTCACACGCCATCAACGAGTCCTACTAGTCGGCAGTCTCCAACGTGCTGTCGGTGTGGTCGGGTGCACCCACGTGCACCCGACCACGTCGGCAGGAACGCGGTCGTTCGGGCCACAACTACGAGAAGGACACCAATGACAAGGTTGTCGACAGTGCATAACGACGACGACGAGGGGACCGTCCGATTCGTCGACGCGACGGATCTACAACGAGCATTGGGCGAGCAGAACTACATCGCCGATGACGATCTCGCCACCGTAGTTCATCTGGCGACCGCCTTGGATCGTCCATTGCTGCTGGAAGGCCCAGCGGGCGTGGGAAAGACGGAATTGGCGAAGTCGCTCGCGGCGGCGAGCGGGCGCAAACTCGTACGGCTCCAGTGCTACGAGGGCCTCGATGACAACCGAGCCCTGTACGAATGGGATTATGCCAAGCAGCTCCTGCACGTGCAGATGCTGCGCGAGCATATCGGCGCGCTGACCGAACACATCACCGACATCGACGAAGCGTCGAAGTTGCTGGCAGCCAGAGACTTCGGTCTGTATTCCGAGGCATTCCTCGCCGTTCGACCGTTGCTCGAGTCCGTGCTGTCCGAGGAACCGGTGGTGCTCCTTGTCGACGAGGTCGACCGCACCGAGGAATCGATGGAAGCGCTGCTGCTCGAGGTTCTGGCCGAAAAGCAGGTCACCATTCCCGAAGTGGGCACCTTCACAGCCCGTAGTGACCCGTGGGTCATATTGACCTCCAACGATACTCGCGAACTTTCCTCTGCGCTCAAGCGTCGCTGCTTGCACTTTCATCTCGACTACCCGACGCCGCAGCGAGAGCGGGAGATCGTCACGGCCCGCGCCCCCGAAGTGCCGGTGAAGGTTGCCGCCGACGTCGTGGCTTTGGCCGCCGAGCTGCGCGAACTCCCGTTGCGCAAGAGCCCCTCCATCTCGGAGGTCATCGACGCTGCTCGGATAGCAGCCGTTCTCGGTCATACCGAAGAAACCAAGAAGTACTTGCTTGCCGCCCTCGTCAAATATTCCTCCGATATGAAACTGGCGCTCGCAGGGGCTGTGCCGGACAAGCTCACGACTGCTGAGAGCTCACTCGGAGCACCGATGAATACCACCGCCTCCGCTTTCCGTGGCCATGGTGGCCGCGAAAAGGGCGGCATCGGGATACGAAAATGACTGGTGCACCGACATTTTCACCGTCGATTGTGTTGGATGTACTGTCGGCGGTGTTCGGACGTACGTTGCGGGTCAACAGCGTCGCCTCCTCTCCAGCCGAAGTGATCGAAGTTCGACGCGTCCTCGGCCTGGTAGGAGCCCGCGACCTCACCGTTCTTCGTGCGGCTCTTCGGGCTACGTGCGCAAAATATGCGCACGAGCAGGTGGGTTTCGATCGGGCGTTCGATTCGCTGTTCCTCGTCGCCCGAGGGTCCGCGACGGAGTCGGCCCGTCGAGCGCTGGGTGCGCAGGTGGCCGGTGGGTTGCCGAGTGATCTCGATGTCGGCGCGGATCAGGAAGCGGCGAAGTACGCCGAGTACAACGAGCGAGCAGTGGAAATCGGTGATCTTCTCGACGCCCCGGAAGCGGACAAGGGCTTCAATCCGCACAAGGACGATGACGACATCAGCCTGTCCTCCGAGGATCATGACCTTTCGGTCGACACCGATGGTGACATGGGTAGAAGGGGTGTGACGTACACCGTCGATCTCGAGCGCTCTGGATCGACTGCCGCGGGGGAGTTGGCGTCGAGTACCAGCGGTGCCGTGGCGGGGACGCTCAGTTGGGACGATCCGGCGAGCATTCTGGCGTGGTTCGACGCCTACGACCCGCGCAGCGTTTACGGCGACGGTACCGACTCGGGCCCGTTGTCGGCGGCGCAACTCGACAAAATCACCGACGCGGTCGAAGCTTTCGTAGCTGCGCTCGCCGAGCTGACCGGGACCATGTCCACGCCCGACCCGTTGGGCGTGGCCGATCGTGCCACCGAGCGTCACGCCGAGATCGATCGGGCAAGCCACGAGGTGCTTCGTCGGATGCGAGGCAAGCCACGTCCGAGGCCTCGGGAGCATTCGCGAGGGCCCCTCGACATGCGTCGGACAGTCAGAGCGAGTCTGGGGACCGATGGCATCCCGTTTCACTTGGTGACCAGAACGCCGGTGTCGGACAAGGTCCGGCTGTTGGTTTTGGCAGATGTGTCGCTGTCGGTCAGGCCGATCACGGCGTTCACGCTGCGGCTCGCACAAGCCATGCACAGGAGGGCCCATCGGTGCACCGTGATGGGTTTCGTCGATTCGCCGGTAGATGTGACCACCACACTGCTCGGTAGCACCGGCGATGGTGCATTGGCAGCAGTGTTGGCCGACGAGCGTCTCGATCTCGAAGCGAGCAGCGATTACGGTAAGACTTTCGCGAATCTGCTCGCCGAGTACGGCGATGTTCTGAACAAGCGCACTGCTGTCATCATCGTCGGAGACGGTCGGTGCAACGGTCGACCGCCCGGAATCGACGAGCTCGAGAAGATCCGGTCCAAGGTGCACCGGTTGGCGTGGATCACTCCGGAATCACGACGCTACTGGGATCAGGCGTCCTGCTCGATGGGAGAGTACGAGCGGATGTGCGATCACGTGGTCGTGGCCCGTGACGGTCAGCAGCTGACTGCTCAGGCTGCAGAGTTGGGGCATGCGCTTTCCTGACCGACGCAAGCCCGTGACCTACCCGATCGGGCAGGTCAGCACCCCTCCTGGCGCCCGTGGGGATGATGCTCTTCGACTCGTATGGTTGTAACGTGCATCACATACGATTCGGACACGGTTACGACAGGCATTGCAGAGGCGAGAAGCGATGATCGAAGCGGCAGCGACACGTCAGGCGCTGCACGATCTGCATTCACATCGCAGTTCGGTGGAAACACCCAGAGTCCTCAAGTTCCATGCGCCCGAGATCGTGTTCGGACAGGACTCGTTGGGTGAAGTGGCACATTCGGCCCTTCGATTGGGGGCCAGGCGACCGATGGTGGTCACCGACGCCGGGCTCATCGAGACAGGCTGGGTTGCCCAGTTGATCCAACTGCTCGAAGACCAAGGCCTCGAACCGACTACCTGGAGCGCTCTGACGCCGAATCCCAAGGACGTCGAGATCGAAGCAGGACACGCCTCATATCAAGAGTTCGAATGCGACGTCCTGGTGGCCATCGGGGGTGGTTCGGTCATGGACGCGGCCAAAGGGATCGCAGTTCTCGCCGGCAATGGTGGATCGATACTCGACTACGAGGGAGTGGATCGAGCCACCCGCCCTATCCCGCCGCTCGTGATGGTCCCTACGACGTCGGGTACCGGCGCCGATGTCTCGCAATTCTGCATCGTTACCGATACCGCACGGTCGAGGAAGATCACCATCCTCGGCCGCGGGTTGGTTCCGGACATCACCGTCATCGATCCTCGTCTGTTGACTACGATGCCCGAGTGGCTCAACGCAGCAACAGGTTTGGATGCGTTGACGCACGGCATCGAGGCCTTCGTTTCGCTCGGTCACAATCAACTCACCGATCATCACGCGCTGCGGGCGGTCACCATGGTCACCTCTCATCTCGCTCGTACGATGGACGTGCCGTCGGACATCGTTGCCCGTACGTCGATGGCACAGGCGAGTCTCGAAGCCGGACTGGCGTTCACCAATGCCATTCTCGGAGCGACACATGCGATGAGTCACCAAGTCGGTGGGCTACTGGACCTCCCGCACGGGGTCATCAACGGAGTCCTTCTCCCGCACGTCATCAGGTTCAACGCCGAGGCCGATCCACTACCGTATGTGGCCATCGCGACCAGTCTCGGACTCGACGAGGCTCGCGGACCTGCGGAAGAAGCCGCCTTGGCTGTCGCAGCGCGAGTCGAGCGATTGGCGCGGCAAGTCGGAGTTCCCAAAGGCCTCGGCGACATCGGGGTCAGCGAGCACGATATCGACGTGCTCGCAACCAACGCCCTACGCGATGCATGCATGTCGACCAACCCGCGCCCGGCCACCCACCATGAGATGGCTGAACTGTTCAGGGCGGCGTTGTGACTGCCTCGCAGCCGGATCTCTCGCTACTGACAGGCCTGAGGTCCGGGAAGAACACGTTCTACCCGCAGTATCGCGGTGCGGCTGAGCGGCTGGAGCGGGTGGTGCACGCATTGGAACTGATTTCGCGCGCGCTCGTGCGCACCGTCGACGGCCCGGAAACTCTCATCTGCGCAGTCGCCGAGGCCGCCAGGGCGCATCTGAGCGCGCAATGGGTTGTCTTCGCGCTCGCCGACGGAGCGTTGGGCGACGCCGGCCCGCGGCGACTCGTTCTCGGCCCTGACGCCACCCCATTTCTCGTCGACAACGTAGAAGGCCCACCACTGCCCGAGGACGTCGTCGAGTGCCTGGAGTCGATCAGGCTCGCGACGATCGGCGACGGGCGTGACCCCGTCATCGCAGCCCATCACGCATTCGTCCCCATCGCGCTCGACGGTGGCGTCGTCGGCGCTTTTGCCGCATGGACACCCGACCACCGCGTACTCGACGCGACCGACTCTGCCGTGTTGAGCATTCTGGCGAGTCAAACTGCTGTCGCACTGCAGAACTCGGCGCTGTACCAGAGTCGAAGAGTCCTCCTCGAGCGCGCCGAGAGTGCCTACGACGAGGCACACCGGACAGCAGCCGACCTGGCGATCCGCAACGCCGAACTCGAAGCGACGCAACGCCAACTGGGCGCAGCTCATCGCCATCAGGTTCTCGATGACGAGCGTCATCGTATTGCCCGAGAACTACACGACAGTGTGACACAGGCGGTCCTGTCGGCCGGGATGCAAATCGAATTGTGCCGCAACGACATTCCGGCTGACGAGCGTAGAGAGCGACTCGATCTGGCGAAGGAGTTGACCCGGCGTGCCGTCGAGCAACTGCGTTCGGCGATCTATGCGCTCAACCACGCGCAGGACGCCGACCGCACCTCGCTGCCGGAGATGCTCGAACAACTCTCGATCGTGCGCATGCCGGACGAACTGCGGGTCTCGTTGCGGATAGAAGGTACCCCCCTCGAACTCAGTAGCGAGTGCGAGCACGGACTCCTGCGCATCGCGGGAGAGGCGTTGTTCAACACCGCCGTCCACGCTGGTGCGACGCGGGCGACGCTGCGTTTGGCCTACCGTGAAGATCACGTTCAACTGTCCATTGCCGATGACGGCCAGGGCGATCCCGCGCACCTACGCCTGATGCTTCGGATGGCGGAGAACAACGACGTCGACGGCAGACACCGAGGCCTGGCGAACATGGCAGCGCGGGCGCGTGAGCACGGTGGCGCACTCGAAATTCGTAGAGCCCGAATCGGCGGCGTACGCGTATCTGCGCGCATCCCGTACGAGAGAGTGAGCAAGCCGTGACCGCACATACCGACGTCGTTCGTATCGTCCTGGTCGACGATCACGCCATTCTGCGCGACGGCCTCAGGTCCGTGTTGGAACGTGAACTGGATCTGACCATCGTCGGGGAAGCGTCGTCGCGGGGTGAGGGTCTGGCGGTGGTGGATCGGGTGAAACCGGACATCGTGCTGATGGATCTTAAATTGTCTGCGAGTTCGGACTACGAGGGCCTCGCGCTGTGTGCGCAGCTGTCGGGCGCACACCCCGGCATCGGTCTTCTGGTGTTGACCACCTTCCTCGACGACCGACTGGTCGTGGAGGCAGTGCACGCGGGCGCACGAGGATATGTTGTCAAAGATGTCGACACCACCGAGCTCGTTCGTGCCATCCGCGCGGTGTCACGAGGTGAGAGTGCGTTCGATTCCCGGAGTGCGTCTGCAGTCGTTCGATCTCTCAACGGGCAAGGCTCGAGCGTCGGGAGGCTGACCGATCGTGAACTCGAGGTTCTGCGCCTGCTGGCAACTGGACTGTCCAACAACAGTATCGGCACCAAGCTGTTCATCTCGGCGACGACGGTCAAATTTCACGTCAGCAACCTGATGCGCAAACTCGGTGTCAGCCGTCGAGCCGAGGCGGTCTATGCCGCGAGCAAGCAAGGGCTGATTTGAGGTTTCGGTGCGATGCTTCGGCTCATACCGGAAGCAAAACGGGTGCTTTGTTCAGAACCAGCCACCCGCCGTGGAATTCGGCAACGTCGAAGTCGGTATGGGTAGATCGCCCTAGTTCGATCAAGGCTGCCTCGTCGAAGGTGCGGACGTGGCCATGGCATGCGGTGGCCACGTCTTCGAAAGGTACAGCGATGACCACTCTGGTCCGTGCGATGCGTAAGGCCTCTTCGATGATCCGCGTGCCGGTATCTGCGTCCACGTGCTCGAGGAGGTGCAAGGCCGTCACCGTGTCGACGCTGTTGTCCGCGAGTGGGACATCGGCTGCGTCACAGATCAGTGTCTCGATGGTGACGCCGAGGTGCGGCGCGACTGTATCGAGTAGGCGCATGGTGCCGGCCGACAGATCGGTCGCCGTCACAGTATGTCCGCTCAACGCAAGGCGGAGTGGGAAGAATCCGAAACACGAACCCAGATCCAGAACCGAACCGATCACCAAGTGTTCTGCGCGCTCGTGAATGGATGCGAAATCCGCAACTCCCGACAGCAATTCGTCGAGCGAGTTTCGGTAATACGTGGCCCATGCTTCGACCGGATCGGCAACTGTCGAGCGAACGAGGCCGACCATCACCAGCTCGAACTCCCGCTGAGACAGTTCGGCGTCGACTGCATGTGCGGTGATCTCCCGGACGAGTCTTTCGCCGATGTCCCTCGAGCTCAGGCCGTGGCGGACATCCACCGCGGCGCCGTGGCGCGTCACACCGATGTGTCCGGGGGCTGCCCGCGGAGTGAACGTGACGGTCGTATTTTCGTGAGTCCACGAACCGGGAACGCTGGGCGCGAGGGCGTCTAGTTCGGTCATGTCGATTCTTTCGCGTAAGTGATCGAAGCCGTCGGAGTGCTGGGAATACCGGAATACAGCGTTCTGGTGCCGTCGGACAGAAGCTCGGCGAGGTCGAGTGTGTCATCGGTGAGCCACTGCTCGTATGCAGACATTGCCACACCGAGAACCAGCCAGCCAACCGTTCGGGGAAAGTGATCGCTTGCGTTCGAATCCGTTCGCGCCGCCACGTATTCGGTGATGACACCCCGCCAGCCCTCGTACATGAGCATCGAGTAACCCTGGAGCGCAGGATTTCGCAGAATCAGCTCCATGCGTTGGCGGTGGACCGCGCGTTCGGCCTCGGGGAAAGTGTTGAAATGTAGAAGTGCAGAGCGAATTCCGTCGGCCAGCAAGATGTCATGGGGAAGTGCAGCAAGAAGGCTGCGAAGTGCACCGAGTTGTTCGTCGAAGTCCCCCCACGGAACGGCGTTCTTGGATGGGAAATATCGAAAGAACGTGCGGCGCGCGATGCCGGCGGCTTCGGCGATCTCGTCCACGCTGGTCTCGTCGAATCCGTTCCGAGCGAAGAGCTCGATGCCGAGATCGCTGATCTCACCCCTCGTTGTGGATGGGCGTCGACCTACCCGGCTGGACGGTTTCGTACGACTTTCCACTTTTTCTCTCCGATTGGTGTCATTCTGCACTCGATGCCATTATTGTAGTGAACCAAGTCACGTCCAGCACCGGGTGTGGCGGATCCACATATTTTCACCTGGAGGTAAGCGATGTCCCAGAATTCTAAGACCGACGTTGTCAACGCTGCAGTGATCGAGACCGACCTCGTCGAAGAATCCCTCGTCGAAGAGGTTTCCATCGACGGTATGTGCGGCGTCTACTGACATGTCCGCACCCGTGAAGTCGTCCCAGGAAGCTGCACTGGACCTGGATGCTCGATGGGCTCTTCACCCGCAGGTGGCGCTGCGTCCCGAGTCGTTCGGGGCGCTACTCTACCACTTCGGGACACGCAAACTCTCTTTTCTCAAGAACCGGACGATCGTGACGATCATCGAATCGTTACCCGATCATTCTGACCTGCGGTCCGCGATCATGGCTGCAGGAATCGCAGAATCGGCACTGCCCCAGTACACGCGCGCCCTCGCGACACTGGTCGGTTCGCACATGCTCGTCCGTATCGACGCCTGATCGCCGCACTCACCAGAGAACTCGAGCACGCCGGAAGCAGCCCCTTCCATCGTCTCGCCACACCCATACCGAAGAGGACAACCCGATGACCTCCATGCTTGAAAGGCCTGCGCCACCGCCTGCGGTCGGCAAACTGGTCGATCAGTTCGAACTCGGACTCGACGCACCCATCTGTCTGACGTGGGAACTGACTTACGCCTGCAACCTGTCTTGTGTTCACTGCCTGTCCTCATCCGGCCGGCGTGATCCCAACGAGCTCTCGACCGAGCAGTGCAAGTCGATCATCGACGAGTTGCAGAAGATGCAGGTCTTCTACGTCAATATCGGTGGCGGTGAGCCGACGGTTCGAAGCGATTTCTGGGAACTCGTGGACTACGCGACGGCCCATCAGGTCGGCGTCAAGTTCTCCACCAACGGCGTCAAGATCGACAAGAAGGTCGCTGCCCGCCTGGCCGCATCCGACTACGTCGATGTGCAGATTTCCATCGACGGCGCCACTGCAGAGGTCAACGATGCAGTTCGCGGGCCCGGATCCTTCGACATGGCGATCCGCGCCCTCGAGAATCTGCAGGAGGCGGGGTTCAAAGACGCGAAGATCTCTGTAGTCGTCACCCGCCACAACGTGTCGCAGCTCGATACATTCAAGGCGCTGGCGGACAAATACGGTGCGACGCTTCGGATCACGCGGCTACGCCCGTCGGGACGTGGCGCCGATGTGTGGGACGATCTGCATCCCACGGCCGGCCAGCAGCGAGAGCTGTACGACTGGCTGGTCGCGAACGGCGAGGGCGTATTGACCGGAGACTCTTTCTTTCACCTCTCGGCCTTCGGCGACGCGCTACCAGGCTTGAACCTGTGCGGCGCTGGGCGAGTGGTGTGCTTGATCGATCCGATCGGCGACGTCTATGCCTGCCCGTTCGCTATCCACGAGAACTTTCTCGCCGGAAACATCGTCCGCGATGCTCGTCCCGCGACAGCGACATCTGCGGCTATGGGCGGTTTCCAAACTGTATGGCAGACGTCCGAATTGTTCCAGGAACTGCGGTCCCCACAAACCTCCGGCGCATGTACCAAGTGCGCACATTTCGATTCGTGCCGCGGTGGCTGCATGGCAGCGAAGTTCTTTACCGGCCTCCCCATGGACGGCCCTGACCCCGAATGCGTGATCGGCAACGGCGAGATGGCGTTGGCGGCGGCGGGGGAAATCCCCAAGTCCAGCGTCGACCACTCCCGTACCGGGCAGCGTAAGACACCGAGAGCGTCGGTTCCGCTCACATTGATGATGCGGCCACCGGCCAAGATCTGCGACGAGAATCCTCTCGCAGGAATGGAATAGGAACATATAGCTATGGCCAAGAGTGAGTGGTTCGAGACCGTTGCCGAGGCGCAACGGCGTGCCAAGAAACGTCTTCCGAAGTCCGTGTACGCCGCACTGGTGGCGGGCTCGGAGCGGGGCATCACCGTCGACGACAATACGGCGGCATTCGGTGAGCTCGGCTTCGCGCCGCATGTTGCCGGATTGTCGGACAAACGTGATCTGTCGACAACGGTCATGGGACAACCACTCTCGTTTCCGGTCATGATCTCGCCGACGGGTGTGCAGGCCGTGCACCCGGAAGGCGAGGTCGCTGTGGCCCGTGCCGCAGCTGCTCGCGGAATCCCGGTCGGGTTGTCCTCTTTTGCGAGCAAATCCATCGAAGAGGTCGCGGCAGTGAACCCGCAGACGTTCTTCCAGATGTATTGGGTCGGCTCTCGGGAGGTTCTGCTTCAGCGCATGGAGCGGGCACGTGCGGCCGGCGCGGTCGGGCTGATCATGACGCTGGACTGGTCGTTCTCCAACGGGCGCGACTGGGGCAGTCCGTCGATCCCGGAAAAGATGGACCTCAAGGCGATGTGGCAGTTCGCACCCGAAGGAATCACCCGGCCGAAGTGGTTGTGGGAGTTCGCGAAAACCGGGAAGATCCCTGACCTGTCGACGCCGAACCTGACCCCACCCGGGGGCACTGCGCCCACATTTTTCGGTGCGTACGGCGAGTGGATGGGCACCCCGTTGCCGACCTGGGAGGACGTCGCCTGGCTACGTGAGCAGTGGGGCGGGCCGTTCATGCTCAAGGGAGTCATGCGCGTAGACGACGCCAAGAAGGCAGTCGACGCCGGAGTCACCGCCATCTCGGTGTCCAACCATGGTGGCAACAATCTCGATGGCACTCCCGCGCCGATCCGCGCGCTGCCTGCGATCGCCGAGGCAGTGGGCGACCAGATCGAGATCACTCTCGACGGCGGCATCCGTCGCGGTAGTGACGTCGTCAAGGCAATCGCGCTCGGTGCTCGTGCTGTCATGATCGGCCGGGCGTACCTGTGGGGTCTTTCGGCGAACGGTCAGGCCGGAGTGGAGAACGTTCTCGATATTTTGCGGGGCGGCGTCGACTCTGCTGTTCTCGGACTCGGTCACTCCTCGATCCATGACCTGACTGCGTCCGACGTGGTCATGCCGTTGGGGTTCGACCGAAAGCTTGGTGCAGAGTAGAGAGGTGACTCTGCTGACGGAGCCGATCGTCCTCGGTGGGCGGTCGGCTGCCAGTCGCGTGATGTTCGGTCCGCACGCTACCAATCTGGCCGATGGACGGGCTTTCTCGCCAGAACTGGTCGAGTATTACCGCCGTAGGGCGGGCGTCGGGATCATCGTCACCGAGAATGCGTCGGTGCATCGGTCGGACTGGCCTTACGAGCGAGCGCCTCTGGCATCGGAGTGCGGGCCGGGTTGGCAGGCTGTCGTCGATGCGTGCAGACCGAACGGAACGCTCGTCCTGGCAGGTCTCACTCACACCGGGTCCCAAGGTTCGACCGCGTACTCGCGGGAGGCACTGTGGGGGCCCTCGCACGTCGCCGACGTGGCTTCGCGTGAGTTGCCGATGGCGATGGAACCGGAACACATCCGTGCCGCGGTGGATGGATTCGCTGCCGCTGCGCGCGTTGCTGTCGATGCAGACGTCGACGGCGTCGAACTCGATGCAGGCCCGTCGAGCTTGATACGGCAGTTCCTCTCCGGCCTGACCAATCTACGAGAAGACGAATTCGGTACCGACCGAATGCTGTTCGTACGAAACGTGATTGCTGTAGTGCGGGCCGAGCTCGGGCCCGATCGCATCCTTGCGCTGCGGCTGAGTTGTGACGAGGGAGCGCCGTGGGCGGGTATCACTCCCGCGATCGGTGCCGACATCGCCCGCGAGATCGCGCCGGACCTGGATCTGCTTACCGTCGTTCGAGGTGGGGCGATGGACATGTCCTCCTATCGCCCGGACTTCCACACCGAGCCTGGGTTCAACCGCGACCTGTGCCGATCGGTATCCGACTCCGTCGACGCCGTGGTTCCCGTTGTTCTGCAAGGCAGCATCGTCGATACGGTGATGGCCGATGCCGCACTCTCCGAGGGCGTTGCCGACATCGTCGAGATGACACGCGCGTTGATTGCCGATCCCGATTTGGTATCGAAGTCGCGAGCCGGTGCGAGCCCGCGGCCGTGCATTCTGTGCAATCAGAGTTGTCTGGTTCGGGATCCGCGTAACCCGACCGTGGCGTGCATCGGACGAGCAGGCGATGACCCGGAGCCGGACGGTGCAGGCAAGGTGCTGGTGGTGGGTGGTGGCCCCGCTGGTCTCGAGGCAGCACGTGTATTGGCCCTGCGGGGTCGGACGGTCACCTTGTACGAGCGTAAACCCGTAGTGGGGGGCCTGTTTTCGCTCACGAGCATCGGGGAGGCGTTGACAGACTGGCTCGCCGCCGAGTGCGTCCATCTCGGGGTCGATATCGTGACCGGGATCGAGATCGAACCCAGCGATCTCGAGGCAGAAAAGGATGTCGTCCTAGCAACCGGCAGTGTGCCGAGTCCGCGATCGTTCGAGGTGGCACCAGGCGTGCATTACCTCGATTCCGGCGCTGTTCTGGGCGGTGCAGCACTCGACGAGGGGCCCGTTGTCGTGTGGGATCCGGTCGGTGGTCCCGTGGCTGTCGCACTTGCAGAGCGTTTTGCACAGGACGGTAAAGACGTTTCCGTGGTGACTGTCGATCAGACCATCGGTCGACACCTTTCCTTGTCCGGTGACCTCGCTCCGGCCAACGTTCGGCTGCAGCGCGCGGGCGTCCAGCGTCATCTATTGTCCCGAATTCTGCGTGTCGGCGACGGCGGCGCCGAGGTCGAGGACATACATACCGGGCAGCGTCGCAAGATCGAATGCGCAGTGGTAGTGGACTGCTCGCATCGCTCTGCTGACGATTCCTTGTACGGTCCGAGGCGAGTGACGATAGGGGACTGCGTCGCGCCTCGTTCTGCGGCGGAGGCCATTCGAGACGGATACGACGCCGGAGTGCAGAAGCCCACGGTGTCTGCGCGATGAAGTATCCGCGGCTGTTCGACTCTCTCGACATCGGTCCGTCGACGCTGCGGAACCGAGTTGTCTTCTCCGCGCATTTGACCAACTTCGCCGAGAATGGACTCCCGACGGATCGCCACGCCGCCTATTACGCAGCTCGCGCCGCAGGCGGGGCTGGATTGATCATCGTCGAGGAACAGTCCACACACCCGTCGGATCAGCCGTACGAGAAGATGATCCAAGGATATCGCCGAGCGGTGATACCTGGATATCGAGCGATCACGGACGCCGTACACGCACATGGAGCCCTCGTTCTGGCGCAGGTCAACCACAATGGTGGACAGTCGTCGGGAATGTATTCGGGGCGCGCGGTCCTCGCACCCAGCGCCGTCCCCGATCCGCTCTTTCGCGAGGTGCCGCATTCCCTCGACCGGGTCGAGATCGGCGAGTTGACAGACGCATACGTGCGCGTCGCCGAGCATTGCAGGGACGGCGGATTCGACGGCGTGGAGCTGCAGTGTTCACAGTCCTCGTTGATCCGAATGTTCCTGGCGCGTACGACGAACCATCGCACCGACGAATATGGAGGGAACCTCGAAGGGCGAGCGAAATTTCTGGTGGAGGTTCTCTCGGCGGTTCGCGCAGCGTTGGGACCCGAGATGATCGTGGGGGTGAGGTTGAGCGGGCAGGAATACATCGAGGGGGGCATCGGTCTGGACGAGGCCGTGGACACCGCTGTTCTGATCGAACGAACCGGTTCTATCGATTACATCAATACCGCAATCGGCGTGGCGACCTCGACGCTCCACCTGATCGAGGCATCGATGGCGACGCCCCATGGTTACGCGAACTTCGTTCCCAGCGCGATCCGAGAGCGGGTGTCGTTGCCGGTGATCGGGGTCGGACGATTCACCACGCCGGAGATGGCCGAGCAGGCTCTTGCCGACGGGGTGTGCGATCTGGTCGGCATCGTTCGCGGCAACATTGCAGATCCGGAGTTCGCGAACAAGGCACGTGAAGGCCGTGCGCGAGAAGTCCACACCTGCCTTTCCTGCAATCAGGACTGCATCGGACGCGTCGGGATGAACGCCGCACTGGGATGCGTCGTAAACCCCAGCGCCGGAAGAGAATTCTTGACCGTTCCGCCGTTGCCCGCGGTGAAACAGCGAGTCCTGATTGTTGGAGGGGGACCTGCAGGACTGCAGGCGGCATCGACTGCTGCACACGCAGGGCACGACGTCACGCTGTACGAACGTGAGCCACAGACCGGGGGACAGGTCCGGACCGCTGGACGGGCACCCCACCGAGCCGAATTCGCTGGTGTCGTCGATGTTCTCGAAGCGGAATGCCGCGCCCGCGGCGTCAAAATTCGAACGTGCGTGGAGGTCGACAGAATGCTCGTCCTGACGCAGAAGCCGAATGCGGTGGTGATCGCGACAGGGGCGAGTCCGGTGCGCCCCGTGTGGGCAGGTTCCCACGATCATGTCGTCGACGTCCGTGAGGTCCTCGACGGCACCGTGGCTTTGTCAGGTCGCGTCCTGATCGTCGACGAACTGAGTTTCCACCACGCGACGTCGACGGCAGAATTTCTGGCCGAACGCGGCTGTCAGGTGACGGTATGCACGCCGGGGATGGTCGTCGGGCAGGATCTCGGGCTCACGCTGGACATGGAAGGATGGCGACGGCGAACGCACGGACAGTCGATCACGTGCCTGACCGATGTCGTCCCGGTCCAGCTACAGGCCGGCCTCGATGTTTCGCTGCTCCATCACCCCACCGGTGTGACGGCGAACCACCGGTTCGATTGGATCGTCTGCTCGCTCCATCAGAAGCCGGATGACGCACTGTGGAACGAGCTTAGGGGCGAAGGGTTTTCGGTCGTCCGCATCGGCGACGCCGTCACACCTCGCCGACTGGATTCGGCGATACGTGAGGGGGATCTGGCGGCGAAGGGCCTTGCATCGACGTGACCATGCAGTCGAGACGAACGAACAATTCCGCTACAAATCCACGGTGTCGTTGGTTCCCATATCTGGCTTTTCCCCGGTGATTCGGGATTTCGCGTAGGCGATCAATGTCGAGACCTTCGACCCGGGTGCCGACCAGTATTCGGCGCCTTCGGCCTCGACCCTGATCAGAACGACCTCTTCGGACTCGGGCCCGTTGTCGAACCACGCTGCAGCTGCCTGATTCCACAGGTCCTTCTTTTTCGATTCATCGAGAACGATGTCGGCGCTGCCGGACAACGAAACCCAGGCGGCTCCCGACTGGAATGCAACGTTGACGGAACTGTTCGCTCGCACGTCCAAGACCTTGCGTGAGTCATTACGAGCGAAGAACCATAGATTCCCGTCGAATTCTGTCTCCTGCAACGCCATCGGCCTCGACAACAGGTGCCCATCGCGCCCATGGGTGGTG
This sequence comes from Rhodococcus sp. H36-A4, assembly GCF_027158005.1. Classification (GTDB taxonomy): domain Bacteria; phylum Actinomycetota; class Actinomycetes; order Mycobacteriales; family Mycobacteriaceae; genus Rhodococcoides. Next base: position 41,144 of record NZ_JAPVLQ010000001.1, on the reverse strand, counting down.
AACATACAGAGTTTCGAGGCACTCATGAGGCCGGCTACCTTTTCGACGCCGGCCGTTCGGTCTTCAGTAGATGTCATGCAGAGGTGCTTACCCCAGACCTCGATCGGCAAACGCCGATGGGAGGGTGACGATCGGCTATCCGATAGCATCCACGGAATGCTGCCGCCACCCGCCTCCGAGCCGTTGCGACTAGGCATCGGTGGGTGGACGCGAGTGCACGACGCTCAGACCGTCGTCGTGCCCGTCGGATCGTTCGAGCAGCATGGACCGCACCTGCCGATGGACACCGATACCCGCATCGCCGAGGCGCTCGCGATGCGGCTGCCCGGCACTGTTCTTGCTCCGGCTATCGCATATGGAGCAAGTGGGGAGCACGAGGGTTTTCCCGGGACCGTATCTATCGGTTCGGACGCGCTGCACGCGGTTCTGGTCGAGTACGGACGCTCGGCGTGCCGTTGGGCCGAACGTGTCTTGTTCGTCAACGGTCACGGCGGCAACGTCTCGACGCTGATCTCGGCCGTCGGACTGCTGCGTTACGAGGGACGCGATGTCGCGTGGCTACCCTGTGCTGTTCCCGGCGCGGACGCGCACGCCGGCCGGACCGAAACTTCACTGCTGCTCTATCTTTCACCCGACGTCGTCGACATGTCCCGTGCGGAGGTAGGAAATACCGACACTATCGATTCTTTGCTTCCACGCCTGCGTGCGGGGGGTACGAAGGCGGTATCGCCCAACGGGATTCTCGGTGACCCGCGACTGTCCAGCGGGGATGAGGGGGAGGTCGTACTGCAGGATATGTGTGCACGGGGCAGCGCTGCGGTGAGTCGGTGGGCACCGTCCGACAGCGGAATGTTGACGTGATTCGGGTTCCCGATCCGGCCGGTCGAAACCGGCTTCGAGTATGTTCCTCGAAATTTAGGGCAGTGGATGACACATCGGCGCAATGTCCGCTTACGATCACCTGATGGGTCAAGGTCGGTTACCTGATGGATTCGGGGTGCGAGTCGATCCGCGTGTTCGCAAATACTCCGACGGTCGAGTGTTGATCGGTGGTTCACCGACCAGAATGTTGAAGCTTGCACCTACCGCGGCCGCCATGATCGGCGACGGTTTTCTCGAGGTCACCGACTCGCAGTCGGCGCTCGTTGCTCGCAAACTTCTGGACTCGGGAGTAGCCAACCCGCGGCCGATGTCCATTCCGTCTCCGCAGGATGTGACTGTCGTCGTTCCGATGAAGAACAATGCCTCCGGTCTCGGCAGGTTGCTTCCTGCGCTCCACGGCTTGAACGTCATCATCGTCGACGACGGATCCGACGAGCCAGTGACCGCGCCGCCGATGGCCTGGAGCGTCGGTGGGGTGACGGTCCTACGTCACGAGACCTCGCGAGGGCCTGCAGCAGCTCGAAACACGGGACTTCGGAGTGCAACAACGGATTTCGTCGCATTTCTCGACTCGGATGTCGTTCCCCGAAAGGGGTGGCTCGAGGTAATGCTGGGGCACTTCTCGGATCCGGCGGTGGCGCTGGTCGCTCCTCGTATCGTTGCCCTCGAACCCGAGGGCAACGCCTTGGCCAGGTATGAGCATGCTCGCTCCTCTCTCGATCTCGGTCGCCGGGAAGCTGCTGTTCGGGCGGGTAGTTCGGTGTCCTACGTTCCCAGCGCAGCCATGTTGATACGCAGGCACGTAGCCGAGGAATGCAATGGGTTCGACGAATCCATGCATGTCGCCGAGGACGTCGATCTGTGCTGGAGGTTGCAGGAAGCCGGGTGGCGATTGCGATACGAGCCTGTTGCGCACGTTGCTCACGATCATCGAGTGACATTCGGGCGGTGGTTCGGCCGCAAACTGTTCTACGGCACCGGCGCCAGCCCTCTTGCCGAGCGTCACCCCGGAATGGTGCCGCCGATTTCGATGTCACCCTGGACCCTGATCGCCACCTTGTTGGCTATCAGTTTCACCAAGCTCGGGCTGCTGGGTGCGCTGGCGACTCTCGCAGTGACCATCGGTCGACTACGCAAGATGTTCATCGGTCTCGATCAGCCCACGCGCATCGCCGCGATACTCGCCGCCGAAGGATTCATTGCAGGGATTTGGCAACTTGCATCGGCGATGTGTCGGCATTATTGGCCGATAACCCTGCTTGCAGTGTTGCTTTCGAGCCGAATCAGGAAGATCGCACTCGGACTTGCCGTCGCCGAAGCGCTGGCCGACTGGTACAACCACCGCGAACTCGGTGGCTTGGATCCGCTACGGTATGCCTTCTTCAAGCGGGTCGACGACATCGCGTACGGCTCAGGCCTATGGCGAGGTGCCGTCGAGTCTCGGAGCTTGAAGGCGTTGACTCCGCGCATGGACACGTGAGCCCGCTGGAGACTTCGTACGCCGATGTGATCGTCGTAGGTGGCGGCTCTTGTGGCTCCGTTGTGGCATCGCGAGCTAGCGCGAATCCGGATTGTCGGGTAGTGCTTCTCGAAAGTGGGCCCGGGCTCTCGAGCGATGGGACGTATCCGCCGGAGATCCTGAACGCACATGTCCTACCGGTTGGGCCCTCGAGCCCTTGGACGTCGTCGTATCGTGCGGAACTGACGCCGGAGATCACCCGCTGGATCTCACGGGGTCGAGTCCTCGGAGGCTCTGGTGCAGTCAACGGCGGGTACTTCGTGCGGGGTAGGCCGCGAGACTTCGATGCCTGGCCGGCTTCCTGGTCTTACGACGAGGTGTTGCCTTTCTTTCTGAAGTCGGAAACCGATCTGGACTTCTCGGGCGAGTGGCACGGTCGAGGTGGTCCGATGCCGGTAGCGCGGACCCCTCGCAGGGCACAAAACGAGTTCACGAAACTGTTTCACGACGCGGCGACGACGCTCGGCTACCCCCGGGATCCGGACATGAACGATCCGACTTCCTCGGGCGGAATCGGCGCGGTTCCACTCAATGTCGTCGACGGCCGCAGAGTGAATGCTGCTGCAGCGTATCTACTCCCGGTACTCCACCGATCCAATCTGGATGTCTTCACTGAATCCACGGTCGTTGCAGTGCTTTTCGATCGAACCAGTGCAGCGGGTGTGGAAGTAGTTCGTAACGGACGTGTTTCAAGGATTCTGGCTCCCCAGGTGGTTCTGTGTACTGGGGCGGTCCGTACTCCGCAGCTGCTCATGCTTTCGGGGATCGGTCCGGCAGATCATCTTGCGGGGCTAGGAGTTCCAGTCGTTTTGGATCATCCGTACGTGGGCCGCGAGTTCAGTGATCATCCGGAAGTCGGCGTCCACTATCGAACACCGTTGCCCTTCGAACCTGCATCGCCCCTTCAGGAGGTGCTGCATGTCGATGATCTGGAAATACGTCCGTACACAGCGGCATTCGATCGACTGATCCCCGGACTGCCGATCGGTGACCCGATGATCGGTATCGGCCTGATGACGTCCGACAGTCGCGGCGACATCACGTTGGTGTCAGCGGACCCCATGGATGGCCCGCTCGTGAGATATCGATATTTGGAATCGGCGGGCGATCGTCGCGCAGTCCGGGCAGGACTCGATCGTGTTGCCGAATTGATCGGACGGCTATCGAGGCGCCATCCGATCGAGGTGCTCGATGTCCTCGGCGACCCTCTGCAGAGTCGACTGGGTACCTCGCTTCATCTCTCGGGGAGTTGCGCGATGGGCAACGACAACGGCGTTCTCGACGATAGGTTGCAGGTGCGGGGGTTCGAGGGTCTGATGGTGGCTGACACATCTGCCTTTCCAGCTGTTCCTACGCGTGGACCGCATGCGACTGCAGTCATGCTCGCCGAGCGTGCTGCGGACTTCCTTTCGGCGTCCGTCACGTAAGGCCTCTTCTCGAGGTATGAGCTGTCGACCACACGCTCGAGGCTGGGCGCGGTAAAGTCATGGCTGTACCCTGAACTGTGTGAGCTGCGTTACAGTGGCGTGAACATGTGGGAAGGCGTGCATCGGAATGACAGCTAGATTTCCAGGGCAGGGCAACCCCTGGATTGCCGTTCGCCCAGGTGAAGACGTCGATGTTCTCGCCCGTCAGATGTCCACCGCACACCGACTCTTCGTCGACGACGAACCGCCGTCGTCCGATTCCGTCCGATCGGTAGTCCTGGACTCGTGGCTGCGCAGCCGAACCAAGGGTGTGAATCCGGACGGTGGAAGCGATTCGCTCGCCCTTTCCGGCGCCGAACTCGAGCGATATCGCGACGGTCACCCGATGTCGATCATTAGGCCGGTCATCCGCAAGCTGCTCGTCGAGGACGCAGCAGACACCGGTCTACTGGTTGCGATTTCCGATGCCGAGGGCCGGTTGTTGTGGGTGGAGGGCGATGCGACCGCCAAGGATCGCGCTCTCACCATGAACTTCGCCGAGGGTGCCGATTGGAGTGAAGAGTCCAAGGGAACCAATGCGCCGGGGACGGCGCTCGCCATCGATCATTGCGTCCAGATCTTCGCGGCCGAGCATTTTTCCCGTTCGGTGCACGAATGGAGTTGCTCGGCGGCTCCGGTGCATCATCCGACGAGTGGACACATTCTCGGCGCTATCGATATTACCGGTGGTCCGAGAGTTGCTGTGCCCGAGGTGCTCTCGCTGATCCGTGCGACCGTGGCGGCCGCCGAGTCCGAGCTTCGGGTACATCTGATGAATTCACCGAAGTCGCTGGGGGACACAGCCCCTCGGCTCGAAGTGCTGGGGAGTGGGCGGCCAGGGTTGGTGCGTGGCAGCGGTAGGATGGCGCTGTCGCAACGGCATGCGGAAATATTGTTGCTGCTGGGTGATCATCCTGAAGGTCTCAGCTCGGATCATCTCGCTGTGCTACTCGATGAACACGAGCTCGACTCCGTGACGATCCGTGCCGAGATGTCGCGTCTGCGGAAGACCTTCGGCGCGTCCGGGCTCGCATCTCGACCGTACCGATTGGTCGGGGAACTGGCCTCGGACGTAGGTGATATTCGCCGGGCGCTCGACCGTGGTGACGTCGAGGCAGCGATGCGGATCTACTCGGGTCCGGTGCTTCCTGGATCTTCGGCGCCTGGCATCGACGAAATTCGCGAAGAACTGCGATCCAGGATGCAAGCAGCCCTGCTTCGTGTCGGTGACCCTGTCTTGCTTGCCCAGTGGACCTCCTCGATCCACGGTCGTACCGACGTAATTGCCTGGGAGGCGTATCGGGCCACTTTGAACGCAGATTCTGCGCTTTACGGCCAGGTCAACGCACGTATCGATCTACTCGACCGTCAGTTGGGTGTCTGATTCGATCCATGCGCACCGCAGCAACGTAGTTGCAACGTTGCTCGACCTAGTGTTCTGAATCACATCAGTTCGGTTGATCAGAAGGAGTCACTAGATGTCCGTCTATGCCCGTCCCGGTACGGCCGAAGCAATCATGTCGTTCCAGCCACGCTACGAAAACTGGATCGGTGGAGAATGGGTTCCGCCGGTCAAGGGGCAGTACTTCGAGAACCCGACCCCCGTCACCGGTGAGAACTTTTGCGAGGTTGCTCGCTCGACCTCCGAGGACATCGAGCTGGCTCTCGATGCTGCGCATGCCGCCGCTCCCGCATGGGGTAAGACATCCGCTGCCGAGCGCGCCGTGATCCTCAACAAGATCGCGGACCGAATCGCCGAGAACCTCGAGTCAATCGCGCTCGCCGAGTCCTGGGACAACGGCAAGCCGATCCGCGAAACCCTCAACGCCGATATCCCCCTGGCAGTGGACCATTTTCGTTACTTCGCGGGTTGCATTCGTGCACAGGAAGGTTCGCTTTCCGAGATCGACAACGACACCGTCGCTTATCACTTTCACGAGCCACTCGGTGTGGTCGGCCAGATCATTCCCTGGAACTTCCCGATCCTCATGGCGGTCTGGAAGCTCGCGCCCGCACTTGCTGCCGGTAATGCCGTCGTGCTCAAGCCTGCCGAGCAGACGCCGGCCTCGATCCTCCATTTGATATCGATCATCGGTGACCTCCTGCCGCCGGGAGTGCTCAACATCGTCAACGGTTTCGGCGTCGAAGCAGGCAAGCCACTTGCCTCCAGCCCCCGGATCGCAAAGATCGCCTTCACCGGAGAAACCACCACAGGCCGCCTGATCATGCAGTACGCGTCGCAGAACCTGATTCCGGTCACACTCGAGCTCGGTGGCAAGAGCCCCAACGTCTTCTTCTCCGACGTCCTTGCCCACAACGACGACTACCAGGACAAGGCGCTCGAAGGCTTCACGATGTTCGCGCTCAATCAGGGTGAGGTGTGCACCTGCCCGTCGCGTTCCCTCATCCAGGCCGACATCTTCGACGAGTTCCTTGCCCTCGCCGCGATCCGCACGAAGGCTGTGCGTCAGGGTGATCCGCTGGACACCGAGACGATGATAGGTGCACAGGCCAGTAACGATCAGCTCGAGAAGATCTTGTCCTACATCGAAATCGGCAAGGGTGAAGGTGCGCAGGTCGTCACGGGCGGCGAGCGCGCCCAACTCGGTGGAGATCTCAACGGTGGCTACTACATGCAACCGACGATCTTCACCGGCAAGAACAACATGCGGATCTTCCAGGAAGAGATCTTCGGGCCGGTCGTTTCGGTGACGTCGTTCAAGGATTACGACGAGGCCATCGACATCGCGAACGACACGCTCTACGGACTCGGGGCGGGAGTCTGGTCGCGAGACGGAGGAGTCGCCTACCGCGCCGGCCGCGACATCAAGGCTGGTCGAGTGTGGACCAACACCTACCACCAGTACCCGGCACACTCCGCGTTCGGTGGGTACAAGCAGTCGGGTATCGGACGTGAGAATCACAAGATGATGCTCGATCACTACCAGCAGACGAAGAACCTTCTGGTGAGCTACGCCCAAAAGGCTCAGGGCTTCTTCTGATGGCCGGCAGGCCTGCGGCTCCGGCCCCGCCTGCGCGTCTGCGAGCAACCGCCGGGGCGATGGAGCTTCTCTGTCGCCTCGGTGGTACCCACGGCGAACTGATGATGCATCAGTCCGGCGGGTGCTGTGACGGGTCGTCGCCGATGTGCTATCCCGCAGGGGAATTCATCGTCGGTGACCGGGATGTGTTGTTGGGTCTTCTGGATCTACGTCTCGGCGTGGGAGATATCCCGGACGACCTTCCCGAAGGCAGTGACGCCGTTCCGGTATGGATATCTGGTTCTCAGTTCCAAGCGTGGAAGCACACTCAACTCGTACTGGACGTCGTGCCGGGACGCGGTGGAGGCTTTTCCTTGGAATCACCCGAGGGCGTACGTTTCCTCAGTCGAGGACGTGCGTACACGGCAATAGAGAACGACCTTCTCGAGCAGTATCCGCCTCTTGTCGGCCTCGACTGGGAAGAGGGGCGCAGGCCCGAAGTTCCCGACGACATCCTGGTGGTTGCCCAAGCTGCCGATGCATGCCCGGTACCCGGGATGCTCCAGGGCTGACGTCGTTCCGAGGTCGAACCGTCGATCGCGCGCACGCTCTGGTGACTGGAGCGTGCGCGCGAGACCGAGAGGGTTGTTGTAAACGCTGTGCTGACAGTCGCGGAACCGGACGAGGGTGACATCGGTGACGTCAACCGAGTGACGTAGTACGCCGTAATTCTTTCGTCATCGAAAGATGACATCTCGCTTACACAGCGGGCCTACCTTGAGCCGACTCGCGCAACCCACGCGCGAGAACCTCCACTTGCACGAGAGGATTTTCATGTCTGTCAGCGATCCGACGGCATCACATCACGGCGGTGTCGATTCACACGTCGAAGGTGGCGACTACCTCGCCAAACGAACGTTGAAGAAGGGCACGGCCGGTTGGGTTCTCCTCGCCGGACTCGGCGTCAGTTACGTTATCTCCGGGGACTATTCGGGGTGGAACTTCGGTCTCGAACAGGGCGGATTCGGTGGGCTTCTCATCGCGGGCGTACTGATCGCGGGAATGTATTTGGCGATGGTGCTCGGGATGGCCGAGATGTCCTCGGCGCTTCCGGCCGCGGGAGGCGGCTACACCTTCGCCAGGCGTGCACTCGGGCCGTGGGGTGGGTTCGCCACCGGTACGGCAATTCTTATCGAATACGCGATAGCTCCGGCCGCGATCGCCACCTTCATCGGGGCCTACGTCGAATCCCTCGGCCTTTTCGGAATCACCGATGGATGGTGGGTATATCTGGCGGTGTACGCCATCTTCATCGGCATCCACCTCACCGGCGCTGGTGAAGCGCTGAAAATCATGTTCGTCATCACCGCCATCGCGTTGGTCGGATTGGTGATCTTCGTCCTCGCCGCACTCGGCAAGTTCGACGCGAGCAACCTCACCGACATCGCCCCGACGGATGCAGCAGGCGCGTCGAGCTTCCTGCCGTTCGGATACCTCGGAATCTGGTCAGCGGTCCCATTCGCCATTTGGTTCTTCCTCGCAGTGGAGGGAGTGCCGCTCGCCGCGGAGGAGGCCAAGGACCCGACCAAGAACGTCCCGCGCGGAATTATCGCTGCGATGGGCATCCTGCTCGTCACCGGGGCCTCGGTGCTCTTCCTCGTCACGGGCGCAGGCGGGGCCGAGGCGATGCAGTCCTCCGGCAATCCACTCGTGGAAGCGCTCGGCGACAGTGGAGCAGCCAAGGTAGTGAACTACATCGGACTTGCCGGTCTCGTCGCGAGCTTCTTCTCGATCATGTACGCCTACTCGCGGCAGTTGTTCGCGCTCTCTCGTGCCGGATATCTACCGAAGACGCTCTCTGTCACCAACTCTCGCAAAGCTCCAGTCCTTGCCCTCATCGTGCCCGGCGTCATCGGTTTTCTGCTTTCGCTGACGGGACAGGGTGCGATGTTGCTCAACATGGCAGTGTTCGGCGCCGCGTTGAGTTACGTTCTGATGATGATCAGCCACATCGTGCTGCGTCGCAAAGAACCGGATATGGAACGCCCGTACCGCACTCCCGGTGGCATCGTCACTACCGGCTTCGCGCTGGTAATCGCAGCGTTGGCCGTCGTCGCAACGTTCCTGGTCGACAGTACTGCCGCGCTCTGGTGCCTGGGAGTATTCGCTGCTTTCATGCTGTACTTCGGTATCTACAGCCGCCATCACCTGGTTGCGAACTCGCCCGACGAAGAGTTCGCAGCGTTGGCGAAGGCAGAAGCAGAGCTCGAATGACCATCTACACGCAGCAGATATCGGGCACCACCTACCAGTTCGACTCTCTCGTGGAACTGATGGCCAAAGCGACGCCTTTGCGCTCGGGCGACGAATTGGCGGGGTGCGCAGCACAATCCGACGCAGAGCGTGCCGCAGCACAGTGGGCACTGTCGGAAGTCTCTCTCGGAGTATTCCTGCAGGACCTTGTGGTTCCCTACGAAAGCGACGAAGTCACCAGACTCATCATCGACTCGCACGACCGAGTCGCGTTCGGCGCAGTCTCGCATCTCACGGTAGGGGGACTCCGTGACTGGCTTCTGAACACCGCCGCCTCGACCTCGGCTGCTGCGACGCTACGCGCAGTGGCACCCGGGCTCACCCCCGAGATGGTGGCGGCGGTCAGCAAGATCATGCGGAACCAGGATCTGATCGCAGTGGCACGTGCTGTCGAGGTCACCGCAGCATTCCGCACGACGATAGGCCTGCCGGGAACCCTCGCGACGAGGCTGCAACCTAATCATCCGACCGACGATCCACGCGGTATCGCGGCGGCAACGTTGGACGGGTTGCTGTTGGGGTCGGGGGACGCCGTCATCGGAATCAACCCGGCAACCGATTCACCTCACGCGACGTCGGATCTATTACATCTCCTCGACGACATTCGTCAGCGCTTCGAGATCCCGACCCAGTCCTGCGTCCTCTCGCACGTCACGACGACGATGGAGCTGATCGAAAAAGGTGTTCCCGTCGACCTGGTCTTTCAGTCCGTCGCGGGCACCGAGGGCGCTAATTCTGGTTTCGGCGTGGATGTTTCGCTCCTCCGTGAAGCCAACGAAGCAGGTCGATCGCTGCACAGGGGAACCGTCGGCAACAACGTCATGTATCTCGAGACCGGCCAGGGTTCAGCGCTGAGCGCCGGCGCGTACCTTGGAATGGGAGGAAAACCAGTCGATCAGCAAACGCTGGAGACGCGGGCTTATGCGGTATGTCGCGACCTGGAACCGTTGCTGGTCAACACCGTCGTCGGATTCATCGGACCCGAGTATCTGTACGACGGTAAGCAGATCATCCGCGCCGGCCTCGAGGACCATTTTTGTGGAAAGCTGCTCGGCCTACCGATGGGTGTCGACGTGTGCTATACGAACCACGCCGAGGCCGACCAGGACGATATGGACACACTGTTGACGCTGCTCGGAGCGGCCGGAGTGGCCTTCGTTATCGCCGTTCCCGGTGCGGACGATGTGATGCTCGGCTATCAGAGTTCGAGTTTTCACGACGTCCTGTACGTGCGCCAGGTGCTGGGGTTGAAGCCCGCGCCCGAATTCGCCGTCTGGCTCGATCGCCTGGGCATGGTGGACTCCCATGGCCGGATACTCGACGTCGATGCAACGGGTTCCCCGTTGCGAGCGCTGACGGGTACGCGATGACCGAGATCGAACCCACCGACTTCTGGGCGGACCTGAGGCTGAGTACGCAGGCACGAATCGGATTGGGCCGCACCGGCGATTCACTGCCGACGCGACGGGTTCTGGAGCTCAGATCTGCACATGCCGCGGCTCGCGACGCCGTCCACACGCCACTCGAGGTGGACTCTTTCACCGTCGCCGTCGAGCGGGTCGGGCTCGGTGCTCCTGCCATCGTGACATCGAAGGCGACATCGCGCGCGGAGTACCTCCGCAGACCGGATCTCGGCCGAGAGCCCGAGGATCTGTCTTCGATCACGCCGGGGAAGTTCGACATCGGATTCGTGCTGAGCGATGGACTCTCGCCGCGCGCACTGACCGATCATGGAACCTCGATGTTGGAGGCTCTTGTGGAGGAATTGGCAGACCTGTATTCGATGGCCCCGCCGGTAATTGCGACCGAGGCTCGGGTGGCACTGGGCGATCACATCGCAGAGGCGATGGGGGTGCGCACTGTCGTCGTGTTGATCGGTGAACGCCCTGGGCTGTCGGTGGCGGACAGTCTGGGCATCTATCTCACTCATCTGCCTGCGCCAGGCAGATCGGACGCCGACCGAAACTGCATCTCGAACATTCATCCACCAGAAGGATTGGGCTATCGACAGTCCGCCAAGATCGTTGCCGGACTCGTGCGGGGTGCGCGCCGCCTGGGACGTTCGGGTGTGGCACTGAAGGACACTTCCCGAGCGGACGTTCTCGAATCCTCGGAAACCATGACACTCGACTGAGTACCCCTCTTCGGGGGTAGTCCTCAGTGATCCAGCTCACTATCGTGTAAGTCATGGAGAGACTCAGTCATGCGTCAGGAGCGTCGTCTCGGCCGCTGCTCGAAGACACTATCGGAGCAAACCTGGATCGAACTGCATCGCTGTACGGTGGGCATGATGCGTTGATAGATGTCGTGTCCGACCGACGGTGGACCTATTCGGAGTTACTCGCGGACGTAGAGCTGTTGGCGGCGGGCCTGCTGGAGCAAGGCGTCGTGAAGGGTGATCGCGTCGGTATATGGGCGCCGAACTGCCCGGAGTGGGTATTGGCGCAATACGCGAGCGCCAAAATCGGAGCCATTCTGGTCAATATCAATCCGGCCTACCGTACGCACGAGTTGCGGTTCGTACTGAAGCAATCAGGCGTGTCGGTCCTGTTGTCGGCGCAGGAGTTCAAGGGAGCGGACTACGCGGCCATGATCGAGGAGGCCCGTCCGAAAGCTCCTGATCTGCGAGAAGTCGTCTACATCGATAGCTTCGGGTGGGAATTGATGACCGACCGCGGGCACCGCGCGCTGGCCGATCGACCACGAATGGTCGCCGACGTGCAGGACCAACTGCGGGTCGACGATCCGATCAACATCCAATACACTTCGGGTACAACAGGATTCCCCAAGGGTGCCACGCTGAGTCACAGCAACATCCTGAACAACGGATTCTTCGTCGGCGAGTTGTGCCACTACACCGCCGAGGACCGAGTGTGTATACCGGTGCCGTTCTATCACTGCTTCGGCATGGTCATGGGAAACCTTGCCTGCACAAGTCACGGCAGCGCGATGGTGATCCCTGGGCGTGCATTCGAACCTGCTGCCACGCTCGCGGCCGTCGAGAAGGAGCGGTGCACATCGCTGTACGGAGTTCCGACGATGTTCATCGCCGAACTTGCACTGCCTGAGTTCGATTCGTTCGACCTGTCGAGTCTGCGCACCGGCATCATGGCCGGTTCGCCGTGCCCTGCGGAGATCATGAAGCAGGTGATCGACAGAATGGGAATGAGGGAGGTGTCCATTTGCTATGGCATGACCGAGACTTCGCCCGTCTCGCTTCAAACTCGCAGCGAGGACACCATCGACCAACGAGTCTCGACGGTGGGTGCAGTAGGTCCACACCTCGAGGTGAAGATCGTCGACCCGACGACCGCGGAGACCGTATCGCGCGGTGAGCCGGGGGAGCTGTGCACACGAGGCTATTCCGTCATGGCCGGGTACTGGCAAAATCCAGAAAAAACTGCCGAAGCCATCGATGCCGAAGCGTGGATGCACACCGGTGACATCGGTGTCATGGATGCTGACGGTTACGTCGCCATCACTGGGCGGATCAAGGACATGGTTATCAGAGGGGGTGAGAACATCTACCCCCGAGAGATCGAGGAGTTTCTGTACTCCCACCCCGATATCCTCGATGCTCAGGTGATCGGAGTTCCCGATGTGAAGTACGGGGAAGAACTGATGGTGTGGATCAGAATGCGGGACAACGCAGTGCCGCTCGATGCCGCTGCGGTTCGAGCATTCAGCGAGGGCAAGCTTGCTGCCTACAAGATCCCGCGATACGTGCACGTCGTCGATGAATTCCCGACAACGGTCACCGGAAAGGTGCGGAAAGTCGAGATGCGTGAGAAGTCCATCGGAATGCTGGACATTCAGTCGCAGTGACTCGCGACGCGGATCGGGCGCCGTCGGGAATACTGGATCATATGACCGATACGCAGTGGACGCCGTCGACCGAGGACATCGAAAATGCTCGCATCACGGACTTTCAACGCTACGTGCAACGGCGACACGTTCTCGACCTGACCGACTATCGATCGCTGTGGGCATGGTCCACCGAGAATCTCCCCGATTTCTGGCGCGCGGTATGGGACTACTTCGAGATCATCGCCGCCGATCAACCCATCGCAACTCTCGAATCGACCGACATGCCAGGGGCACAGTGGTTCACCGGTGCGACCCTGAACTACGTCGACCAGGTCGAGCGGCACGTCCGAACCGATCGGCCTGCGATCCTGCACGCACACGAGGACGGAACGGTCACCAGACTCTCCTGGCATGAGTTGGCTCGGCAGGCAGCATCGCTGGCCGAGACGTTGAAGTCACGAGGCGTAGCGAAGGGAGACCGCGTCGTCGGCTACCTTCCCAACATTCCCGAGACCGTCATCGCGTTTCTTGCGGTGGCAAGCATCGGTGCGGTGTGGTCGGCCTGTGGACAGGACTACTCCGCATCTGCCGCATCGGATCGCTTGGGGCAACTGGATCCGAAGGTGCTGATCAGCGCCGATGGATATTCCTACGGCGGCAAATTCCACGACAAGACTGCGGACGTGAGCGCGTTGCTCGAGAACTTGCCGACGGTCGATCTCGTCGTCCAGGTCGGCGCGCATGTCACGGCAGGATCCATCACATGGGACGAGGCCACTGCCGGAGAGTGCGTGTGGACCAGCGTTGCCGTTCCTTTCGACCACCCGCTGTGGATAGTGTTCTCCTCGGGTACCACGGGATTGCCCAAGGGGATCGTGCACAGCCATGGTGGAGTGCTGCTCGAACATCTCAAGTCCGTTGGGCTGCAATCGGATATCGGACCGAACGACACGTTCTTCTGGTACACGAGCCCCAGTTGGATGATGTGGAATTTTCAGGTGGCAGGACTCCTCGTCGGTGCCACCATCGTGACTGCGTCCGGTAGCCCGGGTTTCCCGACGGCCGATGCGCTGTGGAAAATCGCTTCTGCACAGAAGGTCACCTTCCTGGGAACCAGCCCGGGGTACGTGCTGTCCTGCATCAAGGCGGGTTCACACCCCGGTGAAGATCACGACCTCGGTGCGCTGCGGGCGATCGGCATCACCGGGTCTTCGCTACCGGCCACATCGTCGATCTGGTTGGCGGACAACATCAGCCGTGACGTCCCGGTATTCTCGATCTCCGGTGGGACCGATGTCGTCTCGGCGTTCGCAGGTGGGGTGCGTACGGTGCCGGTATGGCCGGGTGAACTGTCGGCCCCGTACCTCGGCGTCGCGTTGGCCGCGTACGACAACCAGGGTCGCTCGGTAACCGGCGAGGTAGGCGAACTCGTCATCACCGAGCCGATGCCGTCGATGCCCAGTCGGTTCTGGAACGACGAGGACGGATCGCGCTATCACGACGCGTACTTCGATACCTTCGACGGAGTGTGGCGCCACGGAGACTGGATTACCGTCACCGAGCATGGCAGCGTCATCGTTCACGGGCGTTCCGATTCGACGTTGAACCGCAACGGTATTCGAATGGGTAGTGCCGACATCTACCAGGCCGTCGAATCCTTACCCGAAGTGGTCGAATCCCTCGTCCTCGGTGTCGAATTCGATGACGGTAGTTATTGGATGCCGTTGTTCGTAGTGCTGGCCGAGGGTGTCGAACTCGATGAGCCGCTACGGGGACGGATCAAGGCGGTCATCAAGGAGCAGGCATCACCTCGGCATGTACCCGACGAGATCATCGCCGCTCCCGGAATCCCACACACCAGGACGGGGAAGAAGCTCGAGGTTCCGCTCAAACGAATCTTTCAGGGCGATGACGCCGCACGCATTCTCGACCGCTCGGCCGTCGATGCACCGGATCTGGTGGATTGGTTCGTCGAACGTGGACGAGATCGCAATCGCTGATGCTTCACCTTCTTCGGAGACTCCCACTCGGCCGGCCCACGCTTTCACGGCACGAGTGTTCTAGAGTCCGGAGGTGCTGATCAGAAACGTGGTTCTCGCCGCGGGCGGCCCGACCTTCGAAGTGCAGACGGTTGGTGGTCGGATCTCCGAGGTGATCCGGGCCGGGGTCGCATCGCGCGCTACAGAGGGCGAGATTGTCGACGGTCGAGGAGGGGCGTTGTTGCCCAGTTTCGTGGACAATCACGTGCATCTGACGCAGTGGACCGCATCGTCGACGCGGATCGATGTCTCGGACGTAGATTCTGCCGCCGCCGTCGCGGACATCCTTACGCGCTCCGAGGAACGGCACGGTCATGGAATCTTGCGCGCCCAAGGTTTTCGCGACGCGCTGTGGCCCGACGTGCCACACAAGGATGTGCTGCAGAGGGCCCTACCGGACCGCCTCGTGGCGATAACGAGCATGGATTTGCACACGCTGTGGCTCAGTCCGGCACTTCTGGACGAACTGTCCATCGATCATCCGACGGGGATATTGCGCGATCACGACTGCATGGAAGGTCTCGGTGCTCTCGACCGGTTGGCCGATACCGAGCAAGGTGATCGCAGCGTCCTCGACGCCACCGCCGAATTGGCTCGACGAGGCATCACCGCCGTGACCGATTTCGAGTACGCGGACAACAGAGCTGTCTGGCTGCGTCGCGCCGAGGTCGGACAGTCGTCCGTCGACGTGTCCATCGCGGTGTGGCCGGAATGGCTCGAACACGAGTTGTACGTCGGCGCGAGGACCGGCGATCGCATCGGTGACGGGCGGCATCTTTCACTCGGCCCGCTGAAAGTGATGTTCGACGGTTCACTGAACACCCGAACCGCATGCTGTCACGAGGCGTATCCCGACGGTTCCGGAACCGGCATACTTCTCGAGACACCCACAGACCTTCGCGCACTGATGAGGCAGGCATCCGAAGGCGGGATCCAGTCGGCTGTTCACGCCATCGGTGACCGCGCGAACTCACTCGCACTCGACGCATTCGAGGCCATCGGAGTTGGTGGGCGGATCGAGCATGCTCAACAGGTCCTGCCGGCCGACGTGCAGCGGTTCGCCGCGGCAGGCGTCGCAGCATCCATCCAGCCTCAACATGCAATGAGCGACCGTGACGTCGCGGATGAACTGTGGCGTGGTCGAGCCTCGATCTCGTATCCGTATGCCTCGCTACATCGCGCGGGCGTGGAGCTGCTGTTCGGCTCCGACGCCCCGGTCAGCCCGCCGTCGCCGCTCGATGCCGTCGCCGATGCCGTGTGGCGTACCGACGACGATCGCCGGCCGTGGCAGGTCGAGGAGGCGCTACCGCTGGACGTCGCCTTGGCCGCGGCCTGCGGTGGCCGCCGATCGGTCGGAGTCGGGGATGTGGCGGATCTGGTGATACTGGCCGAACACCCCGCGAATCTCGGAAACCGCGACCTGCGCGCGGATCCGATTCTGGCCACTGTCCGCGCAGGAAAGGTCACATTCGAGCAGGCTGGTCCACTATGAGTGGAGATGCGGAGCGAGGTAGTTGGCGCATCTACGAGGGCTCGGTGCTACCCGCGCCGCTGGCTGCGGCCCTCGCCGCGTTCGTCGAGCAGGGTTACCACGGGGCTTCGGTGCGTGAGATCGCAGCTCGCGCCGGACTGTCCGTACCAGGGCTTTATCACCATTTCCCGTCGAAGCAGGCCCTTCTGGTGGGGCTGATGAAGGCCGCCATGGCCGATTTGCTCCAACGGTCGAGGATCGCGGAAGCAGAAGCTGGGACTTCGCCCAGCGCCCGGTTCGATGCCGTCGTCACTTCGTTGCTCTTGTTCCACATGTATCGCCGGGATCAGGCGTTCATCGGATCGACCGAGATCCGCAGCCTCGAAGCCGACAACCGAAGTGACTACATAGGTCAACGCGACGAGCAACAGCGCATGCTCGACACGATCGTCCACGACGGCGTCGAGTCGGGCGATTTCGACACTGAGCATCCGAAGGATGCCTCTCGGGCGGTGACGACACTGTGTGTCGGAATCGCAGGATGGTATCGGCCCGACGGTCCACTCTCGGCGCCAGAACTTGCAGCAGTGTATTCGACCATCGCACGGAGAATTGTCGGTGGTAGTCGATAGTCTCGCGAGATGACAACACTGGCGGATAGTGAGGTTCGTGAATTTCTCGGTTACGGCACGAGAACCGGCAAGCTCGGTTACGTCGCGGCGGACGGGCGGCCACTGGTGGTGCCGATCTGGTTCGTTCTCGCGGACGAGACGATCGTGTTCAACACTGGTGCCGATACGGCGAAGGGGCGCGCGATCGCACGTGACCCGCGTGTCGCGTTGTCGGTGGACCTCGAAGAGCCGCCCTACGGATTCGTGCAGATCCAAGGAATCGCCACGACGTCCGAGGAGCCGGAAGACCTTGTGCGTACCGCCACCGAGATCGGGGCCCGATACATGGGAGCCGACCGCGCCGCAGAGTTCGGCAAGCGCAACGGGGTGCCCGGTGAACTGGTGGTTCGTATTCATCCGACCAAGGTCATCGCCTCACTGGACATGACCTCCTGAGCGGGTGTTCGCACAGGCCTCGCCGAGTTGGAGTCGATCGTCGGCAGCACTGTAGATTGGACCGGTGCCGAATTCAGGAAAGAAGAACAGCGGCGTGATCTCAGATCGCCGGCTCGTGCACACTGCCGAGCGTTCGGCCGACCGTATAGATGTTGCTGGCGGGGGCCCAGCGGATCAGTAAGCAGATGTAACGATCGCAACCGGATTCGGAGATGTACTGCAAGGTAACTTGGCTCTGATCGGTGTGCGTTCTTTTCGACTGCGCAACGAAGAATGAGATTGTTGTATTCGGTGCTTGATCGTCCGCTGCACTCAGAAGTCGATCAGGGGCGTGTGATTGTGGGAAAGAGAGGCTTCGATTGGACCCGCTAGGTTCGGCAGGATCAGGTCAGGATGCGCAGGGGGGCCGCGCGTCGTCGTTTCCGCTCTCTCCTGCTCAGCTCGGGATGTGGTTCGCGCAACACGTCGATCCGTCCGTTCCCGCAAACATCGCGCAGTACGTCGAACTACGTGGTGCTCTCGACATCGACCTTCTGCAGCGAGTGTCGTCCGAAGCTGCGCTCGAGATGCAGTCCGGGTTCGTTCGTATCGTCGAAGTCGATGCAGAACCGCGGCAATTCGTCGATCCCACCCTCGACGACGAACTCGGATACCTCGACCTACGCGGTGAGGACAACCCACGAGCAGTAGCGCACGCGTGGATGCGAGCCGACTACAGCGCTCCGATAGACATGCTCACCGACCGGTTGATCGCCGCGACGGTGCTGCACCTCGAAGACGACCTCTTCTTCTGGTACGAGCGCGTCCATCATGTCGTGCTCGACGGATTCGGTGCGGTCACGTTCATGAATCGTGTCGCGGAGCTCTACACCGCGGCCGCGAACGGTACCGAGCCGAAGAAGAATCTGTCCTCGGACCTGACCAAGGTCTACGACCTCGACGTTGCATATCGGGACTCGACGCGCTTCGAGACCGACCGCGAGTACTGGGCGGATCGAGTAGCGGGGATCGAGACCGTGACGAGCCTGGCCGGACGTAGTGCGGCGCCTGCACCTGTCAGCCAGATCGACACCACGGCGTTGTCGGCGTTGCACGCCGCGCGGATCGAGGACTTGACCACTGCGACGGGTTCAACGCTGGCCAGTGTGGTGATCAGCGCGTTCGCTGCCTACCTGGCCCAGATGACGGGACGCGAGGACGTCGTCCTGAGTCTGCCGGTCACCGCCCGCACCACGGCAGTACTTCGCCGCTCGGGTGGAATGGTCTCCAACGTCGTACCACTGCGCCTCGACGTGTCGCGAGACACCACGGTCGAAGAACTTCTGGCACGCATCGGTACCGAAGTGACCGGTGCCCTCAGGCACCAGCGTTACCGCCACGAAGATATCCGCCGTGACGCCGGTGGTGCCGGCGGGCAGGCGTCGTTCTTCGGACCCTGGGTCAATATCATGCTGTTCTTCAGTGAGTTGCGCTTCGGTTCGATGGTCGGCGGAATCAACATCCTGTCCACCGGTTTGATCGAGGATTTCGGGCTCAACCTCTATCAGAGCGTCGCCGGCAGCACGACTCACGTCGATTTCGAGTCGAATCCGAACCTGTACGACTCCGAAGAATCGGCACGCAATCACGCACGCTTCATCGACTTCCTCGACCGGTTCGTCGCGGCAGGGCCTAGCGCTCGAGTATGGGACCTCGAGCTTGCCACCGCCGACGAGAGATCCTCTGTACTGGAGATCTGGAACGAGACAGAACACGAGCTGGTCCAGCGGACACTTCTGTCGGACTACCATGCCCGCGTCGACCTCGATCCAGAGAGCACAGCGCTCGTCTACGAAGGCTTGTCGCTCACCTACGGCGAACTCGGCTCACGCGTGAGCGGTCTTGCCAGAATGCTGATCGCCAAGGGTGTAGGCCCGGAGACACTGGTCGGATTGTCCATTCGCCGATCACTCGACCTGATCGTTGCGATGTACGCGATCGTCGAAGCCGGAGGCGCATGGGTACCGCTCGATCCGGATCATCCCGCCGATCGCACTGCATACATTCTCGACTCTGCGCAACCATTGTGCGTTCTCGTCGTCTCGCGCGACGGGGTGGAACTACCGGACGGCACCGACACGGTGCAGGTCGACCTTCTCGACTACGCAGCGCTGAATTCTGCACGCGTTCAAGAGCGCGATCTCCTCTCCCCGCTGCGACTCGACAACACCGCATACGTGATCTACACCTCGGGCTCCACTGGCCGACCCAAGGGCGTCGCCGTCACTCACGCGGCGATCGACAACCAACTCCAGTGGATGCGCTCGGAGTACGAACTCGACGCCACCGACGTCTACCTGCAGAAGACGGCGACGACGTTCGACGTCTCACTGTGGGGCTTCTTCCTGCCCCTCCAGGTCGGTGCCACCATGGTGCTGGCCACTCCCGACGGACATCGGGACTCGGTCTACGTCGCGGACAAGATCGCCGAACACAGTGTTACCGTCACCGACTTCGTGCCGTCGATGCTCACGGTGTTCGTCGCGAACGCACCGATCGGAACATGCGGGTCGTTGCGGCATGTGTTCGTCATCGGTGAGGCGTTACCGGTGGAAACAGCAGCAGCATTTCGTGAGCTGACCGATGCCGGGTTGCACAACTTGTACGGTCCCACCGAAGCGGCAGTCTCGGTGACGTACTACGAAAGTGGTGTACAGGACGAAAGAACTGTTCCCATCGGAGTTCCCGAATGGAACACCAGGGCTTTGGTACTCGACGGCCTACTCCGGCCCAGCCCGATCGGAGAAAGCGGCGAGCTCTATTTGGCGGGCGTGCAGTTGGCTCGTGGATACGTCGGCCGGCCCGATTTGAGCTCGGACCGCTTCGTCGCCAACCCTTTCGGGAGCGCGGGGGAGCGGATGTACCGCACCGGCGACCTCGTGCGTTGGCGCGCGGACGGCACCATCGACTACATCGGACGGACCGACTTTCAGGTCAAATTTCGTGGGCAGCGCATCGAGCTCGGTGAAATCGAGACGGTTCTTCTTGCACACCAGTCCATCTCGCAGGCCGTGGCGCTCGTCGTTCCCACTGCGACCGGCGAGCAACTTGTCGCCTACGTGGTACCCGGTCCAGGCGCTACGGTCGACGCAGCCGAGGGGGCCGAGTTCGCGTCCCGATCACTTCCGTCGTACATGGTGCCTTCCGCGATCGTCGTTCTCGACGCACTACCGCTTAATACGAGCGGTAAGCTCGATCGAAAAGCGTTGCCGGAGCCGGTGTTCAGCAGTGCCAAGAAATATCGAGCTCCGCAGACGCGAGTGGAGTACGTGGTCGCAGGTGTCTTCGAAGACGTCCTCGGCGCATCGCACGTCGGTCTCGATGAGGACTTCTTCGAACTGGGCGGTAACTCGCTGATCGCAACGCAACTCGTCACGCGGGTAGGAACTGCCCTCGGAATCCGTCTCGGTGTCCGAGAGTTGTTCGAAGCGCCGACGGTCGGTGCGCTCGCATCGCGCGCCGAGACAGCGATAGAACAGGGATCCGCAGGCCCACCACTGACTGCCGGTCCTCGGCCGGATGTTCTGCCCCTGTCCCTTGCCCAGCAACGTATGTGGTTCCTCAACCGGTTCGACCCGGATACCGCTGCATACAATCTCCCGTTCATGGTGCGACTGACCGGCGACGTGAACGAAGTGGCGCTGTCCCAGGCATTTGCGGACGTGGTCGCTCGTCACGAAACGCTGAGGACGGTCTACCCGCAGGTCGACGATGCCCCACAACAATTGATTTTGCGGACCGAGGACGTCTTGTCGGAACTCTCGGCCGCATCCGTCGACGAGACTTCGTTGGTCACCGAATTGGTGGAGTTCGCTCGCGGCGGATTCGACGTCGCAGTCGCTGCACCGATCCGGATCGCACTGTTCAAGATCTCCGATTACGAGTACGTGCTCGCCATGGTGTTGCATCACATCGCGGCGGACGGGTCTTCGTTCGGTCCACTCGCCCGCGACATGATGGCTGCATACGAGGCCCGGTCGAACGGACGGGCACCCGCGTGGGCGCCTCTGCCGATCCAGTATGCGGACTACGCGTTGTGGCAACGTCGACTCCTCGGACTCGAAAGCGACAGCGCTTCGCTGTCCGCTCAGCAGATCGAATTCTGGGTCCAGGCCTTGGATGAGCTACCCGATCAGCTCGACCTTCCATCGGATCGCCCCCGTCCGTCGGTAGCGACCAACGGTGGAGCAAAGAGCCGCTTCACCATCGACGCCCGCATCCATCGCGGTCTCACCACTGTGGCGCGCGCGCACCAAGCTTCGCTCTTCATGGTCGTGCAGGCCGCGTACGCGGTGTTGCTGTCGAGGCTGAGCGGTACCACCGACATTGCGATCGGCGCGCCGATTGCAGGCAGAGCCCATGAGCAGCTCGACGACATCATCGGCATGTTCGTCAATACGCTGGTCCTTCGTGCTCGGGTGGAGCCCCACGATTCGTTCGACGATCTACTCGATCAGGTACGCAACACCAACCTATCGGCGTTCGCGCACGCAGACATCCCCTTCGAGCGACTCGTCGAGGTGCTCAATCCTGCTCGATCGACTGCCCGGCACCCGCTGTTCCAGGTTGCGCTCTCCCTGGAAAAAGCGCGTGTGAGCGAGCTCAGCTTCGCCGGTCTGCAAGTGACCGCGCAGGAACTCGATGTTCCGATCGCGAAATTCGACCTTCAGCTCTGGCTCACCGAGCATCAGGACGATTCCGGGGAGCCGGGACGAATCGAAGCCACCTTCGAGTACGCCACGGACCTCTTCGACGCCTCGACGATCGAGGGATTCGCCGACAGGTTCCTGCGCATTCTCGAGGCCATCGTTGCAGATGCATCGGTTCCGTTGGGCGTCATCGATATTCTGGCTCCGGACGAGTCCGAGACGTTGACGACCATTCACGGTGGCCGCGTCGAATCGCGACGACTTCTGCCAGAATTCTTGGCGGCCGGTGTGGCTGTCAACCCGGACGGCATCGCGGTGCACACGTCTGAGGAGACGGTGACGTACCGAGAACTCGACGAGCTCACCGATCGATATGCTCGGTACCTGATCGATCGAGGCGTGGGCCCGGAGTCCGTTGTCGCACTGGCATTTCCGCGCTCGCTGGAGATGGTCATCTCGATGTGGGCAGTGGCGAAAGCTGGTGCCGCGTGGGTTCCCGTCGATCCCGAATACCCCACCGACCGGGTGCGGCACATGCTCTCGGACTCAGGGGCCCTCGTAGGGATCACCTCGTCGACTCGCGTCGACGAACTACCCGGCACGTGCGAGTGGTGGGCAATCGACAACGCCGAGTTCGAGGAAGCTGTCGCCGGCTATCCGGCCGACGGTGTGTCCGACGAGGATCGGACCGCGCCACTTCGCCTGGACCACCCCGCGTACATCATCTACACCTCCGGCTCTACCGGCCTGCCCAAGGGCGTCAGTGTCACCCATCGAGGCCTGTCCGGTCTGATCGACCAGTCGGTAGACCTCTATCGGGTGACGCCTGCGTCGCGGTTCCTTCACGTGATCTCCCCGAGCTTCGACCCATCTGTTCTCGAATGGGCACTCACTGCCTCGGCTGGAGCAACTCTGGTCGTGGCCCCGCCGTCGATCATCGGTGGCCCCGAACTTCATCGACTCCTTGCCGATGTTGCTGTCACACATGCGATCATCACGCCGGCCGTACTCGGCTCCGTCGACCCGGTCGGCCTCGACGACCTGGAATTGTTGTCCGTCGGTGGTGAGGCATCCGCGGCCGATCTGATCGCGCGCTGGGCACCGGGCCGCCGCTTCTTCAACGCATACGGACCGACCGAAACAACGATCGTATCGACGCGCGGTGAACTGTTCGTCGGCGAGCCGATCACGGTAGGTAGGCCTGTACCTGGTGTCGGCGCCCTGATTCTGGACTCCCGCCTGCAGCCGGTCCCTGCCGGTGTTGCAGGTGAGCTCTATCTGTCGGGCGACGCCGTCGCACGTGGCTATTTCAAGCGTGCAGGATTGACTTCGGATCGGTTCGTCGCCGACCCGTACAGCAACGCGGGGACGCGAATGTACCGCACCGGCGACATCGTTCGATGGACGAAAGACTTTGCCATCGAGTACGTGGGGCGCTCGGACTTCCAGGTGAAGGTTCGCGGCTTCCGTATCGAGCTCGGGGAGATCGACGCAGCGCTCGAGACGTTCCCCGCGGTCACCTTCGCAGCGACACTCGGACGCGAAATACAGTCGGGTCAAACGGCTCTCGTGTCGTATGTGCACGGTTCGGTGAGTATCGACAAGGACGAACTGTCGAAGCACGTGGGACGCCTGCTGCCGAACTACATGGTGCCTTCGGTGATCGTCGTTCTCGACGAGGTTCCGTTGACACCGATCGGCAAACTGGATCGCCGGGCCCTTCCGGAACCGGAACTCGGCATCAGCTTTCGTCAGTTCCGTGCCCCGACGACACCGATCGAGGAAACTGTTGCGACAGTGTTCAGCGATGTCCTCGGCGTCCCCGTCGTCGGCCTCGACGACGACTTCTTCGAACTCGGCGGCAACTCGCTACTGGCAACTCAGGTGGTCTCTCGGCTGGGCGTCGCGCTGGATGCCAGTGTTCCCGTACGCATGGTGTTCGAGGCATCTTCGGTAGCGCTTCTCGCAGTACGGGTGGAGCAGTCAGCGGGCGAAGGCGGGCGCATCCCGTTGGTCGCCTCGACCCGTCCCGACCAGGTACCACTGTCGTTGGCACAGCAACGGATGTGGTTTCTCAATCGATTCGACACCGATTCCACTGCTTACAATATTCCGTTCGCGCTGAGACTGACCGGCGAGCTGGACGTGGCGGCACTTCAAGTCGCCATCATGGATGTAATCGATCGACACGAGTCGTTGCGGACCGTCTACCCGGACACCGTCGACGGCCCGAGACAATGCATCCTCGACGCGGCCCAGACGGTCCCTAGTCTCATGCCGATTCAGACGTCGGCGGCGGACATCCAGCGACAGGTCTTCGCGCTGGCTTCCACCACGTTCGACGTGACGGTGAATGTCCCCATACAAGCCCGACTGTTCGAGATCGGGCCGCGCGAACATGTGGTCGCGATGGTGGTGCACCATATATCGGCCGACGGCTGGTCGATGGGGCCCCTCGCTCGCGACATCATGATCGCCTACGCCGCTCGGACGGCATGGGAGCATCCAGCATGGTTGCCGCTGGCCGTTCAGTACGCCGACTACAGTTTGTGGCAGCGGTCGGTTCTCGGTTCGGAGAAGGATTCGACTTCGCTTATCTCGAGCCAGGTCCACTACTGGGCCGACATGCTTGCAGGGCTACCGGATCAGCTCGATCTGCCGACCGACCATCCGCGGCCTAGTCGTCAGTCCTACAAGGGTTCCTCGGTTCGTTTCGAAATCCCTGCCCACATGCATCGTGAACTGTCGCTTCTGGCGCTTGCCCACAATGCGTCCCTGTTCATGGTCGTGCACGGCGCCCTTGCCGTTTTGCTCTCGAGATTGTCCGGGACGAGCGATATTGCCATCGGTACTCCCGTTGCCGGCCGCGGGGACGCCGCGCTCGACGATGTGGTCGGGATGTTCGTCAACACCTTGGTGCTCCGCACCGACGTCGACGCTTCGACATCGTTCTCGGAGCAGATCGGTCGCGCGCGGGAAGTCGCGTTGGGCGCATTCGGTCACGCCGACCTGCCCTTCGAGCGCCTCGTAGAGGTGCTCAATCCGACACGTTCACAGGCGCGGCATCCGCTTTTTCAGGTGATGCTGTCCTTCGAGAACCTCACTCGAACCCACGTCGATCTGCCCGGTCTTTCCGTGGACAGCGTCGCTCTCGATGCGGAGGTCGCCAAGTTCGATCTACAGCTCAACGTCGTCGAGTCGATCGGAGACGACGGTCGGGGGCAGGGCATGTCCGCCGAATTCACCTACGCGATAGATCTTTTCGATGCGGAAACTGTGCGCAGTTTCGCGTCGCGGTTCGTTCGCGTTCTCGAAGCGGTCGTGGCAGATTCATCGGTCGCGGTAGGTGACATCGATCTGCTGGACATCGGTGAACGCAAGCGAGTCGTATCGACGTGGAACAGAACTCGGCACGATGTCGCTCCCGGTCTGACACTGGTGGATCTGTTCGATCGCCAGGTCGAGGCCACACCTGAGGCATCGGCGCTGGTGTACGAGGACGAGAGGCTCACCTACTCGGAATTCGATTCGCGAGTCAATCGCCTTGCGCGGCATCTGATCTCGATCGGCGTAGGCCCGGACATGTTGGTGGGGCTTGCAATCGGCCGCAGTGTGGAGCTGCTGGTCGGCATGTACGCCATCGTCAAAGCAGGGGCCGGATACGTACCGATCGATCCGACGCAGCCGACCGAGCGCAACGAGTACATCATTGCCACCGCGTCCCCTGTCTGTGTGTTGTCCACGATGCGGGATCACCTGGATCTCGGGGTCATCGACGTCATCGACATCGATGACCTGAACGTCGACGGGTATTCGAACGCGGCCGTCTCGGACGATGACCGGCTGTGCCCGCTACGGGAATCGAACACGGCATACGTGATCTTCACCTCTGGTTCGACAGGCCGGCCGAAGGGTGTCGCGGTGGCGCATTCGGCCATCGTGAATCGTCTGCTGTGGATGCAGAACGAATACCCGATCGACGCGGCCGACGTCGTGCTCCAGAAAACTCCGTCTACGTTCGACGTCTCGGTGTGGGAGTTCTTCTGGGCTCTGCAGAACGGTGCCTCGGTGGTCGTTGCCGCGCCCGACGGCCATCGAGATGCCGCTTATCTCCTCGAGCTCGTTCAGCGCGAGCAGGTTTCCGTCGCGCACTTCGTGCCGTCGATGCTGGCGGTGTTCGTGCCGGAGGTCGAGGTCCGCCGAGCCGCGGGTAGTTCGTTGCGTCTGGTGTTCGCATCGGGTGAAGCGCTCGCTCCGACGACCGCACAGTCGTTGCGTCGAGCGTTGCCCCGTGTCGCCTTGCACAATCTGTACGGTCCAACCGAGGCCGCGGTCGACGTTACTTACCACCCGGTCAGCGACGTCGACACTGTAGTGATGCCGATCGGTATGCCCGTGTGGAACACCTCGGTGTTCGTGCTCGACGCGCGACTGTCGCCCGTGCCGGTGGGTGTCGCTGGTGAGCTCTATCTCGCGGGTGCCCAGTTGGCCCGTGGATACGTCGGTCGCCCAGACCTCTCGGCCGACCGCTTCGTCGCAAATCCTTTCGCGCAGTCCGGAAATCGGATGTACCGAACCGGTGACGTCGTGCGGTGGAATCGCGGCGGTGAACTGGAGTACATCGGTCGCAGCGATTCGCAGGTCAAGCTCAGGGGTCTGCGCATCGAGCTCGGTGAGATCGAAGCCGTCCTACTCGAGAACACCTCGATCCAGCAGGCGGCTGTCTCGGTGCGCGGCGAGCAGTTGGTGGCCTATGTGGTCACTGCTCCCGACACCGACCTCCGTCCGGTACGAGAGATGTTGGCGTCACGGCTGGCCGAGTACATGGTCCCGTCCGTGTTCATGCCGTTGACAGAATTCCCACTGGGTGCGACGGGCAAGCTCGACCGTCGAGCACTTCCGGATCCGGTGTACGTTCAGCGCGAGTACCGCGAACCCGTCTCGCCGACGGAGCAGGCAGTCGCGAGCGTCTTCGCCGAGGTACTCGACGCGACCGAGGTCGGACTCGACGACGATTTCTTCGAACTGGGCGGCAACTCTTTGATCGCGACGCGTGTCGTGACTCGGCTCGGCGCAGCCCTGGATGCCGAGATCGGCGTCCGTACGTTGTTCGAGAATCCGTCTGTAGCCGCTTTGGCTCGCGCAATCGCCGAGCGGGCAGGTGCCGGACGCCGTAGGCCTTTGGTGCCGCAGGTCCGCCCTGAACTCGTTCCCCTCTCGCTCGCCCAGCAGCGCATGTGGTTCCTCAACAGGTTCGATACTGCTTCCGGGGTCAACAATATTCCTGTGGCAGTGCGCTTGTCCGGTCTGCTCGACCGACAGGCTCTCAATGTGGCCGTTGCGGACGTGTTGGATCGGCACGAGTCCCTCCGCACTATT
Organism: Rhodococcus sp. H36-A4; assembly: GCF_027158005.1. Lineage (GTDB taxonomy): Bacteria > Actinomycetota > Actinomycetes > Mycobacteriales > Mycobacteriaceae > Rhodococcoides. Next base: position 13,532 of record NZ_JAPVLQ010000001.1, on the reverse strand, counting down.
TTCCCGGAGGTCGACGGGTCCGGCCATCAGTTGATACTGCCCACCAATAAGGTGATTCCAGATCTCGCGCCGATCGAGATCTCCGGGGACGACATTTTCTCGGTTCTGGAAGAGGTGGCGACGACTGGTTTCGACGTCACCGTCGAACTTCCGTTACGTGCGCGTCTGTTCGAAATCAGCCCGACCGAACATCTTCTGGTGCTGGTCGTTCATCACATCTCCACCGATGGCTTTTCGATGGGCCCACTGACCCGCGACATCATGACTGCCTATATCGCCCGGTCCGAAGGCGTGCAACCGAATTGGTTGCCGCTACCGGTTCAGTACGCGGATTACAGCTTGTGGCAGCGAGACATGCTCGGGCACGAGAGTGACCCGGAATCGCTGTTGACGCAGCAACAGAACTACTGGAAGTCCGCGCTCGCAGGAATACCTGCTCAGTTGGATCTGCCGGTCGATCATCCGAGGCCCGCGGTCGCATCGAACCAGGGTGCGGGCGTGAGCTTCCTCGTCGGGCAGTCCACCGTGGACGTCCTGACCGATCTTGCGCATCACCACGCCTCCTCGCTGTTCATGGTCATGCATTCGGCTTTTGCCGTTCTGCTCGCCCGCCTCTCGGGGACCGAGGACATCGTGGTCGGAACTCCGGTGGCTGGACGCGGTGAGTCCGCTCTCGACGATCTGATCGGCATGTTCGTCAACACGCTGGTTCTGCGCACACCGGTGGACATGCGTGCACGCTTCGATGAGGTGCTCGCGGCTACGCGTACGACAGACTTGCAGGCTTTCGCCAACGCAGATGTCCCGTTCGAACGACTCGTCGAGGTGCTCAACCCTGCTCGATCACAAGCGCGACACCCGCTGTTCCAGGTGATGCTCTCGTTCCAGAACATGGAGCTGACCGACCTCGAGCTTCCAGGACTGTCGGTCTCGATGGTCGACTTCGAAACCAAGGGTTCGAAGTTCGATCTCCAGCTGACCATCAGTCAGAAGACCGATGAGCACGGAACCGACGCCGGCTTGTCCTGCCTCTTCACCTACGCAACCGACCTCTTCGACGCGGCCACCGTAGAGGCGATGGCGGCTCGCTTCCAGCGAATCTTGCGAGCGATCGAAGTCGATCCGGCAATTATCGTGGGCGACATCGATTTTCAGGCACCAGAGGAGTACAACCGGCTCGTTCGCACGGTCAACGATACCGAGCATGCGGTCGACGACACCGAGACCCTCGCTTCCTTGTTCGACGCGCAGGTCGGGCGTACTCCGAATGCGCCTGCACTGGTGCTCGCGTCGGAGACCGATGCGCCGTCGCCGGTCCTTACCTACGCGGAGTTCGATGCGCGAGCGAACGCCCTCGCTCGGTATTTGGTGGGCCGAGGTGTCGGCCCCGAATCCACCGTGGCATTGGTAGCGCGGCGTTCGTTCGAGCTGCTGATCGGCATGTACGCGATCATCAAATCAGGCGCAGCGTACGTCCCCCTCGATCCTGATCAGCCCGCCTCGCGTAACGAGCACATCCTGGCGAGTGCTCGGCCAGTTCTCGTCCTCGCCACCGAGGACACCGCGAACTCGATCACGGCGGATGCCCCGGTCTGTGTGTTCGACAAGCTCGATCTCGATGATGTGTCGACGTCTGCGATCACCGACGCGGACCGGACGCGTCCACTCCGACCGGACAATCCGGCCTACCTCATCTTTACTTCGGGATCGACAGGTTTGCCGAAGGGCGTCTCGATCAGTCACCGCGCGATCGTGAATCAGATGCTGTGGCGCCAGGAGATCTACCGGCTGACTGCTGCCGACGTGTTGATCCAGAAAACGCCGGCGACGTTCGACGTGTCCGTATGGGAGTTCTTCTGGGGACTGGAGAACGGCGCGTCACTGGTGATCGCTCCCCACGATGCGCATCGTGACCCGGGCCGGATCACCCGCATCATCGAGCGTGAACAGGTGACACTCGCGCACTTCGTACCCTCTGTGCTGTCGGTGTACGTCACCGATGTCGATACCGATGCTTGCCGGTCCCTCCGACTGCTGTTCGTCGGCGGCGAGGCTTTCACGCCTTCGGCCGTAGCTCGGGTTCGACGGGTCTTTCCTGGCGCCGAGTTGCACGACCTGTACGGACCTGCAGAGACTGCAGTCGACGTCACCTTCCACGCCGTCACCGACGTCGATACCGAGACCGTTCCCATCGGTGTGCCGCTGTGGAACACGCGCGCATACGTGCTGGATCAACGGTTGCACTCGGTGCCCGCCGGGGTGCTGGGGGAGCTGTACATCGGCGGCGTGCAGCTCGCTCGCGGATACGCGAGTCGGGCCGACTTGACAGCTGAGCGTTTCGTGGCAGATCCCTTCGGCGAGAACGGTGCTCGACTCTACCGAACCGGTGACGTCGTACGCTGGAATTCCGCCGGCGAACTGGAGTATGTGGGTCGGAGCGACTTCCAGGTCAAGCTTCGAGGCCAACGTGTAGAACTCGGCGAGATCGAGTCGAGCGTTCGCGCGGGCGCCGAGAACGTCGACGACGCGGTCGTAGTCGTTCATTCCGATGCTCGCGCAGGCGACCGACTGATCGCCTACGTCGTGCCCCGGCCAGGTCACGGTGTCGATACCGACGCGCTTCGTGCGGCAGTGAAGATGTCACTGCCGTCTTACATGGTGCCGTCGGTGTTCGTAACGTTGGACGCATTCCCGCTCAACGCGAGCGGCAAGTTGGACAGACATGCCCTACCGGTGCCCAGTGCCGAGGTTGTGCAGTTCCGCGCACCAGTCACACCGATCGAGGAGATCGTCGCTCAGGTATTCACGAACGTCCTGGGCACGGCTAGGGTTGGTCTCGACGACGATTTCTTCGAGCTCGGTGGGAACTCACTGGTTGCCATGCAATTGGTTTCGAGGTTGGGGACCGCGCTGGACTCGAGTGTCGGAGTGCGAGAGCTGTTCGAGAATTCGACGGTCGGTGCGCTGGCCGCCAGCGTCGAGCGCAAGGCCGGGACCGGTGGCCGCAAGGCTCTCGGTCCACAGAATCGTCCGGCGTTGATCCCTTTGTCCCTTGCACAGCAACGGATGTGGTTCCTCAACCGATTCGATCCGGAGTCGGCAGTGAACAACATTCCGGCGGCAATCAAGCTGACCGGAGCTTTGGATGTCGCGGCGCTCGCTGCGGCGGTAGGCGATCTGACGAGCCGTCACGAGTCGTTGCGTACCGTCTATCCGGACCACGATGGATCGGGCTACCAGAAGATCCTGTCCGTGGGCGAGGTCACCCTCGATCTGACACCGGTGGACGTTTCGGAGGATGACCTGCCGACGCGGATGTACGAGTTGGCTGCGACCGGATTCGATGTCACCCTGCATGTTCCGTTTCGAACGCAGCTCTTTCGGATCGGTACCCATGAGCATGTGCTGATGTTCGTAGCCCACCACATAGCGGCCGATGGATTCTCGATGGCTCCGCTGGCCCGCGATGTCATGACGGCGTACGTGGCCCGATCAGAGGGTCACGAGCCAGGCTGGCCGATGCTCGAGGTCCACTACGCCGACTTCGCCATCTGGCAGCGCGAGGTGTTGGGGTCCGAATCCGACCCAGGCTCGCTACTCGCTCAGCAAGAGACATTCTGGCGCGACGCGCTCGCCGGGCTACCTGACGAGGTGACGTTGCCGACCGACCGTCCGCGTGGCGAGACGGCTTCGGGGCACGGGGCCGTGGTGTCTTTCGACGTCACCGCCGATGTACATCGCCGACTCTCAGCACTCGCGAGGGACAACAACGCGTCGTTGTTCATGGTCGTCCACAGTGCGGTTGCCGTGATGCTGGCCCGTATGTCGGCGACGGACGATATCGCGATCGGCACACCGATTGCGGGTCGCGGCGATGCTGCTCTCGACGATGTGATCGGAATGTTCGTCAACACGCTGGTCCTGCGCACCGATGTGGACGCAGCGAGTACTTTCCGTGAACTCCTCGTGACAGCGCGTGAGGTGGACCTGGCTGCATTCGCGCATTCCGATATTCCGTTCGAGCGTCTGGTGGAGGTGCTCAATCCCGAGCGCTCGCAAGCCCGTCACCCGCTCGTTCAGGTATTGCTCGCGTTCCAAAACATCCGACGGACTGGATTCGACCTACCTGGGCTGACCGTCGCGCCGGTGGATGTCGACGCGGCGACCGCGCGTGCGGATCTGCAATTGACGGTCACCGAATCGGCGGCTGTCGACGGGACCCCGGACGGTCTGCGAGTTTTCTGGACCTACGCAACAGATCTCTACGACCGAGCCACGGTGGAAGAGTTCGGCGCTCGGTTGCTGAGAGTGCTCGACGCGGTTGTCGAGGACGAGCACATCGTGATCGGCGAGATCGATCTGCTCGGGGCCGAGGAGCGGGTGCGTGTGACGTCGACGTGGGCGGGTGTCGACGGGATCGATCCGTCGGTGTCGACGCTGGCCGAGATGTTCGACCAACAGGTCCTGCGGTCGCCGCAGTCGTGTGCGGTGGTGTTCGGCGAGGAGCGATTGAGCTATCGAGAGCTCGACGATCGCTCGAATCGCCTTGCACGTCACCTGATGTCGACCGGGGTCGGCCCGGAGTCGTTGGTCGCTGTGGCATTGCCACGATCGGTGGATCTCGTCGTCACGTTGTTGGCTGTGATCAAAGCCGGCGGTGGGTACGTACCGGTTGATCCGACGAATCCGGCAGACCGCATCGCCTACGTCTTGGCCGATGCTGCACCGACTGCATTGGTGACCTGGTCGGGACGCGAATTTTCAGTGCCTGCAGGGTTGGGCTGCGTTGAGATCGACGCCGTGGACTTGTCGGTTTTCGGTTCCGCTGCGGTGGACGATGTCGAGCGAGCTCGTCCGCTTCGTCCCACGGATGTTGCATACGTCATCTACACCTCGGGATCGACGGGTCGCCCCAAGGGCGTAGTAGTCCCACATGTCGCGGTTGCGCGTTTGATGGCCAACACAGATGGGCTGTTCGAGTTCGACAGCAGTGATGTGTGGACGCTGTTCCACTCGTACGCATTCGACTTCTCGGTGTGGGAACTGTGGGGGCCATTGCTTCACGGCGGCACGCTCGTGGTGGTGGACTACTTCACCTCACGGTCGCCGGAGGCGTTCCGTGAACTGTTGATTCGTGAAAACGTCACCGTCCTGAACCAGACCCCGTCGGCGTTCTATCAGCTGGCAGCGGTGGACCGAGTCAGCACTGCCAGTGAGGGGAGCTTGCAGCTCAGATACGTGATTTTCGGTGGTGAGGCGCTCGAACTGCGTCGACTGTCGGATTGGTTCGATAGACACGGCGAGAACGGTCCCGAGTTGGTGAACATGTACGGGATCACCGAGACGACCGTGCATGTGTCGCATCGTCGGATCGACCGCGAGTTGGTGTCGAGTGCTACGGGATCGGTAGTGGGCGCGGCTATCCCAGGGCTACGGGTCTATGTTCTCGATTCGCGGCTCGCGCCGGTTCCGGTTGGTGTTGCGGGCGAAATGTATGTTGCGGGTGGGACGTTGGCTCGCGGGTACCTCGGTCGAACGGACCTGACGGCAACGCGTTTCCTCGCCAACCCCTTCTCCGGTACTGCGGCGCACGCTTCTGGTTCGTTGATGTACCGCACCGGTGATGTGGCGAGGTGGACCATCGATGGTGATCTCGAGTTCGTCGGTCGTGCTGATGATCAGGTCAAGATTCGTGGCTTCCGTATCGAGCTCGGTGAAATCGAATCCGCGCTGTCGAGTCAGGATCCGGTGGGCCAGGTAGCCGTTGTGCTTCGAACCGATCGGCACGACACGCATCAGTTGGTTGCTTACCTCGTACCGGTCGTGGGTTCGAGCATCGACGTTCAGAAGCTCCGTACCGAAGTGGCTGCTGTGCTGCCTGAATACATGATTCCCTCGGCCTTCGTCGTGGTGTCCGAGATTCCGTTGACCGTGAACGGAAAGCTGGACCGTCGCGCGTTACCGGAACCGGTGTTCGAGGTTCGAGAGTTCAAGGCGCCGACTACACCGATCGAGGAGATCGTCGCGGAGATTTTCGCCGACTTGCTCGGCGTCGACCGAGTCGGTGTCGATGACGACTTCTTCGAACTCGGCGGTAACTCGCTGATCGCCACGCGAGTGGTGTCGAGGATCGGTGCAGCGGTCGATTCGGTTGTCCCGGTGCGTGCGTTGTTCGAGTCACGAACAGTGGAGAGGCTCGCGCTCGAGGTCGAGCGGTCCGGAAAGTCCGGGAGAGTAGCGCTGGTCGCGCGCACGCGCCCGAACGAGATCCCACTGTCGTTGTCTCAGCGTCGTATGTGGTTCCTGAACAGGTTCGACCCCACCTCGACGGCGTACCTCGTTCCGTTTGCGCTGCGCTTGTCCGGAGAACTGGATGTAGCAGCTCTCGGGGCGGCCGTCGCCGATCTCATCTCTCGTCATGAGTCGCTTCGAACCGTGTATCCGGAGTCGGAGAACGGTCCGGTGCAGAAGATTCTGCACCCGTCTCGGTCGATTCCCGAACTGCCGGTATCAGATGTCGCTCCCGACGCGTTGTCCGAGCACATCGCTTCGCTCGCGTCGACACAGTTCGATGTGACGACAGAGGTACCGATGCGGATCGAGCTCTACCGAACCAGTGCCACCGAGCACGTGCTGGCGATGGTTGCGCATCACATCAGTGTCGACGGGGTATCGGTCGGTCCGCTGGCTCGCGACCTGATGACCGCATACGCAGCGAGGGCGACCGGCACCGAGCCGGGTTGGACTCCGTTGCCGGTGCAGTATGCCGATTTCAGCCTTTGGCAGAGCGATGTGCTCGGCTCCGAAGAGGACGCGAACTCGACTGCGGCTCAGCAGATCAGCTATTGGACCGACGCACTCGCTGACCTCCCGGACGAGCTGACCCTTCCGTCCGATCGCGCGCGGCCGGCAACGCAGTCTTTCGCCGGTGGCAGCGTCGAGTTCGAGATCGATGCCGAGCTACACGAAGGTCTGCGCGATCTGGCACGCAAGCAGGGCGGCACCCTGTTCATGGCGGTACACGCGGCCTTCGCCGGATTACTCTCGAGGCTCTCCGGCACAGGTGACATCGCTGTCGGCACACCGATCGCCGGTCGCGGTGATCGCGCGCTCGACGACCTGATCGGCATGTTCGTCAATACGCTGGTGCTACGGACACACGTGGACGGCGCACTGCCTTTCGCGGAACTCATCGACCGCGCCCGTGAGGCAGACCTCGGCGCCTTCGCAAACGCGGACGTGCCGTTCGAACGGCTGGTGGAAGTTCTCAATCCTGTCCGTTCGACTGCACGGCACCCGCTGTTCCAGGTCGGGTTCTCCTTCCAGAACCAGGGAGTCACCGAGGTGGCGCTTCCGGGTCTCGATATCGCAGCATTGGATATCGAATCCGGTGTGGCGCAGTTCGATCTGCATCTGATCGTGGTGGACCGCTATTCGGAGAGCGGAGTGCCTGCAGGGATGTCGGCAGAGTTCACCTACGCGAAGGATCTCTTCGACCACACGACCGTGAGTACGATCGCGACACGGTTCGTCCGGCTGCTCGAATCTGTGGTCGAACGACCCGACGCACGAATCGGGGACATCGATTTACTCGGTATCGCCGAACGCGAACTCGTACTCGAATCATGGAATTCGACCGACCACTCCGTTCACAGCGAAGCCACGTTGGTCTCGTTGTTCGACGAGCAGGTCGCAATCCGTCCGGACTCGACTGCGGTTGTCGAGGGCGATCAACGCTGGACATTCCACGAATTCGATTCGAGGGTCAACAGATTGGCCCGGTATCTGATCGCGCGCGGGGTCGGACCGGAGACGTTGACAGCGTTGGCGATACGTCGGAGTGCCGATCTGGTCGTCGCGATGTTCGCCGTCGCGAAAACGGGTGGTGCTTATGTGCCACTCGATCCCGATCAGCCGCTCGAACGTGTCGAGTACATTCTCGAGACTGCTGGGCCGGTACTGCTGCTGTCCAAGTCGAGTGACGGTTCGCGATTCTCGGACCACTCCGTCCTCGACATACCGATGGCGGATATTGCAGGCCTCGATCTGTCCGTGCATTCGGATGCGCCGATCACCGATGCGGAGCGGGCGGCACCTTTGCGCGCAGGCAACTCCGCCTACGTGATCTTCACCTCGGGATCGACCGGACGCCCCAAGGGCGTCGCCGTTTCCCACGCTGCGATCGCCAATCAGCTGATGTGGAAGCGAACGGAGTTCGATCTCGGTTCGCAGGATTCGATTCTGTTGAAGACCTCGGCAACGTTCGACTTGTCGGTGTGGGAGTTCTGGTCGGCCCCGACGTCAGGGGCAACCCTCGTCATCGCCGGACCGGACGAGCACCGCGATCCTGCACGGGTCAACGACATCATTCGGAAGGAGTCGATCACCACGCTCCATGTCGTGCCGTCGATGCTGACCGCGCTGATGGTCGACGGAGATGGCGTCCTTCCTCCTTCGTTGAAGCGTGTGCTCGCGATCGGTGAGGCACTGCCAGGAGATACTGCTCGGCGTTTCGTCGAACACAACGAAGGTGCCTTGTTCAACCTGTACGGCCCCACCGAGGCTGCGGTGTCGGTGACCTCGCACCGAGTACGATCCGACGAGAGTGCGCGCGTCCCGATCGGTCGGCCGGAATGGAATACACAGGCGTACGTGCTCGACACACGGCTACACCCCGTCCCGGCAGGAACTATCGGTGAGCTGTATCTTGCGGGCAAGCAGCTTGCGCGGGGATATCTCGGCCGTCCCGATCTGACCGCTGATCGCTTCGTCGCCAATCCTTTCGACCCCAGTGGCGGACGGTTGTATCGTTCGGGTGACCTTGCATTCTGGGATGTACACGGCGAACTCGTCTTCGCGGGCCGCTCCGACTTCCAGGTCAAGATCAGAGGCTTCCGGATCGAACTCGGCGAGATCGAGGCGGCAATGCGTGCGCTGAATACGCTCGCCGATTCGGCGGTGATCATGCACTCCGACGCCCTCACCGGGGATCGACTCGTGGGTTATCTGGTTCCCTCCGAATCCCGAACGATCGACATCGACGAGGTACGGACAGCGTTGGGTACGTCCTTGCCGTCGTACATGGTGCCGTCACACTTCGTCGTGCTGACGTCCTTACCGCTCAACGCCAACGGCAAGCTCGACAGGGCGGCCCTCCCCGCTCCCGTCTTCGAATCGACCGAGTTCCGCGCTCCGACCGATCCAGTCGAACAGATCGTGGCGCGGGTGTACTCCGAGCTTCTAGGAGTTGCTCGCGTCGGACTCGACGACGACTTTTTCGCTCTCGGTGGCAATTCGCTGGTCGCAACTCAGCTCGTGGCTCGGCTCGGGGCCGCACTGAATGCGTCGATCCCGGTGCGCTCGGTATTCGAGGCGCCGACGGTCGGTGCGTTGGCAGCGCGGGTGGAGTCGCACGTCGGGCAGGGAGCGCGTGTGCCTCTGATCGCACGCCCTCGTCCGGAGTCCGTTTCGCTGTCGTTGGCCCAGCAGCGCATGTGGACCCTCAATCAAGTGGATCGAACGTCCGACGCCTACAACATTCCAGTAGCCATCAGACTTACCGGCGCGTTGGATGTCACGGCGTTGCGAGCTGCAGTGGGCGACCTGTTCCGTCGGCACGAGATACTGCGAACGAGGTATCCGGATACCGATCACGGCCCTGTCCAATCCGTGGTTCCGATGTCCGAAGTCCTACCAGGTCTCGAGGTTCGCAAAATCTCGGCCGCCGAGGTACCGGTTGTCGTCGGAGACGTCGTCACCGCCGGTTTCGATGTCGCGGCGCGAGTGCCCGTTCGAGCCGAGCTCTTTTCGATCAGCGAGACGAACGAGTCGGAGTTCGTCTTGGTGTTCGTTGCCCATCACATCAGCGCCGACGGCTTCTCCATGCGCCCGCTGATCAGGGACGTCATGACTGCCTACATCGCTCGGACGGCCGGCGATGCGCCGCTGTGGACGGAACTGCCTGTGCAGTATGCCGATTACGCGTTGTGGCAGCGGGAGGTCCTCGGATCCGAGGACGATCCGGACAGTGTGTTGTCCAAGCAGATCGACTACTGGGCCGAGACTCTGGTCGGCGCACCCGAGCAGATCGCGTTGCCGACCGACTTTCCGCGCCCTGCTCGAGCATCCTTGCGTGGTGGCCGCTCCGAGTTCACGGTCCCGTCCGACATAGCAGCGCGTGTACAAAAAACTGCTCGCGAACACAATGCGACAGTCTTCATGGTTGTGCACGGCGCTTTGGCGGTGCTGCTGTCGAAGCTGAGCGGTGATCAAGACATCACCGTGGGAACCCCAGTGGCGGGACGTGGCGATGCCGCGCTGGACGACCTCGTCGGCATGTTCGTCAACACGCTGGTGCTCCGGACGAAAGTCTCGCCGAGCACGACCTTTGCCGATCTGTTGACCGAAGTACGAGAAACCGATCTGTCCGCGTTCGCTCACGCCGATGTCCCTTTCGAGCGGGTCGTCGAAGTGGCAGGTCACAAGCGCTCGGCCGCCTACAGTCCTCTGTTCCAGGTCATGTTGACCTTCCAGAACCTTGCCACTGGCACGTTCGCCTTGCCTGGCCTGAAGGTGTCGGCTTTGGAGAGCGGACTGGAGCAGGCCAAGGTCGACCTGCAACTGACGGCGGTCGAACGTTTCGACGAGTCGGGAGATCTGACCGGGATCGACGCCGTGTTCAACTACGCCACGTCGTTGTTCGAGTCGAAGACGATCGAATTGTTCGCGCAGCGTTTCACCCGCGTGCTCGACCTCCTCACATCAGACCCCAGCAGTGTCATTCGGGCGGTGGACATTCGGTCCGAGGCCGAACGTGCAGGGCCTGCACCCAAACCGAAGACGATCGACGACCTGCCCGAATTGGTCTCGGCCGCCGCCGCAGTTGCCGCATCGTCCATTGCGTTGTCCCACGCCGGAACGAGCGTCACCTTCGGGCAACTCGACGAGAAACTGTCGGCCGTCTCGAAATCGACCGGGGGAGCACTGAAACCAGAGGCGGTTCTGTCGGTGGCGCTGACAGGCCTTCTACCAGGAATATTGCCTGCACTGGGTGCCGATGGCTTCGCCGCAACGGTTGCGTCACTGATCAGTGACGCCCAGGCTTTCATCGCTGATCCGGGAGGACCCGGTGTCACCATGCAGTGACCTACACGGGCCTGATCGTGAACTTGGAGTCGAAGCCGGTTTGTGTCGCAGCGTTTCGTAGGGTGTCTCGTGTACGCGATGCATCTCGGCGCGTCCCGCGGCGGTTAGTAGGAGGAACACTCAGATGTCGAATGGTCGGCCGAACACTCGAAGCCAGGGCGCTGCCGGCAGCGTAACCGTGGACGAGCTTCCAGGAGTGATCTCTGCAGTTGTCGATGCTGCGCCCGATCGCATCGCATTGACCCACGGCGGGACAACCGTGACCTACACGACGTTGCATGCCGAGCTGACTGCGCTCGAGGCCGCCATGGGTGGTGCACTGGGGACCGAGGCGCTCGTCACCGTCGTGCTGTCCAACGTTCTTCCCGGCGCACTCGAGTCCGGTGGCCTCGCCGGTATCGTCGAGTCGATTGTCGTCGACGCCTCCGAGGTGTTGGGGGATCTGACTCCTGCAGGCCCGCCGACGCTCGTATCCCGCTTCGAGGAACAGGTCGCCCTTACTCCGGATGCAATCGCCGTCGAGTTCGAGGGCACAAGCTTGACCTACGCGGAATTCGATTCTCGAGCGAATCGACTCGCCCGCCATCTCGTGTCGCTGGGAATAGGCCCGGAGTGCCTCGTCGGACTGGGGATCAGACGGTCGCTGGAGCTACTCGTCGGCATGTACGCGATCGTGAAATCGGGAGCAGCGTACGTTCCTCTCGACCCTGATCATCCGGCAGAGCGTTTGGCGTACGTGCTCGACGTCGCACAGCCGGCAGCCGTACTCGGCCTGTCCACCGAACCTCTCGACCTGCCGGCCGGGGTCGGTGTCATCGAGATCGACCTGTTGGAACTGGACGGATTCGACGCGACCGCCCTCGCCGACAGCGACCGGATGCGGACGTTGTCGGACGATTCGTTGGCCTACGTGATTTTCACATCAGGGTCCACCGGACGCCCCAAGGGTGTGGCAGTTTCACATCGCGCGATCGTCAGCAATGTGCAATGGCGTCAAGATCACTACGTTCTGACACCGAACGATGTAGTGCTGCAGAAAACACCGTTCACATTCGATGTCTCGGTGTGGGAATTCTTCTGGCCCTTGCAGATCGGTGCCAGACTCGTCGTTGCGACGCACGATGGACATCGTGACCCCGCGTACCTAGCTCGTGTGATGACCGAACGCGGGGTCACCGTGGCCCACTTCGTACCGTCGATGCTCGCGGTGTTCGTCGCAGAACCCTCGGTCCGCGAGATCGAGACGTTGCGATATGTCTTTGCGTCCGGTGAGGCGCTTCCAGCCCAGACCACGACGCGATTCCATACCGTCAGCTCGGCAGAACTGCACAACTTGTACGGTCCGACCGAGGCCGCGGTGGATGTCACGTACTACGAGACTGCCGATGTGGAATCGGGATCCGTCCCCATCGGCCGGGCCGTGCACGACACCTCGCTCTACGTGTTGGACGACGGACTCCGACCGGTCTCGACCGGTGTCGAAGGTGAGCTCTATCTTGCGGGCATCCAACTTGCACGTGGCTACGTAGCGCGACCGGACCTGACAGCCGATCGGTTCGTGGCTGATCCGTTCGACGACGGACGCCAGATGTACCGGACCGGCGACCTGGTCCGGTGGGCACCTCGCGATGGGGTCGACATGCTGGAATACGTGGGACGCACCGACTTCCAGGTGAAGCTCCGTGGTCTTCGTATCGAGCTCGGCGAGATCGAAACTGCAGTTCTCGAGCATCCTTCGGTCGCGCAAGCAGTTGCCCTCGTCCACACCGACGACTCGCTGGGCGATGTCCTTCTCGCGTATGTGGTGCCCGCGCAGGGCGAGTTCATCGATCAGGAGTCGCTTGCGCAGGCTGTCGCTTCCCGACTGCCGGAATACATGGTCCCCGCGTTGTTCGTCGCAGTCGAGGAGTTCCCACTCGGTTCCAGTGGCAAACTCGACCGAAGAGCTCTCCCCGCTCCCGACTTCTCCTCGTTGGCAAGCGAATACAGGGAGCCGTCCACCGATACCGAGCTGGCGCTTGCCGAGGTGTTCGCTGAGGTGCTCGGTTCCGAGGCCATCGGTGCCGACGACGATTTCTTTGCGATCGGCGGTAACTCGCTGATCGCTACCCGGGTGATCTCGCGCATCAATGCGCGATTCGACATCCGTATCGACGTTCGAGACTTCTTCGACGCGCCGACGGTCGCGGGACTCGCGATACTCGTCGACGCCGCAGTTGCGCAGGGGGGCGGGGGAAGAGCACCGCTCGTTCCGCAGGATCGGCCGGATGTTGTTCCGTTGTCGTTGGCGCAGCAGCGGATGTGGTTCCTGAACCGGTTCGATACTGCTTCTGCAGTGAACAACATTCCGGTGGCGATCAGGCTGACCGGTGAGCTCGACGTCGCTG
>NZ_JAPVLQ010000019.1 GCF_027158005.1 Rhodococcus sp. H36-A4 | reverse complement strand
TGGTGTGTGCGTGTTCTTTGAGAACTCAACAGTGTGTCGATGAATGTCAGTGCCGAATTTTGTATTTGGTGAAAGCATCCGATGTCGATGATCATCCGCTTGTGGTGGTTATGGTTGGGTGTTGTTTTATAGCTAGTTGAGTTTTTTTGCTAGTGATTTGGCTCTTATGTCTTTGACTGATTAGCAGCCTTCGGGTTGTGATATCTAGAGTCTTTTACGGAGAGTTTGATCCTGGCTCAGGACGAACGCTGGCGGCGTGCTTAACACATGCAAGTCGAGCGGTAAGGCCCTTCGGGGTACACGAGCGGCGAACGGGTGAGTAACACGTGGGTGATCTGCCCTGCACTCTGGGATAAGCCTGGGAAACTGGGTCTAATACCGGATATGACCTGCTCTCGCATGGGGGTGGGTGGAAAGATTTATCGGTGCAGGATGGGCCCGCGGCCTATCAGCTTGTTGGTGGGGTAATGGCCTACCAAGGCGACGACGGGTAGCCGACCTGAGAGGGTGACCGGCCACACTGGGACTGAGACACGGCCCAGACTCCTACGGGAGGCAGCAGTGGGGAATATTGCACAATGGGCGAAAGCCTGATGCAGCGACGCCGCGTGAGGGATGAAGGCCTTCGGGTTGTAAACCTCTTTCAGCAGGGACGAAGCGCAAGTGACGGTACCTGCAGAAGAAGCACCGGCTAACTACGTGCCAGCAGCCGCGGTAATACGTAGGGTGCGAGCGTTGTCCGGAATTACTGGGCGTAAAGAGTTCGTAGGCGGTTTGTCGCGTCGTTTGTGAAAACCCGGGGCTCAACTTCGGGCTTGCAGGCGATACGGGCAGACTTGAGTGTTTCAGGGGAGACTGGAATTCCTGGTGTAGCGGTGAAATGCGCAGATATCAGGAGGAACACCGGTGGCGAAGGCGGGTCTCTGGGAAACAACTGACGCTGAGGAACGAAAGCGTGGGTAGCAAACAGGATTAGATACCCTGGTAGTCCACGCCGTAAACGGTGGGCGCTAGGTGTGGGTTCCTTCCACGGAATCTGTGCCGTAGCTAACGCATTAAGCGCCCCGCCTGGGGAGTACGGCCGCAAGGCTAAAACTCAAAGGAATTGACGGGGGCCCGCACAAGCGGCGGAGCATGTGGATTAATTCGATGCAACGCGAAGAACCTTACCTGGGTTTGACATACACCGGAAAGCCGTAGAGATACGGCCCCCCTTGTGGTCGGTGTACAGGTGGTGCATGGCTGTCGTCAGCTCGTGTCGTGAGATGTTGGGTTAAGTCCCGCAACGAGCGCAACCCCTATCTTATGTTGCCAGCGCGTTATGGCGGGGACTCGTAAGAGACTGCCGGGGTCAACTCGGAGGAAGGTGGGGACGACGTCAAGTCATCATGCCCCTTATGTCCAGGGCTTCACACATGCTACAATGGCCAGTACAGAGGGCTGCGAGACCGTGAGGTGGAGCGAATCCCTTAAAGCTGGTCTCAGTTCGGATCGGGGTCTGCAACTCGACCCCGTGAAGTCGGAGTCGCTAGTAATCGCAGATCAGCAACGCTGCGGTGAATACGTTCCCGGGCCTTGTACACACCGCCCGTCACGTCATGAAAGTCGGTAACACCCGAAGCCGGTGGCCTAACCCCTTGTGGGAGGGAGCCGTCGAAGGTGGGATCGGCGATTGGGACGAAGTCGTAACAAGGTAGCCGTACCGGAAGGTGCGGCTGGATCACCTCCTTTCTAAGGAGCATTCTCCAGAAGATGTACCAGCACACAGGTGTTGGATGATGTTCTGGCAGAGCCCGTTTCGTTCCCATATGTGGAGCGGCGGGAGCTCACGGGTGGAACACTGACAATGAGATTGTGCGTATCGGTTGATCCTTGGTGGTCGGCCGGCGTGGTCTATATCGGCATACTGTTGGGTCCTGAGAGAACACGCGTGAGTGTGTTTCTTTCTAGGCAAGACATATACAGGATCTGGATTGTGGTCATACCGTGCCTCTTCGGGGGTGGCTGGTGCTGCAGTGAGTTCAGGTTGTGTGTGTTGTTTGAGAATTGCACAGTGGACGCGAGCATCTTTGTTGTAAGTAATGAAGAGCGTACGGTGGATGCCTTGGCACCAGGAGCCGATGAAGGACGTAGGAGGCTGCGATAAGCCTCGGGGAGCTGTCAACCGAGCTGTGATCCGAGGGTGTCCGAATGGGGAAACCCAGCACGAGTGATGTCGTGTTACCTGCACCTGAATATATAGGGTGTGTGGAGGGAACGTGGGGAAGTGAAACATCTCAGTACCCACAGGAAGAGAAAACAATTGTGATTCCGTGAGTAGTGGCGAGCGAAAGCGGAGGAGGCCAAACTTTGTGCGTGTGATACCCGGCAGGGGTTGCGTATGGAGGGTTGTGGGGTTTGCTTTGTCGATTCTGCCGGATCGGCCGACAGTAAGAAATCATGGTGTTAGTCGAAGTGGTCTGGAACGGCCTGTCGTAGAGGGTGAGAGTCCCGTAGACGAAAATACTGTGACTGTTGTAGTGAATACCCAAGTAGCAGCGGGCCCGTGAAATCTGCTGTGAATCTGTCGGGACCACCCGATAAGCCTGAATACTCCCTGGTGACCGATAGCGGACTAGTACCGTGAGGGAAAGGTGAAAAGTACCCCGGGAGGGGAGTGAAATAGTACCTGAAACCGTGCGCTTACAATCCGTCAGAGCTGGTGAACAGTTTGTTCTGTTGCTGGTGATGGCGTGCCTTTTGAAGAATGAGCCTGCGAGTTAGTGGCATGTCGCGAGGTTAACCCGTGTGGGGTAGCCGTAGCGAAAGCGAGTCCGAATAGGGCGTATCCACGTGAGTGGTGTAGTGGCGTGTTCTAGACCCGAAGCGGAGTGATCTACCCATGGCCAGGTTGAAGCGACGGTAAGACGTCGTGGAGGACCGAACCCACTTAGGTTGAAAACTGAGGGGATGAGTTGTGGGTAGGGGTGAAAGGCCAATCAAACTCCGTGATAGCTGGTTCTCCCCGAAATGCATTTAGGTGCAGCGTCACGTGTTTCTCATCGGAGGTAGAGCTACTGGATGGTCTAGGGGGCTTACCGGCTTACCGAAATCAGCCAAACTCCGAATGCCGATGAGTGAGAGCGTGGCAGTGAGACTGCGGGCGATAAGGTTCGTAGTCGAGAGGGAAACAGCCCAGATCGCCAGCTAAGGTCCCTAAGCGTGTACTAAGTGGAAAAGGATGTGGGGTCGCGAAGACAACCAGGAGGTTGGCTTAGAAGCAGCCACCCTTGAAAGAGTGCGTAATAG
Organism: Rhodococcus sp. H36-A4; assembly: GCF_027158005.1. Classification (GTDB taxonomy): domain Bacteria; phylum Actinomycetota; class Actinomycetes; order Mycobacteriales; family Mycobacteriaceae; genus Rhodococcoides. Next base: position 2,201 of record NZ_JAPVLQ010000019.1, on the reverse strand, counting down.
CTCACTGGTCAAGTGATCCTGCGCCGACAATGTAGCGGGGCTCAAGTACACCACCGAAGCTGCGGCACTCATACAATAGCCCGCATGTTCCTTACGAGGAGTGTGCCAGGTGTGTGGGTGGGTAGGGGAGCGTCGTGCAGCCATGGAAGCATCGGAGTGATCCAGGTGTGGAGGCTGTGCGAGTGAGAATGCAGGCATGAGTAGCGAAAGACGAGTGAGAAACTCGTCCGCCGAATGACCAAGGGTTCCTGGGCCAGGTTAATCCGCCCAGGGTGAGTCGGGACCTAAGACGAGGCCGACAGGCGTAGCCGATGGACAACGGGTTGATATTCCCGTACCCGTGTGAACGCGCCCATGGTGAATCAGTGATACTAACTGCCCTGAATCCATGTTACTGATCTCTTTCGAGAGTGAGGGGTGTGGTGGATGCGCAGGACCTGATCTGGTAGTAGCCAAGCGATGGGGTGACGCAGGAAGGTAGCTGGGCCAGTCAGTGGTAATACTGGTGTAAGCCTGTAGGGCGAACGGTAGGCAAATCCGCCGTTCATGATGCCTGAGAGGTGATGCGTAGCCGATTGAGGCGAATTCAGTGATCCTATGCTGCCGAGAAAAGCCTCTAGCGAGCTTTCACACGGCCCGTACCCCAAACCGACACAGGTGGTCAGGTAGAGAATACTAAGGCGATCGAGATAACTATGGTTAAGGAACTCGGCAAAATGCCCCCGTAACTTCGGGAGAAGGGGGACCCTGTCTGGTGATGAACTTTTCGTTCTGAGCTGGGTGGGGTCGCAGAGACCAGTGAGAAGCGACTGTTTACTAAAAACACAGGTCCGTGCGAAGTCGTAAGACGATGTATACGGACTGACGCCTGCCCGGTGCTGGAAGGTTAAGAGGACCGGTTAGTCACTTCGGTGGCGAAGCTGAGAATTTAAGCCCCAGTAAACGGCGGTGGTAACTATAACCATCCTAAGGTAGCGAAATTCCTTGTCGGGTAAGTTCCGACCTGCACGAATGGCGTAACGACTTCTCAGCTGTCTCAACCATAGACTCGGCGAAATTGCATTACGAGTAAAGATGCTCGTTACGCGCGGCAGGACGAAAAGACCCCGGGACCTTCACTATAGCTTGGTATTGGTGTTCGGTTCGGTTTGTGTAGGATAGGTGGGAGACTGTGAAGCGGTGACGCCAGTTACTGTGGAGTCGTTGTTGAAATACCACTCTGATCGTATTGGATACCTTAACCTCGGACCATGATCTGGTTCAGGGACAGTGCCTGGTGGGTAGTTTAACTGGGGCGGTTGCCTCCTAAAATGTAACGGAGGCGCCCAAAGGTTCCCTCAGCCTGGTTGGCAATCAGGTGTCGAGTGCAAGTGCACAAGGGAGCTTGACTGTGAGACTGACACGTCGAGCAGGGACGAAAGTCGGGACTAGTGATCCGGCACCGGCATGTGGAAGCGGTGTCGCTCAACGGATAAAAGGTACCCCGGGGATAACAGGCTGATCTTCCCCAAGAGTCCATATCGACGGGATGGTTTGGCACCTCGATGTCGGCTCGTCGCATCCTGGGGCTGGAGTAGGTCCCAAGGGTTGGGCTGTTCGCCCATTAAAGCGGCACGCGAGCTGGGTTTAGAACGTCGTGAGACAGTTCGGTCTCTATCCGCCGCGCGCGTAAGAAACTTGAGGAAGGCTGTCCCTAGTACGAGAGGACCGGGACGGACGAACCTCTGGTGTGCCAGTTGTTCCACCAGGAGCACCGCTGGTTAGCTACGTTCGGAAGGGATAACCGCTGAAAGCATCTAAGCGGGAAGCCTGTTCCAAGATGAGGTTTCTCACCCCCTCGAGGGGGTAAGGCCCCCGGCAGACCACCGGGTTGATAGGCCAGAACTGGAAGTTGGGTAACCGATGCAGGTGACTGGTACTAATAGGCCGAGGACTTACCACAAAGAAGCTACGCGTCCACTGTGCAATATCTGAAACAGCACACGTTTCAGTATTACAATTGAATGAACCAACACCATCCACCCACCGTTTACGGTGCGTGTGCATGGACCGTTGTGTTCCGTGTGTAACTGTTTCATGGAGTTACGGCGGCCATAGCGGAGGGGAAACGCCCGGTCCCATTCCGAACCCGGAAGCTAAGCCCTCCAGCGCCGATGGTACTGCACTCGACAGGGTGTGGGAGAGTAGGACACCGCCGAACA
>NZ_JAPVLQ010000018.1 GCF_027158005.1 Rhodococcus sp. H36-A4 | reverse complement strand
CACCCACCAACTCCACATCACCCACCACCACAGACGAATCACCCACCACAGCACGCAACACACTCACCAAACGCTCCGCAAAACCATCCACCGTCGACCGATCGAACAAATCCGTCGCAAACGTGAACTCCGCGTTGATCTCTGCCGGACGGCCGTCCGCGGTCGTGCCGTCGAAGATGGTCAATTGGAGATCGGTCTTGGCCAGCGGCGAATTGACATCGACCGGAGCAAGCGTCAACCCCGGTAGTTCGAGGCTGGCTCGGGTCATGTTCTGGAACGACAGACCGACCTGGAACAACGGGTTTCGGGCCGTCGACCGAACCGGGTTGAGCACCTCCACCAACCGCTCGAACGGCACATCCGCATGCGCGAACGCCTGCAGATCGGTTTCCCGGGTCTGCGCCAACAACTCCTCGAACGTCATCGAAGAATCGACCCGACTACGGAAGACCAAGGTGTTGACGAACATCCCGATCATGTCGTCCAACGCTTTGTCCCCGCGACCAGCGACCGGAGTGCCCACGGCAATATCCGATACATTCGACAACCTGGCGAGCAATACTGCGAATGCAGCGTGCATCGTCATGAACAATGTCGTGTGGTGCCTGCGTGACAGTTCCAGAAGCGCACCGTGGAGCTCTGCATCCACGGTGAACCGAACGGAATCGCCACGGAAGCTCTGATGCGCGGGTCGAGGTCGATCCGACGGCATGTCCAGCTGGTCCGGCAGCCCGGCCAGTGCGGCCTTCCAATACGACACCTGCTGCGAGGCAATTGAATCCGGATCTTTCTCGCTACCGAGGGTCTCGCGCTGCCACAACGCATAGTCGGCGTACTGCACCGGCAACGGAGCCCAACCAGGGGCCTCACCGGCAGAACGCGCCGCATACGCCACCATCACATCACGTACGAGGGGCGCCATCGATGCACCATCCGCGGACACGTGATGGATGACGAACGCAAGGACGTACTCGTCGTCTGCCAACTTGAACAGCTTCGCGGCCCGCGGAATCTCAGTTGTAACGTCGAAGGCAGTCATCATCAGATCGATGACGCGACGCCGGATGTCGACCTCCTGGACATCGACGACCGCCAGGTCTGCATCCGCCTCTTCGACGTGCAAGATTTCCTGGCGTGGACCGTCCAGCGAATCCGGATAGATCGTACGAAGAGACTCGTGGCGCGCAATGAGGTCCATCATGGCTGCCTCGAGGGCTGCGACGTTCAGTTCACCACTCAGCCGGACTGCGAACGGAATATTGTCCACTGCCGATGTAGTGTCGTACTGGTTGAGGAACCAATAGCGCTGCTGCGCAAGCGATAGCGGAATCCGCTCCGGTCTTGCCACTGCGATGAGCGCCCGCACGCTGCCACTACCGACCTGGCTGGCGATGCGCGTGGCGAGGTCGGCGACGCTGGACGCCTCGAACAGCTCGCGCACGCCGATCTTCGTGTTGAGAACCTGCCCCAACCGGGAAACCAATTGAGTCGCGATCAACGAGTTGCCACCGAGTTCGAAGAAGTCGTCGTCGAGTCCTACTCGCTCGAGACCGAGAACTCCCGCGAAGGTATCGGCAACGATTTCCTCCACCGGTGTGGTGGGTGCGCGGAACTCCTTGATCACCGCAACAGGGGCCGGCAACGCCGTGCGATCGAGCTTCCCGCTCGATCCGAGCGGAAACTCCTCGAGCTCGACGAAAACGGACGGCACCATGTACTCGGCCAACTTGGAGCCGAGGGCAGCTCGAACCGACGCGCTGTCGAAGTCCGCAGCGTCCGTGACGACGTAGGCAACCAGTTGCTCATCTCGGACCAATACCGCCGCCTGAGAAATCGAGTTCTGTTCCAGCAGAATGGTCTCGATCTCGCCGAGCTCGATGCGCAAACCGCGGAGCTTGACCTGGAAGTCACTGCGACCCACGTAGTCGAGCTCACCGCGAGCGTTCCACCGAACGACATCACCCGTTCGGTAGAGCCGCTCACCTCGAGCGCGGGCCTCCGGCACCGGATGCGCGACGAACCGATCTGCTGTCAGGTCGGGACGGCCGACGTATCCGCGCGCCAACTGCACGCCCGCGAGATAGAGCTCTCCCTCGACCCCAACGGGCACTGGAGAAAGGCGACGATCCAACACGAAGACACGGGTGTTCCACACTGGTGCACCAATGGCGATGACCGACTCGTCCGGCCGCACCTCATGGAAGGTGACGTCGACCGCTGCTTCTGTCGGGCCGTACAGGTTGTGCAGCGAAATGTGCGGCAGGGCTGAGAACACTCGCTGGGCTGTGGCCGCCGGAAGAGCTTCGCCGGATGCGAATATCATCCGCAGACTCGGCAATCGAGTCCCGCGCGCCTCGAGTTCGGAGACGAAGACCGCAAGCATCGACGGAACGAAGTGCATGGTGGTCACGGATTCGTCGGCGATCAGCCGGGCGAGATAGTTCGGATCGCGATGACCGTCGGGAATCGCGACGACGACGGAAGCACCCACCTGAAGCGCCCAGAAGAACTCCCAGACGGATACATCGAAGGTGAATGGAGTCTTCTGCAAGACCACGTCGCTACCAGTGAGTTGGTAAGTGTCCTGCATCCACAGAAGTCGGTTGACGATCGCCTCATGCGAAACCGCCACACCCTTCGGCCGACCCGTCGACCCCGACGTGAAAATCACATACGCCGCATTCGACCCCCGCAACACCGACAACCGCTCACCATCCCCCACAACCTCACCCGAAAAACCAGACACATCCAACGAACCCACATCCACCACCGACACACCACCACCAGCAAACACACCCACATCCCCACCACCAGAAACCAACACCAACACCGGAGACGCCACCTCGACGATGAACCCATTACGCTCCGCCGGCTGATCCGGATCCAAAGGCACATACGCACCACCCGCCACCACCACCGCATACATCCCCACCAACAAATCCACCCCACGCCGCATACCCAACCCCACCAACACCTCAGGACCCACACCCTCACCGATCAACCACCGAGCCAAACGAAACACCCGCTCCCCGAACTCCCCATACAACAACCGCTCACCCCCGAACACCACCGCCACCGCACCCGGAACCTCCACCACCCGATCAACAAACAACGACGCCAACGACACCCCACCGGAACCCGAAACACCCTCCAACACACGAGAAGTCCCATTCCACCCCGACACCACAACATCACGCTCGGCAACACCCAACACACCAATATCACCCACCACCACAGACGAATCCGCCACCACCGCCTCCAACACCCGAACAAACCGCTCCGCAAACAACACCATCGTCGACTCATCGAACAAGTCCGTCGCATACGTCAACGTCGCCGACAACCCCGCAGCACCACCATCGGCATCGAACAACTCCGTCACCGTCACCTGCACATCGAACTTCGCAACCGCAACATCGAAATCAACCGCCGACACCGACAACCCCGGCAACTCCAGCGAAGACCGCTCCAAATTCTGGAACGACAACATCACCTGAAACAACGGATGACGCCCCTGCGACCGAGCAGGATTGAACACCTCCACCAAACGCTCGAACGGCACATCCGCATGCCTGAACGCCCCCAAATCTCGCTCACGCACATCCCGAACCACATCAGCAAACGACCAATCCGAACCAAACACCGTCCGCAACACCAACGTATTGACAAACATCCCGATCACATCATCGAGAGCAGCCTCACCACGCCCCGCCACCGGCGTACCCACCGCCACATCATCAGACCCCGACAACCGCGACAACAACACCGCCAACGCCGAATGCACCACCATGAACAACGACGCATTCAACTCCCGCGCCACCACACTCAACCCACGATGCACACCCGCATCCACCGAAAACACAACATTCGCACCACGATTGGACGCCACAACAGGACGAACCCGATCAGAAGGCAAATCCAACTGATCCGGCAAACCCTCCAACGCCGACCGCCAAAACGACACCTGCTGCGACAACAACGAATCCGGCTCCGACTCCGACCCCAACACCGCACGCTGCCACAACGCATAATCGGCATACTGCACCGCAAGAGGAGCCCACCCCGGCTCCTCACCCGAAGCCCGCGCCACATACGCACCCATCACATCCCGCGTCAACGGCCCCATCGAAAAACCATCAGCCGCAATATGATGCACCACAAACACCACAACAAACTCCGAACCCACACCACCCGAACCCACAACCTCGAACAAACGAGCCCGAAACGGCACCTCCGCCGTCACATCGAACCCAACAGAGACGAACTCGCGCAGTCGATCGGCGAGCTCAGCCGCTGTGACGCGTTGTGGAGTCATATCGGGACTGACGATGGCGGTCGGCAAAATCTCCTGAGTGCCTGCGCCGTCGATGTCCGGGTAGACGGTGCGTAGTGACTCATGGCGGGTAAGCACGTCGTCGACTGCGCGTCCGAGCGCAGCGACGTCGAGCTCACCGGTCAGCCTGATCGCCACCGGAATGTTGTTCACTGCAGAAGCAGTATCGAACCGGTTCAGGAACCACATCCGCTGCTGCGCCAACGACAACGGAACAACATCCGGCCGCTCCTGCGCCACCAGCGCAACACGTGCACCTGCTCCGACTTGAGACTCCACCAACGACGCCAACGCACCCACCTTCGGCGCATCGAACAGAATCCGCACCGGAAGTCGTGTGTCGAGTGCCGCACCCAAACGAGACACCAACTGCGTCGCAATCAGCGAGTTACCACCAAGCTCGAAAAAATCATCATCGAGACCCACACGCCCCAGACCCAGCACCCCCGCAAAAGTCTCCGCCACAATCTCTTCCACCGGCGAAGTAGGCGCCCGGAACTCCCTGACCGCCACGACCGGATCCGGCAACGCCTTACGATCGAGCTTCCCACTCGACCCCAACGGAAACTCATCCACAACGATGAAATTGGACGGCACCATATAGGCAGGTAACCGCAAAGCCGCTGCGGCAGTGACGTCGTCGATGTCAACAGTCATGTCGGGCTCACCGAGCAGATACCCGACCAATTGATCATTCCGAACCAGCACTACGGCGCGGCACACCGAGGACGCGTCGGTCAGTACAGCCTCGATCTCACCCAACTCGATACGCAAACCACGCAACTTCACTTGGAAATCGGTACGCCCCAGATACTCGATCTCGCCGTCCCGCGTCCACCGAACCAAGTCCCCGGTCCGATACAGACGCGAACCCTGCGTTTCAGAGTTTGCAAACGGATCCGCCACAAAAGCACCAGCAGTCAAGTCCGGCCGAGCTACGTATCCCCGGGCAACCTGAGGACCAGAGAGATAGAGTTCGCCCGCTACTCCGACAGGCACCGGATGCAGACGCTCGTCGAGAACCAACGCACGCGTATTCCATACCGGCTTACCGATGGTGACAGTTCCGAGCGCGGAATTCACTGCGCCCTCGGTGGCATGCACCGTGAACTCCGTCGGACCGTACAAGTTGTGCAAAGCCACACCCGGCAAAGCACGCTCGAAAGACCGCACCACCGACATCGGCAACGCCTCACCCGCCGCCAGAACCACCCGCAACGACCCGAACGAATCCGACTCGAAACCAGCCGTCTCCGCCACGAACACCGACAACATCGACGGGACAAACGAAGTCATAGTGACCGCCTCATCAGCAATCACCTGCGCCAAATAACGAGAATCACGATGACCATCCGGGGCCGCCAACACCAAACGCCCACCCGAAAGCAACGTACCGAACAACTCCCACAACGACACATCGAAGGTCACCGGCGTCTTCTGCAACACCACATCCGCCGCACCCAACCCGAACCGCCCGGTAAGCCAAGAGATCTGATTGACGATCGCCTCATGCGAAACCGCCACACCCTTCGGCCGACCCGTCGACCCCGACGTGAAAATCACATACGCCGCATTCGACCCCCGCAACACCGACAACCGCTCACCATCCCCCACAACCTCAC
>NZ_JAPVLQ010000017.1 GCF_027158005.1 Rhodococcus sp. H36-A4 | reverse complement strand
TAGTAGTACTCGTGCTTGAACGTCGACCACAGACTCTCCGCGCCGGCGTTGTCCCAGCAAATACCGGTTGCCCCCATCGAACGCCGCAACCCGTACCGTCCACACGCCTGCTTCATGATGCCAGCTGAGTACTGAGATCCTCTGTCCGTGCAGGGTTGGCGTGAAATGCTGCGGTCAGGGTGATCTGGCGGGCTTCGTCGATCGCGTCGGCGGTACCGAAGTGCACCGATGCCGGCGTATGCCATTCGATACCGGAATGGTGATGAATGTGGTTGTACTCGTTGAAGAACCCTTTCAGGAATGTGCGGGCATCATCAAGGCTGGCAAATGATTTCGGGAAATCGTGAAGATACTTCAGAGTTTTGAACTGCGCCTCCGAATACGCATTGTCGTTCGAGACTCTCGGCGTTGAATGGGATCGGACCACACCGAGGAAGGTAAGCAGTTCCGAGACCAACCCGGAGGTCATCGACACCCCTCGATCGGCATGCACAGTATGTGGCGAGATTCCGTTGCGCTCGATCGCATCATCGATGAATTGCTGTGCAATCAAGGCACTTTCGTGAGAAGCCACGATCCAATGTGGCGTGTACCGGGAGTAGATGTCGATCAAGACGTACAGGTGAAACCGCTCGCCTTTGCGCGGTCCTTTCAGTTTGGTGGGGGCACCTCCCTGCACGCAGTGCTTGGGGGAATGTCTCACGACCACACCTGAGACGGTCCCCTCTCCCTGGGCCGATCAGTTGGCAGTATTGATGCCTAGGCACACCACTAATGGTTTCTCGCCGTGTCGAAGTCAGGCTGGCAGGGGTTGCTACGTTTTGTTGGGACATCCACCAAGGCTCGATGTGCTGCGTCACGAACCCAGTCTGTGATTCTGTCTAAGGTTTCAGACTGTAGTTGCCACCGTTGCCAGTACAGAGGAACTGTGACGTTGTGGTCGGGATCCAGATAGACGAGCGTTCCATCGGATAGGTCTTGCGCAATCTGCCCTTCCGGCAGCACACCCCAGCCGAGCCCAAGTCGAGCGGCAGTGAGAAATTCTCGATTGGAAGGAAGATAGTGAATTGGTGGTTCGCGGTGAGCTTTGATCTTGCGTAGGTAGGCGTGCTGGAGGTCGTCTTTCTTGTCAAACCGCAGCATCGGTAGCTGGCTGAGGTCGAAGCTCTCGTCGGGGCAGTCTCGAACCAACGAGGGCGCGCCGGCAGGCCAATAGACCATGACTCCGAGGGGTTCTATGCTGCAGCCAGGTGCTGGAGTGCGAGAGGTAGTCACAGCGGCCATGACCGCGCCCTGGCGTAGCAGCGAGTCTGTGTGGTCCTGATCCTCGATGTGAAGGTCCAGAAGGATCCGCCGATCAGTAGCGATCGCCTTCAGCACTGGTTGAAACCACGTCGAGACCGAATCAGCGTTGATAGCCAGCGAAAATCTCACTCGAGCACCTGTACTCGTAGTTGTAGGCCCGCCGCGAAACTCGGCATCGGCATCGACAGTTAAAAGTTCGATCTGACGCGTGAGCCGAAGAAGGGCCTGCCCGTTTCTTGTTGGAACCACCGGCCGTGTTCTCTGCAGCAATACAGCCCCTGAGGCTCGCTCAAGTGCGGTGATGCGTTGGCTGACTGCAGACGAGGAGATATGCAACGCCATTGCGGCCCCGTCGAACGATCCTGAATTGCAGATTGCGGCGAGCGTCAAAAGTTGATCGTGGTTGTACATCCACAAATACTAACCCGACATTCCTTCTACTAAGAAGAGGTGTACATGTAACCGACCGGGCCGTACTGTTTGCGCCGTGAACAACCCTGTTCTGGCTTATCTGCCTGTCGCGATCGTCTTTGGGGTCATTCCTGGACCAGACGTCATGCTGGCTGTGAAGCATTCGCTCAGTGGCGGTGTGCGCCAGGGAATTGCAGTGGCATTGGGTGCGGCGACCGGGTCCATGGCGTGGGGTATTGCAGCTGCTGTCGGGTTAGCGTCGTTGCTCTCCAGCGTGCCAGGAGCGTTCGATGCGGTGCGGATCGCAGGTGCTGCTTACCTGGTGTACCTAGGGATTCAGAGCATCTGGCAGCGTAAGGGCAGCTTTACAGACATCGATGCCGCGACCTTTATTGCGCAACAACCGAAGTGGTCACGATCATTCATGACCGGATTCATTGCAGACCTTCTGAACCCGAAGATGGGCGCATTTTATCTCGCAGTGCTCCCGCAGTTCATTCCGCGTGACGGCAACGTCTTCGTCTGGTCCATGTTGCTTATGTCTATCGAATTCGTGGTGGCGTTGATCTGTCTGTCTTCGTACGCATTTCTGGCGTCACGCGCACGGCAATTTCTTGAGAAGGGAAAATTGGGGGCTTGGATGGAACGTGCGTTGGGTGTGGTTCTGGTGGGATTCGGTATCCGGTTGGCGTTCGAGTAGACGGTCTCGTGAATCGAACAGTTCTGCATTATTCGTTAGAGGGCCTATTCAGAGCCCCTCTTTCGAGTCAAATTACATCCTAAATAGGAGCGATGGACGATCCTGGTCGGTCAAATTAATCTGACACACTTTCGTTCATATCAAAACTTTGTCTAAAATTTCTTCTGCATTAGAACCGAATCAGCACGCAAAATAGAGGGGTATTTGATCAATGAGCGAAAAGCTCTGGGGTGGAAGATTCTCTTCCGATATTACTGACGATGTACTTCGTTACACGGAGACAGCATCAGTGGACAGTCGGATGCTTGAACACGATCTATGGCAGAACATCGCACACGTGCTTATGCTTGGATACGCAGGAATTAATACCGAATCCGACACCAGAGCGCTGCTTGCGGGACTACTCGAGATGGAGGGCACACGCGCCGACGGTGGTTTGAAGCTCGACATCCGTCAAGAGGATGTGCACCTCAACACCGAGTTCATGCTCATCGAGCGCATCGGACCTGTCGGTGGCCGGATGCATACTGCGAGATCCCGAAACGATCAGGTGCAGACGGACGCGCGCATGGTGACTCGCGAATGGCTGCTCGATGCGAGTGAAGAACTGCTGCTGTTCGCCCAAGATCTTCTCGGTTGCTCCGAAGCCGAGCGTGAGACCGTGCTTCCTGGTTACACGCATTCTCAGGCAGCGCAGCCTATTTCGGCCGCGTTCTGGAAAGCCGCGCACGCACAGGCACTATTGCGCGATGCCGCCCGACTGATGGACTCCTGGAAACGAATCAACATTAACCCGCTCGGCTCGTGTGCTCTTGCCGGAACGACATTCGGTCTGGACCGCGACTACACCTCGCGTCTCCTCGGATTCGATGCGCCAATGGCCAATGCCCTTGACGCTACGTCCACGCGGGACTGGACCGTGGAAGTCGCCGCGTCAGCCGCGAGCGGTGCCGTGAATTTGTCTCGCATGCAGGAAGAGATCGTCACGTGGAGCTCGAACGAATACGCACTCGTTGAGGTACATGATTCGTTTGCTACCGGCAGCTCGATCATGCCGCAGAAGAAGAACCCAGTGGTAGCTGAGCTGGCGCGAGGAAAGTCCGGCCGGGCGGTTGGCGCACTCGTGCAGCTGCTGGTGATGGAAAAGTCCGTCGGTCTCGGCTACAGCTGCGACCTTCAAGAAGACAAGCCTGTCTACTGGGGAGCCCTCGATACTTACCTCGACACGATTCGACTGTGTCGACGCCAGAATCTGCAGACCACGTTTAACGGCACTCGTGGTCGAGAGCTGTGCTGGGACAACTTCTCGACGGCTACGGAAATCGCCAACATTCTGGTTTCTCGATTCAACACACCCTTCCGAACCGCACACCGCTTCACCGGCGATCTCGTCAATGCAGCGCTCGCCGCTGGCCACACGCTACGCGACGTCGCGTTTACCACCGCCTTCCTTCGAGACGAACATGACATCGAGATCAGCGAGGCCGACATGAGACAGATCTGTGATCCCCTCAATACCTTGCGAAGCTACATCTCCGCTGGATCAACCGGACCCGCACGGGTTGCCGAGCAACAGGCACAAAGCCTTTCAGATGTGGCCAAGAGGCTTACCGAAACCAGACAGATGAGATCGCGACTTGGGGAAGCAAAAGCAGAAAGCCTACGAACGGCCAGATCTGTAGTCAGCGGAGAGAGCTTGACTGAATTCACGATGGAGGTAGGCGTATGAGCATCGTGCTGGCATATTCGGGCGGACTGGACACCTCGGTGGCCGTGCACTGGCTCAAAGAGCGCTACCAGACCGAGATTATCGCCTATTGCGCAAACCTCGGACAAATCGAGGACCTCGACGCTGTCTCGAGGCGGGCCATCGCAGCCGGCGCAACCGAGGTTATCGTCGAAGACGTTCGCGACCGATTCCTCCACGATTACGCAATGCCGGCCCTTGCCGCCGGTGCCGCGTACGAAGGCAAATATCTTTTGGCGGCACCTCTTTCCCGACCGTTGATTGCAGAACGAATGGTCAGGATCGCGCACGACCGCGGCGCGTCAGCAGTCGCACACGGGGCCACTGGCAAGGGGAACGACCAGGTGCGGTTCTACACCTCCGTGCGTGCTTTAGCCCCCGAACTAGACATCTTGGCCCCAGTGATCGACTGGGAAATGACCACTCGTGGTAGCGAGATCGCCTACGCCGACCTACATGGCATCGATGTAGGCATAAGCAAGACAAGTCCATACAGCATCGACACCAATATTTGGGGAACCAGCATCGAGTGCGGCGATCTTGACCTGATCGACCAGGCACCTCCGTCCGACGCATGGCAAATCACCACCGCGCCGGCAGAGGCACCAGATCGCGCAACGACGATCACCATCGAATTCGAGGTGGGCGTTCCCGTTGCCCTCAATGGGCAGAGACTGGGACTGACCGCATTGGTGAGCGAGCTCAGTGAAACAGCTGCCGCGAACGGTGTTGGCCGAACTGAAATTCTCGAAAGCCGGATTGTTGGGTTCAAGAGCCGCGGAGTTTACGAAGCACCCGCAGCAACTGTCCTTCTTGCCGCACGGGCGGACCTGGAAGCACTTGTGCTCGATCGGGAAACACTCCATCACAAGCGATCTATTGCCGACAAGTATGCGGAGTTGGTCTACTACGGATATTGGTTTACAGATCTGCGCGCAGCCTTCGATGCATATTGCGAGCGACTGGCCCACCGAGTGACAGGTGTGGTGACCATCGAACTCTATAAGGGCAGCGCACGGTGCGTCGGCCGTACGTCGCTGAAATACGGCCGATACAGCTCGGCACTGGCCGATTACGAAGAATCCGACACATTCCGGCACGAAGCAGGTGCCGGATTCGCCTATTGCTGGGCTCTTCCACTCACTGAAGGAGTTTTTGCTCGATGAAGGATTCCCGCTCTGTCCTGCTCATTTCCGACAGGTCCCGCTGGTCCGAGATGGCCCACGACTTCCTCCGTCGGCGATTCGTCGACGCCGACTGGTTCGCCTGGGACTACGGAGACCCAATGACTCGACAATTTGATCACTGGCAAGGAAGCGATCTGCTCTTCTCCTTCAAGTCGGACTTCATTCTCTCCGAATCCATGCTCGATCGAGTCCGACAGTTAGCAGTGAATTTCCACCCGGCGACTCCGAATTACCGCGGAATCGGCGGATACCGCTACGCCATCGACGACAACCAAGCACAGTTCGGGGCTACCTGCCACATCATCACCCCAAAAGTGGATGGCGGTCCAATCATCGCTGTCGACCGGTTCGACATCGTGCCAGGGGAATCTGAGACAAGTCTCAGCGAACGGACCGCTGCGGTCGCCCTGGCCCAGTTCCATCGAATCGTGACTGCAGTGTGCGAGGGCGCAGCCATCGACACCGATCATTCCGAACAATGGGGTCAGCACCTCTACACGCGCAGTGCACTCGCCGCCGACCGCCGACAGCGCGGGGAGTTGGTCGAAGCATGACCACCCTGAACTCGGAGTCCGATACCACGTTTCCGTCCGATCGGATCCGATCGGACGGAAACGGCGGCACAGCGATTCGAGATGGCTCCTTGGCAATCATTGAGTTCGATGGCGAAGGGCACAACACTTTTTCCACCGACAAGATGCTCGGTATTGCAGAGCTAGTTTGGCAGCTCGGAGACGCCCCCGAAGTCGAGGCGATTGTGCTGTATGGCGGCGACGGACGGTCGTTCGGCGTCGGCGGTGATTTCAACGAAGTAAAGGACTTCACAGGCGGTTCAGAGGTCAACCGGTGGATCGATGCTTGTGTGGATATGTACCGAGCGGTTCTGTCGGTCTCGAAGCCTACAGTGGCGGTCGTCGATAGATTCTGCATCGGAATCGGGCTCCAACTCGCGCTGTGCGCAGACTGGCGAGTTGGCACCACCACATCCGATCTACGGATGCCGGAACTGAAACTGGGGATCTCCTGCATCCTCGGCGCCCCGCTCTTACAGCATCGGGTCGGACCTGCCGTGGCGAATCGGATGATCATCGGGTGTGATCGTTGGCTCGGCTCGAACGCACTTGCCGACGGTCTCATCGACGAACTCGCATCAAATAGCGATTCGCTCACTGTCGGGCGTACGCGAGCTCGCACGCTATCCGAGTATCAGTCGGTACCGTTCGCTCACACGAAAGCGTTTGTCAATCACTCCATCCTCCTCGACATGGAACGGGCGCGTATTGCGGCAATAGCTGGCCACCGAGCAGGATTCGCTTCGGGGAATTCTGCTCAGCAGAAGATGCGCAGGATCGTAGGAGAGAACCATTGACGGACTTAGATCGCGGATGGGTCGTCTCCGCGCTTGACGGACGCATACAGATCCGTGGCAAAGACACCTGTTCTATTTTGATTCGCAACGACGACTCGATGATGATTACGACGCCACGCCACGGTGAGTGCCGGGTATTTCTGACGCGGACCGATGAGGTTCAGACGTGGGCGGTAGGAACTGATTTCATTGCAACGACAGCAAGCGTCGGCAGCTGCGCTGGCATCACCACCACAGCGCTACACCCAGGAACGGTCCTGGTTGCTGCATTTGAAGGTGGTTTGCTGGTGCAAAGCAAACCACCCGAATCACTCTCCTCGACGCGCGCGCACAAGCGATGCTCCCTCGATCAAGCGATGGGCTGGCTTGATGACGGGCTACGCACTGCTGCAACGGAAATCGCGGCAAAGAGACGTCCGCTGCGGTTGTTGTTGTCCGGCGGTGTCGACTCCGCACTTCTTGCATCCTACCTGTGGAACGCTGATGCCGACATACGCGCACTTACCTTCCGGACACCGTGGGGCGACGAAGTCGAAGGCGCGTCCCGAACAGCACATCACGTCGGACTGCCACTCGACGTCGTAGACGTCACTGCCGAGGAACTAACGGCAGCGATCTCCCCATGCATGCGGTACACACAATCAGATGACGCCGACGTTATCGTCGTGCATCTACTCATAACCGTTGCGTTCGAGATAGCACGCGTATGTGGTGCCGACCTGATCACTGGACTCGGAAGCGACCTGCTCAATGCCGGCGGCACCTTCGGAATGAATGGCGTCGCTGACGACCCCTTCGAACGGGTCGACACGACGAGCGCATCAGGGCTGATGGCTACTGACCAATTCAGTCCCGGACCTCGCATGTATCACCCGTATTGGAGCTCCCCTCTCATCCAGCTCCAACAGGACGTTCCCGCACAGCTGAAAACAACGAATGGTATCGAAAAATATTACCTACGGCAGCTCGCCGCCCACCAGCTCCCGGTTGAAACAGCCTTCGGCAAGAAGGTCGCAATCCAAGAGGGCTCCGGACTGATCGCAGGACTAGAAGGTGCGCTCGGAGAACCCCCATCCACCGTCTGCGCGCGGATCCGGGCCGATGCACTAGCGGGAGCCGTGGCGTACGACAGAAACGCCCGTAGGGCAGAGGAGGTCACAATTTAATGATCACAACCGGCCCCAGAGATCTCGCGTCAGCCGCCACACGCGACGGATTCGCTCTCGTGCGCAACACATCCTTGGACAGAAACGATTTCGAGGTCTTCGTGCGCGGCCTGGGTACGCTCGCTACACATCGATTTGGAACGGGAAGAGCAGGACTTCTGGATCTCGACGCAAGTCCATTGCCCGACCGCGTAGTCACCGGGCGCAGCGCTCTACCTCTGCACACTGACGGCACTCTGGTCGGCGCCTCTCCCAAATATATCGCGTTGTTCTGCAATGCAGTCGATCAACAAAAAGGTTCCGGGTGCACAGAACTCTGCCTACAAACCGAACTTCTCGATGCGACACTTCCATCGACACTTGCCGCAGTGATTACCGTGGAATGGGAATACTTCGTCACCGATGAGTCCCACTTCCCTGGTGTTGCGCACCGCTGGCTATCCATTCCTCCCACCGTTGAATTATCGACGGGTGCAACGCGTTTAAACGTTGCGCTTCCGTTCTCAACCGAGAAAGAATCCACACCCCCTGGATGGGAAGTTCGTCTGGCCGGTTCGACCGAAGACGAAAGTAGATCCGTATTCACAGCCCTGGACAGGTACCTCCGTGACAGTCAGAGCTTTTACTCACACGAATGGGTCCGGGGCGATCTCCTGGTCCTCGACAACGAGCAGGTCCTGCACGGACGCACGCGAATCGAACCAGGCAGCGTCAGGCACTTGTTTCGTGGACAAATTGATGACTGACGAGCGGGGCTTTCTTGCGGCCGTGAAACTTCTGCCGGAACAGGGCCGCAATGCCCTTCATCAGGGAGATCTCCATGTGACATTCCGCGAGCTGGCGGCGGCGGCGACGACGTGGCGCGATATACTCGCACCCGTCATCGATGAAGGAGACGTGGTGATCGTCGACTATCACGCGTCCGCCATCGATTTCATCGCGACTCTGTTGGGAACGATGGCCGCTGGTGGGGTACACCTCTCAAGCCGCGTGCCCCAGACGGCATGGGATCGACTCAGTGCTATGGGAAGCCGCTGGCATGCCGTCACACACCTCGTCGTGAACCCGGAACTCCCAGGTCTGGGATTCGTAGTCGACCCGGATACCCGGGTCTCACTCCGCCACAGGCGTCCCCATGACGCCGATGTGGTTAAGAACGATGCTGTGCGCGGCCGAATCCTCGAGACATCCGGAACGAGCGGTGAGCCCAAATGGGTCTACTGGACGGAGGACTCGTTGCTCGCAGACCGCACCGATTGGTGCCAACAACTTGCCCTGACAGTCGACGACGTGGTGATCAATATCCACCCTCTCGACTTCGCCCACGGGATGGACGTACATGTACTCGCTGGCCTCATCGCCGGAGCGCAAACAGTGCAACTCGACGCAGGCCTCCCGGCTCCCGACATTGCTCGGGCCATATGCGATTGGAAGGCAACCTATATGAGTGCTCTTCCAGCACATTATGATTCGATAGCAACTTCACCGTCGGCATCAGTTTCTATGGGCGACCACCTTACTAAAGCACTGACGGGTGGCGCTTTACTGACATCGACGACGACACGACAGGTTCACGAACGGTGCGGAATCCAGTTACGCAGGCTCTATGGTGCCACCGAGTGCGGCATCATGTGCGCAGACCTGCGACCCCAGTTGCAGAGTGTCGCCGAGTTGCGCCCCATGCCTGGAGTGGAGATGCGACTTCGTCCAATCGACGACATGGATATGGAAACCTATCGAGTCGGCGAACCCGAATTCCGTCGCGCACACCGCGCTCAGGGCTACTGGGGTGACCCCGGGCGCACTGAGATCACCTTCACCGATGGGTGGTACCGCAGTGGTGACGCCGTGATGGTCCGTGAAGACGGCGCTGTCAATGTCCTCGGCCGCATTGACGACGTGTGGTCCAACAAAATGGGGAAATTGTGCTCGGCTGGAGAATTAATAGACGCGATCACCGCCATCGACGAGGTCGACGAAGTCGCCGTGTTCGCACCCTCGGTCGCGGGCACAGACGGCCGGGTTACCGTCCTATGTCGACTTACGTCCACTGGGGCAGACCTGACCCGTATACACCTGCGCGTGCAGAACGTGATGAGCAACTACGGTCTGGTCGGAAGGATCACTCTGATGTCTGATTGGCCGAGAACGTCGGTTGGAAAGCCAGACCGGCGTGCCCTGATGTCTTGGTCGAAGGCATAGCAACGATGAAAGACTATCGAATCAGGAAAGGGTATGCATGATCCCCGCGGCACCGAAGGGATTTCGCTCTTGGACAACCCACTTGGGCCTCGCCGACGAAGGACGAGACGACTTTTCCATGGTGGTTTCGGATAGGCCGTGCACCGCGTCTGTCGTGTTCACCAAATCACTGTTCGCTGGCGCATGCGTCACCTTGAGTAGAAGCTCTGTTGACCGAACCTGTCCGCGTGGTGTGGTCATATTGGCCAAGAATGCGAATGTCGCAACCGGTACGCAAGGGCTTCGCAACGCCAACGAGATCCGTTCCGCCGTCGCCCGCAGCGCCGAGATTGATCCGGATGCCCTCATTATGGCCTCCACCGGTGTCATCGGGGTTCAGTACCCGATGACCACCATCAGAGGGGGCCTCACCGGTCTTGGCGAAGGCTTTCCGCTCGATGCACATGCGGTGGCCTCTGCGATCATGACCACGGACACTCGCGCCAAGGTCTCAGTCCGCGCAGTCGGCGCGAGCACTATCGTCGGGATCGCCAAGGGCGTCGGGATGATCGAGCCCGATATGGCGACGATGCTGTCGTTCGTCTTCACCGACGCCGAGATTTCTCAAGATGATCTCGACCGAACTTTCCGCGACATTGTTGAACGCACCTACAATTCGGTATCGATTGACACTGACACCTCCACGAGCGATACAGCGGCGATTTTTGCCAACGGTGCTGCAGGCCCAGTCTCACATGCCGATTTCGTAGTAGCGCTCGAAGAAGTGTGCACCGATCTGGTGAAGATGATCGCCAGCGACGGAGAAGGCGCGACAAAACTGATCGTCACGACGATCACCGGGGCATCGAGCGAACGTCAAGCACGCCTGGTCGGGAAGACGATCATTAACTCCCCCTTGGTCAAGACAATGATCCACGGTGAAGATCCCAACTGGGGTCGTGTCCTCATGGCCATCGGAAAATGCAGCGACGAGACAGACATAGAGCCCGACAAAATTAGCGTTGCGTTCGCAGACACTGTGGTCTTCCCGAGTTCATCATTGGACGAGGAGACAAGCAAAGCCAACATGGAAGCTGTTCGTGTTCACCTCGCAGCTCCGACAGTCGAGATCAACGTGAACTTAGGAATCGGTACCGAACGGTGGAGGGTCTACGGGTGTGATCTGACCGATGGGTATATACGCATCAACGCGGATTACACCACATAGAGATGGTCAAATTTAGCTGTCCTAACTGTTTTCGCACGCGTGATGCCGGCGTGTGCCCACGCAGTAGCGCGAGCTTGTGCGCGGGCATTGTCGATCGCTGCGAGTACACGCGGAGCATCGCAGGCCAGGACCGAGACCAGTCGGGACACCGTCGGATCCGATGGCACCTGCCCGAAGGTGCCCGCTGTTCTCGCAGGGTAGCGATGTCGGCGAGGCAGTCGCCGCCGAGTGCCAGTGACACTGCCAGATCGACGACAGTCTTGCCGGGGTCGAAGCTCGTTAACGGTTTACGCCATGGTGCGAGCTGCTCGGACAGGGCGGCGGTGAGTCCTGTGACCTCGGCGGTGTGCAGGACGGTGACGGCACCTGCGTGCGAAAATCAAGTCAAATGAGACACTGGGCGTTCAGGTGATCTGTTTTTCGAATGCGGGTTCGTTGATGTAAGCGACGTGCGGGATTTTCGGTGGAGCAGGCCGAGCCGAAAAACGTGCAGGGTTGGCGTGAAATGCTGCGGTCAGGGTGATCTGGCGGGCTTCGTCGATCGCGTCGGCGGTACCGAAGTGCACCGATGCCGGCGTATGCCATTCGATACCGGAATGGTGATGAATGTGGTTGCACTCGTTGAAGAACCCTTTCAGGAATGTGCGGGCATCATCAAGGCTGGCAAACGATTTCGGGAAATCGTGAAGATAATTCAAAATTTTGAACTGCGCCTCCGAATACGCATTGTCGTTCGAGACTCTCGGCGTTGAATGGGATCGGACCACACCGAGGAAGGTAAGCAGTTCCGAGACCAACCCGGAGGTCATCGACACCCCTCGATCGGCATGCACAGTATGTGGCGAGATTCCGTTGCGCTCGATCGCATCATCGATGAATTGCTGTGCAATCAAAGCACTTTCGTGAGAAGCCGCGATCCAATGTGGCGTGTACCGGGAGTAGATGTCGATCAAGACGTACAGGTGAAACCGCTCGCCTTTGCGCGGTCCTTTCAGTTTGGTGGGGGCACCTCCCTGCACGCAGTGCTTGGGGGAATGTCTCACGACCACACCTGAGATGGCCCGTCGGCGAGCAGTTCCGGTTTGACCTTCGGTGGGTGGGTGGCCAGGCGTCGTCGTTCACGATTCTGCCCGGCAGCGGTGGCGATCCGGTACATCGTCGAGGTCGAACACCAGTAATTTCCGTCGTCGAGTTCACGGGCGTAGATCTGACAGGTAGCCAGGTCAGCGTTGGTATCAGAGTTGATCACCGACAGCACGTGGGCGCGTTCGGTAGCAGTGAGTGCTTGTCCGTTGTCCGGGACGCTGCGGCGTGCCTTGGGGCCCAGGACGGGAGGTTTCTGGCGGCGGTAGTGGGTGGCTCGGGAACGGCCGATCAGCGTGCACGCCGTTCTCGTCGGGATCGCGGCGGCGTGGAGTTCGTCGAAGGTGGTGTCGAGCGCGTGGTCGGCGGCATCGTCGTGCCCGTGCTCTCGGAGATCGACTCCAAGAGCACATGCAGTTTTCCCATGATCTCTAGCGCGGCCTCCGTCTGCGTCAGTTGCTTCTCGAGTTGCGCGTTACGCCTGTTGAGGCGGTCGATCTCTTTGCGGTCGGAGGCGTCGATGGTGTTGCCGGTCTGGCTTTTACCTCGATGGACGGCGCTTTTCGGTGTCGTGTTCTCTCGAGTAGCGGACCATTCACGCAGTTGCGACTGGTAGAGGCCTTCGCGGCGTAGGACTGCGGATTTCTCGCCGAACGGGGCTGCGCGGTACTCGTCGATGATCTTGTTGCGGTATTCGGCGGTGAAGGTGCGTCGGGTTGCTTTCAGTGCGGGGTCGATCGGCTCGTCCGGCTGCGGTACGGGCTTTGGGCTGCTCATCGGTGGTGCTCGAGTCATGCCCTCAGGGTGTCCACTTCGTTCACTGCAAGTGTCTCACTTGATCCTGGCAGAGAGGGGAGCGCGAGCGTCGTGTGGCAAAGCTCCCAAACATGAACCTGTGCCTCGAAATCCAATGGGAGGGTGACTACGAATGAGTCAGTCCACCTCTTGAGTCGTCTGTCAAAGCGGCTCCTCAGGTGGCCTTTCAGATAGCTCTTAAAGTGGGCCTCCTGCGCTGCCTCAAACTGGAACGGAGCCCTGTGCAGTGGTGTCAGCGGAGCGGTGTATGCATACTCCCAGCCCTCGCGCCCCTGCATGTTGTACAACTCCTGAAGAGCGGTGGTGCTGATGTACAGCGACCCGGCATCCGTGGGAGGCGTGACACGGTTCGAGCGCCACGCCGAGATGAAGTTGGTGTCCAACAGTACGCCACGATCGCGTACACGCCTCTGGCTCATCGGGTTAGCGTACTTCGAAGTCTGCACTCGAGAACGACCTTTTCGAAGTACGGGGTAACCGAACTACGCGACAACCCCAGCGCAGTGATGCGAACGTACGATCTGCCTCACTTGAAGGCGTCGCATCAGTAATTGTTTCAGGATATGTACCTGTGGTCCGGTGGAATGCGGACGGTAGGGATCGAGAAGGAAAATAAGTCGTTTATGACGCCGAACGGCATCGGACTACCGGTCGCCTATATCGCTGCGCAGATCGCCTAATCGAAACAGCTTCGTTCGATTTCGAACGCAGACCTGCCCGTCCGTCTCGAGGAGATGTAGGGCTTCGTCAATTTTGCTCATCCCTATTCGGGCGGGAAACGGCCGCACGCAGAGGGAGTTCTTCGATCAGCTGTTGTCCGAGTCGGGGTGGCAGGTCCCCGATAGTCGGACCACCGCGTTCTAGAGCCACGGTGTGATTGATGTCAGTCGATCGCGCAGCCCACGGGTTGGTGCGTGTGGGTGCATTGGGCAGCGTACTCGGCGGGTGTCAGGT
>NZ_JAPVLQ010000016.1 GCF_027158005.1 Rhodococcus sp. H36-A4 | reverse complement strand
CAACACCCGAGCCAACCGCGAAGACAACGCATCCAACACCCGATACGACACAACCTCAGACCCACACACCAACGCCGAGGAATCCGGACACCGCTCCACCGCCGCCGCCAACAAATCCGGCAGCAGAGCAACGCGCGCCCGACGAGTGCGAGGCTTGCGCTTGTCCTTGCCGCGCCCGCTGGATCGACTTGATTTCGCCGCGGCCGACGGTTCCGGGGTGACGTCGGATTCGATGTCGCCCGAGTTCGGGTTTGTCGCATTCATCGGTGGGCAGTACCTCGCAATCGGTCGGGATACGGACTGACTTATCGTCGAGATTGTGTCGTGATCGCGCTGTTATAGCGGAAAACTACGCGCCAATCATAATGAAAAGTCTGTTTTGTACGTCACGAATCTACTCGGAAGGTTACCAAGCGCCGACCGACCTGCAATCACTCACGCCACGCTCGAACAGGGAAATCTGAGTTAGGTAGGCCCTGAAATGCGCCCTGAGCGCCCAAAGGAGCCCACAGCACTTTCGGCTATCAAAGCCGCTGACTACACCGACCGTCTTTTATCGGCCCATTTCGCTACAGGGCGACCGAAATAGAACCGTGATAGAAGTGAACACGCGACATACATGCGACAAGCAAGTCAAGTGCAGGTTTTCACCGAGAGTTCACACACAGTGACGGTCCACTCGTGTACAACGACTGGACCGTCAGCCGAAGATCGTCCAGCCCGCCGCGGAGTCGGACGCTGGAAGCTGCGTATCGACCGGATTCTCGGTGAGAACGACGGACACGAGATCTTCCGCCTCGATTCCCGCTTCCAGGTCCGCACCCTGAGCACGAGAGACGAACGCATGGGTCACCCACTGTTCGACGATCACCGACTCGGGATCCTCGGGTTCACCAGGCGCCGACACGACCATCGCCGAGCCTGCTGACGCCGCGACCGCGAACTCCAGTAGAGACCAGCTGGTGCCGAACCTCGCGGTCCCGTAAGTACGCGATTCGAAGGTCACCCCGAGGAGTCCGCGAAGCGAGTCTGCGATCGTGACGACATCGCCGTGGGAGAGAGGTGGGCCGTAGGCCAGAGGTGGGTCGACCCCGTCGAAGAAGGCGAACGGATCCTCGGGACGAAGAAGTCGCACTCGTTCCGAATACGCCACTGGTCGCGAGGAACGCTCGGCAACGGACTTGATCACCGAGTCGTCGTTCAGGACGATCCACCCGCCGACCGACCTCTCGACCGCCTCCGCCGCCTCCGCCGCCTCCGCCGTCGCCGCGATACTCACGACCGCGGTGCTCGACCTGGGACCGGTCACTGCACCACCACATTTGGCGACAGCCCAGAGTGTGACAATCTGCTCGACCGACCGCGGGATGGCGACGGCGACCGCATCCCCAGGTCCGACACCCCGCGATATCAGCTCTCGTGCCAACCGCGACGACCGTTCGTCCAACTCGCCGAACGAGATGTCGACGTCGCCGATCGAGATTGCAGGCGCGTCGGGGTCTTCGTCGACCACGGTGCGCAACACTTGGGCCAGCGTTGTCCCTTCGGCACCTGCGGTTGCTGCGATATCGGCCGAGGGTGCGGCTGTCAGGACGTGCCCCTGGTCGACCTCTGTGTCGGATTGGATGTCGATGTCCCCGACGACCACCTCGGTGCTGCCGGCGATCGCGTCGAGCACCAGGGTGAAACGCTCTCCAAAGCGCGAAATCGACTCTTCGTCGAACAGATCTGTCGCATAGGTGAACACGACCTGCAATCGATCGCCGACGCGTTCTACCGTCACCTGAAGATCGAACTTGGCCGCCAGTTCAGCGCCGTCGAGAACCGAGATGGACAACCCCGGAAGTTCGAGTGTGGCTTGCTCCTGATTCTGAAGCGACAGAACCACCTGGAAGATCGGGTGGCGGGCGACCGAGCGGGTCGGGGACACTGCGTCGACTACCCGCTCGAAAGGGACGTCCGCATTGGCGAAAGCGCCGAGGTCGACGCTCCGCACTCGGTCGAGAAGGTCATCGAATCGATCCGCGGGATCGACGTCCACCCGAAGGGCGAGCGTGTTGACGAACATTCCGACCAGCCCATCGAGCGCGGCGTCACCGCGACCGGCGACTGCAGTGCCGATCACGATGTCACGTCCGCCGCTCATCCGAGCCAACAGGACTGCAAGCGCGCTATGGACGACCATGAACAACGATGCGTTGTTGACACGCGCGATCCGGTTCAGCGAATCGGTCATCTCCGGAGTCAGTGACGTAGCCCAGGATCGTCCGCGCATCGACTGTTGGGGCGGACGCGGCCGGTCTGTTGACAGATCCAGCTCGTCCGGGACACCGAGCAGCTGTTCCGTCCAGAAACGGAGTTGGCCGGCTGCGATCGAGTCGGCCTGCTCTGCGTCACCCAGTACGTCATGCTGCCACAGCGCGTAGTCCGCGTACTGCACTGTCAGCGGAGCCCAGGCCGGGGCCGAACCGGAGATCCTTGCGACGTAGGCCGTCATCACATCTCGTGCGAGAGGTGCCATGGACACCCCGTCTGCCGAGATGTGGTGAACCGATACCGCAAGCACATGGTCGGTTTCGGTGAGCGCGAACAGTTCGGCCCTGACCGGTATGTCGATGGACACGTCGAAGCCACGCGAGATGGTGCCGCGAACCCGATCGATCAGTTCGGTTTCGCTCGCACACGCAATCGGTGCGAGGTCGAGTCCGACATCGGCGACTTCACGTATCTTCTGGAACGGGCCGTCCGCGTCGGTCGGATAACTCGTTCGCAGGCTCTCATGCCTACCGATCACATCGCGGATGGCTCTGTCGAGTGCGTCGAGATCGAGTTCGCCTGCCAACCGGATCGCCAGCGGAATGTTGTACACCGACGAGCCGGGATCGAGGCGGTTGAGGAACCACATCCGCTGCTGGGCAAGCGAAAGCGGAATACGCTCGGGACGTTCGGCAGCCACCAGTGTCCTTCGGCCACCTACACCGAGATGACGACTGGCGCACGATGCAAGTGCTGCCACAGTCGGAGCTTCGAAAAGCTCTCGAACGGACACATCACTGTCGAGTGCCGCGTTCAGTCTGGCTATGACTCTGGTTGCGTCGAGCGAATTGCCGCCGAGTTCGAAGAATGAGTCGTCCGCCCCGACCACTTCCTGGGACAGAACCGCTGCGAATACATCCGCGACCGCTTTTTCGGCAGGTGTGCTGGGCGCACGGAAGGGTGACCCCGATGCGTACACCGGCACCGGCAGTGCTCGATGGTCCAGCTTGCCGTTGACCGTCAACGGCAGTTCGTCCAGGATTTCGATAAGATCCGGCACCATATAGGCGGTCAAGAATTGTGCTGCAACAGAACGCAATCGATTGATATCGATGGACGCTCCAGCCGAGGGCACGACGTACGCGACGAGAGACTCGCCCTCGCGGTCTTCGGTATCGGCGCCCTGACGCAGGTCTCGGCGAACCATTGCCACCACCTGGGCGACGTCGGAATCTCGGAGCAACGCAGATTCGACTTCACCGAGTTCGATGCGGAACCCGCGCAGCTGAACTTGGGAATCACTGCGCCCGGCATACTCGAGCTGCCCGCCGGCATTCCAACGGCCTCGGTCGCCGGTCCGGTACATCACCGTTCCACTCGGTCCGAGCGGGTCGGCCACGAACCGTGTCGAGGTGAGTGCCGACTTGCCGAGGTAACCGCGGGCAAGTTGTCCGCCGCTCACATACAGCTCGCCTGCCACGCCGATGGGCGCGAGGCCCAGCCGCGAATCGAGAACACGGACCGTCAACCCTGGCAGCGCTTCGCCGATCACACTTGCTCTGGCCCTGTGCGCTATCTCCCGCGAGAGAGCGAGGAAGGACACGTGCACCGTGGTCTCGGTGATGCCGTACATGTTGACCAGCAGTGGACCGTTCTGATGACGGGCATACCAACGCTCCAACGAGCTCAAATCGAGCGCTTCACCACCGAACACTATGTAGCGCAAGGAGAGTGCCGGTGCACGATCCCCTGCGGAACGTTCAGCCTCGGCCAGCTGAGCGAACGCCGATGGCGTCTGATTGAGTACGGTGACGCTTTCACGTGCGAGCAGTTCGAGGAACTTCTCCGGTGAACGAGAGGTGTAGTAGTCCACTGTCACCAGCCGACCACCGGACAGCAACGGGCCCCAGATCTCCCATACGGAGAAGTCGAATGCGTAGGAATGGAACATGGTCCATACGTCGTCGCTGCTGAACTCGAACCGCTGCGCCGCGGCCGCGAACAGCGTTGTGACGTTTCGGTGGGTGACGGCGACACCCTTCGGGAGACCAGTCGAACCGGATGTGTAAATGACATACGCGACGTTGTCGGCGGACGCACTTCTCGGCAGCTCGGAGCCGGAGAGTGCGGATCCATCGAGCTCGGTCACCGACGCAGAATCGACGTCGACCATGGGACAGTCGAACGCGCCGATCGAGGCGAGTTCTGTCGAGGACGTGATCACGGCACCGGGTACTGCATCCCCGAGAATGTACGAGATGCGATCGATCGGGTTGCTCGTGTCGATCGGGAGGTATCCCGCACCGACTTTCAGAATCCCCAAGATCGCCGCGATCAGATCGACCGACCGTGGAAGCGCAACCGCCACCAGGCTTTCCGGTTGCACACCGGTCGCCGACAACGCCCGTGCAATCCGATTCGCTCTGCCGTCCAGCTCCGCATAGGTAAGGGTGTCATCGCCACTGGTGACGGCGGGCGCCCCTGGGTTCGCACGTACGGCAGCGTCGAAGCGCGCCACGAGCGTTGCATCGCCGGCATCGACGAGTTCGGTGCCCTCAGCGCTCAGCACCGCACGCTCGGCCTCGTCCATGATCTCGATATCGCCGATCACCACATCGGCATCCGCGACTACGGCGCTGACTATCGCGGTAAGCCTGCGAGCAAAACTGACCGCTGTTGTTTCATCGAACAGATCACGCGCATAGGTCAATTCGACGGCCAGCGGGCCTTCCCCACCAGCATCCGAAGCCAATTCAGTGATCGCCAACTGCAGATCGAACTTGGCTATCGCGACGTCGAGGTCCACGCCCGCCACAGTCAGGTCCGGCAGGGAGAACCGAGACGGCTCCAAGTTCTGGTAGGTCAACATGACCTGAAAAATCGGGTGGCGTGCGGCACTTCGTTCTGGGTCCAGAATCTCCACCAGCCGCTCGAACGGCAGATCGGCATGAGCGAACGCTTCGAGATCCACCCCACGCGCGGTGTCCAGCAGTTCACGGAAACGGAGGTCCGGCGAGGTATCGGTACGAAGCACGAGCGTATTGACGAACATGCCGATGAGGTTGTCGAGGGCCTCGTCACCGCGACCCGCAACCGGTGTGCCCACGACGATGTCGGTGGAGTCCGAAAGCCGTGACAGCAGCACGGCGAGTGCCGCGTGAACAACCATGAACACGCTGGCACCCGATGCCGTCGCCAAAGACCGCATCTGCCGATGCGTATCGGCATCGATTGTGAACGTATGTGTGGCACCGAGATTCGAAGCGACAGCTGGACGGGGGCGATCGAACGGCAGCGACAGCTCGGCCGGAAGGTCCGCCAACGCCTTCGTCCAGTACTCGATCTGATCGGAGATCACCGAATCCGACTCGAGTTCGGATCCGAGGATGTCGCGCTGCCACAGGGTGTAGTCCGCGTATTGCACAGGTAGCGGCGCGAAGTCGGGCACCGTGTTCTGGGTTCGGGCGTGGTACGCCGTCATCACGTCGCGAGTAAGGGGCCCCATCGAAACTCCGTCGCCGGAGATGTGATGTACCACGAACACCAGAATGTGCTCCTCGGCCGAGACCTGAAACAGCCGCACTCGAAGGGGCACCTGGGTTGTGACATCGAATCCGCTCGACACCGTATCCATCACGACGGCGGTGACATCGTCCGGATCGACGATGATCGGAGTGAGCTCTGCAAGAACGTCGTCCACAGAACCGATGCTCTGAAAACCGACGCCGTCGATGTCCGGGTACGACGTTCGAAGTGATTCGTGCCGTTCGATCAGGTCGCGGATGGAATGGAACAACGCACTCGCATCGAGCCGGCCGGACAACCGAATCGCAACCGGGATGTTGTTCACCGCGGATGCGATATCGAACCTGTTCAGGAACCACATCCGCTGCTGAGCGAGCGAGAGCGGAATCCGGTCGGGCCTGTCTCGAGGAGCCAGAGCAGCATGTGCGCCACCGAGTGATCGCGACTCGATCTCACGAGCGAGGTCACCGACAGCTGGATTTCCGAAGAGCAGCGGAACCGGGACTTTGACGCCCAGAGCCGCGCCGAGACGCGCAACCAACCGGGTTGCAACGAGGGAGTTTCCACCCAGATCGAGGAACGAGTCGGTTCTGCCGACGCGCTCGACTCCGAGCACCTCGGCAAAGATCTCTGCGACAGTTTTCTCCAACTCGGTGACCGGCGCCACGAATTCCTTGCCGGCAAAGACCGGCTCGGGCAATGCTGCCCGGTCGAGCTTGCCGACCGGAGTGAGCGGAACCGAATCCAGCTCGATGATCTGGGCCGGAATCATGTGTGCGGGCAACGTGCGGCCGAGGTGTTCGACGAGCTCGTCGGTGTCGAAGTCCATACCTGCAGTGGGTTGCACGTATGACACCAATGCTGTTTCACCGGAGGGAAGTTCGCGACCGACGGTGGCAGCGAATTGCACGTGCGGATGAGTGGTGAGCGTGCTGTCGACTTCACCCAACTCGATCCGGAAGCCACGAATCTTGACCTGAAAGTCGCTACGACCGAGGTAGTGGATGATGCCGTCGGAGTCACGTCGGACGACATCTCCGGTGCGATACAGGCGGGTGCCGGTCCCCGAGGCATTCTGCCCGGTTGCCGTCGCTTCGGGGAATGGATTGGCGACGAATCGTTCCGAAGTCAACGCTGATCGCTTGTTGTATCCCTCGGCGAGCTGCGCACCCGCTAGGTAGAGCTCGCCACTGACTCCTGCCGGAACTGGACGGAGCCGGTTGTCGAGCACGAATGCACCGACACCCGGGATCGGTGTGCCGATGACCGGCACTTCACCCACCACGAGAGGTGCCGTACTTGTTGCCAGGATGGTCGCTTCGGTAGGTCCATAACCGTTGAAGAACAGTCGCTGCGGCAATCCCGCGCCTCGTTCGGCGCCGACCCATCTCGTCACCAGTTCACCGGTGAAGGTGTCGCCGGCCACGACGACCGCTTCGAGGTCGGGAAGGCCGTTCGGATCTACCGACCCGAGCGCACCCGGCGTGATCAGTACGTGGGTCACGTGCTTCTCACGGAGCAGGTCGGCCAGTTCCTCGCCACCCCCGATCGACGGCGGAGCAACCACGAGCGTCGCACCGGAGGTGAATGCCAGCAACAATTCGAGGACCGACACGTCGAAACTGGGCGAACAGACGTGCAGCATCCGAGAGGCGGATGAGAGACCATAGTGCGGTCGCTCCGCCGACACGAGCGGTCCGAGACCGGAATGGGTCACCACGACGCCCTTGGGCAACCCTGTCGATCCGGACGTGTAGATGATGTAGGCCGCGTGCGACTCGAGCAACGGTCGCACCCGGTCCGCATAGGAGATCGGGTGCGCTGGGTAACTCTCCACGGCCGAAGCATGACTCGGGTCATCGAGCACGAGCCAGTCGACACCACGAGGAAGGCCTGCTGCGAAGGATTCGAGAGTGAGACCGAGTACGGCTCCTGAATCGGAGACCATGTGCTGCGTCCGATCGGAGGGATAATTAGGATCCACCGGCACGAATGCCGCTCCGGTCTTGGCGACTGCCCACACCGCAAGGACCGATTCGACGGACCGCGGCAGGGCGAGCGCGACTCGGTCGCCGGGACCGACCCCTCGTTCGACGAGCGCTCTGGCCAGCTGCGACGACCGTTCGTCGAGCTCGCGGTAGCTGACCGAGGTTCCCGCGGACATCAGCGCAATGGAATCGCCTGCTGTTTCGACCGCGCTCGTCAGCAGCTGCGGAAGTAGCTCTGTTCGAACACCGTGGCGACGGTTCGGACGTTCTCCTCGTGACCGGCGACCGCTTCCACGGGTAGCACCGTCGACCCGACTGCGGGACTCACTCGCACTCATGTCGTCGAGCCCTGTGTTCGATCTGGCCGGGTACGGAACGTCATGTATGCGGATCACCTTCGTTGTCGAAAAATTCGATGGTCTCGGCTCGGACTCTCCCAGGTCGCCGACAAGACACGGCTGAACAGACAGCCCAGTGTTGAACGGCCGTCCCGGGGTGGAACGCGCAGAGCAAGTTTAGCCAGCCCAGCTCGGCTCACCACCACACGATCGATCCGAGCCGATCGTGACCGGGTTCGCACGCCTCGGACATCTATCCCGTTTCAGCCGCATTCCGTTACCTCGCGAGCCCACAGCGCAGGTCGAGGGTCACATGGACGTCACAGTCCGCCCGTCCGTCCAAATCTCGACAGCGTCACCCGTCGCGGGCCCATCTGTGACGATCACGACTACCAGGTCGTCGAGATCCTCCGGACCCGACTGCTCGAGTACCTCGATCGGCACGAACGCGTGGGTCGCCCACGAGTCGAACAACAGGTCGGCCACCGAGGCAATGTCGACGTCCGGCTCACCCATGATGAGCGCGCCACCTCTCGACGTCACCGCGAAGGCCTCGAAGATGGACGCGTCGGAATCGAACGGCCCGTAGTGGAAGCTACGGGTGTCGTATCCCAGCTCGAATCGATCGGCGTAGTCCGCGATGCGAAGCATCAATTCCGACTGAGTGAGCGAACCCGAAGGCAGCGTGAGAGCTGTGTGATCTCCGGACAGAGACTGCAATCGGTCCGAGTACGAGACCGGATGCCGCGGTCGGGAAGCTGTTTCCCGGGCGAATTCGGCATCGTCGACGACGAGCCAGGTCGGACCCGTCGGTGCCGTTTCACGGTACTGCTCGACTGTGACACCGAAGGTGCCTTCGGCGAACGAACTGTGCGACCCGGGTTGCGAAGGAATTACCGCAGCACCGGTCTTGGCCACTGCCCACAATGCCTCGATCGCCGACCTCGAACGAGGGAGATGCACGACAACCGACATTCCGGGTCCGATGCCTCGTTCGATCAGCGAACGAGCAAGAGTGGACGAGGCGACATCGAGTGCTCGATAGCTGATCTCATCCTCACCGGCGACCATCGCGGGAGCCTCCGGGTCGTCCTCGACGATCTCCGCGAGCACCTGTGGAAGCACCTGCATATCCGAGCCGACGGATCGACGCGCACCCTGCGTGCCCAAATCCAGGTCCGTCGAGGCCATGACGACCTGCTCTCGTTCGTTCGCATCCAGAAGGTCGATCGTCCCCACTCGTGCAGTCGGGTCGTCGATCATCGCGTCCAGAATTCGAAGGAACCACCGACTAAGATCGGTCACGTACCGACCGTCGAGGACCGTGTCCAGGTACTTGAACGTCAGCTCGAGTCTTGCCTCGACGACTGTAAGAACCGTCAACGGGTAGTGCGTGGCGTCGTCGACGCCTACACCGGTGATCTGAAGGCCATCCACCGAACTTGCCGCAGCGATCGCGTCACGGTCGATGGGGTAGGACTCGAACACGAGGAGCGTGTCGAACAATCTGTCCACGCCGATGCGCTGCTGAATCTCGGTCAGACCTACATAGTGGTGATCGAGCAGATCCGCCTGCTGCCCTTGCAGCCGCACCAGAGTCTCTGCCCGCGAGTGCCCGTCTCCGACATCCACTCGAACCGGCAACGTATTGATGAATAGTCCGACCATCGACTCGACGCCGGCAAGGTCGGCCGGACGTCCCGACACGGTAGCGCCGAAGACCACATCTGCGCGTCCTGTGAGACGACCCAGAAGTATCCCCCACACCGCTTGCACGACAGTATTGACCGTCACACCCAGATTCGAGGCCATCGCCGACAGCACGCCAGTGCGCTCCTCCGACAGCGAGACCTCGATCTTGCCGATCCCCGGTACCGCCCCCGAGGGGCGTGCGCTTTCGGTGAGCAGCGTCGGTTCCGACACCCCGTGGAAAGCAACCGCCCAACGATCGAGCGAATCTTCTCGGTCACGGCCGTCGAGCCAGGACAGGAAGTTCCGGAACGGCCGCACTCTAGGCAGCACCGACGTGTCGGCACGGACTGCGTACAGCATCAACAGATCCTGCATGAGCAACGGCATGGACCACCCGTCGAGCAGGATGTGGTGACTGGTGATGCCCAGGTGCCAGGCATCCTCGGCGACCTTGATCAGCGTGAACCTGATGAGCGGTGGCTCGGACATATCGAAGCGCTCGGCCTGAGCGGCAACAAGTATCCGCTTCGCCTCCGCGCGTCGAAAGTCCTCGGGAACATCCATCAGGTCGATCTCGTGGAAGGGCAGTTTCAGAGCGCCGAGAACCACCTGGACCGGTCGGCCGTCACTGTCGGAGACGAACGCGGCTCGGAGATTGCTGTGGCGGTCGAGTAAGGCTTGCCCGGAAGCCCGCAAACGATCGGTATCGACGACACCGGACAGGTCCAGCACAGCCTGCATCGTGTAGACGTCCACCGTCGATTCGGTCATCATCGCGTGGAACAACAGCCCGGACTGCAGCGGAGTCAGAGGCCACACGTCTTCGACGCTTCGGTAGGTGGACTCCCACGAATCGATCTCGTCCTGAGTCGATTCGATCAAAGTCAAGTCCGACGGTGTCAGTCCACCTGCCTCGGCAGTGCGGCTGTGATCGGACAGGGCTTCCAGCGCCTCGGTCCACAGATCAGCCAATTCGGAAACATCCGCACGGTCCACCAGCCCGTTGGGGAACGCGAACGTGGCGCCCAATCTTGGACCATCTGGGCCGTCGGTCACGATGGCGTTGATATCGATGGTCGAGTTGGCGGGCATGTCCTCATCCATCGAGGCGGTCAAAGATCCGAGGGCGCCCGTCGGAGCCCATCCGAAGTCCGCCAGCTCAGCCGGAATCTCGGCCGAAGAAATCCGACCCAGATAGTTGAAGCTGATCTGACCGGACGGGACCGATTCCAGTTCTGCGGAGGTCTCGTCGTCGAGATACTTCAGCAGTCCGTACCCCATCCCGCGATCGGGCACCCGGTGAATTTGCTCCTTGACCGTTTTGACAGTCGCACCGGCGGTGGCACCACCGGCGAACGCGTCGTCGATGTCGATTCCATCCAGATCGAGCACCAATGGGTAAGCACTGGTGAACCACCCGATGGTCCGCGACAGATCAGCCCCTGGAACGACCGCTTCCTCGCGGCCATGACCTTCGAGTGCGAACAGCGCACTCGTGCTGGATATCCCACGATTTCGACGCCACCGAGCCACTGCCAATGCCAGGGTTGCCAGCAACCCGTCGTTGACGCCACCTCGGTAGAGGCGCGGCACGCGAGTCAGAAGCGCATCGGTCGTGTCGGCCGAAATCTCTACCTCGACGCGCTCGACGGTACCTGCGACATCGAGCGCCGGATCGAACTGCCGTCGACCGATCAGCGGATCGTCGAAGTTTGCCAGGGACTTCCAGATCGGCAATTCCTCACGTCGTGACGGCGCTGCGGCTGCCTGGATCAGCCCATGCGACCACCGACGCATCGAGGTGCCCACGGCCGGTAGCGATACCTGTTGCCCTGCAGCGAGTTGCGACCACGCGACCGCGAGGTCAGGGAGCAGGATCCGCCACGTGACACCGTCCACCACGAAGTGATGGGCCACGATGAGCAGCACACCGCGCCGACTTTCCTCGACGGTATCGGCGTTGCCTGCGGTGGGTGCTGCGGTGGTGAAATCGAACCAGACGAACTGGATCATCGCACCCGTAGCCGGATTCAGACGTCCCATCGCGGCGGACAACTTGTCGGAGGCCAGAGCTTCGAGATCGGCACCAGATATCGAAGCGTCCACACGAACCCTGTCGATGGCCGCGCCCACATCCACGCTGCCCTGTTCCCGAACGGCCATTTCACCGTTCGCGAATACCGCCCTGAACATGTCGTGGTGATCGACAATCGCAGTCAGCGTGGCCGTAAGAAGAGCCAGATCGATTTCTGCAGGCAAACCGACCGACACCGACTGGGAGAACCGATCCAAGCGCCCGCCCGCTTCCGTTACCTTGCGCATGATCGGAGTCAGTGGCATCTGCCCGACACCGCCGCCCGGCAGTTCGGACAGGACCGTGGCACGGTCCGCGTCCTCGAGCCGGACCGCCACTTCGGCAAGACCGGAAACCGACTTTCGTTCGAACACATCACGCGGAGTGAACGAGACACCCCGAGCCTTGGCTCGCGACACGAGCTGGATCGAGACGATGCTGTCGCCACCGAGCGCAAAGAAGGACTCGTCGACTCCTACCCTCGGCATACGCAATACATCGGCGAAGACCTCGGCGATGATCTCCTCGATATCGGTTTCGGCAGCCCGGTACACCTGCTCTTCGAACACCGGATCAGGAAGAGCGCGGCGGTCGAGTTTGCCGACCGGGGTCAATGGAACCTCGTCCAGAATCACGATCGACGACGGCACCATGTGCGACGGCAATGTCCCGCGCACGAACTCGGTTACCGCAACCGGATCCACCGAGGCACCGACTGCAGGCATCACGTAGGACACCAGAACCGTTGCGCCAGAGGGCAGATCCTTGCCGAGGGTGGCCGAGAAGGCTACCGACGGATGAGCGGCAAGTGCCGCGTCGACCTCTCCCAGCTCGACGCGGAATCCACGAATCTTGACCTGGAAGTCCGAGCGCCCGACGAACTCGAGTTCCCGAACCTCCGGTCCGGTCCACCTGACGAGGTCGCCGGTGCGGTACATCCGCGCACCGGTACTCGAATACGGGTCCGCGACGAACCTGGTTGCAGTCAGGGAACCCCGCTGGTGGTAACCACGAGCGAGCCCTTCGCCCGCAAGATAGAGCTCACCTGCGACACCGACCGGGACGGGCCGCAGACGCCTGTCCAAAACCCGCACCGACGTTCCCCGAACCGGTGCACCGATGGTGACCGGTCGTCCCGGTTCGAGCTCGGCGAACGTAGAGATGATCGTGGTCTCCGTCGGGCCGTAGCCGTTGAAATACCGGCGCCCCGGCGCCCACCGCGCGAGCAGTTCGGCGGTGGTCACGTCGCCGCCGACGGAGAGAACCCGAAGACTGTCCATGCCCTCGGGATCCATCGTGCCCAATACCGCAGGCGTGATGATCGAGTGAGTCACTTTCTCCGAGAGGAAGATCTCGGCCAGATCAGGACCGCCGATGACGTCCGAAGGAACGATCACCAGCCGAGCACCAGCAGCGAACGTGACCATCCATTCGAGGACGGAAGGATCGAAGCTGGGTGAACAGATGTGCAGGAATCGACTCTCCGGGCTCACACCGTACAAGTCGATCGCCGAATCGAGTACCCCACGCAAACTCGCGTGGGTGACCACCACACCCTTCGGCAGACCCGTCGAACCCGACGTGTAGATCACGTAAGCAGGGTGATCGGTCGTCAAAGTCGCGGTGCGGTCGCTATCGGTTACCGGATCGCTGGATTGCGTAGCAATCTCCTCGCGGAGTTCGCCGCCATCGAGCAACATCCAACTCCCGGCAGGCAACGCATCGACGTGCGCCGACGCTGTGACGCGTACGACGGCCGCCGAATCGGACAGCATGTGTTCGATTCGCTCCGACGGGTAGTTCGGATCGACGGGCAGGTGAGCGCCGCCGGCCTTGGCAACCGCCCAGACGCTCACGAGCATCTCGTACGATCGCGAGAACGCCAGCGCAGCTACGGTATCCGGTCCGACTCCGCGACCGATCAACACACGGGCCAACTGCGAGGACGTCTCGTCCAATTCGCGATACGTCACCGACCGACCCGAAATGCGGACTGCCACGGCCTCGGGGTCGAGAGCGACTCCCCGCGTCAAGATCTCCTGCAATGTCGAGGCCGAGGCTACTTCTCCGCCATGCGCATGAGTCAGAGCGTCGGCTTCACCAGCGCCCAGGAGTTCCAAATCACCGACCGGCTTCGACAGGTCCGCCACCGCATCGTTGAGCAACCGGACAAATCTCACCGCGAAGTCGGACACCGTCGACTCGTCGAACATGTCTGCGGCGTAGGAGAACTCTGCTGAGATGCCATCGAGTTCGCCACCGGAGAGGACGTGCTCGCGCAGTGTGAGCGACAGATCGAACTTCGCAATGTTGGCCTCGAACGGAACGCCACTGACATGCAAATTCGGTAGCCGAAGATCGGTCGACGGCAGATTCTCGAACGAGAGCGCTACCTGGAACAACGGATGACGGGTGGTCGACCGTTCCGGGTTGAGCACCTCCACGAGCCGCTCGAACGGAATGTCCGCATGCGCGAAAGCCTGCAGATCCGCCTCTTTTGCCCGGGCGAGGATTTCACCGAACGAGCGCTCCGACTCGACATGCGTACGCAATACCAGGGTGTTGACGAACATGCCCACCATGTCGTCCAGTTCGGACTGGCCCCGGCCTGCGATAGGCGCACCGATAGCGATGTCATCGGTGCCGGACATGCGGGCGAGGAACACCGCCATCGCAGTGTGCACGACCATGAACAGGGTGCTTCCCGTCGCTCGGGCTACGTCGAGCAACGCACGATGTAGCTCGGCATCGATTCGGAACGGAGCTTTCCCACCCTCATAGGTGCGAGTCGATGGGCGAGGTCGGTCGGTCGGAAGGTTCAGCTCGTCCGGCAAACCGGCCAAAGTGCTCTTCCAGTACGACACCTGCTGGGCAGCAATCGAATCCGGATCGTCCTCACTACCGAGAACCTCACGCTGCCACAACGCGTAATCGGCGTACTGCACCGGCAACGGAGCCCAACCAGGAGCCTCACCGGCAGAACGTGCCGCGTACGCCACCATCACATCACGCGTCAACGGACCCATCGACCAACCGTCGGCCGAAATATGGTGCGCGACCAGGACGAGCACGTATTCGTCCGTGCCTACCTGGAACAGCTCGCCTCGCATCGGCAATTCGCTGGTGACATCGAATCCGGCTGAAATGACCTGCTCGACACGCCGAGAAATATCGGCCGGATCCACCTGTTGCGGTACGAGTGTCGGTGCCGCAGCCGAGACAGTGAGAATCACCTGCGCCGCAATACCATCGGTTTCCGGATACACGGTACGCAACGACTCGTGGCGAGCGAGTACATCTCGCACCGCCGCATTGAGGGCATCGATGTCGAGTGCTCCCGACAACCGCACTGCGACCGGGATGTTGTTGACCGCGGATTCGGTGTCGAAGCGGTTCAGGAACCACATCCGCTGCTGCGCCAACGACAACGGCACCACACCCGGACGCTCCCGCGCCACCAACGCAACCCGATCCCCCGACCCCACCGACTGCTCCACCCGAACCGCCAAACCACCCACCGACGGCGCCTCGAACACCAACCGCACCGGCACCACCGCATCCAACGCCACACCCAACCGCGACACCACCTGCGTCGCAATCAACGAATTACCACCCAACGCAAAGAAATCATCATCGACACCCACACGATCGACACCCAACACCTCCGAAAACACCCGCGCCACCGCCTCCTCAACCGGAGTCGACGGAGCCCGAAACACCACAGCCTCGAACACCGGAGCCGGCAACGCCGCCCGATCCAACTTCCCATTCACCGTCAACGGCAACGCATCCAACACCACAAACGCCGACGGCACCATGT
>NZ_JAPVLQ010000015.1 GCF_027158005.1 Rhodococcus sp. H36-A4 | reverse complement strand
CAACACCCGAGCCAACCGCGAAGACAACGCATCCAACACCCGATACGACACAACCTCAGACCCACACACCAACGCCGAGGAATCCGGACACCGCTCCACCGCCGCCGCCAACAAATCCGGCAGCAGAATCGGTGACACACCCGGCCCACTCGACATGGTCGTCAAGCGGGCTCGTTCGGATGTCTCCAGAATATCGATCGAACCGATCTTCGTGTCGACCTCGTCCATTCGCTCCATGACCCGCGAGAATCGTTGCGCCAGAGCCTTCACGGACTCTTCGTCGATCACATCGCGTCGATATTTGAATCGCACCTGCATCTGAGTGTCCACAGTCGCCACCAGTGTCAACGGGTAATGACTTCCATCGGAAGTGTGTACCCCGCGTAAGCGGAGCCCATCGATGGAGCCGCTCTCGGCAATCGCCTCGCGGTCGATCGGGTACGACTCGAATACGACCAGCGTGTCGAACTTGGCGCCGTCACCTGCAGCCTCCACGATCTCGGTCAGACCTGTGTAGTGATGATCGAGCAGGTCCGCCTGCTCGGCCTGCAACGTCGACAAATGCTGCATTACAGTGGTTTTGGGATCGACCGACACCCTTACCGGGACGGTGTTGATGAACAAACCGACCATCGTTTCGACTCCGGGCAGCTCCGCGGGTCGGCCCGATACGGTCGCGCCGAACACGACGTCACGACGAGCAAGCCAGCGGCTGGAGACAAGTCCCCAAGATGCTTGAACCATAGTATTCAACGTGACACCGATTTCGGACGCAGCACTCGACAATCGCGTCGTGCTCTCCTCCGAAAGGGTCAACGCATACTCGCCCATACCGACGCCGTCGCCTCCACTTGCACCGGCAAACATGAGAGTCGGTTCCGAGACTCCTACAAGTGCCTGCTTCCAGGCTTCGACAGACGCCGCACGATCCCGCTGAACCAGCCATGAGAGGTAGTTTCGGTATGGCCTGGCTCGCGGGAGGTGTTCGGACTCGGCGCCCATGGCGTAAAGAACGATCAGCTCCTGCATGAGCAGTGGCATAGACCAACCATCCAGCAGTACATGATGATTGGTCACAACAAGCGTTGCGGTGGTGCCCTCCGGCTCACTGTGGCGGTGTATCAGAGTGAATCGCAGTAGTGGCGGTGCGGCCAGGTCGAAACGTCGGAGCTTGTCTTCCGCCATGATGCGGTCCGCACGCGCGGCTACCGCGTCCAGCGGCTCGGCGGTGAGGTCGATCTCTGTCCATTCCGGAGCGAGCCCGTCGACGACGATCTGAACCGGGGTCCCTGATTCGTCGTCGACGAAAGCGGTTCGCAGGTTCGGATGTCGCTCGAGTAGGGTCCGTGCGGCCGAATGAAGGCGCTCGGCATCGACGTGTCCACCTAGGTCCAGCGAGATCTGGACCGTGTAAGCGTCTGCACTGATGCTGTCGTCGAGCCCCCCGAGGAAGTACATCCCGGCCTGCAGCGGGGTCAACGGCCAGACGTCGGTGACCGTTCTGTACCCCGCCTCCCAGCGCGCTATGTCTGCACTCGAAGTTCGGACGAGGTCGAAGTCGGATGGGGTATGTCCACCGACGGCGTCCGACCGGGAGTAGTCGTCGAGCAATTCGAGTGCGCCGACCCATAGATCAGTGAGGTGTCGAACATCGTCGGCAGCGAGCAATCCGGAGGGGAAGGCGATCGATCCACTGAGACGATCCCCGATCACGACCGAGTTGATGTCCAGCGTCGCCATCGCGGGCATAGTCGGCTCCGGATCCCCCGCGAGATCGCCGAGGTCACCGGCCGGGAGCCACCCGATTCCATTGAACTCGGTCGGTACGGTTTCCTGTCCGACCCGTCCCAGATAGTTGAAGACGATCTGGCCCACACTCTGGGATGCCAATCGCGCGGCCGACTCGGGATTCAGATATCGAAGTTGACCGAAACCGATTCCGCGATCGGGTACTGCGCGCAAAGCCTCCTTGACGAGCTTGATAGCTCTGCCGAGGTGTGGTCCACCAGCCAATGCATCGTCGAGGTCGATCTCGTCGAGACCGAATCGCACGGGATAGATGCTCGTGAACCATCCCACGGTGCGCGAGAGATCGGCGCCGGGCACAGCTTCTTCTTCACGGCCATGTCCCTCGAACCGAATCAGCGCAGATCGATCGTCTGCTCCACCGCGCTCCCGCCGCCACTGACTCAAAGCCACCATGAACGTGGCGAGGAGCCCGTCGTTCACGCTTCCGTGGAACAGTCTGGGGATTGTCGTGAGCACTGCATCGGTGACGCTGGCCGGTACCTCGAATTCGACCCGGTCGACGCTCGAGGCGACATCCACAGTGGAATCGAACGGCCGTGATCCGAGGATTGCATCAGGTCCGGACAGTACTGACTCCCAGTAGTCGAGTTCGTTCCGACGCTTGTCCGATTCCGCTTCGTCACGTAGCCCATGTGCCCAACGACGGAATGATGTTCCGACCGGCTCCAAGGCTGGGGCCTGACCACTCGACACTGCGATCCACGCCTTTACCAGGTCGGGGACCAAAATTCGCCACGAGACTCCGTCGACCACGAGGTGATGTGCTACTACCACGAGCCGACCCGTTCTGGAAGCTCGGCATCCGACGGATACCGGATCGAGCCACACGAACTGCAGTACGACACCGTTCCACGGATCCAGCCTGTCCATGGCCCGATTCGTCTCGATCAGCGCCAATTCTCGTAGGTCGTCCGGACCCACTGCCTCGTCGACTTCGACCCGGTGGAGCAAGGTGGCCGCGTCAACTGAGCCACGTTCTGCGACGTAATGGATCGATCCGAGCTCAGCAGTCGCGACCAGTGAAGATCGCAGGACGTCATGATGATCGACGACGGCCTGAATCGTGGCTGTCACCCCATCTGTGTCTATGCCCAATGGCAGTTCGAGAACTAGATTTTGAGTGTATCGACCTAATTTTGTGCCTCGCTCGAGCATCTGCGCCACAATCGGAGTGGCCGGGATCGGACCGACGCCACCGCCCGGCATCTCGTCCAAGGCCACGGGTGCATCCACCCCGTCCACGACCGTGGCGTTCTCCGCAATTGCAGCTACTGTCTTGTGTTCGAATATGTTTCGGGCGGTTATCGACAGTCCACGACTCTTCACCCGTGACACGACTTGAATCGACATGATGCTGTCACCACCGAGCGCGAAGAACGAGTCGTCGACTCCCACTCGCTCGACGCCGAGAACATCCGCGAAGACTTCACCGACGATTCGCTCGGCATCGGTCCGAGGCGCCTGAAAGTCGTTGCGGCGCGCTACCGGGGCCGGCAAGGCACGACGATCGAGCTTGCCGTTGACGGTCAACGGAATCGAATCGAGAATTACGAACGCAGCAGGCACCATGTACTCGGGCACTGCGGCGGAGACCTGACTACGCAGATCGTCGTCGTCGATCACCGCGCCGCTACCGGGAACTACGTACGCCACCAGTCGAGTAGTGCCCGGAATGTCCTCGCGTGCCACGACCGCGACCTGCGCGACTCGATCCAGTTCGAGAATCACCGATTCGATCTCACCGAGTTCGATCCGAAAGCCACGAATCTTCACTTGGTCGTCGGCACGGCCGACGAACTCCAGTTCGCCGGCAGCGTTCCATCTGGCAACATCACCGGATCGGTACAGGCGCACCCCACTGGCGGAGAACGGGTCTGCGATGAAGCGTGTCGCCGTGAGCGAGTGCTTTCCGAGATAGCCCCGCGCCAGTTGGCCGCCACCGATGTACAACTCGCCTGCGACCCCGGGTGGGACCGGCGCCAGACGGGTGTCAAGGATGTGGATTCGCAATCCTGGAATAGGGCCCCCCACAACGGAACCCGAGGCCGATGCGACGAACGCCGAGTCCAGTTCACGGTGCGAGACGTGAACTGTCGTCTCGGTGATGCCGTACATGTTCACCAGGCGCGGCGTCCGATCACCGTAGCGGTCGAACCACGGTGTCAGACGACGGAGTTCCAGGGGCTCACCGCCGAATACGATGTACCGCAGAGCGGAGAGTTCCGTCCCACCTTCCATACGGTCGACCTCCGCCAATTGGTGGAATGCCGAGGGCGTCTGATTCAGAACCGTTACGTTCTCCCGGATGAGCAATCGACGGAAGAGGTCCGGAGAGCGCGAGGTGAAGTAGTCGACTACGACGAGAGTTCCACCGTGCAGCAATGGACCCCACAGTTCCCACACCGAGAAATCGAAGGCGTACGAGTGAAACAGGGTCCAGGTATCGGCCGAATCGAACGAGAACAAGCCATCTGTTCCATCGAGCAACCGGCCGACTGCGTCATGGGATACGGCAACGCCCTTCGGTAATCCAGTCGATCCGGACGTGTAGATCA
The DNA here is from genome assembly GCF_027158005.1 of Rhodococcus sp. H36-A4. Taxonomy (GTDB): domain Bacteria; phylum Actinomycetota; class Actinomycetes; order Mycobacteriales; family Mycobacteriaceae; genus Rhodococcoides. The sequence goes on along the minus strand of NZ_JAPVLQ010000015.1, from coordinate 11,744 downwards.
CGTATGCCACATCCGAAGGCCGAAGCGTTGTGGTGCGGTCGTGGTCAGCGAGAGGTCTACCCGACATCGCATTCAAATCCAGGGTGTCGACATCGAGAACAGCAGCTGAACCTCCGAGCCGCGCCTCGCGACCGGACCAGGTGAGAACAACAGCCGGCGCGGAGTCTTCGAGGACGTAATCGATTCTCTCCTGCGGGTACGAAGGGTCGATCGGGACGTAACCTGCGCCCGAGGCAATGACGGCGAGAACGGCGACTACGAGATCGACCGACCGAGGCATGACGACGGCTACGAGAGTTTCCGGGCCGACCCCGTGAGCGATCAGAAGTCGGGCCAGCCGATTTGCTCGCATTGCGAGTTCCTCGTAGCTCAACCGCTCATTCTCGTACACGAGTGCCCGAGCCGTCGGAGCTGCCGCTACCTGATCGTCGAATCGAGCAGCCAGGGTCCGCTGCTCGGACTGGGGAATCGGCGCGACCGAGGAACCGGACCACTTCCGCAGCACCAGATCTCGTTCGCCTGAACCGAACACATCGACGTCTCCGACCGCACTCGTCGGCTGAGCAAGAACGCCGCGCATCAGACGCAGAAACCGATCTGCAAAGGAGACGACGGTCTGATGATCGAACAAATCCACGGCATAGGCAAACTGCACAGTCATCCCCGGCGAGGACTCGCCCGCGCCACCCGACTCGAGCACCGTGACCTGAAGATCGAATTTGGCGATCTCGAAATCCAGATCGACAGGAGTGACCGCTAGTTGGGGAAGCTCGAATGTTCGACGCTCCATGTTCTGAAACGCCAACATCACTTGAAAGAGCGGATGCCGCGCCTGCGACCGCTCCGGGTCCACCACGTCGACCACACGCTCGAACGGTATGTCTGCGTGAGCGAACGCTTCGAGGTCGACCTCGCGAGTCGCAGCGAGCAGGGTCGAAAAGTCCGCTCCGAGATCGAGCTCGGTACGAAGCACCAAGGTGTTGACGAACATGCCGATCACATCGTCGAGAGACGCGTCGCCCCGGCCTGCAACCGGTGTTCCGATTGCGATGTCATCGGTTCCCGACAATCGCGCGAGAAGGACAGCGAGAATCGTGTGCACTGCCATGAAGCGCGACGAGTTATTCGCTCGCGCAAGCTGATCCAGAGCTTCCATACTCTGGCCGTCGATGGTGGCGGTCACGGTCCCACCGGTATTGGTTGCCACTGTCGGGCGTGGACGATCCTTCGGCAATTCTATTTCTGTCGCGATGCCGGAAAGCTTTTCGGCCCAGTACGACAACTGGACTTCGGCGAGGGACCCCGGGTCCGTCTCCGCCCCCAATGACGCACGCTGCCACAGCGCATAGTCGGCATACTGAACCGCGAGCGGTGCCCAGTTCGGTGACTCGCCTGATGCTCGCGAAACGTAAGCTGACATCACATCGCGGGCAAGTGGTCCCATCGAGAATCCGTCGGAACTGATGTGGTGAACCACCACTGCGAGTACATGGTCGTCTTCGCCGACCATCAAAAGTTTTGCGCGAAGCGGTATCTCGATCGACACGTCGAAACCTCGGCCGAAGAGCTCGATCAAGCGGTCGCCGAGGTCGGATTCCGACACGATCTCCGGCGTGAGCCCGACAGTCGAGTCTGCACCCGAAAGAATGTTCTGGTAAGGCTGTCCGTCGATCGACGGATAGACGGTGCGCAGCGACTCATGGCGATCGACCACATCTTCGAGGGCCGTGCACAACGCCATCACATCGAGATCGCCCCGTAGCCGAATGGCAACCGGCAAATTGTAAGCGGCGGAGGAGGAGTCGAGCTGATTGAGAAACCACATGCGTTGCTGCGCAAGCGACAATGGGATGCGTTCGGGCCGCACCTGTCGGGTGAGCTGGGCGCGGGCGCCGCTACCGACGGAACTTTCCAAGCGTGCAGCCAGTGTCTCGACCCCCGACGCCTCGAACAACGATCGCACCGGCACACGCGAGTCGAGAGCCTCCCCGAGTCTGGCAACTACCCGCGTAGCGATCAGTGAGTTGCCACCGAGGCTGAAGAAGTCGTCGTCGAGCCCGACACGATCGATACGGAGTACTTCCGAGAACGTCGAGGCGACGATCTCTTCGACCGGCGTGGTCGGCGCCCGAAACTCCCGAGTTTCGAAGGTGGGCGCGGGAAGCGCCTTCCGGTCGAGCTTTCCGCTCGAGTTCAGCGGGAACGCATCCAGAACGACGACTGCCGCCGGGACCATGTAGGTGGGGAGAAGTCGACCGAGATCGCTCCGAACCTCGACGATGTCCACCGACATACCTGGTCTCGGAACCACGTATGCGACGAGGTGATCGCTCGAGGCCACGGTGACTACGAGTACGACGGCTTGGTTGATGGCGGGGTGCGCGAGCAGTGCCGTTTCGATTTCGCCGAGTTCTATTCGCTGGCCGCGAAACTTCACCTGAAAGTCGGTGCGTCCGATGTATTCCAGAACGCCCGGCTCACCATTCTTGCTCAGGCACCACCGAGCGAGGTCCCCCGTCCGATACATACGCGTACCCGGAGTCCCGGTCGGGTCTGCGACGAATCGATCGAATGTCAGATCGGGTCGACCCAGGTATCCGCGGGCTAGTTGAACGCCGGAAAGATACAGTTCGCCTGCCGTGCCCGCCGGAACGATCCGCAGCCGCGAGTCGAGAACGAGTGCGGCCGTGTTCCACTCGGGTCTGCCGATAGGAACGGTGCCGATGTCGGACGTGGTCGATTCCCAATACGTCACCGACACTGCGGCTTCGGTCGGGCCGTACAAGTTGTGTAGACCGGCCGAGGAGATCTCGCGGAATGCGTTCGCAGTTTCGAGTGGGAAGGCCTCGCCGATGACGAAGACGTGCCTGAGGCTCCTACAAGAGAGTGCCGAGGCATGTGCTGTGAACGTTGTCAGCATGGAGGGTACGAAGTCGGTGAGCGTGACGGAATACTCCGCGATGGTATCTGCGATGTACGCGGGGTCGCGGTGTCCGTCCGGGGTCGCGAGCACGAGCGACGCACCTACCTGGAGAGGGAGGAAGAATCCCCATAGCGACACGTCGAATGTGGTGGCAGTCTTCTGCAGGTATACGTCCGCCGCGGTGAGGTCGTATTCATTTCGCATCCATGTCATTTGGTTGACGACGGCACGGTGCGAGACGGCAACACCTTTGGGCTTGCCGGTCGACCCCGAGGTGAAGATGACATAGGCAGTGTTGTCGGGCGTCGATGTAGCGACGCGGTCCGAGTCGGTGATAGGCGCGCCGTGCTCACCGGAGTCGATGTCGACTTCGGTGACGTCGAGGATCGCGGCATCGCCGAAGAGTTCATGATCGTGGTCGCCGGCCACGAGCACACAGGCGGGATCCGCCGCCTCCACGATGTACCGAACGCGACTTTCGGGGTGGTCCGGATCTATTGGAACGAATGCTGCCCCGGCGCGCAGTACTGCGTAGATACCGACGACCAGATCCAGCGATCGCCGAATTGCGACAGCCACGCGCGCCTCGGGGCCGATTCCGCGAGTGATCAGCACTCGTGCCAGCGAATCGACACGAACGTCGAACTCGCGGTAGGTCAGGGATCGACCTTCGAAGATCACGGCAACTTGGTCTGGGTGACTGACTACACGATCGTCGAATTCCGACAGCAAGCCCGACTCGCCGGTGAATTCGTGGTGGGTGTCGTTCCAGTCACGCAGCAGCATTCGGCGTTCCGCGTTGCCCAGGAGATCGAGTTCACCGACCTGATCGACTGGATCGGCTGCGATGGCATCCAGAATCCGACAGTACCGACGAGCAAGGGACTGTACAGCCTGCTCGTCGAAAAGCGCTGTTGCGTAAGTGATCTGGGCAGCGATAGGACCGCCTTCGCCATGCCTGGTATCGGCGCCGGCGAGGGTGAACTGCAGATCGAATTTCGCCAAGGCGCCGTCCATGGGCACCGGTGTGACCGCGAGAGACGGAAGTTCCAGACCTTGTTGTGCCATGTTCTGTAGGAAGATCGCGACCTGGAAGATCGGATGGCGGGAAGGCGATCGCTCAGGGTCGAGAACCTCGACGAGCCGTTCGAAAGGAACTGCGTCGTGGCCGAATGCTTGCAGATCTGATTCCTGCACGCGAGAGAGCAGGTCTACGAATGGCTCGGTCGGGTCCAATCGAGTTCGCAGCGGAAGAGTATTGACGAACATTCCGACGAGATCGTCGAGTTGCTCGTCCCCGCGACCCGCGATCGGCGCTCCGATGACGACGTCGTCGACGTTGGACAACCGAGCAAGCAGAACAGCCAGCGCCGCGTGGGCGACCATGAAGAAGGTGGCGTTCTTGGACTTGGCGAGTTCGAGGAGTGCTCGGTGCGTGGTGCCGGAAATCTCGAAATCTACGGTGCTACCTGCGCTGGATTGGACCGACGGACGTGGTCGGTCGGTCGGCAGGTCCAGCTGTGACGGAATTCCCTCGAGCTGGGACTTCCAGAACGATTCCTGCACTGCGATCTGCGACGTCGGATCGTCGGAGGCCCCGAGGACTTCGTGCTGCCACAGCGTGTAGTCCACGTACTGAACCGGCAGCGGCGCCCACGTGGGTTCGATGCCTGCAGCACGAGAGACGTACGCCGTCATCAAGTCTCGCGTCAGCGGAGCCAACGACGCGCCGTCGGCGGTGATGTGATGGGTGACGAGCGCGAGCACGTAATCCCCGTCGCCGATTTCCAGCAACTGCGCGCGCAAGGGAACTTCGGTGGTGAGGTCGAACGGAGCCAGAGTCATGGCCTGCAGCACACCGACGATCTCGGAGTCGGCCACAGGAACGGATACGAGCCGGGGAGCGACATCCTCGGCGTCGAGGACGACCTGGTGGCCGTCACCGTTGTTGTCTGGGTAGTACGTTCGCAGTGTCTCGTGTCGGTTCACGACATCGAACACCGCTTGCGACAGGGCCGCCGCGTTCAGCTCGCCCGTCAGTCTCACCGCGAGGGGGAGGTTGTTGATCGCCGATTCCGGCTCCAACCGGTTCATGAACCACATTCGCCGCTGCGCGAGTGACAGAGGGATCGGCTCCGGCCGTGAGCGTGCGGTCAAGGGTGTTCGGTGTCCGACATTGTTCTGCGCATCGACCGACTCGGCGAAGCGAACTACCGACGAATAGTCGAACAGTGAGCGAACCGAGACTGTGGTGTCGAGAGCCGCACCGATGCGCGCGACAACTTGGGTCGCGATCAGTGAGTTTCCACCGAGCTCGAAGAAGTCGTCATCCAGACCGACACGGGGTAGGTCCAGCAACTCGGAGAAGACGCCGGCAACAACGCGTTGCGTCGGGCTCTCGGGTGCGCGGAACTCGCGTGCGAGGAGAACCGGGTCCGGCAATGCGGCTCGGTCCAACTTGCCCACCGGTGTCAGCGGAAGCTCGTCGATCAACACGATCGCCGTCGGGACCATATGCCGCGGGAGTTTGTCGGCGACGAACTGCGTCAGGTCCGCCGTACTCAACGCCACTCCCTCTACCGCGAGGACGTAGGACACGAGCATGGCCGAACCCGCGCCGCCGCCGGACTCTGTTCCTGCACCCGCTGCGCCGCCGACCCCCTCGCGTGCCACGGTTACTGCGAAATCGACTCCGCTGTGTGCCGTCAGTGCAGAATCGATCTCGCCGAGTTCGATACGGAATCCGCGGATCTTGACTTGAAAATCACTGCGTCCGGAGTATTCGAGGACGTTGGAAGAGTGACGCCATCGAACGATGTCTCCGGTGCGATACATCCGCGAACCATCGGTTGCGAACGGGTTTGCGACGAATCGGTCGGCTGTGAGCGCCTCCTTGCCGTGGTAGCCGCGGGCGAGAGCTGCGCCCCACAGATACAGCTCTCCCTTGGAGCCAGCGATCGCCGGTCGTAACCGGTCGTCGAGAACAGCCGCCGACATTCCACGAATGGGGCCGCCGATCGACACTGTCGCGCCTGGTTCGAGTGCGCTACTGCACGTAGCCATGATCGTGGCTTCGGTCGGGCCGTATCCGTTGAAGAACCTTCGGGGTCCGGACGGCCGGTCCACGGCCCACTTGCTCACGAGCTCCGGCGGGCACGCCTCGCCCGCCGAGAGAACCATCTCGAGATCGACCAGGCCGGCAGGATCGACCGACGCCAGTGCAGCGGGTGTAATGACGGCGTGGGTGACTCGTTCCTCTCGCAACAGCTCGGCAAGCTCGCGTCCGCCGTAAACCGAGGGTGGTGCAATGACCATCGTCGACGACGCCGTCACTGCCATGAGCAGCTCGAAGACCGAAGCGTCGAAGCTGGGTGAGGCGAAGTGCAGGGTTCGCGACGAGCTCGTGATGGAGTACAGCTCGCGCAACTCGACGGCGAGATCGCTCAGTCCCGCATTGGTGACGACCACACCCTTCGGTACTCCGGTCGAGCCCGAGGTGTAGATCATGTAGCAGCCATGCCTCGCGTGGAGTGGCCGCACGCGGTCGGCTGCCATTACCGGCGAGTCGTCGTTGCCGGCCAACTCGGTCACGGAAGCCTGGTCGTCGAGGACAAGCCAATCCACCGTCGTTGGGAGAGCATCGACGAATTCGGACACGGTCACACCGAAGCGGGCGCCCGAATCGGTGAGCATGTGCTCGATGCGATCGGCAGGATAGTTCGGATCCACGGGCAGGAAGGTGGCGCCCGATTTGGCTATTCCCCACACGGATCGAACGGACGATGCCGACCTCGTCATCGCGACTGCAACGACGTCGTCGGCGCCGAGTCCGCGCCCGATCAAAGCCCGTGCCAGACGACTGGACCACGCATCCACTTCGGCATACGAGAGGTCTGTTCCTTCGAAAGACAGTGCCGAAGCTGACGGATCGGACTCGACCGCAGCGAGCAAGATGTCGGGCAGAAGTGGGATACGCGGTCGTCGGACGCGCGGAGTTCGCCGAGGCCGTGCCGTCGAGCGGGATGTTCCTGGAGAGGTAGTACTGGCCGAGCTGTTCTGGCCGTCGCCACTCATCGAAGCTCGACTTCGACGGGCACGGAAACCGACAACTCAGACTTGAACAAGACTCACCCTTTGATCTCGATCCGAGGACAAGCCGAGTACTCGAAAAGACCGAGTTCCTGCAGTCGCCCCGTACAGGTTTACAACGACAAATCGTCGTCCATGTATACCCCATCGCTTACGACAGGCAGACGTTACCGAGGGCTGTACCGGGCGTGAGGACCGTTATGGCCGGGTAAATCATTCACTCGGATGATTCGCCGGGGTGAGCACCCATCCCACAAGGACGTGGGCGCAGTCGCCTGTTGGATCAGCGACCGCCGAGGATCCACTTGTTCAGTATCGGTCCGATCAATCCCAACGAAGTGGGCGAGGCCATCTTCCAGTGGGTCGTCTCCACTGGGTAGTTGACCGTGCGTTCTGCGTCGACAGCCGTTTTCCAGGTTGACGCACCCGACTCGCCAGAGGGGTCGTCGAGTTCGGCGGTGAAGTACAGAAGTTCCCCATCGAACCTGCTCGGCCGATATGCCTCCAGCAGTTCCGCGGAGTGCCGAATCCCGCCGAAAATGATTTCGATCCGATCTCTGGTCAGCGAGTCGAAGGGCGGCGGCAGGGTCGCAACCAGATCCACCGCGTCCTGAACGTCGAAATCTGCGACCTCGCGGTCTGTATCGCCACCGAACTCACCGACCAGATCTCCCATCGTCGGTAGAGCCGTTGTACGACCTTCGGCTGTGCCGACGATCGCATCCATCACGGCGAGCGTCTCGACGCTCTCCCCCAGAGTACGAAGCCGAACCGCAACTGCGTGCGCAATCACACCACCCATCGACCACCCGAGCAGGTGATAGGGCCCGGCTGGCTGCACGGCGCGAATCTCGTTCACGTACAACTCGGCCCAGTCCTCGATCGAGGTCGGGAGTGCAGCACCGGACAGCGCGGGAGATTGCAGACCGTAGACAGGCCGATCGGCATCGAGATGCGGCGCCAATCCTGCGAACGCCCACGCGGTGCCCGTGATCGGATGGAAGCAGAAGAGCGCCTCGTCCGCGCTTCCCTCACGGAGCGTGACGAAAACGTCGAGTGGTCCGCCGGTAACGGTTCCGGCACTCGACGTCGCCGGTTCGCGGTCGATGCGTGCGGCCAGCTCCGCGGGTGTCGAACTTCCGAAAACCCAGGGAAGAGGTACATCGCGACCGACCGCCGAACTCAGCGCCCCCACCATTCTGACGGCGACCATCGAGTTGCCACCGAGGTCGAAGAAGTCGTCGTCCACGCCGACGTCCTCGGTGCCGAGAGTATCGGCGAACACCCTTGCAACCAGAGCCTCGGTCTCACTGCTCGGCGCCTTGTAGTGCACCTTGTCGAATACAGGATCGGGAAGGGCCCGACGATCCAACTTGCCGCTCGGATTCAACGGAAGTCGATCGAGAACCACAATGGCTGCGGGCTTCATGTACGACGGCAACTCTTCGGCTGCCAGCGCCTGCAACGAATCTCGATCGATCGACCGATCTGGGCGCTCAACCACGTAGGCCACCAGCCGGTGACCCGAGTTTCCGTCCTCACGCGCGACGACGGCGGCGTCGGTCACGTCGGGATGTGTGCGAAGAACCGACTCGATCTCGCCCAACTCGATGCGGTAGCCGTGCACCTTCACCTGCTCGTCCGATCGACCGAGGTACTCGAGCTCACCTTCGCGATTCCATCGGGCGAGATCACCGGTTCGGTACATTCGAGACCCGTTCGGTCCGAACGGATCGGCGACGAAGCGCTCGGCGGTCAATGCCGTTCGTGAGGTGTAACCGCGTGCCAATTGGACACCGGTGAGGTACAGATCTCCGCCGACCCCGGCCGGAACGAGATTCATTCGGGAATCCAGAACGAGAGTGCCGGTGTTCCACACCGGACGGCCGATGGGGACGCCGCCGACATCTTCCGGCGCCACCTCGTGACAGGTCACCGACACCGCGGCTTCAGTCGGCCCGTAGAGATTGAAGAGCTTCCCCTCGTTGCCTCGCCGGAACCACTGTGCGAGCCCTGCGGCGAGTTCCTCCCCGATGGCGTAGACACGCTCGATGGAGTGGGGCAGTACACCTTCGGCCTGCATCAGAAGTGTGTTCAGCATCGCCGGCACCACGCCGAGGGTCGTCACATTCTCCGAACGCATCAAGCCGAGGAGATAAGCAGGATCCGGATGTGATCGGGGCGCAGCGATGACCACCGCGCTTCCTGCAGCGAGCGCACCCCAGTATTCCCACACAGACAGATCGAACGTCACCGCGGTGTGTATCAGCACCACATCGCCGGGACCGGTATGGAAGCTGGCACGCAGCCACTGCAACTGATTGACGATCGCTCGGTGGGAGACCGCCACTCCCTTGGGCTTTCCGGTCGACCCCGAGGTGAAAATAACGTAAGCCGTGTTGTCCGGTCGCACCGGCCCGGTCCGCTCGGAGTCACCGACGGGGCCGCCGGAGTACTCGGAGGAGTCGATCTCGTCCACCGACACAGTCGGCGCCGTGCTCTGCCAGTCCCCGCTGTCACCCGGACCGGTGACGAGAAGCGCAGGCGCGGCGGTATCGACGATGTAGGCATTGCGATCGGCCGGATGATCACCGTCGAGAGGTACGTAGGCGGCACCCGTCTTGACTACCGCATACATCACCACCAACAGGTCGACACCTCGCGGGATGGACAGTGCCACAACGGACTCCGGTCCGATCCCACGTTCGATCAGGTATCGCGCAGTCGCGTTGACCCGCGAATCGAACTGCCGGAACGTCAACCGTTGTCCTTCGGCAACAACAGCTTCGGCGTCCGGAGTTTCGGCCACCCTCGCCTCGAACATCGACATCAACGTCGACTCACCCACCGGATACGCCGTCCGGTCGGTAGAGAACACCATCGATCGACGTTCCGGCTCGTTCATCAGTGCGATGTCGCCGATCAGCACCATGGAATTGGCGGCTACGGCGTCGAGCACGCGTACGAATCGATCGAGCATCGATTGCGCTGTACTCTCGTCGAAAAGATCTGTCGCATATGCCAGTTCGATACCGAACACAGAATCGCCACTGCGTGCCGGATTTTCGGTGATAGTGAAGTGCACATCGGACTTGGCAACGTTCGATTCGAATTCGACCGGCCGAACGGCCAGATCCGGAAGCTCGAGCGACTCCTGTGCGATGTTCTGAAAGGAGAAGCCGACCTGAAAGAGTGGGCTGTATTCGGAGGATCGTGGTGGATTGATGGCTTCGACGACGCGCTCGAAGGGCACATCCGAATGCGCGAATGCCGCGAGATCCACGTCCCGTACGTCGGCGAGCGCCTCCACGAAGCTGGCACTCGGGTCGACCTGAGTCCTGAGCACGAGGGTGTTGACGAACATGCCGATGAGTCCGTCCAGCGCTTGATCGACACGACCTGCAATGGGAGTACCCACCACGACGTCGCCGGAGTTGCTCATCCGGCTCAGGAATGCTGCCAAAGCCGTGTGGACGACCATGAAGAGTGAAGCCTCGTGCGCATGCGCGACACTCACGAGACTTCGATGTACCTCGTCGGTGAGGGTCGTACGCACTGCCGCGCCTGCAAACGACTGCTGTTCCGGTCGGCGCCGATCGGTAGGCAGGTCCATGACAGGAGCGACTCCACGTAGGTGCTCCTGCCAGTACGCGATCTGTGTGCTGAGCATCGAGTCGGGATCGGACTCGTCGCCGAGCACCTCGCGCTGCCACAGCGCGAAGTCGGCGTAGTGCACCGGCAACGGCGACCACTGCGGAGCAAGGCCGGCGGCGCGGGCCGAATAAGCCATCATGACGTCTCGTACGAGCACGGGGAGAGAGGATCCGTCCGCACTGATGTGATGTACGACGATCACCAGCACGTACTCGCCGTTGCGATCCCCGCTCGCTTGGTCGACGGCGTACAGCCTGACGAATACCGGTGGCGCCTCGGTGACGTCGAACTGCCTCGTCACTGCCTCGCGCACGCGGGCAGGGATGTCCTCGGATCGCACCACGACCGGCGTCAGGTCGGGAACCGCGCTCGCCGCGGGCAGAACGGACTGCGAAGGACCAAGCGGTTCGTTCGGGTACAAGGTCCGAAGCGCCTCGTGCCGGTCGACGACGTCTGCGACGGCGGCCTGAAGCGCCGCGACATCGAGGGCCCCCGACAGTCGCACCGCGATCGGGATGTTGTCCGCGACCGACGAGGTGTCGAACTGATTGAGGAACCAATACCGCTGCTGTGCAAGGGATAGCGGAATACGAGAAGGACGTTCGGACATCGTCAGTGGAAGCCGCTGGACGATCTCCGAAGCGTCTTCCACCGATGCAGCGAGTGATCCCACGGACGAGCTCTCGAACAGAGTTCGGACCGACACCGCGCGGCCGAGCGCCGAACTCAATCGCGAAGCAACCTGCGTTGCGATGAGTGAGTTGCCACCCAACTCGAAGAAGTCGTCATCGAGCCCCACCCGATCGACATCGAGCACATCCTCGAACACCCCCGCCACCACCCGCTCCGACTCCGACACCGGCGCCCGGAACTCCCGCACCACACCCGCAGGCTCCGGCAAAGCAGCGCGATCCAACTTACCCACCGGAGTCAACGGCAACTCATCGAGAACAACCACCTGCGAAGGCACCATATGACGCGGCAACCGCTCCTTCACCCACCCCCGAATCTCCAACACATCCAGATCCGAACCCGCAGCAGGCAACACATACGACACCAACACCGTCGCACCCGCCAC
>NZ_JAPVLQ010000014.1 GCF_027158005.1 Rhodococcus sp. H36-A4 | reverse complement strand
CTGGATCAAACGCGGACCCGTCGGCCTCATCGGCCACACCAAAGGCGACGCCAACGAAACCGTCGCCAACCTCCTCGAAGACGCACCGAACTTCACCGCCGCACCAGAACCCACCGAACAGGCCGTCGTCGACTTCCTCGAGAGCAAGAAAGTCCCCTTCACCACCTGGGACGGCTGGTACCGCCTCGACGCCCACGAACGCAGCCTCGGCGAAACCGAAGGCCGCGAACGCGTCAAGGTCGTCGAACGTGAGGACATGTTGAAGGCGTCCGAACCGGACAAGGCCTAGCGGCAGGTGAGTGGAATACGCCTCCACCGGCGTATTTCCACTCACCTGGGTCTGCCTGGATATCCGCCGCAGCCTCTACACCCGCACTGCCAGCAGTTTTCCTGCCGTCTCCACCTTGCGCTGATGCTCGTTGAAGTCGGGTGCGGCGCAGACGAACAGGGTGCGGCCGTCCTCCCCACCGAGTCCGCATGCGAAGACGCCGGTATCGAAGTCGAGCTGATCGATGATGCCTTTGCCGTGCGCGAGGTGAACCACACGCTGACCGAGCGCGTCGGCTACCCACAGCGTCCCGTCGGTGTCGATACAGCACCCGTCGGCGGCCACGATCAGCTGTCCGAGTGCGGCAGTCACATCGCCCATGTCCGGGAGTTCGGCGAACTTGACCCAGTCACGCCGCTCCCCGAGCGATCCATCGGGATGAACCGCGAACACACTCACGCGGTTGCCTATGGTCTCGTCGACGAGCAGTTCCCCGTCTTCGGTCATGGCCATCCCGTTGGGAAAGTACAGATCTCTCGCTGCGACGTGGACGGATCCGTCGGGATCGACCCGCAGTAGATCCGCCGTCGCGGGCGTCGCGAGGTTCATCAAATCGAAGCCGAAGTTACCGACATACGCACGGCCGCGGGCGTCGACCAGCATGTCGTTGACGTTGGCGCCGACGTACGAAGACAGATCGGCATGGACGACGAGGCTTCCGTCGTCCTCACGCCGCAGAATCTTCTGATCTCGCATCGACACCACCAGCAACCTGCCGTCGGGAAGCCACCCCAGCCCGGACGGCTGCTGCGGGACCTCTGCCTCGACGCGGACATCGGAGCCATCCGCCTCGGCAGAGATCACCTGCTGGCTGTAGAAGTCCGATACCCAGATGCGGCCGGAGTGCCAGCGCGGACATTCCAAGTACGTGTAGTTCTCGAGGACAACTGTGACTTCAGGTTTCATGAACGCCATCGAAACACACACCTGTCATGCTGTGAGGCGTGTTCGACGCTCACTTTCACATCATCGATCCCGCCTACCCTCTTGTCGAAAACAACGGATTCGTCCCGGAGCCGTTCACCATCGTCGACTATTCGGCCCGAATCGACGGCCTCGGCATCACCGGTGGTGCCGTGGTCAGCGCGTCGTTTCAAGGCAGCGATCAGAGCTTCCTGGTTGCCGCGCTGGCGGCGTTGGGCCGAGGATGGGTGGGGGTTATTCAACTCGCGCCCGACGCCACCGACGAGGACATCCTCGCGCTCGACGACGCAGGTGTACGAGCCCTGCGCTTGAATCTCCGACGCGGCGCCACCGATATCGAAACCCTGACCACGCAGGCGCGGCGCGCATTCGACCTCGTCGGGTGGCCCGCCGAACTGTATGTCGATGCGTCCATGCTTCTCTCGCTCGAACCGATTCTGGCGAAGCTCCCCGCTGTCAGTATCGACCACCTCGGCATGTCGTCGAAAGGACTGTCGTACCTGCTCAACCTGGTGGATCGCGGAGCACGAGTCAAAGCAACAGGCTTCGGCAGAGTGGATCTCGACATCGTGGAGACCATGCGCCAAATTCACGCGGTCGATCCGTCGGCGCTGATGTTCGGAACGGACCTGCCCGGCACGCGTGCCCCGCGTCGATTCCTCGAATCCGATCTGAACCTGATCGCCGAGGCGGTCGGTGGCGACCTACCCGCGGTTCTCGACGGCAACGCGCGCGCGTGGTATCGCGTCACCTGACCGATTCTTCAGAAGGCGAGGACGACGGAAAGCCAGACCGCGCTTGCCAACAGAGCTCCCAGCAGCTCCACCAGTATCGACAACCCCGCGGCCTTGGTGGCATGGACCGTGGATTGCCATGCCGCGGAATGACTTCGATGCCGAGGAAGTTCGGCGACATAGACACCGAGCACGAATCCGACGAACAGCCCGACCACCGGGATGACGAAGAAGCCGACGATGCCGAGCAATCCACCGAGGACCAACGATCGCGTGGGAACACCGGCATCGCGCATGCGCCTTCCTGGCCAGGTGTACTTGACGACACCGCTGACCACGAGCAATACCGTCGCGATACCGAAGGCCGTCCACGCTGCGCTACCGCCGGTCAGCAACGCCCATACCCCGATCGCGGCGAAGATCAGGATCGTTCCGGGCAGGATCGGAACGACGACTCCGATCAAGCCCACTGCAATGACCAGACCCACGAGTACTTCCGCGTAGCCGCTCACGTGACCGGGTGAACCTTTCCTGCGGCTTCGACGGCCCTGGACCGGGCGGTGGCTATGTCCGCAGCAGTCGACACCGCAACGCCCATCCGCCTGCGGACGAAGCTTTCCGGCTTGCCGAACAGGCGAAGATCGGTTTCCGGCACGGCCAGCGCATCCGCGACGCCTTCGAAGCTGATTCCGCTCGCGTCGACACCGCCGTAGATGACCGCCGACGCACCGGGTGAAAGGAGCGTCGTATCCACGGGCAGTCCGAGGATTGCACGGGCGTGCAGTTCGAATTCCGAGAAGCGTTGGGTGCGCAGGGTGACCAGGCCGGTGTCGTGTGGGCGAGGACTGACCTCGGAGAAGTAGACGTCGTCCCCCTTGACGAACAGCTCGACACCGAAGACTCCGCGCCCACCGAGTGCAGTGGTGATTCGGTCGGCGACGTCTTTCGCACGTGCCAGGGCAGCGTCGGACATCGGCTGGGGTTGCCAGGATTCGACATAGTCCCCCGATTCCTGCAGGTGACCGATCGGCTCGCAGAAATCTGTTCCGGCCACCGAACGGATCGTCAAAAGTGTTATCTCGTAGTCGAAATCGACGAACCCTTCCACGATGACGCGACCGAGGTCGACACGAGAGCCCTTCAGCGCGTACTTCCAAGCCTGTTCGACGTCCTCGGGGCCGTGCACTACCGACTGGCCCTTACCCGAAGACGACATCACCGGCTTGATCACCGAAGGAAAACCGATGGTGGACAATGCCTTACGAACCTCGTCGAGTGAATCCGCGAAAGCGAAAGGTGAGGTGGGGAGTTCCAACTCTTCGGCCGCGAGCCGACGGATACCTTCACGGTTCATCGTCAGCTGTGTTGCGCGAGCTGTCGGGATGACGACCGTGCGGCCACGCTGCTCCACCTCGGCGAGGGCGTCGGTGGCGATGGCTTCGATCTCGGGGACCACGAAGTCCGGTTGCTGGGCGTCGATCAGAGCCAGCAACTCTTCAGGGTCGCTCATGTCGATGGTGAAACTGTGGTGGGCGACCTGGTGGCCGGGGGCGTTGTCGTAACGATCGACTGCAATCACCTCGACGCCGAGGCGCTGGAACGCGATGATGACTTCTTTACCCAGCTCACCTGCGCCGAGCAGCATCACTCGCGTCGCACCCGAGGTTAGAGGTGTGCCGATCCGTCCATATTCCATTGCCGCGCTCACCTGCCCATTATCCATACCCCGGCTACTTTGACGTCCAAGCACAAGTTAACCTCCAGACACCCAGTCGGCCTGCCGAACGAGCCGACCTGATCGGAACGAGGAAATGTGTCGAGTAGCGGTGGACCACTCACGGGGCTTCGCGTCGTAGAACTTGCTGGAATCGGACCGGGGCCGCACGCGGCGCTGCTGCTGGCAGATCTCGGTGCCGACGTCGTCCGAGTGCAACGCGCCGGGCAGATCGGCGAACACGATCAGCAACTCCGCAGCCGAACTATCGTCGAAGCAAACCTCAAGGACCCGGCCGACATCGAGAAAGTCCTCGGCCTGCTCGAGCGTGCCGACGTCCTGATCGAAGGCTTCCGTCCTGGCGTCACCGAGCGACTCGGCCTGGGCCCGGAGGATGTCCTCGCCCGCAACCCACGCGTCGTGTACGGCCGAATGACCGGGTGGGGACAGGAAGGTCCATGGTCCGCGGCCGCCGGCCACGACATCAACTACATCTCCGTCACCGGTGTCCTGAATGCAATCGGGCGCAAGGGCGAGCGCCCGGTGCCACCGCTGAACATGGTCGGTGATTTCGGCGGCGGATCGATGTTCCTGATCTTCGGCATTCTGGCTGCACTGTTCGAACGCCAGACTTCGGGCAAGGGCCAGGTCGTCGACGCGGCGATGGTCGACGGCACTGCCGCACTCTCACACATGATCTGGGGCCTACGCGGCATCGGCGCCTGGTCGGATGAGCGCGGAGTCAACATGCTCGACACCGGATTTCCCTTCTACGACACCTACGAGACTTCCGACGGAAAGTACATGGCCGTCGGCGCGCTGGAACCCCAGTTCTTCGCCGAGATGCTCACACTGCTGCAGCTGGATCCGGCGACAACTCCAGGCCAAGGTGAGCGTGACCGCTGGCCCGAGATGGTCGAACTGTTCACTGCCACCTTCAAATCCAAGACCCGCGACGAGTGGGCTGCAATTTTCGACGGCACCGACGCATGCGTGTCGCCGGTCCTGACGTTCGCCGAAGCGCCCGAGCAGCGGCATCTGAAAGATCGCGGCACGCTCATCGAGGTAGACGGCGTTACTCAGCACCGCCCGGCACCGCGTTTCTCACGTACCCCGAACGGCACCCCGACCGCTCCCCCGTCGACTGCAGCAGACGTCGAGACACTCTGGCGCTGAGCCTTTTTCGTTCAGAAGACGAGCGCCGGTTGTTGACCCCCGACAGTGGGGGCCAACGCCCGGTACGCCGCCGCAGTGGCTGTGACCGCTGCGGCGAGCTCGGCGGGTTCGCGGGTGTACGGCATTCGAAGGAAGCGCTCGAACGCACCCTCGACGCCGAATCGCGGGCCTGCTGCCAGTACCGCCCCGAACGCAGGCGCAGTCGCGGCCAATGCACTCGATACGGGCGCGGGAATCTGCAACCACAGCGACATCCCACCCGTAGAACGCCGGTAACGCCAGCCCGGAAGATGTTCGGCGATAGCATCTTCCAAGACCCGACGACGCTCACGCAGTTGCGTCCTTCTGGTCTCGAGAATCGCATCCGCATCCTCGAGTAGAAAACCTGCGGCCAGCTGATCCATGATCGAGGTACCCAGATCATGCGCGGCCCGTGAGCCCGCAAGCTGACTGATCAACGACGGATGTGCTCGAATCCATCCGATGCGCAGACCACCCCAGTAAGACTTCGACGCCGAACCGATGGTGACGATATCGGTCCCGGACACCCGACCGAACGACGCGACCGGTGGTGGCGGTGGGCTGTCGAGCCACAGGTCCACCATCGTCTCGTCGACGATCAGTGTCATCGATGTGTCGCGGGCGATCCGCGCGAGTTCGGTACGGCCATCGGCGTCCAAGCACCTTCCCGTCGGATTGTGGAAGTCCAGGATCATGTACGCGACTTTCGCCGCGGTCTGTCTGGCCGCACTGCGGACACCTTCCAGATCCCACGCGTCGTCGTCAGGGCGTATCGGCACCGGGACCGGGCGCGCACCGATACGCCGGATCGCCTCGAGTGCATTGGGGTACGTCGGATGATCGATCAGCACGCGATCTCCTGGCGAGGTCAACGTGCCCAACAACAACCCCAGGGCCTGTTGCGCTCCAGAGGTGACCATGATCTGGTCGGGGGTGGTCGCGAGGCCCCGCTCGGTGAACCGTCGTGCAATTGCCTCGCGCAGTACTCCGAGGCCGATCGGCTCCATGCCGTGCGTGGGCAAGTACGCCGGAAGTGCTTGCAGCGCCGAGCTGTATGCCGCCAGCATCGCCTCGGTCGGGGCCGCCATCGCAGCATGACTCATGTCCACCACAGGCCCGCTCGACGACTTCGTCTGGAGGAGGATGCCGTTGGGGCGCGCCGCGTCGGGAAGGGCTACCGTGCTGCGCGCGCCCTGCTTGCTGATGAGATAACCCTCCTCGCGAAGGACTGCATACGAAGAAGTGATCGTGGTGCGGCTCAGCTCGAGCGCAGCGGAGAGGTCCCTCTCGCTCGGCAGACCCACCCCCAGCGGGATCCGGCCGTCATGAATGAGGAGTCGGACGCCGTCGGCGAGCGCCCGGTACGTCGGCCGGGACGTCCGACGCCTACTCGACCCGTCGTCGGCATCGGTGCGCCAGCGTCCTAGATCACGCGCCAGAGACGTCGCATGGAGAACCCTCGTAGCCATCGCTCGAGTATTCGCCCACTGGCATTCGGAATCAAATCCAATGACGCATCCAGTGGACTGGTTCATACTGGAGGGGTGCCCTACGTACTCTTCGATACCGCCCTCGGGAGGTGTGGCCTGGCCTGGTCCGACACCGGCATCACCGCCGTCGGATTGCCGGAACCCGATGACGCACTCGCTGCATACCTGCACGGCTTCGGCGGCGAACCGGATGTTCCGCAGGGTGTGACCCGAGAGGCCGTCGAGCTGATCACCGCACTCCTCGACGGCAAGCAGGTCGATCTTTCTGCGATTCCAGTAGTGCTCGACGTCTCGGACTTCGACAGTGCGGTCTACGGCGTCACGCGGGCCATACCGCATCATTCGACGATGACGTACGGAGCGCTTGCTGCTCGGCTCGGGCAACCCGGTGCCGCCCAGGCGGTGGGCGGAGCGTTGGGCCGTAACCCGGTGCCGATCATCATTCCGTGCCACCGCGTCCTCGGCGCTGGGCGCGAGGTCGGCGGATTCTCTGCGCCGGGCGGGGCGAGCACCAAGGAGAAGATTCTGTCGATCGAGGGTATCGCCGGATTCGGGGAGCCCACACTCTTCTGACCGCGTTGTACAAGAAAAGTTGCGCACGAGTGCAGATTCAAAAATGATCAGGCAATTGATTTCGCAAGTTCATTATTCATTCGAATTCGATCAATCAATCCGCCGATCTCGAATTTCGAGTAGAAAGAATCCAGCAGTATCTTTCAGGCCGGAATGGAGATCGAATCGGCGGGTAAGTCAGCGGAAGACGCATCTTCTGCCTCGGCACCAGCTTGCGTCGCGTCGTCCTCGCTTCGGCCACCGATGATGAAGGCACCCGTCTCGGGCAGCCAACCGATCGATCCACGCTCGAACAAGTTGTAGCGCCCGTAGCCGGTGGGCGTGGGCTTTTCGTTGCTGATCGGGTAACCCAGTGAGCCGTAAGGGCCACTGTGCTTCAGATAGTAGGCAAGTATCTCGCCATGTACTTCGTGGGCGCCGCCCTCGGGGAGTGCGAACACCGTCGCATTTCGGTATTCCAGCATCCCTCCGCCACCGGGACCGAGCATAAAATCGCCTACCTGCTCGCCGATCCAGGGATGCTCGTAGGCAAAGCGATCGAATTGAAAGCCGAAAACTTCGAGACCGCAGTATGTAGTGAGCATCGGCCGACCTTCCGTCGCATTACTTGCCCATTATTGTCCCCCTATTCAACGTCCAGGAAGTCGAATCGAAGATATTCGTTTTTCTATCGAGCGAGTCACTCACTGCTACATACACAGACCCTCGGCCATGAGGTTGATTTCTACGCCGGCCCAGAGTCGGTGGATGGCGTCGGCTCTTCCGGCACTTGTTCCACCGTCGGTGTCTGCCCCGGCGCCGGCACAGGCGGCGCTGCCGGGGGTGGCACGACTGTGGCCTTCACCCATGTGCCGGAGGAGTTGGAGACCGTCCACGCGCCGCTCTCCGTCACGATCTGCAGCACGTCGGTGCCCGGCACCCATCCCACTACGTCCTCAACCGAGACAGCGGTGCGATATACCTCGTTTTCCCCGTTCCTGATCACGGCGCTGGGTCCGGTCTCCGATTGGACGACCTGTGCCGTGTATTTGCCGGACGACGATCCGACGGGCGAGGTGAGCGGCTTGTCCGTCGGCGCAGGCGCTACCGGTGGGACGGTCGGTGCTGTCGGGTCCGGCGAGGTAGTGCTCGTCTCGCCGGGTGCGGCCGTCGCGGACGGCGCGGTCGTTGTGGACTGAACAGTTGTCGGCTGAGCAGTTGTCGGTTGAGCAGTCGTCGACGCTGCATCGGGCGGAGTCGTCGGTGCGACCTCGCTGGTCGACTCGGGATCGAGAGACCGACGCTGTGCCCCGGCCATTGCTGGGCTGTTCGCCGGAACTGGATCATCTCCGGATGCATCCCTCACAACTCCGGTGCTGCTCGCTCTGCCGCACCGGGCCCGTGTGCCTGATGCCGGACGATGGATCACCGTTCCCGCCCATGCGGATGACACCGCACCGGAGGAGGGGAGCGCAGTATGTACTTCGAGGTTGAAGTCGAAAGCAAGTCCATTTGTATTGGGAAACGGCCCGTAGCCGGCAGTGACTGTGGCCCCTGCGGCAGCCCCTGCTGGTGGAGTCACGTTGAACGTCGTGTAGATCTGGTTGTTCATCGTTCTCAGCGCTATCTTGTACGTGTACGGCGCACCGATGTGTTTCCAACTCACACGGATGTCGTAGAAGCCTGGTTCCTCGCAGTCAACAAGCCTGCCGCCGCTGAGAGGGGTATTGATCCTCGGTACGAAGGCCGCTTTGGTGCCGAAAGCACCGCTCTTGGCTGAAGCAGAAACAGTGAGCGCGGCGCTGGTGCCGGATATGTCGATCGTACCGATGGTCGTCAAGAGAACCACAGCAAGAATCAGAGGCTTACGCGGACGAATCCGAGACATAGCCTGTATCGGGTTGTCGTCGCGGCGTCTCCCGTTCGACCAAATTACGGTCGTGAGCATCAAACCCACACTCAGCAAGCCGACCGTTTTGGCAACGGGGCTCGTCAACCACGATGCGACATAGCCGAAACCGTTGGCATGAAAGAAAACCCGCTCTGCGGCGGTGATGGCATACGGTTCGATATCCGCCTGCTCGTTGGCATCGCCCTGAAGCCGAACTTCCGCAATGTCTCCGGAAACGGTGTCGACGCCGACCACTCGGTGAGTGATCCTGTTGCCTTGCGCGTCGTTGACGCTGATCACATCGCCGACGTGGATATCAGACGCGGGCACGGTGCGGGCAAAGGCCAATGCCCCGGTATCGATGCTCGGCGACATGGAGCCGGATTGAAAGACGAGCGGCTTGATCCCGAAGATCAGAGCAGACAGGGCCGCGATGACAAAAACGGCACCGGAGACAGCGCCGACGGTAAGGGCCATCTCGCGGACGAACCGCATCCCCGACTGATTCGTTCGATTCTGTTTCATGCTCTTCTCCACTTCACACCGTCGTTGCGGAGAAGTTGAAGGTGACTGCGCTCAGCGTTTGGTTCTGCACAGTGGTCGGTGCCGTAGCGGAAAGTTTCGTGATCACGCAGAGATCGTCCGCACCGCTGGTCGCCGCGAGATCGCGTAGTGCGGTAATCACATCGACCGAACCGCCGGCTGTCAGGGTGGCCTGACCTACCTGTGTCCCCGCACAACCCCCGGTTCGCATGCCGTTAGTGGTGGTATTGGTGGGCGCGGCCCCGGGGAAGATAGTGACCTGCAGGTATCCGGTGAGTGCGGGGCTTCCAGCTGGTGTCGTCGCAGCCATAGTGTATTTCAAAGGAACCGTGCCCTTGTTCTGAACTTGCAGCGTCGCCGCTCTGCTCTCGCCAGGCAGCATGTTCGCCAGGGTCAAGCCAGTGAAGCTGTACGGATTGGCGTTGTTGATCAGCAAACTCACCGTTCCAGTGGTGAAGGTGCCGGAGGTTGCTTGCGCATTGTCCGTCCAAGCAGCCATCGTGCCGACGGCGCCGAGCCCGAGGACGACGCCGAGAGTGAGGAAAGCTCGGGCATGGGCGCTCGTGATCGTTGCCCGTACACGGCCTGCGGCGTGGCTCCAACGTAATCTACTGTGCCGGTTCATCGTTTACCTCTTCGAGCCCCGGACGCGTGGCATGCCGTCCGTGTGGAGCTTCACCTAGTTCCACTCTTGACTTCGCCTGCGCTCCGCCAGGTCGCCATGCAACCATGAGCAATACACCAACGAGAACACCTCCCCCGAATACCGCAACCGGCCCGGACAGCCAGGTGACGACGTATCCAAGCCTGTTCACACTGAACAGAATTCGATCTGCTTCGCTGACGACGTAGGGCTCGGAATCGACGTCTGCATTGGCGTCGCCCCTGAGTACGAGGGTAGCGCTGTTACCCGTCACGACTTCGATGGTTTCGATACGGTGAGTCACCCGTTCTCCGCTTGCATTCGTAACCGAGACGACATCAGCAACTTCGAGTTCCGTAGCCGGGGTGCTTTTCGCAAAAGCCAGTGCGCCGGTGTCGATCTCCGGCGACATCGATCCTGATCGAAACACGAGAGGGGTGATACCGAAAATCGCCGCAGCGAGGGCACTACCAATACACAACAAGCCGCATACAGCACCGACGGTAAGCAATACTTCGCGCAGGACATTTTTGGGGGCGGGCGTGAGGTTCGAGGAACGCCCACCGATCCCGCGCGCCACAGCGGGCCCTGTCATGTCGAAGTCGCAGTGAAGGTGAGCGAGATCGTTCCGGTCCTTGCTGTGCCTGGGAGTGTCGCATTCGATGGCATGGTGACCGAAATGCACAGTGGGTCAGCCCCTGGTGTTGCTCCCACTTTCGCAGCAACGTTGGGCCGCGTCAAAGGGGTCGTACCGCTGACGATGAACGGCTGTGCAGACGTAGTGAGACCCGCTCGGGTTCCGAGCGCTGTCCCTGAGCACGATGCACCGGCGTATGCCTCGAGTTTCAACAACTGCCCGAAGGGCGCGTCCGTCATAGAGGCCCCAATTGTGTAGGTGAACACCACCGACCCCTGGTTCTGAACGACGAACGACGCGGAGACGGTGTCACCGGGCACCATTGCAGCCTTCGTCAAACCCGTCGAGATCGATGTCGGATTGTTGTCCACGCCGTCCAGCATGATGTCGATCTTGCCTGTCTTGAATTCTCCTGAAGTCGCCACTGACGTGTCCGACCAAGCAGCCAGGGTTCCGACCGCACCGAGACCGAGGACAATCCCGATCGACATGATGGCGCGACCTCGAGCACCGATGAGCGCTCGGCCGATCCGCCGCAGTGCATTCGACGGCTTGAACCCGTCGCTCCGACGCGCCATCAGCGCTGCGCCCCTTCCTGTTCCTCGCCCATCCCTCGACCTTCCGAAACGGAGCACGGCAAGTCGTCTTCATTGTCCCATCGCACCACGAGATCAATTCCGGTCGTGGACTTCTGGGTGTGGTTCTCGGTATCGTCCGCCATGCTGAGCTGAGTATCGATTCGATGCTGTGCACCGGCTGCGACCTTCGACGAAGCACATGCCGAACCAGTTTCGTCACCATCGATCGACACACTCAACGACCGCGCGAAAGACGAATTGTCACTCTCGACCATCAACTGCACTCGACCATCATTTTCGGTGTCGTTGTAAATGTGGAACTGCGAGGTGCGAGCATCACCGGGTACCCAACGAATCTCTCGGTCGAACATGGGTGTCGACAACGTCGACGCCCATGTCACACCATCATTGCTGTAAAGGACCGTATGCTGGGGTCGTGCCGGACCTGCACCGATGAGGACCAGAACCGCCACAGCTGCGCAAGCTGCTACGGAGCCAACGGTCGCACTGTGGTTCATTACGATTGCAGCTCCTTCCGCTTCTTGTGATGATCCACCCCTGCCCCGGCGAACATGAACAACGCGTAGCCGGCCAAGCCGATGACGATGACAGTCACCGTGATCTTGCGCTGCTCACCGTTGAGCCAATTGTTGGCGTAGCCCATATATGGAATCGCGTACCACACTTTTCCGCGAATCTGGCCGACCTGCACTGGGTTTTCGTCGTCGGACCCATTGTTGTCTCCTCGGGTGATGAAGGTAAGTTCACCCGCACCGCTCTGTCTGGTCGCCACTATCCGGTGCGTCACCAATTCCGGCAATCCCGAGGCAAATTGGTAGGTAATGGGGGTACCGACTCCGAGCTCGAGAGGATCGACCGGTTTCACGACCACGAGAGTTCCCGGCGGATAAGTAGGCCGCATCGACGAGGTGAGAATCGTGTACGGGGTCGACCCTGTGACTCGCGGAATTACCACTGTCACAGCCAAAATCACGAGCATCACCGCGAGCAATGTGTAAGAAACGATCCGGCTGAACCACCACCGGACCCCGGTATGCTCGTCGGCCTTCTCTGTCGAAACAGTCGGGATGATTTCGGTGTCGCCATCGGAACTCATGTCTGATCCGCCCTGAACGAAAAGGCGACCTGCGAAGTCGCGCTCTGAGGTGGTTCGGCAACCGTGGCCAATCGAAAGCACCACACCTCGTTCGCTGTCGGTGCCAGCAATCTGGCGGCGGGAGCAACTGGAACTTGCGCGCTCGATGCTGGTCCGTTGAACAGAACTGTCGTGCTACCGGTCGGCGCACCGCCGTTCACTACGCAGTTGGCTGCTGCAGCAACTTTGGTGATCGTCAAGTTGAACGGGATGGGGGTCGCCCCGCTGACGGATGTACCTTGCAGCCGATAGTTGAACGGCTGATTGCCCGCATTGCGAATCGATAGCGGTGCCTGCGAGAACCCGTTGGGTCCCAAATTCTTCGACCCCAACGCCGCAAGGGTGTAGTTGTTCACCTCGGTACCCGATGGACCCACCTTGATGTCCAAAGTGCCCGAAGTAATGGTTCCACCGGCAATCGCATCCTGATCGCGCCACAACGCGCCCGTCGTCTGTGCTGATCCGAAGACCACCACGACGACGGACGCAGCTGCGAGCGCCCAGTACCGACTGTGCTTCAACCCGAGACTCGTTTACGGAGCCGGTGTCCGAGACTGCTGGAGCACAAGAGTGAAGGCCTCGAGGTTGAGTTGCTGATTCTGCGCGTCCTGGTTTTCGGTGCCCTCATCGAATGCGAATGTGATTGTGAGGTCTACCGTTTGGTTGGTAGACGTGATTCGAACAGCGTTGCCGTCGGTCGGTAGCGTCGTACCACCTGATGTCGCAGCGATAGTGACATCGACAGCCTCATCCAGCTGTTCGTTGCCCAGGCCCGGCGCTATGTCATCGATGTCGACCGACAAATCGGCCAGCAGATTATTGCCCTCGGCCAAGATGTTGTAGGTAGCCGAGTAGGTGATGACGTCACCCGGAACGATCCTGTAATCCGCAATGACGGGGATGACGCTCGCTGCGTTCACATCAGTTGTCGTCTGACGCCACACTGGTGCCGTCGCTTCGGTCAGCGACAACTCGCCCGACTCGATGGTTCCACCGTCGATCTCTTCGCTGTCACTCCACAGAGCGAAGGATCCCAAACCACCGAGCAGCAGTACAGCTGCCGCGCCTGCGGCTACTGCGCCTTTGGTTGCTTTTTTCATATCGTTCTGCTTTCTCTGGTGTGACCCAGTGAGTAGGCCGAATGGGGTCGACCCGATTGGGTCCAGTTGGCCTCGGTTGGCCCACGCAACTGGGTGCGGTTTCCATTGTGTCGTCAAGACTAGCCGGTTTGTTACCTAGGCAAACTTAAAAGTCCAAAAGATTATTTACCTACCCTTTACCAGAAAATGGCCGAGTTCCCTGGTTGACACAAGACGACGAAAATATGTACGTAAAAGCGCATTTATTCATTTAGAAAGTCAGCAAGTCGTTCAGCAGATAAAAGTATCTTTTATTAAAAATGCCCGAAAAGTGGGTAAACAGTTTTGTTACTTCGACGACGTCCAGAAATAAAAATATCGGCCCTGAGAACTCGAGTTCTCAGGGCCGATATATGGATACTGCAGAATTCAGCCGAGAATATCCCGACGCACGATTGTTTCATCCCGACCGGGACCGACACCGATGCAGGAGATGTACGCCTTCGACAGTTCTTCGAGGCGGAGCACGTAGTTCTGCGCGTTGATCGGCAGCTCCTCGAACGTCCGCGCACCGGAGATGTCTTCCCACCATCCGGGCATCTCTTCGTAGATCGGCTTGGCGTGGTGGAAATCGGTCTGTGTCATCGGCATTTCGTCGTGACGTACACCGTCGACGTCGTAGGCAACACAAATCGGGATGGTATCCAGACTCGAGAGCACATCCAGTTTGGTCAAGAAGTAGTCGGTAATGCCGTTCACGCGGGTGGCGTAGCGGGCGATGACCGCGTCGAACCATCCGGTACGACGCGCACGCCCGGTCGTGACACCGACCTCGCCGCCCTGCTTTGCGAGGTACTCACCGAAGTTGTCGAACAGCTCGGTCGGGAAGGGGCCCGATCCGACACGTGTCGTGTACGCCTTCAAGATGCCGAGCACCGTGGTGATCTTGTTGGGGCCGATGCCGGACCCGACCGCTGCGCCGCCTGCCGTCGGATTCGACGACGTCACGTACGGGTAGGTGCCATGGTCGACGTCGAGCAGCGTCCCCTGCGAGCCTTCGAGCAGGATCGTCTCACCGCGTTCGAGGGCAAGGTTCAATTCGAGCCGTGTATCGGAGATTCGGTGCTTGAAGCCCTCTGCCTGCTCGAGAACCTCCTCGACCACCTGTTGTGGGTCGAGTGCGCGCCGGTTGTAGATTTTCGACAGCACCTGATTCTTGAACTCGAGTGCAGCCTCGACCTTCTGCGTGAGTATCTTCTCGTCGAGCACGTCGGCCGCGCGGACGCCGACTCGAGCGAACTTGTCCTGATAGCAAGGCCCGATGCCGCGCCCCGTCGTGCCGATCTTCTTGGCACCGAGAAAGCGTTCGGTTACCTTGTCGATGGCAACGTGGTACGGCATGATCAGGTGCGCATCGGCACTGAGCAGCAGGCCAGAGGTGTCGACGTTGCGCTCTTCCAGGCCTGCCAGTTCGGACAGCAGCACACCGGGGTCGACTACGACGCCGTTGCCGATCACGTTCTTCACGCCCGGCGTCAAGATGCCCGACGGAATCAGGTGCAGAGCGAACTTGTCGCCGCTGGGGAGTACCACCGTGTGGCCCGCGTTGTTGCCGCCTTGGTAGCGAACGACCCACTGAAGTCGCTCGCCGAACAAATCGGTCGCTTTGCCTTTGCCCTCGTCGCCCCATTGGGCGCCGATCAGGACTATCGCCGGCATGTGCTCTCCTGGTGGTTTTTGGTGCAGTGACTTCTTGTGCAGTGGTGGCCGTTGCAGCGTGCTGCCAAGCTCACGGCAGTGCCGGGGCGTCAGTCTAGCCGAGGCAACGGCTCGCCCGTTGTGGCGCTACGGTGGTTGGCGAAAGTATGCGGAAGACTTCAGACAGTATGCGAAAAACTCGAGACAAGGCTCGGGCCGTCAACCGGCCCGCATGGGGAGCACTGTGACACCGTTCGTCTTGCAATGCGGAACTCCGCTTCTGCCGATCACACTGACCGACGTTCCGTTGACGTCGGCTTCGAAGATCCCCACGAACGACGAATGCGACATATTGTTTTCGGCGGTGGGTGCAGCGCTGGATCCGCGAGTGATCGTCCTCGGTGACGACGCATCGTTGGCAGCTGTACTGACCAGACTCATGCGGACCGAACGCCTGCACATCGAGCTTGCATTCGTCCCCGAAACGACAACCGCAGCGGGCAGCAACTACCGGCTCGGAAGTGGTTCACGCGCCGCGAAGGTGGCGATGACCGGCACTGCCACCCCGACGCCACTCATTCGTGACGATGCGGGCAAGGCAATAGTAGGAAAAGCGTTGGTCGAAGGAAACGCCGGCGATCTGGAGGGCGAGGCGTATGTGGACGACACCAAGCTCTTCTCGGGAACTGTCTCCGGTGTAGAAGTGATGCCGACGTCCGAGATGCCCGGTTTGAAGGCCCGTGTCATCGGCCGTCGTTGCTTGTTCGAACGACGGTGGACTGTCGGCCGCGCGATGCAGCTCGGGGCAAACGCTGCGCAACTGACGCGCGACGGCGTTCCGGGTGATCGTGAGGTGAAGCGCTCGACGTTCTACCGCCACGACCAGGAGTGGTTGCTGGTGCGGTGAAGCCGAGTCCGATATTCCTCGGGGTTCTCGCCGTCGCAGCCGCCGGTGGCGCGCTGGCATGGACGGCCGAGGCGACCTCGACGTGGGCACGCGCAGGTGTTTTCGTACTGGTTCTGGCCGGATGGATCGTCTCGGTCTGCCTGCACGAGTTCGGACATGCAATCACCGCGTTCCGTGCCGGTGACCACGAGGTGGAACTGCGTGGGTATCTGACGCTCAACCCACTGAAATATTCGCACCCGCTCTTGTCGGTCGTGCTCCCGATCATCTTCATTGCCATCGGCGGAATCGGATTGCCCGGCGGTGCCGTCTATGTGCGTTCGGGCATGTTTGCGCCCCACGTTCAGCGTCGAATCGCGCTTGCCGGCCCAACCTCAAATGCACTGATTGCCATACTGCTTCTGGCGGTGATCCGCATCTGGGGGATGAACGGCGACCACCTCGTCTTCTGGTGGGGCCTCAGTTTTCTGGCATTTCTTCAAGTTATGGCCACAATTCTCAATCTGCTCCCGGTTCCGGGTCTCGACGGCTACGCCGCACTCGAGCCATATCTGTCGTACGACACCCGCCGTGCGCTCGCGAATTTCAAGGGCTACGGAATTCTTGTTCTCGTCGCATTCTTGTTCGTCCCGGCTATCAATTCGGCATTTTTCGGCGCGATATATTGGATATTCGGTCTGTCTGGAATTCCAGAGGTCTACGCGCAGTACGGTAATTACCTCATGCGATTCTGGACTTGAACGCAAACTTACGGGACAGTCGTGAATCCTTCACGATATCGTCTGCCCATGCCAGCAATGGTCGTTACTCCACACGGTGGGTCCGGCATCCAGAGGCGCAGCACAGTGTTCCTGTCGATGAGTCGATCAGGAATGGATGCCCGCTTCGAATAGAGTTGCGGTGTCGATCCTCCGCTCGAGGATCTTTCCGGTCGCGCCTTTGGGCGTGGCATCAGTATCGAACCCAGAATATAGCTATCCACTCTTGATGAACAAAAGTGCGGCGCTTAGCCTCGATCTTTCGTCGAGCTGATGTGCTGGCCTGAGCTGGTCGAGATGGTGTTTCGGACTCGTTAGCGCACGATGGCGTTGCCGATGTCGATCGGCGGGTGCTCGGTTCCACGGTCCGAGGCGTGGGGTTCTTTCGTGTCGTTGGGTCGGGTGAATTGCGGTCAGGCGGGCGCGGTCAGCGCCGCCAACCAGGTCAGTGCGGTGACGATCAACGTCGACCACTGTGCGTTCTGTGGAAGGCGCAGGTGCGTGCGGCGGTCGTGGGTGGCGATGCGGCCG
This sequence comes from Rhodococcus sp. H36-A4, assembly GCF_027158005.1. GTDB lineage: Bacteria > Actinomycetota > Actinomycetes > Mycobacteriales > Mycobacteriaceae > Rhodococcoides. The sequence continues at coordinate 18,618 of NZ_JAPVLQ010000014.1, read as the reverse complement.
GCGACCGAGAACACCCGCAGACGAACACGTTTGGGCTCCCACCGGCGTGCATCATGGTCGGTGAAGCCGAGCATCTGAGTCCACGCCATCAGGTCCAGAGCAAGTTCGACGATCGCCAACCAGATGCGGTTCTGGTCGAAGCCGTGCAGCGGGAAATTTGTCAGCCCGGTGTCCTTGGCGGTGCGGATGCGGTCCTCACACCGGGCGCGGCGGCGGTGCCGCAGTTCGAGATCCTGAATCTTCCCGCCGACCGTGTTGGTGGCGAACGCAGTCAGTCGGAGACCGTCGGAATCGGTGAACCGAAGCTGCGCGCCGGGGTGCGGGCGTTCCTTTCGGATGATCACGCGCATCCCGGCCGGCCACGAGGTCAGGTCGACGATGCCGGTGGCGTCGATGACCCACGCGCCGTCGCGGACCCTCTCGGCGTCGTCGAGGGCGACCGACCATGTTGTGTCGGGGACATCGACGAGGGCGGCGACCATCGCGTCGGTGAGCCCGAACCCGATCGAATACGACACTCCTCGCGTGTGCAGCCAAGTGAGGCATTTGTGGCTCGAGCCAGCGCCGTCGGTGCGGACGAGGACCTTCTTCCCCGGCCGTGCCTAGTACACGTTAGGTAACTGCGCCAACGGTTACCGCCACGGTGACAGCGCCTCGGACAGCGCGGTGGCTACGCCGGTGACTTCCGCGGTGCGGAGCAGCGTCACGGCGCCGGCGTGCGACACGACCCGGTTCCGGTGGCATCGACGGACAGGGCGGGGTACGACGACGTAGACTTGCTCACCAGAATGGTGCTCCTCGTGCTGGCTGGATTGTTTCCTTCGCAAGATCAATCTTCGCAGCTCAGAGCACCATTCTTCTTTTCTGACACGCCGCGCCTACCTACCGGCGTGAAAGCCCGAGGCTAGAAGTTGTGGCCTGCTGCACCCAGCTGCCGTCGAGGTCTTCGATGTCCGCGCACCCCATCAGCTGCATGGTGCGGAAGAGTTGACTTCGAAGATGCTCGAGAACATGGGCGACCCCGGCCTCGCCGGCTGCAGCCAATCCGAACGCGGTGTAGCGGCCGACGAGCACTGCGCGTGCGCCGACGGACAGCGCTTTCGCGATGTCGGCACCGCGGCGGATTCCGCCGTCGACGAGTACTTCCATCGTGTCGCCGACGACGTCCACTATTGGGCCGAGTGCCCGCAACGACGCCGGTGCGCCGTCGAGTTGGCGTCCGCCGTGGTTGGAAACGATTATGCCGTCGGCACCAAGCGATTGTGCGCGACGTGCGTCGGCGACTGTCAAAACCCCTTTGACGACCAGGGGGCCGTCCCAGTTGGCTCGCATCCAAGCGATGTCGTCCCAGTCGGGGGAGTGCGAGGATTTTCCCGAGCGAGTGAGGGCTGACAACTCCATCGGCTGCCTATCCGGGGTGATGTCCGCGGTATTGGGTAGCTCGAAGGGCATGCCGTCCCGCATGAACCGATAGACCCACCCCGGACGGGTCATGACTTTGGGTGCCATTCTGGTGATGTTCGCCAGGTCGATTCTCATGTTATAGCTGAAGCCATTCCGAAAATCGCGCTCACGATTTCCGCCGACAGCGGTGTCGATCGTGGCCACCAGGGCGTGGTAGCCGGCTTTGTTCGCGCGTCCGACCAGGGTTTTCATCGCGTTTTCGTCGGAAAAACGATACGCTTGGAAAAACTTTGTGCCCGGTTCGTCGGCGATCTGCTCCAGCGAATATCCGGACGCACTGGTAACGACCGGGATGATTCCCGCCGCCGCGGCGGCACGCGTGATGGCCAGATCGCCCTCAGGGTGGAGAAGCCGCATGCCTCCGCAAGGTGCGGTGAGAATCGGCATGCTGGACGGGACGCCCAGAATGGTCCGTCCCAGCTCCGGTTCGGGAACCCATGTTGCACCGCGCGGCGCGAAAGCCAAATCGCGGTAGGCGTCTCGGTTCCATCCCAGCGTCAGTTCGTCTTCCGAACCAGCGTCGACATACTCGAAGATCGATCTCGGTAGGGTGCGCCGAGCCGCCGCGCGTGTGTCGTCGTAGTTCAGTACGCCGCTGAGGCGTCTCACCGGCGTCACAGCGCGGTGGGCGAGGTCAGTCCGCGTGCGGCGCGGAGCGGGAGTTTGTACAGTGTGCTCGCATTGCGGCCGAGGATTCGTCGGCGTCGAGCGTCCGGAAAGTGCTCTGGAACAGACTCGTACGGTGAATCGTAGTCCCAGTGCGGGTAGTCCGAAGAGAACATGAGCCTGTCCGCGAATCCCGCGTCTTCGAACATGCGGAAGACGTTCTCGGTGAACTCGGGCTTCTCTGGCTCTTCCAATGGCTGGGTACTGAACCAGAAATGCTCACGCAGGCATTCGGAGGGTTTGCGTGATACGTGGGGCAAGTCGGCGCGATGCTTCTCCCACACAGCGTCCAGGCGCCATCCGAAGGGGACGACCCAGTCCCAACCGAGTTCAAGTGCTGCGATCTTCAGCTTTGGGAATCGATCGAATACTGCCGGTTCTACAGATTCCTCGAAACCGAAAGTGCTCGTCGTCGGTTCTGCCATGTGATCTCCAAATTAACGGTGGGGCGAAGGTGATCTACCGCACGATTGTAAAGTTTATTCTTATTAAATCAACACGTCAGCGTCTTCCATGTACCGATGTCAGGGTTTCGTGACGGTACGGTAGGGGTCGCGGTAGTACCGAGCACTTTTCGGGCGGATATGACCGAGCACCTTGCTGAACTGGGAATATCCAGACTAGCCTCGAGCTTTCACGCCGGTAGGTTTGCGTCCATGCGCGCAACAACGGCAACAGCAGATGAGACCACCAGGTGACTATGGTGGTAGCCGCGATGCTCTGCATGGGTGTCGCCTCGATCATCGGTGGCGCGACAGGCTTCGGGACGTCACTGATCGCGACACCGCTCATGCTGATCGCCGGAATCGGTGTGCCCGAAATCGTCGTCGTCAACCTGATCGTCGGACTGGTGACCAGGGTTGCGGTCGCCTATCAACTGCGTGCGCACATCGACTGGCTCCGAGTTGCACTCATTGGCGGGGCAAGCCTCCCCGGGGCCTGGCTCGGCGTCTTCACTGTCAACATGCTTCCCGAGCAATATCTCAAACCGGCGGCCGGTGTGATTACTATGCTGTGCGGACTGGTGATGGCATTGCCTTTGGCGAAGGATCCGAAGCCTCCTTCGCGGGCGGCGAATGTGATGGTGGGCTCGATCGGTGGATACCTCAGCACCACGACATCTTTGAACGGACCTCCCGTAGTGCTGCTGCTCAGCAGAGCGAAGTTGCCGCCGATGAGCTTCATCGCCGATCTCGCCGGTTACTTCGTCGTCACCAACACACTCTCGCTGGCCCTGTTGTGGGGTTACACCGACGTGCAGCCTGTCGCGATGTTGCCGATGATCCTCGGCTGTATCGCAAGCGGGATGCTCTTCAACTGGGTCGGAATGTCGATCGCAAAAAGGTTGTCCGTCAGAACTTTTCGATCAGCTACCGTCGTGCTGGTGGTAATCGCCGGCGCGCTCACTATCGCGACGGCTTAGCAGTGGCCCTATACCGACGAGAACTCCAGGGTCGGAGACGCCTCGACCGAAGTGTCAGGGGATGCCGAGCAACGCATAGAAGATGCGTCAGACCTGAACATGCTGCCTCACCGCGAGGTGAAACGTCGGGAAGCGGTGTCGGTGCCGTAAACGCCACTTCTCGTGAGACCAAGAGCGTTGCATACTTGGTCCATGGCCACTTGGCGAGAATTCGAGAGCGCGGCACCGGAGCTGGCTACGGCCGTCGCCGCCAGATTCGGCGCACACAAGCATCATGTGCTGGCGACGCTCCGCGCAGACGGTTCACCGCGAGTCAGTGGTACCGAGGTTGAATTTCTCGACAATGGAACGTTGAGACTCGGATCGATGCTCAATGCCCTCAAAGCGCTCGACCTACAGCGTGATCCGCGGTATGCGATCCACACCAACCCAGGACATCATTCGATGGAGGGTGGCGACGCAAAAATCTCGGGGCTCGCCGTCGAACTCGTGGATCCCGAAGCGCTGCAGAAGATATTCGGCGCGGCACCGCCCGAACTGTCCCCCTACAACGTCTTCGATCTCGATATCACCGAGGTCGTCCTGACGGAGGTAGTCGAGGACCAGTTGAAGATTCGACTGTGGAAGCCGGGCGCTCCGGTGCGGACTTTCACCAGGTGAGTTCGTCCTTGCACATCGCGCCCTGAGCACTCGGCTCCACCTGGACGGTTGCGTGATCGAGACCGTAGGTCGTCAGCACTGCTTTTGCGCGCTGTAGCAGTACCGAACCGGAGCCATCACACTCGAGGTGAACCGTCGCGACGTCCATACCTGTGGTGAGCGTCCAGATATGGAGATCGTGCACTCCGACGACGCCGGGAAGAGCAGCGAGATCCGCTTCGACGGCTTCGACGTCGACATGTCCGGGGCTAGCTTGCGTCAGGATGCGCAACGCGGACCCGGCCAGCTTGAGTGCACGCGGAACTACCCACAGCGAGATGAGCACACCGATGACGACGTCCGCCCACGTCCAATCGAAGACCAGCAGAAGCACACCGGCGATGAGGACGCCGACGCTGCCGACTGCATCGGCCAGCACTTCCATGTATGCACCGCGTACCGCGATACTGTCTTTGGCATCGCCGCGAATGAGAAGCATGACAACGAGATTGGCTACGAGGCCGGCCGCGGCCGTCAGGATCATCGCCAGCCCGGGGATGTCGGGCGCATCGCCGATTCGGCCGATGGCCTCGTACATGATGAACGCCGCGACACCGAGGAGTAGGACTGCGTTGGCAATCGCGGTGAGGACTTCGGCGCGGTGCCATCCGAAAGTCCGAGCGGCGACGGCGCTCCCCTTACGGGCCAGCAGAAGGGCGATCAATCCCATCGACATTCCGAGCACGTCGGTGAGCATGTGGCCGGCATCTGCCAGCAGACCTAGCGAGTTGATCGACAACGCCACCGTGGCCTCGACGATGAGAAATACCACGAGGATCGCCAGCGCAATGAACATCTTGCGGATCCGACCGCTAGACGGGCCTACAGCCTGCGGGGATCCCGCCATGCCATGACTGTGTCCGTGCCCCGCGCCCATGGTTCCCCTCCGGTCGTTCGATTCGACCTCACCATATGCGTGCATACGCATATGTGCAACGGGGTCGTCCCCTTACAGCACGTCCGGGGTCACACTCGGCTTCTCGACGGTCGGCGGCAGCGTTGCAAGAGCCGATATTCGCTTCAGACCGGCCACCTGCAGCAGATCGACGATGATCGACCGCAACTGAGCCAACACCACCGTCGCGGACAGACCAGCATTGTCGATCAGTTCAGGTTTCGCACCGGATGCGACCGACCGCAGCGCCCGCGCCGCGTCGGCCGCGTCGGGACGCCGCCCGGGATCGGCGAGAATCATCCGTCGCAACACATCCACCGCTTGCGAGAGCTTCTCGACCTCGTCGACGAGTCGCGGATCGAGTATCTCGTCGTCACGCACCAACGACAGTGACCGCCGAGCGAGCACCCGAATGTTGCGTACGGCATTGTCGAGCGGATCAGCTGTCTTGGCCAGACTCGCGAGACGGTTGCGTTGCCGCCAGTACAACGGTGAGATCCGCGCGATCTCTCGACCGCCCTTCAGTTCACTGCGCAGAGTGTCGATATCGGACTGCGTCGCACGCGCCTTCTTCAACGCTTCCTCGATGGGCTTCGGGTCGTTGGCAACGAGACCGTCGGCCACCTTCTGCAGCACATCCGAGGCCGTTTTCAGAATCTTCGCCGCATCCTTGCGCGCCCGCCACACTGGATGAGTCGGAATCAGTGCGACGATCGCGATCGCGACGAGACCGCCGACCAACGCGTCGACCATCCGGTCGATTCCACCGGTGTTTCCGGGTGGAATGAGCGTCGCGACGAGTACGGCCGAGGAGCCTGCCTGCATCGCAAAAATTGGACCGCCGTCGAGAAACACCGCGGCCGCCATCGCGAGTGCCACGACCAGAGCGAGCTGCCAGGGGCCGCTGCCGATCGCCGAAATGAACAGGTCGCCGACACCGATTCCCAGAGTGACGCCTACAACCAGTTCCGCCGAACGCCGCAACCTGGACCCCAGTGAGAGGCCGAGCGAGATGACGGCCGCAATCGGCGCGAAGAACGGAGTCGGATGTCCGACGATGTCGGTTGCGACAAACCAGGCGACACCGGCAGCCAAAGCACACTGAATGATCGGCAACAACGAAGACTGGAGCCGGAGACGTCCGCTCTTCAGCCGAGCCCTGCCACGCTTTGCCGTCGGGCGAAAGCGATCAGCCGAGGCCGAGCGCGTCCGCAGCTTTAGGGTCGCAGTCTTCCAGGAGGTCGAGGCAGCGGGCGTACTCGTCGTTCTCGCCGATATCGCGCGCAGCCTTTGCAAGAACGGCGACGCATCGGAGGAATCCTCGGTTCGGCTCATGGTTGTACGGGACCGGCCCGAACCCCTTCCATCCGTTGCGACGCAGCTGATCGAGTCCGCGGTGGTAGCCGGTGCGCGCATAAGCGTAGGCGGTGATCGTCTGTCCAGCGGTCGAAGCATTTTCCGCCAAATATGCCCAGGCAATCGAGGCTGTCGGATTGTCGGCAGCCACCTTTGCCGGGTCCTCGTGATTCAGAAGCGCCGACTCGGCCTCTTCGTCTCCAGGCAAGAGCGTCGGCTGCGGTCCAAGCAGGTCACCGAAAGAAGTCATGGGCACCATTGTGCCCCGACACTCTGCGCGCGTGCGTCCACCCACCCTTCCGCTCGCTAGGCTCGTCTGCATCGCACAGTCCGGTCAGTTGGGAGAACAGGGTGTCGGATCAGCAGGACAAGTCGAACGAGGTGGGCGAAGCGCCCGCCACCGAGGCGATTCGCAAACAAGAACCACCGGCCGCGAAGCAGCCGCCGACACAGAAGACCCCGCCTCCTGCTGCTCCTGATCCGTCCGAAGCGGAGACCACCGCCCTTGCCAAGGTGCCCCCGGCTACCGAGCATCCCCACCCGGCGCCGTCGACCGTGAAGCCCTCCGGCGCCACGCCCGCTGCCCGACCGCCGGCTGCACCGCGACGCATCCCCGCGCGTGGTGAGCTCTCGCAGCCGCAAGTACGGCCCCAGCGCATCGAACCGACGCCGAGCACTCCGTCGCGGAAGTCCGAGAGCAGAAAATGGATTGCCGCGCTCGTGGGTGCGTTGGTCCTGATCGTCGCCATCGGCGTCGCGGGATTTGCCTACCTCTCGCGCGACGACGAGGGCAGTTCGGCCGATGCGCAGATCAGAACGTCGATCCAATCGTTCACGCAAGCATTGAGCACCGGAGATCTGGCGACTCTCCGCAGCGCCTCGTGCGGCGAACTTGCCACCTTCTACCGCGATATTCCGGACGCCGATTTCGCCGACGTCCACCGCATTGCTGTGGAGCAGGGCAATGTTCCGGTCGTGGAAAGCGTCGACGCCGTTCAGGTGACCGGCGACACCGCGATTGCGCAGGTCCTTGCGCACACTGCGGCCAATCCCGCCGACACCTCACCCCGCACCTTCGACCTGCGCCGTGACGGCGATGTGTGGAAAGTCTGCAGCCCGAGTAGCCCCGCACCCCCCGAGTAGCCCCTGATCACACAGTGGCTACCCCTGATTACGCAGTGGCTACCCCTGTGCCACGCCGTAACGCCCCCCTGAGCACGCAGTGGCACCCCTGAGCACGCCCAGCACTCGGCCCCGCAACGAACGCGCGTTGAGGGGCCGAGTCGGTCGAGAGTGGGTTTTATCCGGCAGACACGCTTCGGCCGGCGGACTTCAGGTCGTTGCACGCCTCGATGACGCGAGCGGTCATCCCTGCTTCGGCCTTCTTCAGGTAACTGCGGGGGTCGTAGACCTTCTTGTTGCCGACCTCGCCGTCGACCTTCAGGACGCCGTCGTAGTTGCTGAAGAAGTGCCCGGCGATCGGCCGACTGAATGCGTACTGGGTATCGGTGTCGACGTTCATCTTGACGACGCCGTAACCGAGTGCCTCTTCGATCTCACTCTTCGCCGAACCCGATCCACCGTGAAAGACGAAGTCGAACGGCTTGGAACCCTCGGCAAGACCAAGGTGCTCCGACGCGACCTTCTGGCCGTCGGCGAGCACCGAAGGCTTCAGCTTGACGTTGCCCGGCTTGTAGACGCCGTGCACGTTGCCGAACGTTGCTGCGAGCAGGTAACGCGATCCCGCGTCGCCGGCACCGAGGGCTTCGACGGTCTTGAGGAAATCCTCGTTCGAGGTGTAGAGCTTGTCGTTGATCTCGGCCTCTACGCCGTCTTCTTCGCCGCCGACGACGCCGATTTCGATCTCGAGGATGATGCGTGCTGCCGCTGAGAGGGCAAGCAGCTCCTTGGCGATCTCGAGGTTCTCATCGATCGCGATCGCGGAACCGTCCCACATGTGCGACTGAAAGAGCGGGTTCTTGCCCGCGTCGACGCGCTCCTGGGACAGGGCGATCAGCGGACGTACGTAGGTGTCGAGCTTGTCCTTCGGGCAGTGATCGGTGTGCAGCGCGATGGTGACGTCGTATCGCGCAGCGACCACGTGAGCGAACTCGGCGAGGGCTGCCGCGCCGGTGACCATGTCCTTGATCCCCAGGCCCGACGCGAACTCGGCGCCGCCCGTCGAGAACTGAATGATGCCGTCGCTACCTGCATCGGCGAAGCCTTTGATGGCGGCATTGACGGACTCGGAACCTACGCAGTTGATAGCCGGAAATGCGAATTGGTGTTCCTTCGCCCGGCCAAGCATCTCGGCGTAGACCTCGGGAGTTGCGATCGGCACGGCGGATTCCTCCATGTAAAGAGTCGATCGGCGAGCGCTCACGCGTAGCGGCGCGCGCCGTGTGTCCTCTGCAGTATGGCAACTCGACGGCGCTGTGTCGCCCGGGACCCACCAACACCCGTCGCAGGGTCTCTGAAATCGATCGCGACTAATCGGACAGCCCCGTATCCGGTGGTCGAAACCTGTTGTTCAGGTTCTCCCAGGTTCGGCCGGTAGTGTGAGCGCCGTGAGTTTCAATGCCGCCTCGGAATCCGTGACGACCAACCTGGCTTTGCTGCCCGGGTTCCTCGATCCGGTCAACCTGCTCAATTCGTTCGGCACCTGGGTGTTGGTCGGATTGTTGCTAGTCGTTTTCATCGAATCGGGGTTGCTGTTTCCCCTGCTACCCGGTGATTCACTGCTGTTCACAGCAGGGCTGATCGCGGCCTCCAAGTCGACGGACATCGAGCCGTTCGCACCTATCTGGCTCTTGCTGATCTTGATTCCCATCGCCGCGATCCTCGGTGACCAGGTGGGGTTCTTCATCGGCTCCAAGGGCGGTACCGCCCTCTTCAAATCCAACGATGCGCGCTTCTTCAAGAAGAAATACATCGACGAGTCGCATGCATTCTTCGAAAAACACGGGCCTATCACCATCATCCTCGCGCGCTTCGTTCCGATCGTTCGCACTTTTGCCCCCGTCGTCGCGGGTGCGTCGAAGATGAAGTATTCGCTGTTCCTGACCTACAACATCGTCGGAGGCATCCTCTGGGGTGCAGGTGTGACGATGCTCGGCTACCTGCTCGGCCAGATCGATTTCATTCGCGAGCACGTCGACATCATCTTCATCATCATCGTTCTCGTCTCGGTGTTGCCGATCGTCATCGAGGTCGGCAAACGGATGATCAAGGCACGCAAGACTCCGTTGGCCGAAGCGACCGAGTCGATCGAATCGCAGAGGGACGCCACTTCCTGACATGGTGCGTCGCGCATGATCGGCCAGATCAACGTACAAGCGTCCGAGACGCTAACGGCAATGGGAAGTTTCGGGCCGCTCACCACTGCCGGTCCTCTTGTCGTATGGATCATCGTCGTCGCCTTCGTGTTCCTCGAATGCGCTGTCATCATCGGCCTGTTCCTTCCCGGTGACTCGATGCTCGTCACCGCAGGAATCGTCATGGCCACACACTCTTCCGGAGTCGGGCACATCTGGGCACTGTCGGTGGGCGCGATGATCGCGGCGATCGCCGGAAATCAAGCCGGATACGTCATCGGCCACCGCACCGGCTCCAAGCTCGTCGCACGCAAAGACGGCAAGTATCTCAACACGAAGAACTTGCACAAAGTAAATGTCCTGCTGGAAAAACACGGCTTCTGGGCGGTACTCGTCGCTCGCTGGATTCCGTGGGTCCGCACGCTCTGCCCGATGGTCGCAGGCGCAGCAAACATGAACCACCGCAAATACACGATCGCCAGCACCCTGGGCGCCATCATCTGGGCGCCGGTGCTGCTGCTCATCGGCTTCTACTTCGGCAGCTTCCTCGAACAGGTCCCGTGGCTACTACCGGCGGTATTGATCGCGATGATCATCGCGCTCGTACTGGGCACCGCACTCGGCATCTGGCAGTACCGAAAAGAGATGGCCCGACCGACGGAAATCGTCGAGGTGGACGAGGTTCACGAGTGAATCCTCGGGCAGTACTTCGCTAGCGGAAGCCGGCCGCGGAGACGACGTGGGCGGCCTCCATCAACATCCATCCACCTAGTTGGACCGATAGATCGCGCTCGGGAATCCTGGACGAGCGGACTGTCCCACCGGTGAACGTGGCAATGGAATGCCCCGATCCGGGCAGGCGCGCCTCCTTGTTCCAGGCGGCACCGAACAGCGGATGGTCCTCGACCTCCAGCCGGTTCTCCCACGCGGCCTCCGCCGAAGCAAGAACGATCGACGCCGCCAGCGAGCGAGCCTGTTCGTCCTCGTCGCACTCACCGGGGAGCGTCGTGGCGACGAAAGCAAGGTTACGTGCCAAAATCCCGTCGAACAGACCACCGTCACCCCCGCCCCCGCCCACGATCACCAGGTCCCGACACAGGTGGGTCTCCACGGCGGCAACCAGCGCATGAACGCGTGTGCGATGTCGCGGCGCATCGAGACGAACTGCCAATTCGGTCTCGACCCCGAGCACGACGCCCTGGCAGTAGCTGAACACTGCACGATCGAGCACGCCACCGGTGCGAATGCCGTCGAGCATCAGACCCGTCGCTGGGTCGTGCAGGTTCGCGTCCATCCAGTCCGCCATGGCCTGTGCGCGCCACAGCCGACCGGTGCGAGCAAGCAGTATCGACGCAGGCCCGTTCGCCGGAGTGTTGTAGAAATCGTCACCCTTGCGCCACGGTATTCCGCCGCCCTTCTTCGGTGCCCAGGCGTCGAACAACTCCAACTCGATCGTGTGGATCGCCGACCGATGGTCGACGGCGTGCAACCGCTGCGATCGCTCCAGCGCAAGGCCGAGCCATGCCATGTCGTCGTAATAGTTGTTGGTCCATCCGGTGATGTTCCGAATACGATGTGCACGAGCAATTTTGGACAACTTCCTGCGACGCTTGGCAGTGGGCGCCCGCGTCGCCGCGTCGACAGCGCAGTCCAGCAAGTGCGCCTGCCACCAGTAATGCCAGCGTCCGAACAGTCGTTCACGCCGGACGGGCGGCCACGCCACCACTCCTAGCGCGGTGCCGGGCAGTCCCCACAATCGACGTACGTGGCGCGCGTAGACCGCCCCCTCCGCAGCGTCTGCACGCTGCGACCATTGCTCCTGCATACACCGATCCTGCCATTACCGGCAAAGCGAGTGACACAAGGAGGTCAGGTCCACGCCTGAGACAAGTCCGCGTGCTGCCGAACCCAGGAATGCATGGCGATACCCGCGGCAACACCGGCGTTGATACTTCGAGTCGAACCGAACTGGGCAATGGACACCGTCATCGAGGCGCCGCCGCGGGCTTCCTCCGTCACTCCCGGGCCCTCCTGACCGAACAACAGCACGCAGTCACGCGGAAGATCCGCCGTTTCCAGCGGCACCGAGCCCGGCGTGTTGTCCACGGCGACAACGGTCAGCGAGTTCGCCCGGGCGAACTCGAGCAAGTCGGCGACCGTGGCGTGGTGGTGAATGTGTTGATAGCGATCGGTGACCATCGCACCCCGCCGATTCCACCGACGACGACCGACGATGTGAACTGCCTGCGCAGCAAAAGCATTGGCCGTCCGGACCACGGTGCCGATGTTGGCGTCGTTCGCGAAATTCTCGATCGCGACGTGCAGACTGTGCCGACGACTGTCGATGTCCGCAACGATCGCCTCGCGTGTCCAATATCGATAGGCGTCGACGACATTGCGTCGATCTCCATTGTCGAGCAATTCGGCGTCGTAACGAGCATCGGTCGGACGCGGCAACGCGTGCTCTTCGATCCACGGTCCGACACCATTGGGGGCCTCACCCCACTCGGTGGGGCCGGCATCAGCTGCGACTCCGGACTCCTTGTCGCTCAAAATGTTTCGTTACTGTCGGCAGCAATGCGGAAACCATGACCGGTCTCGTCGTTGTTGCAGGAGATACCGTCGGCGGCCGAGATGCACGTATAGCCGTCGCCGACGATCTGTTGACCCACCTCGAGCGGCGGGTCGATCGTTTCACCACCCGAGGTGTACACCGCGCCACCGGAGCACATGAACTCGGCTGCACCTTCGTTGGTGACGCGAATCCCGTTGCCCCAGCTGATCATGCACGACTCGGGCCGCGGTGGAACCGGCGCAGTCGCGCCTTGACAGCCTGCCTCCGTCCGCGAAGGAAGAGTGACGATTCCACACTGAAACTGCCCGTCAGGAGAACTGAAATAGTAGGCGCCCTGTAGCGGCGCATACGTAGTCTGCGGCATCGGCGGCGGCGCAGCAGGCTCGGTCGTCGTGGGAAGCGGCGCCTCGGTAGTGGTGACGGGAACAGGTGCGACCGTCGTCGTAGTAGTGGTCGCGGCGGGCGCACTCGTCACACTCGGCGGCGAGGTTGCTGCCACCTCCGCACCGGACTCACTGCCACATGCCGTCAACAGTGCCATCACCGCCAGGACTGCCGCTGCTGCAAGACGCTTGTCCACCATGAAATACCCCGACCCCGCTCTCGCTGACCTGTTCGCAGTGCGACCCTACCGGCGCACCGCGACAAGAACTGTGGGGGTGGGGTCAGGTGTGGCTCAAGCGCCGGTTGATCTCACGCGTCAGCCATGCTGGGGAGAATCTCGACCCGAGGGTCATCACCTTGGACTGCAGCCCCACTGGGAAATGGACCTTGTGCAGCAGGCGCTTCGAAGGCCGGGTGGCGTCGAAGATCGCTTCGGCGACATCGTCGGCCGTGAGCTTGATTCCGAGCGAGTTGGTGGTGCCCGTGGACACACCCTGGGTCATCGCGGTCTGCACGAACAGCGGCCACATCGCCTTCACCGAGATGTCGTACTCGGCCCATTCGAGGTCGAGGGCCTCGGTGATACCGCGGACTGCGAATTTCGTCGCGCCGTAGGTGACAAGTTCGGGCTGGCCGTAGATCGCAGATGCGGAACAAAGGTTGATGACCTGGGCGCCGGGGGTGGCCTTCAGATACGAGAATGCGGCGAGAGTGCCGTAGACGACGCCGTTGAAGTTGATGTCGATTTGACGCTTGTGCACAGCGAGCGGTATCTCTTCGAATTTGCCTGCGACGAGGATGCCCGCGTTGTTGATCAGGACGTCGAGTCGCCCACCGGACTCCCTGTCGAACTCAGTCAGACGATCTGCCCACTGAACCGGGTCGGTGACGTCGAGTACTCCCGTGATGACCCGGCCACCGGCCGCGGCGATCTCCTTGCTCAGCGACGCCAATCCGGTCTCGTCGATGTCATAGGCCCCGACGAGGTATCCCGAGCGAGCGAATTTCGATGCGGTGGACCGTCCGATTCCGGCTGCCGCGCCGGTGATGAACACAGTTCGAGTAGGCACACCGACAGGATAAGGGTTACTGGAATTATCGGTAAACACTTCGCCAGTTTTCGGGACTACGCTGAATAGGTCTTCGAGGAGATTTCGGTGAATCACGAACGAATTCTGCGAGCGGTTGCCTTCGTCGCTGTCGGCTACCTCTTTGTGCTGATCATCTGGGCCGGCCTACTGCGAACGCATACACCGCCCGGTACTCTGCCCTACCAAATTGTCGGCCTGGTTGCCGGATTCGGTACGGCGCTCGCGTTGGCCATGATGGTCGCCAACCGCCCCACTGCCGAACAGCGACGACTGGCCAAGAACGGGGTCGAGGGCTGGGCGACCGTCGAGGCGAGCCGAAGGATCGACGAGAGGAAGATGGAACTCGACTTGGCGTTCACAGTTCCCGGTTCGGATTCCTACGTCGGCAGGATCGTCTATTCGATACCCCCTTCGGAGACGGCGCGATTCGAAACCGGTCGAACCTTGCCGATCTTGGTCGACCCGTCGGATCACCACCGTGTCCTACTTCTGCCTGCTGAATCCTTCGACGAGAAGTAGCTGAGCGGCGGAATACGTCGCCAGAATCGCACCTTCGACGACCCGCCGAGACATTTCACTCGAAAGATAGAGCCGTCGGTACACGATCAACGCGTCGGAGACGGTGAACAGGATTCCGCCCAGCGCCTTCCAGGAACGTGGATCGGAATTCGGCACCACGACACCCGCGTACACGTCCGCTCCTGGTGCGGACGCTGGATCTGCAGCCAGCGTCGACATCGCCGCCAGAGCTACGCCGTATCCGGCCAATCCCGGGGCCACCTTCGGTGACTTTTTCGCCAACTGTGACGACGCCACCGCCCAACCGGCGAAGCGCGGTACGGCGGCGGCCAGCGTCGGTCGACTACCAGCCGAAGCGAGAAGGACGCAATAGCAGCCCTGCATGACAGCGAAGGCTCCGGCTCCGCGCAAAATCTTGGAATCGTCATCCGGGTCCATCAACAGAACGTCGCCGACGGTTGCGGCTGAGAGCGCCACCCCGAGGACCGGCGAGAAGCGCCGCATCCCGAGCGCAAGCGCAGGGACGATGAGCGGCTTGGCTGCCCGGTGCATCATCTCGTTCCCGGTGACCGCACCGACCACCGTCGCGATCGCAGCCGAACCGAATGCAGCACGTGAGAATGTCGTTCGTTTCATCGGACTTGTTTCCTCCATCGCTGGCTGAGCAGAGCAAATATGTGATGCTGACCCCGAATGCTTGATCGCAAGCCCCAAGGTTGCCATGGTGATGGTTGGACACGCGAGAGAACACGTGGGGACTACGATGCGTCGAAAGCATGCACAGCACGCCGGAACGGCCCGATCGCATCATTTTGCTGAGCGAAACCCATTGGTTCGCCGCTCGGACCGCATTCAGTCCACCATCAAGACCACCGTCTTCACCCTGATGATCCTGATGTTGCCGGTAGCTGCGTGGATCGGAATGTCCACCCTCGCCACCGTGCAGAGTCGGGTCACCGCACAGGAAAGCAGTGTCCACCAGGTGACTGCCACCACCACCGCCGTCGCCGATACCGCACCCGTCCTGCAGGGCGAAGTCGGATCGGTTACGAGCACCACCGTCGAGGCGACGTGGAGCTATGGCGGGTTCGACCATCGCGGACAGGTCTCCCTGCCGACAGGCAGTCCCTCCGGCACCCAGCTCCCGATATGGATCAACCGCGACGGCGACCCGACCGCACCTCCGGCAACCATGGCCGATGCCGTCGCCACGGCACTGTTCACGGGATTCGGCAGCCTCCTAGCCGCCGCAGCTGTTCTCGTCGGCACCTATTTCGCTGCCCGCTTTCGTCTCGACGCCCAAAGGTACGACGAGTGGGACCGCGAGATCGAGGTACTTCTGGACGAGAACAGCCCGACCTGATCGAGCGGTAGTTGCGCGTCGACTACTCCCCCCACCCCCGTTGCATGTACGAGGTACGGAAAATCACAGTCGACTATCGACGCAGCTCAGCCGCCCAAACCACTTCAGTCACAGGCGTCCCACACGTAACACTTCTATAACCAAACCCGAAGTAAAGCTTAGAAGACCGTCAGGTCCGTTACGGTCTTGGAACGCTCGTATGCATGTCTCACTAACTTGAATTCCGTGTCGGGGCGGAAATACGGCGGCTCAGACCGCTACCGACTGAAGGGCTACACATATATGTCGCACAAATCGATCTCTAGGTCTCGGCGTGCCCGCATTGCCGCGGCCGGCGCGGTAGTCGCAATGTCGTTGACGGTCGCCGCACCGGGCATCGCGTACGCACAGGAAGATCCGACTACGCCTCCCGGCGTCAGCGAAGAGACGACACCGACCGATGAAACGGCCCCGGATACCGGCGAGAGCGCATCCGAGAGCGTGGTGCCCAACGCCGCCGTTCCTGCGGCCAACGAGGGTGACGCCGCCGAGGTCGGACCGATCGTCCCCCTCGAGGCACCGTCCGCCGAGCGCCCACTGCCTCAGGTCACGGCCGGCGTTGTCATCAACGACGACGGCACCGCGACAATCGACGTCGCCGTCATCCCGCAGCTTTCGGAAGCGGAGAAGAAGGCGCTCGCCGACGCAGAGATCGCCAGCAAGGCCGCCGCAGAAGCCTCGGTCGCCGCCCAGACTCGCTACGACGCAGCAGTCGTCGCAGCAGCAGCCTCCGACACCGCTGCTGCCAAAGCCGAGCTCGATGCCGCAGGCGCCGCGCTGACCGCGACCGACGCGACGAAGGCAGCGGAAGCGGCCAAGGTTGCCAGCATCGCGGCCTCCGCCGCGGCCACCGTAGCCAAGGACGACAAGGCAGTGTTGGATGCCAAGGTCGCCGAAACGAAGACCGCCGCCGAAACAGCGAAGTCAGAAGCCGAGACCGCCGAGAAAAAGGCAATCGAACTCGAGGCCACAGCCGCAGCAGCGGGTGACCCCGAAGCCGTCGCAGCCGCCGCCGAAGCACGGGCAGAGGCCGACGCAAAAGCAGAAATCGCGTTGACTGCACAAGCCGACTTCGACAAGTCGACGACGGAATTGCGCGAGTCCGTGGCCGCCGTCGAAGAAGCGTTCAAGAAGTTCAACCTCGCGAAGGTGACCGCAGCCGTCCGCGCGGCAGTGGCTACCGCGGCCCGCTCGGCCTCACTGGCCGTCGAGGCCAGAGCGACTGCGGAAGCGTCCGCGGCTGCAGACGCCAGAGCAACCGAGCTCGAAGCAGATGCTGCGGCGAGCACTGAGGAGGCCGCAGCCGCGACCAAAGCCGCCGAGGAAGCACGGACTGCCGCAACCAAGGCGGCTGCAGATCTGAAGACAGCGGAGGCCGAAGCAACCGCTGCGGCCGAAGCTGCAGCGACCGCAGGCGACAATGTCGCCGATCTGGAAGCGAAGGCGACCGCAGCAGCCGCAGCACTCACCAAAGCCGAAGCTGAAGCGACCGCCGCGACGGAGAAGGCCGATGCGCTCGCAGCCACCGCGGCCACCGCGGAAGCAGACGCAAAGACCAAGGCCGAGGCAGTGACCGCAGCGAAGGCCGAGGCTGCAACGGCCAAGACCGCAGCCGAGACCGCAGCCAAGGCCGAAGCAGACCTGAAGAATAAGGCCGCCGAGCTCGCCGCCAGTGGCCCGAAGTTCAGTTTGACCATCAACCTCGGTGGCACCGCACACGACGACGTCGACAGCACCAAAGTCGACGAGACCACCGTCATCGTCGACGAGACCGGCGTCGAACTGATCGGTGTCTTCAACGAAGACGGTTCCTTCACCGTCGCCGACTACTTCACCACGAACGACCAGGGCGTCATGATGGTTGCCGGTGAATTGCCTGCCGTCGATCTGGCGCTGGGCGATTCAGCCGATTCGGCATCGAGCGGTTCTTCCGACTCCAGCACTCTGCCGGCGATCCTTGCCGGTGTCGGAGTCGTCGCCGTGGCCGCAGTCGGTGGCGGACTGTACCTGCGTCGCCGCAACGGTGCCGATGCTTCGTAGATCCATCTGGGTCACTACTGCGGCACTACTCATCGCTGTATCCGGTTGCGCAAGTGACGGTTCCGACGTGAGCGGTCCCAGCAGGGAGTCGGTGGAGGCGCAGATTTCTGCGCCTTCACCGACTGCCGCGGTCGTCGATCCGGCCCAGCCCGACGCCATCGAACTGCGATCGCCGGACGGCGTCACCTACATGAGCAGTCCGGTCAATCCGGACGGACTCTTCCGCGGAGGAGACAGTGGACAGGTACTGAATCCTGTCGACGAGCGACCTGCATGGTGGGCCGAGAGCGGGCTACCGGGGACTGATGCTCAACAGACCGTAGTGGTTGTGGGCCACAACTATTCGAAGAAGGACGCACCTTTCAAGGCGCTCGGCGTCGCACAGCCGGGCGACCGAGTCGTACTCGATACCCCCAACGGAATTCTCGAGTACGCGGTGGAAAGCGTCGGCCCACTGCCGAAGGGTTCGCTACTGGGCGACAACGACCTTCGCCGCTCGGTGCCGGGAAGGTTGATCCTCGCGAACTGCGACGTGCGCGGGGGCGAACCGACGAACGACAACTTCATCGTGGTGGCGCAGCTGCTGTAGCCGGGTGCGCACCCCAAGACAGGCTTGCATTCATGCGCATCATAACTACGATTACAGGCATGACAACCTCGAGACCACTTCGCGTCGCTATCGTCGGCGCCGGACCGGCAGGCATCTACGCCGCCGACGCACTCATGAAGTCCGACTACAACCTCGCCGGCCGCGGCGTCAGCGTCGATCTGTTCGAACGCATGCCCGCCC
>NZ_JAPVLQ010000013.1 GCF_027158005.1 Rhodococcus sp. H36-A4 | reverse complement strand
GAATTTCTACAACACTCGCCGTAGGCACTCAACGATCGGGATGCTCAGCCCTCACAGTTACGAACAGTCACTTATCGCGCCCATCATGGCCGCGTGACCACTGTCCACTTTTCGGGGGGAACCTCACTCTGCGGACTCGTATTGTTCGCAGGGGCGTGCAGCGACACCGACACCGAGAACGCGAACTCTACCGACACATCTGCGAGTAGCACCCGCGAGATTGCGTCCAGTGTCGCGAGCGAGGTGCAGGGCAGTGCCTCGGCCGCGGCCAGCAGTGTCAAGGCCACCGCGTCGGCTGCGGTGGGTAACGTCCAGGACACCGCGTACCTTCAGGCGCTCGAAAGCCAGAACATCAGCTTCGGGAGCACCGAAGATCGGGTCGCGGCGGCTCGCACCGCCTGCGACGAGCTGTCCGGTGACACGAGCCTCGACGCCACCAGGGTCAAGATTGCGGAGACGACCGGACTCGACGACGCCCAGTCCCGCACGTTGATCAACATTGCCGTTCCGATCTACTGCACGACGAACGTCGGAAAGCTGACCGTCAACTGACGTCGTCTATTCATCATGCGGAAGTTCACAGATGCCGTCGAGGCCGGCGATCACAGCGCGGTGGAGGCACTCCTCGCCGATAACGTTCGATTCACCAGCCCCGTTGCGTTCAAACCCTATGACGGTAAGGCGATTACGTCGGCGATCCTGCGTGGCGTCCTCCGCGTATTCGAGAATTTTCGTTACACGAAGACAATCGAGAGCGTGGACGGACGCGACCAAGCGCTGGTTTTCGAAGCGACGGTCGACGGCAAGAAGATCAACGGATGCGATTTCCTCCACCTCGACGAGGATGGCTTGATCGATGATTTCGTGGTGATGGTCCGCCCACTGTCCGCGGCGAAGGCCTTGTCCGAGGCGATGGGTGCTCAGTTTCCGCAGATCAGTGCGGAGGCTGCGCAGTATCGCCCGGCGTAGAAAAAGTTTCCGATAGACGTGCGCAGCGTTGTCGAAGCCGGACCGGCAGCGCCGTCCCAGGGTTGGATGCAGCCACGGGGGGCTGACATGAACGAGGATGTGCTGCGAGAGCTGACGCCCGTCGGGTGGTGCGAGGAACTGCCCGAATCGTTCCCGCCCTCGCCGAACACCTCCACTGCACACTGCACGCGGCGCAGTGGTGGGAACTTCACCGGAACTAGCAGCTCGTCGACTGCCGCACGATCAGGTCAGGGGACAGTGCCACGGACGAGACCGGAAGCCCATGTGTCACAGCGAGAAGCATCTCGGTGGCCCGGACGCCGATCTCACGGTGCGGGCTACGGATCGTCGTGAGCGGGACGGTGAGTTCGGCGCAGATCGAAATGTCGTTGTAGCCGACCACACCGATGTCACGTCCGGGGAGCAGCGAATGCTCGCGCAGTACGCCGAGTACACCGATCGCACTGAAGTCGTTGGTAGCGAAGATTGCCGTCGGCGGCTCCGGAAGCGCCAGCAACGCCTCGGCTCCACGTCGTCCCGCGGCCGGGTCGAACCCTTCCTCCCGGATGTACTCGTCCGGTACGTCTACCCCGGCGTCGACGAGGGCCGCGACGCACCCTTGCAGTCGGTCGATGCCGGTACTCGCCCACGAAGGCCCCGATACGATCCCGACGCGGGTGTGGCCGAGCCGGGCGAGGTGCTCACCGGCGAGCCATCCGCCGCGGAAGTCGTCGCACGTTGCCGAGATCATGCCGGGGTACCGACGGCTGATCAGCACGAACTTGACTCCGCGGCGCGCGAGATCGTCGAGGTTGGCGCTGTCGAGGCGAGCGTCGCCGAAGATGAGCCCGTCGACGTTCCGCCCCAGGAGGAGGTCGATGCGCCGCCGCTGTTGAACGGGATCGTCGTGCGTGTTCGCGACGAACGTCTCGTACCCGGCTCGGTTGGCGGTCTCCTCGATCGCGTCGTACATCGCGGACAGCACGACGTCGGTCAGTCGAGGCACCAGAACACCGAATGCGGTCGATTTCTTGGTGGTCAGGCTGGCCGCGTTCGGATTCGGAACGTAGCCCATGTCCTGCGCGAGCTGAAACAACTTCAGGTCGCCGACGCTGGCGCCGCGATGGTCGACGGCGACTCGGCGCAGCGCCCTCGAGACGGTCGAAATATGCACTCCCGCCGCCTGCGCAACGGTTTTCAACGTGACGGTGCTTTCCACGGTGTTTCTCCCCCGATCGGTCGTTCGCGCTGCCTCAACCCCTGTCGGCCCCTAAGCTAGCACTGCGTGCAAGCGTTTGCGCAACAAGTTGCTGAAGAGAAAAAGGGAAGTGCGATGACTGGTCTCGGCGGACTGAACCCATCCTCGACGTCACTGACGCTGGGTCTCGTCCAGCAGCGGGTGCCGTTGATCGGTGACATGGCGGACGTGGACGCGACGACCGATCGAGTGTGCCGCACCGTGCGCGAGGCGAAGGCCGGGCTCGGATCGCTCGACCTCCTCGTCTTTCCCGAGTACTCGTTGCACGGACTCAGGAAGTCGTCCTGGGCGCGTGACGACGTCATGTGCGACATCGACGGTCCGCAGGTGGCCCGACTGCGGGAGGCCTGTCGAGAGTCGAAGGTGTGGGGGTGTTTCAGTGTCATGGAACGCAATCCGAACGGAGCGCCGTTCAATTCCGGGATCATCGTCGACACTGACGGCGAGATCACCCTGTACGTCCGTAAACTTCACCCGTGGACACCCAAGGAGCCGTGGGAACCGGGTGACCTGGGCGTTCCCGTCTGTGCAGGTCCGAAGGGGTCGGTGTTGTCCCTGCTGATCTGCCACGACGGCATGTTCCCCGAAATGGCACGTGAGGCGAGCTATCGCGGTGCCAACGTGCTGCTACGGACGGCCGGATACAAATTTCCGCTGAAGCAGTCGTGGCGAATCACCAACGAGGCAAATGCCTTTCAGAATCTCGCCTATACCGCGTCGGTGTGCCTGGCGGGCCACGACGGGAACGGCATCCCGTCGATGGGCGAGGCGATGGTGTGTGACTTCGAGGGCACGATCATCGAGCGGGGTGATTCCACACCCGACCGGGTCGTGACGGTGTCCATCGAGCCGGCACGCGCCGACGCTGCCCGACGCGAATGGGGAGTGGAGAACAACATCTATCAACTCGGGCACCGCGGGTACACCGCGCTCGAGGGCGGTGCAACCGACTGCCCGTACACGTTCATGCGGGATCTAGTCGCAGGAACATACCGGGTGCCGTGGGAGGACGACGTGCAGATCTTCGACGGCACCACGGAGGGCTACGGCGCGCCGCGCGATCCCGCGAGCTCGATCGACTCGGCCCGGGGTGGTCTGCGCGGAAAGTGACGCGAACGGCACCGTGTAACGGTGTCATTAATTGGTTCGAGTTTTCTCGCCCAAAGCTATACATCTGCGCCGAGTCCGTTCTATTGTCGTAGCAACGCAACCGATTGCACAATCAGTTGCAGGTCAATGGAAGAAGGCATTCGGAGTATGGATACCCAGGTCGGCGCACCTCAGGAGATCACACCTCAGGAGGCAATGGATCGGACGCGTCACGACATTCACACCATGAGTGAGGGCGATGTCTACAAGCTGTTGTCGTGCGCAGTTCAACCGCGGCCGATCGCGTGGATCTCGACGGTCTCGGCCGCGGGGGTCAACAACCTGGCGCCGTTCAGCTTCTTCAACGTCGCCTCCCGAAACCCCGCGACGTTGATGATCTCCATCGGCGAGCGAATCGGGTTTCCAGGCGAGCCGAAGGACACGCTCGTCAACATCCGTGAGACGGGAAATTTTGTCGTGAACATCCCGTCGGCGGAGACGGTCGAGGCAGTGACCTCCAGTTTCGCGACGGTGCACGCGGACGTCGACGAATTCGAGCTGAGCGGAATGACGCCTGTAACCTCGCATTCGGTTGCGGCGCCGTCGGTTCTGCAGTCGCTGGTTTCCCTCGAGTGTGAATTGTTGCAGGAGGTGAAACTCGGTACTGACACCCTCGTGCTGGGATCGGTCCTGTCGGTCACCAGCAGGGCGGGGTTGCTGAGCGAGGACTTGCACGTCGACACCCGCGAACACCACTTTCTCGGCCGACTGGCCGGACCCTTCTACACGACTGCGATGAACCGGGTTGCCCAGTGACCGCGCCGGCAACGTTCGATGTTGCGGTCGTGCAGACCAATTCGACGACAGGCGCGTGGCAGGCCAACATCGACAGCGCCGCCGAACAGGTCCGGGCTCTCGCTGCGAGCGGTTCCAAGATCATCGTGCTGCCGGAGCTGTTCGCCACCGGCTACGACCTCGATACCGACATGGATGCTCTGGCAGAGTCCGTGCCAGGTCGGACGTCGGAAGCATTGAGCGCGTTGGCTGTCGAGACCGATACGGTGCTCGTCACGGCGATAGTGTTTCGGCTACCCGACGGCGGACTTTCGGACAGTTCGCTGGTGGTGAGTCCGGACGGCTCGTTCGCGTTGGGGCACAAACGCTTTCTCTGGGGCGGGGAGAAGTCGGTGTTCACCCCGGGCCCGGAAAGCGGACTCGTCGTCCCGACTCCGTTCGGCACGATCGGCGTCGTGATCTGTTACGAGGCCGGATTTCCCGAGGCGGTCCGTGATCTCGCGCAGCGAGGGGCGGACGTCATCGCCGTCCCGTCGGCGTTCGGTCACGTTCGCCTGCACGTGTGGAAACTGCTCACCCGCTCACGTGCACTGGAGAACGGCGTCGTCGTCGCGGCAGCAGGCCTCACCGGGCGGAGCGGCGACGGCCCACGCTTCGCCGGCCACAGCGTGATCGTTGACCCGCAGGGCCGCACGATCGTCGAGATGGACGAGAGCGTGGGGGCTGTAGCGGCCGTCGTCACTCGTCGTTCGGTACTCGATGCACGTGACGCGGTGCCATATCTGAAAGATCTAGCCCGGCTGGGCGGTATCGACAACCACACCGAAAACGACGTCACCCAGGACACCAATGAGAGGGACCGAGATGTTCGACCTGCGATCCGCTGATCTACTGCGCGCCTTCACCCGTCAACTAGAGCTGTGCAAAGTCCAGCCCGGTGAGCAGGTGGTGATCCTCGCCGAACCGTCGAGCCGCGGCGACTATATCTCTGCGGCGTTCGGTGCAGCGCAGAGCCTCGGTGCACAGGTGCTCTCGGCCACCGTGCCGGGTGGAAGTCCGGCACCGATGCCCAGCACCCACACCGGTGCAGGCCCCGGGCTCGTCTCGGTCATGAACAGCTCGGTGGCGCAGGATCTGCTCAAGGGCGCGGATCTCGTCGTCGACCTGACCAGCGAGGGCTTCATCCACGCGCCGATCCAGCAGGAGATCCTCGCCGCCGGAACGCGCATAATCTTCGTCTGCGACGCACCGGACGTGTTGATCCGCAACATGCCTCAGGACGGCGACAAGGAACGCGTGCAGGCGGGCGTCGACCTCGTTCGCAACGGTTCGATCATGCGGATCACCAACGAGGCCGGAACCGATCTGACCGTGCAGCTGAGCAACTCACAGCCCGAGTTCCAGGTAGGTTTCGCCGACGACAAGGGCCGCTGGGACCACTGGCCGTCGACGATGGTGCTGTGCTGGCCCGAGATCTCGAACGGACAGATCGTATTGTCCGAGGGCGACATCTTGCTGCCGTTCAAGGAGTACGTCCGTGACAAGACGACGCTGACCATCACCAACGGCCACATCGACGAGGTGACCGGCGGCGGTGAAGCTGCCTTGCTCGATATGTTCTTCGCCGACTCCAACGACAAATGGGCCCGCTACCTCTCGCACATGGGCTGGGGCCTGATGAAGACCGGTGACTGGTTCGCCGCGGCGATGTACGGCAAGGACGACATCATGGGAATGGATGCCCGCGCGTTCGCAGGCAGCTTCCTGTGGTCGACAGGTCCGCACCCCGTACTCGGACGAGATTCCTACGCGCACCTCGACATCGGTATGCGCTCGTGCACCGTGTCCATCGACGGCGTCGACGTCGTCACCGAGGGCCGACTGGTGGAGGCCTGACATGGCACCGATTCACGTAGTCATCGCAGGCGGTGGCCTCGGCGGTCTGACGGCAGCACTGTCGTTGCGGCACCGCGGTATCAGCGTCACCGTGCTCGAAGCCGCATCCGAACTGGGTGAAGTCGGCGCCGGGATTCAAACTGCACCGAACGCCAGTCGGATCCTGATTGCTCTCGGCATGCGTAAGCAACTCGAAGAGATCAAGACCGAACCGATGGACCAGGTTCGCCGTCGCTGGTCGAACGGCAAGGTCATCGCATTGACGCCCCTCGGCGAGTACTGCAAGAAGACGTTCAACGCGCCGTACTGGCACTACCACCGTGCCGACCTGCACTCCGCCATTCACGCGAAATGCCTCGATCCCGACGGCCCGGGGCCGGTGGTCGTGTTCGAGACCGGGGCGAAGGTGGTCGAAGTAGACCGCACGAACCCGGTACGGCCGGTTGCGGTGAGCTCGGACGGGAAGCGGTACGAATCGGACCTGCTGATCGGTGCCGACGGCATCCGGTCCACGGTTCGCGATCTCATCGGATTGCCGGACACCCTGGTCTTCTCCGGCGAGATGGCTTACCGCGCATTGATTCCCGGCGATCGCATCGTCAAGGATCCGGCGACGCGCTGGCTCGTCGACCGCTACCAGAGCACCATCTGGTACGGACCAGACCGCCACCTCGTGCACTACATGATCCGCAACGGCGAATACCTCAATATCGTTGCGCTGGCGCCGTGTACCGACGAGGTTCGTGACGGCGGACCACGGGTCGTCGGGCCCGAGGAGCTGATGGCGACGTTTCCGGACTGGGACGACCGGGCACACGCGATGCTGTCGAAGGCCGACGAGAACGTGTTGTGCCAGGCGCTGTATTACCGCAGGCCGGATCCGCGGTGGACCGATGGCCGCGTCGCACTGCTGGGCGACGCATGCCACGCCATGCTGCCCTACCAGGCGCAAGGCGCATCGCAGGCCATGGAGGACGCTGCCGTCTTGGCCGAGGAACTGGCCAAGGTGACCACTGCCGGCATCGACGAAGCGTTGCAGCGCTACGTGTCTCGACGCGCGCGGCATGCCCGGATGGTGCAGGACGCGAGCCTGCAGAACAAGACTTTTTACCACATACCTGATGGACCCGAGCAGGAGAAGCGGGACGCGACACTGGCGTCGTTCGATGGGGAATCCGACATCTCGTACGACTGGCTGTGGAGTGGTACCCCGCTCGACGACAGTGACGACGAGAAATTCCATTACTCGTTCGTCCGATGACTACCCCGGACGACTACACCGCGCGGAGGCTGCGATGACGACTGCTGCGACCAAGACTGGTGATCAGGTAGTACAAGAACTCCCTTGGAAATGGGGTGTGCAGGGAAAGATCTTCATCATCGGCGGACTGGGTTACATGTTCGACGCCTGGGATGTTGCGCTCAACGGCTTCTTGACGCCGTTGCTCGGAAGCTATTGGGATTTGTCGCAGTCCGAGCGCGGACTCGTCGCGACAGGCAACCTGATCGGTATGGCCGTGGGCGCTGTCGTGTGGGGCACGATCGCCGACCGGGTCGGACGAAAACGCGCATTCTCGTTGACGCTGCTGATCTTTGCGCTCTTCTCCGTTCTCGGTGCCTTCGCTCCGAGCTTCGAGATCTTCATCATCCTGCGCTTCCTGGCAGGGTTCGGTCTCGGTGGCTGTATACCCGTCGACTACGCGCTGGTCAGTGAATTCTCGCCGCGTCGTATTCGCGGCAAGATTCTGTCGGCGATGGACGTCTGGTGGCCGATCGGCGCCACCATGTGTGGTGTCGTCGCAACGCTTCTCGTCCCGATCGATGGTGACGTCCGCTGGCGCTACATGCTGTTGTTCATGGTGTTGCCTGCGCTACTGCTCTTCTGGGTGCGACGCGGAATTCCCGAATCACCGATCTATCTCGCCAAGGTCGGCCGCGAGGCAGAAGCTCGCGCCGTCATCGACGACATGGTGGCGCGGACCGGTTCGGAGCCCATCGAGTACAAGATCGTCGCCGACACCACACCGAAGGGTCCTGGCGGCATGAGGGCTGCTCTGACGCAGCTGAAGTCGGTCTGGGCTTACAGTCCGCGAATCACGGCGGCGGCGTGGATGTTGTTCGTCTCGATCATGTTGCTGTACTACGCAGCCCTGAGCTGGATGCCGTCGATCCTGCGTGCCGAGGGCTACGGCGAGTTCGCAGCCTTCGCAGGTACGACGCTCATGACCGGCGTCGGCATCGTCGGTGTACTCACTTCCGCCCTGATCGTCGAGATCTTCGGCCGCAAGTGGGTCATCGGGTTGTCCGGGCCGATCGCAGGCTGTGCGCTCGTGATGTTCGCAGTCATGCTCGACATTCAGTCCGCAGCGTTGATCTGGCTCGGCATCTTCGGATTCGTCATCCAGCTCACGATTCCGGTGCTGTACTGCTACGTCTCCGAGCTGTACCCGACCAACATAAGAGCGTCGGGCTTCGGATACGCGTCCTCGGTCAGCCGCGTCGCCACCGGCTTCGCCCCGCTGCTCTTCGGCTCGGTCATGTGGCCGATCCTGGGTCTGCCGTTGACGTTCGGCATCGTCACCGCGTTCGTTCTGTTCGCCGTCATCTGGATGGCGTACTTCGCGCCGGAGACCAAGGGCCGCGAGCTCGACACCCTGGTCGACGACACCGAGGTCATCGTGGGCGAGGCACGGGTCTGATGAAGCCCGCACAGTTCGACTACCACCGCGCTCGCGACGTACAGGGCGCAGTGCGACTGCTCAACGAGCTGGGCGAGGACGCGAAGATCATTGCGGGAGGCCAGTCCCTGGTCGCCATGATGAACTTCCGCCTCGCCCGGCCCGGGCACCTCGTCGACGTGGGCGGTCTGCATTCGCTTCAGTACATCCAGCGGGAGGCCGACGGTCTGCACATCGGCGCCCTGGCGACGCATCATGCAGTAGAGACCGCGAATCTCGGACCGGATTTCGCGGTGCTCCGCGATGCGATGCGCTGGGTCGGGCACTATCCGATCCGCACGCGTGGCACCGTGGGCGGAAGCGTCGCCCACGCCGACGCGACCGCCGAGTGGGCGTTGCTGGCCATCCTGCTCGACGCTCGAATCGTGGTCGAGAGCGTGCGTGGACGTCGAACGATCGAGGCCGGTTCTTTCTTCTTCGGCTACTACGCAACCGATCTCGCTTTCGACGAGATGATCGTCGAAATCGTTTTTCCGAACCGGGCGCCGCATGCTGCGGTAACCGAGTTCGCCGAGAGACAGGGCGACTTCGCCATCGTCGCTGCAGCGGTGTCGCTGGACATGGAGGGCGTCGAGGTAGTCGGGGGCAGTGTTGCCCTCGCAGGCGTCGGCGCGACCCCGGTTCGGTCTTCGGCCGGCGAAGCAGTGCTCGCCACAGGCGGAACGTTCGCCGACTGCGCCGATGCGGCAGCCGATTCGCTCGAACTCGAAGACGAAGGCATGTTCACCGTCGAGTACCGTCGCACCCTCGTCCGCACGTTGGTTGCGGATGCATGTGCTGACGCATTGGTTGCAGAGAAAGTTAGTTCATGAACAGCGCCGAAGTACCGCCCCCCAAGTTCGTCGGAACGTCGGTGGCCCGGCGTGAAGATCCCCGATTGCTGACCGGACGTGGCCGTTTCGTCGACGACATCGTCCTGCCGGGCATGCTTCACGCGCAGTTCGTCCGGAGCACCGTTGCCGCCGGAACGGTGACGGCCCTCGACGTCACCGGCGTCACCGATGTCGACGGCGTCCACGCGGTCTTCACAGCTGCCGACCTGGATCTGAAACCGATTCGTGCAGAATTGAGCCGTCCGCTCAGCGAATTCGTGCCGACAGACATGCCGGTGCTCAGCAGTGACGTGGTTCGCTACGTCGGCGAGCCGCTCGCGGTGGTCGTCGCCGACGATGCGTACACCGTCGAGGACGGTCTCGAAGCGGCGCGGGTTGCCTACTCGACGGTCACAGCGATCACCTCTGCCGATCAAGCGATGAGCGACGGCGTGCCACTGGTGCACGAGGGCGTTCCGAACAACACCGTTGTCGACGTGCAGATGTTCGCCACCGAAGGCATCGACGAGATCTTCGACGATGCACACACCGTCGTCACGGTCCAGTCGCGCACCGGCCGCCAGAACGCGTTGCCACTCGAAACTCGTGGATGCGTTGCGCACTGGGACGACCGCGACGAGCAATTGATCATCTACATCTGCACGCAGGTACCACATCAGGTTCGGACGGTCACAGCCCTGAGCCTCGGACTCGACGAGCGCCAGGTGCGGGTCGTCGTGCCCGACATGGGTGGCGGTTTCGGCCAGAAGTGCGTCGTCGGCCGCGAGGAGATTGCAGTCGCCGCAGCGGCTTTCAGGCTACGTCGCCCGGTCAAGTGGATCGAGGATCGCAAGGACGCGCTGACGGCGTCGTTCCTGGCCCGCGAACAGCAGTACGACGTCAGGGCAGCGTTCGACTCCGAAGGACACATTCTCGGACTCGACGCCGACGTCATCTGCGACATGGGTGCCTACTCGTGTTACCCGTTCACCGCAGGCATCGAACCACTGATGGCGTCGGCCGAAATGCCTGGCGTTTATCAGGTTCCGGCGTACCGCGTCCGCGGTCGGTCGATCTTCAGCAACAAGACACCGACCGCGCCCTATCGGGGCGTCTCGCGACCGCAGTACGTGATGGTGATGGAGCGCTTGTTCGAACGCGCGGCGCGGGAGCTGAGCCTGGACGCCGTGGAGATCCGACGGCGAAACGTGATCACCGCGTTCCCGTACACAGGGGTCAACAACATCACCTACGACCCCGGCTCGTACCTCGAGGCACTGAACCTCTGCGAGAAGACACTTCGCGACGAAGGCTGGTACGACTTCAAGGAACGGGCGATCGCTGACGGTCGACACATCGGCATCGGGTACTCCTGCTTCAGCGAGCGAACGGGCTACGGCAGCAGCGCCTTCGCCGCGCGCAAGATGAACGTGGTGCCCGGGTTCGACATCTCGGAGGTCAAGATGGACACCTCCGGCACGGTCGTCGCGACGACGGGCACGATGAGCCACGGTCAGAGTCACGAGACGACGATGGCGCAGATTGTCGCCGACCGGCTCGGCATCGAGGTGGAACAGGTCAAGATCGTGCAGGGCGACACCGATCGAATCACCTACGGTTTCGGGTCTTTCGCTTCACGCTCGATCACCATCGGTGGCAGCGCGGTCGCGGTGGCGTCGAACAAGCTGGGCGACAAACTGTGTGAGATCGCGGCGCACATGATGGAAACCCGTGACGACAACGTCGAGCTGGGTTCGGGTCTCGTTCGGCAGCGTGACGACCATTCGAAGTACGTCACGTACAAGGACATCGCTGACGTCGCGTATCTCAAGGCGCAGCTGATGCCGAAGGGTGTGGAACCAGGGCTGTCGGCGACGGCGAGTTTCGACGTGTTCAACGACGGCACGTTCTCCAACGCGACGCACGGTGTCGTGGTGGAACTCCACGAGGGCACGGGGAAGGTCGAGATCCTGCGCTACTTCTGCGTCGAGGATTGCGGTGTCGCCATCAATCCGAAGATCGTGGAAGGACAATGCCGCGGCGGGATCGCCCAGGGCATCGCCGGCGCATTATTCGAGCACGTCGCGTATGACGAGAACGGTAACCCGTTGTGCGCCAGTTTCATCGACTACAAGGTTCCGACGGCGTCCGAGATTCCCGACATCGGTATCGCGCACCTCGAAACGCCCTGCCTGTTCACCGAATCCGGTGCGAAGGGTGCAGGGGAGGGCGGGACTATCGGTGCCCCTGCAGCGGTCCTCAACGCGGTCAACGACGGATTGCGACCGAGCGGAATCGAATTGAACAACACGCCGATCACACCCGTTGCCGTACAGGCTGCACTGGCGAAGGGACATGCATGAGCAAGCATTTGATCGAACTCAACGTGAACGGCACCGAATACGAGGTGATCACCGAGCCGCGCCGCACCCTTGTGGACGTATTACGCCACGACCTGCGTTTGACCGGCACCCATGTGGGGTGCGAGCACGGAGTGTGTGGGGCCTGCACCGTCCTGATCGACGGCACACCGGCTCGCGCGTGTCTGACCTTCGCGGTTCAGGTCGAGAACGCCGACATCCGTACGGTCGAATCACTTGGCATAGACGGTGAATTGAACGATCTGCAGCAGGCGTTCGCGGACAACCACGGTCTGCAATGCGGGTTCTGCACGCCGGGATTTCTGATGCTCGCCGAGGGGTACCTCGCCGAGAACCCCGATGCCACCAAGGACGAGATCCGCGAGATCGTGGCGTCGAACTACTGCCGATGCACCGGATACCAAACCATCGTCGAGGCCATCGACTCATGCGCCGAGCAGCGTCGCTGCGCTGGTTGCGTGAAGTGAACGGAGTTTTCCAGTGATACTGACCAATACCCTCGACATCGACGCGTCCGCCGACGACGTTTTCCGGCTGATCAACGACGTCGAAAAGGTGGCCACCTGCGTACCCGGAGCAGCCATCACCGGCAAGGACGGCGAGACCTTCCTCGGTGGCGTGAAGATCAAGGTGGGCCCGATCAGCGCGTCGTACGCGGGGACCATTCGCTTCATCGAGGTCGACGCCGAGACCAGAACGCTCAAACTCGAAGCCAAAGGCGCGGATTCGCACGGAAACGGTGACGCTGAAGCGCAGGTCGACCTGGTCGTCGAATCGGTCGGCGATCGAACGCGGCTCACGCTGAAGACCGACCTCGTCATCAGCGGCAAGATCGTCTCGTTCGGCAAAGGGGCCATCGTCGCAGTGTCCAACAAAGTGTTGCAGCAGTTTGCAGTCAATCTGGGTGCACTCCTGAGTGGTGGGGCGGCTTCGGTTACGGCCGCATCAGGAGCTCCCGCTGTCGCGCGCGCGACAGATTCGATATCGAGTCCTGCGTCGAGTGAACTCGATGCACTGTCTCTGATACCGGAGCCGATGCGTAGGTACGCGCCCGCCGCCGGCATCTTCCTGGCCGGCATGGTCCAGGGTTGGCTGGTCTCGCGAGCGTTCGCGCGTAGATAGACGACACGAGGCGTGTTCAGTCACCTGATCGAGCGATTCTTGGGCAGCGAGGATCCAGGTCGGCGCTCGACGACGCTCGACAGCTCGAACTCTGGCAGAGCGGACGGTGGATTCGAGGAGTGGCTCTGTCGCTGCCCGCCGTCATTGCCCAGCCACGGAATTGTGATCTACCGGTCAGCGAACTCTCGTGCTTCGTGAGCGAGATCGTCTGAAGTGGCGTCCATGCGGGCGATCTCGCGGTCGCGAACTGTCATGATGGCAACGATCGGCACGGCCAATGCGAGAAGCCCGAGGACGAAGACTGGAAAGATGAACGGGAACAACGCGAGTCCGACGGGTGCGGGTGCGGACGTGTCGCGGACAATTTCCACCGCGGCCATTCCGGTGTAATGCATACCGACTATGGCGATCCCCAGGATCGGACCGGCGATGAATCGCAGCGTGGTGGACCCCATCGCCATCATGAACCATAATGCGGCTGTGGCGCCAACGACAGCGATCACGAGTGAGAGTGCAATCAATAGCGTGTTGTAGTTGATCTGGCCCTGAAATTGCACGGCCTGCATGCCCGTGTAATGCATGACGGTGATCCCCATGCCGACGAGCGAGCCGGAGGCCAGGAGCCGCGACCAACTGAACTCGTTTCCGAGCATGTACAACGCGGCGAAGACCGCGATCACGGCAATTAGACCGGAGATGATCGTCCAGGTCAGACTGTAGCGAAGGGGACTGCCGGGTAACGCAAACCCGAGCATTGCGACGAAGTGCATCAACCAGATACCTACACCACCGATGGACAATGCGCCCATGAGAAACCAGCGCATTCGCGCCGCAGGGTGACGTGCCGCCATGCCATGTCGGGCACACGCCAACCCGATGACCGATCCCGAGACTGCAACCGCGAACGCCAACCCAAGCAGCCAGAGCCCCATGGAGAAATGGTTCATTTCTTCCGACATGCCAGTTCCTTAGATTCGTTGTTGTCCGGGTGTCAGCAGGGCGCTGTCGCCGCGATACGTTCGAGCGCGTACTCGGTGATCGTGATCAAGGCCTGCTTCGACGATTCTCGGTTACGCGCGTCGACGTCGATCATCGGTACGTGGTCGGACAGCGCGAGAGCCTGACGAAGGTCATTCGTTGCATGCACCGGAGCATCGTCGAAACGGTTGACTGCCACGATGAACGGCAAACCACGGGCTTCGAAGAAGTCGACAGCAGCAAAGCTGTCTTCGAGACGGCGCGTGTCGACAAGGATGACCGCGCCGATCGCGCCCGTGATGAGGTCGTCCCACATGAACCAGAATCGCCGCTGACCGGGTGTGCCGAACAGGTAGAGAACCAGGTCGTCGGCGAGCGAGATGCGGCCGAAATCCATTGCGACTGTTGTCGTCTCTTTGTTCGGTGTCGAGCTGAGGTGATCGATGCCGTCACTGGCGTCGGTCACCATCGCTTCGGTGCGCAAGGGGACGATCTCGGAGACCGTCCCGACAAGGGTGGTCTTACCGACGCCGAATCCTCCGGCGATCACGATCTTTGTCGACGTTACGCGTGACGGCGCGTCAGAGTTGCCGAAGTCCACGGAGGGTCCTTTCGATCAATTCGCGACGCTCGACCGCAGTCGCGTCGCTTCGCAGAGTGGCTTGCACTTTCAATGCCCCGCTGACAACAAGATCGGCCACCAGAACCCGAGCCACCCCGATCGGTACACCGAGGTATGCCCCGATTTCCGCGATCGAGATGCGCTGCCCGCAAAGCGCGACAATCGACGCGCGAATGTCTTCGGGCGCCAGGCCGCTGGCGATGACATCCTCTACCGTTGCGACGATCGCTTCGAGCGGAAGGTCGATGGACGGCTTCGTCCTACCTTCGGTGATGGCGTACGAGCGAACGAGACTCGGTTCGGGATCAGCGTGCTCGGAGTAGTTTGGGGGCATCGGCGTCAGGTATCCCGACCTGATCTGGGAGCGATGTCCATGGTCGTTCCGACTCGATCGACCAGAGTGACCATTTCGAAACCGATCTGACCGATGTCGCATCCCGCCACGGCAAGCGCAGCAAGATAGGCGCCACTGCCGACGCCCATGAGGAGCAGGTAGCCGTTTTCCATCTCGACCACCGATTGCAGAACTGCGCCGCCGTCGAACAGTCGAGACGCGCCGGCAGAGAGACTGGCGAGTCCGGATGTGACGGCGGCCAACTGGTCCGCACGATCCAGAGGAAGGTGCGAACTCGCCGCGCTCAGCAATCCATCGGCAGAGACGATGATGGCGTGGCTTACTCCCGGAACGTCGCGTGCAAAACCCGACACCAACCAGTCGAGTGCGCGAGGAGTTTCTGGGGCTCCGACAGAATTCACTGTTCTCCTTCGTCTTTCTGCACATGTGTTATCGAGTGCAACGCTGTGTTGTTCTCGCTGCTAACGTGTCGGCGTCCCCGGCTGAGGCCGGATTGGTAGTCACTCCACCCGCGTCTGATCGTTTCGGGGTCGACGCGTTGACGGTGGGATCCTGAACGGGCAGAGCTATTGGTGGGCCTGACAGTTCCGGGAACCAACCGCGCACCGCGGTCCCGGATCGGGAGTCCCGAATCGGCCATCTTGCTGGAGGGCATGTCCGTCGACGCATGAGCGGCAACCCATCCCTCGTCAGCTTCGGTTGTCCAGATGCTTCCGTTCGTGGCACCGGACTCGTCGTCCGTGGGGTCGATCAGCCACTCGGACACCATTCCGGCAAAGATCGGCGATGCAACCGGTGGAATATCAGAGTCGGCCTCGGGATCGTTCGCGCTGAAGACGATCGCGGACGGTGGGGTCGGGTCTCGGGGTGGAGTCCAGTCGCGAGGTGGTGTGGTTTCGCGCGGTGGGGTCAGGTCTCGGGGTGGAGTCCAGTCGCGAGGTGGTGTGGTTTCGCGCGGCGGGGTCAGGTCTCGAGGCGCCGTCCAGTCGCGAGGTGGTGTGGTTTCGCGCGGTGGGGTCGGGATGCGACGTGGTGTCGAGTCGCGAGGCCGGGACGAGAAGAACGCCGCTGTGACGTTCGGGTTAGGGGCGCCGAACGGGGCTCTGGGTGCAGGTCGAGCGGCGGGGAACTCACCTGTATCCGGTTGGTCGACAACAATTTCCGCCTTGGGTGGCGGCGGAGCTATCGGTTGGGTCGAGATGGCATTGGCGGTACCGGGTACCCCACTGCTCCCCGGGGTGCGGCGTGGAAGTCCGCTCGCCATCGGAGGGGCGCTGGAGTTGGTCTGCGAAGCAAACGCAGAGGGCGGACCCGAAACAGCCGGCTGCACAGTGGCAGCAGCAGGGTGTGATTGACGATGGGGTAGCCAGTTCCGTGATGCCACCGAAGAATCGGGATTATGGGCGCCTGCTACCGGGTATGCGGCGGTGCCTTGACTCGATGTAGGTGTACCCACTGCAACGGAGTGAACCGGCGACGTTGCGCGAGCCTGAGTGGCAAGTGCAGCCGTCGACGTTCTGATCGCCGTGTCGCGTGACGCCTCGAGAAGTGCAATCGGCAGATGAACCATCGCAGTGATGCCACCGCGATCGGATGTGCCCGCGGACGGGCGCAGACGTACTGAAATACCGTAGCGAAGGCTGATACGGCTGACCACGAACAGCCCCATGTGGCGGGCGGTGTCGGGGCTCATCTCGCCTCCGGAAGAGAGGCGTCTGTTGGCGTCGATCAAGTCGTCCGGTGACATTCCGATACCCAGATCGGTAATCTCTACGAGCACGGAACCGTCGTTGGTGCGTGCAGCGTCGATCGTCACTGTAGTTTCGGGCGGTGAGTAGCGCAGGGCGTTGTCGAGCAGTTCGGTGACGAGGTGCACTACGTCTGCACTGGCCTTGCCACTGACGACAGCAGACAGAATCTGTCCGAGCTCTACACGCAGATAGTCCTCGACTCCGGAAGCTGAGGCGCGCAGAGCGTCGGCAAGAGCGATCGGTGCGGTTCGTACGCGTCTTCCCTCGTTGCCGGAGAGGATGAGGAGATTATCGCTGTTGCGTCGCATTCGTGCGGCGATGTGATCGAGGCGGAAGAGATTCTCGAGGCGATTCGGGTCGTCTTCGTCTTTTTCGAGTTGCTCGATGAGCACGAGCTGTTGCTCGACGAGGGACTTGTTCCGACGGGAAAGGGTCTCGAACATGTCATTGACCTGGCGGCGGAGAGTTGCCTGCTCGCCGGCCAATGTGATTGCCTGCCCGTGCATGTCGTCGACCGCGCGTGCAAGTTGCCCGATCTCCTCGTGTGTCTCTACAGGTACACGAGGTATCTCGAGGTCGACTATTCGCTCGCCGGCGCGGATTCTCTCGATCGCCTCGGGGAGTCCATGGCGTGCTGCTGTGAGCGCGGCAAAACGTAGGCGCTGGATAGGCTCGACCAGCGAGCGGCTGATGACGAGCGCGAGGACGAGGGCTGCGAGTACGGTGCCGACGACCAGCGCGGCGTCTCGAAGCGCTGCGGATTGGGCGGCGCCGGTTTCGGAGTTCGCGGTGGGGACGAACCGCGCGATTGCGGCATCGGCGATGGCGTCGTACTGATCGCTACTGGCTTGGAGTCCGAGGCCGATCTCCCTGCTCAAAGGGGATCCTGGGGGTGTGGCCGCGATTGCGCCCAGGCGGCTCTGCGTGGATGCGCGTAGAGAGTTCAGCGCGGCCAAGGGGTCCTGCGAGGGGTCCGCCTCGACTGGCGGAAGTACTCCACCGGGCGTAGCTAGTGGCATGAGACCACCGAGACTGCCAAGTTCTGCACCAGCGGTGGAAATAAGGATGGTGCGCGATTGTGGATCGACGTCGCCGTTACCGAATAGAATGTGCTGATTGGCCAATGTTCGACGAGCGCCCCACAAAGGCGCCAACTCGGCACCACGCTCACGCAAAAGGGGTAGCTCGGATTTGGACAGGAGATCGGAGAACGGGATCCAGAGCTCGGTCGACACCTGACTGTAGCGAGCGACCAGCTGGATCGGCCGTTCAGAGCTGGTCGGAACCTCGTCGATGAGTGCCCGGCTGTTCTGCAGGGACTTGTCGACCAGGTCACTGAGCTTTGCGTCGGTTCGGAACACGTTCGCGGCAACACTGAAATCCTGCAGCGCGCTGGTCGCTTGTTCGGTAGCTGTGGCGGTGTCGGCGCCGGAAGCAGCCGCAACTGTCACTGCCTTGAGAGCCTGTTCCATCCGAAGTGCCGCAGGAACAGCGAATGCACGTTCGGCCGATGTATTGAGGTCTGCTGCGTCGGTCAGTTCGCTCTGGATCCGGAGGCCACCGAACAGAACGGCGACGAGCATCGGAACCGCGAAGACCGCTATCACCTTCCAGCCGAGGCGCCATTCGCCGATCGACCACCACGAGGTTGTCTGTGCATCGTGTTTCATGCGGTCCAATGCCTCTTCGCGTCTGCCATTCAAGTCCGTTATCCCCCGTTGGGCATTGATTGACTTCCCCGACTGAGCGCGGTCGAGCGAAATCGATTTGAACCGTAACAGAATGATGTCGATTTATCAGGTTTGCAGTCTTTAAAAACTAGGTTTAAGCGACCTGTGCCCTGTTTACCAAGCAAATTGGGTATCGAGTGCTGGAGACTCGAGCGCTTCGACGAACCGAATTCGGCCGCATGTAGCACTGCGCCGACGAGCAGGTATCGAATGGTGACTAGCGGGTACTACCTGCGAATGAGCGAAGAAGCGCGACGTAACGACGGAGACAACGACGGTCCGCTCGAAGAGGAACTCGAGGAGAGCTTCGATGCCGTCGTCTCCGAAGGCGGTGAGCGTCTGCATCGAACCGTGCGCACGGTGCTGATCACAGGACTTTTCGGCGGTCTCGAAGTTGGGCTGGGTGTCATGGCCTACCTGGCGGTGCTGTACGAGACCGACAATCATCTACTGGCGGGGCTTGCGTTCGGGATCGGTCTGGTGGCGATCTTCCTGGCACACGGCGAATTGTTCACCGAGGACTTCCTCATGCCGATCGCGGCGATGGTTTCCCGTAACGGCACACCTGCGCAGTTGGCGAAGCTGTGGATCGGGACATTGTTGTCGAACCTGGTGGGTGGATGGTGTGTGATGTGGCTGGTCGCGCAGGCCTTCCCTCAGTGGCTTTCTGTTCTGTCGGAATCCGCGCACCACTTCGTCGATGCCCCGCTGAACCTGCAGTCGATCTGCCTGGCCATCCTCGGCGGCAGCACGATGACCCTGCTGACCCGCATGCAGCAGGGAACCAATTCCGATGTCGCGAAGATCATCGCGGCGATGTCGGCTGCATTCCTGCTCGCCGGATTGCAACTCTTCCACTCGATCCTGGACTCCCTGCTGATTTTCGGGGCCATCCACGCGGGCGCGGACATCGGTTACCGAGCGTGGATCGACTGGTTCGGATACACGGTCGGCTTCAACATCATCGGCGGCGTCGGGCTGGTCACCGCCTTACGCCTGGTGCGAACCAAGGAACTGGTGAAGTCCGAGCGTGATCGGCATTCCGATCAGCGGCCCAGCTGATCGATGAGCGGGAACCGGTCGTGTTTGCTCGCGCAAGCACGACCGGTGCCGCCGACAGTCTTCTACTCGCAGCCGATGCCGTCGTTGTCGCGATCCAGATGAGGACCGTATCCATATTCGTCGCGATAGACGGGCGCCGCACCGGCGTCACGTGCCTCGGTGCAGTTTTTGTACTGAAACGTGCTGGGAGCGTGCGCGGGCGGTGCACTCTGAGGAGCCGGCGCTGGTGGTGGCGGGAGGAACGGTGCGAGCGGCGGCGGGCAGAACTGTGCCGAGCCGGTGCCGCACAAGAAGTCGGTGATCGGATCTGCTGCGGCAACGGCCGGAGTCGTCATCATCGCTGCGGCGAGTACGAAGCCACCGAATCCAATTCGGGCGAAGAGGGTCTTGCTTGTCATTCATAGCTCCTGAGAGAGGGGGTTGTCAGCGTCGATCTTTTAGCTAAGGAGTTTGAACAGTCAACGAAGTCATTCGATCGAACGACGTGTTTGAAAGTCCAGCTACCTGCGTATTCCGAACGTATGAGCGAAGACAGTGGAGTGAATCAGAACCCCGAGAAGGATCCCGAGGACTGGGTGACCGGTGACGAGCCGATCACCGGTCCGCAGAAAAGTTACTTGAGCACTCTGGCGCAGGAAGCGGGCGAAGAGATACCGGACGATCTGACCAAGGCACAGGCGTCGGAAATGATCGACAAATTGCAAGGTGAGACCGGCCGCGGCTAGCTGGGGCGAGCGCAAGTAGTACATCAGGGTCGCAGCAGTTCGAATCCGACTGCTGCGGCCCTGCTCATGCGGCCTACTTGGATATGTCCCAAAGAATCGACAGAACTTTTGTACAACCTCTATCAGGGCTACTCTGGGCGGAACCGCGGGCCGCAGTAGGCGTACCTACTGGTGGGTCACTTTGAATCAAACGTTGTTCGTGTTGCGCCCGAAGGGGTGCGGCGGAGGAGGATTGATCAGTCGAATGCACCGTCGTGTTCTGGCAGCGCTAGGAACCAGCATTGCGCTGTCGATACTGGGGACCGGTGTGGTGTCTGCTCAACCGCTGCCCGGGACCGGAAGCTCCGATGGGCCTGCGGCGCCGTTCGGCGAGTCCGCACAGTCCTCTTCGGCTCGTATCGACCGTATCGAGATGATCACACCCCGTCGTGCTGCTGTGTTCGTGCAGTCGCCGTCGAT
Source organism: Rhodococcus sp. H36-A4 (assembly GCF_027158005.1). GTDB lineage: Bacteria > Actinomycetota > Actinomycetes > Mycobacteriales > Mycobacteriaceae > Rhodococcoides. The sequence continues at coordinate 21,010 of NZ_JAPVLQ010000013.1, read as the reverse complement.
GAACAAGATCATTCAGGTTCAGGTGTTGCTGCCTGCAAGGGGCGGTCCGCGCCCTACCCTCTACATGCTCGACGGCGTCAGTGCCGGCAAAGAATCCGACTACGCCGAGAGCACGTGGACGCAGAAGACCGACATCGTGGACTTCTTCGCGGACAAGGACGTCAACGTCGTTCTTCCGGTAGGCGGTTCGAGTAGTTATTACACCAACTGGAATGTTCCGGATCCAATTCTCGGCGTCAACATGTGGGAGACGTTCCTGACCTCGGAGCTTCCCCCGCTGATCGATGCTCGGTTCTCCGGCAACGGTACCAACGCGATTGCCGGCGTCTCCATGGGTGCTCAAGGCGCAATGGATCTGATCACCCGTCACCCCGATCTCTATACCGGCGTGGCAGGCCTGAGTGGCTGCTATGACAACTCGCAGCCGAACCTGAAAGATGCCGTGCGCGCCACCGTCGCAACAAATGGTGGCAATGCGAGCAACATGTGGGGTGAGAACGACGATCCGAAGTGGGTCGAGCATGACCCGTCGCGCAACGCAGAAGCCTTGCGCGGCAAGGACATCTATGTTTCTGTCGGCACCGGTTTGCCCGGCCCGTACGAACTGGGACCGGGTGGCACGGGCATCGAGTCGGCCGCCATGGGCGGACCGCTCGAAGCTGCCGCGCTCTACTGCACAACATTGTTCGATACGAAACTTCGATCTATTCGCATCCCGGCCAAGTTCGTCTATCGGCCTTACGGCATCCACCAGTGGCCTTATTGGCAAGACGATCTGCGCGAGTCCTGGCCGACGCTCCGCGACGCTCTGAACATCTAGGACTCGCGCGACGGGGTCAGATCGCCGAGAAGTGCGCGAGCACGTGCTCGGCAACGGCTGCGGGTTGCTCGAGCGACACCGAGTGGCCCGCAGCGTCGACGCTGCAGTGTGTCCCGCCGGATGCCTCGGCGATGTTGACGTCCGAGATGGGCGGCGGGTACGCGTGATCTTCCGTGCCGGAGATTGCGAGCACCGGCACCGTGCAGCCGTTCAATTCCTCGACGATTCGCGACCGGTGAATCACCTGGTAGGCAGAGTCGCCGATGCTGGGCTTCAGCTCCGCGATCCGGCCACGCCACTCCTCGACGGCGGGTGTGCCTGCGGACAAGCTGGTGTCTCCGAACATGATGTACAAAACGATGTCGATATTCTCGCGTCCCCCGATGTCGGCCAGTTGCTCCACGAGGGGAGCAAACACCTCCAGCTGGTGCTCCTCCTCCGCCGAAGAGCCCATTGCGACTGCGGACAGCAGCAACTCGGGGCGCCTTGCCGCCAATCGAAGCGCGACGAATCCGCCGAGCGAGTTTCCCAGAAAATGTACTCGACCCAGTTGCAGTTCTTCGATGAACGCAGCAGCGTCCTCGGTCAGGATGTCTACGGTCACCTCGGCGCGCGAATGCGTCGAGCTCTCGCCGTGGTTGCGGTGGTCGTAGGCGAAGACGCGGTGCCCTGCGGAAGCCAAGAGCTCGGCCAGCGCGTCGAACATTCGATGATCGAAGAACAGTGAATGACTGAGGACGACGGGGGTGCCGTCCTCCGGTCCAGATACCTCGTAAGACAGCGTCGCGCCGTTGACCTGGATCGTGTTCATGTCGGACTCCTGACAGATTCTTGCCGCCGCTGTGACCCCTCCGCTGTGATGGAGGACACGTGTACTCTCTGCACGGTAAGGCGCATGTATGCGACGGGTCTGCCGGTGACGCGCACGGAATCGACGGCCGGGCGCACGGATTCAGGCGCGAAAGGTACAACTTATGACTGCCACAGCGGATTATGTGGTGTCGACCATCGACACCACACTGTTGCCTGCCACGGATCGGCCGGGCTTCTGGCGTGAGCACGTTCGCTTCAACCATGGTGGTCTCGATTTCGCCTTCGACGAAACGATGGGTTTCAGCGGGAAGACCGTCGTGCAGCGGTCCGAAGAATTTCAACTGGTGGAGTTCAGTTCGGATGCGATCGTCTACTCGCGAAGCGCCGCAGCTGCTCGCTCCGACGACGACCGGACCCTGCGAGTCGTGGTCCCTCGGGCTGGCACGTTCCGATTTTCGCACGGTGACGATCGCGTGATCGTGGGCCCGGGCGCCGCGGTCGCGATGTCGATGGCGGCTCCCTTCTCCATCGAGCACGGCCCGGGCGCGCGAGCATGGGTGGTGAGCGTCCCGGAATCGGCCTGGCCACGTTCGGTCGTTCCTGTGAAGCCGCGGGTTCTCGACCTTGCCTCGGGTATGGGCGCCGTCGCAGCTGTAATGACCGAGCAGCTATCGGTACAACGAGATACGCTCTCGGCGAACAGTTTTCGTGAGGTATCCGATGCACTCACCAGGATGCTGGTCGGTGTCGCATCCGATGTGTCCCGGTGGCCGGATGTCGCGCAGGCCGCGTCGGCGCTCGTGAAAACGCAGTCCGATGACCCGACTCTTACGCCGAAAACCCTTGCTCGACGGCTCGGTTGGTCGCTGCGACATGTGCAGGCCGTCACGCAGTCGGTGGGCACCAACCCTTCGGAGATGATTCGGACCAGCCGGCTCGTTCGGGCGCGTGCTCGGCTCGACGACCCCGCTCAGTGTCACCGGACGGTCGCCGAGATCGCCCATCAGTCGGGTTTCGGCTCGGTCAGTACCTTCAATGCGGTGTTCCGTGAGGAGTTCGGGATGAGCCCTCGGCAGGCGCGGGTCATCAATGAGCGGCGGTAGCTGCGTATTTCAGGAAGGTGTCGTTCTCGTGTGGGTCGCCGATTGTGATACGAACCCCGTCGTTTCCGTAGGCGCGCAACAGTATTCCGGCTTCTGCCGCGGCTTCGGTGTAGGGGCCGGAGAGGGTACCGAGTGGTAGGAACACGAAGTTCGCCTCCGAATGCGCGACGTCGTATCCCAGCTCGATCAGTGCCGATCGAATCCGTTCGCGTTCTGCGACAAGAGTATCGGTACGGGCGAGGAGCTCGTCCTTTGCCTCGAGTGACGCCAGAGCTGCCTGCTGCGCGACGGAGCTCACCGCGAAAGCGATGCGAACTTTGCTCATCGCGGTGATCACCGCCGGATCGCCGATGGCATATCCCACGCGTAGCCCGGCCAACCCGTACGCCTTGGAGAAGGTGCGGAGAACGAGAACGTTGCGACGGTCGCGGGCCAGCTCGACACCGTCGGTGTACTCACCCTCCGGATTTTCGCGGGCGTACTCGAAATAGGCCTCGTCCAGTACCACGAGGACATGCGCGGGCACCGCATCCAGGAACCGCTCGAGGGCTGATCTGGCCACGACGGTGCCGGAAGGATTGTTCGGGTTGCAGACGAATACGACGCGGGTGCGCTCGGTGATCGCGGCGAGCATGGCGTCGAGGTCGTGCACGTGGTCCTCGTTCAAGGGGACCTCAACCGGCGTCGCACCGGCTACGCGCGCAATGATCGGGTATGCCTCGAAGGACCGCCACGCATACACCACTTCGTCACCGGGGCTGCACATGATCTGAACGACTTCCTGGCACAGTGCCACCGAGCCGTTGCCGACTGCGACGTTGGCCGGGCCGACCTTCACGTGCGCGGCGACGGCGTCCACGAGGGCAGTGGCACGGATGTCGGGGTAGCGGTTGACGGTGCTGACCGACTCGGCGATCTTCTCGCGGACGCCCGGGAGCGGGCCCTGCGTCGTCTCGTTGCTGGCCAGCTTGATCGCGCCCGGGAAGTTGCGTCCGGGTACGTAAGCGGGGATTGCGTCGAGGTCGGTGCGGATGCGGGCGGTCACGGCTCACATTATGCGCCAGGTGGGGCTGATCATTTCCTGTGCGTCCGCCGGTAATCCAGCGGGGCGCGGCCGGTCGCACTATTTTGGTGTCATGTCGGGAATCTTCACGGATGTGGCAGTGCTTCGAATCGATGTGGAAGACGATGAGCATCCGCCTGTGCAGCACAAGGTGCCCTTGACGGCCATCTCCCCGGAAGGGCACGTCCGAGGCGGGATCGTGGTGCTGCACGAATCCCGCGAACTACCGGAATCGTTACTCGACCTGCTGCGTGCGCTCGCGCTCGAAGGATGGCTGGCCGTCGCCCCGAACCTGTTCCATCGAGGAACTGAGGGCGAAGAGGTCTTCGGCGACAATCTGTTCTCCGACTTCGATGCGACCTTCGACTGGCTCACTTCCCGGGGTGTCTACCCGGACTGCGTCGGCGTCATCGGATTCGACGACGCCGGAACTGCGGCGCTGATCGTCGCAACGAACCGACCGATCGGTGCCGCGGTCAGCGTCGCGGCGGCGGGCATCGTCGAACCACTGAACGCCGACGCCATCGCGTTGATCGACGCCGCGCCCTCGCTCCAGGCGCCCTGGTTGGGCCTGTACGGCGAGAATGACCCCAGGACCCCACCGGAGCACATCGAGGGCCTCCGTGACGCAGCCACACGGTCATCCGTAGCCACCAACGTCGTCAGCTACAGCGGACTGCGCCACCGTGCCGACGAACCGCAGCCGTCACCCGGCAGTACCGAAGACAGCGATCCGGCGGCGGCGGCCCTGATCGAAGCTCAGGCCAGAATTTTCGATTGGTTCGACTCGTTCCTCAGGTGAATGGGATTTGACCTGGCGTTTTGCGTTCTCCTCTCAACCGTGTGTAATCTCGTTCCTCGGCGGTCCGAGAGGGCCGGCAGCCTAGGAGGCGTGCCAGAGCGGCCGAATGGGAGTCACTGCTAATGACTTGACCCTTCACCGGGTCCGGAGGTTCAAATCCTCTCGCCTCCGCCAAGCTGATCCGCAAGGACCAGCCAGTTTGACGCAGGACCGTTGATTCGTAAGGATCAACACAATTGAACATGCGCCCGTAGCTCAACGGATAGAGCACCTGACTACGGATCAGGAGGTTAGGGGTTCGAATCCCTTCGGGCGCACAAGATAAATTGCCCCGGACTGCAGCGATGCGGTTCGGGGCTTCTTGTTGTGTCTAGCCCGAACCCGCGCCGACTCTACTTACCGCGCAGCAAATTAAGTGCTCACCGCGCTGGCATCCGCCAGCGACAGAGCCCGCTGACGGATTTGGAAAACACAGACAGTGCGTCGAGGCCGCGATTCGATGTGAAACTTTCGATTACGAGTATCGGAAGGATTGGCGCCGAGTAATCCAGTCGGCGCGGCGTGATTTTCATGCGCTGCGCTACCCGGTTCACTGCAGTGTCGATCAGTGACGAGACAGCCTTTCGGGGGGTCACCTGTCCGTACGCAGATGCTTCCGCGAGGACCACGTCTGTCTGTTTGTCCAGCCAGCTTCGGTGTTGGCTTTCGTCGACGCCGTCCGCCGGTGCTGCCGTAGGCCCGGAAGTATGCTGTGAGGTGACGAAGCTGATGGCACCTCCGAACACGGCCAGCGCCCAACAGCAGCGCGAGGATCAAAGTCGTCACGATGAGAATGACCAGCGGTCCAACAGTTCGCAGGGCGGCATCATGTCTTCTTACTACACCAGTCAACGCATCTCTGGATGGCGACAAATTTGGATTGGTTGCTATCAAGGACGGACAGTCATCTTGGTGAGGTAGGGATTACATATCGACGGCGGCTCGTGACCGGTCGGCAGTTGTCCAGACCGCGGAGCGGCAATTTCGGATCCGACCGGACACAACAACGAGGATCCGTGGCGATCGACCTCGAACGCCCTGACAGACATGTGGGACGGGGTAATACACGTCGCTACCAGCTCAACGTACGGACCAGTAAAGTCACTGTCGAGGAGTGGACGGGCCCTGCACCGATCGACAATCAGAGGTGGGACGTAATCTCCGAGCGCGGCCTGAACAACTTGCCATCGGACGATCCACACTTTCCGTCGTCGTCGGTGTGGTTGGGCCTTTCAGCGGTGTGGTGTCATGGAAGCGCCCGCGTCCTGATCGTCCGATGGCGAGTGCCATATCGACGTTGCCCGGTCTGGGCGGATCCACGCCGCAAACTGGCTAGCGGAACTCGGATTCAACGGTGACGATCTCCCTCCAATCGGTTCGATCGAACAACCGCGCCAGCGCTGTGAACAGAACTTCCGGATCGATGACACTCTCAGGTGAGTGCACGCCGAACCGATCCGAAATGGTTCCCTCGGCCAGCCGGGATACGACCTGAGCCAGGCCCAGCGTTAAGGGGATTCCCGTCGCACGGGCCATGTCCGACAGCAACCCCGACACCGGTGAATCGTCTACAATCCGGGCCACTACGCGCATCGCTCTTCCGTCGAGCGTCCCTGTCGCTGAGGCGAAGAACAACGGCAAGGATCCGTGGTCGGCACGCATGAGCATTCGAGGTGCAGCACGGATCATCCGCCGGAGCGAGGGCTTGCCCAATTCTTCAGCGGCCGCGTCGAGATCGATTGTCCTCTTGTCGATATCTGCACGGAGTACGTCGAGAAACGCCACAGTTTCCGGTGTGATCACCATGAGATTAGCCGAATGGCCTGAGAGACTGAAGGTCCGATGAAACATCACCGGCCCCGGATGCCCGACCACGTAAGCATTTCCGCGGCGTCCGCCGGGCAGTTCCAGTGCGATGGAACGCAGCGGTGCTTCTGTGACGATCCGTCCCTCACGAACTACAGGCACCTTGCCGCTGATCTGCTGCATCCAGTGAACGGCGGCGGCACTGACCGTCTCCACCGACTTGTCCTCGCCGTCGACATCAACCGGCCAGGCCGTGTACAGGTCGTCGACAATGTCCAATCGCGAGACTGCCATCGCGGCCAGGAGGTTACTCATCCCCGGACTTGCGCCCATGCCGACCACTGCCAAGATTCCGGCTTCTCGCGCAGCGCAATCCCATTCCAGCATGTCGATTGCCGGTTCCCAGTCGTCGCAGATGTCGAGATAGTGCGTTCCGGTCTCGATCGCTGCGTGGAGAATGCCGACGCCGAATTGAAAGAACGGGCCAACGGTGTTGACAATGACGTCTGCGTCGTCGAGCAATTCACGTAGCGGGCGACTGTCCGTGACGTCGATACTGCGAGCCTCTACTTCCGCAGATGCTCGGGCCAGATCAACTGAAAGTCGCTTCGCAGCATCGATATCACGATCAGCGATTACCACCTTACCGATACCCGGCAATGTCGCAGCCAGACGAACGGCGGCCGATCCCACGGCGCCGGCACCGCCCAGAGCAACGACTTTGATTCCGTCAGCCATGAATTCCCTCCAAAAATGCAGTCTGATCTGCTAGATACCCGGGGGCGAAGATGCAACGGGGCGCAAGGACAGCCACCAGAGCCGACATCACCTCCGAGTCTTCGAGGTCCTTCTCCACAATCGAGTGTGTTGCATCGGGATACTTCTTGACCACCAATTGCCCTGGCGAGTCGAGCAAGTCGCGATATATCCTTTCCGTATTGACCACGTCCACGTTGACGTCTTGTCCGCCGATAATCAAGAGCACCGGAGCCTTCACGGTTTCGAGATCGGCTCGCGCGTCCGATCGGTAGTTCTTTCGAATGAAGTTCCATCGATCTTCGGTGAGACCGTCCGCCTCGCCGGAGGCAACGAGATCATCGAACGATGCATCACGGGCCAACAGTTCCAAGTTCTTCGCGCGGTCGACACGCGCTTTCTCGAATTCGCCGGCTGGCGCATTTCTCTCGGAAAGTTCTGCAAGGGTATTGAATTCACCTTGTTGAAGCCAGTTGACGGCTGGACCCACGGCAATGGCGAACGCGACGTCCGGGTCGAGGTTTACCACCTTGGGTATCACCCATCCTGCCTGGCTTGCACCCCACAGGCCGATACGAGACGAATCGATATCCGAGCGGCCCCGTGCCCAGTCGATTGCCGCTTCTGTCTCCGTAGCCCGATCGTCCATGCTCTGATCGAGCCAATTGCCCGGCGCCCCGTTGACCCCCGGCTTGTCCCAGGAGAGTGAGGCGTATCCAGCCTTTGCAAACGCCTCCCAGACCGGCCTGTAAAACGTCTCGTGTGTTGCATCGACCGGTCCGTCTCCGTGGACGAAAACCACGAGCCCGAAGGGGCCGTCACCGTGTTCGGGCAGTGCAAGGACTCCCTGAAGTGGCACCGATCCCCCGGTGATCCTCACCTTTTCCTCACGGATGTCATAGGTGTTCTGGTACAGCGTCCATCCCACAAGTCCAACGATCAGCACAACGACCACCGTCAGGGAAGTAACCACCCACCTGAGTAAACGAGGATTGCCCTTCCATCCACTCACCGATTGCACTGCCATCTTCCCACCTTCACGTACGAATTAGAAACGATCGTATTGATTTCGATAGTACAGTTATAGGCGAAGATGTCGAGACGCGAGGAAAGGGCAGGGCGATGACCGACAGAGACATCGATGTACCCACGAGGATTTTGATCGAGGGACTGATGCGCACAGACGGAACTGTCGACGGGCACACCCTCTATGCCACCGCCGACGCACTCGACAAAACAGATCAACAGGTTCGACTGTGCATCAAGCGTTTGGTCGCCGAGGGAAAATTCACTCAGGAGGGGCGCGGGCGGCAGGCCACGCTACGAGCCACGCCGAAAGCCATACGGGAGATGGAGCCCGACGTCGAATTCGTCCGGCTGGCCTATCGACAAGATCGCGGCACCACTACGCCATGGGACGAGTGCTGGCATCTGGTTGGATTCGCAATTCCGGAGTCGTCACGGAAAGCGCGAGATGCACTGCGCACCAGGGTGGTCTACCTCGGCGGCGCGCTCGTCCAGAGCGGCCTGTACGCCTCGCCGCACGCCTGGGAACCGTACGTTCTCGATGCGGCCGCCGAACTCGACGTCGAACAGCATCTGTCCCTGCTCACCACTCGTGATCTGAAAGTGGGCACCCTCGAAGACCCCTCGACGATTGCCGCGCAGTTGTGGGCACTGGACGAGATCGCAGACAGATACGAACGGCTGCTCGACGTAGCGACCGCTCGCCTGCACACACTGCAGAACTCCCCGGACGCCGATGCCGTCACGATGACCATCGAGCTCGCGGCGGAATTCACGCGAGCCATGGAACCGGATCCGCTCTTGCCGCCGGAATTACTGCCTACCAACTGGATCGGCAAGCGGGCGCGCTCCGTCACGGCACAGTGCTGGACGCTGCTGGTACAGGTGGGCGACGCCGACAAACTACCGTCGCTGTTCCACCTGTACGCAGATGCAATCGGTGGCGAACAGGACGCGAGCGTGCGCTGACGGGGCGGCGGTCCGGAACGACCTAGAACCTCGTCGACTGCGGTGCACGGTGCCACCAAGCCTCGATCCTGGAGCCACGGAATGTTGCTGTCCACCAGGCGCTCGAGCGCCACGACATCATCTTGAACCCACCCGTACTGGCGGGGTTGGAGACTCTGACCGGCCAGTCGGCCGCTCAGCTACTACGGGCGCTACCCAGCCTGCAGGCTCCCGCTCCGATGCACGCCGTTCCACCATCACGAAGCCGCTGATCAGCAGCTGCAAGGATAGTGCTGCCACATTGGATGAGAAGCCCCCTAGGTTGCGCTCTCGGGGTGGCGATGCGTCGACGTTGCGAGGGCAGCAACCACCTGGAGAAGATTTGCCGCACTGAAGCTTTCGGGCCGACGTACGACGTCTATCGCAGCTCCTTGGATGAGAGCGACAAGTGTGGATCGGAACGCGTCGGGATCGAGATCGTGTTCCCGAGCGAATCGGTCGGTGACTGGGTGAATCGCGTCGGTATACAACCGGAGGCCCGTGTTGATCTGGTCACGAAAGTCGATGCTTCTTCGAAAGAAGTAGAACTGGAAAAGTAGGTCGACTTCATCACGCTGAGTGTGGAGGCCTTCCAGTTCTGTGGTGATCATCTCGCGGAGGGCGACATCTGCGGGAAGGTCCTTGCCGAAGCCGTCTTTAGGCCCGTCCAGGGTTGTCTCGAGCAATCGCGCGAGCAGAGCGTGAAGCAGTCCGTTTTTGGTTTGGTAGTAGAAGTAGACGAGGCCGCTGGAGAGATCAGCTTCAGCAGCGACAGTCCTGGCGGTGACTGTTTCCAGTCCGCCATCGAGGGCCACCAGTTTTGCGGCGGCGAGTATGTCGCTCCGCCGCTCGAGTTCTGACTTCTTTGCTCCGGCCACTTTCGAGAGCCTAGACCTGTCCAGCGATACGACCAGCAGATATGACGTTGTCGAGGCTCACATTGCAGTCATTGACCAGTTGGTCAATACTTGCGGTATGGATGTTGCTTCATCGATTTCGACTGCTAGGAGAAGAACTGTGTCTCATTCCCTGAGGAACCAAAGCGTCTTGGTCACCGGCGGCGGCAGTGGTATCGGCCGACTTCTCGCCTTGGGCGCTGCTGAACGCGGAGCCCGGGTCATCGTGTGGGATCTTTCCGACGAAGCCGGCAGGAACGTCAGCCGGGAGATCGTTGCCGCGGGTCACTCCGCCGAGGCCTACACCGTCGATGTATCCGATCGCGATTCTGTCCAGGCCGCCGCGAAGCTAACTGGGCCTGTCGACGTCCTGATCAACAACGCGGGGATCGTCACCGGCAAGAACCTCCTCGACGCCTCCGACGACGCCATCGAGCGAACGATCCGCGTGAACACGCTTTCCCTCTTCTGGGTCACCCGGGCCTTCCTCGGCAACATGATCGAGAACCGTCGCGGTACCGTTGTCACCGTCTCCAGCGCTGCTGGACTTGTGGGGGTCGCCAAGCAAACCGACTACTCCGCGAGCAAGTTCGCAGCCTTCGGTTTCGCTGAATCACTCCGTGTGGAACTCTCGAAAGCCAACGCAGGTGTCAACTCGTTGGTTGTGTGTCCGTACTTCGTCAGCACCGGGATGTTCAAGGGTGTGCAGACGAAATACCCACTCCTCCTGCCGATCCTCACGCCCGAGTTCGTGGCGGAGAAGACTTTGACAGCGATCGAGAAGGGCCGGCACGAGTTGATCATGCCCCGATTCGTGAACCTGTTGTCACCGGCTCGCGTGCTCCCGGTTCGCTGGTTCGACAAACTCATGAATCAGCTCGGCGTCAACAACACAATGGATCATTTCGTCGGCCGCGTCGAGGCGAAGAGCAAGAGCTGACGGTCCCGGCAAGGGACGAACCAGAGCTTCCGTAGGAGTGATAGGTCCCAGCTGTCCGGTCTGCTCGGCTATAGGGTGATCTTTCGCACGATCTGAGGAGCAACCGATGTCTCACGTCATCGTCAAGGCATCGACAGTGATCACCGTCGACGCCGAGCGTCCGCGCGCGGAAGCAGTTGCGGTGGACACCGAGACCGGTGTGATCATTGCGGTAGGCACCTTGGCTGACTGTCAAGGTGCCTCTCCCGATGCGACGGTCACCGACCTGGGGTCCAGCGTTCTGCTGCCTGGTTTCATCGACTCGCACAATCACCCAGGACTCTCCGGGCTTGTCACGCAGGCACCGGCCTATTGGATTGCTCCCTACGTCGGCTACCCATCGTTTGCCGACGTCGAGGCGCTCTTCCACAAGGCCAACGCAGAGGAGCTTGCCGGTCAGCCACTGTTGTTCAACGGTCTCGATCGAATGCTTCAAGGAGCTCCGGAGCTCGACCGGGTGAAGCTCGACGCCTATTTCCCTGATCGAGCGGTGATCGTCTTCGACAACTCGGGCCACGAGGTGTACTTCAACTCGGGCGTGATCGCCGCGCTGGGATGGCCGAACGGCACACCCCCAGCGGATCCTGCCGGCGCGTCGTTCGGTCGCAACGAGGACGGCACCTCGAACGGACTCGCTTACGAAAGTACGGCAATCGCACAGGTCCTGATGCCGATGTTGCCGAAGATCGTCGGTCATCCGCTGCACTCGTGCGCGCAGTGGTACGCGCTCATGGCTCGCCACGGAGTGACCGCGACTTCGGATCACTCGTACTCCGATGACAGCAAGCCGATCTTCGAGGCGTTGGCCTCGACGTCGGATTGCCCGATTCGGGTCTCGCTTTATCACGTATCGACCGAGTCGACCTGTGGCGAGCCGTTCAGCTCGCCGGTCCCGGACAGCATGCTGCGCAAACAAGGCATCAAACTGTGGGCGGACGGTGCCCCGTGGGTCGGAACAATTGCGATTTCCTTCCCATACCTGGATACCCCAACCACTCGTAATGCGCAGATCGCTCCCGGCGCGACCTACGAGACAAAGATGAACTACTCGCGAGCCGAACTGGACGCGGCTCTTGCTTCCCACGCCGACAAAGGATTTCAGTTCGCGTTCCATGTCAACGGCGACGTCGGACTCGACATTGTTCTCGATGCCTACGAGCGCGCGCTGGCGCTCAACAATCTGACCGGTACAGATCACCGGTGGCGGGTGGAACACCTCGGTGCCTGCAGGGGAGATCAGTTCGTGCGCGCTGCGAATCTTGGCATCGTGTTGTCGATGGGGCCTTACCAGCTGATCTACTGGGGAGACTTGCTGGACGGCGAGATCTTCGACAGCTCGATCGGGGCGCAGTGGCAACGGATCGGAGACGCGTTCCGTGCAGGTGCTGTCGTGGCATTTCACAATGACGGAATGGTCAGCCCGCCCGATGTGCTGCTGAACATTCAGACCGTGATCACGCGGAGGACTCCGTCTGGACAGCTACATGGCCCGGAGCAGGTCATCAGTCTGGATGACGCCATCAAAGCGCAGACGATCAACGCGGCGCACGTCCTGCATCGAGACCACGAGATCGGCTCGATCGAGGTCGGAAAGCTCGCGGACTTCACCGTGCTTTCGCGCGACCCCTACGAAGTAGAGGCCTCCCGGCTGACTACCGACGTCGCGGTGGAGGGGACCTGGGTGGGTGGCAAGCCGATCGATCTCGACGCATTCCTCGAGCAGGTTCGAGCAACCGACCCGTCCGAGCATCACGCAGCAATCGTCGACGCGGGTACGCACATTCACCGCTGCTGAAGCTGGGGCACGGGTACATCACTCGAACTGATCCACTAGCGGCCTGCTCGGACGAACAGGTCGTCGTCCATTCGAGCGTCGACGGCGATGATCTTCAGATCGAGATCGCACTCGTATGTAGGATTTTCCGGCGCTGGGCCGACGTAGACGCAGATGCCGGTTTGGGCGTCGAGGCGCACGGTCACCGGAGGTCCCGAAACCCAATGATCGGTCTCGTAGTCGAAGTGCCCGTTCAGTAGGGGGCAGCATTCGCATCGGGCGTCGTATTCGTCCGTGGTGCGGGCGATCACCTGCCAAGCCGGTCGGCCGTGGTGGTCCACGATCTGCGCGTCGGACAGTTCCGTGACCGTCGTCGTGGACTCATGGTCGTGGGCCGATCGGGTGAGCTCGATCGGGTTGAGCATCGCGATCCACCGATAGTTCTGGTAGAACGGGTCATCCCAGTCCACCAGCCACGAATCTGTCACGGATGGCAGCGCCGATACCAGTCCGTCGACGTCGAACACCGGAGTCACGTCCGCGGCCCACTTCGTCTCGGGCTGCCGCGATATCCCGTCCGAGTACACTGTCGTCGTTCCTGCGAAAGGATCTGTTGCACAGCAGAGTTCGTCGATCTCGCCGTCGGCGGTCTCCACCCGCAGAGATCCGGGGCGTCGAATCCAGGCGTGCACGGCGGAAGTTTGACGGGGAGGGACGAATTCGAACTCGACTGTCGTCCAGCGCCACGGCGACGACTGAGCCAACCGGCGGAATTGCTCGACGGACGGGGATTCGATCATGTAGCCGATCATGTCAGGCCGCGTTTTCTCCGGATCAGGAGTGCAGCCGTCGAGCCAAGTAAGGGCCCGTGATGCTGTCCGTAGACGCGGCCACCTCGGTCGGTGTCCCCGTTGCGACCACGGTGCCGCCCTTGTCCCCACCGCCGGGTCCGAGGTCGATGACCCAGTCGGCAGAGGCAATGGCGTCCAGGTCGTGTTCCACCATCGCGACGGTATTGCCTGCGTCGACCAGGCGGTGGAGCTGGCGCATGAGGTCGGGCAGCGTCCTTCGGGGACGTTGAAGGAGAACCGGCCGGGCGCCCAGCCGCGGGCCTTTGCCTCGTCGGTGTCGGCGAACAGTTTGCGGACGATGTCGAACATTCCGACGTAGGTGGCCAGTGTCGAGCGGGGTGTACGGCCGATGGGGCGCTGATCCACGCGGACCACCGGTTGAACTCCTCGAACCCGTCGACGTCGGCCACGTCGATCTCGATCCGCGCGTCGTCCTCATCCGTAGCGGTATCGAGTCGATGACGCGCCACCTCGAACAAGACTTGGATGACGAGTGTCGACTTCCCAGACCCCGACACGCCGGTCACCGCGGTCAGCACCGCCGAGGGGAATTGCAAGGACAACCCGCGCAGGTTATGGCGGGTGACGCCGGCCAGAGTGAGCCAGCCTCGGGTCGGTCGCGCCTGACGACGAGGGGACTCTGCACGCCCGAACAGATGGTGCCCGGTAACCGACTCCTCGATCTGCTCGAGCCCGGCCACCGGGCCGCTGTACAGCAACCGGCCACCGCCTTCACCTGCAGCAGGTCCGATATCGACCACCCAGTCGGCCCGTCGGACCACATCCATATCGTGCTCGACGACGAACAGTGAGTTGCCGGATTTCTTCAGCCGATCCAACACGTCGAGCAGCGGTTCGGCGTCGGCCGGATGCAGGCCGGCGGACAGTTCGTCCACGGATGCTCAGCGAAGGGTCGGGAACCAGCAGCTCCGTTGTCACGTCGCGGAAGACGCCGAGCCCGCCGCATCGCGGGCATACTCCGGCGACGGTGTTGGGGGAGAACGATTCCGCCTCGAGACGTGACGCCCCATCCGGGTAGGTACCGGCTCGGGAGTAAAGCATCCGCAGCAGGTTCGACAAAGTGGTGATCGTGCCGACGCTGGAGCGTGAACTGGGCGCGCCTCGGCGTTGCTGCAGCGTTACGGCAGGGGTAGTCCGGTGATCGAAGCAACGTGCTGTGCGCCCACCTGCTGCAGGAGCCGACGGGCGGTACGGGCCACCGACTCGAAGTAGCGTCGTTGAGCTTCGGCATACAAGGTGCTGAACGCCAACGAGGACTTGCCTGATCCCGACACGCCAGTGAACGCGACGAACGCGTTGCGGGGGATATCGACATCTACTGCTGCCAGGTTGTGCTCGGTAGCGCCGCGAACGCGCACGTACCCGTCCCACGATGCGTCCGTCATCGTCCCGACAGTAGCGCGGGTGGCTATATTCGTCCGTTACGCGGTCAACTTGCTCGACGGGGTTTGGGGTGGGTACTTGCCATCGGGTGTGCCTGAGGGTGAGTGGCGTCCATGGCCGAGTCCGGCGGGTAGCTGCGAGTGGGCGCATGCCCGACGTCCTCGTGGGCCATCACGCCCTTCCACCAGTCGTCCATCGAATCTGTTCTCGGCCACACGATCGGTTCCATCAACGACCCTCCGCTGCATCAGTTAATCGAGAAGTGCCGCAGCGAATTCGAGTTACTGATTGACTGCGGTATCTGCACGGTCAATACGCCTGACGGCTTAAGCGATATGTGTCCAACCTACGCCCATGGCGCGTAGGACACCACCGCATCTGGAACTTCACCGTGCTGGAGATTCGTTCCTGACGGGGTGCTTCCGGATTGTTTGCGCATGTTATAGAGGGGGTAAAGAGTGACGATGTCGTGCAGCGGTACCCCGCGGCCCCTTCCCGACCTGATGTCGGCCCAACCGGCCTTCACTCTCGTCGAATTGGCCGAGTGGCTCGACGCCTCGGTCCCCTCTAGTGCGGCTGTCACTTTTACCGGAGTCTGCACCGATTCACGTGCCGCGGAACCGGGAGATCTGTATTTGGCGCTACCCGGCGCACATGCACATGGGCTCGATTTCGAAGCCCAAGCATGTGCCCGCGGCGCCGTCGCGGCGGTCTCCGATCGTGCCGGCGCGATCTTGCCTACGGTCGTCGTCCATGATCCGCGACGATGCGCAGGACCGGTCAGCGCACGTATCCACTCCTATCCGTCGCAGGCAATGGACGTCTACGGAGTCACCGGCACCAACGGCAAAACGAGCACGACCTACCTGCTGAACGCGGCCCTCATCGCTGCAGGCGAGAAGGTCGGGACTCTTACGGGTATCTCGATCTCCGGTCCGGGTGGTGTTTTCCCGGCGACCCGGACCACGCCGGAGGCGGCTCTGCTGCAGAAAACACTCGCACGTTTTCGTGACGAAGGCGCAACTGCCGCAGTGATGGAAGTGTCCTCGCACGCTGTTGCGCATCGGCGGATCGACGGCACCCGATTCGCTGCTGTGGGCTTTACCAATCTGTCTTCCGACCACCTTGATTTCCACGGCTCCATGGAGAAGTACTTTGCGGTGAAATCGGAACTGTTCACACCGCAGCGAGCGGCGGCGGCGGCGATCGGGATCGATGACGACTACGGCCGTCGACTCGCAGCCACCATCGAAATACCCTGCTGGACTTGGTCCGCCACCGATACTCGAGCCGAGATCTTCGGCGACGCCATCGAGTGCACGGTATCGGGGACTTCGTTCACCGCACGAACGCCTCACGGTAGCTTCGACATTCGTCTTCCCCTGCTCGGTCCGCATCAGGTTCACAACGCGCTGGCAGCCATGTCTTTGCTCGCGGCGAACGGTAAAGATCTCGGGTCGGCAGTCCTCGGTTTCGAACGGGTGTCGTCGGTGCCGGGCCGGCTCGAACGCATCGATGCCGGGCAACCGTTCCTCGCTCTTGTCGACTACATGCACAACACGGCAGGTCAACGCCAGCTACTACCGTATTTGCGAACCCTGACCACCGGACGCGTGATCGTGGTCGTCGGCGCCACCGATGACCGAGACCCAAGCAAACGGTTCCCACTCGGCGCAACTGCCGCTGAGCTGGCCGACCTGGTGATCGTCAGTGACGAAAGCTCCTACTCCGAAGACGCAGCAGGCATTCGTAACGAGGTCGCCGCCGGCGCCGTCGCAGCGCAGTCCGCCATGGTCGTCGTCGAACCCGACCGTCGACGCGCTTTCGATCTGGCCGTAGCCAACGCGCAGCCCGGTGACGTGATTGTCGTGGCCGGGCGTGGATGCGATACCGAACAAGTATTCGGCGACACTGTCCTGCCGTTCGACGACCGCGAAGAACTGCTGGCTGCACTGCAATCCTGCTCGACGGGAGTCATGCGGTCGTAGATTCTCGGGTTCGTTGTCTTCGGTGGACTACTCGCGCTGAACTCTCGGCTGCGCTGTCGTACAGCATGTTGCTCGGAGCATCGAGCGGCTCGGGCCGTGTTCCACGGTTCATGCCCATGGACCTGTACAAGGTCGACGATCGCTACATTCTGAGCGCTGACCTACCCGGTGTCGATCCTGGCTCGATCGACGTCGATGTGGACCGCGGCACGCTTACTCTCACCGCGCATCGCACTGTGCCGGAATCCGATGGTGTGCAATGGATTTCCTCCGACAGGTTTGCCGGTACGTTCCGCCGTCAGGTTTCCCTGGGTGAGGGAATCGATGTTGAAAATATCTCGGCAACCTACGATAACGGCGTCCTGTCGGTGATGATTCCTCTCGCCGAACGCGCAAAGCCCCGTAAGATCGACATCGCCTGCGGTGAATCGCAGCGATCGATCGAAACTCACTCCACCTGAGGGACATTCGGCACCGCGCCGTTTACGGAAACGAGGTGATCTGTGATGGAAACAGCGCTGTGGCCGGGCAATCCGGATCGTGACGAGTGGTGGCTTTCGGTCCTCGGCTCGGGGGCACCGGAGTGCTTGACAACCGATGTGATCGAACAACATCGAGACGAACCACTCGACGACGACGAATATCCGCGCGCGACGAGCCGAGATCCGTTGCGTGCTCGCCCGCCCATTGAAGAGGGGGAGAGTTTATGGCAACCACGTTCTCGGTAGGCGACCACGTGCGTTGGAACTCCGAAGCCGGGTACGTGCAAGGCACGATCACGCGGGTCCACACCGAAGACGTCGATTACAAGGGACATACCCGCCGCTGCAGCCGGACGAACCCCAGTACGAAATCAAGAGCGACAAGACCGACCACGTTGCGATGCACAAGGGCAGCGCGTTGACGAAGATCTGATCCACGAACCCGACCTCGCCACCGAGCAGGGAGATTAGGTTGGGAAGTATGACCGATGATGTGGAAAAGCGATGGAATGACCCCGGGGGGTCTGGCGGTGTCCGCCGTGCCGCCCTGTTCACCGTCTCGGTCATCGTCAGTGCGCTGGTGGTGATGGTCGGATGCATCATGTGGGCGGTCTGGGGACCGCACTCGGGTCAGTGTCGCGACGCGGCGTTTGCGGTGTGCGCCGAGCCCGAGCGAACGATTCTTCTCGTTGTTCCGTCCGCTCTGTTGCTGGTCGGCGGGTTGTTCGCGTTCGTACAGACGTATCGGGTGTGGCGCAAAGGTGGCACTTGGCCGATTTGGCAGGGAGCCGGGTGGGCCTTGTTGGTCTCCATGGTCATCTACATGTCGATGTCGTTGAGCGTGTTGAGTCGATAACGCTCGACGCCGAATCGAAGCGGTCCACCGAAACGCATTCAAGTGAAAGGCGTCGGTTTCGCCTCTACATCCGCCGGGTAGCTACCTATCGACACCTCGACAAGGAGCCACGATGAACGAACGGCCTCAGCAGCCCGAGACCACCACAACAACTTCTACGCAACCTGCGGCGCGTTCCTCTCATAGCGCAACGCGAATCCTCACCGGAGTTGCCGCTGTATTTTTGGCGATCGCGTTGGTGATATTCGTGTTGCAAAACACAGAAAAGGCGCACGTCGAATTTCTCGGGTTGAACCTCGATGTCGCCCAGGGCGTTTCACTACTTCTAGCCGCGATCGTAGGCTTTCTGATCGCAGTCCTCGGTAGTGGTGTTATGCGCCTACGACGCCGGGTGCACAACCGTCACTGAATAGGCAGCAGCTAGGAAGCAGTGAGGCACGCAAGGATGGCGACCTGACAGAAGGCCGCAGGTGCGATTCGGATTCGACTGGGCAGACTCGACGGGTCAGGAATACAGGTCGCTGATGTCGGCTCGGTGAACTTCGTGGATTATGTTGCGCTTGAGCTTGAGTGTCGGAGTCAGTTCGCCGCTCTCCTGGGTGAAGTCGCGTTCGAGGATCGTGTACTTCTTGATCTTTTCGGGGTTGGACACTTTCTTGTTCGCCTCCGCCACGGCTGAGTCGATTTCAGCGATCAAATCGGCATTGGTCACCAGCTCGGAGGTTGTCGTGGTGGGAGGAAGGCCGTTCCGCTCGACCCAAGCGGGCAAGGTTTCCGGGTCGAGTGTGATCAGTGCGCCGATGAACGGCTGGGCGTCACCGACCACGATGCACTGGCTGATCAGTGGGTGTGCGCGCATCGAATCTTCCAGGCCCGCCGGTGCGACGTTCTTGCCACCCGCGGTGACGATGATTTCCTTCTTACGACCGGTGATCGAGACGAATCCCTCATGGTCGATCGAGCCGAGGTCACCGGTGTGGAACCAACCGTCGATGATCGATTCGGCAGTTGCCTTCTCGTTCTTCCAGTAGCCGGCAAATACGACCGGACCGCGAAGGAGAAGTTCGCCATCGTCGGCGATACGCGCGGTGTGGCCGTCGACCGGTTTGCCTACCGTGCCGATGCGCTGCGCATTGGAAGTGTTGATGCTGAAGGCGGCGCTCGATTCGGTGAGTCCGTATCCCTCATAGATCGGGATGCCGACGCCGCGGAAGTAGTGACCTAGGCGTGCGCCGAGCGCGGCGCCACCGGAGAATGCTTGCTTGCACTCGCCACCGAGAGCTGAGCGCAGTTTCGAATAGACGAGCTTGTCGAATATGGCGTGCTTGAGCCTGAGTGCTATTCCTGGGCCGCCCTTTTCGAGGGATTCGCTGTATTCGATTGCCGTTGCTGTTGCTCTGTCGAAGACACCGGCCTTGCCGTTGTCCACGGCCTTTTGGCGCGCCGAGTTGTAGACCTTCTCGAATACGCGGGGCACCGAGAGGATGAAGGTGGGCTTGAAATCGGCGAACTGGTCGAGGAGCGTCGTCAAATCCGAGGTGTGGGCAACGGTTACTTTCGACTCGAACGCGCCGAATGAGATCGCTCGCGCGAACGCATGGGCGAGCGGCAGGAACATCAGGGTCTTCTTGCCCGGGATCATCGAATCCGGAAGCGCCAGCTGGCAAACGGCCGCTTGCGCATAGAAGTTGGCATGCGTCAGCTGGACACCCTTGGGGCGTCCTGTTGTGCCGGAGGTATAGATCAGGGTCGCGGGTGAGGCTGCAGTGACCTGGTGACGACGAGAGTGCAGTTCTTCGTCGGTGATTGTGGAGCCGCGGTTGGCGAGCTCGTCGATCGCACCCGATTCGATGACCAGAACCTCGCGGAGGGCGTCGGCGCCGTCGGTGACTTCCTGGTGGATCTCCGCATGCTTGGTCGTTTCGACCACGAGAAGCGTCGTCGCGGAATCCTCGAGGATCCACTGCGCCTGATCGGGCGAAGATGTCTCGTAAATCGAGACAGTGCATCCGCCGGCAGTCCAGATGGCATAGTCCAAAACGACCCACTCGTAGCGGGTCGAAGAGAGGATGGCGACGCGGTCGCCGAGCTTCAGCCCCGACGCAATCAGACCCTTTGCGGTTGCGGACACTTGCTTCGCGAATTGAGCTGCGGTGACGTCGATCCATCCACTGTTCGACCGCCGCTTGAACGGCGTGAATGTGGGGTCTTCCTCAGCATGGCGGAACACGGAGTCGGCCATCGACACGTCGGCCGGAATCGAGAACGACTGAGGAACTGAGAACTCACGCACTATTGACTCTCCAATGACGGCACTGCCGGCTGATTCGGTAAGAAGGGTGTCGCTGAGCTTGGGTGCATTGAATATCCAAGAAAGACAATGCTATTCGAAGGTCTTTCATAGTTGAACGTCACGCTGTCGTTAAACTTGCGACGCTGCCACCATCTGGTCACGTTCGACGACCTTGACGCGTTCGCGGCCTTCGGTTTCGCCGAGGCTGCGTTCGTGGGCGTCGAGGCGGTACCAGCCGTCCCAGGTGGTGAAGGGGACTTTCTTGCTCTCGA
>NZ_JAPVLQ010000012.1 GCF_027158005.1 Rhodococcus sp. H36-A4 | reverse complement strand
ACCTGACACCCGCCGAGTACGCTGCCCAATGCACCCACACGCACCAACCCGTGGGCTGCGCGATCGACTGACATCAATCACACCGTGGCTCTAGAACGCGGTGGTCCGACTATCGGGGACCTGCCAGGTACACCTCCACAGAGTCCAGGCTGGCGTGGCCTGTCTGGCGGGCGATGGCTGGGCCGTCTGCGCCGTTGCGGGTGCCTTGGGTGACGAATCCGGATCGGAGTGAGTGCCCACCGAGCTTGACGAGGGCGGTGGGGTCGTAGCCGGCGTGTGCGGCGCGGCGACGGATGGTCTGGTGAATCGCAGCTCCAGACAATGCTGTGGTGCCGAGGTTGCCGTTCTTCGCGATGGCGCGAAGCAGCGGAGCCCGGGCAGCGGTGCGGGGTACTTCCCCACGGCACACATGCGCGCCGAACGGCTCCCGCTTACGGAGGAGGCGAATGACCGACGGCCGTCCGCCGGCGTCGAACGCGGCAACGACCTGCACCCACCGCACGTAAGAGCAGGGTGGGCAGGTCTCGTGGGAATCGGTGTACGGCAGTGCTTTCACCGCTCCCCTGCTCTCTTGGTCGGTTTTCGACTTCCGCAGCCGCACATGAATCCCGTCGAGCCGATGCAGCGAGATGTCCCCACAGACCAGATTGGAGTGCTCGCTGCGCCGGAAGGCACCGGCGAACCCGAGCAGCAAGATCGTCGAGTCTCGGCGTTCGAGCACTTCGTCGGCCCAGCCTCGGCACCGCCCCCGGGCCGTCGAGACGAGGATCTTGATGTCGTCGACCAGCAACGGTGCCCGTCGGTTCTGAGGCCGGTCCCCCGCCGTTGCGTACTCGCGGCGGATTCCGGACAGCGTTGCGGTCACCAGCTCGTGCGCAGATGGAGAGAGGTAGCCGGTGATGCGGTACTGGTGGTTGATCGCGGCGATCCAGGTGCCGAAGGTGGCTACGGCGTAAGCCCGCTCCCCCGCCTCGTCGCAGGTGTCAGCCGCGTCGACGAGATACGCGGCAACAGTGACCGGATGGGCCGGCAACGCCACATCTCCCTCCCGCTCACATCAGCCGGTGAAGCGTCCCCACGCGGCGGAGTAGGTCCTGCGGGTGCCCTCCGACCGGGACGACTGCACCGCACCGGCGATCCGCGCGGCTACAGCAGGCGGAATATCGGTTGCACAGCCGCCGACACGAGCCCTGGATCGCTTACCGCAGGCATTCGGGCTGGTCGGGAGTCCATCTGCGCAGCGTAGCGCAGGTCACTGACAGCGCTCAGATCGAAAACCCTGTTGAACTGGCGTTTTGTGTTAGATGGTGCGGAAGATGCGATTTACGAGCCCAACCTCCGATCAAGCGGAATATCGGGTTCCCACACGCCCAGCACCACTCGATCCGCCGGCAGAACCGCCGAACTTTCCTGGATCAATGCAAGCCGAATAGGCTCCGCGCCAGCGGGATCAAATAGCTACTCCAGATTCGCATCCGAGCGAGCCCAGATCCGAACCTCGCGAAATCCCCGCCGGCGCCGCGAACACTTTCTAAGCGGACTCGCGCCGCCGAACCATCCACCGAAGTCGACCCCGTGCTCGACTGGAAATAGCGACCGCAGCCTGGCACTGCGTAGGGCAAAGTGATGAGGAAGTGATGACCTACGGTCCACAGCCGTATTCTCGCGGTCCTTCTACGGCCGGCGACAACACCGAAGAGCATGTCAGAGGCAGATACGCATGCCATCGATCGCACTCGAATCCCGGACAAACGGTTCTGCGAGTCGAATCATCGTCGATGACGCGGACACGGCCCGCGACCTGGGGGAACATCGCCAAATTCACTCATCACTTTGCCCTCAAAGTGATGAGTAGACCTGACTCCCTTTGACAAAAAGCTGACCCCCGACCGGCATTTATGCTGGTCGGGGGTCTCTCTTGTGCGCCATCAGGGATTCGAACCCCGGACCCGCTGATTAAGAGTCAGCTGCTCTAACCAACTGAGCTAATGGCGCCGATCAGCACCACCGTCGTTCTCTGTGGTGCCGGGGAAACTTTAACAGGATCGCTGACCGAATGTGAAATCGGGTGGTCAGAGGCGTTTTTAGCTGAAAATCTTGCGGACGACGAGCACTGCGACTACTGCGCCGACTCCGATGAGGGTGTACTTCACCGGCGGTTCGTTGAGCTTGGCGATCACGGTCTGCTTTGTGCTTTCGACGATGCGCTTGGGGCTCGCGCGGACGCTCAGCTCGTCGAGTGTGCTGGCGAGCTGATTGCGAGCGGCCTCGATCTCGCGTTCGATCCGGTCGGTGTCCTTGGCCACGTGTCCTCCAACTTGTCGCAAAATCTTTCGTCTGTCGTTGTCGAGCGTAGAGCACTGCTGAATCTGGATACTCTTCTCCTGTGACCGACAACAAGAAGCTCGAGCCCGGCGACACTGCACCGGCCTTCACTTTGCCCGATGCAGACGGAAACGACGTCTCACTGTCCGATTACGCGGGCAAGAAGGTCGTCATCTACTTCTACCCCGCTGCCAGCACGCCTGGCTGCACCAAGCAGGCGTGCGATTTCCGCGACAGTCTGGCCGAACTCAACGGCGCAGGCCTCGAGGTCATCGGCATCTCCCCCGACAAGCCGGCGAAGCTCGCGAAGTTCCGCGACGCCGAGGGCTTGAACTTCCCGTTGCTCTCCGACCCGGAGAAGTCGACGCTTCTGGCGTGGGGCGCTTTCGGCGAGAAGAAGATGTACGGCAAGACGGTGCAGGGTGTCATTCGTTCGACGTTCCTCGTCGACGAGGCAGGCAAGATCGAGGTAGCGCAGTACAACGTCCGCGCCACCGGGCATGTTGCGAAGCTTCGCCGAGACCTATCGGTCTGACCGTCCGAGCTTCTGTAGAAACAGGGCTTCGGCGACGGCGATGTTCTCGATTTCCCGCGGGTCGACGCTTTCGTTGGGTGCGTGGATGCGGCACAGCGGTTCTTCGACGCCCATGAGCACGATCTCGGCTTTCGGGAACGTCTGTGCCAGAACGTTGCACAGCGGGATCGAGCCGCCTTGCCCTGCCGCGGACACTTCCATGCCGAATGCTTCCTTCATCGCATCGCTGAGAGCTGCGTAACCGGGGCCGTCGGTTCGCGCCCGGAACGGCGATCCGATTGCCTCGCGCTCGATGCTCACGCGCGCGCTCCACGGCACGTGCGCCCGTAGATGGGCCTCGAGTGCGTCCTGAGCGGTCTGTGGATCGGTACCGGGCGGCACCCTCAAATTGAGGCGTGCGGACGCCGTCGGCGAAATTGCGGCCGCCGAACCCACGACGGGCGGGCAGTCGATTCCCAGGACCGTGAGAGCTGGGCGCGCCCACACGGCGTCGGCAACCGAGGCCGAACCCGCAAGATCCACCCCGTCCAATACCCCTGCGTCGGCGCGAAACCGATCGGCTGGATAGTCGATGCCGTCCCACACCTGGCTCGTGTCCAATCCGTCCACGACGGTATTGCCGTGCTCGTCTCGCAGTGTGGACAGCAACTGGATCAGTGCAGCGAGGGCGTCGGGGGCTGGGCCGCCGTACATTCCGGAGTGGACTTCGCCGTTCAAAGTGTCCACTTGGACAACGACATTGGCGATTCCGCGTAGTGTCGTCGTCACGGTCGGCCGACCCACGGCAGCGTTGCCGGTGTCGGCGATGATGATGACGTCGGATTCGAACAGTTCGGGCCTCGCCTGCACGAGTGCTTCGAGTCCGCCGGTGCCCATCTCTTCCGAACCTTCGGAAACCACGGTGACCCCGACGGCAAGGTCGTCACCGAGTGCGCGCAGCGCCAGCAGATGCATGACGACGTTGCCCTTGCAGTCTGCTGCGCCGCGGCCGAACCAGCGGCCTCGAGACTCGGTGAGTTCGAACGGCTCGCTGTCCCACAGCGATCGGTCCCCCGGCGGTTGGACGTCGTAGTGCGAATACAGGAGCACTGTCGGCGCACCTACGGGCGCGGGCCGGTGCCCCACGACGGCCAGCGAATCGTCGTCGGTCTCGATCAGCTCCACCGATTCCAGTCCGGCGTCCAGGAATGCGCTGCGAACCCAGTTGGCCGCAGCCACACACTCTTCACGCGGAAACTGACGTTCGTCGTGAACCGATCGAAACGCCACCAACTCTCGCAGTTCGCGCTGAGCCCGCGGCATGTCTGCGGAAATCGCCGATCGAACATCCGACATCGTCACTCCTGACACTCTTACCGACCGTCTCTACCCTTGCCGATCATTGTGTCATCGTGCAGGGAGGTCGGGCAGAGGGTCAGTTTTCGTGAAACTCCTGTTCGACCCACTGTGCAGTGTGCTGCCAGTGCCGGTCCCAAGCCTCCTGTTCGAGTTGTTCCTGGGATTTCCCTGGCTCGGGAATGATGACCGGGACGGCGAACTCCGGAGGAGCCACCTCACTTCGCGGCACTACAGCGGCGGCCGGGGGGATCGACTGAGCCGGTATCGGGGTAAACGTTTCTCGTGGCTTCGCGACGCCTGTTGTTGGATCGACCGTCCAATTCTCGACTACCGGCGCAGGCAAGAACACCGCTTCCGGTGCCCACGGCGCGGGAGGTGGTGGCGCTGGCTCCGGCGTCAGGGCCGGGGGCTGGGCCGCGACACTTTCGCTCTTACCCAAGTCGGTATCGATTGCCGTCGACCTCGATTTCGCGATCTCCGTGGGAGTTTGACTCTTCGGCGAATCCGCAGGCAACGTGGATGCCAGTGCAACTCCACCGGAAAGGATTCCCACCAGAAAGGCTCCAGCGAGTACGAGCTTCTTGCGTGGCATGGAACGGCGCACCCGCGGCTGGTACACCTCCGCTGCCACGACGGGAGGCTCCGACGTCACCAACACAGGAGCGGCAGGTGCTACCGCCGGTACCGTCTCGGATTCGTCTTCGGCGTCCGTCACCGGGATGACAACGTCGACAGCGTCATCGGCGGCACTGTCTTCATCGAGGACCGACGGCTCCTTCCGAACCACGTTCCGTTCCGCAAGCAGTCCCGCACCGCTGGCCGCGATCAGATTGGCGTCGCCGACGCGAATCACCGGCACGCCGAGCCCGAGGGAAAGGATGTCGATCACGTCTCTGTTACCCGAGAGGTCCCCGAACAGCGCCACGGAGTCGGCTTCGCCGGACTCGTCGAGAACTTCCCACGCCAGTGCCACCGTGCCGCCGATGCGCTCGGGGGTAGGCGACTCGAATGCCGCAGTCTTCGCGGGCGTCAGGGTTTCTTGTGCCGCGTCGGCAAGCGAGATCGATACCCCCGACGGGCCCATGTAGTAGAGAAGGACTCGCTCGGCGGAGGTGAACTCGGTCGATCTCGCCAGCCAGCCCAGCAACGCCGACGATGCGGAGATCATCGACACCGAATCGACGTCCGCCTCCTCGATCGCCGACTCGAACAGCGCACGCTCTTCATCCGAGCGATACACCACTCCAATGCCGTCCACTGCTATTTCAGCGGCCGCAGCAAGCTCACGCATGCTCTCGATGGCAGCAGTCAGCGATGCTGCAACGCCGTCGTCCAGCGCGGTGACCTGGCTTGCCGCTACCGAATCTTCGACCCCATCGAAAAGGACGGCGTGCAGTGCACCCGACTCGATGGAAAGACCAATAGTGGCCACGTAAATACTCCTGTGCCTAAGGGTGAGGCTCCCGACATGAGCATCTCCGAGACGAAATCGGCGACGTCACCCTCCACGACGATGTAACTGATACTCGAACCATACCTAAAGATGGTTTTCTTGACCAGAAAGCAACTCGGGATCTGCCCAATTGACTGTATCGAGCGGCACGGCGAGATGGAGTGAGGTTCCACTGGTCCCTAGCCGCCACTCGGTGTCTGTAACTCCGCGTAGTGGAGTAGATGGCGCTCGGGCCGCTAGCCTGAGTGCGTGGAGTCCTCTGCTAGCGCCCAGGCTGCGAGACGAATAGACGCAGCGCTCGAATCGACGGTAGAGACACAGGAGCTGATGCCGCGGCGGCGTCCTACCCAAGAACGCAGCCAACGCAAGTTCGACGCATTGCTTGCCGCATCACGGGACGTCCTGAGCGACGCCGGATTCGAATCGTTCACCTGTGAGGAAGTTGCCGCTCGCGCCGAGCTGCCGATCGGCACCCTCTACCAGTTCTTCGCCAACAAGTACGTGATCGTGTGCGAGCTCAACCGGCAGGACGTCGTCGGCGTTCAACAAGAACTGGCCGACTTCAACGGTGAGGTGCCGTCGCTGGATTGGCTTCGATTCCTCAACAAATTCGTCGACCACATGGCCAATATGTGGATGTCCGATCCGTCGCGGCGGGAGGTGTGGCTCGCCATGCAGTCCACTCCGTCCACGCGCGCCACCGGCGTCATCCACGAACGCGAATTCGCAGACCAGGTCGCCCGCATGCTCGGCCCCCTCACTCCACGGACCCCGAGAGTGCGACGCAACCTTATGGCCCAGGTCCTCGTCCACATCGTCTACTCGATGCTGAACTTCTCCGTTCAGGACGGACAGAGCCATGAAGATGCGGTCGCCGAACTCAAACGCATCATGACCGCGTACCTTCTCGGCGCCGAGAGGGACAGCAGGCGTTCGGGCGCCTCCGCCGAGTAGACCTCGGCTCGGACCCTCCCGAGCGACCGCCGAAACCACGAACGCCGGCCCACTCGTAACGAGCGGACCGGCGTCGTGTGTCTACAGACCTATTCTTCCAAGATCGCCACGGCTGCAGCGATATCGCCGTCGTGGGTCAGGGACAGATGAATCTTGACTGTCGGCAGAAACTCCAGAGCCATGCCGTGCAGCTTGATCGACGGCCGGCCCCAGGCGTCGTTGACGACCTCGATGAGCGGGTACGGATTGTCACCGATCTGCGGCGGCCTGGCGAAACGTGAAGTCGCCCAGGCCTTGAGAACCGCTTCCTTCGCGGCCCACCGTGCTGCGTAATGGCGAGCCGGGTCGGAACTCTTCGTTGCCGAGTGCCGACGCTCCCCCGTGGTGAAGCTGTCGCGGATCATCGTCGTGCCGGCCTTGTCCATCTGCTCGGCGAAGTCGGACACGGTCACCAGGTCGAAACCTACTCCGAGAATAGCCATTACTTGCACCCCGGCAGACCCGAGCGGTAGACATCGTCGTCGCCGAGGCGTGCTGCCTCGGTGAGCAGCATGTCCGCTTCGAGTTCGCGCGACGCCTTTGCCGGCGTCCCGTCATGTCCGAGCCTTCGGTCTTCTGGCCGCTCGTACAGTGCGTCACCTCCCACCATGGCGGAGATCAGCCTGCGCTGACCGGCGATGCGTCGCTCGTTGGCACGAGCGATGTAGTCGGCGCGACGCTCTGCAGGCACGGCCTCGAGGAAGGCCTGCGGGTGAACCACGGCGATGAGACCGGACACGTGACCGAAGCCGAGGCTGGTCAGCAGTCCTGCCTTCAGTGGTACCGAGTCACCGAAGCGCAGCGGCTCGCGTGCCCACACGAGGTGTTCGAACTCGGTCATCTTGTCGTCGACGCAATCGAGGCTGCGGTTCGGCGGGATGACTCCGTTACTGAGCACCTGGCAGAGACCGATCAGCTGGAATGCTGCGGCTCCACCCTTCGAGTGGCCGGTCAGGCTCTTCTGCGAGACGACGAACAGCGGTGCTCCGTCGGTGCGTCCGATTGCCTTGGCCAGGCGGGTGTGCAGTTCGGCCTCGTTCGGGTCGTTCGCGGCAGTCGAGGTGTCGTGCTTGGAGATCACGGCCACATCGTCGGCACTGACGCCGAGTGCGTTGAGGGACAACGCGAAGGACGAATCCTTGCCCCCACGACCGGCACTGAGCGCACCGAGTCCCGGAGCCGGGATGGAGGTGTGCACGCCGTCGCCGAACGACTGCGCGTACGCAACGACACCGAGGACCGGAAGTCCCATCTCCAGCGCCAGGTCGCCGCGAGCGAGCAGAACCGTTCCACCGCCCTGCGACTCGACGAACCCGCCGCGCCTACGGTCGTTGGCCCGGGAGAATCGACGATCGCTGATTCCCTTGGCGGACATGGCAGCCGAATCGGCGGTGGCGGACATGTCGCCGAATCCGATGATGCCTTCGGTGCTCAGGTCGTCGAAACCACCGGCGACGACGAGTTGCGCCTTGCCCAACTTGATCTTGTCGACGCCTTCCTCGACGGAGACGGCGGCAGTTGCACACGCTGCGACGGGGTGAACCATCGCGCCGTAGCTGCCGATGTACGACTGAACCACGTGCGCTGCAACGACGTTCGGCAGTGCCTCCTGCAGGATGTCGTTCGCACGAGCGTCGCCGAGCAAGGTGTCGATGTAGAGCGAGCGCATGGATTCCATTCCGCCCATGCCGGTGCCCTGCGTGTTGGCGACCAGCGTGGGGTGCACCCAGCGCATCAGTTCCGACGGGTTGAAGCCCGAGGAGATGAACGCATCGACGGTGGTCACGATGTTCCACAGTGCGACGCGGTCGATCGAGCTCGCCATGTCCGGCGAGATGCCCCACTTGGTCGGATCGAAGCCGGTCGGAATCTGCCCACCGACGGTACGGGTGAGCTTCATCTTGCGCGGCACGCGAATCTCGGTTCCGGCCTTGCGAGTGACCTGCCAGTCACCGGACTCCGGTACCGGTGCGATGACGGTGTGCTCGGGATCGGCAGCCGCGAACGACCGTGCGTCGACCTCGGTGCCGACCACGAAGGTCAGGTCGTTGTCGAGGAAGATCGAGGTCATCAGCGGCGCTGTGTTGCCGACCATGGCGCCGTCGTCGACGTAGGTGCGGATACCGCACTTCTCGACGACGATGTCGTGGTACTTGTCGGCGATGTCGGCCTCCGGCACGAGGTCACCGGATTCGATGTCGTACCAGCCCGGCTTGGGATCGTTCTCCCACGTGATCAGGCCGGTGTTCCATGCGAGTTCGAGAACGCCTGCGGCGGAGAGCTCCTC
This sequence comes from Rhodococcus sp. H36-A4, assembly GCF_027158005.1. Classification (GTDB taxonomy): domain Bacteria; phylum Actinomycetota; class Actinomycetes; order Mycobacteriales; family Mycobacteriaceae; genus Rhodococcoides. Next base: position 35,512 of record NZ_JAPVLQ010000012.1, on the reverse strand, counting down.
GTCGACCTCCATCTCGAAGCGCGTACGCGCACTTCCGTAAGGTCCGAGCTCGCCGGCGCCGACGATGACGATCAGGTCCTTCGGATCGACATCGAGCGCAGGCCATGCCGGAGCAGTGGTCGAGGTGGACAAACGCGGCGGTGCAGGCAGAGCCGCAATCACCGAGCTGTCGAGCACTTCCTCTACCTTTTCGGTGGCCGCGTCGGCTGCAGCACGGGAAAGCTCGACGAGATCGAGCTTAGTGTTCGCCAGTCCACCGGTGAGGTCGGCAAGTAGAGGCGCCTGCGTGGCCTGGCGGCGAGCAGCAGGCTCGCACAGCTTCAGCAGCTCGGTTGCCATCTCACTCGTCGACCAAGTCCGCACGCCTTCGGCCTCGACGGCCTCGACGATCGGATCGTTGCCGCCCATGAGTCCGGTTCCGCGAACCCACCCGATGTGCGCGTGGGCAATGGAAACACGCTCGGCCCAGTTCTTCTCCGAGCCCCACTTGGTGGCGATGGCGTCGAGGGCTGCCTTCGATTCACCGTAGGCACCGTCGCCGCCGAACATGCCGCGGTTCGGTGAACCTGGCAGTACGACGTGCAGGTGGGTGTCGATGTCGTTGTCGTAACCGATCTTCGACAGTCCACCGATGAGACGCTCGACCGACCAGAGCAGAACCCGCATCTCCATCTCGGCGCGGGCACCTGCGTCGGACAGTTCACCGACGACGCGAGGTGCGGCGAACGGGAACAGCATGGTAGGTGTGACGCCTGCCTTGACGAGAGTCTTTGCCCCACCTGCATTGTCGACCTGATCCGAACCGATCCACTCGATGAGCGCGTCGACGTCGGTGTACGAGGCAATGTTGGCCGGAACGACCCACAGTGCTGCACCGGCGCGAGCATTCGCCCGGTAGAGCTCGCGGTAGAACTTCAGTCGCTCGTCGTTGAGCTTGGAGGTGGTGATGAATACGGTTGCACCGCCCCCGAGCAGCTTGGCGGCGATCGCCGCGGCGATCGACCCCTTGCTACCTCCGGTGACGACGGCTACCTCGTCGGACCATTCACCCTTGTCTTCGGAAGACTGTGCGATGTCCGCGATACGGCCGTAGAACTCGGCCAGCGTGGTCTTGCGTTCGGTCTGAGCCTTCGACTTCCACCACTGAGCTTGAGCTGCAACAGCTTTACCCGATCCAGCGAAGCTTTCGACGGCGATGTCGCCTGCGGTACCGAGCCACAACCGGGCCAGGTCCTCACGCGCCGTTGCCCAACGATCGTCGACCAGAACGGCCTTCCGCTCGTCGAATGCCGGAGCGACCAGTCGTGGCCAGTCCGAACCCAGTTCTGCGGCAACCAGATCCACCAACGCGGCGTCCGGATTGTCGACAGCCAAGGCGTTCGGAGCATCGGCGAAGCCGAGCTGCTCGAGAACGAGACGCGCGGCCGAAGCCAGAACCCCGTCGCGTCCGGTGATGTGCTCGGTGAACTCACCGAGAGCAGCCGCATCGACGGTTCCGCCGCTTCCGCCACCGGTCTGCGGGAGCGAGACCGAAACACCGCGGCGAGCGGCGACAGCGGCTACGGCCGAGTCGATGACGTTGTCGACGGCAGTGCCGTCAGCGAGTGCACCGTCGGCCAGACCGCCGAGTGCACCGCCGCGGACCGAGGAGCCGTCGCGGGTTCCGAGAGCGACCTCGGCAGTGACGTGATGCGCCCAGCCGTCACCCAGTTCCCATACCTTCTTGACGCGATCGGCGATGGAAGCCGGACGACGACCCGAGGGCCCGAAGACCTTGCGGAGGTGGTCGTTGATCGAATCGCTCAGTACCGGGCCGAAGGGCTTGTATGTACGGGCGAGCTTGTTGACCGTGCCGGAGAGCGCGCCCATGTCGGCATCGGCTGCGCCGTCGATCGCACCGAGTGAAAGCTCGGAACCGAGGTCGACGAGCAACTGGTTACGACGCGAGGAGACGCCGTCGCACAGTGCCTCGATGGTGTCGGCAGGTCCGATCTGATCGAGCTGCAGTTTGGTCCACAGTCCGATGAGGATCTTGGTTGCGTCCGAGGCGCTGAAGGAGATGTCGTCCGGCCGTGGACCACCGGATGGAGCCGAGGGTGCGGCAGCGGGAGCCGGGGCAGCGGAAGCGGCCGGTGAAGAGGCAGCCTCGACCGGAGCGGACTCCTCTTCCTCCACCGGCGCGGGGTCGGTGTCGGTGCCGTACACGATCGCGGCCTCACGTTCGAGGTTGAGCACCTCGACCGGGAATCCGAAGCGGCCCGGCAATTTCAATGTCTGCGAAGCCAGGTTGGCGACCGTCGGCGTTGCGCCGAGACCGATTTCGACGAAACGCTCCACACCGAGTCCACCGTCTGCCTCTTCGGCGAACAGTAGGTCCTGGGTCTCGATCCAACGGACCGGGCTGGCGAACTGCCATGCCAGCAGTTCGGTCAGCACGACGCGGCACAGATCATGCGGGCGTGCGGCCCAGGAATCGAAGTCGGCGAGGACGTTGTTCAGGGGTTCGGAAGGAACGAGGTCCGCGATTTCCTGAATGAACGAACGCTCGAGCGAGAATGGCCTGGGCACCAGGTTCGGCACGTAGCGGCCGAGCAGGATCTCCGGGTCGAGGTCAGCAGGCAGCAACGTTTCGAGCCGGGTGCGGAAGTCGTCGACTCCCCCGCGCAGCACTGTCGAGTGGAACGGTACATCGATACCGGGCACCACGATGAAGGCGCGCTTGCCCCCGAACTCGGCGACGCGGACATCGATCTCCTTCTCGAGTGCAGCCAAGCCGGCAACCGTGCCGGCAATGGCGTACTGCGATCCACGCAGGTTCAGGTTCACGATCTCGAGGAACTCACCGGAAGCCTCGGCGACACCGGCGACGAAAGCGTGCACTTCAGTGTCGGCGACACCCATCTGCGACGGCCGGATGGCTGCCATGCGGTAGTCGCTTCGACCGGAAGCGTCACGCGGAACGAGCGCGTGCATGGCCGATCCACGCTGGAAGACGACCTCGAGGACTGCTTCGAGTGGGAGAACACCCGCGACGGCAGCGAGTGCGTTGTACTCACCGACCGAGTGGCCCGCGAGAATCGAGTTCTCGACGAAGACACCGGATTCACGCATTTCGGCGACCTGTGCGACACCGAGAACAGCCATCGCGACCTGGGTGAACTGGGTCAAGTGGATGACGCCGTCGGGATGGCGGTGGACTGTGCCACGCGCTTTGAGCGTGGTCGGGTTGTCGCGGACGACCGCGAGGATCGAGAATCCGAGAGCCTTACGAGTGTGCTTGTCAGCACGCTCCCAGACCTCACGTGCGGCCTTCGAGCGCGACCGAGCGTCCAGACCCATCCCCTGACGCTGAATGCCCTGTCCGGGGAAGGCGTAGACGGTCTTCGGCGGCGCAGTGCGAGCCGAAGCGACCATGACGAGTTCGCCTGCGACACGGCAGGACACCTCGATGAGTTCGGCACCCTGATCGAATCCGGTGCGGTCGACCCGAATGTCGATTTCGGCGCCGGGGCGGACCATCCCGAGGAAGCGGGCGGTCCATGCGGTCAGACGACGCGGCGGAGTCTTGGTGTCCGCGTAGTCGATTGCGGTGACGGCCTGCTGCGCTGCGGCGGAGAGCCACATTCCGTGCACGATCGGAGAACCGAGACCGGCGAGGAGCGCAGCCGCATCGGAGGTGTGGATCGGGTTGTGATCGCCCGAAACCTGAGCGAAGGCTGCCATGTTGCGCGGCGCGAGAATGGTCGCCTGACGGCGGCGACGACGCGGTGTGTCCTTGGCGTCGGCACTGACCGAGCCTCCGGCGGGGGCCGGATCGGACAGTTCACCCTTGCCGGTGCGTCCGCGGATGGCGAAGCGTTCGACGAGAGTTGCCACGGTGGGCGCGTCGAGACCTTCCCCGAGCATCGCACCGATGGTGGTGGTGACCTCGACTACGCGACCGAGATCGGTGTCGAGCACCTCTCCTGCCTCAGCTTTGACGACGAGAATCGATGCATCACTGGGCAGTTCACCTTCCAGGTTGACGCTGTGGTCGAGGTGGACCAGATCCAACATGCCCTCGATGACGTCGATACCCGCAGCTGTGCGAGTGGCACCGAGGACGGCGAAGACGGCAGGCCAGCATGCTCCGACGAGCACGTCGGGAACAGCCTTGCCGCTGACGGTCAGCGAGTCGGGAAGACCCGATCCGGTGACGCCGCCGTGGTCTGCCACGAGATCAGGGATCCATGCCAGGTTGAGACGTGCAACACCGTTCTTCACCTTGGGAAGGTCTTGTCCCGCAGCAATTCCGAGTAGCGAGGACATCGAGGCCTGCGCATCTTCGGCAGTGACGACGGGGGCGCCACCGTCGACGGTGGATACGGGGACGGTCAAGCGGATGCGCACCTCCTTGCCGGGGGCGAGCGGAACGGTCAGTTCGACGTGAGTCGAATCCTGCACGGTGAGGGAGGATCCGGTCTGTGGGTGTGATGCGACGGTGTCGGATTCGACAATCCAGTCCGCCGTGTCACCGAGACGTGCAACGGGGTTCTGCGTCATCCGTGATGCCCAGTCGACGTCAGGGGCGGCAAGAACGATGCCGAGCAGACCGGGTGCGATGCCTGCGTAACGACGGCTCACAGCGGGCGCCGGTGCACCGCCCTCGGATACCAACTCGTCGGCGGTGGCCTTCTCGAAGCGATCGAGTAGCTCCCCGACCGGCTCGTCGACGCGGGTGATTCCGGCGACGGCAACGGTGCCGGGAATGACACAGACCTGATCGGCGGAGTACCGCGAATCGTGCGCCTGCCACAGCGAGTCACTGCGCCACCAGCGCCGAACGTCACCGTCGACGACGGGAACGAAGTTGATCGGCTTGCCCGGAAGCTTGCAGAGCGAGGTGAAGAAAGTGATGTCAGCCGGGTGCAGAACGACCTCGCCTGCATCGGGGAACTGAGCGAGCAACGAGCGAAGTGCAGCGCGCGGACGTTCGAGAGTGTCGACGTCGGCGAAGAGCGTCGGGATCGGGCCGCGGTCGACGGGGTGCAGACGGGCTTCGGTGCGCTGAAGCATCTCGAGGAAACGGGTGCGCCAGGTGACGTCGAGCCACACCGAATCGTTGGCCTCGGTGACCGCGTCGGTGAACTCCCCGCCGCAATCGAAATCCTTGCGCTTGTCCGTGCCGATGGCCAGGTCGAGATAGCGAATGAGCCACTGTTGGTAGGTCATCGACTCCACGTCGCCGAAGTACGGCTTGGCGGTTCCGTCGAGTGCCGCGATGATCTCCTCGCGACGCTCGGCCACAGCATCGGCGTTACCGGCGACCTCGTCGAGCAGGCGCCCGCAGCGTGAGGCTGCGTTGTCGATCTCGTGAATGTCCGCGCCGAGCTGGCTACGGCCGGAGGCCATTCCGCCGGATGCAGTGCCTGCGCCGACCCAGTCCGGGGTACCCGGCGTGTCGACGAGAAGCTGCTTGACCTCGGGCGAGGTCGTAGCTTCGAGCGTTGCCATGGCGGCGGTACCGACGAGGATTCCATCGAGCGGCATCTTCGGGTACCCGGCGCCGAGGGACCAACGGCCCGTCAGGTATTCGGCTGCACGCTCGGGTGTGCCGATTCCACCACCGACGCAGATCACCAGGTTGGGACGCGCTCGCAGCTCTGCGTAGGTCGCGAGCAGCAGATCGTCGAGGTCCTCCCACGAGTGGTGGCCACCTGCGCGACCACCCTCGATGTGCACGATGACGGGGTAGGAAGGCACCTCGTTCGCGATCCGAATTACGGCGCGGATCTGCGCGACGGTGCCGGGCTTGAAGCACACGTGTGAAATGCCTGCGTCGGAAAGCTCCTCGATGAGCGCAACGGCTTCTTCGAGTTCAGGGATGCCTGCGGTGACGACGACGCCGTCGATAGCGGCACCCGCCGCTCGGGCGCGCTGCACGAGGCGACGGCCGCCGAGCTGTAGTTTCCACAGGTAGGGGTCGAGGAAGAGCGAGTTGAACTGAATCGCGCGACCGGGCTCGAGGAGCTGCGACAGTTCGGCGACGCGGTCGGTGAAGATGTCCTCGGTGACCTGGCCGCCACCGGCGAGCTCGGCCCAGTGGCCTGCGTTGGCCGCTGCGGCAACAATTTTCGCGTCGACCGTAGTCGGGGTCATGCCGGCGAGCAGGATAGGCGAACGGCCGGTGAGCTTGGTGAAGGTGGTCTCGACGACGACGCGACCGTTGGGCAAGGTGATCGGCTTCGGTGCGAACTCCGACCACGCCGGCGCAACCTCGGGGGCAGCGCCCGGCGTCAGCAGGTTGCGGTGTCCACCGCGCGTGGAGGCAGCGACGATGCCCACTCCTTGTCCGCGCAGAGCCGGAGTCGTCATGCGAGTCAGAAGGTCACCTGGACCGAGGTCGAGGATCCAGTCGGCGCCTGCATCGACGACGCCGTCGATGGCGTCGACCCAGTCCACGGGCGCGACGAGGATGCTGTGGGCAAGAGTGCGCGCAATGTCCACGTCGAGGCCACAGCGCTGTGCCCATGCAGAGACGAGTTCCACCGCATCGCCCAGTGCGGGGTGGTGGAAGCCGACCTCGACGGGGAGCTGCTCGAAGACCGGCGCGAATACCGAACCGCCACGCTTCTTGGAATCGCGCTCACGCTCTTCCTCGGCAGCGATCTGCTCGCTGCGCTCCTGCACGCGAGCGAGCTGAGCAGGCGGGCCTGCGAGCACGACGCGACGGCGTCCGTTGCGGATTGCGAGGACCGCGGAACGTTCCGGTGCACCCGGGATTGCGAGTTCTTCGATGATCGACGCGAGCCGTTCCGGTTCCACGTTCGAGACCGAAACCATGGGCGCCCGATCGGCAGCTCCGATGATTCCCCTACGACGTGCGACCAGTCCTGCGGCAGCACCGATCAGCTGTGCGACGGCAAGCAGGCGTGCGTCCTGGGCACCATCACTCTTGACCGACTCGGCGGCGATGAGGCCCTGTGAATGTCCGATGACGGCGACCGGCGGCGTCTGCGCGGGGTCGAGTCCTTGCAGCTTCAGCGCACGCAGTGCAGCGACCTGGGTCAGGAATACGCCGGGAAGCGATACGGCCGCGGAGGTAAGTGCGGCTTCGGAGGGACCGTCGGTGGAGGCTGCGTCGTCCTCGTCTGCCAGGTCTTGTTCGAGCATCCAGCCGATGGGATCGAATCCGACCGAGCGCACGACGAGGAGTTCGTCTGCAACGGGTGCGAGGATGGCAACGGACTCGTTGACCAGGTCCGTGAGCTCGGGCTCGAGTGCCGAGTCGCGGGCGAGCTCTTCGAGCGAACTGAGCCATGGGGCACCCTGTCCGCCGAAAGCCAGCGCGTAGGGCTCACCGGCCGCGAACCGATCTGCGAGCGTACGAGAACCACCACCGCTCTTTGGCGACCTGCTCGCGCCTTGTCCCTGTGATGGTGTGCTCTCGTTGATCGTCAAGTTGCAAGATTCCTCTCGTGAGCACCTCGGATATCGAGGTATTCGTGGATGGCCCTTCGCTGGCGCGGTTCAGCGGCCCCGTGGAGGAGGACCGTCGGGGACCGAGTCACTCTGTCCGCGCATCACCAGGCTAAGACACAATCATGAGGAAAGCCTCACGTTTGACTGGACGTCCAACTGCTACCAGCGAGTACGGCCGCTGAAGGCCCTTTACCTACAGTTGAGGCAACTCGCCGGTAACAAACATCAGTGCTGGCACAGCCCGAATGGAAGCGCGCCGAACGTGAGGGAACCCTCAGATTTATTGTTACCTTTCCGTTATATGAGCCTTGTCACACAGAGGCCGGATGAGCGCAGGCGCGAAGCTGTCGGTGACCCTGGGTAGCTTCTCGAAGTGCATCGACCCATTCTCGAAGTACATAGACCCGGGGGGATTCATGTATTCATCGGTTACACATATATTTTCGCAGCGCGACCGCGAGGCGCTCACCGCGCATATCGAAACATGTGCAGCACCATCGAAGTCGCCCTACTGGAATCCGGGATGGCCACAGGAAGTCGAAGCGGCCCTCCTCGACGCAGTGTTCTCAGCGCGGGCAACCTACGGTGGACCCGACACCGGCGTGAGGCGCGTCGTCTCCCGTTGGCGCAAGTATCGGCAGTACGAGTCTCTGGACGATCCGGCCGCGCTCGCCGCGCTCGTGGACAAGCCCGAGGAACTCGCCGAGATTCTCGGGAACAGGCAGCGGGTGGCCGGCAACTCCACCACCAAGGCCGAGTGCGCCGCACGCATCGCGACGGCACTGACCGGACTCCGCGTGGCACGAGCTGAAGATCTCATCGATTCGGATGAACTTCGCGCAGCATTCACCGCCATCCCCGGGGCCGGAACGAAAACGTGGGAGTGCGCCCTGTTCCTCGTGGGCGAGCGCACACCGAACTCGCTGCTTCATGTTATCGCGTTCACCTCGGACGCGGTCGGCAGAACGCTCGACGGCGAGAGTGCCGAGATGCTTCTCGCCGTGACCGCAGAGAGCATGAACGTCGAACGTGCAGCGCTCGAACATGCAGTGTGGCGCTACCAACGCCGTCATCCGCTCCCCAAGCAAGCGTCGGAGTTGAAAGCTGTCGGCTAACTATCGGTGCGGACGTGGCCGCGCCCACTCTCGATCAGCGCGGCCACACCGTCGAGGATGCAATCGACTCCGAACACGTACTCGTGCACCGGATCAGTCACTGCGCCATACGAAGTCGAGGCAGCGGTTCCCACGCGCGCCGACACCGGGTAGTCAGCGTGATTCATGACGCGCTCCAGGACGGGCGCCGTTGCGGCCCACCACTGTGCATCCGTCATTCCAGATTCCTCGCGAACCTTGTCGAATCGAGCGAGCGCGCGTGCGGTGCCCGCGACATGCGTCAGGACAAGAGTGAGGACCGAATCCATTTCGATGTCCGTGAGCCCGACGCCGTCGATGACGCTCAGCTCTGCCTCATACTTGCCATTGGTATGCGGGCCCAACACAGCACGCGCACCCTGCACATCGAGAATCCACGGATGACGTTGGTAGAGAAGCCAATTGCGCTCCGCGACGAATCGAAGTCCGTTACGCCAGCCATCGGTCGCCGAGGTGGGTTCGGCGACACTCGAATACAACGACGCCACAGCGGTGTCGATCATCAGATCGGCAAGTTCCTCGCGCCCCGGAACGTGCGTGTAGAGCGACATTGCACCGACGCCGAGTCGATCGGCGACGCGTCGCATGGACACAGCATCGATCCCGTCGGCGTCCGCGATCTCGATCGCGGCGTCGACGATCGCGTCGATACTCAACCCGCTGCGACTCGGCTTCTCGTCCACTCGCCACAGCAGGCCGAGGGTGCGCGCTGGATCGAAAACGGTCGCCTTCTTGCTTGCCACGCATCGGACAGTACGCTGTACGCCGAGCCGAGGATGCACCTGCGTTCGAGTCGGGATTCGGCGTTGTAGACTTGCACAGCACTCGCGCGAGTGGCGGAATTGGCAGACGCGCTGGATTTAGGTTCCAGTGTCTCAGGACGTGGGGGTTCAAGTCCCCCCTCGCGCACCACCATCAGTGACGACCCCCACCGAACTACCTGAGGTAGTAGATACTCGGGTACCGTCGGGGGGTGTCGAAAACCCACACTCAACGCCGCCCGGCGCTCATCGCTCTGGTGATCGTCTCGGCGCTCGGTTGCCTGGCCCTGGGCTGGTGGCAGTGGGAGCGTTTCGAATCCGCCGGCGGCAACGGCCAGAACCTGGGTTACGCATTCCAATGGCCTCTGTTCGCTGTATTCGTCGTCTACGCCTACCGCAAATTCGTACAGCTCGAAGACGAGGCCGACGCTCCGCAGGACGCCGAGAACGACGACGTCGCCGAACAGATCGTGCGTGAAGTTCCCGCGGATCTGCTGCCCCAACGACCGGTGGCGCCGGTGGAGGATGACCTCGAGGATCCCGAGGCCCGCCAACTTCTCGAGTACAACAGCTATCTTGCGGAGCTCGATCGCTCCCGCGAGTCCGACAGGAGCACCAAGTGAGCACGGCACCACAGCAATCTGCATCAACCGAAAAGACGAAGAAGATTGCTTCCGCACTCCTGCGCTACCGAATTCTCGCGTACACGACCGGTGTGTGGCTGCTTGTCCTTCTAGTCGAGATCGTTGCCAAGTACGGCTTCGGCAACGACAGCTTCGGCTGGATCGGTATCGTTCACGGATGGGTTTACGCGGTCTACCTGCTCTTCACCCTCGATTTGGCCATCAAGGTTCGTTGGCCGGCCGCCCGAACCGTTGGCACCCTACTCGCCGGCACAGTGCCGTTCCTGTCGTTCTTCGTAGAGCATTGGCGAACGACTCAGGTCAAGCGCGACTTCGGCGTCTGAGCAGTCAGCACCGAACTTCGGTGGGATCGGAAACGCGCAAAGCGTTCGACACCACTTGCTGTGCAACATGGTCATAGGAGATTCCAGTGTGCTCGGTGACGTTGCCTGGGCACAGGTCTTGAAGCACGACGTTCGTGTTGCCCTCCCCCGTCAGCAATGACGCCTCATAGGGCACAACCTGGTCGTAGCGGGTCACGATGGTCGTGTAGTCCACTCCCTGGACAGTGTCACTACCCTCGTTGAGGCGTTGCAGGGCCTCGTCTGAAGGTGGGCCTGGCACCGGATAGTTCGGCGGTGACAACGCTACGATCCGCGAGACAGAGTCCGCTCCCCCGAGAAACCGGGCGTAGTAGCGCGGTACGGTACCACCCTTGGAGTGACCAACCACGGAAACTTTGTGGGCTCCTGTCGAGGTCCGGACGGTGTCGACGAACCGCCCCAGTTCGGCTGCACTGTCCGCGAGTGAACCCAGGCCGCCGAACGGAATACCTTCGGGCGCTCCGTAATCGAGCGCAAAGACGCAGTAGCCTTCGGCTTTCAGTACCGGCGCCATCGATGCCCAGTTGTCGTAGGAGTTCTCGAGGAACCCGTGCACGAGCACGACCGGTTCCGGGTGTTCGGCACTCGGGACGCACGCGTAATCGTTGGCACCCGAAGGGCTCGCACCTGGGTGTGCGATGGAGTACAGGGTTGCCTCCGCGAACGAGTTCTGGACCGGGGACGCTGCTGCCGGACCCGGTGCAGCAAGCATTCCAGCGGCTACCAGGACGGCCGCAGCCACGACTGTTCGTTTCACCAGACCAGTCTCTACCCGGTAAGCGTTTCGAGTGCAGGAATCAGCAATGTCAATGCACGCCCTCGATGAGAGGAGGCATCTTTCTCTTGCGGGCTCAGTTCCGCCGCAGATCTACCGTCCCCTTCGGGAACGAATACCGGATCGTAACCGAAACCGTTCTCACCCAATGGCTCTCGCGCCATGACGCCACGCCATTCACCTCGGACGACGGCCTCGACGCCGCCGGGAACGACCAGCGCGCAGGCAGAGACGAAACCCGCACCCCGACGCTCGTCGGGTACGTCGCCCAGCTGCGCCAGAAGCAACGACGTGTTGGCGCCGTCGTCTCCGTGTACTCCGGACCATCTTGCCGACAGCACACCCGGCATACCGTTCAATGCGTCGACTTCGAGACCGGAATCATCTGCAACACAAGCGAGCCCGGTCGCAGCCGCGCCGTCGCGGGCCTTGGCGAGCGCATTTTCCTCGAACGTCGAACCGGTCTCGGGTGCCTCTGGGAACTCGGGCACCTCGTCCAATCCGACCAATTCGATTCCGAGGACTCCCGCCCCATCGAGCACTCGACGCAACTCCTGTAGCTTCTTGGCGTTGCGGCTCGCGACGAGAAGCTTGGTGTCAGCCACCGAACTTCTTCTTCGGTGCGTCGACGGCAGGTTCGGGAAGCACGCCGGGGTACGGCTCGGCGAGTGCAGCCTGCTGCACCTCGAAAATCTTCTCGATGCCTGCGAGAGCTGAATCGAGCAGCTTGTCGAGAGTGGTCCTCGGGAAGGTAGCGCCCTCTCCGGTGCCCTGGATCTCGACGAGAGTACCGGTGTCGGTGGCTACGACGTTCATGTCGACCTCGGCTCGCGAATCTTCCTCGTAGGGCAGATCCAGCCGAACACGGCCGTCGACGACGCCGACGCTCACCGCTGCGATGGCACAGGAAATCGGCTGCGGGTCCGCGAGTCGACCGGCCGCACGCAGGTAGGTGACGGCGTCGGACAGTGCAACGAATGCGCCGGTGATGGCCGCGGTACGGGTGCCGCCGTCGGCCTGCAGTACGTCGCAGTCGATCGCGATGGTGTTCTCACCGATGGCGGCAAGATCGATGCATGCGCGCAGCGACCGGCCGACGAGGCGGGATATCTCCTGCGTCCGCCCACCGACCTTGCCCTTGACGGACTCACGTCCGCTGCGGGTATGGGTTGCTGCGGGAAGCATCGCGTATTCGGCGGTGAGCCAACCTAGGCCCGAGCCTTTACGCCAGCGAGGAACGCCCTCCTCGACGCTCGCGGTGCACATGACCCGCGTGTTTCCGAACTCCACCAGCACCGATCCTGCCGGGTTGTCGGTGAATCCGCGGGTGATCTTGATGTTGCGGAGCTCGTCGTCCGCTCGGCCGTCTTCTCGTCTGGACACGACAGCAAGCTTAACCCTGGCCTAGACGGTGAAGACATCGCCCGGTAGGACCGCGTGCACCGGACCACTGAACTCGGCCTTCGCTTCCGCGATTACATCTTCCCTCGAAGTCCACGGCGGAATATGAGTCAGCAACAGCTCACCCACGCCGGCCTCACGTGCCAGCTGCCCCGCCTCGGTCCCGGAGAGATGAATACCTTTGGGGCGGTCGGAACTGTGCGTCCACGATGCTTCGGACAACAGCACATCGGCACCGTGGGCGAGATCGCGGACTGCCTGGCACATTCCCGTGTCCCCCGTGTACGCGAACAGCTTCCCCGCCCCTGTCGTGATCCGCATGCCGTAGGACTCCGGCGGGTGATAGACCTGGCGGGTGTGCACGGTGAGCTGTCCGTGTTCGATGGTTCGGCCGTCCTGCCAGCGACGCAGATCGATCGTGTCGGACATGTCGTCGATCTGGCCACCGCATTCGGCAGACGCGACGCCGAGCCGGAAAGCGGTGTCTTTCGGCCCGTATACGAGTGCGCGCCCCGCAGGCGGATTCGGGTGGTATCTACGCCAGACCAGGAGCCCCGGTACATCGAGACAGTGATCTGCATGTAGATGGGACAAGAACACACTGACGTCACCGGGATCTGCGTATTTCTGCAGCGCACCGAGCACGCCAGGACCGAAGTCGAGTACGACAGGCGATGTTCCCGGTTCGTCGAGCAGGTAACCCGACGCGGGGGAATCAGGCCCTGACACACTCCCCGAACATCCCAGGACGGTAATTCGCATGTACGTCATGCTGCCACGTCGATGCCCGGCACCGAAACGTTCGACACGTTTTTACGAAGTTAACCAACACTTTGCGCGTTGTGGTGATGTCGGCGGAGAGGGTCAGCCGAGAGATTTCTGCTTACGCGCCTCGCGGGCATCGGAGGACAAGAACCACGCCGCAAGGACTCCTCCGACGGCGCCGAAGAGGTGGCCTTGCCACGACACCCCAGGTGTACTCGGCAATACGCCCCACAGTGCTCCGCCATAGATGACGAACACCACGACGCCGACGGCAAGTTGGCCCAGGTTTCTGGTGAAAATTCCCCGCGTCAGCAGATACGCGATCCAACCGAAGATGAGAACCGAGGCACCGATGTGGTTCGAGTTGGCGCCGCCGATCAACCACGTACCGACACCGCCGACGACCCAGATGATGCCCGTGGCTGTCAGACCACGCGCCAGACCGGACAGCAGAACGAGGAATCCGAGAATCAGGACCGGAAGGGTGTTCGCGATCAGGTGGGCCCAGTCGTCGTGCAGCACCGGCGCGAACAGAATTCCCCACAAACCGTCCACACTGCGCGGGTTGATCCCCGCCTGCTCGACGCGACTGCCGGAAGCGACGTCGATGATCTCGATGACCCACAGCAGCACGACGAACGAGCCCATCAACATCACGGCCTGCTGCCACAATGGGCGTTTGGGTGCGGCAACGGGAAGGTAATGGTTCATCGTCACAGAACTAGGCCTTTCGTCCAGCCCCGACATCCACGCACCGGGGAGGTGGTCTGCCCTTCGAAGTCTACCGCTGTGGTCAGGGCGCAAAGGCCGACGGAAAAATCTGACGGTACGTCGCAATACCAGCGATCGAGGTCGCGTCGAGCAATGCATGCACGATGGCCCGCTCGACGACATCGGCCGCAACCGCGCACACTGCGTCGAGAACCGGCAGGTCGGAGGAAAATGCCTTGGGCATGGCAGTTTCGGTGACGACCTTCCTCGTGCCGGTCGAGAGCGCGAAAATCGTGTCGCCGTCGAGTGGCGAGTGGGCAGGTCTGATCGCCCGTGCCAGGCCGTCGTGAGAGGCGACGGCCACGCGCTTGCACGAGGCCGCGCTCAGATCCACATCGGTGCCTACGACACCGATCGTCGTATTGAGGGCGGTGCCCTTGGGTGCAAGTGCGTTGGCGTTCCACACCTCGTGCACGTCGGGTTTGCGCATCCGGTACGCATCGGGCCCCTCCGACCCGACTCCCCACGGAAGTCCGGTTCGGGGATCGAACACCGAACCGACCGGATTGGTGACGATCAGTGCACCGACGGTGATGCCGTCGGCAGGTCCTCCCTCGATGACGGTGCTCGCCGTGCCGACGCCTCCTTTGAGCACCCCCGCGCGAGCACCGACGCCTGCGCCTACCGAACCGGTCGCGAAATCGGCTCGAGCGGCCGCTGCTGCGCGATATCCGAAGTCGGCGGTCGGCCGGATGGACCAATCCCCTACCGGCAGATCGAAGATGACCGCCGCAGGAACGATCGGTACCACCTGGTCCGGGCTACCCATGGCAATTCCGTGTCCGTGCTCTTCGAGCCATCGCATGACACCGTCGGCGGCAGCGAGTCCGTATGCGCTTCCACCGGTGAGGAGAACGGCGTTGACCTGCTGTACCGAATGGCTCGGATCGAGCAGATCGGTCTCACGGGTGCCGGGACCACCTCCCCGAACGTCGACTGCGGCGACGGCGCCGCCGAGAGCGCGGATCACCGTGCAGCCGGTAGCCGCGCCGGACCCGAGTTCGGCAGCCGGATCGATCTCGTGGTGATGCCCCACCAGTAAGCCCGACACGTCGGTCAGTGCATCCTTCGGACCCGTCCCCAACAGGTACTCCTACGGAATGAGGACCTGAACGAGGGAATCCTGCATCCAGGTCAGCCAGTGGTACACATCCAGATGGGGAGCTCGTGGATCCCCCTCGTCGAGAACCTCAGGAGTGTCGGCGTCGATACCCAAGGTGGTTCCGAGCGCCAACCTTACGTCGTTGAGGCCCATCAGCCAGGACTCTGCCTGTGCGGGGGTCAGGACGACTTTTCCGCCGTTCGACGGAATCGTGTCGAGGATGACTCGGCTTGCAGCGAGCTTGTCGTCGATGATCTCCGGCTCGTGCAATCCGCGAAGCGCGCCATTGAGGTTTGCCGCGTCGGGACCGGAATCCGGGCGATGAAATTCCGGCAATAGCCGCGCGAGCGCTGCATCCTCGGGTGGACTGCTGTGGCCGGTTCGTAGACCCGTCATGGCCGCAAGCTCGTCCGTCGGCGCATCGGCTTCTCGATCGCGGAGAAGACCGACTACCGATTCCACGAGCGATCTGAGCACAGTTGCTTCTCTGGCGTCCATATCCGAGCGGATCTTGACCCCGCTCAGTGAGTTCTTTCTGCTCCACATGCGCACTGCGCTCTTCTGCCCCGTCCTTGGATGCCGGCCTGCTGTCTGGAAGCCCGTGTGTTGTTTACTGCCTCTATTTGTCTGGTTGCCCTATTTGTCCTGTTGCATCGTGGCCCACAAACCGGCCGCATGCAGTTTGCGCACGTCGTTCTCCATCGCATCGCGCTCACCGCTCGAGACGACTGCCTTACCTTCCGAATGAACCTGCATCATCAGGTCGGTGGCTTTCGCTTTGCTGTATCCGAACAACTTCTGAAAAATGAAGGTGACGTAGTGCATGAGGTTGACCGGGTCGTCCCAGACGATGGTCACCCAGGGCACATCGTGTGCCTCGTCCCTTGCCACCACTTCGGTTTCCGCTGGTACCGCCTGGGGGGATGCCGCCGACGGTGAAATCGACGATTCCGGTACCGCGACCGCTCTGCCCACGCTCGGTCGTGCCGTCGATGAAGCCATACCTCTCAGGGTACGACGAGAGAGCGGTAGTACACACCTTCGCCCCTACGCCTCGTACTGTTGTCTCTGTGACCGACGCCTCGATCTCCAAGCCGGACTTTTGCGACCATGAACGCAGTTCCGCATTGATGACGGACCAGTACGAATTCACCATGCTCTCGGCCGCGCTTGCCGACGGTTCTGCGCACATACCGTGCAGTTTCGAGGTCTTCGCGCGACGACTGCCTAACGGTCGGCGTTACGGCGTCGTCGCCGGTACCGCCAGGTTCCTGGAGGCACTGACACGATTCCGCTTCGGGCCGGCCGAGATCGAGACGCTCGCGGCCTTCCTTCCGACCAAGACCCTCGAGTGGCTCGAAAGCTATTCTTTCGGCGGCGACGTGGACGGCTATCGAGAGGGCGAACTGTATTTCCCCGGTTCACCGGTGCTGTCGGTACACGGAACATTCGCCGAATGCGTCGTTCTGGAAACTCTGGCACTGTCGATTCTCAACCACGACAGCGCAATAGCGTCGGCAGCCGCACGCATGGCGAACTCTGCGGGTACCCGCCCGCTCATCGAGATGGGTTCGCGTCGCACGCATGAAGAGGCCGCAGTCGCGGCCTCTCGGGCCGCCTACATCGCCGGATTCACCGCGACGTCGAATCTCGAAGCAGTACGACGCCACGGCGTCCCCGGGGCCGGAACTTCGGCCCACGCCTTCACCCTCCTCTACACCGACGCCGATGGTCCGAACGAGAAAGCCGCCTTCGCCGCGCAGGTTCGTAATCTGGGAGTCGGCACGACACTGCTGGTCGACACCTACGACATCACTGCCGGTGTCGCCAATGCCGTCGAGGTCGCCGGTACCGGCCTGGGCGGAGTTCGCATCGATTCCGGAGACCTCGGAGTGCTCGCCCGGCAGGTCCGCCGTCAACTCGACGACCTTGGTGCGAAAGAAACGAAGATTGTCGTATCGGGTGATCTCGACGAATATGCAATCGCCGCACTACGCGCCGAACCGGTAGACAGCTACGGCGTCGGGACCTCTCTGGTGACCGGATCGGGGGCGCCGACCGCGGGCATGGTCTACAAGTTGGTCACGGTCGACGGCCGTCCCGTCGCCAAACGCAGCAGTCACAAGGAGTCCCGCGGGGGCGCCAAGGCCGCGATCCGAACCACACGCGCCACGGGAACTGCGGTCGAAGAAATCGTGTATCCAGTGGGCAGCACGCCGGTGATCGAGGACGGACTCGACGCTATCGACTTGTGTAGGCCCCTGGTGCGCGGCGGTGTGCAAGAACCGTCGCTACCGGGACTGGACGCCGCACGTGAACTGCTCGCACAGCGGCTCGTCAGTCTTCCGTGGGAAGGACTCAAACTTTCGCAGGGCGAGCCTGCACTGTCGACGCGGTTCGTCGAAGCCCCCGCGTGAACCTTCGCCCGCGGCTGTCGCCGGACGGTGTCGATGACGCATCCGGTCGGTGAGTGGCAGTAGTCTTCTGCGGTGCCGTCGAAGACCGAGCTCCCCACAGTTCCCGCCCTACTGAAGGTCGCGGTGCACTCGCTGGGAGGCAAGGAACGCAGCAATCAGCTCACGATGGCATCGGCCGTCGCGCACTCGATCGACACAGGGGAGCACCTGGCCGTGCAGGCTGGGACCGGAACCGGTAAATCGCTGGCGTACCTTGTGCCGAGCATCAGACATGCTGTCGAGTCCGGCCGCACCGTGGTTGTCTCGACGGCAACCATCGCGTTGCAACGTCAGCTCGTGGACCGTGACCTTCCACGGCTGGCGGATGCACTGAAGGATGCAATCGGCAGGCGGCCGAAGTTCGCAATACTCAAGGGCCGCAACAACTATCTGTGCATGAACAAGATTCACACCGGAGCATCCGAGGAGAAGCCCGACGCCGAACTCTTCGACGCGTTCGCCATCTCCCGCCTCGGCCGCGAGGTCGTCCGGCTCACGCAGTGGTCCTCCGACACCGATACCGGCGACCGTGACGACGTCGTCCCCGGGGTCAGCGATCAGGCATGGCGGCAGGTCAGCGTCACCGCACGTGAATGCCTCGGCAAGTCTCGATGCCCCGTCGGCGAGGACTGCTTCGCCGAGCGCGCACGCACCGAAGCGTCACAGGTGGACGTCGTGGTCACCAACCACGCGCTGCTGGCCATCGATGCCATCACCGGAATCCAAATTCTTCCCGAGCACGACGTGGTGGTCATCGACGAAGCGCACGAACTCGTCGATCGAGTCACCGGCGTCGCCACTTCGGAACTGTCTGCCGCCACGGTCACCGCTGCTGCTCGCCGGTGCTCCAAGCTGATCGAGGAGGAGATCGTCGACGCACTCGACGGCGCGGCGGACAACTGGGCTGAGATTCTCGACAGCCTCCCGCCCGGCCGATGGTCGGCTCTCCCGGACGGGGTGGGACCTGCCCTGGCCTCTGTTCGTGACTCTGCCTGGGCCGTTCGTACCGCGATCGGTCCGCAGAAGCAGAGCATGGCGGCCTCGGACCCGGAGGCGGCCGCCGCGCGCAATGCAGCCCTCGTGGCCATCGACGAAGTCCACGACAGCGCGGTAAGGGTACTCACCGCCTTCGACGAACCGGACCCGGCCAAACGTAAGGACGTCGTCTGGCATGCAGTCGACGACTTCCGCGGGAACGTCAAACGCACCGTCCGAATAGCGCCGCTGTCGGTCGGGGGTCTACTGCGCAGCCGACTCTTCGCCGAGTCGACCGTGGTGTTGACTTCGGCGACGCTGACGGTCGGCGGTTCGTTCGACGGACTCGCCATCAATTGGGGTCTTCCGGCCCAGAATTCCGCACGCAGCGACACTGCTATGGCGTCGGGCGCGCAGCCACCGTCCGACACCGCGTCGATTTATTGGAATTCGCTCGACGTCGGGTCCCCGTTCGACCATGCGAAGGCCGGCATCCTGTATGTGGCCAAACATCTTTCGCCTCCCGGCCGTGACGGCTTGTCCGCCGAGTACTTGGACGAGATCGAGGCACTGGTCAGTGCTGCTGGTGGCCGGACACTTGGCTTGTTCTCCTCGATGCGTGCGGCGAAGACGGCCGCCGAGGCGATGCGCGAGCGACTGGACACACCGATCCTGTGCCAGGGCGACGACTCCACGGGCGCGTTGGTCACCAAGTTCGCCGAGGACGAAGCAACCTCGCTCTTCGGCACCCTGTCGCTATGGCAAGGAGTGGACGTTCCCGGTCCATCGCTCAGCCTGGTGATCCTGGATCGGATCCCGTTCCCCAGACCGGACGACCCGCTACTGGTGGCCCGGCAACAGGCAGTGGAGTCCCGTGGCGGCAACGGCTTTCTCTCGGTCGCCGCCAATCATGCCGCGCTCCTGCTCGCACAGGGCGTCGGCCGGTTGCTGCGCAGCGTCGACGACAGAGGCGTCGTCGCCATGCTCGACCCACGACTTGCGACGGCTCGCTACGGCGGCTACCTCAGGGCCTCGCTTCCCCCGTTCTGGGAGACGTCCGACCCTGAGGTAGTGCGCAAAGCTCTCATCCGGCTTTCCGGAAGGTAGCCACCTTCGCAGAACCGAGGCGGGTTACGGATTCGGCGATTTCACCAGACCCAGTTCGGCATCACCGGCCAACAATGGATGGTGCGGCAGCACCCGGACGGTGTAACCGACTGCCCCGCTGACCGGCAGAGCTGTGTCGGTCTCGAAGACCTCCCCGAGCGAGTCCGTTCCTGAATGCGTCATCGCCACCGTTCTGGTATCGGTCAGATCCTCGTCGTCGGTAACCCGGCCGAGCACAGCCTGAACGACGACGTCCGACGGCGAAAGACCTCCAAGTCGGACGTACGCCCGCAAGGTGAGCTTCGCGCCGATAACCGGGGTGTCGGGCAAACCTTCGCTGTCGACCTGGACGACCTCGACGGAATGCCACGCGTCCTCGACCCGTCGGCGATACGCTGCGACGTCCTTCGCGCCTGCGTACTCGTCGCGGTCGACTGTGCGCGCCGCGGTCGCGGCCGGAGCGTAGTAACCGAGCGTGTAGTCACGAACCATCCTCGACGCCAGCACCTTCGGCCCCAGATGCTCGAGGGTGTGGCGAACCATCTCGATCCAGCGAGTCGGCACACCGTCGGTGCGGTCGTAGAATTTGGGCAACACCGACTGCTCCAGCAACTCGTAGAGCGCCGAAGCTTCGAGGTCGTCGCGGCGGCTCTCGTCCGTCACGCCGTCGGCAGTCGGTATGGCCCAACCGTTCTCGCCGTCGTACATCTCGTCCCACCATCCGTCGCGGATGGACAGGTTGAGGCCGCCGTTCAACGCAGACTTCATGCCCGAGGTTCCGCAGGCTTCGAGTGGGCGAAGTGGGTTGTTGAGCCAGACGTCGCAGCCCCAGTAGAGGTATCGAGCCATCGACATGTCGTAGTCCGGTAGGAACACGATGCGATGGCGAACATCTGCGGCATCGGCGAACCGAACTATCTGCTGGATGAGGGCCTTGCCACCGTCGTCCGCGGGATGGGATTTTCCAGCAACCACCAATTGCACTGGACGGTCCGGATCGAGCAGAAGCCTCTTCAGCCGTTCCGGTTCGCGCAGCATCAACGTCAGACGCTTGTACGTCGGCACTCGTCTCGCGAATCCGACCGTCAATACGTTCGGATCGAAAACCCCTGAGGTCCAACCCAGTTCAGCCTCGGTCGAGCCTCGCTCCACACACGATCGATGCACACGACGGCGAACTTCGTCGACGAGTTGACCCCGAAGATCGTTTCGCGTCGACCACAGTTTTTCGGACGGGACGTTCTGCAACTGTTCCCAGCCGCGTGCTTCCTCCAGCGCATCGGCACCGACGGTGTCGTTTGCCAGCTCCATCCACTCGCGCGCGGCCCAGGTGGGTGCGTGAACACCATTGGTGACCGAGCCGATCGGTACCTCCGATACGTCGAATCCGCGCCACAGATCGTTGAACATGCCCCGGCTGACGATCCCGTGCAGCTTCGAGACACCGTTGGCACGTTGGCCCAGACGAAGGCCCATGTGCGCCATGTTGAACACCGACCGGTCGGGCTCACCGCCCAGCGCCAGAATGCGGTCCATCGGCAAACCCGGCAGCAAGGCCGAGTCGGCGGAAGCGTCGCTGCCGAAGTAGTGCCGGACCAGATCGGCCGGAAACCGGTCGATGCCGGCAGGCACCGGTGTGTGGGTGGTGAACACGGTTCCTGCTCGCACCGATGCAAGCGCGGAGTCGAAGTCCAATCCTTCGCCGGTGACGAGTTCGCGGATGCGTTCGGCACCGAGGAACCCTGCGTGCCCCTCGTTCATGTGGAACACCTCGGGGTCCGGCAAGCCGTGGGCGTGCGTGTACGCACGAATGGCACGTACCCCGCCGATTCCGGCCAGAATCTCCTGCTTGATGCGGTGATCCTGGTCTCCGCCGTACAGGCGATCGGTCACGCCTCGAAGTTCCGGATCGTTGTCCGAAATATCCGAGTCCAACAACAGCAAGGGGACGCGTCCGACCTGCGCGATCCATACCCGAGCTCGCAGAACCCGCTCTCCCGGCATCGACACGTGAATGAGGACCGGTGCATCGGAGGAGTCGGTGAGCAGACGCAGCGGCAGCCCTTGTGGATCGAGCGATGGGTAGCGCTCGGACTGCCATCCGTCGGCGGTCAGTGACTGCCGAAAGTATCCGGATCGGTAGAGAAGGCCCACTCCGATCAACGGCAGACCCAAGTCGGACGCAGCTTTGAGATGGTCGCCCGCAAGGATGCCGAGTCCGCCCGAGTAGTTGGGCAGGACCTCGCTGACACCGAACTCCATCGAGAAGTAACCGATGCCGGTGGGCAGCGAAGAATCGGTGCGTTGCTTCTTCTGGAACCAGAGTGGACGAGTCAGGTAGTCCGACAGATCGCCGGACACTACCGCAAGGCGGTCGACGAAAGTCGGATCGTCTGCAAGTTCTTCCAGGCGCTTCGGCGCGACCGCTCCGAGCAGAGCGATGGGATCGCGGTCGAGTTCGACCCAGAGCGCTGGGTCGATCTCCTCGACGAGTTGTTGGGTAGGTGGGTGCCACGACCAGCGGAGGTTTGTCGAAAGCTCCGCTAGGGCATTCAGACGCTCGGGCAAGTGGGCTCGGACAGTGAACCGACGCAAGGCTTTCACGAAACGAACACTACCCACGTTGTCCGTCCATGGCCGGACTCGCCGGTGCTACCGGCGGGGAACGACCGACGGACGACCGAAAATCGCCGATGGAGGCCGCTGACACAGGCACAGCGTCGCCGTCTGCACTACGGTTGTTCACGAGAGCACGCCGACCATCAGTTAGTCGGCCGTCGCACGCGATGCGACCGGCCGAACGGAGCGAAGAACGGAGTGTGAAGTGACAGGTCGACTCGGTATCGACAATGTCCTTCCAGACACGAGCACCGGAAAATACCCCGTGAAAGCGGTGGTAGGCGAAGCATTTCCGGTTTCGGCGGATGTGTGGCGAGAAGGTCACGACGCGGTGGCCGCAACACTCGCCGTTCGTGGCCCCGGAATTCGGACCCCACTGCGCATCACCATGACCCCGGGCAGCGAACCCGATTCGTTCGACGCAGTCTTCACTCCGAGCACCCCCGGTTACTGGATCTGCCGAATCGAGGCGTGGAGCGATCCCGTCGCGACGTGGAAGCATGCACTCGAAGCCAAACTGGGTGTGGGTCAGAGCGCCACCGAGCTGGCCAACGACTTGGAAATCGGTGCACGGGTATTCGAGCGTGCCGCCAAAGGTGTGCCCAGCGAGGAACGAGCGCTTCTCGTCGACGTCGTCAGTGCGCTGCGAGACACCGACCGTCAGCTTCCGGCTCGCGTCGCCTCGGCATTCACACCGGCAGTGGCAGATCTTCTACACCAGTACCCGCTGCGCGAACTGGTGACGCGCTCCCCCGCCATCAACGTATGGGTGGACCGCAACCGCGCGCTCAACGGTGCCTGGTACGAGTTCTTTCCCCGGTCGACAGGTGGATGGAACGAAGACGGAACACCGCGTCACGGCACGTTCGCCACATCTATCGAACAACTCCCCCGCATTGCCGGCATGGGGTTCGATGTCGTCTACCTTCCGCCGATCCATCCGATCGGCGAGATCAACAGGAAAGGACCGAACAACACGCTGACCCCGGCGCCGCACGACGTCGGTTCCCCCTGGGCGATCGGATCCAAAGACGGCGGGCACGACGCGATCCATCCCGAGCTCGGTACCGCAGACGACTTTCGGGCGTTCGTGGAGGCAGCCGAGGCACTCGACCTCGAGGTCGCTATCGATTTGGCGCTCCAGGCAGCCCCGGACCACCCGTGGGCGGCTACCCATCCAGAGTGGTTCACCGTCCTTCCCGACGGCACGATCGCCTACGCCGAGAATCCCCCGAAGAAGTACCAGGACATCTATCCGATCAACTTCGACAACGATCGCCGCGGCATCTACAACGAGGTTCTGCGCGTCACTCGACATTGGATTGCGCTGGGAGTCAAAATCTTCCGAGTGGACAATCCACATACCAAGCCACCGGATTTCTGGGAATGGCTCATCGCCGAGATCAAGAAGTCTCATCCGGAGGTGCTGTTCCTCGCCGAGGCTTTCACCAGGCCTGCGCGAATGTACGGGTTGGCCAAGCGCGGCTTCACTCAGTCCTACACGTACTTCACGTGGCGGGTTGCCAAGTGGGAGCTCACCGAGTTCGCCGAGGAGCATGCCCGACGCGCAGACGATGCGAGGCCGAATCTGTTCGTCAACACCCCGGACATCCTTCACGAAAGCCTCCAGACCGGCGGACCCGGAATGTTCGCGCTTCGTGCTGCACTGGCGGCAACCCTGTCGCCCACGTGGGGTGTGTACTCGGGCTACGAACTGTACGAGCACCAAGCCGTGCGTCCGGGCAGCGAGGAGTATCTCGACTCGGAGAAGTACCAACTCCGTCCCCGAGATTTCGAGGGCGCACTGGCCCGAGGAGAATCTTTGGAGCCGTGGTTGGCGACGCTTAATTCGATCAGACGGGCGCACCCGGCTCTACAACAGTTGCGCAACATACATTTTCATCATGTCGACAACGACGCGCTGATCGCCTATTCGAAGTTCGACCCGGTCACCGGCGACTCGGTACTCGTGGTGATCAACCTCGATCCGTTCGGACCGGAAGAAGGCACCATCTGGTTGGACATGCCTGAACTCGGACACGACTGGCATGACAGCCTCACCGTCACCGACGAAGTCAGTGGCCAGCAATTCAATTGGGGACAGACCAATTTCGTCAGATTGGAACCGTGGAAGTCAGTGGCGCACATCTTGGCGCTACCGCCGATTCCGTATCCGGCACGGCTCGAACTGGCATACCGCGGCAACCGGAAGTGAGTGGGAAAATCGTGACCGATAAGCCGACGACAACCGACATTGCCTCACCGAGCAGCAATGATCTCGAACTGCTCGCCCAAGGCAGACACTACGATCCGCACTCGGTGCTCGGCGCGCACCCAGTGCCCGGCGGAACGGCCATCCGTGCGCTCAAGCCGAACGCAGAGTCGGTTATCGCGCGCATCGGCGGCGTCGACCATCAGTTGACCCATGTTGCGCATGGCGTGTTCAGCGTCGTCGTACCGTTCACCGATTTGATGGACTACCGACTCGTCGTCACCTGGCCCGGCGGATACACCGCGGAGTCCGCCGACGGATACCGATTCCTCCCCACGCTGGGAGAACTGGACCTGCACCTGTTCGGCGAGGGCAGGCACGAGCGACTGTGGGACATCCTCGGTGCCCACGAGCAGAATTACACCACCCCGGACGGCGACGTCAGCGGCACCTCGTTCGCCGTATGGGCGCCGGCCGCCGCGGGCGTGACCGTAGTCGGAAGCTTCGACGGGTGGTCGGGCCAGAGTTGGCCCATGCGTGCGCTCGGATCGACCGGTGTCTGGGAGCTGTTCGTTCCTGATGTCGGACCTGGAACCATCTACAAGTATCGCGTCCACGGTTCCGACGGTGTCGTGCGTGACAAGGCCGACCCGATGGCTTTCGCCACCGAGATTCCACCTGCCACCGGATCGGTCGTCGCCGGTTCCACGTTCGAATGGTCCGACGACGATTGGCTCGCAGCACGGGCGGAGATCGAGCCGACTCGGGCACCTATGAGCGTCTACGAAGTGCACTTGGCCTCCTGGCGTCCTGGCTTGGACTATCGCCAATTGGCTGTGCAGCTGGCCGAGTACATGCTCGAAACCGGGTTCACTCACGTCGAATTGTTGCCGGTCGCCGAGCATCCGTTCGGTGGGTCTTGGGGCTATCAGGTGACGTCCTACTACGCCCCGACTTCACGGTTCGGCAGCCCCGACGATTTCCGCTTCTTCGTCGATCACCTGCACGAGTCAGGCATCGGCGTCCTCGTCGACTGGGTGCCGGCTCACTTCCCGAAGGACGAGTGGGCATTGGCCCGTTTCGACGGTGGCCCGCTCTATGAGCACGGGGATCCTCAACGCGGGGAGCAACTCGACTGGGGCACGCTGGTCTTCGACTTCGGTCGGCGCGAGGTGCGGAACTTCCTCGTCGCCAACGCGCTGTACTGGCTCGACGAGTTTCACATCGACGGACTGCGCGTCGACGCTGTCGCATCCATGATCTACCTCGACTACTCCCGTCCCGAGGGTGGGTGGACGCCGAACATCTACGGCGGCCGCGAGAACCTCGAAGCGGTGTCATTTTTGCAGGAAATGAACGCGACAGTGCACAAGAAGCACCGGGGCGTCGTCACTGTCGCCGAAGAGTCCACTGCGTGGCCCGGTGTCACCCGTCCGACCAGTGTCGGTGGCCTCGGGTTCAACATGAAGTGGAACATGGGCTGGATGCACGACACGCTGGACTTCCTCGGGCGCGATCCGATTCATCGCAGCTTTCACCATCACGAGATCACGTTCTCGTTGGTGTACGCGTGGAGTGAGAATTACCTCTTGCCGATCAGTCACGACGAAGTCGTCCACGGCAAAGGCACGTTGTGGTCACGCATGCCTGGGGACAACTTCACGAAGGCTGCGGGCATGCGCGGTCTGCTCGCGTACATGTGGGCGCACCCCGGCAAGCAGTTGCTCTTCATGGGCCAGGAATTCGGTCAGACCCGTGAGTGGTCCGAGGAGCGCGGGCTCGACTGGTACCAGCTCGACGACAACAACGACGACGGTCTGCACCGCGGGGTACTGAACTTGGTCAGCGATCTGAACTCCGTCTACCGGGCGAACTCTGCTCTCTGGACTCTGGACACGTCCCCCAGCGGGTATTCGTGGATCGATGCCAACGACACCGAGAACAACGTGCTCAGCTTCTTGCGCTATGGCGCGGACGGATCTGTAGTCGCGTGTATCTTCAACTTCTCCGGAGTCGTACACGGCGACTATCGTGTCGGACTACCGGAGCCTGGTCGCTGGATCGAGATCCTCAATACGGACGCAGAGTCCTACGGGGGTTCGGGGATCGGCAATCTCGGAGAAGTAACCGCAACATCGCACTCGTGGCATGGTCGACCGTCGTCTGCAGAGGTGGCACTTCCCGCCCATGGCGCGATTTGGATAAAACTGGAGCGTTGAATGAGTGGCGGTCGTACCCGACACACACTGTGGATGACCGCCGTGATCACGATGTTGGTAGTGAGTGGATGTGGCTCCTCGGTCGACGGCCGAGCAGTGTCGATATACGACAACCCATTCACCGTGGCTGGTCTGCCGGTCACGGATGGGCCGAGCGGGCCACGTCCGGGAGCTCCGAATTCGACGCTCGAGGTTCTCAATGCCGAGGGCACGGATTCGGACATTCTTGCCACTGACGCCATCGACGACATCCAGCGGTACTGGTCGCAGATCTATCCGGAACTGTTCAAGGGCACCTTCACCCCTGTGTCGGCACTCATTTCCTGGGACGCAGGCGAGGACGAGGACGAGGGCATCAGGTTCTGCGGGGACCGGACCGGCGGGATTCCCAACGCTGCGTACTGCTCTCGCGACGACACCATCGGGTGGGATCGAACGATTTTGTTGCCCGCATTGATCGACGCTTTCGGTCCGATGTCGGTCGTCATGGTCATCGCACACGAATACGGTCATGCCGTGCAGTATCAGTCGGGTCTGATCGGCGAGGACACCCCGACGATCGTCGCCGAGCAGCAGGCAGATTGCTTCGCTGGTGCCTTTATTCGGCATGTCGCCGAAGGGGATTCGGCACATTTCACCATTAACACCTCCGACGGCCTCAACGGCGTACTCGCCGCAACCGTCGCTGTCCGCGACGTGGATCCCAACGATCCAGATTCGGTCCACGGCACCGCCTTCGAACGTGTCACCGCAGTTCAGATCGGCTTCACCGACGGGGCGGCGGCCTGTACCGAGATCGACGAAGCCGAAATCGAATCGCGCCGAGCGGATCTCCCTCAGCAGTTCAGCAACACCGCCGACGACGGCGAGCTTCCGGTTACCGTGGAGACGCTGGAGGCATTCGTCAGGTCGTTCGAAAGCCTGCTGACACTGCAGAACCCACCCACTGTCACCTACGACGGGTCGGACACCGATTGCCCGGACGGCACTTCGACCGAGCCGGTGTCGTACTGCGCCTCGACCAACACCATCGGCGTGGACGTCGACGCCCTCGCCGAGCTCGGCACCGCCGAGCGTCCACGGCGCGGAGACGTCATTCCCCTCAACGTATCCGGCGACTACAGCGCATATGTGCTGTTCGCTTCGCGATACACACTTGCCGTCCAGAACGAGGCAGGCCAACCGCTCGACAACCCGCAGACTGCGTTGCGATCGGCCTGCTTGGCCGGCGTCATCACCGCAGGCCTCAGTGCCGAGAACAGAACCAGCACTTCGGAGTTGGAAGTGTGGCTCTCCCCTGGCGACCTCGATGAGGCCGTCTCCGGCCTGCTGAGCGACGGATTGACCGCCAGCGACATCGATGGAGTGACGCTTCCCAGCGGCTTCTCTCGCGTCGATGCATTCCGGTCGGGAGTGCTGGGCGGACGCGAGCAGTGCAACACCCGCTACCGCTGACCAGCACGGTGCCCAACATCAGTACAGGGCAGAAGCCAGCTTTCGACGTGCAGCCACCACGATCGGATCCGCAGCATCGAACAGCTCGAAAAGTTCGAGTAGGCGCGTCCGCAGTTGCGTGCGCTCGTCACCTGCCGTCTTCTTGATGCCGGCAATGAGTCGGGCGAACGCAGCTTCTGGTTTCTGCTGAGACAGCTCGACGTCAGCAGCTTCGATCTGAGCCGTCACATCGGACGGCGTAGCGTCTGCGCGTTCCACGGCGTCGACATCGACGTGTTGGACTCGTGCGAGAAAGCGCACCTGACGAAGCGCAGCAAGCGCCTCCGTGTTCGACGGCTCGGCGTCGATGATCGCCTGATACGCAGCTTCAGCAGCAACGAAGTCACCCTCGTCGATTGCCTCCTCGGCCGCGACGAATCGAGGATCCTCCGGCTCGGGTTCATCCTCACCGGCGTCGTCGCCCGCGTTGAGCGGGCCGGTGAGCTTGCCCGCCGTCGCCTGCTCGACAGCCTCGAGCCATTTCCGCAGCTGCTCATCGGGCTGCGAGCCTTCGAAATCAGCGAGCGGCTGTCCAGCTGCTACCGCGATGACCGTAGGAATGGCCTTGACGCCGAAGGCTTGCGCGATCTGAGGGTTGCTGTCGACATCCACCCGCGCATGCACCCAGGCCCCGCCCGCCTCGAGCGCCAGCTGGCCCAGTTGCCGAGTCAGCGCAGCAGACTGCGGAGATCGAGCCGACCCGAGATCTACGATCACCGGGACCTGCGAAGACCGCTGCAGGACCTCCGCCTCGAAGTTGGCAGTCGTCACATCGACGATAGGAGCCAGACCTGCTGAAGAGTCGTCGTTTCCAGCAGCAGGCGGCGGCGCCGGACGATCCTTCAGAGCAGAGAGGTCGACGGCACCTGCGATGGATGCCGGGACGGCAGTTGGCGGACGGGCTGAAGAGCGAGAACCGGGACGAGTCACGCCCTACAGTTTGTCACTAACGGTGAAGACTCACTACTGCTGGTACTCGTGGGAACTACGAGGGCGTGCCTGCGCCCTTTGCCAGGGCAGGTTCGGACGTGCTCAGCTCGGCGAGACGGCCTGTTCGCGTGGCCCAAATCTCGAACACGACGGTCCCGAACGGCGGAATGCTGGCAAGAAGCGCGAGCACGCTGGTCTTGATATCCCAGCGAAGTTTGACTGCTGTCAGGATCGAGATCAGGACGTAGATCACGAACACCGCGCCGTGGATCGGACCGAAGATTTTGACACCGATCTCATTGCCGTCCGCGGGCAGCCACTTGAAGGCCATTCCAACCAACAGACCCAGCCACGTAAACGCCTCGAGGACTGCGAAAAAACGGAATCTCTTGGCCGTGGTGCTCAGATCGAAGAAGGTCAGCATGCGCCCCATTGTGCCCGATCGACTACGACAGAGCGTAGTGGGTCTGGTCTCACTTCGACGCCCCAGCAGAAGCGGCGAACGCGAAGTGAGACCAGACCGAACGTCAGGACTTCGGTACCCGAACGATCAGCGCATCGCCCTGTCCGCCGCCACCGCACAATGCTGCCGCGCCGATTCCTCCGCCGCGGCGTCCGAGCTCGAGTGCGAGATGCAGCGCAATGCGTGCACCGGACATTCCCAGGGGGTGCCCGATAGCAATTGCTCCACCATTGACGTTGACCTTGGCATCGTCGATGCCGAGTTCACGGGTGGAGGCGATACCGACCGCAGCGAAAGCCTCGTTGATCTCGATCAGATCGAGATCCTTCGGGTCGATCCCTTCTTTGGCGCACGCCTTGGCGATCGCCCGAGCGGGCTGGCTCTGCAGCGAAGAATCCGGACCTGCGACGACGCCGTGCGCGCCGATCTCGGCAATCCACCTCAGCCCAAGACTCTCGGCCTTGTCACGGCTCATGACGATCACGGCCGCGGCACCGTCGTTGATGGTCGAGGCATTGCCCGCGGTGATCGTGCCGGTCTTACTGAACGCCGGGCGAAGCTTGGCGAGAGTATCGGTAGTCGTATCGGCGCGGATGCCTTCGTCCTGGGACACCACGATCGGGTCACCTTTGCGCTGCGGGATGCTGACCGGAACGACCTCGTCGTCGAAGATCCCGTTCTTCCAAGCCGCTGCCGCGCGTTGATGAGATGCGGCCGCGAACGCGTCCTGTTCCTCACGCGTGCTGGAAGTGGGGCCTTCGTTGCGTGATTCGGTAAGTCCACCCATCGCCTGATCGGTGAAGATGTCGTACAGGCCGTCGTAGGCCAGATGATCACGCATGGTCACGTCGCCGTACTTGTAGCCCCCGCGAGACTTTTCGAGCATATGCGGCGCCTGGGTCATCGACTCCTGACCGCCGGCAACGACGACCTCGAACTCGCCCGCCCGGATCAGCTGATCAGCGAGGGCGATCGCGTCGACCCCGGAAAGGCACACCTTGTTGATGGTCAGCGCGGGAACATCCATTGGAATACCGGCGGCAGCAGCGGCCTGACGAGCTGGGATCTGACCTGCACCTGCGGTGAGAACCTGGCCCATGATGACGTACTCGACGAGGTCCGGGGCGACACCGGCCTTCTCGAGCGCACCCTTTATCGCGATACCGCCGAGGTCCGAACCGGACAGATCCCTCAACGCCCCGGACAGCTTGCCTACCGGTGTGCGAGCCCCGGCGATGATGACAGAAGTAGTCACAATGTTCCTCCAACCAATTGCACGAAAAGTGAGTCGTCGATCTCTACAACAGCCCCAGTGAGCGATTCGATCCAGCTGACGCTAACGTCGACTGCATGACCTCCACCACGCAGTCTCCCACGAGTACCCCACTCCGATCCGACCTGGTGACGGCTATCGACCACGTCGGCATCGCTGTGCCGGACCTCGATGTCGCCATCGCCTGGTACACCGAACATCTCGGAATGGTGGCAACACACGAAGAAGTCAACGAGGAGCAGGGCGTCCGCGAGGCCATGCTGTCCTTTCCCGGCGCCACTTCGGCGTCGGCCGCACTTCAGTTGCTCGCACCGCTGAACGAAGAGTCGACCATCGCCAAGTTCATCGGCCGTAGCGGACCCGGCTTGCAACAACTGGCCTACCGGGTCAGCAGCATCGAGGAGATCTCCGACGAACTACGCAGCCGTGGGGTTCGACTGCTCTACGACGCACCTCGTCGCGGCACCGCAGATTCGCGTATCAATTTCATTCACCCGAAAGATGCAGGTGGCGTACTCATCGAATTGGTGGAACCATCCGAGATATCAGTTCATTGACCCACCGTATGGCCCTGAAAACCTGGCAAAGGTAAGTTGACCGCCATGGCAAACGAGCAAGATCGCACCGGGGTGCAACTTCCTTTCTCTCTCGTCCGAAAAGGATTCGATCGCGACGAAGTCACCAACTACTTCGAACGGTTCGACGCTGAGCTTCGGCTGACTACCGCCGATCGCGATGCCGCTGCAGCCCAAGCCCGCGACCTGGCCAAACAACTGGACGACGCTCGGGACGAGATCGACGAACTGCGCAAGGACATCGACCGACTGTCGGTGCCTCCTACGACGGCAGAGGGGATGAGTGACCGGATCTCGCGGATGCTCAGACTGGCATCCGACGAGGCCTCCGAAGTTCGGGCCAAAGCGCACGCCGAGTCCGAAGAGATGGTCTCGGTCGC
The DNA here is from genome assembly GCF_027158005.1 of Rhodococcus sp. H36-A4. GTDB lineage: Bacteria > Actinomycetota > Actinomycetes > Mycobacteriales > Mycobacteriaceae > Rhodococcoides. The sequence goes on along the minus strand of NZ_JAPVLQ010000012.1, from coordinate 3,613 downwards.
CGAGCAAGAGAGCGCGCGTCTACGCGGTCGTCACGAAACACTCGTCGCCGAGTTGGAGGAGCGTCGTTCCGCGCTCGAGACCGAGCACGAGCAGACGATGGCTCAGGCGCGCACCGAGGCGGCTCGCGTGGTGGAGGCAGCGCAGTCCGAGCGCGATCAGCTCGCCGCCGAATCCGAGGCCAAGCGCGCCAAGGTTCAAGAGGACTTCGAGATCACCATGGCCGATCGCCGCACCAAGATCCTCGCGGCTCTCGAAGACCTCGAAGCATCGAGCAAAGCCGACGCTGCACACCGCATCGAAGAGGCCACGAAGGAATCGACTCGCCGACTTCAGGCCGCGACCGAACAGGCCGAACGACGGATCGCGCACTCGAAGGAACTGGCCGAGGAACTCCGAGTGCTGCGCAGCCGAGTGCTCGCCCAGCTACTCGGTATTCGTGGCCAACTCGACTCCGTGCCCGCAATGCTCGCGTCGGTCAACCGGGAGAGCGAATTGCTCGACGCAGCCGAGCCCGCCGCTTCCCCGAAGGCCAAGGACGATGTGGTCGATCTAGGCAAGGAAAAGGCTTCCACGTCATCTTGATTCACCGGGCGCTGGCTACGACCAGCGCCTGGTCAGGCCTCTCGTTCCCCGTCCAGACCAACACCCTGTGTGCCAATGCCGTCGGTCCTCCGGGCCGCCCAGATCGTCCGACGGCCACGCCACCACGTGCGCGACTCCCGGCCTCACCTCATGATCGCAGCCTGGACAACGATACGTCTTCGTAGCTCTGTTCCCGGGCACCGTCCGAAAAGTGAATTCTTCATCGGACCATCCGGCCGGTCCGCCCTCTACCCGGGCGCCGCCGAGGAGCGAATCCGGAGATCCTGCTGCTTTCTTGCGGACCGCTTTGCGGTCGTGGTTCCGTCGAGGCACAGTACGAGTGTAAGAGAAACGCCCGAGCAACTGCGACGGCATACGAATCAGAACAGGCGGAACTCGGTGCTTTCGGTACCGCGCAGCACGTCGTAGTCGAGCGTCACGCATCGGATTCCACGGTCGACTGCCAGCGTTTTGGCTTGCGGCTTGATCACCTGCGCCGCGAACACTCCACTCACCGGTGACAGCACCGGATCCCGATTCAACAGCTCCAGATAGCGTGTCAACTGCTCGACCCCATCGATCTCACCACGACGCTTGATCTCCACAGCTACGGTTCCACCGTCAGCATTCCGGCAAAGAAGATCAACTGGACCGATAGCCGTCATGTATTCGCGGCGCACAAGCGTGTAGCCGGTACCGAGTGTCTCGACATGCTCGGCGAGCAACTCCTGAAGGTGAGACTCGACCCCGTCTTTCACCAAGCCCGGATCGATACCCAGTTCATGACTCGAGTCGAGCTCGACCTCGTCGATCGTGATTCGAAGTTCCTCGCCGGCCTTGTTCGTCACGACCCACTTGATCGTCTCGCCCTCGGTCGTCTCGGTCATCCAACACGGCGGGCTCATCCAGTTCAACGGTTTGTACGCGCGATCGTCCGCATGCACACTCACCGAGCCATCGGACTTCACCAGAAGAAGCCGACGAGCGGGGGGAAGATGGGCAGTGAGGCGGCCGACATAGTCCACTTGGCAACGAGCAATTACGAGACGCACTCGACCACCCTAAGCCAGCACGCCCGCTACTCTATGACCACCATGCCGCAACCGAGACGATCCGTCGCGCCTCTCGGATCCCGCCTACTCGGCGACATATCCGAATCACCCCGTCGCCGTCGTATACGTGTTCAACTGCTCCTCACTACGTTCCTGCTCGGAGCCAATCTGATCGGCGCCGTCATCGTCGTCACATTGGTCAGTGTCGTCGTACCAGGGCCGGATGTTCTCGTCGTCGAGAAATATTGGTGGGTCAACTTCATAGTCGTTCCGGTGTACGTCTTCCTGGCATTCGTCGTCGGAGTGCTCTGGGGAACGACGAGAGCACTTCGAGATCTCCGTTGGGCCGTCGAGGACCGTCCGCCGACACGCCGAGAACAGGTCAACACGTTGTCGATGCCGTGGCAGCTGACCCGACTGCAGATACTCCTGTGGACCGTCGGGCTGGTTCTGATCACCACCATCGACGGCATCATCGATCCTCAGTCGATTCCCAAGGTGGCATTCACTATCGGCGCAGGCGGAACCGTTGTCTGCGCTTTCAGCTACCTGTTGAGCGAATTCGCATTGCGCCCCGCCGCCGCCCGCGCACTCGAAGCAGGCGATCCACGCCGGATCCGGATCGCCGGAGTGATGGGCCGATCGATCCTGTCCTGGATCCTCGGAACCGGTGTGCCAGTAGCGGGGCTGATGATCATCGCTATCTTCAGTTTCATCCGCCCGTACTACACCGAATCGGGTCAGATGGCCGTCGCAATTCTGGCACTGGGTGGAATCACCCTGATCTTCGGATTCTTCCTGACCCTTCTCGGAGGATTCGCCACGACCGCACCCATCAGCAATGTCAGATCCGGGATGGCAGAAGTCGAACGCGGCAACCTCGACGTCCATCTGGCTGTATACGACGGAACCGAGTTAGGCGAGCTACAAAGCGGGTTCAACAGAATGGCAGACGGAGTCCGCGAGCGTGAGAAAATTCGCGACCTCTTCGGACGCCACGTCGGACAGGAAGTCGCCGAGGCTGCTCTCAGCAAAACCTCGGAGCTCGGAGGTGAAGAGCGCGACATCGCGGTGTTCTTCATAGACCTGGTCGGCTCGACGGAGCTTGCCGCATCCAGTCCCCCAAAAGAGGTCGTCGACCTTCTCAATCGCTTCTTCGCGGTCGTCGTCGACGAGGTCGACGAACACGGTGGCTTCATCAACAAATTCGAGGGCGACGCCGCCCTCGCAATCTTCGGTGCACCCGGCGAACTGCCCGACCACTGCGGTTCTGCGCTAGCGGCGGCCCGAAAAATCAGTACCCGATTACTCGACGAAGTCCCCGAATGCAGTGCAGCAGTTGGCGTTGCATCCGGCCGCGCCGTCGCCGGCAACGTCGGAGCCAAATCACGCTTCGAATACACAGTGATCGGTGACCCGGTCAACGAAGCTGCCAGATTGTCCGAACTCGCCAAAAACGCTCCTAGTGCGATCCTTGCATCGCAGGCAACAGTCGACAACGCCACTGAGGCAGAAGCGTCGCTCTGGGAGCTCGGCGACAGCGTGACACTGCGTGGCCGGTCCGTTCACACCGTCCTCGCCAGCCCGAAGCAAGCGGCCGAGTCGGGTCAAGGCTCGTAGGCAGCTGTGAGTGTGAGTGTTGCTCCGCCGCTCCACTTATCGCTTGAATGGTCCATTCATACGATCAAATAGCGCGGAAGCGCCATCGAAGCGACAGTGTGGATCCGGACGAGCGGTCCGATGACGTCCCCACTGATCGTTTGAATGGTCCATTCATACGATCAAATAGCGTGGAAGCGCCATCGAAGCGACAGTGGCGACGACGCCATCGAAGCGACGATCAAGCACCCATGTGAATGCACCGACGCTTTCGCTGCAGCGGGCGGCAGCAAAAGAAAAAAAAGGGGGGATGAACACAGAAAAGCCCCCAACCTGACGGTTGGGGGCTTCACTGCAAAATATGTTCGGCGGTGTCCTA
>NZ_JAPVLQ010000011.1 GCF_027158005.1 Rhodococcus sp. H36-A4 | reverse complement strand
TCATGGAGTTACGGCGGCCATAGCGGAGGGGAAACGCCCGGTCCCATTCCGAACCCGGAAGCTAAGCCCTCCAGCGCCGATGGTACTGCACTCGACAGGGTGTGGGAGAGTAGGACACCGCCGAACACAGCTTATGATCAAGGGGACCCACCCACGGTGGGTCCCCTTTTTCTGTTTTTTACAACTACATCTGATTTCATTATGAAACGTGTACGACCGAGAGGAACCGCTGTGCCGGAAGACAGCAACGACCGCCGCTCGCAAGGACAGCCCCGCAATGGCGGATCCCAAGGCGCCGGACGGTCCGATAACAGCGGACGACCGGCGAGCGGCCGCAACGACAACCGTCGTAACGATGGCCCCCCGCGTCGTCGAGGAGGTGAGGGCGGATTCACCGCCGATCGCCGTTCCGGTGGTGGCTCTACCGACCGTCGTCCGCCCCGACCAGAAGAGCCGGACCTACCTGACGAGGTCGAGGCCGGACAGTTGGAGCCGACAGTTCGTCGAGATCTCCTCAGCTTGGACAAGAGCAACGCAACCGCTGTCGCACGGCACCTGGTGATGGCGAGTCGCCTCGTAGAGGACGATCCGCAACTTGCACTTCTGCACGCTCGCGCGGCTCGGCAGCGTGCAGGCCGTGTAGCAGTTGTGCGTGAAACAGCCGGTCTGACGGCTTATCACGCCGGCGAATGGGCCGAGGCCCTTTCGGAGCTGCGTGCCGCTCGACGCATGGCCGGCGGACCAGGGCATGTGGCTGTCATGGCCGATTGTGAACGTGGCCTGGGGCGGCCCGAACGCGCCATCGAACTCGGTCGTAGTGATGAAGCACGTCAGTTGACAGGTGACGAGGCGTCGGAGCTTCGGATCGTCGTGGCCGGTGCACGGATGGATTTGAGTCAGTTCGACCAAGCTGTCGTCACGCTACAGACTCCGGACCTCGATGCTTCCCGGTCGGGAACGGCAGCAGCTCGTCTGTTTTACGTTTACGCCGACGCCTTGGTCGCTGCAGGTCGTGTCGGCGAAGGTGTCACGTGGTTCCTGAATGCGGCGGCCGCCGACGTAGAGGGCGATACCGATGCAGAAGAGCGGGTGGCCGAGTTGTCCGGCGATGGGCAGTGACGACCCTCCGACAAGAGCACGACGTTCTTTTGCTCGATCTCGATGGCACCGTCTACCAAGGTAAGCACCCCATCGTGGGAGCTGTCGAGGCCCTTGGTCGAGGTATGGAAAAGCAGTTCTTCGTCACCAACAATGCAAGCCGCTCACCGTCCGACGTCGCTGTTCATCTCCGTGAATTGGGCTTCGAGACCTCTGCGGATTTCGTGGTGACCAGCGCTCAAGTGGCGGCCAGAATGCTGGCCGATCGAGTTGAGCCCGGCTCCTCGGTGGTTGTGGTCGGGACGGCTGCCCTCGAAGCAGAGATCACACAGGTCGGTCTGGTACCGGTCCGAACCGCTGATGCTTCGGTACGTGCTGTAGTCCAGGGTCACAGCGTGGCGACCGATTGGTCCAGCCTGGCCGAGGCGACGTTCGCTATACGTGCGGGTGCGCTGTGGGTGGCTACCAACGTCGACGCGACCCTGCCGACCGAACGGGGCTTGGCTCCGGGGAACGGATCGATGGTTGCCGCAGTTCGTTGGGCGACGGGTATCGAGCCTCTGGTCGCCGGAAAGCCTGCTGCCCCGATAATGCACGATGCGATTCGTTTGAGTTCCGCGGAGCGTCCCCTGGTGGTGGGGGATCGCCTCGATACCGACATCGCCGGTGCCAATGCAGCGGACATACCGTCGTTGCTCGTGCTGACCGGGGTCAGCACTGCCCTGGACGCTCTTCGTGCCGTTCCGTCGGAGCGTCCGACACACATCGGATTCGACTTGGAAGCTCTCAACCAGCCGCCGGGTGAGTCGGCGGTCGGTCCTAAACCAGGCTGGTCGGTACACGTCGAACACGGGGTTCTGACGGTGACCCACGATGGCACGTCGGAAGTTGATGCGCTGGACGGTCTTCTGGCCGCCGCGCACGCTGTGTGGGGATCGCCGAGTGAAGGAACGACGAACTGGGAAACGATCTCGATCATCGGTGATGGGGTGGACGGCCTTCGAGAGCGACTGGCTGCCTGATCCTTCGTTCTCGATGCGGGCGGGCGTGCGGGCGAGTAGTCGGGGCGTGCGGGCGGGTGTCGGGGCGATCCGATAGCGTTGACGGCGATGAGCGCGTCGATTCCACTCCCCGGGCAACACCGTCAGCACGACAGTCGAGCCGATATGCCCGCTGTCGATCCCATCGTCGTCGAAGCAGAGGTCGACGAGTTGCTGGCTCGACTGCCGTCGCCGGACGCGATATCCGCCGACTTGAAGACGCATGCGCGGATTCTGGACCACGCACACGAAGTTCTGGTTCAGGCACTGTCTGCAGTGGACAAGAGCTGACGTGGCGCGGCGCGCACGCGTCGATGCCGAACTCGTACGTCGAGGATTGGCTCGCTCACGTGAACATGCAGTCGATCTCATCGATGCCGGTCGGGTCAAGATCGCCGGCACCGTTGCTACCAAACCGGCAACGGCAATCGAGCCGGGCACACCATTGCTCGTCACCGTCGAGGACAACGAAACGAATTGGGCCTCGCGCGGTGCCCACAAGTTGCTGGGTGCGCTCGATGTGTTCGAACAGTCAGGATTTTCCGTGGCAGGAAAACGCTGTCTCGACGCCGGCGCATCCACGGGCGGGTTCACCGATGTCCTGTTGAGTCGGGGCGCGCGCGAGGTCGTAGCGGTGGACGTCGGATACGGCCAGCTCGTGTGGCGGTTGCAGTCCGACGAACGTGTCCGTGTAGTCGATCGAACCAACGTACGTTCCATCGATGCAGAGACGATCGGTGGTGTGGTCGAGGTCATCGTGGCCGACCTGTCGTTCATTTCGCTCAAGCTGGTTCTACCGGCATTCGTGGCCTGCGCCGGCCCGGAAACCGATCTCGCGTTGATGGTGAAACCTCAATTCGAAGTCGGTAAGGACCGTGTCGGATCGGGAGGGGTAGTTCGCGATTCTGCACTGCGCGCCGAGACCGTGGTCGATGTCGCGGAAGCGGCGGCTGTGCTGGGTCTTCGCCTGCAAGGAGTTACGGCAAGTCCGCTTCCGGGGCCGTCTGGCAACGTCGAGTATTTTTTGTGGTTACGATCGCGGTCTGTCGTGTACCCGAGCGAGTCAGTGCGCGATGACACTGCAGCGCTGGTGCAGCGCGCAGTCGAAGAAGGGCCACAGTGAGAGTGCGAAGCGACGCCAGCGGACGTTGGCACGGGCCCACGACAACAGAGGGACCACGGTGACGACGCCAGATTCGACAGTGCAGCCTGCACCGGTTCGCGAGGTATTGCTGGTTGCCCACCCGGGAAGGCCCGATATCGCCGAGACGGCGCTTCGAGTCGCGAAGGTGTTCGGCGAAGCTGGTATTCGATTGCGGGTACTCGTCGACGAGGTGCATTCGACGCACACCGAGGCTTCCGGGGTACGTGAAGCCGAGGTCGCACTGGTGGAGGAGTTCGAGCTACAAGTAGTCGAATTCGGCCCCGATGCGGCACTGGGTTGTGAATTGGTGCTGGTGCTCGGAGGCGACGGGACGTTTCTCCGTGCAGCCGAGCTCGCTCGTGCGGCGTCCATCGCCGTTCTCGGAATCAACCTCGGGCGTATCGGGTTTCTCGCCGAGGCAGAGGTGGACCATCTCGAGGATGCGCTGGCTCGCGTCGTGAGCGGGGACTATCGAATCGAGAATCGGATGACTCTCGATATCAACATTCGCGTCGGCGATCAGGTCGTCGAACGAGGATGGGCACTGAACGAAGCGAGCATCGAGAACGGCTCGCGGCTCGGTGTCCTCGAGGTGGTACTCGAGGTCGACGACCGTCCGGTGTCGGCATTCGGCTGTGACGGCGTCCTGATCTCCACTCCAACAGGTTCCACTGCGTACGCATTCTCGGCCGGCGGGCCAGTTGTCTGGCCGGAACTGGAAGCGATTCTCGTGGTCCCCAGCAACGCACATGCCTTGTTTGCGCGGCCGTTGGTGACCAGTCCCAATTCTTTCATTGCTGTCGAGACGGACGCCGGCGGTCACGAAGCTCTGGTTTTCTGTGACGGCAGACGAACTCTGACGCTGCCTGCAGGTGGACGCGTCGAGGTGATCCGGGGCGCCGAGCCGATCAAATGGGTCCGACTCGATTCGGCACCTTTCGCCGATCGAATGGTCACGAAGTTTGCATTGCCCATCAAGGGATGGCGGGGGAGGGCGAGGTAGAGCATGCTCGAAGAAATTCGAATCGACAGCCTTGGTGTCATTTCGGCCGCAAGTGCTCAGTTCCATGAGGGTCTGACCGTGCTCACTGGTGAAACCGGTGCCGGTAAGACGATGGTTGTCACCAGTTTGCATCTCTTGTCCGGAGCGCGTGCTGACGCCGGGCGGGTGCGTCTGGGAGCCGATCGGGCCGTTGTAGAAGGTCGGTTCAGTACTGAGACCGCTTCGGCGCAGGTTCTCGACGAGGTCGAGAGGGTCCTGGAGTCGGCTGGTGCTCAGCGCGACGAGGACCAATCGATCATCGCGTTGCGCACTGTGAACGCGGATGGAAGATCGCGTGCGCACCTGGGTGGGCGGAGCGTTCCCGCTGCCGTGTTGTCCGGGTTCACCGATTCGTTGCTGACTGTGCACGGCCAGAACGATCAGCTAAGACTGCTGCGTGCCGATCGCCAACTCGAGGCTCTCGACCGTTTTGCGGGCGAGTCCGTTTCCGGTCCGCTGAAGAAGTACCGGTCTGCCCGCACCGCATGGTTGGCTGCTCGGACCGAATTGATCGACCGAACCGAGCGAAGCAGGGAGCTCGCTCAGGAGGCCGATCGATTGCAGTTCGGCATCCAGGAGATCGACGGCGTGGCGCCTGAGCCCCAGGAAGACCTGACCATCGCGGCCGATGTTCGCCGACTCGGCGACCTCGACTCGCTGCGCGAATCTGCCGAGGGCGCCGGCGCTGCACTGGTCGGTGCCGTCGAGGACACGGGCGGGGCGATGTCGGCTCTCCATCTGCTCGGTGAGGCACGCACGCAGCTCGAGGGTTCTGACGATGCTGCGTTGACCGATCTGCTTCCTCGGCTGAACGAAGCCATGGCTGTGGTTACCGACATCGGTGCGGATCTCACTGCATATCTGTCGGATTTGCCGTCTGATCCGAGTGCCCTGGAAACATTGCTCAATCGCCAATCCGAGCTCAAAGGGTTGACGCGGAAATACGCAGCCGACGTCGATGGCGTCATCGCCTGGGCGAGCGACGCGCGTGAGCGACTGCTGCACATAGACGTCTCTGCCACTACGTTGGCAGATCTGTCGGGACGAGTGGACGAGACAGCTGCCGAGGTGGCCGCAGCTGCAACCAAACTCACCTCCGCGCGGAGCAAGGCCGCTGCAAAACTCGCGAAGGCAGTCAGTGTCGAGCTTGCCGGTCTCGCGATGGGTAAGGCGAAACTGCAGCTCGATCTGCGTGCTGCAGTTGCAGGTCAGCAAGACAACGCACCGCTGAACATCGCGGGTACGGAGCTGCATGCAGGTCAGAATGGTGTCGACGAAGTCGAGTTCAAATTGTCCGCACACGACGGCGCGCAAGCTCTACCGATCAGCAAGAGCGCATCGGGAGGTGAGCTTTCACGCGTCATGTTGGCATTGGAAGTCGTCCTCGCAGGATCGGACAAGGGCGCAACGATGGTCTTCGACGAGGTCGATGCCGGAGTCGGCGGCCGCGCAGCCGTCGAGGTAGGCCGACGTCTCGCCAGGTTGGCCCGCACACATCAGGTGATCGTGGTGACACATTTGCCGCAGGTTGCAGCGTTTGCCGACACACATCTCGTGGTGGACAAGGCCGATTCGCGTAAAGGCGCGGCCAACAGTGGAGTGAAATCACTGTCCGCGTCGGAGCGTGTTGTCGAACTGGCCCGAATGCTGGCTGGGTTGGACGACACCGAGACCGGTCGAGCGCATGCCGAAGAACTGTTGGCAACTGCCCGCGCCGAGCGTGCGGACTAGCAGGATGCGACAAGACCCGTAAGAGGCACGTTTTCCCCAATATCCCTATTCCAAGGGCGTCGGGTTGGAATCATGGCCCAGAACCGACTGAATCCTAGCTTCCGGCCGTAGGATCAGCTGGTGCGTGTGTGAATCATGTGGACAGTGTGGTATCTGTTTCGGCGCGCCTCCTTCATGGCTCGAGTCGAAGCCCTCATCATGGGAGCCATGAAGATGCCGGCTCTGTTATCACGAACTCAGGACTCGCTGCCCGGAATCAGTGGTATCGCCCGGGTCGATCGCAACACGTCGAAACTGCTCAAACGCGTAGGTCCCGGGGACATCGTCGTCCTCGACGAACTCGACCTTGATCGACTTACTGCCGACGCTCTGGTCGCTGCGGGTGTCTTGGCGGTAGTCAATGCGTCGCCATCGATTTCGGGTCGCTATCCGAATCTGGGCCCGGAGGTGATCGTCGCCAACGGAATAACGTTGATCGACTCCACCGGCACCGAGGTGTTCAAAAAGATCAAGGACGGCAGCAAGATTCGCCTCAACGAAGGGGGCGTGTACACCGGCGATCGTCGTCTCGCGAAAGGCGACGAGCAGAGTGAAGCCGAGATCTCCGATCGGATGATCGAGGCAAAGACCGGATTGGTCGACCATCTCGAAGCATTCTCCGGTAATACCATCGAGTTCATTCGCACCGAAAGTCCGTTGCTCATAGACGGGGTCGGTGTCCCGGACATCGAGCTCGACTTGCAGGACCGTCACGTCGTGGTGGTAGCCGACGGACCAGGTCATGCCGAAGACCTCAAGGCGCTCAAGCCGTTCATCAAAGAGTATTCGCCGATCATCATCGGTGTCGGCGCAGGCGCCGATACGGCAATGAAGGCTGGGCACAAGCCGGACCTCATCGTCGGCGATCCTGACGACATCACTGCCCAGACGCTCAAATGCGGTGCTGAAGTGGTGCTTCCGGCGGACTCGGACGGGCATGCGAACGGACTCGAACGGATCCAGGATCTCGGTATCGGAGCTATGACGTTCCCCGCCACTGGTGCACCTGCCGATTTGGCGTTGTTGCTGGCCGACCATCATGGCGCGTCGCTGATCGTGACCGTCGGAAGCCCGGCCAGCCTGGACGAGTTCTTCGATCGTGGTCGACGAAACACCAACCCGGCGGCGTTCATGACGCGGTTGAAGGTCGGTGCCAAACTGGTCGACTCGAAGGCTGTTGCGACGCTGTACCGCAGTCGCGTATCGGGTGGCGCTGTTGCATTGCTGATTCTCGCCGCACTGGTTGCTGTCATCGTCGCTTTGGTCGTGTCGAACATGGGCAGTGAAGTCCTGGACTGGACAGTCGACTTGTGGAACCGCTTCGCAACGTGGGTTCAGGGGTTGCTGGAGTGATTTCCATGCGCCAACATGCCATTTCGATCGCAGCGATATTCATCGCGTTGGCTATCGGAGTGGTGCTCGGGTCCGGGTTGTTGTCCAGTGGTCTCGTGTCGGGACTCCGGGACGACAAGACCGACCTCGAGAACGAAGTGAATTCGCTGCAAAGCACCAACAATCAGCTCGGCGAGCAGCTCAACTCCGCTGATGGATTCGATGCGGCGGTATCGGGACGCGTCGTACGCGACGCGTTGGCGGGCCGCAGCGTGGTGGTGATCACCACTCCGGACGCGGATCCGGGTGATGTCGACGGTGTTTCTCGTTCGATAGAGGCGTCGGGAGCGGCTGTGACGGGCCGGGTGTCGTTGACGGATTCGTTCGTCACCGCTGCCAGCGGTGACGATCTCCGTACTCGACTGACCAATGTCGTGCCTGCCGGGACTCAATTGCGCACGGGATCTGTAGATCAGGGAAGCATGGCGGGCGACTTGATGGGCTCGGTTCTGTTGCTCGATGCCGAGAACGCCCAGCCTCAGTCCACCCCGGAGGAACTTGCACTCGCACTCGAAACGCTGCGCAGTGGAGGTTTCATTGCGTACGACAACGGTGCCGTGGCCCCCGCCCAGCTAGCGGTCGTCGTGACCGGTGCCGGTGATGCCGGTACCGGGGACGGAAACCGTGGTGCGATCGTGGCGCGCTTCGCCGGCGGGCTCGACGCGAGGGGCGCCGGCGCAGTGCTGGCTGGACGTTCCGGAGCAGCAGAGGGCAACGGGCCGGTAGCTGTGGTGCGCGCGGACTCAGCTTTGTCCGCGGCTGTGAGCACGGTGGACAACGTTGACCGGGAAGCCGGCCGGATTACGACGGCGCTGGCATTGCAGGAGCAGTTGGATGCAGCCGCGGGCCGCTACGGGACCGGTCCGAATGCGACGGCGGTCACCGTCGGTGCACCGGCCCGATAAGATCCGGTGCTGAGAATATGCGCGTAGTTCGCTCTCTGGGCAACATTGGTGTTACCGTGAAGTCCCGTGGGTAGCAGGCCCATGTTCTACGCATTACCTCTCCCACCAGCTCACTGGTGGGAGCACGCCCTGCAGATACGTCACGGGAGCATCATTGTCACGCCTTCAGTCGCGTTCTGACACCAAGCACATCTTCGTCAGCGGAGGCGTCGCATCGTCTCTCGGCAAGGGCCTCACGGCTTCGAGCCTGGGCCAGCTACTGACAGCTCGTGGCCTCCGCGTCACGATGCAGAAGCTCGATCCATATCTCAACGTGGATCCGGGCACCATGAATCCGTTTCAGCACGGCGAGGTCTTCGTCACCGATGACGGAGCCGAAACCGATCTGGACGTCGGACACTACGAGCGATTCCTCGACCGCGACCTGTCCGGGTTCGCAAACGTCACTACCGGTCAGGTCTACTCGACGGTCATTGCCAAGGAGCGTCGCGGCGAGTACCTGGGCGACACCGTCCAGGTCATTCCGCATATCACCGACGAAATCAAGCGTCGAATCCTTGCCATGAACGGTCCTGATCTCCAGGGCCATCAGCCGGACGTGGTGATCACCGAGATCGGTGGCACTGTCGGAGACATCGAGTCGCAGCCGTTCCTCGAAGCGGCGCGTCAGGTACGTCATGACGTCGGTCGCGAAAACGTCTTCTTCTTGCACGTCTCCCTGGTGCCGTTCTTGGCGCCTTCCGGTGAGCTCAAGACCAAGCCGACTCAGCACTCGGTTGCAGCACTGCGCAGCATTGGCATCCAGCCCGATGCACTGATTCTGCGGTGTGATCGCGACGTTCCTCCTGGCCTGAAGAACAAGATCGCACTGATGTGTGACGTCGATGTCGAGGCCTGCATTTCCACTCCAGACGCACCGTCGATCTACGACATACCGAAGGTGCTGCACAAGGAGGGCCTCGACGCGTATGTCGTGCGCAAGCTCGGGTTGCCGTTCCGCGACGTCGACTGGACGGTGTGGGGCGGTCTTCTCGAACGTGTCCACGAGCCTCGCGAGACGGTGCGCGTTGCCCTTGTCGGCAAATACGTGGATCTTCCCGACGCGTACCTCTCGGTGACCGAGGCGTTGCGTGCGGGCGGTTTCGCGCATCGTGCGAAGGTCGAGATCAAGTGGGTTCCGTCCGACGAGTGCGAGACTTCTGCAGGCGCGCAAGCTGCACTCGGTGATGTCGACGCAGTGCTGATTCCGGGTGGATTCGGTATTCGCGGCATCGAAGGCAAGCTGGGCGCTGTCAGCTTTGCGCGTACCCGCAAGGTGCCTCTGCTCGGACTGTGTCTAGGTTTGCAGTGCATGGTCATCGAAGCAGCACGCTCGGTCGGACTGGCCGACGCCAACTCGGCGGAGTTCGAACCGGACATCGAGTTCGCTGTCATCTCGACGATGGCCGATCAGGAAGACGCCGTTGCCGGGGAGGCAGACCTCGGTGGAACTATGCGACTGGGCGCGTATCCGGCGATCTTGTCGAAGGGTTCGGTCGTGGCAGGCGCCTACGGGTCGACCGAGGTATCCGAACGACACCGTCACCGCTACGAGGTCAACAACACCTACCGTGACCAAATTTCCAAGAGCGGTCTGGTTTTCAGCGGAACTTCTCCTGACGGGCACCTCGTCGAGTTCGTGGAACTTCCGACGTCGATGCATCCGTTCTTCGTCGGCACGCAGGCTCATCCGGAATACAAGAGCAGGCCGACGCGTCCGCACCCGCTTTTCGCGGCATTGATCAACGCAGCGTTGAAGTACAAGGCAGCCGAGCGGCTTCCGGTCGATATTCACGGTGACGACGCCGAGTCCGAAGCGTCGGTGCCGGAAGTGAACGCCGAAAGCAACGGATGAGCGAGCAGGACAGCCGGTTCGAGTTTCGGACTCTCGCTTCGACAACGGTCTACGAGGGCGCGATTCTCGCTTTGCGATTGGATCAGGTCGCGATGCCGGACGGCCGAGAGGCCGAGCGTGAAGTAGTCGAGCACCACGGCGCGGTAGCCGTCGTGGCACTCGACGGTCAGGATCGGATCGCGATGATCGAGCAGTACCGGCATCCGATCGGGCGACGTCTGTGGGAATTGCCCGCCGGTCTTCTCGACGAGACCGGTGAGCCACCCGTCGACGCGGCGAAGCGCGAACTCGCCGAGGAGACAGGACTTTCCGCGGCCCGCTGGTCGGTACTCGTCGACGTTTTGGCGTCCCCAGGCTTCACCGACGAGTGCGTTCGAGTCTTTCTCGCCGAGGACCTGACCGAAGTCGAGCGGCCGGATGCACACGACGAAGAGGCCGACATCGTGCTGTCCTACGTGCCGGTCGACGACGCGGTTCGCCGGGCTCTGTCCGGTGAGTTCGTGAATGCGAGTGCGGTGGCGGGCATTCTGGCGCTGGCCGCCTCGCGGGTAGCGTCGACAAGCCTGCGTCCCGCCGATGCTCCGTGGCCGGATCTGCCGACTACTTTCGAGCGTCGGAAGAATTCGCACGAGTAGTCGCCGTGTTGAGTGAACAGATGTCGACCTATCTCGATCACCTCGAGGTCGAGCGTGGGTCGGCGAAGAACACTCTGTCCTCGTATCGCCGAGACCTTCGGCGATACGAGGCGTTTCTCACTGCCCACGACATCGATGATTTGGCCAAGGTATTCGAATCGGATGTGACCGAATTCGTCTTGTATCTGCGGCGAGGTGGAGACGAGTTCCCACCGTTGGCTGCAAGTTCCGCAGCACGGACGCTCATTGCGGTCCGCGGGTTTCACAAATTCGCTGCCGCGGAGGGATTCACGGTCTCGGATGTAGCCAGTGCCGTCAAGCCGCCGACCCCGAGTCGTCGGCTGCCGAAGTCGCTTCCCCTCGACCAGGTGATCGCGATTCTGGAATCGGCCACCGCCGAGGGTGCGGATGCTCCTCGTGGTTTGCGTGACAAGGCGATCCTCGAATTGTTGTACTCGACCGGTGCCCGCATTTCCGAAGCAGTGGGTCTCGACGTCGACGATGTGGATACCGATACGCGATCGGTTATGCTTCACGGCAAAGGTGACAAGCAGCGGCTGGTACCGGTCGGCCGCCCCGCTATCGAGGCTGTGGACGCGTATCTCGTTCGAGGGCGGCCCGCGCTGGCCACGAAGTCGACTCCTGCGTTGTTCCTCAATGCTCGCGGTGGTCGGTTGTCGCGGCAGAGTGCTTGGCAGGTACTACATACGGCAGCCGAGCGTGCAGGCATCGCTACGCCGGTCTCTCCGCACACCCTGAGACACTCGTTTGCGACGCATCTGCTCGACGGTGGGGCAGATGTCCGTGTAGTGCAGGAGCTACTCGGTCATGCCTCGGTCACCACAACCCAGATCTACACGCTAGTGACGGTGAATACGCTGCGCGAGGTATGGGCAGGAGCTCATCCCCGCGCGAGGTGAAGACATGTTTGTGCGTGTCCGGCGATACTGCCGCAGCGCCACGCGGTACGTTCTTGGGAGCGTATTTCATCTTGTGTGCCTTCAGGCACGAGGCGAATGCATGATCAACGAACGGACAGGGGAGCGCTGGAACGTGTCGACACCGCAGCCGCCAGCGGCGGAGTCAGGTTTTGGACCGACCTGGGGCGAGCAGGCTCCGGTCGCTTCGCCGTCGACAGTCTCTTCGAACAGGTCCTACGAGGCAACGCCCGACGGGCTGACCCCGCTCCATTCACCAAGCGAAGGAGCTCTCTTTCATACCCGGCAGCCCGAGTCCGCTCGTGAGAGCAAGGACGTCATCCCTCCCGTCGACACGCTCGGCCCCACTGGTCGCAAGACCAGACCGGTTCCCGAACCGCAGCCACTGAGCAGTCACGGTCCGGCGAAGATCATCGCGATGTGCAACCAGAAGGGTGGCGTCGGAAAGACGACGTCGACCATCAATCTGGGTGCCTCGCTGGCTGCTTACGGTCGTCGAGTGCTTCTGGTCGATCTGGATCCGCAGGGTGCGTTGTCTGCAGGGCTAGGCGTCGCACACCACGAGCTCGACCTCACGGTCTACAACCTCCTCGTCGAACCGAAGGTATCCGCCGACGACGTCCTGATGCGGACGCGCGTCGAGAATCTCGATTTGCTGCCGAGCAACATCGATCTGTCGGCGGCTGAGATTCAGTTGGTCACCGAGGTCGGTCGCGAACAGACTCTCGGTCGGGTACTCCACCCGATTCTGGATCGATACGACTACGTGTTGATCGACTGCCAGCCCTCCCTCGGATTACTCACTGTCAACGCACTGACGTGTGCCGACGAAGTTCTGATTCCCATGGAATGCGAGTACTTCAGCCTGCGCGGATTGGCGCTGCTCAACGACACCGTCGAAAAGGTTCGCGATCGGCTCAATCCACGGCTCAAGCTCGCCGGCATCGTGGTCACCATGTTCGACGCCCGCACACTGCACTCGCGCGAGGTGATGACAAGGGTGGTCGAGGTGTTCGGTGACGTCGTGTACGACACCGTGATCACCAGGACCGTGCGTTTCCCCGAGACGTCCGTCGCAGGCGAGCCGATCACCACGTGGGCGCCGAAATCGGCAGGGGCCCAAGCCTATCGGGCTCTAGCCCGAGAGGTGATATACCGGTCCGGTCCCTGATCGTGTCTGCCGCCACCCTCGGCGAAGCTCCGATCGAGGTTCCAGGTGGGGAGGATCCGTCGCGATTTCGTGTTCGGTTGCTCAACTTCGAAGGACCGTTCGATCTGTTGTTGACCCTGATCAGTCAGCATCGCCTCGATGTCACCGAAGTCGCGTTACACACCGTCACGGACGATTTCATCGCGTTCACCAAGTCACTCGGCAAAGAAATGGACCTCGATCAGACGACGGAATTCCTCGTCGTCGCAGCCACGTTGCTCGATCTCAAGGCGGCGCGGCTGTTGCCGTCCGGCGATGTCGAAGATGCCGAGGACCTCGCCTTGCTCGAAGTGCGTGACCTGCTGTTCGCCCGGCTCCTGCAATATCGCGCCTACAAGCAGGTGGCAATGCTGTTCGGTGAGCTCGAAGCCGCCGCACTGCGTCGATATCCACGGTCGGTGTCCGTGGAGGACCGTTTCGCGGACCTGATTCCAGAAGTGCTACTCGGCGTCGACCCGGTTCGTTTCGCCGATATCGCGGCGACGGCGTTCCGGCCGAAGCCGATTCCGCAGGTCGGCCTCGATCACATTCATCAGCACGCGGTGTCGGTGCCGGAGCAGGCCGCGTGGGTGATGAATCTTCTTCAGGGGAAGGGCTCGGGGCAGTGGGCGACGTTCGGTGAGATCATCGAGGGCTGCGAATACCCTGTCGAAATCATTGCGCGTTTCCTTGCGTTGCTCGAGCTGTTCCGTGAACAGGTCATCGTATTCGAGCAGCCCGAGCCGCTGGGGGAGTTGTCGGTGAGCTGGACCGGTACGGAGAAGGTCGACGGAGTGCTCGTGTCAGCGGTGGACTATGGATGAGAAAGAGCTTGCCGAGAGTGAACAGTCAACGGGCATCGAGTCCGACGAAGAGCTGGACGACGCGACGCTCGAGGCCGCACTCGAAGCCGTCCTGTTGGTAGTCGACTCGCCCGCGTCGAACGAGCAGTTGGCGTCGGCCGTCGGGTGCGAAGCACGTCGGGTGAAGCAGACGGTGACGCGGATGGCCGAGAAACTGACCGAACGCGGCAGCGGAATCGATCTCCGCTATGCGGGCGACGGATGGCGTTTCTACACCCGCACTGCCTACGCGCCGTATGTCGAACGGCTACTTCTCGACGGCGCTCGGTCGAAACTCACACGCGCGGCATTGGAGACTCTGGCCGTTATCGCATATCGTCAACCTTTGACGCGCTCGCGAGTCAGTGCTGTGCGAGGAGTCAATGTAGACGGAGTCATGCGCACATTGCTCGCTCGTGGCTTGATTTCGGAAGCTGGAGTGGATCCGGAAACGAACGGCACCATGTATTCGACCACCGAGTTGTTCCTCGAACGGCTCGGGTTGGCATCGCTGACGGACCTGCCGCCTCTGGCACCGTTGCTGCCAGGTGTGGATCTGATCGACGAGATCAGCGACAGCATGGACACCGAGCCCAGAGTTTTTCGCTCCACCAAGAACCGCGGATCGAAACCCGATCCGGTATCCGAGCTCGACTCGGACGACTGATAGGTAACAAGAAGTGAACAAGCCCGCTCGCCGTGATGGCACACCGGACAGAAGTAAAAGACAAGATCCCCGTCGGAAGCCGGCCGCAGGTAGGTCGGAAAGCCCTCGGGATGGTCGCCGAACCGGCGACGCGCCCCGCGGTGCGGGACGCCGAGAGGATTCTCCTCGCGGAGCTTCAGGACGTCGGGAGGATTCTCCTCGTGGAGCTTCAGGACGCCGAGACGAGGGTCCGCGCGGCGCTTCAGGCGGGCGTCGAGAGGATTCGCCTCGCGGTTCAGGGCGACCCACCGGGCCCCGTAAGCCTGCTGAACAGCGCAAACCGTATGTGAACAAGCCTTTCGTTGATCCCGCGTTCGAGGACACGCCTGTCGAGACAGGCATCAACGATCGCAGTAACGATGCGGTGCCTCGTAAGAAGCCCTCGCGCCCCAAGCCGCCGAAGCCGCAGAAGAAGCAGACTCCGACGACCACGATCAGCAACGCGAAGCCCGCGAAGCATCAGTACATCGAACCCGACACCAAACGGCGCCACGTGCCCCGCGGTGAAGGCGTTCGTCTGCAGAAGGTTCTAGCTCAGGCCGGGGTTGCTTCGCGCCGCGCAGCCGAGGAACTGATCGCCGACGGCCGTGTCGAGGTCGACGGACGCATCGTCACCGAGCAAGGAATCCGCATCGATCCGGACGTCGCTGTCGTCCGCGTCGACGGCACCCGAGTCGTCGTCAAGGAAGAACTCGTCCACCTCGCGATGAACAAGCCGCGTGGATGGCAGTGCACGATGTCCGATGATCTGGGACGTCCGTGCGTCGGCGATATCGTCTCCGAACGCGTTCAGGCGGGGCAGCGACTGTTCCATGTCGGGCGCCTCGATGCCGACACCGAGGGCCTTCTTCTCTTCACCAACGACGGTGATCTTGCTCACCGCCTGATGCACCCGTCGTACGAGGTATCGAAGACGTACCTCGCCACGCTGTATGGAACTATCCCGCGCGACGTCGGCAAGCAGTTGCGTTCGGGTGTCGTTCTCGACGACGGCCCCGTCAAGGTCGACGGCTACTCGCTCCTCGACGTCAACGAAGGCAAGTCGCTCGTACGTGTCACCCTGCACGAGGGTCGCAAGCACATCGTGCGGCGCATGTTCGAGAAGGTCGGCTACCCCGTCGGCCGTCTCGTACGCACCGACGTCGGCAACATCGCCCTCGGCGATCAGCGCCCGGGAACGCTCCGGGTCCTCGGCCGTGGAGAGATCGGCAAACTCTACGAGTCGGTCGGGCTGTGATGGACAGTCTCGTCATTGCAATGGACGGGCCGTCGGGAACCGGGAAGTCGACGGTCTCACGAAAGTTGGCCACTGCGCTCGACGCTCGCTACCTCGACACCGGTGCGATGTACCGCGTGGCGACGGTGTGGGTGTTGCGGGCCGGTATCGATCCGTCCGATGCAGACAAGGTCGCCGACGTCGTCGAGACCCTGCCGTTGGACATCGGAACCGATCCGGCCGTCGAAGCAGTGACGTTGGCCGGCGAAGATGTCACCTCCGAGATTCGCGGAGCTGCTGTAACCCAAGCGGTCTCGGCTGTGTCCGCAGTTCCACGTGTACGGGACATTCTCGTACGGATGCAACGTGAAATCTCTTCGGCCCAACCGCGAATCGTCGTGGAGGGCAGGGACATCGGGACAGTCGTGCTGACCGACGCGCACGTCAAGGTTTTTCTGACAGCCTCGCCCGAGGCTCGCGCCGATCGTCGAAACAAACAGAACACCACCGAAGGACGGGGCGACGACTACCAAGCAGTCCTCGCCGACGTCCAACGCCGTGATCATGCTGATTCCACCCGCGCCGTATCTCCTTTGCGGCCCGCCGAAGACTCCGTGATCGTGGATACGAGCGAACTGGACATGGACGGCGTTGTCGCCGCATTGCTCCAGGTCGTCAGCGAGAGAACTGGAGCAATGCAGTGACCGAAGAATTCTACGGCTCCGAAACAGCCGGCGACGGCGTCTGGAGCGACGAGGGCGAATGGGAGATGGTCGACCTCAGCGAAGGCGAGGACGGCGAAGTACAAGTCGCCGTTCCTACCCTCGCGGTGGTCGGACGTCCCAACGTGGGCAAGTCCACTCTCGTCAACCGCATCATCGGCCGTCGTGAAGCAGTGGTCGAGGACGTGCCGGGGGTGACGCGTGACCGTGTCTCCTACGAGGCGAACTGGGCTGGACGGCGTTTCCTGGTGCAGGATACCGGCGGTTGGGAACCCGACGCCAAGGGCCTGCAGCAATCCGTTGCCCGCCAAGCAGAACTGGCGATGAGCACCGCGGACGCGATCCTCCTGGTCGTCGATGCGCGTGTCGGATCCACCACCACCGACGAGGCTGTCGCCCGGGTGCTTCGGCGCTCGAAGACGCCGGTCCTGTTGATAGCCAACAAGGTCGACGACGGCCGCACCGAGTCCGAAGTTGCTGCACTCTGGTCATTGGGTCTCGGTGAGCCACTTGCTGTTTCGGCTACTCACGGCCGCGGCACCGGAGACATGCTCGATCGCGTTCTCGACGCGTTGCCGGAAACTCCTCGCGAGGGAATCCCCGGTGGGGGACCGCGTCGCGTCGCGCTCGTCGGTAAGCCGAACGTAGGCAAGTCCTCACTCATCAACAAACTGTCCGGTGACGAGCGTTCCGTAGTCCACGAGGTGGCCGGAACTACCGTCGACCCGGTCGACTCGTTGGTCGAATTGGGCGGCAAGACTTGGCGATTCGTCGACACTGCAGGTCTGCGTAAGCGTGTCAGTCACGCCAGCGGTGCCGAGTTCTACGCATCGCTGCGTACCAAATCGGCCATCGAGGCCGCTGAGGTTGCAATTTTGCTCATCGACGCCTCCGAGGTGATCTCCGAGCAAGACCTCCGAGTGCTGAGCATGGTCGCCGACGCTGGTCGTGCACTCGTGTTGGCATTCAACAAGTGGGACCTCGTCGACGACGACCGACGCCAGATGCTCGAGAAGGAGATCGATCGCGATCTCGCTCGCGTGCCGTGGGCGCAGCGCGTCAACATTTCGGCTCAGACGGGCCGCGCAGTCCAGAAGCTCGTTCCCGCGCTCGAGACTGCACTGGAGTCCTGGGACAAGCGTGTGCCGACCGGACGCCTCAACAACTGGCTCAAGGAAGTTGTGGCAGCGACCCCGCCGCCGATGCGTGGGGGCCGTATGCCGCGCATCATGTTCGCAACCCAGGCGACGACGCGTCCACCGACGTTCGTGCTCTTCACCACCGGCTTCCTCGAGGCCGGATACCGACGCTTCATCGAACGTCGACTCCGTGAAGAGTTCAACTTCGACGGCAGCCCCGTCCGCGTCTCGGTCCGTATCCGCGAAAAGCGCGAACGGCCAGGCAAGGGTCACAAGCGTTGATTCCCCCGGGCCCCGCCCCTGAGCAGGCGATTTCCGCTCAGAGGCGGGGCTGAGGTACTCTCATCAAGCGCCTTACGGGGCGCGGCGGGCTGTGGCGCAGCTTGGTAGCGCACTTGACTGGGGGTCAAGGGGTCGCAGGTTCAATTCCTGTCAGCCCGACAGATTATGCAGTTTAAAGGCGGTTCCGGAGAAATCCGGGGCCGCTTTTTTTGGCCGAAAAAGGGCTCAGTTTCACGAGTTGTCACAACTCCTTCGTAACTACGTTCCTGGATCCATGTGGACATCCGGTCACTTCGAGCTCCGAGACCTCGTCTCTGGTGATTTCTCGCGGCCGATGCGCTTGTCTTGGACGTGGATGTACGGCACTGTCACGTTAATTGAAACCAAACAGGCTTCGCTGCTAGGTTTCAATTAACCTGACAGTGCCCCCGACATCCCAATCGCGATTTACATCGGGTGCCGACGCCAGTGCCGAGCATCAGTTCTGCTGCAGTGGAGGTCACCGTAGTGTTGCCACCGATACGCTAGCTCCATGGCGAGAATGACATCGCTCGACAGATGGGTGTATCAGCAGCTGACGGGCGAGCAGACACGGTCGAAGCCACCCGGCCCAATACACCTGACCTTCGTGACGGCCGCCGTTGCGGTGTGGGTCTGCGTCAAACGAAATTGGTGGCCTTCGCCGTTCGGCGCACACATCTGGGCCGACCCACTTCTGGCCCATCTAGCGGTACTTGTGGTTTTGGCCGTCACTGGCCTGGTGTGGGCGATCCGAACCCTCTACGTGCTCGGCCGCGACCGACGTTGGTCCTGGTGGATACTCCCTGCGCCCTTCCTCGTCTCTGCCGCCTTCGCATTCGTGGTGTGCGGGCCAGCTACTACATTCCTCGACAAGCGGAGCGAGTTCGAGGCCATCGCCGTCGACATCAGGGAAAACCCCGGCACGTCCCGCGAGGAGTTCGAGATCGGTCCTTTCGATATCAGTCGCGCGCGAGGCGGCCCGTCGGGAGAAGTCTATTTCGTCGACAATTCGACCATCTTCTTCAGCTTTACGAGCGGGTGGGTGTACTCACCTGATCATGAACCTGCCGGCCAGGGCAATGTCGATTCCTCCATTTCCCACCTCGATGGCCCTTGGTACCGATACAAATCGGTGTACCGAGACTGATCAACATTCGCAGTAGCAACGGCTGGCAGTGCAGAACGAATATGCTGCTGCACACATATGCAAACGTTTGCTGGTATGCCTGCATATCAAGACTGGTCGTATGGCTAAGCTGCTCGCACAGCCAGCAGCAGTTCAACTGTCCCGTACTTCCAAGGCGGGTGGAGCTCGCCTGCGATAACTTGGTTTGAGGCTGCACGGTGATCGGGCCGATGGTGGAGGCGGATATGGAGTTCATAGAAGGCATCGATCCGAACGAGCCCGGAGTCCGGCGCGTCCCTGGGTCCAGCTTGTGGCAGGTCCCCGATAGTCGGACCACTTCGATCTAGAGCCGCTTCTGATTGATGTCAGTCGATCTCGCAGCCGTCCACCGGTTGGTGGATGTGGGTGCATTTCGCAGCGTACTCGGCCGGCGTTCGGTAGTTCAGCGACGAGTGGCGGTGCCGGTGGTTGTGGTCGTCCTTGAAATCCTCGATCACCACCCGAGCCTCGAGCAGACTCATCCAATGGTTGCGGTTCAGGCATTCCCTTCCGTAGTCGGTTATTGATCCCCCAAGGACTTCGTCCAGGGAGGTGCCCCCAGATTCGATGTGCCCGTTGTTCCACGGTGTGCCCGGCGGGATGTACGAGATTCCGATGCGGTCACCGCAGAACTGCTGCAGCACATGCGATATGAACTCAGGTCCGTTGTCCATCCGCAACACCAGCGGCGGCCCACCCCACAACGCGAACGCCTTCTCCAACTCCTCGGTCAACCGCCGAGCCGTGATCGACCGCTCCACGATGTTCAGCACCGACAGCCGGGAGTGCTCGTCGATCATCGACGCGATCTTGATCGCCTTGCCGTCGACGGTGGAGTCGAACTGAAAATCAAGTGCCCATACGACTTTCGGAGCATCGGCCTCGATCTGTGGGGTCGAGCTGATGCCTGCACGCTTGCGGGGATGGTAGATCCGAACCTGCAGACCCTCCTCTTTCCACAACCGGTGCACTTTCTTCTTGTTCACCGTGATACCCGCATCGTGCCTCAGATGCGCCCAGGCGCGGCGGAACCCGTGCATCGGGTTCTTCCCTGCGTAGGTGCAGAGCGCCGCCCTCAGGTCGGCGTCAGGGTCCGCGGGTGTCTGCGCGATCGGAGTTCGGGCGTAGGTGGATCGGGGAAGCCCAACTGCTTTGCAGGCCAACCGTTTCGACAGCTGCAACGTCTTCACGAGCATGTCCACGGCGCGGCGCTTAGCAGCTGGGTCTAGAAATTTCCAGTAATAATAGGATCAACCCGCTGACGAGGTGGCCTGACTCCGAATTTTCCTGGCCCACCCGGTGCCTTTCGAAGGACCCGTCGACCGCCTCGCCCGCAGGCCACCACAACACTGTGGAGCACGCGAAGTCCGTGACCTCATAGGAGCCTGCCGCCCCACCTCGGCCCGTCACTGGCCCGTCCGAACCTCGCGCCAACCGCCCGAGGAAAGGCCGGACCACGTGACACCGAAACGCACACCACCACGCATCTACTGCGGCGTCGACGCCCACGCCGACACCCATCACGCCGCCGTCATCACCGACACCGGAATCCTCATCGAAAGTCGCCAATTCGACACCACCACAGATGGATACCGCGAGCTACACACATGGATCCTCGGCCACGGAGCGCCCATCGCCGTCGGCATCGAAGGCACTGCCTCCTACGGCGCCGGCCTCACCCGGCATCTCCGCTCCCGCGCCGTCGCGGTCGTGGAAGTTCCGCGCCCGAACCGCAAACTCCGCCGCAACGTCGGCAACAGCGACCCGATCGACGCAGAAGCAGCAGCCCGCGCCGTCCTCGCCCGCAACCAACTCTCCGAACCCAAACACGGCGACGGACCCATCGAAGCAATCCGAGCACTGCGCGTCGCAAGATCGAGCGCAGTCAAAGCCGCCACCGCATCGATGAACGCCGTCCGATCGATGATCGTCACCGCACCCGAAACACTGCGCACCCACCTGCGCGGACGCACCACCACCGCACTGCTCGATGCGTGCATCGCACTCGAACCCGACCTCGGCGCTCTCACCGACCCGACAAACGCCACCATCGTCGCACTCCGCTCGCTCGCCGGGCGGTGCCGCGAATTACGCAGAGAAGCAAACGAACTCAAGAAATACCTCACAGCACTCGTCAAGCAGAGCGCACCACGAACTTCGGAAATCCTGGGACTAGGACCCGACACCGCAGCCGCGCTACTCGTCACCGTCGGCGACAACCCCGACCGGCTACGGTCGGAATCGTCGTTCGCTCACCTGTGCGGAGTAGCGCCGATCCCCGCGTCGTCGGGCAAGACCACACGGCACCGGCTACATCGCGGCGGCGACCGACGCGCCAACCAAGCCCTACACACCGCCGTCGTCGTCCGCCTCAAATACAGCGACGAGGCACGCGCCTACGCCAATCGCCGCACAGCAGAGGGGAAATCGATGCCCGAGATCCTCCGATGCCAAAAACGCTACCTCGCGCGTGAGGTGTTCAGCGCACTGCGCGCAGATTACGGTGCGCTGACTGCTTGACATCTATAGGAGCGTCCTTGGCCACCTCTCTCAACGCGTCCTTCTCGAGCTCCGCATCCGCAAGCAGACGTTTGAGCCGGCCGTTCTGCTCACGAAGGTCCTTGAGTTCCTTCGCGGCGTCGGTGTCCATGCCGCCGTACTGGCGGCGCCAGTTGTACAACGTCGCCGCCGAGACTTCGAGTTCGGCGGCGATCTCCTCCTGCGTTTTTCCCGCCGCGGTGAGCTCGTCGGCTCTGCGCAGCTTGCGCACGATGTCCTCAGCGGAGTTCCGCTTCCGTCCAGCCATAATTCTCATCTTCCTATCCGCCCAGGTCACGGGCAACAGGACTCTAGAACAAGATGGCGTCGTTCACCGGGGACACGCCATGCGGCGGAGCCGAACTGACACACCTCTGCGGCGGAGCCGCACTCAGTCGGCGACCAACTGCGTCGACTCGAAGTACCCACCTCGACCACGCTCACGTTGCCTGCCGATGACGTAACGGCCCGGGGCAATTCCGGTGGCTCCGTGTTCGGGGTGGATCAGGTAGGCGGTCACCGTGTTGTCGAGAATTCCGAGCGCCAGACGCCGCGCATCGCTCACCGGTGTCGACCACGTGCATCGGCCGCCATCGGCTACGAGGCTGTGCGGATTTCCGCCCGCTACGCTGCGCAGCAACTCGATTCCGGACAGGGGCACGTCGTCGATTCGCGTCCACACCCCGGTGGAGACGACGCCTTCGAGCAGCGCATACGGAACGACGATGAGGTCGCCTTGCGCTTGCATACCGTCGATGATCGGCACCGAAATTTCCTTGTCGAGATAGTCGAAGACGTCGAGGCCGGTCATCGTTGTCAATGTGGACAGGGTCATGTTCTGATTCATCTCAGTCACCTTGTGTAAGAGTAGGTTCAGGTTCGGCGGAGCAATTGGGCGTAGTTTTCTCCGCTGAGGCCGTAGGTCCAGCCTGCGGTGTCGAGGGCCGAGAAGAATTCGCCTGGAACGTGCAGGCCGTAGCGTCTGCGCTGGCCGTCGCGTTCGCGAGACCCATTGACAGCGAGAAGCACTCGACCTTCGCCGCCCCAGCCGGCAGGGGCGGCGAACAGCTGCAGAGTGCAGCCGTCGTTGCCTGGATCGTCGGCGTTGTCGACCAGGGTGAGTCCTGCAGCGTCGATGTAGTTGTCCCACCCGATGCGTTCGATTGCGGAGCGGCGGATCTCGACGTTGCGTTCGACGGTGATGCGTTCGACGCTCGGGTCGAGCACCACCCAATCCGGCACAATTGTGCCGTTCAGGACGTATGTCGCACTGCCGTCAGCGAATTGGATCGCCGGTTCGTCGTGGTGGTGCAGCCGTCTTTCGCCGTGTACTCGATCGGGAATGGGTTCGGAGTGCAGCACGGTCGGTCGTTCGGACATGACGCAGACGTCGTCGAACGCCCACCACCATCCCGTCGATTCGGTCAGGGCAACAAGTGCGTCGAGCAGTTCGTTGTCCTGTGGTTGGAAGGTTGCCAGGCCGAGGCGGCGGTAGATGTCGTAGTACGCCATACGGTGTGCTTCCTGCTGGCCGTACCACGGGATTTCGCCGACGAGGGGCGGCATCAGTGTCCTGATGGCGGGTGCGACGCCGTCGAACAGGCTGGTGTGCAACGAGTCCCACACCGTCGATCGTATGATCGGGTTCAGTCCGATGCCCGCGCGGACCGACATTTCGGGTGGCTGATTTCGTACTGCAGCCGTTGTGCGACCTTGGGCTGCTCTGAGCGCCCGAGACCGGATCGTCATCGGCCATCGGGGTGGTGGCCGTTCGCTCACCGGCAGCCGGATGCATGCGTCCATTCGGGAGCGTGAAATGGAGAGCAATGTTGCGATGCGAGCCGATGCACAGGTGGGGACTTCGACGGCAAAGGTTACAGCGGAAGCCAGGTCGTCCCCGGCGATGCGGGCCGCTGCAGCTGCCGGAGACGGTTCCCATACGAAGCGAGGAACGGGGAGGTCGGCATGTCGATACAGCTGAGCCACAGCAGATTCGGCAGAGTGTCGATCCGATGGTCCGGCGCGCATTCCGTGACCGAGATAGGTGTCGCGCATGGATACGACACTGCGGATGAGTTCTGAATGGGGGTCTTCGATGAGTGTCCCGTGCGATGAAGAAGTCGAGGGGATCTGCACGGCGCTCACGCGATGGAGGCTGTGTCAGCCTTTCCGGTAGTCATGGGAACAGCCTGACACACATGATGCGTCGCCGCTAGTGGTGCGCTCGAGTATTCCAGGCGGGCTGTTGCAAACCCTGCAGATCAAAAGTGATCGCAGTTCCTCAGTGCTCAGTGCTCAGCGCTCAGTGCTCCGATGCCGGCGCGGGGGACGCAGCCGGGGTCAGGATGCCCTGACGGTGACGTACTGACGTAAAGACCTGATCATCGGCTGTTGAGGCGCGTTCTCGGCGACGGCGGCTGCGGATTCGGTGGTCAAGCGAGGCCCGGGTCGCGATCGAGCGCAAGTTCGAGGTCTGTTCCTGAGGCAACCAAGTCCGACAGCTGCACGAACAGCATTCTCGCCGTCGTCACTGCGTGCTAGCTATCTTCACCGAGCACGTTCCAGTCACCGCTACCGCGGACCCTAGGCCTATATCGATCACGTCTTGGCCGGACTATTCTCGCGGGCGATTGTCGCCCGCGGCGGTCGACATAGCCAGTAGCAAAAAAACTCGGCGCATAGACTGGCCCGGTTCTCAGACCACTCGGCGTAATCGATCTTGCGGATTGGACGCGTCGCGAAGGCGAGCGAACCCAAAAGTGCAGAGTAGCTCGCGGGTCAACGTCCGCCACCCACGGTCGGCATCTGACCGCTCAGGGAGCGTGGAGTCAGCCGTTTCTGGTCGGATCCGTCGGGGTTCATCGATGCAATCTCAGGCTGGGAGCCGGTGGCGATGTCGGTCACCAGTTCACCCATCTGTGTAACCGCCCGGTCGTACAGTATGCGCGAGCCGTCGGGCGTGAACTTCGGATGTACGGCGTAGGTATCGGTGAGAGGTGTGATCTCCCCGCCGCCGGACGGCATTGTGTAGATCTCGGAGCCGTTGTTGCCGCCTCGGTTACTGGAGAAGACGAGCGTCGACCCATCGGGCGAAAAGGCCGGGTCGGAGTTCCAGAACTGGTCGCGCAGAAGCACTGTCGATTCTCCGCCGTTGACAGGTACTTCGTTCAGATATCCGCCGGTGACGTAGACCACCCGTGAGCTATCCGGGGAGAATGTCGCTCCGAAGGCCGACTCTTCTTGCGCGATGACATGTGCGTCGGATCCGTCGACGTTCATGATGTTGATGCTGCCGTTTGCGGTAAACGCGATCTTGGATCCGTCGGGTGAGAAAGCCGGTTGGTAGCCACCCTCGTACACCGACGTCGATTCACCCGACTCGAGGTCGATGATCTCGATGAACCGGCCTCGGGCGTACGCGAGTTGCTCGCCATCGGGGGAGAGGGCGGCGCCGTACCCGTAGTTCGGGTCCCGGCTGTCTTCGCCCACGGTCGGGGTGACCTGGCGCAGGCCGGAGCCGTCGATGTTCATGACAAACAGCTGGCCCCATCCGTCGTCGAAGGCCACGACTACCGGTGTCGGCTCGGGCGGAGGGTCGTCGGCGCATCCTGCCGTGAGCATTGTCAGCGCAACGAGCGCGGAGATCAGCCGGATCCGATGCATCGGGCAATCATCTCAGAACAGCCAATGTGCAGCACCCTGGTACGCGGCGCTGCTGTTGCTGAGATCGTGTAACTGCTGTCTACCGGTGGCGAAATCGTTCAATTGAATGATTCGGTCACGGTTGAGTGTGTACCGTTCGAATGATCGACCGGCGCACGGCCAGCGTGTTGTCGTGCAGGTGTTCGGATTGCGGCCTGGGGTGAGCAGGGCGCGCTTCGTTCGCCGTAGGTCAACCCAGTATGTGTCTCGTACGAGACTGGAGAGCGCTGCAATCGAACGGCGCGGTGATACAATTTGGTATAACTGCATTTGAGGAGGTCTGATGTCACTTGCTCACGACATGGAACGTGACCTTCGGGCGATACCTGCAGAACGAGAACTCCTGCAACTCAAGCTCCTGCGCGCGGTTGCGCACGCTACCGACAATGGCATCGCTCAACGGGTCATTGCGAAGAGCCTTGCGGTCACGCAGCCCGAGGTGAGCCGCATAGTCAAGAAGTTGCGGCTCAACCCGGCGGCACGTGAGCGTAGTCCGCGCGAGGTGTTGCTCGAGCATGCCGCCAAGCTCCTCGACCACGACGCGATGGTGGCCGAACTGACCTCGTGGCCGTACACATTCGGGCACATCGCTGACGGCGATCTGGCAGGGGAGAGCTACGTGCGGGGGACGTGGGATCAAATCGAACGCGCTGGGGATCTCCTGGTCGACGAGGATTATCGAGTGCTTCTCGCGGCCACGGCCGACCGGCGTGCGCAGGCGAATGCACTCTGACCTTGCCGTTGCCGTTGCCTTCGAACTCGAAGCCTGGTGCAGACCCGGTGGGGTACTCGACAAGAACGGTGCCCGAGCCTCGAATCACTCCTTCGACCCGGTGTCGCGGCGCCGAACCCGCGACGGCATCGTCGAAGCCTTCCTCGCCGAACACACCGATGTAGCCGTCGGACGTCAGTTCCTTGCGTTGGCGACCGCGGGACCTCCTGGGGCCGGAAAGTCGTCGAGTATCGACCGCCGCCATCTAGCCGGACAGGGGTGGCGGATCCTCGACGCCGACGTCGTCAAGGACTACCTGCTCCGCGACGCGGTCGCCTGCGGCGTCTACGACGACCTCTTCGATCAGGTGTTGCCCGACGGGCAGCCGGTGATGCCGCGGGAACTCGCGACCCTGGTGCACTCGGAGTCGACGATCCTTCTCGACGCGATCACCGAGATCTGTATGGCGCGTAGGGAAAACATTGTTCTGGAGGGGACGTTCAGTTGGCCCGGTCTCGCTCCTCGTCTGCTGAACGACCTCGCATCTGCGGATTACGAGAAATTCACGATCCTCGACGTCGAGGCCCCCGCGGAGATCACCCGTGCGCGAGCGTTAAGGCGGTGGTGGCGCGGCCGCCTCGATGCGATCAACGGCGGCGATCCTTTCGGTGGCCGCTTCACCCCTGGTTTCGTCATCGACGCCCTCTACACCGGCGACACCGAGGTAACGGTATGCGCCCGCAACGCCCGGACAGCGTTCGATCATGCACTCGCTGCGGAAATTCCGACAGTCGAGTTGCTCGTCGAGCACTTCGGCGGCGTTGACGAGACGTGGGTGAAAGAGAACGGGGTCGTGGTGTACTCCCACGGTGCTGCCGATCGCCGCGCTCCATGACCCGACGCCCATCTGAAGTCGGTAACGCAGCCGACTCACCCGCCGGGGTCACGGCTGACACCGAAGCTCTCTGCCAGAGAAACGATGTCGGCGTACGCGGCAAGTTCGCTCCACCGTTGCTGTTCGAGTCGTGCGGCCGGTTGAAGGATGTACCGATCCGCCGCGACGAGTTGTTTCATCGATAGTTCGGTCATGGCGGCGATGTCTTCGATGGGCACCTGGAAGGTCCGGTACGGCCCGAGTGGGGGAGTAGCGGAGTCGGCTCGGGCAGGTCGGGTGAAGATCGGCCCTAACGAGGGTGTCTGGTCAAGGATGTATCCGTCGCCGCCAACTGTGACTCCTGTTCCCAGGCGGCTATTTTGAAGAACCGTCGTAAAATTGCGACGCCCCGGTACACCGGATCGTCGGCGGCGAAGATGCATCTGGTTCAAGGTCACGGTTTGCGGCCCGCACACCGTGTAGTGGAAGGTGTCGTCGTTGGCCAGCTCGGCGACCGCGGCGGTGCCCCAGACTGGGTCGCGGCGCCGCACCAGATGACCGAGGTAGAGATCGCTACTGGCATAAAGCTGCGGGCCGGCCTGCTGCGTGGCCGGCAGCCGCGGATCGAGTCGCCAGTCGTCGCCGCGTTCGACATCGCGCAGCTGGGATCCGCCGATGTTCACCGCTGTGCTCGACGCCAGGCAGCGCTCCGGGTCGATCGCGGACCGTGAAGTGCGTGTACGGCAACACAACCAGATTTGGCCGTGATGGTGGATCAAGTTCGATGGCGGGTAGGAATGCGGAGTTGTAGCCAGCGGGGGAGAGCACCGCCTCAGTGAATCCGGCGATCGTGACGAGCACATGAACACACCCCGCTCTCGGGGTCGATTACGTACCGTCGGATGGCGGCGCCCGAAACCGAGCGCCTGCACACGAGATCTAGGAGGTATACCCATGGCTGCAATCGCTGACAAGCTCGGGCAACGCAAACGAAGACAAGCCCCTTACCGAAATCGTCGACGCACCCGTTGAAACACTGCAGGGCGTGAGCCTCGGCGACGCCGAACACCTCAAGGCCGCGTTCAATATCAAGACCATCGGCGATCTCGGAGGCAACAAATACTTCCTCTGGGCGCAGTCCATCGCCAAGCTCGCCGAGTAGTTCCTACTCGCAGCGTCGAGGAGAGTCACAGGACCGCATTGTCCCTGTGACTCTTCGCGTTGATCAGCATCGGTGACTGTCGCCTGGCCACCAGTTTCGCCAGGAGGGACTTCGGCGTCGCCTGTGCGGGCCAGGGGGATTTGTGGCGGAACGTCCGCGCCGTCGACCCGGATCTGTCGGCTCAGGCCGGTACCGTCGCACAGGTGACGTCGAGGCAGGGAGGCGCGTTGGGCGACTACTGCTACCAGTGGGCGCTGTTGTCGACTGGTGCGCCACCGCCGACACCTCGCCGCTACCCGCCCGGGTGACCTCGCTCCGGCTGGCATTGGACTCCGCGCACAGATAAAACGATCCGACGTGCCGCGCAGTGTCACGCGATCGCGGCCGCATTGCCGACCGGCGGGTCGACGGCGGCATTGTTCGGAGGCCGCGACGTCGTACTCTTCCATTTGGCCGGCGCATGCCTCTCCTACAACGCGATTGCAGCTCTCGACCGCGGTAATATCAACGCCTACGGTGACAGCCTATGGATCGGCGGCCGCCACCGAATTCGCATTTGTCCCAAGCTTCGACAAAGTGCGATCCGAACGCGCCGAGTGGCCCGCAGCGCGGACTTCTGACCTTGATTCGCAGGAGTCAGGGTTTTCCCTGATGTGCTCGACCGAACGCGAGCCCAGACTTGAGCTATGAACATCGAGACATGGTGGCCGAAGGTGACCGCGGATTCACGGGAATGGCTGCTCGATCATGCCGGCGAACCGGTCGAGCCGAGTGTGCGCGCCGACATCTTGTCGGTCACAACCGTGGCGGACGGCTCGACGTGGGATGGGAGCGGGTCGGAAGAGGGCGAGTTCGAACTGACTGATAGGACGGTGGACTGGATCGAAGCCGTCGCCAACGGCGAGACGCCGATCTTCTAGCGAGCCGTCAGGCGACGGTGAAGCGCACGGTGTTGCCCGCCGGATCGAACAGTGTGGTGTTGAGCGGGGAGTCCGTGGTTACGGTCAATCCTGCATTGCCTGAACCGATGTCGATCGCGATCTGTTTGGTCCACTCGCTGCCATGCGCGGGAACTGTTCCCGATCTGGGGGCAGAGTTCAGGTGGACCATCCAGGTGCCGCCGGTCGGCTTGGCGCCGCTGTACGGGTCGACCCATGGTGCATCGAAGTTGTTCATGTTCACGTACACCGTTAGCGGGCAGTCAGCGTTGAAGAATGTCCGCCACGTCAGCGTGACAACAGCGATGCCCGGCCTGTCGTGCGGGGTGTAGACGTCACCGCCCACCTCACCGGCGCACGGAAGGGACAACTCTCGTCCCAGGGAAATATTGTACGGGAAGGGCGTGAACTCCTGGTGGTGCGCTGACGCCACCCCGGACACGCCGAGGAGAGCTGCCGCGAGCGCAGCGCCGACAACGGTGGTTCGGACAGTCCAGGATCGAGTCACGAACAGGACAATACGGTAATAACGTTCGTGAGGGCAGCTATCGGTCTCGCCAGGTCTCTCGTCGACCTAAACGCTTGTGCGAGCTAACGTGGTCGCTCACAGGTAACTCCGCGCCCAACGGCTTCGTCTCGTCCGAGGGCGCGAAATATGCAACATGACTTCACTGAGCCCACGCCGTTGACTCGAAGTTCAGCGTCGTCACCGTCGCAGTGGACGCACTCGATATCGAAGACTCCACGGTTCCGCCGCCAGCGGTCGGCGACTACACAAGATGGTTGTTGAACTTCTCGTTGTCGGACGGTGCCAACGCAACAGCGTTCCCGGGGCACCGACGTGGAACCCGATTCTGCGTGCTTTTCAATTCGGAGGCGTCACTGCATATGTGAGAAACCTTCAGTCTGTGCCTCGTATTGAGACTGCGTCGCTCAGAGGATCTTTTCGGGGACAATGCTCGGTGGCTCGACTCCAGATGATCTGCCGACGACGGCGGGTGTAGTTCTCGGACTGCAATTTTGCACCTATATCTATCGAGAACGACGCCTCGGGGGAGTTCGTCCCTGGATCTTGTATCTTGCGACGCGTTTCTGCGAGCACGAGGTGGTGCCATCGAGATGGCATGGCAGCCGGTTCCGATGCATCGCGGCGATCGCGGACCGCCACCGCGCTACCGGCCATGACAACCCGTGCGGCCACGAGATGGTCCGCGCCACCCTCGCCGGTATCCGAAGGGATTACGTATCGGCGGGGGAGCGGCCACGCAACCCGCGCGCGCCGTTGCTGACCTCCGAAATCACTAAACCACGTCGAAACCCAGGCGGACGCACTGTTGCAGGAACTTATCGACTTCGTCGATTCTGACGTGCCGGATCCTGCATGGATATCGGGCAGTCGCGACCACCTTCCATGACACAAACTTTTCGGGCGGCCCGATTCCGATTCCGGTTCTGACTATGGGACGTAGAGCGGACGACGCGGAGCGAGGCCCTGATAAGGCGGGGTGAATAAGCCTTCAGCGCACTACGACGGTCAACTCGGACCGACTGACCTCGACAGGGCCCAGGCGGGGCCTGGCCGCCCCACAGCTCGGTGGAGCTGCCGATACGAAAGGCCGGAGGCAGGTCGTTGACGACCGACCCAAACCCGGCCGAACCTACCCGCGTGACCCGACCCTAACTGAAAGACCGAACGTCAGTTCCTTTCACTGGGCGCAATGCCGCTCAATGTCAGCGGTATGGAGCGGGTCGGCGCGATTGCGGTCTTTCTGTCGAGATGCAGCGAAGATCGACGGGACACGCCATCGCACTTTGGCAGAAGTTGGGTGAGCCGGGGAGACCAACCAAAGTAGGTGCTTCGCCCGTAAACGGATTGCCTGCTGGTGAACCGGATTTCCCATCGCAACAGTCGACATCGTCGGTCTTCTCTGCGCTATCGTCCCCGTATGGGCGTCGATTCTCGCGCGGCTTCCGGGTTCCGCGCGGTCGCAGAGGACTACGAGACTGGACGACCGTCGTACGCCGATGCGTCGATCGACCGAATTTTCACTGACCTAGAACTCAGTATCAGCAGTCGAGTCCTCGACCTCGCCGCCGGAACCGGACAGCTCTCTCGGTTGTTCCACAGCCGCGTCGGCAGCGTCGTCGCGGTCGAGCCCGTGCATGGGATGCGCGAACGAATCAAGACAACTATGCCTGGCATCACGGTGCTCGACGGGACCGCTGAGTCCATTCCACTGCCGGACTCAGACGTCGATGTAGTCGTTGTCGGCGAAGCATTCCACTGGTTCGAAACAGCAACGGCTACCAGCGAAATCGCCCGAGTCCTCAAACCCTCGGGAGGTCTCGGGCTTCTGTGGAACACACCCATATGGACGGTGGACACCACGTCCTGGCTGCAGGACCTCCGGCGCATACTTTCGCACCACAAGGAGTCGGCAGGCGACTACCCGGCCGGCGTCACTTGGCAGAAGACACTCGAGAGCACTCGCTTGTTCGAGACCCTCCAGCACACCAACGCGACGCACGAACAGTCACTCGGGCACGATGCTTTCCTCGCCCAGGTGGCATCGTGGAGTTGGGTTGCCAATCTCCCAGAAGCAGCACGGCGAACAGCACTGAACGACGTTGCTGAACTGGTTCGCCCACTCGGCCGCATCGTTATCCCCTATCGCACTGATCTGTATGTCGGACGTCGTCAATCATCCCCGATGCACGACGTCCGACCCTGAACCGGGCGTTCCCGTGTGGGTGGTCCGGTCAAATCCCGAACAGCGGAGCTGAACGGATTAGCGTAAGACGCGGATCCTCCGCCACTAACCTCGCTAAACTGGCGTCACATCTGGCTAATCTTCGGCGCAAATCGACATTGAGATTGTGGTCGAGCTACCGCGCTCAGCTCCAACCCGGCTTGACGTCGCGCCGCGCTGGAAGTCCATTCCATTCTGTGAGTGGGGCCGACTGCCACCACCAATCTGGATCCGAGTGAACGCCGGCGACTACCGTTCTGCCAGTGACAGCCAGAAGTAACTCGGGCGGGCTGCCCAAAGTCGTATCGATCCACGGAAACACACGTGACACTGTTCTCGCACAGCCATTTTCGGGAAAATCCAGGAGCATCCCCACTGCGCGCGCCGCATCGGTGCCGTGAACCAGTATTTCTGTAACAGCCATGCATGCCCAACCCGCAGCGTCGGCTGTTCCGCTGGGGTGGAACGCACGTTGATCTCCAAGGTCGCGGAGCAGTGCCGCGAGTATGTGTGCAGCCGAGAGCACGTTGTCTAGGTGTTCGGATGCGCGAGCTTCACGTCCGTCACGCAGGACCGGTAATCGGACCTGCGCTCGTCTCGCGACCTGACCGCTGTAGAAGAGCAACGCATCGCTGATGTGCTCGATGGTGTGGAGTGCAGTCCACTGCGTTGGATCCGCAGTGTTCGACCACTGCATCGATATATCGGGTATCGCAGTGAGCGCGTGTAGAGCTTGCGCGGCATGCACCACGTCGTCAGGTGTCGGTTCGGTCTGTGATGTCATGACGTCCGGATCTGTGGTCGTGTCGGGCTGGAGCAGCCGCGATCTGCAGACTATCCATCCAAAGGTGCAGTTAACAGGGCAAGAGACGCACCGTGATCAGAAATCCGCCAACCCGATGAGAATGATCGACTGACGGTATATCAGGCGTATGTGGCGGACGGGACTGCCCCAAGCCATCGGCAATATCGCACTGTTGCCGCACAACCATGAACTGCTGGGGTTGATGCCTCTTGGCATAGCGCGACCGTGACCTCCTGAGACACGCTGCCCGACCTCGGATGGGGCCGTTCGCGTGAACGAAATGCACACTCCAGGGCGTTTGATGTTTTTGACTATCCAGCGTGAACGGGGTCATGGCTTCCAGTGGAATTTACGGGTGCTGCTGATAATTCTTGGCTCCGTCCGCGGCCTGATGACCACCGTTGCGCACGCAATGCCCTTTATTGGGAGTTCGTGACCGAACTACGCATCCCCAATCGTCGGGTCGTTGCTTCGGCGAGACGTACTTGCTCATCCGTCTCGTCGACGTGATACCAAAACTCGTCCGGGGTCAAGTGGCCAGAAACCTGTATGAACACTCCCTTACAGGTTCGGCGGGTCGGTTGTGTCGTCTACAAGATCCGCGGCTTCGCGAAGGCCAAGACCGGGGTAGCTTTCGCGCAGCTTTTTGATCGCGGATATTCGTGACGACGACGAGGTCTTAGCTTTCCAGACTTCGCGCGTGGGAACACTGCTGGGTTCGACCCGTGTCACCTCGGGCGAGGAGGCGCGATTGCGTCTTCGACACTGCCGCACGAAAGACGTGGCAATGATGGCAAACGCCACGAGAAATAGAACAGCGAATGTGATGTTCCACGGTGAGGGCTCGTCGATGACGTTGCCGACGATCTGCGGCCCGACCAGCACGACCGAAACCACTGATAGATAAACAGTTCCCCATCGGTCGACGGTGGGGTTGTCATACCACTTCCGCTTGGTCACGACGCCAGCCCGCAACTACTTGCTCACCAGAGGGCGAGGAGAAGCCCGCGATTTCGGCTACGGGAATGTGTGTTTCGATCGCGTGGGCGTCCTCGTCCGGCAAGCGAGGAGTCCGCTTTGGTCATTGCACAGGAACAACAAGGCTGGTGTGCGCTGAATTCCGCACACGGCCGGTCATTCGTTTGAATGAACTGAGCACTGGTTTCTGTGCGCTGCTAACGGTCCGGCTAGTCTGTTTCATTGAGAGTCCGCGGTTGCGATTGGAGTGCGTTCGTGAGTTCACCGATGTTGGCAAAAGGTCAGAATGTGTCGCTACCAGAGGAGACGAGCGTCCTCGATATCGTTGTCTCGTGGGTCGATTCGGATCGCGACCTCGATGCGTCCGCGTTGCTGGTGGGCGTGGACGACAAGGTCCGCTCGGATGCCGACTTTGTGTTTTACAACCAGTCCGAGTCCGCGGAAGCCTCGGTTCGCTATTTGGGTAGCAGTAGTACCGATGAGGGTAAACAGGAGCGGATCTCGATTCAGCTGGCCGCGGTGCCGGTTGACGTCGTGAAGATTGTGATCGCTGGCAGTTCGAGTGATCTGGCGTTAGGGGAGTTCGGAAAGCTCGCGTTGCAGGTGCGTGATCAGTCGGGTTCGGTTCTCGGAGAGTTCATCACCGCGGACACGGATACCGAGCGAGCGTTGGTCTTCGGTGAAATCTATCGACGAGACGGTTCCTGGAAGCTTCGTGCTGTGGGGCAGGGCTGGCAATCAGGTTTGGCAGGGTTGGCCGCTGACTTCGGAGTCGATGTCGACGATAGCGAAGCCGCAGAGGCTACCGAGGACATCGTCGTCGCCGAGGTCGTCGAGGCGACCACCCGCACCGTCGCAGCTGACGGCGAAATTGTCGAGGTCGCGTTGAACACTGTCGATGCGCCCAAACGCGGGGTCCGCACGAAGAAGCCGACCGCGAAGAAGGCGGCGATGCCACAGTTCACTCTTGCGGGCGCGGAGACATGGCAGAGCGCTCGGTTGTTCTCGATTTCCGGTGTGGGGTCGGGGGAGGAGCAGGAGAAGCGAGCAACGTCGGCGCTGATTGCGACGATGCAGGCTGTCCGGCCCTTTGCACGCGCGATCTGCTCGCGAGCGGGGGCACCGGCGGGGCCGTTCGAAGGCTATCTGGAGGTGCCGTTCGTGAAAGGCGAAGGCAAGGTCATCCCCGACGGAGTGTTTCGGGTCTCGCGTGCCGGGCACGTGTGGACTGCGTTGCTAGAGGTGAAGACCGGTAGTGGCCGGTTGCAGAAGGAACAGTTGGAGAATTATCTCGATGTAGCGCGCCGACACAAATACGAGGTGGTGCTCAGTTTGTCCAACGATATTCCCGCGTCTACGGGGGAGTTGCCGGTGGAGGTGAGCAAGTCCAAGCTCACGAAAGTTGCACTGCGTCACATTTCGTGGTCCGAGGTCATTTACGAAGCTCGAATGTTGCTCTCTCATGGCGGTCTGACGGATCCATTGCAGGTGTGGATTCTCGACGAGTTCGTGCGGTACCTGACGCATCCGAAGTCGGGGGCGACGGAGTTCGTGGATATGGGTCGCCATTGGGTGGCGGTTCGTGATTCGGTGGCTGCCGGGACGTTGCGGCCCAGTGATGCAAAAGGGTTGGCGGTGGCCAACACTTGGGCGTCGTTGTCGCGGCATCTGGCGCTGCGCATGACTGCGGAGTTGGGTGCGAGCGTGAAATATCATTTGCCGCGTAAGTTGAGCGGCGATCCTCAGGCCAGAAACGAGTACCTAGTCGAGCGGCTTGCGTCGACTGGAGCGTTGGCGGCGACGCTGCGCATTCCCGATGCTGCTGGTGATTTGACGGTCGAGGCAGATTTGCGGACCAACAAGATTCAGTGCAGCACCGCGATCGACGCACCCGATGATGGGACTGCGCTCAAGCGAACGTCTTGGCTGATAAAACAACTCAAGGATGCGCCTGCGGAGACTTTGGTGGAGGCGGTGTTCTCGGATGCGGCGGAGATTTCGTGTGAGAGTCTGGCGACGGTCCGCGGGGATGCGAAGTCTTTGACGGCGGGCCGGGTCAGTGTGCTCACGCGGTTCACGTTGACGGCGCCGACGAAGATGGGAAGCAAGCGGTCCGGTTCGGCGGCGGGGTTCATCGGGAGCATCACCGACGGTGTCGACGAGTTCTACCGCACAGTGCTGCAACCACTCAAGCCGTGGGTGCCGTCCGCCCCGGAAGCCGGTGATCGCGAGTCGGCCGCCGCAACGGACTCGAGGGCACCGCGTTCGTGAGCATTGTTCGTAGTTGAAGGTGCACTGAGGGCTGCTCGCAGAGCAACGATCTCCCGAGTGAGGTCGGCGATCTGGGCATGCGTTGCTGCTTGGTTCTGGTCGTCTTGTTCGGCGACCTTCTGCACCAGCCATGATGCCAGAGTGGCGGTGACCACGCCGAGCAGGGCGATGCCGGCGATCATCAGTCCCACTGCGATGCATCGGCCGGTGACTGTGGTGGGGGCGTAGTCGCCGTAGCCGACTGTGGTCACCGTTGCGGCTGCCCACCACAGTGCGTCGGGGAATGTTTTGATGGTGGATTCCGGGGTTGTGCGTTCGGCATCGTACATCGCCAGGGATGCGACAAAGATCAAAAGTAATGTTCCTGCGATCGCGTACGTGACAACTCGTCCGCGCAGGGCGCCGCCGATTGACCGTTGCAGGAAACTGACCAAGGTCAGCAGGCGTAGGAGTCGGAGCGGGCGCAATATGGGCAGGACAACGATGGCCAATTCGTGAAGATGCAGAGCGAACCAGCGTTTTCGTTGTTCGGCGAGAGTCAGTCGAACGAGGTAGTCGATACCGAATATTACCCAGATCGCGAGGACGGCGTTTTCGGCAATTCTGCCGCTCAGTCCACTTGGTTGAGTCAGCACCGTCCACGCGTAAATCGCGAGAAACGTCAAAGCTGCTCCAGCAAGCGGCCATTCCGTCGACCGCTCCCACCGCTCATAGTTCATGAGGGGGAACTGTACCGCGCGAAGCTGGATGCCTGGCTGGACGTCCGGGGGCGTGCAGTATTTTGAGCTCAGAGACTGGGCCGATCATCGGGAAGTGATGGCGAGCAACTGCTTCGAGCATTGCTCGGCTTGGTTCCACACCACCCCGCATGGTTTCTGACAACCCGTCCGACGCAACTTCGCAGCGCCGTTGTCATTGCTCAGCCAGGGCTCTCGTGGACCCAAATGCAAACCAAGGTCGAACAGAACCATCTCAGCGCCACCCAGCTCCGCGACCTAGTAACCGTATTCGACGACCCCCCCTTGCGCTTTGGGTGACTCGGAATTGGTCTGCTCGCCGCCGTAGACACGTGGATTTCGGCCAGGGAAGGTAGAAGCGATTCTGCAGTCGGGTTTTGGCAAGGTCGATGCGACCTCCGCAACAACAGTCATGGCTTTCATGAGGTCAGGGTCAGTAGCTTGCCGCGATCAGAAATGGGTCCGAAGTTCGACAGCGTTTACGAAAGACATGCTCATCGAAATTGCTCACCCGTGGTCGATTGCTATCGAGTTCAAGTGCCGGCTGGAGCTTTGTTGGACGCGGTTGCCACTCGCGCTGCTGTGTGAGGCGATGGATACACGGCGAAGGAGCGTTATACGAGACTCTCGCCACTGGAGGAGTGAAGCGGCGCGGTCAGCAGGGGATGATGTAGCCGGGATCGGTTGTGGTGTCGAGTATGTGAGCGTCCGGTCGTAACATCTGCAAGGCGCACGCTCGGAGTACGCCTTGTTCATCTCTCGAAGCGGTACTCGATACAGTCCCGATTTCTGTCGGTGTCGGCGGTCAGCTGACTGCTTGACGAGGTTCGGTGATCTCGCCGTATCTCGCACATTGAATCTCGTTGTCCCG
Source organism: Rhodococcus sp. H36-A4 (assembly GCF_027158005.1). GTDB lineage: Bacteria > Actinomycetota > Actinomycetes > Mycobacteriales > Mycobacteriaceae > Rhodococcoides. The sequence goes on along the minus strand of NZ_JAPVLQ010000011.1, from coordinate 28,955 downwards.
GAGTTAGATCCGACCGCGGTTACCGATGCAGACCGAGGCGGAGGGAGAAGGTCACGCAGTTTTGAGCGGAATGATCTGTTCGAGTGTGTGGGTCAGTTGGGTGCGTTGGGTCTCGATGTCGTGCCGGTTTTGGAGGTTGAGCCAGAAGCGTTCGGTGGTGCTGAAGGAGCGGGCGAGGCGTAGTGCGGTGTCGGGGGAGATGCGTCTGGTTCCGTGGACTATTTCGTTGATTCGTCTCTGGGGTACGGCGATGGCAACGGCAAGTTTGTGTTTGGTGATGCCGAGTGGTTTGGGGTAGTCCTCGAGGAGGATCTCGCCGGGATGGATGGGCTCCATGATGGTGTCGGTGTCTGGCCTGGTGGTTGCTCCTTGTCGTTCTAGTGGTGGTCGACGATTTCTACGTTGATGGGTCCCGCGGGTGTCCAGATAGAGCAGATGCGCCATTGCTGGTTGATGCCGATGCTGTGTTGACCGGTGCGGTCACCGCTGAGTTTTTCGAGTCTGTTGCCGGGTGGGACGCGGAGGTCGTTCACGTCGTCCGCGGCGTCGAGAATCAGCAGTTTGCGCAGTGCTGAGCGTTGGAGTTCGGGAGCGAGTTTCGTGCGGGTGCGGTTCTAGACATGTTCGGCGGTTTTGTTGGCGAAGGACTGCCTCTCTTTGTCACTATTTGCTCTCAGTCACTTTTCGAGTCCGCCACAGGCTGCACGAAAACAGTCTCCAGGTCGTCCATCGATGGGCACAGGTCCCTCGTGTAGAGCCGTCGAGCAGTGCGGAGGGAGACTTAGTTCAGCACGCGTCATGGAATTCGGCTTCGGAAACCACTCGCGACGACGCGGTGAGGACCTGCCCCGGCGGCAGAGAGTCAACCTCGCTCTGTGTTGCCGATACCTGGGCCGCTTGGGCGTTCTCGTCTTTCAGAGATGCGATGACGATAAACAGTGAATCGGGATCCTCCGAAAGTCGGACTTCACTATCCGCAGCCCACGGGTCGGCGGGTGCAGTCAGCGGCACTTCGATTCGCCCCGATTGGGGGCTCGATGCTCGAATTTCGCCGAGGGTCGGATTCACCTCGCTATCGGCCAGTCCGTCGCGACCGGCGTAGATTCCGATGGAATCGACACTGCCGCGGCATGCGTCGACCAGAACCAGCACGGAGCCGTCGGCGTCGCGTGCCAGTGCGGTCCTACCGACGATGTCCGTGTCTATGGCGTTGCCGCATCCGCTCACCGACGCTGCCGCAACGAGGGTTCCGATAACCATTAGCGAGCGCACGACTTAGTTGCCCGCCTTATTGCTCTGATTGTTGACGAAGGTTGCTCGCCAACGGTTCTCGGCCGTCACCTGTTCGATCTCAGAAGTGGTAAGACCGTGTAACGAGAAGGATTCGATCTCCGTCCTGGTCAACGGCCACGGAGGTCCGTCGACATCGACACCTTCCTCGCGGATTCCGGACACGACCAGCAATGTCCCGCCGGCCGACACGGTCGAGCCTATCGCGGCGATGGCGTCGGATCGCACCCACAGCGGCATCGACTGAACCGTGATCGATTCGATCACCACGTCGAACGTGCCCCGCCACTGCGTCGGCATCGCAAGAACATCGGCCACCTCGTAGTTCACCGCCGACTGGGGGAAACGCGTTCGCGCAGCGTCGATGGCGGTGGGGGAGACATCGAATGCTGTTGTCTCGTAACCGAGGGACGCGATGAATTCGGCATCCGTCCCGTACCCACATCCGACCACGAGGGCAGTGCGTCCGCCTCCGGCACGGCTCTGCGCCCACTCCACGATCAGCGGATTGGGTTCCTCGCGATGCCATGGAACGACGGCGTTACCGTCGGCCGCTTCGCGGTAGAGCTTGTCGAACCAGCCTGTCGGGTCTCCTTGTTCGATCGAGTCTGTGGCAAGTCGCTGGTCGTCTGCACTGTTCATGAAGGGTCTGGCACCTCTCGTCGGGACGCGTTCGATCATTATGCCGGGAATGAGTCCCACCTCAGGTGCGCCCGGCTTTCAGGATGCGGGGAGTGCCACGCCGTGGCACTGTGCAGTCATGACCGAACCGCTTTCGCAGCCGATGACATCGCAGCATGTGACGTTGATGATGGACCACGGCCAGTTCTACCTGCGTGGAGGCTTGGGCGACGAGGAAAACGAGTTCCCGCTGCTCGAATACGCTCTTGCAGCGCAACCGAACTCGGGTGACGGCCTCACGATGGTGGTGCTGAACCCGCATCAGAACAACTTCGAAATGCCTATTGCTGTCGAAGTGTTCGATGCACGTCCTCCCAGCGACGACGATGAGTGGCAGCAGATATGTGAGGATCGCCTCGAAGTGGGACCCGAGGGTGTGCTGCAGATCGACTCGACCACCATGAGTCCGGTCGATTGCACGGTTCCGCAGGGGAAGTATCTGGTGCAGGTGGCAGGCCGCGGATTTGTCAATTACGGATGGCCAGGTGACACCACGCCGGGCGATACTTGGCGAATTCGGCTCTGGCCTGACGACGGCAGCGATACGCGACCAACGATTCAGTGGAACATGCCCGGATACGGCGTGCCGGAGAACGCCGAGCTCATCTCCGAGCCCGTTCCCTACGGCAACGAGGAGCCGAGTTGGATCACCGTCTTTCATGAGGACGGAAGCACGGAGATGGTGGAGCGAGGTGACCTCGAACAGCGACGTCTGGCTCGGCCGGAGCCGATCGAGCAGGTCGCGGGTTTCAATGGCGGCCAGACGCTCGCCGAGTTCGACCGCGACCTCGTAGTCGGACTCCTCGCTACCGACGCCGCGACTGCGCGCCGAATCGCGGTGTACTGCGCGAACGCAGCATGCGAACACGCCGGACTGGCGGAGCTGCCGTGGGTGCGGCCGGCGCTCGACGCATTAGCCGAGAACCGAACTCCTCCGGCACCATTCGCAAACATCACGCAGATCAACGATGCGTTCGCGCCGCTTTTCGCGGACCTCGCGGGTGGAGGCGCCACGACGTCTTCGAGCGCGACAGTCGTCAGTGGTCGGCCGAAGACTCCGTTCGATGGCAGAGGCGAGCCCCGGTTCATGACCATTCCTACGTTGTTCAGCGCGCAGGATTCGGATCCGCACAGGGCTGCGATCGAGACAATCGTCCACGCTTCGCATGCATATGGATTACAGACTCCGGATCTCTACGCGGCACTCCGCGAGGCGTTCCCCGAACTGGTGGGATAAGTCGGTCCCGGTTCGAGTCGGGATACCGGCTATGTTGCGGTGACCGTGTCGCTCAGGTCCTGCTCGACCGCCGGGAGTGTCACGCATACGAAGGCCAGGTTGTTGCCGTCGGGATCTTCCAGGTCGCGGTCGTACATGAAACCGTGATCCTGGGCAGGCCGAGGTTCGGAACCTCCGGCGCGCAGACCCGCCTGGACGACAGTGTCAACGGCGTCCCTCGAGTCGAGGGCCAGCGCAATCTGGACCTGCGCAGTCTTGGCTGGATCGGCGACAGGTTTGTCGGTGAACTCGGCGAAAAACTCACGAGTCAGGAGCATGAACTGTAGATCGTGGTCCCACACCAGGCACGCGACTCTACTGTCGGTGAGGAGCGGATCGATGGTCGCGCCGATAGCGGTGTAGAAAGTCTTGCTACGTTCGAGGTTTGCGGTCGGGAAACTCACGGAGATCTTTGCGGGCATAGCGGTCACACTTCCTTGGTTGCGGCACCCGGTTCGTCGGGATACAGCGTGTAGACGAGTAGTCGGATCGAAACTCATCGGTCACAAGGAAATGCCGAATACAAGCCCGCACATGATCGATTCGCTGAGCCCGAGCCAGAAGCTGCATGGATGTGCCCGATCCCGAGTGTCGATACGAACAGTCCGAACCTTCGAGAGCATTGCGGGCCGCAATAAGGGAGTCTGATATCGAGGCGTGATCGCCTTTCGGCGTCTGAGAACCCTTGTGGGCGTTGGTGTGTGGGTTGACGATACAGATTCATTCGAACTAGCGGCGTTGCAGATCGCTTGATGAGCGCTAGTTTCCACCGCTCACCGGTGGGGTGAGAATGCCGATGACGCCAGCACACAACAGTTCTACCAGGCGTCGGTACACGCGGTCGGGGTCCGCGCCGGCCGGATAGCCTTCCTGCGCTTCGAGGACACAGAACCCGTGCAGAGCGCTGCGCAGGGACCATGCTGCTTGTTCGGAATCATCCGCGCTCAAGCCGTAGCCGGCAATGACGCGATTGATGACATCGACAACCTCACCGACGGCGGCCACAAGGTCGGCGTGCGGGGCGGTGGGGTAGCGGTCGGTAATGGCGTACAGCCCGGGGTGTGAGCGGACGAAGCTACGCCACGCGTCGGCGAGTGCGATGACGGCGTCGTCCTTGGCGAGCCCTACTGCAGCTGCGCGGAGGTCCTCTGCCAGTAACTGTCGCGCGAGCAGGCTGAGTTGATGCTGGACATCGTCGACGCCGGTCACGTGCTTGTAGAGAGCTGACTGTCGCACGTCGAGAGTGTCGGCGAGTCGACTGAGGACCAGGGCGTCGGGCCCGTGACTGTCCACGAGTTCGGCGGCGGCGGTGATGATGCGTTCGCGGGTGACCGGGATTCTCATGTGAACATCTTCCCTCGTGGGGACGCGGCGATACGAAAGTGATAGCTTATCACCATGAGTGATGCTCCATCCCTAGGTGTCGTTCGCGATGCAACTCGCGATGCTCGACGTCGTCGCGATCTGCAGGTAGTGGTCACGGGCGCTTGCATCCTGGGAATGACCTCGATCTTGTACGACCTGTCCGGCGTCTCGCCCGCGACCGGTGCATTCTTTCGGTGTCTCTACGCCTTGATCCCACTCGTGATCGTCGTACTCGTGCAACGCCGTCGCCCGCACGTACAACCAACTCCCGGTCGGTGGGTGGCCAAAGCCGTCGTCGCGGGAGTGTTCCTAGGTATCGACCTGGTGCTCTGGCATGAGGCGATCCACTCGATCGGCGCCGGACTGTCGACGGTTCTGCTGAACCTGCAGGTCGTGTTCGTGGCTATCCTCGGGTACGTGGTCCTGCGTCAGCGCATCACTAGGGCACTACTGACGAGTATGCCGCTGCTCTTTGTCGGCGTCGCGCTTGTTGCGGGAATGAGTACCTCGCTGACTGGAGCCAATCCGACGGTAGGTGCTTCCTTCGCGATCATTGCGGCAGGAGCCTATGCCGTATACATCTTCATGATGGGCTTGGCGACGCGTGCTGCCGGTAGGACTGGTCTGCCGATGCTGGTCTCCACTGCGGCCACCGGTGTGACGGCCGGATTGTTCGGCGTGGTCACCGGAACTCTTGATATTTCACCACCTTTGGCGGCGCAAGGTTGGCTCATTTTGTTGGCCTTGGTATCTCAGGTAGTGGGCTGGCTTTTGGTAGCGAGTGCCAGCCAACGGTTGCCGGCGGGAAATATCGCAGCCAGCTTGGTGCTGCAATCAGCGTCGGCGCTGGTGTTCGGTGCCGTCCTGCTTTCTCAAATCCCCAGCATTGTGCAGATTGTGGGTGCGATGCTGATTCTTGCCGGAGTGGTTGTCGCGACGCGCCAGCCTGTAGTGAAATTACCGACGCCTGATGTCGGCAGACGAATGGAGATCGAAGCATGACCGTCGCGGCCGACCGTATCTATATCAATGGTGCTATCAAGACAATGGACGGTGCTTCTGTCACCGCGCCGACGGCACTGTTCACCAAGGGCGGGAGGTTTGTCGCGGTCGGATCCGACGCCGAGATCACCGCCTTGGCGGGCCCTGACATTCCGGTGGTGGATTTGGCTGGGGCAGTGGTTGTTCCGGGATTCATCGAGACACATCTGCACCCGATCATGTGGGGCATGTGGCTCAGTAACGTCAATGCGACGACCGGTGCCTGCCCCACGATCGAGGAGGTCATCGCCGCACTGGGTGAGCGTGCGGCGACGACACCGGCCGGTGAGCTTGTCCAGGCGTGGGGATTCGACGACAGCCTGGTGGCCGAAGACCGGGGATTGACGACGGCTGATCTCGACCGGGCATCGGTGCAGCATCCGATCATGGTGCGTCACCTGTCCGGCCACGGCGTCTATGTCAACTCTGTGGCCCTGGAGATGTGCGGTATCGACGCTACGACGGTCGATCCGGAGGGCGGAGTCATCGTTCGTGGGGCTGACGGTGTTCCGACCGGCGAGTTGTGTGAAGTGCCGGCAATGTCCTTGGTGTACAAACTGACCCCGGCCGTCGACCCCAAAGCTTCGAGTCTCGCTCTCTTGCGCGCTCAGGAAGTGATGGCCTCGGTGGGTATTACGAGCTTCCACGACATGTTTGTGACGAAAGAGATGTACAGCACTTACCGTGAACTCGAAGAGACCGGCGAACTGCGACTGAGGGCGCGACTGTACCTCGGGCACGGTGTCCACGATCAGCTGGGCGAAACTCCCGAACCGACCGCCTTGGTGAATGTGGGAGGGGTCAAGCTGATTTCGGATGGTTCGATTCAGCTGCATACCGCAGCATTAACCGAGCCTTACCACGACTTGGGTGGATGCCATTGCGGCGGAATGGCAATTTCGTCGGGCTCGCTCGTCGCACTGGTGAACGAACATCATGCCGCAGGGCGTCAGCTTGCAATTCACACCAACGGCGATCAGGCCATCGATTTTGCGCTAGACGCTATTGCGGCGGCTCAGGCTGCGCACCCTGAAACCGATATCATGCATCGCCTCGAACACGTGCAGACTTTGCGCGACGATCAGATCGAACGAATGGTCGAACTAGGCGTTGTCGCTTCTATTTTCGTCAATCATGTTTACTACTGGGGTGATCGACACCGCGATCGGTTCCTGGGGCAGCGGCGCGGTGAGCGGATCAGCCCGGTTGCGTCCGTAGTGGCGGCCGGACTTCCTTTTGCTTTGCATTGTGATTGCCCGGTGACCCCGGTCGATCCACTCTTCACCATGAATACCGCCGTACATCGGGTGACCCGTGAGGGTCACGTACTGGGCGCCGAGCAACGGGTGAGCGCCGACGTTGCGTTGTCCGGCTACACAAGTGCTGCTGCGCAAATTACCGGCGAAGCCGCTGACAAGGGCCGGATAGCCGTTGGTCTGTTGGCAGATTTTGTCGTGCTCGACGGCGATCCATTGGAGGAAGGCCCAGTCGATCTGTCGGCACTGAAGGTTCTCCGCACCGTTGTCGGCGGTGAGACGGTCTTCGAGGATGTGTAGACCCATTGCACAGTGATCCTGTGTCGATCGAATACTCAGGGAATGGGTGTTGGAGTCAGATCGTTTCCTGGTCCGATCACTGCGCAATTATTCGTCGGTGCGGCGCCGGCGAAGCGTTCAGTGAGAAACTGGGCTGCTTGGGCCTGGAACGGTACGAAGGCTTTGGTGTGGTCCAAGCCGGTGTATTGGGCGTAGGTGACTGCGACTCCACGGTTGCAGTACTCGTGGGCGAGCCCTTCCACATCACCGGTGACCATTACCGTATCGCCGATGCCGTCGGAATCGCCGACCCCGAGAAGGATTGGGACGGTTGGTGTTCCAGTACTTCCCATGATGTTGTCGTTGACGACCTCGACTGCCGCGGGCACCTGAAGGAGGGACGTGTACGGCGCTGCGAGCATTTCGGCGTCGGTCAGCCCGGGGTAGCTGGAGGCGAAACCGCCGATGCAGTTCGATTGGACGGCGTCGACGATGTTCTTGCCCTTGTCCGAGAGAAATGCGTCGGTATCGATGCCGTAGGCCCGTTGGTAGGCGACGATCAGGGCGGGGATCACGCCGGCCCAATCCTTGGACCCACTGACGTAGGGCAAATTTCGCGCGAAATCGACCGGCAGGCCGCCTGCTGCAGCACCGACGATGTTCAGCTCGGGTGAGTATTGGGGGGCCATCTCGGCGCCCCACTGTGTGGGCACCGATCCACCCGAGTAACCGATGAGCCCGACCGGCGTCGACGCAGGCAGTGCGAGAACCGATTCCGTGGCGCGGATCCCGTCGAGTGCCGCATAGCCCGACTGGCGTCCGATGGTCCACTCGAGATCCTCGCCCTCATAGTCGGGGACGACGACGGTGTACCCGGCGGCCATGTACCCGGCGATGACGGTCTGCTCGATCGTCGCGGTACGGCTGTCGCCGTGTCCGCTGAGGGTGTACGACGGGTCGCATTCGGTGCCGAGACCGTCGTAAGCGGTGTGGAACGAGATCAGTTCGGTCGGTCCTGGGACGAGTGGCCGCAGAACCGTCGCGACTGTCGTCACTGGGCTGCCCTGTTGATCGGTCGTCCGGTAGAGCACCTGCGTAGAGGTGATCGGTGTAGCAATTCCAGGCGCGCCATATGCCGCGGGCCGGGTACGTAGGACAGCACCAGGTGCCGAATTGTCGAGTGAGTCGGTCCAGTCGTAGAACGGATCGACCGAGGGCAATGGCTGAACCGCTGCCGGTGAGGCTGGTTCGGCGGCAGCCAATCCGGTCGCAGAACTCATCACCGCGAGCGCCACGGCTGTCAGGACGGCAAGACTGCTGATCGCTTCGATTCTGCGGCGAATCATGGGATTTGTTACCCCTCTGTAGGTCGGATCTGCGTCCGGACGTGCCGGCTCGTTGGTTCTTCCGCAGGTCCTCCTCTCGCATGCGAGTGCTTATTGCTTCGGAGTAGAAAATTTACCGGTGGGGGGGAGCGAAAACGGCCGACTCCGCGAGAATTGCGCGGCTGCGCTGGTGGTGGCTCGTAGCGGGGGAGATGGTGTCGGGCCAGTCTGCGATTTCACCGAGGGCCCACTCGGCCCACTCGACGATGTGGCTGAAGTGCCCCATCATGAAGTTGTTGGCGAGCGCCATGAGGTGTTCGCGCTCCGGGAAGGATCCACCGTCAGTCTCTCTGATCAGGACGGCGTTCATTCCGAACAGGCTGCGGCTGTGGGCCGCTTGATCGCGCATGATCACGAGGTTGTTCCTCAGATCGTCGATGTTTCCCTGTTCCGCCACCAGCACGCGGATCATGCCCTCGAACTCGAAGGCGGAAGGACGCGATTCTGTCGACAGCCACGACGCCAATGCATCGCGTCCTTCCGTTGTAATCGAGTAGACAGTCCTGTTTCGAGCACCGACCGCCTGGTTGGTAGCAGTAACCAGACCGAGATTCAGCAACTTCTTGGGGGCGTTGTAGCGCTGCCTGTCCGCGCGCGGCCACAGTTCGCCGATGCCCTTGCCGAAGTGTTCTGCGATCTCATAGGCCGACCAATCTCGCGACACCAGCAATCCGAGGATCACATACGACGTCGTATTCAAATCCTCACGAGCCACTCTGATATTCCCTCCGGGTGCTTACCGATGCAAAGCACCGAGCCTAGTTACTGACTCAGTTGCCTTCCGTCTCACCTACCTCGCCGATGTCATCGGCGGTATTTTCGTTGTCGTTCCCACCGGTCGTCGCGTAGACATAGCCGATCAGTTTCTCCGCTAGTCGAGCGGCAGGGGCTTTGCCTTCTGCCGTCGGAGCAAGATTCCCCCAGATGACCATCGTCACGTCGTTGACGGGGTCGTATCCCATGAACGAGTTGTAGCCGGGCAGCTCACCGGTGTGGCCGAAGAGAGGGCCCATCTGTGCGATGCCGTACCCGTAACTGGCGGCTTTCGGTGATTCAGGGTCCGTGGAAGCGACGCTATCCATGCGCAGCTTCTGTGTCTTTTCGTCGAGAAGATCACCCTTCACCATCGCCTGTACCCACGTCGCGAGATCGTTGACCGTCGAGATCCCCTGTCCCGCCGACCAAGTCCATGAAGGATTGTCGCCAGTCGTATCGCGCGGTGATACGGACCCGGACTCGATCTCGGCCAGTCTCTCCGGCGACAGCGAATCCTTGCCCTCACCGAGAGTCTCGATGTTGCCGCTGTAGGAGTATCCCCGCGCGAACGGAACGGGGATTGCGGTATCGGTATTCGAGGGAAACGACGTCCCGTTCATGTTGAGTTTCGAGAAGAACCGATCCTGGAAAATCTGATCGATCGGCTTTCCGTCGAGTTGTTCGGCGATCAAGCCCAGGAGCACCGTGTTGGTGTTGGAGTAATGCCACCCCTCACCAGGTGGAAAGTACGGCGGATTGGAAATTCCGAGTGCGACCAGTTCCTCCGGAGTAAATACCCGTCCAGGATCGTCGTCCAAGGCCTGATTGAGCTCCACTGTTTCGGTGTAGTTGTAGAGTCCGCTGCGCATGTCGAGCATTTGTCCGATGGTGATGTTCTCCCCATTCGGCACGTCGGGTCGGTACTTGCTCACCGGGTCGTCGACCGACAACTTTCCTTCTTGGACCATCTGCAGAATGGCGGTACCCGTCCACGTCTTGGTGTTGGATCCGATACGGATGCTGGTATCGAGCGTCGGTGTCTCGGTTCCGCCCAGTTCTGTTGCACCCCAGGTGTTTATATAATTTCCATCGGGGGTCTCGATGAGGACGACCATACCGATTTCGCGTAATTCCTGTGCAGTTTCGTCGACGACTGCATCCATCGCGGCGGTGTCGAACGGCACCAACGCGCTATCGCCGGACTGCGTGCTCGTAGCCGACGACGCGGTAGCTGCCGAGTCGGTAGTCGGAGGACTCGTGTCCGACGAGCACGAGGCGGTGAATGTGATCACCGTGAGCATCGCGGCAACTGCAGCGTGCCGACGTCTGGGAGAGAGGGTCATCGATGGAGGCATCGTGAGCTCCTGGGTAGGCGAAGGGGTGTTGAAGGCTCCTCCTTCGATTATGCATCTTGCATGCTGCACATTGCAGTATTATTCGGCTAAGTTTTTAAGCCAAGAGTTCGAGCGAAAGTCAGGTGCATGATGACTGCCGGAAAACGCCTCGCGGTTACCGCGGCATGCATGCTGCTCTTGGTGGCCTGCGCGAACGACGCGACCACTTCGGACAACGACGAGACTGCAGGAGCACTGCCCTCGGAGGCCGTCGAGATCATGGAATCCGCGCCCTACACGACTGCTCGGTGGCCTTACCTCGTCGTGGACCCCGAAACGGACGAGGTGATCTACAGCAGCGAGGCGGACAAGCGCATGCTGCTTGCATCGCAGACCAAACACTTCGTTGTCGGTACCGTCTACGAGGATCTGGGTGTGGACCGCACCATCACCACGCCGGTCTATGCCACGGTCGCTCCATCGGGAGGAACGCTCGCAGGCGACTTGGTACTCGTGGGTTCGGGTGACCTGGCGCTGGGAGGGCGGGGCGCGGCAGAGGGCGAGTTCAATTTCGCCACCGATGGGATCGATCACGTCTATGCAGATGCGCTGCCAGGAGCGGTCCTGGCGCCCGGTGATCCGCTGGCTGGACTGAACGATCTTGCTCGCCAGGTCGCGTCTGCCGGGGTCGACCGCATCGACGGCGACGTTGTCGTCGATACCCGACTGTGGGACACGTACTCCACGGTCGAGGGTCTGGTGCCGTCGATATTCGTCAACGACAATCTCGTCGACATCCAAGCCAGTCCGGGATCGCCTGGTACGTCTGCCACCATCGAAATGCTCCCCGGCAACGGTCTTTTTGCCCTCGATTCTCAGGTGACGACCGGCGACGCGGACAGTGATTCCACCCTGACAGTCGAGGCGGATGCAGTCGACTCCAACCTCATTCGTGTCCGAGGTTCGGTTCCTGCTGGAAAGACGTCGCTCACGGTCTTCCGCATTACGGATGCGGAGAGTTGGGCCCGCCAATTGTTCGTCGAGGCCCTGCAGCGAAACGGGGTAGCAGTCTCGTCCACGTCGAGAGTGAACAATGTTGCGTCCCTACCCGCCAGTGACAGTTATCAGGACGCACTGCGGATAGCGAGTCTCGAGTCCGCGCCACTCAGGCAATCCGGCTCGATGATTCTTGCGACGAGTTACAACACCGGCGCCAACACGTTCTTGTGCCTGTTGGCGGTCGAGTCGGGATCCAGCAACTGCAAAGATGGACTGCCGACAGTGCGCGCACTCGCCGACGAGGCAGGCGTTCCGGCGGCCGATCTGGTGATCATGGACGGCCAGGGCGGAGATCCGTCGTCCGCGACTCCGCAGGCGATCGTCACCTGGCTGAAGTGGGTCAGCGATCAGTCTTGGGCGGATACCTTCTGGGCCGGCCAACCTATACTCGGCGAGCGCGGTTCGCTGGTGGGTGTGGGCGTCGACAGCGCCGCAAAGGGTGCGGTGGTCGGAAAGACCGGCACGTCGGCGGACGTCGAACCGGTGAGCGGTAGGTTGGTCGTCAATCTACAAGCGCTCTCCGGATACCTCGATGTCGGTGACGGACGGCGTCTGCTGTTCGTTGTCGGGGTCATGGGTGCGGTCTTCCCGGATCTGCCGCGCGGGGTTTTCCAAGTGGGCGGTGATGTCGGAATGGTTGCGGCTGCACTGCAACAGGCGCAACTGAACAGCCCGTAACGTCGGCCGGAAGGCCGGAAGGCCGGGGTTCTTGTGTCCGGCCCGTTCAGCTCGAAACTGATTCGCCCGACAGACCAGCATTTCGTCGATGAAGCGACCGCATCTCTTCGCGGACGTCCTCGACGGGTCCTCGGACCGTGACCGATGGTGCCACCTGGCTGATGGGCAACGGTGCGACCGGTCCGGGATCGACGTTCCATTCCTGCTGCCATGCGGCGAGTTGGGCACTCGTCACCGCAATGACGATGTCGCCGAGACCTACCCAGGCGTGAGCGGCAGAGCACATCGGGCAGTGTTCGCCCGATGTGTAGACCGTTGTCCGTGCACGATCTTCACTACTCAAGTTCTTTACGGCCCATTCCACGATGGTGAATTCGGGATGGCGAGTGGAGTCACCGCCACTTACTCGGTTGCGATCCTCGAACAGCACCCGGCCCTCGGCGTCGACGAGCACGGAGCCGAACGGTTTATCGCCTGCTTCCAGCGCCTCGCGAGCGAGCTCGACGCATCGATGGATATGGGCCAAATCGCCGGAATCGGGAAACGTCATATCCCGAGTGTGCCCTGTCAGGATCCGAGATCAGCAGCGAGAGCGCCTCAGCTCGCTCATGTCTATTGAAATAGCCGTCTTTTCGTACCCGGCTGCAGCGGGATGCAGGCTGTCGTTACCACGATTGACCAACGCCCTGAGTCTCCGGCAACCAGGCCGAGATGCCTGGCCATCCCGCGGATCCTCTCAACACGCATTCGATGAAAGTGCTTGGGCGGTATCGCGCACAGTACGACTTACCGTGCCGAGTTGCCCCCAACCCCGGATTGGGTCCTATCGTCGGATTCATGACACCACCGATGCCCATGCAACCACCGAACCGTCAGCCCATCGGATTCTGGACCGTGCGAGCCGGCGAGGCAGTTCGCGCTCGTACCCGCAGCGCACTACACGAGGTAGGGCTCTCGCAACCCGAATGGTGGCTTCTTCACCAGCTTTCGTTGTCTCCCGCCGGTGTCGACCGGGAAGAGATTATCGAGAAGCTCGGCCACAACGACACGCCGGAAGCCATCATCGAGGCAATCGAATCGTCTGTCGCGAAAGGTTTCGTTCATCTGTCCGGTTCGGTTATCGAGCAGACCGAGCACGGTGCCGAACAGTTTCGGGTTGGATCGGATGTCCAGCGCAGGCTCCAAGAAGAACGGATAAAGGGCATCAGCGAAGCAGACTTCATAACAACCATCGAAGTGCTGCAACGGACTATCGAGAACGTCGGCGGCAGTGCCTGGCATTGGTAGTTTGTCCAGCACTGGCAGAGGATTCCGATGTCCTACACTCCACAGCATGAGTAGACGATTCAGTCGACGCCCTTGCTGATGGCTGATCCTGCTTGTTCGACTACACCCAGTATCGCAATCTTGTTGTCCGACAACGAACGATCGACGTTGCTCGGTGGGTGGGATCCTGACGCCACATTCTGGTTGGATCGCAATGTCATCGAGATCGATGACGAACCGACGCTGTGGTGTCACACTGACGAGCGTTGGGAACAAACATGACAAACGATTTTTCGTGGTCCCAGTTTCTATGGATCGCCTTCATCTTCGTTGGCGTGCCTTCGATGTTCGGTGCACTTTTCCTATGGAGTAGGTCCTCGAAGCGGAACGAAAGTATGGGCACCGGCCGTCTGGGGTTGTGGGCCACCGGACTCCTCGCGTTCGTCTTCGGATTCGCCTCGTGCGCGGGTTGGCTGAGCTGGTCTGCCGAGCAGAGAGGTGAGTTCCGAGGGCCCGGACTACCCGCGCCGAATCAGTTCCCGACGTGGCAAGTCGTCGCCTGTGGTGCGACGGTAGTGCTGTTGTGCTTCCTCGCCGCACATTTGTCGCGCTGGAAGGTGACCGGAGGGTACGTCGCAGCTCTGGGTACTACGGCCGGGTTCTCGACGGCGTTCTGCGTCGAGGCGAGTACGGACATCACCGGTCAGTCCGGCGTGGGCGTGCTGTTGTGCATGATCGGCTGGGGATTGAGCCTGAACGTGCTGATGCTGATCCGGGACATGGCGCTGAGGCACCGATGGCATTGGAGTTTGGACAAGCTTTGAGAGAGCAGTTCAGTCGCGTAGGGCCAGCCGGTACTCGTTGCGGGGTCTGTCGAGTTTGTCGACGACATCGGCAGTCCGTAGCCCGGTAGTGATGTCGAGGAAATCGAGCGCCGCGTTTTAGAGCCTTCGAACAGACGAAGCCGTCTGTTTGGTGGACCAGCGAGCAGAACCGGAACGAAGCGGCCTCACCGGAGTCGAGAAATACGGCGTAATCATCAGCTTCGTCCCAGCCCAGCAACAGGCTGCCGTCGATAACCGCGCAGGTTCAGCTATTGATGAATACAGAAAATGATGTACTGTCATCGTATGGATTTGTTGACCCGAGTTTCCGTGTTGTCGCGTTTTGGTCACGCACTGTCGGATGAGACTCGCACCCAGGTGCTGCTCGCGCTCAAAGATGGGCCGCGGTATCCGGCGGAACTAGCCGACTCATTGGGTGTGACACGTCAGAAGCTGTCGAATCACCTTGCATGTCTTCGTGGTTGCGGCCTCGTGGTCGCGGTTCCTGATGGTCGGCGTGCCCGCTACGAGCTTGCCGATAGCAACATCGGCCGGGCCTTGGATGATCTGCTCGCGGTCGTTCTTGCTGTCGATCCGACGTGTTGTGCGGCGTCGGCGACCGACGATTGCTGCTGAGGCTCGGTTATGTCGACATCAGCAAAGGTGCAGTGGGCGATCAGTGTGGTGACCGCATTCGCGGTGGTGATCGGGTTGTCGGTCTATTTCACTACGGTGCGCAAAGAGAACAGGGCCGCAGCGACTGCGGATGCTGGCTCGTCCCTGCTCGCCGATCAGGCGCATCTGCTCACCTCGAGCACGGACGACGATGCGGTCACGCTGATCGAGTTCCTCGATTTCGAGTGTGAATCGTGCAAAGCGTTGTATCCGACAATGGAACGAATCAGGTCGGATTATGCCGGCCGAATCAATCTGGGCGTGCGGTACTTCCCGCTTCCCAGCCACACCAATTCCGTCCTCGCAGCGCGAACGGTGGAGGCGGCATCTCGGCAGGGACAATTTACGGAGATGTATCACCGCATGTTCGACACCCAACTGCAGTGGGGTGAGTCGGCGGTCTCGCAACAGGACGTGTTCGTGGGGTTCGCGCGCGATCTCGGGATGGACATGAGTGTGTTCTTGCGTGACCTCGGCGACCCCGCCGTCGCTGACCGAGTCGAGCAGGACTTCGCAGCCGGGTTGGCGGCTGGTGTACAGGGGACGCCGACGCTGTTCCTCGACGGTGCTCTGCTGCCGCCGATGCCGACCTACGACGAACTGTCTACGTGGATCGACGCCCGACTGGAAGGACAAGATTCCTGATGGCCGACGCATGTTGCCCTGCGCCGTCGGGTGCTGATGACGATATGGCGACCACCGCCGGTACCGAGACTGGGTCGCAGCGGATCTGGAAGATCCGTGAACTGCAAATAGCTTGCGTTGCAGTCGTACTGCTTGTGATGTCGTGGTTGATCGGTCGGTCGGGTGCCGACACGGTAGGGAGTGCGGGCGCCCTGCTCGCCGCGCTGGTCGCTGCGACGACATTCGTGCCGTCCACTCTGCGCAACCTGCGGCATCGACGCATCGGTGTCGGCACGCTGATGACGATCGCTCTCGTCGGCGCGATCGCCCTCGGCCAGATTCACGAGGCGGCGATGCTCGGGATTCTGTTCTCCATCGCCGAAGGTCTCGAACATCATGCCGTCGCCAAGACCCAGCGTGGTCTGCGATCCTTGCTCGCTCTCGTCCCACCGACTGTCACCGTCATTCGCGCCGGCTGCGAATCGACGGTGACCCCGGATGACGTACTCGTGGGCGAGACGATGGTGCTACGACCCGGCGAGCGAGCCGCGACCGACGGCACGATCATCCGGGGTGGGACAAGCCTCGATGTCTCGGCGATCACCGGCGAATCGGTTCCGATCGAAGCATCGGTCGGAGATGAGGTGCACGCCGGCGCAATCAACGGCGGTGGCGCAATCGAGGTCGAGGTCACCTCGCACCCCTCGGACAGTTCGCTGACACGGATCGTGCGGATCGTAGAACAAGCGCAAGAGCGCAGAGGAGCAGGACAGCGGCTCGCGGACCGTATCGCGCGGCCTCTGGTTCCCGCGATCATGGTCCTCGCTGCTGCGATCGCCGGATTCGGTGCGCTCCTAGGTAATCCGATGCTGTGGCTCGAGCGAGCACTGGTCGTCCTTGTCGCTGCGTCACCCTGCGCGCTGGCTATATCGGTGCCCCTCTCGGTGGTCGCGGCGATCGGTGCCGCAACTCGCGGGGGTGCGTTGATCAAGGGCGGCGCCGCCGTCGAGGATCTCGGGCGCATCAGAGTCGTCGCACTCGACAAGACGGGCACACTCACTGCTGGGCGGCCGCAAGTCGTCGAGATCGTCACCGTCGACGGCGTCGACCACGATGACGTGCTCGGTGTTGCTGCTGCCCTGGAATCGCGTTCCGAACACCCCCTGGCGAGCGCGATTGTCCATGCGGCGCCCGCGGTCGCGCCCGCCGACGATGTCACAGCGGTCCCCGGCCACGGACTGACCGGCACCATCGACACTGTCGAGGTTCGGCTCGGCAAGCCCAGCTGGTTCACCAGCACCGTCTTCGCCGCCGACGTCGAGCGGATGCAGGCCGCCGGCGCCACTGTCGTTTTGGTGGAAAGGGCAGGATCGGTGATCGCCGCGATCGCCGTCCGCGACGAATTACGCCCCGAAGCCGCCGAAACGATCACCCAGTTGAACGGTCTCGGCATCGAGACCATCATGCTCACCGGTGACAACACCCTGACGGCGCACGCTCTCGCTGCCTCTGCCGGAATTACTACCGTTCATGCGGAACTACTTCCCGAAGACAAAGCCGACTTGATCAGAAGTCTCGCCGGTGGCCGCAAGATCGCGATGGTCGGTGATGGAGTGAACGACGCCCCAGCACTGGCGACGGCGGATGTGGGAATCGCAATGGGCGCCATGGGCACCGATGTGGCGATCGAGACCGCTGATGTCGCTTTGATGGGACAAGACCTCCGCCACCTGCCGCAATTGCTCGTTCAGGCCAGGCGGGCGCGTCGAATCATGCTGCAGAACATCGGATTGTCGATCGCAATTATCGGTGTGCTGATTCCGCTCGCAGCAACAGGTGTGCTGGGACTCGCGACGGTGGTGTTCATTCACGAGGCCGCGGAGGTGCTCGTGATCGCCAATGCTGTGCGCGCAGCACGAGTCAAGGGCATCGACGGCGCGTCGGTTACCGGCTCGGCCGACGCGAAGCATCACCTCACGGTCCCACCACCTGTAGCTCTGGGTGATGCGTGCTGTGGACCGATTCCGTCTCGCGGTGATGTGCCGGATGGTCCATCGTTCGCCGGTACCCGTGTGCCGCTGACACCGAATCTGCTGGCCGGTGCAACGCCGAACGACACCAAGAGTTGCGGCGACGGGTGTAGCTGCTGCGAACCTTCTTCCTCCGCACGGCCGATGCCTCGGCGTCGGCCTGCGGGTATCTGACACTCGTGACATGGCGACGACGAGGTGTGCCCTTGCCGTGATCGTGAGCCGGGTGGAGGATAGGCCCGACGGTTGTTCGGGCCTGCACTGGAGGTTGCTGTGATGAAAGTTGTTCGTACGCTGCTCGTCTGCGCATCCGTCGTTCTCGGCTCGACGCTGGCGACGGTTGGCACTGCGTCCGCGGCAGTGACCGTTCCGTTCCAAGTCGACCCGGCACCGTTCGGAAATCCTAACGGCAGCTTCGACGCTCCCGCTGTGCGCTGTGTGGCGGTGCTCGGCGAGCAGCCTGGCACGGTGACGATCACCGGTGGCAAAGAAGGCAGGTGGGGTTGCTTGCTCTCGTCCGAGGTGCATTGGTTGAATATGTCGACAGGAGCGTCTGGCTCGGCGCGAACCTCGGACGGACTATACGGATTTCCGGCCGAGGCGACGTTACTGAGTGGGTCTGGGCACATTGTTTTGACCGTCGTATCCACCCTTGGGACGATCACTCCGGGACTCGCAAGCTTCTTTGTTCCATAGAAGCCGTGGGACGAGAATCGGTGTGGGGTCAGTCGGACGGTTGAATTTTTGGACCGACTTCTGCATTTCAGCAGTTCAGGGCCAATCGGTTGAGTCTTTGATTCCGCTGGAGTTCGGAGCAGGCCATTCTGCGACCCAATGGGACGAAGCAGAAGATTGTCTGTGCTGATGGTCTCGAAGAATTCTGATGTGACAGTGCAGCCGTGGGGGAAACATACGCTGACGCAAACTCAGCGGATTTGAATGACAAGCAGTAACGGGCGACCACCCAACAGTGGACGACCGCTCTTCAGCCAGATCCGATGAAACCGACTGCTTCCGAACACTTGTCAGGTATTCCTGCTGATCCGGCCTCCGGTGGATCCAACCGAAAGAAGTGGCCATGGGTCGTGGCTGCCGGCGTGGTGCTCTCGTCGTTATCGGTGTGCTCAATTCAGCGGACAAGTCATCGGATGACGTAGCAAGCGGGCAGGCAGCCACCACGACACAATCGAGTGCGGTCGAAACGGCTCCGGTCATTCCGAAAGCCACGACCACGACTGTTCTTCCGCCCGCGGCTCCTATCGTGCCGGTGTAAACCGTCGAACCTGTGGTGCCAGCACCTCTCGCGCCTGGTGTACCGAAGACGACCGAGCCGGCCAGCGGGCAGACGGGGATGACCGGCGGACAGCACAATGCTGTGCGTGCGGCCAACAGGTATCTGGACTATTCGTCGTTTTCACGACAGGGTCTGATCGATCAACTGACGTATGAGGATTACTCGACTGAGGATGCGACCTTCGCTGTGGACAATGTGGCGGCTGATTGGAACGAACAGGCCGCGCTCTCCGCTCCGGACTACCTCGACTACACCGCCTTCTCGCGTCAAAGCCTCGTCGATCAGTTGATATACGAAGGGTTCACCCCTGACCAGGCTCAGTGCGGAGTGGATCAGACAGGGCTCTAGCCTCCGGGGTGGTGGGGTGGGGGACAGGTTGCGACGGAGATCCTTTCGCCGAGTCTCGACTGGATACCTGGGTTCGATTGACCGGGATACCGCACATCTCCGAATCTGACGGACGGCAGAACAGTTCGAGCGGACGTTCTGCGACATGCTCTTTGCTCTGGGACAGATCTATGAGAGGCGTTGGGCGTTTCGACGCGACGTCGGTTGCTGGACTGAATGATGTCCCCAGACACCGATCCGTGATCCGTCTTGAACGTGTTCAAGTTGTTCACGAGCTGTATCTGAAGGTGCAGCGCGAACACCGCGACCGTGCACTCCCCGCACTTGTCGAAGGCGGCGCTTTGGCGGAGAACCTGGCTGACGTATTGCATTCGGGACTGGACGTAATGGGGCCGTACCACGCATTCGGCGGTTCCTTCCTCCAGTCGGCGCTGCCACGTAAGTCGAATTCGAGCCCGTTCTCCGAACAATCTTCGGACGCGAGATCCATGGCCATCGATTTGATGCGCACGACACTGACGGTGTCGAAGCAGAAGGTTCCAAGCTCGTTGAGTGACAACCTTCCGGCCCTTTTGTGGATGGCATACCTGGGTGTCCCCTTGCACTGGGTCACCGACTCCTCCGACGACCAAACACGAACACGCGCGTTGGTCGGCGGTCTAGTTCCAGTGGTCGCGAAGTCCGTGCGTTTGGCACGGCTTCCGGTGGCGCGCGGACTGGTGGAGGTCCTCGACGGTGCCGATCTGGTGGTCAATCTCGCTGGACGTTCGGTGAGTTGCCGATACAGCAAGAGCAATGCCGACGACATTCTGTCCTCGCGCATACAGACGACTGCCCAGTTGGGTCGTGCGATGGCGGACGTGCAGCAGGTTCCGGCACTGTGGGTCAACGCGAGCACCGGCACGATCTATCGCGATGCGCGTGACCGAGCGATGGATGAACGGACAGGTGAGATCGGTGCAGGGTTCTCGGTCGAGGTGGCCCGGTCCTGGGAGCGTGAGATGTTCGACGCCGATGCAACAGTGCGCCGCGTCGCGCTCCGGCTGTCGATCGTCTTGGGTGCAGGTGGAGGGGCCATCAATCCGGTGATCAACTTAGCCAGAGTGGGACTCGGTGACCGGATGAGAGATGGCCGCCAGATGTTGAGCTGGGTACACATCGTCGATGTCGCGCGCGCCATCGATCATCTCTATGCCCACAAAGACATTTCGGGGCCGGTCAATGTTGCTACGCCGTTCCCAGTGACCAACGACGAGTTGATGAAGAAAGTGCGAGTTGCATTGGGACGCAGTCATGGCGCACCGACGCCCGCGTGGTTGCTTCAGTTCGGTGCGCGCGTGATCCGCACAGAGGCGGAACTGGTGTTGAAAAGCCGCTGGGTGGATCCAGGTGTGTTGACGGAGTCGGGGTTTTGCTTCGAGTATCCGGAACTGGCGTGCTCTCTCGAAGAGATCGCACGGAACACTCCTCGGGGACTTCTTCCCGTCGCACTCGGGTGACAGGTTGGGCGCCCACAGCGTGGTCGAGTGGCAATCTTCGCGTTGGTCACCGTTCCGGTTGCTGGCAATTCGTCAGCAGGAAGAGCTCGAACCCGACGGTGACATGAGCATCTGATTCGAGCGGAAATGACATTCGGTACCGTGCTTCGCGCTGCCAAATGGGTGCATTTTCGGCCCACATACGGCCAGGCGAGATCGCATTCAGTTCTTCGAATTGCAGAAGGACTTCAAGGAGCTGCGAACTTGCCCTACCGGCCGGTGAAGTCGGGGGCGCGCTTCTCGAGCATCGCTGCCACGGCCTCCTGGTGGTCGGCGGTGTGGTGCGCAACCGCCTGCATTGCGGCGGAGAGTTCCAGTAGGGACTCGAGGCTCTGGTGCTGCCCTTCGCGCAGCAGTCGCTTGGTCATGCGGACCACCTGCGGCGGATTAGCAGCAACTCGTTCAGCCAGGGCGTGAGCGGCGCCCAAGAGTTCGTCCGGTTCCACCACCTGGGAAACCAAGCCCCAGTCCAGGGCTCTCGCGGCGTCGATCGCGTCGCCGGTCAGTGCCATCTCGCTGGCTCTGGCCATCCCGATCGCCCGGGGTAACAGCCATGCGCCGCCATCGCCGGGGATGATGCCCACTTTGACGAAGCTCTCCGCGAAGCGGGCGGCAGTGGACGCGATGCGCAGATCGCACATCACCGCAAGGTCGCAGCCTGCACCGATCGCGGGGCCGTTGACCGCGGCCACCACCGGGACCTCGCAATTCGCGAACGCGCGCGGGATGCGCTGGATGCCGTGGCGGTAGCCCTGGCGCAATTCGGCGGGGGTGCCGCCGAACATGCCGACCTTGTCGCGCATGTGCTTGACGTTGCCGCCCGAGGAGAACGCGGACCCAGCTCCGGTGAGGATCGCAACCCGCACGCTCTCGTCGGCGTTCACAGCGTCGATGGCATTTTCGAGCGCCAGGATCATGGCCTCGTCGGAGATTGCGTTGCGGGTATCCGGGCTGTTGAGGGTCCACGTGACGATGTCGCCGTTGCGCTCGACCATTAGGGGGCTGTTCACAGCTTTGCTCCTGACGTGTTGTCGGACAGAACGATTCGAACATCAACGGGCGTGATACCGTCTTCGTTCGCTATTACGGGGTTGAGGTCGAGTTCGCTGATCTGCGGGTGCGCCGCGACGATGTCGCCCACTTTGACCAGGAATCGGGCGAGCTCGGCGCGGTCGACGACGGGCAGGTGCCGGTAGCCGTCGAGCATGCGGGCCGCGATTGTCTCGTCGATCATCTCCGCTGCCTCCAGCTCGGTGAACGGCGCAGCGCGGAACGTGACATCTTTGAGCGCCTCGACCATGACGCCGCCGCTGCCGAAGGCTACTACAGGCCCGAAGATGGGGTCCCTAGTGGCACCTACGAGGAGTTCGACCCCCGACTTGGCCATGGGGCTGACCACGATGCCGGTGATCTGGGCGTTCGGCACGTTGGTCAGGACAGTGTCGATCATCGACTGCGCCTGCTGAACTGCGTCCAGAGCAGTGACACCCAGGCGCACGCCGCCGACATCGGACTTGTGGATTATCTGGGGGGAGACGATCTTCAGGGCGCACGGCGCGTCGTATTCGCGCACGGCCGTCTCCACTTCATCGGGATCGGCCGCCAGACTCCATCGGCCTACGTCGATACCCGCGGCCTCAGCGAGGCGGCGTGCTGTTGGCTCATCCATGATCCCGGAGGTGGCACCGGCGATAACGATAGGCGCGGGCAGTGCCAACGAGGAGCGGGCCGACGCGGTCTCCACCCGGTGACCACGACGATCGAGCGCGGCCACGATCCGGACCGCGTGGTCGATCGATGACACGACCGGCACGCCCCCGTCTCGCAGCGCGGTGTGGTTGTCGACGGCATCGCCGGCGTAGCAACTCTGCACCATCAGCGGCACCCTCTTCTGGGTGGACAGATGCAGGAGTGTCAACGCGGTGGCATCCTCCTGAGTACGAAGGCGCTCGTCGAAGCGCAGGTGGTAACCGCCGTAGAGGCCGACGATCAGCACCAAGCCCACATTGGCGTCGTCCATCAGCGACTCGACGCAGTCGGCGAACAGCCCTGGGTTGGCATCGGTGGCGCCGGCGACATCTACCGGATTGTGCACTGCGGCGGGTATACCGAGCAGACTGCGTAGCACGGACTGCGTTTGCTCGGAGAGCTCTGCAAGTTCGACGCCGGCCTTGGTGAGCGCATCGGCGGCCAGGGTTGCATGGCCGCCACCGTCGGACAGGATCGCGACCTTGCGTCCGTGGGAGATAGGGAGCGTAGTGGCGAGTGCACCGGCCACCACCGCCAACTCGTCGGATCGGTCGACCAACTCCACGCCGGCCTGTCCGAGGACAGCAGTGGCGACGGCGTCGGACCCGGCGATGGAGCCCGTGTGCGATAGCGCAGTGCGCTGGCCGATCTCCGAGCGCCCACCGCGCAGCAACACAACGGGCTTGTGGACCGTCGCGGCGGCAGCGGCGACGAGGAATGCACGCCCATCCTGCAGGCCCTCGCTGTGAATCGCGACGGCTCCGGTGCGCTCATGGCGGACGAGTTCGGTGACACACTCGTCATAGCGCACATCGGCCTGGTTGCCGAGGCCAATGTAGGTGTGAAAGCCAGGCCCGCGCAGCACCTTGTTGTCGTTGACCAGCGAGAGCAGCATGTTACCGCTCTGTGTGACGATGCTGATCGGGCCCTTGGGGACGCCGGCCAGGCCGACGAGGTTTGCTCCGGTTGTGACGTTGAACATGCCAGAGGTATTGGGACCGATTACTCGGATACCGGTCTCGGCGATGGCCTCTGTCAGTTGCCGCTCGAGTTCAGCCCCTTGCTCGCCGATCTCCTTGAATCCGTTGGCGAGCACGACGGCTCCGGCGATGCCCACCGCGGCGCAGTCGCGCAGAGCGTCGGGCACAGCCTTGCCGGGCAGTGCGATCAGCGCGACGTCGATGCCGTGGGGCAGTTCGCCGATGGCGGGCGTCACAGTTAGGCCCAGGATCTCCGAGGCCGTGGGGTTCACCGGAAACACGGGGAATTCGTACCCAGCCTCCTGCAATGCTCTTACAGCTTGGTAGCCGCGCTTGGACGCGTTGGTGGACGCGCCGATGATCGCGATGGAGCGGGGGTCGAAGGTCCGCTCGAGCTGGGTCCGGGTGGTGGTTGACGCAGTCATGGCGAGATCACTTTCCTTGAAAGACTGGGTCGCGCTTCTCGGCGAACGACGCGACTCCCTCAGCCCAGTCGCTGGTGCTCATGAGGGCGAGCAGCTCCTGGGGCTCGGTACGAAGCACGGTTTCGAGGTCGTCGTTGCGAAGCAGCGCGGCCTTCATGCGGGCCAACGACAGGGGCGCCTTGCCGGCGAGAGCGGCGGCGAGGACATGTGCCTCGTCGAGCAACGACTCTGCGGGCACCGACTTGTAGGCCAAACCCCACTCGAGGGCTTGCACACCGGTGAACCGTTCGCCCAGGATGAGCATCTCGGTGGCGCGACGTAATCCCACGAGGCGGGGCAGGCGGTTGGTGACGCCACCGCCGACGAAGGTGCCGATGCTGACCTCCGGAAAACCCATCTTCGCGTCTTCGGCGATGACGAGAAAGTCGGCACTCACGGCCATCTCCGCACCGGCTCCCAGTGCGTAACCGTTGACAGCGGCGATAACCGGGGTGCTCATCTTTTGGATCTGCTCGCAGACGCGCTGCCCTAGGTCTAGATAGTGGGCCTGCGCCTCGGTAGAGCGGCCTCCGGACTTGTGAGCCTTGAGATCCGCGCCGACACAGAACGCCCGGCCTGCGCCAGTAAGTACGACGGAGCGGATTTCGGGGTCGGCGTCGGCATCGCGGAGGGCATCTATGGTGTCACCGTAAAGCTCCTCGCTCACCGCGTTGAGCCGCTCGGGGCGATTGAGTGACAGTGTGAGCACGCTGCCGTGGCGGGAGGTCAGCACCGTTGTCATGGTGTGTCTTCTTCCTGTGGTCGTCTTGGGGGCGCCGTATTCGGCAACGTTGTGATACATGCAACACCATCTGCGCAGTCTATGCAAGTAAAGTTGCAAATTAATGAGATCTTGCAAATTCGCGTCGCGTCGTGTCGATTGGTCATAGAGTGATCGCAACCAGAACTGCAGGTAACGTCGGCATGCAAATGTCGGCGACGGCTGCGCGGCTGCGCGGACCCGGTGAGAGGACAGAAACCATGGCTGCCAAACCCGCAGCAAGATCCGTAGACGGGATTGGGGCCGGTGCGGTAAAGGTGGCTGTGCCGGAGACCTTTCCCGAGCTGCTGACGCAGATTCGTGCGCGGTTCGACACGCTCTCGCCCTCGCACAAGCTGCTTGCAGAACGAGTCATGGCAGACCCGGAGACCGTTGCTTTCATGACCGTCTCCGAGCTCGCCTCGGCGGTGGGTGTGAATGAGGCGACCGTCGTACGCTTCTCGAGCGGGCTGGGGCTCAAGGGCTATCCAGGTCTGACAAAACTGTGCCGCGAGCGGCTCCAGGAGCAAGCACAAATGCTCCGACGGTTCGACAGGCTCGAGCAGATGGGCGACTCGGCAGCAGAGATGATCAAGCGCACCGTGGAGTTGGACCAGTCGAACATCTCGCGCACGTTCGCGCGGATCGACGACGCCACCTGGGATTCGGCCGTCGCGCAACTGGCAGGCGCCGCCCGAGTGCATGTGATGGGCATGCGCAAGACCCACGGCCCTGCCTATCTTTTGGGATATCTGCTGCGACTGTTGCGTGAGGACGTCGAAATCATCACCGCCAGCCTCGGCGGGTTGACCGACGAGATGCGGCGCGTGCGGCCCGGCGATTGCTTCGTGGCTGTTTCCATCCATCGCTACAGCACTGCCACAGTCCGCGCGGCCGAGTGGGCGCACCAATGCGGGGCGCATGTGATCGCGATGACGGACAACCCGAGTTCACCGTTGGCGAAATGGGCTGACGACGTGTTCTACCTCGATGCGTCGAGCACGTCCGTACTTCGTTCGATGACGGCGTTCACTTCGCTCTCCCAGGCCCTCGCCAACGGCGTCGCGCAAATCAAGGGCCACTCGGTGCGGGACACTCTGCTGTTGGAAGAGAGGTTGCTGCAGGACTTCGGCGTCTACTCGGCCGAGGCGTCGCCGCCGGAACCGCGCTAGTCGCACTGACGGCCGTCCTCAGCTCAGCTCGCCGCGCGCGAATGCTGGTAGGGCGATCTCGGCAGTAGCGCCGTCCGCGCCTCGGATATGCAAACGCTCTCTCGTGAGGTCCGCGACGGTGGTGCATAGCGTCATCAGTGGATCGTTGCCGGCGGCAGTCCTGTGCACGCCGCACGGCACAGGCTCCGAGGAGAGGATCGTCTGGAACCAAGCGGCGTCGGGTTCGGCCGCGGGTGTGGACAGTCCTTCGAGAACCTTGCCGCGGGCCATGGACTCGCTGTATTGACCGAGTTTGCCGGTGGCCGCGCCATCGCCCGAGGCGGTCGGCATGTCCGGCGGGCAGGGGAGGAACCGGACATGGTTGGTATGCCACTGCAGCGGTGATTCCTCGGTGGCCGATCGTACGGCGACTCGACCGGCGACGGTCTCGACTGTCGCGGATCGCCCAGTGCCGGACTCGCCGATCGTGTATGCGAACCCACCCGCGCTCGGGTGTGTGCGCAGGTAGTCGATGGCCCCTTCGAAAGAGGTGCACTGCTGTAGAGCACGCGCGATGAAATGCCGGCCGGGCGCGTAGATCGGACCCGCGACCTGGATGTGGTTGATCCCCCAAATCAGGCCGGCAGCATTGGCGACAAACGCGTTCGCTGGGCTGAAGCCTGGGTACCACTGCGCGGTGACTGGCTGCTGCCCGTCGATCTCCAGTGTGAGCAGCATGAAGTGACCGAGCAATGCCGGCGCGCCGTCCTCGTTGTGGGCCACGAAAGAGGACTTCCGGTGCCACGCCATGTCGGTGCAGCCGGTGCCGTCGTCCACGCCGACGTCCCCGCGTAGGTTGGCCAACAGGATCGACTGATAGTCGACGCCGGCACCCTCGGCCAGCGCGCGAAGCTCGGCGAGCTGCTCAGGATATTCGCGGGCGGTGGCTTCGACCACGGCCGCCAGCGTGTGCCGACCACCGCCGGTAGTGGTGAATCTGCGCAGGTCTTCGCGCTCTGGCATCGAGTTCTGGACGGCGACGATGTTCTCGCGGGTGTGCTCGCCGAGAGCGCGGAATGCAGCCTCTCGTTCGCCCGAGACGACAAGCCAGCGCAAACCTGCCACCGACTGCTCGCGAATGTTCACCGATGTCATGGTGCTGCTCCTCACGCCAGTTGCCGGGCGGTGATCCGCCACACAAAAATCAACCTACAACAAGATTTGCTTGATGTATATGCAAATGAAGTCAACTGTGCAACTCTAGTTGCATGCGGACGATGTGGTCCGCGCCACATGATGCCGAACTGGCGCACAATCAACGTTGACTCGCAGGAGAAGAGCACATGTCCAAACGATCGGTGAAGTACCCGGTGCAATCCACGGAGGGCACCCACAAGTTGCGCGGTGCACTGCGCGAACGGCAAATGACGATGATCGCCATCGGAGGCGTGATCGGCGCCGGACTCTTTGTCGGCTCCGGCTCCGCCATTCAGATCGCCGGCCCTGCAACACTCGTGGCTTACGCGGCGGTGGGCATCGTCATCGTTCTCGTCATGCGGATGCTCGGCGAGATGTCCGTGAACAGGCCGGAGAGCGGCTCATTCTCCAGCTATGCGAGCCGCGAACTCGGCTCGTGGGCGGGATTGTCCGTCGGCTGGCTCTACGCGTACCAGTGGTGCATCACCATCGGGTTCGAGGCCGTCGTCGGAGCAGCCATCACGCACCAGATGTTCCCTTCGATACCAACGTGGTTGGCAGCATTCGTGTTCATGGCGGCGCTGATCGCCGTCAACTTCACCCGGGTGGAGAACTTCGGCACCTTCGAGTTCTGGTTCGCCATGATCAAGGTTGCGGCCATCGTCGTATTCCTGCTGCTTGGAATCGCAGCGATTCTCGGCATGTTCCCCGGCGTCGACGCGCCGGGCATGTCTAACCTCACTGGACAGGGGGGCTTCGCGCCGAGCGGCTGGTCCGCGGTCCTTACAGCATCACTCGTGGTGTTCTTCTCGTTCTTCGGCACCGAGGTCGTCACTATCGCCGCAGGTGAGGCAGAGGATCCCGTGCGGGCTGTCCGTACCGGCATCAACTCGGTGGTCTGGCGCATCCTTCTCTTCTACGTCGGCTCGATCATCATCATCGTCACTCTTCTGCCATGGAATTCCACCCAGGTCGCAGAGTCCCCGTACTCGGCTGTGCTGAGCAACCTCAACATCCCCTACGCCGGGACGGCGATGAACATCATTGTGTTGATCGCCGTGCTGTCCTGCCTGAACGCGGGCATCTACGCGTCGTCCCGCATGTTGTTCTCACTTGCCGCACGCGGCGAGGCGCCGAAGATCCTCTCGCGAACCACAAAGTCGGGCGTGCCTGGCTACGCGGTATTCGCGGCGTCGAGCGTGGGCCTGCTGACCGTCGTTGCCAACTACTTCCTGCCCACCGCTTCGGTATACGAATTCTTGCTGAACTCCGCCGGCGGAATAGCGGTAGTCGTCTACGTCTGCATCACCGCAACCCACATCCGCAGCCGTATGCGTATGTCGGCAGAAGAGCGTGCGCAGCTGAAGTTCAAAATGTGGCTGTTCCCAGCGCTCGACATTCTCGTACTTATCGTGCTGATCGCCGTCATCGGCGGCATGGCCAACAATCCTTCGAGCCGAGAGTCTCTGGTGCTTACAACCGTAGTCACCGCGATAGCTGTCACCATCGGCGTTATCAGACAGCGCTACTGGCGTGTCCCCGGCGAACGGGGCCATCATGTTTTAGAGTCTTGTTGCCCATGAGCTGGGCGGATAGGACTATGGAGAACATGGCTGGACGGAAGCGGAACTCCGCGGAAGACATCGTGCGCAAGC
>NZ_JAPVLQ010000010.1 GCF_027158005.1 Rhodococcus sp. H36-A4 | reverse complement strand
TACCTGACACCCGCCGAGTACGCTGCCCAATGCACCCACACGCACCAACCCGTGGGCTGCGCGATCGACTGACATCAATCACACCGTGGCTCTAGAACGCGGTGGTCCGACTATCGGGGACCTGCCAGTTCCGCTTCAGCTACATCCTGGGCCGCAATCAGATTCCTACGGCGCCGACGGCGAAGCTCGTCTTCGATGAATTCGAGCTCCCCACACCTCGACGGAATAAACCTCGACGCGAGCTCCAGTCTGATCGAAAACGCAATCGCCACACTAAAATCCTCGTCGCACGTCATGACCGTGGCAGGTCCCCGATACTCGGTCCACGCACCGGCATGAGGATCTTGATGCGGCAAGAGTTGGGGCAGTGTCCAAGTAAATAGAATCATAGAAACTAGTCGATCAATACAGCTACCAGATCCCCCGATTGATCTCGGTGTAGACGGCCGTCTTTGATTAGCGACTCCACCACCGAGATCATCAGGCCCTTCGATTCTGCGGATACCCGCTGACCACCGAATAGTTCGACAACCTGCGACATAAGATTCTTGTCATCGATGGATACAGACTCCTGCACAATGCGACAGACCGCGATCGCGATCTCGTCCGTAGCGACATGCACTAGTTTTCGCGCATTTTGCCCGTGATCTGGGATCCGAACGACGTCAACTATGTGCGAGCCGCTTCGATAGAAGCCTCTTTCGTCGGCACCGTAGGGGCTAGCCCGGTTCATTGCGCGGTCCACTTCTGGTTTGATCGCCGCGCCCAACCGCCCGACACCCCAGGCCGTGCGGAACCTTTCGTACAGCACGTCGGCGTGAACGGGCGATTCAACACTTATCACGTCCTCGAAGAAGCGCTTTGCGTCCAGTCTGCCTTCTGGGGTCTTGATTTCGCGGGTTCCTCCGGCGGCCTGTGAGACAGCGACGTAACCGGTTGTCCACTCACGGGCGCCCAAGGATCCCACCTCGGTGTACTCGACGGTTGGTCCCGAACCGTCGTCACCGCGTCTGTCATCCTTGTCCAACGATAATCGGTCGCCGTCCGTTATTGCAGCCTCAATCGCGAGCCGGAGTAACTTCTCTTGCCCGGAACGATCACGCCACCAGCTGAGGGCCCAAATTCGGTGGATCGACCACCCAAGACTTCTTAGCACTTGATCGCGTAACCGATCGCGATCTCGTGCAGTCTTGCCGGAGAAGTATGCGGCACCGTCACATTCGATCCCTAGGGCATAGGTACCGGGCCGCGATGGATGTCTGATTGCGATATCGATCTTGTACCCAGCCACCCCAACCTGGGAGACCACGTCGTATCCCCACCTCTGGATCGCAGACACGACCTGTTCCTCGAAAGGACTCTCCAAGAGGTCGTCAGTCTCCACTGGCGCAATCGCCAGCGTCCTCGGCCCGTGTTCGGCGAAGTCAAGGTAGTTTTTCAGGTGTCGAATTGACGGATTGTTTGAATCTGGCAGCTCCGATGCTCGGAACGATGCAACGACTTCGACGCGTTTCCGGGCTCGCGTGATCGCGACGTTCAGGCGGCGCCATCCCCCTGCGCGATTCAGTGGTCCGAAGTTTGAATGGAGCTTGCCCTCTTCGGTGGGTCCGTACCCCAAACTGAAGATGATGATGTCGCGTTCGTCGCCCTGTACGTTCTCCAGTGACTTGACGAAGAAGCCGTCGAGGCGGTCGTGTTCACTGGTGACGCCGTAGAGACTCGAGGTTGTAGTCGACTGCCGGTCGATCTCGGCTAGAACGCAATCCGCTTGTGCTGACGAGAAGGTCACGACACCTATCGAGTCGTTCGGGTTGTGTTCTCTGAACCATGCGACGCGCTCGGCCACCTTGGACGCCTCGACGGGGTTGTCACGGGTTGTTCCGCGACGGTAAGTACCCCTGACATACTGCAGCTCGACACCAAGATCAGGTGCTTCGAACACGGCGCCTGGAAAGGTGTTCAAGCTGCCGTCGTAGAAGCTGTAGTTCGAGAAACTGATCAGGTCTTCGTGACGGCTGCGGTAATGCCAGTTCAGCGGAAGCGACGTCAACCCACCGGCACCTTTAGCGAGGTCGAGCACCGAGTCGAACACATCCATTTCGTCGTCTTCGTCTGCGTCGAGGTCGTCGGCCGTCGCGCTGAAGAAATCGGTAGGCGGCAACTGCTTTTGATCTCCAGCGACGATCAGCTGGTCCCCGCGGTAGACACAGTTCACCGCGTCCGACGGCAAAACCTGGGATGCCTCGTCGAAAATCACTACGTCGAAGCGAAGATCCGGCGGCAAGAACTGTGAGACTGCAAGGGGACTCATCATGAAGCACGGCTTGATCTGCTGAACAAGAGATCCAGTCTCCTCTAGCAGCTTTCGCACGGGCTTGTGACGAGTCTTCTTCTCCTTCTCGCGAGTAATAATGCCCGCAGCTCGGCTGTTGACATTGATCGGCGCCCGACGATTGCACTGTTCGATCACCCGCGCCCGTGCGTTCTTCACTAATTCAGTGTCGAGTGTCCTGAATGCTTCGACTGCCTGGTTGCGGTCCAGGGCTCGGTACTGCTTGAGCCTGCGATCGTTTCGCGAACGAGAGTCGATCCACGCCTCCAGTGCCGCGTATTCGAGAATCTCGGCGACGTCGGTTGGCGTCCGCCCTGTCTTCCTCAAGGCGCCGAGGACCGACGAATAACCGATCTCGTCGAACCACCGAAGTTCGGTCGTCGCGTCGCACCATTCCTCGACCTCGCCAGCGGCGGCTTCTTCGAACTCGCGCAACAACAAGCCGAACTCCGCTACGCCTGCGACGAGTTCGCGTTCCAACTCCGTTCGACGCTCCCTTGCAAACAAGCCCAGGAACTCATCACGACCGGTCTCGAATCCAGAAACGACCTCGTCGAAATCAGCAAACGTGCTGCTCGAACCGCTGAACTGATCCGCCACGTCAGCACTGACCGGGCCGCGAAGAAGCTCCTGAAAGGCCTCCGCATGACAGAGCTTCATCTCGTAGTCGTCGAAGTTGCTGTAAGCGCTCAGGGCTGGGACACCAAAGTGGGTCTGATCGAAGTCTGGTACTGAAGCAAGTTCGTCGGTCTTGGTTGCGACGGCGGCTGATTCATCGAGCATCGTGGTCGCGGCGGCCAGTGATACCGGGTATTGAGCGATCTCGGAGATTTGTTGAAGCACGGGGAGCAAGAATTGGAGGGATTTGTGGCTGGTCGACGCCCAAGCCGAAAGCTCGTCAAGACTCGAGTTCGGGTTGGCTGTCTGATCAGAAAATGCCGGAACAGACCTGAGCAGCGCGGTCCAGTGTTGCACTGCGTCCCGAGCGTGAGCAGCAACGACGAGCAACCGGGGGTCTGCTTCGGCGGTCGATGAAATCTGAGTCGCCAAGGTGCCGGGGTCGATATCTGCTCCAGCCAGGCGCACAGCGAGACGCGCGTTGTCCAACGCGGCTCTCGCACGGTCGAATTCGGTGACCTGTCCTCTGTACTTCGATCCTAGGTTCGCACTGTGCTGGGCTTCCTTTTCCGCAACCTCGCGCACGGACATCTGCCAACTCGCGGCTTCCTCGAGGCGTCCGAGCACGGACTTGTCGACACGGCCTGAAACGGTCACAGACTTCAAAGCCTTCTTGTCCGCACTCGCGGAGGAAGACCATTTTCGCAATCCGGTGTGGGTATCCCGAAACCGCACGTTCAGGGCGCTGAGGTCGAGATCCAAGGCGGCCGGGGTGAAGACATCCTGCAAGGATCCTTGACGTCTATTTGCGTGCTCTACAACGGATTCCAGAACGTCTATGGACTCGCTGATCCTCTGAAGAATCGCGGCGTTCAGCCAAGTCCGCTCGGGCAGGTCGTTTGCTGCTCCGATCTGGGCTAGGTCGGCAATCTCCGTCACTCGTCGTAGAGTGGGCGCCCCGAAAGGAAGACCAAGAAGGGCGCACAGTTCGTTGTGCGCCTCGACGATCTCTGAGAGGGTCGATTGCAGCTCAACTAGTTTGGCGATTCTTGTCTCAACGTCCGCGGCCATCATCTCGCCATCGATCGTGTTGTCAGTGTAGATATGGAGCGTTCCGCGTCGGGAGCTGTCGAGCTCGGCCCATCGCGGTCCAGCTAACTTCGTCAGCTCACGAACCCGCTTGTCGATGTCCGTTACGAGTTTCCTGGCAGACCCCAGCCGAGCACGGACCGCGGGCAGCTCACTCGAGGCGTACCAATGAGATGGTGTACCGATACGAGAGTCGGAAAGCTCCAATAACCGCCTGCGCCGATCTATCGCGTCGAGAGAAGCACCGAACTCGATACCCGTATCCTGGTCGATCGTTTCGGCCCGCGTCAGAAGCGCACTCGCGCTGGCCGCCGCACGGTCGGCGATACGCGCGTAGGTCCGCGCATCCTCGCCGTTCAGATCTGTCCGTGCCAAACCACGCCAGAGGTATTGATCCCCCTTCTCGACGACCCACCACAGCTTCCCGAGGTGCTCTGCATGCTGCCGCAATTCGTCGAGCGAATCTGCACTCAATTTAGCCCAACGTGCGTCGGACGACAGTGAGATGTCGACTCGCTCACCGAGCTCGGTCAACCGGCCCACGACGCTGTACACACTTCTCTTCAGTTTGGGGTCGACCCCGTTCATCGCGGAGGCGAACTCGCTCAGTTCCCTGCGCGTTCTGCCCAGCCGCGATGCATCCTGATCGCCGAAAGTCGATTGCACTTTGAGCCTTTGGTGAAGACTCTTACCGAGCTCCTCAGCGACGCCTTTCCTGGTTGCTGCGTGGCTATGGAGCTCAAAAAGGAAGTGCTTCAGATTTGCGTTGTCGAGCCTGTCGCGAACAACGTCCAGAGCGGCCGCCTTCTCACTGACGAAGAGGACCGTCCTGTCAGCGGCAATCAACTCAGCGATCATGTTCGCGATCGTCTGGCTCTTGCCGGTCCCTGGCGGGCCATCCATGACGAAGCTCTTGCCACTGGTTGCAGTGAGAATGCATCGTCGCTGAGCCGAGTCCGCATCGAGAATGCTGAACAGTTCCTCTGGTGCCCTCACCTCGTCGAGCGTGTCCAAGGCCAGTGGCGTGAACCCGTAATTCCCGGCCGACGGCGCTTGCGGACCAAGAGACAGTAGCTGGACAATCGGATGTCGGGCAACGATGTCCTTATTCGAAGCAAGGTCTCGATACATCGCCTCCTTGTGGAAGGTGAAGTTCGACAGCACCGTTCGAGTCTCGACGGACCATTCCTTTTTGTCAGCGATCAGCCGCCTCAACTGGGCTAAGAACGGCTCAAGTGCCACGATGTCGGGATCGATGTCAGGAAGCGTGACACCGAATTCGTCCATCTTGAGTTTCAGAGCGGGGTTGACGGTGATGTCGTCCTCTGTGCGGGACATCGAATACGGCTGGTCCGCACCACTTCGTTGCACCCGGACGGGGATCAGCAGCAACGGACTTTCGACCGGTGCATCATCCGCGTCGGTCCACCGGAGCATCCACAGTCCCAGGTTCAGTGTCCACACACCGCGATCGGCGTACGCCTGGTTCGACTGTGTGTCAATTCGGCGCATGGAGGTCGCGAGCGTCTCCCGCGTCTTGTCCTTGACGTACACCGAGCGGCCTGTGGGCCGCGCCGAACCATCAGCTTCCTTAACACGCACTGTCAGGGACCCGGTGGACAGTTGCGCCAGAAACGTCTCGGGACCGGGATCGGCGAACTCCAGCGATCCGACCTTGGTGTGTTTGAAGTAGACGAGCCGTTGCCGACGGTCGAGTGTCAGGAGTTTTTCGCGCCATGAGGCGAGCTGGCGATCAAGCTTCCCGATGAGCTCAGGCGTCAATGTGCCCACGTTGGTCTTCGACGAACCCATGAAACGTGCTCCCTCGCAAATCGGTCTTCCGAGATCGTATCGGTTGGTTTGTAGCGAGCCGTACTACTAGGAACATCTGGACTAGGCCAATCGGGCTACGTCAGCGTTGTAACGCGGCCCAACTGGGCGACGACGTCTCCCCGGTCGGTGATGCGTCGATGTCTGGGATCCATGCGGAACCTCAGCTCACCAGCGAAGGGCTTCGACACCGCGCGGTTCGTATCGAGGAAGACCCAGTTGACATCACTGGCAGGTCCCTCCCCTTGCCGAAGACAACCCCGTTTTCATCTGGACCGACAGACCTGTCGGTACCCCCGTGTACACATGAGGTTGCAGGTAGTCCACACCACTTGATGCCACTCTCGCCGACTTTCTCGGCAGCCCCCTTCGCTCCACTCAGAGGAGAAACTATGGAACAAACATCCTTCGGGCCCAACGGCATGTCCACCGTTCGAGCCGAGTTCATGATCGCGATCGAGGTCGACCATCCATTGTCGGACCTATCGGCCGAACGTGAGCTCGCATTGCTTCACAGCGTCCACACACATGACGCGCACCTTGATGAGTCGGTGCTTGGGAATTCACGGATCGTCTTCCGATCCGACCACTGCGAGTGGTGGGACGCTGGGCGTCTCGCCCTTCGTGTCGAGAGGCTTGTCGCCAAGGTGTGCCCGACCATCGGAATCGAAATCTGCCGGGCGGATGTGTGGTTCGACGAACAGTTCTTCGATCACGAGCCCGACGGCGTCGGTGACCTGCCCGAGTGGAGCCGGCGGACCGATCCACGTAGGCACTCCACCGTGATAGTGGAGGTCGAACCCGAGGGCGAGATCCCTCCCCGACTCCGAGACAGCGACCTGGCACGCGTCAACCACAATCATCGCGACGCGAGATCGAGTCGGTCGTCCAGCGGCCGGCCGCAGATGATCGTCGAGCAGCGCTTCGATGCCGCCAGTGCCGCTATGTCAACGGCGAAGCCCGCGTACGCGATCGGTAAGTCTCGGTCGATCACTCGAATTCGATCGGTCCGGTCCGATATCTACCGCGCCGAAGTATCCACTCACAAGGTGAAACGCAGTCCTGGTACTGCGCAACCGGTCCCGGAGTGGCATTACAACATCGACGACGAAGGCAACAGGTTCGTGGTCGTCACCGACCTCCGCGTCCGCTTGGAGGGGTGGAGCGTGGAGAGTTCGGATGACGACGGCATCGTTACGACGAGTGACTTCACCTTCGGCTGCATCTGGGCCGATCAGAGTGGTGTCGAGAACAGCGGCGACGACGGATGGGCGAAGGATGTTTGGGAAGCGCTGGTCGAACCTGGCTCACTTGTCGATGCCTTCATCGTCGATGGCCAGCGTATGGCAGTCGATCCGTGGGACTCGCTGAGCGCCTGGCTGATCGAATCCATGTACGCCAAGCCGGTCGGATTCATCGTCGAGCTCGGCCCCAGTCACTACATCGCCGAAAGAGACGACACCGAAGTAGTCTGTGCACAGGTTGTCGTCCTGAGCGACGGTGTGATGATGCTCAGACGCTCACGGACGGAACTCGGTCATCTGCTTCTTGCGGACTATTCGTCCGCGGGCCTGCGGCTCGACGAGTGGCAGTACGACGGCCACTTCGACGACTGCACCGATGGATACCTTTTCACCAAAGACATTCGGCTGATCGCACGAACATGCATCGCGTGGTTCCGCATCAATGCTGCCATCAATACAACCGACGAGATCGGCTGTTCGTACCGATTCGCCGACGAGCTTCCCCGATTCTCGTGATCCACCTCCGTGCCTCATCGCTGCTGGGTCCGCTTGAGGTGACCTGCTAGCGAAGTATGACTGGGTGGCGGACCAAGACTGCACGCAACTCGTTGGCGTCAAACGTTATCGCGTATTTCGAAGGCAGTCCTTCGCCTTTCTGTCGCAGCACTTCGCTCCCTGGTAGACCTTTCGGCAGCGAAGTCCAAGTGCTGGCCCGCCAGCGAAGGATTGAGGACGGACGTGTCCGATCGGTTGAATTGTCCTTGTTCCGACGTAGTAACGGCCCTCGAACTAGCGGTGGTCAAGCAATCGAACCGGACGTTTCAGCACCTGGGCTTCAGACGGTCTAGCAAACACCAAAACCACCCGACTCACCTGCTCCCCCGTCGCCCGCGTGAGCAGGTCCGCATACACCGACAGCTGGGTCCAATAGGCCTCCAGCGTCTCGGCCGTCACCCCGACATCAGTCTTGTAGTCCACGATCACCAGTGACCCGTCGTCCTCGCGGTACACCAGGTCCGCAATACCCTCGACCACGATGGTTTCCCGCGGCGACATGCCTGCCAGCTGCATTTCCTGCCAATGCTCGCGGGCAGCGGCCCGCATGACGGGCTCGGACCGGAACACCGACTTCGCAAGGAGCACAAACCGATCCAAGTCGATCAACCCCGCTAGGTTGCCTGCGCTCCGAGCCTTGTCGTCGAACGCAGAATCCAGGGCCGTATGGAGCGGCACCGTCTCCAGCAGTGCGTGCAACGCAGTACCCAGGGCCGTTCCGCTTTCGACCGACCCAACAGAGGGAGCGACCAACTCCATCGAGCTTTTCGGCAACACGAGTCCCGCCGACCGATACTCATCCAAAACTGCCCTATGTAGGGGCGACACCGGATGCGCGATCTGCGTCGCGGTCACCGTCGACGGTATCGCAGAGACCTCCGCCACCCGCGCGGTCTCGGACTTCCACTCGTCCCAGCTCTGCAATACAGCCGAACTCGACTGTGCCCCATCTTCGACCCGCACGGGCTCGATCAGATCCGGAACCACGTTGGGTATGCCCGCAGTGCCTCCCGCAAGAGTCTTTCCCCAACTTCCTTTAGCACCGACGTAACCCGACACAGCAAGGAAACTCTCCGCCCGCGTGCACGCCACGTATAGGAGACGAACGCGTTCTGCCTCCGTATGCGCCTTTTCATTCGCCGACACAGTCTTGTAGTCGACGGACTGCACTCCCGCACCGACGTAGAGATGCAATGCCCCGTCGTCACCCCACACCGCTGGGTCGGACGTCGCCCGGAATCCACCGCTCATTCCTGCCAGGATGACCATCGGAAACTGCAGCCCCTTGGCCGCATGCATCGTCATGATCCGTATCGCGTTCACCCCGACCTCCGGCAATACTGCTTCGGTGACACGCGCGTTCTCGTCTTGCTGTGTCTGCGCCCAATCGAGGTAGTCCCGCAGATCACCGCCATCCTCGCCGCACCAGGCATGCGCCTGATCGATGACGAAGCGCAGTCGACGCCACACGTCCCGATGTCGTGGTGAATCCATCGACACCTCGAACACGCGACGGTCGACGGCCAATCGACTCAGCAACGATCCAGGGCTCAGCAGCGCCAGCTCGAACCAGATAGATTTCAAATACGAACGCCCAGCCGCGACCGGTGAATCTTCCAGGCCCGTGGGTGCGTCAGAGAAGAAGTCCCATCGACCTCCAGCAGCTTTCCACCGCAGCAGGTCGTCGTCCCCACAACCGAACAGAGGTGTCCGGAGTGCTGCAACAACCGCTGCCTCGTTCGCGGTGTCTGCCAACGCACGACACGTGACCAGGAGGTCGTGCACCTCCTGCGTGGAGTAGACCAACGATGAAGCCTCGGAACGAAACTCGATTCCGGCTTCGTCGAGAGATCGCTCGAGAGCCGGTAGAACTGCACGCGACGGGATCAGGATGCAAATATCGCTGAGGGTGACGGGCCGGTGCGTGTACTCGCCGAATCCCCCGTGCTCCTTCTGCCAACCCTCGTCGAGGGCGGTCGCGATAATGCGCGCCACTTCGCGCGATTCGCGGGCGCGCAGCAGTTCGGACGGTGTGTACAAGTGCTCGTCATCAACCGCCTCGCCGGTGTCCTCGAACACGAACGGCGATGGACCCCAGTCTGATTCATCCGTCCACTCCGGGCGACCAGGTGACGGATCGAGCGGCGTGTAGTCAGGCTGAACGTACCCATTGGCGACGACGAGAGAGCCGAAGACCGAGTTCACCCAGTCCAGAACAGGTTTCGTGGACCGAAAGTTCGTCGTGAGTCGAACGACATTACTGGATTCCGTCCCGTCGCGCGCAGCCATGTACGAAGCAATATCGGCTCGACGGAATCGATAGATCGATTGCTTCGGGTCCCCCACCGTGAACAACCGGCCCGACTCGTCCGGACCGTCGACGATCAACCGTGCGATCTCGAGCTGCAGAGGATCGGTGTCTTGGAACTCGTCCAGCATGATCCGCTGGTAGGAGTCGTGCACGAGCCGACGAACGGCTTCGTCACGCAATACGTTTCGGGCGTAGACGAGAAGATCATGGAACTCGAGCTCACCTCGTCGACGACGTTCGGCTGCCTCATCGACAATCACGCGAGATAGATGATGTACGACGATCGCCAACGCCGACGCGACATAGCGTGTCCTCTCGGTACTGGCAGCTGCGTTCAGGTCGTCAATCGAACTCTTGATTTCTTTCACCCGTGAAGCGCCGCCGACCCAATTTGGCCCCTTGCCGCCACTGCCCTTCGACGGACATTCCGCCGCGAGCGCGATCCAGGCGGTGGAGGACCGGGCGTCTGCCATAGAGACTCGCCACTCGGAGATCAAAGACAGCCGCCTGGCCAGATTGTCGGACGCATCGGTGCAGTCCGCGCCAGAATCGACAACTTCGTCGGCAAGACGCAGAAGTGCATCGATATCCGCGACCGCCATGGTCGGGGCGACGTCGGCCAGGATCAAACGGTCCCAGCTTCGGTCGAGCGCGTCCGCGAGAGTTCGCACCTGATCGAGCGACGCTCCCGCGCCCAAGACGATGCGCATCGCGTCGGTGAGTCCATTGGGAGCGGCGAGCTCGTCGGCGAAGAGAGCAGCTCGCATGCGCCGCCAACGACGTTCGAACGACAACTGCGAGCCCATCGCGTCGACGACGGCGACGCGCGGCGGCACACCCGCCTCTAACGGATGTTCGCTTACGATGCGTGCTGCGAAGGAGTGCAGCGTTCCAATCGCGGCGGTGTCGATCTGTTCCATCGCCTTCGCAGCCGCATCACCGTCGAAGGCCGCAAGATGCGTTCGGACTCGCTCACGGAGCTCGGCTGCGGCCTTCTCGGTGAACGTGATGGCCGCGATGCGATCGAGTGCGATTCCGTCCTCGAGAACGAGGTGACAGATGCGCTGGACGAGCGAATGCGTCTTTCCGCTTCCCGCGCCGGCTTCGACGAACAGCGTTGCGGATGTATCGTTCTCGATTCGCGCTCGATCGCCGTGGTCGACCAGAAGGGTGTTCTCACTGGACATCTCAGTCTCCGTACTTCGCGCGGTAGTCGGCCAGCTCCGGCACGTCCCGCAGGCTCGACCACGCCCGTTCGAGACCGGATTTGCCGAGAAGATCGACCAGCGGATTCGCCCAATGGCTGGCAGGTGGGCGCGGCGGGAAGTACCCGGCTCGAATCATCCTGTGCACTCGGAAGATATCGGCTTTCAAAACGTCGACCGCGGCATTGGTCAGTTGGTATCCGATCGTCTCGTAGTTCGCCTTGTGGTTGACGAACCAATACCGCGTCGTGACGCTGTTCCCCATCGTCAGGGCCAGCAGCCCGTACACGGGGAGCTGGAACTTCGTTCCGCCGTCGGTCGGTTCGGATTCCGAGAGCTTTTTGTACGACGTCGCCTGGCCGGACTTGTAGTCGGTAACCCGAATTCGTCCATCGGTGTGCCGATCGATGCGGTCGATCTTGCCTGCGAACGCAACTTGCTCGCCCATCACATCGAGCAAAACCACGTCAGGCTCGACACCGAAATCCCGTTCGACGTGCACCGGTGTCCACCCGTCGGCACGATCGGCCCGGTCGAGTTCGAACCACTCCACGAGTTCGCGACGAATGATGCTGCTGTCCTTCTCCCACAGTTGCGGCAGCCATCCCGGCGCGTCGATGCGGGCGTCGGCAAGCACTTCTTCGGAAATCACGATGAGGCGATCGAGTGTGGCATCGACGCCGTCGATCGTTCCCTGCACGTAACGTTCGAGGGAAAGGTGAATCAGATTTCCACGGGTCAGCGGATCGAGCTGCGCAGCGTCGTCAGGGTCATCGAGCGTGTCGACACCAAGAACGGTCTTGACGAAGAAGCGGTAAGGACTGGCCACCCACTCTTCGAGCCTGCTCGTCGACACCGGAGCATCGAAGAACTTCACAGCGTTCTCGATGTGAGAGACGTTGCCGTTGAAGCGAGTGAATCGGCCGTGCAGTCTGTCGCTGCGAAGTTCCATTCCTGCAGCGACAATGGGGTCTTCGAGTGCGCCCCGCCGATGACATGCTGAAACCTCGGCCAATGCACGAAGTCGCCATTCAGTTTCCGTTGCGGCACTGACGCCGATGCGACGATCGACAGTCTGCGTCGAGACATCGAACGATTCGACCGTGACGATGGCCTCGACGTCTGCGGTCTGCTTCTGCCAGTCGACGACGCCGATCTTGCTTCCGGACAAGGCATCGAGTGTCGGCATGAGCCAGCGCGATGGCACCTTCTCCGCTCCCCCACGCATACTCCCGCGTGGGAAGGACACGATGCGGTGCTGCTGCCCTGACGCCAGCGTGGCCAGGAATTGCGCCTTCTGGTGCTGGATCTCTTCTGCGAGCGTGCGACCCACCAGTTCACTCGGCAGCAGCGGAT
This sequence comes from Rhodococcus sp. H36-A4, assembly GCF_027158005.1. Taxonomy (GTDB): domain Bacteria; phylum Actinomycetota; class Actinomycetes; order Mycobacteriales; family Mycobacteriaceae; genus Rhodococcoides. The sequence goes on along the minus strand of NZ_JAPVLQ010000010.1, from coordinate 56,579 downwards.
CTTCGCGTCGCGTGGCCGGGAGAATGCCCTCGGCCGCTCCGACGACGACGCAGACGTCGAAGTCGCGTCCCGCTCCGGCTGCGAGAAGGCCTACGGTGACGGCCGCCGTCATGGTTCCGACAGTCTCTGGCAAGGCATCGACCCGTACCGAGATCGCATTGACGATTCCCGACGCGGTCGGCGTCGGTGCGATGCAATCCATTGCACCGATTTCGCGACAAATCATGGTCAGGGTGTTGATGTCTGCGGACGTGGGATCGTCGCTACGAGTCGATGTTGCAGTGAAGTAGCGCTCGAGCAGTGCGATCAGGTTGTCGGATGCTGCAGACCACGAGTCGGATTCGGCGATCGCGGTGAGGTCGGCGCGTAGATCAGTCACCAGTGCGTACAGCGATCCTGCTACTTCCGCGTCGCGGTGCTCCGGCTCGATGGCGGCGAGCCGTTCCCAGTCGAGGCCGCCGACGATCTTGATGCTGGACCGTGTCAGGCGTTCCGCGCGCCGCAACGACAAGGGTAATCCTGCGTTGTCGAACCAACGTACGGCACGTTCGGACAGGATCGACAGAAGCTCACGTCGGGGCAGCGTGTCGGTGTCGATGCTGAGAAGTCGGCGTAGCGATCGCGCGGCCGGACGATGCTTGAGGGTGTGGCACTGTTCGCTGGCGAACTCGATTCGGCTGCCGGTGAAATGCTCGTGGATCAAGCGCAGGTAGGGGTCGCCGTTGGCGTAGAAGACACCGATGCGATGGCCGGGCGTTCCGCTGGCTAGGTGCTTTCGTACGAGTCTGGCGACCGATCGGATCTCGTCGTCGGCGTCGGACGCGTGGAGAACCGTGGTGCCGAGCGGTTGCGCCTCGGTCTCGATCACCTGACTGCGGTTCGCGAGAGCGTCGAGAAACTGCGATGCGCCCGCGTCCGCAGCCGTTGGGAGAAACATCACCACCTCACCCAACTTATCTATGCGAGATGTGGCGGCGGCGTAGGCCTCGTGCGGAAGATAGTGCGTGTCGGTGTGCCCGGCGGAAGCGGCAGTGTGTACGCGCAGCATGTCGCGCACCAGAGGAGTCGCGTCCGTGGGTGATGGGTCCGCCACCGCACCGAGCGTGCGTGAGGCAGCGGCCAACGCTTCGGCAGTGATGGGTTGATCTACGACGTCGGCAAAAACGCCGGGCTCGTCGGCGAGCACCTTCTGCACGGACGCGTCGAGATACGGGAACGGCAAAGGCACGCGGGGTGCCAGTGCCGGGGCAGCCAGTGTGGCGACGGCCAGATCGAGCGTCAGGATTTGGGTGTTGGCGACCCCGCCGTGCCGGGCGAGGTACTGCAGAACGTCTCGGATAGCACCTCTGCTGGGCACGATCACCGTGACGAGCCGAAGTGCTCGGTCCCCTTTCGCACGAGTGACGGCGTCGACGAGGCGTTGATACAGGTCATTTCCCACGCTTACATCATGGCCGACAGTCACCTTCCGCGACGGCAGCTTGGCCGACGCAGGCTGCGAGCAGTAACTATTCGCGCCAGATCCGCTGCTCGGAAACACCTCCCATGATCGAGGGTGTGCATTGACGGGCTCGCAAACTTGGTGTTGGCCTGCCCATCGTGCAAAACGAGCAAGTCTCAGCTGCTGCCCGCGCGGTCAAACGTCGTACGAGCCCTAGACCGCGGCCGTGAATCCATCACCGACTTGGCGACATGGATCGACTGGCCGGCGCAGTTCGATCGAGTGGTCACGTCAGCCCGGGGACTGTATGCCAGCCAGCCTGTGGGCTCCCCAATTATGGTTGGGCCGAAACGAAATCACAGCTTTACAAGTCGATTTCGCTTGGCTGCAAGGGTACCGCATCGACCTGTCAGACATGGCCGAGCACCTGTCGTCGACGAACACGACAAGTTGATTCTGAAGTCGTGCGCGGCACTTCATTCGACTATGTCCATTCTCGACCGCTACCGGCACTCGATGCGCCGACGACCATGCGAGCGAACTGCTAGTTACGCCACAATTCTCACAAGGCGGACGTCAACAGTTGAATCGTTCCTTCGAACTGGCTACCAGGCTGTGCGTCGGCCGGAGCGTAGTTGTACCGATACCGCGCGGGCTCTGCAAGACGATCCTGCGCTGCCCGCGCCGTCAAAGGTCCAATCGGAAAGGCTGTCACGATCTGGATGTCGTCACCCGAAAACGAGCCATACAGTAGCGCAGTCGAATTGGTCATGGGGTCGCGTATGCACACAGTGCGCATTCGCCGTCGACGATCGATAACTTCGTCGAAAGCCAGAATCGTCCGACTGTCTGCTGCCGGATCGGTCAATGTCGGTAACGCAACTGACGCAACACGTTCCATCAGTGGCACCGTCGAAGCAGTCGGAAAGAAGAACGACGACTCGAGCCGGAACGCTTTCGCCAAATCATTGGTCAACCACCTCTGCCGCTTGAGGCCGTACGGAGTTGCGACCGCGGACAGCAAGTAGCCGTAAACGTGTATTAGCCCCGCATGCCCGATGGGAGAATCGAATGCACCTGGCACGCCGCGATGAAGCCACGAGAACATGGGCTCGTCGAACATTGGCGCTTGCGCGTTGTCATCGATAACGGTGGAAGAGCGCCACTTCGCCATCTCGGCCAGATCAATCCGCGACGCCACGATTTGTTCGCCAAACCACCGTGCGGTTAAGTCGGCGGGGTCGGGACCGCCATCGATTGAACTGCTGACGGCACGCTCGATGCCCGACAACACGGACGAAATGTCCTTCACGGGTCACTCCCATCCCAAGGTCCGATGCCAAATAGCGCAAGCGCCGACGCAGTATCGCGACATGATCAAACCGAACTTCGATGAGGGTTCCATGAACCGAGAGCGACCGACCACCTTCACGTGTTTGACCGCTCACATATTCGTGGTTGGCATTTAGTATCAACTCAGGACCGTTTTCAATTCAGTCCCCGCGGAGCTCGTCAACCACGCGCGCTATGCCATTCTGGGCATAGCGCGTAGGCATAGGCCCCCGGAGGCCCCTCAGACGGATCGCCAGCGGCTTACTGACCGTGCGCGGAGTCCTTGGTGGAGACATCATCGAAAACAGCGTCTGCGGCCTCCATCGTATTTACCACGGCGAACTTCAGATCGGCGAAACCCACATCGGCTCTTACCCGATCGAAATGACGAATGGCTGCAAGAATCTTGCCGCGCTCCACTGGGCGGAGGAGCTCAAGGTCTGTTGTGCTCTTGGTTTCGAAGACGATGTACTGGCTCCCGTTAGGGCGCTCCGCCATCACCGCCCAGTCCGGGTTGTAGTCGCCGAGCGGCGTGGGAATGACGAATGCGTCGGGCAGCTTGACGAAGATCTTGACGTCCTCGCGCTGCTGAAGCCGCAGAGCGAACTCCCGCTCCACGCCGGAGTCGACCACCAAGAATTTGTATGGTGACTTCGCGCCGAAGGAGATGGGCTCGTTGGTGGCATCAGCGACAACATTTCCACCGCTTCCGGTGTAGCCGGAGAGATCGGCTTCTGCGAGCAACGATAATGGATAGCGCTGCTCACGGTCCGGTCGGCTCTCATCCACGAGCTCGTATCTGAGACCGCTGATCAGGAACCGGGACTTGGTCGAGTTCAGCACCGCTGTTACCTGATCCACGTAGACCTGCGGGTTCAGCCTGAACTGGGGAAGGGTTCCCGAATCCGTCAGCACGTGAGCAATGGTTGCCCGGGTGAGCTGAGTGCGATCAGCTAGCACAGAGAGGATGTCGGGAAGATTCTGACTGTCCTCGTAGTTGACATCGGCGCGACGCACGTTGCTGGTCTCTGCACTCAACCCACTCTGGTCGATGCGATCGACAACGTGAGTTAGCCACTCCCCCTTCCGCTTCGGCACTGGCGCCATCTCGCGCAAAGCCTTCACAATCTCGTCGCGCAGGGCGGCCTCGTCGACTACGACTCGGAACTCGGTGCGGTGTTGGATCCGATTCCAGAGAGCGCGGAACTCGGGGCTATCCAGTCGCTCCTGTACCACTGGCACGGAGATTCTTGAACCGGCCTTCTTGACGTCGATGGGCTTGGCGATCCTCTTGATCAGCCGACGAATTTCGGCCCGACCACGCTCGTCCGCAATGGCACCCTCGACCAGCTGACGCAGTTCCTCGGTGTCTTGTTGAATGGCTTCGCGGAGCCTGTCCTGAACTTTCCCGCGCGAGTCGATGTATCCGGCCTCCAAGAGGGCAGCGAAGAGCTCGCGGCCAGTCTCGTTCCCGATGGGCTTGGACTCAGAAGCGCCGAACGGCTTGTACGTGAGCCGGGCAAAACCGTCGATCGTGACGACGCCGAACTCTATACCGAGGTCCTCAGCCAGCTCACGCTGCAGTTGTTCGGCAAACTCTTCGTACGACTCATTTGCTATGACAGTCAGGCGGTTGACGTCGAAACCGCGAACCCGGTTGCCGTCGCCGTCGACGCACAGCCGCAGACCTCGCCCGATGCTCTGCCGCCGCCAACGCTCGGAGCCCATGTTTCGCAGCACGCAGATCTGGAAGACATTGGGGTTGTCCCACCCTTCCTGAAGCGCGGAGTGGCTGAAGATGAATCGGATCGGGCTGCCCGGCGTCGTCAGACCGATTTTGTCCGTCATGATCTGCTCATAGGCAAGCCCCGCTTGCTGGCGGCCCTTATCGGTCGTCTCTTTGGTGTCGACGAGGCGCTCAACGCTTCCGCGACCCCGGTCGACCGAGAAGTAGCCCTGGTGGGCTTCGGCCGCGACGGCGTCGGCGGGCCTGTTACCCAGGAGCTTGTTGAACTCCGGTTCGGACGCGATCTTGGCGTACTCCTCCTCAAAGATCGATGCATACTCTCCTGGCTGGGCTTCGCCGTTCTCGTCGTAGACGCGGTATTTCGCCACCGTGTCGACGAATAACAGACTGAGGACTTTGATCTCGAGGCCGTGGAGCGCGAACTCATCTTCTTTGCGCAGATGCTGTCGGATGGTCTGCGCGATCATCTGTCGGGCGCGTTCGCCCAGGCCTATCTCGGCGCCGATCGCTTCGCCAATTTTCACTTCACTGTAGTCGGTGAACCGAACGTGCTCCTCTCCTGGAACCACGCTGATGCTGTTGACCTCCAGTTCACGGTAGAGGTCGCGACCCGTGTAATCACCCAAGTTATCCCCGACGCTGACGGTGAACGCCTTCCGCTTGGTGCCCGTCGCGGTCTCAGCGTCAAGCTCCACACGTGCTCTGAACTTCGTGCCGGTGCGCTTGGTGCTCAGCAGGCGCACATACTTCGCGGCGCCGCTGCCTTCGGTGACGAGGTCGTCGACCTCGATCTGCTTCACCAGCTGCTTCTCGTAAGCGCTGATTGCGTCGAGGCGGTAGATCAGGTTGCCCTTGTCGAACTTCGGGTGCGTGGCCGAGTATCGGATCGTCGCAGCCGGGTTCATACCTTCCACGGCAAGCCGACCAGCGCCCTTCTTCTTTCGCGGATTGCCGTCGTCGCCGTACACGCTCTGCGGCTCATCGACGATGACGATGGGATTCGTTGCGCGCACGAGGTCCATCGGCACCTCGAAATCGAGAACCTCCGACGGCTTGTTGATCTTGGTGGTCGCTTTGTTCATCGCCGCGACCGTGATGATCATGACCTCGATCCCCGACGACGTCGCGAACGACCGTAGACGGGAGACGTTGTCGCCGGAATACTTGAACCACAGCATCGGCGGGTTCCCGTACAGGGCACCGAAGTGCTCTCGAAGCATTTCTATCGACGTCGCGACACCCTCGTTAATCGCGACGGATGGTACGACGATGACGAACTTCGTAAAGCCGTACAGAGAGTTCAGCTCATAGATTGAGCGAAGGTAGACGTAGGTCTTTCCCGTTCCGGTCTCCATCTCGACGGTGAAGTTCATCGAGTCGAGCTTGGGCTCAGGAGCTAGACCGATACGATCCTGCGCCGCACGTAGATTTTGTAGGACGGTCTCTGGCACCAGGCGGAGTCGGTTGCCGTATCCCTGGGTCGAAATCCCCAGCTCGTCGCCCGACGCCTCGTAGAGCCCCTCGCTTAGAGCGGCATGGGCTTGAACCGTGAAGTACGACGTCAGCGACTCCTGCCCCTTGAAGAGTCCTGTGAGGGCATCGATCGCATCGCGCTGGTAGTCGAGGTCCGCCTCGAAGGTGAACTTCACGTCAGATGCTCCGCATCGTCTTGATGCCCGCTTGCTGGAGCGCAGCCGCAAGATTTAGCTTAGCGGAGGAGTCCCTGAATCCAGTGTCTCGAACCACAACCGTAATGTCAGAATCAACTGGCTCTTCGTCCCTCCAATCAACGATCGCCTTGGCGATCTCGTCTGCCATGTCAATTGTCACATCCATCCCGAAGAAGGCGTACAGAGTCCCCGCCAGGCTGTAGAGCGTGTTGTTCGCCACTTCGCGGGCCGATACGGGCGTGACAAGGTCAATCCCCAGTCGCAGCATTACCTCTACAAGCAGGTCTTCGCTCGTTCGCCCAGCGGCGAGGTTATCCACGTCCCCAATGAGGTCGAGTTCACCCGTGCCGTCCCACGGCTTAACGTTGCTCTCCGCAAGACGATACGACCGGAACCCAGTATCGATTACTGGCTGATCCGGATCGCGACGCCCAATGGTCTGCTTGCCAGCGCGACGGAGACGCTCTCGCGTGATGTCCGCGATCGTTACGTAATCTGAATGTTCGACGGCCTCATCGAGTTGAACAAGGATGTACCGCCTAGAACCATCGTCCGAAGAATTCAGGTTCATCAACGCGTTGCCCGTTGTACCTGAGCCAGCAAAAAAATCGAGGACAAGAGAGTCGGGGGTGGCCCGCGTGGCAAGATTGATCCACCGAGCGAGCACATCGACGTCTTTCGGGTACGGGAAGACGTCACTGTCGAGCAGGTTCGCGAGACTCTTCGACGCACTCGTTCGCTTACGCTCAAAGACTGACGTGGGAACGACGCCCTCGTCGGAGTCAAGAAAAGTTTTACGGTTAATAAACTCAGTGTGGTCCTTACCCCAAACAATAAGTCCAGCATCGATGTCGTGCTGCATGCGTTCCTGCTTCGAATAGATCCATCCTCTACTGGGTACCTTCACTGGCAGCTTCGTCACTGGATGCGGTACGTCGTAACGCGGTCCGCCGCCCCCTGGCCACGAGACATCCCGCTTTCGATAGACCCTTCCGTCAGGCTCAAACTCATAAAAACGGTTGTTGTCCTTCGCCGGATGTCCTTCCGGCAAGGACGCGATCCACTTCTTCATCGAGACTGTCGCGCGCGCTGGATCCTGCCCTGAGTCATCCCACGCCCTCTGAGCTGCCTCGCGGGTGGTCTCGTCCGCGGCCCGAGGCTCACGCCAGCGAACTTCTTGACGTCGCATCGTGGCTTCATTCTTTGCGTACACGAGCATATAGTCGTGGCCGACCGATACGTAGCGAGAGTCATTCTTCCGACCGCCTTGCCAGATGAGATTGGCAACGAAGTTTTCTGCGCCAAAAATCCGGTCGACGAGCAACTTTAACCGTGCGTGCTCAGTGTCGTCGATGGCGACAATGATGACGCCGGTCTCTTTGAGCAGGTGGTGTGCGACCAAAAGACGCGGATACATCATTGAAAGCCACTTCGAATGAAGCGAAGCCCCGGTCTTTCGTTCCTCGGCGCGGTCTGAGCCGCTACCAGCCTGCAGCGCACCATCTTCGTCGCGCAGCCCCACCTCAGCCTCGTGCTCGGCATGGGTAGCGACACGCTTGTCGTCATACACAAAATCGTTCCCAGTGTTATACGGCGGATCAATGTAGATCACGTCGACCGAGTTCGTGTACGCGCGACGAAGAAGCCGTAGCACTTCGAGGTTGTCCCCCTCGATAACGATGTTCCGCGTGCCCTCCCAGTCGACCGACTCGTCAGGCTTGGGAAGCAGAGTCATGGTCGCCGGAAGCGTCGACAACCGACGGGCTGCGGCCATACCGGGCCAGCGCAGACCGAAACCCTCGGTGGCCGTTGAGGCTGCATCCTCGCCTAGTAGGTCTCGCAGCACTTCCAGGTCGACTGTTCCATCAACGACAGCATCGGGGAACAACCGTGCCAGCTCGGCGACGTTACGATTTGCCTCGCCCGGTCCGTCGAGTTCGTTGAGCGGGGCAAAGTCGTCAGTCACAGGATCTGCTTTCTAATGATTGTCGGTCAGGGCAGTGATCATTGGGGCGAAGCCGGACTATAAAGAGAGCCTGCGACAGTTTCAATTTTCTGCCTCAGCTCTCTTGCCTCGGTGTTGAGCCGGATCCGACCGGCGTGGCTCTTCTCTTTCTTGGCGTCGCGGGCAACGACCGTCAACTCAGCGTTGAGGACAGTGAGTCGCCCGCGCAAATCGAGCGCCTCGTCGGTGCTGAGTGACGGGGATGCGGGGTGGCCATTGGCAGCAGCGACGCGGACCAGATCGCGATAAAGGGACCACAGATCAGTGCGATTCAGGTTGTCGATTCTCAACCCGCCCGGCGCGATGCTCGTCAGCGGAACGACGACACTCTGGTCGATCACCGACGTAGCGCGTTCGGGATCGCCGAGATTAGTGTGTGTCAGTGCGAGCGAGACCGATTCGCCGTCGCGAGGCGAACTGAGGAAGAGAATCAATGGGCGGGGCATGCTGCGGTGGAGCAGCTCTAAAAGCCTGGTCGTGTCTGCCGATGAGGCTGAGTCTGAGAGCTCCACATGAAACACAGCAATGTCGTCGATGCGTCGTTGCTCGTCAACATACGCAGGAATTTTCAAGTTGTCAGCGCGCAAAACTGCCTGGACCGTCGCACGGGCGACGGCTCGGGTAATCAACGCTGCATCGACTGGCTGCGAGGCAGCCTGCTCCACCAACATCTTCTTGGGGACTCGTCCTGGCTGGTGCACCGACGGCGAGAGGCCCAGGACGATCTGCGGCGCGAAAGCGGTTACTTCGCCGGCGTTCATGGTACGAGTGCCATCCACGCGACAAGATCGACCGTGGCCAATCCACTTGTCTGTGCCTCATCGCCGTATGTCGATGCGCCGGCGGAGAACAGGGACGTAACGGCACTTTCCTTGGCCTTACCGTTGACCGCTCGCACGGCAACGTCGAGCAGCTCGCGGTAATGACTCAAGTCCAGGCCTTCACGAGTCGCCGTGTTGAAGTCGGCAAGCGCGTCAGCATCCGGATCGGTTTGGGCGAGCGAGTGGCGGCGCAGGACATCAAGTGCGAGCTTCGGCTGTTCGATGGAATGTGCAATGACTCCGTCGTCGGTGATATAGGCGAGCAAGTTGGGCGCGAGCGGGTAGTCCGCAGGCACGCCAGATGACTCCTCGCGGGCCCTGAGAAGGAAGATCGCGCCAGGCGCGAGTCCGTCGTTGGCCAATGCGCTGTCGAACCGGCTGACTGCGAACAGGGCAAGCGGCCAGCGCTCGACCTCCGCCAACTCGGTTGCGGGCCTTGCGGCAGCGTCCATGCGGAAGTCGGACAGGGTGAGGTCGGTGATGCTCAACCCGCCCGCGAGATCTTCCATAGTGGGTGCGGCGACGCGCATCTGCTCGAGCTGCCGGCGTCGGTAATCGAGATCGTTCATCGCGCCGGTGTCACCCGAGTCCAGCACGTTCTCCTCCCCAGTCGCGGACACGTCGAGCAATGACATACGGCTGGAGACTCGCTTCTCCAGGTTGATGTACGACTCAAGGTCGATGTTCGGCCAGAAATTCACCAGATGAACAGTGGCGTTCGTCGTTCCCAGTCGATCGACACGTCCGAACCGTTGCACTATTCGAACCGGGTTCCAATGGATGTCGTAGTTGACGACTGTGTCGCAATCTTGAAGGTTCTGCCCCTCTGAGATGGTGTCGGTCGCGATTACAACGTCGATCCGGGGACCGTCGAGATCTCCATTCTTCGCACGGGGGGCGAAGGCCGCCAGCACCTCGTGCATACCGTTTCGGGCTAGCGGCGCTGTGGTCCTGGTCGAGCCACCCGTAATCAGGGCTACATGAAGCCCCAGATCAGCAACCGACCACTCGGCAACATTGGCGTACAAGTACTCAGCCGTGTCTGAGTATGCGGTAAAAATCAGTGACTTGCGGTTGTCGCCGTTCGTCGGGTTCTTGGCCTTTTCAAGCAGAAGCCCTTTGAGCTCGGCGAGCTTCGCATCGCGGCTCACATCTACCGCCGAGACCTCGTCGAGAACCTCACGAAGGGTGTCTCGGTCCTCCGCAAGGTCCTGCCGCCACCTGACCTGGTCGACGTCAGCAAGGAACACCCGGACTTTCCCTCCTACAACGTCTTCCAGCTCCTGGTCGTCCATATCGACCTCCGACAGTTCACTGAAGCTGTTGATCGAAAGACCCGCTTCGCCGCGAGCGTCGAACTCATCGATGCGCGCGATCGCCGCCTCTACCTTGCCGAGGATCTTCGCTACCGTCATCGACAGCGAATGGACGGATGATTCCAATCGCTTCAGCAGTCCTATCCGCATCAGGTGAACGATGTTGTCCTCGCGGTCGGTCTGCCGCCAGACCCGTGAACCACCACCGCGCAAATTCTGGTCGTACAAGTCGGCGTACTTCTTCTTCGCCTTCTCGAGTACGTACGAGGTTGGTTTGTAAGCGCTGAGATTGAGCATCAGGATAGCTGCGTTGAGGTCGGCCAGTGGCATCAGCCGACCGGTAGAGTCGATCGGAGGTGACAGATTGATTGGTGCCATGCGTTCGGGGAAGCGGCCAACATCAGCGGTGCCGTAGTACTTTTCGATGTGCTTTCGAGACCGAGCAATCGTGATGAGGTCGAGAAGTCGGATGTAATCCATGCCGAGCGCACCGAGCAGCCCATCGGTCGTGCGCTGCTCCACGGGCTGGTTTTGCCACATGGTGAATCGGCCTTGAGCTTTACGGAGCGTGCTATCGATGCTTTTAATCCCACTACCCGCCAGGGCGCTGTCGTCGCCCTCGGTTGCGAAGAGCACCTGGTTCTTCAGGTCAGCAAGGCGCGTATTGACGGGCGTCGCGCTCAACATAAGGACCTTTGTCTTTACCCCCGCCACGAACACTGCGCTCATGAGGCGCTCGTACCTGGTGGTGCGGTCCTTCACCTGGGGGTTGTTTCGGAAGTTGTGGGATTCGTCGATCACGACGAGGTCGTAGTTGCCCCAGTTGACATGGGCCAGATCGATATCCCCTGAGGTGCCGGTCTCACGGCTGAGGTCTGTGTGGTTCAGGACGTCGTAGTTCAGCCGATCTGCAACAAGCGGGTTGCGAGCACTGTTCGCGCGGTACAGCGTCCAGTTCTCCCTAAGCCTCTTCGGTGCAAGAACGAGGACCCGGTCGTTGCGCAGTTCGTAGTACTTGATGACTGCGAGCGCTTCGAACGTCTTGCCGAGACCGACGCTGTCGGCAATGATGCAGCCGTTGTGACGGTCCAGCTTGTCGATCGCACCTAAAACCCCATCACGCTGAAACTTGTACAGCTTCGACCACACCGCTGTGTCGAAGAAGCCTGTTCGGCCTCGATCCTCAGCGGTCTTTCCTGCTTCATCGACAAAATCCGAGAACAGCGACGTCAGGATCCGCAGATAAACAGACTCAGGCGCATTGTCGCGCGCGAGTACGCGCGCGGCATCCAGGAAGTCTTCCTGCGAGGGCCTTGAGGCGGCAGGGTCGTTCCAGACCCGTTCGAAGTTGACAGCCAGCTCTGAAGTTTGGTCGGCATCGTGGACCTCGCGAGGGAAGAGGAGCGATGAGGACGCAACAAGACCGAGACTTTCCGCTTCAAATCCTGCGCCATGGACGGCGTAAGTTTCCGGCCCGTCCACCAATGTCCAAGAGTCCCGGCTACGGCGTTTGAGTGACCGGACCTGAAGCTTGTCTTCGGCCCAGGTCAAGAACTCGCGGGCGATACGTTGTTGCTCCAAGCGGGCGCGGAGCACGTGCTCCTCCTCCAACCCATTGAGCGCGAACTCGTCGAGCGACCCGCTGCGGAGAAGCAGCCGTGTCGGTACGTCCTCCATCTCTTTCCGGAGCGCGTCGAAGACAAAGATGGAGAACGAGTCCGAAAGCACGTCAAGAGACTTGGCGTCGACCAGGTGCTCTTTGAAGCGTTCAAGAATTGAGCGGGAATCACCTGAAGACATTCGACTCAAGCCCCTCCGGATTGGGCAACGTCCGACAACTCGGCATGCCCAGACTCAACTTGTGCCTCCAGGCTCCGTGCAGAACCGATAGTGCCATCTCGGCAGGTGCCGGGGTGAGGTTCTGACCATGGTGCGCGGTTTGTACTCGATCAGTTTGACTGGTCCGGTCTCGACTCCGATCGCCGAAATTCGAGCGGGCCGATACACGAAAACAGTTCGCTCCGCGCAGCGTACAGTTCCTCCGCCCACGCAGCGTTTTGGCGTACGTCCTTGGCGCTACCACGACTCCCATTCTCGCTATACCGAACGCAACCACCAATTTCGGGGCGACCTCTGACCGGGTGGGTACGAGATTATTCGAGTCCGATAGCACGACCTTTACTCTAGTGTTCCTATCGTTAGGGGGAGCAACCATGCCATCAACCCTGTCCTGGCTCGACACGTCTGCCGAGGAGCAGCGGCGCGTCCGTGAGCTCATCGCGCTATACACCCAGTCGGAGAGCCGCGACGAGCTCGGCATCGGCCAAATCCGCGATGCTTTCGCCGACGGGCTCTTCCCCGGCACCTCGACCATTCACACCCGGGCGCGTTACTTCCTTTTCATCCCCTGGCTCTTCACCCAGGGCGCCAAGACCCGCGGCGGCACCAAACTCACCACCTGGACCGACACCAAGGAGCGCAAGCTCATCGGCGCGCTCAAGGACGAGGGCATCGGCGCCGGACAGGGCCTGATCGGGCGCGTCGCTGGCCCCAGCGTGAAGACGTTGCCGTCCGCAATCTACTGGTCCGCGCTAGGCCGCTATGGCATCCTCAACCGCGACATCTCGCCGGATATGATGGGGGCCCTCAGGCTCGCCAACAGTGATGACGACGAGCTGGCCGTCCGCAACATCCAGGATTGGCACCCCACGTTGCCCGCCCCACCGGCGGGCTTTCCCGCGAAGGTCGAAGGCGGCATGGCGCTGCTGCCCGCGGAGGCGGGGTGGCTGCAGGAGCGCATCCTCGAGGCCGTCCCGGGCACCATGCTGGCTCACCTGCTCACCGATGACACCCCGTCTGCCGACGACATCATGCCGCCGTGGTTCGATCCGGCCTGCCTCTCGGCCGACGGCCCGCCGGCTACGCTCCTGAGGCACGGCCGCCTCTTCAGCCTGGTGATGCAGGGTTCTGCGCTTCTCTATAATCTGCTCGTCGCCGAGCGATACGAGGCTGCCGGCTTGACTACCCACCCACAGCCCGTCGACGGCTACCGGGAAGCCATACGCACCTGGGCCGAGAGCGTCCAGGACGACGGCGAGCTACTTCGCGCGTGGGACCGCCACGAGATGTGGGACCTGTTGCGCATCACCAACCCCCGCATCGGGCCGCAGACTCGTGCGTTCGTCGACGAGTGGATCGATGCAGTCCTTGCCGGGCGGGGAACCACCGTCGCCGACGACAAGGACGTCCGCTCGCTGGTCGACCTACGGGAGCGTCGACAGAAGGGTGCTCAGTCTCGGTTGGTCAATGATCGGTTGCTGCGCACCTGGTCTGGGGCGTCGGGCACGTCAATGCTGGTCTACCGCTGGCCACAGGTCCGCCGCATCGTTGCCGACATCAGAGAGGGGATCGCCGATGCTGGCGCCTGACAGCCGCAGAACCCTGATCGACCAGCTTCGCCCGCCCGTGGGCTATCGCCTGGATGCGGCAGTGGGCACCACCTTCACCCTCGACCTGACCGCCGCGCTGGTGCCTCCACTGGCGTTCGCGAGCTTCGCGGTCCGCAGCACGACGGACCCAGTGAGCGTGCTGGAGGCGGTCCGCTCATGCGCAGATCGGGTGGATGTCTTTGCCCAGGAGGGATACGTGCGGGCTCCATCGCGCTACACCGCGCTGACGGCGTTCCTGGAGCCGATGCTTCACGAGGTGCAGGCTCCTCCCGGCGGCCTTTTCCACCCCAAACTGTGGCTCATGCGGTTCACCGCTGATGACGAGGCGGATGCGTACCGCCTGGTCGTTCTCAGCCGCAACCTCACCGAGGACCACGCCTGGGACGTCTCGCTAACCCTCGACGGGTTGCGGGGAACGCGGCCGACGGTGGCCAACCGACCGTTGAGCGCCCTCGTCAGGTCGTTGCCCGGCAGGACCCGGCAGCCGGTGCCCGTAGACAGACGAGGCCGCATCGACAAGCTGGCCGAGGATGTCCGTTACATGGAATGGGAGCGACCTGAAGGCGTAACCGAGCTTGCCTTCCACGTGTTCGGTGTCGCCAATGAGAGGGCCGCCCCGGACTTCACCGGGTATGGCCACCTCGTGGTCTCACCATTCCTCAACGACGCTGGCCTCGCTCAGCTGACGGCGGGCACGAAGAGCGCGACCGTGGTCTCGCGCGCAGCCTCGCTGGACAGCTTGGCGCCAGAGACCGTGCAGGGCCTGGACGCTACCTACGTAGTGAGCACCGTCGCCGGTCTGGACGACGGGGACGCCACCGAGGACGACAAGCCTGCTGGGCTTCTCAACGATCTGCACGCCAAACTCGTCGTCGTCGAGCGCGGCCAACAGGCCCACCTGTTCCTCGGCTCGGCCAACGCGACCGATGCCGCGCTTAACCGCAACATCGAGATTCTCGTTCAGCTCTCCGGGGGCAAGAAGAACCTCGGGGTTGGGACAATGCTCGATCCGGGCTCGCCGTTCCTCGGGATGCTCGAGCAGTACGACACCGTGGGCGGTGCCCTTCCGGATCCCGACGCCGAGGCCCAGTGGCAGCTGGAGAACGCACTGCGCGTGCTGGCGTCCCGGAGATGGGTCGTCTCGGTCGGCCGGTCCGATGGTGCCTACTCGCTTCGCTTCGAGACGCGTGACGGCGCGACGGTGCCCGCGGGAATGACTGCTCGCGTGGAGCCGCTGGCACACCCCGGTGTGGCCTGCACCGTCGACGACGGCCGTACCAGCCATGGCACCGTCGAGGGTGTCCCGCTGATCGAGGTCAGCCCGTTCCTGCGGCTGAGCCTCACCGATGGCGCAGGCCGTGAGGCCGCGTGTGTGGTGCGGGCCGAGCTACGGGGCGACCCGGAAGGCAGACTCGACGAGGTCCTCGCCTCGCAGATCAACACGCCGGAGAAGTTCCTGCGCTTCCTGGCTCTGTTGCTCGGGCTCGGGCAGGCACACCCGTTGGCAATGGTGGGCCTCGGCGGGGCGAGCGCCGGGACAAGCGGTGAACTTGCGCCGGCACCTCAGGTCTTCGAGATCGTCATCCGCGCCCTCGCCCGCTCGCCTGAGTCGATTGGCGACCTCAACCGTCTCGTGCAACGAATGCTGGCCACCGAAAACGGGGTGGCTAATCTTCCGGAGGGCTTTGCCTCGTTCTGGGATGTCGTCACTGCCAGCCGAATCAAACTCAATCCGGAGGCCACTCGATGACCACTTTCGACGCTGCCCCGGTTATTGCACGGCTCAAGGGGTTTCAGCAGCGCACCGTCGAACACGTAATGGCGCAGCTCGACCGACCGGCCTCGCGCCGGCGGTTCCTCGTCTCCGACGAGACCGGGTTGGGCAAGAGCCTCGTAGCCCGTGGCGTGATCGCCCGAACCATCGAGAAGCTCCAGGACGAGCCAGATCGCGGACAGATCAACGTGGTCTACGTCTGCTCCAACAGCGACCTCGCCGCGCAGAACCTTTCCCGCCTTGACGTCACCGGTGGCCGTCACCAGGGCATACCCAGCCGGCTAAGCCTCCTGGCCAAATACACCCGGGAGCTGCAGCCTGACCTCGACGCCAACGGCGTGAAGGTCAACCTGGTGTCGTTCACCCCGGGGACGTCGTTCCGAACCGGCCACCAATCCGGCCAGGTGGAGGAAAGGGCACTGCTCTTCCTGCTGCTCCGCACCGTCGCCAACCTCACCGGTTGGAACCGCCACGCTGCGCTGGTTCTGCTGCAGGGTGGAATTGCGTCCCGCGAGCGCTTTGAGTATCACGTCGATGAGTTGGAGTCCTCCCTCGACGGCCCGCCCGACCCGGTCATCTCGGACCGGTTCCTTGCCGCATGTCAGAACAATGGCCTCACAGCGACCTTCACCGACCAGCTCGAGCGTCTCGGCCACAAGCGCGATGTTCCCAGCGAGATGGCCTACGAAGTACGTCAACTCATCAGCGATATGCGCGGTGAGCTCGCTCGCGCCGGGCTCAGCGTGCTGAACCCAGACCTCGTCATCCTCGACGAGTTCCAGCGCTTCCCCGAGCTGCTCGATGCCAGCACCCCAGAAGGAGAGCTGGCCGACCAGCTGTTCTCCTACCCCAACACGCGAGTGCTGTTGCTCTCCGCGACGCCGTATAAGCCTTTCACTTACGCCGAGGAGTCGGGCGACGACCACCACCGCGACTTCCTCCGCACCATCGCCTTTCTAGACACCGACATCGCCGACCATGTCGCAAAAGACCTCGCTGAGTACCGTACCGCGGTGACCCAGGGACGCCCCGTCGCCGAGCTCTCCACCCGGCTGCGGGCGACGCTGCTGCAGGTGATGAGCCGCAGCGAGCGGCCGATCGGCGTCGCCGGCGGGATGCTGTCTGAGCATGTCGACATCGTGGATGACCTGTCGGCTACTGACCTTCTCGACTACGTTGCCCTGCACCGTATCTCAGGCCTCATTGACGGCGATGTAAGCCTGGAGTACTGGAAGTCGACACCGTACTTCGCGAACTTCTGCGACGGGTACAAGCTCTCCGAACAGCTTAAGAAGCGGCTCAAGGGTGACGACGCAGAGACTCTAGGTCCCGCTGTCCATGCCCTCGCCCGGCTCGACCCCGCCGCGGCCTCGGGTACCGGCGAGGTCGACCTGGGCAACGGCAAGCTACGCGCTCTTGCTCGGCAAACTGTCGATGCCGGTTGGTGGCAACTACTGTGGATGCCGCCGTCGCTGCGCTACCTCGAGCCGAGCGGACCGTACGCCGAAGCGTGGGCGCAAGGGATCACAAAGCGGCTGGTGTTCTCGTCGTGGTCGGCGACACCAACGGCGATCGCAAGCCTGCTAAGCCAGCGCGCTGGCCGGGCCGCGTGGTTGGGATCCCAGCGCGAGGATAAGGGCCCAGCCGGGCGCCGCGGCACACGCAGCCTCTTGAACTACAGCGTCGCGGGCGGGCGGGCGGAATCCATGACCACCCTGGCGATGTTCTGGCCGATGCCGGGACTTGCGAAACGTGCCGACCCGCTGGCCGCAGCGCAGCGCGACCGGGTACCACTGTCGCGCGCGGTATTCGAGGCAGACCTCACCCGCGGGTTGCGCTCGGGGACGTCGAAATACAGCGTATCCGCGGTGGCGGAGGCGGCGCGCGCAGCAATCGCGTTCGAAGACTCACTCCCACAGGCTCTGCTTGACGATGACGGGCTCAACAGTCGCAAGCTCATTATCGAAGCCCTCGGTACAGGCTCGGTCGGTGATGCTGACGACCCAGCTGGCCAGCACGGCCTAGCCACACACGTCGACGAGGCCCTCGAACTCATTCGCGGCGGTTCCGACGTCGAGATGGCGTCCGTAGCGCCGACCGTCGCCATGCTGGCGGCCCACAGTCCGGGCAACATCGCTTGGAGGGCGCTGCACCGGATTGCGGCCAATCACCCCGCCGTGACGGACGTCGGGCTCTGGCGCGCCGCGGCCACCATGGCCGCTGGTTTCCGAACACTGTTCAACCGGCCTGACACCATCGTGCTGCTGGAGCAACTCGACCAAAACGGCGCCTACTGGCAGAAAGTGCTCCGCTACTGCGCGGCAGGCAACCTGCAGGCTGTCATGGATGAGTATCTCCACCACATTGCCAACGAGAACCAAGACGAGATCGACAACGACTCTTTGATGAAGGCTGCAAAAACCGTCTCTTCCGCGCTGACATTATTGCCGTCGACCTACCGGGCATTCGACCCGGGTAATCCGGACGACGCCATTCGCATGACGAGCCGCTTCGCGCTGCGCTACGGGGGCGGCAACACCGACGAGAATGTCCGCCAGCCCGATATACGTAGGTCGTTCAACAGCCCGTTCTGGCCGTTCGTGCTGGCAAGTACAAGCGTCGGGCAGGAAGGGATTGATTTTCACTGGTGGTGCTCGGCTATCACCCACTGGAACACCCCCGCAAATCCCGTCGACTTCGAGCAGCGCGAAGGGCGCATCGACCGCTTCGGTGGGCACGCCGTCCGCCGCAACCTCGCCCACCGCCACGGAGCCGCCATGCTGGCGACGAACAACCCCTGGCGTGCGGCCTACACGCTGGGCACAGACGAACAAGCCGATCTTGGGGATTTTGCGCCACATTGGGTGTACCCGGGACCGGCGAAAATCGAGCGACACCTCTCGCCGT
Organism: Rhodococcus sp. H36-A4; assembly: GCF_027158005.1. GTDB lineage: Bacteria > Actinomycetota > Actinomycetes > Mycobacteriales > Mycobacteriaceae > Rhodococcoides. Next base: position 38,117 of record NZ_JAPVLQ010000010.1, on the reverse strand, counting down.
ACCCGCTCAGCGTCGACATCGCCCGGCTCGAGAGGATGAAGAGCGACCTGGCGCTGTACCGATTGACGTTCGGCCAGCCGCGCCAGGAAGACATGCTGGCGCTGCTGCGCAAGCGGGGTCTCGAAGCTCAGCCGGAAGTGCTGGCCGAGATGCGTATCGACCTCTCGCCACCGTCTACGAACAGAGCCACACGATGATGGACCTCAGCACTTTCTCCGTAACCACCGGCCTCCCGCGATACGCCGACCCCGCCGACCCCGCCGACCCCGCCGATCGTGCGCTCGACGTCTTGCGCCAAACCCTTTGGCGTCGCTCCGACGCGGCCGCGAAGTCGCTGGGTTCCAGACACTACGGTCGCCGGCGTCAGGAATCGGTATACACCGACACGCACGGACCTCCAAGGTAAATCACTTCTGTTTAGCCAGGACTGGATCCTCCATACGTATCCTCCGGCTCGCGGCGATCGAATACTTCGTCGCAGATTCTTGGGTCCGACAAAAGTCACGATCGAACAAAGCCGTAGCGGAATGGCGCACCGCTACATCTGCGCATATGGAAATTGCTTTTATGAGCCGCTCATCACTCGCAAGTAATGAACGTAAATCAGCAATATATTTCTCGACGGCTACACTATTCTTAGAGTGCGGCACATTACCCTTTAAAGTTGATCTTGAAATTGCGGACATCATGTGAAATTTTACGGGCTTTAGCTTTGCGTCGATCTTGTCGTTCCGAAACAAAAATTCAATTCTGCAAAACAACAAAGCTGACACCCAGAAAAGCGCCGGCGCATTACCAGCGATGAAAATTCGACTACCCGCTTGGTCACGCAAATCATTGTAGTACCGCGTCGCTGTGTGGGGTTGATTTAGATACACCGAGCCAAAAGAACGAATCATTTGCCGAATTGTCACAAGCCTCCAAGCTCCGACAACAACAGAACTTCCAGCCCACTGTTTTAAGCGCCGCTCGTAATATAGCTTGTAATCGTCCGTGTCATCAATGACAGTGAAATATTCTTCGATTCTTTTCTGCACTTCCGAATTTGCCAGGAGGCTTTCGGCAGTGACTTGCGTTTGCTGATTTGTGGCCTGCGCAATACTTCGTGCAACCTCCACATCGCTGGTCGCGATCATTTTCACAGGGACAAAAACATCGGTTAGCGAATCAATGCCGCCAAGCTCCATCGCAGCTTCATGTAGAACATGAACAGTTTGACAACCATTCACAACTTGATAATCCAGCAACCTAAAGGTATCGCCTGTATTATTGATCTCCTGTGCAACGATCGTTACACCATTATTGAAAACTGCAAACCGCGCTCGATCGACACCAGTTAACGTTTCGCTAATCTTGGAGTTTACGTCTACATTTCCTTGAAAATCACGGACGTTGTCGTAAAATACAGATTTCAAGATTCGTGTCGGCGATCCTTCTACTGTAACCAATTTCAGCAGCTCTTCAGCTGGAAGCATACCTATATAAGCTTGAACAACTCCGTCAATTTGAGGCATCGATGCCTTCTTCTCAAATCGAATAGTCCTCGTCGTACCTTGATCAAGCTGCCGCCATCGCGCCTGCAGAGCTGGCGCACCAAAAAATCGAATATCAACTGCCGAGGTCAAAGAAAGTTGCGCGATGTCAGACTTCGAGCTATCTGCTTTTCGCCTTACAGGCAATTCCGGGCCAACACCGCTAGTCGTTACATAAAATAGAGAAAGTTTAGGATTGAACTTAAACATCTCAGCCTTGTCGTATACAGCCGATACAAGCTCGATGGAGGGAAACTCACGACGATCCAACACACTCGAATCTTTTATTATCATTTTGCAAGTGTCGACGAAATTTGAAAAGTCACTAGTTTTGAACGACGGAGAAGTTTTAAACTGAGCAAAAACAAACTCCACGCGCAGAGTTCGAGCGCGTACACATATCTCTTGCAACGCAATTACGTCGGTCACTAATTCGTCGTTTATTACAGTAGCAAACAAGTCGTAGCCCTGAATTCCATCGCCCGCTAAGAAATCGTCAATTGACGTCTCCGGATCATGGCCGACTTCCGCCCGCAGCAAGACAGAGCCTGCAAAAGCTTCGAATTGCTGATGCTCTGGGCGCTCACTAATGCCCGCTTCCTTCGCATAGCGCTTCATTATAGATTCAGTAATGCGATCCATCAATCCCCCTGATTGCTTGGAACAATTTATTTGAAGTACAGTTTACGCAGAAGCTCGAGTTTTAATCAACCCGCTAACAATTATAAATCCCGACTTGACCCCAGACGATGCAAACATAGTCGAGCTTGATCGCCCCGAACTTTGTATATCTTACGTTTTGGCAAACCCAGCACATTCATTATAAGCGTGTCACTATATTCAGTAGCCTTCCCGCCTCCCTCTCCAGCGACTTCAACCCCCGCTTTTCGAGGCTCTCGATGACCATCCGCTTGAGATTCATCTCCGCCGCCACCTGTGACAACGTCCGAGGCTTCGCACCGTCGATGCCGTAGCGCCGGATCAACACCGCCGCCTCCCGCACATCGATGGCAGCCATACACCGTAAGATCCCGTCGAGCTGATCCGGCGTCCCGTACTGAGCCTCCGACAGAATCTCCTTCACCGTCCGAGTCCGCGCCACAGACACCGCCGTCGGCATCATCTTCGACTGTGGAATCACAATCGGCTCGATTGGCTGCTCACTGAACACCGGCTTCGGCATGATCGGGGCCGACTGGTCCAACCAACTCGCCAACACCGCACCCGCAGCAGCGAGATCGACGTCCACGACCTCCTCGGCCACACCTGTCAACTCATCGAGAAACGCCTCATGCGCACCCAACGAAGGATCCTCATTCGTCCCCGCCACATACATGATCACGAACGCCGCTGGCCGACCATCAGGCTTCAGACGCAGAATCCGACCCATCCGCTGAATCATCTGCCGCTTCGACGAACTACTCGCAATGATCACCCCGACATCCACCGCCGGCACATCGATGCCCTCGTCAAGCACCCGCGGCGCCACCAAACTCCTCAACTCACCACTCCGGAACTGCTTCAGAATCCGCGTACGTCCCACGCGATCAAGCTGACTCGAATACTGATGCGCCGCAATACCAGCCGCCTGGAGCACATCCGCACCCCTGGTCGCGGACTCCTTCGTCTCCGAAAACACGATCGAGCGCTCGGACTTCGCCAACCCCGGCGTGATCGCCTCGAGCGCCTGCAACTTGCCCTCACAGTCGGCCAACAACGCGCGCCGCTTGCTGAACGCCGACAGGTACCTACTCGCAACCTTGCTCGCCGGTAGATACCTTTCCTTACTCAGGTCCACCGCATTCTTCATGAACTCACCGAACGGCTCAGCAGCACAGCCGTAGTCGAAGATCAGGGTGTTGCGGAGCGACTTCGCCTTCTCGTCCAGGTCCGCGAACTTCGCCGCCTCCTCCGCCGAGAACGGCACCGCCACCGTCATGACCCGAACCGGCGCCAGGATCCCGTCGCGTCTCCCCCGCGCCGCATCGCAACCCTTCACCAGGTTCTCGAAATACGGCATCAGATGCGTATCGACACCGTCATCCTGACGCTCCAATGTCGCCGTCAACCCGAGCCGTTCCTCGAATCGGTTGACCAGCACCTTCGCGAACGAACCTGCGCCGTAACGATGAACCTCGTCGGCGACGAGCAACGCGCCGGTCCGCGGCATCGGCGCACCCGGCCGGATAGCCGATTGAATCGTCGTGATCAGCACGTCGTACTGCCGGAACGTATCGTTGTGCCCGTTCCCGCGACGCCCGATCCGCACACTCGGCAACGCCTTCACCATCGCCGTGTACCACTGCTCGAGTAGATCGATACTCGGTACCACCACCAGGACCTGACGGCCACGGCTGACCGAATCCAGCGTCGCCGCCAACCCGACATGCGTCTTCCCGGTCCCGGTCACCGCCTCTACAATCGCGCGATAGCCGGACGCCACCCACTTCTCGAATGCTTCCTTCTGCCAGTCCCGCAACCCCTCGGACCGGTTCACTACTTGCGTCATAGCGTCAACCCCTGTGGCCGAACCCATTCCTCGACACCCTCACGTTTACGTGTGACCAACTTCTTCAACAACACCAGATCCGACAACAACAGATCCGCCTTCGTCCGCGACAACCCTGTCACCCGTTGGCAACGCTCCAACGTCAGCGGCGCATTCGGCCTCGCCGCGGCGACCGCAATCTCACGCGCCCCCGCCCACGACGCCACCGGCAGAGCATCCAATTCGGCTTGCAAAGAACGGCTTCCGGACACCGCAACGGGATCGCTCGCGACTTCAGAGGGACGTTGCCGTCGTGGCATCGCATCCGGGGTCGGAGGAGGCGGTCTCCTCTTCGACGCTTTCAGCGCGTCGTCCCGGGACTTGATCTCCTTCACCGCGTGCTGAACCGCCTCGGGCGTGACCTCGCAATCCTGCACGGTCTGCGCGATCGAAAACTTGTTGCGCCGCAGCGAATACCGAATGGCCGCAATGAGATCCTCGAGCGGCATCGTCCGAACCGGCTTCGGTACCGGATCAACAGCGTCGATGTCCTCGAACTCGACCTCGGAGTCTTCGTGGTCACCGGCCTCGTGCGGATCCTCGGATTCGTCGACCGTCTCGATGACCTCCGGCAAGGGCGCGAGATCGACATCGACGGTGCGAGACGGCGCCGGCGCCTCGTCGGTGACGAGTTCGACTGCTTCCTCGTCGGCTTCTGCGTCATCGGGGTCACGTTCCAGCGCGATCGGCATCCAGGTGGAGCTGCCCGATCCCTCGATGACTACGGCAACCTCGTCGGGGAGGATGCCGACCGAATCGAGTAGTTCGGTGATGGTGTCGAGGGCTCGTTCACGATCAAGGACGAAGTCCGACGCCCGAATCCGCTGGAACAGCCAGCCACAGCGCCGCAGTTCGAACTCGCGCTCCATACGGTTCAACAGCTCGTAGGCGTCGACTTCAGTGTCGTCGTCGCATTCGATCGCCACCCGCACAGCCGCACCCGTGACCACCAGATCGATCGTCATCTCGTTGACGTCGACCCGCGGGTTGACGTGATAGCCGCGCTCCCGCAGCGCCAGAAACACCTGCTGCTCGAACAGTGATCCGAAGTCAGGGTGCGGGTTAATCGGCGACACTGCGTCGGGCATGGCAGGAACGGGAACTGTCGGCGCAGCCTCGACATAGGACAGCAGTGACCGTCGTAGATCAATGGCCGACAGGCTGTCAGCTGTCACGGAATGGAACAGCCACAACTGATCTCGCGCACGCGTGGCAGCGACGTTGAAGCGGCGTTTGAACATGTCGTTCGTCAATGCCTTCGACGACGAGCCGGGTGCGATGACCATCGACAGGAACATCACGTCACGCTCGTCGCCCTGGAAGTCCGGTGGCGTGCCGACACGGATGCGTCGTTCATCGATTTGCTCCGACGCCACCCGCTCGAAGATCAGCGACCTGATCAGATCCGCCTGGGCTGCGCCCTGAAGGACAACGACACCGAAGGTTTTGTCTTCGTAGTCTGGCTCGGCAAGGCAGAGGGCGAGCTGGTCGACGAGTGCGTTCGCTTCGGCAGCATTGGACAGGCGTGTACTCGAACCGGACGTGAGTGCATCCTCGACGAACGTACTGCGCAGCGGTGCAAGCCGATCCGCCCCGAACTGACGCACCGGCACCAACGGCTGATCGCCATAGAATTGAGTCGAGGACCATTGAATGATCTCCGGCATCGATCGGTAGTGCTCACGCAACCTCACCGAATCACCGAACCGGGTGCGCAGCATCGAAAACAAGCTCGACCGCGGCGTCAGCGTCAAGCGTGTGCTGACCGGAACCTCCGGAAGGTAGTGATCGAGACGATTCATGACGGACTCGACGGTGTAATTCTGAATCGAGGCCGGCGCGCACTGCCTGTCGTCACCAACCACGATGACACGCGGCGCCAACCACATCAGGAACATGCTGGTGATCTCGGCCTGACTGGCCTCGTCGACAATGACGACGTCGAAAGCGTTCTGCTGCGGCGGAATCGACGACAACACCTGCGCAATCGGCATGACCCACGCCGGCACGACCGTCTGCGCATCCTGCATCGCCGCACGGGCCGCGACACGGTAGCGCTGCGCGAGACTGCTGGTGCCGAGACCGGCGTTGGACATGTTCTCCTGGTATGCCCGCAGCGCCGTGACCTCGCGACTGGTCATGCGCTGCAAGCATTCTTGCCACGCCTGCTCCGCCGCGAGTTGCGCAGTCAAGGACGATATCTCCTCATCGAGGGCGTCGAGTTCCGCGTCGAGATTGTCGTTCTGGTCGGGCTGCTGCATGGCCACGATCGACTGCATGGTCCAGCGCCACGCCCAAGCACGAGTGAACGTGCCGGCGTGAGCAGCCCAATCGGTACCCTCGGACAGGCTGCGGGCCAGGGTGGGCGCGTGCTCGGCCAAGGCGTCGAGCGCGGTGGTATCGGTGCTGCCCGGCTGAACGTACGAGGCGAGCCGCTCGTAGCTCTCGACATCGCCGGTTCTGACTGCGTCCGCGAGCCCATCGGGCAGCGTCGGATCGGACAACAATCGCTCGGCCACTCGCTCGAGCTCGTCACGTGCGGTGGACGCGTCGGAGCGGTCGGTGAGGGCGGAGACCTCGCCTGCGAGGGCCACTGCCTCGGCAAGCGTCGTCACCGACGGCACGGATGGAACGACTGCACCCAGAGCGCCGACGAGTTCGTCGCGAGCAGTCGCGATGCTGCCCGTCGCCAGCACCTGGTTCCACACGAGGTGGAGGGTGTTGACCTGCTGCTCCCGACTGTCCGACGGTTCGATCGGCAGTTCGATTCCGATACCGCGCAACAGGTGTGCGGCATCGTCGACGGCAATGAGGGCCCGGATGTGATTGGTGACGAGCCGCAGTTCGGTGGCCTGCGTCGCGGCTGTACCGTCGACGGTGGCGTGTGCATCGAGCTTGTCGACGACGCCGTGTTCGTGGGGCGTGCGGAGCCAGCGCATCGTGTCGAACGGGCCACTCTCGTAGAGCTTGGCGAGGGCATCGAACGCGTTGAGTGCCTGCCTCGTGGCAACCTGCGTCGTCACCTGATGTGAGCCAACTGCGGTATCGGCGCTCACGGCGACCGACAGCATCGCCGTGACCGTCTGAGCACGCGACCACAACGTACCGAGCGCACCGGACAGGATCCCGTCGGCCAGAACCGCATAGGCCGGGCCGAAGGAGTCGATGGCCCGTGCGCGGTCGATCAGGGCCTGCGCAGACGGCAGGATGTACTGCAGTTGAACCGGATCGATGTCATCGAAAATCGAGTCGGACGCGTTCCCGGAGGCTCGGGCACACAAGCTACGGACCTCGTCGGCCGTCGGGAGGCTGACCTCGTCGGACTGCTCCGTGAACAGCGAAGCGAAGGCTGCGTCGTCGAACGGCACGGTCTCGGTGTGGAGCGGACCTGGTATCCACCCGAGGTCGCTCTCCTGCGCGTTGAGCTTGGTGACGATCGAGGCAAGAGTTCCCGAATACTGCGGTGAGAAGGTGTGGATCTCTGCTTCGGAGGAGCGCGCAAGGCCGATCTGCTTGGTGAGTTTGTAGCGGCGCTCTTTGGTGCCCATCCGCTTGGCAGCGAGGGAACGGATCTTGCGCGCGGACTCGGTCGCGTCGAACGCGGCTTTACGAGCGGCGATGGTCGAGACGCTCTCGTCGAGTTCGGCCGATCCCCCGCGTGCCATGTCGGTGACGGAGACGCACAGATCTTGCAGTTCGGCAGGAAGCTTGTCCTTGAGGACGCGCAGCGCCTGAGCTTTCTCGCTGGTGACGAGGATGCGCTGGCCCTGAGCCATCAACGCGGACATCAAATTTGCGATCGTGTGGGTCTTGCCGGTGCCGGGAGGGCCTTCGACGACGACGCCGGTGTCGTTCATGACGCGGTTGTAGATACCGGCCTGGGCGCGGTTGGCCGGCAGTGGGAAGAGCGGCTCGGCGCTGGGGGTGTCACTGACGTGAGAGTCGAGCCAGTCACGACGGGTGTTGTCGTCGTACGTCTCCACGAGCTGCGAAAGCCCCACCGGAACGGGTGCGCCGTCATCGAGCGCAGCGAGCATTGCTTCGTAGTACGACGCGAGGGCATAGGCGCCACGTGTGCGTAGAACCAGCGCCGGTGACATCCGCAGAGTGTCCGCGGTGGAATCGACGGGCTTGTCGTGATCGGCGATGACGGTCAGCGGTTGCGCCAGGGCCGACGTGGCCCACTGGCCGAGCAACCGAGGGATATCCGCGGACAGCGACGACGACACCAGTTCGGACAAGCTGCGGTGCAGCACCTTCGAGCCGGCGCGGTCGAAACCCTGCAAGTCGAGCAGGACTTGGACGTCTTCCAGCCGCGGGGAGCTGGCGGGCGCAACGGTGACGAGCAAGTCGCCGGTGGAGTCCTCGCGACTGATACTGGCCTGCTGAGTGATCAGATGTGTCGAGATCCGCTGGTCCCCGACAGTGGCGTCGAGATACCCAGAGGCGATGACAAGTTCGAGCGACTCGGGCTGAGTGCCGAGGTCGTGGAGCATGAGGTCGACCGAACGGAACAGCTCGGCGAACGGCCTACGTTCACGGTCATCCAGAGACCACGAGGTCCAGTCTTGAAGCCACTCATGGGCCTCGGTCGGTGCGTCGGCTCTGACGGTCGGCGGCGTGGTGGTGTCGTCGACCCACTGCTCGAGCTCCGCAGGGAGACCGGGAGGCTGCTCGATGCTGGTGCGCGGGATACGAACCGCCACGTCACCGGGCGCGACGTCGGTATTGACGTCGAGAGGTCGGGAATCGTCGAACAACCACTCGACACGGGCATCAACGCCGTACCGGCGAATCGGCTTCGACTGAGCACCCACAGTCTCGCGAAGAAACTCGAGCAGACGACGAACCCGCCCCCGGAGCTCGGGGTCATCAGTAACCGACATCGGATCCTCACATTTCGGCCAAACTTGAACAGGACCCAACCTATAGGGGGTGGGTGACAAAGTTGGACGATGCTCAGTGGTCGGATTGACCAGCCACCACCCTAGAAGAGCTCGAAAATAGCCCTATCTGCGGCGTTTCGAGACATCGGCAATTTTGAACTCTGCGAACGAATCCGGTCCGGGATCGAAATTCATTCAGATGAATGAACCGGGTCAACCGCGAAGTGGCAGATACCCCGCTGCAGTAGCGGGGCAGCCATCAACGAGTAGAAGCTGAAGCGTCGCTGGCTTGCGCAGGCCACGCTACAACCGATACAAATGGCCAATGAATTTCGTGCTGCGTACGAACCGCTTCAGCTAGTGGATATCGTCTGGCCGTCCGCCACCGGGGCAATTTCTCGAGCCTGGTTGGTACTGGCGAAGAGCGATCAGAGTGGCGGTCGCGGCGGTCACGCCTACGACGACGACCCTTCGTCGCAGTACGTCAGTGACAGTCAAGTTCCCAACAGTCGGAACATCGGTGTCGGTGACGCGCTTGTCGTGTGGGACCAGAAGCGACTGCTAGGGGCGTCCGTCGTCGAACGTGTAGAAACAGGTTTCGCGAGGAAAGAACTAAAGAAGTGCCCATACTGCGGTCCCGGGCGCTCTCTCGACGAACGAATAAAATTGAAGCCACGATATAAGTGTGGCCAGTGCAAAAACGAATTCGAAGAACCTGCCACAGAAATGATCGACGTAAAGACCTATCGAACACATCACGGTGAAGCGTGGATCGATCTGGCAGGTGAGCTCAGTGGCGAGATGCTTCGATCGGTTTGTAGAAGTCCTAAGTCTCAGCTGAGCATTCGCGAGTTGGATTGGCCGGCGTTCAACGCTGCATTGACCACAGACCTGGGACAGCGGGGTATGCGCGTGCTCCGATCGGTATCGGTTCAGTTGAGCGGGGGTTTCACCGAGCGCATCACCCGAGTTCGGCTCGGACAACCCGCTTTTCGTGCGCATCTGATGGACCGGTATGCGTCGAACTGCGCGTTCTCCGGAGACATGCCACACGAGGTACTCGAAGCCGCCCACCTCTACAGCTACGCGAAGGTCGGAGATCACCACGACGAGGGCGGTATCCTGCTACGTCGCGATCTCCATCGATTGTTCGACCTGGGAAAGATCGCCGTGCTGGATAATTCGCGGATCTCTGTGCACAACTCGCTTCGCCCCTATCCCCTCTACAACGAACTCGATGGACAGCGGTTGAAAATCGAATCCACCGTCAAGCAGCGCAGCTGGTTTGGTGCGCATCGAGATATGTGGCACGTCGACGTCGCTTAGCCGTATTGGGCGCGGAACTGCACGGTGCCCACCCTGCAGCCACTGATCGCACCGTGGAAATCTGATGGAGAAACCGCCTTCTCAGCAACGATCTTCGTTCCAGGGTCCGCAGCGAGCTGAGTCGACCTGAAATCACTGATGCAGTAACGAGCTACATCCCCTGACCGATCAATGATCGACCGAACGCACTGAGTGTACGAGCATCCATCATAGGAGAAACAATGCCCACCAAGCATGCATTGGGATTCGGCAACGGAAAAATTATCGAGCATGAGGACGGCACTGCTGCCTACGTCAAGAGCGCAGAGTTCACTCAGGCTTTCCGCGTTCATATCGCCGATGTGCGTGGATTTTCCGTGACGAAAAGCGGCAAGATGTTGACAAGGAACTTCCATGTGCTTGGCAACGGTACAACTTTGGCGTCAGTAGAGGTCAACCATGGAACATCGGAGCTGATCGAGGCCTGGTTTCGCAAGCACCCGCTGTTCGGCTCGCGGTACAGTGTCGCGGCCCCGGTTCTTTCGCCAGCTTTGACTCCGGCTGCGGTCATGGATGCCGCCATGCCGGCATCCATGATCGCCGACGAACTCAGGAAACTCGCAGAACTTCGCAACGAAGGTATCCTTACGCCCGCAGAGTTCGATGCGCAGAAAGCGCGCCTGCTGCAGCGTTGAGCAACGAGCAGGGAGCAGCTGCGCGCCGCGGTTCGACGCAGCCCGGCAGGTGTCCACTCAACCATTACATTTCGTCACTGTGAATGCGTGAGCCGAAAACGTCCATCGCCGATTCACGCCTCGCCGAGAGTGGTGGTTTCGGCAAGTACCCGCAGCTCTCGACACGTCCGGCTGCGAACCTCGGGGTCGACCTGCCAACGTCAACCCTGTAACCAGGCGCGACTCTTACGCGGGTCCAGCGGACGCGCACCGAAGTGTTGCTCAGATTCACTCCGCTATCTGAACGCACTTCCCTTCGAGGCAAGGGCTTTCACCCGGTCGAAAGTCCATGCCACGAGCACCTCCGCTTTGCGCTTGCGGCCGCTCTCCTTGTGCGTGTCGATCTCTTGCTCTGCAATGATGTCCCGCAGCTGATCGATCGTGAGTGTCGAAAGCTTCTCCGTCAACGCTTGCTCGCCGGAGTGGCGCAACACATCGAACGGGTCGAAGACCCCGGGCTGACGGGCAACTTTCGCCTTCGACGGCAACCTTCGGGCCGGTTTGGGCGGCGCAGGTACTGCAGCCGAATCGGGAGTCTCCGACGTAACTACCAGCGCCGCCGACAAGGCCTTCGCGAATCGGGGTGTTCGCGCCGCCTCGTCTGCAAGAACTCTGAACAGGCTGCTAAGCACCTGGCTGGCAACAGGATCCACCGCAGCAACTTTCAGAAGTGCACCGCCCAGTTCATCATTACGGACTCGCTGAAGGGTCTCGGACGAGTTGGTCATAGCTTTGCCTGCGCTTCCGTGAGGATTGTCCTGGTAAGTTCTTTGAACTTGTCGTACTGGCCCTGGTTTCCGTACTTGACCCGAAGCGTGCCGAATGGCTTGAAGTCCGCAGCCATCGCGATCGAGTTGGCCTCTGGCAAGTACGGGGGAAGTACGTGCTGAATATCTTGGTTGCGTCGCAAATTTCGAAGAACGGTGGTGTGAACCGATGAATTGGATTTGTACTTCGTTATCACCAGCCCAAGTTCGATGATGCTGCGTCCCAGCTGATCGGCGAACTTCTCGATATATGTCTGAATTTGCGGGATGCCATAGGTCGACAAGAAGTCAGGGATGGTCGGAATTATGTAACCGTCCGCCATCGCCAGTCCATTCAACGTCACCGGACCGACGTTGGGCGGGCAATCCACGAGTATGAAGTCGTAGAAGTCTTTCACTGGTTCGAGGGCCGCGCCGAGTAGCCCGACGCCTGCTACGGGAGAGCCGTCGCGGACCCGCAGCGCACTCAACTCTTCCTGCAACCCGATCAGGTCGAGAGAGGACGGCAGCAAGTCCACATTGCTGATCTTCTTCACAGTCGACGCACCCTTTTGAATCGTCGAATGCAGATCGAAGTCCGAGGTCCCATTCACAGCGTCAGCAAACAGCGTTGCAATCGTCAGCTTCCTCGCATTGAGGTCGATCCACCGTTCTTCACCGATCAGCATCGTCGTCAGGTTGATCTGCGAATCCAGGTCCACGAGGAGGACTCGCTTGCCGAACTCCGACGCCATGAACTCCGCGAGAGCCGCTGTGACAGTCGTCTTTCCGACTCCACCCTTCAAGCTGATAGTGGTAATTACTTTTGCCATTGCAGTATCCACCTCATATAGGTACTCGGCCGTTCAGCGTGCATCGACGATCGCGCCTGCCCCGGACTTCTTCACCCGGAAGCCGATCTTCGGCGTGGGCTCCGCCGCGTACGGCAGCGCGTAGGAAAACAGAGTTGCGAAGTCTACGGGACTGACAGGTCCCGTCTGCGCTCGATTGAATTGCCGCGATCCGTCCTTGGGATCGTTGGCAAACAGCAAGATCAGACCGCCTCGGGTCTTCCGGTACAGGGACTCGGCAACTGGGCCGCCATTCTTCCCCGGGCTTCCCGCGATGTGTTCGATCGCTTGGCGCTCGCGTACAGCGGTACCACTGAAACCGCTGCGGTACTCGCGGTCGCGCCGACGACGGTTGACGATCGGCAACTTTTCGTGCCACCCCACGATCTCGAGCTGGGGCCGATTCTTGGGCTGAGGCAGGAGAATTGCGAAATCTTCCAACAGTCCATTCTCTATTGCGGTTCGCATCGCAGCGAGATGTGGCTCAAAGTCCCAATTCTCGTCCCAAACGAATTTCTCGACTGCAGCGAGCACTGTGCTCGCCGATATGATGCCGTGGCGAGCTTCGAACTGCTGCTCGATGCCAAGACTGTTGGTCAGACGAAACGAATCCTTCGCGCCGAGGTTTCGTAGCAGCGGCTTGACAGCGTCGAAATGCGTTCCGTTGTGAACTCCATCCTTGCCACGCGGCCTCTGCATGGTGAAGCTGAACGCTTGCCCACCGACTCCCCGGTAGGCCTGCTCGGCGTTGTACATTTTGTTCGCAGCAGTCGGTTTGAGCCAGGGTTGAGACTGAAACACCATCGGCGGGACATCGCGTGGCGTCACCATGGGCTCGCCTAGCGTATTCACGGACGCGAATCGCTCCAGCTCGCTACGGAACTCCTCCTCATCCTGCACAATGGACTCGAAAGCCTTGTACATATCGAAGTCCTTGCCTGCCGGGCCAGGAACATTTCGCCCGATAAACAGACGTACCAGATCCTTGTAGCCTGGACGAAAGCCAAACCAACGGCCCATCTGCATCAGAGTGTCTGCCTGTGGCGTCCTACGGGTGTAATACGTAGTGGTGAGTCCTTCGACGGTGAACCCCCGGCTGAGTTTCGCACCACCGACAAGGATCTTCCATACCGGGCGCTCCTGGAAGTCCAGTGCATCCTGCGCATAGTCCTTCTCCGCCGCACCGTTGACTATGATGACAGGCGAGACGCCTTCGGAGATCTTGCGATGGGCTACGCCGACGAACGGATACAGCTCATCGAAAGATTCAGGGACTTCCACACCTTCGGCCCTAACCGCGCTGACCGGGCCGAAATCGGTATTCCATAAGTTCTCGAGCCGTGGACGTGCCGACGGCTGCGAGTAACCTGACGACTTCCACAACCGTTTGAACTCATCTGCCAACGCTGCATGCTCAGCCTGTTTCACCGACTGGTGGACAAGCATAGTGTGGTGTCGAAATTTTCTGTCGCTCTTGGACTCTCGATACAATTTCATCGCACCGGCAAGGACGAAAGAGTCCAGAGCCTGTTGCTGCTCGGCGAACCTGGAATCGTCGTCCCAGTCTGCGCGCAGGTCCCGCACGTACGCCTTCTGATTGGAGTTGCGCGGGGTCTTCGCAGACTCGTCGAGATCGTCGTCGAAATCGTGAAAGTCTCTCCCCCCCATGTACGGCGTCGGACGCTCCAAGCTGAGGATGAAGTCCTTGGGGAAGATGTTCTCGCTGTCTACAGGGTCGACGAAGACGTTCGCGAACGGCGTTGCCGTATAGCCGACGTACTGTGAGCGTTTGAGCAGTGCTAGCAAGTCCGAGATTCGCTCGTTGATTGCGGTGCGCTCCACCTTCTCCGTGACGAATTTGGCTGGGTTGACCGTGTTGACCGACGCCTGATCGGCCTCGTCGTCGATGATCAAGGCCGGAATCTGGGCAAGATCGGTTGGAATCTTCCGGAGATCGTCGACGAGCTTCTTGAGCACGGTCGAGTTCTTCTTTACAATCGCAATACGAATGTTGGTGGGATACAAATTTTTTGGATGATTGAGAGGCAGAGAATGATCGACGAACTCGTAGTGAAGCGCGCCCAAACCCTTCCCCAGAGCCTTGAAGTCGAAATCAGCACCCGTCAGACGACGAATTGCCGGAACAGTATTGGAAGTGTTCGGATCCACCTCGTGCTCTAAGAATTGATGCGCTATCCAGTCCTCGTCGTTCTCGTAGTCACTGTCCGCACCGATGTTCTGACGACCGATCAACTCCTTGTCGAGACGTCGTTGAGTTTGACTACGTAGCAGTTCTATAGTTCCGGTCAACACGATGATCAGCCGGTACCCCGCATCCATGGACTTTGCCAGCACGCCACTGAAATTGGCTGTTTTGCCGCTTTGGACGTATCCGACAACCAGCCCCTTGGACTGATAGGGCTCGTCTCTCGTCGGATCTGCCAGTCGCGAAACAACATTGGTCGTCGCGACATCCAGCTTCCCGACCGCTGAGTCGTCATTCCATTGCGCGGCGAGAACGCGCTTGTACGCACGCCAATAAAAGTCGTGTGCTGTGCGTCGCTCGACGGTGTACCAGGGAGTCCATACGTCAGGATCAGCGATCAACACAGGTACGCCCTCACGTGGGAACTGCGTATCCAGCACTTCGTAACCTTCAGATGGGACACCGAGTCGCGAGTAGATCAGTTCTCGTCGCTCGACGCTGCCTGCGGCGGTCTTTTCGGCCCACGACTCGACGATCTCGGCATCCCACCCTCTAAAGCTGGTAGCTGCCGCAGACCGCGCGGCAACAGCGCTTTCGTCGACCAAGACCGCCACGATATCCTCGATCGTGACCTCGCGCCCGAGACGGACGCTGACTTGCCGAGCGACATCATCGGGTTTGAACGGTGTGAACTCGCGCGCAGTGGCTTCGACCAGATCTGTACTCACAATTTATCTTTCTCTTGGAGGCGCCTAGCCGATAATGCGGCAATCAGCACGTCTTGCCACACTTGCATTTGTTCAGCCTGTTTACTGCTGTGACTGTCACGCGCACCTTGAAACATTTGATGCACAAGCAAATACAGAAGCGTCTTCAACACTGGGGCATCGGTACTGTTGTAGCTGCGGTGTCCGAGGAGCTCCCGCCGAAACCGTGCATTGATCCACAGCGTGCGACACTTCAAGTCGACTTCGAAAAACTTGTCTCGAGAGAGTGCCCGCCATCCGATGTCCACTTGATCCTGAAACTCGCTGAACTCAAACGAATCAGCGAAGGCGTCGAGTAAATCCTCCGGCAAGCCCTTGTTCGGTTCAACTATCTCGACGGGCCGTGATTGTCGACTCCGTGCAGAACGAACCGCGACCTCAGCAGCTGATAGCAACCCTCCGGAAGCTAGAGCGGACTCCAACGCTGCAGTGAGAGTGGCATCGACGGTGACACCAGCCTTCTCCGGGTTTATCGCAAGATGTTGGGAGACAGCCGGATCCAGATCGACGATCACCCGTGCAAGTCCATAGTCCGGCCGAGGAAGCACGATACCGTTCCATCCGCCGGTCTGTAGTAGCCGGTCGCTGCGGTAGAAATACAGGCCCTGATGGTCACGTCCCGGAGCCCCGTACAGCCGAAACTGCGGCAGCGAGCTGCGCGCCGGCCAGATGTGTGCCGTGACTGCGAGCGTCACCCCGTCGAGCTCAACGGGCAGCGTTCTCGGGTATCCCGCGGCTCCGGTCCGCGGTGTCGCGAATGGGTCGATCGGATCGATCGGTGTGCGGAATCCTGCCCCCAGCCCCTCCACGTCGAAAGTGTCGAGCGATATGGACATCTCACCACGCGAGAGTAAGCGGTGGAACACAATCCCGATATGGTCGGCGATCTCCTGCTTTGTCTGCTCGAGCCAACTCGTCTGCTCGTCGGCGTCTGAGGAGCGCAGGAACGTGGTTATCCCCTGCCACTCGACGATGGTCCCCGTGTCGAACGGAAATCGCGGGTACGCTCGGGCCAGTTCGAGTTCCGCTTGCTCGGTGCTGATGGTCGAGACTCGATGCGGCGCATCACGATCGATACGACGACCCTGTGCACTACTCGACTCGGCACGCGACCACACAACCAGCGTCGACGCTTGGCTCAACGAAGCCGCTTTCATCCCGACACCGAAGTATCCCAGCGCGCGCGGCTCGTACTCGCGACGGCGTCCAAAGGTCATTGCACCGTCGATCGTTTCGGAGTCCATACCCACCCCGTCGTCGATCACACGCACCCCAGTGACCGATGTGCCGCGCTGAAGGAAACGCACGAGGATGTGACGCGCGCGTGCGTCGATGCTGTTGTCGATCAAGTCTGCAAGAGCGGTAGCAAGCGTGTGATGGAGCCCGATCGAACTCGCCAGCGACGGGTCGGGTGGCGCCTCGACGGTGCCTACGATCTCGAGTTCCCTCACGTTTTGACCTCATCTGTCGAGCTGGCGTGCATCCATGCCGTCTCCAGCAGTTCCACGACCGCCTCTTCACTTGCAGCTTCGTATGCTCCGAGCAATCGCCGAGGGCGCGTTTCACCTGCCATTCCGATCGCGTCGGCCAGTACTCGGATTAGGTGGCGTTCGGCGATCGACATGGGTGCGGAGTGCCCAATCAAAGACAACGCACGACGCAACGGGTCTGCGTCTTCAGGTACTGCGGCAGCGGCCGCGACGTCGAATTCTCGCGAGGCAGCGAAGTCGAGGAAGACGGAGTCGCCCACCTTGACGGGCAGTTCGGCGAGGAACCTCCGAATGGATCCGATCGTGGGTTGTGCTCCCGTCCATCTGATGGCCTGTTCTCCCAGGCGACTGGCTAATTCAACGGTCTCGCCGCGCTCACACCCAACAGCTGTCGCTACACCGGCAGGCAAGCTGAAGCCGGACCCCCGAAGGTGATCGCCAGTCACCACTACGCGATACCGCCAGCCGATGCCGATTCGATACAGCCTTCGAGTGCTGTCAGGAGTTTTGGCGCGCCCCTGCGTTCGCCTGCGAACAGCTCCACTCTCGTCTTTTCGGAACGTCGCTTCGGGCACCGTGCCTTCGATCACGGCGACTGCTGCCGCCCATTCCACAAGGTGCCATTGCCCGTCGGTGTCGCGCCGCGCTCGAGCGTCGGAACTAAGACACCTTTCGACTCCTTCGACGGTTCTACCAGGATCTACCAGTTCGCGTAGCTCGCTCGCCGAACGCGGTCCGCCAAGCGCTTCCAGAGCACCGACCGCGTGGTCTGCGATTCGCTTGGTTCGTAGCAAGGCGTGGCCGCCGATGACAGGCACACTGCACCACTGCAGCCACGACTCGAACTCACCGTGGTCCATCGATAGAGCAACCGTTGCCTCGTCGAGGTCGACGACCCCATTGTCCGACTCGAGGTCTTCGAGCAACGAAAGAGTACGACGCTTCGCGGCCCCAACGTCAGGTGCGGCCGCCCAGCCATCTTTGACATCGAAGTAGTCGTCCAAACGGTCCAGTACCAGCCACAGCGGGACCCCCAGAGAAGGAACCGTCGATGAAATAGTCGGATGCAGTTCCAGGAGTCGATCGAGCGAAGCAACCGGTTGAATCTCCACACGCATGCTGGCCAGCAGATTCCCAACTGCTGTCCCGTAGCCACAGAACGAATTGAAGCGAGCTTTCATGGCAGACTCGAGTTGACTGACCCGTCCGGCCGATAAGTTGAGTTTGACGGCCAGCGCGCCGAGCGTTTGTTTCTCCGCAGCCATGAGCCGTTCACGCAGAATGAGACTTTCGCGATCATCCAACTGCTCGGCCAGATTTTCGATTTCGTCGACTGCATCATTTGGGCGCGGTGCCGGCAGGTCGAGGGGCGTCAAAGCCGCAATTCGAGCCGCCACCTCTTGCACCTGCTCGGGAGCCTCATCATCAATGGACACCGTCAGGAGGGGCCGATCGCTCATCCCCCGCACCGTGCGCCAATAGGCGAACGCGGCCAGATCATCGACCAACTGGATGACAGCGGGCTGCGTCGTGACCCGTACGTCGGCCGCGGCCCCAGCCGAGGGCTCGACCAATACAGCGCATCCGAGTAACCCGTCGACCAACTCGCGTACGGTGCCCTCCGAAGTGCCTTTGATCTTGAAAGCGTCGTGAACTGACAGGCTCAGAAGGTCGCGCACCGTCGCGCCGCTTGTGAGTCGACCGACCAATGTGGCGGCGCGAGCACCCAGGACCAAAGCGCTGACGGGAAGGTCCGGATCGAGAGATGGGAAAGCGAGAGCCAACGCCAACGATTTGTGTCCAGCAACGAACAGTTCCGATAGCTCTTTCAGCAGCTTCTCGAGACTCGTACCCTCAGCAGTTGTACGAGGGGAATCCTCGAGCCACCACTCGTCGGTGCCGAGACGCTCGAGCAGCGATGCGCGTTCGGAGACGTAATCGTCGAGCCACGGAAACAGCTCTACCCAACCACAGTCTTTGACTTCCTCAGCTGCCAGCGAGCTCAAATCCAACATTCGTGCACGACGCCCTTCTCCCTTACATACTGCCTGGTATACATTAGGCCACCGCCAATCCAGTATCGCGACGATCGCCACAAGCCCGGCGGGGCCAGTCAGGACCCACGGTCAGCGGAGTTACGGTAGTGACATTGGGATTCATCCTCTGAGGTTCACCCCGGATGATGGACGCCGAGATAGCGGGACCACAGGTTCTGCTGGAATTGGCAAGGGCGATATGCATCTCTGTGCGGTCGAGGGCGAGCAATCGAAGAAGACACCCGGCTGGTCCGCGACTATCGGATGCGCACCGATCTGACCCTCGAAGCCTTGGACATGGCTGTCACCGAACACGGCGGCGATGTCGCGGGTGCAATCATGCCCTCGGAGGGGGGGGAACTCGATACACCGCTGAGGTCATAAAGCAGGCGAGCGAACTGCACGGGCTGCGGCGCTCGATGCGCCGAGAGTCTGTGTTCGACGTTCAATGACGAGCACTACTACCGCCACGTATTTATTACGCCACTCAATTAGTTGTTGCAGTTGATAGCTGCCCCCCCCATCGGGATGCTTAGCCCCACCAACTATGAACGGTCACGTGACCGCGCCCGTCATCGCCGCGCATCCACTGTCCACCTGGGGGCAAACCTCAAAGCGGGACCTTACGTTGCAGGACCGACAACCATCGATGATGTAATACGGGCTGAACTGCACCACTACGTGCTATCGCTCGTCGATTGAAGCCTTTGCCTCGGAGTCGTTCGCCTTGCCGCGACTCGCTGCGACATTCTGCAGACTGCGACCAACCCATCCAAGCCCGCTGGCCCCGATGTCCGCAGCCTTGCTCCCGATAGCGACAGCTGCGCCGCCCACGGCCTTCGCGCGGTTGCCCACCTCAGCGAGAGCGTCTCCCACAGAGGGATCTTCATGTTCGATCCACCCCGCGACCTGGCTTCCGCGAGCGCTGGCGAAACCGTCCAGGTCCTGACGCAGCGAAGTCATATCGCGCTTGAGGTCATTCGTCGACATCCAGCGAATGATTTCCAGCGGTTTGATGGCGGCATAGCTGGCCAACTCGCCACGGGCATGAAGCAGCAGGTCTCCATCACGCTCGAAGTGTTCCAAAAGGAGGCCACGAGCTGACTGGACGACAGTTTGCAGGTACTCAGGTTCCGTCACCCTTACCCGTTCGATACGCATCTTCTGCCACAGATATAGCGACTGCTCCGCGATCACGAGAAGTTGCAGCGTCTCTCCCAGCCGCTTGTCGCCCACCGCATTCTTGAGATAGCTCGCACGGTCCTGCACCGGCTTCAATGCATCGAATCCCGCCACTGTCCGCTTGGCATGCTCACGCAGCCGCTCAATTCCCACCTCCAGGGCAGGACCGAGCGGTGCAATGGATTCCCAGTCGGCGGTGGGCAAGGCGCCAGTTTCCCCGTGCACCTTCGCTATGCGGGAAAGTGCAGCATGGTTACCCACCACATCACCGACTCTCGACGCCTCTGCCAGTACTAAAATTTTGTCGACTGTCCCCTGGACCCGCTCGACAGCGTCGGCGACGGATTGGACCGCGGTCTGCAGGGCAATCTGTACGGCGAGGAGCTGCAGGCTCAAGGCGCGGGTAGGAGTCATCGACACGTTTTGCCATTGCATCTGGCCTCGGAACTTGTGCGAGGAATCGACGACCATCATCCGGTTCCAGCCGGGCGCACCGGGCAGCACCCGGTAAGACTTGAGCATGCTGAGACTATCCGGGGAAAGCCGTACGAATTGGCCATACTGCGCTGTACTCGAAGCGACGCCACCTGCGACAGCGGCAGCAGCCGCCAGGGAAACCTTGTCGATCCCTGAAACCTGGACAGCGCCACCGGCCAAGTCCTTGATGCGAGCGAGGTAGCCCTCCACGGCGTCAACGTTGCCGGACACCAATACACCCTCGGGCTCGACGGAAACCGCAATCCCGCTGCTGGCTAAAAAGTCCTGGTCGTCGGCCGAGAACGGCTCTGGCAGAGCATTGTCAGTCATGGGGTCCGTTCTGGGGTGGTTTTCTGAACTGTCTGCACGAATATAGGCGGCAGCCTTTATCCGTTACACGCCGGTCGGTATGTAATGTCCCTGCGCATTGCTAATAGAGCTAGTAAAACCGACCCGTGAGCGCCCGGGACCGCGTTGGGTTCTGCAGCCCAGCTAGCCGGTGAGCCTGTCATCGTTACGAGCCGTAGCTCGGCGGCACACACGACGAGCGCATGTACCTGTCCATGAACTCGGCCGTCCGTGATGCCCGGTCCCCAGCCGATTCTGCTGGCTGGGGGGCCAGCGCGCCTTCCTCTCTTACGGAAGGCCATGAACGGATGCGGTCATCACTCTTATGGGTTCACTGTCGACCGGAACCGAAATCTCGAAACCTCAGTGGAACCAACCGACGCCCGTCTGCGTCCAAGGAGATAGGAATCCTGGACGCCTGTGCGCCAGCACTCGACTATCCGGGAGTGACGTGACAGACGACGTTGTTCGTGCCCTGATCGTGGCGTCGCGTTCCGCCGCCTTCGATGCGCGCGACGAAGCGGCCATGAGAATGGCAAACCATCTGGACGACTCAGGAGTCCGCCGACGACTTGTCGAGATGTTGGACGATCCCGACATCGCCGTGCAGGTTTCCGCGGTCGAAAGCCTCGCCACACGAGGCGGACGATCGGGAATCGAAGCGATATTGCACAACCTGGGTGTTCGGATCGACGATCCGGACGCCGACAGCATGGTCGGCAAACTCCAGGAATTGCAGGGCTGGGAGCGGGCACCAATTCTGCAGACGGCGCGCGTGTTGATCTCCGAAGGAACGACACCGGCTACGGAACGTGCGATCGAGGAACTGGAACGGTTGTTCGGCCACTACGTCGAACAGAAAGGTCTACGGCGCAACTACGCCAGAGATCTCCAAAAGTGGCTGCGGCGTATAACCGCTCGACGTCGACCCAACCTTCCGCAAAGGACCGGTTCGATATACGTACAGTGCGCTGTCTTCATTCCTACGATCCAAAATTTCGTCAATCACGAACTGTCAGTGGAAGACTTCGAAGCCCAGTACCTACGCTTGGTGAACGACTGGCCGGCAAGCCTGGATCCGGCTGTATCAGGGACCGTCAATCAATTGTTTATCGACATCGACGCGTTCGTATCGGACGAGGCCCTGCGCGGCTGTGGCGATCTCGACGAACAGCAACTTCGACTGTGTGCACAAGACGCACTTTCCGAACTGATCGAACTGCAGCGCCGATAAATAACTGGTTATCCGTGGGCGCTTCCCAATTCATGTCAGTCATAATTCCGAATTCCCCGTCATTAGTGGCCATCTGGCCATCCGGGGTACGCAGTCTGCACCGGTGGCGGAGTGCCCCTGGCGTAGGCATTGCGAGTGATGATTCGTGGTGCGTCTGGGTAGAGCGATTGCGCCCATGGGGCGCAACGACCTTTGCCAGACGTGACCGGATCGATATCTATGAAGCCGTCGATTTCCCAACCGCCGAATTGGTTGCCTGCGGGCGTTTGCCAGTGCAGGGCATCGCCTACCGGTGAAGACGATGGTTGGGCCGCAGGTGACGTTAGGGGGTCGCCGGTGCGAATAATATTCGAGCGAAGCTCTTGTCCGTCACCATTTGTGAGCCGCGATGGCGAATACTTTCCGTCTGCATTTACGTCGAGGCCGACGGCGACTAGACATGACAGTACGTCGAAGCCAGCGTCCGTCGGGATGACCTGTTGGATGTGACCGTGGACTGTACCGACAAACGGACCCTGTCCTGTGTCGGCCTGAAAAAGCGAGTACAGCGGGCCGCCTGCCTCGCTGTTCGAACTGGCCGCAAACCCTACATACGTATAGTCAAGGCCAACCATCAGCCCAATGACGAGCGACTCTCCGGCGGCGCGGATGATGGTTCCCTCAGCCGAGAACAGGTCGATACCAGGTTCTGCGGACCACACCATCGTGGCGTCGCGCACGCGATCAGGAACCTCGTAAACATCAATCGCTGGCCAAGGCGACATCGACGTTGTCTCTGGAGCGGCGCCGCCGTCGTCGTCGACGGAATCGCACGCTGCAACCGCGGTCAGCATCGTCAGCAGGACTGCGGTTCTCATCCTCGCCCGCCGGCTACGCTGTTTCATCCGTAGATCTCCGCTCGCCAAGTATTTTTCGAGTCACGAGATGATTCACCGCTTGCCGGCCAGTCCACAATTACTCCACTATTCGGGTTGTTTCCTTCGAGTCGAATCGCCGCGGCCAACTGATACCGCTGCTCACCCCCTGTAGCATTGCGTGCGCACTCGTCCAGTTTAAGTCGTCGAACTTTCATATCGAGTTCTTTATGAGTCAAAGCCATTACTCCTACCGAGCACCGTGTTGTTCTGAGCCAATTCAGTGGCTGCTGTCGGGCCAACCGGGGTATGCCGGTTGCACCGGGGGTGGATTGTCTCTGGCGTAAGCGTCACGGGCGATCGCGGGAGTCGTGTGCGGGTATAGCGATCGCGCCCACCGGGCGCATCGACCGTTCCCCGAAGTGGTCGGATCCCTGTCGGTGAAACCGTCGATTTCCCAGCCGATGAACTGATTGCCCGTGGGCGCCTGCCAGTGGCGACTATCCGGACCTGTTGAAGACGATGGTTGTGTCACCACTGGTGATTTCGCTGGCTCACCGGTGCGGATGAACCGTGAACGTAGCTCACCTCCCTCACCGCCCGCGAGCCCCGACGGGCTGTATTTGCCGTCGACTTTCACATCGAGGCCGACGGAAAGCACGCACGAGATGACATCAAAGCCGGCCTCAGTGGGAACGATCTGCTGGAGGTGACCGTGAAGTGTCCCCGCGAACGGACCTTGTCCGGTGTCGGCTCGGAACAGTGAATACAGCGGGCCGCCGGCCACGCTGTTCGAACTGTCTGCAAAACCCAAATACGTGTAGTCGAGCCCAGCCAAAGACCCGATAGCGAAGGACTCTAGAGCAGCGCGAATCAGTGTTCCCTCGGTTGCAAGGAGATCGATACCCGGTTCAGCAGACCAGACCATCGTTGCGTCACGGATCTGGTCAGGAACTTCATAGACATCTGTGGCCTGCCGATGTGAGGCTGACGTCGTCGCTGGCGCCCCATCGTGCTCGGTGGTTGAATCGCACGCTGCGACACCACCCAGCATTGCCAACAGAACAGCGGCGGCCAAACGCATGATTCGCCCTCCTTCGCTCATCCGTGAATCCTCACTCTGCTTCTCGGGTCATGTCACGATTCATCGGTTGCTAGCCAAGCCAGGATCTCGCCACTGGTTGGGCTCTTCCCTTCGGGCCGACTCACCATTGCCAGCTGATCCCACTGCTCGTCCCCCGTCGCGTTGCGTGTGTACTCGTCGAGCTTCGGAATTCCGCGTTCCCTGCATCGAATCCGAATGTCGATGTGTCAAGCGTGATCTCGCGGCTCATAGGCGCTTCGCGATCATCCACCGACAGTACGTAGGGCTTCATGAACTCAGAACCAGCTGGGACGGCGATTCCTCCCCGGCGCCATTCCCCCAGCGACCTGATCTCACCGAGATCAGCTCCCAACATGCATGAATCCTGTTTTGAGCGTGGTTAACTGGCACTATCCGGCCATCCCGGGTAGGCCGGCTGAACGGGGGGCGGGTTGTCTCGGGCGTATGCCTCACGAGAGACGATGGGCTCCGCGTCCGGATACAGTGATCTCGCCCATGGAACGCAACGACCACTTTCCGCCGTGCCAGGTTCAACATCAGCAAATCCGTCGATTTCCCACCCGGCAAACCTGTTATCGGTAGGTGCCTGCCAATGCAAATTCTCGGACTCCTGGATGGACGACGGCATGGATTCACGTGCTGTCGTTGTCTTGTCGCCGGTGCGGATGAAGCGTATGCGCAGTTCTTCTCCCGCTATATCAGTCAGGAGCGACGGCGAGTACTTGCCGTTCTCGAGGACGTCGAGCCCGATCGACAGCACGCACGTGAACGCCTCGAATCCGTTATCACTTGGATTGACTTTTTAAATACGACTATGAATCGTTCCTGCGAACGGACCGTCGCCGGTAGCGGATTCGAAGATTGAGTATATCGAATCCCCGCCTTTGTAGTTGCCGCTGGCCGCGAAGCCTCGATATGTGTAGTCCAAGCCAACCGTAGCTCCAATAGCTATCGATTCCTGGGCGGCGCGGATCAAAGTACCCTCGGCAGAAAAGAGGTCGACCTCCGGCTCTGCGGACCACACCATAGTGGCATCACGCAGTTCATCTGGAACTTCATAGACGTCGGAGCCGGACGAACGCGACGTCGACGACGTCTGTTGGATAGAAATGTCCTCGATAGGAGACCCGCACGCTGCCCCCGCAGTCAGAATCGTCAGCAGGACGGCGATTACCGTCCGAATGCGTCGACTTCGCTGTTTCATCTGTAAATCCTTAAGGGCCACTGGTTGTTTGACAGGCTCTGAGACGATTCCAATTACGACTTACGCCCGAAGTCGCCATCAACATTGTCCCGCTCATCATTCATGCGGTGGCCGGAAGAGTGCCCTGAGGCACTCTGATATTCCAGGCTGGCCATGTCGGACTGACACAGCTCTCCAGATAGCGATTCACGCGCCACATGCGCAGGTCTTTGACCAGCGCGGGTTTCAGCCGCCGGGCTGGTGCCGATAGTCGCGTCTGCGAAACGAGCCACGATCGGGTCGTCGGAATTTGTCAAGGTGGATGAGTCCAGTGGGTGTTACGCCGCTATCGAATCGTGCTCTTGATCGGTGTCAGTTGTTTCTGCTGGTTTGTTGATCCACGCGGTGTCGGGGAGGTCGAGGATTTTCGGAGTGGCATTGGTGCCGAAGCGATGCGGATGTGCAGCGCGTGCAGCATCGAGGACGAGACGGCGTTCGGCTGCTTTGCGTGCAGCCAAGCCGTAGTGAACATCGGCGGGAGTGTGCAGTCCGATACCGGTGTGGCGATGTTCGTGGTTGTACCAATCGGTGAAGATATCCATGAATTCCCTTGCCTCGCTCAGTGATCGGAACCGATCCGGGAAGCCGGGGCCGTACTTCAAAGTTTTGAACAACGACTCCGAGTAAGGGTTGTCGTTCGACACCCTTGGCCGGGAATGGCTTCGGGTGACCTCGAGATCCGCGAGCAGTGTCGCGACGGTTTTACTGGTCATCGAGGTTCCGCGGTCGGCGTGTACGACGTGCGGGACGCCATGAATCGAGAAGATCTGTTCCATCAGTTCTTTTGCCAGCACACCGGATTCATGATTATGAACATGCACACCGACGATATAGCGGGAGTAGATGTCGATCATCACGTACGCATCGAAGTACTGCCCCTTCACCGGGCCGGCGAGTTTGGTGATGTCCCAGGAGTACACCTGCCGCGGCGCGGTCGCGACCAGCTCCGGGCATGCCCTGGCCGGGTGCCGCGCGAGTCGCCGTCGATCGCTGACCTGTCTGTTCTCGCGCAACACTCGATACATCGTCGACACCGAACACAGGTAGATGCCCTCGTCGAGGAGTTGGGCGTAGATCTGTAGCGGTGCGAGGTCGACGAACCGTTCGCAGTTGAGGACCTCGAGGATGCGTCGCCGTTCGCTGGTGGTGACTTTGTTGACCGGCTCCGCCGCTGGTTCCTGCGGCACCGGCGGTGTCGGTGCTGTAGCTGCGACACTTCGACGTGTCGCCGTCGATCGGTGCAAACCGGTGAGAACGCTGCCCTCGCGGGAGCTAATTCCGATGCCGGTCAGTGTGGTGTAGGCAGTGGTCATCGCTTGTTGTTCTTCTCGTCGAAATCCGCGCTCTCGGAGAGAGATTCCAAGAGCGCGTGTGCTTTTCCCATGATATCCAGTGCAGCTTCGGTGGTGTTCAGGCGCTTGTTCGCGCGGTTCAACTCACGGGTGAGGCGGGCGATCTCGGCTTGCTCGGCGGTGAGCTTGCCGACCTTCTCGCCGGGCTTTTTGCAGACGAGAACACCGGCGTCGCGGTGTTTGCGCCATTCGCTGATCAACGACGAATACAGTCCCTCGCGGCGTAGGTATGCCCCGCCGTCGCCGCTCTCGCAGGCTTGCTCGTAAGCACGCACGTGTTCGATTTTCTCCGCCGCGGTGAACGCGCGTCGCCGTCGTGGTCCGTCTGCTCTCGGATGCGCTGAATCCATGCGTTCATTGTCGCCGCTGACCGGCGTCTTGGTGGTGATGGCCATGGTGTGTGTCGATCCGTATCTCGCCCTGCATCAGGCCGGGTTGCTATGAACCAGTGGACTCACCTCACCCTGGCACGCAGGGCGTCGCGGAACTCAAGGGTCATAGCGATTACCTCCTATGAAACACGTAAGTCGTTTAGGGCTGGTCAGTTGCTACCGTCGGGCCATCCCGGGTAGGCCGGCTGCACCGGGGGTGGAGTGACCCTGGCGTACGCATCGCGAGGGATAACGGCTGGCGCATCTGGATATAGCGATCGTGCCCATGCGACGCATCGACCAGTTCCCGAAGTGACTGGGTCGATATCGACGAAACCGTCTATTTCCCAACCCTTGAATTCGTTGCCGGTCGGTGCCTGCCAGTTCGAACGATCGGACGCTGGTACCGACGGTGAAGACGCGGGTTCCGCTTTGAGGTCACCGGTACGGATGAACCTCGATCGTTGCTCTCCTCCATCACCCTCCGTAATGCGCGACGGAACGAACCGGCCATCCACGAGTTTGTCCAGGCTGACGGCGAGCACGCAAGACAATACGTCGAAACCGACTTCAGTCGGGATAATTTGCTGAATATGACCGTGAATCGTCCCGGAGAATGGGCCTTCCCCTGTGTCATCCTCGAACCCCCCGAACAACCCGCCGCCGCCCCGACTGTTCGAGTTGTCCGCGAAACCGAGATAGGTGTAATCGAGACCGATCATCAGCCCGATAGCAAACGACTCTTCAGATGCGCGAACCAAGGTCCCCTCGATAGACAAGAGGTCGATTCCGGGTTCAGCAGACCAGACCATCGTGGCGTCACGCAGTTGATCTGGCACTTCGTAGAAATCGGTGGCGGGCCAACGCGGTACCGAAGTTGTTTCTAGGGCCAGGCGGTCATCAACGGCAGAATCGCACGCTGTGACAACGGTGAGCGTCATCGCCAGAACGGCGACGAACATCCGGGGCCATTCAAGTACCCTCATCCATAAATCCTCGTTGGCCATTTGTTGTTCAAGCTTCTGGATGCTTCATCGCTTGCCAACCAATCCAATATTTCTGCGCTGGTCGGACTATTTCCCACGGGTCGAATCGCTGTCGCGAGAGGGTGTCGCTGTCGATCACCTGTAGGAGTGCTGCCGTATTCTTCAAGATGCTTGATTCCGGCACCGCTGATCAATTTCGTACTGACCTCGTCTCCTGAACTCTGCTCTGCTCCAAACACATACCGAGTACGATTCGCCGCTTGAATCGATCTCGAACCCATTCCACCGGCAACGATTCGCCCCTCGGTCCACGCCGCGGTGAACTTCAAGTTCCGCGCGTCGGCCGCTTCCTGGTGGTCGAGTCCAGTGGTATCCAGATTCGAGGATTTCCGGTCCTGCTTTGACGGTGAGAATTGCGTGCGCGCTTCCAAATTCATATCAGGCATAGTTCTAAATTCCCATCATTCGCCGTCGTCTGGCCATCCCGGATAGGCAGGCTGCACTGGGGGTGCGTTGTCGTTCGCATAAGCATCACGAGCGATGACTGGAGTCGTGTCCGGGTATAGCGATCGCGCCCAAGGAACGCATCGCCCGCTTCCCGAAGTGCTGGGATCTCTGTCGGTGAAACCATCGATTCCCCAATCAACGAATTGATTTCCCGTGGGTGCCTGCCAGTGTCTTTCGCCGGATTCTGGTGTGGCTGTTCGCGAGGGCGCGGGAGCTTCCGATGTCTCTGCGACGGTGCGGAAAAATCGCGAGCGCAACTCTGCCCCCTCACCATTGGAGATCCGCGATGGGGAATACTTCCCGTCGGCGAGTACGTCGAGACCAACGGAGAGCAAGCACGAAATCACATCGAAGCCTGTGTCGGTCGGAATGATGCGCTGAATATGACCGTGAATTGTCCCGACGAACGGACCCCGTCCGGTGTCATCATCGAATCCCCCGTACAACCGACCGCCGCCCGGAATTTTCGAACTCGCCGCAAAGCCCAAATAAGTGTAATCGAGGCCGACCATCATACCAATAGCGAATGACTCCAAAGCCGCACGAGTCACAGTGCCCTCATCGGAGTAGAGATCAATACCTGGTTCTGTGGACCACACCATCGTGGCATCCCTGATTCGATTGGGCACCACATAGACAGCATCGGCGGACAAACGCGATGTCGACGACGGCTCCTGGAGGGACCTGTCCTCGACAGGAGACCCGCACGCTGGCAACGCAGTCAGGATCGTCAGCAGGACGGCTTCTACCATCCGCATGCGTCGACTTCGCTGTTTCATACGGAAATCTCCAAGGGCCACTGGTTGTTCGAACCACGGGATGCTTCACCACTTGCCAGCCAGGTCAGAATCTCTCTGCCTGTCGGAGTATTTCCCATGGGTCGGATCGCCGCGGCTAGGATTTCCCGTTGCCCATCACCTGTCGCACTACGCGCGTACTCGTTGCTGCGGTGGTTGCCCACAGAGGTCTCCAGCGTCGCCGCTATCCGCCCCAGACGATCGTCGACACCCGCATCGGGCATCACCACCGCTCCAACGCTCGCCTTGACACTCAACTGTGTCCCCAACGACCTGATCTCAACGAGATCCGCTCCCTGAAATTCCCCCAACAGATTCTCTCCCCCAAGAGTTACCTCACAATGCGGCCACCGCATTTGCCAGCGTTCGACAAAAACACTCAGGCGATGGCTTTACCAAGGCAGTAGTCTGCCACAACTACGGGACGGTGAGCAGTTCAGTTCCCGCCACCGCCGAGGAGACACTCATCGTTTGTGCACCTCGATGAGGATACGAGTCGGATGCGCGCACTGGAGACTGTGCGTCTCCAACCTGGGCCGTGTATTGAAATGTGCATGTTCCTCCGGGCGTCCATAGGCCTGGGGCGATCAGTGCCCATTGCCCGGCCACGGAGTCTTAGGTGTTCCATCGTTGCAATGTTGCACATCATCTCGCCATTCCCGTACCGCGAAGAGTCAGGTACACGATCCGAAGAACGAGAGAAACGAACGCTAGAAACGACATCCAGTCGTTCGACATCTCGAACAGGACACGTCGAGATGTCGGTCTTCAACTCTGCGTCGAACTTAACGGTCCCGACGGTTTCGATTCCGCCAGTGAGGGAGGTTTCTTCGCTGGTAGCGTTGAGACTATTCCAACCACGACTTACGCCCGAAGTAACCGTCAACATCGTCCCGTTCATCAGTCATGCGCTGGCCGTAGAGTGCCCTAGGAAACTCTGACTCTCTAGGCTGGCCAGATCTGGCTGACCCAGCTCTCCAGATAGCGATTCAAGCGTCACCTGCGCGGGTCTTTGATCAGCGAGGGTTTCAGCCGCTGGGCTGTTGCCGACGGACTTTCGCGCCTCGTTTCTCTCGAATCAGAGCGGTAACCCTTACCTCACACGAATCTTGTTCTGAGCGTGCTTAATTGCCATCGTCAGGCCATCCTGGGTACGCAGGCTGCACCGGAGGTGGGTTGTCGTGGGCGTACGCATCAGGCGGAATCTTCACTGCCACATCCGGGTACAGTGATCGAGCCCATGGCGCACAACGACCGTTCCTCGATGTGGCTGGGTCTTGATCGATGAAACCATCGATTTCCCACCCCACGAATTCGTTGCCTGACGGCGCCTGCCAATGCAACAAGTCGGGAGACGACGCCGAAGGCAGCGGTGTAGGCGAAGTTACTGTTGAGGACTCGCCAGTGCGGACGAAGCGAGAGCGCTGCTCACTGCCCTCCCCGCCGGTAAGTCGGGACGGGGCGTACTTTCCGTCGTGCTGTCTGTCGAGGCCGACCGCTAGAACGCAGGACAGGACGTCGAAACCACCGTCGATTGGGATGATCTGTTGGACACGTCCGTGGATCGTTCCTGCGAATGGGCCTTGCCCGGTGTCGTCCCGGAACCCACCCAAGATGCCGCCACCGCCCAGACTGCCCGAGCTCTTCGCGAACCCCAAATAGGCGTAATCGAGACCGAGCATCAATCCGATGACGAACGACTCTTCCGATGCACGGATCAACATCCCTTCCGAAGAGAGGAGGTCTACGCCCGGTTCCGCTGACCACACCATTGTCGCGTCGCGCAGGCGATCGGAAACCTCGTAGCCGTCGGACGACGGTCGAGGCGACACCGACGTTGTCACTGACACTGGACTGTCGTCTGCGACAGAACCGCACGCTGCGACCACAATCAACGTCGTCAGTACGGCGCAAAGTAGGGGAATGAGTCGAGTCGTTTTCATCCGAGGACCTTCCAGGGCCACTTGCTCTTCGGATCACTGGACGAATCGTCGCCAGCCGACCACTGCAGAATTTCTGCGCTGCCCGGGTTATTTCCGAGGGGCCGGATTGTCAACTCGAGAGAGTGTTGTTGGCCGTCATCTGTCGCATTGCGCGTCTTCTCATCGAGATCGGAGACCCCGCCACCGGCGATCAATCGCATGGCGCTTTGATTGGCGAGAAATCCGTCCGTACCCGCTGATTTCGAGAATCCGCGTGCCACATCGGAGTAAGAAAGCAACGATTTTCCGTTCTCGCTCTTGTACACGTCAGGAACGTCGTTGATATCGATCGCGCCGCTATGAACAAGGGCGTCGAGAATGTTGAACCTTCTGTAATCTGCACTACCCCAGTCGCTGGCCACGTACTTACCAACCTCGCCGTTGAAGCTGAATTGCGATAAATTAGCGCAAGTAGGTAGATGGCGCGATTCGACGAATTTAGAGACACGAACGATGGCACTGCGACTATTCCAACCACGACTTAGGCCCGAAGTACCCGTCGACATCGTTCCGCTCATCAGTCATGCGGTGGCCGGAAGAATGCGCTGAGAAACTCTGATATTCCAGGTTGGGCTGACACAGCTCTCCAGATAGCGATTCCCGCATCACAGGCTCGGGTCTTGGAGCGGCGTGGGCTTCAGTCGCTGGGCTGTTGCCGATAGTCGCGTCTGCGATTCGAGCCACGATTGGGTCGTCGCGGAGTTCGGCCATGATCGCGGTCGATCGTATCTGGACTTCCTGCGAGGTAATTTGATATGCGCGCGCGATCAGGTCGGCCAGCGCTTCGGGTCCGCGTGACCACGCGTCGTGAGTGATTGAGAGTTCGGTGAGTCGGCCATTTGCGTCTGTCCGAATGGTGACACCGCCGAGGTGTGTGTTTCCCTGAACTTCGGCCACAGCCTGTTGAAGTCGTCGAACTTTGGCACCAAGTTCTTCGCGGGTCATAGCGATTGTCTCCTAGGGACACGTAAGTCGTTTGGGGCGTGGTCAGTTGCTACCGTTGGGCCATCCTGGATAGGCCGGCTGCACTGGGGGTGGAGTGTCCCTAGCGTAGGCATCGCGCGTGATGATTCGTGGTGCGTCCGGGTAGAGCGATTGCGCCCACGGGGCGCAACGACCCTTCCCAGACGTGACCGGATCGATATCTATGAAGCCGTCGACTTCCCAACCGCCGAATTGGTTGCCTGCGGGCGCTTGCCAGTGCAGGGCATCGCCTACCGGTGAAGACGTTGGTTGGGGCGCAGCAGGTGACGTCAAGGGGTTGCCGGTGCGAATAAAGCGCGAGCGAAGCTCTTGTCCGTCACCGTCGGTGAGCCGCGAGGGCGAATACTTTCCGTCTACGAGTACGTCGAGGCCGACGGAAAGCGCACATGACAGTACGTCGAATCCAGCGTCCGTCGGGACGACCTGTTGAATAAGGCTGTGGACTGTACCGACGAACGGACCCTGCCCTGTGTCGGCCTGAAAAAGCGAGTACATCGGGCCGCCGGCCACGCTGTTCGAACTGGCCGCAAAGCCTACATACGTATAGTCAAGGCCAACCATCAGCCCAATGACGAGTGACTCTCCGGCGGCGCGAATAACGGTTCCCTCAGCCGAGAACAGGTCGATACCAGGTTCTGCGGACCACACCATCGTAGCGTCACGCACGCGATCAGGAACCTCGTAGACATTGATCGCCGGCCAACGCGACGTCGACGTTGTCCCTGGCGCGAACCCGTCCTCGACAGCAGAATCGCACGCTGTAATCGCAGCCAACATCATCAACAGGACGACGCTGACCACTCGTACGCGTCGAAGTCTCGCACTCATCCGTGAATCTCCAAAGGCCATTGATTGCTCGAGTTACGAGAAGATCCGTTGCTCGCCAACCATTTCAGAATTTCTGCACTGGTTGGGTTATTGCCTTCGGGTCGAATCGCCGTCGCTAGGAGCTCCCGCTGCCCATCCCCTGTCGCATTGTCCGAGTACTCCTCAAGATTTAGAATTCCCGCATTTTTTATCAAATTTTCAGTGGTTGCCTTGGCAGTCGAACGCACAGAGTTTCCTTCCTCGGCCATGTACTTCTGTTCGGCATCAGAGTATTGAAGCAGCGTTGCGCCGTCGTCGGTCTTGTAGACATCGGGGACGTCGTTGATATCGATATATCCATTGCTGACGAGAGCTTCGAGAACATTGTGCCTTCTGAAATCGGCACTGCCCCAGTCGCTTGCCACATACTGACCGCTCCCCCTGTCGAAACCGAATGCCGAGGTGTCCAAAGTGATCTCGCGAGAGACCGGCGCATCGAGGTCGTCCACAGATAACACGTATGGCTTCAGGAACTCGGAACCAGCTGCGACGGCAATCCCTCCCGGACCCATTCCACCGGCAACGATTTGCCCCGCGGTCCACGCCGCGGTGAACTTCGAGTTCCGTGCTTCGGCTGCTTCCTGCTTGTCGAGACCCTCTTGCACGCGTTGGTCCATTTCGGTACTGAGACCGTGATCGACGAGCCACTGCAACCGATATGCCTGATCTCCGAGATCGCTGTATCCGGTTGTCGCAAATAGTCGATCCATCCGTTGGCTCTCGGCCAGCGCAGTACCGTTGATGATCTGACTGGCCTGATCATCGGTGTCGAGGATGCTGAAAATACGAAGAGGCTCGACGGGTCCGCCGATGTAATCCTTGCTGCCACCGAACTCACCGAATCCGTTGGTTTGGGTGACATCGCTGGTCATACCGGTCATGTCACCGACGAAGGGGGCAAGGGCTTCGGCGACCTGCCCTGCAGTCCCCTCCCCGATCTTTCCCTCACCGGACAGAAGAGTCGTG
Source organism: Rhodococcus sp. H36-A4 (assembly GCF_027158005.1). GTDB lineage: Bacteria > Actinomycetota > Actinomycetes > Mycobacteriales > Mycobacteriaceae > Rhodococcoides. The sequence continues at coordinate 3,761 of NZ_JAPVLQ010000010.1, read as the reverse complement.
TAATTGTTCGTTCCATCGGATGATTCGGTGCTGGCCAGAATCTCAGCCAAGCCTCGGGCGGCGGACCCTGCGCGCACCGAATTCTCGTATTCCGGTGTCCCTTCGGGCGCGGTCGAGTGAGCCTCGCGCGGAATCCAATCCGTGAGAGATGCCATGGCCGTTCCGTCGTCGCGTTGAAGCAACGGCATCACTGCAGTATCAGCGTGGTATTCAGATCCGAGGATGTCTGGTCCTCCTTCGCCGGTGAGAATCGCGCGCACGCCGTCCGTATTACGGGAACCAAGCTCGATCGCCTTCTCGAGGGTTTCCGCATGACCAGGATTGTCCACGGGCTCGTTGCTGAAGGGCAGGGCTCCGCCATGGGCATCGATCGCCGCAGTGTGCATACCCTGCCGAATCAGTTCGGTCGACATCTTCGTCCCGGGCTCATTGCCCGCTTCTGCCAGCGCCATGGCGTCGAACAGTTTCGTCTGGCCCTCGACGAAGTTCTTCTGGTCGTCCACGATCGGACCGTCACCGGGATACGTCATCGCGTTGCTGTCCAGTCCGTCGATACCGCGACTTGGACGAGTCGAAATGAGGTCGCGCATGTCCTGCGGCAAGTTTTCGTAACTACCTGCACCCGTCAGATTGCCGTCGGCATCGCGGCCGGTGCCGACCTTCTCGTTGGACAACACCAGGACGCCATTGGCCAGCGAGGCCGCCGCTTGTTGGCCCGCCGGGCCTTGCGATTGCAGCTGCTGGCTTGCGGCCGTGAAGCCATCGACGCCGGCGGTGTTGTAGAACTCTTTCAAATATTGCTGGGTGCTCGCCGGGATCGTCGCCGTATCACCGTTGAGGTATGCCTGAAGCTGCGCCGGCTCCACACCTGTGGCACGCAGGTCTTCGATGAGTTCCGCGAGGACGTCCGCGGTTATCGGCTCACCGTCGTCCACGGCGTTTCGAATCTGGGTGCCGATCTCCTTGCCGTCTTCACCCGACAGCACCACCGAACCGAGGCTGGTACCGCCGGGCCCACCGTGTTGTTCGAGGTCGGCCAGACCGCCGTCCACCACCGATTTCAGTGCCGTCAGAGCAGATGCACAGTAAGCCAAATTCTCTTTCAGGCTGACCTGGAAGTCTGCTGCTTGCCGGTCGAGTCGGCCCTGCAGCACTAGGCGGAGGACGTCACCGTCGGTACCGGGAACGGTTGGGCTGGAGACAGTTCCATCAGGTCCCACAGACATGCCGTGGCGATCGACAGCGGCGTCCCGGGTGTTGACAATCACCGAACGGGACGCGTCGATCGTCTGCCCCTGGCTGATCAGAGCGTCCCCGACGATGTCCGTGGCGCGTTTCGACGCCGACGCAGTGAGAACTTCGGATACCGCACGCATCGACGCGGCCGTGCTGGCATCCCCTCGCCAAGTACTCGCACTCTTGTCGACTGCGAGGTCCACTTCCGCCAGGCAATCGGTGAGAGCGATCCCCGCCGACTTCATCGCCTCTCCCGCCGTGACCAACGTCAGCGGTTTCCACGATTCGACCTGGGGGATCGTCGGCGTCGTCACCGCCCGAGTCCTTCGATCAACGAGCCGAGCTGTCTACTGAACGCTTCTTCGACCGCTTCGTAAGTGGCCGCGGACGAGGTTGCCCCATCGGCCAGGACCTGCACAGCGCTGCGGTGTTTGGCCATAGCGGTCTCCAACGTCGTCATTATCCGACCCAGCAGAGCATCGATACCCGCATCGGGCATCATCACAGCTCCAACGCTCACCTTGGCAGGCCCCGCGATGTCCGCGACCGTGTTCGCCTTGACACTCAGCTGTGCCCCCAGCGACCTGATCTCATCGAGATCCGCTCCCAGCAATTCCCCCAACAGATTCTCTCCCCCAAGAGTTACTTCACAGTGTGGCCGCCACATTCGCCAGAGTTCGACGAAAGCGCCCCGGCCATGGGCTTTGCCAAGGCAGCAGTCTGCCACAATTACAAGCCGGTGAGCAGTCTTCAGTTTCCTCCTCCGAGGTGCCACTCATCGTTGGTGCACCTCGACGAGCAATCGAGTCGAATGCGCGCATCTTCCGACAGTCGGGCTGCTTCTCGGGAACAGCTCGGTGTTCATCCCCTTGATCCAAGACTTCGTAGAGGGACGAATCCCCGCACAGCCGGTCCGCGATTTGTTGCGGGCTCCACGCGCTCGTCTAACGGCGGTCCGCTTGCGTGGCTTGTTGCGGTCTTTCCACGAGGCCGATTGCCCACACGATTGCCGTTCTCGTCGCGGAGCAAACCCGCCAACTTCTTGCACGAATTCCCGAAGGTGTTCGTATTGCACTAGTTTCGTATCCTCTTGTCGCCTCGATCCGAGATCGTCCTTCCATTAAGCCACCGACGTACGGTCCTCGAGGTTCACACTGCGCATAGTGCACCCCTAAGTCACGAGACAGGCAGCGGTCGGACAAATTGTCGTCAGCGAGGCTGTCCGCCGACATCGGCAAGGCCGATGACATCGCGCTCGACCCATCGTGCGAGGTCGAACTCGTGGGACTCAAGGGCAGGTATCAGCTATTCCTGATCGACCTACTCGATCAGGATAAACACGGATAATTGAATTGACGACCATCAGCCGCGCATGCGGCCGATGGCGCTTTGCTGTAGTTTCACCTCGCATGGGCGACGGGGGAACCCCGGACGGGGTGTTGTCAGCAGATCCGGAACAAATCGCCGCGGTGGGGGCCGCGGCGCAGCAACTCGAGCAAACTTTGCGAAACGCGCTCGACGCCGTCAGCCGCGACGTCGATGCGGTCCGGTGGGACGGTCAAGCGGCACTCGCTTTCCGCGACACGTGGAAGCTGTTCCACGAGGATGGGTTTCGCATTGTCGATGCACTGAACTCACTGTCCGTCTCACTGAGTCAGTCAGCATCCGGTTATGACGTTACCGAGGATTGTTCCGCAACAAACATTGCGGGACACGTATGAGTACGCCGTTCCGCGTCGAACTCGACGACCTCGACGGTCTGATTGCGAGAATCAACGGTTTGGCAGGTTTTATTCGCGACGAACTAGATGAACTGGATCGCCGGGCAGCCGCGCTGATCGGTCCGGGCTGGGAAGGCCCGGCAGCCCGTGCATACGCCGACTCCCACAACCAATGGGCATACGCCGCATCTGCATTCGTCGAACACGTTCATCACATGGAGGCGCTCACGAGAAAGGCTCATGACGGATACTTATCGGCCACCGATATGAATACGCACATGCTCAGGACGCAACCGTGAATGTTGATCCGCAGGCATACTACGACACCGCAGCCGTGTGCGCTCGGGCATCCGAGTCGGTGCGTTCACGCGTCGAGGCATTGCGCGGTTCACTTAGCAAATGCACGGCTATGGTTGGCGACTACGACAGCGTCAAACAGTGGGGAACGGCTTACGACCAAAGCACGTATGACTTCTTTCACGCAGCAGAGGTGTGGGTCGACGCTTCGAGCAAGCTGGCAGAGGTCACGAGTGCTGCTGGGTACAACTGGGCTGTCGCCGAACACACTGCGCACCCGTCACCCGGTCCCGGACTGGGGCCTCCCGCACCACCGCAGACGTCGTCGTACCTGCAGTGCATGGCGCCTCCCCCGACGTCCCTCGGCCACAACGGGGATGCGGAATTTGTCAAGGTGGATGAGTCCAGTGGGTGTTACGCCGCTATCGAATCGTGCTCTTGATCGGTGTCAGTTGTTTCTGCTGGTTTGTTGATCCACGCGGTGTCGGGGAGGTCGAGGATTTTCGG